>CAZBAP010000001.1:0-1025376 GCA_964489795.1 uncultured Flavipsychrobacter sp.
GGCCGGTGGCTACTCCGCTGAGCAATAACTGGTAGCTAACGCCGGTAGCAGATCCACCGAGGCCTACATGCACACCTGTGCCGCCGGAGCAGTAATTACCACCACCCGTAACAGCATATGCCGCCGGTAAAGGATTAACTACTATGCTCACACTGCCACTCATCGTGTTACTGCATGATGTTCCTGCATTTTTTGCAAATATGGTATATGTACCGGGTGCCGTCATCACACCAAAGTCTATCGCCGATCCGGTACCCGACACCGGCGAACCGGACAATAAACCATCAACGACCATACGGTAAGTAAGCCCTGATTGTGATCCGCTTAACCCAACATGGTACCCCGTGCCGCCGGCGCAATATGCACCGCCACCCGTAACTGTGTATGTGGTAGGCAATGGGTTAACAACTATCGTTGCGCTTCCGGTCATTGTTGCTGTACAACCGGTGCCCGGTAGCGTAGCGGTAACAGTATAAATACCCGGCGCTGTGAATAAACCGAAATCGAGAGGGGCGCTGGTGCCTGAGGCACCGCCTACTAACGTTGCGCCATTGTATAAATAATAATTAGTTCCTACTACCGAACCGCTCAGGCCGATATGAAGCCCTGCGCCACCGGAACAGAAATTGCCGCCCCCGGTCACTGTAAATAGTGCGGGTAATGGGTTAGTAGCCACTGTAGCGCTGCCCAGCATATTGCTGGTGCAACCCGGGCCTGATGTGGCTGCAACAGTATAAATGCCCGTGGCAGTGCGCAGCCCGAAATCAAGCGGTGAGCCGGTGCCCGCAACAGGGCTGCCGGTAGCTACACCATCAAGATATAACTGGTAGGTAACGCCCGCCTGGGAACCACCAAGGCCTACACTTACACCACTGCCGCCAAAACAGAAGTTACCGCCGCCGGTCACTGAATATACCGTTGGCGCGGCATTGATCACTACACTCACAGAGCCTGTCATATTGCTTACACAACCCGTAGTAGTGTTGGTAGCTACAACTGTATAGGTTCCGGCTATGGTCTGAAGGCCAAAACTGATTGCAGAGCCCGTAGTGCCCGCTACAGGACTGCCGGTAGCTACGCCTCCGCGGTACAGCTGGTAGCTGATACCCGTAGTAGAATTTGCAAGGCCTACGGCAACACCTGTACCGCCGGCACAGAAACCACCGCCGCCGGTAACCGAATATGCAGTGGGTAGCGGGTTGATACTTACCGTAGCACTGCCGGCCATATTGCTCATACAACCTGTAGTAATATTGGTAGCAGACACTGTATAAGTCGATGCTGTTGTCAGCAAACCGAAATCAAGTACTGTACCAGACCCAGGCACGGGTGTACCCAATGCGGTCGAACCATTGAAGAGTTGGTAACTGATACCCGCATTAGAGCCGCTAAGGCCTACATGCGCTCCCGTGCCGCCGCTGCAATAGCCGCCACCACCCGTAACATTGTACACAGTAGGCGCCGCATTAACAACAATAGTAGCGGAATAAGCCATGTTGGTAGCGCAGGGGCTGCCCGGATTAGCGGTTACCGTATAGGTACCCGCCGCAGTTTGTAACCCAAAATCAAGGGCAGTTCCTGTACCCGTTACAAGGCCGCCTGTAGGTATACCACCGTTATACAACTGGTAGCTCACACCTACATCAGATCCGCCTGTGCCGATATGAAGCCCTGTGCCGCCTGCGCAATAATAACCGCCACCCGTAACAGGGAATACATTTGGTATGGCCGTTACAGCTATCAGGCTGGTAACATAGCAGCCCGTGGTGGGTACAGTATAAGTTATTGTAGTTAGCCCCGCAGACACACTGGTAACAACCCCGCTGGAAGACCCTACCGTTGCCACTCCGGTATTGCTGCTGCTCCAGGTACCGCCTGGTGTCGCATCGCTCAATGTTGATGATGAACCAAGACATACACTTGAGCTTCCGGTAATAGGAGGAGTGAAATTGATCGTAACAGTGGTCGTTGCCGAACAGCCTGCAACAGTGTAGGTGATCCCCGCTGTACCGCCACTGATACCTGTAACACCACCGGTGGAAGCACCCGCCGTAGCTACCGCAGGATTGCCGCTGGTCCAGGTACCACCTGTGGGCGTTGATGATAAAACAGAAGTTATACCACTACAGATCACAGTCGACCCGGTGATAGGTGTGGGGATCGGATTTACTGACACCGTTGTGTTGAGTGTACTAACCAGGCCATTACCATCAGTAATCGTCAGCGTATAAGTAGTCGTAACAGTAGGTGAAGCTGTAACACCGGTACCGGTAGTAGCAGAGAGCCCGGTTGCGGGGCTCCATGTATAAGTCAGGGGTGCGTCGCCGGTAGCTGATGTTAGCGACAGCGGCATCGAACTTCCCTGGCATATCGCCGCTGACGGCGTCAGCACACCCGAAGCAGATGCGGTAGAAATTCCGGTGAATGCGGCGCTCGTATTTGTCACTGAGCCCGATGACATAGTATGCGTTGAAGTATTTGCCGCGCCGTGTTTTATCCATGGCAGCGAGCCATTATATTGCCCCATCGACATTGCCGCCTCAGAGCCGCTCACATCAGATGTCGCGTACATTGCTGATGAAACCGAGTATATGGGTGATGTAATTGTTGAGGTGGTAACTGTCCAGTAACGATTGAGATAATTTGAACCATTTGCATTATTGGGATGCTTCAGCTTCGTGACAGTGACACCCACATAAGCACCCGATCCATAACTTCCACCGGTAAAATTCAGTGTGATGGGCGAATACGTTGGTGCGTTATCCCCTACCGGGAACATGAACGAACCGTTTGCCGTCATCAGCTTCCTTACCTGTCCGCTGCTGTTCTCAATGATCATACTTGACGCGGACGGACTTCCCGCAACAGTTGGTGAGGCAGTACCAAATACCAGGTTGCGTGTGCCAAGCGTTATGTTGCCCGATGTCAGGGTCAGTGTTCCGTTTACGTTCTCAGTAGCGCCCAATACAGCGCCTGCGCTGTTGTTCATCGTCATGCCGCCAAAGGTGGTTGTAAAAGTACCCCCGATATTTTGTGACGATGTACCGTTGAACGTTATGGTACCCGTACCGCCGGAAAAAGCCGAGGTACTTGCGTTATTTACCCAGTTGCCCTTCACCGACATGCTCACATTATTGGTGCTTGCATTCAGTATGCCCGCCGTTAGTGTCAGTATACCATTGATCGTGGGCGTTATGCCTGATGCCAGCGTAATAGTACCACCACTTACATTTTTCGCAACGGTCAGGTTTCCGAGCCCGGTAGTAGTTGTGGCCAGTTCAGGGCCCGATGTTATTGACGATGCATTTGCGCCTAGGTCTGTATAAAGTACATTCACTGCTCCGCCGAAAGATGGCGAAGTACTGAGAGAACCATTATCCCGCTGGATGTTCGAGCCCGCATTAAGTGTAAGCGTTGATCCTAGTGTAAAACCTCCGTTTACGAGGCTTAGCGTTGTGCCCGAAGCAAAAGACGTAGCCTGTGACAATGATACCCCGGCCGAATTATTAATGGTCATAGTCCCCGGCGATACAAATGCCGAAGGGCAGAATGTGCCGGTCACCTGGGCCGAGGAACCGTTATATATGTAATTAGCGCCACCGCTGAATGTACGTGGGCTGAAATTCGTAAGCGAGCCATTTAATCCGCCTGTATGAGCAGTATATACAGATGCCCCGCTGGCTACGGTAATCGAATTCGCACCACCTCCGTTCCATACATATGTACCACATACAAGGGTCCCGTTTATCGTCTCTGCATTGGCCGCGTACAGCGGTGCGGCAAAATTGCTGTTCAGTTGTACCACACATCCCGAATTAACGGTAAAGCCGGTATAATAACTCGTAGCTGAGGTGGTCCAGGTTATCGTTTGCGGACTTGCAAGAGTTGATGATGTGTTGTTAAAATAAATGTAGTTGTAAGTCGGCGGATTGTCGAAGTAGGCGGTGCCCGAAACGCTTAGGTTGCCTCCCAGGTTGATGGTAACAATGTCATTACCGCTGGTCACGCTCGACGAACCGGACATACTCATGTTGCCGGTAATATTTAATACAAGATCAGCGGCAGAAGCTCCTGAGGTGATCGTTGAAGAACCGGTCATACTCAGGTCCCCGCCAATGTTGACTATTGAGGACTGCGCGGCTCCAGTCTTACCAAACGAACCGGTGATCTGCAAAGAACCCGCAATGGTCCATGTGCCCCCGGCCACTGTCATCGAGCTCTGTATCACCCATATGTCGCCCGCATTCGCGAATGTGGTTGGTGAGGTTCCGGTTCCACCTGGTGTGGGTTTCCATTTCGCTAGATTGGTCACCTGCCCACCGGCGGCTACTGAATACCATGTGCTTGCATAACCACTAACTACTGAAAGTAGGATACAGGTTAGAATTAATAGGGATATCTTTCTCATTTCTTTGAGGTTTATACGTTTTAAAAAAATAGTTTAGTAGGTTCTGTCCCACCGGTCTTTCACCTCAGACACAGAAAAAGGTAAACTCCGTTGGGTACACAATTCACTCAAACACATATATATGTATTTGAAAATCATTGCGAAAATATTAATTCGGATTAATATTGAAAAGAATTCTTTTTTTATAATAAAATATAAATAAATAAGCTATTTAAAAACCTAATAATCAATATAATAAAGATTTTCAACAAATTTACTAATACATAATAAAACCATAATTTACTTTATAACTATTTAAAAATCAGCGCATCTATACCCACATTTAGTTATCCACACTTCTCTAACAGTTGCCTGGCAAAAAGTTTCTTTAGAAAATACAGGCAGCTAAATTTTATTAGGTTTGTGCGGTGGCAAAAAAAGAAGCAGCGGAAACACCGTTGATGAAGCAACACAAGGACATCAAAGCCAAATATCCCGATGCTGTCTTGTTGTTTCGCGTCGGTGACTTCTATGAGACATTTAACGAAGACGCGCATATAGCATCCAGGGTACTGGGGATAACACTCACTAAGCGCGCCAATGGTTCAGCTTCTACCGTAGATCTTGCCGGCTTCCCCTATCATGCGCTCGAGACCTACTTACACAAACTGGTAAAAGCCGGCTACAGGGTAGCTATATGCGATCAGCTTGAAGACCCTAAGCTTACCAAGGGCATAGTAAAACGCGGGGTGACCGAATTGGTTACACCCGGCGTTGCAACCAGCGATAAACTCCTCGAAAACAAGACTAACAATTTCCTTGCCGCTTTACACCTTGGGGATAAATGCGGTGTTGCCTTTCTTGATATTACCACCGGAGAATTTTATGCTGCGGAAGGCAACATAGAATATATGGACAAGCTCCTCCAGAGTTTCCAGCCGTCAGAAATAATACTGTCCAAATCACAGGTAAAACAATTCAGGGAACAGTTTGATACAAAGACATACACCTTTCAGCTCGATGAATGGGTTTTCAGGGAGCAATACTGCTACGAATTGTTGCTGCAGCACTTTCAGACTCAGTCGCTGAAAGGCTATGGCATCGAAGACCTTAGATCTGCTATCATAGCATGCGGCGTGGCGTTGCACTATCTTAAGGACACGGAGCATGCCAACCTGCAGCACATCAATTCACTGCAACGCATAGTAGCCACAGACTTTATGTGGATGGACCGCTTCACCATCCGCAACCTGGAGCTGGTACACAGCAGCTACGAGCAAGGCACCAACCTGCTGCAGGCTATAGACCACACGCATACACCCATGGGTGCGCGACTGATGAAACGCTGGATGATCTTCCCGCTGTTCGATCTGAACAGGATAGAGCAGCGGCTCGACCTAGTTAGCCACTTCATATTGGAGCAGGACCTTAACCAGTCGCTCACCCACCTGGTGAAACAGATAGGCGATGTGGAAAGGCTGATAGGTAAAATACCCCTCAAGAAGATCAATCCGCGTGAGGTATTGCAACTGGCACGCAGCCTGAAATCTATGGAAGACATGCGCGACAGGTGCATGACCTCTGAAAACGAAGCATTGCGCCGCATGGCCGAGCCATTGCAACCATTAGCCGACCTGCGCGAACGCATCATCAGCTCTGTGATAGAAGATGCTCCGGCACTGGTAAGCAAGGGCGGCATGATACGTGAAGGCATCTCTGCCGAACTTGATGACCTCAGGAAAATATCACGTAGCGGCAAAGACTACTTGTTGCAGATACAGCAGCAGGAATCGCAGCGCACGGGCATTTCATCATTAAAGATATCTTACAACAATGTCTTCGGATACTACCTTGAGGTAACACATACGCATAAAGACAAGGTACCCGCAGACTGGATCCGCAAGCAGACACTTGCCAATGCCGAACGATACATTACTCCCGAATTAAAGGAGTACGAAGAAAAGATACTGGGCGCCGAAGATAAAATACTGGCCATAGAATTGGATCTCTACCAGCAGTTGCTGATAGGTATAGAGCCCTTCATTTCGCCCATACAGCATAATGCACACATCGTGGCGCAACTGGACTGCCTGCTGTGCTTTGCCAATAATGCCCGCACTTATAACTACCACCGCCCTACCCTCGTCAGCGATCCTGTACTGGATATCAAAGCCGGGCGGCATCCGGTCATAGAGCAGCAACTGCCACCCGGTGAAAGCTATATAGCCAATGACATAGCGCTTGACAAAACCACCCAACAGGTGATCATACTTACCGGGCCCAACATGAGCGGCAAGTCAGCACTGCTGCGGCAGACGGCCATCATTACACTTATGGCGCACATGGGTAGCTTTGTTCCCGCGGATACCGCCACCATCGGGCTTACGGATAAGATATTCACCCGTGTAGGCGCGTCCGATAACCTCAGCGGCGGAGAAAGTACGTTCATGGTGGAAATGAATGAAACCGCCAGTATTATCAACAACATCAGCGAGCGCAGCCTTATATTGCTCGACGAGATAGGCCGTGGCACCAGCACCTACGATGGTATATCACTCGCATGGTCTATAGTAGAGCACCTGCACAATAATACGGCAAAACCAAAAACACTCTTTGCCACACACTACCACGAGCTTAATGAACTGGAAAACCAACTGGCACGGGTACGCAACTACCACATAACACATAAAGAGACCGGCAATAAGGTCATCTTCCTGCGCAAGCTGGCCCCCGGCGGCAGCAGGCACAGCTTTGGCATACAGGTAGCGCGTATGGCCGGCATGCCACCTAAGCTGCTGGACCGTGCCAACGAAATACTGGCGCAACTGGAAGAAAAACATGCTGGCACCGGCGACACTTTACAAAAAGTAAAGAACATCAAACCCGCTGCCCAGTTTCAACTCAACATTTTCGATGGCGTCACCGAGGATATACGCCGCATACAACAATTGCTGGACGCTACCGACATCAACACTCTCACACCCGTAGAGGCGCTAATGAAGCTGAATGAGATGAAAGAGATTGTGAAGCAGTACAGGAAATAACTGTACGCAGCGCTGATTCTTATTAACTTAGCCCGGGCGCCGCCTTCCCTATCTTACTATTCTTATACCCATACACAAAGTACAGCAGCAAGCCTATCACCAGCCATATCAGGAAGCGCTCCCAGTTGGTAGTGCCCGACTCTGAGAGCAGGTACGCACAGCACAGAAAACCTAAAACAGGGATCAGCGAATAGTTTTTCAGAAATGACAAAATACTGGTGATCAGAAAGGTAATACCAAACAGGAAGAACGGCACCTTTGTCCGGGCTACCTCCCACGATACATTACCTTTATCGTCGGCAAAATGAAGGTAGCCGCTGAAACCACCCGGATAATATTTCTGAAAGAGTACCACCGCCAGCACAAACAGTAGCGGTGTGATCCATTTACTGTTTACATAAGGTGTTTTAAATTTGCTTTGCAGCCTGTTGGGGTCATTCTGCAACTTTAAGATACCCCCGCACACCAGCACAAAGGCAAACAAAGTACCCACGCTCGTAAGGTCTACCACCACGGTCAGGTTCATGAACAATGCGGGAATACCCACTATAAAGCCGGTGAGTATGGTGGAGAATGACGGTGTCTTATACTTAGGGTGGATCTTTGCAAACACAGGTGGCAGCAGCCCGTCGCGGCTCATACTCATCCATATGCGCGGCTGGCCCAGCTGAAAAACCAGCAGCACACTGGCCGTGGCTATCACAGCGCTTATAGATATCACCCCTGCTATATAGTTGGCCCACTTGCTGTTCATTATACTGAACACATAGGCCAGCGGGTCCCCCACGTTCAGGTGGGTGTAGCTGGTCATGCCGGTGAGCACAAGGGCTACCAGCACATACACTACCGTACAGATAATAAGCGAGTAAAACATAGCCCTCGGCAGGTCGCGCTGGGGGTTCTTGCACTCCTCGGCAGTAGTGGATATAGCATCAAAGCCTATATAAGAAAAGAACACTGCCGATGTGCCGGTAAGCACCCCGCCTATGCCATTGGGCAGAAAGGGTGTCCAGTTGGCGGTATTTACATAAAAGCAGCCGGCTATCATTACCAGCAGTATGATGGCTATCTTCAGCACCACCATTACATTCGTGCTCCGCCTCGATTCTTTGATACCTATATATATGATCCAGGTAATGATAAAAGTGATGAAGAATGCCGGCAGGTTGCAGATGATGCGCAGCCCGCCTATCACGGGTGCGTTGGCCCATGCCTGTTTTGCGGCTTCCGTAAGGCCGTCTTTTGCTGTCCAGTAGTCGGTGGCAAAGTACTCGGGAATGTGCGGATGAAAGCTGCCGATATGAATACTATTCACCAGCGAGCAGAAATAATCGCTCCATGATATGGCCACGGCTATATTGCCTATGGCATACTCCATCAGCAGGTCCCAGCCTATGATCCAGGCTATCAGTTCTCCAAACGCCACATACGAATAGGTGTATGCGCTGCCGGATACAGGTACCATACTCGCAAACTCCGCATAGCAGATAGCAGAGAAGCCGCAGGCGACGGATACAAACAGGAACAGCAGTATAATACCGGGGCCGCCGTCAAAACTGGCCTTGCCTATCGTTGAGAATATGCCTGCGCCCACTATAGCGGCAATACCCATAAAGGTAAGGTCGCGCACCGTCAGCACTTTCTTCATGCTGCTGCTATGCCCTTCTATCAGCCCATCTGCAACTTCCTTGTTGATATGGTCCAGCGTTTTTTTACGAAACAGGTCGTGCCTCATTATGGTCTCAAATATAACTGATGATATGGGTAAAAAAAATCCGGGGCCATACCTGTGCTTATACAAGGCCTTTATGTCGTATCAAACCCTCATACCGCCATCACTCAAAAGGCACGGGCTCGGTAAATGTGATCACATTGCGAAAGGGGTCAATGACCTCCATTACGGTTATATTGTCGTCCCAGAATGCCTTGCCTATGCCCGGCTTGTTGTATTTATAGTCTTTTTCGGTGAGCATTTTATGGTATTCCTTCAGCCCTTCAAAATTTTCCACATGTATGCGGGCGCCCGGCGAGCAGTCACCCGAATGTTCAGACAAGTGCAGCCGTATATCACGAAACGACACTTGGAGGTACAATGGAAAATTATCACCAAAGCTATGCTGCCAGTCTACCTCGAAACCCAGCCAGCCTACATAAAAACCGATGGCGCGGTCATAATCAAATATCCTGAAGATGGGTTTTATGATACTCATGCTGTTACTGTTTGTTGCAAAGCAAAATACGAGTTAATTAAACATTTTGCGCATAAAAAATACCAATTGCTTCACACATGACTGTTAATCATGGTGTCCCCCGTTCAAGTCGGGGAGGGGGAGCGATACCAGACAGACCGGAGTTTTCTCCGGTCTTTTTGTTTTTCATCCCTTGTATAGAAGTGTTCGCAAAATTTACCAACAATTGTAAAAGCCAGTCCTTTTCATCAGATATTTCTGTATTCTGTTTTTCCATATTTTTTGTTTTATGCTCCCGCAAAATCATGCAGTTCTGCAAAGCGTGAAAGATGCTGATAGTATCGATCTAATAGATTTTTTGATTTAGGTAGCCTAAGTCTTGCTATACGTTTTATGCCGAAATTGAATTTTCTATTATCATAGTTTACTTGAATTCCTACTTGTGTAATAAAACTAAAAAGCCTATTCAACTTTTTTGCCATTTCGTCCGCTATATTTGGCTCTTGGACAGTCAACAAAACTGCATTGAGCGTATCTAGCCTTTGAGCTTGTTGGACAAACTCGGAATTAATTATATCAAATCGGCTCCTCCAGGCGAAGTTGTGATAATCTTTATTGAATGTTGGTGCTTCCAAATCAAGTACAGCTTCGCCCGTTTCATTGAAAACAATCAAATCTAACACGTTCAAATCAATAGTTATCGTTTTAGAAAAGGATACAATACCTACTTTATTAGTTCCATTTTCAAAATATTCCAGTTTGAACTTATCGGCATAAAAATGATTCAAAAAATTCTTTTTGGCTATCTGACCTTCATAAAATCTTTTTATGTCCGTAAATAATGCAGTTTCAGTGTAAGTTTCAATTTCCAATAAAGTTGCTGTCCTGGCGCCTCTTTTCCCCTTTTTGTCATCTAAACTTCTCACCATTAAATCACATTCCTGAGCTAGAAGTATGTATTTTTTATTTCTTTGCTCCCCATCCGTAACAACAAATATATCTCCATTGTCAATGGGCCTTCTCAATTGATTTAATAGTGTTGGCGATTCGTATAATTCTTGGTTCCTTAATTTATATTGCTCGGTGTAGGGGTTTACCCCTTCTTGTTCGTCCAATTTAAATTCAATGCCGGATATATTCTGGGCATCACATATTTGCGAGTTTATGGCCGGTACATAGTTACTTTCACACATTAATGTACGCAGTTCATCTTTGAAAATTACATCTGTAATTCTTAGTAACGTTTCAGGTTCCCAAACCCCTTCCGTAAACGAAGATTTAAACACGGTATGGTCAAAAGCATAAGTATCAAATTCTTCTAGTTTAGATATAGTTTTCTCCTGGGCTGCTTTTAATAATTCAATTGTTTTTGTTTTAATGTCTTCACAAAAAGTGTTCAAACAAACCTTTTTAAGACCATCCGCAAAAAGAGCATGTTTTTGAAGCCTAGATTTTGCAAGAACAAAGAAATCACCGGCGGTTAATGCAGGAAGCCTGTCGCATATTTCCTTTCTTTTAGGCAGTTCTTCTATGAAATCGGTAATTGTATGTGTAAACAATGCCATAATCACTTTCGCTGCATTTGCTTCACCTTTCTGCTCAACTATAAGTTGTTCGCCTTGTATACCCTCGGAAAAACGGCCATCAGCCAATTTTAAATCTTGATCAAATAAAATTACGATTCTATTGTCTTCCGGTATATTTTGAAGTATCTCCGCTCTTTGTTCGTCCCATTGATTTGGGGTAAGGAACTCTATAAGATTATCAGGGAAAAACTCTTTTAAATGATTTGAAACATTTAAATCGTTTATCGCTTCTGGTTGGCCCGCAATGGTGTATATTTTGCGATAGTAATTGAGCTGCTTGCCTGGTTTAATTTGGTCCCAAACTTCATTGATATGATCAATTAAAACGGCTTCGTCAGTATTGAAATTTATTGCATTTTGTATATTTATTTCTCTTAGCTTATTTAGTTTACCGTCTGCGATTACCGCTTCAACCAGGCCAATAAAAGTTGCTTTTTCCGTATTTAAATTGACTGCATCGTCAATAAAATATATCCTACTAATTGAGAGATTAGAAACAATTTGTTCAATGTTTTGTAAAATACTTTGTTCAACATTATCATGTTGGTTTTCAGGATTGGCTGGGGCTATAATATCAGGCATTGCGAAATAAATTAAAGCTTTTCAAAACTAATGTTGAAAATATATCGCCTATCGTATTGATTTTTCTTTTCTGATAGCACAATATTTCCATGTACGGAATCAAGCAGTTGTCGAACAATAAATAATCCTAAACCTCTACCCTTGCCTTTAGGCTTTGTTGTTACAAACGGTTGAAATAAAGTGGTTTCAATTGTTGGCAATATACCATATCCGTTATCTGATATATAAATATTAGGCGCTTTTATTTCGATAATTACTTCCGGCTTAAAAGAGCTGTCTTTATTTAATGTTTCTAATAACCAATACTCCGAATTAAGCAGTATATTATCAAATATTTGCGTGAGTTTTCCTCGGTTTAGGTTAATTGTAAAATCTTCAGTTATTTTTTCAGCTATATTAATTTTACCTAAATTCCTGGTGGAATAATAGTCTTTTATTTCATTAATGAAAGTTGAAAGTTTAATTTCTTGTCTAGTTTCCTTATTAAATTTTAGCGAGGGTGCTAAATGATTCAGTTGTTTTCTGATTGAATTAATGTAGCTTTTCACATGCTCCGCATACACGAAAAAAGGTGTATTTCCCTTGTAGTCTTTTTTTAATTGCTTTGAAATATTTTCTGTTTGTAGCGAAAGCCTATCAAGAGTATTATACATTTCGTGGGTAAAGGCTTCCGCTGTAATTCCTAAACTTGCCAGCTCTGAGAATTGTACAATTTGATTTTCAAGCTCATTAATTCTTGGTTCTAAATAATTGGCATCATATTCCAATTTTTTTGCGCTAGCCAAGATAGTCAAAATTTTATCGAAAAGTTGATTGGCATTCTTTAAAATGTTGTCAACTTCTTCTAGTATAGCTAAAGCCTTATTTTCCTCTGTACTTGTAAATAATGGCTCGTTTTTAATTTTATCAACAGCTGCGGTGACCTTAGCGGATGTATTTTTCAAATCTTTCCGTATAGTAGATGTTTCTTTTTCAATTTCATTTGAACGAGTAGCGGTATTTAATAATCGTTCTTTGATGTCATCAAACGAATTTATGTTTCCTTTTATTGATGCATCTTTCTTTTTAAAACCATCATAGCTCCTACGTGTGCGATCTAGGACACCATTGATATTTGAAACCGCCAGGTCAATTAAATTAAAAAAATTCTTTGAATAGGGACTATCAATAAATCCTTCTCTATCGGTTTTTTCGGTTAGATGTTTATTCTCTTTAGCCGTAATAGACACAAACCCTATGACATTTTGAGGACGTAGCAAATAAAATGAACCTCCCGATGTTTGGCTTTTTGATAATTTCAGCCAATCATTTTCGTTCATCCCATAAGGCTTAATTCCAAATCCATCTCTAAAAATCCTAACTCCGACTTGATTTTTAACCAAGAGCTTATACTCAGATAGGCTATCGTAAGCCGATTCGATTTCGTCTGTTCCACTTAAATTAAATTCATCGATTTCCCCGATAAATTCCCCTGGGTTTGCTGGTATGTTTTTCTTCAACTCTGCATCGAACAACATTTCTACCTTTATATCTTTCTCATATTCGAAAACTCGTTTGAATGAAAAAAACTCAGCACTTTCGCCTACATATGTAATGTCAGGGATAAAGTAATCTTTATTAATTTCTTTGTTTGTCAGGAATGAAAAAAACTCTTTACCTCTGTCGTTTAAAATTATATTATTAAAAATTTCCTTCTTGTTATTGTCATTCCCTTGAAGTTTAGCAAACTTAATTTTACCCTCGACAGTAAGTATCTTACCGTCAAATGTAAACTTGTATCTACTGATAGCTAATTGTCTTAATTTTTCGTTTATTTCATCCAAATCGATCTTTTCTCCATTAATATTCAGGTAAATATTAAATGGTCTTATTTCCCGAAAAGGAAAAATAAGTTTTGACAATTGTCCCCTAAATTTATCGCCAGCTTCACCAAGCCATATGTCCGGATTTTTCAAGTCTGTCAATATGAGTTTGGTACCCTTTTTTTCTAAGGATTTAGGTTGCGTGGAATAGTTTGTTTCAACTTTTTCTAAGCCACTGCTATCTGTAAAATCTCGCCAATCGAAAGCAACATGATGTGAGATTTTTTCATCGTTTTTTCCGGTAAATATTTCGAGTACTTGCGCTAGACGTTGTGTGCTTAGTCTTCCTAACCCCTTATCGCCAAGCGGCGTTCTTTGTTTACCAGTGACAAGTCCTTTGGCTTTCATGTCACGTTTATGAGATACGGAAATAAATAGCCACTTATTAATAATATCGTTATAATTCATACCATCGCCATTATCCTCAATGACTATATGGCCTTTTGAATTCTGGTATATTAAACCGTCTTCTTTTAGAATCTCATTTGTGTTTATCGTTATTTTTACCCAATCTGCATCTGCATCGTAAGAATTCTTAACCAACTCCATAATGGCGGTTAATTCGTCAGAAACAAGCTCCTCTCCAAGTTGTTTTACAACTGAGGCACTAATTCTAAATATGGGTGTATTGTCAGCCAATTTTTCTAAAAATTAAGATGTCTTCAAAAGTCATCAATGAACTTGAGCTATTTCTTTTTGCCATTCGTTTGTTTAAAATTTCTCGACTGATTTCTTTTATCAGTATTGCCCCCTGGCTTTCAATAAAATCAGTAATTATTTCATCATTTTTTATTTCCAAACCGGATACAGTTCTGTTTCCAATCGTCCAAACCTGGTAACTATCCATCTTCATTGATTTATGGATGTTTCCAATCGAAACATTGATGTCATAAAAAAAATTAACTACTTTTTTTAGCTTTTCCGGGTCCTTCTTTTTTAATCTATTATACAGGGTTCTAAATGCATTAGAAATATTAAATAGTTCTTCAAGGTTGTCTTCACTTATGTTTTTCAATTTGCCCCCCAAACCCCTACTATCAATTTCGGAAGTTGTAGACAAATAGTCAATGGAAGCCTGCTTGTGAATATCCTCCAAATCAATCCATTGAAGCGGCAAATAGGAATGTTGACCGTAAGTCACAGTTGTCTTATTGTCACCGTAAGGCGGAGACGTAACGAGTAAATCAAAATAATTTTCTCGCCCAGGGGTATAGATTTTTCTTTTGCTATCAATTAGATTTAGAGTAATATCACCAATATAGCTACCCTTTGACAATTTATTCGATGTAAGTAATAATTGAGAATGATCATTGATGTCATCCAAGCAGTTTTCGAAATGTTTTTTGAATAATTCTATAGGGGAAATATCTCGTTTAGCTATATCATCTTTGTGCCTGGCGTGTAATTTAAATGTAGATGTTCTATCGTTAGATGATAGTCTTACAGTTTCAGCCAAAATAACCCAATAAAATCTTCTTATTGCTAGAGTGTCCTCGTTTCTTATCGCTCTGACTATTTTAGATAACTCACGGGCTACATCATCTTTAAACCACTTCTTGAGACCTTTGAAATTAGCCTCTATTCTATTACTTGTATCTGCATCTATCGCATCGAAAAAATCACTTTTTTTCCTGTTAATTGCGTTGAAATAAAACGGCCCAGTTCTTGTTTTTGCTACCAGTAGTGCTAGTGGGTTTATATCTTGCCCAAAACAATTTAATCCATTTTCCATGCAGGCCACTAAAGAAGTGCCGGAACCCATAAATGGGTCTAAAACATTTAAAATAGAGTTTTTATTTGCAACTAATATTTCAATAATTTTCTTTTGAACAACGGGAACCATCATAGCAGGATACTGGAAAAAACTATGCACATATTCCCTGCGATCATGGTCAGGTGAACTCCATATTTGGTTGTTTTCCTCGGTTAAATTATCGATGTCCTCACAAATACGTCTGTCAATTTCTTGTGGCTCTAACTCTTGTATAACATCAGAAACAATTTCATCTTCAAATGTTATCAGCTTTTCCATTATTTAAATCGGTTTCAATAAACTTTCAAACCTATCCAATTTTCTTCATTTTTCCTAATAACCATTTGATGATTAACTAACGTATTGTTCCTTTTGGGTTTAATACAGTCAGGGGAGGGTAAAAACTCGATATTCAAGTTCTTTTTCTCTTGAAATGTACTATGTTTATGCCGCAATAGCGTCTAAAAACGGCTTTAAGTCATAGATTCTCTTTAAATCCTGGATAAATTGGTTCGATAATAGTCCGGTAAGGGGAGCAAACGATAGTAAAGGGTTTCATTGATTTGGAACCCTTTTTCTTTTTATTCATTCCGACACATTTCCGACACAAAGCCGTTTTATGTCATTTTTTCTCTCTAAAATATACATCTAAATTACTTCCCTCCCAGCCGGGTCTCCTAAAGCGGAGCCAGCGCGCCGGCAGGGACCCGGCGGCAATCAAGGGACTAAAGCCTCGCTCTTTCACATTTGCAATCTGAAAGCAACCGGTCGGGGATTTGCAATCCCCGAACCCACAGGAGCTGCCCTCTCTCAGTCGCCGTAGCCGTAGCGAAGGAGACCTCTGCGCCATAGCTTAAGCGAAGGAGATCTTTCAGTCGCCGTAGCTTTAGCGAAGGAGACACAAACTATTTTCTATGATAGACCGAAATCCGTACTATCATAAAACTTTCTTTTGCAAAAACCGCATACGCATACGACCTTTGTTACGCAATAAACACGATAGGTAACTAATAATCGCAGTTGCTACCCCTCAGTAAAACCGGACGCTACCTAAGGTCAACTCAAATCAGGATTATCTAACCAACTCTACCAAAATCAGGACGCGACAAGATGCCCCATAAGCATTTTCTATGGGGCAATGATGGGGCAATGATTTTGCATAAGTAATTGATTATCAATAAAAAGATGGGGCAATGTTTTATTTTCTGGGGCATGGGGCTACACTTACTGTGGTCGCCGTAGCTTTAGCGAAGGAGATCCTTCAGTCGCCGTAGCTTTAGCGAAGGTGACCGCATGTGCAGGAAATGGGGAATTTTTGGGGAATTTTTATCCACAATAATCGCGTAAATCAATGATTATCAACGGCAATGTGCGCAAATCGTTTTTTTAGTGAAAAAAGGGGAATTGTGGATAAAACCGGGCTGGCGCAAACCGTCATTTGGGCATACAGCCGGCTGCAAACTGCCACTAACCCCCCCAATGGAACTTACACCTTATTTAAATACTTTTGACCAATAATAAGCCTGTATATATGCAATTATCCCTTCAGGGTGTCATACCATTACCGCTAAGAGAGAAAGTAGCAACCAGCAAAAGCGGTATCTGGAACAACAGCCTGACGCTGGCCGGTGGCGAATATGTGTTTGTACAGGCGCCGTCAGGCACAGGCAAGACCACACTCGTACACATACTCTATGGCCTGCGCCGGGATTATGAAGGTCAGGTAAAATGGGATGGCGCCACACTGGCCGGCGCCACCGGCGAGGCGCTGGCGGCACTGCGGGCAAATAATATCAGTGTCATCTTCCAGGACATGCGGCTCTTTCCCGAGCTCACCGCCTGGGAAAACATAGAGATAAAACGCCGCCTCACCAATACCGTTACCGGGCAGCAGGCCCGCGAGTGGCTGCGGCGCCTGGGCCTCGAAGACAAGGCCGGCTCTATGGGAGGCACATTGTCTTATGGCGAGCAGCAGCGGGTAGCCATCATCAGGGCGCTGCTGCAGCCGTTTGAATGGCTGCTCATGGACGAGCCCTTCAGCCACCTCGACCACGCCAATACACAAAAAGCTATAGACCTCATAAGCGAGGTGGTGCGGCAGCATAAAGCAGGTATGATACTTGCAGACCTCGATGAGAACAACTTTTTTCCCTACACCCAAACCATACTGCTGTGAGCGAAAACATACAGAAGAATATGTTGCGAAAACTGCTGCTGCGCACGCAGCACAGCTCCAGGCTGTGGGCGGCCCTGTCTGCGCTCTGCGTGGGCACTACCCTGCTGCTGGTCTCCGTCATGATCTGGTGGAACTTTAATGAGTTGCTCTATGGCAAAAACCAGGCCGATGCCATGGGCAGCACCTACCTGGTAATAGGCAAAAAAGTCACCGACAACAATATGGGCAATGCCGCTGCCACCATCTTTTCACAAAGTGAGATAAGCGCGGTGGCCGCCGCCCCGCAGGTGCAGGATGTGGGTGTCATAGGCTCAAACCATTTCCCGGTATATGCCACAATGGGCGGCAAGCTCGCCTTTGCCACAGATCTGCCGCTGGAGTGTGTACCCGATAAATTTATAGACAAGATACCCGGCGAATGGCACTGGCAGCCCGGCAATAATAATGTGCCCATTATTATTTCTTCACAGTTCCTGGATATTTACAACTATGTGTTTGCCCCCAGCCAGGGGCTGCCGCAGTTGTCTGAGTCCTCTGTTAAGATCATAGCCCTCAACCTTGAGGTGGGCGATGGCCCGGGCAAGGAAATGTTTACCGCCCATGTGGTGGGCTTCTCAGACCGTATAGGGTCTGTACTGGCGCCAAAATCATTCATAGACTATGGCAATGGTAAGTTCGCTAAGCCGGGCGCTAGCGATGCGGTATCCCAACTGATCATCAGGGCAAAAGACCCGTCAGACAAGGCCTTTACAGACTATCTCACCCGGCACCAGTACTCCACCAATACCGAAAACCTGCGCTGGAGCAAGATACGGTCTGTGGTAGAGGTGGTTACTTCCGCTACCGGTGTGCTGGCCGTACTGCTCATGGGTATAGGTACACTGGTATTTATCCTGTTCATAGAGCTCACTATAGCGCGCGCGCAGGCGTCACTCACACTGCTGTTGCAGATAGGCTACGGCCCCGGCTTCGTCAGCCGCTTCATGATCATGCGATTTATACCCATGGTTATAGGTACGGTGATAGTGGCCATGTTGCTGGCGGCTACAGGCCAGGCCATCACCTCGGTTGCTGTAAAGTCGCAGGGGCTGGTATTGCCGCTGCTGCCGGGCTGGCCGGTATGGGCTGCACTGGTGCTCAGCACGGCAATACTCATACTGCTCATACGAGGGTCTATAAGCAATGCTATAAAGAAAAACTAAGCAGGCAGGGTACGGCAGGCTATCAGGCAAAAGCCCCTTCGCCTTCTTTAAACCGGATAAGGTAAGTCACATTGAGTATACAGGCCACAAGGATGAACCAGAACATAATGGAAAAAATATCCCACCTGGACGCGAACCGCTGTATACAGCCAAAATCACTCAGGTAAGCATATCCATCGTAATAGCCTTTATGGTGCAGCAGAAAAGTAAAGCTCACAATATAGAAGATGACGGCAAAGAACAGGTTGAATAGCTGTATCGTGGTATTGATCCTGTCACCCACCCAGAAGAACCGGAACATAGTGATGATAGACGAAAAGAACACCAGGAAATTAAAATAAGAGATAAGCTTTACCGTGAAGTTGCCGGGTATTCCATTGGGCCCCTCCATGAAGAAATTGATCGTAAAGAAAACAACAAACAATATCATTAAAACGTACCGCATATATACAAACAATGTTATACGCAAATATACATTTTATACATTAAAAAAACACAATGCAAATAAATTATTCATGTATAGCACCCTCCCACTTAGATACTACCGCGGTAGCCACGCTGTTGCCTACCACATTAATAGCGGTTCTGCCCATATCCAGCACGGGGTCTATGCCCAGCAGCAGCGCCAGCCCTGCCTCCGGTATCTTAAAGGTGGTCAAGGTACCCGCTATTACTACCAGCGATGCCCTCGGCACCCCTGCTATGCCCTTGCTGGTAAGCATAAGCACCAGCAGCATACTCAGTTGGGTAGCGGTATCCAGGTGTATCCCATACGACTGGGCTATGAATAGCGACGCAAACGTCATATACATCATAGAGCCGTCGAGGTTAAAAGAATATCCCAGTGGCAAAACAAAGCTTACCACTTTCTCCTCGCAGCCAAAACGTTCCAGCTCTATCATCAGCCGTGGAAATGCAGCCTCGCTGCTGCTGGTAGAAAATGCAAGAAGAGCGGGCTCCCTGATGTGCTTCAGCAAGCTGAATACCCTGCGCCTGATAACGATAAAGGCCGCCAGTACCAGGAAGCCAAACAGCAGGACCAGTCCGATATAAAACTCACCGATGAAACGCGAATAAGTGGCCAGTATGCCCAGCCCCTGCTTGGCTATAACGGCGGTCATAGCCCCAAAAACAGCCACCGGCGCAAAGTTCATGATGTAGCTGGTCATCTTCAGTATTACATGTGCTATAGCGTCCATAGCCTTGATAACAATGTGGCCTTTCTCGCCCATAGCGGCGGTAGCCACCCCAAAGAATATGGAAAACACTACCACTTGTAGAATCTCGTTACGGGCCATAGCTTCAAAAATACTGGCAGGAAATATATGCCCCATAAACTCCCGCAACGAAAGAGACTGTGCCGCAACACCACTGCCGGACACCGGCAACGGCAGGTGCATACTGGTGCCGGGTTCAAAAAAATTGACTAATACCATGCCCAGGAACAAACTCAGAAAAGAACCGCCTATAAACCAAAGCAATGTTTTGCCGCCTATACGGCCTACGGTCTGCACGCTGCCCTGCTTGGCCACACCTACTACCAGTGTCGTAAACACCAGTGGCGCAACGATCATTTTTATGAGCCTGAGAAAAATATCGGCCAGGATAGAAAAATACTCCAGTACTTTATCACGGGTTACGGTATCATTATCGCCAAAATGCCGGTTGATGGCAAAGCCAAGAGCTATACCCGCGGCCATGCTCATGATAATGTATAAAGTAAGGTGACTGCCTTTTTTTGATGTAGTGGTCATTCACCGCAAAATAATATTTGTCGGGGATTTATTCCATATCCATCTTAAACAATTTCAGCACATCTTCTACATAATTAGTGCCTATGGGTATCTCTTTCTTATCGAGGTATATGGTCTTATTTCGTACGGATGTGATCTTGCTCAGCGGCACAATGAACGAGCGGTGCACCCTGATAAAATCTGCTGCGGGCAGCTTTTCTACTATACCTTTCATACTCATGCGCACCAGCAGCGTCTTGCCGTTGTCATAGTGTATCTTCAGATAGTTGTCAAGGCCTTCTATAAAATGGATCTCGTTCAGCGGCACCTTTACCATGCTGTAGTCTACCCGCACAAAGAGGTACTGCTGCCCTTCATTTTCCTTAGACTGGGCGTAGCTGAAGTATTCCTTGGCTTTTTCCACCGCCTGCTGAAATCTTTTGAAGTCAAACGGTTTCAGCAGAAAATCGATGGCGTTCAGGTTAAAGCCTTCCACGGCATATTCGCCATAGGCAGTAGTAAAGATGACCATGGTGTTCCTTGATATCTTTTTGTAGAAGTCTATACCCGATATAGCAGGCATATTGATATCCAGGAACAGCAGGTCTACCGGCGAAGCGGCAAGGTATTTCAATGCCGCGCCGGCCTCTGTAAAAGTGGTGACTAGTTTTATATAGTCTACCTTTGAACAAAATGCCTTTATCACATCGAGCGGCAGCGGCTCGTCATCTATAGCTATAGCAGTTATCATTTGAGCTTGATTTGTAATAATACCCTGAAATCATATTTCCCGTCCTTAATTTTTACAACATGCCGGCCGGGATACAACAGTTGTAAACGCTTCTTGGTATTCTTGATACCTATGCTTGTCCCGTAGTCTTTATCCTTTTGCACATACACCTTATTGTTTTCCACCTGCATATTTAACTCAGTTTCGTTGATCTCAATCTTTATCCAAATATCTGAATTTTCTGCGGCGTTAACACCATACTTAAATGCGTTTTCAATAAATGGTATCAGCAAAAACGGGGCTATCTGCTTATCTTCCACATCACCGATAAGTTCATAGGTTATCAGTATCTTCTCTGTGATGCGTAGCTTCTGCAGGGCTATATAATTGCTGATATACCCTATTTCCTTTGAGAGTGGCACCTGGCTGTAGTTGGCCTCACTTACCGCATAACGCATCATGCCTGACAGCCTTACCACAGCATCCGGCGCCTTTTCAGACTTGACAAGCGTAAGGGCGTAAATGCTATTCAGCGTATTAAACAAAAAGTGTGGATTGATCTGTGCTTTAAGAAACGAAATTTCCGTGTTGAGCATCTGCTCTTTAGTAAACTGCCACTGCTCATAGACAAACAGGGCAAAAGAGAAAACGTAAACAATAATAAACATAAACAGGTAAAAACTATTACCCAGCGCGTTAAATCCATGCGACGGCTTTATACCTGAAGGCATTACCAGGTAATTAAGCCCAAAAAAAACAGCAAGGCAACCCACAAATGACAACAAAAGAAGCGGGTACTTCCTATCAAGGTAATAGCGTGGTATGGCTACGTAATAATTGAAGTAGAATACAATAAGAAGCAACAACCCATTGGTAAAACGAGGCAGCTCCATAAGATCATCCGTAAACGACCACAGGCTTAGTCCATGCCTGCGGGGGTTAAACATTGTGGGTATAGAAAGAAATACTATCCAGGTAACGATATGCGCGGTGATCAGCAATATTGTCCTGGCCGGATGCTTGGTCATTCAAGATTTGATTATTCTACTTAAAAATAGCAATATAAATCACATACTCGTAATATTACTACCCTTTTATGATAAAAGCCATCCCGAAATTGCTCCGGGACGGCTTTTTCTTTACACACTACACCTATAAAAAACCTAGTTCCTCGTCATTGCTTTAATATGCCTGCTTCTACGGTTCATTCTCACACTACATCTACAGACAGATTACCGGGAGACATCGATGCACCACTAACTTTGCCATCCCAAACGATGCTATGGTTTTATTACTTTTTTAACTTACCAACCGACTTAGCATTTACGCAGCAGAACATCACAAAACATAACCACACAACTGCACGCGCAAAAGAAACCCGATGTTGCTAATCTGCTAACTGACTTCGATATTTTGTTAGCGATGTAAAAGTAATGCGCGCACTGCGCTTGCAACAAATAATTGAGGAGTATGCTATTATTTCTGTGGAGAATGGGCTCAGAACAACAGTTCATTGCTTACGGAAGCATTGCCCTGCAAGCCTCCCGAGTGTATACACAGTATGCGCTCATCTACAGAAAAGAAATTATCCATGAGCAATTCGCGAAGGCCATACATCATTTTGGAGGTGTACACAACGTCTAGCGGTATATTGTTCTCTTTATAGAATTCGTTCATAAAACCGAGCAGATCTTTGTTCCACTTTCCAAAGCCACCAAAGTGCCATTTATCAAATAACTCCCAATTGGCGTCCTTACCTGCAACAAGGTGCTCCTTAATATCATGAGCCAGATATGCGCCCTGCTTCATGGGTACAAATCCCAGCATTTGCTGGCGGGCATTTAACTGATTGCGCAGCCCGATGAACGTGGTACCACTACCAACAGAAAGAACAACATGGGTGTAGCTATCATTGATAAACCTGCTGATAAGGCCGGCCCCTTTTCTGCCCCATTCGTTGGCACCGCCTTCGGGGATAATAAACACCTCATCAAAATGCTGCACCAGATCGCGCATCCAGCCAAGTTCCTTACCGTTCTTATATTCTTCTTTGGATACAAATATCAATTCCATCCCATCGGCCTTGCAGGCCTCCAGTGTAGGTGTAAGCAGATCGTACCTGCCGCGCACAACTCCAGTGGCTTTAATGCCAAACATCCTGGCGGCATAAGCGGTGGCGGCAAGATGATTGGAATAACCGCCCCCAGCAGTGATCACAGCCTTGTAACCATGCTCAACCGCATACTTCATATTAAGCCTGAGTTTAAACCATTTATTGCCCGAGACTACTGGGTGCAACAGATCCAAACGGAGCATATCTAGCGCGGCTACCTTATTTTGATACCAGAATTTATTAACGGGCTGAATAACAGCAAGGCGTTCGTCAATTGTACCCATACTCCTTCAGGTAATTTTCGTTATCCCGCCATTTAGGGCGAACCTTAACAAATAACTCAAGGTGTACTTTCTTACCCAGGAACTCTTCTATAGCCTTGCGGGAGTTGATACCAAGCTGCTTGATCATACTTCCGCCCCGGCCCAGCAATATCATTTTTTGGGTCTCGCGGCTTACTATTATATCCGCTTTAATTACATCAAGTGTTGCCTTTTCTTCAAATGACTGAATCAGCACTGCGGTGTGGTAAGGGATCTCTTCATCATACAAAGCAAATATCTGCTCCCTTATCATTTCCGCCACAAAAAATCTTTCAGACCTATCGGAAATACTATCATCAGGATAGAACGCAAAGCCCTCCGGCAGCAGACTAAGAATAAGCGGCATAATCTTATCAGTATTCACCTTGTTGCGCGCAGATATAGCCAGTACCTCCCACTTAGGATACTTTTCTTTAAACTGCCGCACTATAGGGTCAATGGCACTCTTATCTTTTATAGTATCTGTCTTATTCAGCAAAAGTATTACCGGTACAGAAAGTTTTAAAGAATTGCTTATGGCATCAAACTCATCAATAGGCTGATGTATATCGTGCATGAGAATTGCCACATCGGCATCTTCAAGGGCACTTTTCACCTGCTGCATCATCTTCTGATGTAGTTTGTATTTGGGTTCTATGATACCTGGCGTATCAGAAAAAACGATCTGATATCCGGGCTCAGTGAGTATGCCCAGTATCCTGTGGCGGGTGGTCTGCACCTTGGGCGAAATGATCACCAACCGCTCACCAAGCAATAGGTTGAGCAAGGTAGATTTGCCCGCGTTGGGGGCGCCGAAAATGTTTACAAAACCCGCTTTGAATTGTTCTGACATCGAGGGTAAAAATAGGGCTAAATATTGTTGATTAATAGTTAGTACAAACAAAAAGGCTCAAGACATTACCCAGCCACCGGCGGGCATGACCCGTTCCGGTATCGGCAATTATAAAGTGTCCATACTTTTTGCCTGTAGCTAAGGACTATACCATTCCTCAAATTACGGGAAAATGAAAATATGAGAAATTATTCGAAATTAACCCGCTCCTTCTCTATAACCAGTGGCCTCTTCCTTACCTGGGTATGAATAGCGCCGATGTACTCCCCTATAATGCCGATAAAAAACAACTGTACAGACGAAAAAAAGAACACACCTATTACAAGCGGCGCCGACCCAACCTGGAACCTGTCCCAATAGACCAACTTATAGATAAAGTAGAACAAAGCTACACCCAGGCTAACCAACGCCGAAAAGAAACCAACAAAGACAGAAAGCCGCAGAGGTAATTTAGAGTGATTCATAAACCCCAGCATGGCAATGTCGTAAAGGGTAAAGAAGTTGTTTTTTGTCTTACCTGCTGCCCTTTGTGGTTGTGTATATTCTATTTCATAGCGATCAAAACCAAGTTCCGTGATCAGCCCCCTGAAGTATGGATAGGGATCATCAAGTGTGCGCAATACTTCAATAAATTTCTGATCATACAGGCCGAACCCTGTAAAATTCTTTACCGGTTGCTCGTTGCTAGTAGATATCCTGCTCAAAAAAGAGTAGAATGCTTTCCTAATAGCAAACATCAGCGGGTTTTCCTTACTCTTCTTTTTTACCCCTATTACTATCTTGTACCCCTCCTCCCATTTTTGGAGAAATTCAGCTATCATTTCAGGGGGATCCTGAAAATCAGCAACAATAGATATAACAGCGTCCCCTTTACACTGTAGCATACCATAGAACGGAGAGCGTATATGCCCGAAGTTGCGGGCATTGATAATCAGTTTTACATGCTTATCTTTTGCCGCCAGGCCTTTAAGTATCTTCACGGTAGCATCAGTAGAACTATTGTCAATAAATACATGTTCATAACTATATTGTGGCAGGCCTTCAAAAACTGACGCTACAACTTTTATCAGTTTTTCCACATTCCCCTCTTCGTTGTAACAAGGGGTAATTACCGAGATATGTTTTTTTACAGATTCCAAGTTTTAAAGATAATAAGTATTTTAAAATAGGCTTGCATTTGCTCTTTAGTCATCATATTACACTAATAACAGGTAGGATAATGTAGCCAATTCAGGGCGTATATTTGCAGTTCGGATAAAAAATTGTACGATTGCAGTTGGTGTCATATATCCGATGGAAACAACAAGTAATATATAAAATAAATTTAAGCGATCTTTCCCATAATAAAATTGTAGTTGTGCAAAGAAAGTTAAGAACAGCAATAATAGGTACCGGAAATATAGGAACAGATCTTTTGGTGAAGATAACCAGGTCTCCATACCTGGAATGTATACTGTGCGCCGGTCGTAACCTGAACTCCCCTGGCATGAAAAAGGCCGCTGGCATGAATATACCTGTATCGCCCAACAGCATTGACGCGATTGTAGAAAAGAGCGGTGAACTGGATCTCGTATTTGATGCTACCAGTGCACAGGACCACTATAATAATTCGAAGGTCTTTAAAAAGCTGGGGCTGATTGCCATAGATCTAACCCCATCGCGTGTGGGCAAAATGTGCATACCCGCAGTGAATATGAATGACTGCCTGAACGAGGACAACCTGAACATGGTGACATGTGGCGGACAGGCATCTATTCCACTGGCTTATGCCATTGCACAGGTAAACAAAGACATTGACTATATAGAAACTATATCCAGTATAGCATCCCGAAGCGCAGGGCCTGCAACAAGGATAAACCTTGACGAATACCTTCAAACAACTGAAACCGGAATTCAATCGTTCTCTCATTGTAACCGCTCCAAGGCCATACTAAATCTCAACCCTGCACTACCATGCGTAGATATGCAAACTACGGTATTTGCCAAGATCAACAATCCTGATGTAGCGGCAACCAAAGATGCTGTTAAAAAAATAGTTTCTGTATTACAAACTTATATACCGGGTTATGAACTGATACTTGAACCTATGATAGAAAATGGCAGACTTGCAGCAATGGTAAGAGTACGGGGACTGGGTGACTATCTTCCTTCTTTTGCCGGTAATCTGGATATTATCAATTGCGCGGCGATAGCTGCTGCTGAAGCATTTGCAAAGAAATTATTATCATAAACACGAAATGATGAGTGCAAAAAAGATCATTGTTACTGACCCTACTCTTCGCGACGGCTCTCACGCATGCAGCCACCAGATATCAGAAGACCAGCTTTTAGCCTACGCTAAGAGTGTAGATGAAACCGGTGTAGATTATATAGAAGTAGGGCATGGTAATGGCCTGGGTGCATCGTCGCTACAACTGGGCGAGAACCTTATAGAAGAAAAAAGAATGCTGCAACTAGCTCGCTCTGTGATCAAAAAGTCGAAGATGAGTGTTCATGTTATGCCGGGCTTTGCCACTATAGAAAAAGAGATCAGGCAGGCAATGGACATTGGCATAGACCTGTTCAGGGTTGGCTCACATTGTACCGAAGCTGATATCACCATGCGTCACATCAACTATGTACGCGCACAGGGAAAGGAAGTATGGGGCATACTGATGATGACCCACATGGCCAGCAAAGAGGTACTACTGGAAGAGGCCCAGAAAATGCAGTCTTACGGCGCGCAGGCAATAGTACTAATGGATTCTGCCGGTGCATGGTTACCCGCTGATGTCCAGTCAAAAATAAGCCACCTTGTATCGCACCTGATGGTTCCTGTGGGTTTTCATGCGCACAATAACATAGGACTAAGTGTAGCCAACTCACTTACGGCCATTGACGCGGGTGCTACTATAGTAGATGCCACGGCTGCCGGGTTTGGTGCCGGCGCTGGTAATACACCAATAGAGCTACTGGCCGCTGCTATGTTCCAGTTAAAACACGACAGCAACCTGGACTTGTATAAAGTACTTGACACTGCAGACCTTGCGAGGATCCTTTTCGCAAAAAACCTTCCTTTCAGCAACTCAACTACCATTGTAAGCGGTATTACTGGAATATTTTCCGGTTTTGCCAAGATCGTGGAGCGAATATCAAAGGAACTTAAAGTTAACCCCAAAGATGTATTCTTTGAATTAGGTAGAAGAAAGGTGATAGGCGGTCAGGAAGACCTAATATTGGAGGTAGCCACAGAACTGGCTAAAAAGAACAAATAAAGCATAGAGCTATGTCATCTATCAAAAAACCAAAAGATATTGTAGGCCAGGATGTCTTGAATATTTTCGAGATGCACAGCCAGTTACCCGAACCGCTGCGAAACAGCCATATATATATTACCGGCGGCACAGGCTTTCTTGGTGCGTGGCTACTGGAGCTCATTTGTGGATTAAACGACGAATTTGATTTTAAAATAAAGACAACAGTGTGCGGACGCTCAATGGATAAATTTTCAGCCAAGCACCCTCACCTCTTTAGAAGAAAGGAATTCACCTTTCAGTCGTATGATGTCAGGCACCTGGTAGAACTACCCCACGACACTACTCATATCATCCACGCAGCAGCTACATCAAACAAAGATAATTTTTCCAGCTTCCCAACCACATCATTTGAGAACAATGTGGATTCAACATTGCAATTGTTCCGGCTTGCTGTGCAATTGGGTGATGTACAGAATATATTGCTTGTATCATCATCTTTGGTGTATGGCAGACAAACTAATGATGCACAAAACATAAAAGAAGATGGTTATGGCGGCCTACTACCTTCTTTCGACACCAATACCATATACGCAGAGTCTAAGCGGGCATGCGAGGCCGCAGCGGCGGCATTTATAACAGAAATGAAATTGCCGATATCCATCGCGCGGCCGTTCTCGTTCGTAGGGCCATACCAGTCACTAGACCTACCCTGGGCAGTTACCAATTTTATGCAGGAAGCACTGAAAGGCGGCCCCATCAAAATAATGAGCGATGGTTCCATAGTACGCAGCATCATGTATGCATCGGACTTTGCCAACTGGATACTGCATATGACCGCATATGCGCAACCAAGGGCGATATATAATGTAGGTAGTGCTGATGCCTTAGACCTGTTGTCTATGGCTAAAATAATCAGTTCCTGTTTCAAAGATGAGCCAAAGATCGTTACATCTTTGGGCAACAACTCTGCAACCGGAGAAAAAAGAGTAGTGCCCAATATTGACAAGGCAAAAGAGGAATTGAAATTAAAGATAACAGTAGACCCAGATACCGCCATACGGCGAACAATGGAATGGCATACCAACGGACATGCCAGAAATATTTAAAATAAATACCAGCCAGTATAGATGAAAGTAAAAGTTAGCGACGCGATAGCCGGTTTTTTCGTAAAAAACGGAATGAATCATTTGTTTGGGATAGTAGGCGCAGGCGATGTGCACATATTTGATTCTGTGTACCAGAATGACGCGCTGCAAATGGTGTGTGTACATCATGAGCAAGCTGCATGTATGGCCGTACAAACATATTATCGTACATGTGGCAGAGTAACGGCATCTGTTCTGACAACTGGCGCGGGGTCCAGCAATGCTATAACAGGTGTACTTAGCGCCTGGGCCGATTCCATCCCATGCCTGGTAATATCGGGGAATGAAAACTCAAAATATATCCACCCAGACAATCATCTTCGAATGTATGGCGTACAAGGCTATGATAGCTCGTTCATGGTACAAAAGATAACTAAGTACTCAGCCAGGGTATCCGAACCTAAAATGACCATATACGAACTTGAAAAAGCGTTATGGATATCGCTGAACGACCGTCCCGGTCCATGCTGGATAGATATACCAATGAATATTCAATCATCGTTTATAGAAGAAGAAGAGTTATTGCATTTCAAGCCCGAAGAAATTACCCCGGAGGAACACAAGAATACTAATACAGATCTGGATGCAGCAACAGCGGCTATAGTCGCCGAACTGAATGCCGCTTCCCGACCAGTAGTCTGGCTCGGACATGGCATAAAACTTGCCGGCGGGGAGCAACTAATTTCCGAACTTATGAAAAGATTGCCTTCGGCGTATCTTATATCGTGGGCAGGAATAGACATGGTCGATTCTGACCATCCGTTACTGTTTGGCCGGGCCGGAGTATACGGGCAACGGAGCGCCAACTTCATACTGCAAAACTCTGATTATGTCCTTGCGATAGGCACCCGTTTAGCCATTCCACAGGTGGGTTACGATATTACAGAACTAGCACGTGAAGCCAAAATAGCCGTTGTGGATATAGACCAGGAAGAACTGGATAAATATAAAGAGCGGTATAACCGCACTGTGCACGCCGATGCGAAACAATTCTTAACCCACCTAATTGAGCACCTTGACAATACGCCAATAACAGCGGGCAGATTCAAATCATGGATAGAACGTTGTAATGAGTATAAAGCAGATTTCCCATGGATAGACAAAGAACATGCAGACACTAATGGCTTTATTAACTCATATCGCTTTATGGAACGCCTGAACAAACATTTCAAGCCAGGCCAGATAGTGGTAACAGATATGGGCACGGCCTTGCTAAGCGGTCACCAGATTTTAAAAACGAAATCCGGACAGCGATTAATGACATCAACAGGACTGGGGGAAATGGGATACGGTATACCGGCGGCTATTGGCGCATCATTTGCAGCAAATAAACATGAAGTTCTTTGCCTTAACTGCGATGGCGGCATGATGATGAACCTACAGGAACTACAGACCATTGTACACTATAAGTTGCCGATCAAAATCATCATATTCAACAACGACGGGTACCTGATGATCAAACATACCCAGAAAAATATTGCACAGGGAAGATATGCGGGAGTGGACAGGGACTCTGGCGTATCCTGCCCCGATTTCAGTAAACTGGCAACTGCATTTGATATGCCCTCATGGCAAATCCGTACATGGCAGGATTTCGATAATATCATCCCGGAATTTATGAACTGTCAAACTGCCGCCATTTGCGAAGTATTTATGGATCCCGAGCAATATTTTGTGCCTAAGCTTGGGCTATCAGTCCAGAAAGATGGTTCACTTATATCGCCGCCTCTTGAGGACCTGTCGCCATTCCTCGACCGTGACACGATGCGCAAAAACATGCTAAATGGATTGCATCCAAAATCTGAAAAAATAGAGCCTAAATAAACCGCCTTATTATGCAAAGACGCATTGCAGTAAAAGACCTCGAACATATCGCTTCTAATCTTAGCGACATAATGCCGTCTTTTGTCAATGCCCGTTTTTTTATTACCGGCGGGACAGGCTTCATAGGAAAATGGCTATTGGAAACAATCATTTACCTCAACGACTACCATGCGGCTAATTGTTCTGCTGTAGTACTTAGCCGAAATTCAGAAAAATTTCTGACCAACTATCCACATTTCGGTCACCAGTCGCTTACATACATCAATGGAGACATTAAGACATTTGTATTTCCTGATGGCGAATTTAACTACTGCATACATGCAGCGCTGGAGGGTGAGCAATTGGATAATACAGACCAGTTAGCGATCATTGATTCAGCCTATATCGGCACTCAACGAGTTCTTGAGTTTTGCCGATTAACAAATATTACGGCGACTCTTTTTATTAGCTCCGGCGGCATTTATGGCAGACAAATGCCTGAGATACCATTTGTGAATGAGACATATATTGGTGCTCCCGACTTATTACAGTTACGCGCTGCATATGGCGAGGCAAAAAGGATAAGCGAATACCTGTGTACATATTATGCCAGGCAATATGGTGTATCCATAAAAATAGCACGCCCCTTTGCATTTTCAGGACCTTATTTACCCCTGAACGCACACTTTGTCTTTGGCAATTTCGTCCGAAACTGCATTGACAATGTCCCTTTACAAATAAAAGGTGACGGTACACCCGTGAGGTCATATATGTATGCTGCAGATCTGGCTACTTATCTGTTCCATATCCTTGTACAAGGTAATGACCTTACTCCTTACAACATTGGCTCAATGGAAGAAGTATCCATATTGAACCTGGCAAATAAAATGGCCTCAATCGTCTCACCATCCCCCGGAATTGCTGTACTGCAAAACAAGACTCATTCTGGCCTACCTGAACGTTACGTTCCGGACACTACAAGGCTTACCTTAAAATTTCAACTAAAAGGAATCATTGACCTGGATGAACAAATAAAGAGAACAATAAACTTCTATACAGACCAGTAAGAATCTTCTAATGCTTGACAATCCTGTAATTGTGAATCAGGGTACCTTTTTCATCAAAAAGTTTGATTAAGTAGATTCCCACAGGCAACTCTGCAATTGACATGTTTTCTACTGAGTAAGCGGTCTTTACTAACTGTCCTATACCATTATACACTTTAACACCAACCTTACCCGCACCGGTGATATTTATCTGACCGGCAGTGGGGTTAGGTACAATAGATATGTTCTTAACTGAAACCGTATTAACCCCAACCCCGGATATGGTCAGTATTCCGGATGCTGAAGAATCTACACAAGGATATGCACCACGAACAATACATCTGTATCTGTTATTGTTCATCGAAGGGGCAACGCCGGTTATTGTGAGGGTAGGTGTTGTAACACCCGAGTATGGTGAAACGCTGCTCAGCGTTGTATAACCACTGCCACTATTCTCCTCCCATTGGTATGTATTGCCTGCCCCTGTGTCGGCCACAGAGAAGCTAACTGTATCGGCAACACCTGAAGCTACATTGGCAGGCTGAGTAATAAGATATGTGTAGGGAATCGTATCGTATAACCTTTTTATTTCACAGGGAGCCAATGAACGATCCCATATGCCATAATCATCTAGCTTACCAAGAAACCCCTCGGCGGGAGTGATTGCGGAATCAATTGATCCGAAGACCATTTTACAGTAATAATTAGTCACCAGCGAAGTAGTACGGTATACTGTATCCAGTGCTCCGTTTATATAAATGCGGTAAACGGTTCCGCTATCCTTTACTATAACCATATGATTCCAGACATGTGCCGTTACCGGGGTATTTGTTCTTGCATTATACAGCAGGCTCCACGACATGGAAGTACCGGGATTGCCATTAATCCAAAGTGAATACTTACCAAATAAATTCCAGTTGTAACCAATGTCAAATCCATTATGCGGTATCGTATTGATCAAAGGCTGATTGTGCCCTGCGCTGTAAGGGTTAACAATCGTATCCGAATTGAACCACATGGATACAGAATAGTTGTTCCAACCAGCATTGAAGAAAGTTGTATCAATGGTCAGGTGGTCTGAGATACCATTAAAATGATAGGCACTATTAGCATTACCAAACCTGTCGGACGTAAGCAAGGCCCCGACGGCATAACCATTTTTACCTGTCCCAAAAGCATTAAGAACATTACCTGTAAATGGATACCAGCCCTGAAGATTATCAGATGATACATAGGCCGGGATAGACTGAGCATTTGAAATAAAACCCGTCAAAATTAAAACGCAAGACGCAATGATTTTTTTCATAATTTATGATTTATATAGGTGAACAATTATACTAATGTACAACTATATATTAAATACTGCATCTCCATTATAAATCAATAACAAATATCAGTATACTCAACTTTTCCTTCTAAATAAGAATAACCCGCTACCAAATAGCACCAGGCCGGCAAGGCTGGCCATCCAGCCGGCTGAGCGGTAGCGCTCGTGGTAAGACAGTTCGATATCATGGTGACCTTTTTTCAGTACTATGCCCGTCATACCGGCGCTAAGTTTTATCTTGTCGGTTACCTGCCCGTTATCTTTAAGTATCCAGCCGGCATCAAACGGCAGAGAGAGGTACATCACTTTATCCTCGGCCACATCTACCTTACCCGATATTACCTCATTATCTAACCGGCTGAGTGCCAAGGAGTCTTTCGCAAGATCATTTACCAGTTGCCGGTATACATCAAGATTGAAGGCACCCGCGGGTATCGTATCTTTCAATTGAAATTCTTTCAGGCCTTGCACCTTGCTCACATCAGCATCTGCAACCACGCATGTCTTAAGGCTGGAAAAATCTTTTTGGGTATTACTTAAAGCAGCAAAAACACTTTCCTTGATATAAGTATTGTAGGTGAAGCCCATCGGCAGTACAAATTTGTTGCGGAACAGTTTCACATCACCATAAGTGCCCAGTGTGTCACAGGCTATATTCCACAACGGATTGATCTGCGCCCTGGCCAAAATATACTTCACACGGTTCTCAGATTCCAGTATAGGCCGCGAGATAAGGCCGCTGGCCCAGCGGGTCTGCAACTCGTCGTTTTTATCCACCAGTCCCATAAGCTGCAGGTAATTTACATAGCTGCCTTCATTAAATGAGTTATACGAGCTGGTACCATAATACCCCTGTACCATTGCATCATTTAGTGAATAGTGCATGGCCGGTGATGAGGCGTAGTTTTTATCTACGCGGTAAAAAGTATTGTCTGTCTTTTTTATCACGTTCAGCGCATCTTTTGAATAATCATTATAACCTATGCGCTGGCTTAATTCAGCCGCTGTCACAGAGTCGCGCTGGTTAACAGACGTGCTTGAAAGAAAAACAAGCTCAACGAAAATAGCACCTACAAAAATATACCGCATATAAGCCGGACTACCGGGTTTTGCCATAAAGAAAAGCAATGCGGCATATACCACCAGCATAAGACATACAAAGCCATAAACACCTGTGTTCAGGAAATCTTTATCGGGAAAGAAAGGATAATTGATGAGTATGAACAGCAGCACAACGGTAACAATAAGCACCACAAGGTTCAGTTTCTTTTTCTGCATTACCAGTTCCAGTGCCTGTAGTGAGTAAAACAGGAATATCATAGACACAAAGAAGGAATAGGCGCGATAATAGTCACCGGTAAACAGCCAGAACGCATACCTGAAATAGGGAAATATTACCGGGAGCAACCACAGCCCAAGGATCACCACAAATGCTATACGCGCCTTTTTAGACAAGAAGCCAAACACCTGCGGCATTAGTAGCAGGCACGGAATACCGCAGTAGAACATAGGTGCTTCTAATATATTCTGCACACCTTTAAAGTCGTTACCGCTGCCAAGCAGGTCGCTGGCAAAAAACCGCATAACACAGGTACCCAGGTTGGCAATATAATATCCAGGCTGCTCCAGGCCGCTCAGCGGTGCGGACGCAAGAATGTGCGCATACGAGCTGCTGCCACTACCACGAGGACTTTCCAGTATCATTAAAATATTAGGTATGATAAATGGCGCGCAGATCAGTACACCTATCAACCCAAAGCCTATCATCTTCAGAAACAGGCCACCCATGCCTTTAAGATCGGTCACACCCTCCTGGTAGCACCGAGCTACGGCATAAATAGCCAGGAACAAGCCATACAGGTAGAGGTTAACAGGAGTAGACATGCATATTACAAAAATAGCCACGGGAAAAAGGTACCATTGCTTTTTCATGAACATCAGTTCGAACGAAAGCAAGAGCAAGGCTGTGCTGAATGCCTCGAACGAGAAAAAGCTCCACCCTCCGCCTACGATCATGAAGGCGCAGAAAGAAAATAACATACTTCCTACCAGCGATGTAAAATTGGACATCTTCATTGTACGCAGATAGAAAAAGAACAGCATTCCACCGCAAAGAATTTTTGCAAGCTCTTTGTAGATAATACCATATGCTATATGGTCTTTACCGGAATAGAACAGAAAAATATCAAAGGGATCGCGAAACAGCTGAGGGAATATATTCTGCCCCATGCCCCAGCTATATGACCATACAGGGAAATGATGATTGGCCACCTCGCCGGCGGTATAGTATATGTATGGGTAAAGGCCATTCATGGTATCACTGCCTATATCCTTAAACAGATATACCTTGTCAAAAAGCAAATAGTCTTTAAATACCAGGAATGCTATAACAAAAATGATACCGAGCGCGGCAAGCCAGGTTTTATTGCCCAGTTTGTCAAACAGGTCAGAAACATTGGTTATTTCTTTTTGCTGCACAGGCGCTGTCGTTTTGGGAGCCTGTAATTGTTCTTTATTTATATTTTTCTTACCGGGTTTTGCCATGTCGCAAAGTATGAATCATTTTAAAAATAAAGGTATTAAAGCTGCTGTTTTATGATACCCCAGGTATTGGCTATCTGTGCTTTGTCTATGGCTTTATTATTCACCGCCACCTCAGCTATAGCGCCTACGAAGTAGTGCATAAAACCTATATTCCCAATAAACAGCTTCTCGTGCGACGGGCGCAGTGGATGCGGCAGACCGAATGAACCTGCCAGCTCACCATCCCTGAAGATCTCAACACGATCGGGATATACGTTCATTACACAGTATACCCATTCATTGATAGGCATAGACACCGTAACACCCTTGCCATTGATACCAAAAAAATAATCGGACGAGTTGAGCACATTATGTATCAGGAAACCGGAAGTATCAGTCATATTACCCACAAGTGCGCCAAACTGGTATACCTGCAGCTTTGCGTTAAACAATACCTCTACAGAAAATTCAGGCCCCGGATCCACTGCGGCAGTTCCCTGTGCGTCATTTATCCGTTGCTTAATACCCGTGGTATCATCGGTATATTTTTTATGCACTATTTGCGCGGCATTACTGAAAAAAGTTGCCTTGGGCACCTTTATTTGCCTCTTGGTCAGTAGCGCCATTGTCTGGTTTACTGCTTTATACTCATAGGTGGCAGCCACAGCTGCAAGAGGCCTTGCCAGGAATGGATAAGTACACAAGCTGGGCTCAATAAATACATTATCGGCAGACCTGATAAAACTATCCTCCATCCTTGAGATATCGGAATTCAGAAAAAGGTCCATCTCGCCAGGGTTATAGGCTGACACACGTTTATTGCCATCAAAATACAGCCCCTGGTATTGCATAGGCACCACCATAAATACACGCTCGTGCGGCCGGGAATTTTTTAGAACAAAATCCTCGTTGCTGTCAAAGCGTTTCATATCACCCTCCTCCTTGCTTTTCTCATCATCCTGGTGCACCAGCTGAATTATCTTGTCGGTATTGTAGATCGCTTCAAAGAACGAAAAAGAAATAACAAGCAGGAACAGCACAAAGACCGCGTTGAGTACAGGTACGCTATTTGCTTTAAGCTTGCCCCATAGTTCATCACCCAGCAGGGCCAGAAGAAAAAATGTCATACCTGAGCTCTGCGCCAGTTGCCAGTTGTGGCTACGCCCCTGAAAGTAGAAGAAATAACCCAGGCCTAATACTGACACAAGAAAGATCATTGATGCCTTAGGCGTCACTTGCTTCCCATACCACTTGCTAATAGAATACATAAACCCAAGCAGCAAAATGATAGCCATAATATTCCACGGGTGAACCAATTTCATTGGCAGCAGGTTGAACCCAACCTTTCCAAACACCAGAATTGTACCAAACAGCGCGCCCAGGTCAGGTGATGCCCCATAGACCATTTGTATCAAAAGTTTGTAGAGCATAAATACCGCTATCACCACTACAGCAAAGCCTCCTATATGTACCAATACACCCTTTATATTGAGCCTGCCCTCCGCATTCCAAAGGTCGCTATATACATTCAGCGCCAGCCATGCCAGGTAGCACACCATGCCTATCTCAGGATTCCAAAGCACGAAAAAAGCCATCAGTGCCGTAGCACTCCAATACAGCACCTTAGACCGCCTGGTAAGATATATGGCCGACATAAAGAGCAAGGCGCTGGGTATTATATACCTGATGGGGTAAACGGCAAAGTTGCAATCGAACGCTTGCCCCAGTTTAAACTCCACGAATGGAAAATAAACTACAGCTATCATACCCAGGAATAATATAATGCTATTGCAAACGAACTTCTTTATAGAGAAAAAATTCATTACAAACGACAGTCCCAGCAACACCGCCATCACCACAGTAAATTTATATACACTCAAACCAATGACCTGGAACCAAGGATTAAGGAATTCGGGGTACATACCGTAGGTATTAGTAAACCCACCTACCAGCAGCGGCGACCCCGAAAACACCTGGGTCATGGAGTAGTACACGGCATTGAAGTTGTATTTGTTCTCGAACGTATAAGGAAAACTGAAAATACTCATGCTTACACAGGCCAGCAGCAGCAACCCAAACACGCCGTAGCCCACCACATTGGTCCCTGTTTTGAACGTCTTACTTTCATCCCACTTATACTTCCTTATACCGAAAAAGAACAGGCATGCTATGACCGGCACCAGTATAAATGAATACAGCATTGCATAGCTGCCCAGAAAAAAACCATCAAAATAAAAATCGAAATTGGAAAACCCTATAAAGTCACGGCTGTTTTGCGGCACATCGCCCCCGTCTTTCACAAACGGGTTCTGGGCTGCAAAATCGTAATAGATCATACCCACCAGAAATACGATACACAGCCCGAACAATATCATAAACATTGGCTTATGCGCCATATCCCTCACCTGCTGCCGCCCGGAAAGCCGCGAGTAGAAACCTAACAAGCATAGGGGCAGCACCACCACAGCCGCCCTGAACATCATTGCCTCAGTTGGCTCAGGTCTTGCAGACTCCGGGCTTATCAGCAGCTTCTTAGCAGCATCTAGTGCCGCTGCGGTATCAGGATGGTATACCTGCCGGATGATGAGGGCCACGATACCATATACTACCAGCGCACCCAATACAGACAACAGCCAGATCATTGCCTCTTCCTTAAACCCAATGAGCTCTTTATTGGCTACCCCACTCTGCTCAACGCGTGATTTTACCACCTGCTCTGTGCCGCCTGCTGCCACTATGGCTTTGTTCTTGTGTTTCTTAGCGCTCATTTTTGGTTATTAACGCTTAAAAGTATTAAAAATCGTTTAGCTATCAACCCCTTTTTACGTTGTCCTATACCATTATTTTCTTTTGTATATAATAAAGAAAGCTGTGGTATCCACAGGCAAATAATTATCTCGCATCAATGGCGACATGGCCTCAAAATCAGCTTTGATCCAGTAGTCGCTACTCCCTGTCACACATTCTTCTACACGGTAACCGTTTATTTTGCACAAATATTTCCAGTAATAACTCTCATCTGAGCAGGATACCGAACTGTTTTTGGGTACCGTCTTCAACCCATCAAGCAACATATCATACCAGCTATTTACAGTAAAGTGACATAGATAGTGGGTCACAAACTCCCGGTCTTTTTTCAGATAGTTATACGTCAGCCCCACCAGCAGCAGTATCAGCATGATCTGGTAGGGAGCCCCTTGCTTTATCCGCTGCGTTACGGACAACGTAATTAACCATAAAGTATAGATAACTGCACTAAGTGTTACACTGAACTGAACTGCCAGCGCCCTGTCTATCGGAAACAATTTCATTTTCAGCGTCAGCACCAGGCATACCCCCCACATAATGCTGTAAAAAATACCAATGAATACCGCAACCTTGTTCTTGTAGAATACGAAGAGTAACAGGGGCAGCAAGAACAGAAAATAATCAACGATATGACTGTTACCAATCACGCCACTGAAACAATAGTCCATATAATCATTGATCATAGGTATAGCATCGCCCCATAGTTGACTGTAGTCGTTACCCTGTGCCACGTATTGATTACCGGTGATAGCCGCAAGCCCCGAAAAACTGACACACGGCAGGTATAGCAGAAAAACCACGCCCCCCACTACTACCTGGCTCCACCAGAAACTCCAGTCCAGGCGCCGGCTCAACGCCTGGTATACTGCACCGGATACAAGGATAGCTGCATGAAAATAAAGGAAGGTGGGTATAGTATAATACCCTACCACACTGGCCGCAGTCAGAATGTATAACCACCACTTCTGCTCCCTGATAAAATAGTAATACAACCCAACAAATGTGACCCAACCTGCCAGCGTAACCATGGCGTACCCCCTGGCCTGGAAACCAAAACCCCATACGGGCAACTGTACCGCCAATGCTATTACTGCAAACAATGCCACCCACCTTTTTTGCACCACGCTGCGCAGCCAAACAAAAACTATCGGCATGAGCGACAGATAACAGGCCAACGAAATGATCCTGCCCGTGGCAACTTTATCGGAACACGGGTGAAATAACACATTATTCAGCAGGTTGAACAGGATGTGATTATTAGGCAACATATAATAAGACGCCACCTGAAGCGGATGTATGCCCGCACAGTTCAACGCGGAAAACACCTCATCATTAGATGCCCGCACCAATCCATGCCCCCATACCCAGGCAACTAAGGCCGCCAGAATGGCTATGCCCATGGCGAGCAGGTCACGTGTGGTAAGGTTAAGAACCGGTGATGCTTCTTGCTGTCTTGGCCTGCGCCATCTGAATATAGAATAAGTTAGTCCGGCCAGAGAAAGTGCCAGCCCGGCCATACAGTAATAATTGCCTGCGGCTTTAACAGACGGACTGAAATACATAGTCTGCCAATCCTGCCTGCGGTAAAAACAATCGTGAAGCCCTATATACCAGTTTACAAGCCGCTCATAACCTGAAAAAATATAGAAAATACAAAAAACACCGACTACGGCGAAGAAAAAAAGGGATATGACAGACAATATTTTGCTGGTAATTCTTGTTTTTATTTTTATACTTATTGCCATGTACTACTTGCAGCAACCAAGGTAGCCCGATAATCCCGGCTATGCAAGTACGAGTTGTATTGTTATCTTCAAATTATCTTTGGCAATGAAGTGTTGTTTTATGAAGGCAATTCCGTTCATTTTTATCCTGGTTTTACACTGCCTTGGGCTTGGGGCAAGGCAGTTTGATACACTGCACATCTACTTCCCGCTAAATATGAACCAGGTCACCGAAGAGTCGGCAAAATATATAGACAGCCTTATCGGCAATAAAGTTTTGGAGCATGGCAAAAAAATATCCCTGCTGGGCTATGGCGATTACCTGGGTAGTGAGGACTATAACAACAACCTATCTTATTCCCGCGCCAAAAATGTGCAGGATTATCTCGTTGCTTCAGGTTTCAGCAAGCAGGATGTAGTACTATGTAAAGGAAAAGGTAAAATAAACAAAGCACCAACGAATGGGAAATACGGTATACTTACCGACAGGAAAGTGGACATTATCATAGACAGCAAAATAGATACACCGGCCGAAGCTAAATTTACTTACTATATTCTGCGCCTGCACGACAGCGAGGCTTTTATACTACAAGATATCCGCTTCTACCGAGGCTCACTAACCATGGACCCTGCATCTGTGCCCGGAATAAAAATGCTGTACCGCTTCCTGGCTAAGTACAGCACAATGACCATACAACTTGAAGGCCATGTATGCTGCCTGGGGCCGCTGGAAGGCAGGGACGAACCGTATGATGAAAGTACCCTTTCCCAGAAGCGTGCCGAAGTGCTCCGCGATTCACTAGTTCTATACGGCATCAACAAAGAACGGATAAAATGCCTTGGCCTGGGCAACAATAACCCAATCCGCGACCCCGAAACCAACCTTGAAGACGAAGTTCGTAGTCGCCGGGTAGAGATGAGAGTACTGAGCAGGTAAGTTGGTAAACACTATCGTATGATGGGCTGGAGTATTTTTTCATTTCTTCGTGCAGATCGTCCTTTAAGCACTTACACTAATGTCGGGAAGAAACTATTAATCTCACTCGAAGGAAACATCGAATGCAGTAATAATATTGTCGTTTCCTGGTATTATCTTCCAATTTTTCTCGCTGAGCAATTTAATAGTAATCCGTTCGTGCCCTGACAAATCGTATGTGGTTTCGTGCCACCAATGATAATAATATGTCTTGGTCTTGTTTACCAGTAATATGCTGAAATAATATTGGTCATGATCACACAAATACGCTTGCACCCTATATGTTTTGCTATATGTTCCATAATATATTAACTGTTTATTTAGGTGAATTATCATCAAATAATTACTTAAGTCATACTGGTTTTCATGAAATACCGTTATCTGCATTTTTTTCTATGTATTGCCGAGTCGCAGCTATCAATTTCGTTGTATAGTAAACCAGACCGTTGAAAAGCTGTAGAATCACATGATGTAGAATCGTTCACAGTATTTATAGACCCATAATATCCGAGGTTCTGGCACGACGAATACACTAAAGTGGTGAAAATATATAAAATACTAATCAGGAATCGCATATGGTGTACCCATTTTTCATATCATTTTTTTCAGCCCAAGTAGTCTTTGCACAAATTTCAAGTAAAATAACAGGATATATACAACGATTACCGGGATATTAATTTTCACTATTTAGTAGACGCTATACACGTTGATATCATATAGCATTGGCTCATCGTCATACTCCATGTAAAACTTGTTTGGCCCACCTATTTCTTTCCTGGTCATGTTTTCATTAATGATAACAATCACGGCGTCACCATTTACAAATCGGGAGCCCATAGCGTATACAAACAGGTTATTTTGAGAAAGGGTATTTGAAAGTTCTTTAGCATAAGCTTTTGCCAGGGATAATTGTTGAGCAGTCGTATGATCATCAATATTATCAAGGAATGCAAGACGGAAGTTGAAGTAGCTTGTATCGCTACCTTTAAAAAGTATAGTAAGGTTAGAATCTGATTTTTGATATGGATAAAAGAAAAATGCCTGGAATACACTATCAAGCAGAGTCCTTGACAGATTTAGTTTCGTTTTCTTTGGAAGATCATTCAGTATTCCAGAGAGCTTCATGCTGATGCCTGTTTGCTGCAAACGGTATATAACAAACGTATCGTCGCGAAAATGTGTATTAAAATACTCGTCTTGTACGAACGTCCCTTCTGCACGGTTAGCTATTGGTGAGTAAAAGGAATCTTGGCTGGTATGCCCACGCATAAAAAAACCCGGTAGATTTTTCGAATAAACATATTGCTGTCCAGTCGCAGTATTCTTAACAAATATCCCCAGCTTACTTAAACCAAAATACAATGAGTCTTTTGCGTTGCGTCTAGTATTTCTATGATCGTAAAAATGTGAGATCGTCAAACCTGCATTATATATGATTGTAGTGTCCTGAAATACGATAAACTTTGCCAAAGAATCATAAGGTTCGCCATAATATTCAGCCATGAATTCAATGTCGTGATTTTTTGGTTTTTTTTGTCCATACTCACACCCGGTAATCATACCCAATAGCAGCACATAGACCACGAATCGCGTAATAGTCATATTTTTTGACGTTTTCATTTACATTCCTCGTTGTTTTCTCATTGCCTTAACAATTCGCTCAATAGTTGGCCACTCTTCTCTACAATTTAAAGCTTGCTTTCATTTATATGTAATATTTTAATTATTAATTTATTTTTAATTATAACTAATGCATGCTGTCAACGCTCAAGTCTTTCAGTACACTTAGCAAAATCGCCTGAATTGAATTGTTTGTATTTGTATTTATTCTTATTTTTTAAAGTATCAACAATATAGGATTCGACATGGTCATATTTGGTGCTATCAAAAGAGAATCCTCCGTAGCCCCATTCAAAAACAAAAACTTTATTTTGATTGTCTTTTAAAAAATTTTTATAAGCAATACTATTTACATCTTTAAAATATGGCAGAAAATGCAGAGTATCTATATTATGTCTGTCAGAATCAGCATAAACAAATAATACATCACCATCTATTTCATCGGAATCATAGATAATAGAACCTGGTTCTTGAAATATTGTTTTTAATATTCCACACGGAGGTATTTTATAGACTCTTCTGTCGCCAACATATTCTTTTCTACGTCCATCAATTTGATCAAAGATCACCGCTACTTTCCCTATATATCCTTTGGGCAAGTAGTTTATTTCCTTTTCTGGTTTTGCGCCAATACATGCAGTAAGCAAGAATATAGAAAGCAGAATTTTGTTCATGTACAATAGTTTATAATCCGCATTCGCCCTTCATGCAGTCAGGGGCCGGTTTTTTATCTAAATTGAATCTATTCCATTTTTCGATGGTCGTATCTAACCATCTTTTGGGATGATACGCAATACCCATTGAAAATGTAGATTTTTCCATGTTCATGTTACTAACGGTAATTTTCCCAATAAAATTGCCAAAATCATCTATTGGCAATCTGATAGTATTTTCATAATCAGCGTCATATAATGGGTTGATTAATTCTTTTGCAAGATTATTTCTCGCTGGTGCTGGTACTGTAAATAAAAAAACTCTGTTGCCATTATTATCTTCAATAAATGATTCATATGCAGGGAAACCTCTCCCGTTAACTTCACATGTCAATTCCAATGTTTTTACTCCATCAATATAACCAATCTTAAATTTCACAAATAATTCCCATTCGATATCGGGAGCTGGAAAAACTAAGGGGTCCGATCCCCAAACATGCATTCGTAAATTATTCTTTTGGAATGATGCTTCGCTCTTTACATTACTGAAAGCAATGTCTTCCTTTGGCTTATCGACAAGAAGACCAAGTGAAGGATATCCTCTTGTTTCGGAAGCAAATTGATTATTTTCTAGAATACCATCTTGATTAGTTTTAATTTTTGTTATTTGATGGATTCTTGCTGTCACCTTCTCAATGTCACGCCGAGTTGAGCCATTTTCCAGTGAAAAACCACGATCATCGCCAACAAACCTTTTGTCTCTGATCCATATGTTATTTATACCAAAGAGATCTCCAAATCTAGCCCAAGGCGCAAACGAACGTTGCGTTATTTCATAGAGATATTTTTCAAGAGTGGGTGCTGATGTGTTAGATGAACGCGAATTGAAAACAGCCACAACACTTTTTTTGGGGTAGCATACGTTCACAACAGACGGCACTTTTTTATTATCTGTAGCCATAAATTACTTTTTTTCAGGGTGATTTTTTTTGTTTTCAATATATTTATCATAGTTTTTTTCAAAGCCGGGCCTCACAAGCGTAATAAAATTGCTGATCACTTTTTTACCGTTGATTTTGTAGGAATACATTGTACAGAAATCACCGATCACTTTGTTTTCAGGTTTATATAATACCGTGGTAATGTCTGTTATTCTAAACACATCGCCATTTTTCATCACAAATTCATAATCATTGGAACATGGCATGAATGTATACCAAAAATATATTCTATGTATTAATTCACCAAGGTAGGATTTTTGCAAGATGTGAATTGTTTTAGTTGCCACAGGTTTAGTAAACTGACTGTTCTTTTTGTATGATATAAGTTTTATTGAATCAAAATACTCATGGTGGTAACCATATACGTCCATTATGTCGAGGATATAGACATCGGAGTCAGTGCATGAAGAAGCCATTGTTACACGACGTTTATCGAGCAAATCGATTTTCTCTGTAAAGCAACAATACTCTTCATTATCAACTATTTGATGCTTCCCGTTACTATCGGCAGTAATGTAAAAGATCCGATGTATATATGGGGTAGAGCCCTCCTTATAATCCCAGCCAATGTATTTTCCTTCGTAGGTAAGAGGAATTTTGAGCGAAAACCAACCTTTAGGCGCATGGGGTGAGGTAGGCATGTCTTCGGGAGATAAATGAAAAACTTTCTGGCTGTAGGAATTTACACCCATTAGCAGTAAAAGCGTTAATATGGATAAGCGGATGCTCATATCTTATTTGTGCCTGAATAAAATAGCTCCATGTATTATCGCACCATCATCTTCAAGAGCCCCTGTACTGGAATTTATATGCGTTGTATCTACCCATATTTCAAATACGGGTTTACTTTTAATGTTGCCAAACATATCTCTTTCAAAAGCGGGAAACTGGTATTTGTAAAAGTTGTTATTATCGCGAACATCGCCCATATTTTTGGGGTTAAAGTCAAAATTTGTCATCTCAGCTATTATCTCAGCGCCGCGCACTCCGCCGTTATAATGAGGTGTGGCAAATGCGATACGTATTGATTTCCTGTCTTCGTAATTTTTCAGTGAACAGCGTTCTTTGATTACATGGCCACAAAACGATGCTTGTATTATTTTCCTGTTATAGTCATCTTCGATATTGGCAGGCAAAATCGATTTCATTTTATTATTGACATCATTCAGGAAATTCTTAAAATCAGTCAGGTCAACTAAACCGGTTGGAAAACTATCACCTTCAGTATTAGTGTCGTCGTCTTCTATTATTCGTAACAAAATAGGCTTGTTCTGCGCCTCAACTTCGTTATCGTCCTTACCTGAATCATTCGCATAAATACCATTGAAAATAGTTTTTGCCAATTTTTTAGAAATCTCGGTATCATGATTGGGTAATTTATTAATGTTACTTTTCAGTTCATTCTTGTTCGGCTTGGTGCTGTCATTCTTTTTGTCCATTCCATGGTCGGGTGTGAGCGCCCCTGTTTCCGGATCCATTGAAAATACTCCTCCGGCCAGTGGATTGAGGATATTCTCAAAAAAATCTGTCGCAAATTTATCGGGCTTTTTCCCATCTTTATCTACCACCCACAGGTAGCTCTTATCATACACATCATCTTCCACAGGCTCATCACAGCGCTGCCCGCTGTTCACTGCAATGCTGGTATCCATTACTTCATCGGCGTATTGCAGGGCATTTGCACTGGTGTTCACAGCAAGCAAATTGTCGGCAGCCGGGGGCATATCACAATCACATCCCCCACCTCCTGTTCCCATGCCGTAACCACCTCCTGCCCCACTCCCGCCTGTGCGTTTCATGCCCGCACCGGCTGCAACAACAAGGGTTTTATCGCTGGTGCCGGGCAACCCGGGATAGGCAAACTCAACCGGCTGGCCGCTTATCAGGGAGCCATCGCTGTTAAGGCCACCCCTGAAGGAAACAAGATAAACATCACCACCGGGGATACCCCTGTTAAGCACAACTGACTTAGAAACCGGGAAACAACCCACAGTATTATTGCGCTGCAGCACAACAGTCATACCACTACTGATTGCATTTCTAACCCTGGGATTGGCCATTGCAGTGGTTTGTATTGACTGCTGCGAATATTTTTCGGGGCCGGAGCTTTGCGGTATATCATAACTGCCCGGGCTGCCACAAAAGCCACCGGGTTGCTGCTGCATAAATGCGCCGTTTTGCGCGCCAGCCCAGGTACCGGTTACAGATGTGCCTGTAATACCACAGTCTATACTGGCAACCGCTGGAGCACCGCTGCCCAAACCCATGCCCTGGGGCCCATAATTACCCGGCCCATAGTTGCCCGGTCCGTATTTTCCGGGCCCATAACCACCGGTAGCATAGTCGAACGAAGTATAGTCGTATGGCTTAGCACCCGGACTGCCGCCACTGGTTTCACTATCCCGGCCGCCAGGGCCCATGTCATCGCCGGCTGGCCTGCCGATATAATATTTCTTACCGTTCTCGTTAGTCCAGAAGGGATTGCCATTTTCGTCCTCACCACGAAAAGTCAGGTCTGGATTATTGTACACCCAGTCAGCATCGTAGGTATTGAAAATGTTCTTGGTATCGGCATAAAGATCTCTCATAAATCTTAGTTGTTAGATGAGTTACATATTCTATATATTGATTTAGTTTTTATTTCAATTTACCTCTTCTTCTGTGTTATAAACTCTCTTTCCATTCTATAAAATAAGCACTCAATATCCATGAAATGAAGTAGTTGAACCCTATTTCTTAAATTGCCGTATTTCAGTCAATAATTTTCATAATTTAAAGCACCCCAAGTTGTTTTTAAAATAATACTATCATACTTATTTATCCTCCATACCGGATTGCCACGTTTATAAGTGATTTGCAGAAATTTTAAATCAATAGGGACACCGATATCAAATGTTGGTTCTCTATCTGCCCTGATATGAATAATCTGTCCTTTTTTCAAGGAATTATTACAGCACTTTAATATTACCCTAAATGTGTCATTTTCGTGTGCAACGATACAAATTGAGGCTGTTATCTCTATGCCGCATCTTCGTGTAAATTTGGTATAATCGATTATTCGTGCTGTGATAATTTTATCGATTGTAAAGAAGGACCAATCACATTGATATGAATTAGTGGCAAGGTGGTGACACGATTTCGGAAAGCTGTCAACAAAAATTCTACAATAAGAATTATTATTGAGAAAAATAAAAACAAGTATTATTAAAACAAATTTCATGAACATCGTTTTTATTTATGACTTATTATGGTTGCACAAATCGTAGGTATTGAAAATGTTCTTGATATTGGCGTAAAGATTTCTCATAGCTTGTGCAATATTTTTATTATTTCGAATCAAATTTGATTATTTCAATACAACAACTCCAAATACTGTATTTAATACTGTCGTATCAAATACATTCATATTACATTCACATTTATTTTTTTCATACGTAGAATACAGAACTCCAACATCATCAGCTACCGGCTCATGTATTATTTTTATTGCGATTTTATTTTTTTTGAGTAATAAATTATAGTAACATGGTAAGATTACCCTAATTGTATCTTTTTTTCTTTTTATGATGGCAATCGCAGCGTTCATTTCGTCACCGCATCTACCTTCATTTTTAGTAAAACATATAACCTTACCATTAAATTTTCCACTATCGTCAACAATTGTCCATTTACATGCATGTGGATTACCCACAATGTGATGACAGGATTTCGGAAAGCTGTCCAGCTACTGTAGTATAAACTCCGTTTCCATTCAAGTATACAGACGCTATTTCATCAGGCCAAGAAATATAATTAAAATATTTTTTATGCATTTTCTACAGAGATTTACACCCAGTCAACATCGTATATATTGAAAAAGTTCTTGGTATCGGCGTAAAGATCTCTCATGGCTTATTTTGAATCAAATTAACTTATAATAGTTTCCTATATTTTCTTCACTTTAGTTACATTGCCAAATACAGTATTCAGCACTATTTCATCGTATTCATTTACCCTATAAATTACTCTTTCCCCTCGTTTGGGAACATAACCCCATGGAATATCAACAGGAATACTCAGATTGTTGTTAGGTGGATTTGATATTTCAACTTCAATAAAATTACCAGGACTAAGCGTATTACTGTAGCAGTATAAAATAGTCCTGATTGTATCTTTCCCGATGGCCAATATTGCTACTGAACCAACAAATTCGTCCCCACATCTTCCCTGCGCTTTATTGAACTTTACTACAACACCAGAAACAAACCCACTTTTTGCAATTACTTTCCATTTACAGGCATATGTAAGCTCTTCCGTAAAAATCCTGCAATTCCAACGCACTTTTTTGTTAGTTTCTTTTTGTGCAAGCACAAATTCAAAACTCAACACCCAACAAACAATAAAAATCAAAATCTTCATCATTTACTTTCTAGTATAGAGAAATCCACTTTGTATCATATTAATTCCGTTCGCATAGTAAACTGAGGCGACTTTCCAATTCGACCTGTTAGGATAATATCTGAATCTCAGTTTATATTTATATTGTATTTTATCCTCGCGAACCTTAAAGTTTGCTTCAAAAATTGGCAGCGTTGCTTTCAGCATTTCTATAATAATCTCACATTCCCGCTCGATTCCATTTGGGTGATATATAGTTTCATAATTTTTGTCAAAACTATTGTCCGTTTTATCGTCTTGCTCATTCTCGTCATCGTTGTTATTATTGAATTGTTTCTTATTCTGATTTTCATTTTTTATATTTTTCATCACATAATCTTCATACCCATCACGCGAGAAGCGCTCTCTTATTATGTGACCAATTATTGCAGCCTGAATTATAGTAGTGTTTTGAGGATCTACATTCTTTACTATTTTCTTAAATAATTTTGACTCTGAAGAATTGTCGGGTAGCTCATGAATTAATAAGTTTGCAAAGTCCCATTCGTCCACGTACCCAAAGTCGAAACTATCAAAAATAAAAGTGTCGTTGTCTTCATCGTTTCTATCAAGCACTCTCATTTTTACAACTTGTTTCCCACTCGATCCGTTATAACCATCACCACCTAAAGTAGCATTGTAAATTGTTTTGGCTAGAATCTGAGATCGTACAGATGATGATTTAACATTATTAACATCGGTTTCTGTTGCGTCCGTGTCAAGGGTTACTAATCCTGTCTCCCGGTTATGCATAAACAATTTACCAGCTATCCTGTTCATTAAATTAAAAAAGTCAATTGCAGCCTGAGTATCACCCGTTTTACCATCTTTATCAACCACATAGAAATAACCTTCTTGTGGTGTTTCAGGACATGCTCCCTCATCAGGCTCTCCACTTTCAGTCACCGAAGAACTCGTTACATGGTCAGACTTTGTTACAGTATTGCAATATACGTCTCCGGGGTCACGGTCTGTAGTCCCTCCACCGCCACCTGCGGGGCCACCGGCACCTAAAGAGCCATTGCTTCCAGAACCTGAAGAGCCTCTAGCCCCACAATAACAATTACTTTCTGCATGGGCTCCTTCCTTGCCTTTTGCCGGTACATCAATACCGCCTCTCACGGTATACGGGACGGACACCGAACCCGGCAAGGGGGGGTATTCAAACTCCACGGCATTACCCTTTGCAGGCGTACCGTCTGCAGCCAATGTACCTCTGAAAGAAACAGTGTAGGTATCCGCTCCCGGCCTGCCCGGGCTGAGCAATACATTTTTTGTAACAGGCTGGCCGGCCACTACATTATCGCGCTCCATCATCACCGTCATGCCATTGGCAATAGCATACTGTACCCGGGGATCGGAAAGCGCCGAAAGGCGTATTGATTCCTGCGAATATTTCTGAGGGCCGCTGGTCTGTGGTATATCAGAGAAGCCATGCATTGCGGCTCCATAAGCAGGGGCAGCCTGCACCGGAAATGCACTTGTACTTCCCGGCCATGCGCCCACATTTACAGGTGTAATAATACCATAATTCACTGCGTTAACCGGTTTATTGAAACCGCCCATGCCTCCGGTATCACGCATACAGTCGTCCTGTGACGAATAACGACCCGGCGTATAATCTCCCTGGCCATAATAGCCTTGCCCAAACCCACTGGTATTATACCCGCTTTGCGCTGTCCCGCCCGGAGGACCGTAGTTACCCGGCCCGTAATTGCCGGGACCATAATTGCCAGGACCATAGTTGCCAGGACCGTAATTACCAGGGCCATAGCTGCCGGGACCGTAATTGCCAGGCCCATAGTTGCCAGGCCCATAGTTGCCAGGCCCATAACCGCCGGTACCGGAATAGTCGAAGGATTTATAATCATATGGTTTTACCGTATTGTTATCTTCACCGGTACTCGTATCGCTGTATGACGAATTCTCCTGGTTTTGTGATTCTGCTTTTAGATTTCTGAGGTCGTCATAATAATATACCATACCCGAAGGGCTGATCCATATCTTATGCCCTTCATCGTTGTAACCGGCATACTTTAGCTTTTTGCTTATCATCCAGTCTACGTCTTTAACATTTTCGTTAACTTCCAGATAATATGCACTGCTGCCTTCAGGCACTTCGTCGTAATGCTGGCGCCAATAATTTGAAAAATATGCCATTGTTAATCTATATAAAGTTAACGATAAGTGATGGAACGGGTAGCTAAAAAAGGTGATTTTTTATTACAATGACCGATAACCCAACCCGGCGCCGGAATAACCGGCACCGGGAAAGGCACAGTTTAGAAAAAGATGGTTACCTATACTTCTAAGGTGTAGGGCAAGGACAACCTGACTGTGGTACGTCGCAGCAATCGCCAAACACTTTCTTGTATAACAAGGCCTGCTGGCTGATATCGGGCAGGGTACCAAGCGCAGTAACAACGCCTATCTGTTGCTGCACAATAGCATCATTGTTGCTGGTTGTTTGTATACTATCATCAAGGCGCTGCATAGAGTGCAGGTTATTGATATATGCCGCTGTTGCCGTAGAGTCCTGCGCTTTCTGGTTAAAGCAATCAAGTGCATTACCCTGGCCAAGTAAAGCCTCCCAGATAATAGATGGCGTAACCAAGGTTATCTTTTTAACACTGAGAATAACACCATGCACAGTAACATCAATAACACCATCCGTATAGGTATCAGAAAGGGACTTAGCTATACGCCAGAATTTATCAACTGCCGGAACACATGGCGGGTCTGACTGCAGGTATGTCTGTATGCAATCAGCATTAGGAACAGTAACCCGCTCAATAAATGTTTTGAACTCCTCATTGTAATTCATTACAGAACAATAAGGGCTCAGCAGCGTACACAAAACCGAATCAATACAATCAGGGTTGATAATATCCTTAAGCATATTGTCAAGATTGGCGAGATCTACAATGGTATTCGTCTCATAGTAGCCATTTGTATAGCCAAACTTCAGGTTGGACAGATAAGTAATGGTGGTATATTGCTGCAGCAATATTCTTGCGATGATGTTTAGCGTGCAGCTAACATTAGGATTATAAATTTCCCTAACAGTCGATGAACTTTCACCCGATGAAACAGAAATAGAACTGGTGGAAGAATTTGCGGAAGAAGTATTTACCGATGTAAGCTTTTCTCTCGCGTTGTTCGCGTACTGTGCTGTTTTCTTTACCGCGCTGTCAATCACGTTGACATTCGACGAACGCGCACCAGTATTTGAGTAGCCATATGTATTTGATTGGCCACCTGAACTGGTAGAAACCTGGCTTTTTGATTGTCCGTAACCTCCGCCAACGCTCAATGGACCAATGTTGAGGCTACCGCCTACATTCCATGCTTTAGTAGAATTCTGTGAATCAGACTGTGTACTATAACTGGACCCGGATCCACTGGAACTTGCCGAAGAATAATCGGAATTACCCTGCTCATACTGCATAGCGTCATCAAATTCCTCAGCGCTTTCATGAGACATGCTGTCAATAACAGTATCTGTAGTGCCAGTGGTACGGCTGGTGCTCGTAGTTGTATTAGAAGATATATCCCGATATGTGCTGACACTAATAGTAGTACGCTCACCAGGGAAGAGCGAAAAAGCATTTACAACACGGCCAGCTCCATAGTCGCCAAGGTATGAAGCAGTGGTATACTCTTCAATAACAACAATTTTAGGGACACAAATTTTGGGTGGAGCAATATAGGTTACTTTCGGGCCCACATTATCAAGCGCATAATCCCAGATAGGTCTCAAAGGTGGGTCGTTTTTAACATAGTTTGCCACCACCGTAGGTGCGGCAGGTGCTGCTGTATATGCCATGGGGGCGGCCATCGGCGCGGCCATACTAGCTGCAACAGGGGCTCCCATAGCTGCCGGACTAAACGTTGTAGCTACATGAGACAATGCGGCAGAGCTTACCGTAAGAGCAGGATTGGCCGAAATTCGCAACGCAGCCGCAGGATGTGCAGTTACTGCAGCACCGGTAGCATACAATGCGGTTGAGGCAGGTGCCGCATAAGAAACAGCCGCAGAACTGACACCTATGAGAGAACTAACCGATGCCGCGTTCATACTTGCAACAGCGGTATAGAAATTGTTTACGGGCGATTGTAAAGTAAACGCCTTAAAACACTCTGGCGGAATGTAAACAGCCAAGGTACCGTAAGTAGTAAATGCAGTGTTTTGCGGTACATTGTAGTTTAGGGTTGGAGCATCGCCATTACCGAGGTTGATGAATGGCTTTTTAACATCGCATGCGTTTTGCTGGGTTGCGTCTTCTAACGCCGCTATCTGCTCCAGCAAGGAATCAATTGGTGTGGGGGAGGCTGGCATAATTTTAAAAATTTAGAGGTTAAAAATGTTTTGCTGTATAAAGTTGGGATCAACAGAAACAGCAAACAAGCGTAGAAATACCTTTTATCAGTGATTTTTTGTTAAAGAAACGGAACAACAAACCAAGGAATATATCGTTTATCATTCTCAGTACCAAGCGTAGAAATACGCATTTATTCGATATCCATTAACAAAAAATAATTGTCGGATAATCATTTAGTCATTAGTTTTATTATTCATTATCCCTCTAACCTAAATGAAAAACATCCACCATGAAACAAGAATGTGTCATTCACATCGCATACGCGGAACCACACGGTATGCTCAGAAGTATTATCTCAGAATATATTTCGCAGTTAGACAGCAGATTTAACGTATTTATTAAAGCTAATGACGGTGAAGATCTGTTGGCGAAAATAATAAACGCCAAATACCAGCCCGATGTATGCATTGTGGATATTTGCATGCCGGGAATGAATGGATACAACACTGTAAAACAAATAAAGAAACAATTCCCTTTTATTAAGTGTCTTGCGTTGTCTAATTCTGATATAGAGTTTTGCGTATCAAAGTTTATGCAATCTGGCGCACATGGCTACCTTACAAAGAATGCCGATCCTTCAGAAATTCGCCAGGCGATAATTGAAGTATATAATAACAACCACTATTTCTCATCCGATATCTTGAAGAGTATGCCGGGCGTGTCTAAGATGGACGGAGAAGAATTTTCACATGTCATTTTATCAGAAAGGGAAATAGAGTTTCTCACTTTCTGCAGCTCAGATATGACTTATACCGAAATAGCAAGAAAAATGCACTTGAGTCCACGATCGGTAGAAAACTACAGTATAAGAATACGCAATAAACTAAAAATTGAATCCCGAATGGGGTTGGTAATGTTCGCAATTAACACCGGCATAAACCCCTCATTTCTCCACCGCAACAATCAACCGGATACCAAAAATCTATTAAACCGTTCCACATTGCGAAACAGTTAACCGAAATTATTCAATTTAAAATCTCAAAAAATCACAAAAATGGGAAAATTCATCTTTTCAACAACCGCAAACGGCGCAGAATGCCTTATCAACACAGAACATATTCTCTGTGTAATTGATAAAACAGAGAACTCACCTGTGAGCATAGTTTTAGATCAGAACCTTTATGACACACACAACTGCATTGAAGTTAAAGACACATATGCTTCAATAGTAAAAAAGATAACCGGATAAATCCGGGGAACCTGAATGTGATACTCCACTAAGTATTAATTACATTCCTCTGCATTAATTTGAACAACATAACGTCGCGATGGGCTCGCTGCGCATTGTTCATTTAACTATTAAAGTATCTCCCCCCTTAAGCAGAAATAATGACGCTTACGCTACCCGCCGGCACTGCCACAATTCAGTACCAGCGGGTTTAAGCGTTAGCGTATTTTATTGCCCTGCCATCGCGAGCATCTCCCGAAACCTAAGGGCACCACAATCCCAATGGTGATTTCCGGGCACCTCCATATGCATGTACCACCCGGCTTGTGCCGGCCATATACCCGGAGTGAGCCTCCTGCTGTTTTGAGTTGAAGCCCATGGTAGCGGACAATCAGAGCAATCATCAACCCATGCATCCGCCGGCCTGCTTAACGGAATATTAAGCGGATCAAGTGAAGCCCATTTAAGAATAGCGAGTACAGGAAACAACGAACTGTCGGACGGAGTCCATAAGGTAAGGCGGGAGTAGCCTACCATCTCAATCTGAAGCGCAGCTGAAGCATTATTACTCATCCCTGCATCTTCCAGAGACGCTGCCTGTGCGTATATCGGCCTGCACTGAATAATTCGACCTTCACCCGCTATAAAATGAGGGGCATCGTGACTTGTTGCTAACTGTGTGTAAGCTCCGTCAATCGTGCCTCCTTCAGTTGTATGAAGCACCCCTACCCTGGTATGTCCCACATTCAGATATGGCTTGTTTCCACTCCGCTTTATCTCCTTACGCTCAACCACAAAGTCTCCGATTACATCTATCCATCCGCTTTGCACCGGAGGTTTTACATAAGTAATATCCGGATTATTAGTATTATATCCGTTATTACCAGAATTTCCGTTGCCATAGCCATTTTGTGTACTATTAAAATTTCCGTAGTCCATAATTATTGTTCTTTACATTCGTTTAAAGGAAAACATGGTAAACAATTTGATTTCTCACGAAGGAAAGTGAGCGTGGTTGGTGTCACAAACTCCCATGGCGTTCCTACGAAAACACCACCGGTAGACCAATTCAGATTGGCAGATGTAACACCCTCATAATTTCTGTCTAAAGTAATTATCCAGGAATCATTAGTAAGAACTGCTGTGTTACGCACAATTGATATGATCTTATACTCATCAAAGTCGAGAATTATTGCCCTGTCAATATCAGCATTAACATTCGCGGTATTTATGATGCCCAGGCCACTATCCCAATAATAATCAGTGCCATTCAAAACTACCTCATTGCTACCATTTGTAACATCTATGGTGCCAGGCCGATCCGTATTGAAATTCTCATTTTGCTCTTTTATCTCCTGCGCTAGAGACACATAATGCGGATCGTTGAACAGCGGAGGCATTCCTGTACCACCCCAAATTTCACCAGTTTGCAGATAATATGAAACGTAGTCAAAATAGCCATTTCTAATGGGGATAAGCACACGACAACTACCGGCCCTGAGATATTGTTCAAAAATAAGGTCCCCGGATTCCTCTTTAATACTATTACCCCAGCCACATTTCTTACCCCAGAAATAAGGATAGAAAACATAAGTGATCAAATTCCAATTGAACGCCTCTTCAAAAAAACGAATAAACCTCCCTTCCCTCTCTGCTTCTTTTATGTTCATTTCGGAATAACCACAGGGTTTCACCCTGCTTTTCATTGCATTAAACCGATCGAAAAACTGACAGGTAATGTAGGAAATAGCCATTCGCTTTAGCTCCGCTTTCTCCGTCTCTCTGTTAACGAACGGATCTTTGTTACGACTCTCTTTTATAAAATCAGCTTCTTTCTGATCAAAATCAGCCTTTGCGGCATTGTAGGCGTCATCATACTCTTTCTTCTGGCTGTTATATGCATCCATAATTTTATTATAGATGCTTAGCTGCCATTTAAGTGCCAGTTCATCCTTAAGTTTACAATGAACTGTAACCGTTACATCATATGTACGTATGCCCCATGATTCAAAAGGCAAACTTTGTGTTCCTTCCAATGCAGGCACCCCGGTACTTTCCACATTACTCCCGGAAGGATAATAGACAACTCCTGAACCATCTAAATATACAGCAAGTGAAGTGCCGTCATGTACCCAATCTAACATTGAAGCGAAAGACGTCATAGAATCCGACACATAATCTTGCGGAATAGTCACAGATATATCACTTCTTGTTACAAGGCCTGCCATTTCGGCCCCTGTATGTAATGTACCACCTCTGTGTGTTGGGTTTGTACCAGATATTTCTACCGAAACATTCTTGGTCAAAACAGGGGGAAAATCAAAATCTTTTATACCATATTGCATTGCAAGGTTCAAATAATTGCTTGCCGTTATATCTTGGGGAACAATTGTTGGCTTCAATGGCTCCGTTAGGTTAAATTCGAACTTTAACTGCATTAGTTTTTTGTATAACGCCGCTGGTTCAGGCAGAATAAGATCAAGGACAGCTGTTTTACCATAGTTGCAAAGTACAGCCTCAGACTTTTTTTCAACATAGAGATACTGCCCATTTACATTATCGCCTTGTGAATTGTCGAAAACGTGCTTATTCTTCTCCTGTGTCTCAAGGATTTTCTTTACAGAAGAAAGTTTCCTTACCTTTTCTTCCATCTGTCGGGTAGCCCGGTCTATTACATCTTTGGAATAATCCCTGGCTTCCTTGTTTGTTAGCGTCTTTGAAAGGCTTGTACTAAAATTTGTAGTAGAATTCGTCCCGAATGACAAGTTCGCTATTTTTCCAATACCTATTCCGAAGGAAGAATTTGTAGTAAGTCCGGCGCTCAAAGATAAATCTTGTTTTATCACATCCTCTGATTCCTTATGCAAAGCAGTTTTATCCTCTGTTTGCAGGTAACGTTCCTCAAAATCCCGGATATCAGATTCCGTCTCAATAAGCTGCTCTGTCCTTTCAAGACGCCTGTGCTTGGTAGACAGTACTTCACCCGCCAACACATTTCTGATATAGGACAAATCTCCTGCCACATAGCATTTGGTTTTCTCTTTTACCACCATCAAATCTATTATCTCAATCGTAGGCCTGGCGCAACATTTACTTTGTTCAACACACTCCTCATTTTCATGGCAAGTGCAGTCTTCACTAACACATCCATTTGATTCATGTGAGTCACCACAACAACCACTGCTATTTTCCACTAAATATGGAAATTTCACACCTTGACCGACAATAACTTCACAAGGATCAATACGAAAAAAACAAATGGGTAGTATTAAGGGTTTTAGAAAATATGCAGTCACCTGCCGGTCCGACATGTTCATCTTTAGCCCAACAAATTTTTCCGTGAATGCCATGACCTTAATTGCAGACTGGTAGTCCATGTTATCCGGATTTCCAAGATTCCTCAGATACGATAAACTAAGGGCAGTATCCGCCAGTCGGGAGAATTGGGTTGTAAAACTACTCCTGTTACTTCCGAGTAGTTTCTCAACGCTAAACTGTTTTATTATCTGACATGCTTTTTCTGCGGTTATGTCATTACCAATAGAAAAAAAAGCCCGAATAACAGGCGCCCAATCACTCCCAATGTCTTCGACAACGTGAATAGAATCCGTGCCCTGAAGAAATTTGTATGCTTCAGATTTCAAACCATCTGTATTTTTCGCCTTACACAAACCAAGCCAATTCAGGTACCGGTCTGATTGGAAATTTATGGGATGTGTATGCACACCAAACGAAATAATATTATTTTCGCTAAGTATCACAGGCCCTCTTTGATTAAAAACTCTCATTAAATCACGCATAATATAAATTTTATTTTTGCCTACTCTGCTTCCCTTTTCGGCTTCCGGGTGCTTACTCTTTTCAGGGTTTTCAGCCTACCCCTTTAACGATGATGCAATATTACTTGCGGCCAAAGAGGCTTAAAAGAGTTAAAAGGCTAAATCCCGTTTTGAAAAAGACTATATTTCGTACCCGTTAAACAACGGTATTGGTACCCGTAACAACCGTTATGAAAGGGACACACAAACCTACTCAATAGGCATACCATATACCCGATCAGAAATAAGATTCAGTTGGCAATGATGTGAAGGCCAGTGCGATAACACCAACATAGCCAAGCAAAAAAAGTAATTTCGCTATATAAAAATCCCAGAATGAATCTGAATCAAATAACTATACCCGTTGCTGATGTAGAGCGATCAATTGCATTCTATAAGCAACTTGGGCTCAGATTGATCGTAAAATCACTTCCCCACTATGCGCGGTTTGAATGTATTAACGGTGACGCAACATTTTCCCTTCATCATGAAGACCATATACACGCCGGCGGTGTGTGGATATATTTTGAAGTGTCTGAATTAGACGATCATGTTGCCCACCTCATGAACAAGGGCATATTATTTGAGGAGTTCCCCACCGATAAACCATGGCTATGGCGGGAAGCAAGACTAAGGGATCCCGATGGCCACTTGCTGATATTGTACCATGCGGGGAATAACAGGAAAAACCCACCATGGAGGATTGTTGAATAAAACACTTCCCACACTACCTGGCCGGGAGCGCCAGCTTGTACCATGTTGTAGGCGCATTAGCCGCACGCCAGTTGGGCTCGGCATCATATGCAAATATCTCTACCAATTTAAAGCCAAGCTTTTCCAACACCCTTCTGGAGGCGCCGTTATCAATATCGGTCATTGCATATACGTCTGTATAACCAAGTGTACGAATGCCGTAATCAAGGCACGCCCTGCCGGATTCTGAAGCATAACCCCGGTTCCAGTACTTACTGTTGAGCCGGTAGCCAAAATCAATGAATTCAACATGCTTGTTGACCAATTCCTTCATGAGTTTAAACCCAACCCACCCTATGAACTTTCCTGAAGACTTTTCCACTAATGCCCAACGCCCAATACCTCGATCCTTATATTGTTGCATTACATAGGCGATCACGTCGCGCTCCTGCTCTATTGTCTCAATGGGTTTATTTCCCAGGTAGGTATGTACTAAAGGGTCATGATCCATTTCGAACATCGCCTCATCGTCGGTCATTGCCAGCGGACGGATAATGAGCCTGTCTGTTTCGATCAATATATTCATGCCGGCAAATTAAACAAAAAGCAAATACCGTTAAAAAACGGTAGTGAAATTGGGGTATTCAACTGTAATGTTTTACCGGCCTTCAACTTACATTTACGACTGAAACTGCGTTGAATCTGTGGCTGCCTCCTATACATCATACCTTGAACACATCAATAACGCTTCCCTGCTGAAAAATGATGCCGGCTATGCGATATTGCCAAATTTTCATGCACAATATAAACAGACGGCCTATGCATCGTCAGGGCTCTTTCATTCGTTTTACGCAATAGACTATACCAAGAAAAAACATCTGCTTTTCCCTGGATGTGTGCAAAAAAAAATGGGTTACTTTCCCGAGGATTTCTCTGATGGCGGGCTTGACTTTATTGTAGACATTTCCAAAAACGAAGATTTTGACATTTACAACAAGTTTGTCTTTCCGCAGGTGATCAAATTTCTTGCGGATATACCGGACGAACAGCATTGCGATTACATATTCTCTTGTAACTACAGGCTCACTAATAAAGACGGCAGTCATATTGCACTGCTGCAAAAGGGTGGATATATAACTGTAAATGGCCGTCCTGTTTTCGGTTTCGGAAATGTCACTGATATTACACCGTTCAAAAAAGACACAAGCATTATTCAGACAATAGAGCGCTACAAACGTTCTGCAAACGGTATTGAATATGAAAACATCCTGACCAACTTTTTTTACCCCAATAGTGAAGATTGCATGCTTACATCCCGTGAAAAAGAAATTTTGCTATGGCTCTCAGACGGATTGAGTGTAAAGCAAATAGTAGATAAAGTAGGAGCTACAATCAATACTATCAGCAATCACCGTAAAAATATGTTTAGGAAAACCAACACAAAAAATATAGCTGAGTTGGTGAACTACGCAATAAAAAGAGGAATATTATAACCCTCATAAAGCAGATGGTGCATAGATTTTCATAAAACAAAATTACCCTGGCATTGTATAGCTATATGAAATTCTGTCCAAAACAGCAATAGCCTAATTCGGCTATAAACAGGACCTTTTACAGCCTATATATTTGTAAAAGAGATCAATTTTTGCTAAGAAATCACTTACGGTAAGGAATCATCAAGGGCAATAATGCAAAGACAATATATCTATTGTTATTGCATGCGCAGTATAATGAAACACGCTTTACTATATTAAATTTTTAAATGTATTTATATCTGAATATTCCTGTTACCACTTAAAATTCGAATCTATGAAATTTATGATCTGCGCATCTGAAAACTCCCAAAGACCATATTATTTTGACTCATCCCCGATAGGACCTATGTGTTTAAATAAGTAGCTATTCCTACTTCAGGCAGCTGAGCATCCCGACACGCGATATCTAACACAACAGCTACAAGCTGCCACACATTATTGCATACGGTACAAGTACAGAATTGCCCGCTTCCACCCAGTTAGCATGGTAGCCAGAATATAAGCCATGCATTATTTTTTTAAGACAGACCCGGATATCCGGTGCCTGGCAATATCGCAATTTATTAAGCCGGCAACTCATCCATCGTTTTGCATGCAAATAGGCTGCAAGGACTGCAAGCTATTTTGCGTATTGGCTCTTTTGCCCGCATATGATTGCAAGTAATAATACTCATTAAGTCAGTCATAAACTGATCTAGTTATAAAAACTGCTATGAAATAATGCCTGTTAATAAATCTGCACGGTTCAGGTTTGAGATCATTGACGAGTGCTTGAGAAACACTCGTAAAAAATGGTCAAAGGCAGATCTATTAAAGTATGTAAACCGTAGATTGGAAACACAGTATGGGGCAGGATGTATCATTTCTATCAGCCAATTGAGGTATGATCTGGAAAACATGCAATCTGAATATTGTGCACCTATCGAAATGTATAAATCAGGAAAAAACTATTTCTATCGTTATGAAGAAGCCGGGTTCTCGATAAAAAACATCCCCATAAATGAAGAAGAAATCATTAAACTAAACCAGGCGGTACAGGTACTGAAACAAATAAAGGTATTTACTATTGCTGATGAAGTTGCGGATATAGTAAAAAAACTGGAATCCCGATACAACTTCAATGTAGATGAGCAGAAAGACATTATCATCTTTGAAAGTTCGCAAAACAGCACCGGGAAAGATATATTGGAAGATATTTATCATGCCATTATCCGAAAAAATGTACTTAAAATATCTTACTGTACATCCAAATCAAAAATACCGGAGGTCGTGCATATACACCCATATCTGCTGAAAGAATATAAGAATGAGTGGCATATTGTCGGGCACTGCCATGAAACAAAAAAAACTGGGATATATGAACTCGACAGACTAAAAGATGTCAAGATATCAAACCTCCCATATATATCTGATCTGTTCTTTTCTGCCTGCGACTATTTTCACGACGTGATCGGGATAACAAAACCATCGGACGAAATAAGCCAGGTACGTCTGCTTTTTGGCAAAGACAGATCACATCATATCAGGCAGCACCCAATCCACCATTCCCAGGTAATAACACGAGAATATACAGACGGCCGCATAGAAGTAGCCATAAACGTAATTCTGAACCAGGAATTAATCGAGGTCATATTAGGTTATGGCAGTAATGTAAAAGTCCTTGCCCCCACCACACTGGCCCAGGAAATATCAGGCATTGCCGGGCAGCTACTTACAAACTATTAGCATACAAAAAGATAAGGCTACATAGGATAAATGTTGGCCGGCAATGTAGCCACAGTGTTATTGATATCTGCCGTTATAAGCTCTTTGTTATAAATGGTCAGTTCAAAATCAAATATTACATTCTTCGTGGCATTTTTAATTGATACAGCGCCAATCTTATCAAGATCACCATGATGCTTGTTAAAGTAATGTGCGGTAGTTGCTACAGACACATTATCTATCTTGCCCATATTCTGTTTAATAACATCAGTAATTTTCATAGCTACATTTACGATCTGGGGGAATGAGACCGTGTCTGAAACCATTGACGATAGCATATCTACCAATTCGCGGTAGTTTTTGCTTTTCCGGGTATTATGCAGTATAATATCTATGTCTACGGGTTTACGCTTGCACCTGACAATAGTTGATATAAAGAAAATCCGATCGGGAGCAGTAGTTGCAGAATTGCCTTTCCAATCATATAACGCTTTATAGACATTCAGAAACTCATTATCGCCTACGCCCGAGAAAGAATCAAGACATAAAAGTCCATTAAACCGACCGTCTATATCCTCAAATATCAGTGTCAGGCAATACAAATTGACTTTCGTATCCGGCGACCAAAAAGAATATCCCCCATTGTGCTTTACAAGAGGTGGCATCATGCGCAACTGAATGCCAACAAGGTTTTCTCCAACAATATCTTTATTCATATTAATCTAATTTCGGGTCGCAAAAAAACTATCCATTCACCATTGCAAAGTGCATAGGGTCTTTTCGGCCTGTCCAGTTACGGCCGCAGAATATACCATTCTGTAGCATAACATCTATGAACTCATTGGTCCAACAACCTATGCTACCTAATGGATTTTCATCTGCATTGAGGTCTATAGCTGCCCCCCAGCTATGTACAGATAATATAGTAGTGCTACCACTGATGAAACGGATGCCATAACCGTCATCAAATGTTTTTATTTCACGGTGTAATCCAAGTACCTCTAACTGCGTGAATGCATTTAACAGCCGGGGGTGAAATGCCTTATGCACACATATCGCATCAGCTGGAAACCAATTAAAGGAGCTCCGCACTTTCCAATTGATCAACCAGGAGGCACCCCAGCCCTTCGCGCATGGGTCACCATACTTTTGAAATAAATATTGTTGTGCTGTTCCGGAAAACCCGGCTGTAATTAATTCAGGTGAATCTGTCATACAATTGCTGATTTACCACGTAAAGGAATTATTATCACATGCACTCTATCTGCAAACGACAAAATCATCTCCTTATAAGAGCCCATCCCTCATCATAGCCCTAACCAACAAACGCAGGCAGCTTGTACCATCAGTAGAATCGTCCCAATAGTACTGGTAGGTTTTGAGGCTGAAGAAAGCAATGAAATCAAAAACACTCATGTCCCGTTCCACGATGTCGTAGTGGATATTTACCGGGGTAATGGGGCTTCCCGGATTATTTATTGAACTCCTGAATGTATCAGGCCTGAGGTTTGTGCTGAAGAAATCAGGCAATGAATATATATTGTACCAGCGATACAGGCTGTCAGACATGATACTGCATCTGTTGTTAAAATACAAAGGATAATATGACGAAATGAATTCGTAGGGAAAGCTTACCGTACAAAAACATTTAACCTTTTGCCTGACCCTTTCTGAAGGTACCGCACCCATGGGAAACAATAAGTCGTAGCAAAGAATAGCACCAAAATCACATGCGTGCAGATGTATGGTCGTATCCTCATCTTCATGCTCGGATATAAACTCAAGCAAATGATCAAGATGGCCGAGGATCGCCTGTTTACGCTCGCCTATCTGCAGGTAATAGTGTATACATACCAGCTTTGTGGTCAATGAAATGATCAACTGGTTTATACGTGGTGTGATGGTGAACACAACAAGTGAAGCGGCAATTATATAGTGTGATACCCGCTGCCAAAAAGTATCGCTGAAGTATCTGGAAAACATATTTGACACCCACCCCGGAAGTGCTTCCACACTACTAAATACGGTAATAAAAGACGGAATGAGCAAAATACCCCCGAGACCAATAGAAATAAGAAGAATAATAGCGTAAAAGGACTGAAATCTTTTCTTTTGCGAAAAGTATTTTGTACCACCCTTATTAAACATTCCCAGAAAAATCCTCGGGAACTTACCCATAATAGTCAGCAAAAGAAGGACGGACTTCCTGAAGATATTACTAGCATTAAACGTATCCGTAAGTATGCTCTCATACGGCAGATCATAAAAGCTGTAAACGACCGTTTCTGTCAAGTCTGCCTGGCGTTCTACTATTGATACTTTTGTAGTTCGTTGCTTATTGAGCTCCTTCTTATTCGAATTATATCCCAGAAAAATTGTTTCGTGCCTGAGCGTATATACATTTTTCGTCTTCTCGTGGTTCCAGTCCAGTTCGTGCATAAACCGGGTAGCATATTTCAAAACTGACTCTTCCTTATAATTCTGACCTAATCCGGGTACGTATATTCCTATTTTCATAATTATCAATAATACACAATACCGCCAGCGCCAGGATATACAGGGCGCTTGACAGTATAACATTTGTCAAAACAAACGAATAATATTGCTGCCTATCTGCAAACAAACCTGCATGCAGAAGCATTACAACTCTCAGACCAACGAAAGGGGAAAACAAAACACTATACGTGTGAGTAGCATTCTACCACAACAGTAACTATTATAGAACAAACAACAATAAATGAGATTGTAACCACTTTAATAAAATCAGCCATTAAGCAGCCAGGTGTTCATAGCGCCTTTGCCTTTCACCTCCACCATCCCCCTGCTGATGAACTGATACCTGCCCTCTAGTTCCTGTTTAAAATTATCGGTACAATGTATTTCATTGGCAACACCCGTACTTTCCATCCTGCTTGCAGTATTAACAGCGTCACCCCATAGGTCATACACAAACTTTTTCTTTCCTATAACACCCGCTACAACAGGACCGCAATCAAGGCCAAACCTAAAAGATATAGGCGTACCATCTTTGGCTTTATATTCTTTCATGCTTTCCTTTACCTCCAATGCCATTTGCGCCGCTGCATATGCATGGTCAGTCCTTGGTTCCGGCAAACCACAAACCGCCATATAACAGTCGCCGATCGTTTTGATCTTTTCTAGCCCATATTTACCTGCCAACGTGTCAAAATGAGTAAACACATCGTTTAGCATATTCACAGTGTCCTTGGGGTCCCGGATATCAGAGAACTGTGTAAAACCTGCCATGTCAATAAACAAAATGGATACATTATTGAAATAATCGGCAATAGGATGTTCTTTCTTTTTCAGCCGTTCCGCAATTTTTTCAGGAAGTATATTCAGCAAGAGTGCCTCAGACTTCTTTCTTTCCCTAGCTATGAAAATAATTACAAATAACAGCAGAATTATGCCAATGGACAGAAAAACACTTTCATTTCGCTTTTTAACAACCTCTAGCTTATTTATCTCAATTTGCTTGTCCTTAAGATCAAGGTCTCGCTGGGTTTCAAGATTAGTAATCTTTATCCTTTTTTCTATTGAAAAAACGGAGTCTTTATAAACGGTATAAAGTTTATAATTTGTCAACGCCTCTTTAAAATCACCTGACCGCTCATAACTTTCAGATAAATACTGGGAAAACTCTTTCAGGTTATTAATATCACCTATTTCCTGGTCAATAGCAATGGCCTGGCTTAAATACGATATAGCTTTCTTATATGCATCCTGGCTTTGGGAATGTTTTGCCATCTGCAGATAAGTCTCGCCTATATTGCCAAGATTGATAGCGATACTATTTTTATCGCCCAATTGCCTGTACATATTCAAGGCACTATCATCATAAACAAGCGCTTTCTCATATTCACCTTTGCCCATATATACATAACCTATGTTGCCAAGGTTTTTGGCTATTTCGCTCTTGTCATTAATCTCTTCACTTATTTGCAAGGCCCTTTGATCGCACTCCAGCGCCTTATCAAAATCACCAAGTGCATAATAAATATTCCCTTTGTTTCCCATTTCAACTCCCACACCTTCCTTGTTACCCAGCTTTTCAAAAATTTTCAGTGTCCTGTCAAAATATTCCAGGGCCTTGACACTATTACCCTGCAAAGCGTATACATTTCCAATGTTGCCCAGATTCTGCGCAATACTTACAGTATCCAGCAATTCCTCATTTATTTTTAACGACTTGAAAAAAAACTCTAGCGATTTTGAATAATCCGACTTATAGTAGTAGTTACCGGCAATGGAGTTACATGCATCAGCAATACCTGTTTTCCATTCCAATTCTTCAGACAACGCAAGCGACTCTATCCCGAATTTTAAGCCTTCATTAGGATTTGTCTTGTTGTATAAAAAAGATAACCTGTTGAGCAGTTTTACTTTGGATGTATCATCACCGGTCTTCTTTAATACTGAAAGAATCGAGTCAATTTTCGCCTGATCTGATTCGTCTGCATAAACAAAATGAGACAGGAAGACAATAAATATTAGAATAATACGACACCTCATGGGATAAGTGATTATCGGATTGCTGACACTAAATTATTAATAAAAAAACAGAAAGCAACCGAGTATCTGCCAATTATCAACGATTTGAATGAACAAGGTTTGGTATTTATCAACCAATCAACCCCAATGAGCAAAGATTCGTTTTAAAACATAGTGATATTGCATGCTACATAGCGCCATATAAAATCAAATGAGGCTACCGGCTAAAATACCTTTGTGATCAGCATAAGAAGTACAATCACCCCCACAACTGTACTGAAACTTAAATCTTTAATTATAAAAACAACAAAAAATGGCATCAAATTTTACCGTATTAGGCAACAAATTTGCCAGAACGTTCGTAGAAGTTCAATGCGAACAGCACGCTCAATATCAGGCGCTTAAGAACTATATAACCAACTTAGGCCTCGGTGGTGACCATAGCCGGGATATGGCGGTAATGGGTGTAAATAATGACCCTAACAGCGCTGGAAATGATTTTGCATCTGCGCCTTTCTTAGCAATCATAGTACCGACTGCTATTCCGTTCGACCTGCAAAATCAGCCATCACATAAATCAGCAAGCATAGTAGGCTATTTCACAAATGGAGTTGCCTCTTTCAATGCCGTTGTGACCACAATAAATCATAACCCTGTACAGATCACCGATTTTACTTTAGTGGAACTCGACACTGACAATAACATCGTAACTAACTTGGTCACAAGAGATCAGATAAAGAATAATACGCCTGCTACCCTTGCTGGGTTAATGGGTACAGCTAATATTGATCCTGAACAGTGGGATGAAATATGGCCAACTTTTGAACAAACGGACCTTGCCGCGATAGCCGGCACTATACTTGGCAAACTTGTTACAGACGATATTGAAGGGGCACTCTACGGAACTGAAGGCATGGCGATGCTGCTAGGCGATGGAACATTGAGCGGCCGGTTCGCACAGGCAGTATCACTGCGAACAGCAGTAGGCCAGGGAGTAACGGCGATGGCTGGTTCGTCTTCATCTTCCGCAGGCAGCACCAGTTCCACAACCTCAGTTATTCCACCTCCAACTGAAGCCTCCGGCAAATTCGGAGGATTTGGAGGAGGTACGTTTGGAGGAGGAGGATCAGGCGGAACCTGGTAACCGAACAAGCAATATTTCACTTCTATTATTTCACCTATAAAAATTTAAAAAATGGCATCAAATTTTACCGTTCTTGGCAATAAATTCGCAAGAACATTTGTAGAGGTACAATGTGAATCCCACGCACAGTACCAGACATTAAAAAACTATGTTACTGGACTGGGCCTTGGCGGCGACCATAACAGGGATATGGCAATAATGGGCGTAAACAACGACCCCGATGGCAATGGCAACGAGTTCGCTTCAGCGCCCTTCCTCGTAGTGGTAATACCTACCAATACGCCATTTAGTCTGCAAAACCAACCGTCGCATCAATCAGCGAGCATCGTGGGCTATTTCACTAATGGAGTCGCCTCATTTAATGCGGTTGTAACCACGGTGAACCACAACCCGGTGCAGATCAATGATTTTACCCTGGTGGAGCTTGACGCCAACAACAATGTTGTAACAACGCAAGTAAACAGGGCGCAACTGCTGAACAACACACCGGGCTCACTAGCCGCTCTAATGGGAATGGCCAATATCAACCCTGAACAGTGGGATTCAATATGGCCAACATTTGAACAAACAGACCTGGCAGCTGTAGCCGGCACCATATTAGGCACACTCACCACAGACGACTACGAAGGACCGCTATACGGTACAGAAGGCCGGGCTGCCCTGCTGCGAGATAGCACTATAAGCGGGCGGTTTGCGCAGGCTATATCATTAAGAACTGCTATAGGACAGGGAGTGAACGCAATGGCAGGATCTTCGTCATCATGCGCAGGCAGCACCAGTTCTACCACCTCTGTTATACCTCCGCCGGCAGAAGCGTCAGGTGGATTTGGCGGATTTGGCGGTGGCACATTTGGCGGCGGCGGCGCAAGTGGCACATGGTAAACTGATAAATCAAATTTCCCAAATATTATTTCATCCAAAAAAATAAACAATGGCTTTAAATTTTTCCGTTCTCGGCAACAAATTTGCCAGGACATTTCAGGAAGTACAATGCGAATCACACGCGCAGTACCGCGCATTAAAAGCTTACATTACAGGACTCGGCCTTGGTGGCGATCATGACCGCGACATGGCTATAATGGGCGTCAATAATGATCCGGATAGCGCCGGTAATGAATTTGCATCCGCACCATTTCTTATTATCGTGGTACCAACATCTACCCAGTTTGATGTGCAAAATCAGCCATCACATAAATCAGCCAGTATTGTGGGCTATTTCACAAACGGCGTTGCTTCGTTTAATGCAGTGGTAACAACTGTAAACCACAATCCTGTGCAGATCAGCGACTTCACTCTGGTAGAACTGGATCCCGACAATAACATTGTAACCACACAGGTCACCCGGGAACAACTACAAAACAACACACCAACATCACTTGCCGAACTTATGGGCATAGCCAATATTAACGCAAACCAGTGGAATGCAGTGTGGCCAACATTTGAGCAAACTGACCTTGCAGCAATAGCGGGAACTGTACTGGGCACCCTTGCGACAGACAAAGTCGAAGGCCCTCTTTATGGAACAGAAGGTATCGCAACACTACTGGGAGACAGCACAATAAGCGGCAGATTCGCTCAGGCAGTATCATTGAGAACAGCTGTAGGCCAGGGAGTCACTGCGATGGCAGGCTCTTCGTCTTCTTGCGCGGGCAGCACCAGCTCTACTACATCCGTGATCCCACCACCAGCAGAGAAATCAGGGGGATTCGGAGGTTTCGGTGGAGGTCAGACCGGCGGAGGCGGCGCCGGCGGAACCTGGTAAATAAATAATTCAAAAAAAGAATTGTCATCTATAAACCTTGGAGGGCTGCATCAAACAATGATGCAGCCCTTTTCAATTCTTTGACCGGGAACACCCATAGGACTATACGCTCAAAAGCAATCTTAATACAGCTGTTTACACTCAAAGCAATATAACAACCGATTACCTCACATGAGCCACGCAGTAACAACACGGAACAATAGCTATATAAACTGATCAATATAGCTATACAAAAACAGAATACCCCTGTACCAAAAGTAAATTTGTACATGCTTATGAATACAGCTTTATTCCGAATACAGGCAGGGAAATACAGGTCTAACAGTTTCATCTAAACCAAAAAAATTAAACAATCATGGCATCAAATTTCACAGTATTAGGCGGCAAATTCGCCGAAACGTACACACAACGCGTTTGCTTACAGGACCAGGGTTTCCAGGCACTGACAGCATACATTTCATCACTGGGCATGGGCTTTAACTACGCTCGCAACATAGCTGTAATGGGCGTAAACAACGATCCAAGCCCAACCGGTGCACAGGGTGTATCAAACCCATATCTCATGATAGTAGCTCCAACCTTTGTACAGTTCGACTACAATTCAACTCCTTCTCACCAGGCAGCAAGTATAGTTGGATTTGTATCAGGTGGTAAAACACACTATTCAGCTACTATTGTTACAGTAGGGCATACACCACTGCAAAACGAAAATTTCACACTTGTTGAGCTTGATGAAAATAACAACATCATTACAACTGTTGTGGACAGGAATCAGATACTGAACAATACTGTTCAGGGTCTCGCCGATCAGATGGGCGGACAACCCTACGACCCAGCTGTTTGGACTCTGTTGCCGGATTCAGTAGGCGTTGCCGATGCAGCAGCTATAACTAGCGTAATTTTCGGAGCCCTCACCGGCGACACATACGCTGCTCCTTTGTATCCACTTGACGGAGTATCAACTCTATTACAGGACGCTACCGTTCCGGGAATGTTCTCTCAGGCAATTGCTGCCCGCGCCGCAAGGCTTGCAGGAGGCTTGCAAGTGACTGGTATAACCGTGAAAGGCTGGTGTTCATCAAGCTCCACCAGTTCAAACGCCTGTACTTCTACTTCAAGCTCGTTTACATGGACTTCTAGTTCAAGTGCAAAGGCATAGCACTAAAAAAAAGCTATATTCATAAGATTTTTCCCTGCCTGGTAAAATGGCGCCCCTAAAGGGGCGCCATTTTATTTACGGCAATTCAGTCTATCACTGCTGTGGGGGATACACAAAAAAATAGTGATATCAACACTATGAAATAGCAATACATCATCTGTGGAAAAAATACGACCATCTATATTTGTCCAATGGAAATAGTCAGACTATCCATCCGATTATAACCTTCACTTCTGCAGAAGTAATCATTCATATTTAACATAAATAATCTAACACTATTTTATGACTATAAAATACATGAACTCTTCATGAGTAAAAGCAGCATAATATCAAGAACAATAATAACCGTTTTCAAACAATATAAATCATCAAAAAATAAACAACTATGTCTTACCTTTTTCACAAACCTGTTCTCAACACACAGGTTGATATAACAAATGATAATGCACTGGGTACGGACCTGTGCACGGCACTATTCCGATTGTTAGACGGCAATAGAACGGCAAACGACATCATAGGAGATCTGTTGCTCGACGGGTTTGACCTTGGAGAGATCATTGACATTTTAAATGATCTGAAGGAGCAGAATGTGATCATCGAGTCTCCGGATTCAGACATGGCGGTGTTCTCTGAAGAAGAATTGGCGCTTCTTAGCAAGCAGCTCACTGCATTTTCAAAAATTGGCTACGACAAAACTGACATGTTTCAGCCTTATTCCACCAGTGCGCTGAACCATCAGAAAAGCATAAAAGAAGGTAAGATCCTCGTCTTAGGAGATGGTCGCCTTGCTATATCGCTCATAGAGAACCTGGTCAGAATAGGAGTAGGTACAATATACTATTATCCCTTACAAGTCTTGAGCAAGACCGAAGAAAAACTGATCAACAGCAAAGTAAAAGAATGCCGATACCCCTTTACCGAGGTACATATTCACAAGACGTTCTCAGAGGTGGTTGATACCGAATACGTAAAAAGCAACGCGTCAGATCTTGTCATATATATATCAGAAGACTTTACTGAGGACAAAGCGCTTGAGATAAATAAAATGTGCTATAACAACGGGAAAAATTTTATTACATATGGTTTTACCTTTCCTGATATACACATAGGCCCATTGTACCTTCATAAACAATCCGCTTGCTACCAGTGCTATTCATCCAGAAAGGCGGCTGCAATCCACAACTACGCGGGCCAGTCTAAAAAAGCTATAAAAGATGCGAGCTTTAATATAACTGCAGGATTGGAAGTATTATGTATTGAAGTCATAAAATACTACTCATACAGCCTCGACAATCTCACTATAGACAAAGTATGGGCCTTTAACCTGATAACATGCACAAGTTCTTTTGAACCAGCTTTTAAAATACCACGGTGCCCGGTATGTGGTGTTAGCAAACTAAAACCAACAACCAAGTTATGGGAAAATATATAAAACAACCATTTTTCGGATCATCGCCGCTGTCTGACCTGTATAATACCACTTCAGGAATAATAGACCTTCAGACGTCAATGGAAAATCAACTTTCAGACCCGGACCTGTTCACACACGTGGCCTCCTGTTGTGATCTGGCTGCTTTAGGTATGCCTTTTTCCCACTCCAGCAACGGATCCGGCGCAGGGTTGACATATGAAAACGCATATTATGCCGCCACCGGCGAAGCCGTGGAAAGATACTGCCTCGGAATATTCCATCCCGAAGACCTTTTACTTACTACATTCAAAGATCTAAAGAAACGAAAACTGTCGTTTGTAGGGCCTGAAGAATGGAGTTTGTTTACTGACGATCAGTACATCAGTCATTTCTCCCGATTTAATGAAAATACATTAATGGCGTGGACAAAGGCAGACAGCCTCACCAATCATGTAACAAAATACGTTCCCGCGTCATTGGTATATCTACCCTACGCCCCGGTATTCAAGGAAGAAAAAGAAGAAATGATCTCGGTTTCTATTTCTACAGGCGCAGCATGTGCAACATCTGTGCCGGAGGCCATCTTCAAAGGTATATGTGAGCTCATAGAGCGTGACGCATTTATGATCATGTGGAAGAACCAGGTACCACCTGTAAAAATCGAAATTGATGAAGGATCGGAACTATTCAATGTTTTCAACACCAAATTCAAAAGACCGGGAATAAAATACGAACTGTTTTATACTACCCAGGACCTGGAAATGGCTTCATTCTTCGGCGTGTTAACAGATACGCGAAATGGTTACCCGGCAAGGGTTGTAGGGGGAGCTGCACACCCTGACCCGGATGTTGCCGCATTGAAAACACTTGTAGAATTGGTACAGGGCCTGTTTTGGATGGAATACAAAGGCGAAAAGAAATTCCCGATAGAGGATGGCTTTGCGAATATTGATTCATTTGAAAAAAGAATGGAATTATATGCATACAACGATATGTCTGAGGCATTACAATTTTTACCGAAAGAAGCGGGTTTGAACTTAAGCGACCTGAAAAAGTCGTTTGGATACAATAGCAGGAATATAAAATTTACGCTTCAAAACATTATTGATACATTCAGTAAGAACCGGTACGAAATACTGGCCGTGGATGTGACCACTCCTGAAGCTTACCGCTGCGGGCTCAATGTAGTAAAAGTGCTGATACCCGCACTGGAAGTAATGGAGGGCGATTTTAATTATCCGTTCTTAGGTGGTACACGCTGGAAAGAGGTCCCCAAAAAGCTGGGGTTAAAGAAATTCAATCCCGATGTCACGATCAACCCGTTCCCCCACCCTTATCCATAATTGTCTAACCATAAAACTACAAGCAATGAACACAAAAAATGAAGCTTTCGACGAGTACCAATTCTCCCTAAGTGAGATGTACCACGAGAACTCTAAAATGCGTGAAATAGATGCCGGATTTTATTCGTGGATCACATTTGTAAACACCAGCAAGGAAATAAGAAAAATCATAACTCGCCCTAACTATAAATACAATGGCTTCAATACACAGAAACTCCGGATCGGAATGCCAGCAAACGACGATCAGAAAAAATTCTTTTATGACGTCCTGACCCGGCGACGATCAGAACGGACTTTTAAAGATACCCCCATTGACTTTGAATGTTTTTCACGACTTCTTTTTCTGGCGAACGGAGTGACCATCAACCAAACACAAGGTGACGATGTGACATTTAACCTCCGGACAACCCCATCTCCTGGCGGTCTTTTCCCGGTTGAGGTGTATTGCATCGTGCAAAATGTTGAAGGTATTGACCCTGGGCTATATCTTTACTCCCCTGTAGACAACGAGATCGTACAGCTCTACACAGACACCAGGGACAACCTCGATAAGGCACTATCAAAAGCCATGAGCCCTCTTACCGACAGCATAAAATCAACGGCAGCAGTATTTGTGCTGGCCGCAAATATGCCGCGGGTAAAATTTAAATACCGTGAGCGTGGATACCGTTTTGCTTTGCTGGAAACCGGCCATATTGCACAAAACATTATACTAGCGGCGGAATCTGAAAACCTGGGGTCCGTATGTGTCGGCGGATATATTGACGACCATATGAACAATATAATAAACGCAAATGGCTTAGATATGATTGTTCAGTATTGCATATTGGTGGGTAACAAGCCTAATGAAAGTGAAAAAAAAGACTAAACCAACCGCAGCTATTATTACATATCCTGTTACCACGATAACCCAGACCACAATAAGCAATACTCAGAAATATAAGATATATGACTCACCGGAATTTTACATTGTAAACATTTCAACTACTGTGACCGGGCCGCAGGAGGTAATGTAATATAGTACTATCACAATATTGAGTTGCTTATCCCTGGTTCCACTAATGAAACAATGGTATCACCTGCATCCACATGGCATGCAGGTGATTTTCCTTTGTCTGGCATTACAGTAAAACACAAAGATAGATCCCTATACAGAAGCGATGGTCTTCCATCAAGGAATAAGGCAGAATATATATGAATAATGTAACTGGCCGGCTACTAAAGAAGACATTATATTTAGAGCCAACAGGCAAATGAAGATAGTACCAAGAACACGTATTGTTCCTCGAACATATTACGCGGCCAAAAGTTTAGAAATCAAAACATTTATTTCTGAATACCTATTAAACGAGCATATTTAAGCTACAGGTATTTTCTTATTCACATCTGTATACAAGCCAATGTTGAATGCGAATGCCGCCAGTGATGTGCGTGAGTTAACGCGCAGTTTATCAAACAGCACTTTACTGAATTTATCGATAGTTCTCGGGCTAACATACATTATTTTGGCTATTTCCTTATAAGATAAGGTTGTGGCGCACAGCGATAAAAACTGTATTTCCCTGTCTGTAAGTACAGGCAGCATGTCTTTATTCTTATGTTGCAGCAAGCTGATCAGCCTGCCTGAGATAGATTCGGGATAATACATACCGGTCGTGTATATACTATTAAGCGCTTTGTTCAACTCAAACGCACTACAAGTCTTTGACAGGAATCCGTTTGCGCCATCCCTGAGCATTTTTATTATAGCAAATTCATTATTGCATGCCGATAGTATCAGCACCTTGAGATCGGGCCACTTTTCTTTGAGCGTAACAAGCGTTTCGTATCCATTCATTTCCGGCATACTGATCTCAAAGATGCATATATCAGGCTGTTGCTTACTGTTACCAAGCTTCTCAACGAGCTGTTTGCCATTACTAACATCAACATCAACTTTAAAGTTATCAAAGCTGTCAACGATCTGTACCAGCCCCTGCCTCATCAGCACGTGATCGTCGGCTATAGCGATATGAATAACTGAATTATTTTCCATAAATAGACTAAAAAATATTAAAAAAAATACATGAGAAAAGCCGAAAGATTGCGGCTAAAAAAGCGAACAACGCATAAAGCCATATTGATCGCTTACTGAATACAAAGGAAATTTTTTGAGTTGCAGCCTATTTGCAGGGAAAGGCTATTAAATACACCGTATTGGACATTGACAGCGATGCACGTTATTATCCAAATGGCAAAGGGGCGAAGCACAACATGTGCCTCACCCCTTTACCTGATAAAAATGAAATGCTATTGTTCTACTACAATGTGAAAAACAATATTGTCGTTATCTGTGCGGAGGCTCAATATATACATACCATTTGCCACAGCACCTAATTTAATACTCTCGTCGATCATTCCGTTTCTGGCGGCTATTGCTTCACTGTAAACAGCCTGTCCCAGCATATTGGTCACAGTTACCACAACCTGTTGGTCTGCCGCAGAAGATAGTGAACCACTGAGCCTGAAAGTGCCTTTGTTTGGATTGGGCACCAGCACTATCTTGCTTCCTGCTATCTCTATCGGCGGCACGCCAACTCTATCAACGGAAACTTTGATAAATCCTTTAGATGTAATACTGCCACAAGGACTATGCGAGCTTACAAGACAAGTAACAGAATCACCATTATTTAGCATGTTAGTGATGTAAGTGGCCGAAACTGCCCCCGCAATATACGTGGCATTGACTAACCATTGATAGGTAACTCCTGCCCCCCCGTTAATAACAGCAGCTTTGAGCGTATCATTGTGTCCGCTGTGAATAACACCGCCGGGCTTGGCGGTTATTGTTACAACAGGAGAGAACAACGTATCAACGGATATATTAACACTTCCGGACATGCTGCTGTTGCATGAAGTAGTGGTATTTGTACCTGTCACCGTATAATTCCCTGCTGCCGAATATACCCCGAAATCAATTGGCGCGCCCGAACCATGAACAATACTACCTACTGCTACCGAGCTTCTGAATAATTGGTAGTTTACCCCTGTATCAGAACCGCTTAGTCCAATATGACGACCGGGATCACCAAAACAGTAACTACCGCCACCGGTCACACTTTTAGCCACAGGTAGCGGATTTACACCCACTATTGCATGCCCATACATATTACTTACACATGCAGTAAGTGTATTTGTAGCCACAACAGTGTAAGTGCCGGCAACTGTACGAGTACCAAAATCTAAAGCCGTGCCAAGCCCGGCCATAGCAGCACCCGACGTAGAAGACCCAAGGTACAATTGGTAGGCGACACCTGTATCTGAATTATTCAAACCTATGTGAATACCGGTACCTCCAGCGCAATAGCTGCCACCGCCGGTTACCGTGTCGACCAATGGTAACTGATTTACAACAAACGCTACAGACGAACTGCAACCGGATGGCAGCATATATGTAATGATGGCTGCGCCGGGAGCTACACCCGTCACTACACCTATACCCGACCCTACCGTGGCTATACCGGCAGAGCCTGAACTCCAGGCACCACCAGATACTGAATCAGATAAAACAGTAGTAAGCCCAACACATACGTTAGTGGTTCCGGCAATAGCTGATGGCAATGCATTTACTGTTATATCACGCGTTACCATACAACCTGTTGCAAGTACATATGATATCATTGAAGTACCGACTGAAATACCGGTTACAATACCCGTAGACCCGATGGTGGCTACGCTGATATCACCACTGCTCCATGTACCACCGGATGTAGTATCGCTTAACACAACGGTAGCGCCAATACACACCTCACCTGCACCTGCCGCGGCAGCCGGTATTGGATCAACAGTAACATCTGCTGTTGCGATACAACCTGTGGGCAATGTATAGCTGATAGCAACAGCACCTGCGCTTACCCCGGTGGTAATACCGGTAGCGGAACCAATAGCGGCCATTGTTGTATTGCTGCTAGACCATATTCCGCCGGCAATAGCGTTGCCAAGCGTGGTTGTCGCCGCCTGGCAAACTTCCATAGTACCTGTAATAGGCGAAACAGGGTTAATTGTAACCAAAACTGTAGTAATACATCCTGTCGGCAGTGTGTATGTGATTGTAGCTGTACCTGCTGTCATACCGGTAACAATACCGGTTAACGAACCCACTGACGCCAACGAAGGATCACTGCTGCTCCAGGTCCCTCCTGCCGAAAGCTCTGAAAGGGTTGTTGTAACACCCGGGCAAACAACTGCTGTGCCGGTGATAGCTGATGGCAGCGGATCAACAGTAAATACCATTGTAGTTATACAGCCGGTACCTAATGAATAGGTTATCGTAGTAGTACCTGCACTCAGTCCGGTAACTACACCGGTACCAAAACCAATGGTAGCCACAGCCGGGTTACTGCTATACCAGCCACCGCTTCCTGTATTAGTAAGAATAGTGGTAGACCCGGAACAGATATGTGTAACTCCCGATATAGGTGAAGGTGGTGGATTCACAGTAACAGTATTGGTTGCGACACAGCCCGAGGGTAATGTGTATGTTATTGTCGCTGTACCTGTACTTACACCCGAAACAATACCGGTACTGCTACCTGCTGTTGCAACAGACGGCGTGCCGCTGGTCCAGGTCCCACCACTGATAGAACCTGTAAGTGATGCCGGCGTACCAATACAAACTATTCCCGGGCCGCTTATACCCGGCAATGGATTTACAGTAAATGGAGTTGTGACCATACAGCCGGTAGGCAATGTATATGTGATGACAACTGCTCCTGCAACAATACCGGTAACAACACCTGTACCTGCACCCACGGTGGCCAATGCAGGAATGCTGCTGGCCCACGATCCGCCACCTGCGTCTGTAAGAACGGTTGCAGATCCGGCACAAACTTCCGGCACACCTGAAATAGGAGCAGGCAATGAATTGACCGTAACCGGCATGGTTATAAGGCAGAAAGGTGATAACTGGTAGGTGATAGTTGCGGTACCGGCAGCTACACCGGTTACCAAACCGGTACCTGAACCAATAGCAGCTACCGATGAATTACTGCTAGACCATGCGCCGAAGGCGGTCAGGTCGGTTAAACTCGTGGCAGAACCCACACAAGTAGTAGACGCACCGCTTATCGGAGCCGGTCTCGATGTTATATTTTCTGTAAGAGTGGTGATGCAACCTGTCGGTAATGAATATGTTATAATAGCTGTCCCCGCTGTTATTCCTGTTACAATGCCTGTTGAGGAACCTACTGTAGCCACTGCCACATTACTGCTGGTCCAGGCACCACCCAACGACGCGTCCGTAAGAGTTGCGGTAGAACCAATACAATAAACGGATGTAGTACCTCCTATGGGTGCCGGCAACGGATTAACGGTGATTACCGCCGTTGCAATACAGCCGGATGGCGCGGTATAAGTGATTACCGGTGTACCTGCCGCCACCCCTGTAACAACACCTGTGCCAAAACCTACTGTAGCCAGTGAAGGTACACTACTGCTCCATGTGCCGCTACCTGTATCGCTGAGTGTGATATTATTGCCAGGACAGACTTCCATTATTCCTGTGATCGCAGAAGGAGGCACATTTACAGTCACAGCCTTTGTTGTAAGACAGAAAGAAGACAACGAATAAGTGATAGTTGCTACACCGCTACCTATACCCGTTACAATGCCGGTACCCGACCCTACCGTGGCAATAGAAGTATTACTGCTGGTCCATGCGCCAAACGCAGTAATGTCGCTGTAGGCCGTAGTGGCTCCAACACAGGCACTCGAAGATCCGGTGATTGCTGCCGGTGATGATGTGATGTTTTCCACAAGGGTAGCTATACAACCAGTGGGTAATGTATATGTGATGGTTGCGGCGCCCGCGGCAATACCGGTTACTATACCCGAGACAGACCCAACGGTAGCTATAGAAGTATTACTGCTGGACCACAGACCACCGGCTGACGCATCTGTGAGCGTAGCTGTAGACCCTATACAATAGACAGAAGTGGCACCGCCAATAGCGGCAGGCAATGGGTTAACCGTTATAGGCATGGTGGCAATACAGCCTGTGGGCATAGTATAGGTCAGCACAGGATTACCGGCCGCTACACCTGTCACAACACCTGAAGTGGAATTTACCGATGCAAGTGCTGTATTGCTACTGCTCCAGGTACCACCAGGTGTACTGTTGCTGACGGTAATTGTGGATCCGACACATACAGAAGAAAGCCCCATAATTGCCGTAGGCAATGAATTTATCGTCGTAGCCTTTACTACAAAGCAGCCGGTAGACAAGGTATAAAATATATTAATTGTTCCTGTAGCAACTCCCGATACCATACCGGTTGATGAGCCCACGGTAGCTATGGCCGTATTGCTGCTGGACCATGCGCCAAATGCAGTCGCGTCCGTAAAAGGCACCGATGTACCTACGCATCCGTTAGAACCTGATATGGGCAATGGCAATGGGTTCACAACTACAGGAGTAGTGGCAATACAACCCGTGGCAAGTGTATATGTGATAACGGGTGTACCTGCACTAAGGCCGGATACAATACCTGTAGAACCCACCGTAGCCAACGCAGTATTACTGCTGCTCCACGACCCGCCCGGCGAAGCATCGCTTAAGGTGACTGTTGACCCTTCACAAACACCGCTGGCACCGGTAATAGCTGCGGGCAACGGATTAACAGTAAATCCCTTAGTTCTGAAACATCCGGTAGGCAGTGTATACGTGATAGTTACAGACCCGGTAGTTATACCGCTCACCACACCTGACGCCGAACCAATGGAAGCAATAAAGGGATTGCTGCTGCTCCACGCGCCTCCTGCGATTGTATCAGAAAGAGTTGTATTCAATCCAAGACAACCGCTGCTTGCACCTGCAAAATTAGACGGTGCGGGATTAACAGTATACACAGCTGTAGCCATGCAACCTGAAGGTACGGCATAAGTAATAGTCGCCGCGCCACCGGAAACACCCGTGATAACACCGGTCGAAGAACCCGCGGTAGCTACGCCTGCATTACTGCTCGTCCATGTACCACCCGCAGTGGCATCTGACAATGTTGTCGTGAGTCCCTGACAAACGATCATCGTTCCGGTAATAGGTGGTAATGCCGCGCTGAGCGTTATGTTATTAGTATTATCCGAACCATAAGTATATGGGTAATTACTCACTACACGCACCCGATATACCGTACCCGCCGAAAGGCCTGGAGGAATAACCGCGGTAATTGGGGATCCGGTTCCGGTACCTATAACATTGGATGTAACGTTTACAGGGAAAGTTCCATTGGCATTAGTGATCTGCACAGAATAAGGGCCGGTAATTGTACCCGTTGTACTAAACCCTACACTTATAGTATTGGCAACTGTACTGCAGAAAGGCCCATAGACTGCTGCTGTCGTGGTAATAGTTGGTGGCGCACCGATAATAGAGTCACCCTCAACAGAGATATTGTCAAACCTGTTATTTCCGCTGGTGCCGGTATTCTTGCCCAAAAGGCGAATACGGAATACAAGTTTGTTGTTATCAAAAGCGGCCGGGTCTGTGAAATCCACAGTAACCCTTTTATATGTCAAAGCAGAATTCGCGGAATCCAGGACCTCACTTATACCGGATATCCTCCAGCTTGGCATCCATGTAATACCACTATCTATACTATAATCATATACCTGTATACTGTCTCCACTCGCTACGCTCGACTTGATCGTGGCAAACGTCAGCCTTATATTCTTATAATGGGTCGTTGGCATGTAAAACCTCAGTTCACTACTGTCATTTGGGTTACGCATACGGATACCGTTACCCCCCGGGACACTAAACCATGCGTTTACTGTATCGTAATCAGCAGTTGCGGCCGTCACAAAATCAAAGTATGTGGGGTTTGTAGTATCAGTTCCGGGAACAGTACCGAAAAGTACTGTAGCTGTATTTGTATCAATGATCGAGTAGTCTGCCTTTACAGGGTAAAAATGAGGGTTATGGTATACTCCTGTGAAATTATTAAAATGCCAGAAGTGGATCAGCTTAGAAGGCACGATAGTGTCACCCTCTACGGTAAAGTTGTCATACCTTATGTTGCCGCTGCCACCTGATGTATGAATGGAGTCACGTATCCTGAATACTAACCTTGGATTATTGTTAACCTGGGGATTGGTTATTGACACAGAGGTCATATTATATGCCGATGTCCATGCCGAATCTTTAAATTTTGACAATCCTGTTTTTATCCACGTAGATCCGCTATCTATACTATAGTCAAATAGCATATAAGTTGGTCCCGACGTTGTACTCGAATTCTGGGCAACATACTTTATCACTATATTCTGGTAATTGTTGGTTGGCACATACAGCAGTATCTGCATACTGTCTGTAGGGTTCCTGGGGCGCACACCGTTACCGGCTGGCGCGCTCAGCCGCGCATTGGCAGCACTGCCGGACACATTGTCCATCCATGTAAAACATACGGTCTCAAGACCCACAGATGGCCACGAAGACGAAACTCCGGGCTGCCGCGTAAACACAAACTTTGCCTTTGCCGTATCTATAATTGAATAATCAGCAGCTACCGGCCGCATGCGGTTTGGTGTAACTATAGGATAAACACATCCTGTAGAACTCAGTGTGTCAATGTTTGTAAAACTGTTAAAGCTCCAGTAGTGGATCAGCCTGCTCTGGGCATTGGCCGATGAAGGCATAAACTGGGTGCCGAAAAAAAGAAGGGCTGCTATGAGCGCCCAAAAAGTAGAGTATAATATCTTACGCATATACGTATAGTTTTGAACGGCAAATGTTGCTATCAAATGTTATCAGAAAATTATCATGACATCAACTGTGTTTAAACAAATTGTTACGGGTGAGAAGAACCGTAACTAACGTCTAAATAAGCGGCATACATCATCAGCAAGCAGGATACTTATTCTTAACGTTCGCATAATAATTCGATAACTCAAAGTGTATTCCTTTGCCTTTAAAACCACAAGAAATATGAAAAAACACCTACTTGCAGCATTATTGGCAGCGGCTTCGGTTACCTGCTTACAATCAAATTGTGAAGCACAGGGCACTTTGATCCATTACTGGAATTTCAACACCTTTACTTCAGCTATTCATCTACCCTTGATAGCTAGTTTAGCTGCTGACTACTCAATTCATGATACGGCAAAGGCCAGGGTTGTATTTATGCCAATTCCTCCCGGCGTATCTTCATCTTACGGCTCTTATGCCGACAATAATAGCGGCGACACAACTAATGCCAGGATGGGTGCAGGTGCAGGAAACTGCTTTCGCCCTCGCAACCCAATGGACAGTATGGAACTGTTATTTTACATTCCCTCTGTGCATTATACGCATCTCAGGTTGCAATATGCCACACAGACTTCAAGTTATACAAGCGGCGACTCAATACAGATGTTCGCTTATAGCTTGGACAGTGGCACAACCTGGATTACCAGCGGCACCGGCCTTTCAGAGTGGCTTGATTCGGCGAAGCTTGCCTATAGCCTCATCTCTGTTAACATTAACGACCCCGGCGCTTCAAACAATTCAAAATTGGTATTCCGTATTACTTTCAAAGGCCGTAACAGCGGATCAAGCGGTAATAACAGGTTTGATAATATCACGCTTGAAGGTGATTCTATAACTTCAACATCAGCTGTTTACCCTACACAAGCTGTTTCATCTTACTCACTATTCCCTAATCCGGTTACTAATACACTGACCGTTGACGCAAACACAACCGGTGATAAAAGAGTTACTATATCCAGCATTGTAGGCCAGACTGTGTATACAGGTACTTTGTCGGGTACTCACTTTACGCTGAATACGGCAGATCTTGTTGCCGGTGTATATTATATGCACATAGTTGATGTTGCCAGCAACGAAGTGATAATCAAACAATTCATCAAACAATAGGTTATAAACCATCCGACCATTTGAGGCGCCCCTGTGTGGGCGCTTTTTTTTGGGTATATATAGCGCTATCAACATCAATTTTGCGACAGTGCCCTATCCTCCCAAACAAAGATACCGGTGAAATAGTAAACATTGTACACCTACCTCCGTTTCTCAACATCATCTCCCGGTACGGGCGCTGGCATACAAAATGATAGCTCTATGAAAATGTGATACACTTCAAAGCCACTTGCTGCATCTACAGGGCAGATTCCCGGAGGATGAAAAGCCTTACTACAACACGGTTACCGTGTAAATTCTGATGGTATGCAATGATAATAAACCGGTATTAAACTATGGATATACTGCATGGTACATACCCCCGGCTAGGCTAAGCCAAGACAGACTTAAAAGACAATAAATGAAATGTCCGCTCTGATATAGAGCGGGCATTTCATTTATTGATTACTTGCGTTATAAAGCGAAGCTATTAATGCTGGTTTCCTGTACCATCAGCCTGGTAGCAACCCAGATCAGTACCGGGACCTGTAATGCCTGAAGAACCAAAGTTAGCATCAAGCGGAACATTAGTAATAGGCGAAAAACCTTTATATCCCTTACCTATAGCCGGTGAACCCGATGCCAGGTGGAAATCATAACCATCTATTGACGCCTGGGTCTTGTAATTGGTATTAGGCAATGGATAATTCTTGAATTTGGGGTCATTTTTGCCGGACAGTGAAGATCCATCATACTGTGCTCCGTATGAGTAGCTGCCACCAAGGAAAGCCTTCATATCAGGAATGTCAGTAGATTGAGGATGCGTTATTACTGCCTGGGCTACATTAGTAGGTACAAACTGGTTTGGCAGTGTATCATCACCATACATAAGGTTATAACCATAAGCAGTCTGTGGGATAGGATCGCTCGCGTTAAAAGTAGTATCAGCATGATACACCTTTGCGGTAACGCTGTTACCTCCTGCGATCCTGTACCCGAAACGGCAATTTACGATGATGTTATTATACACCAGCGCTTTTGACTGGTTCTCAACTTCAGCGCAGCCGCCCCTTGCGCCAAACGCACCGGTATTTCTATGACCGCAGTTTACATAAGTGTTATTGTACATAGTGATCATACACTCAGGGTTGATACCACCGTCATTTGATGATTTAGAGCCATTAGTAGCACCACCCATAAACAGGTTGTAAGCAATGTTGCCCTGAGTACCACCCTTACAATTAAAGCCGTCGCCACCCTTGCCACCAAATTTCTCAAGGGTATTCCTCATAACATTAATATGCCCGCCATAAAAACGAACAGCATCATCCTTTGCGCCGTATATCCATGAATCTTCCAAAATGAAATTGCCATCTACATTACCAAAGTAAACGGTGTAGTTGTCTCCTACTGACGGACCGGTGAATGGTATATTTTTAAGACCTGCACCTGCAAAATCAAGATGAGTGAATTTACACACAAACAGTTTACAAGTTGGCCCGCAGTATATACCCTGCCAGCCACCCGAGTAGGCTGAGTCAGCGCCATAAGTAGACGCGCCGGTAGTCTTGACCCTGCTTGGATCTGTGATCACAACCGGGGCATCTTTGGTGCCCAGGCTTATGAAGGTACCATTTACAACAAACGCCGCGGTATTGGTCATATTGATGGTAACGCCTTTCTGAATCAGCACAGTATCCCCTGCATTCACTGTTATATCACAAGAAACTGTGTAAGTAGAGTCTGCTTTAAATGTGCCTTTAATAGCGCCGCACAGTGGTGTAGCTGTACTAATGGTTTGTCCTATCTGTATCTGGGCTGCAGACACAGAGCTTTTCGACTTTTTGCACGATGCACCGGCAAAGATCATAGCCGGGAAAATGGCAAATAATAATACTCTTCTCATAATTGTGTAGTTTGATTTTTGTGTTAGATTAATAAAACTATAGTTTGAAACGTAAGCCCAATAAATAAGTCCTGTAGTACAGATCGCGTTGCACAGTCACATAACTTTCGCTCTGCTGGAAAGGCAGCCTGTTATCACCCGAATAAGCATTGTTATGCTGCTTGATGAACAGCTCATATGGTGAATTCAAAATATTGTTCACCTTAAAATAGACTGTAAAATGCTTGCCTATTTGTTTCTCGGCAGAGAAGTCAAGCCTTACCGCTGGCTTCTCCCAGTTATCCAGTCCTTCATACACAGAGAGCGTATATATTCTTTCGCCGGTGTATACAAATCCAAGTTGTGCGTCTATACGCTTCTTAGTGTTTTTATACAACAGTGAGATGCCTCCTATATGATCGGCCTGCCCTTGCAATGGCCGTTTGGGGAAAATGGTATCATAGTGCGAACCTCCCGAATTAGCCCAGTAACGCCTTTTCAGGGAGCTCACCTCCGAACTGGTATAGGTATAGTTAAGGGCCACTCCAAAACTACCCACATACTTTCTGAATACCAGCTCTACTCCGGCATCATGCGCATTGGCAGCGGCATTCAGCGGACTTAGCGTTTCATCGTGAGAATAGCCTGTCTGCAGCAATCCGTACTCAATCGGATCGGTCAGGCTCTTGTAAAATACCCCTATCATGAACTGGTCTAAACCTTTTGGAAACAATTCATAGCGCAGATCGTAGTTATCGATAACGGTGTGCCTTACGTCCGGATTACCCTGCGTCTGGTATAATTCATTGGAATTAGGGTCTGCAAAAGGTACAAGGTCTGCGTACGCAGGACGATATACCGACCGGAAATACGAAAGCCGTACCGCGCTTATCTTATTGATCTCATACTTGCCCTGTATACTTGGCAGCACATCAGTATATGTAAAGTTGCCGTACTTGCCGATTAGGTTTACAGGCGCGGATGACTCATAACTCTGGTCAGTATTTTCCACGCGTGCGCCGCCATCCAGTTTCACTTTATTGCCTATCTCTTCATGTAGCTGTATGTAATAAGAGAATATGTTCTCGGTAAAATTGTACGTACCGCCATTCTGATATCCGTTGCCGTAGCCCCCATTGGTAGAAAAGAAGAATTTAGAATCAGGTATGGATACATAAGCCTGATCAGGCAAACCCGGATCGGGCTGCGACTTAAGCGAATACTTATTGTAGTAATTGCTTCTTTCCTTATGCCTGTACAAACCACCTATATCAATCTTAGTGAGGCCCGGCAATACATATTGATTGTAATGCAGGTTCAGGTATCCGGCCAGGTCCTTATCTGTATTGTGCGTCCATGTTCGTGATTCATCATCAACTACCGTTGGCCCAATGGATATGGTCTGCGCGGCTATATCAGGGTTTACGCCCCTGTAAGTATTAAAAGAAGCTATATCCGGCGACTTACGTGTAGCCTGCGAAGCTACCAATGACCAATCAGTTGTTAAATGCGACACGATACGATTGCGCCCCTGTAGCATGAGGCTGTATATCCCCTGCCGTGTCTGCATTGTTTGTATCTCATCGGTAATTTTGAAGATACCAACGTAATTATGCAACGAATAGCCGCCCAGCAAAGAATCGGTAGTAAGCCTTACCCTGTATTCATTCATCTGCGCGTAAGTAGCGAAGAGGCTGATGGAATTATTATCGTTAAAGTTGTAGTCAACTTTGGCTTCTACCCCCGTACGCTGTATACGCATTGAATATTGCCGCACAAGGATATCAGAAAAGGATTGCATCATAGGCTCGTTAGGGCCTGATGCCGGCGGCACTGTAGCGTTTTGCACCAGTACATTAGAATTCACTCCTCTGAGTGTATTCTGAAAGCTGCCTGCCAGTATAACACCCAGCTTGTTTTTGAGATACCGGTTGCCCACTGTAAAACTACCGGTTGAGTTGACCGGTGTGCTGGCCGGTGAGATCAGCAGGTTACTGTTAGGGAAATCTGAAGGAGTGGCCGCGACATTATCGCCTGTTTTTTCGGCAGGCGATTTCATAGAAACCGTTTTCGCATCAAACTTCATGAAATCCCTGTGCTGAAAAATATCACTATAACCTGCGCCTATGCTGGCTTCCGCCATCAGCTTTGTAGGAGCGCTCTTCATTACCATATTCACAACACCACCCGTTCCGTCACCTTCCATAGACGGCATCAATGTTTTGATCACTTCCAGTCGCTCCAGCAATTCAGCCGGAAATATATCCAGCGGCACATAACGGTCCTTATCATTAGGGCTGGGTATCTTTACACCGTTAACGAGTGTGGTATTGTACTTTTTATCCATTCCCCGTATAACAGGATACTTTGCCTCACCACTGCTCCCCTTATCCATAGTAACGCCTGAGATGCGCTGCATTACATTGGCTACCGTTACATCGGGGGATATCTTTATCGCGTTTGCGGATACTATATTTACGATACTGATAGATTTCTGCTCGGCACGGTTAGCAAATTCATCAGACCCGCCGTAGGCGGTTGTTTTAACCTCAACTTCATGCATTAACCTGGCAGTTGAAAGCAGGTACACATCCAGTTTTACCACCTGGTCTTCAGTAAGTGCAACCGTGGTATCTATAGCCTCGTATCCAAGATAAGAGATACTAACACTATAGGTACCGGCAGCTATATTTTTCAGCGAATAAGACCCATCCAACTCTGTAACAGTCCCCTTGTTCAGCGATTTTACAGCAACCACAGCACCCACCAGTTGCTCCCTTGTTGCTTTGTCGTATACATGGCCTTTGATAGTAGCAGAGAAAGAATTTACAGAGATAAACAGTAGAATGATTACTAAAAACTGCTTAGTAAAAGATGGCATCATGAATAATTTTGCCCAAAAGTATTCGGTCAGAATATATCAATGAATCAAAATAAATTTGGTAACATAACCTTAATTTTTTTGAAACAATCACTTAATATTTTGATAACCTTAGCGGCAAAAAAATTACTAAATGAACCGGCAGAAAGTAACCGGTAATAATTTGGTAATGATTTGTTCACAGTCAGTAAAAACGCGTGGATTTACTTTTGTACGCGAAACAATTATCCATGTCGTCACAATACCCATTTGCATTCGCGCTATCTTTATTACTCTCAGGATCAATGTACGCGCAGAGCGGCTGTACAGATCCGTCTGCCACCAACTATAGCCCTTCGGCTACCGTAAATGACGGCTCATGCACTTACCCTGTAACCCACTACAGCCCGGTATTCAGGGCGTCATTCCCGTCTGACATAAAAGAATCTTCGGGCCTTGTATGGACAAACGGAGCATTATGGACACATGACGACAGCGGGCACCCTTCCGATATATTCAGTGTAGACACAACCACGGGTGCAATATTAAAGACCGTAGTGGTAGACAACTATCCGAATGTGGACTGGGAAGCTATCACCGCAGACAGCAACTATATCTACATTGGCGACCACGGTAACAATAACGGCACACGTAAAGACCTTAAAGTCCTTAAAATAGCCAAGTCAGATATTACCGCCGGCTCCACTGTACACGTCAACGCGCAGGCTATCTCATTCTCTTATACCGATCAGACCAGCTTTACATCCAGCAGTACGCACAATTTTGATTGCGAAGCACTTATTTCTATCGGCGACTCCCTTTATATCTTTACGAAAGACAGGGGCGACCTGCAAACGAGAGTGTATAAAATGCCGAAGACACCCGGCACCTACGCGCTTACACCTTATACTGGCTATAATGTTAATGGCCTGATCACGGATGCCAGCTATAATGCCGCCACAAAAGAAATTGTACTCATAGGCTACTTTAGCGGGCATGCCAACTCGTTCCTTTGGTTCCTCAACGACTTCAACGGGGATATGTTCTTTTCCGGCAACAAACGCCGCATAGAAATAGGCAACGGTACAGACTGGCAGACAGAAGGTGTTGCATACCTGTCTAATGACCGCTTCTTTGTTTCATGCGAATCTGCCAGCCCCAATGACGCATCGGTATACCTGGGCACGAAAACATTTCATACCACGGCGGTAAAGAACCATGATGCTGCCCTGCCCTGCGAGATATACCCAAACCCCGCCTCAGGCATACTCTATGTTAATGGCCTGAACACCAGTGCTGTATATACTATAACAGACCTAAACGGCAGACTGCTACAGAACGGAACGCTCGAAGCCGGCGACAATAAACTGCATCTTAACGCTTTATCAGCCGGCACCTATATAATAACACTGAACGACAACAGCGGCGCCTCAACATCTGTGAGGTTTACAACAAACTAATTCAAGGGATCACTTCCTGAAATTGATCTGGCAGCCAATAGACTTTGTTTTTTCGACCTTAGGCTCCTTACCGCTCAGCAAGGCATCCACAGCATTGGCCACATAGTGTTCCTTAACTTTCGCCGGTTCGGCGCCATTGTCGTCTATGGCGCCGTTGTATTTAACCACCCAGTTACCGTGCTCTTTCCATATCACAAAGGCATGAGGGGTACGCTGCGCTGAGAAATTCCTGGCCACTGACTGCATCTCATCGAAGAGGTATGGAAACCCGAAGTGCTCTGCCCGGGCCTTTTGTACCATCTTTGGGTAGGTATCATCTTCATAAGTAACCGTGTCCGTAGCGCTGATGGCAATGAGCGGCACGCCCAACGGCTTGTATTTATTGTTCAGCTCATTCATCCGTGGCGGATACAATTTCGCGAACGGACAATGGTTGCAGGTAAACACTACAATAAATCCCCTGGCCTCCGGGAAATCTTTCAATGATAGTTGCCTGCCATCTGTATTTTTGAGGCTAAAGTCATTGACCGTTTTGTCGCCGCCTCCTTTAAAACTGAAAAGGAAAAAAACAGAGATCAGTAATGCCATAAGCCTGGCTGTGCTATTTATACTATTCATACGTTACTGTTTTACAAAAGACCGGGTTACTGTTTTCTTTGTCTTATCGTCTGTGAGCTGCATGTAGTAGGTACCCGGGGCAAAACCGCTGATATCTATACCATCTGCCAGTTGAGGGCGTGGCAGCATATACATAGTACGCCCCACCGCATTAGTCACCCACACATAGTATGCCTGTACCGACGGATCGGGGAAAGAGACATAGATACGTGTATGGGCAGGATTGGGATATACAGTAAAGTCGGGCTCCTTACCCTTGGTATCAGTAACAGCCGTGGCATCAGACACCACAAACTGCCCCATGAGCCCGCCGTCTTCATGCGGTGCGAAGTGGCAATGATACATGAACGGGTGAATATCATCGGCATAGTCGTCAAACTTTGCCACAAAGGTTACCGACTCATTCACCCTGATATAATAACTGTCCTTCCACCCGCTCTCATACGCCTCCACCGGGCCCGAACTGCGCGATATGATCTTGAATTGTATATCATGTATATGAAAGCTATGGCCAAATACATTATTGTTGGTCACCGTCCATTGTTCAATAGTGTTCAACTTTAGTGTTTTATTGATAGTGCCGAGATCGAATGGCGTATGGTCAAAATAAAAGGGTGTGCCCGGTGTACCGTCGGTAATATTCACGGTACGTGATACTGTAGCGTCAGCAGCGGTCCAGTAAGTGTTGCTGGCCAGCGTGGCCGGCAACGCGGTTATGGCACCCGCGGTAGCGGCAACAACATTAATGTGCAGTATATTAAAGTCTGTGTTATTGAGCAGGCTGCCAAAAGGCCCGGTAGTACCCGGCTCACTGCCCGGAAAACCAAATGCCTGGCCCGAGTTATAAGCCTTCAGATCGAGGCTGGAGCCAATAGCATCGGCGCCCAGGTTCACCAGCAGTTCCACACGCTCCCCCACCATCAGCTTCACTCTTGTCACAGCCACAGGCGCATTGAGCAGGCCGCCGTCGTTACCGATAACATAAAATGTTCTGTTGTCGCTAAAGCCAAGATCATAGCCCCGCTCCATTTCGGCATTAAGTATCCGCAGCCTGATGAACTGCCTGGGCAAGGATACCTGCGGGTTCATGGTGCCGTTCACCAGCATATAGTCGCCATAGGGGCCGCTGGTAGTATTAAAGTCGTTAGAGGCATCAAACCTGCGGCTGGTAAGCGCCAGCGGAATATCGTCCGTGCCATAGGTCCGGGGCAATGCCAGTGCCGCCTCTTCGGCATCACGGATAATGATAAAGCCACCTATCCCCCTTGTGAGCTGCTCCTCGGTGTGGTGATGCAGGTGCGGATGATACCAGTATGTTGCCGCTTTGTTGGTCACCAGCCAGTATGGCTGCCATATGGTGCCGGGCGGTATTACCTGGTGTGGCCCTCCATCCATCACGGCGGGCAGGTGCATACCATGCCAGTGCAGCGTGGTAGAGTCGTTGAGGTAGCTATGTACATTCATATGTACCGTATCGCCCGCCTGGAAAAACAGCGTTGGCCCCCAGAAGTCACCATTGATACCGCCGGTAATTGTTTGGTTACCCGGCAAAAACTGTTTGAACGTATCCCTGATGGCCAGGTCGAACGTAGTACCGGATAGGGTGTCCGGTATCCATAGTGTGTTGTACTGTGCCCTGGCACCGGATACAAAAACCATTACAAAACACATTATCGCGGCGCAGCGCCGGAAATACTTCATCATAAAATATTATTTAGTTTCAATAGATTAGACGCACACCACCTGAAAAACCTTCGGGCCTGCCACAAAAAATACAGGCGTATCAGATCATCCGCAAAAGCCAAAAATGTTACACTTTTTCGGAAAAAAATATTTTTGTTAACGGAATTGACAATCAATTAGTTATAACGAAAAATGTTACAAAAAGGTTACGAAAAGGTTACACTTTCTACCCGCGGCTGAAGCTGATTTTTTTACCCGTAAGGCCTGGTAAAGCCATGGGTGTTAGCCACGCCACAAAGGTAAAAACGCGTCACTTACACACCAAATAAAAATACCCACAAAATAATGAACAAATATGGCTGAGATGCAGTGCAGTTGCGGGTTTTGAGCGCATTTTCTTTGTGAGTAAATTGTTTGTTGGTGAAGAACTCCACCCGATACATGAATTCGTGGAATTATGAATTCATTGAATTAGGTTTAACAGATAAGCGAAATTGAGTATAAAAAATAATTGAGCCGGATGTACTTGTACACCCGGCTCAAAGAATTAATTCACTTAGTACTTTGAGACCTTTCCCACCATCGTGACCTTCGCTTCTTCCAAAATACGATATATATATATATTCCTGGCACAAGTTTACTCAAATCAACCTTGCTTTGTATACCTGACGTAATGTGGCTTACCAATACTACTCTGCCGGTAATATCTTCTATACGGATGGAAACATCTCCGGCCGATACCGCAGTGTACATGACTTGTAGCAGATCGTGGGTAGGGTTAGGGAATACTTTGTTTTCGGATATCGTTTGGGGTAATGTGGTATGTGGCGTTATTTTGTCACCCGTACTATCTGCTGCCGTATCTACAGGATACAGCAATGTATCTGTAAGGGATTCACCATTATAGGCATGCAGCCAGCTTTCCGAACGAGCGTGCGCCCACATTGTTGTATTTGCCTTTACCGCCTGCAGCGAGGCGATTTGGTTAGAAGAAAGTGAAAGCCGGGGTATATTATTAACGCGGTCGTAAATCAATATATCCATTATATACCTGCCCCATGTAAAATCATTTGCTTCTGTGCCGGTAAGCGAATACTTGGCAATGATAGAATCATACACTACGTTAGCGCTATCAATAAGGCTGTCTTCAATAAGCAGATCCGCGACAAGCAGATCACCATACGCCGTTTGCATCAGCCTTGCCCAATAATAAAGGCTATCGCGATGCGGCACCGTATCGGTAGCATTCATATAATAGTTCGCATTCGCACATGCTATGGCATACTTAAGTGTAACGTCTGTACTTACACTGTAATTGCCTCCGGAAACCACACTACCGCCGGAAACAAGATAGCCACCCGAAGAACCAATTCCTACAACACTACCACCTGGAACCACATAACAAATAGCATCATTAGTAAGCGCCGTGGCCGAAACAGAGCCATAAGTGTGTGCTGTACCCACATTGGGGTCCTGCGAAGGGTCAACAGAGTTATAATAGTACGTTATCGGTTGCTGGTCTTCACCGATTTTTGTATGCACACTAAATTTGTTGCCTGCGGGTGTAGGTACAGACGAAGAATATTGTATCTCATTAATGCCACCATCGGGTACAGTAGTACCCACTACGGCAATATCGTAGCCCACTCTTGTATCCGTATTGCACAAGTAACGGAGACCATGCTGCGTACCGTAGTTATTATTTATGAAATTACTGTTCATGGCTACCCCCAGCCCGGTAAATGTATTGTTGGTGACCTGATTGGGGTCACTGCCAGTACTATATTGTATAGTACCAGTTGTGTAACGGAAATAACCATACGGATTACCGGGGGTTACTGCTGCATTTGTCTGGAATATATTAGATGTAAGGTTATAGCCGGTACTTCCATCTATCAGCGCGCCAATGGTCTGGTCATCTATAACAAGTACGCTGGTACCACGATAATATGTGCCCGGCGTGGCTGTATATTTAGGTACATTAAATGTATTGCCGGTGACTACGGGTGCTATCGCGGCATAGGCACCAAGCCCCCAGTTGTTATTATCGAGAACACAGCCAGTCATAAACAAACTACGAGTAGGAGATGCATAACCAGCATTGACAGCCACGCCAAAATTCTGAAATACACTGTTGGTTATTGCAATCCCGGCATCAAAGCCATAAACGCCGAAGGGTACCACCCTGCCCGTATTATTTACAAGAGAACAGGTGCTATATAAACTGAATCCTTTAATACCATTCACGTTAATAAAATCCGGAGAACTGAACCATGCATCAGCATCGTTCTTAAACGTACAACCGCCAAAAGAGGCATAAGAACTCATTTCTACACTGCCGGACATATTGCGATAGGGCAACAGCCTGACATGCTCCCTGTTATTGAGAAAGAGGCTACCGCTGGTCCCCAGCAATATGGCGCCACCTGTCATTGTCCCGGTGCCGTTCTGTAGTCCGACATCTGCATAAGAAACTTCTAAATTATAGCCAGTCAGTTTAGGCTCAGAATTGTAATACCAGCTGGTGCCTTGCGGCATAGTATTACCACTTAGCAATATGCCCCCCCATGTACTGGTATCCGTAGCCGGCGATGATACATTGCAGCCCCGATAGGCCGTAAGTGTAGCGGTATGCATACCAAGATGTCCGCCAATATTCGTTGGGGTATTGGCTTTTACCTCAACCTTTGCGGCAGGACCCATTTCCACCCTTACCCCGTCTAAGGTAAGATCTGCTCCGGGATCTATAGTCAATTTATGCTGTATTCTAATCGTACTCACCGTACTGCCATCTCCATGAACTTTAACAATAGGGTTATTTGTAGGCGTCCATGTTTCGTTCCCAGTTATGGTATATTCATACATATCGTAAGACGGCCATGGTGTACCGATCGGGTAGCCGGTAGCGGTACTGGTAAGATAGCTGGGCGGTACTGTTGTACTTACGGGTGGATAAGTTGCCGCAGGGATCGCAGGATATTCAATGATTATTGGCGCCACAGCCGTCATTGTAGTAATGCCGTCATAAAATACAATTCTTATAACAGGAGTAGTTCCAACGCTACCACCTGAAAGGTAATCAGATAGATCGCTCCCATTTACCCATAGGTCATTTAAGTCATCAGGGCTCGAAGGGTTCCATAAACAACCATCTTCCTCGTCTCCTGAAAATGAAGAAGTTACACCAGCCGTATGCCAGGTGCCATGATGAACAGGAACATCTGATGTTGAAAAATCAAAATTAATGAAATTTTCAACAAGAGGATCGAAACAATCGGTGGATGTTGTTACCTCAGACCATGTCAGACTTTGTTGCATTAAGCTGGATAATTCAGGATAGGTATGTATCGAAAAGTTGAAAGTAGTGCCTGAAAAACTTGAGCATATTGGACTTGCATCAATCCAGAATTTTTGAGCTCGTCGTATTAGCACTACTCTGCATGTTATATCAGGTAATGATACACCGTTCCTAAAATACTGTATCGTATATTCACCAGGAGTAGTATCCGAAAACGTATAAATATGATCTGACCCATCCGGATTCCTATCAGCATACCCATAAATAGTCGGATAAGTGGAACTAGTTGTAAGATTAGTAATAACGATATCATGCGTCGTGACAGGTGGATAATCAGGATCTATCTCATCTCCGTAAGAAAAATCCAAATACACATTAGTACCCACATACTCAGTAAACAGGTATTGACGGTCACAATTCCAGTTATCAAAACCTCCAGAATAATTATCCAAAGTTCCATCATCATATATTTGCGCCGTACCTGTTGGGCAAGCCCCAGTTGCGGCACTTGATGCATAGATGCTACACGTATAATCTGTACCGAGTATAACCGGTCATTGCCCATAGACATTACTAGAGAAAAAGAATAAAATAAATCCGATAAAGATTACATTACTGAACAAAATTTTAAAGGGATGTTTCATGTTGCGTGTTTTGGTTAAAAAGTTCGTTATTCGATCATAAATTTGATTGTTTTGGTTTGTTGGGGCATTCCTACCTTCAACAAATATGCTCCGGGAGGTAAGTGAGATAGTTTTAGCTTGTGATTCAAAATTCCTTTATCCAAGGGTAGTCGCACTGCATAAACAACTTTACACTCCATGTTTATTATTTCAATATCCACACTATTGTAAAGCAAAGAAAATTCACCATAGATCGTAAAATTTCCATTATTGGGAATAGGGAATAGGCGTACATCGTTGAAAGAATAAGGTGTTGCAGTTACTGATGTTGCCGCGGTATCAAATTTCACCAAAAATGCATCACTGCTATCCGCAAACAGACTTTGATAACTGCCGGAAGTGGAAATACCATCCAGGCTATTTGTTTGGCCTGCTATAAAAATACTACCTGACTTATCACAGGTTATCCCATAGGCCACGTCATTCAAAATGCCTCCATAAAATGTACCCCATAACAAAGCTCCTGAACTACTAAACTTAGAGAGAAAAGCATCGTATGCGCCTCCGATATATGCGTCATGCATACTACCGGGCGTAGCTATGTTATTACGGCTTGTTGTATATCCTGTAATATATGCATTACCTGTATTGTCGCAGGCTATCCCTTCCCCAAACTCAAACCCGCTTCCACCATAGTAGGTAGCCCATTGTAACGCTCCTGTATCATTAAATTTAGCGATAAAGGCATCATACAGCCCCCCTCCATAGGTGGTTTGGTGTGCCCCCGGAGTAGCTATTCGGCTATGGCTGAATGATTCTCCGGTTACGAATAAATTAAAATCATTATCTACTGTAATACTTTCTACGCCATCCCCACTGTCACCACCAAAATAGGTACTCCATTTTAAAACACAGGAGCTGTCAAACTTAGCGATAAACCCATCCCATCCACCGCCACTTGTATCCTGATATGCGCCAGGTGTAGCCATAATTCCGTTCTTAAAAACGCCCCCGCCAATATAAATGTTTTGCGACTTATCCAGTGCGCATGTAACCGCCGCAGCCCCAAGTCCTCCACCGCCAAAATATGTAGCAACAAGTAGCGAACCATTACCGTTAAACTTGGCAATAAACGCATTGTCACTGCTTGTATCTATACTACTCCAGCCAATGGTATCCTGGTAACTTCCGGGGGTAGCAATATTGGTTTTACTTCCTGTATAACCGGTAAGATATATATTCCCTAATGTATCACAAACAACTCCCCTACCATCATCCACACTACCACCACCAAAATATGTGCTCCACTTCAATGAGCCATCAGCACTAAATTTAGCAAGGTAAGCGTCGTATCCCCCACCATATGTAGTTTGGTGGCTTCCTGATGTTGCTATGCCTGCGGTACTCCTGGTCCACCCTGTTAGATATGCGTTACCCACAGGGTCTGTGCAAACGGCATAACCTTCGTCTTGCTGATCGCCGCCCAGGTATGATGCCCATAGCAAATTCCCCCCGTTATTAAATTTGCCAATAAACGCGTCATAATACCCATTGTACACTGACTGGTAGGCGCCGACTGTAGCTATATTACTGATACTCGTAGTACTGCCGCATACAAAAATATTCCCGGCTACATCGGTTGCCGTAGCAAAAAATCCGTCTTCCCCGTTTCCACCAAAGTATGTAGCCCATGCAACCACCGGATCAATAACATAAGCGGTAGAATACCGCTCAAAGTTTAGCTTAAACCCAATGGCGTTTTCTCGCCAACTGTATTTAGCCAGGACCGGTTCGTGGGTATGTAAGTCGTAGGCATATAATTGTTGCTCACAGACATTCCCAAATGGAGTTATAATTTTAATATCCATACCTGAATTAACAATATCTGTCGCCCCGTTATACCTCATTCGTATATCATTAACATCTCCACCAGGGTTTACTACAAAATCATACTCAAGTTTACTGTCTTTTATATAAAGCACCCAATCAATATGGGGATAAATATCTTTGTAAGTTACCTTACCATAAGAATTAACCGTTGTGTTTATGTCGTGCAATACTGTTGTGCGGTAATGCTCGTAATACACCTGTTTATGTTCGGGTATAACCTGTGCGTTAGGATTAGCACCCAATAGTTCCATATCCATGCGGTAAAGCGTATAATGCACCTCGCAAGTGTCCGGGTTATGGATATAACCATTAAAGTGCTTGCTACTTAATTTGCTTTCATTGCCCTTCCTGCGCCATTGGTAATGCAATTGTCCTCTGCTTACGAAAATCGTCATAAAATTACTACCGACCTTATATTGTATATCATGCCGCTGTTTGCCAAATTGGTCTATTATCTGTCCATTATTCTCAATGAAACTAAGTGGATGAGTAATGAATTTCCCCTGCGCATACGCATGGTTAAACAGTATCGTTATCGTCAAGAATATGGTGACTAGTATTTTTTTCACGCGTTTACTATTAAACTTAAATAAGGTAACACAGCACATAAAATACATATCCTGTATTCTATATTAGCCCCATTGACCCTAAATTAATATCATTATTAGTTGTTAAAGAAATGCAAAAATATAAAAATAATATAAAAAAATTACCGTTAAACAACGGTAATTTTATACCGTTATTTAACGGTAATAAATTTCAAAAAAGCGTTAGCAGCCTTCATCATCATTACGCTTACTTCCTCTTCTGTGCCTTTGCCTTCTCTCTTATACCTGCTACAAAGTCAGGTTTTACGGTATTGCCTGTGGCTATGGCCATTTCTACATAGTAGAGTGCCAGCGAGTCTTTGCCTATGGCATCGTAGGCTACACTTAGGTTGTTGGAGGCGGCTTTTTTTGTATCGGCCACATTGGCCTTAACCGCTATTTCCCAGTCGTCTATGGCCGGCTGCACATAGCCTGTGCTGTACAGGGCCACGCCACGGTAGAAGTAGAAGAACGGATTGGCGGTATTGAACTTGAGCAGCAGGTTGTAGCGTGGCAGTGCCACATCGTACGCGCCGCGCTGCACACTGTTAAAACTGCTGTCGCCGAGTACCTGCTCGGCTTTCGGATTGAGCTGGTAGGATACGGCATAGTCCTTCAGGGCGTTGATGGTGTCACCCAGCACCAGGTACACCATGGCCCGGTCCAGGTAGGTCTTGTAAACATTGTTCTGTATAGCCAGCGATTTATCAAATGTTTCCATCGCTTTCTTGTAATCCTTCTTTGCGGCATATATTACCGCTACCATGTCATACACCTTGGCATCTGCCATACGCAGCATGGTCAGCACCTCATAATCCTCAAGGGCCTTATCCACATCGCCCCTGGCCATATACAGGTTGCCGCGCCATTTGTATGACAGCTCGGCTATGCCGCTGTTCTTGCTGTCGTGCGGCTGGTCGGGGTCTTTTTTCAGCGGGTATTTTTCTATCGCATCGGTAAGCAGCGATTCAGAGTCGTGCCATACAAAGGTGCGCTGGTAGCAGCCATAGGCCAGGCCACCCGAAGCAACCAACAAAACCACGAACAACGGTGTTCTGAGGGATGGGAATTTCTTACCGAATTCGTACAGGAAAAAGAACAGCAGGAACAGCAGGCCGAAGTAAGCCACATAAGAATACCTGTCGGCCATGATAGCCGCGCCCACGGATATGAACTGCAGGATGAACATAACATTGGCCACAAAATAACCTATACCAAAAGCCACAATGCGGAAGTACTCTTTCTTATACTTCCAGGTGTAATACAGCGGCGCCACCACACTGGCTATGGCCAGCAGCGGCGCCATATAAAAGATGCCGGGCAGACTGCCGGATACATACCTGATAGGATAAGGATAAAAAGTAGAAAGGTAAGTGGGATTGAACAGCTTGGATATGTACATGATATAGCCATAGCCCGCATACATAAAACGCTCGGCAAGCGTAAGGGTGCTGAACGAAGCTATGGCCCCTGTCTTATTTTGTGTATAAAAAGCCATAGACCCGCACACCAGCGAGGTAAGGAAGAAGATGATCTTCTCTGTTATAAGCCCCCTTGACCACTTGCGCTGCACAAAAAGGTCTATACATAAAATAGAGAACGGAAAGACCACAGCCATGGGCTTAGACAGGCAAGACAATACAAACAACAGGTAGGTAGCGCCATACCACCACCACTTGCGGCTGCCCCCATCGGCATACCGCATATAGGTGAGCAGCGCGGCAAAGTAGAAAAAGGCATACAACACATCTTTGCGCTCGGCTATCCATGCCACAGACTCTACGTGCATGGGGTGCACACCAAACCATAGCGCGCCAAAGCCGGCCACAAACAGCATACCGCTGTCGGGCATTTTCAGCTTACGGCACAGCGCTACGAGCAGGAAGAATACAAGGATAACATTGGCAATATGGATAAGGATATTGGTGAGGTAGTAGGAATAGGGGTTGAGGCCGGCAAAATGATAATTGACCGCCAGCGACAACATACATAGCGGGTGATAGTTGTTCTTGGTAATATCCTCGGTAAAAATAACTTTGAGGTTATCTTTTGTAAATGCTTTTATATACGGATCGTTAGTGACATAAAAGTCATCGTCCCAGTTTGTAAACTGGTTGTTGGTTGTGTACTGAAAACAAATAAATGTGATAACGCAGATGGCCGCGAGAATAAGGAATTGCTTTGTATTAAAGGGTAGTTTCATGCATGTACCGTAATAGGAGGTTAAAATAAGCAAATATTTCAGAATGCAGGCAGATCAGCTTAAAATGGGTACAACAGCAAACCGCGGCGATTGTAATATATAATACCTCCCCAAAGCAGGTACGAATGCGTTAAAAAATCATAAAGTTTAGGAAGGGTGGCACCATTTTTTCATTAAAAATTATTTCAATGGCATCTTTGCTCTATTTTTACGGTTATAAATACAGCTTATGAAAATGGGAAAAATAGTTAAACGCACCTTTTACGGTATTGGTATCATTATTGTGTTGTTCCTGGCGGCAGCTATACTTATACCAGTGCTGTTCAAAGACAAGATAATGGGCCTGGTAAAAAAGGAGCTGAACGAGCAACTGCTGGCCACCACCGACTTTAAAGACGTGGACATATCCCTTTTTCACAGCTTCCCGCACCTGTCTGTGAGCATCATAGACCTGAGCATAGTGGGCAGGGACGCATTTAAGAACGATACACTGATCTCCGCCAAAAGCATAGACGTATCCCTGGAACTGATGAAGGCCCTGAGCGGCACATACGACATACTGAATATAGGCCTTGTAAACCCACGCATACATGCCATAGTGCATGAAGACGGCAAGGCCAACTGGGATATCACCAAGCCCGCACCACCTTCCGCCCCCACAGAGAGTAAGCCCTTCAGCATGAAGCTGCGTAAGTACTCCATAGAGAACGGGCATATAGAATACTACGATCAGCAGGGCAAGATGCACGCTATTATCGAAAACCTGAACCATAAGGGTAAGGGCGACTTCAGCAGTGATGAGTTTACGCTGTCTACCAGCACCACGGCTGATGCGGTGACCTTCATCAACGGCACTATCCCCTATCTGCATAAGGTACAAACCAAAATAGACCTGGACCTGGACATTAACAATAAAACCGGCAAATACTCTTTTAACACTGAGAAGATACAACTTAACGGGCTGCGCCTGTCTTCGAAAGGGTTTGTGCAGATGCCCGATACCAATAGCATGGTGATGGACATAGCATTCAATACGCCATCTAACGATTTTAAAGACATACTGTCGCTGGTACCCGGTATCTACCAGAACAATTTTAAGGACATAAAGACAAGCGGCAAGCTGACACTGAGCGGCTTTGTAAAAGGCACCTACAGCAAGAAAAGCATGCCTGCCTACAAACTGGACCTGGGCATACAGGACGGATCGTTCCAGTACCCCGACCTGCCGGAGAAAGTGGCTAACATTCAGGTAAAACTGGCCGTAGACAATCCCGATGGTGTTACAGACCATACCGTGGTAAACCTGGAAAAATGCCACCTGGAATTCGGCGCGCAACCCTTTGACCTGCGCCTGCTGCTGAAAACACCTGTTACCGACCAGTGGATAGACGCCACCGCAAAAGGCAAGGTAGACCTGGCACAGATGCAGAAACTGGTAAAACTGGACGCTGGCACCAAACTGGCCGGCGTAGTAACCGCAGATGTAAGCGTAAAAGGCTCTGTGGCCGCGGCGCAGAAGAAACAGTTTGAGAAACTGGACGCGTCCGGCACAATAGGCCTCAACGATATAGCCTATACATCCAAAGACTATCCTGATGGCGTAAACCTCTACAGCCTGGTACTCACCTTTAACCCTAAAAATGTTTCGGTTTCCAATATGAAAGGCCGGTACCTGGGCACTGTTTTCAGCGGTGATGGCAGTATCAACAACCTGCTGGGCTACTACCTGCATAACGAAGCGCTGAGCGGCGCCTTCCGTTTCGCGGCAGACAAGATAGACGTCAATAAATTTATGGGTACGTCTGCCACGCCCGATACAACAAAGAAAGCGGCAAGCACAGACCCCTTCCTTGTGCCCGACAACCTGGACATAACCCTGAACGCGGAGGCCGGCTCTATACAATACGACAAGATTACCCTTACCAGCGTGAACAGCACCCTGGTGATACGCAACCAGGTGGTGAACCTTCAAAATGTATCAGGCAACGGACTTGACGGCACTATAAAGATGAGTGGCTTCTACTCTACCAAGACAGATAAGAAGAACCCCGACATACAATTTGACTACAGTGTAAACAATGTAGATGTACAGAAAACATACAATTCTGTAGCTATGGTGCAGAAGCTGATGCCCGCAGGCAAGTATATATCCGGCAAGGTAACCTCTAACCTGAGCATGAGCGGAAAACTGGGCGGCGACATGACACCGGTAATGAACACGCTATCGGGCAAGGGCGACCTCCTGATGCTGAACGGCCTGCTGAGCGGCTTCCCGGTTACAGACCAACTGGCTGATAAACTGCACCTTACCCAGTTCAAGACCGTAAAGATCCAGGATCTGAAGCTGTTCTACACCTTTGAGAACGGCCGCGTGACCATACAGCCGTATAAAATGAAGATAGGCGACATAGACGCTGAGATAGCCGGCAGTCATGGATTTGACCAGACCATAAAGTATGGCGTAAATATGGCAGTGCCACGCAGCATGATGGGCTCTGAAGCCAATAATATGGTGAACGGGCTGCTGAGCCAGGCAGCCAATAAAGGCGTACCCGTGAAGCTGGGCGACAAAGTGAACCTGACCGTGAACATAACCGGTACGACCACCAACCCCAAAATAGAGACAAACCTGAAGAATGTAGCCGGCGACGCGGTAAATAATGTGAAAGAAGAAATAAAGAAAGAAGCAGAAAAGAAAATAGACAGTGTGAAGAATGTAGTAAAAGATACCGTAAAAGCAATAAAGAAACAGGTGGTAACCGAGGCCAAGAATGAGTTGCAAAAGCAACTGCTGGGCGATACCACTAAGAAAGGCGGCAATGAAACCATTCAGAAAGCCGGTGACGATATTAAGAAGGGTATCAACGACCTCTTCCACCGGAAGAAAAAATAACCGGAAGAACAGATAGTAAAGTAAGCCCCGCCAGTTCGCATCACAGCGGGGCTTACTTTTAAACGTAAAAGCGCTGCCACTCCATAAAGGCCTGAAGAACTAACCCCCACCAAAACCAGGCATAACGGCTAACCACCAATTGCGTTATCAATTCACGATCATGTTAGTTCCGGTACCGGCAAAAAAATAACCCCGGCAATCCGGGGTTAAGTATACAGGAAAGTGATTTTACTAATGTTTTGGCACATTGAAATAACCATCGCTGAGGTTGACGATATCCCCCTTTGCGTTTACGGTTTGCGCGTAGAATTTGCCGGTAAAGTTCGCGTTGATCGTGTCATTAGCGATCATGTATAACTCTGCCGAATTACCCAATGTACTTAAATATGCGCCGCCCGTATCCAGGAAATTTAATGTATTTGGTATCCATGTCACCATTGTATTGTACTGAAGATGGCCCATATTATACAGGTTACCACTCCAGGTATTTAACAAATGAAATACCATTTCCTGCCTGAAGCTGTCCTTAAAAGCATAAATATTATTAGCCCCCGATGTATCAAGGAAATAGAAAGCGGTATCTGCTACCCACAGCGAGCCGTTGATCTTACAACTCACCGGGTCATTGCCAGACCATACAAAATCCGCGGTAGTAAGCGGGTTTAGCGGGTTTACGCTATTGTTGCCGTTACTGTCCGGGTTGGCTACATAATCGCCGTTGCTGCATGATGCCATCCCAACCATTACGCTCGCCGATAAGAGTATAGAGTATAATATCTTATTCATGTTATATTTTTAGCCGCCTAAAGATAGTACAAATATATTATTTTCGGGAAATTTTACGTTTCTAACGGATCATGCACACAAAACTGTCTTATTTCTTCCTTCTTTTCATATTATTTCCTGTTTGCGTATATGCCCAGCAGGGTATATCGGGGCGGGTATTTGATGCCAAAACTAAGGAGGCCGTTCCGTTTGCCACGGTTCGGTTTGGTGGTGGCAGTGAGGGCATGATAGCCGGCCTCGATGGCAGTTTTGAACTGCCTGAGGCGGGGCGGCATGCCGACTTCATAGAGGTGAGCAGCCTGGGGTACAAAACGCAGAAAATTGCCGCGCTGAAAGACGGCATGAAAATATACCTGCAGCCCGATGATAAAATGCTCAGCGAAGTACAGGTGACCCCTCCTTATGAAAAAATGCGCCGCATCATCAACAATGCCATTGCCAACAAAGACCAGAACAACCCCGATAAATATGACTGGTATCGCTGCCATGTGTACTACAAGATGCTGGCAGATGCTACCCTGCCCGATTCGGTATTGATGGACACCGCCAAAGACGTAAGGGAAATAAAGGATTTCCTGGACAGGCAGCACCTGCTGATGTCTGAGACCTATAGCGTGCGCACATGGCGAAAACCACAGCACCTGCAGGAAGATGTGATCGCGTCGCGGTTTTCCGGTCTGAAGAAATCCGTATTTACCAGCCTTGTTACCGGCATTGTGCCCTTTCATGCTTATAACGACTACATTACCATGAACGGTAAAGACTATCACAACCCCATAAGCAAGGGCTTTGAACAATACTATAAATTCAACCTTAGTGACGAACTCATACAGGGCGGCGATACAGTATGGGTACTCAGTTTCATACCTAACGGCCTGCGGTCAAACCGGATGACGGGCAAGGTATACATCAATTCAAACGGATATGCCATATCACATATCATAGCCAGGGCAAATGACACAATGCTCAAGCTGAGTGTGCGCATTGAGCAGGAATCCGAATTGCTGCCGTACACCGCCACAGAAGGCCGCTGGTTTCCCAGCCAGCTTAACTACATTATAGACTGGCAGCAAAAGGCAAACGATACCCCGGTAACCATACACCTCAAGGGCACTTCCCGTATAGACTCTGTGAGTTTTACGGAAGATAAGAGCTTTCGCTTCGACAGGTCGCACACGGTGCGGCTGATGACCCGGGCCAGCGAACTGAGCGACAGCGCATGGAAAGCAATAAGGCCGGAGCCCCTGAATATGAAGGAGACAGAGACCTACCATGTAATAGACAGCCTGGGCAATGAATATCATGCCGACAAAATAGTCGGCTACCTGTCTAAACTGCCGGAGGGCAAAGTACCCCTGGGGCCGGTAGATGTAGACCTGAAACGGCTGATCAGTGCCAATAAGTATGAGAATGTAAGGTTCGGACTGGGGCTGCAGACCAACGAGGAGGTTATTAAATGGATGTCTGTAGGTGCATGGGCGGGCTATGGTATAGAAGATGGCGAGTGGAAGTACGGTGTATTTACAGAGCTATACGGCGACCCTTACAAGGAGTTCGTGTTCCGCTTCGGTTATTCAGACGATATAGAAGAGCCGGGGCGTGTGCGCCTTAGCCGGGACCTGGACAAGAACTACCTGAAAATGTACCTGTTGCGCCGTGTAGACGAAAAAAGAACATGGGCTGCATCTGTTAAGAAACGCATGGGCTACTGGAACGTAGAACTAACCGGCAGCAGGCAGGATATCATACCTAAGTACACATACGCCCTGGAGTATAAAGGCACAGACCATACCGAATTCACGGCTACCGAAGCATCTATAAACTTCAGGTATGCCTATGCCGAACGGACAACGCCCATATTCAGCTACTACACCCGCCAGGGCACCAAATACCCCATTGTATATGGCAAGCTGACTACCGGTCTGCTGGAAAGCGCCGGGGGTATGCAGGTACCTTATACGCAAGCTACTGCTGCCGTGCAATGGCATAAGCACATCAACCGTATAGGCATGGAACACTTCCTGGTAGAGTGCGGCAAGTCATGGTGCAGCGACCCGCTGCCTTTAGGAAAGCTGTTTGCCGGAAATGGCTTAAAGTATGATACCAGGTATAATTCCGGCCTTTATTCATTCGGCGGAATGATCACCATGTACCCGTACGAATATTATACCGACCAATTTTTTAACGTGGTCATCCGTCACGACTTCGATTGGAAACTGTACAAACTGGAAAGCAAAAAATTCATTGCCAGTTCATTACCTTTCATCTCATTGCAGTACGATGTGCTTTATGGTAGTATGGACAACCCCGAGGCGCAGCGCTATGTGGGCTTCTTTATCCCGGATCAGGGCTACCACGAGGCGGGCCTGCTGCTGAATGACATATTACGTGTGCGCCTGTTCAACCTCTACTACCTCACCCAGCATATAGGCTACTTCTATCATATAGGTGATTTGCCTGCCACCAACAAAGACAATGGCAGGTTCGTAGTCGGGTTGGGTATAGAATTGTAATGTATCAGGGCCTGTTTACCAATAAATAGGAATACTTGATATTATTGCGTATCTTTGCGTTTTAACGCGTGTTTCCAACCTTTTTAAAGACACCCTACCTTCGGTAGACCGGCTTGTGAACACACCTTTCCCTCCTGATCTGATCGGGAAATGGTACAGGCAGTTAGTTTGTTAATATTTAAATACATTTAATGACATTTAATGAGTTGAATCTCATAGCGCCCATATTACAGGCGCTGGAGACAGAGGGGTATAAACAACCTACCCCTATCCAGGAACAGTCAATACCTATAGTATTGGCTCAGAAAGACCTGCTGGGCTGTGCCCAGACAGGCACCGGCAAGACAGCTGCATTCGCTATTCCTATATTGCAATTGCTGCACGACAGGCATGCCGAAAGGGCTCCGAGGCACATAAAAGTGCTCATCCTTACTCCTACCCGCGAACTGGCGATACAGATAGGCGAAAGTTTTACCGCATATGGCCGCAACCTGCGCCTGAAGCATACCGTTATTTTCGGTGGTGTGTCGCAGGGCGCGCAGGTGCAGGCATTACAGCGGGGTATAGATATACTGATAGCCACTCCCGGCCGCCTGCTGGACCTCATGAACCAGGGCTACGTAAACCTGAAAGACATAGGCATCTTTGTGCTTGATGAAGCAGACCGCATGCTGGACATGGGCTTTATACACGACGTAAAAAGAGTGGTATCAAAGCTGCCACAGCAGCGCCAGACGTTGTTCTTCAGCGCTACTATGCCGCCGGAGATACAGAAACTGGCCAATACCATACTGGTAAAACCGGAAATGGTAGCGGTAACACCGCCCGCCACTACCGCTGAGCTTGTAGAGCAGTCTGTCTATTTTACTGAAAAGAAAGACAAACGCCAGTTGCTGCACTATGTGCTGAACGACCCCGCTATTACCAGGGTATTGGTATTTACACGCACCAAGCATGGTGCAGACAAAGTGGTAAAAGACCTGCATAAAGTGAACATCACCGCCGAAGCGATACATGGCAACAAAAGCCAGAACGCGCGCCAGCGTGCACTCAGCAACTTTAAAGACGGCAGGATACGTGTACTCGTAGCTACCGATATTGCCGCCCGCGGCATAGATGTAGACCTGCTGAGCCATGTGATCAACTATGAGATACCGGAGGTACCCGAAACTTATGTGCACCGCATTGGCCGTACAGGCCGAGCGGGTGCCAGCGGTATTGCGTTATCATTTTGCGATAACGAAGAAATGACCGACTGGAGGAATATACTGAAACTCACAGGCCGTAAGATACAAGTAATAGAAGGGCACCCCTACCCTATGGCATCTACCGGGCAGGTACAAATAAACCTGCCTAAGAATAAAGAAGTAGTACGCAGGCCGAACGCTGTTGCCGGTAGCGCCTCAAGGCACAACGGCAGCCAGAGAAGAAGGTGGTAATTACCCCTGGGCAATTGCCCAATGGCTTAACGGCCCAATCAATATTAAACTTACAAATGGCGGCCTCAGGGTCGCCATTTTTGTTCTGGATATGTACGCGCCTTTAAGCACCCAAACACTAAAAATGCATTATTGAAATTAAATATAAAACAAGGGCTAATCGTCAACAATTCAACCTTTTAACCAATTACCTATCTTTACACAATGCAGATGCATGAAGTAATTACAGATGCCGACAAGCAGGCATTTTTACAGGTAGCTATAGATATTTATAAAGATGACCCCAACTGGATACGCCCGCTGGATAAGGATATAAATGAGGTTTTTGACCCTGCTAAAAATAAATTCTTCAAGCGGGGTGAGTGCGCCAGGTGGCTGCTCAAAGACAACAACGGCAGAATAACAGGCAGGATAGCAGCTTTTGTGAACAGGCAATACAAGAACGAACAACCCACCGGCGGCATCGGTTTTTTTGAGTGCATTAACGACCAGGCCAGCGCCGATTTCATGTTTGACCATTGCCGCGAGTGGCTGCAACAGCGTGGCATGGAAGCTATGGACGGCCCTATCAATTTTGGTGAGCGGGATAAATGGTGGGGACTGGTAGCAGAAGGTTTTTACAGCCCTCTGTATGGCATGAACTACAACCCACCCTACTATGTGCCCTTATTTGAAAACTATGGCTTCCGTACCTACTTCAACCAACTGTGCTACGGCCTGAAGGTCAAAGACAGGCTGGACGAAAAATTTTACGTACGCCACGCCAAAATAGCCGCCGACCCTGACTTTACGGCCACTATGATCAAAAAGGCCAACATAGAAAAATACGCTAAAGACTTTACCTACGTATACAATAAAGCATGGGCAGGGCATGGCGGTGGTAAGTCGCTGGAGGAAAAGCAGGTACAGAAAATGTTCAAAACCATGAAGCCGGTAATGGACGAGCACCTTACCTGGTTTGCATACTACAAGGGCGAGCCTATAGCCATGTGGGTAAATCTGCCGGACCTCAATCAGTATTTTAAACACATGAACGGTAGGTTCGGGCTTATGGAAAAACTCAGGTTTCTATGGCTTAAGACTTTTGGCAAATGTAACCGGTTCGTAGGCCTTGTATTCGGTATCATTCCCGAGTTTCAGGGCAAAGGATTAGATGCCTATATTATTATAGAGGGGGCCACTGTCATCCAGGCACGGGCGCAGTATGAAGATTATGAGATGCAGTGGATAGGCGACTTCAACCCAAAAATGATCAACATTGTCGAATCACTGGGCACCACAGCCAACCGTACGCTGCGCACCTACCGCTACCTGTTCGACAGAACTAAGGAATTCAAACGCCATAAGATGCTGTAAAACTCAGGTACCGGACATTTATTTCACCTCTACCCGCTCACCATAATACCGGGCCTGCGTATTAAAGATGAGGTCAAAGACCATTTTTACCCTGGCCAGTTTCTCACGCACTACTTCATCCCATATGGAGCCGTCGCCATCCGCGGCATTAAAGGCCACCGCCGCTATGTGCTTATGGTCTGATATGTATAAGGCCCGCTCATTATGAAATTTCTGGGATATGATGGTTATGTGGTCTTCACCAAAAATATCACGGCAGCGCAGTATGCTGTCCAGCGTACGGAAGCCGGCATTGTCCATGAATATCTTTTTGGCCGGCACACCCCTTGCTATGAGGTCTGCCTTCATACTCGCAGGCTCATTATAATAGGCGGTACTATTGTCGCCGCTCACAATTATGAAATCTATTTTTCCGGCCATATATAGGGCCACGGCAGCGTCAATACGGTTTTGGTAATAAGAGTTGATGATCTGCTTCGACTTATCCTTATACTTGGCCGTACCCAGCAACAGCCCCACCTTATTCTTTGGTATGGCGTTCACTTCAGTATATAAGTGCGCCGCCGTAGAGGTGGTCACTATGTAGTTAACCCCCCATACCAATGCAACAAGTATTATGGCCGCAACAAATATCATTATTCGCCAAAAACGCCAGGACATATATTAATATGAATTCAAATGCTAAATTAGCTATAACTTTTCAATGTTGTTAATGCAACCGCTAATGGTTATGAACAGGTGTGAATTACGCTCTTATTAGATGTATAAGCTATACGAATGCAGGCAGATAAAAACGTCAGCGGTATTTGTGAATTTACCGATCAATCACATATCTTTGCACACTCAAATTTCAACAAAACAAATACATGACGACTCTTTTTTACCTCGTACCGGGATTCGGTATTCTCGCATTGTTGTACACCTTTTTTAAGAGTGCCTGGGTTAGCAAACAGGATGCTGGAAATGCCCGGATGAAAGAAATCTCAACTTACATTGCCGAGGGCGCAATGGCATTCCTCAAAGCGGAATACAAAGTGCTCACCTACTTCGTTATCATTGCCGGCCTTTTGCTGGCGTTCATGGGTTACAGCAACCCTAAAAGCAGCCCGCTTATAGCTGGCGCTTTCGTGATAGGCGCGTTTTTCAGCGCCCTTGCAGGCTTCATTGGTATGCGCATAGCTACCAAAGCCAACGTTCGTACTGCCGAGGCGGCCAGAACCAGCCTTTCCAAGGCGCTTAACGTATCCTTTGGCGGCGGCTCTGTAATGGGCCTCGGTGTTGCCGGCCTGGCGGTACTGGGTCTTGGTGGTGTATTTATTATCCTTAAAATGATTTTTGCGCCCAACGCGGCTATAGGCAGCGAGGAAATGGAGCGTACCATAGAAGTGCTTACCGGCTTTTCGCTGGGAGCCGAGAGTATTGCCCTCTTTGCACGCGTAGGCGGCGGTATCTATACCAAGGCTGCCGACGTAGGCGCTGACCTCGTAGGTAAGGTAGAGGCCGGCATACCAGAAGATGACCCCCGCAACCCCGCAACTATCGCCGATAACGTGGGTGACAATGTGGGCGACGTGGCCGGTATGGGTGCAGACCTTTTCGGCTCTTACGTGGCTACCGTACTCGCTACCATGGTACTGGGCCGCGAAACGTCTTCAGCCGGTGACAACTTCGGTGGTTTTGCCCCTATCCTGCTGCCTATGATGATAGCTGGCGTGGGTATTGTGCTGTCTATAATAGGCACACTATTCGTTCGTATCTCCGACAGCGTAGGCAACAGCACCGCTGCTGTGCAGAAAGCGCTGAACATGGGTAATTGGGGCTCTATTCTACTTACAGCTATTGCCTGCTACTTCCTGGTACATCACATATTACCTGAGACCATGAGCCTTCGCGGCCACGAGTTTACCAGCAACGGTGTATTTGGCGCTATCATGGTAGGCCTTGCGGTAGGCACACTGATGAGCATGATCACAGAATATTACACAGCCATGGGTAAGCGCCCGGTGCTCAGCATCATACGCCAGTCTTCTACAGGGCATGCCACCAACATTATAGGCGGCCTGGCTATAGGCATGGAGTCTACTACCCTGCCCATCATAGTATTGGCCGGCGGTATCTGGGGTTCTTACGAGTGCGCGGGCCTGTATGGTGTGGCTATTGCCGCCGCGGGCATGATGGCTACCACAGCTATGCAGCTGGCCATTGACGCTTTCGGCCCTATCGCCGATAATGCGGGTGGTATAGCGGAGATGAGCGAACTGCCTAAAGAAGTACGTGAGCGTACAGACATCCTCGATGCTGTGGGCAATACTACCGCCGCTACCGGTAAAGGCTTTGCAATAGCCTCAGCCGCCCTTACCGCCCTGGCCCTGTTTGCGGCCTTCGTAGGTGTTGCCGGCATATCTGGTATCGACATTTATAAAGCCAATGTGCTTGCCTGCCTCTTCGTGGGCGGTATGATACCTTTCATATTCTCTTCCCTGGCTATCCGCGCGGTAGGACAGGCGGCCATGGCAATGGTTGAAGAAGTTCGCCGCCAGTTCCGTACTATCCCCGGCATTATGGAAGGTACCGGCAAGCCGGAGTACGACAAATGCGTAGCTATCTCTACACAGGCATCTATCCGTAAAATGGTTGCTCCCGGTGCTATCGCTATTATTTCCCCGCTGGTTATCGGCTTTATGCCGGGCCTTGGCGCTGAGGCGCTGGGTGGCTTCCTGGCTGGTGCTACCGTAAGCGGTGTGCTGATGGGTATGTTCCAGAACAATGCCGGCGGCGCATGGGACAACGCTAAAAAATCGTTTGAGAAAGGCGTGGAAATAAATGGTGAGATCTTCTACAAAAAATCAGAACCACATAAAGCGTCTGTAACCGGTGATACCGTAGGTGATCCGTTCAAAGACACTTCCGGCCCGTCAATGAATATCCTCATCAAACTGATGTCTATCGTAGCGCTGGTAATAGCGCCAACCATTTCTAACATTAGTAAAAAGGTTACCACTACACAGCCGGCCCCTGTAAAAACAGAAGCTCCTGCCGCGGTTACACAACATTAAAAGCACAAATTTGAATTGTATAGCCCCCGGTGATGCCGGGGGCTTTTTTTGTGGATGTCACCTGTCTTCTAACATAGAATCAGCGCTAAGGGCACATGCACACTACCCCCTGATACGGACATTTATCTCGGTACGCGCGCTTTCAGTAAAGAATACAGGCTTTCATAAGCTGGTACATCAACACCTAGTTTTTCCGATTGTTTTACTACATATCCGGTTATCACTTCAAGCTCAGTGTTCTTATTCCCCATAAAATCATGGTGCATTGATGACGTTGCCTCCTTAGGTAATTTTGCCAGTTTATTCCAATTTAACTCAATGATGTTATCAGGCAGAACTATACCTTCATATCCTGACAGCAACACTACTTCTTCCATCAGTTTTTGAAGCGTTCCTTTCTTCCCATCATTGTCCAGAATATCACCAACAGGGCTATTTAGCGCAGATGTGGCAGTAGCCATAGGTGATATAAAAGAATACTTTTCCCACAACTTTAGTTTAATATCGTCATATACCTCAGCATTAACGCCTGCTTGGCAAAAAAATTCCTTAATACGGTCCAGCTCCTGTCTGTCAACTGTGGGGCTCCCTATCAATAACTGGTTTAAGTCACCGGTCTGCTTTATTATACCGTCTGCAATTTTTTTCGCGAATAAATAGGTGCAGCCATAGATGGTCTTGGCATGAGGAAACAAACCCTGTAAAATATCAGTGCTGTCCACACCATTTAATAATGGTAGCAGTACAGTTTCATCTGTAATGTTATCAGAAAAAGATAATGCAAGACTTTCCAGGCTATATGCTTTGCAGCAAAAGACGATAAGGTTAAGCGGCCCAAGCTCCTCCGGCCTGTCGGTTATATTGCAGGGATGCGCTGTGATCGTCCCCTGGTCTTTTTCTAATTGCAGCCCCTTTTCCTTTATAGCCAGCATATGCGCACCCCTCGCAACAAAGCTGATTTCTATTTCCGGTGAGTGCTCATAGGCCGTGGCTAATGCCGAACCATAAAAACCACCAACGCCGCCAATACCTGCTATCGCGATCTTGTATTTCTGTCTCATGGACGTGAAATTAACGCAACTTCAGGTATGCCTGTGTTAAATAATGTGAAATCAGTTGTGGTCTTTTGTACAGAAGAAATGATCAGGAAGTCGGCTCGGCAGCTTGATCGCCCGGTAAAACGAAGTGACGGATTACACCACGTAATACATCTTCAGCATCCCTTTATTTTTAGCCTCTATCTCTCCGCGGTATTCGCAGGTAAATTTATCTTTCACCAGGTCGTAGGTAGCTTGCGATATATTTATCATCCCGGTATCACAGTTTTGCTCCATGCGTGCGGCCGTGTTTACGGTATCGCCCCATATGTCGTAAGCAAATTTCTTAACCCCCACTATACCGGCTACCACACTACCGCTGTTTATACCTATGCGTATATCAAAAGTACTGTCGCCCATCTCGCGTTTTCTCTTCGCCGTAAACGCCAGTATCTCACGCGCCGCGTTCACCACCTTTACCGCGTGCAGCTCATCTGCCACCGGCAGCCCGGCCACGGCTATATATGCATCGCCTACGGTCTTTATCTTTTCTATTTCGTACTTCGCCATTATATCGTCAAAGGCCTTGAAGCATGTGTGCAGCTCATCTACCAGCACTTTAGGGTCCATTTTCTCAGTGAGTATCGTAAAGTTCACAAAATCGGTAAACAGCACCGTCACATTATCAAAGCTGCTGGCCGCGGCTACACCTTTTTCCTTTAGCTCTTTCGCCACTTTTTCAGGCAGAATGTTCAGCAGCAGTTTCTCTGATTTGCGCCGCTCCTTTATCACAAAGGCTGTAAATATGGAAAACAACAGCACAACAATCGCAAACAGTATGTTTTCATTCCGCCGCTTGTTCTGCGCCAGCTTCGTCAGTTTCTCCTGTTGCTTTCTTTCAAACTCGGCCCTCTTGGTAGTAAGGTTCGCCAGTTTCACCTTATTATCATTCGAGAAAATAGAGTCTTTCAGCTTATGGTACTGCACCATAGCATCGTAGGCATTTTTAAAATCTTTCTTTGCCAGGTACACCTGCGACATGCTCTGATAATTTGCAGACATATAATCCAGCGCCCCCACCTCAGAAAATGTCGGCAGGGCTCTTTTATAGTAGTAGATAGACCTGTCCAGGTTTGTTGCCTTATCGCCGGTTATAAAACGCTTGTTCCACTTGTTTCCGTTCGTATCCATAGCTGCCAGGAAATACATCTCTGCCAGGGCGTTGTAGTTGATAGCCAGGCCCACCTTTCGGCCCAGTTGCTCATTTAGTTCCATTGACTTCAAAAAGTTTTCAATCGCCTGGTCGTATTTGTGCAGGGTATTGTACACATTGCCTATATTGGCATAGATCATAGCCACCCCTTCCTGGTCGTTATCATCTTCTGCTATTTTCAGGGCGCGACGAAAATATTCCAGTGCCTTTCCTTGTTCACCGGCCTCAGAATAGATGACCGCTATACCGCTCAGGTTATTGGTGATACCTATCTTCCTGCCCAGCGCTTCATTTTCTTTCAGCGCCTTATTAAAATATTCCAGTGCCTTGTTATAGTTTTTCAGCCGGCTGTAGATATTCCCGATATTAGCTGTATTCCGCGCTATGTTCAGCTTATTGTCCAGGGCTTCGTTTACTCTCAGCGATTTAAAATAATTCTCAAGCGACTTCGGATAGTCCGACAGGTTTTTATAGCACGAGCCCAGGCTGTTGTATGCGGCGGCCAGGCCGGGCTTATCGCCTGTTTTTTCTGCAAGCGCAATCGCTTCTGCTCCATATTCAACACCTTCTTTCGGATCTGCTTCTACATCAAAAGACAGTATAGCATTCAGCACATCCACTTTTACCGAATCAGTTTTTATTTTGGGTAGTGCTTTCTTCATGGAGTCTATCTCCGCCTGGCTTCCACCAGGTTGCGCGTACCCGCAAAGCGCAAAAAAAACAAGTATGAATAATAGCGATCCCCTTAACAAAATACTGTGGTGAGCTGGCATCTGTTTTCTTTTAAACATTAGACGTTTTGCTGCAAATAATCCTTCTGCGAACAGTAAATGTAAGCCCGATTTATGATTCTGTATTTAAAGAAACTAACAAGAAATCAAACTACCTGTGAATCAATTACTTGCGCATACTGCGACATATCATTTCGGCCGCCAGCCTGTAAATGAATGGCTATTGGCGCTCCTATTCCATGCTGGTTCCCTGCAATAACTACATGCTTTGTATATATATGTGGTTCTGCATTGCTAAGCATCGGTACGCTTACAAGGCAATATGTATTGCAGGCCACAGCCGCTAAAACTTTTTTCTATGATAGACTGAAATCCGTACTATCATAAAACTTTCTTTTGCAAAAACCGGAAACACATCCGACCTTTATACTGCGCAAGGTCATATCATCTGCAACCGTGGCGCCGGTAGTTAATTTAAAGGCACAAAGTACAGTTATCAAAATTTCCCATCCACGGCATAAGCATTTTCTATGGGGCAATCATGGGGCAATGATGGGACAATGCAGCCTGAAATAAAATTGCGCATGTGCGCAAAAAGCAATCATTAATCCATTGGCTATCAATACTAATGTGCGCAAAAAGTTTTTTTTGCGCGCGGCATCAAAGCCCCATCCGCCCGAAATAAAAAAAATGTGGGGCATCACCTGCCGGGGCAGGTACGGGTCATAGAACGTGAAAATCTCGACCGGGCAACACCTGGTTCACATTCAATTTATTTCACCTGCCTGTATCCTTGCCGGTGCATAAACAAAAATTGTAAACTGCCCTGTCCACAGGCATCGTTTAACCCAAAGCAATGAGCAATATTATTTATACTAATACTATTAAAGTTTTCTAAAGCTTAGTAAATTTGCCCACTTTTATAAATCAACATGGCTGGAATTGCAATAATCGGGTACGGATACTGGGGGCCTAATCTTGTTCGTAATTTTTCTACAGTAGCCGGTTCCAAAGTGGAATGGGTGGTGGATCTGAGACCGGAACGGCTTGATATAATAAAAAAACAATATCCAAACATTAAGACTACGTCAGCTTATGACGATGCGCTCAATGACCCTGCTGTCAGCGCGGTGGTCATAGCCACCCCCGTACAGTACCACTATGCACTGGCCAAAAAGGCCCTGGAAAACGGCAAACATGTGCTTATAGAGAAGCCCATGACCCAGTCGTCGGCTGAGGCCGAAGATCTGGTGGCCCTAGGCAAGGCACGGGGCCTGGTGGTGATGGTAGACCATACCTTCCTCTACACAGGCGCTGTACGTAAGATAAAAAGTTTAATAGATTCGGGCGAAATAGGCGATATTCAGTACTTCGATTCCACCCGCATCAACCTGGGGCTTTTTCAGCCGGACATCAATGTACTTTGGGACCTGGCGCCGCACGATATTTCCATATTGTTTTACCTCGTACCGGGCAGGCCGGTTAGCGTTTGTGCTACCGGCATATCTCATACCCCAAACGGGCTGGAAAATGTAGCCTACCTCACTGTCAATTATGATACAGGGCATATTGCGCACTTTTCATGCTCATGGTCATCACCCGTTAAGATCAGGAAGATACTTATAGGCGGTACAAAGAAGATGATAGTGTTTGATGATGTAGAACCCAGCGAAAAAGTAAAAGTCTACGATACAGGCTATACTGTAAAGAGCGATGAAGACAAGCGCAACCTGCTCATAGACTACCGTGCCGGTGATATATATGTACCCAAGCTGGAGCAACGCGAGGCGCTGGCAGGCATGGCATCAGATTTTATCAGCGCCATAGAAAAAGGCACTACGCCGGTGTCGGACTGGAAAGTGGGCCTCGAAGTGGTAAAGGTGCTGGAAGCCGCGCAGGAATCAATAAAGAACAAAGGAAAAGAAGTAGCTATAAAATTTGACTAACCAGATGGAACTGATCACTAAAAGCACTGAGAAGCAGTCGCTGAATAATGTAAAGGTTGGCGTTAACGTAAAGATCTATGACTTTGTAAATGCCTATGGCTGCTCTATAGACGACGGATCAAAGGTGGGCACATTTGTAGAGATACAGAAGGGTGCTACCATAGGAAAGAACTGCAAAATATCCAGCCACACATTCATCTGCGAGGGCGTGCATATAGAAGACAATGTGTTCATTGGGCACAATGTCACTTTCATCAACGACCGTTTCCCCCGTGCTACCAACGAGGACGGCAGCATACAGACCGATGCCGACTGGAAGCTCGAAGAGACATACGTAAAGAAGGGCGCGTCTATAGGCTCGTCCGTAACCGTACTTTGCGGCATCACTATAGGCGAGGGTGCCATAGTTGGTGCCGGATCTGTGGTTACTAAAAATGTTGCGCCCCATACCATTGTGGCCGGCAACCCCGCAAAACTCTATAAAAAATTAAAAGACTAAATAATTCTATGTCACAGATACACTGCCTGGATCTTAAGAGGCAACACCAACAGATAAAGAACGAAATATTCGCGGCATTCGAACAGGTTTATGAGAAAACAGCTTTTTCCGGCGGTCCGTTCGTTGAGAAATTCGAAAATGAATACGCTGAGTTCTGCGGCACAAAGTATGCTATAGGCGTAAACAATGGCACATCGGCATTGCACCTGGCTATGATGGCGCTGGGCATAGGCGCGGGCGATGAGGTCATTATCCCCGCCAATACCTTTATAGCTACTGCATGGGGCGTATCTCATGCGGGTGCCACCCCTGTATTTGTGGATTGTACAGATGACACATGGCAGATAGATGCTGCTAAAATAGAAGCCAAAATAACAAAGAACACAAAAGCTATCATTGGGGTACACCTCTACGGCCAGCCGTTTGATATTGCTGCTGTTAAGGCTATCGCGGATAAGCATAACCTTTTTATGGTAGAAGATGCCGCGCAGGCGCAGGGCGCCCTGTTCAACGGCGTGCGTGTGGGAGGCTTTGGCGAGATGGCCTGCTTCAGTTTCTACCCCGGCAAAAACCTGGGCGCCTGCGGCGAGGCCGGTGGCATCACCACCAACTACGAAAAATACGCTACCCATCTCAGAAGCCTGCGCAACCACGGCTGCGTGGTGCGCTACTACCACGATGAGATAGGATACAATATGCGCATGGGCGGCCTGGAAGGCGCGTCGCTGAGCGTAAAGCTAAAGTACCTGCAGGGCTGGAACGAGAAACGCCAGGCCATAGCCGCTCAGTACCACGCCCGCATCACCAATCCTAAAATTAAAATGCAGGCACAACCCGGGTGGGCTAAAAGCATCTACCACCTGTTTGTGGTAACAACAGCAGACAAAGACGCTTTTGTAAAACACCTGGAGCAGAACGATATCATTGCCGCGTACCACTACCCCGTTCCATGTCATTTACAGCAGGCTTATGCGCATCTCGGCTACAAAGCCGGTGATTTCCCTAATGCCGAATACCTTGCCAGCCAGTGCATTTCATTACCTATGTTTGCGGAGCTTACTGATGATGAAGTAAACCGTGTAATAGACGTTATAAACGCTTACTAATCAACCACAACATGCAAACATGGTCTGTCGGAGTTTTATGTTATAATGAAGCCGGGTCGCTGGAGCATGTTGTTGGGCAGCTAAGGGAGGTAATGCGGCAGATCACCAATACCTTCGAGATAGTAATAGTAGACGATTGCAGCACAGACGGCTCCGGCGCCATAGCCGAAAAACTGGCGCTGCAATACCCAGAGGTAAGACTGGTGGCACATGAGACCAACAAGGGCATAGGAGGCGCGTTAAAGTCTATATACGACAACAGCAAGTATGAAAATATAGCCTTCATCCCGGGCGATGGCCAGTTTGATGTAACCGAATACCTGCCCTATGCCGATGTGCCTGCCGGTCATTTTATCTCATTCTACCGCAAAGAGAATACCTCATACAGCGTGTTCCGCAATATATTATCACTGTTCAATAAAAAGCTGAACAAGATATTTATTGGCATAGACCTGAGAGATGTGAACTGGACGAAGATCTATAAAAAAGCAGACATAGACCGCCTGGACCTCCAGCTTACCAGCTCGCTGATAGAAAGCGAGATATGTGCCAAGCTCATGTTCCTGGGTGTAAAGGTGATAGAGGTAGAATCAAAATACCTGCCCCGGACATATGGGGAAAGCAAAGGGTCTTCCTTCGCTATTGTAAAAAAGGCGCTGAAGGATACACGCGTATTAATTTCTATAATGCGCAAATTCAGAAGGGACAGGAGCAAACGATAATCAACCCGCATTATTTCCTCTATTTGTACGATTTACTGCAAAATCCGGCGCTTTAAAATTATATTTGGCTTAAATACCGCTTACGTATGCTACAATTAAATGATCAGATGCTGAAAAAGATATTCTGGATACTTTTAGCTGTCATATTTGTTTACATGGTCATCAGTGTGCCGCAGTACGGCATCACCGGCGACGAGATCACCCAGTGGAAATACGGGGGCTTTGTGTGGGATTATATCCGCACCTTCGGCGCCAATAAGTCTGTGCTTACCGATGACTTCATTATTAAAAAAGAGCTGCAGTACTATGGCGGTTTTTTTGATGGTTTTTCGGCAATGCTTATCAGCATCTTCCACCCGAAAGATGAATTCCTCTTCCGCCATTATTGGACCATGCTGTTTGGCTTTACCGGCATTATGGCTACGGGGCTGCTGGCCAGGGAGTTTAAAGGCTGGCTGGCCGGCATACTGGCGGTTATATTCATTTTCTTCACCGGCAGATATTTCGGCGAGGCTTTTGCCAATCCCAAGGATGCCCCGTTTGCCGCTACCTATGCCCTGGCGCTTTACGCCATGGTCACCTGGCTCCGTAACCTGGAGCATCTGAAGTGGAAGAGCACCATACTCATGGGCCTGGCCATTGCGCTATGCCTCAGTATACGCATTGGTGGCCTCTTGCTGGTGGCCTACCTGGTATTGTTCTATGCCGTCACGGTATGGCAGAAGAAGCTGTACAAAGAGAAGGTATTTGGCAATACCATGAAGCACCTGCTTGCAGCGGGTTTCATTGGTTATTTTGTGGCTATACTATGGTGGCCTTACGCGCTGGAGGCGCCGCTCAGCAATCCGCTTGAGGCGCTGAAAGTAATGTCTACCTACCCTCTTTTTGTAAAGATGCTGTTTGAGGGCCACCGCATTGATACCTCAATGGTGCCATGGTATTATTTGCCTAAGTGGTTAATGATAGGGTTGCCATTATACTTGCTTGTCGGGTTTATTGGTGGGACAATATCGCTATTCATTAAAAAGCTGCAAGTGCCATATCTGTGGATGATGGTTTTTGCTGCTGCTTTCCCGGTTTTATACATCCTGTATAAACACTCTGTACTCTATGATGGGTTGCGACATGCTATGTTTGTCATACCTCCGATGGTTGTTGTTGCCGCTACACATTTTACATACTTATTTGATAAATTTTCAAATAACAGTGGGAAGTATGCCATTGCCGGTATTGTTTTGATATTGGTTATACTACCTGCCCGTTTTTGCTTTGCTAATCATCCCAATGAGTACGTGTATTTTAACGAGATAGCAGGCGGACTGAAATCGGCATACGGGTACTATGAGACCGACTACTACATGAACTCTATTAAGCAAGGTTACAAATGGCTGCTGGAAAACGAGCTGAAGAAGCTACCGGGAAAAGATACTGTCACCATTGCTACCAACTGTATTGAGCCATTCCAGGGCTATGCCACGGTATCACCGGTGCCCTTCCACCTGGTATACAGCCGTTTTTACCAGAAAGACCAGAAAGACTGGGACTATGCGGTATATTATGGCCGCTTCCTCGATAAGGAGCAGTTGCTGAATGGTTACTTCCCTTCTTCAATGGCTATACATGTGATCACCGCCGACGGCGTACCGCTATGCGCCATACTAAAGAATGACCCTGAGCGTAACGGCTTCAAGGGCTATGCCGCGTTGCAGCAAAACGATGCGACACATGCTATTGAATACTTCACAAAGACAGTGGCTAAATACCCCGAGGATATGGAAGCCTGGGGCTACCTGGCGCTGCTGTACAGGGCCACAAACAATATGCCCGCCGCAAGCAACGCCATTGGCAAAGCACTGGCCGTATCATCGCTCGATGTGCAGACGGCTAATATAGCCGGCGAGATAGCCATACAGCAAAACGACTTCAACAAAGCTGTAAAGATATACAGCAGCATGATTGAAGAAAACCCCGATATGGGTGAGGCTTACCTGGGCCTGGGCCAAGCAGAGGGCGGCCTGGGGCACTTCCAGCTGGCTATAGACGATGTGAACACTGCCATATCCCTCAATCCCAACCTCACAGGGCAGGGGTATATGGTGCTGGCATACATATACAACCGCAAGGGCGACCAGGCTTCGGCACAGAAATACTACAACGCCGCTAAAGGCGGTGGCAGGCAATAACCACCGTACACAAGCTTAATAAGATGACATAAAAAAACAATGGGGACGCTAAGCATCCCCATTGTTTTTCTTTACGATCTGCAATATTATTCAGCAGTTTCGGCTGTAGCTTCTGAAGTAGCTTCCGGAGCTTCATCTTCAGCGTTTGCGTCAGCTTCTGCCTCAGCAACCTGTGCCGCGCGTACTGCGTTCTTCTCTTCGATCTTACGAACTGATTCACGCATAGTTTCGTTACGCTTGTCAGCTTTGTGCTTACGGTGGGTCTCTTCACGACGGGCAACTAATTGCTCATGCTCGCCATTCCACTTTTCAAACTTTTCCATTGCTGTAGTCTCATCAAACAGGCCGAGCGATACACCACGCATCAGGTGTTTCAGGAACAACACGCCCTTGAACGACAGTATCCTGCGACAAGTGTTAGTAGGCTGAGCGCCCTTATCGAGCCAATGCAATGAACGCTCACGGCTGATACGAACAGTAGCCGGAACAGTCAATGGGTTGTAAGTACCCAGTTTCTCAATGAATTTGCCATCACGGGGAGCTGTAGTGTTTGCTACCACGATGAAATAAAACGGACGCTTCTTCGATCCGTGTCTTTGGAGACGAATTTTTACCGACATAATAATAGATATTATTTTGCGTTAACAATAAATTTTTAGGACTGCAAAAATAGTATTAAAACCGAGAACTCCCAAAACTAACTCGTAGAAAAACAGGCTTTTGCATACATTTTTTTGTCTTCCACTAATCACATTAAAATAAATCACAAAGACTAATCAAAAGTGCATTAGCGTATCAGGGTTACGTTGCCATGCTTCCGGAACACGTTGCCCTGCTTTGTTGTGGCCTCAACCTGGTATACAAATACTCCGAAAGGCTGCGGTTTACCGTTATATGTTCCATCCCAGCCTTCATTTATATTGCTGGTCTCAAACACGAGGTTACCCCACCGGTTAAAGATGCGGAAATAATTCAGGTCGGCTTCTCCCCGCTTGATGATAAAGAGCTTGCCATTGGCACCCGAACCGGGCGTAAACGCGTTGGGCAGCGCCAGCACCGCCGACGGATCGAAATAGATACTGATGGAGTCCATCGCGAGGCAACCCCATTCCGTTCTGCCACGCACTATATATTTTGTGTTGATCTCCGGCATGGCCACGGGGTCTGCTATATAGGCATTATCAAGGCCCGCCGGCGGGAACCACGCAAAAGATACACAGTTGGTCTGCGGCACTATATGGTATGACTCACCGGGATAGATGGTCACAGAATCGCCGAGGAAGAGCACAGCGCCCGGATGCACGACCACGTTTGCTGTAACGGTATCAAGGCAGCCATACTGGCTGGTGGCAATAACAGTATAGCCCTGGGATGTGATAGCATGTACCCATGGCGACCCTATAGTGGAGTCGCTGAGATACAAGCCGGGATGCCATATATATGATACCCCACCCTTAGCTATCAGTTGCACCGAGTCGTGCGGGCAGATATCAACCGACGTATCCAGTAAGGCAAAGTTGCCGGGATACACGAAGACAAACGCAGAGTCGCTGCCGGTACACCCTGCAGGTGTGGTAACGGTAAGTATGATCTTAGAGCTATCCCCGGCCCTGAATACCACATCGGCAAGCGTTGTATCATCAAGGAAAGTAGCAGGTGTCCAGCTATAAGCATAGTGCGTATACCAGCGCGGAGTTACAGACGCATGCAGCAGCAGTGTATCAAACTCGCACACCTTGCGGTTGCCACCCATAAACACATCGGGGGTAGGCTGCACATCTATGTAGAATGAATCAATAAGATCAGGGCAGCCGGGATAGAATATATGCACGTAGTACATATCCGAGGTGTCCGGTGTTATGAGCGGGCTGGATACATTTGGTGTGGGTATACCGGCTGTGGGCAACCAACTGAATGACACAGCAGGATCGGCTGTGACAAGGGCCTGCACAGAGCGCCCCCGGCAAATGGCCGTATCATTATTATACAGTGTAAACGTATCGTAGACTATAGTCACATTGATCGTATCCGCAGACGCGCAACCGCCTACTGTTACCTGCAGCCAGTAAGTGCCTGATGTGGGCACAGTAATGTTAGCAGCGGTACTGCCGGTATTCCACAGGTATGAAGGGCTGGTATACGCAATAGACGAACCAAGCGTAACCGGGGCTGCGAGACAATTGCTGATGTCTGGCCCAAGGTCTACACCGGGTGGTGGTGAGATAGTGACATGTATGGTATCGGCAGCTGTACAATACACATTATTCACCTCCAGCCAGTAGGTACCGGAGGTAGTTACAAAAATAGAATCCGCCGTACTGCCTGTGCTCCATAGGTATGAAGACCCGGCGGGCTGCGCAGATGTAAGCGTCAGCGTATTGCCAATACAGAAAGCCGTATCATTACCCAGCGATACTACGGGCAACGGTATATAATTTACATGGAAGGAATCTATCAGCGTAGAGCAACGATTGTTGTTGTATACCCAATAAGCGCCGGTAATGGGAGCAGAAATAGAAGTGGTTGTAGCGCCGGTACTCCATAAGTACGTAGTGTAACCTGATGTGGCCGTAAGTGTTATAGGACTAAGTGAGGTACAAAGCGTGGTATCCAGGTTGGTATTTGTCGTATCACGAACCGCAACATCAATATATATACTATCTACAGCAAGGCATATCTTTTTGAAGGATATATCATCCAGCACAAAATCATTACCTGATGCGGTGGTATTGAGATCATAAATACAGATAGACGCTGTAGTGGCGGCCCCGCTGTTCCAGATAGAGAAGAAATTGGTCCATACACCGGGGGCCGAACTGATGACCGTGGGTGTACCTATCAGTACCCCATTAATCTTAAACTGCAACGTAGGCACATCAGGCCCCACGGTAACGGATGAACAATTTGCTATCCAGGCAGAGAAGTCATAGTCGGTATAAGGGTCTACGGTAATAGTCTGGCACCAAACATCCGTGGGTGTAGGGCTTCCGTTGATGATCATCATCTCACCTGTACCGGTAGTATGATCTCCGAAACTCGTAAAGCCGGTATGCACACTGAACGGATTATCGTATACCGAATAGTGACCTTCCAGAAGAACAGAACTAGGCCCTGACGCATAAGTGTATGAGCTTGTAAAGCCTGTATTGCCCGCGCTGAAATCCCCATTGACCACAAGGTTGTATGGATTGATAGAACGAACAGTGATGGTGTAATATGAAGAAGCCGGCCCTACAATCAGCGTTGGGTTCAGCGCAGTGGTTGTGGACAGGCCTGTAGCGGGGCTCCACAAAATACTAAACACCGAATCGGAACCGGATAAGGTAGCGGCAAGCGCAATGGTATCACCCACGCAGGCATGGGCTGTATCGGCCAGTGCCAGGGAATCGCAGTTGGGCGCGTCCACTATGCCGCAGGTGAAGACATATTTACCCACAAAAACATCGGTAGACCCGTTGCTGGACAGAGCAAGCGTACCCACTGTAGGATCAAAATCTACTGCCGCCCCGCCAAACTGACCGGTGAAATAGACATTGCCGGAGGCATCATGCGAAACCCCATACCCAATGTCGTCTGATGCGGCGCCTACCCTGAAACCGCAAATGTAGTTGCCGTTAAGATCATATTTAGTGGCATAAATATCAAACCCACCCGCGCTCGTAAGATCAGCTACCGATGCCGATGGGTCCATATCTACGGTATTCTGAAACGAACCCGTACAATAGACATATCCTCCTGCCACATCAATGCCCCAGCCATTCTGATCACCCGGGCCACCCAACACCGTTCCCCACTGGTACAGCCCCGCACTGTTATATTTTGCGATGAAGATATCCTTATTGCCGCCACCACCGGGTGCGGCTACAGTAGATGTACCGGGAGATGTAGGATCAAATATCATCGCGGGGCTGTTAGTATACCCTGTTATATAAACATTATCAGAGGCATCAAGAGACATACCTAAAGCCTCTTCTGCAGTACCCGTGCCCTCCACCTGCTTTACGTACACAAAGTTTCCGTTGGTATCATACTTAGCGATATAGGCATCGTAGTAACCTACGCTGGTAAGAATGGCTGGGGTACTCCATGGATCAAAATTGGACGTACCCTGGAAAATACCATCGACGTATATAAACCCACTGCTCACACGGAGGTCCCACGGTATTACATCGCTGGACGTGGTGCCGGGCAGGCCATAGTTGTGCGCCCATACAAACGCACCCGCGGCAGTATACTTGACGAGGAATGCCTGCCCGTCAACCGCACTACTGAACGTAGGGCCTCCGGGTATGGTAAAAATATCATCAGCTTCGCCCCCTAAATAGACGTTGCCCCTGTCATCGGTACCCAGGGAACAGCCATGATCATAAACAGTGGTGCCGCCTATGTCGTAAGCCCATTGATAAGCGCCGGTAGAAGAATATTTTGCGATAAAACAATCGCCCCAATAAGCGAGACCGGTGCCACCTACATATGGCAGTATTGCCGTGCCTGCCCCCGGATCAAAATCTATACCAGCTGATTGTATGTAACCGCAAATGATAACGTTATTGCTGTTGTCTATGGTCATGTTCCAGGCGCCATCATAGCTACCGCCCCCTACACCAAACCCCCAAAGAAATGCACCGGAAGAGGTATAACACGCCAGAAAAATATCATCAGCACCATGACTGGTTATATTGTACACGCCCGGCCCGGGGTCCAGGTCCATAGTTCCGGTAAATTTGCCGGTGACGCAAACATTGCCGTTAGGTGCCACTTTTATCGCTTTCCCATTATCGGCGGTAGTACTACCAATATGGAAAGCCCATGTTGGGGTCTGCGCGCCTGCTTTGCAGCACAAAATGGAAAGCAAAAAAATGGCGAGATACTTATTCATATAAACATAAGGTTCTGCTGTGCGTAAAACATCTGAAAGGTACATTAAAACACACATATTTTCAAAGTATGATTACAAATTCTTCATGCAAATCAATGACTTTATATAAAATATTAATTTCTAATTAATCTAAAACGGGCATTACCAAATATTTATCCCGGCGCAACTGTGCAGGTATAGTTTGAAAACAATTCATACTATTTGTTGGTTCATCGGTTTATTTTCCAAAAAGTAATGTGCCCGAATCTTACATTTGAACAGTGATCCATGAAAAAAATAGCAACCCTATATAAAAGCGCTTACAGTGGCCTTTCGCCGGCTACGTGGTGGCTATCGTTAGTGATGCTGGTGAACCGCAGCGGCACCATGGTGATCCCTTTCATGACCCTATACCTTACACAGGCTAAGCATTACAGTATTGGCAAGGCAGGTATAGTAATGGCCATTTTCGGCCTCGGCGCTATTTGCGGAGGCATACTCGGCGGCAAGCTTACAGACAGGCTGGGATTTTATACCGTTCAGATACTGGCGCTTACCACAGGGGGCGTATTGTTCCTTATGCTTGGCCAAATGGAAAACTTCACAGCAATATGCGTGTGCAGCTTCATCCTGTCCGCGCTCAACGACTCGTTCAGGCCGGCGAATGCCACAGCTATCGCGCATTACAGCAAGGAGGAAAACCTTACGCGGTCATTCTCGTTAAACCGCCTCGCCATAAACCTGGGATGGGCTGTGGGCGGCGCCCTGGGCGGGTTTATCGCTTCTAAGAATTATCATCTGCTCTTTTGGATAGACGGCTTTACCAACATAGCCGCAGCCATACTTTTAAGAACTGTTTTGTCTCCCTCAAGAAATACACATACACCGCCTAAGAAAAACGCAAGCCAAAAAGTAAAAACCAATTCTGCGTACTCTGACAAGCGATATATGGTATTTGTGGTGCTCACTACCCTGTTCGGGCTGATGTTCTTCCAGTTGTTTTCAACCATGCCTGTATATATGGTACAGCGGCTTCACTTCACATCATCGTTTGTGGGGATAGTAATGGCACTGAACGGGGCCATAATAGCGGTAGTAGAAATGACCCTGATCTTCAAGCTGGAACAGAAACGGCATATCATAGACTATATCATGACCGGCATGTTCCTTACCGGGGCGTCTTTTGTCATATACAATTTACTCCCCGGCCAGCACCTGGTGGCTTTACTGTCTACTGTTATTCTTACCGGCGGGGAAATGTTGTCAATGCCATTTATGAACACTTACTGGGTGACCAGGACCAACAGCGACAACCGCGGCCAGTACGCGGGTATGTATACAGTAGCATGGTCTGTAGCGCAGGTGCTGGGCCCATATGCCGGTTCGCAGGTTGCAGAACACTACAATTTCCGCACACTCTGGTGGATCATTGGCGGCATCAGCCTGTTATGCGTAGGGGGCTTCAGGTACCTGCAGCATAAAAAGTAATAGGTGGGAACAGGCAACGCCGGGATAAAATACTTCCCGGAATAAGTGATTGTCGGTGTGAATTTTATATTTTAGTAGCCGGATTCTACCTTTTATCATATCTGCATTTCACAACTTAATCATTTTTTAATGAACAAAACGATTCTTATACTTGGCGGCGATGGATATTATGGATGGCCTCTGGCAATGAAAATAGCCGTAATGTACCCCAATGACAGGATCATTATCGTGGATAACGAATGGCGCCGGAACATAGTAAAAAGCTATGGGTTTCAGACGTTGATACCCATAGCCAAACCGGCAGAGCGGATAGCAGCCTTTACCCGGATACATGGCCAGGATAACCTGCAGTATATACGCATGGACGTAAACAGCGACCGGCTGGAAGAGATCATTGAGTTTGAAAAACCACATACCATATTCCATCTTGCACAGCAGTGCTCTGCCCCCTACTCTATGAAAGGGCTGGAAGAGGCACTGTTCACCATACACAATAACGAGGAAGGGAATATGCGGCTGCTGTGGGCCGTGCGCAAGCATGTGCCCAACGCGCACATCATAAAGCTGGGGTCATTTGGGGAATACGCACAGGGAGGCATAGATATAGCTGAGGGATATTTCTTTCCCAGGCATAAGGGAATAGAAGCTACCAAACGTATGCCCTACCCCCGCGAGGCCGATGACATATACCACATCTCTAAAATAAACGACACCAACTACGTGGCAATGGCGTGCCGGGTATGGAAGCTGAGGATAACCGATGTAATGCAATCAACCATCTTCGGTTTTCTTACCGAAGAAATGGCCGACTGCGAGGCACTATACACACGCTGCGACTATGACCACATCTTCGGTACAGTGGTCAATCGTTTCCTTACGCAGACCGTATATGGCCACCCGCTGACCGTATATGGCAAGGGAAACCAACGTACCGGCCTGATGGCCCTGAGAGACTCTGTAAACTCGCTGGTGACATTCATCGAAGATTATCCTGAGGCCGGGACACATAAAGTGGTGAACCACGTAACCGAAACTAATTTCTCCATTAACGAACTTGCCGCTACCGTAAAGGAAATATCAAAGGAAGAGGGCTATGACATACAGATAATACGCACACACGACCCACGACAAGAACAGGCAGAAGTAAAACCCGTATACGGAATAGATACTGAATACAGCGGCCACGAGACACTTCACTCCCCATTCTCTGACGTAGTGAAAGAAATGCTGCGGATAATAGCCCGGTTCAAGGACAACATTACCGAAAGCCTGTTCATACCCAGTATTAAATGGGCCGACGACATGAGTAAGGTAAGAAAGCAACCGTCGCTTTTTGAAACAGTGACTATAGATGACGACAACTACTGGGAATTTTTCAGGGAAAACCATTTTCAATCAGACAGGATAAACCTGAACCCCGGCACGCTCGGCACAACCTCCACGCCGGTCAAACGTATCCGATATAACCAGCATTCGTCAAAGAACATGGAGGGTTTTCCGCTGGGCAGCTATGAGCATGGCCGCAACAGCCATGGCGAGATAAACAAACTTTGCGCGGAGCTATGGCCATCACCGGGTTACCAGCTAACGGTAACACACAGCACATCGCAGTCTATCAACCTGATAGCCCTGGCTATGATCAGGAAGCTGCATACTTTAGTCAAGCCACCCTTTAAAATATTCACAACCACTCACGAGCACGAAGGAGGCATAGGTTGTTTCCATCACTTGCCGGAATTTGATGTGCGATACATAGATGATAATATACTGGCTGACCCTGAAGCAATGGCCCAAAATCTCAGGGAATTGCAGCCTCACATAGCCTTCTTTTCACACGTATTTTATGATACCGGCAACCTGGCACCGGTTGAAAAATGGATGAAGCTGGTAAAGGACAACGCGCCCGATTGTAAGATAATACTGGATGCCGCACAGTCGCTGGGACTATATGATGTTCCTTTCGGCACTGCTGATGTAGTGGTAGGGAGCACACACAAATGGCTGTTCGGGCCACACGGCGGTGGACTGATGTGGATGATAGCTGACTTCTACAAATGGATACAGGGCGTCTTCTGGAGCGGCCACGGCCTTGGCTATAATCCTGACACTGCTCCGTTAAGCATACCCGGCGGCCAGGATTTCCAGATGTATCCGGCCATTGAGGAATCACTGAAATTGTTCCGCCAGACCGGGCAAAGCACCATACTTGCCCGCTCATCCTACCTCAGGACATTTTTTCAGAAGAAACTGGATGAGATATTTACAGGCTATGGCATATCGCATGTGTTTCTGAATGACGACAAGTGCAGCCCGCTTGTTGCTATCGCCTTTACCGACTTCGATCCATACCCCATGTATAAGTACCTGAATGACCAAAGGGTACATACCAAGTGTATCAAGAATCACATGATAGGACCGGTATTATACCACATACTGAGAATAGGGATCCCCTATTTTGAAACCCTGGAACGGCTAAACTATGTGCTCTTTCAGATCAACAGGTATATATCAGAACATGCACCCGCAGAAAGGGAAAACCAAACTGTTTAACATCCAATGCGTACCTGGAAAGCTGGCTTGAGGCAATACACAGACAAAATAATTGCCATTCTGTTCGGCTTAGCTCTGGTAGTCATTGATACGATCCGTATTTTCCGGGTACCCATTACGTTCGACGAGCCAAACTACAGCCCTACTGACTCTTACCTGAACATAATGAAGGACGAGTTTGGCAGCGCCAACAACCATATACTCCACTCTGTATGCCGGAAATTCCTGGTGGAGCACCTGGGCTACAACAACTTTGCGCACAGGGCGGATAGCTTGCTGGCCCTGTGCGTCTTCCTTGTCAGCTCGTACCTGCTATGCCGCCTGCTGTTCAACAATAAAACGTGGGCCCTCGCCTGTTTTATACTGCTCAATACCATTAGCCCGCTTATTTTTGATTTCTGGGGCCTTGGGCGTGGCTACAGCCTGGGGCTGGCATTCATGACCACCAGTATATACTTTCTGTTTACCTGCTACAAAAACAATAAAAAAGCTTACCTGGCCGCAGCGTTTGCATGCGGTGTCCTCACCGTGTACAGCAATTTCAGCTTCATCAATTATTACCTCACGCTGTGCGCGGTAGTCATACTGCGCAATATTCTTTTTTATAAAGAAATAAGATCTGCACGTTCTATTGCCGGCGATATGGTTGTGCTCATTGTTTTCACAGGCGTATTATACCTGCTGGTAGCAGGCCCCATAGGCTATGTGTATAAAAACGGGGAACTCGCTTACCTGGGCAGCAACGGTTTTATGGCAGACACACTGGGCTCCCTGGCCTATGCAGGCCTGTTCATTCCACCCGATCATATATTTACAATAAAACTGGTCATTTGGGCCGGCACATTATCCGTATGGTGCACTACCTGTGGCTGGCTATATATCTATTTCAGTAAAAGAAGAAGATCAGAAATGATAGACAGCGGTATTCAGACAGGCATACTGCTTAACCTGCTGCTGGTAGTATCCGTCATATCCATAATTGCCCAGCATGTACTGCTGGGTATTAACTACCTTATAGACCGCACCGCACTGTTCTACATTATATTATTCACCCTTCAGTTGGCATACACGCTGTATTACCTTGGCCGTAAACTACCCATAGCGGGCGCAGGATTAATGCTCATTGTCTTCGCCGTAGCGGGATATAATTTTTCAACTAAAGTAAATTTGTCGCGCACGTTTCTCTGGTGGTTCAATGCTGCCGACCTGGATGTACTGGCCAGAATGAACGCCGAATCAAAAAACAAACCGGGAAAAATAAAAGTAAACGCATTCTGGATATTTGTACCCACACTCAATTATGGGATAGAGTTGTATTACAAACCACGCTTCGATACAATAGCTGACCACCGCGACGAAGTGATCAAAGACACCACTTACGATTTTTATTACCTTGGCTCATCAGACAAAACAGACAGCATACAGCAGTACTACCATAAAGACACGGATTTCTGTGGCGGCGCGTTTACACTGTATAAGAAGAATAACTAAAAGTAACAACGTAGCATACAGCCTACCCCACTTTCTTATCTCTTTCGCCAAACAACATACTGCCGATACGCACCATATTGCCACCTTCGGCAATAGCTATCCTGTAGTCTGAGCTCATGCCGATGGAACAGATCGAGAAGAAAGGCTGGGCAAAGAAAGATGTTGCCGCCAGGTGCCTGAAAAAATTATTGAGCCGGGAAAACTCAGCATGAATCTGAGATGCATCATCTGTATTTGTGGCCATGCCCATAAGGCCGCATATACGCACGTTTTTGAGGTCACTCTTCTGCGCGGTATAATAATCCAGCAGTACAATGATCTCTTTTTCATCGAGGCCAAACTTTGTTTCCTCGTCCGCAATATACATTTGCAGGAGCACATCAATGACCCTGCGATGTTTCTGCGCCTGCTTATTGATCTCCAGCAGCAGCTTGAAGCTGTCTACAGTATGTATAAGGTGAACAAATGGCGCGATATACTTTATCTTATTACTTTGCAGATGACCAATAAAATGCCACCTGATATCGTGCGGCAGCTGCGCTTGCTTATCCACAAGCTCCTGCACATAGTTTTCGCCAAAATCGCGCTGCCCCAGGTTATACAGCTCTTTAATATCGCCCGCAGGCTTGGTCTTGGAAACAGCGATCAGCGTGGTACCCTGTGCTGCAAGTTCCTTTGTCAGCCGTTCCCATACGGTCGTGTTTACCATTGGCTCAGTATTGCTCGCTTTCGTTAGGGAAATCCTTGTCTTTTACGTCTTTGATGTATTGCCTGGCAGCCTCTGATATCTCTTCATACAGGTTCAGGTATCGGCGAAGGAACCTTGGCGAGAAATTCTTGGTGATGCCCAGCATATCATGCATCACAAGCACCTGGCCGTCTACATGCATACCGGCGCCAATGCCGATAACGGGTATTTTTAACTGCCGTGCTACGGCACCGCCCAGCGCGGCAGGTATCTTTTCAAGCACTATGGAGAAACAACCTGCATCTTGCAGCATGCGGGCGTTGTGCATCAGTATCTCTGCTTCTTCCTCTTCCTTAGCCCTGACAGCATAGGTACCAAACTTGTATATAGACTGCGGGGTAAGGCCCAGGTGGCCCATTACCGGCACTCCTGCTCCTGTAATACGCTTAATGGAATCACATACCTCCTCGCCTCCTTCCAGCTTTACACCATGCGCGCCTGCCTCCTTCATGATACGGATAGCTGATACCAGCGCCTCCTTACTATTGCCCTGGTAAGAACCGAAAGGCATATCTACAATAACCAGCGAACGCTGGCATGCCCTGATGACACTCTGGGCGTGATAGATCATCTGATCCAGTGTAATAGGCAATGTGGTTTCATGACCGGCCATAACATTTGAAGCCGAATCACCTACCAGCAGCACGTCTATGCCGGCATCATCAAGTATCCTGGCCATAGAAAAGTCGTATGCGGTAAGCATACTTATCTTTTCGCCCTGCTGCTTCATTGACTGCAGCGTATGCGTGGTAACGCGCTTTACTTCTCCGTGTATTGACATAAGACCGCCTGATGACTATTTAAGGGCTGTAAAATTAGCATTTATACATTAAAGTGCTGCCAACCTGGTCACTTACGCAGTAACAAATATTCCGGCTGCCATTTCCCACGCCTCGGCAAATGCGGCTTTATTTATATTCAAAGGAATATTCTTTTGTTCGCACCAGTTTATAATGTTCTCTGTGGCTATGTTACCCACCAGGTCGTCCTCGGCCATCGGGCAGCCACCTATGCCTTTTATGGCACTATCAAAGCGCACACAACCCGAGTTCCACGCAGCGCTGATCTTTTCTTCCCATTTATCCGGCAGTGAGTGAAAATGCGCCCCTATATTGATATTCGCGAACTCGGGGATAAGCCGATCGAATATATAGGTGATGTTTGCCGGCGCGGCAACACCTACTGTGTCAGCCATAGCTATGGTACTTATGCCCAGGCCCGACAATTTCCTGACCCAGTTGATAGCCACATCTGCATTATACTCGTCTCCGTAAGGATTACCGAAACCCATGGATATATATACTACCAATTCCTTCCCACTCTTCACACACAGGTTCTGCATCTGCTCTACCTGCACGAGCGATTCCGCTATTGTCTTATTAGTATTCCTGAGCTGAAAAGTCTCAGAGATAGAAAAAGGGAATCCAAGATAAGTTACCTCATCATACTGCGCCGCCTCTTCAGCCCCCCTCGTGTTAGCCACTATAGCCAGCAGTTTGGTACGCGTATCAGACATATCCAGTTGTGGTATCACATCCTTTGTGTCAGCAAGCTGCGGAATAGCTTTAGCGGATACGAAAGAGCCGAAGTCAAGAACGTCAAAACCAACCTTTAGCAAGGCATTAAGGTATTTCACCTTTTCAGCGGTGGGGATAAAGTGGGACCATCCCTGCATAGCATCCCTCGGACATTCGATAAGCGTCATGAGAACAAATTTCTAAAATGAGGCTATTGCAGTAAAATAGCCAGGTTATTACTATTTATCGGCTTATTCAGAAACTGCTTTACAGACTGATAGTTGTGTACCCGGTTAAGGTCAATATCGTTGATGGAAGAGGATATAACATAAATGACGTAGCTAGACGTTATGCTTTCCGGCAGTTTCTCAAAAGCCTCTACAAATTCAAAACCATTCATAATGGGCATCTGTATATCCACCAGTACTATTGTCTGCGAATTTGCGTCAGGTACTGTCTTCTCGATATAGTCAAGGGCGTCTTTCGCTATCTGGAAAGAAATAATAGACTCGCTCTTACCGGTATTCTTAATTATTTTCTCTGCGATAAAACAATCCAGTTTGCTATCGTCTATTACAATAAAATTCTTCTTGCTATTTTGTGCCATTTGCCCGTCCAGGTATTGTTACTATAAATGCTGTGCCTTCGTTGATTACCGAATTCACTTCTATTTTGCCGTTCAATTTATTCAGTGCGTCTTTCACGTTATACAAACCAAAGCCTGAGCCGGGCTCTTCAGTCGTAGCCCTGAGGAACATCGAGAATATATTATTGATGTGGCTTTCGTGAATGCCAATCCCGTTATCTTTAACCGTGATCACTGCTTTCTCACTTGTTACGTCTATATTCACATCAACGAACTTATCCGTAATATTTCTTCTTTGGAATTTGAACGCGTTTGACAGCAGGTTATTCAGTATGATCTTAATGGTGATGGCATCAGAAACAAACACCTGGCTCTGTGTGACCTTTGATGTAAATTTTACATTCTCCATCTTTCCCGCTATTCTGAACAACGCCGCTGTATCGGCCAGTATGTTGTTAAAATCCAGTTCCTCAAAGATCAGCTTGCCCCTCTTGAGGTTGTAATATTCATGAGTATTTCTGACAAATTCATCCAGCTTTCTTACCGCAGAATCCATCATACCAAATATCTCTCTCAGTTCGTCAAGGCTGTCCATGGTTTTGGCCAGATCCAGCGCTCCTATCACACTAAGCAATGGCCCCCTCAGATCGTGCGTAACACTGTATGCAAATTTACCCAACTCATCGTAGGCCGATTGCAACTCTTTATTCTTCGCGGCCAGCAGCGAATTAGTCAGATAAAATTTATTACCCTCCTCTATCGCTGACCTTATATCCGTATCCGTCCACGGCTTCTTGATATATCTGAAAATATGACCCTTATTTACCGCGTCTATCACAGACTCTATATCTGCATAGCCGGTTATCAACATTCGTACGGGTTCGGGATACAGTTCACGCATCTCCTCGTAAAACTTTGAGCCCGTCATATCAGGCATACGCTGATCACATAAAATAACACTGATATCAGGATGTGCCTTTAGGTATTCATACGCCTGTTTTGTGTCTACAGCTATGAAAATAGTATAGTCAAACCGGAACGTGGCTTTAAACCCGTTCAGGTTATTCTGCTCGTCGTCGATGTAGAGTACTTTTATTTTTTCGCGGCTGTTCAAGATATCTATTTCTGAATTAAAGGTAATATAAGAATAAATTCTGAACCTACACCTATTTCTGAATTTACTTGTATTTGTCCATTGTGCTTAGCGATAGTGTTATAAGCAATAGACATCCCCAGACCGGTACCTTCGCCCACGTCTTTGGTAGTGAAAAACGGCTCAAACAAACGTTTCCGGGTAGCTTCATCCATTCCCGTCCCATTATCCTGGAATTTTACAAATACATTATTTTCGTCATGCGATGTGATTATCTTTAGTACTCCACCCATTTCTTCGCCAAATTTTTTCTTTATCGCGTAGATGGCATTAGAAATAATATTCAGGAAAACCTGGTTGAGTTTACCGGGATAGCATTCTATCAGCGGCAAGTTGGCATAAGATTTTTCCACTTTCACTGTTGTACCCAATAGGTTATTTGTGATGACCAGTGTTGAATCAAGGCCTTCGTTCAAGTCGGTCTTCTTCAGATCATCTTCATCCAGCCTGGAGAAGATACGTAGCCCCTTTACTATTTCTGCCGTTCGTGCCGCGCCTTCGCCTATACCGTTCAGCAACTGATCTATTTCCACTTTAAGGTAGTCATAGTCTATATCGGTTTTATACTCCTCAATTCTTTTTCTCTTTTCAGCAAGCGGTATTTCATCAACAATGATCTGCTCTATTGCGTCCACCGCTTCCAATAGGATCTGCACATCCCTGTTGAGCGGTTTTACATTGGAAGTCACAAAATTTATCGGGTTATTTATCTCATGCGCGATGCCGGCAGTCAGCTGACCAAGTGACGCCATTTTTTCAGAATCTACAAGTTGGGATTCTGCTTCTTTGAGTTCCACCATAGCCTTATTCAGATCCTCGTTGGCTATTTTCAATTCGTGGGTGCGCTCTGTAACTTTTGCCTCCAGTATCACGTTTTGCTCCTTCACTATACGCTCGTTTTCCTGCAGGGCAGCCACTGTCTGTGCCTGTGACTGCTCTTTTTCTTTTTTCAGTATGTTGATACGATCGGCAAGCGCAAACGACAGGAGTAATACTTCCATGGCCGAACCCACAGGCATAGTGTATTCAGTAAAGTTATTGTAGGGTAATAAATTGAGGTTCTTGAACACAAAAATAAAAATACCAACCAGGAACACCACCCACGATATGAGGAAGAATACCGCAGGCCTGTAGCCCTTTCTGCTGATGACGATAGCCATGTATAACATGTAGAACGCCAGCAGCGAAGCTGTCATATCTATCAGGTTGAGGCCAACATTGTATTTTTTCGCAAAGCACAGTACCGCACCTGTCAGATACATGGCATAGGTTATGTACAATCCTTTATCTGCTTTAGGAACAAACTCACGGGTTCTCAAAAAATGTCTCATGAACTCCACACTGGCAAAACCAACCAGCACCGGCGTGACGAACGCACTGTACATGGCCATAAGCGGGCTACCGGGCCACAACAACTGAAAGCCATAGCCAGACAGCGTTATCTGGGTAATGATCACTGTAAGCACATACGCTATATAGTAAAGGTAACTGCGGTCTTTTGTAGTAATATAAACAAAGCAATTATACAGCAGCATGGCCAGCATAAGGCCTATGTACATACCCCAGAAAATATCCTTGTACTTATCAGACTCAAACAATGTGGTTACAGATCCCAGCGTAAGCGGCATTATCAGCGCTTCGCTGCTGGCAACCCTCAGGTAAACAAATTTGGAGTGATGCGGGGCCAGCGTTACAGAAAAAAGATAGTCGGAACTTTCATACTCACGTTGGGCAAATACCTTGGCCTGGCCTGTGGCCACGGCCCTGAATCCGCCATCCTCCATAGGCTCAAAGAAAGTAACGGTATCCAGACCGGGATTGGAAAGCTTCAGTAAAAGTTTCTTCTGATCTGTCTCATTATTGATCTGCAAACGGAGCCAGAAAGCAGACGATGTTATTCCCAGGTTGATAGTACCGGGGTCCTGAAGTTTGAATGAACTGATCTTTGATACGCTGTCTATTGTCAGGCTATGATTAACATCTTCTACATAGCCCACGCCCGATGTCACCTGGAAATGAGTGTCTGCGTTGGCGATGGTCACACCTGCATCAGTTTGCGCAAATGAAGCAACTGCCCAAAAGATCAGTACCGGTAATAAAAAGGACCTGCGTATGCAAGACATTAAGAAAGCTGTTGGTTTAGTTTGGTAAAATTAACTGATAATTGATGTCCACAGCCCCTTTGGGGCCATTTTCTTCAAATTGTTGCACAGGTCTGTTTCTAAGGTCCACCATCCTTTCCTTGTACTCTGGGATAGCGGTCTCAAGTGTTTTTGAATTCAGTATACCCAGCACCCTGGCTATAAAATCTTCTTTGGGGTAGTAAAATTCGCCGTTGATGCCCAGGGTATTGTCTACCACAAAGCCTACATTCTTAAACATTTGCAGCGTGTAGTCGCCACATATCCCCATCAGTGTATTGCAGTTCACCTGGTTTGTAATAGATATTCCCGCCATGGTCAGCAGCACACTGATACCGTATCCCGCCACAGATTTCGCATTCCACAACGCGCAAAGCTCACCGACACCGTGTTCGTAATATTTTTTCACTACATCATGTATCCGGCTATCCATATGGCCTATCGCCTTTTCCACCGGTAATGGGTGAACACCGTCTGCCATCTGCAACCTGATACCGCCTACCAGCTCTCCCGCTTCATTTTCTGCTACAATAGCATACACACTTTCCATCTCCAGCCACACCCGGTTATTGGTCGTGATATTGGTAATGCCATAATCCTGTAATACCTGCTTATGGCCAGAAAGATATCGCTCAGAAAGATTTACATCATTGATCGGATGAAACGCCGTAAATTTTAGTTTCAACATTTTCTGGACAGCATTGTTGTTATTTTTCTCAAATTGCTTTCTCCTTTAAATACCGTTTCAATATTTCATGTGATGTTTTTGCAGCACTGACCGATAATTACAGAATATTTTTTTTATTTATAAGATTTGAACTATTAAAAATATATTTTATTGCAAAATAACAAATTAACAGACTAATATCAAATAGTAATCCGAAAATTAAATAATACTATATGGCATTTTAAATACATTAATAATTATTGAAACTCATAACAGAATTTGCAGATGCCTGCCAAAATAATCACGAAAAAAAAACGAAATCCTATCAGCCGAAAACCAATGTCTTTTCCACAGGCAATCTGTATGACTTTATTGGCGACCTTTCGGCGATACATAGCCTGAACAGGAAGACATATTCCCTGCCATTTGCCTCAGGAAATACCGCCGCAAAACGGTCATAGAGCTTTGAAAATTCATCCCTCATAAATTGCGGCATGGTATCTGCCGCGCCATGATTAAGGCGGGCAAAATGGAGCACAGATGCCAGTATAGGCTGTATAGAAATATTGTACCTGGTAGCCATCAGCCACATGCGCTGCATAGCTCTGCCGCCCGCCAGAAAATCGGCAGATGTAAAGCCCGGCATGGTTATCAACCCTATGGCAGAGGCGCCGTCAACTGCCTTATGGGTAAGGCGTGTCAATGCGTTGCCCGCGTTCCATGCCACCAGCAGTTCTGCTACCTCGGGGTCACGCACCATTTTAATGCCTATCTCTTCCACGGGTGTTATGTCTACAGTGGCTATGTCTATGCCGTCGGCGGTCACACGGCTTTGCTCCGCGTTCCACCTGAGTTCTTTATTATAAAACTCATAGTGCCCTTCCGGATGCAGCAGTCGCAGCCGGTCTGCCGCCCCCATTATATCGGCTAGTTCTTCCAGCTCACCGGCGCCATCTTTTATTACCAGCTCTGCACCGGCTACAGATGCCACGGCCTCCTTCAGGTATTCATACACTTTTTGGTCTGCCGGCACACGCGCAGCTATCGTTCTGTTAGTGCAGCGCTCATCCATATATTTCACCAGCTCACCCGGCTTATATAAAGTATCCTCACCGTTCATCTTCTTAAAATAAACCGCGGCCACCAGCCGCCTGGTATCAGCTAACGGAAACGGCACCACCTCCATGCCCACATGCTCCTCAATACCTTTCAGTTCCAGGTTTTCCAGGGCTGCACCAAGACCCATGAAAGAAGCTATGTCTTCAAAATCGCCAAATGAGAACGACCGGTTTTTTTCATGAAATAAAAACAATCCATCGTTGACCGAGTACCATTTCCAGGGCTGGTTATTGCCGGCCGTAGGCGCGCTATTTGCGGCCGTTACCAGCTTAGTGATGGTCTCATTGCTCAGCGTCATGCCTTTTACGGTCGATACCTTCAAGGCCTCTGCCGCCATCCTCCCCATTTCTTCCGTTGTTAACAGCGGCGGCGCGGCGGGCAATGCTTTTTGCTCTTTTACACGCGTATCCGGCACCATACGGTCCAGGTCAATAAAGTATCTGCCAGACCCTGTAAACTGGTTTAGCAATACACGCCTGCAGGTGTCTGCCGTTATAGCGCCGCCAAGCGTCACTGCGGTAGCCAGTTGCGGCCATGTGGTAATAGTGTTCTCTATTTCTACCATAGATGCCTTGAGCCTTGTAGACAGTGTATCCAGCCCCAGCAGCGGCAGCATATATGGCAGCTTCTCTTCAGCAGTCTTTAATGTTTTCAGCAGCTCCATATCCAGGGACAGATGGTCAAGCCAGCCATGCATTATGGGCCGGTTTGGTTCCAGGTCAAAGCGCTCTACATCCAGGGTGCCTTTATCACTGGCCTCCATCAGTACCGGCACACGCAACGCTTTTGCCTTCTGCCTGCATTGTATCTTTACATTGATACCATCGCACTCATCTATCACAATATCCAGTTTGCCACCTTTTGTAAAAAAGTCATCAATATTTTCATCGGTAATACCATCGGTATAGCATACTACTTTAAAGAAGGGGTCTATCTCGGCTATCTCCCTGGCCACAGAGTATGCCTTTAGCAAACCAAGATTGTGTACGCCTGTGCGTATCCTGTTCAGGTTATTCAGCTCCAGTGTATCAAAATCCGCCAGCCGCAGCTCACCGCAGCCGCGCTCCATGGCCAGCGTTACTGCCACCGACTGCCCAACCGACAGCCCTATGACCCCGATCTTTTTAGCAGCCAGGAAGTCGCGCTCAGCGGTTGTGATCTTATTGCGGTTTGCCGATGTGCGTAGTTCTATAAACTCGCTTTCATCAAGTATATGCACCAGCCTGCCGGACCATGGATAATACACCCAAACGCCATACGTATCAATATCAGCGCCATCCAGGTGCAACGCCATCAGTCTTTGGTAGTCTGTTTCCGTTAATTTCAGTTTGGGGTTCCTGCTCTTTATCAATTCCTTCAATTGCCCCAATAACTCGTCAAATACATATACCCCCGGCGTATTGAGCAGATCATTAAATGATTTTATAGCCGCATCGGTATTTAACCTCAGAAATTCAGGCGTGAAAATCTTATTTAATATTAAATTTTTTTCTTTTGCCGCTTTAAAACTCGTATTCATTAGGTGATACTTAAATTTGTAAATAAAAAATGTACAACAGGATGCAAAATTACAAATTTGTAATTCAAATGTTAATATTAATTTTGACTTTTACAAAACTATACATTGTACCAAGACAGCATTAAATAACCTTTTTACATAACACTATTTTATAAACACCAATTGCACAAAATATATAAACAATAACGCATTCGTATTTTCTGAATAATTGTCTTTTTAACTTATAGGAACATACTCATTATTCTTATTTTTTTTAACTTGCATTTACCTGAATTATGCCCAATAATAAGATAACTATACTATACGTAGACGACGAGCTGAATAACCTCGTTGCGTTTAAGGCTGTATTTCGTATAAAATATAATATACTTACTGCCATAAGCGGTGAGGAGGCTATTAACATCCTCAGAAATAATGTAGTGAATATTATTATCACTGACCAGCGAATGCCACACATGACAGGCGTTGAGTTTCTTGAATCTATACTCGATGAATTTCCCGACCCTATACGAATATTACTCACCGGCTATGCGGATATGAACGCGGTAATTGACGCCATCAATAAAGGTAAAATATTCCACTACCTTACAAAACCGTGGAATGAAGAAGAACTGGATATAGCCATCAGCAGGGCTTTTGAGGTCTATAAGCAGAAGATGGAGGAAAAAGAGATGAACCAGCAACTCACTGTATCCAACGAGCAACTTGAATTCCTGCTGCGCCAGAAATTACTCTCATAGCAACACAAACCGGCCGCAATTTATTGTTATTAATTCAGTTCACGGCTGATCCGGTTTTGCCAGTTGCGTTGCACTGGGATATTGGTGCCATGCGTGGTCTCTGACTCATACACCTGCTGGCACTGCTCATACTCTGCGTTTACAGCGGTAAACAACTTTACCAGCGCCCCGCGAACATCTGTTACATTAAAATCAAAATTGTCTATCTGGCGTTTTAGCTTCCTTGTGTATATCTCGCAAAGGTCAAAATGTCCCTGCTCATGATCGAGTATAGATGTTAGTTTACCGTCGGGGCGCACCCACGATCTGTTGGCATAAAAAGCGTTATATACGGTCACCTTCGGCTTATCGCTGCCCGGCACGGGATCTACCTTAAAACCCAGGCCGCAATGCGTGGCGGCGGCAGATTCATCGTCCGTCACATCTACCGGGCCCTTAAAATCATCCCACGAAAGCTTGCTATGGTCCTTCCATTGAAACTCAGATACCGGCTTGCGCGCGGCAGTTGAGGATGGCTCCTTGCCATCTTTGGCAAAAGCCGACGGGGAAACGAATAATAAATAGCTGAATAAAGGAACCGGAAAAGAATTAATAACTAACCGCAACACACCTGCCATCGTACTGTTTTTGAGATTAAAGAAAAACGACTCAGATAAAATTACGAAAAAACAACACACAAACATTTATGGTGGCATAATTTTCTAACAAAAAATAGTTAAAACGGCAAGGGATTTCTAATTTTACCCGCTTATTCCCTCTTAATTAAGCAGGCCAGTTATTCAATGATCAGTTTAAGTGTTGTTATTATTACCTATAACGAAGAAAGGAACCTTGCCAGGTGCCTGGATTCAGTAAAAGATATCGCCGACGAAATAATAGTGGTAGATAGTAACTCCGTAGACAGGACAGCAGTTATTGCCCGCGAATACGGCGCTAAGGTCATTACCAACAATTTTATAGGGTATTGCGAGCAAAAGAACTTTGCTACCGCGCAGGCCGCCAACAACTGGATACTGTCTCTTGATGCCGACGAAGCCCTGACTCCTGAACTGAGGAACAGCATACTGGAAATAAAGAAAAACCCCGCTTTTTCGGTATACCAGATGGCCAGGCTTACCAACTACTGCGGCAAATGGATAAGGCACTGTGGCTGGTACCCCGACAGGCAAACGCGGCTCTACGACCGCACAATGGGCAAATGGGAAGAACCCAAAGTGCATGAATACTGGCGGCTGGACAACGAAAAAGACCCCATGGGCCTGCTGAAAGGCGATCTACTGCATTACAGCTTCAGGTCTATTAACGAGCACCTGAAAAAAATAGAGAAGTACAGTGAGCTGGCCGCAAGAGAATCGGTAGAGAACGGTAAAACCGCTACCCTGCTGAAGATATTCTTTTCACCTAAGTGGCATTTCATCAACGAATATATCATACAGCTCGGCTTTCTCGATGGTTTTTATGGCTACACCATTTGCCGTTTATCTGTCTATGCTACTTTTCTTAAATATTCTAAAATAAGGCTGTATTATAACCAGAAACTTAAGGCAATGGCTGCCAAGGCTAAAAGTTAATAACATATCCACAAAATTGTACCGGCACGGCGCCAAACAGCTTTAGTCATTACCCAATAAAACGTACATTTGCACAATTTGTTTTTTTAATGGCTGCTACACAAAATACTACTCCTGCCCTGCTGCTGCTGCAGGACGGAACAATGTTCAAAGGAAAATCTTTCGGCGCTAAAGGAACTGCCGGCGGGGAATTATGTTTTAATACCGGTATGACCGGCTACCAGGAGGTCTTCACAGACCCGTCGTATACCGGGCAGATGCTCATAATGAACAATGCCTACATAGGCAACTATGGCGTAAAAGACAGCGATGTAGAAAGCGATTCAATAAAGATAAGCGGGCTTATATGCAAAAACATATCACAGCGCTACTCCCGTATGACCGCCACTGCCGGCCTTGAAGAATACCTGTTAAAAAACAACCTTGTAGCCATCTATGATGTAGATACACGCGCGCTGGTACAGCATGTGCGCAGCAAGGGCGCTATGAACTGTATCATATCTACCGAGATCACAGACCAGGCAAGCCTTGAAGCCGCGCTGGCCGAAGTACCGGATATGGCAGGCCTTGAGTTATCATCGCAGGTATCTACTAAAGAAACATATTCGCTGGGCAATGCCGATGCAGCCATACGCATAGCAGTAATGGATTTTGGGGTGAAGAAAAACATTCTCAACTGCATGGTGGAGCGCGGCGCGTACGTAAAAGTATTCCCGGCAAAAACAGGCATCGACGAACTGAAGGCTTTTGATCCGCATGGCTACTTTATCTCTAACGGGCCCGGCGACCCCTCGTCAATGGATTATGCCGTAAAAACCGTAAAAGACATACTGGCTACCGGCAAACCATTCTTTGGTATATGCCTTGGGCACCAGTTGCTGGCCCGTGCCAACGATATCAGCACCTTTAAGATGCACCATGGCCACCGCGGGCTCAACCACCCCGTGAAGAACCTGGTTACCGGCAGATCAGAGATCACCACGCAGAATCACGGATTTGGCGTAGACCCAGAGGCAGTAAAAACCTGCGAAAGCGTGGAAGTAACCCATTTGAACCTTAACGACGGATCGATAGAAGGCATACGAATGAAAAACAAACCTGCCTTCTCAGTGCAGTATCATCCCGAGGCCACACCGGGCCCACATGATTCCAGGTATCTTTTCGATGACTTTATGAAGCTGATAAACGAGCATAAGAATTAGCAGAAAGGCGCAAGCCCGCTTTTAGGTTTTAACTTTTCACTTTTAAGTTAACAAGCACTTTTAGGTTTAACTTCTCACTTCTTACTTAATGGAAAAAATACTCATCATAGGCGCTGGCGGGCAAATAGGTGTAGAACTGGCGCTGGCATTGCGTAAGCTGTACGGCGAGAGCAATGTTATCGCCTCTGATATAAGAGAAGCGCATCCCCTGCTTAAAGACAGCGGGCCATACGAGATACTCAACGCTATGGACAGTAAGGGCATTCACGCGCTGGTGAAAAAAGAAGGTATAACACAAATATACCTCCTGGCCGCCCTGCTGTCTGCTACCGGTGAGAAAGCCCCGCATAAGGCATGGGAAATAAATATGCAAAGCCTGATACATACGCTGGACCTCGGCGTGCAGGAAAAGCTCACAAAAATATACTGGCCCAGCTCAATAGCCGTTTTCGGGCCTACCACCCCACGCGAAGACACACCGCAGAAGACAGTGATAGAACCACGAACGGTATATGGAGTAAGCAAGTATGCCGGCGAACTGTGGTGCCAGTACTACCACCAACGCTGGGGCCTGGATGTACGCAGCCTGCGCTACCCGGGTCTTATCAGTTGGAAATCGGAGCCCGGCGGCGGCACCACTGACTATGCTGTAGAGATATACCACGAAGCGCTTAAAAACAAGAAATACACCTGTTTCCTGTCTGAGAATACTTACCTGCCTATGATGTATATGGACGATGCCATACGAGGCACCATAGAACTGATGGAGGCCCCTGCAGACAATATGAAAACACGCATGGCATACAACCTGGCGGCCATGAGTTTCTCACCTAAGGAGATAGCGGCCGCCATACAAAAGCACATCCCCGATTTTACTATAGACTACAATCCCGACTTCCGGCAGGCAATAGCAGACGGCTGGCCCAAAAGCATAGACGACAGCGCGGCGCGCGCAGACTGGGGCTGGAAAAACGAATACGACCTGGATAAGATGACTGCCGATATGCTGCTGCACCTTAAAGAGAAGATGGCACAGGCAGTGTAATTTTTACACCATTAACACATAGGATTTATTATTTTACTATCTTTGGTTTGTGGAAGCAAAAGCAAACATACCATTTAGACAATTGTTGGTATTTGTTAAGCAGTTATCTCCTGTTCAAAAAGAAAAATTAAAAAAGGAACTAGCCGCTGATGAATTGAAGACAAATAATAGCAAATTAAAAGAGCTTCTTTTAAACGGACCTGTTTTTACAAAAAAACAGATCAAAGCTATTGAAGACGCCCACAAATCTATTAATGAATGGAGAACAAAATAGTATTGCTCGATACTTCTGTTCTTATTGACAATTTCCGTAAAAAGAATAAAGAAAAATCACTATTAGTAAATCTCACCTACAGGTTTGATAAGTTTTGTATTTCCAGCATTACTGAATTTGAAATTTATATTGGTGCCTCCGGCATACAATCAGCGTTTTGGGAAAATATTTTAGAAACAATAAATGTAATTCCTTTTGACAGTAAGGCCGCTCGTGCAGCGGTTTCTATTTCCCATCAACTAAAGAAAAAAAGAAAAACAGTTGACAAGGCTGATCTCTTTATCGCGGCCATTGCTGTTGCTAATAATTTGCCGATTGCAACCCTCAATCGTAAACATTTTGAGCATATCAATAATTTGGAACTAATTGGTTAATGCTTTTATGAAAACCAATAGCCGACGACTGGCCCAAAGGCATAGGACTCTGCCGCACGTGCTGACTGGAACTGGAAACACAACTTCGCTGGATAAAATGAGGTGATATGCAGCACCTGAAAGAAAAGATGGCACAGGCAGTTTAAACTGAAGCATGTAAATACGAAGCCCTATGAACATCATCGAAAAGGAAAATGGGGTATTAATAGCGTTTGGTACAATCAATACCAAACTACGGATATTGTTTTTCTTCGAGGCCATAGTCAGCACCTCTTTTATTGCCATGGGCGCCATATGGGGCATCTCAGCCCTGTCGCAGGAGTTGTATGGCCTGTTCATATTCTGCATCGGGTTGATCGTGCTGGGGTGCGTCCTGATATGGCGCTACCTGACCAGGGTTTTCAGGCGGGAAAAAATGTTCGTCACAAAAGATACCATCACACTCATCAATACCTCATTTAGCGGCAAGCAGCAACACACTTACGATATCAGCGCCATAAGCTTTCTGAATTATATGGGCAGGGGTAAGAAAACCGACCACCCGCTGAAAGGACAATCATTTGACTACTTAGGCTTCGAAACACAAGAATTGGTAATAGGCGAAGTGAACACCGAGGGCAACATATCCTTCAGCTATGGTGGCAAGATCGTCCATTTTGGCAGAGATGTATATTCATGGGATGCCGAAAAAATAAACGAACAGCTTGTCAAGATAACAAATGGCACGCTATCCATCGGCAACATAACGATAGAAGATGGCGATGATAATGCATCCGGAAGCAACTCCAACTTTAATTGATCATCTGCAGCCTCTTCTGAACCATACAACCACACTGCTGCTATGCAGATCATCCTACACAAAAAAATCAACGAAAAGGGCATCAATCATGCATATATGCACGCTCCATCCCCAATGACTTTTGACATTCCGGTCAGAAATAACGCATTCAGCAAACCAGGCTCATAGATAGCAACTATATGTTTTCACTGAAGTTTACCGGCAATGGCTTTTTCAGATTTGCCAGGCTAGGCAAAACAAAAAATGTGCCTTCTACAGGATATTGCCAATAAGTAGTAGGTATTGAAGTTGCACCTGACGAGAGCTTCATTAGTGCCCAGCCATGGTTGTAAAATCTTGAACTTTCCAGAGAACTTACCAGCGGATCATAATAAGTAACCATAGTGGTGTCCACCTCTACCATTGGATCACGATAATGCAGTGCGGTATTGTTGATCCCATAAGAGCCACTTGGGCCTATCCATTCTTCAAACCCACTGTTGCCTACCAACCTTGCAATTGGCAAAGTACTCCCCCCGTCTGGGCTCGATAATTCGTTGTTTTGAAATATCCCCAATATGTGCTCATGCCCCCAAAACCAGGCATTAATTACGCCAAAGAAATCACCGAAAATGTTATAGAGATTAGCATTAATGTACTTTGCCTGTGCGGCATTCGTTCCTGTCTGAAAGACAACTTGTTTACCATCATTAATTACTCCGCTCACAGTGTAAACCTGGTGATGAGAAAGCATTATGGTTTTCGACGCATTATCCAATGAATATTGAAGTTTATCTACACACCAGTCTCCTTCACTAAACCAAAGCCAGGGCCCATAGCTATCGGTGAGACCTGTCGGATCATACCAATGCACAGAGTTCAGCCCCGTATCCATTGCTACAAACTGAATGTTGGTAGAGGCCGTACGAAGGCAAAAATAACTTGCGGGTTGCGCATATTGCGGAAATCCGTTGTCAGCGTTCATTTTCAAAACCCTGTCAAAAAATGGTTTACCGCTGGAGTAATATTCATGATTGCCGGGTATTGAGAAAACCGGCACCTTTTTCCCACCGGTAAGACGAAATGCTGTATCAAACATCTCCACATAAGCTTTCACTTCATCATCCGTCCCCGCATAATAAATATCACCGAGATGAATAATAAAATCTGGTTTCTGGTTAACTAAAATAGACATCAGCATGGCTATGCCATCGGCCAGTCCTGTGCCAAAGTCTCCAAGGATAGCAATTGTACTGTCATCAGGGATAGTAATAACACTGAAGGTTTTAATAAAGTCTTCCTTTTTCACACCATTGGGCACCTTATCTACCCAATCTATATAAGGGCTTGGATCGGGATATGAGTCCTTTGCCCATATCCCACCGGCAATACCCCACGCTATCAAATTAGAATTAGTATCAGGAAAAGAAGCCGGAGGCCAGCCCGGATCTGTGGCCTGTGTTGTAAACTGAGCACCTGGCTCTTTGGCAGCTTTCTCTATCGCTTCCTGGAAATAATATTGGGATGCGTACGCATGGATCATTGGGTGTACATTTCCATTTGAATCGTACACCCCGGCATATTGTTTTACGTCATCTACCGATAGTCTCGATTTTTGTTGCTTATAACGATGAACGTGAATATTCGTCCCTTGCATCATTGGATGTTGCAAGATCAGACTATTTAATTCATGCGACGCTAACCCCGGGGTTTTCTCCTGGATTTTATCACCTACTACTTTTGCAACAGCAGATTGCCACCTCGCAAGGAATGGATTTGAGGTGCGGATATGAAAAGGAACTTTATCAGAACTCATCTTTGAAATTTTAATGATTAAACAAATAGCTAAAAACAGCCGTTAAATGCGAATGATTGGAAAACAAACACAAAAGCACAGTGGCTAAATCTGTTCGACAATGAACATGACATGAACCGGGTGCCCACCCTTTGGGATTGGATTTGGAACCATATTTACCCTCAATTCATTGGAATAATCATTAAGGACTACATCCGCAAAGTTATTACCGAAATGTGCGCAACAGTATTTAAAATTTAAAACAGCGGTTGCCCCGTTAGGTGTCGTCAACTGGTAGGTACAATTACCTTCCGGCCCATAGCCCACACCAAGTACTATCCCGTCCTTCATTGTAAACGAAGCAGATTTCATCGCTCCGATTTCTGCGGGTGGATTAGTAACGTAACTCCCATGAACGGGAACCGGAGGATTAGCACCAGACAGATACATTGGCTGTTCTGTATTATTAACAATGGTGACATAACAGTGGTAATTTGAATTCATTGTGATTGTGTTTTTACATCTTTGATCAATAAAGGAAATACTAATTAAATTAAAAACCAAACTTTACCGGTATTTTTAGAAATATGTCACAACAATCGCCTGCTTAAAAGCTTTGCCCTACCCCAAATAAACAAAAATCACTAGGTTTTTATACTTTTGATTGGCTTGATGTACAAGCAGATACACAACTATATGAAGCAGATAACACTAACCTTACTGATAGGATGTATCTCAATAATTGCGGCCGCGCAGGAAAACGATGCACCATCTGCAACAAAGAAGAAAAAAGACATAGTACGGTTAGACCATGGGCCGGCTATATATGTAACTACAAGCACGGGCATTAATAACAACACAGGCATTTGTGGATTTAATTTTGAATTGCCGCTTAGCGACAAAGTAACCATAGAAGCCGGGCCGGGCGTCGGCACATGGAATTATAAAATTTATGCCGGCACCAAAATTTATTTAAAACCCGCCCAGCGGGGCTTCGCATTCGGCACAGGCATCACCTATGCCACCGGCACACGCAGACGTTCGTATGTGGCCACTACCATCTACGGTCACGAAGAGATGACTAAATTCAATAAAAACCCGCAAACAAATATCTTGTTTGCCGCCTATAAGTACTGGAACCTCGGCAAACAATACAACCGGATTTACGCGCAGCTTGGCTGGTCAGTTCCGCTCACCTATGGCGATAAGATCACACAAATGTCAGGCTCTCCCGTAACCGACAACTCTATTGACGAGATAGAATCCATGGCGCCGGGAGGGCCTATTGCAGCTATAGGTGTTTCGTTTGGCTTGCATTAACCACCACTAATTTGTATTCATTTATCACATAACAACAAAATCAAACAACAAATATGAGCAAAAACCCGGTTGTGCATTTTGAAATGGGATATTTCGATGGCACGCGCATGAAAAATTTTTATGAAACTGCGTTTGGCTGGAACTTACAGCAAATGGGCGCTGAAATGGGCAATTACATAGTCGCCCACACTGCCGATACAGATGAGAACGGCATGGTTAAAACACCCGGCACTATTAATGGCGGGTTTTACCAGAAAAACGACAACCCGCTCTCACACGCGCCATCTGTTGTAATTGCAGTAGAAGATATAAAAAGCGCTATGAAAGCGGTGGAAACCAGTGGCGGCAAAATCCTCGGCGCCATGGACCAGTCTGGTAATCCCAGCATGGAGCCTATGATGATTCCAGGTGTAGGTCTCTGGATATCTTTCCAGGATACAGAAAATAACCGGGTTAGCCTGTTACAACCCCTCCGCGGATAGTGAACAAAACCACTATAGAATACCAACAATAGCCGTTCCCGAACGGCTATTGTCATTTTGGAGATTAACTTTATAACAAAAAACCCTTGCTGGATGGTAAAGCAAAGACTTGTAGTACTCACAGGCGCGGGCATAAGCGCAGAGAGCGGCCTCCGTACATTTCGCGACAGCGATGGGTTGTGGGAAGGCTACGACATTGAAGATGTGGCCACACCACGGGCATGGCGCAGAAACCCCCAACTGGTACTGGACTTTTACAATATGCGCCGCAGAGATGTGATAGCCGCGCAGCCTAACGCCGCTCACAAAGCCCTCGCAGAACTCGAAACGAATTTTGACGTGTATATTGTCACCCAGAATATAGATGACCTGCACGAGCGGGCAGGCTCAACCAGGGTTATACACCTGCATGGCGAGATAATGAAGATGCGTAGCGAGAAGAACGCACACAAATTATTCCCGGTTTCCGGCGATATCCCATTTGGACATTTGGCGGAAGACGGCGGGCATTACCGCCCGCATGTAGTATGGTTTGAAGAGCCTGTACCCATGATAGAAAACGCCATACCCATCATGCATAGCGCCGATATTTTCGTGCTTATCGGCACCTCGCTGGCGGTATACCCGGCTGCCGGCCTCGTAGACTATGTGCAGGACAACATAAAGAAATATGTGATAGACAAGTCTATTCCCTCTGTAAAAAGGTATGCCAATGTGATACCTATAGAATTGCCTGCCACCGAAGGCGCGATACTGCTGAAACAATACTTACTCGGGTAGCACTATCTTCACATCCGCCAGCCGCTGCGCCACTACATAGAAAACTGCCGGCACCAGGTGTATGATCAACCGGTTGACAGAGGTATCCATGTGCCACTTAAGGTCGTAGGGTGAAAATACATAGATAAGCAGGTATACCAGCATACAAAACAGCAGCATATTAAACCTGCGGTCGGGCCATTTACGCTGCACTATGCCGAACGAGATATAGGACAGCAGCACTACTTTCAGCATCACAAATTTCGTGGCCATTTCCATATAAAAGCGCCGGAAGATATATACATAGCGGCTTCCGTCAAATATCTTGTTCAGGCCCTTTGAGGCAAAAGCCCCCACCATATCATTGGATGTGGCATACCCTATCTTGAAAACAAAAAGTGTGATCAGTGGAATGGCTATACCGGCAATGGTGTACTTTATGTTTTTGCGGCTAAGGAATACCCGCGCGTTGAACACCACCAGGATGGCGGAAAGCACCAATCCTTCATTCTTTGTCCAAAGGCTGCAGCCCAGGCATGCGGCGGCTATACCCACATACTTCGGGTTAAGTTTTGCGTTGTCCACGCATATCAGCGCAGAAAGAAAGAAGAATGCCAGCGGTATATCGGCATAATGCAGTACCGACTCCTGCAGGTAAGCCACGTCGAACGCAAACGCAAATAACGCGAGGCCTGCCACAATGATATTCTTCTTCAGCGTCTCAAAGAATACAAGCAGCGGTATAAAGAACATTATTACCGAGCAGAAGATGTACGACACCACATGCACCGGCACACTATTGAAGATCCTCAGAAAGAAACCCACGATACCGGGTACCAGCAGCGGATAGTCGGCATGGCCGGTGGTATTCAGAAAAATGTACCGCCACTGCTCATGCCCGCCTGCCATATACTTTGCATATAGGTCCCACATCACCCAGGCGTCCCAGCCACCGTAGTTGAGCGATAGCACATCAGAATTCACCACGATAAAGTACAGCCCTGCGGCCATAATGAGCATTGCCCACACTTGCTGCTCGACGTTGTATGCCACAGAACTGCCGCTACCTTTCAGTACCCACCACCAAATACCCCCTGCTGCTATTACAGACAAGCCGATAGCAATGAAGAACGACAGACCCCAAACCAGCGAGAAAAAATACACGATGCTGAGGGCTCCCAATGAGAGCCCCGACGCTATCAGATATTTGGTTTCCTTCTGCATAATTGCTAATGGCCGGTTGTAAGTATGAACCTGTGTACCGTGTCCCTGCTTTCCCAGATGATCTTGCGGCGGTCTGTAAATGACCTTATCGTACTATCTGTAGCCCATATGTTAGACACACATATTACTGTGTCCATTTCATGCCCCGGCTGCTGCTTGTCTATACCTATACAGTACCTGGGCGCCAGCAGGTAGCGCTCATAGATATAATCGGCCACATCAAAACTGTCACCCATCCATATGAATGCAAGATTTGTGGTCACGGGCAATACAGAGTCAATACCACGTAACGCCCACGATGTTCTCGTGATACTAAGCTCGGGAATATTTGTATTCTTCCTTTTGGAGTGCACAGATGCTGCGAAGCATATCGCTATTACTACTACCGGTATGATAAGGACAGGCTTCATCTGTTTGTACGGTGAGTTTGGTCTTTCCAGTTCCACCACTTCAGTTTTTCTTTATCCCGCCTGTCGGCCGGCGTTTCAGCATAGTAGACAGCACAGCGGAATACATACAGCAGGCAACGGTCTTGAACTACTCCCGCAAACCGGTTAGACAGGTCATACAATTGCTCGGGGCTGGCGCCTTTCAACTGTTCAATGCTCGTGATACTGATATTCCACAGATCGTCTGCTATAGACACGCCCACACCGGGTATCTGCATCAGTTCCTTCACCGCCCTTTCATATGGCCCTTGCTTAGCCACGCGTGCGCCGGGATGTTTCAAAACCGCGCCCATCGCTACTTGCCATTTAGGTTGAACAGGCTGTCTACAAACTCTTCTTTATTGAATATCTGGAGGTCTTCCATTCTTTCACCCACGCCTATATACTTTACAGGTATCTTGAACTGGTGCGCGATGGCAAGCACCACCCCGCCCTTGGCTGTGCCGTCCAGCTTGGTAATGGCTATGGCGGTAACATCTGTAGCAGCCGTAAAATGCCTTGCCTGCTCTATAGCGTTTTGCCCTGTGCTGCCATCCAGCACCAGCAGTACCTCATGCGGCGCGTCGGGCATCTTCTTACTTACCACACGGCGTATCTTGCCCAGCTCATCCATCAGGTATGCCTTGTTGTGCAGGCGGCCGGCAGTATCTATTATTATCACCTCCGACTCCCTGGCCAGCCCGCTCTGTATCGTATCAAACGCCACCGAACTGGGATCGCTCCCCATTTCTTTTTTTACTATCGGCACTCCCACCCGGTCGCTCCATATGGTTAGCTGGTCTACCGCCGCGGCACGGAAAGTATCTGCCGCGCCCAGTAATACACTCTTACCGTTTTTCTTAAAGTTATAGGCCAGCTTGCCTATGGTCGTTGTTTTTCCTACCCCGTTCACACCCACCACCAATATCACATACGGCTTCTTCCCCGCAGGCATATCAAACGTCGCAAATTCGTTTGATGGCGCCTGGGTAAGTATTCCCATTATCTCTTCTTGCAGCAGGCGATTTAGCTCTGAGGTACCCAGGTATTTATCTTTGGCTACCCTTTTTTCTATACGGTCTATGATGGCCACGGTAGTATCCACACCCACATCAGCGCTTACCAGGGCATTTTCCAGTTCATCCAGCACCTCCTCGTCTACCTTATCCTTACCCGCTATAGCCTTGGTGATCTTAGAGAAAAACCCTTCCTTGGTTTTTTTCAGTCCTTCGTCCAGTGCTTCCTTCTGCTCCTGCTGCTCTTTGTTACGTTTAAATAGTTTATCGAATAAACCCATATTCTTTCTTTGAAGGCTGCAAAATTAGCTTTTTTATTATTGGAATTCAGTTTATATGCTTTGTTTGTAACACCCCCCGCACCGACAATGACAGCTTCGTACCGGAAAACCGCTGTACCAATACATAAACCATCGCCGGCATAAGCTGGTGCATAAGCCTGTCTTGCGAGGTTGACAGATGCCACTCCAACGGGTATGGCGATATCACATAGACCATCATATATGCCACTATACAGGCTATTAGCAGCCACATCTGTCTGCCGGGCATCTTCCGCTTTATAAAGCTCACCAATACATAGATATAAAAACCTACTTTAAGATAATAGAATTTCTGGTCCAGGTTAGCCGTAAATGAGTGCCAGATGGTAACGTACCGGTCCCACTCAAAGAGATAACCCACGGTCTGGTCGTTTTGCAGGCTTACTACATCGTTCTGCACATGTGAGGTAAGCTTGAATATAGCTATGACCGCTACAGGCGCTATAACAGCTATGCCGGTATACCTGGCAAACCGGCGGGAAAAGAACACATTCCAGTAAAAAACAAAGAAGATGAATGCCAGTATGATCCCCTCATTCTTGGTCCATGCACAGCAGCCCAGGAAAATGGCTGACAGCATCACATACTTATACCCGCCTGTTCCCACATTGTCTATACAAATGAAAGCGCAGAGAAAGAAGAACGCCAGCAGCGTATCCGCGTACTGCGATACCCCTATGGCAATGAATACCCTGTCCTGTGCTATGAGAAACAAAGCCAGGGTGGCAATGATAATATTACTGCGGTAAGCCGAATTGTATATGAGTACAGGTATGGACAGCGTAATAATAAGACTGAATACAAAGGGGATAACAAACGCCCCGCTGCCCGAACACAGCCGCAGAAAAAAACCTATAAAAGCAGGCAGGCATAACGGATAATCCGGATGGTCGTTTTCGATGTTCTGGAAAAGCTTGGCCCAGTGCTCGGGATCTGAAAGATAGCGGGCATGAAAGTTCCAGGTTACCCACGCATCAAGCTGCCCGTACTTGCTGGCCAGGCCGTATGCCAGGCTGCAAATGAGCACAATACCCGCCATAGGTATGGCTGCGTGCCACCACCTGAAAGTCTCTGCCGCCTGATCATCTGCCGGCAGCCATCTGAAGATCAGGAACAGACCGGCCAGCATACACGGTATCACCGCCCACAATGGCAGATGCACCAGCAGCGACAGGTAGTACAGGCCGCTCACACAGCCTGTGCCTATACCCATGAACCATATATATCTGTTGCCTGCCATTTAATGCGTGGTTGTGAGTAAGTAGCTGAAACGCTCATCCTTGTTTTGCCAGATAATATGCCTGTTGCCTACCACCGACCGCAAAACACTGTCCGGCGCCGCTATAGGGCAGATGGTAAGTGCCGTATCATACACAAATGTTTTTACCACCCCCAGCATACGGTGTTTTTGTCCGTTAACCTCACGCTCTATAGCTACTGTGTCTTTTTTGTATGCCACCTGCGCTATGTAGCGGGGGGTAAGGGCGTAGCGTACCCAATAGGGTATCTCGTTAGGAACTCCCAGCAACTGTAACGTAATATTACCGCCCGGGTCGGTCACAGCCTCTATACCTGACAGTGTAGACCTGAGCTTGTCAAAAGGCTCTGATGTATTGCTAACCTTGCTGTTATAGCATACAGCAGTGACCACCACAGCCAGCACCATAAACAAAGGCAACAATTTATCTTTAAGAAAGGCCATAAAAACGTGCCCAAATATAATGAAATGTGGCAAAGCACTGCCTCAAAAACACCGGGCGAGGAGCAAAAATGCAGGAACATACATAACTATGCCATGTACTGTAGTAAACGGTGCCCAAAAATAAAGTGTACCATACTGACAATAGCTTATCAGTATGGTACACATGCCATGCGTGTTAGCATAAAAGTCAAAACACCTGCCTACCCCACTATTGATCTCAGCTGATATCCCCTACCATATCCTTCGGGTCTACCCATTCGTCAAATTGCTCAGCGGTAAGGTAGCCCAGGTCTATGGCTGTCTGTTTAAGTGTCTTTCCCTGCTTATGTGCCGTCTGCGCTATTTCCGCGGCTTTGTAGTACCCTATTTTGGTATTGAGTGCCGTCACCAGCATCAGCGAATTGCTTACATGTTTCTTTATGTTATCCTCTATAGGTTCCAGCCCTTCAGCGCACTTATCGTTAAATGATACGCAGCCCTCGCCTATCAGCCTCGCACTATGCAGGAAGTTGTAGATCATCACCGGCTTGAACACGTTCAGCTCAAAGTGCCCAGTGGCGCCGCCTATGCCTATAGCCACATCGTTGCCCATTACCTGTGCCGCTATCATGGTCAGCGCTTCGCACTGCGTGGGGTTTACCTTACCCGGCATTATCGACGAACCCGGCTCATTGTCGGGTATATGCAGCTCACCTATCCCCGATCGTGGCCCCGAGCTCAGCATCCTTATGTCATTGGCTATTTTCATAAGGCTTACCGCTACCATCTTCAGCGCACCGTGCGCCTCTACTATTGCGTCATGCGCGGCCAGGCTTTCAAATTTATTTTCGGCGGTGATAAAAGGCAGCCCTGTGAGGCTGGCTATGTTCTCAGCCACCTTCACCGAATATCCTTTAGGCGTGTTGATGCCGGTACCTACAGCGGTGCCGCCAAGCGCCAGCTCGCTGAGGTGGGCCAGCGTATTGTTTATGGCGCGCAGGCCGTGGTCCAGTTGAGACACATAGCCGCTTATCTCTTGTCCCAGCGTCAGCGGCGTTGCGTCCATAAAATGGGTGCGGCCTATCTTCACCACATGCATAAAGTCTTTAGACTTCTTAGCCAGCGTATCCCTGAGTTTCTTTATCCCCGGTATGGTCACATCTGTCAGCATCTTATAGGCTGCTATGTGCATGGCTGTGGGAAAGGTATCGTTAGAAGACTGTGATTTGTTTACGTCGTCATTAGGATGAATGTGTTTTTCTTTGTCTGTAAGCTGGCCGCCCATCAGCACATGTCCACGATAGGCCACCACCTCGTTCACGTTCATATTGCTTTGAGTGCCTGAGCCCGTCTGCCATACCACCAGCGGAAACTCATTGTCTAATTTCCCCTCCAGTATCTCATCACATACGGTACCTATCATGTCAGACTTCTCTTTGGCCAGCACCCCAAGCTGGTTGTTGGTAATAGCTGCCGCCTTTTTCAGGTACGCAAATGCCTTGATGATCTCTTTGGGCATTTTGTTTATGTCCTGCGCTATCTTGAAATTCTCTATCGAGCGTTGTGTTTGCGCGCCATAGTACGCACTTACCGGGACTTTTACTTCCCCCATTGTGTCTTTTTCTATACGGAAATCCATAGTATTGATTTGTTTGCTTTTTCGCGTGCAAAGGTAATAGCCTGTGGCCGAAGTTAAAACTGAAATTTACAGGCGGGTGTTCTCAGGCTACAGCCGTACGGAAATACCCAGCATCACCGGGACAGAAAATAACGCGCAGTTCTTGACTGTATTACTGCCTATATGAATAGGTGAAGTGCTGTAAGTAGGGCTCACCAATATGCTGGCCCATATATAATCGGTAAGCGCGCGTTTATAGCCCGCCCTTACACCGTAGGAATTGGTATTATCTAATTTTATAGTACTGGTATCTGCGTTTTGGTCATCAAAATAGTGCCCTCCTGCCGGTATGTCGCCATACAGCATAAGGTTATCGTGCACACCCAGGGTTATGATATTTTTCTCACCGGCTTGTATCACATATTCGGCAAATATGCCTGGCGACATAACGCTGCACAATGTAATGGTACTCATCCCGCTGAACTGTACTCCCAGCGCTATCACCTTCAGTTTCACAAAAGACAGGCTCACATTATAAATGCCCGAGACATTGTTCTTGATTCCGGCAGATATCCGGTAAGGGGCTATACCATACATTGCCGAAAGATCGACCCACTGGGCCCTGGTGCATAACGACAGAAAAAGTAAAACTACTATGGCGGCTTTTTTCATATAAAACGAACGTAAATATAAATAAAATCAACCGAAACTACTAACCCTTAAAAACATACCCATCAAGTCTGAAGTTATGCTGAGGTCACATCCATAAAATAAAAACCCGTATCCCATTCCCCGCTGTCGCCTGCCGGTGCTTTATAGGTTTTGTGTACCACATCACCCGTATGTATGGCTATAGGCTCACTAAAGAAAGGGGCATTATACACAAACGTATGAAACTCGCCCCGCTCGCCGCACGGGTCTGCCTGCGCGGGCAGGTCATTGAGCAGTTGCGCACCTATCTTCCGCCCCAGGAATTCCTTGCCCAGGTATTTTTCATTCACGCATACAATAATAGCCTCAATGCCCGTCTCTTCCACCATACGCACCAGTTCCCTGGTATCACGCTGCCACAGCGGGAAAATGCCGCTGATACCCACCTGCGCCAGTTGCTGCTCCCGGTATACTTTTAAGTCTTCAAGAAAGATATCGCCATATGCGGCAGCGCCTACACCATCTGTCTTCAGGGCGGTCATCGTTTCCATCATGGTCTGCCGGTACAGGCCATCGTCCGGACTGGCCGGCAACTTCACCTTTATCAGCGGCAGCTTCATCCTTTCGGCCTGCATATCCAGCAGCTCTTCCCGTACCCCATGCATGAACACACGGTCATACTCGCCGCTCAACGTTGTCAGCAGGTGCGACACCCTATAACCCTCCTGCGCCCGCAATAAATGAAAAGCCAGCGCCGCGTCCTTGCCCGAACTCCAGTTCATCACCACCTTCATTGCGTCTTTGTCCATGCGCGTTTTTTCTGCAAATCAATACAATTTGTTCCAATCCCGCCAATCTTACAAAAAAGACGCATCCTTCAACTTATCCTTTCGACTTTATACTTTCCACTTTACATTTTCTACTAACTACTCACTACTTTTGACCCTGTTATGCAATACGCCATAGTTACGGGAGCCACCCACGGAATGGGCAAGGCAATAGCCGAAAAATTTCTTGCCGAAGGTTTTTCTGTAGCGGTCTGTGCCCGTGGCCGGGAGGCACTGGACAAGCTGCAGGCCGAATGGGCTACCGCCTACCCTGCTGCCACCATATTCACCTATGCGGCAGACCTAAGCAATGGCTCTGAAGCAGACGCATTTGCAGATGCCGTGCTGGCCACCTTCCCGTCTGTAGATGTGCTGGTCAATAATGCGGGTATGTTCATACCCGGCACGCTTACCGGGTCACCTTCAGGCAATCTCGCCCTGATGATGGGCCTTAACCTGTATGCTGCATACCACCTTGCGCGCAAGATAGCCCCGGTTATGATAAGCGCCGGCAAGGGCCACATCTTCAATATATGCTCAGTAGCGGGTATAGAGGCCCATCCGCATGCGGGTAGCTATAGTGTCAGCAAGTATGCGCTGGCCGGCCTCACCGAAAACCTGCGTGCCGAGCTGCGCCCGCATAACGTAAAGGTTACTGCTTTCTACCCCGGGTCTACCAACACTTCTTCATGGGATAATGAGGATGCCGATACCTCCGGGCATATGCTCCCCTCAGACATCGCCACCATGCTCTGGGCGGCATACGCTTTATCGCCGCAGGCCATTGTAGACCACATTGTTATGAGGCCTGTTAAAGATTGATTTCCGGGCTTCTTTTTAACGTAGTTTTAACCCTCCTCAACCACCTTTCAGTCTATTTTTGTGAACACCCCAAATGATTCACAGGATACTTATGTGGCGTTGTAACATTGCACTGCTTTTTCTTACCTGTCTCTGCTCCCGGGCATGGGCGCAGAACGTGGTTTTTACAGCCGAGGCAAGCGCGAACAAGATCGGCAGGCAAAACCAGGTACAGGTACAATACGTTATCCGGGATGCACAAAACCTGCAAACAGTATCCCGCCCCTCCACCAACGATTTCGATATTGTGGCCGGGCCTTACCAGCAGCAAAGCTCCAGCACCGAGTATAACGGCAACACAATGACGCAGTCTCAGAGCATATCGCTTACCTACGTACTGCAGCCCAAACATGAAGGCACTTTTACGATCCCCCCCGTTATAGCCCGCGACGCCGCAGGCCACTCATACCAGTCCAATGCGGTGACCATACAGGTAGTACCGGGCAGCATAGGCCAGCAACAGCGCCCCTCCCGCAGCGACCCTTATGGCGGCGGACAAGGGGAAGATGTATTTACCATGCTGGAGCGTATGCAGCAGCAGCAGATGGCCCAGATGCAGCAAATGCAGCAGCGCCGCATGCAGCAGTATCGCCAGCAGCAGGGCCAGCCACAGCAGCCTCAGCAGCAGCAGGCCGAAGACCCCAAAATATCGGAAGACGAGATCAATAAAAACATCTTTATACGGGTAGTGACCGATAAGAGCAAGGTACACGTAGGTGAGCAGATAACTACCAGTTACAAACTGTACGCGGCTATGCCTATGAATGTGGCCATATCCAAGCTGCCCAACCTCGATGGGTTCTGGACCCAGGACTTTGAGATACCCAAGCAGGCCAAACCCACAGAAGAAGTGCTGAACGGGAAAAGGTACCAGGTGTTCCTGCTCAAAAAATCAGCCCTGTTCCCACAGCAGACCGGCACTCTCACTCTCGACCCCGCTGAGGCAAAGGGCGTGGCAAGGATCGTGCAGCAGGTAAAACGCAAGATGTCTGATATGTTTGGCGGCACTTTTATGATGAACGACCCCTTCTTTGACAATGCCTACTACAGCACCCTCGCATACAAAGATGTAGACATCAATATCAAAAGCAACCCCGTTAAGATCACCGTTACTCCCCTGCCCGACAAGGGCAAGCCCGCCGACTTTGGCGGTGCCGTGGGCAAGTACACTATATCTGCAAAACTTGATAAACCCGAACTCACCACCGACGACGTGGCTACACTGTCAGTTACCATATCGGGCAGTGGCAATATAAAACTGATAGAGAACCCAAAGCTGGACCTGCCCAACGGACTGAACACCTACGACCCCCAGGTTACAGACACCATTACAGGGCGAAGCACGGTTATCAGCGGTTCACGCATTATCAGCTACGTTATCACGCCACGCACACCCGGCGATTATGACATTCCCCCGGTAACGTTCTCTTATTACAGCTCTGAAAAAGGCGAATATGTGACCGAGCATACTCAGCCGTTGCGGATACATGTAAAACCCGGCAAGCACTATGTGCCTGCGCAAAGCAGTACCGCAGGCACGGTAGCCCTTCGCGATATTCATGACATATCAGGCAGCCCGCTGGGGCCGCTCACGGTGCGCAGCAAGCCCTTGTTGTACACCCCCGGCTACTGGTCTTTATACGCCTTGCCGCTGCTTTCTTTCATTGGCATCATAGCATGGAAGCGCCGTGAAGACGAGCTGACCCGCGACACTGTATCTCTGCGCCGCAGGCGGGCCAATAAGGTAGCGCTCAAGCGCCTCGTCACCGCTAAAGAATTGCTTGCGAAAAACAGTAAAACACCTTTCTACGAAGAAATATCTAAAGCTATATGGCTATATTTGAGCGATAAGCTCAGTATACCGCTTTCGTCATTGTCCCGCGACGCTGCTGCTATGGCTATGGATCAACGCAAAGTGCCTGCCCCCGTGCAGCAACGCCTCGATAGTGTGATCTCTGAGTGCCAGACAGCGCTCTACGCATCAGGCGGATCGCAGCAGATGGCCCGCACTTATGACGAAGCGATACAGCTTATCAGCGACCTCGAAGAAGTTTTTAAAGCATGAAGCATTTACTCATCATAATTGTTGTTATCCTGCAGGGTGCTATGTGCGCTTTTGCCGCAGTCGACTATAACACGCTGTGGCAGGCGGGCAATAGATGCTACCAGCAAAAACAATACGACAGCGCTGCCGCTTATTACGAGCAGATAGCCGCACTTAATGCTGATAATGCAGTTATCTACTTCAACCTCGGCAATACTTATTACCGGCTCAACAAAATAGGCCCTGCTGTGCTTAACTATGAGCGCGCCCTGAAGATAAACCCCGGTTACAAAGAAGCGTCTGAGAACCTGGCACTCACACAAAGCCGCATCAGCAGCCACATACGCTCCGGCAACGATATCTTCTTCATCCGTTGGTGGCAGGCCCTCACCCGTGCCGATATGGCATCGCTGTGGTCGTCTGTTGCCTTCATCACCTTTGCGCTGTTTATGATTGTCCTGTTCCTGCGGCGTTTCAGCGCCACATGGGGGCCGCGCATACCTGTGCAGGTACCCGGCATCGTTATGTTCATCTTTCTGTGCGTGCTCGGCATTGCTTTTGCCGCCGCACGCAATAATGCCGGCCATACTGATGCAGTAGTAATGGTCAATGACGCACCGCTTATGAACGCCGACCTGAAAGGCAAGCCGTTGGTACTGATACCCGAGGGCACCACGGTGAAGATTGATGACTACAATGGTGACTGGATAGAAGTGACCCTGCCCGATGGCCGCTCCGGCTGGCTCAGTCAGTCCCTGCTCGCTAAAATTTAAGCCGTAGCCGCATTTAGTTTACTACTCCCCTCGTATAGCTCTACGCTTTGCAAAAAAGCTCCGCCCCCCATGAACAGCCTTGAAAACATTACGCAGGCGGTGCTCGTGCCACAACGATTATCGTACCCTCTACAATAGCATAGATGCCCAGCACGAGATCTTTGCAGGCCATCCCGGTATCATAGCGCATCAATATACTCTATGCCGGTACCGGCCACTATGGGGAAACCTGGCTCCTCAAATGATGGCAGATGCTGTTTTTATACCCCACTTGGTAACGATAGACATAAATCTGCTGAACCCATATGCGAACAATTAGCTGCCTGATTCCTTTTTTAGCGCTGCAATTGATTCTTTTGGCGCAAAACCTGAATAGTCATTAAGTACCTTATAAATTATTTCCTTCCTCACAGATGGATCCGAAGCAATATTTGCCTTTGACCTCAGGTAACGCGCTAATTCATATGCATTGTGATAACCGTTCCAGGCGTTCTCAGAAGCGGTAAACGCCGCAATCGCCTTTTCCATGTCGTTATTCACCAGCGCGTCAAAGCCTTCTTTCCATTTTAATCGGGCTAATGGTTCATTTTTGAATGTAGATACCTTAAACGAATTATTTTTCATATCAATATTGGCCACAGCGTATTTACCCACCTGGTTGATATTATTTGCTGTTTGTTGTATATCTGCAATAGTTTCCTTTGCCTGTGGTGTGGAGGTAGTTGATGATGCAAGTTGGCTTGCAAGTTCGGTAATATGCCTGTTCATTTCGTTAACACTGTCCACCACCGTCTGTAATTGTGATTTAGCCAGTGCTATATTCACACCCAGTTCTGTTTTCCTTTTTTCAAGAGAGTCATTATCTCGTCTTATCTGCTCTGTTTTCAGGTTCGTACGCGCAAATTCAATTTTTGCCAAATCTTCAGCATTCTTCGTTTTAGAACATTGCTGAAGGTTCAAAGCAATAGAAATAAGAAGTGGTATCGCCCCAAATATGGTAGTTGGCTGACGAATGAAGGGGCGCTTGATGTTCTTTACCTCTTCGGTAAGCTTTTCTATTTCTTGCTGTAGCTTTTGACATTCAAATTCCAGTTTTTGCTCGGTGGTATATGCCATAGTAGGTAGTTTGAGATATAAAAGTAATTCCGTCACTTTTGCCTGTCAACCGTTAAAAAACGGTATTTTTTGATAGTTATTAATTTCTTCATCAACAACATCAAACCAAATACTCCTTCATGCACACTTTTTTCTGTCATAGACCGAAATTCGTACTATCATAAAACTTTCTTTTTGCAAAGCCAAAAACCTGCCCCACCTTTGTGCTGCAAAAGCTCAGATTCCGCTCGACTCGATGCCAAATTCAAATTGCCCACTGCGCAAAAAATGGGGAATTTTTGGGGAATAGTTATCCACAAAAACCGCATAAAACACTGATTATCAATCACAATGTGCGCAAATGGTTTTTTTGCAGGAAAAAGGGGAATTGTGGATAAAACCATTGGTGCGCAAAGCAAAATATGAACAAACGCTACTATAACCCATCTACTTATTGCAGACCATATCTATTTCGGGTATTTCCCTGCAAATCCCGTAATTTTGCACTCCCAAAACCACAATTGTGGTATAATATTTATACAGTTTATAATAAATGAAAGACTTCTCATACGTTACCGGTCCCGATCCGGTTTATATAGAATCCCTTTACAATGAGTTTGTAGCAGACCCGGCAACCGTAGACCCCGAATGGAAAAAGTTTTTTGAAGGTTTTGACTTTGCCGTCGCACAGGGAGTAGGAAATGGGGTAAACAACGGCAGCGAGGGGCCGGCGGCCGGCGGTGGAATAAGCAGTGAGCAACTGGCTAAAGAGATAGGCGTGTTTGAGTTGATACGGGCTTATCGCAAACGGGGGCACCTGGCATCCACCACCAATCCCATTCGCACACGCAAAAACCGCCATCCTCAGTTGGAACTGGAGCGTTTTAATCTGGGCGAGGCCGACCTCAACACTACTTTTTTCGCCGGCCGGTTTGTGGGCGCCAAAGATGCCCCGCTGAAAGAGATCATAGCCAAGCTGCAAAAACTGTATACCGGCAATGTAGGCATACAATACAGCTACATAGTAGATACCGTAAAATGCCATTGGGTGCAAAAGCACTACGAAGAGGCAATGAAAAAAGAGCTGTCTATTGACGAGCGGAAACGTGTGCTGGAAAAACTAAACGAAGGTGTGATCTTCGAGAAGTTCCTCAATACAAAATTCATTGGCCAGAAACGGTTCGGGCTGGAAGGTGGCGAAACCACTATACCCGCACTGGACACTATCATCAATGATGCCGCTGATGCGGGCGTGGAAGAGGTGGTAATAGGTATGGCGCATAGGGGCAGGCTTAACATTCTGGCCAATATACTGGGCAAGACATACGAGCAGATATTCTCTGAGTTTGAAGGCAATATGCCCGAAGATATGACCATGGGCAGCGGCGATGTGAAGTATCACCTGGGTTTCCAGAGTAACATCACTACACCCGGCGGTAAAGAGATCAACGTGCAGCTCACACCCAACCCCTCGCACCTGGAGGCTGTAAACCCTATTGTGGAAGGCTTTGCCCGTGCCAAGGCCGACATACTATACAACAATGAGTACGACAAGATACTGCCCATACTCATACATGGCGATGCCGCGATAGCGGGTCAGGGTGTGGGATACGAACTCCTGCAGATGTCGCGCCTCGAAGGGTATAATACGGGTGGCACCATACATTTTGTCATCAACAACCAGATAGGCTTTACCACTGATTTTGATGATGCCCGCTCTTCAGACTACTGCACCAGCATAGCCTCTATGCTGCACGCACCCGTAGTGCATGTAAACGGGGACGACGCCGAAGCAGTGGTAAAATGCGCGGCCCTGGCTATTGCCTACAGGCAGAAATTTAATGAAGATTTTTTCATTGACATGGTGTGCTACCGCAAGCATGGCCATAACGAGGGTGATGAACCTAAGTTTACGCAGCCACAGCTATATGCGCTTATAGACAAGCACCCAAACCCAAGGGAAGTATACACCCGTTACCTGATGCAGCATAATGAGCCCGGCGCGCAGGAACTGGCAAAGGAAATGGAAACAAAATTCTGGGCAGAGCTACAGGAGCGGCTGGATGAGGTGAAGCAGAAACCGCTGCCCTACACCTATCAAAAGCCCGAGCTGTGGTGGCGCAAACTGCGCAAAGCTACCAACGACGATTTTCATGCGTCACCGGATACGGCTATAAAAGATGATGAGCTGAAACAGCTTTTCAACAGTCTCATGCAGTGGCCCGATGGTTTCAGCCCCCTGCGGAAGGTGGAAAAACTCATACAGGATAAGATAAAACTTTTTGAATCAGAAGGTAAGATAGACTGGGCCACCGGCGAACTGCTGGCATACGCCAGCCTGCTGGCTACCGGCAGCGAAGTGCGCCTGAGCGGTGAAGATGTAAAACGCGGCACATTCTCTCACCGGCATGCGGTTATATATGACCAAAGCACTAACGAGCCTTACAACAGGCTGAGCCGCCTGGGCGCTCAGCAGGGTATCCCTTACATATACAACTCACTGCTCAGCGAATTTGCCGTGCTGGGGTTTGAGTATGGGTATGCCATGGCCAACCCCAATAACCTCGTGCTCTGGGAGGCTCAGTATGGCGACTTTGCCAATGGCGCGCAGACTATAATAGACCAGTACATAGTGAGCGCTGAGCAGAAGTGGACCAATATGAACGGCATGGTACTGCTGCTGCCGCATGGCTATGAAGGTGGAGGCCCCGAGCATTCCAGCGCCCGCCTGGAGCGGTTCCTGCAAATGAGCGCGGAAAACAATATAGTGGTAACAAACATCACTACCGCGGCCAACTTTTTCCACGCGCTGCGCAGGCAATTGGCCTGGCCGTTCCGCAAGCCGCTCATCAATTTTTCGCCAAAGGCAAACCTGCGCCATGTACGCTCCTATTCGGCGGCAGAAGATTTTACCACAGGCGGATTCAAGGAGGTGATAGACGATGCGGCTATAAAGAACAAGGGTAAGGTGAAAAGAGTATTACTGTGCTCCGGTAAAATGTATTTCGATCTCAGTGAGCGGCAGATAGCCGACAAACGTGAAGACATAGCCATAATAAGGCTGGAACAGATACACCCGCTGCCGCAGCAGCAACTGAACGAACTAAGAACTGCCTACAAAAAGGCGGAATGGGTATGGGTACAGGAAGAACCACGCAACATGGGTGCGCTCTCGTTCCTGAAGATGAACCTGGAAAATTTTGAAATGAGGTATATCAGCAGGCCCGCGAGTGCCAGCACCGCCACAGGATTTGCTAAAAAGCATGCTATTGAGCAGGCAAAGCTGGTAGATGAGGCGTTTGCCTGATATATGTGCATATGCGGCAGCAGAAGCCCTTTATTAACAGAATTGCTAATTGATTATTTTGCTTACTATATTTGCAGCAACTTAAAGTAATATGGACGACCTGATAACGACGCTTAAACAACAGATCATAGAATCTCTGAACCTGCAGGGAATGACTCCTGCGGATATCGATGAAAACGCGCCGCTCTTCGGGGATGGGCTGGGACTGGATAGCATCGACTCACTGGAGCTGATGGTATTACTGGAGCGGAACTATGGTATAAAAATAGAAGACGCCCGCGAAGGCCGCAAAATACTGACATCGGTAGCTACCATGGCGGATTATATTCAGCATAACAGAAAAATGTAACGCCACCAATGGCGGAAAGAATAGCAGTAACAGGCATTGGGATCATTTCCGCGTTAGGCACAGGCCTTGAGGCCCATACCGGGGCATTGCGCGCCGGGCAAAGCGGGGTACGCCCGGCGGCTATTTTGCAGTCTGTACACGCCCACGAATTCCTGCTCGGTGAGATACCTTTCAGCAATGAAGCACTCTCGGCTGCAGCCGGGCTGGTTGATAATAACGGGTTTACCCGCACAGCGCTGTTATCGCTGATAGCCGTACAGGATATGATACGGCATACCGGCACCACACTGCTCAGCAACGAACCCTTTGCCTTTATCAATGCCAATACGGTAGGGGGCATGAGCACCATGGAAAACATGTACATGGAAATGCTGGCGCCTGATACCAACCCCGAATACGTTGGGTACATAGACACGCTGGACTGCGCCGAAAGCACGGAACGAATAGCCAAACACCTGGGCCTGAAGCCGCTGATGGCTACTATAAGTACCGCATGTTCTTCGTCGTCAAACGCGCTGATAATGGGTGCAAGAATGATCAGGCAGGGCATTGTGCGCCGGGCAGTATGCGGTGGCGGTGACGCATTAAGCAGGTTTACGCTGAATGGCTTTTACAGCCTTAAAAACGTAGACAAGCAGGCATGCAAACCTTTTGATCAGGACCGTGGCGGGCTCAACCTGGGCGAAGGGGCCGGCTACTGCCTGCTGGAGGCAGAATCTGAGGCTAAGGCAAGAGGGGCCAAAATATATGCCTATCTCAGCGGATACGCTAACACCAACGATGCCTATCACCCTACCGCGCCATCGCCAGACGGGGCCGGGGCATACAACACCATGCAGCAGGCGCTCACCATGGCAGGCCTGGCACCGGGTGACATAGATTACATTAACGCGCATGGCACCGCCACTATAAATAATGACATAGCCGAAGGCCTGGCTATACAAAATCTGTTTGGCAGTGAGCCACCGCCTTTCAGTTCCACCAAGCCCTTTACCGGCCATACACTGGCAGCGGCGGGTGTCATAGAGGCAATATTCAGTATGATAGCCCTGCAAGAGCAAATGGCTTTTGGTAACCTGAATTTCACCACCCGGATGGCGGAACTGAACATTAGCCCGGCCAAAGGGAACAGTAATATACAGGCGGCACATGTGCTCAGCAATTCGTTCGGGTTCGGAGGTAGTAATGTATCACTAATATTCAGCAAGGCATGATGAAGCAGCCACTATATATCGTATCGGCCTGCTCCATATCTGCGCAGCACACCTATGATGCAGACAACTTCCTGAATCCTGTGGTCTCGGCAGACGATGGCAAAATGTATGTCATTGACCCAGACTATACGAGGTACATTAACCCCGTGGCCATTAGGCGAATGAGCCGAATGTTGAAAAGAGGCATAACAGCCGGTATGCGCAGCCTCGACGATGCCGGGATAAAAACACCGGACGCCATCATAGTAGGCACATCCCGCGGCAGTGTCACGGATATGGAGATCTTTCTAAAGGAGATGATCAATCTGAAGGAACAGGCGCTAAACCCTGCGGGCTTTATACAATCTACCTACAACTCCATTAACGGCTGGCTGGCAATGCTGTCAAAATGCACAGGCTACAACCAAACCTATGTGCATAGGGGCTTTACGCTGGAGCTTTGCCTTCTGGACGCGCAGATCACTATGGCTGAAGCTGGCGGTAAGACGAATATTCTGGTAGGGGCCTTTGATGAACTAACGACCGAATACTACATCATACGGGATAAGATAGGTTACTACAAAAAACCGGTGCCCGCCAGTCTTGAGCTCCTTGAGCATTACGACAGCCCGGGAGCAATAGCCGGCGAAGGGGCACATTTTTTCACCCTGTGCAATGAAGCTGCCAACGCGGTTAGCGGCATATATGCGTTAACTATGCTGCACAGGCCCGATGCGGCAGAGGTTGCTAGGGCGGTGGGTGACCTCTTTACCGGCAACAACCTGAAACCGGAAGATATTGATGTGCTCGTATGCGGCATGAATGGTGATTGCCGCACAAAACCATTGATAGACGCGGTAATAGCAAACTGCCATGAAAAAACTACAATTGCGGTATTCAAGCATTTGAGCGGCGAGTATGATACCGCATCAGGGTTCGGGCTGTGGCTGGCAGATCACATTTTCAGAAAACAGGAAGTACCTGCCCCCACCCTATACCGCGGATCATCCCCGGCAGCTATCAGCAACATCCTCTTTGCAAATGTGACCATCAACGGAAATATCTCACTGATATTGCTGAGACGTATATCTTAAAAAATAACTGCACAGGATTAGCCGCTAACGCTTTTCCATATACAAATTATCATTTAACTTTATAGCACTGCTCGGCAGTCTAAAAAACCAGGTATCATCTATGCGTACAAGAATTCTATTTACTTCGATCGCTATTTTTGCAGTATTGTGCTCATTTACCGCAAACACCGGAATGTCTGTATCCAGCAGCGCCTTTAATAATGATGGCATGATACCCACAAAATATACATGCGAGGGATCTGAGATCAATCCACCCATAAGGATAACAAATGTGCCCGCAGGCGCAAAGTCCCTGGCACTGATACTTCATGACCCCGATGCTCCGTTAAAAGGCGGCTTCACCCACTGGGTAATGTGGAACATGGATGTAAAAGGCAACATTCCCGAGCACTTTACCGGTGCTGAGCAGGGGCTGAATGGCGCTCACAGGCAGGGTTACATAGGTATGTGCCCGCCGAGCGGCACACATCATTACCTGTTCAAAGTATACGCTTTGGACACAAAGCTGCAACTGGACAAGAACACAGATAAAGCAGCACTGGAAGCAGCCATGCAAGGGCACATACTATCTGAATCATTGCTTACAGGCCTATACAAAAAAGTAAAATAGCCCTATAGCCTGATCCGATATGCCTGTGCACTTACCTTAACCCCTTGAAATCTTTGGGGAAGTGAAAACGTGACATATCACACTTCTTAAAGTTGGTGATGGTATATTTTTCACCTAGCTTGTTGTACAACCAGAAGGGGTCCTGCTTAAAGTTTTCATAGTCGCGTTTCATTGCGATTTCCAACGCATTGACCTTTGCCTGGTACTCAGGCGAAAGAGTTGAGAAATAGGACGGATGATCTTTTGTGGCCTTCAATCTATGGATATATTCCAGCAGGTTATAGCACATAGTGAACTGGCCGCAGGCAATAAGGGCTGCCTGGCTGAATTCCTGCTGGTTTTTGGTATCAAACCAAAGCGTGGTACCCATTTCAAAAGCCGACTGCGCAACTATCTGTATCTCTTCGCTCGGGCTTATTTCATTCGAATCGTATTTCCGGTTCAGGTCATTGGCAAAGCTGAGGTCGTATATGTGGTTGGTCTTCATACGGTAGGTAGAACGGCCATCTGACAAAAATCTCTGGTAGAGCAGCTCCCTGATTCGCTTCAGGAAGACATCAGCATTAAGGGTGATGAATGAAGTGAACCGCTCCTTGAGCATCTGCCCGATAATACCTACAGGCGTGCGCCCAAAATGATCGAACATACGTTCTACTATGGCGGGCGAAAAGTTTTTATCCAGGTTAAGACCGGCGCCATCCTGCAGGTTGCCTTTTATGAACCGTTTAAGCAGTTGTATACCGGCATATAGTCCGCCGAAAACAATAAAAACGAGCGCGCTGACTATTGCCAATATCTTTGCCAGGACAATATCCTGAACACAGCAAAAGCTGACAAACAATCCTGCAACGCCTCCCAGCGCCATAATAACCGAAAATATACGGATCGTTCGCAAGGTGAGCGCAGACACACCCTTATAGGTGTTCTTTGCAGAGGGTTGGTACGGATCCATAAAAGCACTACCCACATCATTGATCATCATCAGGTCAAACTCTTTGAAATCCGTCTCCTTATTCTGCCGCCTTTCGTTGGCGCGTATAAGACTTTCAATACCTTGATTGTCTGTAATTCCACCGTCCATAAAGCCCATCTTCACGTCTTCCATCAGTGGCAGCAGTTGCAGGTCTTCGTCCAGCACAGCTACGTCTATGGGCTTTGGCAGGCGGTCAGCAGCCTGCGCAATATCTCTGTGTGAATACAACCGGTCTGTCTCTTCCCAGCTCAGTTCCTGCAGCTGCACGTTTACGCTCGATAAAAGGATCTTTTTTGTTGCCCTTTCATTTGTAAAGTCGCCGGGAAAAACAATAGGTTCAAACCCACCGGGAAAACAGGAGGAAGCGGCAAGCATATCTGCAAGTTTCAGATTGCGCTCGGCATTATCTTTCAGGTGCAAGAGAAAGTTTCCGTACAGAAACGTTTCGTCCTTTTTGCTGTCTTTTTTCAGCTTCAGCGCCTGCCTGAACAATAGTCCTTTATAGAAATCGGTAGTATTAAAGCAGACTTCTTCGAGATGGGACGAACTTGTGGGCGCCATAATATCATCGCCAAACTTGCCGTCAAACAGCAATTCGTCATAGGCCAGCGCAAAGGCATTGATGATATTGCGACGTTTATTGGGGCGTTTCTTCCATACGGCATCGTCATTGAGCTTCTCGAAAACCACGTTAAGCAGCTTCACCCCTTCAAGGTTCTCAAATAAGTTCCTATAAAAAGTTCCGAAATCTTTCCCTTCGGCACAGTGCAGCGCATACATTCCATTGGTTATGGTTCCGCCGGAAGCAGAAGAAATATAAGTCACATTTTCAAGCAATGTCTTGCCATTCAATTGTTTAACCTCATTGAGGTAAGACAAATTACCAAGACTATATGATGCCGCCCTGAAACCGCCACCTGAAAATGCAAGCCCGATAGTATCAAACGGTGTATTGGTGACCTGGAGCCGGTTGGTATACGTCTTTTTAGCCATAGAGCGCTGATGTATTATTTTTATTGTTAAAAAATAAACACTTTAAATATAAACACCAACTTCCGATTATTCATATCCATTGGCACAAAAAAACTTAGGAATGGCTATTTTTATTTCCAACATTTTTTCTTACTATATTAGTCTGCACCTTCGTCAAACCAACAGCCAGTATAAAGGCCTTAAAGCAATAAAAATGCATGAAAATTGTTAATTAGTACGCCTGCAATCGTACGATTTCCTTCAAAAAACGTACGTTTGCAGCCGTTAAAACATGAATATGCAAAAACTACAGATGGTTGACCTAAAGCGTCAGTATCACAATATTAAAGCGGAAGTTGATGCCGCGGTATTGAATGTGATAGAAAGCACGGCATTTATTAATGGCCCGGATGTACATCACTTTGCCAAAGAACTGTCTGAATATCTTGATGTAAAACATGTGATCCCATGCGCAAACGGTACTGATGCCCTGCAAATAGCGCTGATGGCATTGGGCCTGCAACCAGGGGACGAGGTCATCACCCCGTCGTATACGTATATAGCCACTGTTGAAGTAGTGGCGCTGCTTCGCCTGACACCTGTATTTGTTGATGTGGACGCAGACACATTTACAATGAATATAGACAGCGTCAGAAAGGCCATTACGCCTAAGACAAAAGCCATTATACCTGTACATCTATACGGACAGAGCGTAGATATGGAGCCACTGCTGGAGCTGGCCAAGGAACATAATATACCTATAGTAGAAGACAACGCGCAGGCCATAGGCGGCACCTATACCTTTGCTGACGGCACCACAAAGAAAACAGGATCAATGGGAATCATTGGCTGTACTTCTTTCTTCCCATCAAAAAACCTGGGGGGCTATGGCGATGGCGGCGCGATCTTTACCAACGACGACGCACTGGCTGAGACGCTGAAAATGATAGCCAATCATGGACAGAAAACGAAGTATTACCACGAAATGGTAGGCTGTAACAGCCGACTCGACACTATACAAGCCGCAATACTACGCATTAAATTGCGCCGCCTCGATGCATACTGCAGCGCACGCAGAAAAGCAGCTGATTATTATGACAACGCGTTTAAAAACAACCCAAAAATAGTTACCCCATATCGCGCGCCATATAGCTATCATGTTTTTCACCAGTACACACTGCAAATGAAGGGAGTGAACCGTGATGAACTGCAACAAAAACTGGCCGAGAAGGATATACCATCTATGATATACTACCCTGTGCCCAGTCATAAGCAGAATATGCTGAAAGAATACAGCACCGCAAACCTGAGCCTGCCTGTAACAGATATGCTGCAAGACTGCGTGATCTCTCTGCCTATACATACAGAACTGACAGAAGAAGAGCTATCCTATATCACCACTAACCTCCTTGAAGCAATAAGCTAACCAATATGAATGTAACTACAACACCTCTTGAAGGGCTACTGGTACTGGAACCAAAAGTACATAAAGACGACCGCGGCTATTTTTTTGAAAGCTACAATAAGCAGTCGCTGGCATTGGCAGGTAATTATACCGCCACTTTTGTACAGGACAACCAGGCTCGGTCTGTAAAGAATGTGTTACGCGGGTTACATTACCAAAATATGCCGGTACCTCAGGCCAAGCTGATAAGAGTGCTGGAAGGGAGTATATGGGATGTGGCAGTAGACATACGCAAGAGCAGCAAGACGTACAAACAATGGTACGGTATAGAGCTGAGTGCTGAAAATAAATTACAGTTGCTGATACCTCATGGGTTTGCCCATGGCTATGCGGTGCTGTCTGACACCGCGGAAGTTTTTTACAAATGCGATAATTTTTACAACAAACCAACTGAAGGCGGTATATATTTTGCTGACCCTGAAATTGGTATCGACTGGAAAATAAATCTATCAGACGCGATCATCTCTGAGAAGGACCAAAAGCAACTATCATTTAAAGACGCGTGGAACACTTTCCTTTAGGAAGAAAGTAACAGATTAAAACCTCTATGCGTCTTATCTTATTACTTAGCTTTTCATGTTTGTGAACTGCAGTGGCAGGTCAATGTTAGATGACCGGCACAACTGAATAACATCCTGCAGGTCATCGATCTTTTTGCCGGTAACCCGGATAATATCGTCCATAATGGCTGCCTGCACTTTGAGGCCGCTGTCTTTAATGATCTTCACAATCTTCTTTGCGTACTCTTTGTCAATACCATTCTTTATGGTAACCGTCTTGCGTATAAATTTGCCATTGGCAGACGGTTCCTTGCTCATGTCAAAACTGTTAGCTTCTATTCCCTGCCGCATAGCCTTTGTGAGCAACACATCCTGCAATTGCTGGAGTTTCATATCGCTTTCCACTTCAATGGCAATGGTCATGTCTTTCTTGTTCAGATCGAAAGTAACATGCGTACCCTTAAAGTCCCACCTGTTGTCTATTTCTTTCTTGGCAATATTCACTGCATTATCCAATGTTTGCAGATCTACTTTGCTGGCTATATCGAAAGATGGCATATGATTATATTTAGCAATCAAAATTATAAAAAACAACGCGCAAATTATAGCGCGGGAATTAGAGAGACCGGGAAAAGAATTATTCAGACTTATATGCCTCTATCACAGACGCATACAATTGCTCATACATAGGTATGACGTGCTGTTTCTCAAATTTACGCGCCTGTGTAATGGCACCTTTTCTGAACTGCTGCATTCTGTCATTATCGCTGAGAATATAGATGGCATTCCTGGTCATAGCATCAATATCACCCACATTGCTCATATAGCCGGACTGGCCTTCAATATTGATCTCAGGCAGGCCGCCCGCATTAGTGGAAATCACCGGTACGCTGCAAGCCATAGCCTCCAAAGCAGAAAGACCAAAGCTTTCTGTCTCAGATGGCAAAATAAAGAGGTCGGCAATGCTCAATATCTCACTGATCTGCTCTTGCTTACCCAGAAAACGAATATCGTTATATACACCCAGGGAGCGGGCCAGTTCCTCCACATTCAGCCTGTCAGGGCCATCGCCTATCATCAGTAATTTAGAGGGTATTTCTTTCCTTACCTTTTCAAATATCCTGATCACATCCGGCACACGCTTGACGCTCCTGAAATTGGACACGTGGACAAGTATACGCTCCCCTTCCGGCGCAAGCATCTGTTTAAAATGATCCTTGTCGGTTTGGTAGAACTTTTTGATATCAACAAAGTTGGGGATGACGTGTATGTCTTTCTCTATTTTGAAAAAACGAAGGGTTTCAGCCCGCAGGCTGTCAGACACCGCAGTAATGGCATCTGACTCGTTTATGGAAAAAGTTACAACGGGCGCATAAGTTGCATCCTTGCCCACCAGCGTAATATCCGTACCATGTAGGGTGGTAATAAACGGTATATCCTGCCCGGTCTTTTTAAGTATCTGCCTGGCAAAATAAGCCGCCGATGCATGGGGAATTGCGTAGTGCAGATGCAGTATATCCAGCTTTTGATTCACAATGACATTTACCATGGTGCTTGCCAATGCGGTTTCATAAGGAGGAAAGTCGAACAAGGGATAGGTAGGCACCTTAACCTCGTGGAAATATATATTGGGGTTAAAACTCTGATTAAGCCTAACCGGCTGCTCATACGTGATAAAGTGTACCTCGTAGCCTTTGTCAGAAAGCGCTATGCCAAGCTCAGTGGCCAGTACCCCACTGCCACCAAAAGTAGGGTAACAAACTATTCCTATCTTCATTTTCATACCAGAGATGCAAATATCATTCTATCCTGCGAAATACTGTCAATAGGGCTATTGGCATAAACAATAAACTATAGGTTGCCCCAGGTAGTTATTATTATAAAAAAGGTGGGAGTATTAGTCCCACCTTTTTGCTGTTTCAATTTTCTGCTATTGTTCCACAACAAGATGGAAAACTTTGTTACCGGATGTTGAACGAAGGTTCAGAATGTACATTCCGTTGGCAATCAAATTGTTGAGTTGAACTGTTTCATTGATCTTACCGTTAGCAACATTCACCTTTGTAGTGTATACTACCTGGCCAAGCATGTTGGTCACTTCTATTGTAACTTCTTCGCCAGCAGTTGTTCCTAAGGTACCGGATATTGTAAATATACCCTTGTTAGGATTAGGAACAAGTTTGATATCGCTGCCGGCAAAACCAACGTTGTTGACACCAACACCTGACACATGAATTGTAGCAGATGCCGAACCGGACAGACCGGCACAACCACCGCCGCTGATAACCTCACAAGACACTACATCTGAATTAGCCAGATCGCTGGTCTCGTATGTAGCCATTGTAGCGCCGCTAACAGGGATGCCATTTACAGCCCACTGGTAAGAAGGAGCAATGACAGCATTGTTGAGGCTTGCAGTAAATGTAACTGTCTGGCCTGAAGCGATATTAAGGCCGGGGAAAGCCAGGATAGTAACCGAAGGCGTAACGGGCACATCAACCACCATAGACGTATGACTGCTGGAAGCTGTGTTGGCCGAACGGCAATGATAGTTGCTGGTAAGCACACAGTATACATCATCGCCATTTGACGGGATATAACTGTAAGAGATTGCCGAGCCAACATTAACACCATTCTTCATCCAGGCAAAAGAAGGAGAAGAGCCGCCATAAGCAACGTTAGCGACAAAATTAACCGAAGTGCCCTGGCATACTTCGTTGCCGGGATTCAGAGAAACACTAACCGCAGGTGTACCCTGTGGTATAACATTCAACGTTGAAGTCCTGCTCACAACCGATGGAGTAGCACATGCCGCGCTGCTGGACAGTGTTACAGACAGCACATCGCCGCTCAGCGGTATATAACTGTATGTAGGGCTGTAGCCGGTAACAATACCATTAACCGACCACTGATATACCGGTGAGGTACCACCATTGGTAGGTACTGCCGTAAACGTAGTAAAGACACCCGAACATATAGTATCGCCACCCGGTGCAGAAATATTAACAACCGGAGTAACGGCAGGCATAGCTGTAACAACAGCCGAACCGGACATGGTACGAGAACAGCCTGTAGTAGCATTGGTAGCTATTACTGTATAAGGCGCTGACATAGTAAGCAAACCAAAGTCAATAATACCACCTGTACCGGCAACAGGGCTACCTACAGCCACAATGCCATTATACAACTGGTAATTAACGCCTGTATTTGTACCATTCATGCCCACATGTACACCACCGGTGCCGGCACAATAATTACCACCACCTGTAACCGTAAATAATGTTGGTAATGTATTAAGCACAACGGTAGATGATCCCGCCATATGATTTGTACATCCTGTGATAGTATTAGTAGCCACCACAGTGTAAGTACCTGCCGCTGTCTGTAATCCGAAATCGATGCTGGAGCCATAACCGGTAACCGGTGAGCCTACAGCTGTAAGGCCGTTATATAACTGGTATTCTACATCATTGTTAGAACCGGCAACACCTATGTGAACGCCTACGCCACCAGGGCAGTAATTACCGCCACCTGTTACAGCAAAAGGTGTAGGCAATGCATTGGTGCCTACGAGCACACTTCCCAGCATCAGGTTGGTACAGCCTGTGGCAATGTTGGTAGCTTTAACCGTATAAGAACCAATAGCTGTTCTCAGACCGAAGCTGATAGCACCACCAGTACCTACAACAGGACTACCTGAAACAGTACTGCCGATCCACAACTGATAACTAACACCTGCTTCTGAGCCTGAAAGACCAACCACAGAGCCTGTGCCACCCGCGCAATAATTGCCACCACCTGTAACTGAAAACGCTACGGGTAATGAGCCTATATTAACAACAGCTGCACCAGACATATTGTTTGTACATGTGGTAGCGGGATTAGTAGCGATAACGGTATAAGAGCCTGAATTGGACTGCAAGCCAAAGTCAATAGCTGAACCAATACCGGAAACAGGGCTTCCGGTAGCAACACCATCTTTATATAACTGATATTGAACACCGATGCTTGACCCACTCAGGCCTACATGCACCCCTGTGCCACCGGCGCAGAAACTACCGCCACCTGTCATAGTAAAGGCAGCGGGCAACGGATCAATAACTACAGTAACACTGCTGGCCATATTGCTGGAGCAGGTAGTAGTGGAATTGATGGCAACCGCGGTGTATATACCTGATGCTGTATGCAAGCCAAAGTCAAGAGCTGTACCTGTGCCGGCCAACGGACTTCCTTCGGCGGTAGTACCATGATACAATTGGTAGAGCACACCGGTCTGTGAACCTGTGAGTGCTATATCAACACCTGTACCACCAATACAATAATTGCTGGTAGTGCTGCTAACCGAGTAAACTGATGGCAGCGGATTGGTACCTACAACCGCAGAACCTGTCATATTGTTGACACAACCTGTGGTATTATTGGTAGCCTTTACGGTATAAGTTCCGGCAACTGTCTGCAACCCGAAGTCGATAGCAGTACCCATACCCACAACCGGAGCACCTACCGGTGAACTGCCGACATATAGCTGGTAACTAATACCTGTATTAGAACCGCTAAGGGTAACATGAACACCTGTGCCGCCCGCACAGTAATTGCCACCACCGGTTACAGTATAAGCTATAGGCAATGCATTGGTACCAACTGTAGCTGAGCCAGACATATTGCTGGAGCAGGAAGAACCTGTATAAGTACCCACAACTGTATATAAACCTGTAGTAGTGAAAGAACCAAAGTCAATACCGGCACCAGTGCCCGGCGCTGTAGCACCAACCGGAGTACCCCCCCTGAATAACTGGTAATCAACACCGGATGTGGAACCACTGAGCATAATATGTACACCAGTGCCACCAACACAATAATTACCACCACCTGTAACATTATATACAACAGGTAATGAGAAAACATTTACTATGGCACTTCCTATCATATTATTGGTACATGATGTAGTGTTATTGGTAGCAACAACGCTATAAATACCAGGTGCCGTTTTCAATCCAAAATCGATTGCAGCGCCTGTGCCGGCTACGGGGCTGCCTGATGGAGCAGTACCATAGTATAACTGGTATGTGATACCTATATCAGAGCCTGCGATACCCACATGAACACCGGTACCACCGGTACAGTAGTTACCACCGCCCGTAACAAGGTAACCGGCAGGGAGCGGGTTAGTACCTACGGTAGCTGTTCCACTCATATTATTAACACATGTAGTAGTTGTATTAGTAGCTACAGCAGTATAGTTACCGGAAGGCTGCGCGCCAAAATCGAGCGCTACACCTGTGCCAGCCATAGGAGCACCCACTGGGCCTGAGGTATTATATAACTGGTATGAATGACCGAGATCTGAACCGCTTAAGCTAACGTGAACGCCTGTACCACCCACACAATAATTGCCACTACCTGTAACATTATATACAACAGGTAAGCTATACAGACCTACAGAAGCACTGCCGGTCATGCCATTGGTACATGTAGTTATTGTATTTGTGGCAACTACAGTATAAGAACCTGTTGCGGTCTGAGCACCAAAGTCTAATATAATGCCTGTACCTGGAACTGGGCTGCCCACGGCAGTAGTACCATTATATAACTGGTAATTGAACCCAAGCTCGGAAGCATTGAGGCCGATATGGATACCGGAACCACCGGGGCAATAATTACCACCGCCTGTTACAGTATGGGTTGTAGGTAAAGGATCTATGTTAACAATAGTGCTGCCAAACATAGTCTGCGTGCAGCCTGTAACAGTATTGGTAGCTACTATATTATATAAACCGGTGCTTGTCTGTAAACCATAACTGATAGCACCGCCTGTACCCGGCATAGGGGCACCTACCGGTGAGCCGCCAAGCTTCAGCTGGTAATTGATGCCCGGATCTGTGCCACTGAGGCCGATAACTACACCGGTAGTACCAAAACAATAGTTACCACCGCCGGTAAGGAAGTATGCCGTGGGGGCAGGGTTAGTATTTACAGTTGCACTGCCTGTCATATTGTTGGCACACGTTGTACTTGTGTTGGTAGCTATAACAGTATAGGCACCAGTACCTGTAACCAATCCAAAATCAAGCGCAGCACCCGAACCTGCAACCGCAACGCCTACCGCCACCGAGGCATTATATAACTGGTAGCTTACACCTGGCGCAGATGCATTAAGACCTACATGCACCCCTGTGCCACCGGCACAATAAGTACCTCCGCCGGTAACCGTGAAGGCTGTAGGTAATGGCTGAATACCAACCGTAGTGCTGCCGGTCATGGTATTAACACAGCCGGTTGCAGTATTTGTAGCCACCACAGTATAAGTGCCTGCGGCCGTGCGTAAACCAAAGTCGATAGACGAACCTGTACCGGCAACAGCGCTGCCTGAAGCAGAAGCACCATTATAAAGCTGGTAGCTTATTCCGGTATCTGAACCTCCGACGCCAATATGAACGCCAGAGCCACCTGTACAATAATTACCGCCACCAATAACTGCATAGGCTGTTGGCAGGGGATTTATTGATATGATCACGGGGCTAAGCATGCTGCTGGTGCACGATGTGGTGAGGTTTGTAGCGATCACCGTATATGTGCCTGTAAGCGTTTTCAATCCGAAGTCTATGCTTGTGCCGGTACCGGCAATAGCAGTGCCGGATATTACCCCGTCTTTATACAACTGGTATGCAATACCTGTATTTGTACCTCCAAGGCCCACATGTGTACCGGTACCACCCGCACAGTAACCACCACCGCCGGTGATAGTAAATAACGCAGGTAGCGGATTAATAGCTACAGCGGCGCTACCACTCATAATGCTAGTACAACCTGTAGCAGCAATAGTAGCAACTACAGTGTAAGAACCTGCCGTGGTGCGGTAACCAAAGTCTATTGGTGCGCCGGTACCTGCAACTGCCGAGCCAGAAGATGTAGTACCATTAAACAACTGATAATTCACACCTATATTAGAACTGTTAAGACCGATATGAACGCCTGCACCTCCTGAGCAATAGTTACCACCGCCGGTTACTGTATAAATTACAGGAAGCGGATTGATAACTACATTCACACCCCCGGTCATATTGTTAGTACATCCGGTAGTATTATCAACAGCAACAACGGTATAATAACCTGCTGTAAGCTCTAATCCGAAGTCGATAGCCGATCCTGTGCCAGGCTCGGCATCAACGATAGACGCCCCTATATACAACTGATAAGTGAAGCCGCTTACAGAACCGCTAAGGCCAACATGGACACCGGTAGAACCGGCGCAATAACCACCACCGCCTGTAACAGTAAACACCGTGGGTAAAGGATTAATTGAAACGTTAGCACTACCTGACATATTCAATGTGCAACCGGTAGTGCCGTTAGTAGCAACTACGGTATATGAACCGGCAGTAGTGAAAAGGCCAAAGCTAAGCGAAGCGCCTGTACCAGCTACAGCACCACCCACCAGTGTAGTACCACGGTACAACTGGTAGTTAACACCTGTAGTAGATCCATTAAGCCCGATGGTAACACCGGTGCCGCCGGAGCAATAAGCACCACCACCTGTAACAGTAAACACGGTAGGCAGCACATTGACGGTGATGGTAGCAGAGCCGGCCATTGTAGCACTACATGTAGTTGTAGTATTTGTGGCTACAACTGTATATGTGCCCCCTGTAGTGCGTGATCCGAAGCTGATAGCTGAACCGGTACCGGCCACAACAGAGCCTGAAGGCGAACCACTTAACAGCAACTGGTAATTCACCCCGGTTTCAGAACCGCTAAGACCGATCGTAGCGCCCGAACCGCCGGAGCAGTAGCCACCGCCACCGGTAACAGTGAATGTGGCTGTTGGTAATGGGTTAATGCTGATTGTAGCAGTACCCAGCATATTATTAAAACAAGTTGTGGTAGCATTTACAGCGGTAGCGGTATATGTACCCGCCGCGGTGAACGTACCAAAGTCGAGTGCGGCACCAGTACCTGCTACGGGGCTGCCGATCATGGATGTACCGCTCCACAACTGGTAGTTGACACCGATAGTAGAGTTGCTAAGACCTATGTGAAGGCCTGACCCGCCGGCACAATAACTACCGCCACCCGTCATGGTAAACTGAGTAGGTAACGCATTCACAATTATGGTGGCACTGCCAGTCATTGTTGTGGCGCAGCTGCTGCCATAGTTAGCAGCTATTGTGTATGTACCGGCAGTAGTGAGCGGAGGAAAGCTTACGCCAAAACCTGCACCGGATACCGGAGAGCCGACAGGAGAACCACCACTTATCAATTGGTAGCTTACACCTGCATCAGAAGACGAGAGCGTAATTACAGAACCGGTACCACCGAAGCAATAACCGCCGCCGCCGCCTACAGTATACACGTTTGGAGCGCCTGTAACACCGAATACCGCAGTAGCAAGACAGCCGGTAGAAGGAACGCTATATGTGATGGTAGAAACACCATTTGCTATACTGGTAACTGTACCTGTTGATGAACCGATAGTAGCGACACTGGGGTTGCTGCTGGCCCATACACCACCTGATGTAGCATCAGTAAGTGTATTGACAGCACCAATGGTACATACACCAAGCACACCCGATATAGGAGACATAGAATTGACAGTAACAGGCGTTGCACGGAAGCAACCGGTACCCAAAGTGTACGTTATAGTTGGTGTGCCGCCGGATACACCTGTCACAACACCGGTAGACGAACCGACAGTTGCTAATGCTGTGCTGCTGCTTGTCCATATACCGCCGCTGGGTGAGGAGCTAAGGCTGGTAGTAAGTGTAGGACAAACCACAAAAGTACCTGTGATAGCCGCTGGTGAAGCATTTACCGTAATAAGGGTTGTAGACATACAGCCGGTAGGTAAAGTGTATGTGATGGTAGGAGTGCCTGTGGCAACACCGGTAACACTACCTGTCGTAGACCCGACCGTAGCAAGAGTTGTGCTGCTGCTGCTCCATGTACCACCCGTAGTAGCATCGGTAAAGGTAACCGGCACACCAATACAAACACTTGCAGTGCCTGATATAGCCTCAGGCAGGGCATTTACAGTTATGGTTTTAGTAGCCAGCGCTCCGCAAGGATTGCTTATTGAATAAGTGATGATCGATGTACCCGCGCTGACACCGGTAATAACGCCGGAACTGGAGCCAATAGTTGCAACAGCAGGATTACTGCTGATCCAGGTACCACCGGAAATACTGGTAGGATCGGTATAAGTAGTTGTTGAACCAACACACACTGTGCCTGAGCCGGAAATGGTACCGGGCGCGTTACAAAGCACCACGATAGTCATAGCGCCATTACCTGCCTGAAATCCCTGGGTAAGCGTCACAGAAGATGTTACGGTCCCGTCTACATAAGATGAACCGCCGCCGCCGCCGCTCCAGCCGCCGCCGCCGCCGCCATAGTAGCCGCCGCCACCGCCGCCGCCAATTCCGGGGCTGGGAAGCTGACTGGAACCACCTGAACCTAAAGTACCCGCGCTGCCATAAGTGTAACCCGGATAACCGCCACCGGCTCCGCCCGTGAGTGTTGTAGTATTACCACCGGCACCACCGGAACCGGAGGGATTGGTGGAACCTGTACCACCAACAAGGTTACCACCCGCACCGCCGCCGTAGTGGCCACCATTGTAGCCGCCACCGCCGCCGCCGCCGGCAACAAGTATACGATTGCTAAGCGCTACGCCGCCAACGCGGATATCTGTAGCGCCGCCGCCGCCGCCGCCGCTGTATGAGCCTCCCCATGGCGCAGCATTACCGCCACCATTCGTACCACCGGTTACACCAGCACTAGTGCCATCAGGCCCCTGCCCACCGATATAAATGTTCAAAACCGAACCCGGTGTTACCGTTAAAGTCGCTTGTACACGGCCACCAAGACCAGTAGGCGTAGCGGTACCCAAAGAACTTGAAGGGCCCGCAATACCTCCTGCGGCCCCCTTTGCGTCAATGCTCAGGAGGGTTACACCCGATGGCACCGTATACGCATACGTTCCGGGAGTAGTATAGGTTGTTGTCTGTGAAAAAGCAATCTCCGATAGGCAGAGGAGAAGTACTAAGGAATAGATTTTTTTCATACTCTATGTTTAAAAAACTGTTTTAAAAATCACCCTGTTTAATCAGCGCAAATAAATAAATTTATAAGCGTTCAATATAACTAATATTATAATAAGACAATACGAGAGCAAGATAGTAAATTTTAATGATAAAAGGATAGCATTGCAACTTTTTATTAGCTACACAATTATTTACATTAAAAATAAACTGAATTCAAATAAGTTTACCCCTGTTTATCAGCAAAAAACAGCTTAGGCCGCAGCATTGTTATATTGATTTTTCTTCTTTCATGAACTCCCTTCTAACACCTTCCAGGATATCGGCATAATGTAGCTCGGTTCTTTTTTGTTCGTACGTCCTTAATGTGGCGTATTGCACAACACTGAGAATGGAGGCGCCGGTGAGTTCATATGCACCGGCGATATTGGCAAGGTCTACAGACTCATGCAGGGTAAGATTTGCAGGCATAGATTTTTCCCATAGCATTTTGCGTTCGCCGGCATCCGGCAGCGGAAAATGAACAACTTCATGAAAACGACGAATAAACGCATCATCAAGATTATTCTTAAAATTACTGGCAAGTATAAGCAGACCTGAGTAGTCCTCTACCCTTTGTAAAAGGTATGATACTTCCTGGTTAGCATATTTATCATGAGAACTTTGTACGCTGGTCCTTTTTCCAAACAATGCATCAGCCTCATCAAAAAACAATATCCAGTTGCGGCTTTCAGCACGCCTGAAAACATTTTCGAGATTTTTCTCCGTCTCACCGATGAACTTTGAAACGATCTGGGAAAGGTCTACCCTGTATACGTCTTTATCAAACTGCTTACCCAATAAAGCGGCAGTCAATGTCTTTCCGGTACCCGGTGGGCCATACAGCAATACCCTGTAGCCCGGTTTTATCTTACGTCGCAGATTATCATCAGACATAAGGTGATGGTGGTGCCTGAGCCAGGTACTGATATGTTGTATCTGGTGCTGTGTACGCGGGTGCAATACCAGGTCATCCCAATTCATCTCTGTAGTGATCTTGCGTGCGGGAAAATCCATCCCGAACCTCGGTTCGTAATCTTTGCCCAGCAGTACTTTATCTATCCACTCCTGCGCTATTATTATCCTGCCACTCATCACCGGCTCGCCCTCACGCACAGCCTCCAGCCAAAGGATACTTTGTTTGTAAAATGTGCTTTTCTCACTGAAAATACGCTGCACATCGAGCCTCTTTTCAAGATCAGAACCTGCAAGCAGGAACTGGACCGTTTCACCGGTTGGCAATACCCCGCGATGATTGGTACCTTTTACCCCCCCAAACTCTGTAAACTCACCACCGCCAGGCAATGCCTCCTGTATGATCTGGCTGAAAAAGTCGGGGTGAACATGTGGCACCATGGCAGTAAGGAATACAAGGTATTCATCTTCGGTGAGCTGAAACTGGTCTCTGAACTGCGACAAAAATGAATCGGGCCGTTTAGGTACGATTCGCATCGTATTCGACGTTTTTTTGCCATCGCTGAAATAGGACACGAGCCGGTCACGAAGTATATCGGCGAGATAAGTAAATTCCGTCTGCAATGAAATGGCCATGCTACTAAAGTACTATTTAAAAATCGAAAGACAATTAATTACGGGCCTACCTTTTCCTCTTTCCTCATCTTGTCCGCGCCCTCTACGTATGATTCAACCAGTGAAGTTGGAATATCAGAAGCACTCTTTGACATAAGCCTGATAAAATGACGAATTGCATCGGTCTCACTTTTTGTAAAGAAAGACGGAAGCACCTCTACCTTTTGACCATAATTTTTAGCCCAGCCTTCAGTGCCCTTAGCAGTCTTCTCAACAGTTATTCCCGAACCGGTGACACCGGCCATATGATTATACCTGTCAAATATACCTGCCACTTTCAACTTATCGCTCTTAGTGGGCGGAACAAGTGGATTGACCGTGCCTGGGTCGGTAAGCCCGAATATAGAACTCAATAAATGCATGGTCTCTATATAGTAGTTGCCGGGATTAGCATTTTTCCATGCTGCCGGGTTTAACACCCCATTATTCACTTCGCCATAAACTGAAGACATTCTTAAAGCAGATTTCCCAACCCACTTCTCGAGGTAGGCCAGTATTTTGTTAGCAAAATCTATTTCTGCTTTATCCCCGGTTCCGGCAATGGTATCAACAGGGGCCGAATATCCTACAGCTGCAGGGTTATTCAGCAGCCTTACCAAAAGCAGGTAACTATCGGCATTATTAAGTTTTTCCGCGTCAGACAACGTTTTGATAATACGCTCCTGCTCATATCCCGTATCCTGGGTCATAAGGCCGGGGGTACCATGTGATGCCTCATGCACGATATACTCTGCTTTTTTAGGCGCGCTGTAATTAACGAACGATTCACAGAAGACCATTTTTGCCGGCACCAGGTTGGTATTACAATAGGCACCCGCCCCTACACAATCGGCATCTGCCGACTCGGAATGACAATCGGACGCAGGATTGAACGCTGAGGAATGCCGTACTATTTCAGACAATATCTTCAGCAGGTTTGCACGTACGTCCTCCACTTTATTCTTACCAAAAAACATAGCGAATATCGCTTTTTCCTTCGGCCCAGGATTGATGAGCTTGGCAAACGCCGTCAATGTGGTCATGGCCGCCAGTGCAAAACTGACAGGAATATCCGAGCCGCAGGAAATAGCTACCGCCCCACCCTGCGGCACCGACGACGGAGCAGGCCCTTTAGAAGGTGTCTCTACGATCTCCACAACCCGCATCTTGCGGTATTCCACAATACCCTTTCCGGCAGATCCTTTTGAATTGATGGTTTCTTTATCAGGCTTATGCTTCTTCTTATGAAGCAGGGTGGCGACATTGCGGGCACGCTGTGCAGCAAGCGATGCGTTTTGCGCATCAGTGCCCTCTTCACTGGCAAAACCGGTTATGGTCAGAGGTTTGTCTGCCGGAGTAGCATTAGTATCTATCTTGGGCAATTCTACAGCCGGCACCAGTGTACTGCCCATATCGAAACGAATCTTTGAGTTATCGCCTGCGCTATTGGGATCAAGCCCTTCTACTTTGAAATCGGAAGTTTTAGGTGCCCTCTGAATTCCGTCTTTATCCTTACGCTCTTTTTCCATCTTCGACACTCCGCCACCTTGCTGTATCACATGGGTCAGCTCATGCGCCAGGAGTTTTTTACCTGATTCACTTTCAGGGTTGTACTCGCCTTTATTGAATACGATATTGTCTTTGTAGGTAAAAGCTTTGGCGTTCACAGCAACGGCAAGATCGGCAGCATCGCTACCGGTATGTATTTTAACTTTACTAAGATCCGCGCCAAATTTAGATTCAAAAAAAGTACGTGTAGCAGCAGGTAGCGGGCTACCACCCTGCAACGCCTGTATCTTTGACGACACATCCGGCGGGGCATGCTTACCTGCTACAGGGTCATCTTTTTTATGCACTTTCTTTTCTTCCTGCTCGCAATGATCACATTTCCTGTTTACCGCGGTATCAGAAGACTTACCTGAGAAAAAACTACGCTCACCACCAAAATCGAAGAACGGCTGAGCAGCCTGTTTGCCCTGCGACTGAGTGGTAGACGGACTTTTTTTCCGTCCCATTCGCCTGTATATAAACCGTGCTTTGCTCATAATTATAAAGTTAATGATTTAAGTTTCATTTGAATTATCTAATGGATGCGTACTCACCCCCGGCGGTGCGGGAGTTGGGCCTGCTGGTAGCGCCGGTGAAGGCGGTGCCGCAGCAGGCGGAGGGGCAGCGGGCACAGGAGAAGGGGCTACCGGTGCGACGGGTGCGGGCGGAGGGGCCGCAGGCACTGGAGCCGGCGCTACCGGCACCGGTGGTGGAGCCGCAGGTACAGGGGCGGGTGACGGTGCAGCAGGTATGGGAGCACTCTTTAACTGTTCTATCTTCTTATCAAATTTATTCTTCTTAAAGTCCTGCACTTCCGTTTCCTTAAGAATGTCATAAGTTTTACCATCATAGTCATATGACCGGGCAACAAACTTCTGCGCGCGTCTGAAATCACCCCATAGAGTAGCAACAGTTATACTTCCTATTGCTGCATCAGCTGCGGATATGGCATCACCCTTCAACTTTGTCATCCGGGCAAAGAACTTCACATGGATACCATCTACTACTGACTTTTCCAGTTTATTTGTTTCAGGACTTCCAACATATGCTACTCGCCCAGCAGTGAAAGCATCCCACGACTGCATTTCCGGCACTTTACCTGCACTATCTTCTTCCTGTTTTTTCATCTCGACCTGCTTAAAAATATTCCTTATTTTATTTCGGTCAGTTGCCACAAGATTGGCCAGGCTTGGCTTATTAATAGGATCTTTACCAAAATCATCCCATGAAACACCGGCAGCCGAATCTTTGTTGGCCTCATTGGTTAATTGAATAAGATCTCTCAGAACTGACGCGCCGGTATAAACACAGGTTCCGGACTGAGGATAGCGTTCAGTCTTTTTCGTAGTCGCAACATCTTCCCAGTTATTTGCATCTTTCTTCGCAGTGTCGATCTCCGGCACACTCTTACCGGCAAAATTATTTTGTTTGAACGCCTTCTCCGTAACCGTTCCGGTGATACTCATTGGCACAATAAATTCCTCTTCGATCTTCCCGGGTGGAAGAGCGGCAGGCAGGGATCCGCTCCAGTCTGCTTCGACATGATAATTTATAACCTTATGTTCGGCAAGCACCTTCTTTTTAGCGTCCTCTTCTATGTGCTTACCCATACTTGTATTTACAGCAGAGGGTATGGGCACAAGGTTTTTGGCCTCGGCGCCGGTACCAAAGAGATTATGATTCAACAAGTGCCCGGCTATAACATTTCTGCCATTATTCTTTAGTCCATGCCACAATTGTGAATAATAGGAGGGTTCACTACCAGAAATACCTCCGCTACGCATCGAAAGCGGATCAGCTTTTACCCAAGTACCATCATCACTGCTCTTTGCACCCCATGTTGTCTTCTTCACTGGGCCCCATTCTACTTTTGAGTCCGGCACTATGTCATTTCCCTGTTCCGGTTTCGTGAAATCATGGGGAAGCTTTTCCAGTTCAGTTGAGATATTAGTGAGGTGATCCCGTATTTTTTCTCCCAACGCTTTGGTCATACTCTTATCCTCTTCCTTGCCGGTTGTTGCATTTATCTTCACCGCATCAGCTTTAAACAAAACATAATGCTTCCTGGCATCTCCGACTATTTTCAGGTAATTAGGCTTCTGCGCATTGGCAGCGGGTAACCCATTAATAGTAGTTTCAGTACTTGTAAGGAACTCATCGAGCATTTGTGGCGTACTCTTTCGCATCAACCTGGCATTCTCTCCTTCGCCTTCAAAGTAGAGTGTGTGCGACTGTCCCTGCGCATCCTTGTATCCTTTCTTTGCCTTCCACCATTTCACCAGGGAGACAACACCCTCCTTCGCCTTCTTGATCAGTTTCTCTACAAAGCCTACGATCTTATCAATAAGGAAATCAAGGCCTTTATCTACCTTCTCACGCACCGTGCCTAATATCTCGCGGATCCGTCCGCTCAGGTCAAGGCCAACCTGGTTTGCCAGGAAGCCTATAACTATAGGTATACCCTTGGCCAGCGCCCCTTCCAGGAAGTTGGCCGCGCTGGATATATTGCCGGTACATATCTCTACTATACCCTCCACAAACGAATTCACAATTTCCAGCATCTTGGTGATATACTTTATAAACGACTGGATAGCCTTGTATAAAGCGATGGCACTATTGATGATAGCCATGATACCGGTAGGGTCAAGCATACTGAGCAGCTTGGCCGTTACCTTGTTAATGATCTGGTCCATGATAAAGCTCTTAATAGCTTCCAGCACCATATCCCAGATATTATTGAGCTTCTCTTTTATCTTATCCACTATCGCGTCCATACCCCGCTTGCGTACATCTTCTATGAACTCCATAGCCTCGTTAGCCTTATCATAAATAGCTTCAGCTTTGGCTATGAGGCTTCTTATCTTATCTACTTTCTCCTTACCTATCCGGGTCTCCAATTTCTTCCATATCTTCTCCATAGTGATATCCAGCACAGCCAGCAACCACTTGATGATACCCATTACAGAATAGTCTTGCGGCATGGGTACCCCGGCATCCTCCAACTCGTTCTTCAGCCATTGCTTCAGCCCATTCCAGAGATGTGTGAGTATATTATCGAAGAATTGGGTAAACCCTTGTTTTATGGCCCGCAGCAGATTCATCAGGAACCCGGTGGGGTTCGATTTGATCATCGCCCATGCCTTCTTCACATTGTCTATAAGCTTAAACACAAGGTCTACCGGGAAACCCATCATCCGTAGTATGACCTCGAACAACGCCACCACCACAGTGATGATAAACCTGATGAGCCGCAGAATAGGATCTTTGAACGTATCAATGATCTTCACGAATGCCATTACAGGTATCAGCAAGTCTACCCATGTAAAACTATCCCACAGACTGGTGAATAAACCTTTGACATAGGCCCACGTAAACCCAAGAGTATCTACGGCGGCGTCTATCTTGGCAGTAGCGCGGTCTATGGCACCGCTCTCCTTCATTTTATTGAACTGTTCTTCCCCACCTTCGCTCAGCAGCATGAAGCCTTTAATAAGGTTCTCGGTGGTACGTGGTACCCGCTCACCGGTAAACGGATCTTTGCTGATCAGCACTGTTACCAGGTAGAACCCTTTGGTTTCTTTAGCCTTGTTGGATATCCACTTAAACAAGACCTCTTTTACGATCTTCAGTATTTCGATACCCGCTTCTATAAAGAAGCCACCCACCAGCGATATGGGCTGCCAGAAGGAATCAAAAATCTTCAGGAACGTATCTATAGGATGCATCAAAGCCTCTATAGAAATAATATTCCATAACCCCGCAAAGGCCGCCTTGAGCATATCATATGCCCTGCTGAATACCGCGATGCCCTTATCTATCCAGGCCGCCACTTTATTAAAAGTGCCGGTTTCCTGCATTTTCTTTCGTTGTTCAATGCCCTGGTCGCTAAGGCCTAAAATAGCATTGAGAATATTGGCCCCGGTGGGTGACTTTACCTCATCTGTAAGCGGGTCTTTGCCAATGATCAGGCACAGCAGGTCCCAGAATTTGGTCTTTGTTTTTATGTAAGTGCCCAGCGGTATGAGCAGCGCTTTCTTGATAAATTCGAGGAAATCTTTTGCTACTCCTTTTGCGAAGTCTATAACATGGTCAAAGAAGGTAGTAAACGCGTTTTCCAGGCGCCTGAAAACCCCGGGAATGTCTTTAAGATCAGACAGGGAAAGACTGCTGAAGAAGCTGGCAAAAGTATCGTAGATGCCACTGATAAGCGCTTCTACCCTGCCGAACAAACGCTCTGCAAATAGTGCAGCCTGGTTCAGCATACCTAATTCCTGTAATTTTCTCTTGAGGAGTGAGCCGCCGGGCATGATATCAATGGCGGCATCAATAAAGTTATATCCGTTGCGCTCTACAGTTTCACCGGATATTGGATCACTTCCCAGTACTACGCGTAATGCTTTGTAGCCCGGTACATTAACAATCAGGTCCCTGACCTTGCCAAGGAGCCACTTCTTACCTTCTTCTAATTTATCACCTACCCACTCTATGGCATCGGTCACCCAGCCAAATAGCCTTTGAACCTTAGGTTCAGATTTTCTTTGTATACCCTTTTCCTCATTATGTGCGGGGGGTGAGGAATCGGACGAAGTATAGATCATCTCTTTCCTGTTGATGCCGCTATCGCCGGGCATGCGGTGTACTTCGTCCTGGTGTGCGGGAGGTGAGCTATCCGCGGAAGCAGATATCATGTGCTCTTTTTTATCATCGCTGTCACCGGCCTTACAATGTATGTTACTACCCTGCGCCGGTGGTGCGTTTGCGCCGCATGAGTTTACGCTCACCTTCCTGTGAACGGCTTTTTCCTCATCCGCAGCTTCTTCTTTGCGCTGCAACTCATCTTTGTCTTTATCATCAGACCTGGCATGTACCAATTCCTTTCTGCTCACTGTCTTCGCCTCGTCTTCACCACCTTCCTTACGCTGGAGTTCTTCTTTATCGGCATCGTCTTTGCCCGAATGGGCTGCCGGTATATGTGCTTCACCATGGCTGTGTTTTGCCTGAACCTGCTTAGCATCGCTATCCTTCCCGTCATCTTCCTTACGAGAAACGTTGAATAACTCCTTTTGCAGCTCACGCAAAGATTTCGGCTTCCCTTCCACACCGGCATCCGGGTTGCGAACAGCCCCATCGGTCAGTTTCATAGGATCAAAGAATGCGGTCCAGTTACTGATGTCGTGCGTCTGCTCCTGTATTTCCCCGCCCAGGTTATCGGCCCCGGCAGTATTCCCGTTCACCGTTGTGACTTTTGTGCCGGAAGCACTGCTGACAAGCGCATAGTGCGATCTTAAATTTCTGTATGCGAGGAAGCCGGGCTGCGGAGCGGTGCCCGGTGGCATAACTGCCTCGGGAGGAATGGTCATTTTGCCCAGTGTCCATTTTTTCATGGGTATGCCCGCTTTATGCAGCGACCAGAAGGCAAATATGCCGCACCAGCTTGGCATGGCATCCCTGTCCCCTACACCCACCTTGCCGTCTGGCATTATTATATTCATGCCATGGGCAGTATTCTTCTTCTTGATATTACCCTCGGCCACTTCGGTAGGATCACCAGACCCGCCACCGGATACAACCTTCTCTTTGCCTAATGTCGTTTTAAAATACTCCATTAGCTGCTGCCAGCCGAACCTGAATCCGTCACCACCCTCTTTATTGGCGATCACTTTGCCTTGCTCACCTTTTGCAAAGCCAACGGCTGCCGCAAGATTAGCGGCACTTCTTTGCACAGACTTTTTCCTGGAAATAAGTTTAGGGGCAACGGCAGCGTTACCGCTCGCACCCGTTGCCGGTTTGGTAACGTGCGAACTCGCTCCCTGCTGAATCGTATGGGTCAATTCATGCGCAAGAAGGGTCTTGCCCTCCGTAGAAGACGGCGAATACTTACCACTATTAAAATAAATATCATTACCATACGTAAACGCCTGCGCATTGATCTCTTTATTCATCTGCACAGATGTGTCGTTGGTATGCACACGCACACCACTGAAGTCAGCTGAGAAACGGTCTTCCATAAAAGAACGCGTCTCAACCGGCAGCGGACTACCTAGCCCGCGTGTATTACTCAGGTTATGCTCAAAAGAGCTTTGTTGCTCGACATCTCCGGGTGGCCCGCGCGATGACCTATGGATAACATCTGAGAATAACGGTGTATTCTCTTTTTTACTTACTTTCTTTTCGTCGTCGCAGCCCGCGCATTTCGCCTGGATAAAACCAGCCGGCGGGCTACCTCTTGGTGATGAGTGTAATTTGGGGCTGACTTTTTCATCTGTCTTATCCGCTACCCTGTGTACGGCACCATCGCCCTCCTCTTCCTTTCTATGTACGTCTTTGTCGTCTTCAGACCTATGTACTTCCTCTTTATCGTCTTTTAACTGAACTGCGCCTGCTTCAGACCTATGTACTTCTTTTTCTTCTTCCTTACGGCTTACCTCGTCGCCGCCATCGGCGGCCCTGGACACCGTTTGGCTTTCGGGCATGGTCATTACCTTACTGGCCATGTGATCCGCCTCTTTCTCCTGCGCGTCTTCCGGATGGCTAACGCTTAATTTGGGCTGGATAAACGCACCCGGCGTGGCCGAATGTGTACTGCCATGAAAGAAGGAATCGCTATGCTTACGGGCAAAAAAAGGCTGGGCCGACTGTCGCTGGACAGTGGCAGCACTTTTTGCAACCTTATCAGCAGAGCTAAACATAAAACCTCTTACAATGTCATTATATTTTTCATCAATACTACACCCATTCTGTTTTTATCATTTTTTTCATCCATGGCAGTTTCACCATCCCGATCGTCCAGGGTATCTGCTGCACTAAAACATCTATTGGGCTGCGCTCCACAACCAAAAACCACTCATCATATTTTGAGACTAATTTACCGTGCCGCATTAAGAATCCCTCTCTCAACCCCGCCACCGAGGTACTCCCCAGCACAGACCAATGGGCAATAAGCGATGTGAGCATTGTATCTATCTCATTCCTGTCAGACTTAGACAATGTCTTTAATATCCTGATCGTCATATGCTCATCAACACCACACAATAATTTATTAAGCAACACATCGTACTCGCGATAATTGCAATTACCATGAGCGATATAATGGGTAATAGCTATAGCTTTGTTGTAGTTTTTTATCTGCTTGCCCTTCACAACCTTACATTGCCTGAACAATTCAGGCAGAAACGGAGCAACAAGGATCAAACCCGCATTGGCTACTATCGCGCCATCCTTGTCCATGGGGCTTTCCGACAACTGCCGAGCATCTTTTGCACTATCATCGTTCAACGCATCGTCTACCACCCCCCGCTGCTTCTTTGTTCCCTTCTTCTTGCGTTTAGCCGGCTCGTCATTGGTCATAGTTTCATCATCCTCATGCTTGTCGCCTGGTACATCAGCCGGCTTAAGGGATGAATTTCCTCTTCTGTCTCTCACCACATCAGGCAGGTATTTAGTTGCGATAGTCAAGCTCAAAAAGCCCCGTATCAAGACTGTTTCATCATACCTGGCCAAATCAGACCATACATCAATCAACCAATAGGAGATTGCCTTTCCGGCATTTGCGGGCCGTAATAATTTATCCAATAGGCTTACTTTAGCTTTATCCCAAATGAGGGCAACCGGCTTTTTTGCAGTATAGGCCCCAAATATACCCGCTACCTCCAAAAATGCTTCGCGCAGATCGGCTACCTTCTCAGAATTATCATTGGCTGCCACCCAGCAAATAACTTGCAGATATACAGTTTCACTAAACTGTTCTAAAAGTCTGCTGCGGCCAGCGTTTACCCTGAGCCTTTCCTGCAAACCAATATATACCCGTCTTGCCCGCGCATCTGCATTACTGCTTAGGTAAAAGGCCAGGGCTTCGATGATAGCTTCCTCAAACGCCAGGTGATCATTTACCGGCATCCACCATGGCATAATACCATGCTCCAGGAAATACGCAAGGGCTAATATCGTTTTATGATGAACAGAAACGAAAAGATCATTTTCCGCCACACCGGCACCGGATACTATATCCTGCTTGCGGGCATTCAGTTGTTCCTTTATGCTATCTAACAATTTCCCCAGCAACTTGTCTTCCAGTTCGTGCTCGGCAATACCGTCTACAACTATATCCAGAGTATCGATCTTTAGCCATTCACCATCTTTCGTTACTCCATCAAAAACATCACTTAGCCGTGGAGTAAGACGCTCCATCAACGACACTACCCTTTGCTTCAGTGCGAATGGGTCGTCCGAAACGGCACTCACCTTCAGGTTTTGTTTACGTATTATGTGTTGTTGACCGATCATTAGCTGTCATATTATCCCAACGCCTTAACCAGCGCCTTCAATAATGTCAGGTACTGAGGCTTGGTGTCCGCCTCCTTATTCTTATTTAAATTATCTATTTCACCCTTTACCAATGATAAGAACTGATCCATAAGTTTCTTTGCAACCTCGTCTGTACCAATAACGCCATTCAGTTCTTTCATTTTTTCCGCCAATGCCTTTAAAAGCGCGGCATAAACATCCGTAACATCTTTAGGGCTATTGCATGCTGCAGCAGCAATAAGTTCCATAAAAATAGTGGCGAGCTGTATGGATGCCTGGTTAATAGCATTTGCGGCCTGGCCCGAACGCGACGCAGTGGTAGCAGGCAGCGCAGTGATCCAATCGGCAAGGATAGGAGAAGTTAATAAGAAATCAAGCGGGAAGACATTGGGATTCTTTTTTACAAGGGTATTGAGTTTTCCAAAATAATCGGTCACTAATTGCAAGCGGTCTACTCCATACAGCTTAATAAAGTCTGGTGAGCGAGACTGTAACGAATCTCTGAATACTGAAAAATCACTGATCGGCGTACTTATTGGCTGGCATGTTTTAGGCGCTGCAACTTCAAATGATATCTGCTGTATCAATACTGCACTGCACGAACCATTTATGATCGTAGCTTTAATGCTAAATGGCCCGTTACCAACAAATACATGGGCAGGTGTATTAAAAGTAGCTGCATAATTCACATCAAAAGCCGCGGATGGCGTACCGTCTGCAAAATCCACAGCTATCTTCTCTGTGTTCTTAAGGCCCGTAAAATTCATCACAGCCGAATGACCTGCGGGGTTAGGCGTAAGCATAAATACACCAGTGGGGGTATCATTGACGGTGACACTAACAGCAGGATTAGAATTACCCGCAGGTGCGGTATAAATAAATGGAATTACCCTGCGCGCAAGGCCATTCATATTGATCAAAGCAGGTGAGAACTTGTACTTACCTGCCGATACCTCCACCACGCCCTCACCTGAGAAAGTACCGCCTGCGGGCTTCACGGTAAAATTAACATCAGCCGCGGTTTTACAAAGTTCTGCAGGAAAGCCTGTGATCACCACCGGATCAGGATCTTTGACAGTTAGTTGCAGGGCTGCCGGGTTCCCGGTACACTCGCCATTTGTAACCACTACCGACACTGAATAGTTGCCCCCTTTGGTAAATGTATGCGTAGGTGTGAGCTCAGTAGAAGTATTGCCACCTGTCTGATCATTTACATCCCCGAAATTCCAAACCGCACCCGAAACAAGGTATGGCTTATCGAACGTAAAGCTCACTTTAAGCGGATTAACAGCATCAGGCGTAGCCGCTATAACTACATCAGGCTTGGCGTCAACTGTTATGGTTATAGATTGCATCTGATCGTCAACTGTATATGTGTATGTAGCGGAGGTGCTGGCCTTGCCCGCGTCCATAACCACCAGTGATGGAAGGAATGAGAATGTACCATCTTTATTATCCACTACAGAAGCGCCCTGCGAACTGGTAATTACGCCACCTGTAGGCACCGAATGGAACGGATAGGACCCCGGATCTCCATTACAGTACTTCTGCTTATCGAGACTGAACGAAACTTTTGGCGGAGGGATATTTACTGTAAATTGAACCGGTGGGCAATCAGAGCAGCACGCATAGGGCAAGTAGAAATCGGCAACAACTATCGAGTCTTGCCAGGTATTGATAATGTCCTCAAATTTCCCTTTGACATTAGCATCATCAAGCAACACTCCCAGCGCCTGTTCAATTTCCGTTTTGCTGGCGCCCTGCTTTTGCATTGCATACACCTGCCTTGTTACACCAGCCAGCTTCCCTGACTTCACCCCTGACGCTACCCTGTACTTGGGATTGCTGCCAACGGGCTGTTTGGCCGCAGCGGCCAGCGCGGCGGCCTCTGCCGCCGTGGGATCATCAACCTCATCCAGTTTTAAGAGGAGCGCCTTTGTAGTATCATTTGCATTAGCAAAAAAGTTTCGGTATACGATAACGAACGTACCACCTATTGGCACTCCACCCTTGTGCTGCAAACCGGGATTATTCACGGCAAATTGCTCAAGGGTAACCATGAGCTGTAGTTTATCAATCCGGGCCAGGTATTCTTTATACAAGGCGAAAAATTGCAAAATATCACAAAGAACATCAAACAGTTCATTGATACATGGGTAATTTTTAAGCACCGTTGTCAATGTGCTTGTTGCATTTGGGCCTTTGAGTTTTGCAGCATCTTTCTTCAGCAGGTTGGTCGTATCTACCATCTTGCCCGCGTCAAATTTCTGTAAGGTGGTATCTAACCCTGACCTCAACAAAACAACATTATGCAGTATGGCCAGCAGTGTATTGCTTGCAGCCTGCTCCTCGGCTGATATAGCTGGGTTGGCAATCCGGTATAAATTACCGTACGACTCAATCGTTACCTGGTAATTGCTTCCCTGCGCGTATAATACCTCATATAGTTGCTCGTAAGACTGCCCGAGACTGTTATCCGTATACGACAGCTTGCTATCTGTAAATATCCCGTATTTGTATTGGCTGAAAGTGCGTTTTGTGTTATCTACTGGTGGACTGGCCGGCGGGCTCGCGGGTGGACTGGCAGTACCACCGGCAGCCTTCGTATCCACAAATTTAGGCAGCTGGTACAAACAATATATCAGCTTGTACAACTTGCACATCAGCTCAGCTTTCAGTGCGTCATACATAGCGGTCAGGTCCTGAAAATAACACTCGAACTGGGTTAGGTCCACATTACCTTCCTCTCCGTCTACGCTTACAGCCACATACTGAAACGGCAGGCGGTTCTCATCCCTCAGCTTCTCAATATTATACAGCACCCCACCAACAGCTTTACCCAAATGGCCTTCTACTCTCAGGAAATTATATGGCTCAAGGTCATAGTGTAACGGATTTTTTACAAAATCGTCATATGTATTATAGGAATGATCATAGCCAAGTACCCGTGTTTGCTTGCCGTCTTTTGTCAAAGCATAATTCCAAGCATCCACCAGCCTGCCGGTAGCAAGGGCGGGTTTGTAATAATAGGGAATGGCCCTAACGCCCAGGGGTAATGTACCAATGTGCGAAGGGGTGATACGTATGTTAAGGTCAATTGTACCCTGTCCCGACTTCTGAGGCACCGGAACACTTAACCCTGCAATCATCCGCACGAGACGCTGGAACAATAATTTAAACTCGTTATACGCATGTTCATGGTCTGTAAGAATGGGCGACGGAATAAAATAGTTGCGATAATTACTCCTTTTTACGGTTTCCGACTCCGCAAAATTCCACAGGAATAAATGCCTTGGAAACAATGCCTCAGGTGGTGTACACATAGCCACCAGCGCATCGGCAGCATGCCTCCACTCATTATAAGCCATCAGCAGGTCACAGAAAAAGTCGTAGTAATATTGAAAATTGAGCAGGTTGTTCCCGGTTATCGTTCCGTTATGCAGAAAGGCAAATGTTGTATTGAACGAAGCAAACGGGTTAGTATTATCTTTTAAGTAGCTCTTAAATTTACCATATGCATTATTCAAAGCATTTCCTGTGCTCTCTACAAAACTTTTGGAAAATACTTTCTGATAAGCCTCATACACATCATTTGTAGTGACCAACGGTGTAGCTAACACATCAAAACGCGGCAGCCTGATCTCAGGCAAAGTCAGTACACCTGGAAATATTTCCCCTGAGCCCTTTGCGCCTGCCTTAGCATTGAGCATCGCTATGATCTTGTCGGCATCGGTAATATTAACCAGCAATTTCCGTATAGTAACCGTGATCGTCTTGCCTTTATCATCGCATGAAGTAGCATCGCAGTTCTTGGCCGCTACTTCAAGCATTTCATAAAACATCAGGCAAACCTTATTTGCGAGAAAACCGGCTGAGATATCAGTGTCTCCCGGTAGTTTGGGACTAAACGTATCTACCATCTCCCAGACAGGGTATATTGGCGCGCCGTTCTTTACAAAAACATCTTTGTACAGGATTTCCTGTAGCACATCGTACGATCGGTAACTTTTATACTGCACCTGTTCGTCACTGTTCTCAACACCATGTACTATCAGGTACCCGTTTGATGTAATACCGGTGCCCTTGGATATATATACGGTTTTCCCATCACCGGATGTCGTCACCTTCATACCGCAAACAATACCTATACCCAGCAGGTTAGTGCGTGTCAGGCGCTCCTGTTGCTCGTTGAAAGCGAACGAATGATTCAGACTATCGGCACTGAGCACCTGATCAGGCTGAAAATCCGGATAGTCATATTCATGAGCATCGTATTTAGTAGGTATCATGGTCGATCTCTTTTATTAATTATAAATTAGTTTGATTCAGAAACACAGGATTATCATCATTGCCATCAATACAATCATGTAACGTAGCCGGCCAGTATACGCTCTTTAGTTGTTTGAATTCACACACCAGGTTCTTCAACGGATTAGCAGTAACACCACCTTTTGTCTTACACAAGTCATCAACGGGCGGATTGATATAAATATCCTTCAGCCAATTGATATACGCTGTCTCGAAACTGGCATATACATCGGCTTTTACCCAGCATATTTTACACAATACATGCGCCGGCAACTCGGCACGTATGGTATTATTCGCAAATCGCCGGAATTCGGCTGTAGCATAATCAGCCTCTCCGTTAAATACAAATGTGACGCTATAAGAATAAGGATCCTCCTCACCGCAAAACTTACAATTATCTTCAACACAAATGTCCAGCAGGGCGTCATTAACCGCTCTTGGCCTCAGCAGTATGTGCTCTACGATCAGAAAATGTTCGTCATTAAGATGCGCGCCGGCAAAATCAACAATGGCACTAATAGCGTCATTTGCTTCACTTATAGTATCAAAACCTGTGGCATAGGCAACAGAAGGCGTACCTAATTCTATTTTGTATTTAACGCCATCTGCCTTTACTGTATAGTTAGCGCTGTTATTTACAAGTTTCAGTATCTCAGCCATGCTAAAATTGATCTCTTTGATCAACTCATCCCTGTCATCATTCTTAAAACTATCGGGACTTTGCGCGGTAAGGAAAATGTTACCGTTGTCGTCACAAAGGGTCAGCGTTGTCGAAAACTGGTCGTCTGCCTTAACAATATCATAGTTAAAATAGTTAAGAGAAGGCCGCAAGCCCAAAAGCGCGCTTATGCGGTGATGCAAGCCGCTCTGATCCTTATATATATCAACATCTACCGTATTGGTATAATCAAAGCTTTGTGCCTTGTAAGCACTCTGATACGGAAACTGTTTAAGAAATGAAGTTTTTGTTTTGATCAGCTTGTCAGAACTTAGGGCAGCCTGGTTGCTGTATGAATAAAGCAGCAACGCGTATTCCGAGAACGACTCGCTGAAACGCGATAATAAATGATCAAGAAAACGGTTCCGCCTGTCCGCATATTGCTCCTTGCTCTCGGTTATCTCATACAGGCTCATTTCATCCAACGAGTCATACAGATCATTGATACCCGCAATATCGCTGCCCAGCAAAACCGGGAAATATGTTTTGCTCACTGTATTGCTTATAGACAATAAATTCTTAAGATTAGACAACTGGCCTATATAATTTACCAGCACCTGCTCATAAAATAACAGGTATGCTTTTAGCTGCTTTGCCTGAACCTGCCTCAGATCAGACGCATTGGATGGCAACCCTTCGTAACCTGTTCCATAAACAAGGGGCATCGAATTTTGAACGGGAAAATACTCTGCAAGGGGATAGTAATTTCCATCAGGCACAGGGATATCAAGGTCTGTATCCTTCAACTTTGGCGAGTTATTGCTTCCCGCGATCATTTGAAGGGTATCCATCAGCTCGTAAACATCAGGCAGAAACGGGAGCCCGTTCTTAAACGCAAGCATTTTAGACCCCGCAATATAGAGCCGCGGCAGCATGTTTGCTGGCACATCCATCTGCCACGGATCAGATGATTTTATATCACCGTACTCGTCAAAGTCTACTAATACAAAGTTCCTTACAGCCAGCACACCGGGTATATCCATCAGCAGGTTTATGATATCTGATGAATACAGCGTACGGTTTAGTTCAGTACGGTCAAGATCGTTTTCGTCAATAAATCCATGCGACAACTTAGGTCCATCGAATATCTGGTCTACCGTGCGCCCGGTCGCTTCCCCCTCTGCCGGTTCCAGCATTTCGGCAAGCGTACGAAACTTAATAGTAGGGTTAAAATACTCCCCTATCAGGTAATACGCATTGGCCAGCACCTCTTCTATATCTGCCTCAGGTTTCAGATCTATATCCAGGCATACACCTACTTCTTTTACTTCTACTTCATCTATACAACAGAAGTCCTCGGTGATATTACGGTGACGCTGCAGGTATTTCTTTGCAGTGCCCAATATGTTATAGACTGTCCTTATCTTATTAATATACCTGGCCGCTATCCCGGACTTCGACTTATCAGACAACACACCAATGATGTCAGCAATCGTCAATGCGCCTCGTACTTCGTCCTTTAACCAAACTAATTTAAACGGAACATCTGTTATCACGGCATCTGCTCCGTTACTCAGTGATATTTTAAACGAGGCTTTAACACCTTTTCTGAGGGCCTTTTTCAGCTTAGAGTCATCGGTCAAAAGATTACCATACTTATCCGCAAGGCCATATACCGTCACTTTCTTTACAATAATACTTTCGTCAATAAAATAAGGTAGTAAAGCGGGATATGTCTCAGAAAACACGCCAAGCGACGGAAAGAAAATATCAAAAAACAGTGTTTCCTGTTTCATGTCCACCAGCACATGCGAACTGGTGCTGATCCTTCCGCTGTTCAGGTCTCCAAACCTGTTATCCGCGTCAAACTCTACCAGCACATCATACAAACCCTTCGGGATCACCTCATGATCTTCCGGCTTTTCAGGTGGCGAGGGTGGTGTATATGTAAGTTCACTGCTTTTACAATCTACATATATCTTAGGCCCGCAATTGCACAAACTGCATTTTAACCATGCATTTTTTATACCATCCAGGTCTATGAGTGCTTTACGGTAATCTTTGATGGTCCATGGCGCTGTTGTCAGTATTTCACGCGCGGTAAAAAATGTCTGCTCATCGGTATTCACAACTCCGGGCTTCTCTACGGCAATCAGGTCCTTTACATCAAAAGACGAACGATAAGTAATATCAGTTATGGCATAGCACAGCACTTCCAGGATCGTGATACCCGGATCATGTATATTATAATCGGTCCAGAGCTTACTGCCCAATTGCTGAATAAGTCCGATCCCTTGCTCACGCAGCTTATAGTAGTCCTGCCCGTCCGGCAGAACGAGATTCTTACTGATGGTTATATGCTCATTTACAGCCACTTGTCTGAGATTTTTTCGCCTTCTGTTCAATAAATACGTTTTGCTTTGTCGCGTCCGCGGCCACAAGTATGCTGTATGATGCTGCCACCACCTCATCCAGGTCCGTCACATCACTATCATGAAACATCTTCAGCTCCAGTATTACATCTATATAAGACAATTCCTCAATAAAATTGAGAATTGACGACTTGACCACCTTACCGCCGAACTTAATATCTGCATTTACACCAAAAGCCCAGGGGGTAAGAAATTCAATTATATCTTCCTTCAGCTTGTCCGAATAAAACGATTCATTACCCGATGCGTCGGCAGTGAGTATGACAGTAGTCTCTATCCTGATCTCTTCAAACTGCGGATTGACTATATGCCATGTCATATTACAGTTGGCGCGCGCGGTCAGGTAATCTTCTATATCCTGAAGCCTGCCCTTACTGGTATACGGCCTCAGGGGATCAATAGCGTTTTTATTGGTAAGATCAGGTATAGTAAGCACAGTAACATGTCCGGGTGCTTGCTCATTATATTTCGCAAGATCAGCATCCGGCTCGGGCATTATTATACTGCCGCACTTAGCATCTGCGCCGGCCGAGGCTGTTGTTAAAGGACGCGTATGGTTCAGGCATTTTACTTTATGAATGTCTTCAAACTTTTCTAATACCAATTGCTCAATATCACGAATTGTTATCGCCCTGTTTTTATGCCGCAGCCGCTCACTGACCCTTGTGTAAAAACTCTGGGCGTCTTCCTGGTATCTGCCCCCGTAAGACGAGTATGGCTGGTCTGTCTTCTTAATAGAAGGGTCAGGATCTACAGGCTTAGTGATAGTACCGGCTGGCAATGATGATGCTAAAAAGTCACTGGCATTGCCCTGGTCAAAGAAAGTTGCCTCTACGGCTTGGGCCTTTACATCTATCAGCTTGCAGACTTCTTCCGGAAGGCCGCTAACTGATGCCCTCAGCCAATGATATCCTGATGGCAGAATAGTATTGGTGCTTGTAGCCTCTTCGGGTATAGGGAATGACACTATGCCGGTTGATATTAGTTGCTGGGTGGTATCATTAATATCATTTTTGTCAAAGTCCTGCCATTTATTATCGTCCAGGTAGCTCCATGTTATGTGCTGCTTGGGCTTCTGCTGTTTCGGGTCTGTTGTTCCGTCTGATATTTTGAACAGCAGATTAACTTCCTGCGGAGGAACCACATTTTGCAGGCCTATATAGAATTCAGCCTGGTTGGGCGACTGTCCTCCGCCATCATCAGCACTGCAGTCGTGGAAGAACTGCGGCATCAGTTTTACTTTATTTGACACTACGTCATTATAGTCTACATTATCTGTACCGAATGGATAGATATGGATGTATGAAGACGTGTCACTTTTAACAAACTTTACCGAGTCTGTAGATTCATAGCTCAGATATATAGACTGTATCTTAGGCAGGTAGGGCTTAATGGGCTGGGTATCAGACGTGCCTGTTGCCAGGTTGATCAGGTATTTTTGCAGCGCCATGAAATAATCATCCCATTGAAAATCGGCATTCAGCTCTATCTTCATAAATCCGTTCTTGCTCGATATGCTATACGGATTGTAGTCATCATCAAAACTGCTTACAGCGTCAGCGGGAATATACTGCTCCACGCTGGGCACATGAGCGTAGGTCATCATCTGGCTATTGGCTCCCCAGAAAAGCTCCGTTTCGCCGGGGGCAGCCTTACCATGCTCCTTGTTGAGCACACTTGTAAATGTCCCATCCGTCCACACACCACTCTCAAGGAATTTGATCTGCGCCGTCGGGAAAAATTCATCGGTTAGGTTCCAGTCCATATCCTGGATCGTCTCTGTAAGGTCCGCCCATTCAATGAACAGTTTTATCTTTGTTTTAGGCTTTGTGAAAACCTCCCTGTTGCCTATAACAATAGACGATCCACGTTTAGGATTAGGCCCAAACGGAAAAAATGGTTTAGATGGGTCCGCGGTTCCGGCATCGGTTGATATGAGCAACTCTTTGATACCGTCCTTATTGCTTTGTCCTGAGAATGTGCCAACGTTTACTTTAATATCTACCGAGGCAACCTCTATGCTTTTCAGCGCGTCATACTGGTCTGTGGGATGGGTATCCCTGAGGTAGAATTTAATTATGGGTACACCTGAAGTGTCAAAAGCCTGCTGATGGACATCAGTATCCACATGCACCTTTGCATCATAAGCAGTAACAGGAGGGTCTGACGGCAGTATACTCAACACTCCTACGGCAGTTGTGGCGGTGGCGGTCAGTTTCACTGTTTTCACTACAGACCAGCCTTTTTCCCTGGTTATATAGCAGTCGAATGATTTATTATTGAGTCCGCCAAGTCCGGTCCCATTCCATGTTATTGTTACGGTCCGCTTCCCCTCTTTGAGAAAAAGGTTGGGCGATGCCAATGCAAAGCCTATATATGCTGTTGGCATTGCTATATCGGTCAGGTCACCATTTGTATACACTTTGTTTACAAATGGATGCCAGTCTGCATTATCAGAGGTGAGCTTAGCGCCTGCTCCATCTGAAGAATTAGCTATAGGTGAAGCAAAAAGCCTGCCCGCCTGCGATACACCGGATATCTTATCGGCCGATATAGCCCGGTAAAACGATGACAGAAAAGCGACTTTGCTTTTATTCACTACAATATCATCATCGGTCTTATACACTACATCCTTGCCCAGGCTGTCTTTACCTGCTTTAAAAGCTGTCCCCTTGGCAATAAGATGCTCATTGGTCATATTAGCCAGCTCAAAAACAAGATGAACATGATTTGCTTCAGATGGGCTCGGGCTTAGCTTCAGTATGTCTTTATAATAAAAATCAAGGTGACGCTGTGTATACGTATTTAACTGATCTGTAGCCGATTTCGTAAGATGCAGAAATGTAAGGAACAAAGCATAATGCGGCTCATGGGTGTTCTGCGTGGTTACTGTGGCAACCAATTGCTTTTTGGCGTCTGCTACCACCCTGGCGTATGCCGCGAGAAAGTCAGCAAAAATGCTTGAAAACAGATTGTGGTTCGCTACATGATTAATGATTGTCCATACATCTCCATCCTGTACCGGCAGCCGGTTATTGTCGAGGTCTACATCATCATTCGCGTTGGGGTCATTCTCATCCTCTACAATGTAATTGTAGATGCTATTATCGTTCCTGATAACACTGTTATAATAAGTAGTCCAGTCGGTGGCAACAACTGTATCTGTGTCATATTTCACGATCCAGATATCTGAGAATCCCTTCTGTATAATATCCCCGGCGTTTTCCTGCTTATATGCCAGTATGGTCCAGTCGTTCAGGATAGTTTCATCCACCAACTTAGGACTATAGTAAATAGCTGCGGCCTTATAGTATGCCAGCAGGCGCCTGAATGCAGGTGCCAGCTTCACTTTTACCAGGTTAATGATACTACGCTTCAGCGGAATATCATCCGGCAGGATCTTTTGAAAATAGTCCATCCGGTATGCCAGCGAGAACAGGCCACTATACAACCAGGCAAAATTCTTTTTTAATGTATCTATATCGGCAAGTGTGCCGGTATTCAGGTCATCAGATTTTATAACATCAAATATGCCACGTATCGTGTCTTTATATAGACCCACATTCTGCACAGCTATCAGCGCCAGTTGTGCCGATACATCTGCGTCAAAAAATGGCTGCCAGTTTTCCGTACTCACATCCGGCCCGGCATTAACGTTATAATATTTTACATGCGCTGCCAGTTCCCTTGCGTAAACCAGCCAGTCGGCAAAAGTATGTTCCTCGGGAAGAACGTAGTTAGCTTCCAGCCCCGGTAACAGCCGCTCCTTGCGGTTCATACCGCTTCTCACCAAAGGATTTTTATTTGTAGAGCAGTCAGCCATTATTATTTATTAATTCGTACAATTGATTGTATCTCTGTCCCCTCCTCTTTCCAGAACGGGTAAACGAAATTATACCTGCTGTTGGTGGCGCTCACTACATAATCTACCTCTATCAGTATCAGGCCCTCCAGAATATTTTTTGTATTTATCGTTATTTTATTCAGCTCTATCCTCGACTCATAAAAAAGTATTGCTGTTTCTATTTTTGACTTTATAAAGGTTATGGTACTGGTGTCCAGGCTTTCAAATACAAGGGCGTCTAAGTTGCAGCCGTACTTCATATCCATCACCCGCTCACCTACCATTGTAGACAGTAGTATAGACAGGCTGTTATCTATGTCTTCCTCGCCACCCGTCATCGCTACAGATTTCGACACAATGTCAAACTGAGGGGGAAAACTCCATCCCTCGCCTATAAAATTCATATCGTTGCTTTCCTGTGCCATAGTTATCCTCCTATGTTTACTGTCGGGCATCCTACCACAATGGCCCCGCCATGCGCGGTAGTATCCCCTACTCTTGCCGCCGGTTTGCCCGCTATCATTACTGTTGCCGATCCTTTTACTATAGAGTCCGGAGGACCGGTACACACGCACATATCACCCACACAGGCTGCCGGCATGCCACCTATCATTACCGTCATTGCGCCCGGTGGCATAACAGGGCCGCCAACATGCGGTATGGCCACCGGCTGCACCATCGGGCAGGTATGCATATCTCCTACTCTTGCGGCTAAAGGCATTGCGTGTATCAATTTATATTAACAATAGCTCCTTTCACGGTCGTTTGTCCCCCGGAGGTATATTCGGCCGTCATCTCTCCTTTTATCTTCAGCTCATTACTTGCTTTCACATCCACTTTCATCGCTTCGGTCTTAAAGTCGTTACTGGCTTTAATGGAAAAATCTTTTATACTCTCTATTTTAATACCCTGGTCGTTCATCACTATTTTGTTTCCGTTCTGGTCTGTAAAAGACATCCCTTTGTCTTCCTCAGATATCACAAGCTTATTCCCCGCAGGCGTTTCTATATTGATGATCTTCTTCTCATCGTCAAACATCAGTTTCATTTTCTCGCGCGATACATAACCCTTTATATGATTGGTATCCTTGGGCTGTGTATGCGCGGGCAGTTTACTGCTGTTCAGCATACCCAGTACTACACCATGCCTGGGATCACTATCTATAAACCCCACTATCACTTCATCATTTAACTCAGGTCTGAAGAACATACCCCGTTCTTTCCCGGCATCCAGCGATGCCACCCTGCACCATACCCCTTCATCACTCTTATGTATCACCGGCAGCCTTACCATGATACGGTCTTCACCATCCGGGTCAGACTCCAGCTTCGTCACCACGCCTATCTGCAGGCCGCTGACTGCCGGCAGCATAGCCCCGGCAAGCGGTTGCTGTACATTGTAAGTCTCCGCAAACCACTCATTATTTGTGCCAAACTGGACGTGCAAATGCCATTCTCCATGTTCTATCTGGTGCCTGATACCGGTCACATATATCTTGCCTTGAAACCTGTCCCCTACTCCATTCAGTTGAAAAATATTACCGGGCTTCAGCTTCGCGAAGCCCTCCACCTTTACACTTCCTCTTATCTTAGCCAGCCTCGACTTTTGCAGCCTTGCATCTGCCCACTGCTGCAACTCCTGATCGGTGATCTTTCCGCTATGTATCATGGTCACGGGGTCAGGCGACGATGCTTTTGACAACTGGTCAGGCGTAAGATTACCGGCGGCAGGCAGGCTCGGCTCGGCGGCTTCCACCGAATCCAGTAATTCCTGGTCAGTATAATTCCATGCATTTGCTTTAACTTTTGGTACCTGTATACGTGCATCTATCTCCGCATCCAGGTCCAACACAGTAGATCCATACTGTACTGTAAGGCCGGGGGCAGCGTTAAGGTCAGGTTTCTTAATAGTTATCTTACCATCATCTACCACCACAAACTTCCCGTTCACATCAGACCGGCACAACATAAAATCCCAGTCGGTACTATTGTATTGCACTACTTCCTTATGCTGGATAGTTGTGGGTTCTATATCGTTTTGCAAACTATAAGGGCCTATCAGGTCATCGAATATATCAGAGTCCTTCTTATCCCTGAAATACTTGCTCTTAGGCGCAATGGCCATTTTCATCGTCTCATCCTTACATTCAACTACCAGTAGTGAGGTTGTATTTTTCACCCTGATATTCTGTTTAACGACCATACCCTTGAATATCGTCTCTTCATCTGTGCTCCATCCTGCTTTTATCTCTATCTTCTTCCCGGGTTCAAATTCCGCGGCACTGCTGATAGCAAATGTCTCGGAGGCGGCATCACCGTCTATCAGAATGATAGTGGCGGATGGTATCCTGTTTATTTCCTTTGTAACAATAATACTGGCTACCTGGTAGGTAGTGGGCATAGCCGTACCTTCGCTTAAAATAGTAAACGTGCAAACCGATTTTGGCGCGTTGGATGGTATGGTACGTTCTGTGCTCATTCAGTCTTATTGATCGGAGGAAAAAATATCTCTGTTCCCTCCTTTATCTTTCTGAAATTCGAGATATTGTTCACCTTCGCAAGCTGTATGTAATACTTCGGATCTCCGTATATCAAATAACTAAGCCATGGCAGCGATTCTCCACGCTTTATAACCCTCCGGTGAGACAGGTCCGGCGATTGTTTCCGGTCAGCGGCAGTAGTCTTTTTTTCGTCCTCACTCTTCTTGATCGTTACTTTTACTGTAGCCCTTATCGGCGATCCGTCAGGGTTAAAGAGTTTGTAATTGATCGTCATTCCGGTGATCCTGCCTTTAAAGTCAAACGTACCCCATATCACATGCACATGCCTGGGCTCGTGCACCTTACCGTCAAGGCTGAAGGCCAGGTCCTGGAATTTCTTCAGAGAATCCGCTATCCCATCTGGATTAGGCTTACCATCAATGATGCCTGTATTGTCAAACAGGAATTCGAACGTAAATTCTTCCGGCTGTTTGAACGCGAATTTTTGCTGCTTGCCGCTGGTGCCCTGGCCCTGGCCGCCCTTGGTCTCCATCTTCAGGTCTATAGAATAGGTCTCAGGGTTTACAAGGGCATAGAACTCCCCTGCAAAGTCCTTCTCCGGCATTTCCGCCGAATTATAGGCCCTGATCCACATCTTTTTTACCTCACCGCTGGTACTTGCCATTACCTTTCTTTTTTATCTTTCAGAATTTTCATTACCTGATCTACACATTCACTGATCATCTTTTCACTTTCCTGCGCGTTGTTCTCCGGGCTCGTAGGCGGCACTGATGTCGTCGGCCCCGGCTGGTTCACAGATACAGAAATATTTAACTCAGTTATTTGAATTGGCATCGTTCATAATTATTCTTCCGTAAAAAAACTGTAGCTCAGCTCCAGCGTTTCCACTACTATACTGTTCTCCCCGGCATTAAGGTCGCTTACAGCCCATTTTCTCGGCCAGGCGTTGTTCACCTTCCATGTCTTTAGCGGCTCATGATCCGGGTTTAGCAAAGTGATGATCACCTGGGCAGGCTGAAACTCGCGGTTGAACAGCGCCTTACGTATCCAGTCTATCACGGCAGAATCGGTAAGCATACCCCGCTTCAGCGAAAGGTCTGAGAACTTAGTGCGGGTAGGCAGCTTATGCTCATGACGGTTTTCACCGCCCTCTTTTATAGATTCGGTGTCATATTCTACATTCAAACCTCCTACCGACTGAAAACGGGTATCGTTGTCATTCCCAAATGCGGTATTACTGCTCATATCCTGGAACACCACTTTGAAATGGAAGCCCACAGGCGGATAATACCCACCGGCGCTGGGTACTGTGCTGTCTGCCATATCTCTGCTTTTTAGCCTGCTGAAAATTAGCTGACGATGCTCAGTCCCTCATGCGCTATTTCTATCGATTCAATAGCCACCTCATTGCCATCAGCCTTCAGGTCACTGGCTTGCACCTTGAGGGGGAAAGCGTTTACTGCGCGCCATGTAACGACGGGCTCATGCTTTTCGTTAAGCAATTTTATAACTATGTCACGGCGCTCAGCAGTATTCAGACTAATGGTGTTGATCCATTTGTAATAGTCTGTATCTCCCTCAAATGTGCCTCTCTTCATAGTTATATTGCTGAACTTATGCATGCCGGGCATCTTGATCTTTGAATATTGTTTGCTGTTGCCCTCGCGATATTCTATCGCTTCCACCTGCATATCTAAGCCGGTAACTTCGGTAAAACCGATTTTGTTGCCACCCCATTCCACCAGGAAGTGAAACTTAGGTAAAGGATAATTTGCCATATTTAGTGTTTTTGAGTTTTTTTAAGAATGTTTTATAATAAGTCGTGTACCGGGTAGCCGTTAACTTTCAGCCATTTTGTGTGAGAACCTGAGTATAATGAACTCAGCCGGACGAACCGCTGCCATACCTATCTCTATGATCATCCTGCCTTCCAGTATGTCTATCGGGTTCATTGTTTTGTTAAGACCTACTGCCACATAGAATGCATGCTCAGGTTTAATACCCTGTAGCGCACCCTGCCGCCAGATATTGTACAGGAAGTTTTCGATCATCGCCTGTACTTTTACCCACGTATTTGCGTCATTCGGCTCAAATACAAACTGCTCCGTAGCTTTCTTTACCGATTCCTCAACCATTATAAACAAGCGGCGCACCGACACATAACGCCATTCGTTATCATTGCCGGCCAGTGTACGCGCGCCATATACTAATGTACCCTTGCCAAAGAACGCGCGGATGGCATTGATAGACTTGCCCGCCGTTACATCTACGTTCAGCGCGTCCAGCTCAGATTTTGTAAACACTGTAGCCGGTTCAACAACGTTATTTACGCTTACGTTGGCAGGCGCCTTCCATACGCCACGGGTGCTGTCTACCATTGCATATATACCGGCAATAGCGCCACTCGGCGGCATAGCCGACACATAAGTACTTACACCTTTCAGCACATTTTTATAAACAGGGAATGCAAGCTGTAATGCATAGTCCTGGTTGCTTGCGTTAGTGCTGGCTGCATTTACAACAAGCGAAAGGTACGCCCTTACCAGGCTGTCAAAGAAACCATTCATAGCATTTATACCTAATGCTACTTTATCCGCCAGAGTCGTAACTCCTGACATAATTGTGCTTGCTGTTATACCGGATGCCAATGTTGCGGTTCCCCACGTAGGTGAAGTGAAATTCGCATCCTTACCTTGCAGCACATATCCCACAACCTTCACATCATTTTTCGCTTCGTTATCCAGGGCAAGGATATTTTTAACTATTGGCAAAAATGTGCCGGTAATATTACCTTTTACCGAAGCTAGCAAAGCAGCGTTGGTGATCTCAGTATTCATGAAATCGTCCAGTTGTGCTGCTATATCAAGTCCCAACTTAACCATCGCTTGTAAATTAGCAGACGTAGGTGCAACCGGGATATTGGCATAATGCTGACGCAGATCCCCCTCCGGCGATGCCAGAGCTAAAGTTTTAGCAACTATATTTTTCTTGTCGTCATAAGCTTTACCTAATTCTGTTATCTGCGTCTGTATCGCTGCGTCTGCTGTCAGGTCGCCGAAAGTTACAGATGCTCCGTTCCTCTTCAGTATGCCGGCACCGGATACATCGGCATATGTCACCACTTTGGGCAGGTTAGTTTTCAACCACGGCGTGTATATAGCGCCATAGCTCAAATTGTTCACACCAACCTTAGACCGGAAAGTCTCACCTTTGGGGTCAGTATCCTTTGTGTCAAAAATACAAAACCGGTCCATCCTGCTTTCGTCTGCGCAATGCGCGAGGGCATGTGTCTGCACATTGGCCAGTTGATCGTCAGTTAAAACCACTGCGTCCGGATATACCAGCAGTGTGGGGTCATCTTCTTTGTTCAGGGTATCAGTACCATCATTCAGTTGCGTATCATCAACAGATGCGCCATACAGCCCCACTGATACTATAAAACAGTCACCGCCACCATTTGCGTAAAACATACGCAGGCTATCGTACATATAATACGAGCTGCTGATAGTAGCAGACTTAAAGCTGCCGGCATCATCAATGTTTACAGCCCCTACATTGAGAGATGGCCCTCCGCCGTAATAATGCACATACTCCACCATAGACCCGATTCGCTTTGGCTTATTATGCAAATCGCCTGGAGCTATGTCGTCAGCTATTTCCGTATAACCGATAAAAGCCGGAAGTGCTGTTTCTACCTGGGCGACCGAAGGTGGAAACTTCGGGATCTCTTCTATAAAAACGCCGGGGGTTTTGTAAACTGTTGCCATGTTGTTTAGTTTTTATGTTGTTAAAAATTTATGAAAGATTCTGTTGAATAAATTTCGTTTTGCTTTTCCGTCAGCCTGTCAGCTGTAGGGTTTGGCAGGGGCGATGCTATGCTTAGCGTGCCGCTCTTTGCTACCAGTGTTTTTATTGCCGTGTCCGACAACGGGATGGGGCGCAACGAAATAAACCTGCGCAACCCATCTGCCTTGAACAGATATACACCGCCCGAGTCTTCTATCTTATCTATCGTACTCGTCCTGGTTTTGTATTGCCACAGTACCCTGCGCGCCGCAAACGATATCGTGAACCGCGTATGCAAAGGCTTTTGTGCCGCGTCAATGATAGCTTGCGCGTCTGTATCCGGCAGATTATAGATATCTACAAACATTGGCACACCAAATGCCGCATCACCCGTATTCAGGTATATAAACTTCACATCATCATCAACCCGCACACAATATTTACCCGATGGTATGTGCCGCATATCCACCTGCACCATATCATTGTTGTCGTCGTAGTTTACATCTGCGGCCACCACTACCCTGTCGTACTGCAGGCTGGCCGCATTTAAGGCATATACCTGTACCTTATGGTTCTTTTGTTTTACAGATGTCTTGAAATTATAAATACCGCCACTTTGCTCAATGCTATATTCATTGCCAAAGTATGATTCGGCTGCATCTCCCCCACTCACAAACTGCATACCTGTATAGGACACCCAGAAATTTCCTGAGTATAATTTTGCTTCAGGGTCTGCGGGCAGTGCCGGTTCTGCCTCGGTATCATCCGGCGCTATACTTCCCGCCTTATCATTCAGCCTTATACTTTCATAAATTTTTCCGTCCGGGGCTTTTACAAACTCACCGGGTACATATGTTCGTGTACTTGTATAATCGTCGGTCTTTTTCGTTATAAAATGTTTCCCGCCCATTTCATTGCCATTCAGGTTATGAAAGTTGAAGACAGGCGTATTGAGTTGCGAAAAAGGAAGATTGGAATAATTGATGTAATTGGCCGACTGAGGCACAAGCATGAAAGAAAATTTCTCATAGAGCGGCAACGTATGGAAAGTTGCACCTGTGGTATCTGTCTTTGCTATCACCAGCAATTCATTGTCTATTTGCCTCGTGATAAGTTCATATTGCTTTATCAGTTTCGCGGTCTCGGGCAGCGGTATGATCTTCACCTCATTCCACCTGCCCGTCCCGAAGAAACGGTTCAGCACCTCTATAGAGAATAATATTTTAAATGACGATCTCAATTTATCCTTGTTGAAGTAGTGATAACCTCTTCTATCCACTTACCTTCCTGTTCTGCGGCGTCTTCATCCACCATGGTCAGTTGCCTTAGCTTATACATAACAGATGGCAGGTACTTACCACCCAGTGTGCTCCATATATGATTGATCTGTTCAAAATTCAGAGTAAACAGGTCGGCGCTCAGTTGCCCTATTTTTGCATCCAGCGACGGATGTGTTATAGGGGTGAAAGTGCTCTCCGCCTGGAAAAACTGCATCACATATGCTATCATCTTCAAATTATCCGAGTACGTTGCATAGTTCGATGCAATGAGTATATACAGATTTACAAGAATCGGCGGATTCTTATATACGATACCTGTACTTGTCTTTGTGTAGTTCTCTCTTACTTTAGAAACCTTATCTTCTTCAATATTTATCAGCGACAGAATGATCTTATTGTTCAGCGGATTGCTCGCTGTATCGGCCGCGTCCACTCCCTTGGCAATGTTGCCCAGCACCAGTCTTGGGTCTGTGGTCTGCCCTAGTTTCTGGTTCAGAAACTTGTTCAGTTCGGTGGACAAAAATGTGAGGCCTTCAAATATCACAACGAAATAATTTAGCGTAATAACTATATCCTTTTTCCTTCTATCACTACATTTCTATAACTTTTTATTAACAAACCTAACAAACGAATTCTACATTTTATAGCGTTTCTAAAAATAAATATTTGCTTAATGATAAATTAATACAAATTTATTATTTAACAATCCGTCATTACAATGTTAATGGTAAAATATATTGAGGCTATAATGGGAGCGTAAAAATATCTACTCATTTTATCTTTTTTCAGAGCTATTCAACGGTTTTTTTATACCGTTTTTAAACGGTAGTCCATGCTAATGAATAGTGGTATTATATCTTACACATCCCTGTTACACAGATGCATGCGCACAATTTCATAGCTGTGCAAACGGCGATGCTAACAAAACATGATAATACTGCGCTGAGCGCTGCGATCCCGGAGATTGTTCAGATAATCTTCTAAAAAACCTCCCTTTTGAATATCTTAAAGGGATAATACCGTACTTTTCAACCTCATGGAAGTAGGATCACATATTGTCATCATCTTATTGAGTTGTGTAGTTATTCTCAGTTACCTGTTCAATTGGATCAGCCGGCTCACTAAGGTGCCTGCCGTACTGTTGCTCATCAGCACCGGCATAGCCATCAAGTATGCCACTGCCTACTACGGATATGCCCAGTTGGATGTAACAAAGCTGGTAAAAATATTGGGCACAACGGGTCTCATCATGATCGTGCTGGAAGCCGCGCTCGACCTCATTCTCAGTCGGGCGAAGCTCAGGATGATTCGCAACTCGCTCCTTTCAGCCACCGTCGTTTTTGCAGCCTCATCGTGCGGTATCGCCTGCCTGCTGCACCAGTGGCTTGGAGAGCCTTATCACAATGCGCTGCTGTATGCGGTACCTATGAGCATCATCAGCAGTGCCATAGTTATACCCAGCACCAGTCACCTGCCTGTCATAAAAAGAGAATTCATCATCTACGAGTCCTCATTTTCCGATATCATAGGCATTGTGGTATTTAACTACCTGCTCATGGATAATATACTCAGCGGCTGGTCAGTGGGTGTGTTCATAGGCAGTATAGGCCTCGCTATTATCGTTTCCACCATAGCGTCGCTCATACTTATCTACATGCTCACCCGCATCCGGGTAAACCTCAAGTTCTTCCTCATATTTGCCATACTGGCGCTCGTATATACTGTCGGCGAGATCATACATATCCCCTCATTGCTTATCATACTGGCATTCGGGCTTATGCTCAATAATACCCACCTGCTCTTCAAGGGCAGGTTTCAGAAAATGGCCACACCCGAATACATGGTAGACATACTAAACCTTATGAGGTCTATCACCGCCGAAACATCTTTTCTCGTGCGCACTTTCTTCTTCATACTTTTCGGCTATACCATAGATCTCTCATTGCTCATGGCCCCCCAGGTTATCTGGCTGGGGTCAGCCATAGTAGGCATACTTATCGTTATCCGCTTCCTGTACCTCCGCCTCATTCTTCGTTCCAATCTGCTGCCTGAGATGTTCCTTATACCCAGGGGGCTCGTTACCATCCTGCTATTCTACAGCATACCCGCCGGCAAATCCATGAGCAGTTTTAACGTTGGTGTTTTATTCTTTGTAATAGTAGCCACCAGCCTTATAATGATGATAGGCCTTTTATTCTTCAGGGCAAAACCCATAAACGATTATGACCGGTTAAAGGAAGGAGATAGTTAGCAAACAGATGCCTTTTATTGCTGCTCATCTGCTTTATACAGCCTGGTTTCGGGGATACCGGTACCATACGCAAATTAACACATGCCCCGCACCGAAAAACCTACATCACATAACTTATGCCGTAGTCTCAACACCATATTGTATTGCCGCTATAAGCACATCAACATTTATGTCTTTCAGCTTTTTAAACTTGATGCAATATCCCGTCACACTGGCCTTACCCAGGTTCTTGCCATACGTTTGGGCTAAGTAGGTCTTATCCTCCAGTCCAAGTATATATATCGATATCCCTGTCGAGTTTGCACTCATCCCTATCTGGTAAAACTCCCGGGTTGATCCGTCAGCATATGTTAATGTCTGAAACCCGTATCCTATATTAGGATTGCTTATCGTTTTATTATTAGCATCCTTCCCATCCATAAACCACAATCTGCATTTCGGCAATGCCTTTAGTATGCGCTTATGCAGCTCCTGCATATCATTGCGCTTTGCCTCCGGTTGGCTGGCTATGTAATTTTCTATTTGTTCTTGCACTTTCATAAAACACAAATTTAGTTAGCTGTTATTATGTTGTAGTCTTCCCCGCTAGAATCATTGCACAATACCTATTCCTCTATTCTTAAATGACTACTTTTGGACTGTTTTTTTAAGCTTGTCCAAGTCAAATCCTTTCACTTTAAGCCTCGAAAGTATCCCCTGATAAATGTTTTCATTTAATTGCGGGGTTCTGGATAATATCCAAAGGTACTTCATGCTGGGATGGCTCACAACAGCATAGCTGTAATCGTCAGCCAGGTCAATAATCCAGTATTTAGCGCGAAACGGCCAAAAAAATTGGACCTTTAGTTGGGAATTACCTGTATTGGGTACTATAAACGCTTTCCCCTTTATATAAGATTGTTTTCCATCAACGCTATCTCTGTTACATCTGTTTTCAACTATTAAATAACCCTTTTCACTTAGCGTATATTCGGCCGTAGTACAATGGCAACCCTTCTGAAATCGTTGAGGATAAGATGCGATCTCATACCATTTACCTGAATATTTTTCAACATCAACATTAGTAACTGTTTTGAGTGTCTGGGATTTTAAATTTGTTGATGCCATAGCAATAAAAATAATTGTGAAGAAAAACGAAGAGAATCTATGTTTTGTATACATTGAATAGGTTGCTTTTTACAAAAAATTCGTCCCAGCCGGTTCTCCTAAAGCGGAGCCAGTGCGCCGGCTAACCCCGGCAATCAACTGCCTGAAAGACCCTTATGGAAATTTTTCCTCTATCAGAAGCCATAACCCAACTATATATTACCCCCCTACCCCATTTATAAACGTTTCTACAAAATCCTTCATCTTGCCTATTATCCGTTCTGTTATCGTTTTGCGCTCCAGTACGCTGGGTTGTTCGCCTTTGCGGGTTTCCAGTACCTTTTCCCTTAGCGGCTCCTTTTCGTGGTAAAGATAGTCTTCTACTATGCCCTGAAACTTATCGGGGTATAGCCCTTCATCATTGCATATCTGTTCAAAGGCTTTTACCTGCTCCGCGTTCCAGAATTTATCAAATGCCTCCGGCACATCATCACTGTCCTCTATATGTGGCAGGTTCTCGATTATAAAGCGTTCTATCAGTTCTTTTTTGCTCCTTAGCTTGGCTTCGCCGCCCAGTATGTTTATAATGTCCCTACGCATCGTTTCAGCATCGGTGGTATCTACCAACTTTGCCAGCAGCTTTATTATGTAGCCTACATTTACCTCGTCCCGGTGTATCAGTTCCAGCTCAAAGTCAACATCATTGAGTATTGATACTTTTTCTTTTGTGGTATATGTCCAAATGTCCAGGTACTTGCTTTTATAATCATCAAATTCCTGTGCCGGCATACTCAGATCATCATGCGTAAAATCGGCAAAGCATTTCAGCATATTCCTCAGCCTCATTAGCTCCCTGAAAGCCTTTACAAACTCCATTTTCTGCTCCTCCTCTTTCAGCTCATTCACACTATCTACAGTAGGGGTTATAACCTTTAGCTTTTCTACCGCCTCATTAAACCTTTTTACATAGTCCTCATAAGGCTCTAAGAATATTACCTCTTTGGCGTTGGGATTTGCAAATAGGGCCAGTGCGTCATCTGTAGCCTTTTTCAGGTTTCTGAAACATACTATATTACCCTGGCTTTTCTTTTCACCTATTATCCTGTTGGTACGGCTGTAGGCTTGTATCAGGCCGTGATATTTCAGGTTCTTATCCACATACAGGGTATTCAGCAGCTTACTGTCAAACCCGGTAAGGAACATGTTTACTACCAGCAGTATGTCTATTTCCTTATTCTTTACCCGCTTGGCTATGTCATTGTAGTAGTTGTAAAACGACTGGGTGTCTTTTGTGGTGTACTTGCTGCCAAACATGGCGTTATAGTCGCCTATATACCCTTCCAGCTTATCCCTTGTATGGCTGTTGGCGTTTTTTTGCGCCTCTGTCATTTCCAGTTCATCAGGTATCATGCCGTTTGCGTCCTTATCATCTTCATTGGCGGTATAAGAGAAGATAGTAGCTATTTTCAGGTTGTGCGCGCCGCTGTCTTTCTTAGCCTTAAACAGCTCATAGTATTTGGTTAGGGTATCTACACTACTTACGCAAAACATGGCTGTAAACTCCCTGTTGTGCGTTTTGCGGTCATGGTTGGCTATTATGTAGTCTGTTATCTTACCCAGCCTGTCGGGGCTTTCCAGCAGTTCTTTTTTGTCTATGTCTTCTACCTCTATATCTACCTCGTTCTGGCTGCCCTCTTTTTGCTTGTACCTGCCTACATATTCTACAGAGAACTTTAGTACGTTATCATCGGCTATGGCATCGGTAATTACGTACTTATGCAGGCACTCATCAAATAGCTCAAAGGTGGTGCGCTTGCCGTGTTCATTCCTTACAGCGTTTTCCGCAAATATGGGTGTGCCCGTAAAGCCAAATAGCTGGCTATCGCCAAAAAAGCCCTTTATAGCCTTGTGTGTATCGCCAAACTGGGAGCGGTGGCACTCGTCAAATATAAATACTACCCGCTCATTCTTCAGATGTTCTATTTTGCTCAGGTACTTGGCTTTGCTGATAGCGGTATTTAGTTTCTGTATGGTGGTTACTATCAGCTTTGTATCATCACTTAGCTGCTTTACCAGTATGGCGGTGTTATCGGTACTGTCTACACTGCCCTTTGAGAAGCTGTTAAACTCCTTTGCGGTTTGGTAGTCAAGGTCTTTCCTGTCTACTACAAACACTACTTTATATACCTGTGGCAGCTTAGTGAGTATCTGGGCGGTCTTGAACGATGTTAGGGTTTTGCCGCTGCCTGTGGTATGCCATATATAGCCGTTCTTATTGGTAGCTTTTACCCGCTCTATGATAGCCTCTGTGGCATAGTACTGGTAGGGGCGTAGCACCATAAGGGTGTTATCCTTTTCGGCCAGTACTATGTACTTGCATATCATCTTTGAGATATGGCAAGGCTCTAAAAATACCTGTGTAAAATCTTCAAGCTGGGTAATCTTTTTATTGTGGGTATCTGTCCAGTAGAAGGTTTGTTTAAAATCCTGGTTGCGGTTATTGCTGTAGTACTTGGTGTTTACCCCGTTACTGATCACAAACAACTGTATGTACAGGAACAAACCATGAGATGCCCCGTATGAATGCCGCTGGTAGCGGTTGGTTTGGTTGAAAGCCTCTTTCAGTTCCAGGCCCCTTTTCTTTAGTTCTATTTGCACTAATGGCAGCCCATTGATAAGCAGGGTCACGTCATAGCGGTTTACATAACTGCCCTCCATGGTTACCTGCCTTGTTACCTGGAACTGGTTTTGACACCAATGCTCCAGATTAAGGAACTCTATGTATTCCGTTTCCCCGTTATCCCTTGTAAACTGAAACCTATCCCTTAGCAGTTTTGCCCGTTCAAATACGCTTGTGCCTTTATTCAGATAGTTCAATACTTTAGCAAACTCTGTAGCCGATAATGTTTTGCCATTGTGCTTTTCCAGTTGTGCTTTTAGGTTGGTAAGTAGCTGTGCCTCATCTGTTACTTGCACTACGCCATACCCCAGCTTTTCCAGTTGGGTTACAAGGTTGTTTTCCAGTATTTGCTCGCTTTGGGTTGTCATGGTTTCGATGGGTAGTTGTTAAACAAACATCTGCTGCAATAAGCCTTTTTTAAAGTTTTGGGTTTGTCCTATTTGGGTTTGGACAAAGCTTATTTTTTTGTCAATATTATTTAAAAAGGTTGCAATCAATTTTTGTTCGGAAATTGATGGAATAAAAATACTCATAGCTTTTAGCTGCCCTCCAGTAATAAGCGGCTGCCCTGAACCAAATACCAATTTATTAAGGTTGGAAAACATGAGCAAAAAGTACAAATATCTAATCTCAATGGCTTTGCCCACTTCAATTACCAGTGTATTATCGGTTACTCCAAATTTACCATTAACCAAAGCTAATTTACCAGCGTTTGCGCCAACCCTTGCCACCAAAATATAATCCCCGTTGTGTGAATATTGGTTTGTAAATCCAATAATTCCAGTAGAACCATATACGGGTATATCCCCGCATTCCTCTGGTTTAGTTTTGCCTGATTTTATGCCAGTTGAAACCTCCCCTAAAGTTGTTTCCTCCCATTCAGGAAACTCATTCCCCTCATCATCTTTAAAGCGTAGCTGCTGTGTAAAGATTTGGTACATTATCCCCTTTTTATACTGCTCAATGAGGGTTTTCTTTTTCTTTAACTGCGTAAGCTTATCCTCTACAGCGGTAAGGAAATCGCCTATCTTTTGTTGCTCTTTATAGTCAGGGTATTTTATTGGTATTTGGGTGCATACTTCCTTATTTAGCTTAGGTTGTGCAGTTCCAGTATTATACTTGTCATATTTGAGATTTTCTAAGTATTCAGTAATGAAGTTTATACTTACCTTGTTTTTGGGCTTAATAACGTGAGCATGATTATTTACCCATATTTTTCCTTTAACCTTAAAAGCCAAAGGGGAACTTCTATTGATAATATTCGCTCCATCTTCACCTAACAAAATAAGTTCGTCATCAAAGATGAAATCATTTACAAAATCTATTATCCCAGATGCACCATAATATGGGTAAATTCCTTTAATGTTTGCCCTGTCGCTTTCTTTAATTGGTTTACGTTTCCCATCTAAGAAATCAACTAAATTTTTAAGTTCACTTTCTGTCCATTCCCCGCTAAATTCAGGAAAGCGCAAAGCAGGGATATTACTGTTTGTGGTTTCCATGTTTAAAAGGGTGTGGGTATGTTTAGTTGTTTACAATAGTCGGCTATTACTTTATCGGTGGTAGTTATATCATGCTCCAGTGCTTTCAATTGGCTGGCTACTTTAGCTATGTCTATCACATCCTCTGCCTCAAAGCTGTCCACATAGCGGGGTATATTCAGGTTATAGTCGTTCTCCCTAACCTGCTGTAGGGGGGCTATATAGCTATATTTATCCTCTGCTTTGCGCTGCCTGTAGGTATCTATTATCTTCTCTATGTTGGCATCTGTGAGATAGTTTTGGTTGCCCTGCTTTTCATATTCCTTACTGGCATCTATAAACAGTATATCATTCGGGTTTTCCCTGCACCGCTTAAATACCAGTATGCAGGTGGGTATGCTTGTACCATAAAACATATTGGGCGGTAAGCCTATTACAGCATCAAGGAAATTAAGGTCTTCTATAAGATACTGCCTTATGTGCCCCTCTGCCCCTCCCCTGAATAGTACGCCATGTGGCAGCACTATAGCCATTGTGCCGTTATCGGCTATGTGGTGTACCATATGCTGCACAAACGCGAAATCTGCGGCACTCTGGGGGGCAAGCCGCCCGTACTGGCTAAAGCGGTCATCATTCATCAGCAGGGGGCTGGCGCTCCATTTAGCGCTAAAGGGCGGGTTGGCCACAATAGCCTCAAATTTCATGTTTATATGCTGGGGGTGTTCCAGCGTATCTTCCTGCCTTATATCAAACTTGCTGTAGTGTACATCATGTAGTATCATGTTCATACGGGCAAGGTTGTAGGTGGTACGGTTCATTTCCTGCCCGTAAAAGTTGGCTACCTCCTTTACCTCCTTAGCTACCCTTAGCAGCAGTGAGCCGCTGCCGCAGGTAGGGTCATACACGCTTTTTAGTTTCTCCTTGCCCGTAGTTACTATCTTTGCCAGTACCTTACTTACCGGCTGTGGTGTGTAAAATTCACCCGCCTTTTTACCCGCCCCGCTCGCAAACTGCCCTATCAGGTACTCATAGGCATCGCCCAGCACATCGCTGTTGGTATCCCCCAGCTTAAAGTCTATTTTGTCGAGGTGTGCCAGTATTTTGGCTATCAGCTCATTTTTTTGGTTTTCGGTTTTGCCCAGTTTCGTGCTGGTCAGGTCCAGGTCTTCAAACAGGTTATCAAAGTCCTCCTCGCTATCCGTACCCATTGTGCTTTGCTCTATATGGTTCAGTATAGCGGCAAGGTCTTCCAGTATAAAGGTGCTTTCCCCCTCCTTGGTTTTGGCATTGCCCTTTTTAGCTATTGCGCTAAACAGTTCAGACGGTTTCAGAAAATAGCCAAGTTCCTTTATGGTGTCCTCCTTTACAGCCTCTAAAAGCTGTTGCCCCTGTCTGGTGTTTTCGTCTATCTGGTCATAGGTTATCTTATCGGCCTTTAGCACCTTATTGGCATAGAGGGCTATTTTTTCAGAGAGATATTTATAAAATATAAAACCCAGCGCGTAGTCCCTAAACTCATCGGCATTCATTCTGCCCCTTAGCTCATCGGCAATAGCCCATAGTTTTTGCTCTAATTGTCGTTTCTGGTCTTCAGACATGGTAAATTGCGGTTGTGAGCCACAAAATAGGTATTTGAGGTATTAATTACAACCACTCTTTTATCCGTCCCAGCCGGGTCTCCTAAAGCGGAGCCAGTGCGCCGGCAGGGACCCGGCGGCAATCAAGGGACTAAAGCCCCATGTTGTTCAGGATATGTATCTTGAACTGCCCCCCCCTTCGGCGAAGGTATTCAATGACCAATCGTTGATCTACAGTACAGCCCTCACGGGCAAACTACTTCAGTTTACCCAAAGCCACAAACTTTTTTCTATGACAGACAGCAATCCGTACTATCATAAAACTTTCTTTTGCAAAAACCACATACGCATCCGACCTTTGTACCGCAATAAACAGGATAGTTAACTGATTGCAGTAGCTACCCCTCAGCAACAGCCGGCAGGTACCTGGGTACCGGTATTTTTCTAAGGTCAACTCAAATCAGGATTATCTAACCAACACTACCAATTTCAGGACGCGACAGGAAGAGACAAGATGCCCCATAGACATTTTCTATGGGGCAATGATGGGGCAATGCTTTCGCATAAGTAGTTGATTTTCAATAAAAACATGGGGCAATGTTTTATTTTCTGGGGCATGGGGCAATACTTAAAATACAGCCAATATTGCGCTTGCCTTGCTTCTACCGGTAAAACAATCTTTCTCATTACTTCGTCGGCATCACAGTGGCACCCGTACCTGTTTAAGAAAGTGGTTAATTGAGGTATGAGGTTTGCAGATGACCAAGTTCAAACAAATCACTGACTACGGTCATGACTTCCCCTTGATGGCCGGCATAAATTTGAAGCTAAAGACAGAATTAAAATGAAAAAGGTAATCATAGCATTCGATGGTGATCATTTTTCCGAAGGTGCGTTCCGGTTTTTACTTGATCTGAATAGCAACGGGCCAATACTTGCAACCGGTGTTTTTTTGCCACGGGTTGATTACATGGAGCTTCTATACTCATTCGGCGGCATTAGTGGCCCTGTTTATTATAAGGATTTTGCCATTGAGGATACCGCTTCGGTAGAGCAAAATATCGCCCGCTTTAAAAAGCGTTGTGAGCAGAACGATATAGAATACAGGGTACATCCAAATATGGATGCGCACATAATTTCAAATTTAAGATTGGAAACAAGATTTGCTGATTTGATGCTTATTAGCAGCGAACTGTTTTACAAAAATTTAGGAGAAGATAGCCATGAAGAATATATGACGGATGCACTGCAGAAAACTGAATGCCCAATCGTGCTGGTTCCCGAGCAATATAAGAGCGTTGAAAATGCTATTCTTGCCTATGATGGCAGCGCCGCGTCCGTTTTTGCGATCAAACAGTTTTCATACCTGATGCCTCAATTTTCAGGATTAAAGACCCTGTTGGTATCTGCCGGGGTAAAACAGGATGAAGAAACAGGGATTTCAAATATCGAGGAATTTGCGGCTCGTCATTTTAGTGACCTTATCATTACTAATTTGAATATCGATCCAATAAAATATTTTAATACATGGTTACAAAACAATGGAAACTCAATATTGGTTGCCGGGGCATTCGGTCGCTCTGCATTATCTGAAATGTTGAGAAAGAGCTTTATTACAGACGCAATACAAGACCATAAAATGCCAATATTTATAGCGCACAAATAGTATGTGAGGTAATGCTTTTGCACAAACTTTTTCTAACTGTATATCTGAAGAAATAGTGAAACCAAAATTCGTAACAGGGGACATCGTAAGATTAGCATCAGGAGGGCCTGATATGACCATCCGGGGTACTCACTTCGATGTGTTCTCTAATGAATTCAGGCATAACATGGTTGACTGCATTTGGTTTGAAAGAAATAACAACGAAAAGGAAGAAATTCACTATTGTACTTTTAATGCTGATGAACTAATAAAAGTTGAAGATATTTCCAATGAAATATACACCTGACGATATAATGCCTGGCCGGTCTTGGGAGGATACATACTTTCTTAAGGGCCTCATTCCCGCTGTAAAGAATTTCTGGTTGTTTTTACTGTGTTTATGTAGTTTGGTTAGGTAAGATTACAGTTCTTCACTTTCAGGTTCCACCCATCAGTTTGATTACTAAACATATTTATTTTATATATTATAGACATAAGGACATACAGATATCATTTATATATAAACAGGCAGCAGAAATACGAAGCATACATTATATAGAGGCTATTTTGCGGACTTCACGACCTAGGCTTTTTGCATAACCCGGTATCTCCGTAAGCCTTTCTTCGTTTATCATGACGGAAAATAGTCGGTATGGTGACGGTCATCATATCATTAGGTTATCACTAACAATAATTTTGCGTGTGGTAACCATATGAAAACACCTCAGTCGTTTCAGAAATTTTTCAACGAAACCGGTGAAACATCCAGATTTGTATACTGGTATTTTCACGAACTGGTACGTCCGCGTTATGAGTTACGGCAATTTATCAGGCAGTGTTTTCTCATCGGATACAAATCGCTCCCGCTGATCGGAATTACTGGTTTTATCATGGGTCTTGTTTTAACAATGCAGCTCAGGCCGTCGTTAATTGAATATGGCGTTGTATCTAAGTTACCGGTAATGGTAAGCCTCTCTATAGTAAGGGAAATAGGACCTGTGATCTCGGCCCTGATATTTGCGGGAAAGATAAGTTCAGGAATCGGGGCCGAACTGGGATCAATGAAGGTAACGGAGCAAATCGACGCTATGGAGGTGTCGGGTACTAATCCGTTTAAATATCTTGTTGTAACCCGTGTAATGGCAGCTACATTGATGCTGCCCATACTAACAATTCTGTCAGATGCCATTGGGTTATACGGGTCATATATAGGTATTAATATCAAGGGGCATACCAGTCCCAGTCTCTTCCTCTTTGAAGTATTTAACACACTGAGGTTCGGAGATGTGTTGCCGGCCACTATAAAAACATTCTTTTTTGGGTTCGCTATAGGCATTATTGGATGCTATAAGGGCTATAATTCCTCAAGAGGTACAGAGGGAGTTGGCCGGGCCGCAAATTCGGCTGTAGTTATTTCTTCACTGGTTGTATTTGTTATCGATCTGATTGCGGTTCAAATAACCGATTTAATGGGTTTAAACTAAAAATGACAAGCCAGGCTACCATATCATCTTCTGTAAAGCCGGAGCACTTCGGGGAAATGGTAATAGACATTACGAAGCTCTATAAAAAATTTGGTGAAAAAATCGTTCTTAAAGACTTCAATATCAGCCTGAAACGCGGTGAAAATCTTGTGGTTTTAGGCAAATCCGGCAGTGGAAAATCTGTGCTTATCAAATGCATTGTACGCTTATTACAGCCCGATGAAGGGACAATATCCGTCTTAGGCAAAGATATTGCCTCCCTTGACCACGATGAAATGGACGAGGTAAGGGCGCGTGTAGGTTTCTTATTTCAAAGCAACGCCTTGTACGACTCCATGACCGTACGGGAAAACCTCGAGTTTCCCATGCGTAGACATTTGAAATATCTGACACCACAGGAAGCTGATAGCCGGGTTATGGAGGCGCTGAATGATGTTGGGCTCTCACATACGGTTGAAATGCTCCCTTCCGAACTTTCCGGAGGTATGCAGAAACGTATCGCGTTGGCACGAACACTCATTCTTAAACCGGAGATCATACTCTATGACGAACCTACAAGCGGACTCGATCCGGTGACCGGCCGTGAGATAAGCACATTAATCACCACGGTGCAAAAAAAATATAGTGCATCTTCAATCATCATTTCGCATGACATGAATTGTGTAAGAAGAACCAGCGACAGGATAGCAGTGCTTATCGATGGAGCTTGTTACTCCCAGGGAACATACGATGAACTAAAAAAGTCAAACGATACGAATATTAAACAATTCTTCGAATAGCTGTTTATGAAAAAAGACACACCAAATAATATCAGGTTGGGATTGTTTGTTTCCGCGGGATTGCTGATCCTGATCGTCTCACTATACCTGATAGGTAAAAACCAGAATTTCTTCGGGTCTAACTTTTACGTACGTGTTAGGTTCAATAATATCAGCGGGCTGGTCACAGGCAACAATGTACGATATTCAGGCATTCAGGCAGGTACAGTAAATAAAATCCAGGTACTTAACGATACAACTATTGAAGTGACGCTGCTGATCAATAAGAAGCTGAAAGCATACATTCATGAAAATACACTTGCAGCTATAGGTAATGATGGCCTCATGGGCAATAAAGTAATCAATCTTTCTCCCAATCCTTTGCCTGCACCGGAAATTGCTGAAAACGGACTGTTATACACAAAAAAAACGCCTTATGCAGACGACATGATGGAAACGCTTTCAGGTACCAACATAAACATAAATGTATTAACAACTAAACTCCTTAGTGCCGTAGATAAAATAAATAACAGTACAGCTCTGTGGAGCATATTAAGTGATACAACTCTACCGCAAAACATCAAGATTTCAATGGCTAATATAAAGGATGCCACAGTAAGGATAAAGGAGTTATCAGGCATAGTAGATAATTTAGCAAGGGATATTCAGGATGGGAAAGGCCCTGCAGGTGTTCTGCTAAAGGATGGCAAAGCGGCGAACGATCTGAAGCAGGCAATTTCAAATATTAACAACGCATCAAAAGAGTCTCAACTGATACTTGAACGCGTAGATAGCGTTGTAAGAATGGTGCAACACGATTATTCAACCGGGAATGGACCGATTCACGCTGCCCTGAAAGATTCAGTAATAGTGAACCGGATAAATAACAGCCTGATAAGCATCGAGAAAGGAACAGCGGCTTTCAATGAAGATATGGAAGCGTTAAAACACAATTTTCTTACACGCGGATATTTCAGGAAGGAAGCAAAAAAGAATAAAAGGCTGCATAAAAAAAATAAATAGAGCTTCTAAAATACTCTTCGGTTTATCGGCTGAACAAGTGGTAGACATCTTTATAAAATACCACCATATCCTGGGGCGCTTCAGCCGGCATATAAACCACAAATACAGGTACAGGCACATCAATATTAATGGGAACAGGCTTCTGGTCTTTCAAACACGCCTTGAGATAACTACTGTCTATCGTATTCAAAAGATAGTTACCCAGCTCGATCGGTTTTTCGACACGTATGCATCCATGACTGAAAAAACGCGTCTTTGATAAAAAGGCAAGTTTATAATTTGTATCGTGCATATAAACACTGAAAGGATCTGTAAGATTAAACTTGATTACACCAAGAGAGTTACCACACCCGGTACACTGCCTGAACATGAATGGTAAATTACTGTGGTTGTATTTAGTCCAGTTAATGTTGTGGTGGTCAATTACGCTCCCGTTTTTATCTATGACTTGTATATCCATTTCATCTATCATAGCTGGATTCTTCCTGAAACGAGGAAGGAGTTCCTTTACAGCAATGCTCCTGGGAACATTCCAATAAGGATACAATACTACCTGATTACACCATGTAGCAAACCGGGGTGATTTGGTCGAAGGTTTACCTGCAACCACGTTCATGCTCAACCTCTGGCTGTCCTTTTCGTAGTATCTAAGTGTAGCCGACGGGATATTGACAACAATAAATTTATCGAATTGGAAGTGATGGGCCCAGCGATATAAATTGATACTCACTGACAGCAGGTTCGTATTGCGCAGGTTCCCGGATATGATCTGCCTGCTTAGTTCGTTTTTTAGGGTCGCATATTCCCGGTCTATAGGCTCCAGGCCACGAAGCATAATATCGACTTCGGAAGACGAATTGACACTTGCGATCATTTTCAACAAGTATTCATTATCGGCTTCAGAGTATTTAGCCGATACTTCATCACTTTTTATCCATTTCTGAATATTATAACCCTGGTATACATCTTTGCAGAAAGCAATAACCATATCAGTAAATAACCTGTCTGATCTTATTAACTCCAGAGTATCGTTGACAGTTATGCTCTCCTTAAATTCCAATCTATTATATCTTTTTTTGTCCAGTCCATAAAATTCGGAGCTGTCAATGATCTGCAGAAAACGATGCCTGATGTTTGGAGAGGTGGTCGATGCATACCAGAACACTTGTTGTTTTCTGAGACTGTAGAATTTATTTACAAGATCCGGGTGCGAGAGTTTCAACGGCTCAATATGGTTCTTCGGTCGATTCTGTGAGTGGGCACTATTCCCGGTCAAACAAACGACAAATATCGAGAACGAAATGAGTTTCTTAATTAACATAATTATAGATGTTTTATCATTCGCCCAAATCTTTGATGATACGCCTTCTCGAGAGTTCCTCTGTGTGCCGGGTGAGCAATGCTTGTAAGCAATTGGGCCCGCTGTTCCAGGTTCTTACCAAATAGATTCACCACACCGTACTCGGTTGCTACGTAATGAATATGGCCTCTTGTTGTAACCACGCCGGCGCCTTCATTCAAATGGGGTACTATTCTGGAAATGCCCTTGCTGGTAACAGAAGGTATGGCAATAATGGGTTTACCACCCTCAGAAAGTGCTGCGCCCCGCATAAAATCCATTTGTCCTCCAATACCTGAATACTGATATGTACCGATAGAATCAGCACAGACCTGCCCGGTAATATCAATCTCTATAGCACTATTTATAGATACCACTTTGGGGTTTCTACAAATAACGTTGACATCATTCACAAAGGCAACGTCCATACAATTGACGTAAGGGTTATTATCCACGAAATCATACACCTTGCGGGTGCCCAAAACAAACGAACTCACGATTTTTCCCGGTGACACTTTCTTTTTGGAATTCGTGATCACTCCTTTTTGCACAAGTGGTATTATACCATCTGAAAACATCTCAGTATGTATTCCAATATCCTTGTGATTGTTCAGTGCACTTAAAATAGCATTAGGTATGGCTCCTACACCCATTTGCAAGGTAGCCCCATCTTCTATAAGTGAGGCAACCTGATGTGCTATTTTATCGGATACTTCATCAGTTTTGCCGGCATAGTCTAATTCAAATAATTCTGCTTCTTCCCATATCATTGCATCAAAACGGGATACATGGATAATACCATCACCTAAGACACGTGGCATACGCGGATTAACCTGGGCAATGATTCTTTTCGCATTCCTGGCCGCACTGATTGCAATATCTGCCGATGTACCAAATGTGCAAAAGCCATGTTGATCAGGAGGAGATACATGTAGCAGCGCAACGTCCAGCGGCAGGTAACCTTTATCAAATAATTGAGGTATCTCGCTAAGAAACACGGGTATATACCCTCCCCGCTCCGAGTTAACCCACTCTCGTGTGTTTTCTGATACAAATAAGGAATTAAAATAAAAGCAGTCTAAAACTTCAGGCCGATTCCAATCGATTTCTCCATGAGTACTGATCGCAACAAGTTCAATATTGTTGATACTACCTGCATGTTTAAGGAGGGCGTCAATCAATTTCAGCGGTGTTGCAGCGCTTCCATGAATAAAAACTCTGTTTCCGCTTTCTACCAACTGTACCGCGTTTTCGGCGTCTATATAGTTCAATTTGCTATTTTCCTCAAAGATATCTTCACTAACAATCGCCGGGAATGACATAAAACAGCAGACTAAATGACCTCCGTCATTCGGACATGCATATCATCTCGGTAGTTCTGCTTCCTAAACTTGTTGAAAAGTGTTACAAAACAGCGTATAGTGCTCCTATGGCAGGCAGGCCAAAAATACATATTATCAACATAAATGCCGCGACAAACACTAAAATGTATCATGCCAAAAAGGAAAGTACGTATGAAAATATATCTTTCCGTAAAAATCAGACATTGGTTTTGGCCTCAGATTTATTTTTATACTTGCGTAAATGCAAATCCTTTGCTTCTTCTATTGAGTGAGACTCTGATAAGTCCTTATCATTTTTAGCCATCGCGCTTAATTTGCGAAAATAACCGGTTAGTATTTTTAGTTCTTCTTCTGACAGATCTTCTACATTAATCAGGCGGTTACTTGGCCCTTTTAATGAAGCGATCAATTCATTAAGTTTCAAATGAATCGCTTGCGAGTCTTTATTTTGCCTCCGTTGAATGAGAAAAACCATTAAAAAAGTTATTATTGTAGTGCCTGTATTTACAACCAACTGCCAGGTATCGGAAAATCCGTAGATCGGTCCGGTAAGCAACCAGAGAATTATGATCAGTAAAGCAATAATAAATGCTTTTGTAGTGCCCGTAAAGACGGTTGCAAAGTGAGACAGGCGCTCAAATATATTTAGGTTACTACTTTTCTTATTATCTACTCGTTTCATTTCTTAGTCATTAACAATGATCAGCCAATTTTTAATTCGTCATTCAAGCCCTTTCAAATGTCTTTTCAAAAAAATTGCTAACATTAACATTGCCAGGGGTGCAGTCACCACCCATGGCAAACCAAGGAACAATAATTTATTCGAATAAGTTGGATAGAAGTACACGAAGGCAATCAACGGTGTTACCATTCCATTTGCTAACAACGAGATTCTGACCCATTTTTGGAATCCCGTTCTCACAAAAACAGGTATCGCAAAAAATGTTGCTATTCCCATAGAAATGTACCCAATAGCATCAAAGTCCCAAAAGAGAGAATGTGGTGTCTGGTCAAGAACTTTTACCAGATCATAAGTTCCATTTAACTTATGTGGCAGAACTGTTGTTAATTGAACAACATAATTAGCTGTAACAAACACTGCGTAAATAACAGAAAAGGTGGAAGCCATATGGCTCCAGAATTTTTTTTCATGAGGTGTTAAGTAATGAAGGGCCAGTATCTCAACAATAAAAGGGATTACTATTCCAAGAGACGAGCCATATATCAATATTTCGTCCACCGGAAAATGGAAAACCCCTATTACCTGCAGCACCTGGATGATTGAATAAGCGGCCGCGAAAGCAAATGCAAGTATTCCTGCATAGTAACCGAGTTTAGCTACAGCAATATCTGTCTTAGCGGCCATTTAATAAACTAAATATTCAATTGAAGAGTTACGGTGCAAGTTTTTTTCGATGATACTATTGTAAAAACTTCTCATAATCCTCTATTTGGGAAAAGTAGACCTCTTCATTCCCATTAAATACACGTCTGGTCAAATGCGCTATACTTTGTAGCAGATTGTTGGTGACATGAATAAATGTTTTCATTTTTTTTAAATTTTTATGTGATATCTGCGTACAAATCTAATTTCACTTCGTGAAGCGAAAAATGATGGCAGTCACACTTGTTGCTGACATAAGTCATTAATTCTTGCAATCCTCCAATGTACAGCGTCAGTGTTTTCACGGCCCCGATCAACAAATATCCCGCAATAATCTTATCTGATCGTGTGATATTTTCTATTTGGTTATCGGTTGCCGGATGATTGTTTTTAATTTTTCGGGGGCGGTTCGGCGCATATCATTCAGGTAGATCTCCCGGTGTTTCCCGCGAAGTTTGTAGCCGTTATCTTTAATAAAAGTATGGAGTTTTACGATTGTTGGAGGTTCCGCGCTATAGGATCCTACGTAAAGCACTTGCGCGCATAGACCTTCGTTCATAGCCTCAAATCTTACCTGGTCTAATGCTTCAACATGCTTCCTTGCAGTAACCAGCTTTTTTGCTTCGGCAACAATAGCCTTCTTAACAAAATCCGGCTGCATGATCATAAGCGTCCATTTCCATTTGGACTTATCCTCCATAGAGAAATTTTCCATGTCGTCGGTCCACCACAATCCCTCAAGCGGCATTACACTGTAATCAATTTGTTGTTCACCTTTTTTGAACATGAACTTGATGGTGTATGAAAGGCTATACAAAGCCTCTATTGCCTCCTGGAATTGTTTTGAATTGTTCGGGTCTCCAACGCCATCTACCATCAGGTAATTCTGTTTCGGAACAGTAACAATTTCCATTTTCTTAGCAGACGCTTTGTAAAGGCCGGCGAATTCTTTTTTTAAGTCAATTTTTCTCATGATTGGTTATTTTTTAATGATCGGTTTTGATGTTACGTCTTTTCATTTCTTCCTTCAGTTTTTCGGGAATGTCTTCCCTGCAATGGCAATGCTTCAAATGCGCCAGGTGCCATTTAATTCTTTGCTCTATAGTTGGGTTCTTTGGCATTGGATGACTCAAATGCCATTCCTTGTTAATTTGCATTGTCAAGCTTCTTTTGATGACTTTATAGTTTTTGACTTTTTATTGTTGAAATTCCACAAATAGTTTTTATCATCCTTCCTGAGGATGAAATATGCCGCCAATGAAACGGAAATAGAGAACGGAAATCCGGCACCAATACCCAAAGGTGCGATGCACAGAAAAAAAATAATTGCCCCAATACAAGCAAGTTTCATCCAAATGCCATTTAATGACATACCTATGGCTATCAAGGCCTGGCCTATGGAAATAAGGCTTACCATCGTTGTAATGTGTTCTGCGAACCAGCCACTGATAAAACCTCTGTAGAACCTGGCGGCAAACTGTGAGTACTCAAGATACACCTCAGGTTTGGTATGGCTGGTGGAATAGTTGGTCCAGCTAGCCCATGCAAATAACAATACAAAGAGTAACCTGGCAAGCTTTGTCTTTTTTACCGCCGCCCACAGGATCAATACCCCCAAGATATTAGATACGCTGTATGCAATAATAAGCAGTTGGCTATTACCGTAATCCATACCGCAAACTTATTGACTTCATATCCGGGATATGATGACCAGGATAAGCACTAATGATGATCTAATCCATATCTTTTACTGACTATGGTCATGTAACCCTGTAAAATATGACTGTACGTTTGCATATTATGAAACGATTAAAAAAATAAGGTTGTAATTATTACCGGTGCAGCCGGAGGCATGGGCGCTGCTGAAGCAAAGTTATTCGCAGATGACTGAGCACATATAGTGGTAACAAATATCCAGGAAGAAAAACTTGCGACATGGGTGGAGGACGCAAGAAGATCAGGGTTGTCGATCGAATACGTGACTAATGATGTCACCTTTCAAAATGACTGGCGAAAAATAATAGATAAAACGTTAGCCGTTTTTGGACGTATTGACATCCTTGTTAATAATGCCGGAGTATACCTACAGAAGAAATAAAGCAGCTGATCGTCATTAAAATCGAAAACTAACAGTTCCCGCTAACGATAATCACCCCTCACTGTGACCGGCGTCATATATTGATAGTGGCCGGCAGAATAAGTTTGCTGTTAATTAAAAACAGGTATATGAGACTAAAACAAGCCCTTTTTTCCACCGCAACATTTGCTTTATTGTTTCTATTTGGCATGCCGAACGAAGCCGCAGCTAGTTCTAAAAAATTAAAGAAAGCTAAAGCAACTATAACAAAGCTCCAGAATACAAATAAGTCGCTCCAGGAACAAAATTCAAACTGCCGGGACACGACCATAATACTGCGCGAGCAGATATTGGCTTTACAATCAGACATTGCCCTATTGAGAGTCCAGCTACAGGAGCGAAAAGAAAGCAATGAGCGTGTGCTGAACCACCTGAAAGACCTTTCGGTAATTTCCGGGACTCAGGCAGAGAGCATCAATAAGTTTCTCGAATCGATGGGCGCAAAAGACGCATATATCAACAACCTTCAATCTATTATAGCCCGCAAAGACTCTATGACAATGGCCCTGGTTATGAACCTGAAAGGCGCTATTGGAAACATTGACGATCAGGACATAAACATAAAAATAGACAAGGGCGTAGTATATATTGACATTTCCGATAAAATGCTCTTTAAAACAGGCCGGTACGAGGTCACTGAGCGGGCCAAAGCAGTATTGGGCAAGGTGGCAAGGGTGCTGCTCAGTCATCCCGAAATAGAATTTATGGTAGAGGGACATACAGACGATGTACCCTATCGTGACGGCCTATTGCTCGACAATTGGGATCTGAGTGTTAAACGGGCGACTTCTGTAGTAAGGATATTGCAGTATGAATACAACATACCACCGGCAAAAATGACAGCTGCCGGAAGAGGAGAATTCGTCCCGATCTCTGATAACAACACAATCGAGGGCAAAGCAATGAACAGGAGAACGAGGATCGTGATACTGCCACAATTGGATCAGTTCTTTCAGTTATTGGAAAAAAACAACAAATACTCACCTTCAAATTAATAACACCTTACCCACGTAAAATGGCATTTGTTATACAGCTATTAAACTATTCTTTTAAAATAAAGATATGAACGAAAATCTCATGGACCTGTTCCAAAAAGAAGCTCCGGAAGTAGCTAAAGCATTCGACGGGCTTATACAATCGCTGGTTTCTTCAAAAGGACTGGATGAAAAGACCAAGCAGCTGATCTACATTGCGATGAAAGCCGCTCAGGGAGACGGAACAGCCGTGAAGTTTCATGTGCAGATGGCAAAAAAACTTGGCGCTACAAAAGCCGAAGTTATAGATGCTGTTCTAATGACCCTGACCGTTTCAGGAATAAGAGGCGTTGTAACATGTTTGCCGGAAGCAGTGAGTCAATTTGAAGACCAGCAGTAATTATCCTCCCAGTATTATATAAATATAACACAAAATAAATAATGAAATCTGATATGAGCCAGCATAATCAAACAAACCCGGATGTTATCAATAGTAGCAGGAAATCTGCAATAGGTTGGATATTTGCAGCCATACTGGCCATCATTTGCCTGTATCTGTTTAATAACCAGAGCAATTTAATAAAAAGCACCGATGCAGCTTTAAGGGAAAAACAACAAATAGTCGATTCCATTAAAACGGACCGGCTGTACCTGCAAGCCGACTTTGACGCTGCATCGGTCAGGATTGACCAGTTAATGTCACAAAATGCTGGTTTGCGTGACTCCATGCAGGATACTAAAACGACAATATCCGATCTGCAGAAGCAAATACGCGGAATCCTCAGCGATAAGAAGGCCACACGCGAAGAACTGATGAAAGCAAGAAACCTGATATCTATGCTCAACGATAAAACACAGGCATACGAACGCCATATTGCCGAAATTGAAAGGGACAATACTGTGTTGACGGGCGAAAAAAAGATCCTTGAAGAAGAGCGTGATGCAACAGTAGAACAAAATATCGCGCTCAAAATGACCGGATCGGTACTGCACGCATCTAACATACGGATGCAGCTTGTCCATCAGCGCCCTAATGGAAAAGAAGTCACAACTTCAAAAGCTAAAAAGGTGGATAAGATCCTCATCACGTTTGATATTGATGAGAACCGCATTGCAGAAAGCGGAACCAAACAAATATATATTCGTATCGTGGGCCCGGATCAGATGGTGATGTTTGCCTCTGATATGTCGGGTATGCTGAATACAATACAAGGCGATAGAATACGCTATTCTATACTGAAGGAGGTGGATCTTGTTAAGGACCAACCTATAAAAAATATTGACGCGGAGTGGCCGAAAGATATTTATCTGAAAGGTGAATATCATGTAGAGCTATATAATGGAGGGTATAAGATTGGCCAGGGTGATGTGAAAATGAAATGATCAATTAGCCCAAGGGTTGCAATTCACTTCCAAAATGGGTGCTTTATCTTGATTCCCTTTTATTACCTGGTTGCTCCGTTTTGAACCGGCAGCATATCAGTCATTATCCGGGTACCCGCATCTTTGCTCACCTGACTTTGCCTGTAGTGCCCAACAACCGTTATTGCCGTACCGCACGCCACGAATACAACAACATTGCGGTATGGAGCGGTAAAGCTCAGGAACATCCTGTTCTACCCGGATACACAAGGTTCTCCGCGTCAGCTTCAATTTAATGTACCCGGTTTGAAAACAATTGGAAATACGTTTGATCTATGACATGATCAATAGGCATTATTCATACCTTAGTGCATCTATCGGATTGAGGTGCGATGCCTTCCTGGCCGGATACCACCCGAAGAATATCCCCACTGCAGCGGAAAAAACAAATGAGAGAATGAGCGACGGGGCTGTAATGACTATAGGCCACCCCCCTAACCTGCCAACGATCGTGGAAGCTAATATTCCCAATAATATCCCTGCAATGCCGCCGATAAAACTGATAATAACTGACTCTATCATAAATTGAATAAGGACATCTTTCCCTTTTGCACCTACAGCCATCCTTATTCCTATTTCACGCGTACGTTCGGTGACCGAAACAAGCATAATATTCATTATGCCGATACCTCCGACAACAAGTGATATACCTGCTATACTTGCCAGTAATATCGTCATGATTCTTGATATCGATCCAAATATGTTTGCGATATCGGATTGCGACCGTACGGTAAAATCATCTTCGTCGGTCCGCGTCAGTTTATGCTGTATACGTAATATGGAATTGATCTGAGCCTTGGCATTATCAATATCTTCTTCCGAATTTGCCGACGCAAGTATCATGTTCAGATAATTTGTAGATAACATTCGTTTCTGAACCGTTGAAAAAGGAGCAATAATTATATCATCCTGGTCCTGCCCAAATGAGTTCTGGCCTTTTCTTTCCAGTACGCCTGTTACTTTAAACGGGATACTGTTGATACGGATGAATTTCCCCACCGCATCGTTACCGGGGCCAAAAAGATTATCAGAAACGGTAAGCCCGATTACACACACTTTAGCGGCAGTATGTTCATCGTCAGTGGAATATATCGCACCCCTGGCAATAATAAGGTTCCTGATTGAAAAATACTGGCTTTGGCTTCCAACCACCATTGTTCGCCAGTTTTGGTTGCCTGCGATGATTTGCGATGATTTCTGCACAACAGGAGTAACTTCCGTAACATATTCACATTTCGCGGCAATAGCCTCTGCGTCTTTTCGTGTCAAAACAGAATATGACCCGGCCCCGAGGTTTACCCCACCATGTGATATGGAACCCGGAAATATCATTATGGAGTTGGTGCCCAGGCTGGCTACGGAGGCCTGTATATTCTGCCGGGAGCCCTGTCCGATGGCTAGCATTGCAACAACCGAAGCTACGCCTATTATGATACCCAGCATAGTGAGTAAAACCCGTAATTTATTTCTGCTCAAAGAGCGATTGGCGATTTTTACCAGGTTAATGACTCTCATACCGGAATTTCAAAAGGGTTAACAACGGGTAGTTTTAATATCTCATTCTTTGCTATTTTCCTGTCAGTCACACTAACTACCGAAATGATCTGGCCGTCCCTGAATGCAATATTGGTACGGGCAAAATGTGCAATGTCTGGTTCGTGCGTGACCATAACTATTGTAATCCCCCTGTCGTTCAGCTCCTGGAATATATCCATGATCTCATAGCTTGTACGGGTGTCAAGGTTACCAGTGGGCTCATCGGCCATAATTACCAATGGATCGTTTACGAGGGAGCGGGCTATAGCTACCCGTTGCTGCTGGCCACCTGATAGCTGGCCGGGCATGTAGCCCGCCCTGTCTGCAAGTCCCACAGATTCAAGAGCTTTCATTGCTTTCTGCCTACCCTCCCGGGAGGTTACATTACTGTTATAAAGCAACGGCAGTTCAACGTTCTCTAAAGCTGACGTTCGGGTGAGTATATTGAACGACTGGAAAATAAAGCCGATCTTCTTATTTCTTAATTCTGCAAGTTGGTTTTTACTGAGTTTCAATACGTCGGTTCCATCCAAGAGATAGGTCCCTTTGTAAGGGGCATCAAGACAACCTAAAATGTTCATAAAAGTAGACTTGCCGGAGCCGCTGGGTCCCATTATAGCAATAAAAGCACCCTTTTCGATGTCAAGCGTTACATTTTTTAACGCATAAAATTCATTACCACCCACTTTGTAGGCTTTCGAGAGATTTTTAACTGATATTAGCGGTTGGCTCGACGACATTATCTCATTCCTCTGCGCGACGGCATTTTTGGCATAAATGGATTGTTGGCGGTGGTGGCAGCAGCGGAGGCCGTATTTAAAGCCGTGACTATTTCGTCACCTATTTTAATATCTCCCGATATTTCAATGAAAGTACCGTCGAATAAACCAACGGTTACCGCCCTGGGGACCAAGTCCGCGCCTTTTTTAAGCCATAGGTAACATGTTTTTCCGGGCCTTGGCATTTCATTGCCCGGCACCCGGGCAGATAGAATTTTATCAATCGTTGAGTCCGGCAAATTCAGGGAATGCATGTAATCAGCTGCGGGCATGAAATGTATTGCATTAGTCTGCACTTTCATTACCCGTTGATGGTCGTGAATTTTGATCACAATATTGGCTGTAAGACCGGGCAACAATTTCATATCCTGGTTCGAAACATTGATTACAACCACGTAGTTATTCACATTTTGTACCATTATCGGCAGCAGGCGTATCTGCTCAACTGTACCCCTGAATGTCTCATATGGATAGGCATCTACCGTAAATGTTGTCTCCTGGCCAACCTTGACCTGGCCAATGTCGGCCTCATCAACGTTAGCCAACACCTGCATCTGGGTAAGATCATTGGCTATTGTAAACAATGTGGGGGCATTAAAACTGGATATAACAGTTTGGCCCACATCTACATTTCGCGAGATCACAACACCATTGATAGGAGCTTTTATAGTTGCATACCTGAGGTTTGTTTTTGCATGGTCAAATGCGGCGATCGCACCCTGCAGATCTGCTTCAGCCGTTTTATACGTGCTGTAAGCCAGATCATAATCTGCCTGGGCAGCAACCTTTTCCTTGAACAATGTATCTGTTCGTACAAACTGTTTTTTAGCGAGCTCTACCTGCACTTTGGCTTTTTGCACCGAAGCAGCCGCATCGCGTGTTGCAGAGAAGAGGAGCGTTGTGTCCAATATAGCTATAACTTGCCCTCTCGTTACCACTGAATTGAAATCCGCAAACAATTTTGAAACTATACCGGAAACCTGGGCACCCACCTGTACCGTAGTGACCGCATTAAGAGACCCGGTAGCCGTCACGCTGACCGATACACTACCGGTATCAACCAAAGTAGTTTTCCATGATGGGCTTTTGTTCGCATTCCGTGAAATAGCGATCCATATTGCGATGCCCGCAACAACGACAAATACCGAAATAATCGTTACTATCTTCTTCATTTTAGTAGGTTATTCTTCCGTTCTGATAGAAATCTAAAATTTTAGTTTTGTACAAGAATTGGTATTTTGCCTGCAGGTGACCCAGTTTCGCTTTATTGTACATGCTTTTTTCCACAAAGAAATCCGTAGTGCTTATCGCTCCTGCTTTAAATTTTACTGTTATGTTCCGGAAAGAGCGTTCCTCGGCCACTAGCTGTTCTTTGGTGGCCGCGTAGTTTTTGCTTGCAGCCATCTGTTCGGCATACGCGATCTCAATATTCTTTCTTACCTGGTTTTTAATAAGATCTTCATTGAGTGCTGCTACGCGAACGGCAACTGCGGATCTTCTTATTTCACTTTTGTACAGCAAATTGTTATAAAGCGGTATGGACAGATTGAGGCTAATCCCTCCGAAAAAATTATCCCGCATCTGCCGGAGAAAAGGATAGTTCGATGAGCTTGTAATCGTTTTAGATACCGGCCCATCTACTAATTGGGTCGGGTCGCCTTCTAAATATCCTATATGATCAGTATAGGATGTTGTTTTGTAGGAATTCAGGTAGTTAGCATTTGAATAGTTGGTACCTACGCTTCCTGACAACGTCAACTTCGGCCACACACCCGCCTTTGAAACTTTCAACATGGCTGTTGCAGCTTTTGTTTTTAAAGCAGCACCTTTTATCTCCGGTAGAAAGCCCTCAGCGACGTGATATATATCGTCCGGCCCAACATCCACATCTGGTAGCAGCCCATCTGTTTCAGTGAACTCAATATCAAAATCCATGGTAACCGGAAGCTCTATTAGCTGCATCAATATTACTCTCGCAATCCGTAGTTGGTTTTCGGCATCAACCTTTGCCGCCCGATCAGTTGCAAGTTGTGATCTCATCTGCAACAGGTTGTTCTCCGGTAATACTCCTGCCTTCACATATCGTTCGGTATAATTCAGGTGTTCAATTGTAGCATCAATCTGCGATTGTGCAATTTGCACCGCCTCATAGTCCAGCATCACCTGCAGGTAGGCGGCAACGACACTCAACGTGAGATCGTTTTTCATTTTCTCAATATCAAGATTGCCCGCTTCATAGTATAGCTTATCCCCCTTGATCAGGTTAGCGTATTTTTGGCCATTGAATAGCGTTATATCGCTGTTTATTAGAAGATTATTGGAAGATATGTTTCGATTAGTGAATTGGTTACTGACGGGGTCATGATACCTGCCGAAGTTCACTGCCTGCGCATCAGTAAGATTGAGATTGGGTAACCTGTTGGCTTTTGCCTGCTCATAGTTCGTTCTGTTTATTTCATTATTAGCTAACGACTGATTGAGGGAAATGTTCAGGCGCAAGGCCCGGTCAACACAATTGCTCAGCGACCATGCTGTTCCCTGGGCAAGTAACGCACTGTGCCCAAATATAACTAATATGATAGTGATCAGTCCTTTGTATTGCATTTTATCCTGTCTGACATCTTATGCTTGTATCGGCATCATTATAAACTAACTGCCGGAGCGGAATCAATAAGCGTTCGCACCTGTACCTATCATGATGTTGATGCAAACATACCGGAAGGGCGATGTCGGAAAAATGATTCAAATCATTGCAAGGGCTGACTTTAATAAAGGCCGACGCTGACCAACCTCATATTACTTAATGACGGCCATCATTGACGGGACACCCCACCCATAGTAAGTTTGTCGTATAATTTTTAACTCAAAAAAACAAAGGAGGTTTATTATGTCTATTAACACATTATCAACAAGAAAGCCATTCTCAGGCCTGACATCAACATTCAACGACTTTTTCGAACCATGGTCTGAGTGGTTCCAGGACGGGGTAATGGGAAAGCAACTGTCTCTGCCCAAATGCAATATTACAGAAGACAAAAGCAGTTATGGTCTCGAGCTCGCCGCACCGGGGCTTCATAAAGGCGACTTCAAAATTAGCGTTGACGGCAACATTCTTACAGTCAGCTCCCAGAAGGAAGAGAATAAAGAAGAGAAGAAGGATCAGTACACCCGCCGGGAGTATAACTATTCTTCATTCTCCCGCTCTTTCACGCTGCCGGAGGAAGTAGAGCAGGACAAAATTGAGGCAACTTATGATGGTGGCATCTTAAAGCTGACGTTGCCAAAAAATACCCAGGCAGGAAAAGCAGATCGCAAAACGATCTCCGTCAAATAAGTTATTGCCTTCGCATAGAAAATCCCGGCCTTTAGGGGCTGGGATTTTCTTTTTGGTCGGATGGCCAGTAGATAGTAACAGCAACAACCTAAAATCCATAAGCAATTTCTACGCCTCCCCAGGGATGGGTGAGGCCGCCAGAATATTCTCTGCTTAAGTAGGTTCTGAAAAATTCGAGGTAAACCCGGTTAATAACAAATACAATTCCAAAACGGTTTTGAAATGTCACCCGGCAAATATCCCGGGACGTGATGCGATAGGGCGTATCCTTATTAAACATTCCTCCTTGCAACGTCGCGTCATACCCAACGACATTCACTTTCGGATGATCATAAAAATAAAAATGCAGATTTTTTAATGTAATAACATTGCTAAAAGGGGAACTGAATTTTCCGGTCATGACAGTCAGGCCAACACCGGCCTTATCGCTAAGCGTACCGATCCTGGCCTCGGCATTTACAGACAAGGAAAAGTATTTTAATGGCAATATCTGCCGCTCATAACCAACCTGGTAATTCAATATAAAATCGTTTTGAACCTGATGCCTCCACCCCATCGGTGCAGAATTATGAGGCAGTATCCGGTGGACCTCAGTTTGCATTTCCTCTGCACCGGTGACCGGCCCTATTAAACCCACACTCAAGGCTGCAGAAAATCTTTGCTTTTTAGCAGTATCCAATGCAATAAGGAACATATTAACAAAGGCAGTTGACGCGTAGGGCCTGTCTCCTTTCTGAACTTCTGCATTATCAATGTTATTAGGAGTATAAATATCATCCTCCAGGCTTATGCCGTATTTCACATAAGGGTACGATGGGGCTAATAAAAGCCTGCTGGTCGGCAATTTCCCGACCCAGGGTGCAACCAGTTCCATTATCATACCCTGCGTATAATATTTATCATTAGCCGCGAAATAATCATTCTCATAATTGAAGCGGATATACCTGTCACTGCTGATATGCTTTAAGGACAGCGTATTATCGATCGCCTGTCCATTAGCCATTGTGGCTGTTAAAATAAGCAGCAGCGCAAATACCATTCTTAGTACCATAACAATTGAGGTAATTAGTAAAGGAAAAGGAAGAACTACAAAATACTTGAATATTGAATACCTGCATGAGAGCAGGATACGAAACTATATTCCCATCCGCCAAATGCTGCACAACGGCCATCAGCCAGTGTGGCTATTAGTGGCACAATGCGTGTTTTGTTCATTGCCGGGCCGGCTGTGACTGTGCGGCCGGCCCGCGCCATCAAACTTACTGGCAGTGACAATGTTGCCGCCAATACAAATGTTCTTGTCAGGCAAAGGTATATGTTCATAAAAATCTGTTCTTGCTGCTGCAAATTTGCTGCAGCGTTTTGCTGGAATTAATGACCTCAGTTAGCAGACGACCTGATTATTGTCAAGGTGGGTGTTTAATGACTAATATCATGACTGATACTGACGAGAGTAATAAACCCAAGTTGGTTTAATTGACATATTTGCATTTAAACTTTCAGAATATCATGAGCCGATATATAGTCTTTTTTAACGAAATCTCTCTACAGGATATACAGTCAGTGGGCGGTAAAAACGCATCGCTTGGCGAAATGTATAATAATCTTTCTGAAAAAGGCATCCGGGTGCCATATGGCTTCGCGATAACTGCTGACGCTTTTCGTTACTTCTTATCTGATAACAATCTAGAGTCCCCACTTGCTGAGTTGATGGCCACCCTTGACAAAGTTCAATTCAGCAATCTCAGAGAAGTAGGAGAAAAGGCCCGCGCATTGATGATGGAAGTAAGTATGCCGGAGGATTTGGGTAGCGCAATAATAAGTGCATATTGGGAATTGTGTGAAACAGTGCCCGCCCCGGTAGCCGTTCGCAGTAGCGCCACTGCGGAAGACTTACCGCAAGCCAGCTTCGCAGGACAGCATGAATCGTATCTTAATGTTGTAGGCGACGAAGACCTGTTAATGGCAGTGCAAAAGTGTTTTACATCACTGTATACAGACAGGGCGATCAAATACCGGATTGACAATCAATTTGAACATAATAAAGTATTTCTATCGGTTGGTGTTCAGAAAATGGCACGTGCCGATAACGGTTGCTCTGGCGTGGCATTTACAATAGAGCCTGAATCCGGTTTTCGGGATGTTATTCATCTGGCGGGGGTATGGGGGCTCGGCGAAAATATTGTGCAGGGAACTGTAAGTCCGGATGAATTCCTGGTCTTCAAACCATCGCTGCGGATGAACAAAAAGGCAATTATCCAGAAGAGTATTGGAGAGAAAACAAAAATGATGATCTATGGAACGGATGAAGGCACCAAAGCAACTACCGTGAACATAGATACGCCACTTGAACTTCGAAATAAACCCGTTTTGTCCGATGCTGAAATCCATCAACTGTCAAAATGGGCGCTTAGTATCGAGGAGCATTATAAGATGCCTATGGATATTGAGTGGGCTAAAGACGGCATAAATGGCGACATTTTCATTATACAGGCGCGACCGGAAACCGTACATGGCATTGCTAAGCCACTGGCAATCACAACATATAAACTTAAAGGTAAAACAACCGTAATTGCTGCCGGACAGGCAATCGGTTCAAAGATCGCGTCCGGAAGGGCCAGGATATTGACCTCCCCTAAAGATGCTTTCAAGGTACAGGACGGCGATATAATTGTAACTGAGCTAACGAGCCCTGATTGGGATCCGATACTAACAAAGGCTGCGGCAATTGTTACCGACAAAGGGGGAAGGACAAGCCATGCGTCCATTGTGGCCCGGGAGATCGGTATTCCTGCGGTGATAGGCACGGGAAATGCAACACAAACAATAAAGGACGGATCGTTAATTACCGTATCATGCGCCGAAGGAAAAACCGGGTACGTATATGAGGGAAAACTAACGTGGGAAGAGCAAAACTTTAATGCCCGTAATATAAAAATGCCCCAACGAACAAAAGCTATGCTGATAGCGGGAGACCCAGCCAAGGCGTTTAAGATGTCTTTCTATCCTAATAACGGAGTAGGTCTGCTGCGAATCGAATTCATCATTAATCACACCATTGGAATACACCCGATGGCGCTTGTGAAATTTAATGAACTGACTGACACGGAGGTTGTGCAAAAGATCGATCGCATTACACAAGGATATACGGATAAAAAAGATTTTTTTGTTGAGAAGCTCGCGCAGGGTGTTGCGACAATTGCCGCAGCCTTTTATCCGAAAGAGGTAATCGTCAGGATGAGTGACTTTAAAACAAATGAATATGCCAATTTGCTGGGTGGCAAAGACTTTGAACCAGCCGAAGAGAACCCGATGATCGGTTTCAGGGGAGCATCCAGGTACTACAACCCTCTTTATAAAGAGGGCTTTAAGCTGGAATGCGAGGCAATGAAAGTGGTAAGAAATGATATGGGCCTTACCAACGTAAAGCTTATGATACCCTTTTGTCGTACCGTGGAGGAAGGCGCGCAGGTGATCAATGTTATGAAAGAATTCGGATTGACCCAGGGAGAAAACAGCCTTGAAATATATGTTATGGCTGAAATACCCAGTAATGTTATCCAGGCAGAAGAGTTCGGCGCGATATTCGATGGCTTTTCAATAGGCTCCAATGATCTTACCCAATTGACGCTGGGCATAGACCGTGATTCAGCACTGGTTGCCAACCTTTTTAACGAGAGGAACAGGGCTGCACAGGAAATGATAGCTACCGTAATTACTAAGGCAAAAAAAATCAACAAAAAAATAGGCCTATGTGGCCAGGCACCCAGTGACTACCCCGAATTCGCCGAATTTCTTGTTGCCCGGGGTATTGACAGCATTTCGTTTAACCTTGACGCCCTTTTAAAAGGAATTGAAAATATTAATAAAGCAGAAAACGATCAACCACAAATAAAATAAGTATGAACAAGATGATAAAAACCTGGTTTACGATAACCATGGCCGCCTCTGCAGGTGCAGCGCTGGGCCTGCTCCTGTCCCCAAAAAAGAAGATCAAAGAGAAAAAAACCGCAAAGCCTGCCGAACAAAAAACATAAACCCGGTATAGGTTTTACTATCACGGTATATTATAGCGCGACGTGATTAGATTAAAACTCGGATACCCGGATCACTGCGGCGCCATTTAAACTACCGGCCCTAACGGCATCGATCGCCTTATTTGCTTCCTTCAGCGCAAAAAAAGTTACATGTGGGATTAACGCCACAGACTTAGCCAGTTTTATATACTCAACTGCATCCTGCCTGGTAAGGTTAGCTACGGACCTGATGGTTCTTTCGCCCCAGAGGGTTTCATACCTGAAAGATGGGATATCACTCATGTGGATCCCTCCACAAACCACAACCCCGCCTTTATCAATATTCTCTAATGCCTTTGGAACAAGGCTTCCGTCAGGAGCAAAGATAATCGCAGCATCAAGGATTTCAGGCGCCATATCCGATGAGTCACCTGCCCAAACTGCACCCATTTGCAATGCAAACAATTGTGTTTTGTCATCCCCATCCCGTGTAAAAGCAAATACCTTCTTACCGCTTTGCACAGCGATCTGTGTTAAAATGTGAGCGGCTGCGCCAAAACCGTAAATACCCAGGCGTGTAACATTTTCACCTATAAATTTGTACGACCGGTACCCTATAAGGCCAGCGCATAGAAGAGGCGCTTTTGAAGCATCCCATGACGCGTCCGGAAGTAAAAAACAATAACGTTCTTCGGCTGCGGTATACTCGGCAAAACCACCGTCCTTAGTATAGCCTGTAAAAAGAGCGTTTTCACAAAGATTCTCTTTGCTTTTTTTGCAATACCTGCACTCTCCGCAGGTATAGGCCAGCCAGGGGATGCCCACCAGGTCTCCTATTTGCAGCCCGGTAACTCCTTCTCCTTTTTTTACTACTTCTCCTATTATCTCATGCCCGGGAATGATGGGGAGTTTCGGATGCTTTAAGTCTCCGTCTATAACATGCAGGTCAGTCCGGCATACACCGCATGCTTTGACTTTGACGAGCACCTCGGTGTCTCCATACTCCGGCAATGGAATTCTTTTGCAGGTGAGCGGTTGTCCCTGTGCTTCAAGCACCATTGCAACCATTGTATCGGGCAGGGATGTTATCGTGCTTGTCATTGTTTGGTCTGTTTTAAGTTATCCATCTCTATATAAAGATAGCCTGCTTGTTGACACCAACTCTCAGGACGGAAAAGTACAAGGTCGGAAGTGTGGATGATCGGTTTTTTTTACATAACAAAACAAACATACGCTTGCAGCCTTGCATGAAAAATGATGGAGGGCATTAACGACGATGATCGTGATCACCTGGCTATTTGCACTAATGAAATCGATTACAATCACCCTGTTGGATGACGCAGGTCATAAATGGCATCCTGTTACTGACTTATCTTCATCCTCGATAAAGCAAAGGCTACGGCACTGCCGGCTCAATAATTGGACTGCTGTAGTAACATGAAAAAATGCCCTGAACGCTCCGGGCCTATATTTATTAACATTAAAAACTCAAGCAATGACAACAAAAATTAACTACGGCATCTATATCGACCGTAAGCACGCATTTGTAATAGCATTGAACCATTTACAGCATGAACAATTTATTTCGGAGATCGAACTTGAAAACCCTGGTGGTATCGCAAGAACAACCCATGTGACCCGGCAGGAAAACGTTCAAAACAGGGCAGCGGAAAATCTGTCTAAGCTGTGTAAATCTGTTATTGCTCTTTTGAAGGACGCTAACAGCATATTCATATTTGGCCCGTCCCGTTCAAAATATACGCTACGAAACACAATACACGAAACCGCACGCCTGAAAAGTGTTATCGCTCAGGTTGTAGCGGCTGATGTTATGGATAGTAATGCCGCTGTCAAATTTACGAAAGATCATTTCTCTACGATTACGGCAGGACACCAGGTATTCACAGCATCAAAAATACAATAGTCACGATTATTTTGTGGGCGGCTCTTTTTTAACCGGCACTTCTTTCGGTGTATGTACAGGTTCAGGGTCATTCAACGGCAAAATTTCCGGTTTTATGTCCGGGTTGGTTTTGTCAGGCGCAGGAGATATTTCCGGTGTTGTTGAGGGCGCTATTTCCGGAGTCTTAGATATGTTTTTCATAGTCCTTTTTAGTTGTAAATCTACACGATCCCAAATTGCAGAACCGTGATTCACGTCATTAAATTGGTTGATTTATATCATCGCAGACGAGTACCAGTGGGGGTCTTTCTATTTGTTTACGTATCCTTCTGGCATTACGTCGCTCTCTACCTGTCATTCGCCAACGTCTGCCTCGGCCTTTCCGCATGTCAACTGTATTTACTCTAAGCACCTACTCTGTTTCTCAGTGCCTGGCAGTCACATCGACGTATGATCCTCACTTTCTACCTCTATCAAAAGGGAAAAGATATCGTAGTCAACCTTGATATATTAATAACAGCGTAAGTTCTATTCTCCGCGATCTATCTCGGCTATAGTCAAAAAAAGCTCCGATAAATTCCCATTGAGACGTTCAATACGGTCTTTAATAGTTAAAACAAAATCCACACTTTCACCATTTAATGCGGAATCTCCATCCAAAATGGCAAGTGTAGTAGCAACTGTGTCGATCTCTACTTGTTTAATAATTAAAAAAAAAATAGCTTTTTGCTGATCGTTTAAACTTGCAAAAAATCTCAAAGCACCTTGATAAAAAAAATGCGTAGCTTCTTCAATTGGAGTACTATTGAATATTGTCCGATATGATTCGAGTCCTTCAATTATTACCGTGTTCCAAATACCTTGTGCAATTTCTTCTGATTTCATATTTTATCTCATTTTATTAAAAATTTCAGGAAATTTTTGTTTATTTAAATCTAAGATAAGCTGGTTAAACACAATACTATCCCCACCTTTTATACTATGATTTGTGGGGGAATCGTTTCGGCTGCTACAAGGAAGACCATTATTGAATATGCCAAGTCACAATTAGGGGTGGAGGACGCAGATGTTTGGAGTGGTGCAGAGTTCGAAGAAAGACTCTATAAAGACACTCCTGAAGTTTTACAACGGTTTGTCAACGGTGAGCCTTTCCCTGATACTTACCAAGGACTTAAGGCAATCACAGATGTGCTAACAACCACCAATGACGAGGCTATACTGTCTCTTATTTCAGAGTGTTTTGACAGACCAGCCTTTACCACTCCATTCTACCACGAAGTGAACATACCTGACTTCGGTAAGGCCATTACTGATACAATAGAGGTACTGAATACAGGTATGCATCGACTACGAGACGGCACACTTATTCGTCAGATACCATCAAGGTTCGCCATTAAGGACGGGGAATTGAAGAAAGAGCTTGCGGATATTACCAATGATGTTATCGCTCTGAGAGACGATTTTAATGCACTACTTAAGAGTAAGGACATTCGTCCTTGTGGCTGTGACGATGTGAACTGCTCCGTATATCTAATGTCTGATAAGGCTTGCGAAATGATGGATGTGGCAAGAAGAAGTATATTGGATAAGGTTAGGCTGCTGAAACCTGGCTTCGCGCCGCGCATACGACAAAGGTAGGGACAGCTATTACACTGCCCCTACTGTCTACTGTGCCACAACGGTTGGCTCTGTAGTTTCCTGTTGTACCTCGTCAGGTGGCACTGACAGGTCGGTAGCCTTCTGCTTCGCCACAAACGTCCTACGACCTGCTATCGGCTGGTAGTCCCAACGGTAGCCCATGCGGACGACCTCTCCCGTTTCGGGCATAGTATAGTCGTATGGCTCACACGCTACACGTTCAATGGAACCTGCCATTTGCTTGCCTACCATACGTTCTGCGGTGAATTGGTCAAATGTGCTACTGATAACACACCTCCGTACTGTAGCATAGAACCTGCCTGTGTTTTGAGATTGCACCATTTCAACATCACCTTCAATCTCTAAGGTGATGTAAGTCTTCTTGTCTCCTTCCTTTGAGGTACGAAGGTTATACCCAGTAATTGTTACCATAATTAAAGTGGTTTTTACGAGTGATTATTGAGATGCTGAAATAGTGAAGGCGGGTGTACCCCGACTCCCTAATTCAGGGCGGGCTATCAAATTGGGGTGGTCGAGGCGAACAAATCTACACGGGGTGTCCGAAGGCGGGTCACCGTCTGCAATTCTGAAAAAAACCTGAAAGGACAGAGTTTATCCAAAGGTCTATATGACGGTATAGATAAAGCCTGTCCTGAAAGGAATGGATTTGGGAGGTGGCATAGGTACAAGTAATTGGAATAATCTCTATTTTTATGACTCTACTAAACTTCAATAATATGGCTGCTGATAATCTTGATAACCTTGACTTAGTGCCCGAAGAAGACGGGGAAAGTGAGGTGCTAATTGAATATGACATTACCTCCTATCCTTCCGACCTGAGCTTGAGGAGTCTTAACGAAATGTGGTATAACAACGACATTGTCATTCCTGATTTCCAAAGAGAGTTTGTCTGGAAAATACGGCAATCATCTCTTCTAATTGAGTCTTTCTTGGTAGGGCTACCTGTCCCACCGATATTCTTCTATATAGATGACGATAACAAGAGTCTTGTTATTGATGGACAACAAAGATTACTAAGTATTATCTACTTCTTCGATGAGTACTTTGGGGCAGAGAGTAGTAGAGGCAAAAGGCAAACATTTCGCCTAACTGGCCTCAATGAAAGAAGCCCTTTTCATAATAAGAAGTTTTCCGACTTGGAACCCAAAGACAGACGGAAGTTAGAAGGCTCTGTGTTGCGTGCGATTAACATTCGACAACTTACTCCAAAGGGAGAGAGTACAAGTGTGTATCATATTTTCGAGAGACTCAACACAGGAGGCACACCACTAACACCTCAAGAAATAAGAAATTCTGTTTTTCGAGGTGATTTCTTATCCGCTCTCAGGAAGTTAAATGAAGATGATAATTGGCGGACAATAATTGCAAAGCCTGCCTTCGACAAGCATCAAAAAGACGTCGAGCTGATATTAAGAGCCTTCGGGTTGGCCTATCATTTGGACCTATACGAAAAGCCCATGAAAGAATTCCTCAATAAAGTGGCGAACAGGTATCGGAAAGCCCCGAAAAACACTATTGATAAATTCCAAAGGGCATTTACCGAAACTTGTCGGATAATAAATGAGGAATTGAGAGCTAAGCCATTTAGTGTCAGAGGTCCATTAAATACTTCAATATTTGACTCTGTGTTCTGTACCATACTGAATAATACGAATCGTTTGCCTGATAACTTAGGCCAGAGGTATGAGGCGTTACTCACTGATCGAAAATTCGTAGACCTGACAACCTTAGGTACGACCGACGAAAAGACCGTCAAGGAGAGATTTAAACACGTCCACGAAAAATTGGTGAAGTAATATGGCTTACGCAGATAGGTTTATTCCAACTGATAATCTTGTTGCCCATCTTACCCCATACCTATTGACTGTTCACGATGCAGCCATCCTTTCAAGTTATGCTGGGTTTCTTTCGGTCAGTGCCATCACCGTATATGAACTTGCGATTAAGGATATCTTCAACGATTTTGCGACTAAAAAGCACAGCGTATTCGGTCACTTTATCGAAAAGCATCTGTCTCAAATTAATGGCAGAATAAAGATAAGTGACCTAAGAGGCAATCAAGTCAAATCCTTTGGAGACAAGTATCTGCGGAAGTTCGACACAAGTCTTGATGCGAAGGAGGCCGATGCGTTGCGAAGGCTACGGGCAAGCATAAAAACATCCTATGATAATTTACTTGTTTGCCGACATCGGTTTGTTCATGGAGGGAATGCCACCATGACACATACCGAGGTTATTGACAGTTACAACCTTGGTAAAGAAGTCATTCATAGTCTACATGATAGTATGAGAAGGTGAATAGGTCTGGATGAATTTGAGCGGGTTGCTGATGAAGTCCAAAAACCCGATAGCGATTAGAACGAATACCACTAATAGGAATAACTTCACAAGCTTGATTATAGACTGTATCATGGCTGAGGTTTTTCTTGTGAATTAATCGGGTTACGAGTAAGCTTCTTGTTAAGTGCAGCCATATCACCGCTAATCTTCAAGTCTACCACCTTACTGTATATCTGTGTGGTCTTGATGTTAGTATGCCCCAGCATTTTGCTTACAGTCTCAATAGGTACACCATTTGACAGGGTAATGGTTGTTGCGAAACTGTGCCTGGCTATGTGAAAGGTGAGCTTCTTGGTGATACCGCATACATCGCCAATTTCCTTGAGGTAGGCGTTGGTCTTCTGGTTTGATGGCACGGGAAACACATAAGCATTATCTGCGTTTAGCTTGGCTCTATATCGTTCAATAAGTGCCAATGCTTGCGGAAGCAATGGAATGGGAACCCTTGTATTGGTCTTAGTCCTATAGGTCTGTATCCACAACTGTCCGTCAATACCCTTGGCGATTTCACCATACCTTAGCTTCTTCACGTCAGCATAAGCAAGCCCAGTGTAGCAACTGAATACGAAGATGTCCCGTACCTGTTCCAGCCTTGGGCTTACCAGCGCCTTGCCCTGTATTCTATCGATCTCCTCTTGTGTCAGGCATTCCCTTATGACTGGCTGTAGGGTACACTTAAATGCCTTAAATGGGTCATGCTTTAGCCATTCCATGCCTATGCCATAGTTGATTACTCGTTTAAGGAATTGAATGTACTTGATGGATGTATTGTGCGCGATGTGCTCATCAGCTTTCAGGTACAGTTCAAACCCTATGAGAAAGCCTTTGTTCAATTGGTCAAGGGCGATATCGTTTGCCTTATACTGCTTTCGTAAGAAGCCCTTCACTTTGAACAATAACGTTTCATACTTGGTATGGGTTGCCTTACTCACTTCAATTCCAATCTTGCGTTTCACATAGGCATTGTGATGGTGTATGAGCCGTATCAAATATTCTGCCTTCTCGGTCGGGTTAACCAGTTTGCCTTTTATCAGTTGAGACGTGATAGGCAAGTCTTGCTTGAGGCATTCGGCATAAATGTCTGTTGCCTTCGCTCTGTATGTTGACAGCAGTTTGTTAGCATTAAAGGCTTCTTCGCTTTTACCCTTGATAGTAGCCTTAGCACTATCCCAATTCTGCTTAGTAACAGTAACACCAGTATTTACTACTTCGCGCTTACCCGATATTGTGATGCGCATGTAAACAGGGTACTTGTCATTTGAGCCTCGTTGGGTGTTGATGTAAAAGGAAATGTGTAATCGGTTGTCCATTTGCTCTTTTTTGAGCACTTGGAAGCCACATCACCCGACAACAATACGTATGTGATTGACAATGAGTGGATAATGATAGGCTTTTTGTTGTCCGCCTATCGCTTGGTCTGTTGTCCTCATGTTGTCCACCTGGCTGTTTTCGCATGGATAGACATGATTTGCCATGCAAATTGTTCCATCCTCTGAAAGCCTTTACTGGCAACCATATAAGGATTCCGTAAATGAAAAAGAGCCACATAAGTGGCTCATTATCAGGTAATTACGCGGAGAGAGAGGGATTCGAACCCCCGAACCTGTTACAGTTAACGGTTTTCAAGACCGCCGCGTTCGACCACTCTGCCATCTCTCCGAGAGCAAAATTAGATAAGCAGACGGATATTAAAAAAGTTTTTTTCAATTATGCTATATATTTTTTAGTACAAAGTCTCTTAACCTGCTTTTGTTAAAGCATATATAAAATAGCACCACTATTACTATATCCCCAAAACCGCTTATGTGCCCTTACCGTATATAGTCCTAAATTTGACAATGATCCACGCATTCCGCCACACGCTGCTGATCGCTTTATTAATGTCCGGTTTCGCCACATATGCGCAGCATGGCAATTATGAAAAATCAAAAACTTTCAGGCAAATGAACAACACACCCGCACACGAAAACGCGCACAAAACAGATACCGCAACCTTTGGCGCCGGTTGCTACTGGTGCACAGAGGCACAGTTCCAGATGCTCAAAGGCGTGCTTAAAGTCGAATCGGGCTTCTCAGGCGGTCATGTAGATAACCCCACCTACCGCCAGGTATGCGGGGGTACCACAGGTCATGCCGAGGTATGTAACATTACCTACGACCCCTCTGTCATTTCATTTGATGAGCTGCTGGCCGCCTTCTGGACCTGCCACGACCCTACCACCCTCAACCGCCAGGGCAATGATGTAGGTACTCAGTACCGCTCCGTAATCTTTTATCACAACGATGAGCAGAAACTAAAAGCCGAACAATACAAGAAGAAGCTCAACGACGAGAAAGCATGGGATAAACCTGTGGTCACTGAGATCTCCCCGTTCACACACTTTTATAAAGCCGAAGATTACCACCAAAACTATTATAACGAAAACGGAGAGCAACCCTACTGCCACTTCGTGATACAACCAAAGGTGGAAAAATTCAAAAAGGTATTTCACGATAAGCTAAAGAAGTGACGCAAAGGCAGAAACTTTATTCAGGTTTATTTCCTATGCTGTCTTCACCACCAGGCATCTCCGGGTTGTAATAATACCGCTATACTACCATTGCGCAGACAATTAGTCCCTTATCTCTATGTTACCCAAACGCACACTCGCCAAAAAACAGGCACCGGAAATACCGAACCCTTATTGGTACAAAAATAGCGCTGCACCAAGCCGGGACAATGCAGCAAATGCCGTAATATGTAAATCGGCCAATCACCTTTATGCGCTTTGCAGTTTTACATTCATCATATTTGTCATGTAAAAAGCTGTTCCATACACATACACATATGGATGGACTACACTTTTCTCACCACTTTAAATAAAAATAAATTACAAATAATCAATTACACATATGAAGAAACGCCACCAAAATAGCTGCCGATAATATCTGTAGCGATGTATTGCATTGCAAGATTACCCTTTTGTTAATAGAAATTTTTTTTTGTAGTTTGAAATAAAAAAATGTAGATTTGCTTATTATTAATTTTTTATTCAATTAAAAATGCAAGAAGGTACAGTTAAATTTTTTAATGAAACCAAAGGATTTGGCTTCATTACTCCCGCTAACGGCGGCCAGGACATTTTTGTTCACGTATCAGGTCTGAAAGACCAAATCCGTGAGAACGACAGGGTGTCCTTTGAAGTTCAAAATGGTAAGAAAGGTTTGAATGCCGTAAATGTTAAAGTTGTAGCACAATAATTTTTTACAGCACCACTTCAATCACTCCAAGACGTGCACAGCACGTCTTTTTTGTTGCCTGTACTTTTCCGCATGCACTCAATAAACAGTACTTAAAGAACCTGTACAATGCACAACTGTTATCAGTATGTTATGCAATAAAGGACACAATACTTTTTCAGCAATTAACCGGCAGTTACTAATTTCTCGTTCCGGCCAAGGTACCAAAGCATCTTGCCGTGGGCCAGCAGCGCGCTCCTGAAGGTGGGCATGACGTTATAAGGTATATCAAACTCCTCCGCTACCGACGCCACGATCTTTGCTATCTTGGGATAATGTATATGACACACCTGCGGAAACAAGTGGTGCTCGATCTGAAAATTGAGCCCACCAATAAACCAGCATACCAGTTTGTTATCAGGGGCAAAGTCTGCTGTGTTCAGTACCTGGTGCAGGGCCCAGTTGTTTTCCATTTTGCGGTCATCTGTAGGGCTCGAATAATCTGATGTTTCTATAACATGTGCCGGCTGAAAGATACAAGCCAGCGCAAAGCCCGCAACCACATGCATGATCACAAAGCCACCCACTACATGATACCACGCAACACCCGAGAACTTAATGGGTAATACGATCATATAAGCTACATATAACACCTTAAGCAGCGTGAGCTCTGTAAGCGTCTTTGCCAGTGTGGTGCGCTGGTTTTGCAGGAGTTTATTCTTTGAGTACTTAAACAGCATTTTGTAATCCTTGACCGTGATCCAGTAAAGATTCATAATGCAATATACCAGCCAGGCATATATATGCTGAAAACGATGAAAACGCAGCAAAGGCTTTTCGGGCGACATACGTAGTACGCTACCGGCCTCTATATCTTCATCAAGCCCCTGAATGTTGGTGTATGTATGATGCAGTATGTTGTGCTGTATCTTCCAATTGAGCGAGTAACCGCCAAGAATATTGAGCAGGCTGCCCAGGAAATGGTTCACATTTTTATTGGTGGTATACGCGCCATGGTTAGAATCATGCATTACAGATGTACCTATACCTACAATACCCAGACCCATGAGCAGCCATAGGGGATAATATAACCAAAGACTCACCGACCCAAGACCCGTAACGATAACCAGGTATGGAACAAAGTACATAGACAGCATGGCAGCGGTCTTGACATACATAGCGGAATTGGAATAAGGCGAAATATTATTTGACTGGAAATAATCATTTACCCTGCTTTTTACCACGTCGTAAAAGCTGTCTTTTCCCCTTGGAGCAAACTTAACATATTGCTTTTTGGCTGTTTCCTGCACCGGTATTTGAAATTTTTGCTAAGGTAAAACAATATTATCACAGGCTTTGTTAATTAAGACAAACTTTATCCCCCGATAAAAAAACAAAATCAATCATTTGAATATCAGTTTTTTAAAATTTTATCCGTACATTTACATCAAATTAACTATTATGAAAAGAAAACATCTATCAGCTATCGCTATCATAGCTATCACATTTGGCATTTTCAGCACACTGCAGTCGTGCACAAAGCTGGCCAAACTCCTTAATTTCAGCCTGGGCATGCAGACAGAAACTGTAAATGTTACTATCCCGGTTACCTCCGGTACAAACGGGACAGTGACCGTAGGGCCAACTACCAATTCATTTAATGTAGACTCATTTATTAAAGCGCAGACCGGCAACCAGCTTGGCGCGGCAAACGTATCGAGTGTAAAACTGGCATCTGTGATATTTACACTCAATAACGCCAACAGCCTTAACAACTTTCAAAACTTTGAATCTTGCTCAGCTACATTCTCTTCTAATACCAACAGCACTCCTTTTACAGTATCGATAGCTGATAACCCTGATGTGTACTCAAATACACTTTCTTTGCCGGTAGATAGCACAACCGAATTAAAAAGCTATATCGGCAACCAGTTTAACTATACAGTGAGCGGCAAATTGCGCCGCGGCACTACCATACCACTTGACTGCACTGTAACATTTACCTTCAACCTGAAAGTATCCGGCACGGGTACTAACTAATAAAACCGCAATATTTGTGATGGATCCCGGCACGCGCCGGGATCTTTTATTTTACCCGAACCAACCCGGCGCGGCAAAAAGACCGTCTATTAATATGGACCAAAAACCACTTTATGAAAAAAGTACTCAAAAGCGCCTTACCGGTATTGCTGACCATAGCCACACTAAGTGCCTGCACCCGCGGCGCCCGAACCACTTCGGGGCATTTTATCAATGCAGCCGCATCTACCGGCACCAGTGTCTCCACCTCTGACCCTAACATACATAGCAGCGGCACGGTAGGCGGCAATGTAAAACTGGCAGGAGTAACAACCTCGTCTGAAGTTGAAATATGGTTTCTCTCCTACCCCGGCACTACAGGCACCTTTACATTAGACAATGTAAACCGTGGAATTATTTACGGATATACTTCGGATACCGCAGTATGTGTGTCCGGTACACTCACCATAACCTCGGTTACCCCTGATGTCGTCGGCACATTTAGTTATACCCGCAATGATATGAGCACAGTCACAGGTTCTTTTAACGTACCTGCCCCGTAAATAACTACCCTGATCTTACCGATAAAACAGGCGCCAATGGCGCCTGTTTGTATTATGCTATATGGAGTGGCCCCGCCTGTGGCAGAGATACCGATCACTTCAAAGTCTCATCGAGCCATTTAAAGAACTCACGCTGCCATGCAATGCCGTTTTGCGCATGCAACACCCAGTGATTCTCGTTTGGCAGGTACAGCAGTTTTGCCTTTACATTGTGCAGACGGGCTGCCTGGAATGCTTCGAGCCCCTGCTCTATAGGCACACGATAGTCGAGACCACCCTGCACGATCATTATGGGCGTGTTCCATTTGTTCACAAAATTGCTGGGGTTGAATTTTTCATAGCTGGCAGGTGGAGGTGACTTCCAATACGGCCCGCCTATATCCCAGTTGGCAAACCACAGCTCCTCTGTAGTGCCATACCAACTCTTAAGATCGAACAAGCCATCGTGTGCAATGAATGTTTTGAAACGATTGTTGTGCATACCGGCCAGCATGTACACACTGTAGCCGCCATAGCTGGCACCCACACAGCCGAGGCGGCTCTTGTCTACATAAGGCTCTTTGCTGATATCGTCTATAGCTGCCAGGTAATCCTGCATAGGCAGGCCACCCCAGTCTTTGCTGATTTCCTCATTCCACTTAACGCCCCAGCCCGGCATGCCGCGACGGTTTGGCGCTATGATTATATAACCCTGCGCGGCCATGAGTTGGAAGTTCCACCTGATGCTGTAGAACTGCGACAAGGCGCTCTGCGGCCCACCCTGGCAATACAGCAGCGTGGGGTATTTCTTTTTGGGGTCGAAATCGGGCGGATAGATGACCCAAGCATGCAGCGTGGCGCCGTCTGTCGTGTTTATAGAGCGGAGCTTGGTCTGGCTCATTGATATTTTCACATAGGTCTTATCGTTCTCGTGCGAGAGTTGTATCATGTCGCCATACTTTGGCTTTACGGCGTATATCTCAGTGGCATGGTTCATATCGCAACGGGATACAATGATGTAATCACCTGCCTGGCCCAGTATACCATTCACGTCCCACTTGCCCTGCGTGATCATGTTTATAGGGTGGTTGATGGTCTCGCGCTCAGGCACCTGAACCTCAAATAACTGCTGCGTGCCTTCGAAAGGAGCATTGAAAAGGATCTTAGTATCCCTGAAGCCCCATACAAAACCATCGACGGTGCCATCCCAGCGGCCGGTAAGGTTTGTCTTCTTTTTGCTATCCACATCCATTACCACGATATCATTTTTATCAGCTTCGTAGCCATCGCGGCCCATGCTGAGCCATGCCAGCTTTTTGCCATCGCGGCTGAAAACGGGGTTCATATCATAACCGGGCATTTCTTCGGTCCAGTTTTCGGTAGTATTCTTCTCTGTATTGTAATAATAAAGGTCTGTATTGGTGCTCTGCGCGTAGTCTTTGCCTGTTTTCTTCTTGCAGACATATACAAATCCCTTGCTGTCGGGCGCCCAGTTGAGGTCTTCGGAGCCACCGAAGGGTTTTTGCGGACAGTCGTACGCCTCATCTTCCATAATGTCTTTTACGGTGCCGTCTTTAATATTGGCCACGAAAATGTGCGAGAACTTACCATCTTCCCAGGTATCCCAGTGGCGGTACATAAGATCGGTATATACCTTAGCGGTAGTATTGGGCAGATCGCTGTATATATCAGCGCCCTGCATAGGCTTTACCAGCACATCTTTAGAGAATGCCACATACTTACCGTTTGGTGATACCCATACATTTTCGGCATCCTGCAGGCCGGTATATATCTCTTTCCATGTGCTGCCGCTGTCTGTGCTCTCATAGAGGATATTGTCATAGTTAGCATACCACGCCTTGTCAAAGCGCTGCAGGTTGGTTTTGCCAGCCTCGGTGGTCCATTCTTTTTTGGTACCATCTGCCACATTGATCCGATAGTGGTGCATTACGCTTTTCTCGGTCTTCCAGTCTACCGACTTTGAGGAGTAATAGGCATACTTGCCATCGCGGCTTACGCCATCGCCAGATACCCGTTTGAGGCTCCACAGCAGTTCGGGGGTCATACGGTCCTGGGCAGCCGCAGTGCCGGCGGCCAGAAGGAAGAACATTGCAACAGCCAGTAAGGGCGTACCACGTAGTATGTATCTCATATTATTTATTGAAGCGCCAAAAGTAATAATAATACAGCGGAAATGCCTCCCGCCTTTTTTCGTTTTTAAGCAATCACCCGACCGCTAGAGAGGGCAACAGCAGGCTGATGTACCCGGTAATGATGAGGCGGAATGTTACGTTTTTTCAGAAAAAATATTTTTTGTTAACGGAATTGATAATCAACAAGTTACACCGAAAAATGTTACAAAAAGGTTACGAAAAGGTTACAAAAAGGTTTCACTTTCTACCCGGCTCCAGGCCATACCAACCAGGGAGTATCTATGACGCCATAAAGGTAAAGACACATAGCGTACGCGCCAAATAAAGATACCCACAAAAATGAGGCGCATATGTGGCTAAGATGCGCGTCCGGAAAAGGTTTGGGGTGGGTTGTTTTTTGTGGGTAAATAATTTGAGGGGCGGGTGTGTATCTGCGCAGAGGCAAATGACATATTTTATTCACTATGTTTTTTTACCCTGTAATTTTCCCACATAAATGATCAGATAAGAAGATAGGGTCTGTAAAAGAGGGAAAAGTATTTTTTGCGGCTCCCGAAAGGACACCCATATTATAGCTATTTTAACGAAGTAATATCACAGAGGCATCGGAGGCGGGCACCTTTACGCTGCTTACGCTTTTGGGACAACAAATAATGGGATACAGCGTTATCAATGGTAAAACGGATCTACAGTTTCCTTTAAAAATAATACCCGGCATTTACCTGGGTGTATACAAGCCGGGTAACGGAGGCAAAACCAAAGAAATAAAATTTGTGTACCAACCATAACATCAAATAATGGCATACACGACAAAATCAAAATGGTTTGTATTACTAGCAGTGGCGCTTTTAGTAGCGCCACTGTTTTCGAATGCACAGCAATTTCAAAGATTATTTGATGATGATTCTACTCAAGACTGGGGATGGTGCATGTTGATCAATCCAGATTCAAACTATTTTATTTGCGGATGGTCTTATAACCCAACAACAAACAAGTTTTCATCGTTTGATATGACCGTGGATAAGGCTAGTAAAAATGTCTTTAGCAGAAAACTTTTTAAGTTTGACACCGGATATATTGGGCCAGGAAGTTCCGGAGAAATGTATAGATTACATGATACCGGTTATATCACTCCACTTATCCGACAATGGCCTAATGCAACAACAGGTTATTTGTACAGTGCAGGCGGGATAATGAAACTAAATGCGTCTGGAGATACAACCCTTTTAAAGACTTACACAGACACTTCCAAGCATTATGATGTGATATACACGCTTGCTATAATGCAAGATGGTGGATACTTGTTGGGAGGGGGCCATGGACTAAATACTCCGTCTCATTATCCCGGTTATTTAATTCGCACTAATGCTCTTGGTGATACTTTATGGACAAAGACTTTTCAAAGGGACACTTCAGATTCGTATACAATAACTAATATAATCCCTTTGGCAGATGGAAGAATTGTAGTTGCTGCAACGTTTCCACGTACCGGATGGTTTGGTTCTATAAGTTACACGCAGAATGTACCGTGGTTCTTGCTACTGGATCAAAATGGAAATATTATAAAGGATTCCATTTACAGTAGCTTATATATGGCTGGCAGGATTGGAATATGTGGTAATTTATATAGTGATATAAATGGTGGATATGTATTTATTGGCGTTTATGATTCTATTTATTCAACTTCACCGGTTGACTTTCTGTATAATGCAGAAAATTTCCCCGCATTTATAGCCCACCTTGATACTAATTTTGATATTACCTGGATTACTTCTCTTTCGTATTCTGATGATATTGGTCACAGGCAGCCTGTAGTGGTCAGACAGACAAAGGACAGCAGTTATATCATTGTTGGAGATGACTGGAATAATATTAGTCCTTATAATTTAGGGTTTGCTGCGAAAATTGACCGCAATGGCAACATTATATGGAGCCACAATTATTTTAGCTCGCCATTACAAAACGCATATTTTCGCGATGCAGTAGAAGAATCAAATCATAATCTCATATTTATTGGTGCTGCTTTTAATGATACTTTACCGACATGGCATAGGCAAAAGGATGTTTGGTTGGTGGGTGTAGACAGCAACGGCTGCGAAGTGGCAGGCTGCAATATTAAGACTTCGGTAGCGCTGTGGCCCGAGGCAAAAGGAAATGGATTGGCAGTATACCCCAACCCCAATACCGGCACATTTGTAATACGGCTATCTGCTGATAATGATGAGCCGGCACATATCACCATCACAGACATTACCGGCAGAACAATAAAAGACTTTGCCACCCCCACAAATAATGACACCCCACTACAACTAAACCAGCCGGGGATGTATTTTGTAACAGCAACTACAGAAGCAGGCCGGTGGTGCAGGAAAGTGGTGGTGCAATGACGCATGGCATAGGGGCTCACTATTTTCCGGATGTCCTAACCCTACAATAGGTAACTTTACGGTACAGGCTTAACAGCCCACCGGATAAAAGTCGCATTTAAGATAAGCTTTGAAGCAAAGAATAATCTGCTACAATAACAACCGCATTGATCAATCGACGAACTTACCGGAAGGCTTTATGCCTTTGAAGTTACCTGCACTCCCTGACGGCACTGAATCTACCGGGCCATTAAGCACAAATACATTCTGATCAACTATACGCTGCAGACAAATATCTATGAGTATAGTAGTGTTTGGCTTTATGACGTTGGCGAGGAACTCGGGCGTAGGCTGCAGCGTAAATGGCACATATCGCACGAAGCCATCGACCGGGCGGGGATTGACAATAAGGCCGAGGTTGGGAATACCTGTAGTAGCCTTCCTTATAGTTTTGCTGCCATCCTTTACTTCCGGCGAACCGTTGAGGATATTGTAGTTTACATAGTATGTCACTGTTTCAGGGCTCCGGCTGTTGCGTTGGCGGTCTACAAAGAAACCTTCGGGCAACTGATTAGGGCTGTTTTTAGGGCCAGATGTAAAGAGCAGGTCGTAATCCTTAACCGCATAACCCTCAGCATCGCGCACCCTGAAGATAACCATTGAATATTTGTCGTGGATATAATACCGGTCAGAAAAAGACAACAAGCCTTTTTTCATTTTTTCCACCTGCTCGTCCTGCTGCACTTCGGCCGTCTCTTTATCAAATTCATCACAGAGTTTATTGTAGTCGTCTTTTGACGCAACTTTGATACAGCGAATGATGGACGTGACCGTATCCAAGCCCTTAGCATCGCCTGCCGCTGCCAGTGGCGCGGAAACAATGCCCATATCAGCATCGCTGTGAGAAGCGCCGCGCACGATACGGAAGGCGGTACGAGGGGCAAAATCAGCCTCCTGCAAGGGCTTGCCATCGGCCACGCCCGGAAGTTGCTGCTTCAACAGAATGTATGCGGCATTGAGGTTAGCGGCCGCTGAGCGGACTACCCCATCCGATCCCATTTCCCCGGTATAAGAATTGAGGTTGTCGTAGAATTTGCGATCAATAGACTGACCTATTAGCGCGAACGGGAAAAAATGGCCGGGATCTACCTGGCTGCCATCGCTCTTTATCCATGCAGTATTGAGATCCCATGCCTCGGCACTGCCCAGTTCCAGCCAGTCCAGCACACCCTGGCCGGGTTCCACACCTTCAAACCACGACTTAAGTCTGCCCACACGGGCTTTACCCAGTTGTGCCAACGCGGAGCCAAAGTTGGCGGGGGCCAGCATGATGAGGTGGCTCATGGGAAATGATGGCCAGTGCGCGCGATACCGTTCACTCCAGTCCCGCATTACCGGCCCGCCTGTAGAGTGCGTGATAGCAATGAAGCGGCGCCCGGCATTGACGATATCAGCCAACTTATCGCTGACTGCGGCCTGAAACGCACGGGAAATATCGGCCAGGCGTACCTCATCGTGAAAGCTGATGTACTGGCCAAGAAATATATCACGGACATCGAAGTCTATGCCGGCTATCTTGCCTTCTGCCCGCAGCCTTAGCGGAAGCTGTCCATAAGTATTAAGATTAGTTACACTCCAGCCGTGTACGAATACAAGGGTTACAACATTGTTTGGCATGGTATAGAATGGTTTGCGTGGGTGATAAAATTTCTATCACAAATCTAATGAGGAAAAATGAAAAACCCACAATACAGTTACTTGCCACCGGGCGTCTTATCGCGCGCGCCCTGCCCGCCTTTGGCCTTTGGCTCAAAGTCTACAATATCTTCCCAGCCGGCCTTGAGGGCCTGCCCTTCGGGGCAAGGTATTACTTCTTCGGGCTGTATCCCTTTCAGCAGGTCGCCTGTATCCCAGTGACCGTTATGGTTCTTGTCTACAATGATACGGAAGGTATACTTTGCGGGCTTCATAAAGCGCAGCACCACGGTGGTATCTGTGACCGGGCGCTCGTATACACTGTCATTATCGGCCATTACACGCAGCAGATAAGTACTGCCCCGGTACTTGCCGGGCAAATTTATGGTCAGCTTGCCGTAGTCTACATCTTCTTCCTTTGTACGGAACGAGTACCGCGACGGCAACAGGTCTTTACCGGCTGTGTCTTTGGCGAAACCCTTAGCCAGCCGCAAGGTATAAACGGTGTTATCTTTCCATGACGCATTGACCACCTGTAGCTTTTTGGCGGCCGTATCTGCCACCAGTTTTATATGGCAAGGTACTTCTACCCCGCCGCTATCAAAGCTGAGGCTTATCTTATCTTCATTGAGCAACGGGAACCGGCCAAAGATGATATTTACAGGCCCGGTTATGTCAAAAGTTCTTTTGTCCTGGTTGGTATCCACATTCACGGAATATGAGGAAGCGTCCAACGTGGTTTTGCCATTGTTGCCGATATTGCGCCTCATCTCTCTCTTGGCATTGGCAGAGTCCATACTTTTCTTTACGGAGGTATCCGGTATTTCGGCAAAGACATTGATGCTGACAGCAGCCTGCGAGGTATCATCAGGCACTACGGTATTATCCACAAAGCCAATCATCTCACCCGGGCCGGGACCATCGTATATCATGTTTTCGTTAGCATCCTTGAGGGCATATATGCGGAAGGTACGCCTGGGCAGTCCTTTGAATACAAACTGGCCGTTTGCCTCGGCCTTAACCACATACTTTGGCTTGTGCCGCACCACAGCGCTGTCATTGTCAGTAGCATAATAAAGTTCTACAATTACCCCCTCGAGATCGCTGAGGCCTGTCATAGCATTCTTTACGGTACCGTGCAGTTGCAAAGAATCGAAATAGCTGCCCGTGCTGAAAGTATAGGTATAATGGGTAAAAGCGTTACCCTCGTGGAGATCTTTAATAGCATTGCCGAATGTGAGGCGGTAGGTGGTATTCTCTTCGAGCAGTGAGTCAATAATCTTTACCACCACATGCTTGTTAAGCCCAGTAACTACGGGTGCTATTGCAAGCTGGGGTGACAATTGCACCTCACGGGTTGGGTCATTGACAGTGACATATTCATCGAAATACATTTCCACCCTGCTCACCCGTGTATTTTTCAGGGAATCTGCGGGTGTGACAGAAAGCAGGCGGGGTGGCCGGGTATCCTTCCTGCCGCCGGTGGGGGCAGTGATATTGGCGCAACCGGCACCAAGACAACTAATGACCAACAATAAAAGACAGGAAAACCGGATGCTCATTTGCGCCCAAAAATAAGCTGATTTGCGATAGAAAATGAGTGTGATACTGTTGTAATTTGATGTTAAAGGCCTGCGAAGCCTGTTTTTAAGATTTTTAGGTTAATTTAGAGTATCAAATCAAGCCATGAAGAAAAAATACCTTGCTGTGCTGATACCGATTGTTTTTTCTGCATGCGAGAAAGCGAACCTGACCACGTACGACTATATCTGCACGTCCACATACCAGATTGATCCGTTTCATCATAAGACCAAAGTAGATACCTTTCGTAATATCACAGCCGATGCCGCCAATGCCATTATACGGGCGCGCGCAGACAGCGGCTGGACGACGGTATGTGAGCGGCAGTAAAAGATGCGCCTGCAAATGAAGTACCTTTGCAACATATCCATTAGCGTGTTACCATTGTTTTCATTTTTGTTTGGCTCTACGCCACCTGCTGTACCTAAAAGCATTTACGACTTTGTAGTGCCCGCACTGAATGGCGACAGTATCCGGTTTTCTGAGTTCAGGGGCAAGAAGATACTCATAGTGAATACAGCATCTAAATGCGCGAATACCCCCCAATATGCGGCACTTCAACAACTGTCTGAGACATATAAGAACAAACTGGTGGTGGTGGGCTTCCCTTCCAATAACTTCTTTTTTGAAGAACCGGGACCGAATAAGCGGATAGCTGACTTTTGCAGGCTTAACTATGGTGTCACCTTCCCGATGGCTGCCAAAATATCGGTTAGGGGAAGAAATATGGCTCCTATATATAGATGGCTCACTCAAAAATCATATAACGGCTACGCTGACAACAGGGTGAAGTGGAACTTTCAGAAATACCTTGTAGATGAAACAGGACAACTGGCGGCCATCTTCCCACCCGGTATGCAGCCAGACAGCCCTGAAGTGATAACAGCAATAGAAAAGTAACCGATGCTGTTAGCCGGCTGCTGTCAGCAATTCCTTCAGACCAGTGGTCATCTCAGCGATCTGGCGGGTGGTATAATCAAAGCAAACCATACCTGTTTTTGCATGAGCTATATCTGCAGTCTTGCCCTCACGCCGGGTGGTAATGCGGTAAAGCAGGTCGAAAGAAAAGTCAGAAATATTTTCGGCATATATCTTTATTTCAAGATCGTCGCCGTAGAATGACTCGCCTTTGTAGGCTATCATTACATCTGCCATAATAAGGCCTACGCCTGCGGCATTCATTTCCGAATAGCCTTTTTTATATAACAGCCGCATCCGTGCTTCGTGAACTATGGAAAGCACAGAGTCGTTACCTACATGGTTGCCATAATTGAGGTCGCCAACACGAACAGGAATAGTAGTAGTAAACAGCGGTTTTTCGTCAGGAAACTTTAATTTTACGCGACCCATAATGAGGCAAAGTAATTTATGAAGATAATTTGTGTAGGGCGAAATTACGCCGATCATGCCAAAGAATTGAAAAACGATGTTCCGACGGAGCCGGTAATATTTATGAAGCCCAAGAACGCGATCTTGCTGCCCGGCAAGCCGCTGTACTATCCCGCATTTACCGACGACCTTCAATATGAGTGTGAGGTAGTGGTGAGGATAACAAAAAACGGAAAATTCATACAGGAAAAATTCGCATCTAAGTATTATGGTGATATTACATTGGGTATAGACTTTACCGCCCGCGATGTGCAACGCCGGCAACAGCAGAAGGGGCTACCCTGGGAAATAGCCAAAGCTTTTGACGGTTCGGCAGCGGTTGGGTCTTTTGATCCTATAGCAGAAAATATGAATGTGCAGGACCTCTCGTTCAGTATGACTAAAAACGGGGTAATAGTGCAAGAGGGTAATACCCGGGACATGCTCTTTACAATAGACCAGATCATCACCTACGTATCAGGAATATTTACCCTAAATATTGGTGATATGATTTTTACCGGTACGCCGGCGGGTGTAGGGCCTGTATCGCCGGGAGATACGCTTGAAGGGTACCTTTCCGGGAAAAAAGTATTTGAAATTGACATTAAGTAGATAAATTCAAATAATTGAAAATTAAACAGTTAAAATAAAATACCTTCCGTAATGGACGTAAAAATAGAAAGCAGCTGGAAGGATGAATTGCAATCGGAATTCGATAAACCCTACTTTGAAAAGATCGTGCATTTTCTGAAGGCAGAGCGACAGGCAGGCAAAACAGTATACCCTCCCGGCAAATTGATTTTCAATGCTTTCGATACTACTACCTTCAGCAATGTAAAGGTTGTGATCATAGGCCAGGACCCCTACCATAACCCAGGGCAAGCGCACGGACTGTCATTTTCGGTGCCGGACGGTGTGGCACCTCCACCCTCTCTTATTAACATTTTTAAAGAACTGCAATCGGACCTGGGAATAGAAATACCCCGCACCGGCAATCTTGAAAAATGGGCAAAACAAGGCGTTCTACTGCTTAATGCATCGCTAACAGTAGAATCAAATAAACCTATGTCTCACAGCGAGATAGGATGGCATATATTTACTGATGAAGTTATCAAACATATTTCGCTACATAAAGAACATATAGTATTTATGCTATGGGGAAAGTTTGCGCAAAACAAGTCATCACTAATAGACCCATCCCGTCATTTGATACTGAAAGCAGCACACCCCTCGCCACTATCGGCATATAACGGATTTTTCGGATGCGGGCATTTCAGCAAGGCGAACAGATGGCTTGCCGAACATGGAGCTAAACCGATTGACTGGAACCTATAATTATATATGAAAATCATAAAGACTATAGCGGGGCGTATTTTTATGGTGTATGCGCTAATAATGTTTGTAGCCACCATGCTGATCATATTCTTACCTATGTGCGTAATAGCAGTTTTACCCGAGCCATTGCGTGCCCGGATATTGCACCCCGCTTTCAGGATATGGATGGGAGTATATATGCCGCTCGTTTTCTGCCCGGTCTTCAGAAAGGGCAGACATTATTTCAGAAAGGGCGAGACCTATGTGGTAGTATTAAACCATAATTCGTTTGTAGACATACCGGTGTCCTCGCCATGGATACCCGGCCCTAACAAGACCCTTGCCAAAATAGAAATGTCCCGGATCCCGCTGTTCGGGATCATATATCGTGCCGGATCCATAATTGTAGACCGCAAAAAAGAAGGCAGCCGAAGAGAAAGCATACTAAAAATGCAGGAAACGCTGGAAAAAGGGATACATCTGTGCCTATATCCTGAGGGAACACGCAATAAAACCGGCCAGCCACTTCAGCCGTTCTTCGATGGCGCCTTTGTAACGGCGGTAAAGGCAGGCAAAGCCATTGTGCCGGGGGTACTATTCAATACGGCAAGAATATTACCTCACAACAGAAAATTGTGGGCAAGACCCTCGCCCGTATATATTCATTTCCTTGAGCCTGTACCGGTAAATGGCTTAACTTTGGAAGACGTACCAGCCTTAAAGCTGCGGGTACACACCATGATGGAGCAGTATTATGTAGCTCATAAAAACAACTATTAGCCGATGACCTTCAGCATTATCGGCTCGGGTAATATCGCCTGGTTCTTTGGTAGCAGGCTGGTGACCGGCAGGCACCACTGCGCAGGCGTGTACGCGCGGAGCAATGACGCAGCCCGGCAGCTTGCAGAATCGCTAATGTCTGATAAATTCGGGGCCATAAATAAAATAGCAGATGGTGATGCGGACGTATGTTTCCTGGCGGTTGCCGATACAGCCATAGAAGAGATAGCAAGCCAACTGTCGTTTAAACAAACGATGCTGGTGCATACTGCGGGCGCGGTTTCGCTGGATGCCATAAAACCGGCCGCAAAGGAACGAGGGGTGTTATGGCCTGTATATTCCATACTTAAAAGCAACCCTCCCGGGCATCGTAATATACCATGCGCCTGGGAAGCATCGTCGGTAAAAGCGCAAAAAATACTGCTGAATATAGCCCACGCCATCACCGATGACTTGTTTGAGGCAAAATACGAACAGCGCAAATGGCTGCACCTATCTGCCGTGATAGGCAACAATTTTATCAACCACCTGCTGGCTGTATGCGAACAGATATGCGCAGAGAATGACCTACCCTTCTCTATGCTGCAACCCATCATCACCCAGACCTTCGACCGGGTTAAGCATGCATCGCCTAAAGAGCTACAGACCGGGCCGGCAATACGCCGGGACGCAGCTACCATAGAATCGCAACTAACCCTGCTGGAAGGACATCCGGCATGGCAAAAGATATACAACGCAATAACGGCATCTATACAGGATACTGCCCCAAAACATGATTAGCAGGTCTTTATGTATAGCCCTATAACCATTCTCTATTCGTTGTTCAATGTTCTGCCCCGATACATTACCTTTGCGGCAAATTCCGCTATTCGTTTTCATGTATACTATAAAATTCAATTTTGAACAGAAGGGGTTAACACCGGTAACGCTAGAAAATATCGCATCCGGCCAAAGCATCCTGGAGGTAGCTTTAGATAATAATATAGAACTGCACCACAATTGCGGGATGGTGTGCGCTTGCAGCACCTGCCACTTATATGTAGAAAAGGGCGATGAGTACTTACCGGAGCTAAGTGATAAAGAGGAAGATTTTATAGACCGCGCAGTGAGCCCACGGATCAATTCACGGCTTGGGTGCCAGTGTGTGCTGGAAGAGGGCGCGGGAACAATAGAGGTGACCCTACCCGACCAAACCCAGTTTCTGGGAGAATAAGCAGTAAAAAAAACAGAAAGTAACAGGTAAAAGTAAAATAATGGCAGCACATTACGAACCACCAATAACATGGAATGACCACGAAGACATAGCAATGAAGCTGTATGAGCGTTTTGGTGATGAATTCGGGGAAAGTAAAATATATCGCATCCGTTTCACGGAACTGATAGACTGGGTATTAGAGATACCTAACTTTTCAGGCAAACGTGAAGAATGCAATGAAGGCCACCTGGAAATGATACAGTCTGGCTGGGTATACGAATGGCGCGACAACCAGGGATAAGTTGCCTGTCTACGCTATACCTTACAACAATTACTTAAGCTTATCCATCCAATGAACTTCCGGTTCTTTCTTGCCGGGTTTCTTTTCGAGCAGCGCGCGTACCAGGAGGTAGCCACCGATAGCAAACATCTCGATGGTGACCATGTGCAACGGATTATTGCCTACCACCTGCAAGAGCTGCTGCTGCGCGGCGTCCCTTATCTTGGGATCGAGCGATGAAAACAGATTAAGGTCAATATCATTGCGGCAAAAAACGAAAATGACCATAAATATCCCCAGCATCATCCCTCCCAGAAAGGCCAGCACGGTATATATGGCCCATGCGACCACATTCTGGCCTTTTTCTTTGGCCCTCTGACCATTCCGGTAGGAAAGAAACGCAAGCAGGAATATCTCGAACATCTAATTATAAGTTTTTCATAAACTCAGTGACACTTTCCATTACATGGCTGATCTGCGCATCGTTGAGACCATGGTGGCAAGCCAGCAACATACCGCCGCGCATTACCTTATCTGCCTCGGGATAACCACCCTTAGCGGCCTTATTTGGCAGGTGCTTAAAGCCAGGCTGGCGAAGGATATTACCGGTAAATACAGTACGTGTCATGATATTCCTTTTTTCGAGGAATATCTGCAGATCACGACGTATGAACGGCGCTGATTCGCGCAATGTAGTGGCAAATGCAAGCCATCCGGTACGCGAATCAGGCAGCTGCTTAGGCAGTATGAAGAACTCTTCGTACTGGCTGAAGAACTCACGCATGCGGGCATAGTTGGCAGTACGAGTATCAATGTTCTGAGCTAATTTATCAAGCTGAACGATACCAAAAGCAGCGCCCATCTCTGACGGCTCAATATTAAATCCCGGCTCCTCAAATACAAACTTTGCATCATAGGGAATACCATCAATTTCCACGTTAAAGCGGTTCTCTATCTTTTCAGACTCTACAAACAAAGAAGAGCTGCGCCCCCAGCTGCGCAACAGGCGGCCACGATCGTAGAACGCCTGCGTGTTAACGCAAAGCATACCACCATTACCGGCACAATTGATGATATGAGACCCATAGAAGCTGGTAGTACTCATATCTGTGAAACGACCTGAAGATTTGCCCCCAATCTCGGCACCAAGTGTATCTGCCGAATCCTCGAGAACGAACAAATTATGCTTATCAGCAATTTCGCGCAGTTGTTTCCAATTCGGGAGGTTGCCGATAAGGTTAGGTATGATCATCGCTTTAGTTTTGGGCGTGATCATTTCTTCTACTTTATTTGCATCAAGGTTATATGTGCCTTCCTCTACGTCTATAAACGCAGGGATCCATCCTTTCTTTACTATAGGTGCTACTGTGGTGGAAAAAGTAAGCGCCGGTGTAATGATCTCGGCACCTGCTTCATAATTCATAAGTTCGGCAGCAAGATACAGTGCAGAAGAGCCGCTATTGACCATGATGCCGTGTTTTTTATCATAGAGGGACGCAACACGATCTTCCATTTCGCGGACATGCTTGCCCATCTGGGTGCTGGTGCGCAATACATTTACTACTGCGGCTATTTCTTCTTCGCCGTGCACGGTCTTGCCGTAAGGGACACTGATATAGTCTGTTTGTGTCATTTGTGAAAATTAGGATGCGAATTTAAGGCTTAAGTTGCAAATAATCACGTTAATTAAGGTTATATGCCGAAATACAAGCCTTAAGGCAGCAAACCCGCACAAAAAATTAAGTAACCGCTGGTTATATTAGTTGAAAACCTATGCTATAGCAAATGAATGTAAGCCAAGACAGCAAACTGAAACTAAGAAATTCGTACCCCCGCTTCCCATTGTTTTCTTCCCTCACCTGCAAATACATGCCGTTCGCTGTGGTAGGATGAGCGTACAAGCGGACCAGCCTCAACGTAATCGAGGCCCATTTTGTAACCTTCCTCCCTGAAGAATGCAAATTCATCGGGATGCACAAAACGTACTACGGGCAGGTGCTTTTGAGATGGCTGCAAGTACTGGCCAAGAGTAACAACATCGCAGCCATTGTCGGCCAGGTCTTGTAACGACTGCAATACTTCTTCTTTTTCCTCGCCCAGGCCCAGCATAATGCCACTCTTAGTGCGCATACCACCGTCTTTCAGGCGACGTATCACCTCAAGGCTGCGATGGTACCTGGCCTGTATGCGGACTTTACGGGTTAGGCGCTCTACCGTCTCGAGGTTATGAGAAACTACTTCGGGCGCCACTTCTATGATCCGCTGCAAATTATCCCCGTCGCCTTTGAAGTCGGGGATCAGTGTTTCAAGAGTCGTTTCGGGATTAAGCGCGCGCACGGCCTTTATGGTATTTGCCCAGATAATAGATCCCCCATCGCTAAGTTCATCGCGGTCAACGGATGTGATAACGGCATGCTTTACCTTCATAAGGTATATGGCTTCAGCCACCCGCTGGGGTTCGTCCCAATCAACAGGCTCGGGGCGACCCGTAGCCACATTGCAAAAACCGCAGGACCGGGTACATATATTACCAAGTATCATGAAAGTAGCGGTGCCCTCGCCCCAGCACTCGCCCATGTTCGGGCAATTGCCGCTTTCGCATATAGTATGCAGTTTATGCTTATCTACCAGGCCCCGTACATGGCGGTAGTTCTCGCCCATAGGCAGTTTTACGCGCAGCCAATCAGGCTTCTTAACGCGGGTTTCTTTCGAAATATCAACAGAACTGATAACGGGCAACTCCTGCATAACTGAACACAAAGGTAAGGAAAAGGTGAAACATCATATCGGGGGAAAACACAAATCAGCCATACACAAACACTACCATCTCTTTCCTAACTGAAGCGCTATATAGGCATCAGCAAAGTAGGGAGTAGCCGGCTGATTGGCAAGAATCTGAATGTCCTCGCCATAATATTCGAAATTAACACCGGTCTCAACGCCTATTACGCTCTTACGATTGGCAGAAAAATCGAAATGCAGGGCAGTCTTTAAATGGACGCCGGGAACAAATTTAATTTCGTTAATCCCTTTCCCAAAACCGGCGCTGCCTTCTATAAGGCCCTGGTTCAGGAAGTCCTGTTTTGTATTCTCGTCATATTTTATCGCATTAGGGTCGCTATAAACCTTCAAATAGTAGGGTTTCAGCATACCGAGCGATACCCCACCCGCATACAGCCAATGGATGGATACGCTGCCGGGATCGGGCTTTCCCGCAAGCATGCGCATATAGCCACGACCAAGCTTCAGCGCATACAGGTTGTTTATTTTACCGTATATATATGCGTTAGAACTACCATCCTGGCCGTTGGACTTGTATTCTTTAGGATTCTTCTTTTCTGTGAATTCTATCTGCCACAGCCGCACGTTGTAGAACATGTCTTTGTGCTTGACATCTTTGGCCTTTACGCTGCCGAGGTCTGTAAATATGCTCCATCCATCGGTATTGATACGAAATCCAAAGCTTATCTCATGCGATATAGGCTTGGGGCCTTTGGGTTTTACTATCGGCCTGGGGTGTGTTTTTGCAGCGGTATCTGTAGACCGTGCGATCACCTGCGCATGCGCATCACCTGCGTTAGCAAGAAAGGCTAACGAGAGAATGATCGTTCCAACGGTATGCTTCATATTTAGCAGACTCTAAATTACGAATAATATTTCAAATTGCGTGTTACGTTTTTTGCTTTAACAAACCTTTACTTCGTAAATTTGATAAAAAACAGGCACATGACCTCTAAAGTAGTGTATACCGGCGAGCTGCGCACAGAAGCCACCCACCTTCGTTCGGGCAGCGTGATAGAGACAGACGCCCCCGTGGATAACCACGGAAAGGGTGAGCGCTTCTCACCAACCGACCTTGTAGCAACGGCCCTGGCGTCGTGCATACTTACTACTATAGGCATAGCGGGAAAGGTACACAACCTTGACATTACCGGGGTAGTATGCCATGTAGAAAAGATAATGGCCTCTGACCCGCGCAGAATAAGCGAGGTGAAGATAAACATGGACTTCCCGAAAGGGCAGCAATACACAGATAAGGAAAAGAAAATACTGGAACACATAGCCATGACCTGCCCGGTAACGGTAAGCCTGCATCCGGACTGTAAAAAGACACTATCTATAAACTGGGTCTGATCAATTGCCCGACCGGAGGATATTTAATCCTATTGTACACTCAAGACAGCGTTTCGCGCTGCAATAGTTGTTAAACAGTTGCAGCAAAGCCTGTGACTGCGCGGCATTAGAGGGCTTCCAGCTATTATCGGCCCACATATCGAGGATACTGTTCTTTTCAGCAGGCACCGATTCCAGTAATTGCAGGGCCTGCTCCTGCAACTGATGCGTATCCTGCCGGGCAGCATACAAGAATTGCACCGGAGCAATCGTATTTATAATAATGTTCTGAACAGAGGCCCCTCCCAGTGACTTTGGCGAACGATCGGCCTGTACCGTATCGAAACGAAAATGGGTATCCCAATAGCTACTGGCCGTAACATCAAGCAAAGGCTGTATCTCTTTGACAGAATGCGTCTCGATGATCTGCGAGAAAAGATGCACAGACTTATGTACCAGTGCCGCAAACTGCGCAATGCGCACAGTAGGAAAATTAGCCGGGCGCATCCTGAGAAATTTCCAAAGGTGCCCGGCAATTGGTTGTAACTTATATTTTTTACGGAGGTAATCATATTCCCGTTGCAACTCCCGGGGATAATCATCCTCAAAATCATCTTCAAGCATACCTGCCTGCCCGAAAAAAAGCGCCTCAAGCTGCAACAAATTGTCTTTATGGCGTGTAGGAATATTCAGGGGCAGCGACTGTGCGAGCATGAGAAATGGCGTGGCATTGGTCTTAAACCCGAAATTGGCGGCTGTGCGCCAGTACAGCAGATTTCGCCAATCCTCTGCCGAGTTTTTGAGCAAGACATTCCAATCACCCAGTTTCTGCTCCCAACGCTCAGCAAGCAACCGGCTCAGCCAGCCTTCTTTTGTGATACTTTTTATTTTTTCATGCTGCCCCGCGCAAGGCAATTTCCGGGGAGTATTCATCAGGCCGGCGTACAGGGCAATTACGTCTTGTGAAATGTGTTTTTTCAATACAACTACCGGCGTATTGCCTGCTACGCCCGGCACATCATTTTCGTACAGCACATGCAACACAAGGTTGCTGTACATAGCATCGTGCTGGTGACCATGCTTCAGCCAATCACTGCTTTTAATATGCAACTCCACATTACCTACCAGTATCGTATTACCAACCTTAATTTTAGCTTCGGCAAAATCGGGGCCGGAGTCGCGGTTTAACTTGCCGCAGTACATAACCGTGACCTGCTCCCCATCGGTTGTTTCGAGGGAGGCAGCGCTATACAGGCTGTGCTGCCATATAAACTGGAATAATGCTTCATTCATGGTTCAATATCCTATAGGGGTAAATTAATATTTTTCAGACAAGGTTACTCCTGCTATTGTCATTGGCTAATAGCTGTGTTCTGTCAGGCACCAAAGAATACTTCCATTTCCTTCTGATATTTCACAGCCTCGTCATGCGCGCGATCAGCGAAGGCGGTGGTGGTATCGGCATAGATAATACCGCGGGACACATTGATAAGAAGACCGGCGTCTTTGTTCATCGCGTTCCGGCATACTGTATCTACATCGCCCCCCTGGGCGCCAACTCCGGGCACAAGAAAAAAGTGCTCCGGCAATAGAGCCCGCACCTCCTGCAGTTGCTCCTTTCTTGTGGCACCAATTACAAACATGATATTACCAGCCGTACCCCATGAGGCAACAGTACGCAATACTTTCTGATACAACAACTCATCACCACATTGTTGTAGCTGAAAATCGGCGCTGCCCGCATTTGAGGTGAGCCCCAGCACAATACTCCACTTACCGCCGAACTGCAAAAAAGGCTTTACGCTATCGGCACCCATATATGGGGCAACGGTTATGCTATCGAACGGATATGTTTCAAAAAATGTACGCGCATATTGCTCAGACGTATTACCAATATCGCCACGTTTGGCATCAGCAATAGTGAAGATATCACCGGGTATATAGTTCAGCGTGCGCTCCATGCTTACCCACCCCTTTATACCTTGCGCTTCATAAAATGCCGTGTTTACCTTGTAAGCAACCGTTTGATCTTTGGTAGCATCTATAATGGCTTTATTGAATGCGAAGACCGGGTCTTCCTCATTCAAAAGATGCCTGGGTATTTTGGCAAGGTCTGTGTCCAAGCCAACACATAACACCGATTTTTTACTAAAAATGTTCCTGATTAACTGCTGACGATCCATGGCCTAAAGATAAGTTGCGCATGGGAAATTTGACATACAACGACCGTAAAAGAAAAACCATTCCGGCATAAAAACAGTTCAGCCCCGGAAGAACCGAGGCCAAATTTTTTCATAGTAGTAATAGTGATATTGGTAACTAAGGGCTGTACATAAGTAGTACAGCAATATCCATGCCAAAAAATATTAATAGTGAATAAAGACTATTCCAGACACCTGTTATGTTCCCTGACCCTCGGCCTCATCATGTTCACTACGCAGTTTATTTTCCCTGATGATCACATCTTTAACGGCTGTGTCCAGTTTCTCGGTAGTGCTGGTTATCCATTCCATCACCTGTTTGTTCATAGGATCCGAGAGGTCGTCATAGTTATAGATATTTACGAGGCCAAGGATAGTGGATATAGGCCCGCGGATCTGATGGGCCTGTGTATGGGCTATATCGCTCAGGATGTTGCTTTGCGCCTCAATATGAGCCAGGTGCCTTTGTTTTTCCCTGGACAGAAGATCATTATATTTTTTCTGTGTTTTATAGTTCCGGAAAATAAAAAAGGCCAGCAGCAACACTAAAATAAGCGCCGTAAAACCACTGTATGTAAGGATACGCTGGCGCTCGATGGAGCGGGAATAGATACCATCCTGCCTGATACGTTCCATTTCCGACTTATTTTTTGCCTCAGACTCCACGAGCGCTTTTGTTACTTTATTTACCTCTTCAATGTTATACACACTATCCCGTATAGCATAGTAATAATTGTTAGCGTTAAGCGCTAACTGATATTGACCGGATTTGTTGTAGGCATTGTAAAGGCCTTCCCATGCATCTTTTTGATCGTCAAGGTCGTGCAACTGTTGCGCTATGCTTAATGCCTTCTGCAAATAGGATATTGCAACGTCATATTTTTCCTGTCGTACATATATTTTACCTAAAGTCGCATTGCACTTTGATAAAAGGCCTATGTAATGCTGCGTTTCTGCAAGGCTCAACGAGCTGTCGGCGTAGTCCGTTGCTTTTTTGAGATCCCATGTCTCGAGATAGGTTTGAGCGAGCTCCCCGTATATTTTTACTTCATCGTCAAAGGCATTAAGACGGGTGCAAACAGTGAGTGCCTGCTGATAGTTATCAATAGCCCGGGTATAATCCTTTTTCATTTTATAGGTCTTGCCAAAACCTGTAAGTGCCCAGATACGGAATCTTTCGTTATGGCCATGAGCGCCTGCCTTCAACACCTCCTGGTAGTGTAGTAAGGCTTTATCAGCCTGGCCGATCTGAAGGTATATCTCTGCCTTGTTGAGATTGAGACCAGCAATTTCAAATGTATCCTGCAAATCCCTGGAAGGCTTGGACTTAAGCAGGTTCAGCGAACTGTCATAAAATACGATAGCCTTAGAGTCATCGCCAATAGACTTGTAAGTGTTACCTATGTTGGCATAGATAGTAGCTTCAAATGAAACCCCCAGCTTCAGCTCCAATTCTTTATTGTAATATTCTATCGCTTTAAGATGGTCTCTCTTCAGGGCGTATTGTTTGGCAATATTGTCGTAGGCATACGCAAGACTTATTTTGTCATTATTTTTTTTTGCAAAATCAACATTTGCCAAATAAAAATCGAACGCTTTTAAATAGTCCTGGCGGCATTTAAAATATATATCGCCGATAACGTTATTTGCGTTGCTAACTCCTTTTATCCAATTTGCCTTTTCAGCTATATGTTTAGCTTCAGTCGCAATAGTGATCTTCAAAGAAGAGTCATCACAATCTATGCCTCTTGAAATATCAAGGAGCGTATTCACTTTGTCAGTATCGCTGGACAGTTTCTGGATATAAGCCTTGATGGAATCTATCGTATTACTATTCGCCTGCCCATGCGCGGTGAAGGATAATGAAGAAGAAAACAATAAAGCAATGGAGTACCCGTAAATTCTATTCATTTATATGCTTTATCAATCAGACGATATATTAAAATAAGACAGATGCTAAGTTACAAAATCTTCTGTTAAGTATCTCTATTAATGTAAAAATACATAACCTTAAATCTTTTATATGCTTTAGAAAAGATTTTTACAAAAAATACTTTTACAGAATTTTTTAATTGTATTTTTGCATTGTATTCCAACTCAGAGTTGTAAATATATTTTCCGTTACCTTACAATTGTTATTTTATGAAACTCACATCAGCTCCTGCACTATCTATACTGGCCGCAGCAATGTTCGCTGTTTGTTCAGGGTTCACACCCAAACCGTCAACTGTTGTTTCTACTGTGACGTTTGGTACTCCGCAGCAGTTCAGCAGCACATGTGTGGGTCGCGGTGTATGTGGTAATACCACAAGCTCTACTGAAGATGGAACGAGGGTTACCTTTCAGTTATTGGCTGATAATCCGGATGTATTAGTGATGACTTTCAGCGTCGCAGACCTGAAAGCCCATCAGCCAGAGCAAGTGGCCGACTTTGCGAGCGGCAGTTATATGTTTGACGCAGCATATTCACTTTCTGACCCTATGTTTGCATCATTGAACCTGCCGGCAAATTCGCAGATATTACCTACAAGCCAAAGCCAGGTGGTAATAGATGGTGATGTGGTGACAGATTACATAGTGTATTCACACAACTAATGTTATACAGATATATTTATTAAGCGGCAATCTGAGATTGCCGCTTTTTTTTATTGTTATGCGATCATTCAGCATTCTAACATATGAAAAGGCACCCTTCCCCACCCTGTGCAAAATTTTTCGGTGATAGTTAGTTCACTATGAATATTTTTGCAGGGCTAAAATTTTTCAGGAGTATAATCGATGGACGAGAACAAAGAATTTTCAGGGCAGGGCGCTGTGATGATCAACGAGATGTACCAGAGCTGGTTCCTGGACTACGCAAGCTATGTAATACTGGAGCGTGCCGTACCTGCAGTGGATGATGGGCTAAAACCTGTGCAGCGCCGCATACTGCATGCCATGAAGGAAATGGATGACGGCCGCTTTAATAAAGTGGCTAACATCATAGGCCAGAGCATGCAATACCACCCACATGGCGATGCATCTATAGGTGATGCCATAGTAAATATGGGCCAGAAAGACCTGCTGATAGAAACGCAAGGAAACTGGGGTGATGTTCGCACAGGCGATAGTGCCGCCGCAGCAAGGTATATTGAAGCGCGGCTTTCCAAATTTGCGCTTGAGGTTGCATTCAATAATAAAACCACTGAATGGCAACTCAGTTATGACGGGCGTAAGAACGAACCCGTAACGCTACCCATGAAGTTTCCGCTGCTGCTGGCACAGGGCACAGAAGGAATAGCGGTAGGGCTGAGCACGAAAATATTGCCACATAATTTCTGTGAGCTGATCGAAGCATCGGTAAAACACCTGAAAGGAAAGAAGTTTGAACTGTTCCCCGACTTTCTGACAGGGGGTATGATAGACGTAAGCAACTACAATGACGGGGCTCGTGGCGGCAAAGTACGGGTAAGGGCACGCATAGAAGAAGCCGATAAAAAGACCATAACCATCAAAGATGTGCCTTATGGAGTGACTACATCGCAACTGGTGGACAGCATACTTAAAGCTAATGACAGCGGCAAAATAAAAATAAAAAGCGTTACAGATAATACCGCAAAGGACGTGGAGCTTAGCGTGCAACTGGCACCCGGAGTGTCTACAGACCAGACCATAGACGCACTGTACGCCTTTACGGATTGCGAAATATCCATATCACCGAATGCATGCATCATTATAGAGGACAAACCTCATTTTGTTTCGGCAAGCGAAATGCTGAGACTATCGGTAGCGCACACAAAGCATTTGCTGCTGCGTGAACTGGAAATAAAGCTTGGCGAACTTAATGAAGACTGGCACTATTCGTCGCTGGAAAAGATATTTATAGAGAAACGTATATACCGCGACATAGAAGACAAAACCACCTGGGAGGCGGTACTGAAGGCGATTGACGACGGTTTAAAACCTTATAAGAAAAAGTTCCGAAGAGAAATTACGCAAGAGGACATAATAAGGCTTACAGAGATTCGCATCAAGCGCATATCTAAATTCGATTCGTTCAAGGCCGATGAACACATAAAAGGTGTAGAGGCCGATATTGCAGAGGTAAAAGATAATATAGCCAACCTTAATGATTATACCATTCGCTACTACGAGAACCTGCTGAAAAAATACGGGAAAGGGCGTGAGCGAAAAACGGAAATACGGCCTTTTGAGACCATCAATGCCAATACAGTAGCTATTGCCAACACCAAGCTGTACGTAAATTACAAAGAAGGTTTTATAGGCACCAGCCTCAAGAAAGATGAGTTTGCGTTCGACTGTTCTGACCTGGACAATATCATTATATTCAGGAAGGATGGTAAAATGCTGGTGACAAAAGTTGCTGAGAAGACCTTTGTAGGTAAAGACATCATATACCTGGCGGTCTTTCAGAAAAACGATGAACGTACCACGTACAACATGCTGTATATGGATGGTAAAACGGGTATCACTTACGGCAAGCGGTTTAATGTAACCGGGGTAACCCGAGACAAAGAATACGACCTGACCAAGGGAAACCCCGGCAGCAAATCGCTGTATTTTACTGAGAACCCCAACGGCGAGGCAGAGATAGTGGCTATCACCCTATCGCCGGGCAGCAAGGCACGTACCAAAGTCTTTGACTTCTCGTTTGAAGACCTGGAGATAAAGAACCGTGGCGCGCAAGGCAACCAGATAACCAAGTACCCGGTGAAAAGTGTACGGATGAAAGAAAAAGGCAAGTCTACCCTGTCTGCACCAAAAATATGGTATGACGATGCGATAGGCCGGCTGAACAAGGAGGAAAAAGGCATATTGTTAGGTCGCTTTGACGAGAAAGACCGCATCATAGTGTTTTATAAAGATGGAAGCTACGAGCTTACCGATTTTGAACTGACGAACCGATATGACGCGGATAATGTAATAGTGATAGAGAAGTTTCACCATGAAAAGGTGATAACCGCGATATACTTTGATGCCAAAACAAAACAATTCAATGCCAAACGCTTCCTGATAGAAAGCCAGACCCTGAAAAACAGGTATTCTTTTATAAAAGAAGGCGAAGGCAATTACCTGGAACTAGTGACCACCCAGCAGGAACCGGTGATAATAGTGAGAACGGGCAAGAAAAAGTCTGACTGGAAGGAAAAGAAAATAGCGCTCCATGAAACCATAGATGTTACCGGCTGGAAAACGATAGGCAGCCGCCTTGCGGGCGATGATCTGAAGGAAATATCGCTGGTACCCGGCCCCGAGGAAGGAGAGGATGAAAGTGAAACCCTGAGGCTATTCTAAGGGAACAGTTTTTTTATAAAAATTATTACCTTCACGGAGTAATACGACCACGCAGCTCATATATAAATGAAAAAGATAGAACTTGAAATTGTAGCTTTATCTCACAGTATAACCCAAACTCATTCGTATGCCGTAGTGCTGGGTGAAGTGGATGGCTTAAGGAGGCTTCCTATAGTGATAGGCGGGTTTGAAGCTCAGGCTATCGCCGTGGCATTGGAGCGTATGCAGCCCAGCCGCCCGCTGACACATGATCTGTTTGCCAACTTCATGACCACATTCGGGATTGAACTTGCGGAGGTAATTATCTATAAACTGGAAGAAGGCATCTTTTTTTCTAAGCTGGTATGTACGCACGAAGGAGAACAGACAGAGATAGACTCACGAACATCAGACGCGCTGGCCATGGCTGTGCGCGCGGGTTGTAAAATATACACTTTCGAAAATATACTGGACACTGCCGGCCTGTTTCTTGAACAACCTGAAGGAGTTGCGGAACAAGCTGACGAACCTAAACAGGGGAAAATACCCGTGACTAACCAAGCCTCTGATACCGACATGAAAAATATGGGTATGGACGAATTGAATGCCCTGCTGCAACAGGTATTGGAACAGGAAGATTATGTGCGCGCCATACATATCCGGGATGAGATAAACAGCCGCAAAAAGAAATAGAAACACATAACTATTTTATTCATTAGTAAGTTATTATCAAACACACCTTTGACCAATATAATAACGACTACCAGCAACTGATTTCTTAAATCTTTAGTGAAAATTACGGAGAGCATGTGCCCGTAAGGATATTTATCCCGTGGTAATAAATAAAAAGGATGGCAATGTTTGCTACAAATCCTGTCTTTTTTTTTAATAAATTTATAGTGAAATAAAATGTGCGGGGATTGACTCATTTCTGACCGGTTCAAAGTTTCTTACAGTTACACTACAAGTTTGTCTGCGCACAATCATTGTTTAACCATAAAAAACTTATTGTTATGCCGGAATTTGATAGTAACCACGTCAAAAACATTGTGCTGCTCGGACACTCGGGCAGCGGCAAAACAACCCTTGCGGAAAGCATGCTATACCAGGCAGGGCTTATCAGTCGCCGGGGATCGGTAGCAGAAAAAAATACCGCAGGCGACTATACCGAACTAGAAAAAGAACGAGGCAACACCATCTTCTCAAAACTATTGCATGCACCATGGAAAGGATATAAGATAAATATCCTGGATACACCCGGCTATGACGATTTTGCGGGAGAGGTGATCAGCGCGCTGAAAGTAGCCGATACAGGCGTTATGCTGCTAAACGCGAGCGAAGGCGTAGAAGTGGGCACAGATATTATATGGGAGTATACTGAGCAATTCAAGACACCCATGATATTTGTTGTAAACAAACTGGACCATGCCAAGGCCGATTTTGACAAGACAGTGCAAGAGGCAAAAAACCACTTTGGCGCTAACGTAGTGATCGTGCAATACCCCTTAAACCAGGGCGAAGGATTCAGCGCGATGATAGACGTACTGAATATGGTGATGTACCAGTATGGTACGGAAAACACCAAGCCTCAAAAACTACCCATACCCGAAAGTGAAAAAGCACGTGCGGAAATGCTGCACAAAGAACTGATAGAATCAATAGCCTCTAACGACGAAACCCTGATGGAGCAATACTTTGACAAAGGTGAACTGACCGAAGATGAAATGAGGCATGGGCTGCATACATCAATGGCGCGTCATGACCTGTTCCCGGTTTTTTGCGCGTCTGCAGCGCTTAACAGGGGCGTGGCAAGGCTTATGGGTTACATTGACAATGTATGCCCTCCATCGTGCGAGATGCCACCAAGAGAGTTGAAGTCGGGCGAGACCTTGAGTTGCGACAGCAAAGGGCCTGCATGCATATTCATATACAAAACCGTGAACGAACCACACATAGGAGAGCTCAGCTTTTTCAAAGTATGCTCAGGCACGGTAAAAAGCGGCATGGAGCTGGTAAATGAAAACACCGGCGTGACCGAACGGCTGAACCAACTGTTTGTGATGGAAGGCAACAAACGGATCAACGTTACAGAACTTATAGCCGGCGATATAGGGGCTACGTTAAAGCTTCGTAATACCCATATCAATAATACGCTGCATGAAAAAGGGAAACAAATGGAATTGCTGCCAATTGTATTCCCGGAAACTACGCTAAGCATAGCGCTGGCAAACAGCAAAAAGGGAGAAGAGGAAAAGCTGGCATCTGCATTGCACCAGCTAAAAGAAGAAGACCCCACCATGCATGTGGAGGTGTCTGCCGAACTGGGCCAAACTTTGCTGCACTGCCAGGGAGATATGCACCTTGCGGTGATAAAATGGAAACTGCAGCACTTATATCACCTTGACGTTATGTACATAAAGCCCAAAATTGCATATCGTGAAACGATACGTTCTGCGGCGGATGCAAATTACCGCCATAAGAAACAATCAGGCGGATCCGGACAGTTTGGAGAAGTTACGATACGGCTGGAAGCATGGCATGAGGATATGCCTGAGCCGCAAGGCCTTACTGTGCGCGGAAAAGAGGTCATAGACCTGCCCTGGGGAGGCAAGCTGGTATATTACAATTGCATAGTAGGTGGTGTAATTGATGCCCGCTTCCTGCCTTCTATACTGAAAGGGATAATGGAAAAAATGCACAGCGGCCCGCTTACAGGTTCTTACGTACGAGATGTGCGTGTGTGCGTATATGATGGAAAGATGCACGCAGTGGATAGTAATGATATATCATTCAAAATTGCCGGGATGATGGCATTCAAAGATGCTTTTCAAAGGGCAAACCCATTGCTGATGGAACCTATATATGCCATGGAAATACTGGCCCCCGATGACCTGACCGGGGCAATACTGGGAGACCTGCAAATGCGCAGGGGTATGATCGAGGGGTTTAACAATGAAGGACATTTTACGGTAATAAACGCAAAGGTACCGCATGCCGAAACGTATCAATATGCATCTGCACTGCGGAGCCTGACCCAGGGAAAGGCAAGATTTAAAATGAAATTTGACCACTACGCGCCTGTATCAGCCGATCTGCAAAAGAAACTTACAGAAACATATAAAAAAGAAGAGCCCGAATTAGTTGAAGCGTAAGAGCAGCTAAATAACATTACAATACATTTAAATAATTCACCTACCAATAGTAACGCCCTCTACGGGAGGCGTTACTATTGGAAATAAATAACAGAAACAAGACGGCAAAGGGAAATATTAGCCGTGATTCACCTAACTTTGTTATCACTTTAGGGGTGCCAATAAGCGGCTGAGATCATACCCATTGAACCTGAACAGGATAATGCCTGCGAAAGGGAAAAGTAGTTTTTCTGCTATACTGTTTCCCCTAAAGTCTGTACGTAAGTTATTATCCTTTGTATGAAGATCTATATTAACAGCAAATTGCAGGAGCTATCTGATGCTGCCAAAATAACGGATGCGCTTGGCGCGTTAAACATCACTTCGCTGAATGGTATTGCGGTGGCTATTAATGACAATGTAATCCCTAAAGCAGAATGGAATACCTACGTACTACAGCAGGAAGATAAAATAACACTGATCAAAGCCGCACAAGGTGGCTGAAAAGAAACGAACATTCATTTAGCCTTTTTAACGAAACTGAACATATGAAAAAAGACACAGCCCCCACAGCGACACAGATCACTACCGGCACACTGCCGGGCTCGAAAAAGATATTCGTGAAGGGTAAACTACATAATATCAATGTGGCTATGCGGGAAATATCCGTAAGCCCCACAGTGACAAGATCTTTCGGTGTAGAAGAACTGATACCTAACCCGTCTGTTACGGTATATGATACCAGCGGCCCCTATACTGACCCAACCGCAAGTATAGATATAACCAAGGGGCTGCCACGCCTGCGGGAAGAATGGATAAAGCAACGTAACGATGTTGATGAGCTGAATAGCTTTACTGCTGAGTACAGCAACGAGCGGCTTGAAGACAAACAACTTGATGCATTGCGGTTTGAACATATTAAAATGCCCCTGCGTGCAAAACCAGGCACGAATGTAAGCCAGCTGCACTATGCCCGAAAAGGCATAATAACCGCTGAAATGGAATATATAGCTATACGCGAGAACCAGCGCATTGATGAACTGATGGACAATAGTGAACTCTGGGACCAGCATAAAGGTGAAAGCTATGGCGCCAATATTCCGCTGAAAAAGATAACGCCCGAATTTGTACGGAATGAGGTTGCCTGTGGCCGCGCCATAATACCGGCAAACATCAACCACCCTGAAAGTGAGCCCATGATCATAGGCCGGAACTTTCTTGTAAAGATCAATACCAATATCGGCAACTCAGCGGTAACATCCAGTATAGAAGAAGAAGTAGAAAAGGCTGTATGGAGCTGCCGCTGGGGTGGCGATACCCTGATGGATCTTTCTACAGGCAAGAACATACACGAAACAAGGGAATGGATCATACGCAACTGCCCGGTACCTGTGGGCACCGTGCCTATCTACCAGGCACTGGAAAAAGTGAACGGGAAAGCCGAAGACCTTACATGGGAAATCTTCAGGGATACCCTGATTGAACAAGCCGAACAAGGCGTGGACTACTTTACCATACACGCGGGTGTACTACTGCGATACATACCGCTTACCGCAAAAAGGGTGACAGGCATTGTGTCCCGCGGCGGCAGTATCATGGCTAAATGGTGCCTGTCGCACCATAAAGAGAATTTCCTGTACACTCACTTTGAAGAGATATGTGAGATCATGAAGGCATATGATGTAAGTTTTTCATTGGGTGACGGCCTGCGCCCCGGATCGATCGCAGATGCAAATGATGCCGCACAATTTGCGGAACTGGAAACCCTGGGAGAGCTTACGAAGATAGCATGGAAACATGACGTGCAGGTAATGATAGAAGGCCCCGGCCATGTGCCTATGCACATGATCAAAGAGAATATGGATAAGCAGCTGGCTTGCTGCGACGAAGCGCCATTCTATACGCTCGGGCCGCTGACAACAGATATTGCCCCCGGCTACGACCATATTACCTCTGCTATAGGCGCGGCAATGATCGGCTGGTATGGCACGGCCATGCTGTGTTATGTTACCCCGAAGGAACACCTGGGCCTGCCTGATAAAAAAGATGTAAAGGACGGAGTAATAGCTTATAAGATCGCGGCACATGCGGCAGACCTTGCCAAGGGCCACCCTGGTGCACAGCACAGGGATAATGCGCTCAGCAAGGCGAGGTTCGAATTCCGGTGGGAAGACCAATTTAATTTATCCCTTGACCCGGATACAGCCAGGGCCTTCCACGATGAAACACTACCGGCAGAAGGCGCGAAAATAGCCCACTTCTGCTCTATGTGCGGGCCGCATTTCTGCTCTATGAAAATAACGCAGGATATACGGGACTATTCAAAACAGGAAGAAGAACTACAGAAAAGCATGGACGCTAAATCTAAAGAGTTTTTAGAGACTGGAAGCGAAATATATATCTAACCCCGGGACAAAAAAACTTAGCGCTAAAACGTGGCTAAAATAACCAATTGCTACAGTGACAGAACCAAACATAACATCGGGGCGATCATCAGAACATGCGCATCAAGGTTTCAGACCGTATATTCTGTCTATTGCAGGATTTGACCCCTCGGCGGGGGCCGGGGTACTGTCTGATGTTAAAACGTTTGAAGCAAACGGAACTTATGGCCTGGGGGTGGTATCTGCTCTCACCTATCAGAACGACAAGGAATTTAATGGTGTAGCATGGGTGGACGCGGCTGGTATCATTAAGCAGATAGCACCTCTGCTAAAACGTTTCGTTATAAGACATATAAAGATCGGGCTGATAGAAAACATGACTGTATTAACAGAAGTGATCAGTTACCTGACCATGAATATCAATAAGCCTGTCATTATATACGACCCAATACTGAAGGCAAGTGCAGGATTCAGGTTTCATGACATAACATCCGCTAACCTGATGAAGGCCATAGAAAATGTGTACTGCATAACGCCGAATATACCAGAAGCGACTCAATTATTCGGCGCCGATAATCTGAATGAGAAACTAGAGTTGCTCAGCGACACTATAAACATTTACTTGAAAGGAGGACATAGCAGCGACACTATTGTTACTGACCTGCTTTTTGTTAAAGACCACACCTACGCATTCTCTAACGACCGGATACCTAATGGCGCCAAGCACGGGAGCGGATGCGTGCTGTCATCGGCGCTCACGGCGCAGCTGGCACTGGGGTATGACCTGCCTACGGCGGCGGAAAATGCCAACGCCTATACCCGCAACTTTTTAGCAAGTAATGAATCACTACTAGGATACCATCAACCTCTTACCATATGAAGCCGATAAGCAGATTACAGTTCATCACAACCAATGCCACACTGGCCGAACAAGCCTGCATGGGTGGCATAGACTGGGTGCAGCTGAGGCTTAAAGACTGCCCTGATGAAGAGTTCTATGCGATAGCAAAAGAAGTACAAGCCGTTTGCAAACAATTCAACGCCATATTCATTATTAATGATAATGTAGCAGTTGCCGCCAACATTGGGGCGGATGGAGTACACCTGGGCAAGGAAGACATGAGCCCGGACACAGCAAGGGAACTGCTGGGTGCTAATTTCATAATAGGGAGTACAGCAAATACTTATGAAGACATAGCTTATTTATCCACCAAGCCCATCAACTACATAGGTATTGGGCCGTATCGTTTTACAGCTACCAAACAAAAGCTTAGCCCGACCCTGGGCATGGAAGGGTATAAAAATATTATTGACTTGCTGCAACAGCGTCAGATAAAACACCCTCCGTTAATAGGCATAGGAGGTATTACTATCAATGATATATCCACACTGATGGAAACCGGTATATATGGCATAGCGGTATCGGGCGCTATAGCTCACGCACATGACGCAACCGCGGCTGCACAGCAAATGAAAAATTCTTTATTTACTACTTACAATAACATTCAGATATGAGTGACGAACTGATCATAGCGGGTAAGGCTTTTACCTCCCGGTTGTTTACCGGAACGGGAAAGTTTGGCAACCATGCAATAATGGAGCAGGCCCTGCTGGCGTCGGGGACCGAACTGGTAACAGTGGCACTTAAGCGCATGAACCTGGAAGGCGAAGATGATGATATTCTGCCGCACCTGCATCACCCGCACATCAGTCTGCTGCCCAATACATCGGGCGTACGGAATGCCGGAGAAGCTATTTTTGCCGCCCGCCTGGCAAGAGAAGCCCTGCAAACAAACTGGCTGAAATTAGAGATACACCCTGACCCTAAATACCTGATGCCCGACCCGATAGAAACGCTGAAAGCTGCCGAGCAACTGGTAAAGGAGGGATTCATTGTGCTGCCTTATATACATGCAGACCCTGTTTTGTGCAAACGGCTGGAGGAAGTGGGCGTAGCCGCTGTGATGCCCCTTGGCTCACCTATTGGCAGCAACATGGGTTTGAAAACACTGGAATTCATACAGATCATAATAGAACAAAGCAATGTACCTGTAATTGTTGATGCCGGAATAGGCGTGCCCAGCCATGCGGCTGCAGCCATGGAAGCCGGTGCCGCAGCGGTACTGGTAAACACTGCAATAGCGGTGGCAGGAGACCCTGTACGTATGGCAACAGCCTTTAAAATGGCCGTTGAGGCAGGACGAATAGCCTGCAATTCAAAACCGGGTGCTGTGAAAGCGTATGCCGAAAGCAGCAGCCCATTGACCGAATTTTTAAATTAAACCAATGTTCAGGGACGAATTTGACAGGCATGACTGGGACACCGCAATGCGGAACATTTATGCCAAAACCGCTGAAGACGTGGTTCGTGCTTTAGGCAGCACAAAACGAGACATCGAAGATTTTAAGGCACTGATATCGCCGGCCGCGGCCCCATACCTGGAACAAATGGCCCAGATAAGCCACCGAATTACTCAAAAGAGGTTTGGCAAAACGGTACAGCTATACGCACCGCTCTATTTATCCAATGAATGCCAGAACATATGCAACTACTGCGGCTTTAGCCTTGACAATAAGATAAAACGAAAGACACTAACACCCATTGAGATCATACAGGAGGCCGAATATCTGAAGCAGCAAGGCTTTGAGCATGTGCTGCTGGTAACCGGCGAGGCCACTAAGACCGTGGGCGCGCAATACCTGAAAAACGCTATCCGCCTTCTGCGACCACATTTTGCCAACATATCCATAGAGGTGCAGCCACTTGAAGAAGATGAGTACAAGATGCTGGTAGCTGAGGGCCTTTTCGCAGTACTTGTGTACCAGGAGACCTATCACAGGGATAACTACCGGCTATACCACCTGAAAGGAAAGAAATCAAATTTTGACTACCGGCTGGACACACCCGACAGGCTGGGCGGGGCAGGCATTCATAAGATAGGGCTGGGTGTGCTGATAGGGCTGGAAGACTGGCGCACCGATAATTTATTCACCGCCCTCCATGTAAATTACCTGGAAAAACATTTCTGGCAGACAAAATACAGCATATCCTTTCCTCGCCTGCGGCCTGCGACAGGGTTGATAGAGCCTAAAGTGGCCATAACTGACAAAGAACTGGTGCAACTGATATGCGCATGGCGTATATATAATGAGGAAATAGAACTTTCTATTTCTACCCGCGAGAACGAGTTGTTTCGGGATCATGTAATAAAACTGGGCGCAACCACCATGAGTGCCGGATCCAAAACAAACCCGGGAGGCTATAGTGTTGAGGCTGAATCGCTGGAACAATTTGAGATAGATGATACCCGTACGGTAGCAGAAGTGAAAAATATGATCGAGCGCAACGGCTACAGGGCGGTATGGAAAGATTGGGAACAATTTGAACCTGCAGAAAAGGTATAGTATGTTATCAAAAGAAGAACAGGCACGCTATAGTAAACAAACAATATTACCGGAAATAGGCTTAGAAGGCCAGGAGCGGCTTCGCGCAGCGAAAATACTTGTAATTGGCGCGGGTGGACTGGGCTGTCCTATATTGCAGTATTTAACAGCGGCCGGCATTGGTACTATCGGTGTTGCTGACGGCGACAGTATACATATATCCAACCTGCAACGCCAGGTACTTTACACCAACCAGGAAACGGGACAGAACAAAGCAGAAACGGCAATAAAGAAACTGCACGCACAAAACCCACACGTTAATTTCCGGCTCCACAATGTATTTATCAATGCGGGCAATGCCCTGGATATCCTCAAAGATTATGATATAATCGTTGACGGCTCCGACAATTTCGCTACACGCTACCTCGTAAACGATGCTTGTATCATACTCAACAAGCCAATGGTGTTTGGGGCCATCTATAAATTTGAAGGTCATGTATCCGTCTTCAACTATAAAAACGGCCCTACCTACAGGTGTATCTTCCCCGAGCAACCGGGTGAGGATGAAGCGCCTAATTGCGCCGAGATAGGCGTTATAGCAACCCTGCCCGGCATTATAGGCACTATGCAGGCTAATGAAGTGATAAAAATGATTACAGGTACAGGCGAAGTGCTGTCAGGCAAACTGCTGGTAATAGATACGCTTACTATGAATATGCATTCATTCAATTTCAAACTGAACGAGGCAAATAAAAAAATCACAGAATTGATCGACCGATCAACGTATTGTGACGTAACTATAAAAAACATAAGCTATGACCAACTGCAGGCATTGGTATCAGCACGTTCTGCACAGTTGGTAGATGTAAGAGAAATAGAAGAACACGAGATCAGCAACATAGGCGGGTTAAATATTCCGTTATCAGTTTTTGAATCCGGCTGCCAGATGCTTGACCCAGCACAGCCGGTCATTTTGTACTGTAGTTCGGGAGTACGCAGCAATCACGCGGCTAAATTACTTGTCCAGAAAGGTTTTACAAAAATATACAACCTGCAAAGCGGCATTAAGGGAGTTGTGGCGCTGTAGTGGCGCTTAATATTTTTTTAAATGCCGCTACCGGGTCATCGGCCATCCATACAGCCCCCAGTATGGCTGCCCCATCAAATCCGCTATTACGCAACACTGCGACCTGATCAACCCCTACCCCCCCCAGGCCAATGATCTCAGGTATATAGCCACCCCTTGCTGCCAATTGTTGCCTGGCGCTTACCGCGCCTGAAAGATCGATCCCGGCTTTGTAGCCTGACTTGGAAATGCTGTCAAATACGGGACTGATAAATACATAATCATATTCCGTTTTATTATTCATTATCTCCTGCCACGAATGGAATGAAGTAGAAACTGTGGCCTGTGGTACTCCTGTTACGCTATCCAGTACCTGCCTGTCACTTCTCTGAAAGCTATTCAAATGAATGCCCGCCAGCCGGTACTCACGCCATAGCTCAAAACACCCGCAAAGCACGATACGATTGTGATAAATGGAAGGAATGCCACTGATATAATCACTTAATCCGGCTGACGTAAAAGACGGCTTCCGAAGGTGCAGCCGCATCAGACCCGATTCAAAAAGGCTGTTTACAACTGCCAACTCATCTTTTGCTGTTTCGTCAGGCGTAATTACGATCAGGCGCATAATGGAAAAATACGAACAATGATACAACATCAGAAGCAGATGTTTTATGGATTATATTTGCGGCCGTATGCCGGAATCATTGAGCACAGTAAAAATATGTCCTGAATGCGGAACAGAATTCAATTGCACACCCGGGGCATGCTGGTGCAGCGAACTTCCACCCGTCATGCCGGTGGACATGAATGCGGCATGCTATTGCCCGAAATGCCTGAAAACGGTCATACTCGAAAAAATAAACATTAAAACGGGGTAAAAGAAACTCTATGAGAGCATTAACCACCATCCTGCTACTTGTTATATCCAATACCTTTATGACGCTGGCATGGTATGGCCACCTGAAGTTCAAAGACATGTCCTGGGGTAAAGAACTGGGGCTGTTTGCTATCATACTTATAAGCTGGGGCCTGGCATTCTTCGAATATCTTTTCCAGGTACCGGCAAACCGAATCGGGTTTAAAGATACCGGTGGCCCTTTCACCCTGGTGCAGTTAAAGACCATACAGGAGGCGATAACACTGGTAATATTTATGCTGTTTTCTATGATCGTCTTTAAACAGCGTTTTGAGTGGAACCACATCCTGGGGTTCTGCCTCCTGATATTGGCAGTATTTGTGATCTTTAAGAAGTGGTAGTTACTGTGCGTAATAATCTATTATACGTTCCGTAATGCTTGTGGGCTTGCCTCTTTCCATATTTATTTGTTTTAACCAGTTGCCCTGGGAATCGTAATGCTCATATTTAAATGTAGTCTCAAGCGGTTTGGCCATTTGTGCTAAATTATCCGTTTCGCTTATCAATCGTCCACTGTCGTCGTAGGCAAATGTTTTTACATAGTCCATCATTCGTACCGATTCATCTACCAGTTCCCCGGCATTCCTTCCCACACTACCCTCCTTTATTCGTGAGCGCATAACCACATGCTGCTCAAATATGAGATTGCCTCGGGTATCATAAGAGTAGGTATAATGCTCTAACAGTATACTGTCCGGATTGTATTTGGAACATTCCTTTTTATTGCCTTTGTCGTCATAGGCAAACACAGACTTGAACCACAATTTACCACTGCCGTTGTAATTGTCACGCTCAACCCTATTACCTAACGAATCATATATGTAGACCACTTTCTGGTCTAACTTGCCGTGTGCATTGTATTCCTCCACCTGCTCCTGCCTGCCATAAATATCATATTTGTAGATTCTTTTATGATTGAGGCTACCGAATCCGGTCCACAGATTACCTCCGGAATAATCATTATCCTCATATTGGTTGCCCATTTCATTGAACCTGAAAACATACAGCATACACCATGTGCTGTCTATTCGCCCATTGCGCCCTACCGGACACTGGCAATTTGTTACGGACCTCACTTTTCCCTTCAGATGCTGTGTGGTCAGGTCATTTTTTGCCTCAGCGGTACAAAACAGAAAGAAAAAAAATATTGTAGCAAGCAGTTTCATCACAAACAGGTTTTAAACAACCCGCTATTAAAAATACGAATATCGCACGGAATCCAATAACAACAGCCCGGCAAGTGCGTGAATTACGATTGAAACAACTATTGTAATTAATTGAAAATCAATTATGAAATCAAAATTGAAATCTTACGCTTCCGAATATCCCGAAGTACCTTGACTTTGGTTCGTTTGGCAGTAGATCGGGAGCTACGCGCCATACAAAGTCGATCCTGAAGAATTGAAAAATATTGTCCACACCCGTGCCCAACTCAAGATATGGCTCACCTTTTAACGAACGGAAAGGATAACCTTTATTGAAATTAAGCTGCTCGTTAGCAGTACTAAGTGAGCCAAACAGGCCCTTTGCCGTCCAGAATTGGCGGAACTTCAGCTTTTTCAGCAACGGGATACGATTGAATATACCCCCGCCCAGGTCATGCTCTATATTAAACCCTACGTACTGGTCGCTGATAAACTCGTAAGTATTCATCATTTCAAAAGCATATTGGTTATAGTAATTATACTCATTACCCGGATGTATCTCGAGTAATGGATAAGGAAGGGTCTCAAAATACTTGCCCGCAAATACGTTGTAATAAAGCGCACCAAATGGCGGTATTTTGATACGTTCAGTCACTGAGATGCGCGCACGCTGGTAATCATACCCTCCATCCAGGATGTCTTTCATACCGGCGGTCAGTTCCAGGTTAATAACCGGGTATTTACTGCCAAGGTTCACACGTTTATACTGCCCCTCCAGGTAATCCTCTTTGAAAGCGTACCGAAGGCTTATTGTCACGTCGGTACTTACCACGTCTTTGGTCAAAAGCCCTTTGCTATCATGAAAAATGCCGGCGTATGGCAACGGCGCATAGGGTGTAAAATCCTGGTGCCGTAGTATAAGTTTATGACTAAAGCCACTGAAATACTCTTTAAAAAACTCCAGCCGCTCTTCGTCAGCAAATGCCAGCTTCCATGGTATGCCACGCTTACGGAAAAAACTACTGAATATATTATCACTACCCAACTGGTCGTAGTAGTTAGTACCTTGTATCACATCATGAGCATAATAACCATACAGGGTGGCACGTGGCTTCCTGCTCATGATCCAAAGCCCGGTGAAACCATATTTAAACCGTTCGTCCTTGAGGCCATATGCCGCATAACCGGTAAAATGCAGGTCTTTGAGTGTACGCGGCGTGCCTAACGAAATACGGAAACGGCTGCCTTCAACAACGTTGTTGCTGTACAAATAAAAGTACGGCCCTAATTCAATAGGCCCTACGTCTTTTACACCACTGCCAATGAAAGTGAAAAGGTTTTTGTAATAAGTGGTAATAGGCATCTTATTGATGGTATCTACCATTTTATTAATGGCTTTTTCATTTTTAGTAAGGCTATCCGGCCTGTTCTGCGCCCACCACTCGTCCGACTTATACTTGGCAGAATCGGCCGCTATTACCCGCTCCTTCCATTCGGGGTTATCAAGTGCGTTGGTCACAGAGGTATCATTGACCACTATGTGATGATAGGTGGTGGTCTTACGCCCTATGAAGCCCGGCAATCGCTTTGAATCGTACAATGTAAAGTTGGCCACAAACTTATCCTTGATCGGGAACCAGAAACTGTCTACCGGGGCAAACTCCTGGAACAGGCTGACACGATCTACCCAGTTAATGTTCGCCAGTTTGGAAACATCCATGCTTACCCGCTGAATAGCATATATAGAATCTACTACCCAAAAATCGCCTGAGAAACAATTTTCCTCGGCACGGCGGGGCGTAAACTGTACCAGGATCACGTTGTGCCCGTACACCACCTGCGTATCCCGTATCTTGTATTTGTAGTAAAACAAACCGTCCTTGCTGATAGGACTTACAAAACGCTTATCAAATACCGGAATAAAATTCTGATACACATTGACATTCTGGTGCAGTGTACCCAGGTATTTTACCACACTCTCATTGTTCACCCCCTTCACCATGCTACCCTTAATATACTCTCTTTGCTTCTTGGGGCTGCGCTGAAAGTAAAATTCAGAGAGTGTCTCTGTAAGGTAAAGTGGCAGATAAGGTGTTGCCTCTGAGACCGTATCAAGGTTATCAAAGATGAATGTATAGTTTTTCAGTATCGGTATTTTGGCAAACTGGGACTTGGTAAGACGCTGCAGATCGGCTTCAAGCCTGTTATAAGCTTCAAATTTGTAATTGTCAGTCCGGTCGGGGTTATTATAAGGCTTGTGTTCAATGATCTTCCTGAACAATACGACTGCCGGGTCTTCCCCGCCATTGAATACGAATTCGTTGAGCGATGTACTGGCCCGCTCCATCTCTATGATAAAGTTATAGTCGTGCTGCTTTCTTCGCAGCACCTTATTTACCGGGCTATAGCCTATAGCGGTAATATGCATTACCGTATCCTTGGGCAGTTTATCCAGCTTCAGCACAAAATTACCATCCACATCGGCAGCAGTACCGGCAGGCGTACCTGGGAAGAAAACAGAAGCAAAAGGTAACCCCTCAGAGGTGTTCATATCTATCACCTTGCCGTTAATAACATAACCTTTATGGGGGGCAGAATGTACCAACGTATCGTTTACCGCAGTTTTTTTCACAGAAGTGTCGGGCAGCATCAGTGAAGTATCCATAGCGGGATCCGGTACTTTGACCTGCGAAAAAGACGAAACGCAGACAAACAAGAGGCAAAAAGTGACAAGTATTTTTCTTAAAGTCATAGGCTTACATCACACAAACGTAAAGCAATGTAACAAAATGGCGCTGTTAATTCAAGAAAAATTCGGCAAATGACGGCAATTTGTTATTCTATATACCTTATCCATATCTTTGCGACCTAAAAAAATACTTTTGGGTCAAAAGATACGTGTTGCGGCTGTGAGTTATCTGAATACCAAGCCTTTGCTCTACGGAATAGAGCACAGCAATATCATCGATAATATCGAACTCATACTGGACTATCCTGCCAGGCTGGCGACAAGCCTGCAATCGGGCGAAATAGACCTTGCTTTACTGCCTGTGGCTGCCATACCATCAATACCCGGGGCACGAATAATCAGTGACTATGGCATTGCGGCGGATGGCAATGTTGTTTCAGTCGCGCTCTTCAGCAGGGTGCCTGTGGAAGAAATTGAATCAGTATACCTCGATTACCAATCCCGAACATCGGTAAGGCTGGCCCAACTGCTGCTGGAGCATCACTGGCGGCAACCGGTCACCTATAAACCCGCAGGCGAGCATTACATAGATCATATTGCAGGTACAACAGCCGGAATTATCATAGGGGACCGCGCTCTCAAACAGCTACAAAACTTCGAATACATTTACGACCTGTCAGCCGCATGGAGGGCATTCACCGGCCTCGACTTTATTTTTGCCGCCTGGGTGGCTAATAAAGAACTGCCCACTGGGTTCATCTCTGCTTTTAATGAAGCTAACGCTGTGGGATTACACCACCTTGATGAGATAATTGAGCAAAATACTTTCCCTTATTACGATCTGCATACCTATTTTACAGAGAACATCCGCTTCTACCTGGATGGACAAAAAAAGAAAGGATTAGAAAAATTCCTGGAAATGATTGCCTGAAACAGCTAAGTCCGTTTTTTCCTTTTGGGTATGTATTGTACAGCGGCTCTTTGTCCTGTGGCCTTTTCGCCCATTGTCTTTGCTTGCCCCTCTGTTTTTGACGACTCAGACACCATTTCATTCAGCTTTTCTATTTCGGGGCCTGTAAGGTAGCGCCAGTGACCTACAGGCTGGTTACCGAGTTGTATATTCATTATCCGCACACGCGTGAGCTTCTGTACTTCATACCCAAGGTGCTCGCACATGCGCCTTATCTGGCGGTTAAGCCCCTGGGTGAGTATGATACGAAACCGCCGCCCTCCTTCCTGCCGTACAAAACATTTTTTGGTCATGGTGCCAAGTACCGGAACCCCATTGCCCATTTGCTGCACAAATGCGGGATCTATTGCCTTATCTACTGTTACTATATACTCCTTTTCATGATTATTACTGGCGCGCAGTATTTTATTTACTATGTCGCCGTCATTGGTCAACAGTATTAGCCCGTCAGAATCTTTATCCAGCCTGCCGATAGGGAAAATACGCTTCGGGTGCGCAATAAAAGAGATGATATTTGTCTTATCCTTCAGATCGGTTGTAGAAGTAACTCCTACCGGCTTATTGAACGCTATGTATACAGGTCTCTTTTTACTGGTTTTTATCGGCTCACCGTCTACCTCCACGGTATCGCCAGCCCTCACCCTTGCGCCTGCCAATACCAGTTCGCCATTAATGGTCACGCGCGCCTGTTCAATAAGTTTATCGGCCTCCCGCCGGGAGCAGAAGCCTGATGCACTTATATATTTATTCAGGCTTACCTGATCTTCCTTCATGGATGCAAAAATACCCCTACTTTTGACTTTCTGCGCGTTAATCTAATTTTAATCGCTATTTACAACAACATATGAGCCAGATACAGGAATTTAATGACTACAGGGCTAAAATGAATGAGGTGATCCTGGGTAAGCAAAACAAGGTGATCAACCGCCTTTTTAACCTCGACACCAACACCTATGCCGACGGGGCATTATCAACCAAGACCAAGGAAATGCTGGGACTGGTAGCCAGTATGGTACTACGCTGCGACGACTGCATTAAGTACCATCTGGGCAAATGCCACGAGCAGGGAATAACCACAGATGAGGTATATGAGATCTTTGCTGTAGCCAATATAGTAGGCGGAACTATAGTGATTCCCCACACCCGCAGGGGCGCTGAATATTGGGAAGAACTCATAAACAGCTAAAACCGGCCGAAAGGTATATGCGCCCTCCGCGCCAATGACCGTGCGCCTTTTGCAATGTATCTTACCGATACTTCAAGCGCGCCGTTGTTGTTGTAAGTATCTTCGCCCAGAGTAAACCGGGTATCGTAACCTACGCCTACCCTGAACCGCCTTATTTCAATACCCGAGGTAAGCGATATAACATCGCCTGTTCTATCCCATACCCCAGCGAACACAGACATCGCCTTACCATCTTTTCTTTTACGCAGCACGTACCGGAATTCGCTGCCTGCTATCATTCTTTCCTGGATATCGCTGCTACTGTAATACACGGCAGGATGCACAGACAGCCTTCCGGGCATCCAGTCTGCTCCCATTTCTGCGGAATATATCCTGTCAGTTCTCACGATTTCATGCCTGTAGGTCTTCGGATCGTCCCGGAGGTTCAAATTATTTCCCGAAAAACCGATAGTATAGTCAAAGACTTTGCCGATCTTTTGAGAAAAACACAATCCCGCATTCAAAGCGCCATAATGCTCCGCCACACCCCCAAAACCATAAGATCCTGAATAAAAGGGGTCAATATACCGTTGTCCGTCCCGATAGAACATATTAGCGACGTCAATGTCTTTCTGCACATATTCTGCCTGTATCCCCACTCCAAGATCACAGGTGTAATTATCACTCCCCGCATTGTCAGCGCCAAAATATTTGTGATACCCCAAGGAGAACACCCCCGTAAAACTCCCCCTGTCATCCCCGAAATCTCTTATTATTTGCGCACCTGCGGCCAAATAATCACCCTTCTTATTAAATAGCACAGGCATATCAAACGAAACAGCATGAGTAATGTAATAATCATAGCCATAGTCCCATTCATTCCTATACAGATAGGTAGCCCTCGCACTTCCGTCAAACATACCTGTAAAAGCCGGGTTTGTGGCCAGGGGTGTAGCCGTAAACTGTACATGATGGATGTCTTGCGCATGCAGAAACCCAAATGTACCGGCAAAAATAAAAACCAACAAAACATACCTAAATACCCCAAACTTCATAGTATTTAAACTTTAGGTTAAAGAATTATGTTTCTATCGCGGTGGGACAACAGTACCACTGTAGAATAACGAAAATTGCCGACCGGTATTGCATTGTATTTATAGAAACATTAACACAGTACAACTTCCGGAAGTATGGAAAGAGATTGACCGCTGTGTCTTCACTAAAATCCACTTATTATGAGAAACGCACTCCTTTCATTGCTGTTGCTGCCACTTGCATACCATTCAAATGCATCCGCACCACGCGATAACACCAGGCTATCCCTGAAAATGCCGGTAGACAGCATAGTGATCGTAAAGCATGAGCGCAAGATGCTTGTCTACAACCGTGGCAATCTGTTGAAGTCATACAGGGTTTGCCTCGGGCCACAGCCCCTGGGCGCGAAACATTTCAGGAACGATGACAAAACTCCTGAAGGAATATACCATATAAACGGAAAAAATCCCGCCAGCCTGTACCACAAAAACCTGGGAGTATCCTATCCATCTGCGGCAGACATTGCCTACGCCAAAAAACATGGCAAACCTGCAGGTGGCGATATAAAGATACATGGCCTGCCCAATGACTATGAGCATAAACCGGACGAATGCCCTACCGACGACTGGACCCTGGGCTGCATAGCTATGAGCGACGATGATATTGACGAACTATACACCCATGTGTCAGTTGGTATCCCGGTAAATATACAACCATAAGCAACCGGGCTTTAACCCAGTTGCTCTTCCAGCTCCATTATCTTCTCAAAAGCGGTATCGTATTCTTTGTTCAGTACGGCCAGCCTGTCGTTGGCTTTGCGGTACTGCTCATCCACTTTTACAAATTCCTGCCGGTTTGAGTAAAACGCGGGATCCGCGAGTTTTGATTCCAGTTCTGTAGTCTCTGCCTTCAGCTTGTTTATATCGGACTCCAGCTTCTGAAAGGTCTTTTGCTGTTTTTGCAGCTCCTTACGTAGTGCGTTCAGTTGGTCGTTAGAGGCATTGTTTTTCGGGGCAGGCTTTTCTTCCTTTTTCTCAGCGGGTTGTGGCTTAGCCGGTGTGGCGGCAGACGACTGCCGTTTCATTTTATCCTCATGCCATGTATGCCATTCGTCATAGCCGCCAACAAATTCATTTATTTCACCCTGTTCAATATTCCATATTTTATTAGCGGTCTTGCTGATAAAATAACGATCATGCGATACAATGATCAATGTCCCCTTGTACTTGTTAAGGGCTTCTATTAGCATCTCTACAGACTGCATGTCCAGGTGATTGGTAGGCTCATCCAGCAGCAGGAAGTTGCCTTTTGCTGCTATTACCTTAGCGAGCGCTACCCTGGCCTTCTCACCTCCTGACAACACTTTGATCTTCTTAAACACATCATCCCCGCTGAACAGGAAGCAGCCCAACAGCTGGCGAAGCTCCAGTTCATTCTTACCGCTGCCACACAATTTCATTTCTTCCAGTATCTCATGCTCCACGGTCAGTGCTTCTAACTGGTGCTGCGCATAAAAACTCTCTTCCACATTATGGCCCCACTTGCGCTCCCCTTCAAACGATTCGCCACCGGTAATAATACGCAGCAATGTAGATTTACCTTTACCATTAGCCCCTATCAGGGCTATTTTATCGCCACGGCTTATTTCGGCACTGGCATTCTGGAATATTTTCAGGTCGCCGAAAGACTTGGATATATCTTTCAGCGTGCATATGATCTTGCCTGGCTGCACTCCTACATCAAAGTTGATGTTCATCACCGGCATAGATGCGTCCGGGGCTTCTATTACGTCCAGCTTATCAAGCCGCTTAATGGCGCTCTGGGCAGCCGCTGCCTTTGTGGCCTTAGCCCTGAATCGCTCTATGAAACGCTCCTGCTGGCGTATATAGTCCTGCTGATTTTCAAAAGCCCGCTGCTGCAACACCATGCGTTCTTCTTTCTCCTGCTGAAAGAAGGTATAGTTGCCGCTGTACTGATGCAGCCCACGCTGCCATACCTCCACTATCTTAGTCACCATCCGGTCCAGGAAATAACGATCGTGCGACACAATGACCACACTACCGGGATAGCTGATAAGGTACCGTTCCAGCCATTCAATAGACGGAAGGTCAAGGTGGTTGGTAGGCTCATCGAGCAGCAGCAACTCAGGTTGCTGCAGCATCATTTTTGCCAGCAGCACGCGCATACGCCACCCACCGCTGAACTGGTCATACGGACGCTGAAGATCAGCGGTAGAAAACCCTAAGCCTTCAAGCACCTCAGCAGTACGGTGCTCCATCTCGTAGCCACCGGCCACTTCAAAGTCATGTAATGCGTGGCTGTAATCGTCCAGCAGTTTTTCATCTTCCGGCTTGGATTCCAGCTCTTTAAGTATATTTTCTAATTCTTTTTCTAATGCATGCGCAGCTTCAAATGCCTGCATCCCTACCTTCAGTATCGACTCGCTCGTAGAAAAACTCAACAAGTCCTGGTTAAAAAAACCAAGAGAAACATCCTTAGGTTTGTTGATCACCCCGCTATCTACGGTATACGCGCCTGTCATCAACCGCAATAAAGTAGATTTTCCTGCGCCATTACTGCCCACGAGGCCTATCCGCTCCCCCGTACTTATCTGCCAGCTGGCATCCTCAAGAATTGCCCTTGCACCAAATGAAAATGTAATATTTTGTAATGAGATCAACATAAGTTCGCAAAAATACAAAGCTTGCGGTTAGCATTGAATGTTCCGTTACTTTTGCAAAGACATTTTTTTCAGTTATGAGATCATTTTATATAGTATTCTTCTGCGGCCTGGTTGGTCTGGCTGCATGTAACGACAACAAAACGGGCGAAAATAAAACTACCGGCGCCAACACCACCACCGCAGCCCCGAAAGAAGCGGCCCATAGCAAACTCTCCGATGAGGGCACAAATATGCTTATGGGCGTACTGAACAAGTATTATGCGCTTAAAAACGCCCTTGTGGCCACCAAAGCCGACGATGCCAACAATGCGGCATTGCAACTGGCCGCTAACGCAGACAGCCTGCAGACATATTTACAAAAAGACTCGGTCAACAGCCCGGCATTAAGGCCGTACCTGGATACCATTATCACCCAGGGCAAGGTATTGGGGGCGATAAACGATAAAAGCTGCGAGCAGCAGCGCATGAGTTTCGAGCTTATTTCAAGGGCCTTCTACGGCCTGCTTAAAGGCAGTGATATCAGGAATGCACATGTCTACCACCAGTTCTGTCCCATGGCATTCAATGATAAAGGGGCCTTTTGGCTGAGCGACGAAAGCGAAATAAAGAACCCGTATTTCGGAAAAAAGATGCTGGAATGTGGCGAAACCACCGATTCATTATAGCCCAACCGGCAACCCGTTTAATTTAATAATCACTATTTCTATCAAATGACTTACCTGCGCCATATCTTCTTGTCACTTATCCTGGTAATACCTTTCACACTAAAAGCTCAGAAAGTAACGCTTAGCGGATACATTCGCGATGCCGCTACCGGCGAATCACTTATTTCGGCTACTGTTTTTATTAAAGAAGCAAACCAGGGTGCCCAAACCAACAACTTTGGCTTTTATTCTGTATCGGTACCGCCGGGAAATTACACTGTGATCTACTCTTATGTAGGCTATACCGCAATTACAAGGTCAACAGACCTTTCAAAAAGCGTCACATTTAATGCAGAGCTGCAAAGCGCTACCAAACTCGGCGAGGTAAAAGTAACCTCTCAGCGAAAGGATGAAAACGTAAAAAATACAGAGATGGGTACTGTGACCCTGTCTATGGAACGTATCAAGAACCTGCCCGTTTTGTTTGGGGAAATTGATGTTTTAAAAACCTTACAGTTATTGCCGGGCGTACAATCGGCCGGAGAGGGTAACTCCGGCTTTTACGTGCGTGGCGGCGGGCCCGACCAAAACCTCGTATTGCTTGATGACGCTGTGGTGTATAATACCGGCCATCTCTTCGGTTTTTTCTCGGTATTCAACTCAGACGCCATTAAAGATGTAACCCTGATAAAAGGCGGGGCGCCCGCTAACTACGGGGGCAGGCTTTCATCAGTTGTGGACGTAAGTATGAAGGAAGGAAACCTGAAACAATACCATGCCGAAGGCGGCATCGGGCTTATTGCTTCCCGGCTTACCATAGAAGGCCCCATAAAAAAAGATAAAGGTTCATTTATCGTTTCAGGCCGCCGCACCTATATTGATGTGCTTGCCCGGCCATTTTCCAGCAGGCTGAAGAATACAGGATATTACTTTTACGATGCCAATCTGAAGGCCAATTATATTTTAGGCAAGGCCGACCGGCTGTACCTGAGCGGCTATATGGGTATAGATAAATTTAAGTTCGAAAATACCCGGGGCACATTTAAGGCGAATATACCATGGGGCAATAAAACGGCTACACTGCGCTGGAACCACCAGTTCAGCGATAGATTATTTTCAAACACCACCCTGGTATATAACGACTATAATTTCGCATCAAATTTTAACCAAAACACATTCGCAATAAAAATAGCTTCAGGCACACGCGACTATAACGCAAAAACAGATTTTGACTACTACACCAGCAACAACCACCATTTTAAAGCCGGCTTAGCTTATACTTATCACAAATTTACACCTAACCAGGTATCCGGTCATGTAGACTCTATCAGCCTTGACCCAGACAATTCGTTGATAAAATACGCGCATGAGACCGGGGCGTACATACTCGATGACTTTGACGCTACCCCGTGGCTGAAAATTAACGCCGGCATACGCTATTCATGGTTTCAGCAAGTGGGCCCTTACACCTCTTATGTGCTTGACGGCAACGGCAAGCCAGCAGACAGTACCCACTATGGCCCTGGCAAACCTGTGAAAGGATATGGCGGCTGGGAGCCAAGATTAAATCTGCGTTTCGCGATAGACGACGCCTCATCCATTAAAGCTAGTGTATCCAGGGCATACCAATACCTGCACCTCGTATCTAATAATGGTACTACCCTGCCTACAGATGTATGGGTACCCAGCACCTATGTAGTAAAGCCACAGGTATCATGGCAGTATTCTGCCGGATATTTCCATAACCTGCTCGATAATAAAATTGAAACATCAGTTGAGATCTATTACAAGGAAATGGAAAATCAGGTGCAGTACAAAGACGGCTATACACCTAACAATATATCTGATCCCGAGCTTTCTTATGTCTTTGGAAGCGGCACTGCTTATGGCGCCGAGTTCTTCGTTAACAAGACGCAAGGCAGGTTTACAGGATGGATCGGATATACCTTATCATGGACAAATCTCAAATTTCCGGACCTGAATAATGGAGAAACGTTCCCGGCAAAGTACGATCGCAGGCATGACATATCTTTGGTAGCCAGCTACGAGATCAGCAAAAAATGGACCGTATCATCAGTATTTGTCTATGGCTCCGGTAACGCTATCACATTGCCCACTGCCTACTATTTTATTGACGGAAGATTACAGGAACAATTCGGCAAAGTCAACGCATACAGGCTGCCGGCGTATCACCGGCTCGATGTGTCTGCCACGCTCACACCTAAACAAAAGAAATCACACAAATGGCAGGGAAGCTGGACATTTTCCGTATACAACGTCTATGACCGTTTCAACCCCTACTTCCTCTATGTGGAACCATCCGGTACAGTATCAAAAGGCATCAAGGTTAGCGTCTATGAAGTTTCCATATTGCCTGTGATACCCAGTGTTACCTATAACTTTAAATTCTAAGGAATTGTTCGGCAGCACAATTATTTGACTTGCACCTTGACATTGTACGTATTATCGTCTGTCTTTGCGGATATGAGATATACACCGGGTGGATAACTGAGTATTACTTCGAATACCTTATTGGCAGTCAAAGTAAACTCCTTGATTTTTTGCCCCAATACGTTGCTGATCACAACCGGAACGTCGTGGTTGCCGGCAGACACCATTTCAATGTAAAATGACCCGTCATTAGGGTTTGGCCAAACATTCATTTGCGGTGCGCTTCCATTGCCCGGCAGGCCAAGGGTGCATTGTGCAAGCGGCAGGATATTTACTGTCTGTGTTACCTGCGCAGAACAACCGGATATTGTTACCGTATAAATAATAGTGTCTGTACCCGAGAAAACACCTGTGAGCGTTCCGGTTGCGCTGACGGTCGCATTGCCGTTTGTAGCGCTCCATACGCCCCCGGCAACCGTATCGGCAAGCACAACAAGCGTTCCTAAACAAACACTGTCCGACCCCGTAATTACACCGGCAGATGGTATTGGATATACAGTTACTGATTTAGTTGCGCTAACAGTACTGCAAGGATTTGTTACTGTATAACTTATTGTAGCTACACCCGCCGACACACCCGCAACAAGCCCTGTGTCTACCAAAGCAACAGCTGGCAAACCTGAGCTCCAAATACCCCCGCTTGCGGTATCTGTAAGTGTAATGGTCTGACCTGAACAGACATGATCTGCACCGGAAATAGTGCCAGCAACTGGCGGCACACTGACGTGGACGGCCGTATCTACCCTGCATCCTGTGGGCAATGTATAGCTAATGCGTGAAATGCCGGTGGAAAGACCGGACAGGAAACCGGTAGTACTGCCTATAGTAGCCACAGCAATATTACCTGACGACCATGTACCACCCGGTGTAGGGTCTGCTAATGTGGTCGTTGCGCCTACACAAAGGTTAATAATGCCGGAAATAGAGGCCGGCAGAGGATTAACAGTGATCACCGCGGTATAGGTGCACCCCATGAACAACGAATATGTGATCGTAGCTATCCCTGGCGCGTGGGCCATCACACGCCCGTTACCGCCGCCCATGTTAAATACAGTAACCAAGGCGCTGGAATATGAGCCCAATGTATCCGCGTCGTGAACTATGATCGTATCGCCCCATGCGCACATGGTGGTTATGCCGGATATCGGTGATACAGTGACCACGGTTACGGAGTGCAGGGCAGAACAGCCTGTTACCGGTGATGTATAACTGATGGATACCGTACCGCCGCTTAGCCCCGTTACCACACCCGCAGTATCCACCGGTGCCACAAGGGCGTCACTGCTGCTCCATATACCTCCCGGCATAGGGTCTGTCATTGGCGTAGTGGCGCCAATACATACACTTGACATCCCTACAATAGACGAGGGCAACGCCTGAACAGTTACCGCTTTTACCACAGTACATCCGGCGCCAAGCGAATAAGTGATGTTTGCGATTCCGAAAGCAACTCCGGTAACTATACCCGAGGAAGACCCCACAACAGCAATAGCGGAACTACTGCTGCTCCACATCCCGCCTGTAGTCACATCAGACAACGTAATAGTACCACCACCCGCGCACACCACTGAAGGGCCGCTTACCGGCGTAGGTAGTGGCGTGATGGTTACAGTTGTTATTGCGTTGCACCCTCCTGCAGTATACGTGATAATTGCCGAACCCACACTAACACCTGATACAATACCGGTACTGTAACCTACGGTAGCAACAGATATAGTGCCACTGCTCCAGGTACCGCCAGGGGTAATGTCGGTCAATGTTGTCGAAGACCCGATACATGTCATCATGCCTCCTATCACAGGGGCGGGTAATGGATTGGCCGAAACAATAGCATGGGCCGCGCAACCTGTTACAGGCAATGTATAAACGATAGTATCTGTACCAACAGTAATGCCGGATACGATGCCGCTCGCTGAACCGATCGTGGCAATTGCAGGACTAATACTCGTCCATACGCCACCAGAGGTAGTACTGGCCAACGCAGTTGTAGCACCTATGCATACGTTCGTCGCACCGGATATAGGGGCCGGCAGCGGATTGACCGTCATACTAAACGTAGCAGCACAGCCTGTAGCAGGCGTATAACTGATGACAGCCACGCCGGCAGACATCCCTGTCACAACTCCGGTAGCTGACCCGACCATAGCAATCGAACTACTACCACTCGTCCATATGCCTCCTGATGTCAGGTCACTAAGCATAGTAGTAGATCCGCTGCACACATGGGCAGTTCCGGTGACAGGCGATGGCGGCAGATTAACCGTAACAACCGTTGTTACAAAACAGCCACTGCCCAGAGAGTATGTTATACCAGCCAGTCCAAGAGCTACACCGGTAACATCACCGGAAGCTGACCCGATCGTGGCTACGGACGGGCTACCGCTCGTCCATGTGCCGCCACCGGCGCTATTGCTCAGCATAGTATGCGTGCCGGGGCACACACTTGCAAAGCCTGTAACAGGTCCGGGAGTAATATTGACCGTAACATTTTTAGTAGTGGCGCAACCTCCGGAAAGACTGAATGTAATAGTCGCAATACCGGTACCAACACCCGTCACAACACCAGTACCCATGACTACTGAAGCTATCAGCGGGCTGCTGCTGCTCCAGGTACCCGATCCAGCTGCCGTGAGCGTTGTTGAAGAACCTACGCACAGGCCAGAAGAGCCTAATATTGCAGATGCCGGATTGACAGTGATTGTTCGTGTGACACTGCACCCTCCAAACGAAACCGTACTGCCTATAGAATATGTAATAACTGCAAGCCCCGCGCTTAATCCATTGACAATACCTGACGAAGATCCAATAGTTATCGTAGTTGCTGATGTACTCCACACACCACCCGTACTGGCATCACTTTCGGTAACCATGCTGCCTGCACACACGGTTGCCGGTCCGGCAATGGCTGTAGGCGTGGCACTTATAGTTACAGACCTTGTTGTCGAGCATCCGCTCACAGTGTATGATATATTCACCACGCCCGCGGATATTCCGTTTACGACACCCGCTGTTGTCACCGTGGCCAGAGATGGCATGCTGCTGGTCCATACGCCACCGGGTGTCAGATCAATAAGCGTGGTTGTGGAGCCTGTACATACGCCGGGCACTCCCGATATACCTGCCGGGGCCGCGTTTACAGTTATCGGCCTGGTGACATAGCAACCGGTACCCAACGTATAAGTAAGCACCGCAGTACCCACAGCTACCCCGCTCACATAACCGGTAGATGACCCTACAGCGGCTACGAGTGTATTACTGCTGCTCCAGTTACCACCACTAACAGAGTTTGCGTAGGCATTAAGTGCTCCTACACATATTGACGAAGCGCCAATGATGGCCCCCGGCGATGCATTCACAGTAACAGTAGCTGTAACACCACATCCCGTTGGCAGCGAATAATCTATTGTTGCCACACCGGCGGTAATTCCGGTCACTAATCCGGTCAAAGACCCTATGGAAGCAATAGTAGGCGTAAGGCTGCTCCACGTACCCCCGCCTGCATCACTCGCTGTTGTGGTATCTCCGGCGCATACGTGGCCTGCAACAGATATAATATGAGGGTAGGCGTTCACACTTACTACCCTGTTGGCCCAGCATCCCGCCACAGTATAGGATATGGTGGTAACGCCCACTGATATACTAGTCACTACCCCGCTTGCAGGGTCTACAGTGGCCACCGAAAATGTACCGCTGCTCCAGGTGCCCCCCGGCGTTATATCAGACAAAGTAGTTGTATTGCCCAAACATACCCCGGCCACTCCCGTGACGGGTGCCGGCGACGGACTTACCGTTACAGGCAGAGAAGCTACGCAGCCCGTACCGGGTATAGAGTACAATATTGTTGCTGTACCGGCTACTACACCTGTCATTGCGCCGCTAAACGAATCTATAGTTGCGGCAATGCTGATGCCCGAGGTAGTCCACACGCCCCCCGGTGTGCCGTCTGTTAATGTTATTGTTTGGCCCGCGCAAAGGAATGAAGAACCTGCTATAGGCGTTGGCGCCGGATAAACAGTTACAGTTGCGGTGACAAAGCAGCCACTTGATATTGTATAGCTTATCGTCGTAGTTCCGGCGGCTATTCCTGTTACAACTCCTGAAAGCGCTCCCACTGTACCAACAGCCGGATTGCTACTGCTCCATGTGCCGGTACCTGTGCCGGACAAAGTACTTGTTGCACCCGCGCACAGATTGAACACGCCTGTGATCGGTGGTGGCACTGCACTTACGGTTACCGCAAGTAATGCAGGACAACCTGCCTGCGTATAACTGATCGTAGCAGTTCCCGTAGCTACACCCGACACCACACCTGACGACGAGCCTACTATAGCCACACCCGTACTGCTGCTGCTCCACACGCCACCCGGGGTACCATCTGTAAACGTTACCGGCACGCCAATACACACAACAGAAGTACCGTCCATTGGAACGGGAGAAGGATTTATTGTGATCGTTTTTGTCACCGAACAACCCGCACCGGGCGCGAATGTTATTGTGGCAACTCCGGCAGTGAGGCCCAGTACTACCCCGCTTGCCGACCCAATAGTAGCCACCGTTGGAGAACTGCTGCTCCAGGTACCTGGCCCAACCGGATCGGTATAAGTACCTGTAAGCCCTGCACAAACCGTCGCTGCGCCTACAATGGCTGATGGCGGTGGCGTAACCGTTATGTGAACCATCGTAGTATCAGCACCACCGGTACAATCTGTCACTTGTATTTTGAATGAATCGGGGCCAGTATAACCGATAGTGGGGGCATACACAATACCCACCGGTGTCACTGTGCCGCTGGTGATGGTAGCGGTATATGACGCAGCCAGTGTGCCATTGGCGGGGGGCGTAACAATACTCCAGGCTTCTGTCTGTCCAAGGTCTATGTCCGCCACACTCATCAATGCGTTTATTGAGTCAACAGAACTCTGGCATACAGATAACGACTGACTATGTCCTCCTGTAAAAGACGGGGCGTGATTGAACGTGATCTTACGTATGCGATTGTTATTTACATCCGCGATGTATATCCCTCCGGCCGCATCTAAAGCAACTCCTGAAACCAAGCTAAAAGAGCTTGACGTAGCCATACAATGATCGCCGCTGTAACCATAGGAACCATTGCCCGCTATAGTGCTGATAACGCCAAACGTTGTCACCCTCCGCACCCTGTTGTTCGTGCTGTCACCGAAACAAACATTGCCAATGGCGTCAACAGCAATTCCATAAGGATTATTGACCAACGCTGATGTTGCCGGTCCTCCGTCGCCGCCAAAGCCTGCTATACCTGTACCTGAATAGGTAGATATTATACCGGCCGTGTTGATCATCCGTATGCGATGATTGCCCATGTCACTGATGTATACGTTGCCTGCCGCACTCACGGAAACCCTTGAAGGTGAATTTAACATAGCTGCCGTAGCGGGGCCAGAGTCACCACTATAACCTGCCACTCCTGTACCGGCAATGGTAGTAATTATGCCGGAAGTACTTACCTTTCTCACACGATTGTTGTAGCCATCACATATGTAAAGGTTGCCGGTGGCATCTACTGCTATCCCTGATGCCCCGTTGAGATAGGCCAGTGTAGCCATACCTCCATCACCGAAATACCCAAATGTACCGTTACCGGCTACGGTGGAAATGATCCCCCCCGTGTTTATTTTACGAATTCTACTGTTATACAGATCGGCGAAATATACATTTCCTGCTCCATCCACAGCAATATCCCATGGCTGAAAAAGATCAGCAGCAGTAGCCGGCCCGCCATCACCGCTATAACCCGCAGAACCCGTACCTGCAATAGTAGTAATGATACCCGATGCATTTACCTTACGGATCCTATTGTTAAGATTGTCGGCAATGTACACATTGCCGGCTGCATCCGCGGCTACACCAAAAGGATTATTGAGCGACGTAGTAGTGGCACTTACCCCATCGCCGGTATAGCCTGCGGCACCGTTTCCTGCTATAGTCGTGATCATTTGCCCTGCATAGGCAAAAACGTTTACTGTGACGGTGCCGCCGCAACCCGAAGGCATGGCGTAAGTGATGGTAGTAGTCCCCGGCGATACACCCGTTACAAGACCCGTGCCTGACACAGACGCAATACCGGGGCCTGCGCTGCTCCAGGTGCCTCCCGGCAGCGTAGCGGTAAGCAGACTATATGTACCCACGCCAATGAGTGTTGAACCGGATATTATCGGCGATGCATTTACAGTCACACATACCATAGTAGTGTCAGATGTATAACCGTCTGTCACCCGCACCCTGAAGGTATCCGCCCCGCTATAACCAAAAGCAGGTGTATAGCTGAGGGTATGTGGTGCAATAACACCTCCTGTGGTAGACATCCCATAAGCAATAGCGGCAGTACCATGCATAGGCCCGCTTAGCAGGCTCCATGTAGCCAGTTGCCAGCTATCCGAATCAATAACAGATAGCGGCACATTTACAGAGTCAAAAACAGTATTACCACATACAGATATGCTAATAGTATGCCCGCCGGTAAACATGGGCGGGCTGTTGTGCCCGAGGATCATGCGCACACGCGAATTGTAATAGTCTGACACAAAGACATTTGAGGACCCATCTGTGCCTATAGAGAAAACGGTGTTAAATGTAGCTGCTGTTGCCGGGCCTCCATCGCCGCTGAAGCCTATGCCGCCGTTACCTCCTATTGTCAGTATGCTTCCTGTTGGGTCTACCCGCCTGATCCGGTTGTTACCAAAGTCTGCCAGGTACACATTACCATAATTGTCAGCAGCTATACCATAAGAATTGTCTATCCTGGCTGCTGTAGCAGGCCCGCCATCACCGCTGAAGCCCAATATACCTATACCCGCACAGGTATTGATGATACCCGATGTACTTATCTTGCGTACACGCCCCTGCCCCCATTGTGTTATGTAGATATTGCCTGCGTTATCTGACGCTATGCCATAACACAGACCTATCTTTGCGGCTGTGGCAGGACCACCATCGCCGCTGTAGCCATTTATTCCGTTCCCGCCAACTGTAGTTATTATACCCGCACTGTTTATTTTACGAATACGTGAGTTTGTATAATCGCTAAAAAAAACGTTCCCTACGCCGTCTACTGCTATTCCCCAACTGCTGCCTATCTGTGCTGCTGTGGCTGCGCCGCCATCACCACTGAAACCAATTGTCCCATTCCCTGCAACAGTTGTTATGATACCGGTTGTAGTTACTTTACGCACACGATAGTAATACCAATCGGTGATGTACAGATTACCTATTGCATCCACAGCAAGCCCGTACGGCCACCCTAATTGTGCCGCTGTCGCGGGTCCGCCGTCACCGCCCTCTCCTGCCACGCCCGTACCGGCAACAGTAGTTATCACACCTAATACGTCTACTTTTCTTACACGATGCGAACTCCAGTCACTTATATACAGATTGCCCAGGCCATCTTTAGCTATTCCATATGCGTAATTTATTGAGGCTGCTGTTGCGGGCCCTCCGTCACAGCAGTAGGCTGATGTTCCATTGCCCGCAACGGTATTGATCACCTGCGCGTACCCCGTGTATGAGAGCGCAAAGAAGAGAACCAAAAAGGGTAATATATAGGTGAGCTTTCTCGTATAAGTTTTTTATCAAGAATCCTATTGAATGTGTTGTATCCAAAGTTAATATTTTTAAGATGATATTTAATAATTTTTCAAATATTCAGATTAAATACAGGTTTTAATGAAGCGTTATTACAAGTATACCTGTTACTTTTCCAAAATGCAATGGTATAGCGGTACCACAGGCATCATTGACAAAATGCTTGTCGGTATCAAAACAGGTAAAGCGTACAGGATATTTTCAATAAATTGCACTAAAATATGTGAATTATATGCTCAGATCCTCGTTAATGATATTGGCCATAATTTGTTGCAGTCTTCGTATTCCGGGTGAGGTAGACATAGACAAACTGGTGATGCAGGCCGCAGAAAGCCAGTTGCCGGTTTATATTGCTAAAATTCAACCGGGGCATGAGACCGATTTCGGATTTACCGATAAAGACGATTTCGAGAATTGCAGTGTCGCAAAACCATACCGTATCATGACCTTCACCACTGACTTTTATGACCATGAACTGACGGACGACGTGAACTATGTAGACATAAAAAACCAGTGGCGCGTACCGGTTACCCTCAATGGCGAACATCGTGTGCTGCTTACCGTAGACGGCAACCCGGGCAACTTCACGGTTTCCGGCATGGGCGGTGCCGAACTGGCTAAGGAACTGGAATACAAATCAGCCGGCATGAGTGACAGCGATCAATATTACCTGCTCAGGGTATTCCCCTTGTCTGCCGACTTTTTCGTTTCCGAACATAACCATTCCTTTGTTGAGGCTGAGTTTATACCCCTGGCCTCTGCCCGGAAAGCGATACCCGCACTCGGTGACAATAAAAAATCATATACACTTGAGGAGGTGCAGCAACTGGTAAAGGCTGAGCTGAGCAGTAAGAATAACAAGAAAGAACCTGTAAAGAAACACACAACAAAAAAGCATACCAAGAAGAAATAACCCTTATGAAACGTGCCATCATTGCCCTGGCCTTACTTATATACTGCCCATATACGGGTTCTTCACAGGTATTGCCTGTGCCGCTCGTTGCACAGGAGCAGGATCAATGGTGCTGGGCAGGATGCAGTAAATGTGTCCTCAATTACTATGGCGACTCTGTGACTCAGTGTACAATAGCTGAATATGCGCGCAGCGTCATCACCTGGATGAGTTTCGGCACCACCAACTGCTGTATAAATGCCCATGCGGGCTGTAATAACCCAAATTATGAAGCCACCTACTCTGGCAGTATACAGGATATTCTTCATCATTTCTATAACATATCGAGCACCCAACATGCCTATGCACTGTCAAAAACCGATATAGCAGCCATGCTGGCGTCCAACGATCTCTTTATTGAGCACTGGACATGGCATGCAGGAGGTGGACATTTTGTAGTGGGTTATGGCATCTCAGGTTCAGACATATACTATATGAACCCATGGCCGGGTGAAGGAATGAGTATCAGTACCTATACGTCAATGGTAGATGACGGCAGCCATAATTGGGATTTCACACTATCCATAACCCATCCCGACAATGTAGTAACGCCGGTTGCCGATACGAGGCAACCTGTTATTTACCCAAATCCTTCCACAGGCACAGTATCTGTCAGCAACCCGTATAGTACATCAATAACCATTACTATATACAATACTACCGGTATAGTTGTATTTGAGCAAAGCGTACCTGGCAACTCAACCGGAACTTATTATCTCAGCTATCTGCCAAAGGGTATGTATATCGTTAAAACAAACAGCCGGGATAAACCCGGCTATTCAAAACTTATGATTCAGTAAAACGTAGGTGGTACTAGGCCAATCCGTGTTTACTGTTTGTTTTGGCCAACTTCATTTTCAGGTCGTACCAACTCCTGGTCATATAGTCCATTAGCGGCATTTCCTGCTCCCCGCCCATGTCAGTGGCTATCCTGATACCTACGTCTTCGGCTATTATTCTTGCCACATCTTTAGACTTACTGCAATCACCAGCCATCAGCAGTTGGATCTTATTGTTGCCTAACAGTGGTTTTACTACTTGCTGATAGGCCCGGGTCGAGAATACCTTTACTACATTGGCAGATCCGGTTATCGCCTTAATAGCACCCAATGTGTTCAGTTCGGGATCATTACCGGTATATACATTCGAGGTAATGTCTATTACTACTTTCCCCCGCACATCGCCCAGCCAGTAGGCTATCTCTCTCACGTCGCCGGGCGGCGACGCAACAATAATAATATCAGACGCTGCCGACGCTTGCTCTATACTGCAAAAGTGTATGTTAGTAAATGAGTTCAACACCGGACTTACCACGGTTTTATCACCCTCTTTCCTTGCCACATACACCTCGTGTCCGGCCATTGCTAAACCCGCCGAAAATATCTCAGCAGTCTGCTGTGTGCCGATAATAGCAATATTCATCGACACGAAATTTTTGTACCCCATTGTGTTTTCTAATTTTTGTGCATTAACTACGCAGATGATATCGCCGCAAAACATGTGCCAGATTATGGCCAGAACCATACTCAATATTAACTGTAATTACAAAACCAGACCATGTTTCTATTAACCCTATATATGACATAAATCGCGTCTGTGTAAAAACAAAAAACAAATAGTGAACGAAAATAAATACGTATATAAAAAAGAGAAACTACTCTTTTGAGTAGTTTCTCTTTTCAAAAATATATTTATTCTTTATTAGTCTTGATGCTGCCTTAAAGTCATGATAACACGACGGTTCTTAGCCCTTCCTTCTGAAGAAGAGTTAGGAGCTACCGGTTGATCTTCACCATGACCTACAGTGATCAGCCTCTTCTCATCTATACCCATTTCCTGCAGATATTGTTTTACAGCCTGGGCACGTTTGTAAGAAAGAACACGGTTAGAAGATGGAGTACCAATATCATCGGTATGACCGTCAATGATAATGTAAGAATTCTTGTTATCATTCAGTTCCAGTACAGCTTCTTCAAGGATATCCAGTGAAGATTCGTGGATCTGTGTTTTACCAAGGTCAAACAGGATCGGAGTAGAAGGATCAATAGCTGGCTGACGTGGTTTTTCAACCGGTGGTGGCGGAGGTGTAACCAATGTTACATCTGTAGCATTACCAGAGCAATTGTTAGCAGATACCACAATGCCGGTATAGCTGCCACCGCAAAGGCCGGTAAGTGTAAGTGTATTATCAGGAGCTACTGTACCGTTGAATGCAGGCTGAGCAGAACCGTTATAGTTGTAGTTAACAGTTACACTCCTGCCGGTACCTATGCCGCGCAGTATGATAGTGCCGTCGCATTTACCGTTTGCAGAAGGATTTGTAGAGTTAACCGCAGATATCTTAATGATAGGCTCGTTAAGAATTACCGAAGTTGCAGCAGCACTCCTGCTTCCTACTTTTACAACAATATCTGTGTAGTAACCGGCACAGAGGTTGCCCAGTTTAATAGAACCGTCAGCGCTTACAGGTACACTGTAACCGGTCTGTGGTATGCCATTCAGGCTGTAGCTCACAAATACGTTCCTGCCCCTTGGCAAGCCATACAGTGTCATAGAACCGTCGCAGGCACCGCAAGCGGTAGGATCGCTCTGGTCAACAAAAGTGATCGATGGCGGCGGTGTCCTCTTTCCGAAGAAGAAGCGGATACCTAAGTTACCACCATAAGACTGGCTGCTGCCAGATGATACACTGTTCAGGGAAGAATTGTAACCACCGGTTTTGTCAGTAAGCCTGTAACCTGCAGGTACATTGTTATTGAATGGCTGATATAAGAAATAGCCACCAATGTTCAACGCACACCAGTCAGACAGGAAATAGTTCAATGACGGCTGGAACAGGAACCCAACTGAACCGTTCAGGTAAGTCACAGAACCTTTCTTATTATCGGGCTGTACACCCAGGCCCACATTGTAGCCCTGGTTGTGCTGCGAAGCAAAGTAAGCATTCAGGTCTCCACCGGGATGGTGGGCAAGGTAGCTCGCTTTAGTTATCAGGTAGTCAGTATTACTTGGATTAACGCCGTTGTCATACACTGATGGCAACCCGTTTTCCGCATTGGTAAACTGGTAGATAGCTTCATAATCAAACGAAGCATTTGTCTCATATTCGTGAGTCAACTGTACATTATACAGAATACCCGCGTCTGCCGTAAAGCCAAATCTGCGCGAGAACCTATTCTTGTATTTCAACAAAAGCGGGATGCTCACATTGGTGGTGGTGATCTTCTCAGTGATCTTGTCATTAGCGGTAATGATCTGGCGGAACGTGTTTCCGGCATTATCGCTGGACTGATACTGAACACGGAAACCCTCGAGTGTAAGATCTCCCGTCTGGTACAGGTACATAAGCCCGGTACCTAAACCGAAATGCCCCCTCTTACCAAAGAAATAGCCCAACTGCGCGTCAGCGCCATAAGACATACCATTACTGAACTTCAGCTCCCCGGTATTATTACCGGCTATGCCATTGGTGTAATTACTGCTGGTGTTAGCCAATGTCAGATCCTGGGTAAGTACACCACCCAAAAGATTGATATCAACAACCCACCTTGACAACAGGCTATCATTCTTATACCATCTCCGATTATGATGCTTGGAGCTACTGCTGTCCGCATGAGCATTCATGTCTTGTGCGAACGTTGATAACGCTCCATTTGCAGCTAATAAGAAGAAAAATAATTTTTTCATCTATGCGAATTTTAATGTTGAACAAATTAATTTTTAATAAACCTGGTTGTAGCTACTTTTTCACCATTCAGGTGGCATTCTACAACGTAGAAGCCTGCTGGTAATGTCGCTACATTTATACTTGCCCTGTGATTTACGAGCGATTGTGTAGTCAGTTTCTGACCGAGCATGTTGAATACTTCAACATCGTAATTGCCGTTAACTGATGAATTCATTTCTACATTAACCACATCGCTGGCAGGGTTCGGATAAACTTTCAGGCTTGATTCGCCGGCATTAATATTGCTGATGCCTGTTGGCCTGTTATAGTATGCCTTCTGCGAGCATCCTTCTTTACCGGTTATTACCCAGTAATGTTTAGTGCTGAAATCAGGATTACTGTTGTTATAGTTCTGGTCTATTTCACCGGTAAGTATAGTTGAGTCAAGTGTTGTCGCATCGTCATAACCCCACTGGTAGAAATCATTATCGTTCTGCAGGCAGATGAACTGACCGTTGAAGTAAATAACCTGTGGAGTTGAAGCTACACTGTTGCTTACATTTACTGTATATGAATTAGCATTTGTACATCCGTAACCGGCTACGTTAGTGGTAAGTGTAACTACCGATGTACCGGGTGTATTAAAGGTCACTAACGCATATTGGTTATGCAGGCCTGTTGCAACTACATCTGCATTTGTAGCAGTCCATACATACTCAACACCATCCTGTATATGTGATGTACCGAAATTCTGGAACATAGTACCCGCGCAAAGGTTGCTTGAAGGATAAACTATTATATCCGGTACAGCAGGAGTAGGATTAACTTTAACCTTAACTGTCTGCGTGATCAGGTTTGGACAGCCATTCACCGCAAGACGGTAGATGTAGTCTACATATACTGGCGTAAGCTGGTCGTTGAAAAGTTTTTCGTCAATCACACCTGTACCTGTAGGCGCAAACGATGTTGGAGGAGTGATGTGGTTTACCAATGGACGGTTCCATGTATACAACGCGCCCGGAGTATAGCTCGTAGGTGTGTAATGGAATGCCGAACCGCTACATACTGTACCTGTGAACGGAGGGTTCAGTCTTGGTGTCGGGTTAACCGGTACAACTACTTCCTGTACGTTGCTGCAACCATTGGCAGTAACGGTATAGATGTAAGTAACGTCTACAACCACATAAGTAGAGTTGATCAGGTTCTGGCTTGGATTACCTGTACCAGATGCAGCTACAGCGTAGATACCTGGTATGTATGGGCGGTACCAGCTGTAAGTACAACCTGCGGTATTACTTGCAGGGTTGTAGCTGAATAAATTGCTGTCACATATAGCAGGAGGCGTAAGCGTACTGCTCAGCATTGGCTTAGGATTAACGGTCAGGCTCACATTCTGCATGTTCGAGCAACCGTTTGCGCTCAATGTGAACACATAAGTAACTATAACCGGAGCCGGTGTTGTATTAATAAGTGTTTCATTAGGATTTCCTGTACCTGCATCGGCCAGGTTGCTGATACCCAGTACAGCGGCACGGGTCCATGTAAAGGTAGTACCCGCAGTAAGACTGGTAGGAGGATAGTTGAACACGGTGCTGTCACACACTGTTGGGTTAAGGGCGCTGCTCAGCATTGGCTTAGGATTAACAATAACCACCACGTTCTGTGTATTCGCACAACCATTTGCGGTCATTGTATAAGTATAAGTAACCGCAACAGGGTCAGGGGTAGTATTGATAAGCGCTTCGTTTATTGTATCCAATCCGCTGTTTGGCAGGTTGCTGATACCTGTAATAGAACCGCGTGACCAAGCAAACGATGTACCTGCAGTAGCAGAACCCGGAGCATATGTAAACAATGTATTGTTACATACTGCCGCTGGGCTAAGTCCTGAGTTCAGGGTTGGCGTTGGGTTAACGGTCACTATAACTGTCTGATGATTCACGCAGCCGTTTGCTACCAGCGTATAGATGTATGGTACGGCAACCGGGTCATTAGTAGTATTATGCAACGTTTCGTTAGGATTACCTGTGCCGGTAAATGGTGTATTGCTGATACCTGTGGTCAGGTTGCGGTTCCATGTAAATGAAGTACCGCCGGTAAGACTTGTAGGTATGTAGCTAAACAATGAGTTGTTGCATATTGCACCGGCGTTCAGTGCACTGCTCAGCATTGGAGTAGGATTAACAGTCACAGTTACTACCTGTGTGTTGCTGCAACCATTTGCTGATATTACATAAGTGTATGGATACGCTATCGGATCAGATGTTGTATTATCCAGGTAGTCAGCAGGATTACCCGCGCCGCTTGGGGCACCATAAGTAGTGATGCCTGTGATAGTAGTACGGAACCATGTAAATGTAGAACCGCCTGTAGCACTTGTAGGTGTGTAGTTAAATATCTGGCTGTCACATACTGCCGGAGGCGTAAGTGTAGAAGTCAGCATTGGAGTAGGATTGGTAGTTATTGAGAAACTAACCGGACTGCCTGAACAGCTATTAGCAGAAGGCGTAATAGTGATGGTGGCAGTCTGTGGTGAGCTCGAAGTATTGGTAGCGGTAAACGAACCTATATCGCCTGTGCCGCTGGCCGGAAGGCCGATAGATGGCATATCATTTGTCCAGCTATAAGTAGTGCCCGGAACAGAACCCGAGAAATAAGTAACAGCTGTTGGGTCTCCGTTACACAATGTCTGATTGTCCGGTACCGCTACATCAGGTATAGGATTGATAGTTACGCTTATCGGGTAACCAACGCTTGTACAAGTGCTGTTTGCTATATACAGCGTACCATAATAAGTTGTTGGTAATGCTGTAGGAGGAACCGCAATAGTTATTGGCGAAGATGGCAGCGTTGCAGCTGATACATCTACAAATCCTTGCGTATGTGCAGTAGGATCCCAAATTATAGTATAAGTACCTGGTACATTATAAGAAAGGCTTACTACGCCATCTCCTATATTATAACCTGAAGTATGAAGAACCGATGAGGTCAGGCCTGCGTTAGCATAAGACGAACCGCCGCCGCCACCGCTCCATACACCGCCGCCGCCGCCGTAGTAACCACCACCGCCGCCGCCGGAAAGTCCTTGGGTGCTGCCATCGCCGCCTACACCTACAGATCCGTTACCGCCTGATGCCCATCCTGTATAAGTAGCGCCTGCGCCACCGCTGGGGAACTGGGTTCCGCCACCTGCATGGCCACCGCCCACATTGCTGCCACCGCTGCCGCCTATTAGGCCGCCGCCAGCGCCGCCCAGCGAAGGACCGGGAGCATCCCAGCCATTACCGCCGCCGCCGCCGGCTACTACTACACGGTTGTTTAAAGAAGTGCCGCCTACGCGTATATCTGAGGCACCACCGCCAGCACCGCCACAACCGAAGAAATAGTAGGTAGCATTACCGCCGCCGTTCCAGCCGCCGGCAGCACCTGCTAGTGTACCGCCCTGGCCTGCGCCACCTGCGTAGATATAAAGGTTCTGACCGGGAGTTACAGTGAGATTACCGGTTACACGGCCACCATTGCCCGGGTTAGGGGCAGTGCTATGATTATCTATACCGCCTACAGCGCCCTGCACATCAAAAGACACGCTGGTAACGCCGGGAGGAACTGTCCATACGTCTGCTGCATTATGATTGATAAATGTAGATGTGGTAGGACCTACCATAGACAAAGCTGAAAACGAAAGTGTAGTGCTGGTTGCACCTGCGCATACAGGAGGGATCGCGTCTATCACCAACGATGGCAATGCAGACACTACCACGTTAACGATAATCGTATCAGCGCCATCGGGAGCGTTATCAACGGCAATGACAAACATATCATTGCCTATGTAACCCGGGTTAGGGGTATATGTTAAATTGCCGGGAGCAGGAGTTACAGTACCTCCGGTAGCAACATCGTAATAGTCAAACCCGTTCAGTACACCCTGTGTCGGGTTAGACACAACATGCCACGTCTCTATCTGGCTTGGCCCCGAATCAGCATCCGTGATGGCAAGGTAAGACCCTATATCATTTGCAGATGAATTCTGGCATACTGTCACGGGTGTTGAGGCGCCGGCTACAAAAGAAGGCACACTTTGCGCCTTACCTGTAAAGGGCATACTAAGCAAGATTATACCAGCAACCAGAAATGACCGTACGAAGCGGCTTTTCCTGAAATTTTTAACACTATTTGCTGATCGAAAGTAAAATTTTCCTGATCCCATATCTAATATTGTTTATGAAATAATGCCGAAAAATAGTAAAAAATCTATCAACAAAAGCCTTTTTCGCTATTTTTTTTAAAAAAAAACGTTTCAAACCGGATTTCGATGACTCGTGCTATAGACTTATTAGCGCTGTTTCCACCTCAAAAATGGCGGGAAAGCCCTAAAATACTGCATTTCCGGCGCTTACCGGCCCAATACCAGAATTTCTTGCATATTGACTCCAGTTTCTAATAAATACCTATGGTCTGATTCACATAAACACAAAAAACAAATGAGCCGGTTATTATACCTGACCACAACTTTAACCAAAAGGTATAGTTTAGTATCATTTCATCACATCAATAACCTCCATTTGCAGGCCTGATCCTGCTATTTCCATGCAGAATAAATTAAATATGCCGCTCTTTTAACACCTTGCAAATAAATACTCCAAAGATTTCTGATCAGAGAACTACAATCCCGATTTTTCTCCTTACCTTTGCCGCCCTGGCAAGTCTTATACGGCCAGCTCCTGCTGAATCCCCCAGGACAGGAATGTAGCAAGGGCGGGCGGTTGTAGCGGTGCGATGTGAGTAACTTGCCAGTTTTTTTTATTTTTCCAATCCACAAAATATCCACTTTCCAGCTCTGCGATTTTATTTACGTAGCCACAGCTAAAGTTTTGAGTAACTTTGCCGCTGCAAACAACCATTTATATGAAGTTTTTTATAGACACGGCAAATCTTGCCCAGATTAAGGAAGCCAACGACCTTGGCATACTAGACGGAGTAACTACTAACCCCTCGCTGATGGCAAAGGAAGGCATCAAGGGGTATGATGCCGTTACAGCGCACTACAAGACCATCTGCGAAATAGTAGACGGCCCAGTGAGCGCTGAGGTACTGGGTACTACCTTTGAAGGTATTGTGGAAGAGGGGAAGAAACTTGCCGCCCTGCATAAGAACATAGTGGTAAAAGTACCGATGATAAAAGACGGCGTTAAAGCCATCAAATGGTTTACAGACAATGGCATCCGCACTAACTGCACACTTGTATTTTCTGCCGGCCAGGCCATACTTGCTGCCAAGGCAGGCGCCACTTTTGTTTCTCCTTTCATTGGCCGCATAGACGATAGCAGCTGGGATGGAGTGCAACTGATAGAGCAGATAGTGAACATATACAACGGCCAAGGGTTCATGACAGAAGTACTTGCGGCATCTATACGCAACCCCATGCATATAGTACGCTGCGCAGAAGCCGGCGCCGACGTATGCACATGCCCGCTATCATCTATTCTTGGTCTGCTGAAACACCCGCTTACAGACATTGGCCTGGAGCAGTTTCTTAAAGACGCGCAGTCTATGCAATAATAGCAGCACAAAACAAAATGATCATATTCCGGCCATCTGTATGGCCGGTTTTTTTTATAACTTTCGTTTACAATTATGAAACGTCTTTTTCTGCTGCTGTTCCTCATCGCCACTTCCATGGGTTCAGGATATCTTATGTCCCGGTCTTCATGGATCGGCAAGGTAGGTATGACCTTTTTCCACAAAGGATATAACCTCACAAAGATCTGGTGGCAGGGCGCGATAGCGGTGTTTATCTTACAGCTTGTCTTCTTCGTGCTGCACGTATTTATTAACCGCAGAATGCATTCGGTAGCTGCAAAGGCAATACACTTTTTACTATTTGCTGCAGCGGCGGCGGGCCTCTTTTTTACGTACGATGATTTTCATCATGACCTGTCGCATCGCCTGCTGGGCAGGCATTTCCACAGTGGCTTCTATCTTATCTGGATCGGATGGATCGTAACGTCTGTCTTCTTCCTGTTCAGCAAAAAGAAAAGCAGAAATAATACTAAAGTGCAAGATAGAATGGAGACAAAAGGGTCACAAAATCTTCAGAATAATATTGCCCCTCAGACCTGATGGTCAGCGTTTGTTCGGTGTACTCGCTGACAATGTTTTTACTAAACAACCCCACTACCCTTTTCACTTCAGCGCCTGCCGTATGCCTAACAACAAGCTTACCATACTCATGCAGTCCTGTGGACTGCGCATGCGCAGTCCACAACACATATTCTTCGGCAGGCAGCAACACCGACGCATAGCCATTTGCGCTCAATCCGGCATGCAGGATAGATGCAAGATCAGCATAACTCAGGCATAGTGTATGCCGCGCCAGGTTCCTGTTTTTATCCGGGCCATGCAGGCTGTCATTGAAGAATGGAGGATTGACAATGATGAGGTCGTAACTACCTGCATAAGCATGTTCACGCGCGTCTCCGGCAATGATGTTTACCCTGTCTTTCCATACCGATGCAGCTATATTTTCCTTCGCCTGAGTTGCTGCTTCCGCATCCAGTTCTATAGCATCAATAAGTGCTTCTGTAGTTCTTTGCGCCAGCATTAGTGCCAGCAATCCGGTACCGGTGCCCACATCCAGTATCCGCCGCACATCACCATGCAGGGGCGTCCATGCGCCCTGTATACATGCGTCAGTGGTTATCTTCATGGCACACCTGCCCTGCTCTACCCTGAACTGCTTGAATTGAAAATAGGAATTGCTCATTGCCATGTGGCCCGCGCGCTCGGGCTCACATCCATATCCGAAAACGCGCCTTTAAGATATTTATAATAGCCGGTCACGCCTATCATGGCCGCGTTGTCTGTGCAATACTCAAACTTCGGGATATACACATGCCACCTGTTCTGTTCACCGGCTTCCTTCAGCGCCTTACGCAGTCCGCTGTTGGCAGACACGCCGCCCGCTATCCCTATGTGTTTTATACCCAAGTCTTTGGCTGCCTTCTTTAGTTTAGTCATCAGCATTTTTATGATCGTATGCTGCACAGAAGCGCATATATCAGCAAGATGATGCTCCACAAAATCAGGGTCATTCTTTTTCTGGTCTCTCAGAAAATACAGAACCGATGTCTTGATACCGCTGAAACTGAAATCATACCCCTTCATCTCCGCCATCGGAAATTTAAACATATCGGCATTACCCTGCGATGCGTATTTATCCACCAGCGGGCCGCCCGGATAAGGCATGCCCAGCATCTTTGCCAGCTTATCAAACGCCTCACCCGCCGCATCGTCTATTGTCTCTCCCAGTACCTCCATATCCAGGTAGTCCTTGCACAGAACTATTTGCGTATGCCCGCCCGAGACCGTCAAACACAAAAACGGGAACTCCGGTTGCTCATCTATAAAATGGGCCAGCACATGCGCCTGCATATGGTGCACCGCTATAAGAGGTACTCCCTGTGCCTGCGCAAATGCTTTGGCGAAACACGCCCCTACAAGCAATGAACCTATGAGTCCCGGAGACTGCGTAAATGCGACTGCGTTGATATCTTCCCTGCTGATCCCGGCATCCTTTATAGCCACGTCTACAACGGGTATGATGTTCTGCATATGCGCGCGCGAGGCCATCTCCGGCACTACCCCGCCATAGCGCTCATGCACTTTTTGCGTGGCTATCTGGTTACTCAGCACTTTGCCATTCCGCACTATCGCTGCGCTCGTCTCATCGCACGACGATTCTATGGCAAGTATATTTACAATATCAGCAGGCATATCAGGCAGCAAAGGTAACTTACAATACACATTTATCGCACTCCATTACATAAAAATGCCCCGCTCGTGCGGGGCATTTTTTTAAAATATCCTAATTACTAATTGGGCATTATTTTATACCCAGTTTGGCTTTCACCAGGGGCAGTATATTGTCAGCGTCCTTGCCAAACAACAGGGAGCCTGCGCTCTTGTCAAAAATGTAATCGTACCCTTTCTCTTTTGCCACGCCCTGGATTGCTTTATCAGCCTTATCCAGTATTGGTGCGTATACGTCCTGCTTCTTCTGCTGCAGTTTTTCCTGCGCACTCTGCTGTGTGCTTTCTATACGGTTCTGAAGGTCTTGTATTTCTTTCATCCTCACTTCCTTCATAGCCTCGGTCATTGTCTTTTCATTGGCCTGGAACTGCTGGCCCTTGGTCTGGTATTCCTTCATCATGATATCTATCTGCTCCTGGAACGAACGGGCGTATTTTGAAATATCTGAATCCGCTTTCGCTTTCTCAGGCATAGCTTGCAGCAGGTCGGCAGAGTTTATCCAACCTAGTTTTGGCGCAGTCTGAGCAAGAACAATACCACTCGATAAAATACTGCAGGCAATTAGAATTACGATCTTTTTCATTTTTATTTTTTTCTTTATTTATTTTAATTTTTGAAGTGCAAAGTAACGGGCATTATTTATTTATTCCAAGAATTTTTAGTACATCATCACTTTTATCCAGTTTGGGGTCGGCGTAAAAAAGCGTTATCCCTCCGGCCTTATCCAGCACCAGGTCATAACCTTTAGACGATGCCATTTTTTGTACGGCATTATACAGCCTGTCCTGTACAGGCTTAATAAACTCCTGGCGCTTTTTAAACAGGTCGCCTTCATAACCAAAACGTTGTTTCTGCAGGTCTTTTGCTGCCTTTTCTTTGGCTACTATCTCATCTTCACGCCTTCTGCGCATCTCATCAGACAGCATGGGCTTTTCGGCCTGGTAGCTTTTGTACATTTTGTCCACCTCAGCCATTTGTTTGTCTACCTCTTCCTGCCATGTCTTAGACAGGGCATCAAGTTTATTCTGCGCGTCTTTGTAGTCGGTCATTTTATCCAGCATATACTTGGAGTCAATGATGCAATAATGCTGCTGCGCGCTTACCCCGGTAGCCTTAGCTATGAGTAACAATGCACTGAACAATACTTTTTTCATACAAATACTTTTTATTTCAAAATACCTGGCAAAGCCTGTCTTAAATTTCAACTGTTTGCTTTTATCAATTACAATTTCTTAAAGTTAAACAGTATTTCCTAACGCTCAAAACCCACGGATATTGCTATTCCGGCTCAAATCCTAACATAAAGTTGAACTTGGCAAGGTCCTTGATACCCGTAGCGCCCGAAGCCGGGTCGTACCTGTCAAGGCCAATACCATAATCAAGCCCCAGCATACCAAACATGGGCAGGAAGATACGTATACCTACGCCCACGTCCCTGTTCAGCTTCAGTGGGTTATAATCAGAGAACCTGCTCCACGCATTGGCGGCATCCATAAATACCAGGCCGTATATTGTGGCGGTGGGGCTCAGCGAAAACGGATAACGTACTTCTGCCGTATACTTATTAAATATAGTAGCATCGCTGGCGTATACATCATAGCCGCGCTGCGAAATGATATCCTTTCCAATGAAATAAGAATAACCCGACAAGCCATCGCCACCAAGCTGGAAACGTTCGAACGGCGAGAACCCTATATCTGAGTTGTAGTAACCCATGAACCCGTATTTAGATGCCAGCCTCAGCACAAAGTTGCCGTATATTTTCTGATACCAGTCGGCCGTAAATTTATACTTGTGATACTCTATCCATTTAAACTTCTTGTCGGTTGTCTCGCCGCGGTAGTCAATATCAGAGAACGAACTGAATGGCGGAGTGAACTGGAAGGTAAATGAAATATTAGATCCGCTTCTCGGATACAACGGCCTGTCTATAGAGTTACGCGAAAGAACGATCTTGAAATGCAGGTCGTTGCTGTAGCCATCGGTAAAACCGGGTATCAGGGCGTAGTTCTTCAGGCGGTAGTTATTATAAAACACACCATAGTTGAACACAAAGAAATTGTCGGGCCAGGTAAGGCGTTTGCCCATGGAAAGGCCACCACCTACAAGGCGCAGGAATGAACTGTTCGGGTCGGTGCCTATAGAGGCTGCCGAGTAGCGGCTGTACACAAGGTTAGCGGTAAGCGCGTTGGGCTTCCTGCCACCAAGCCAGGGCTCAGTAAATGAGGTGCTCAACGAATTATAGTATGCACCATTCGATGCATAGCTCACAGAGAACTTTTGCCCGTCACCCACAGGCAGCGGGTTCCAGAATTTAGGCTTGAAAATATTGCGGATAGAGAAGTTATTAAACGTGATGCCCACATTACCATAGAAGTTCACACCACCCCCAAAGCCGGCAGAAAGCTGCAACTGGTCACTTGACTTTTCTACCACTGTATAATCAATATCCACAGTACCGTCTTCTACGTGCGGCTTAGGCTGTATCCCTATTTTTTCCTGGTCAAAGAAACCAAGGTTAGCTATCTCACGCTGCGAATTGATCAGGTCGGCACGGCTGAATTTATTCCCCGGCAAAGTCCTTAACTCACGCCGTATCACATGCTCATTTGTCCTGTCATTACCCGCTATATTTATCTCTCTTATGGTAGCTTGCGACCCCTCGGTGATACGCATCTCATAGTTGATCGTATCGTTCACAACAGATATTTCCACCGGGTCAATACTGAAGAAAAGGTAACCGTCATCCATATATAGGCTGCTCACGTCCTCACCATTACCATCCGGGCTCAGCTGCCTGCCCATGCGGGTTTCCAGCAATTGAAGGTTATATACATCTCCCTTCTTTATACCCAGCGTCCTGCTAAGAAATTCACTGGAATACTTGGTATTGCCCCTCCAGGTAATATCCCCGAAATAATATTTGTGTCCTTCTTTTATTTTAATGTCCACGTTTATGTTGCCGTTCTTCACAGGATAAACCGTATCGGCAGCAATGGACGCGTCGCGATAGCCAAGTGTGTTGTAATAGTTAAGCATCGCCTGTTTATCATCTTCAAACTTTGCAGGGTTAAATTTGGAAGAAGCGAATAACTTAAACCGGAAATAAGGATCTACTGCATCCAGCGTCTTTGACAGCGACAGGAATCCGAACCCTTTCAGGTATTTCCCAAACGAACGCTTCGTTGATCCGTATGTATTCTGATCATTGTCGGGATGCAGTGTAAACCTGCTCATCTCCTTTGTCGACTTCAACGCCTTTTTCAGCCTTGCTTCGCTGGCATGGTCAGCACCTGCTATATTGATCTCATTAATGTGCGTTTTATTTCCCTTGTTGATAACGAATATCAGTATTACCTTATTTACAGCGCCTGTATCTACCCGCTCACGCAGTTCTACCTTTACCCTGCCATATCCCTTATCGGTGTAGAACTTGCGTATTCGTACCAGTGCCTCTTTTTTTGTAGCTTCAGTCACTACCTTATTGGTCACCAGCGACAATTTGTTTTTCAGTTCCTTCGCCTCAGATGGTTTGATATTGCGGAAAATGAATTTACTCAACCTGGGGCGCTCCTCTACCGCTATATTTATGAATACCTTATCGTCAATTATCCTAGACACCTGTATGTCTACCTGCGAAAACAATTCCTGCTTCCATAGCGCCTTTATTGCCTTGGCAATATGCTCATCGTTAGGTATGTATATTTTTTGCCCTACAGACAGGTTCGTAACGGCAATAAGCAGGTCCTGGTCCAGGTATTTTGCACCCGATGTGGTAATACCACCTATCTCATATTCTTTTGGCTTTGAATTATCCGTTGGCTGAGACTGCTGCATCATTTTACCAAGGCCGGTATTCTGCCCGCCTAACTGGGCCGAGGTGAGGGTATAACAGAAAACACAGAAAATCAATAAACTATATCTAAAAACGCCTTTATGCATGCTGGTGTTTGTTCGTTTGTATTTGTTCACTTGTTTTGCCAAAGCGGCGTTCGCGCTGCTGGTAATTCAGCAGTGCCTCATATAAATTTTGTTTCCTGAAATCCGGCCAATTCACATTTGTAAAATACAGCTCCGCGTATGCCAGTTGGTACAGCAGGTAATTGCTGATCCTGTATTCGCCGCTGGTCCTTATCATCAATTCGGGGTCAGGAAAAGCAGCGGTGTACAAATGATCATGAAAAACAGACTCATTGATATCTTCCGGCTTCAATTCCCCTTTGGCCACCTTTACGGCTATCTTTTTTGCTGCGTCTGTTATCTCTTGCTTAGAGCTATAACTAAGCGCCAGTATCAGGTTCAGCCCGGTATTGGATGCGGTAATTTCTTTTGCTTCGTTCAGTTCTTTCTGGCAGGTCTCGGGCAGGCTCTCAAAGTCGCCGATAATATGCATACGGACATTATTCTTTTTCAGGTCATCCACCTCTTTCCTTATGGTATTCACCAGCAATTCCATCAGGGCATCAACCTCACATTTCGGACGGTTCCAGTTTTCTGCCGAAAAAGCATATAACGTAAGATATTCAATACCTATTTCGCCACATGCGTTTACTATATCACGCACACTTACCACCCCTTCATAATGGCCATATACACGGTCTTCCCCACGCTCCCTTGCCCAACGCCCGTTGCCATCCATTATTATGGCTACGTGCTTGGGCAACTTGCTCCGGTCTATCATTTCCAAAAGTTCCATCAGGATACGGTACAAAAAGTGTGCGAAGTTACAAAAATAGGCCGTTGCCATTGGTAACAAAACATATATAAGTAGTTTAACTCGATTTTAACTGCCTATATATGACCATATACGCTCATATAGCTCAGTGTACCACGGCACCTATGCAAAAAAAGCGTCCGCAGGCTTTACCACCTGCGGACGCGAGCTATATATTGGCTTACTATATTTTAATGAACTTCCGTACCATGTTGCCACTATCCCCTCTTATAGAAATATAGTAGCAGCCTGAAGAAAGTGACTTTATATCCACATTCGTCCGCTTACCCTTCAAATGATCACGAATGATCTCTTGCCCTATCTCATTGGTAATTGTATACTCATTATACATTGCCGTTTCCGTTTCTATGGTCAGCTCATCATATGCGGGGTTGGGAAATATTGTCAAGCCCTCATCCACACCCGTTACGCTATTTACAGCCGCCGGCCAGCAAGGAAGTGGCTTCACCGGCAAGGTATATGTAACATAACATCCGCCGGCCAATGTATAGGTGATCGTAACCGAACCTACAGCAATGCCGGTTACTACCCCCGTAGATGAACCTACTGTGGCTATTGCAGGATTGCTGCTGGTCCACACGCCACCGGTTGGCGAGCTGGTAAGGGTAACCGAACTACCCAGGCACACATATGGAGGGCCGGTTATAGCAGATGGCATCGGGTTTACAGTGATCGTCATGGTTGAATAACATCCTGTCGAGAGTTGATAAGTTATTGTGGCCGTTCCGGCAGAGACTCCGGTCACTACACCCGATGACACAACAACCGAGGCTACCAATGGGTTACTGCTGGTCCAGGTACCGCCTCCCGATCCCGTGAGTACGATAACAGAACCTGCGCAAAGCGTATTGGGCCCGGTTATAGGTCCCGGCGACGGATTAACTACCAATGTTCTGCTGACACTGCAACCGGTAGGTAACGTATAGGTTATTATCGTGGTGCCGGGCGCTATTGCGTTAGCTACCCCACTTATTGCCCCTATCGTTGCAACAGATGTATTACTGCTGGTCCATGTGCCTCCGGGGGGGATACACGAGAATGTAGCGGTATTGCCTACACACATCATGGCTGGCCCTACTATAGGCCCCGGCAATGGATTAACGGTAACCACGGCTGTTCCGATACATCCGGTAGATAACGTATAAGTAATAGTGGCAGTACCTGCCGACACACCTGTCACCACCCCTGTAGACGATCCCACTGAAGCCACACTCGGATTGCCGCTGCTCCATATTCCCCCACCCGGGCCGGTAAGGATCGTTGTTGCGCCTACACAAATATTCATTACCCCGGTAATTGGCCCTACTCCCGATGTAACTGTCACTGTGGTGGTCGTAGAGCAACCTGATGGCAAGGTATAAGTGATCACAGCGGTGCCCGGCAATATACCGGTCACTACTCCGCTGCCTGAGCCAATGGTGGCTACAGAGGGGTTACCGCTGCTCCATGTGCCGCCACCGGGGCATGATAATGTAGTGGTACCGCCCACACATACGGTTGTTATACCTGTGATCGGACTTGGTGATGGTATTATAGTTATAAAAGTAGAAACAGAACAACCGGTAGGCAATGTATAGGTGATCGTAACGGTGCCCGGGGACATTGCTGTCACAATGCCCGAAGAAGAGCCTACTATGGCGATAGTGGTATTACTGCTCGTCCATATACCCCCGGATGGCGAGCTGGACAATGAGATACTGCTTCCCACACATAATAGCGCGCCTACCGTAGACCCAACTATTGCCGTAGGTATCGGATTAACAGTAATGGTAACAGATACAGAACAACCGGTAGGTAGTGTATAAGTGATCACCGACGTACCTGGCGCAAGCCCTGTCACAATACCGGACGAAGAACCAACCCCTGCTATTGACGTTGATCCTGATGTCCAGACCCCACCCGTGGGAGAACCCGTAAGATTGATGCTGGAACCCACGCATACCACACCGGGCCCCGTAATTACGGGATTAGGATTAACAGTGACGGTAGATGTGGCAAAACAACCCGTCGGCAGCATATACGTAATAACCGCCGTACCGGCAGCGATACCCGTCACAACACCGGACGACGAACCCACTATTGCAATAGTGGTATTGCCACTCGTCCATACCCCGCCCACAGGCGTAGCGGTCATCATAAACGACCCGCCTACGCATACGTGCGCGCCGGTAGACAAACCAATGACCGGAACAGGATTTACTGTAATACTAGTGGTTACATAACAACCTCCCGGCAGCATATACGTGATAACTGCCGTACCGGCAGAAACCCCGGTAACAACTCCGGTTGATGACCCCACGGTAGCTATAGACGGCGAACCGGAGGTCCACAATCCGCTTCCCGGCGAGCTGGACAATGCTATCGTAGACCCAACGCATACTTGCGTAGGCCCTGTAATGGCAGATGGTACAGGGTCAACCGTCACTGCAATTGCCGTAAAACAACCCGTTGACAATGTATAAGTTATGGTTGCAACTCCGGCAGAGATACCGGTTATCACACCTGACGATGAGCCAACCGTAGCTACACCCGGCGCGCCGCTGGTCCATACACCTCCTGCCGGGGTTGCCGCCAGCGTTAACGAACTGCCAACGCATAAATGAGCCCCTGTGGTCCCTCCTATCACAGGTACCGGGTTCACTGTAATGGTCGTAGTTACAAAACATCCTGCGGGTAGCATATAGGTGATCACCGCGGTACCTGCTGATACCCCGGTTACAACACCGGTCGAAGAACCGACTGTAGCAACCGAAGGATTGCCTGATGACCACACCCCGCCTCCAGGCGAGCTGGCCAAAGCAATGCTGGATCCCACACATACCTGGGTCGGCCCGGTAATAGCTGCGGGCATCGGGTCAACCGTTACACTCATTGTGGCAAAACATCCTGTGGATAATGTATAGGTTATTGTTGCCACGCCGGCAGACACGCCCGTTACCACACCCGATAACGAACCTACTGTCGCCACTCCCGGAGCGCCGCTCGTCCATATACCACCGCCGGGGCTGGCAGGTAGCGTTATCGAACTGCCAACACAAATATGTATACCTGTGGATATGCCAAGCGTTGGTACAGGGTTCACCGTTACGGTGGTGGTCACAAAACATCCGGCGGGCAGCATATAGGTGATAACTGCCGTACCGGCCGATACACCTGTTACAATTCCCGTAGACGAACCCACTCCGGCTACCGTTGGCGAACCGGAGGTCCACACACCACCTCCCGGCGAACTGGATAATGAAATTGTAGAACCAACACACACCTGGGTGGGCCCGGTGATAGCTGTCGGCATCGGATCTATTGTTACTACTGTTGTTGCAAAACATCCGGTAGAAAGTGTATAAGTTATCGTCGCTACACCTGCTGATACGCCAGTCACAACACCCGACGACGATCCTACTGTTGCAATGCCCGGCGCACCGCTTGTCCATACACCTCCTGTTGGTGTGGCAGGAAGAGTTGTAGAACTTCCCACACAAAGACGGATACCCGTCGACACACCTATCACGGGCACCGGATTAACTGTAATAGTTGTCGTTGCAAAACATCCGCCCGTAAGCATATAGCTGATCACAGCTGTGCCAACTGACACACCGGTAACAACGCCGGTAGACGAGCCAACGCCTGCCACACTCGGCGAGCCTGAACTCCAAACCCCGCCGCCGGGCGAACATGCCAGCGCTATCGTAGAACCTGCGCATACCTGCGTAGGCCCGGTAATGGCTGTTGGTGTAGGATTAACTGTTATAGTTACTGTTGTAAAGCATCCTCCGGGTAGCGTATAGGTGATAACTGTAGTACCCGCCGATACACCAGTCACTACACCAGACGATGAGCCAACCGTTGCTACAGATGGCGTACCGCTCGTCCATATACCTCCGGGAGGAGTGCTCGATATTGTGATCACATCACCCACACATATACTCCCTATGGGCAACCCTACCGTACCCACTATTGCCGAAGGGGTCGGATATACTGTGATTGTAGTAGTTACATAACAACCCGTAGACAGCATATAAGTAATAACCGATGTGCCTGCTGATACGCCTGTTACAACACCACTGGCCGAGCCTATTGTCGCAACAGTCGGAGTACCCGAACTCCACACACCGCCTCCCGATCCGGTCAATATGATCGTCGATCCCACACATACACTCGTTGGTCCCGTAATGGCAGATGGCACCGGGTTAACAGTGATAACTGTTGTTGCAAAACAACCCGTTGGCAATGTATACGTAATTGTTGCTGTGCCTGCGGCTATGCCTGTCAGCACTCCCGATGTGGAACCGATTGTTGCTACTGCGGGTGTGCCGCTTGTCCATATCCCACCGGCAACCGAGTTGGTTAATGTAATAGAACTACCCACGCAAATACTGATAGGAGGCGTACCTGGTGCGCCGGGCATTGGCCCCGGCAGCGGATTTACAGTTATCGTAGTTGTCACATAACATCCGGTAGACAACATATAGGTTATAACTGATGTCCCTGCCGACACACCGGTAACTATACCAGTGCCGGAACCGATAGTTGCCACAGAGGGCGATGCCGAACTCCATACACCGCCGCCCGTACCAGACAATATTATCGTAGACCCCACGCACACCTGCGACGGCCCCGTGATCGGTCCGGGTGTCGGGTTCACCATTACGAGTGATGTTGCAAAACATCCCGTTGGCAATATGTAACTTATTATAGTTGTTCCGGCAGACACACCGGTAACCACACCGGTAGACGAGCCAATTGTTGCTACCGCAGGGGTGTTGCTCACCCATGTACCCCCGGGCGTAGGATTAGTTAGCGTTATGGTACTGCCTTCACATACAGACATCCCGGCCGATGAAGTCGAAGTGATTGCCCCTGGTAGCGGGTTCACCGTCACGTCCTGCACTACAAAGCCCGAGCTGCCAAAACTGTAAGTGATCGTTGCAACTCCTGCTGAGTTACCAAACACCACCCCGGTTGAAGATCCCACACTGGCAATAACAACATTACTGCTGCTCCAGGTCCCCCCGGTTGTTGCGTTGGCAAGATTTGTTGTAGACCCCTGGCATAATGTAAACGTCCCTGTAATAGGGGTTTGCGCCAGCAAAACAAGTGTAGATAAACAACAGATTAACGAAAGGAGAATTTTTTTCATGATACTTAATTTTGAGATTAGAAATGAAAAAAAACTTCACATTCAAAGAACACAAATCACATCACACTAATGCAATATACAAAAACAAAAACTGAAATTAGAATAGATTTAATAAAATTCATTCATCTATATGGTTTGTTGCCATTTACATCAGGGCATAAAAAAAGCAGGTGGCTATATAGCCACCTGCTCATATTATATATATTATAATTATATTACTCTACAACAAAATGAAACAAAGTATTACCATTGCTTGCGTGCAGATTCAGCAGGTACATACCACTTGTCAGTATATTACCTAACTGCAACTGCTCATCTACGTTGCCATTCTGTGTCATGAATGTGCTTGTATACACTTTCTGACCCAGCATATTGATCACATCTGCTGTTACCGCCTCATCAGCGTTCAGTCCGGTATTACCTTTAATGCTGAAGCTACCTTTATTCGGGTTAGGCACAAGCGAGAAAGCACCGTGTACATATCCGGCAACTGGCACACCCACATTAGCCACCTTTAACACTACCGAGTTGATAGTAGATAACTGGCAGGCGTCTGTACGGGTCACAAGGCAGCTTACAGAATCATTATTTGTGAAGCTGCTCCTGATAAATACAGAAGATGTAGCTCCCGGCACAATTACACCATTCAGCAACCACTGGTAGGTCGGGTTAGTACCACCCGCAGTAACAGTAGCTACCAATGTATCCGGCTTGCCTATACCAACTATCATACCGGGGCTGCCGGTGATAATAACAGATGGCACTATCGGAGCTTCTACATTCATATTGATAACATTGCTGTATGCCACAGTTGAAAGACGGCACATATAATCGCTTGTCATGATGCAGTATATATCATCACCGTCAATAGGAGTGAATGAATAGGAAGATCCGCTTCCGCCCACTACCACAGTATTCTTCACCCATGTGAAAGTTGGCCCGTAACCACCAAAAGTAGGTGATGCGTTTATCGTTACACTTGTACCCTGGCATACAGTATCACCGGGTGTAGTAGTCAGGTGCACCAATGGTGTACCCACAGGGAATACAGCCATTACCAGCGTATCGCTCACTGCAGAATCCGGAGCGGGACATACTGCGTTGCTTACCATCGTCACACTTACATGGTTGCCGTCAGTAGGTACATAATCGTATGCGTTACTGTCTGTTCCGGCCACAGCGCCATTTACTTTCCATATAAATATCGGGTCTGTACCACCATTTACCGGGTAGGCCATAAAAGTTGTGTGTGTTCCGGCACAGATAGTATCACTTGTACTTCTCGAAATGCCTACAGATGTAACAGTAACCGGAATAATAGTTATAGTATCCACTCCGTTCATATTGCTCATACAACCGGTAGTAGTATCAGTTGCAACAACTGTATAAGTACCGGCCGCTGTGTCCAACCCGAAACTGATAGCAGAATCAATACCATCTACAGGCGAACCAAGTGCGGTTACCCCATAATAAAGCTGGTAGCGTATCCCTGCGTTCGATGAATCAAGGCCTGTCAGCACTCCATTTCCATCTGCGCAGTAGCTGCCGCCACCGGTCATATTATATACGTTCGGTGTCGGGTTCACGATAAGGGCTATTCCCGCGGGTACACTATCTGTTACCCAGTTAGAATCTGTGTAAACAGCATTATAAACTCCTGTCATCGTGGCTACATAGGTGTCGTTGCTTGCACCGGGTATCTCAACACCATCCTTATACCATTGGTAATTACCTGTACCACCGGTCACAGCAAATGTAGTACTATCGCCCGCGCAGATCACAAGAGAGCCACTTGTAGATACCGAGCTCGTATAGCTAAGACTAATCACACCCCTTATATCATCAGGGTTTGAAGAAAGGGCTGCTGAAATAACTCCCGCTGTATCCCAATGTTTAAATTGGCTGGCTATATTACTGGTCAGAAACTGCCCACCACCTATATAAAGTGCCCCAAAAGTCTCACCACCGGGTGTGCCGGTATAGGTAAGCGACTCTATAACATCAGTACCTGTAGTGTCGAAGCGTTCCCAAACAACTGTACCATTGCCTGACCAATGGTAAAACTTGGCATCATCAGCGCAATAAGCGATGATCTCACCATCTGCACCGGCCCCAAGCGGACGGAAAAGTGTTTTCGTTGCAGTCGCTTTGTCTATCTGGTACATGGTTTCCGGTACTGTTGCGCCATTCCCAGTCACACCAAACAATGTTCCGTTTGCGTTAAAGGCCAATGTTGCGAACTTATCCCCCAGGTTGCCTATCTCGGTACACGCACCGGTTTGCATATTTATCGTCGCCAAAACCCTGTTCGATACACCTGTTTCTTTCAGTATTACATAGTTGACACCTGTCGTCGGATCCGTTGTTATGCTGTTGATCCCGGTCACCGTATGGCCAACAACCCATGGTGCCTGCCTCCGGATTACAGAAAAATCCGATGAATTAAAGGTCCACATCGAATCCTGGAACGATGATGTCCCGGCATATACCATAGAGGTACGTGAAACCGTGGTTTGAGCAAAAGCCGCAATGTTGGCGGCGCATAACATGATCAACAAGTAAAATCTTTTCATACCGATATTTTTAAAATTTATGGCTTCTTGATATATAGCCATTAAAAAAATAATTCTCCTATCAGTATATAATGAACCGGTGACGTGCCCAATCCTTATATTCCGACCGTGCAAAATTACAATGATTTTGCGTGTCATAATAGCTTTTATATAAAAAAACAAACAAAGTTTAACTTACCTCAATTAAAATAGATACATTCCTTTGCAGGGATACGATTGCAACAAAAAAATATTACTACTTTAATAAAAGAATTAATTACCTTGTATCACATTTCTCCTATTCTTAGCGAGAAATATTATTGCTAATTTTAATGAATAAGTCATGAACCTTTTTGTTGGTAATCTCAATCCGGAAACAACAGCCGCCAGTTTACGTCCACTATTTTCAGAATTTGGCGAGATCGTAGTCGCTAAAGTCATTATAGACAATGCCACCGGAATGTCCAGGGGCTTCGGCTTTGTCGAAATGGCCGACAAATTCCACGCGTTAGACGCCATTGATAATCTTGATTGCACTTTTTTTGAAGGAAATATAATTTCAGTAAAAGAAGCAAAGCAAAGTAACTCGTCTGGCGGGCGCGGCGGTGGTCAGGGAAACAGGTCGTTCAGGCCCAGGACACCTCGCCAGGGCGATTATAACAATAAGAGGTACTAACCACGCCTGCTTTCATCAGTTGCCTCATACGGGATACCTATGGTCACTATCGTCCATGTGGTTTGGTCATGTACTCCCTGCTCCTCACCCAGCGTAAAGGTTATCTGTTTATTCTGAATGATCCCCAATTGGGTTATCCGTTGGCGTATATTATCCAGGCCAAATGACTCATGCATCCCATCCTTGTTTTTTTGCGCGTTCATAATTCCTACACCATTATCCTTCACTTCAATATAAAGGACACCGGCCCGCTCATATACGTTTATTAGTATCTTCCCCCCACCCGATTCTAATGGCAAAATACCATGCTTGATCGAATTCTCTACCAGCGGCTGTACAAGCAGGGGCGGCACCATTATTTCAGACAGGTCCACTTCATCGTCAATATTCACTGAGTAATTCAGTTGTTCTTTAAACCTCAGCTTTTCCAGCAAAAGATAGTTCGTCACCAGTTCTATTTCCTTTTGCAGCGTAATCATGTCTTTTGAAATATTATGCATATTCTGCCTTATCAGGTCTGCGAATATCCTGATATACTCGTTTGCTGCCCGCTTATCGTTCCTGTTTACAAGGCCTTGCACATTATTTAGGGTATTGAATATAAAATGTGGGTTCATCAACGCATTCAGCGCCTTATACTCAGACCTCATGAACTTGATCTCAGTATCATGCTGTCTTTCCTTTTTGTGCAGTACATGTAATATACGCAGTCGTACCACAATTACTACAACACCACCTGCCAGCAGCACTGCCAGTATACCAAACCACAACGTGGCCCAGTACGGACGCTCGATATATAGTGTGTAAACTATTGGCTTACAATAATCGCTCGATATGGTCTTTGCCCTTACCTTAATGGTATATACACCATAAGATGGGTTTACAAGATTTATCTCACCATTGGCAACAGGGCTCCAGTTATCCTGTTCCCCTTTTGAGGCAGAGTATTGAAAAAGCACATCGTTACTCCCTTGCGATATGGTTGAGAATGTGATACTGACATTTTTCGCCTCACTATAAGACAGCACCATTCCCGTATCCATCGGGTATGTATTCTTGTTGGTTTTCAGCGTTGAGAAAAAAAGTTTGGGCGGCGCAGGCGTCATAAACAAACTATTATTGGCGACCTCTGTTATAGCTCCGCCCTTGAAGAAAAACACGTGCTGCCCGTCGCAGCATATTGCCTCTGCATGAAGTGGCAGAAAAGGATTTTCTATAGCGTGAACAGAGAAATCAACTACCCCGCCGCTATCTTCTATCGTAAGCAGCCTGTACAAATTATTGGTACTGATCAATATGTGCTTTGCGTCTATTTGGTACAACTTGTCCCATATACAGTTCCTCTGGGCTACGTGGTCTACCTTTATCTTCTTGCCATTATAATTACTACAAACCAACAACTGGTTCTTATGTGTATAGCCTACCAGGTAATCCCCGAAAAACCCAAACCATTTCAAGGATATATCTTTGAACTGCTCCTGTATCACACCGTCAGCCATGCTGCTGTCTACCCGGTACATCCCGTTAAATGTTGCGTACCATATGCTTTTGTCCGGCGCCTCCGCCATGTCAAAGATGCGCTCATAATGCGCGCTGGCGCCCATAAATACGGCATCAATATTACCGTTACCCTTCTCTTTAGCTTCTTCAAACCTCACCACATTGTGAGGTAACTTCAGGTAAACATACCCCTGCGACAAATATATTTCTTTTGCACTGCCCAGCCCCATCGAATGACGCACGCTTGCCTTGGGTTTCAGTAAATTGTCTATTACAACATAGTCGTCATTGTATATGTTATGGTAGCGATATTGCGAATCAACGAGAAATCCAAAATCAACCGAATAATCATAATCTTTTTCGCCGCTCGCGGCATAGTCAAACAAACACTTCACCTTGCCGTTGGTCAGTTCATACAGTTTATTATCAGCCGTTGCGAAGAAGACAAGCCCACCCTGGCTGGTAGCATATCTCACCACCCGCTCATAAGCATGTTTAATAACAACTGAGGTCTTATAATCCTTTTTAAGAACGAATAGTCCCCTGTTCAGTGTACTGATCCAGTAATTACCTGCTTCGTCCTGGGTAATGGAAGATACTTTATCATCATTAAGAATACGCAGGCTATCGTCAATATAAAGGCCTTTATTGGTAGCATAGTATGCGTTCTTTCCCGCAAAGTATATCTCGTTAATAAAATAGGGCTTAACAAAGTTATCAGGAAAATCCCGCACATGCGCTAACCCAAACGTGAATATGTGCTTGTTGTTATAATAATAGTCCTGGTTCTGACATGAAGTAAAAACACCACCTTTATTTACATATGCCTCTGCCGTACGTCGCCGGCTCAGCACATGGTAAAGCGTATCTATGATAACGACTTTGTCACTACAGGTCAGCTCGTATTCGTTCTCTGACAATTTCCTCGCGAATATCATTGAATTTGCGATTCCTGTATCATTTAGCTTTCCTATGTCAAACACCTTGCATATCTCATTGTTGATGACCAGAAATTTTTTGGGGTTATTGTAACCAACGATCACACTGCCGTCTTGCTCCACCGAAATATGCCGGGTATGTGTCTCAATGAACGGCAGCCTGAGAAATTTTGTATTGGCTGAAGTGTGAAAACTACCGTCTTTATAATAACATAATTCACCATTGAACGTTCCCAGCCATAGCCGTCCATACTTGTCCTCCCTAAACAGGAATACCTCGTTATCCGGCAACCCCGAAAAAGTGGAAAAAACTTCAAATTCAACGCCATTATACCTGGCCACCCCCTTGTCAGTACCTAGCCATATATACCCCTTGCTGTCCCGGTATAGTGCATATACATTATTACTTGGCAGTCCATCCTCCACCGTATACTGTAGCATAGGAAACCCCTGCCCGCTGGCATGCCATGGCTTCGTCAGCACAAGGGCTAATGCAAGTAATACATACAGTAACCTACTCATTATAATATTCGTTGCTCTTCAAAAACTCTATCAGCGAGGTGTACCGCCTGCGGCTTATTGGCAATGTATAGTTACCCGCCAGTATTACCTCTGCATAATCTCCCCTTATTATCTTCTTTACGTGCACGCAGTTGATCAGGTACGACTTATGTATCCTGAAGAACAAGTCTGAAGGCAGCAATTCTTCATACTCCGTCAGTGATCCGCTCATCGTTATTTCCTTCATTACCTTTTCCTTCAGAAACACAACCCTTGTATAGCTGCCCTGCGCCTCTATAAAGTATATATCCCTGAAATCCACCACTTCTACAACATTGTTGTCTTTAAGGGTTATTCTGTGACTTTTTGTTTTCCCCGTTATCATCTGGCCTATTTCCGGGTACGGCACATTACCTGCGGGGGCCGATAGCATACGTTTCAGTCCTGCTTTCTCTTTTATCTTCACTATAGCCTGCCCCAGTTCTTTTATACTGATAGGCTTCAGTATATAATCTATCGCGTTAAGCTTGAATGCCTTTATTGCGTATTCATCATACGCGGTTACAAATATCACCTCAAAGTTTACCGGGGCTATCCGTTCCAGGAAACGAAAAGCATTTTCCTGGGGCATTTCTATATCCAGAAATACAGCGTCCGGTGCCGTGGCTGCTATCAATTTTTCAGCCTCTTTAGTACTATTCGCTGTACCGGCCACGTATACCCCATGCTCTATATAGTTCGCAAGTATGTGCTCAAGATTGGCGCACGCTTCTTTCTCATCGTCAACGATAATTACTGTTACATTGCCGTTACTGCTGGGCATATATTCTGGGGTTTGGATAAAGCACTAAGGATAATAGTATTCTAAAGATAGTACCAAAAGATACCACGGCAAAGATGTTTGATGGGAAATTCCGCGCTATACCCCGGAATGAAGCGCTATTTTGCGAAAAAATCTACCGTAAGGCGCAATCCTTCCATAAACTGGCGGGAAGGCTTATAACCAAGTAGTCGCGCGGCCTTGGATATATCCGCAAGTGAGTTGCGTATATCACCCTCCCTGGCCTGCCGGTATATCGGAGCCTGATCTTTGCCCAGCATCGTGCGGATGGCATCATACAGAAAATTTACGGAAAAATTAGCCCCCACTGCCACATTATATACCTGCCCATAGGCAGCGTCATCTGCGCAGAGCATACCCCTTACATTAGCTTGCACAGCGTTTTCTACGTAGGTAAAATCACGGGTCTGCTCCCCGTCTCCGTTTATATATACAGGTGTTCCGTTTATCAGGTTGTTGATAAATAACGGTATCACAGCCGCATATGGCCCGTTCGGGTCTTGTCTTGGCCCGAATACATTGAAATACCGCAGCCCGGCAACTCTTAACCCGTACAGGTCTCCGAATACAGCGGCATACAATTCATTGGTCTTCTTTGTTACAGCATAGGGCGATAGCAGGTTACCTGTTTTATCCTCCACCTTCGGCAAGTTAGGTTCATCACCATATACCGACGAAGACGACGCATACACAAATGCGCGCGCGCCCTCATCCTTGGCGGCAGTGATCATATTCACAAAGCCGCCTGCATTTACATCATTGCTTGTTATAGGGTCTTTTACAGATCGGGGCACAGACCCCAGTGCCGCCTGGTGGGTTATGTGGGTTATTCCCTTGCACGCATTCCTGCATGTCTCCGGGTTCCTTATATCCCCCTCCACAAATTCATACTGCGCGTACTTGCCGAAAATTGTAACATTCTTTTCCGACCCGGTCATCAGGTTATCCAGCACACGTACTTTCCCGGCGCCGTTTTCCAGCAGGTAAGCTACTATATGAGACCCTATAAAACCGGCACCGCCCGTTACAAGAAAATGCTTGTCAGATATATCCGAAGTATGAAATTCGCCCATTGGTATATGGTTGTACGATCAGTAAAAGTTACCCCATACTAAAAAAGACCGCCCTTACCGGTACGGTCTTTCTTGTAGCAGCCTTTATCAGGCTTTTTTGTCAGTTTTTACTGTTGCTTTTTTAGCAGTGCGTGCCGGGCGCGATTTGCCGAAACTACCGGCAGTTATCTTTCCGCGCTTGGTGCGCTTATCTCCTCTTCCCATAATAGTATTTTGTTTAGTTCGCAAATATACAAAAAAAAGCAGGGAACTTTACGCTCCCTGCTTCCTGTTTCTTTTGCGGGTAAATTTATTTCTTACCAGAACCTATCCTTGTAGAAAACTCTTTGCCAGCTTTAAACTTAGGCACCTTACGTGCTTTGATCTTAATAACCGCACCTGTCTGTGGGTTACGGCCATTACGTGCAGCGCGCTCAGATACTGAGAAAGTACCAAAACCAACAAGCGTTACACGGTCTCCTTTTTTAAGTGAAGTTACAACCGCGCTTGTAAAAGAATCCAATGCGTCGTTAGCCTGTACTTTGGTTACGCCTGCATCTTTTGCAATTTTGTCAATCAATTCTGCTTTGTTCATGCTTTTTGTTTTTTACTGTGAAAGATATTTTTTGAGGATAGAACAAATATACTCACGTTTATAACACCACCAAATATCTTCAAAAATTATTTTTCGCTTTCAAACCCTTGCCTGATGCAGGATTCCACAAGTTATTCACATTTTTGAATTCCCCTCCTTTCCCGCCCGCTCGCCGGGATGCAATACCAGAGCCTATTTGAGCAGATTGGCAGGAAATTTGCTATAAGCAATAATCGCTGAAAGGCTCACTGGCAGCGGCCTTTAAATAACTTCCATCACCGTCCTGAACGCAACGAACTTCCCCCCAAACAATTTGTTCCCTTTATCCCGCATACCCTGTGCGTATTTTTCAATATAATTATTATATTCCTCCTGCGAGGCGCAAAAGTACTGCGCCGTGTAGGTGATACCGTCACTTTCATCCTGCTCCAGTATCCGGCACAGCCTGCAGTCAGTAAACAGTCCGGTACTCATCACATCAGCCATGTGTTCGGTCTTCATCCATTTCAGCCAGGCATTGGCAGTATCGTTTTCTACTTTTATGGTTACGTTGTATATGATCATATAGTGTTGCTGTTTATATCCGTTATCAGAGGCCTGCTACCACTTTTTTTCTATACTTTCTAATATCGCCACATAGCTTACATAACGCTCTTCGGCTATCCTACCGTCTGCTACCTGCTGTTTTATGGCACAGCCCGGCTCATTGATATGAAGACAGTTGTTAAACCTGCAGTCTTTCAGGGAGGCTCGCATCTCGGGAAAATAATGCGACAGCTCCTCACGCGTCACATCTATAAGTCCGAATTCCTTTACACCCGGTGTATCTATGATCCTGCCGCCGCCGGGCATATCAAACATCTCGGCGAATGTGGTTGTATGCTGGCCCTTTCCACTCCACCCCGATACTTCTTTTGTCTTCAGGTCTATATCCGGCACTATCTGGTTAATAAGTGTACTCTTACCCACACCCGAATGCCCGCTGAACAGGGTCGTTTTATCCTTTAGCCTCAATTCCAGCTCAGCCAGCGATCCCTTGTCTGTGGCAGTTACGGGGTACACATCATAGCCCGCCATACCGTATATTTCCTTCCAGCGGTCCAGTATCCCTTTATGCTTCGTCTTTAACAGGTCTGTTTTATTTACCACCAGCACTACCGGTATATGATACGCCTCCGCCGTTATCAGGAAACGGTCTATGAATCCTGTCGAGGTTCGCGGGTCAGCCACCGATGCTATCAGCAGCGCCAGGTCTATATTAGCGGCAATAATGTGTTTTTGATTCTTATTATGGGGTGATACCCTGACGATGTAATTATGCCTGTCTGCAACTCCCTTTATTATCCCGGTTTGTACCAGTTTATCTTCTGCGTCAAACTCCACTGTGTCGCCCACCGCTATAGGATTGGTAGATGATATCTCATCATCTATCTTCAGTTTGCCTTTTATGCGTGTGTCCCAGAAATGACCCTGCTCGTCCTTTACCGAATACCAGCTGCCTGTCGATTTATATACTAAGCCGCGCATGATCTATCTGTAGACCGCAACATTTTTATACCCGAACATCCGGCTCATAGAGTCCATTACGTGCAGCGTATCTATCGGCCTGCAGTTTACGGTAGAGATAATGAGGAAATTCGTCGAGTCTTTTTGCAGTACATCCACTATATTACCTCCTTTCTGTAGGTTGAACAACCTGCGCTCTGCTCTTTCACGCGTGGGGTAGTTGCCTATCACCATCTTATAAGTATTCACCTGCAGCGAGTCCTGAGTCACAGACGGCGGAAAAGATGTAGCGGTATCCCTCACTACTGTGGTTGTGTCCGGAGGGGTCAGTGGTATGGGCGCCTGTATCACCGTATCCTTCACAGCCGCTACTGATGGCGAGTTCATCCTGTTCTGGTTAGAGTAGTAATATATGCCGTATACCCCACCGGCTATTATTATCAGCAGTACTATCACTAATATTACCATGCTCCAGTTTACAGAGTCTGCTTTCTGGGGCGGGGGGTAAGCCGGCTTATGGGCCTGCCGTGCGTTCTGCTCATCCAGCTGCTTGCTGTTGCGTATAGTAGGTATACCTGCCGGCGTAAATTGGAATTTGCTGTCGGTCACGAACTTCACTTTCCCGTTCTGTTCCACAAGCACACCTATATTAGGTATGCTCACCTCTTCGCCAGCGGCCATATCCTTGCGCGCCTGCCCGCTGAAATCACGCAGCGCGTTCGCGGCTTTGGAAATACTTATCTGTTCGTTTGTAGCTATAAAATTGGCCAGGTTGTCGTCTATAGATCCGCCGGGGGTTACCACCACTTCATATGATGGTGCCTGTAACGTCTTCCCGTCATAGACAGATGGCCGCTTAACTAACTCTATGTTACCTATGCCATGAACGTAACAAAAATGATTCTTTAGTAAATATAGCCCTATGTATTTAGTTATGTCCATGTACGAATAAAGCCGAAATTACTTCCTTTATTTAAAATTTCAACCTTAAACCCCCATAAATATTTAAGCCGTATGCATCATAGCCATACCAGCGCTGGTAGGTGTTATTCAAAATATTGTTTATCTGGACAAAAACAGACAACCTTTTTACGATCTGGTATTCCATATTACCGCCCACATCAATACCCGGGTCCAGCGTCACCGCCTTACCTGTTATATCTATAGCATGTATCCCCCCTATCACAGACATATATGCCCCAGCTGTCAACTTTGGTATTATGGTCACTTCAAAATCGCCTTTGATCTTTGTCCCCGGCCGGTGCCATACATATTGCTGCTTGCTGCCATTGTAGGCATATATGTCGCAGTTGACACCCGCAGACCACTTCGTGGCAACCTTATATCGTGCCGAAAGCTGGAATGAAACCGCATTAGCGGTATCATATATCACATAAAACTGTTTCTGGTCACCTATAGGGTTAATAAACTCCGGCAGCCCTTTGAAGCTCCACAAACTAACTCTTCCTGCATACACAAAATGAGCCCCCACCTTACCCTGCAGCTGACCGTATAGCTCATTTCTAAGGGTCTGCATCTGGGTATAAGCGTTAAACATATACGGATTTTCGCTGCTCAACTGCTGGTAAGTGTTCTGCCTTACCGACGACTCCCAACCAGCGCTGATGATCACTGTATTATCGTGTATACCCACCGCGGCCTGTATATCCGGCAATATATATTGTCTGTCATCACTGCCAAAAGCAAACCCTATTCGCGCGTGTCCCGTAAACACACCCGAATGTATCCTGATACCGGGCGACACTCCGGCAAGTGTATTATCCCTGCTGCTGTCTTTTGTCGTTAGGTGCGCATAGTCGCCGTTCACGGCCAGCAACGCCTGCACTGTCTCGTCAAACCGGTATTCAAACGGCAGGCTTACCATTACGTTCGGCTCAGATGTACTCTGCTCCGCCGTATACATAGTGGCACTCACAGACGGGTTGTAGCTGAACTTTGTCTTCGCGGTCACCACATTCTTCATTTCCAGCCCCGCGCCTATGGTCGTGTAGGCCTGCTTCAGGCTGTCGGCATTATTGTACGGAAACAGGTTATGATCATATCCGTAATCATAATACCTGTTCAGTTCCCCGTTCACAGTAGCATGCCATTCCGCTTTCTTCCCATGAAATATCCCTTCCGCTTCTATTCCGCTCTGAGAAGACTCCTGGAAGCCTATATCTCCCTTCTGCGATAAATGGTGCAGGTGTATATTGGTCTCATACCCCTTGCCATGTATACCACCTATACCTGCGTCAAGGTATATCGTTGACAAATTACCTCCGCCCAGCTTCACATAATTCTCAAACGGCAATTTCACGCTTTCCTTGCCCAGGGCCAGCGGCCTTAGTGGCAGCGAGCTGTAAGTGTAGTATAGTGTCTGCTGCGGCACATCATATTTAAATGTGGGGTGCGTGGTGTCTACCGGTGGCAACTGCGGTATCCATTCCGGCTTCGGCGCCTGCTTTATCTGCGGCTTGTAAGACTGCAGCACCTCTATTGTAGATGCCTTCAGCACCGTGTCCTTACCGGGCGCGGTGCGCTGCGCGCTCACCTGGTGGGCCGCAATAAGCAGTGTACACAATAAAAAATGCCTTTTACCCATGACCACTATTTTATTCTTCAGATAATTTGCTTTGCTGCTTTTCCAGCTTTTTTACTTCCTCCAGCTTCACAGATGCTTCCGCCTTCATATCGGCCAGCTTCGTGTGCTTTACGATACTTTGCAGCAGCGCTTTAGCGTTAAAATAATCTTTCTGCTTCACCAGCACATCGGCCAGCAGCAGGTACGCCTTCGATGTCCATTTCTCATATCCCGCAGACAGGTGTATCGTTTCATTAGCCGCGTCTTCCGCCTCCTTCAGCTTGCCCTGCTTATACAATATATCTGCTATTTCATAGCGCGCTTCCGCGGCCATTTCTCCGTTCTTATTCTTGCTCAGTTGTTTGTACATGGCCACAGCTTCATCACTCACACTATCCGTGAGCTGTAGCGACCTGGCCTTAAAATACAGCGCCTCGTTCGATGTCTCTTCAGATACCCCCGGCAGCGCCATCAGTGTATCGGCATACAACGCTGTCTCTGCGTACTTACCCGAGTAGAACCCGCTTTTCACCAGCCCGTTGAACGCCTGTTCCCTCGTCTGGCTGCTCGTTGTATTATCCGCAAGCTTCCTGTAGTATCCGTAGGCCGCTGCAAAATCCCGGTCTTCGTAGGCTATGGTAGCGGCATGTCGCGCGCTGTTCTCATAAAATTCATTCCAGGGCCCTGATAGTATCACATTATAATCAGCTTTGGCGTCTTTATAATTCTTCAAATGAAAGTTACACTCCCCCCGGTAGTAATATGCCTTTACCGCGAATATGCCGTGCGGGTACTGCCTGAGGTAATTACTGAACCCGTCCCTTGCGCTTTCCATCTTGCCGTTGCTGTACTGCGTCTCGGCCGCGGCATAGTAGGTAGAGTCTATCGAGCTGCTGTCTGCCGATGGCAGGTTATTTTCCCTCAGCAGTCTCGTATAGGCTGCCGGCTGGTTACTCTGTATATACAGTCCCTTCAATGCGTCCAGCGCCGACAGCCTGTCCTCAGACGACGGATAGTCTATCAATACATGCTTGTATGCCTCTATAGCCAGTTCGGTCCGGTCTGTCTGCTGGTATATAAAGCCCAGCTTCATCCATGACTTGGGAGCAAAGCTCTTATCACTTACCGAATCCGTAAGCTGTTTCAGCACCACCAGCGCAGGCTGATATTTATCCCCCTCCAGGTAAGTAAGTGCCAGCTCATAACGTGCGAAATTTGCATACGCAGATGGCGGTGCCTTGGATATCAGCGTTTGCAGCAGCGTGGCCTTCTCACTGTTCCTCCCGGTCAGCCCCAGCAGTATCGCTTTCTGGTACCGTGCATAGTCGGCATCCATAGTATCGGTCACTATTATCGTTTCATACAGTGCTATCGCCTTTGTATAATTCTTCTGCATAAACACGGCATCCGCCGCTCTTACCGCCGCTACCATACCAGAGTAGTTGTCCCCTACTTCATCCTGCGCGTGATTAAAGTAATTCTGCGCAGACATATAGTTTTCTGTAGCCATCGCGGCATACCCCATATTCAGGTAAGCATGCTGCACCGTTGCCTGCGGGCTCACGGAGGCCACGCCCCTGTTCTTCCCTGCCCTGCTCACAAACTCCTGCGAATAAGTGATCACATCTGCATAGTCATGCAGGCGGTATGCTATCTCACCCTTCCAGAAGTAGACTGCCGTCTCATAAACTTTGTTTACGGGATGCTCTATAGATTGGTCAAAATAATTCCTCGCGCGCTCCAGGTTTCCCTTCCTGTATTCTTCTATCGCGTAGCCAAAGCTCGCCTTCTGGTATACTGCCCAGTAGTCACCTTCTTTGTTCGTCACAGCACCCAGGTGCTTCAGCGCCTCCGCATAATTATTCGTTTTCACCAGCAGCCCCGATATCATCGTGTTGGCTTCATCCTTATACTGACTCGCCGGAAACGCCTTCAGCAATGCGTATAACTGGCGCAGCGCTTCGTCGTTGTATCCTGTTTCGTAGCTGATACGTGCGTACAATATCATAGAGGCCTCCTGCTGGCCTTTATTGTAAGTCATATCAGCGCATATCCCAAACGCGTTTCGCGCGCTCGGCTTGTCATAGGTTTTCAGGTAGCAGTCGCCCAGCAGGTACATTGCCGTCTGCCCCAGCGAGTCCGATGCGCTGTTCAGTAGCTTGAATTTTTCTATCGCGCTCGCCCATTCACTCAGCCGGTAATCACAGTACGCCATTTCATACAGGTCCTGTTTCCTTATCTTATCGGTATGGTCGTAATAAAAATCAAAGTATGGATGCGCCTCTTTATATTTCTGCTCTTCAAACAGGCACTGTGCGGCCAGCAGGTGTAGTTCCTTATCATAGTAAGACCTGTCCCGTCCCGTTATCAGGGATATTGCCAGCTTCAGGGCCTTGTCCCTGCTACCCATGAAGTAGTATATCTCGGCTATATAATATGGCACCACGCTCTTATAGTCCTTAGCGTCCTTTACCCGGTCAAAACTCGTTAGTGCCTCACTGTACTTATTCTTGTTATACTCTATAAGGCCGTAGTAGTAGTTCCCGGCCATATAGTACTTCCCGTCTTTCAGTTCCTTTATATCCGCCAGCAGGGGTTCTGCCCGGTCAAACTGGCGGTTGTTGAAGTAGCAATAGGCCAGCTCAAATTTCGCATCCGCTTTTTCACCCTCGTCCAGGTTATCGGTGCCGGCCTGTGTATATAGCGGCACGGCCTTTGCCAGTTCGTTGTGCTGAAAGTAATACTGCGCCAGCGCAAAACTCAGCCGCTGCTTGTATGCAGGGTTGGCTGTCGCATTCAGCATGGCTATGGCCGAGTCCTTACCTCCCGGCAGGTCTGCCTTTATATAAGACATGGCCATGTAATACTTCACCTTGTCGGCATCATTGGCCTCCCGGTCGGGCATAGTACCGTCCCTCGTCTCTAGGTACTGCCGCGCAGACTGTACCGCCTGGGCATAATGCCCTTCTTTGTACTGTTCTTCTACGAGCAGTAGTGGCTTATTTTGCGGTATATCGGGGGCTAAGATCTGCGCCCGGCACAGTGGTCCGGTAAGCAGTAATATAAAAATAATGGCTGCCGGCAAAACCGGCCCGTTGTGTTTCCAAAGCATCATTCTGCCCTATGTGTTAAAAGTTCCACGTTAGGTTTAAACTAGGGAATAATGGTAGCTGGTATTTTTCAGCGTTAGTAAATCGGTTTACGTAAAAAATATTATTCCTGTTGTACACGTTTGTTACGGCAAATGTCGCATCTAAACTCGAATTTTTAGTCAGCACGAACTTCTTTTTAACAGATATATCTAATCTGTGATACCACGACAGCCTGCCTCCGTTTATTGTATTATCATACACCAGCCCCACAGTTCCGTTGCTCGGCAGCACATTTGTGCCTATCCCATTGGCCACCGGGTTTATGTTTTCATAGAAGGCCTGTGTACGTGTAAACGGAAAAGGAGCGTGAATATTGTACCGGCCCGAAACTTCCAGGTCTTTTTTCTTACCAAATGTATATGCCACCAATGCGTTTGCGTTAAAGCGGGTATCAAATGGTGTCGGGTAGGTCTGTATCTGCCCCTTTGAGTCTAAACTCTTGTAGTTCACCTCCTGGTAGCCCATAGCGCCCCACAGGTACCAGCGCTGAGAGTTGTACTTGGCGCTGAGGTCCACCCCGTCTGCAAGGCCCGATGCGGCCACAAAATCAGCGTCAGAGTTAAATACTTTATTCCTGTTCAGTTCATCTACCTGCCCGAAGTATTTGATCCATGGCTCAAAGTTCAGTTCCACCTTGCCCAGGTCTACTTCCACACCGGCCACGCCATGGTAGGCGGTCTGCAGGTTAGATTTTACCAGGTTACCGTTGGCATCACGTATCTGCTGGTCCGGGCTCAGCAGGAAGCCGGTAAACAGGTTCACAATGTCCTGGTCAGATTTTGTGCTGATGATATTCTGCGAGTACACGCCGCCTGCCACTTTCAGGCGCACGTTCTCGGTAATGTTGTACTTCATGCCTATCCTTGGCTCGGGCGATAGCTTGTTCAGCTCAGAGTAATACTGGAACCGTATGCTGGGCTCAAAAATAAACCTGCTGCTGAAGTTGTGACGGTATAGTATGAACAATGCCGCCATTGTGCTTTGCCTGTTTTCGTCGGTAGATATGCCGCGGGCGCTGTAATAGTTCAGTGATGTATGCGTGCCGCTCAGCTCTACACCGTACTTCAGTTGGCTGTAGTCAGGCAGAAAGTAGGTAAAGTTGATAGCAGCCTCAAAACCATTTATCTGGCTCGTGCGCGGCACCGTATCCGTTGGCAGGTTTATCTGCTCCTTGCTTACGTCTATATCATAGTTAGAGTATGCAAATTTACCGTCTATCAGGGCAGATGTATTGCCCGGCGATACTACAAATGTGCCGCCGCCACCGGTAGCCTTCCACCTATAGTCGGCTATTACAGGGTATACTGCATTTTCCGAATCGTTCTGCAGCTTGGCGCGATCATCAAAGTTAAACCCGAACAGGTTCAGCTTGCTGCCGTTGTCGCCGCTAAAGGTCAGTTTGCCATATATATCGGTAAACTGGTAAGGCAGGCCCATCTTAAAGGTCTCACCCAGTCCGCTGTACAGCGACTTTGATGTCTGGTCCAGATAGCTGTGTTTCGCAGTGATCAGGTAAGTAATGCTGCCTCCGTTGTCTTTTCTTGGTTTTAACAGTGGTCCGTCTATCAGGAAACGGCCCATTATTGGCGATACAGATGCTATACCGCTCACCCCGTTCTTATTACCATCCTTGGTGTGTATATCTACAATGGCCGATGTACGGTTGCCGTACTGTGCCCCAAAACCCGCGGTGTAAACATCCACATTCCTTATTGCCTCTGTTTCAAACACCGAAAAAAGCCCTATCGAGTGAAACGGGCTGTATATCGTCACCCCGTCCAGGTATATACCTGTTTGCGCCGGCGATCCGCCCCTTATGTACAACTGTCCGCCCTGGTCGCCGGTAAATACCACACCCGGTACTACCTGCAGGTATTGCGCCAGGTCAGTTTCGCCGCCGGCACTTGGCAGCAGCTTCAGGTCACGCGGGGTAATATTGGTCACCCCGGTATTGATGTGGGTTATTTTTTCCGTCTTCCTGCCCGATACGTTTACCTCTTCCAGCCCCACACCCAGTTGCGCCAGCAGTATCTTCTTGGTCACTATGGTGTTTGGCAGCAGGTTTACGGCTACTGTCATAGTATCATAGCCCAGCGTAGTGGTCATCAGTGTATAGCTGCCTGCCGGCAACGATATGGAAAAGTAACCGTTTACGTCCGTCTGTACGCCCGTCTTGGCATTTACTATTATTACGTTGGTGTAGATCAGCGGTTCGCCCGTCTTCTTGTCGTATACAAACCCCTTTATGGTACCGTTACTGTTTTGCGCCAGGGCAGCGCACGAAAATAAAAAAACGAAAGCAGCCAGCAGGCCTGTGCTTTTCAACATACAAACAAACTTTTACCAATATGAACAAACTAAGGGTTTACCCCCTCTTAAAAGTGCGACAAAGATAGGAATTACCACTATTACGGGCGGCAATAATTTTACAGTCCTTATTATGTTCATATCAACACTTAATGACATAAAACACTATCCCGCATTGTTACCCACCTGGCCACAGTATATAAGACGTAAAAATGCACTGATAACTTGGGTATGGCTTCGTTTATTTTGTCATTGGCTGCAGACACCAAGCAAGTCGCTCATTATTTTGGAATGCGCGAAAACATTAGAGCCGGACACATGTATGGGATTAGAGATGACCAGCGTCTCGGCCTATCGAAAAATATCAGCCTAATTGGATTCCAATCTGAGAAATATTGAAGTCGCTGGTGGAAGTGCATTGATCCGATAAAATGTGACCTTTTTACTCCAATAATTGTAATAGATATCTCGACTTAAAAACGAATCATTAAAAGCTTTAGGCCAGGATTCGTACCTATAATAATGTAATATAGAATCGGACAAGATTGGATCATAATAGAGGGTGGAGCTGTCTAAACCGACTTTTATTATCGAGTCGCTAATGACCTCTATTGGGAAATCATTGTTAACCGGAAATGTAGAATCTGGTTGATTGAAGTAGTGCTTTTTCAATGTCCCGGTCCAGTGATACAACCGCGCTATTTCTTTTGCTTTTTTGTGAAGCGCAAAGAATGTGATCCTGCCGTTCCTGCAGGGATGGTTTCCGAGGCGATAGCCTGGTAACTATCCCTGCAGGAAAAACAATCTCTTGCTTTGTTTCCTTTGAAATAAGATCAAAGCAAGTGGTTGTTTTAGGCATGGCGCATTATTTGCCGAACAACAAAGTCGAATACCGATTTACCTGTGCGGTGGGCCGGCTGTAGAGCGAAGCGGAGCAGACATGATAGATTAGCTTCGTGCGATCCTTTGAAAAGACACCGGGAGGATTTCAAGAATTTATGCTAATGTTTTTTCAAGAATTTTTCAAACCCCTCAGAGAGTTTTCGATTAACTGCTGTGTCATAAACAATAGTTGACCTATCAATATTCAGGTCTATCGTTTGAGGGTTAATAGCTGGCACATCAAAACAATGTGCAATGTGCGATCCGACGGAATCATAAGCACACACTGTAATAACGTCACCATATACTGTCAACCCAGTTACCGGTAATGAAAAAAATCCATTTCGATCAGTTTTGGTAGCGAAATGATTCTCTACAAAGTCTCCGGCCAATGCAAATACTAGTGTATTGGAAACAGGTCGATTATTATTTAGAATATGTCCGGTTACAAATCTAATAACAGCGCTATGTGCGTATCTAATCGCTGAGTCTTTCGTTTTTAACAATTTTTCGTTCCACCGTATTTTATTTTTAAAGGATAGATTTTCGATATCTAGCTTTTTCATTGTGGAATCTGCTTGTCTGATTTCACCTTTTAAAATTAACAAGCTGTCTCTTGTAAAGGTTGCTATTTTTTGATTAAAGGCGATGCTGTTTTTTAGACTGTCTTTCTGTTTTTCAAAAAATATAATCTCATTTTGTAAATCATGCTTTTTGTTTTCTAGATATAGACTTTGATTGTTAAATAGACCTGAAAAGTATCCATATAAAATGGCAAAAATAGCAACCAATAGACTTGAGATTGGAGTAATGACCGACATCTTGGTATACCAAGGTCGGCGCAACTCACTAATTTCAGCTTCTAGTTTTTCAACTTCAAGATTTAATTTTTTCTGTTCTATAGAATCATCCGGCATACAGTTCGATTTCTTATAACTAAATTTCATTGCTGACTGCCTGCATGATCTGTCGTGGTCGGCTCTTGGCTATAATCTTTAAGAATTTTAATATTCTTATCGCCAAAAGCTTTATTAATTTACCGATGGAGCATGTTGCTTTACCCTTTCTATTTCAGTTTTAATATCTTTCATATCAATATAATGCCTTCCAACGACACTCCTTAATTCTCGTGCTATATAGCCTTCCGTCGCAATTACTAATATTTGCTTCCCTCGCGCTCTTAGTAATGTTAATGCTCGTTCAAAGTCACCATCACCACTAATTAATACAGCCATATCGTAATGGTCAATCGTATTAAACATGTCAAGAACAATTTCTATATCAAGATTCGCCTTGCGTTTATTTGCTCCCGTTTTAGTGTCGTATATTGTTTTTATCTGCTTCGATACCATCGAATACCCCATTGAAGGAAGTGCATCTAGGAATGCCTGTTGTTTTGCTTCTGGGGGTGCATCCTGACCGATATAATAGAATGCATCAATAATTTCTCCCTTTGTACCTATATATTCTAATAAACGCTTAGGGTCTGCAAACCAATTTAGTCCTCCTTTTTGCATGAAAAAGAAGTTTGCACCATCTAAAAAAACAGATATCCTCATGGCAAATGATTTTACTATTATGCAATATACAAATTATTTCAAGTATCTTCACAAAGTAGTAGCGCATTAATGATTTAGGGAAATGGGATTAAAAATAAATACTTTAGCGGAAATTCCGGAAAGCGTAACAAAAAGCTACTATCTATATATTCTAGACTATTACAATTGGGACGAACCCATAGGAAATGCATTAAGAAATAGCTTTGATAAAATCGCAGAGTTTGCAGCCAAAAACGATTCCGTTGTTATACAAGGTATCTCGGAAAGTCATTTTTACTCTGAATTAATGTCATGGGAATCTATAAACGGCATTGATCCTAAAGAATTACTTCCCGCTCTAATGATAACTTCAATTCATCCAAGATATTTTCTGAATGGAAACGAAAAGCAAACTAACGGAGAGAAAATACCGGAAGATAATTTGGTGTTTTTAGAAATCGGCAAAATATGTAAAACGCCACAAGATGTAATTAAACTTATTGAAAAGATTTTTAAGGATATTCAAGAAAGAAAAGAAATTAAGAATTTTCAAGTTAAAAAAGAACTCAAATCAGGAATAGGTAAAATTCTAAATAACACACTTATACTCGAGCCAAATATCGCCGGAGTTGGAGTAAATTTAAATAATCTATTTAGATTTTTAGCTAAAAAAATATAATATGTAAATTTAAAGAGCCTTCATTTCTGAAAGCTCTTTTCTGTTATTTCACTATCTCAAATATCACCAACCGCATCCGTTCTATCAAATCAGGAGCTGTAATGTTCTCCTCCCAAGATGCCAGTGATTCCTGATCAAACCCTGTCATCTGGGAAAGGTCATTTATGCTCAGCGCGTTTTCCTTTCGGTACTGCCGTATCTGTCCTCCAATGCTTTTGGTATCTACTTGTTTGATTCTCAACGTCCATTTCTGCATGTAGGGTACTGCCTCAGCCAATCGGGAAAATGGCAAAGAACCTATATCCGTACTGTCATAAAACTTTCTTTTTGCTGAGCCAAAAACCCACCTCATCTTTGTAGCACAAAAACGCCTTTATCAGGCGGCAGTCATCAATGGGCATGGCACAGGTCAAACGCACTTTTGCCCCCGGCCGTGGGTAAAGAATGGGAAAAAAATGGGGAATTTTTATCCACAAAAACTGCGTAAGTAATTGATTATCAAACACAATGTGCGCAAACGTATTTTTACAGAAAACTCCCCACGTATACCGTTAGTTCCCATTCGGCAACCACTGCCTGCTGGTACCTGGCAGTAATGGCGCAAAAGGAATTTTCAGAAACATAAACCCCGGTATTACATTTGCCTGCTATCCCCCACCCGCCTTCAGCTTTACACTCCCAACTCAAAACAAACATATTTTAACTACTTTAGTACTATGAAGATATTTACAGCATCGCAGATACGCGCGTGCGATGCCTACACCATCAGATCAGCCAATATCCGCTCCTCCGAGCTAATGGAGCGGGCAGCGGTGAAATGTGCCGCATGGATAAAAGACAACTTCCCTAAAGAAACCCTTTTTGTGGTGCTCTGCGGCACCGGCAACAATGGCGGCGACGGCCTCGCCATTGCGCGCATATTGCACCGGCGCGGTTATGGCGTTAAAGCATTCCTGCTCAACTTCAGCAAAGAGCTGTCGCCCGATTGTGCCACCAACCTCAATAACCTGAAGGCACTGGACAGTGACCTCGTAAGCATAGTACAGGCCGATACATTTATTACAGATATACCGCCGCATATAGTCATACTCGATGCCTTGCTCGGCACAGGCCTCAATCGCCCTGCCGAAGGCTGGGTAGCGGCCTTCATTCGTCATATCAACCAGTTGCCCAATCAGAAGATAGCTATTGATATACCCAGCGGCCTTTCGGCAGATGTGCTGCCCGATAAAGATGCGGCCATAGTAAAAACCGCGCACACCCTAAGCTTCCAGTTTTACAAGCGCACCTTCATGCACCCCGAGGCAGCCGTGTACACAGGCCACATACATATACTGGATATTGGCCTCGACAAAACGTTTATCAATGCTACGCATACTCTCTATCGCACCATTGACCTTGAGGATGTAGCTGCCATATACAAGCCGCGCGATGCCTTTGCCCACAAGGGCACCTGCGGCAGCGTGCTCATGATAGGTGGTAGTTATGGCAGAATAGGTGCTGTTACACTTGGCTCCCGTGCCGCGTTGCGGGCAGGCGCGGGCCTCGCTTCGGCCCTCATACCCGCTTGTGGCTACAGCGCCCTGCAGGCCGCCGCGCCGGAGGTCATGTGTCGCACCAGCGGAGACAAGCACATAGAGCTCATCACCGGGTGGGAAGATGTATCGGCCATAGGCATAGGCCCGGGCATGGGTACAGACCCCAAAACAGCAGCAGCCTTCGCCGCGTTCATTGACGCCTGCAAGTCGCCTGTAGTGGTTGATGCTGACGGCCTCAATATGATAGCAGCCCAGCCCGACCTCCTCGGCAAGCTCCCTAAAGATTCTGTGCTCACACCGCACCCCAAAGAGTTCGGGCGCCTCTTCGGCCCCAATACTAATAGCATGATCCGTATTGATCATGCCCGTATACAGGCCATGAGGTATAATATTATTATTGTCATCAAGGGGCATCACACGGCCATCATCACACCCGAGGGCGAATGTTGGTACAATATGACCGGCAACCCGGGCATGGCCACAGCCGGCAGCGGTGATGTCCTCACAGGTGTTATCACCGGCCTTATCGCCCAGGGTTACGAGCCGCTGGATGCTGCCATGCTCGGTGTCTATGTTCACGGCCTCGCCGGCGATCTCGCCGCTGCCGATATCTCGCAGGAAGCCCTTATGGCCGGCGACATTATCAGCTACCTCGGCAAGGCATGGCTGTCGTTAAATAATGGAGGTAGGGAAATGTAGCAGCACCGCCTTATGCGGTCCCATAAAGAAAAACATGCTCCCCGCCGCCGCCGCGGATGCGCCATGCGCGAAGACCGATAGCAGGTCATCTTCATTACCTGCGCCGCCGCAGGCTATTACCGGCACGCGCACCGCTGCTGATACCGCGGCTATGGTAGCCGTATCATAACCACTATAGGTACCGTCCCGGTCTATAGAGGTCAGCAGCAGCTCCCCCGCCCCGGCATCCTGCATCATGCGGGCATATGCTACCGGGTCTGCTCCCGTATCTGTTTTACCGTTACCAATAAAAACCGACTGCTTATGCCACCTGTCACCACCTGTATCTATAGACACTACAATACTCTGGCTCCCGTACACCTTCGCCAGTTCCGTCACCAGCGCCGGTCGCTTGCTGGCGGCGGTGTTCAGTACTATCTTTTCCACACCGCAGTCAAACACGCGCGCGGCATCATCCGCGGTTCTTATGCCGCCGCCATATATCAGCGGCATAAAACACTCACCCGCAATAGCTGCTATATGCGGTATGTCCGGGCCCGTGCCGCTGCGTGTTGCGGCTATATCCAGTATCGCTATTTCAGGCACATGCTTTTCATTAAATATGCGCACGGCATTCACGGCATCACCCACATACACAGGCTTCCTGAAGCTTGTCGTCTTCACCAGCCTTCGTTGGTCTGTCAGCAGTACAGGTATGATCCTTTTGTCGGGCATATCAGAATTTGTTTGCGAAGTTGCGTAGTAATACCATACCGCTGACACCGCTCTTCTCAGGGTGAAATTGTACACAGGCTATGTTATCCCGCTCCATACCCGACACAAAGGTCACTCCATGGTCCGTAGTGCATAAAACATCAGAGTTGTCAGCGCACACCACATGATATGAATGAGAAAAGTAGAACTTAGCCTGCGTCTGTCCGTCAAACAACCTGCTGTTCTTTTTCACCAGCACGCTGCTCCACCCCACATGCGGCACTTTCAGCTCTTTATTATTTACTTCCAGCAATTTCGTTTTTGCGTTAAACCAACCCAACCCGCCCATATGTGCTTCCTCACTGCTTATCGTCATCAGTTGCATTCCCAGGCATATCCCCAGCAATGGTTTGCCGCCTTGTATCACTTCGCTGTTCAGCATCGCGGCTATGCCGGTATCGGTCAGCTTGTTTATAGCTGCGCCAAAGGCGCCTGTCCCCGGCAGCACCAGCTTATCAGCCCCGGCCAGTTCCTCCGGCTCACCCGAAATAAATGCCCCGATACCCATATGCCGCAAAATGTTCATTACCGATACCGGGTTGCCCGCGCCATAGTCTATTATCCCTATCATAAGATTCCGGCTAATACTTTACCATTGATTGGATACCTGCATTGTTCGCCCCAGCGGCACTATACCACGCAGGTAGTTATACACCTGTTTCACAATAGCATCCGTACGGTATTCTTTGTGTGCCCGCTTCGGCATCTGCATCAGCGCCTCCAGTTCTCTTTCCGTCAGCTCAAATTTTTTCAGTATAAAATCCCGGTCTGCTCGGCACAACGACTCTTCATAAACCGGCTGCGACAGCTCTGCCATAGCCTGCGCCCTTGTTATTTGCCCCGAGCAGATAAGGTTAGATAAATGCGCCCGCCTTTTGTCTATCCCAAATCGCCGGGGAAGTATATAACACTGGTAAAACCTTGTCCATACAGACTCACCATGCTTCACCGGGTGGTTTTCCCACCCTGTATTTTGGGCCAGCACTTTTATAGCGTCCGCTTTCCGATACGGCACATGGTCCAGCAGTCTTACGTTCTTTATACGCCTTATATTATAGTGGTAAAACTTTTCGGTCAGGCCTATCAGCGGAAATGACTTTAGCGCCACGGTGCCGTGTTTGCCATGTATATCTTTTATGTTGGCCGCGTCGCCCTTATCATACACCCAGCTATTGGGCATCACACCCTCAGTCACAAAGTTGTGCCCGGAGAGTATATAGGTAATATCAAACTTTGCTGCCACCCGGTACAGCGCCGCAAAGAAAGAATGATCGGTGGGTATTTCAAGGTCCAGCACGCCGGCCTTCAGGTATGCTAGCTGCACATCTCTGAATTCGTGCCAGTCTACGACATAGGTGTAGAGGTCTGTCTTCAGCGCGCTTACCAGCTTTTCAATGTTGCGCACGGCTCGTTCTGTGTTCCAGCCGCTATCGTAGTGTACCGCCAGCGGCCGCAGGCCTTCTTTCCTGGCAAGGTATAGCAGGTAAGAGCTGTCCAGCCCGCCGCTCACACCTATTATACAGTCGTAGCGGCTGTCGCGGCCTTTAGCCTTTATGGCAGCTACCACCTGCCCCAGCGAGCTTTCGTGCTGCGTACGCATAAAAGAGCCCTGCTCTTTCGCTTTGTAAGCAATGCAGTAATTGCATACGCCCTCGTTATTAAAGAAGATGGTAGTATCGGTAGTATCAAGTACGCACGATGTGCAGCAGGTATATTCCAATGGGTGCATAGATTACCCATTATTAACGAACAAACAATATTATTATTGTTTACAACCCGTCAGTTGGCTGCCGTATTCGCCGCCGCAGAGTTCCATTCAGCAAGCCCCTTGCACGACAGGTATTCCGGGGCAATGCTTATGTAGTGGGTGGGTAGTTTAGACTTTACCCAGTTGAGCATCTTTGTGTTCTTCTTCTGCCCTAGTGCTACTTCCTGCAGCCTGCTGTAGTCGTCGCGCAGGTTGGCCCTGTGTGGTGTAGTCCGGGTCCGCAGGTACACTATGCGGCACGATTTTTCGTGCATCTCTGTAATAAAGATATGCGGCGCCGAATATTCACCCTGCTTCAGGCTGTCCAGCATCAGCACCATTCCGGCATCTAGCTTGGTCATGTCCAGTTCGGTGTTTCCTGTCGTAGGGTCAGCTATCATTCCCCCTGTGCGTTTGGCAGCCTCGTCGGTCGAGAATTTGCCCACCGCCTCCGGGAAGGCCATTTTACCGGTCACCAGCAGCGTCCTTACACTATCCAGTTTTTCAAGGGCTTTGGCAAAGTCTATAGAGGTTAGTTCGGGTTTTATCAGTATATGCCTTACATCAGCCTCATCACCCTTACGGTGTATCATCTGTATGATGTGATACCCGAACTTGGTTTTTATTATCGGGGATATCTCGCCATCCTGCAGCTTGAAGGCAGCCGTTATGAACTCAGGTGCCCAGCCACCAGTACGGGTCACACCATCATACCGGCCTCCATTGTCCCTGCTTCCGGGGTCATCGCTATATAGCCCGGCAGATAGCTCAAAGGTCTTTTTGCCATCCACTATATCCTGGCGTATGGTTTCAAGCTTTGAGTGCGCGTAGTCCAGCATTTCCTGGCTCACCGGCGGGTCTATCACTATTTGGCCCACTTCCACCGTTGCCGGAAAATATGGAAGGCTGTCTGTAGGTATCTTTTTATAGAAGGCCTCCACGTCTGCAGGTGTCACCTTGGTATTTTCCAGTATCTGCCCCTGCATCTTCTCCGCCACCATCTGGTCACGGATCGCATCACGGTTCTCTTCCTTTATCTGGTATATCGTCTTCCCCGATAGCTGTTCCAGCTTTTCTTTAGAGCCGTAAAGCTGTATAAAGTAGCGGAGTTTATTCTCTATCTGGCCATCTACGTCTTCTTCGCTCACCAGCACACTGTCGCGCTCGGCCTGGGCTATAAGCATCTTTTGCATGATCATGCCTTGCAGTATTGTGCACTTCATACTGTCAGATACATTAGGGTTCTGCTGCTTCATCTGCAAAAACTGTAGTTCCAGCTCAGACTGTAATATTATATCTTTCCCTACTATGCCTATTATCTTATCCAGGCTTTCTTGCGCCATGGCAGTAACCCCAAAAGACAAAAAAGCTGCCACAAGGCACATTTTACCGGCACCTGCTATTATTTTATTAAAACCCAAAGTCATGATATTCTGAAGGAATGAACGTAAGCGACAAAAATAATCTATTTACCTCCTTTATACGAATGGAATAATTATTTTAACTTTTATTATTTCCGGCTGTTTACGTGCCACCCGCAGATGCGAAAACTACTTCACCAGGATCAAGTATATTTTTTATCTTCCTTTTTTAATGTTTTACTAATCTCATTTTTAATAAATTTACATTAGGCGCATACAAAACTCGACATTAACAACCTTTTTTATAAAAAACCCTTATTTGCGTTGTTTATACATAATGATAAGAAATAAAACATCAGTACCCTGAACACGTAAAAACAATCATATTTTCACAATACGTCTTTTGCTTTCCGGGATAATTGCGCGGGATATCGATATTAAATTCTTGCTATTTTTTCCGTTTCCCAAACATGCCTTTCATGTCCCTGCTGTTGTGTATATCGCTGCCGGAAATGATAAGTGGATGTTCCACCCGCCACTTATTGAAACGGTCAATATCACCCTCATGGAATAAGTCCCACGCTTTAAATTGGGCTGCATTTTCGGCCTTGCCAAACAGCCATTCGTTGTATATCTCAAAATGCCCCGTGCGTACAAGTTCATCCATATAAGTAAACAATGAAAAGGGATATTTTTTATCGTAGGCGGCAAACCAGTTCATAAGAAACCGGGTACGCACCATCACAAGATTCTCGGTAGAAACACCATCACTTACCACTGGTGTCAGTGTCAGGTAGGTATTGCGCACCGCATCTTCAAAACCTTTTACTGTGGCTTGTTTCAGGGCATTCCCTTGCTTTAGCGGCTCGTCATTTACAAGATTGTCAAACATCTTCTTGTACCCGGCAAATAACTCATTTTTTAACTCCTGCGTGCCCGCTGTATCCGGCTCCATATTCAGGTACAGCTCGCCATACAAAAGGCCCCAGAGTACATTGTCAGATGCCAGGTATGTTCTTGCCGCTGCCAGGTAATTGGCGGTAAAAAGTGGTGCTTTTTCAATACCATCCAGCCAGGCATTGAGCGCCGGAACCATGTCGTGCGCACGGCTGTTCACCTCACCCAACTCATGGTACAATACTCCCGAACCGGGAAACTTTTCAAGGCCGGTTTTAAGTACGGACCGTGCCTGCCTGAATTTTCTCATAGCAGCCATAGCAGCCGCCTGCAGGCAATAGCACGCAGTGTCGGCCATATACGATGCCGACCCAAGAACAACGGACAGTGTTTGCTCAGCCTCGGCATAATTACCGGACAGGTAATACGCCTTACCCAATTGCCGGTACAACACCATCTTTCCCGGGGCCAGTACCATGGCTTGCTTATAAGTTACAATAGCGTCTTTATAATTACCTTTATCCATGTATTCACCGGCATGCGCGTACATCTGCGCTACCTCGGGCGATGGCCATGTTTCTTGCCCGGTAACCAGCAAAGGCGCTACCAGGAGAAGCACGAAAAAACAGGTCTTTTGTAATGATGGCATTTCACGCGAAATTACATTTATTGATCTTGCCTTGCGGCATTATTTATTTATCACAATAGAACTGCTACAAATTCATTTTCGTAACTTTCAATTTTGATTATGAGCAGCATCAGAAATATAGGCATACTTACATCGGGCGGCGACAGCCCCGGAATGAACGCGGCCATACGGTCGGTTGTCCGCACGGGTATTTATAACGGGGTTGAAGTTTTCGGTATTCGCCGGGGTTACCAGGGCATGATAGAAGGTGATATTTTTAAAATGAAAACCACCGATGTTTCCAATATCATACAATATGGCGGTACTATACTAAAAACAGCACGTAGCAAGGATTTCATGACCGACGAGGGTATGCGCAAAGCTTATGATCAGCTTACAGCTCATAACATTGATTCGCTTGTACTGATAGGTGGTGATGGTACATTCAGAGGCGCGGACGAGTTCTTCAGGCACTATACTATTCCGGCTATCGGATTACCCGGCACTATTGATAAAGATCTTAGCGGCACAGACTTCACTATCGGCTTTGATACAGCCGTAAATACCGCCGTAAGCGCTATAGACAAAATAAGAGATACCGCCGAGGCGCACGACAGGCTTTTTGTGGTAGAAGTGATGGGCCGGGACGCGGGTTACATTGCCCTGAACAGCGGTATATCCTGCGGCGCGGAAGACATACTGATACCCGAACAACTCACCGCCATGAGCGAGGTACTGGACAGGATAGACAGGGATGAAAGGCGAAAGAAGACCGTGCATATCATTGTTGTTGCCGAGGGCGATGAACTGGGCGGTGCCCGCGAGGTACATGCAGCCATAAAAACACGTTTCCCGCACATAGATGTACGCAGCTGCGTGCTGGGCCATATACAGCGGGGAGGCTCCCCCACTTTCTCAGACAGGGTGCTGGCAAGCCGGCTCGGTTATGCCGCTGTTTCAGCATTGCTCACCGGCCGTTCACAAGTCATGGCAGGCATCATCAATGACAAGGTTGTTTTTACCCCATTCAGTAATGTATCCAAAGGCCAGGCCCCTATCAATATGGATATGCTTGAGATGATCAGGGTCCTCTCTGCCTGAAACCACCCCTTCATTTATCGAGATATTACATGCATTGCAAATATAACTATATATAATTTATTTTAAAATATAAATTTTGTTTTAATTTTTACTTTTTTTTTTTTCTTTCAATATTACTTCTTTACCTTTACAGCGGTTATTTAGATTATTAACTAATATAACCCAACTATAAACACTTTATTAGTGTATTAACTATAAATTTGGTTTGGAATTGTGATGTGTGTTAAGGAAAAGATAGTTTTTCCCTAGCCCTATTGTATTATCAGGAAAGAAAAGGATAATGCTTTGTTAACGGAGTTTTTAATTTCGCAATAAAAGTTTTAAACTGTATTTTAAATTTTAAAAATGTTGGACATGCCTTTGAGTAAAACTTGCATCACCACTCTAATATTTATCACCACATTTTTATTATCAGGATCATGCTTTGCACAAGGAAAGAACGAATCTCGTACGCGCTACGCGATTCCTTATAACCATAAATTAATTGCCCCGCCGGGAATGGTGTATGTACGCGGAGGCACTACCACTATCAACTACGACCAGTCGAGCACGGATACTAACAGCGCCAAGAAAGTGAGCCTTACCTCATTTTTCATGGATAAGACCGAGGTGACCAACCAGCAGTACCGCCAGTTTGTTGAGTGGGTACTTGATTCTATTGCCATCGTTAATTATCTTAAAGACGATCAGTACTTTATCAGTGAGGGCAATGATAAATCCAGCAGTTCAGATAATGGAGTTAAAACAGATACTACTGCCGCAGCGTCAACGACAATGCCGGCAGACTCGTCCAAACCTGTTTTTCTCGATTCAGCAAAGCTTGCCGGCGCTACTACAGCAAATGACTCACCTATCACAAAGCGTCGTATCAACTGGGCCAAGGTAGACCATGACAAAATATTTAACAGTAAGGACGAAAATATCAAGAGCAAGATAGCTCCTATGATAGATGAGAACGGGAACATTAAAAAAGAAATGTGTCAATATACTTACAGGCACATCAAACGTACCAGCGCAGTCACCCATAACATTAAAGACGACAAATACGTAAAAGAAACAGTTAATGTATATCCCAACGAAAACGTATGGAACCAGGATCTGAGCAATGCCCAGACAGACCTGTTTGTAGAAAACTACTTTAAAGCGCCACCATTTGATGATTATCCGGTTGTAGGTGTTACCTGGTTACAGGCAATGGCTTTCTGCGACTGGCGCAGCAATAATGCCCGCAAGTACTATAATATGCCCGATTATATGAATTACTATCGCCTGATATACACGCTTCCTTCAGAAGCCCAGTTTGTGTATGCGGCACAGGGGTATTATGATATGATCTATTCTGCTACTGAACATGATACATTAGATACAGTTAACCTCTTCCCTACCGTGGTTGATACTTACGCCGTTGCTCATCCTGAGCGCGACCTGTCGCAGCCTGTTGACACTGTGGAACTGGCAAAAATGATGCAGAAGAAAAGCGATGACAGTCTTACCGCGGTAAAAAATGCAATCAAAGCTGAGCGTATAGCCAAGTATGAAGCGGCACACAAAAGGGCTGCCAACGGTAATTTGTACCTCCTTGATTATATTAAGATGCTGAATTTCCTGCAGAATGGCTATAAGACCGGCAATGAAGGCACAATTGTAGACAGTACCCCTATTCACAGGGACATAAATGGAATGCTGGCGAATTTTAAGCAGGCTGAGGGAGACTATTGGGAAGACGGTGCGGCCCTTACACTGCCCGTAATGACCTATGCGCCAAACGAATTCGGACTGTATAATATGGAAGGTAACGTTTCGGAGTGGGTAATGGATACCTACAGCCCATCTGCTTTCTCGTTTGTATCAGATATTAACCCACAGTTACTTTATGACGCCGATTCTACAGACGCAGACGTTATGAAACGTAAAGTGATCCGTGGAGGCTCATTTATCAGTAATGCAAAGTCTTTAAGCCCCGTTTACAGGGATATGGAACTCATGAATGTGTCACATTGCTTCCTTGGTTTCAGGTGTGTAATGCAGGCGCCTGAGATAATTACAAAAGCCACTGGTACCCGCAACAGAACACAGAGGGGCAAGAAAACTCCGGGCAAATTGAGTGGTGTAAGATTACCAGAGATCCATTAATATAATAATAAGTAAACAAAAACTCTTCAACGTAAATCTTATAATTAAATACAAGTTAACCACTAAAACGTTTCACTCACAAATTCATCAAAATTGTAAATTATGAGCAGTAATCAACAAAAAAAGAAAATCGGTCTTAACACGGTCATCTCATGGGGAGCTAGTGTCGTAATCATTGGTTTGATGTTTAAAATACTCCACTGGCCCGGTGGCGAATTATTCATCGCAGTTGGTCTGTTGACGGAGGCTTTCCTGTTCTTTATTTTAGGTATTGCTTCAATGGCAGTGGTTGAGGGTGATGATAAAGGTGGTAGTGATAATGGTGGTTCAAGCCTGCACGATCTGCTGGCTACTTCAATAACTCCTAAGGTGATTGAAGGCCTGAGCAATGGTTTCAAACAGTTCAACGCTACAGTAGCACAGGTAAACCAGGTTGCCGGTTCGTTTAATGTTACTCAGAACCTCATCAAGGAAATTGAATCAGCAGCAGGTGATGTGAAAAAATTCAGGGAAGGTATGACAGCGGTATCGGGCAGCTTTGACAACATGAACAAGTCAATGCAGGCAATAGGCCAGATGTCAACTTCTTCTCAGACAATGATGAAAGACTTTGAATCTGCAGGCCAGGGCCTGAAAGCATTCACAAAGAATATGACAGATATGAACTCCAGCTTTGATCAGTTTACACGTACGTTGGCATCTATTAACCAGATGACCGCTTCATCTGCGTCAATGCTGAAGGAATTTGAAAACGCTACTGCGAATATGAAGGCATATAATAAGAACCTGACTGATCTGAGCAAGGTTTACCAAGCTCAGTTGGAAGCATTCAAGAGATAATTTATTGAAGGCAATTAAACTCATTGCCCGGACTGGCGTTTTTATTTACCAACCGGGCGCATTCAGGAAAAACTTAAAAAACTTACAAACGCATGGCAGCTTTAAAAGAAACGCCCCGGCAAAAGATGATGGGTATATTGTACCTGGTTCTGCTTGGTATAGCAGCTACTACAGTTACAGACCATGTTCTTGATGCCTTTAGAAATTTGACAATAAGCCTGGAAACCTCTACCAGGAACGTTCAGAGCACTGTTGATAATACGTTTGCATCATTTGAAGCTACAAAGCTGAAAAATGAGCCCGAACGCGCGAGGCCCGTATACGAAAGAGCATCGCAGGTAAAGAAATATGTTGCGGAGCTTGACGGTTACATAAATGAAACCAAATCTCTGCTGATAGAAAAAGGAGGAGGATTAGATGAATCAAGTGGCGATGTAAAGGCTCGTGCCGACGTAGATCTCTCTCCACGTATAATGATACATAAAGGCCGTGCCCAGGAACTGAAGAAAAGGATTGAAGATACCCGCAACAAGATACTGGCAACACTGGATCCAAAAGAAAGAGAAGGACTGAAACTGGCCCTTAATGCGCAGGACCCGCCAAAAAGGCAAGGTATCAAGCAAACATGGGAAGAAGATAACTTCGGTGATGGCATTCCGCTTACAGCGGCACTTACCGCCCTCACCAAAATACAGGCTGACCTCAGGAACACAGAATCGGACGTAGTTAAAAAGATCCTGGGTGAAGCCGATAAAGCTGTGATCAACCTGGACCGTTTTGAAGCTGTAGCAGTGGCTCCTTCTTCTTACATCCTTGTAGGCCAGCAGTATAAGGCTAGTGTATTCTTAACCGCTTCTGACTCTAAGACCAATCCCGAAATAATAGTAGGTGGTCAAAGGCTCAATATCGAAGATGGTAAAGGTATATATACCGCAGCCGCTACTTCTGAAGGTGAGAAAAAATGGTCAGGCACTATCCGTATCAAACAAACGGACGGTACAACCAAAGAATACCAGCTTCCGGAGCAATCATACACTGTGGCTAAGCCATCAGCCACTGTTTCTCCTGACAAGATGAACGTGTTCTACATAGGTGTAGACAACCCCGTATCAGTATCTGCCCCCGGTTTTGCAAAAGACAAAATCCGCGTAGGTATCAGTTCGGGTACTATCACTGGCAGCAATGGTGCCTACATTGTAAAAGTATCACAGCGTGGCACTGTGAAGGTAACTGTAAGCGGTGACCAGGGCGGTGGAAAGACCGTAGTACTGGGTGTAAACGAGTTCAGGGTAAAACCGATTCCCCCACCCCATGTTAAGTTTGCAAACAAAGGTGGCGGACGCTTAAGCGCTCCTGCTATGAAATCGCAGAACAGGATTTTTGCTATCCTCGAAGATTTCGATTTCGCGGCAAATTTCACGGTCAACCACTTTACGATGTTTATCGCTAAACCACGCGCAGATATCATGAAGTTTGAATCTAACAGTAATGTTTTCACTCCTGAAATGCAGGCTGCTATGAACGGAATAGTACCGGGTTCCCGTGTTACTTTCGACTTCGTGTTTGCCACAGGACCAGACGGACTGAAGAGATCTTTGGACCCGATCATTTTTACTGTTGAGTAATAGAAATAACCTAAGTTGCTTATGAAAAAGAACGTCATAATTGCTTTTGTGCTGCTTCTGGCAATAGGAATGAGTAGTGTACTCGAAGCCCAGACATCGCACAAGAAAAAGAAAAAGAAGAAAAAAGCAAAGGTTGAGCAGACTGTAAATACGGACAGCATTGAGGCGGCCCGTGTGCAGGATTCTATATCCAAGGCCGCTGCATTGGCACCACCTCCCGTAGATACGGAAAATGCCCTTACAAATGGCCTCGTTGCAGACACAAGCTACCTGGCGTATACCGACCTGGTATTGGATACAACTCGACCGGTAGACGGTTTTTATAAACTCCCTATCCTTAGAGGTGCTAAACCATTCGCCTTCCCCGATGAGAAAAAGTTCAACATTAAGTTCTATAAACGCTTATGGCGTACCATAGACCTTACAGATTCTATGAACAGAATATTCTCTATGCCGGGCCAAACACTCGTAAGCATCCTGATGGACGCAATAAAAGCTAAAAAGATCGTTGCCTATGCCGATGAGGGATTCACAAAGGCGCTTACTTACCAGAAAGTACTCAGGGTACTGTCAGACAGTTCTATCGTTACAGACCTCGACTCACTTACCGGTGACGTTATAGGCTCGCATTCGGTATATGTTCCTTTCAATCCTGATTCTGTTACCAAACTGGAAATAAAGGAAGACATATTCGTGGATAAAGTAAGGGGCAGGCTTATCAGGCGTATCATTGGGTTGTCGCCTATTAAGAAAGTAAAATCGAGCGCGGGTGACGTTATAGGTGAGCAGCATCCTTTCTACCTTTATTTCGACCAGTGTCGCAATGTATTGGCCTCAAGGGAAGCATTTGACACCCAGCGTGACATCTATGACATGAGCTATGACGACGTTTTCATACTGCGCAATTTCAAGACGGTTATCGTAAAGGAATCTAATCCCGGTGACCTGAGGATAAAAGACAAATATCCTAATGATGATGACAAGCAGAAGCAGGAAGCAGAGCGCATAGAAAAGGAATTGCGTAACTACGAAAAGAATTTGTGGAAATATTAATAATCGTTAAATTGCATTAAATCGCAAGTGTATGAAAATGAAATTAGTTACTTTGTTGTCGGTTTGTATAGCCTCTGTCATGAGTGCGACAGCGCAGGTAAGGCTTGATCCATTTTACCCTTATAGTAAATGGACTGTGGGTGCGGGAGCCGGGTTTAGCCAGATATACGGCAACCTGAATCACTCAAATTCAGAGCCTGTTTTAAGGGCCAACCTGGAATACAATGCAAATGCATGGGTTGCTTTAGATCTTGAAGTACAGCATGGCGCGTTTTCAGATTATGAAACGAAGAACCACTGGACCAACGGCATGAACGCCTATAACCAGTTTACTGCCGGTGACATCACTGCCAGGATATCTATAGGTGAGCTGTTCAAATATCCCAGGAACTTCTTCGCAAAGACGCTGTTCGGTATCTATGCGGGCGTTGGTGTTGGCTACATGAGCAATTATGTATCTAACATAACAGTGAAATTCAAGAAACAGGATAAATACCTGATCACTGATTACAACCCCACAAACATCAAAACCCGCACAACAAACGCATTCATCCCGATGGTACTCGGTTGGAACCTTCACCTTACCAAAAGGTGCGTGTTCAACATCAACTACGAGTTCAGCTATGCGTTCTCTGACTACCTGGACGGCTACAACTTCCAGCAGCCAACCGCAAAGAACGAATATAACTGTATGTTCTCTGTACTGTCTTTCGGCCTCAATTTCTACCTGGGCCATGTAGGCAATATCAGGTATACACACCTGGTTGAGAACCAGAAGAAATACTAAAATAGTTTTAAAAATCACAAATCAGCCCCGGATTACCGGGGCTGATTTTTTTTTGCGCTGCGCCCGCTATTAACACCATGTTACTAAAAATAATTGCTATTCCCTCCACGCTTTTTTAACTTGTACAACTCTTGACGCATAGGATCACAAATGAATAAACTTATCTCTCTGTCTTTACTTTTATTATGCAGTTACCCTGTTATCGCGCAGCCTACCTTTAAGGCCGGGTGGAACACCTACTCTACCGGAAGTCTTACACACGAATATTATTACAACTTTGTAAACAATGATACCGGCAAAATGACCCTGGTAGACAGCGCCCTGGTATTTGCCAGCACTGACAGCCTGGTGACCCTAACGGTACACATCCCATTCAGGGAAAAGTCTGTATATAAAACCATCAATTACTTTAACACTAAAAAACAAATACTCAAGACAGAGGAACTGAAAGACGACAACCTGCTGGAAATGAATGAATGGCGGTATGATGAAAAGAACCGTAAAATATATCATTACGAAGACAACAAGACAACGGGCAACAACTTCAGGCACACATTCGACTATAGCACAGACAAGAAGAACGGGGATATCATAGTATCACAATGCTCTTACTTCAATGGCAGGATAGAATTCTATACCAAGACGTATTACGACAAGAATAGCGTGAAGTACAAGGAGGTGAGGTACAACGACAATAACAAAGATATTGTACACATAGAAACATTCTACTACGGTGATAACGGCAAACTTAAAGAGCGGTCGGTATACTTCCCCGAATGGAAAGTAACCAAGAAATTTGAAGAGAAGGCGGGCAGCCAGGTAGCCAAATGCTACAGATGCCTGCCCGTGGGTACTGCCGAGAAAATAACAATAGCCAACAAAGTACCTTTTATTAAGCGCCTGATCATCAGGAACACTGTGCTGCTCATGGACCAGGACTGCGACCAGTTTGAATATATCTTCAAAAACTTCACCAACTGTGATATAACCCTCACTAATACCAACCTTGCCCATACCAAGCGGGTTATCTTCCGCTACAAAGAAAAATACTAACCCGCTTAATTTGCAAAACTGTGGCCCGGCTTTATGAGCTCCGGGTGGGCAGCCTGAAACCGCGCAATATCCCTGATAGATACATTGAGCACATACGGATTATCGGTATTGGTATTAATGTAGTGCTGGTGATAGTCCTCAGCCTTCCAGAAGGTAGTATAGGGCATAACCTCAGCCGCTATCGGTCGATGGTATTTACCCGACCTGTTCAGATCACTGATGAACTGCTCTGCCATAGCTTTCTCTTTATCGTTCCGGTAAAAGACTATAGAGCGGTACTGCGTTCCCTCATCAGGGCCCTGCCCGTTGACCTGTGTAGGGTCTTCCTGCGACTCAAAATATATCTTCAGTAGCATAGGATACGATATCTTGCTGCTGTCGTAGTATACGTTCACGGTTTCGGCATGGCCGGTATTGCCTGTTTCCACATCTTCGTATGTGGGATTAGTGGTAGTGCCGCCCGCGTAGCCCGATACACCCAGCACCACGCCCTTTATGCTCTCAAACAGCGTTTCCTCGTGCCAGAAGCAACCTGCGGCAAATGTGGCCTGGCTATACTTTGACAGGTCGGCAGGTACTTTATCTTTAGAATAGCCGGCAGCTATATCTTTTACTGACCTTTTAGTTGTGGTTTGGCCGCACGATGTTGCGGCTATAAGAATGGCGGCGAAATAAACGGTGATCCTTTTCATCCTGATGTGTTTATACCATGTACGAAGTTACCTCCTTTACAGTTTGACAAAAAACACGCCAAAACGCGGCTTTAACAAATCGTTGGGCACCTATGTGCCCGCAACGGGAAATCAAGCCATTTCTGATGCCTTTACAGGAGGCACATAGCTGCCGGATACAAAGTAAGGCCGCACGTCAATCTTCGCGGTACGGGCCCTAAGAAACGCCATAACCTCCTCATCTGACTTAAAGCGCCCGCCGATATTTACAAAATGCTTTGCGAGAAGGTCGTAACGGTCGCGAACAAGGTAAATGAAAACATGGAGAAAATGGATGCCGTCAAATACAATGGCGTTGTTGTCAATATACAACTGCAAGGTATTCTTGAAATAAACAGGGTGCTCAGTCCAGTGCATGGTAGGTTCTATGTGGTGGCTGATATGATAGCCATCGTTCCAGCACTTTACATTGTACTTGGTATTGATACAGGTGACACTGTTCTTATACGAATTTTCGGGATCGGAGGCATCTATAAAAGAATGCTGGGCCCAGTTACCGGTCATGGCTATGATACGAAAGGTAAAGAACGGCAGTATGAATACCACCAGTGTAGCCGGCCAATTGATAAAACATAGGCCTACGCACATAGCTATAAACAGTAACTCCCCCCTTACCGAGCGGTACAGCAGGCGCTTACGACGCTTGCGCACGAAGTAACTGCACAGATGGTATATACCCGCAAACAGGAAGGTGCCGAGATAAATAGAAAAGTCTTTCAATGAATCGCGCTGGAACTTCATGGTGGAGCTTTCATCATCGGGCATGTTATTCTCGGGGTGGTGCATGCCTACGTGATGTGTATAATAGGTCTCCGGGGTCTGGCCAAAGAAAGGGCCTATGACCCAGGGCAGGTAGTAATTAAGCAACTGGTATTCCTGCCTGAACCACGCACGATGGCTGGTGCAATGCATCATGAGCCCGTAAGGGCCTTTAAAAGCAACATTATTGAAGTACTGGTAGGCTATTGCAGCTACCCACCACAGCCATAAAGGCACCCCGGGGATGAACAATATTGCCGCCAGCGGAAGCAATGTAAAAGTTATCTTTAAAGTAAGATAGACAAAAGGCAGGTCACGCTCGTCGCGCAGCAGCGAAGCGAAAAAACGATCGGCAGACGAACGTGGCTTTTCTACACTGATGGGATCAGTAATTTCAGGTAATGATATCATTCAAATAGTATGAAAGCGGCAAGGTACGAAATTCGGCATAAATAGCTGCTACAGAGGCCGGGATGAGGAAAAAACCCGGTACAAGCACTATGCGAAAACAAAGCTCTGTAGCCGGCGGGCAATGTGTTATGGCTTATAAATAGTACCGTCCCGCAGGGCGGGACGGTACTACAATGCCGCTCGGAAAAATTAAGCGCCGAGTATCTTCTGTATCTTCTTGTCAAACACATTCTTGGGGGCTGCGCCTACCTGCTTGTCCACCACCTGACCATTTTTTATGAACAGGACACAGGGTATGCTGGTCACGCCGTAGTTGATAGAGAGGTTTGGGTTCTCGTCTACATTTACTTTACCCACGTTTACTTTGCCGTCATACTCTTTAGAAAGAGCATCTATAGTAGGGCCCAAGGCCAAACACGGGCCACACCACGGTGCCCAGAAATCTATTACAGAAAGCTTGTCTGCTTTAAGTACTTCGGTGTCGAAATTTGAATCAGTGAATACTGCTGCCATTGTTTTATTTATTTAATGATTATTATTTTAAAGGGAAATACAAAGTTACTTCATTATCCTGTGGCACGGGAATAGAAAGCCTGAATACCGTTATAATCTATCCACATAATGCTAACATTTTTGTGATTCCTTTCACTTTTAACGATACATTCCGGATGGGAGGACCCATATAAGCTGACACCAAAACCAAATTAAATTTTAACTATATCAGCACTTCCTTCAGCCACTATACCTTATCCAATGAATACCGGATCTCTTCATGCTCCGTGATGTAGCCTATCAATTCATCGTTCACCTCTATCTTCCGCGACTGCGACTTAAGCCTTACCTCTTTGCCATCCCAGTCTGATACATGTAAAATCAGCTCTGTGCTGCCGGGATGCTTTTTGAGGTTATCATCCATAAAGCTTACGAAAGGTTCGCTTACCTGCATCAGCGGCATTGAGAGGTGTATCTTCTTTGTGAGTGTTTTGCGCACCTCGTCAAGCAACATCATATTCTGTATCTGGAACTCCATGACACCGGGCCTGAAACGGTGCTCATCATAGACACCCTGTATCATTAGTTTCTGGCCATTGACCAGGTAATTGCCGTACTGCACATAGTTCTTTTCCCAAAGTACGATCTCAAGGTGCCCGGAATAATCGTTGATGAACATCTTACCGAATTTGCTGCCCTTCTTGGTAGTGGCATGTACAACATCTGTGACGAAGCCCGCTATGCGTATGTTCCTGCCGCGGTTGGCTTCCAGCTCGCTTACGGGGGTCATACCGTAGTTGTCCATCTCAAATTTATAGCCATCAAGCGGGTGCGCGCTGAGGTAGATACCTACTACATCTTTTTCTCTGTCCAGCAGCTCGGGCAGTCCCCATTTATCGCATTCTGGCATATTGGGTGGCTTTACCTCTGGCATCGCAGACTCACCAAAAAGGCTGTTGGTAGCCATAGACGAACTTGCCTGAAACTGGTTGCCGAAACGCACCAGCCGCTCTAACCCAGTAATAGGATCGGTGGCCGGGGCATAGAAATACTGGGCCCTGTGCATCTGTGGAAAACAATCCAGCGCGCCGGCCAGCACCAGGCTTTCCATCGACTTTTTATTGACCGTACGCTGGTTTACACGCTTTATAAAATCGTATACGGTAATATACGGGCCATTGGCCTCACGCTCCGCTATAATATCATCGCAGGCAGCCTCGCCCACCCCTTTTATGGCATTCAACCCAAAGCGTACTACATGCTCTTTTGCTACGGCAAAGCCTTTCAGGCTTTCATTAACATCCGGGCCCAGCACCTGGAGGCCCATACGCTGGCACTCCTCCATGTAAAACTTTATCTTGTCTATGCTGCCCTGGTTATTAAGTACGGCCGCCATGTACTCGGCCGGATAATGCGCCTTGAGGTAGGCTGTCTGGTATGCCACCAGCGCATAGCATGTTGAGTGCGACTTATTGAACGCGTACTGCGCGAAAGCTTCCCAGTCTGTCCATATCTTCTGCAGCTTGTCTTCCGGGTGCCCTTTAGCCTTCGCCCCTTCTACAAACTGCCCTTTCATCTTATCAAGCACCGCCTTCTGCTTCTTACCCATAGCCTTACGCAGCACATCCGCATCACCCTTCGTGAAGCCCGCAAGGCTCTGCGACAGCAGCATCACCTGTTCCTGGTACACGGTGATGCCGTAGGTGTCGCCCAGGTACTCCTCCATTACATCTATGTCGTAAGTGATAGGCTCCTGCCCATGCTTACGCTTGATGTAGTTAGGTATATACTCCATTGGCCCCGGGCGATAAAGGGCATTCATGGCTATGAGGTCATCAAACTTATCGGGTTTCAGGCTTTGCAGGTGCTTCTGCATCCCCGGACTTTCAAACTGGAACGTACCATTTGTCTCCCCCGCCTGGTACAGCTCATAGGTCTCTTCATCATCCAGCGGAATGGTATCAATGTCTATATCTACATTGTAATTTCTTTTTATCAGCGCCAGCGCGTCTTTTATGATGGTAAGGGTCTTCAACCCAAGGAAGTCCATCTTGATAACACCCGCGTTCTCTATCACATTACCCTCATACTGCGTTATCAGCGAGTCCACATCCTTCACCATAAACACCGGTAGCAGGTCTGTAAGGTCGCTCGGCGCTATGATAATGCCCGCCGCATGGATGCCTGTATTTCGTACACTGCCCTCCAGTTTTTCCGCGCTGTGCAATATCGTTCCATGCAGCGAATCAGAATTATAAACCTCACGCAGTTTGTTTACCCCCTCTATTTCATCAGCGCCCAGTCCTTCTTTCTGGTCCAGGCTACCCTCACCTTTCAGCTCGGCATGCAGCAGTCTTTTCAGCACTATGCCCGGCCGCTCAGGCACCAGCTTGGCCAGCGCATTACTCTCGCTAAGCGGCAGGTCCATAACCCGCGCCACATCTTTAATACTGCTCTTGGCGGCCATAGTACCGTAGGTAACTATCTGCGCTACCTGGTTCTTGCCGTACTTCTGCACCACATAGTCTATGACCTTCTGCCTGCCTATATCATCAAAGTCGGTATCTATATCGGGCATGCTCTTACGATCGGGGTTAAGGAACCTTTCGAACAGCAGCTTGTACTTAATAGGATCGATATTAGTGATGCCGATGCAATAGGCCACCGCCGAACCCGCGGCCGATCCGCGGCCCGGGCCGATGAACACACCCATGTTGCGCCCCTCCCTGATGAAGTCGCTCACGATAAGGAAGTAACCTGCAAAACCCATGGTGCGGATCGTAAACAGTTCGAACTTCAACCGCTCCTCCACTTCTGCCGTTATCTCTTTATACCGCTCTTTAGCCCCCTGCCATGTAAGGTGCTCCAGGTAGGCATTCTGGTCTTCGTTGAACTCAGGCGGCACCTTGTAGTGAGGCAGCATAATATCACGATCCAACTTCAGCGGCTTTATCTTTTCTATGATAGCGTTAGTGTTATCTATAGCCTGCGGGATGTCTGAGAACAGCCCGGTCATCTCATCCTGGGTCTTGAAATAAAACTTATCGTTGTAAAAAGCGAAGCGCGCATCCTTTACCGGCACCTCATCGTCGCCCATTTCTTTGTATTTGGGGTCGCTCTGCTTTGCACCTGTGTTGATACACAGCAATATGTCATGGGCGTTGGCATCTGCCTGGTCTACATAATGGCTGTCGTTACTGGCTATCACGGGCACATTATACTTGCTGGCAAACTTCATCAGCACCTCGTTGACCTTGATCTGCTCGGGTATATCGTGCCGCTGCATCTCTATGTAATAGTCCTCGCCAAAGAGGTCCAGCCACCACTTAAAGACCTTTTCCGCTTCCTCCTCACCATGTCTTATGATGGCGCGGGGCACCTCTGCCGCAAGGCAGCAGGTAGTAGCAATAAGACCCTCGTGGTATTGCAATACCAGTTCTTTATCTATACGGGGATACTTACCATACAACCCCTCTATGTAGCCCAGCGAGCAAAGCTTTACGAGATTGCGGTAGCCCACCTCATTCTTGGCCAGCATCAACTGGTGGTAACGTACGTCTTTATCGTCTTTAGAGAACTGGCGTTTGTGCCTGTCTGCTACAAGGTAGAACTCGCACCCTATAACAGGCTTTACCTCCGGCTCTTCAATGTCCTTTCCTTCGGGGGTCTTGCCCACCACTTTTTTCTTCTTCCATGCCTGCGCCACAAAGTCGAACACGCCAAACATATTACCGTGATCTGTGATGGCCATGGCAGGCATACCGTCTTTTGCCGCTTTATCAAACAGCTTGGAAATATTAGAGGCCCCGTCGAGCAGGGAATACTGTGTATGATTATGTAAATGGGAGAATTTCATGACTGCGCACTATCCTATCAGCGTCTTACAAAGTAACAAAAATATGAGGGTAGTTGCAGACGGAAGTTATCCACAGAAAGGAGTGGATAAATGAGTGTTATTTTTGGTAATGATACCTGAGTGAATATACCGTAATCATATTTTGTTCACATTTATAAACTATCCTATGTTCGTCATTTATACGCCTTGACCACCATTCAGTCCAGTTATGCTTTAACCTTTCGGGCTTGCCTATACCTTTATACGGATCTTCCTGTATAGCTTCAATTAATTGCCGTATTCTCTTCAGGATAATTGTATTACCAGACCTTTTCCAATGATCAAGGTCTGCAAGGGCAGTGGGCATGAATATCACTTCCATATATCATCCAGTGATATTTTCACACCCTCCCCATTTTTCTCCTGTTCAGCAGCTTTATCAAGGTGTTCTTTCATAGCAGAAGAACCTAAAAGATATTCTGTCTCATCCATCTCTTTTTCGGCCGATCTATAATCCACATGCAATGCATCAAGAAAGAGCCTGATAGCTGTCTCCTGGTTACTATCTGCCGGATGTACATTCAAAATACTCATAAAACAAAAATAACGATTTATCCGGTTTCTGCCAAACACACTCCGTGGCATCCGTGTAATCGATAAAATCCGTGATTCAGACTAACAAATACGCTCTGATCAGAGGCGGAGTTATCCGCAAAAAAGATGTAAGAATACAGATAACTATTTTTACACAATATATCAGGCTGCCGGGAGAAAAATATCTGCCGGGAGGTGAAAGAAATCTTTCAGTTTCCGGGCCATTTTTAAAGTTAGTTCCCGCCTGCCGGAAAGAATAGACGACACATGACCTTTTGAACCTATCAGAGATTCCAGGTCTTTTGCTTTAAGGCCACGCTCCTCCATTTTGAGTTTGATAACTGCTATCGGGTCCAGCTCAGGCAGCCGGATATGCCTGTCCTCATAATCCTTTACCAGTAAAAGCAGCAAATCAAGTTCATCAGACTCCTGAGTACCGGGCACTGCATGAAATATTTCCATGGTGCGTGTTACAGCTTTATTATATTCTGCTTTTGTTTTCAGTATTTTCCAGTTCATGATCTTGGCTTAAAATTTAAAATATTCACATCAAAGCTTATAGTCTTAACATTGATTTTGTCATACTCGGAGTGGGTGCCGAACCAAATAACGTATGCAGCATTCTTCTGAAAATTGACCGAAGCTACCAACCTGAAATCATTTCCCTTGATGTTAAAAATAATACGGTTGCCTGTTACAATACTTGCATTACCATATGTGGCCTTTAACTCATTAAAATTGTGAAACCTAGCCTTCAAGAACTCATGGTACCAAGTAAGCAAAGCGGTACTGGCTTTAGGATACTTAGCGATGTAATATTGTATGGTTCCCCTGGCAATAATATTCACACAGACAAAGATAAACAAAATGTTTTCAAAATGAAAACTTAATATCAAAACAAAAAAACCCGGTATGGCATAATACCATAAATCACAACACAGACCATAACCAACAAAGGTGTAGTTGCGGGTGGAAGTTATCCACAAACCTCATATACCTGATTGCCCCATACCACAAACAAAGCAGGAGGCTGATGGGGCAATATGCTCACTTTCTGCCACCCTGCCCCACGGAATGCCCCATGAGGGATGCCCCACTTTTTTTGTGGGTAACTTCATATGTTGCAATATGATGTGTGATAGTACCGGCAGGCATTTTAGATATGTTTTATAATATATCATTGCCCCATATCATAGCCCCGGGGGCTATGCCGAAACCGAAGTAACTGAAATAAGTTGCCTGAAGCCCTGCTGTACCTGATAAAAAACATTGCCCCATCATTGCCCCTCATTGCCAGGTTGTGAGGTCTAAACCATTGTGGAAAATGGCAGTAGAAAATATAACTATGCACCTGCATAATGGCTGTTGTAAACAACAAAAACTATGCCGAAAAGGATGCATGCCATATTAATTTATAACCACTCATTTTGAAGTGTCAGTGTATCTTATCTCTTTTCTTTTTATTCTTTTTATAGATGGCGTAAAGGGGCACCAGGATAAAAAGCCACAGATGGCACTCCAAGAAAAAATGGATCACATCGACCATGATCTAAAGATAACAAAACCGGTGCAGCCCAAAAAAGTGTTAATTATGATCATGGTCATTTTTATGCGTTTATGGTTGCCCTACCTTAGTAATATGATAGCAACAACGAAGGGTCGCAGAAAAGTATTGGTGTTATGCGCGGCAATAGGCGGCACCATATGGGGCGGCATGAGTATCAGCTCTTGTGTACACGCCCCTTACGAACTACCGGTGAGTATGCAAACGGGCGACCCGGGCTTGTGTTTTGAAAGAGATATACTTCCTATTTTCCAATCGAACTGCGCCAAAAGCGGCTGCCATAACGCAGCATCGCATGAGGAGGGATATGTGCTGGACAGCTATGACAATATAGTGAGGAAAGGAATAGTGCGGGGTAACCCCAGCGCCAGTAAAATATATGAGTCTATAACACTGTCAAAGGGTGAAAATTTTATGCCGCAGAATTCGCCGGCCCTGTCCCCCGCATCCATAAACCTGATAAAAAGATGGATACAAGGCGGCGCCATTAAAGACTCGGCGGCTTGCAGCCTGGTAGTGTGCGACACAAATAACTATAGCTATAGCGGGGCAATAGCACCTATCATGCAAACTTACTGTACCGGCTGCCATAACTCGGCCACGGTACCCGGGGGCAGCCTTATGGACTATAACAGCGTGAGGGATGCAGCGGTGACGGGAAGGATGATAGGCGACGTATCGCACCTGCCGGGGTACAACGCTATGCCGCAAGGGGGCAACCAACTGGAAGACTGCCAGATAACACAGATCAAAAAATGGGTAGCCGCCGGTGCCCCTAATAACTAAATGCCGCAGGGTAACAGCCGGGGACGGCAGGTGCGCTATCCTCTACCCGGCTAAAGTTCAGCAGCTGAACTGGCGAAGGTGGTGATCGGCATGCTTGAAGGCCAGGATACCAACCTGCTCGTGTGTCAATGCGCCAAAGAACGGGTGCACAAAACCACGATTAGGGCAAACGGCATAGCCTTCTATAAGAGTGATCCATTTTGCTTTTTCCGCAGGTACGTCGCCGCTGCCGGTGACAATGAATTCGGGCACTGTAGGCATATTGGGTTTCATAGGTGTATCATCTTTTACCATGCCCCTGAGCACCATCTTACCTATCAGCCTGCCCAGCAGCAATCGCTTATATACACGCCTGCCTGCGGCCATTTCATCCCATTGCGTGCAGTGCTTCAGCATCTGGTATACCGTCATCTTACCCCACAGGGCAGTGCTGTATGCGTCAATATTGCCTATGCGCGCGATGAGTTCATCTCTTGTAGCTTTGTCAAAGACTGTTTTCATACACCACAAAGAACGTATATAGTACAGATAACGACTTCTTGAAAATTGCGGTTTTTCAGTAAAGGATTTTTGCAAATACTCTACCCCTGGACCTCGTTTATAACAAAGACCAGTGGGGTTTTCTATACTCTGTACCTTAAAGGAACTCGCACACAAGCCCGCCAGAGTATTTATTAAACCTTAGCCGCAGGACTTTGGTCTTAATGACGTCTAACAAATAAAAACAACGCTATGCTACGGAGCCGGGTATTCATTTTGCTGGTATTGCTGGCTGCATCTGCCACACAGGCGCAGTCACAGACAATAGGGTTATTTACGCACGATGCGGGCTCGCAGGATGGGTATGTGCTTTTCCCTCCACTGATGTCGCATAATACATACCTGATAGATAAATGCGGCAGGGAGGTGCATACGTGGACAAGCACCCACACGCCCGGCCAGTCGGTATACCTATTGCCCGACGGATCGCTGCTGCGCCCCGGTAGCGTGAACAATACCACTTTCAATGCCGGCGGGAGCGGGGGTATCATAGAACGGTTTGACTGGAACAGCCTCGTGACATGGTCCTACACTATTTCCGACACGGCGCAATGCCAGCATCATGATGTATGCTACCTGCCCAACGGCAACATACTGGCTATAGTATGGCAGAAAAAGAGCGCGGCCGAGGCCATAGCAATGGGGCGAAAACCTGCACTTACAGGCGCATGGGTATGGAGTGAAAAAATTGTGGAGCTACAGCCCGCGGGCGCAAGCGGCGCCACAATAGTGTGGGAGTGGCATGTATGGGACCACCTGAACCAGGACTATACTTCATCCCTGCCGGGTTACGACACCATTGCCAATCACCCGGAGCTGATAAACGCTAACTATAAAGCCACAGCTGCCAATACCGACTGGCTGCACATTAATGCTGTAGACTATAACCCCGGGTTGGACGAGATAATGCTGAGCGTGCACAACACCAACGAGATATGGATCATAGACCATAGCACCACCACCGCCGAGGCAGCCGGGCACACTGGCGGCAATCATCATAAGGGTGGCGACCTGCTATACCGGTGGGGAAACCCTGCCGCTTACGACAATGGCGCCACCACTGATCAACAACTTTTTGGTCAGCACAACGCCCACTGGATAGCCGGCGGCCTCACGGACTCGGGTGAGATAATGGTGTTCAACAACGGGCAGGGCAGGCCGGGTGGGTCTTATTCGTCGGTAGATGTTATTGCACCTCCGGTGGATGCAGGCGGTAACTACAGCTATACGCCCGGCACAGCCTATCTTCCGACCGCGGCCGCATGGTCGTATGAAGCGGATACGCCCGCAAATTTTTACGGCAGCAATATATCGGGCTGTCAGCGCCTGCCGGGTGGCAATACGCTGATTTGCGTAGGCCCGTCGGGCCTGTTCTTTGAAGTAGACGCCAGCAAGAAAACGGTATGGAAATATATTAACCCTATCAACAACAGCGGCCCTATGACGCAGGGCACTACGCCTGCGCAAAACCTCGTATTCAGATGTACACAGTACCAGGCTGATTACCCGGGCTTTACCGGGCATACGCTTACGGCAGGCGACCCGCTGGAACTGGATCCACTGACGTATTACTGCGGCACATCGGGCGTGGAAAATATTGTGTCGCCGGTAACGATGTGTACCGTTGCCAACCCCATAGCTAACGACATTATAATACGTGCAAATTTCGCATTGAAAAATGCCCGGTTGTCACTTGCAGATATAACCGGCAAAGAAGCGGCGGTATGGGGTAATGTGAACATCAGCCCGTCACAGCCAGCCGTATTTGCCATACCCGGCAACCTGCACGCCGGTATGTACCTATTATCGGTAGTAGCTCCGGCATACACACAACGAATTAAACTGGTAAAGGAATAAGGGCGTTGGTATTGTATTAACGGGCAAGTAGTTTCCTTTCAAAAACACAAGAGCGGGTGCACCCGCTCTTGTAGTATGTTGCACCCTCTATAACAAATCTCGAGCTGGTTTAGTGTTGGAATGAAAAGGTTAGCAAGAACTATATAGCTTTAGTTCTTTGAACGCCGTCATAGATGGATTTTTGAGTTCTGGATGCCTTACGGAACATCCAGAACAACTAGAGCACAATGATGCGCTGCCCGGACTTTTTGGAGTGGGAATACTGGCATGTGTGTTATTTCGCAAGATAGGCCCTTTCAGTAGTTTAGGACGTAGGGAGACCCTGCGACCAATGGGAGGGGGAAAGGGACAACTCTCGCATTTTTTGTACAGGATTTGAGGGCAATATCTTCATTTTGAGTGTCAAAAAACTAAAAACTCTCCCGAGCGTAAATGCGCTGCTTCGATTAAAATAATATTTTACGCTATTTGCTGTCCTTCAACTTAAATTTGATGATAGCTAATTACAATTCTATTAACCATTTCAAACATGAAGTATGAGTATTGGACTAACTTTTACATATCGGCACCTATTTGATGAAAATCGGCCACAGAGACCTCAGGAATTAGTAAGTGCTATTCCTTCAAAATTTGTCATTGGGATGATGGCAATATTCAATGAAACCCTAACTCGAGAAGGTGCAAACGTAAATACACAATTGTCGTTACTGAATAATGTATCAGTGAATTTTCCAGAGCTAGAAAAAAAGAGAATTAGAGAGAGGGGACGAAAACTGATATTGAATAATTATGAGCTATTTGCTCTACCCTTCACGGTCGAGTTTATCAACCGAGAATTATTCAATTATAGAGACCACGATGAAATAGACAGTGTAGATTTTGGAACTGATGAATTGAACATCTTTAAAGCCTATCTCGCCATTATGGATGAACAAGTAGACAATCAAACAAAAAAGCTCCAAGCTCAAGTTGAAAATGCGAAAGAAGGTGGAATTAATTTAAGGAAATTACTTTGGCCTCATATAGTAACCCAATTTGAGTTTACTAACCGGATTGATCCTCTTTTAGAGTTATTTAAAAGCCAATCACTCGTTTCGTATCTAGAGAGACACGAAAAATTCGGCAAACCAGTAAAAGACTTTTTTGAGTCATTGGGCTACGATTCAGGTAAAACTTATTTGTATCGTCTGTTCGATATTATGGTTCCGCATTTAATGGAATCACTCAAAGGACGGGATCCTGATCCTGGGAAATATTTCTACAGGATATTGGTAAAGCAGCCAGAACCCGCGATAGAAACATTAGTGTTGAATCCTGCAGATATTACAGCACATCCAGAATTACAACTTGATTACTTGGGGTTGAAAAAGAAACCAATTTTGAAATTCACCGAAAATGAATACATAGTCCCATATTGGGACTACCTGTATTCCGCCGTTGTTACAGGGTTGCTGTTCTTTTTATATGAAGGTTCCTCCATTAAATCTTTATATGAAAAGGAAGCTAATTCTGTTGAGGAAAATCAAAAAGGGTTCAGAAAATTTAAGGGGACAATTGGCAAAGAGTTTTCTGAAGGTATTTTATTTAAAAATACAATGATTAAGTGTTTTAGTAGTAAACATGCTATTCTCAAGTTTTTTAATGACAACGAACCGTTTAATCCCGACTGTTATTATCGAATAGGAAAGCACATTTTTATTTTTGAGTATAAAGACTATCTCCTTAATTCGGAGATAATCCATTCTGGCTCGTATGAAAGAATAAAAGCTTCGATCGATGAAAAATTTATTCAGGAAATTATTGAGAGAGATGGAAAAATAATTAGAAAAGACAAAGGGGTATTTCAACTGGCAAGGCACATAGAAGCACTTGCAAATAATTCAGATCTTTTTTGGCAGATTGATGATAAGGCAAAATCTCAAAAATTGAAGATAAGGAACATGATCATTTATCCAATTATAGTTCAAACAAGCCTTTATTTTGACATGCCAGATGTCGCAGAGTACTTGAACGAAAGTATACAGGAACGATTACGTCCCGTAACTGTATTTAAGTCAATTGCTGAATTAAGAATGATTGATTTTAAGTATTTTTTTGACAAGATGCTAATGTTTTCGGATCAAAAACTAAGTTTTATTGAGGAAATTGAAAACTATGTTGCTTTTATTAAGCCCCGGCGAAGGAAGGTCACGAGAACTCGCGATCCAAATGATTGGCTCTATAGTATGACGCCATTCAGCTTTGTCAACTCAGCAAAATTCAAGAAATTACTAGGTTATAGACAGAAAGATGTTGTTAGCTCAATAAATGAATGTTGGCAAATTGACTGACCATTTCCTTAACGATGGGCAAAAGGTACTTTCCGAACGACAAACCCGCCCTTAGCTCGGGTCATACATTTATGCGGACCTAAGGGATTCGAACCGACTTAAAAGTAACCATCCACGAGGCTATTAACCATAACACCAGCATCGCCCTTGCTTAAATTTGGATAATGCACACTAAAAAGGTGAAAACAGCATGAATCTTTGATTATCTCTATTATATTTAGACCTAAATCAGATTCTTATGTACCTGTTACGATATACCTTTTTAGCAGCATTGTTTTTTGCGGCAGGCGTTGCCAAAGGCCAGGTGGGCATTTCGCTAACGCAGGTTAACCCCAATGGCGATATAGGCCAGTTCTTTGGTAAGGCCCCGGGCATTAGCGTCTATTATACTATTAAGGATAAAAAGTGGTGGGGGCGCGGGGGTATCACTTACTGCCAGCTACAGCCACGCATAGATACTGTGCCGCAATATATGGTAAACTTAGTGGGCAGCACCACAACTATCATACCCGGCTACCTTGTAAACGATAAGCTGACCATGATAGGCATATTCGTCGACTACAGCTACCGGGTATTAAAGGTTCAGAATTTTGGGTGGTATGTGGGGGGCGGTATAATAGTGGGCAAGGCGCACACTGCCTATGTGCGCGACTTTGAAACAGTATTGCACGAAGTGGCTAACAAGGACATTCTGATGGGCGGGTTCAAAGGATCAACGATGGTCAATTACAATATCAATAAGCACTTTGATGTTTATGGCGAAGCGGGGATAAACATGGTACAAACGAAAGACCATACCAGGATGACCAACTATATTTTCGGACTTGGATTTGATTACTATATAAAAGCTAAAAAATGAACCTGCTGCGTACACTATTCTTTTTTTCGTTCGCCCTGTTATTTTCCACTTGCCGCAAAGTGGAGAAAAACGCACATGCTTACTACCCTATCGTAAAAACGCTGAGCGCGGAAAAATTGCCTGACGGCTCTGTAAAAGTTACAGGGCAGCTTATCTCTAACGGTAGCAGCGGCATTGAATTTGCCGGCTTTTGTATGGATACCCTGCCAAACCCGGGTATGGCAAAAAACCAGGTAATGGTTGATGTAATAACGGCAGATACGTTTTCTTACATTTTCTCGTCCTTTAACACACTGAAGAAATATTATTTCCGGGCATGGGCTGCCAATGGCAATGGCTACAATATAGGTGCGGATGTGGTTGCAGACAGTATTATTTTTGATTCTACAGCCGTGGCCTGCACGCCCGAAAAGCAAAAGGTGGCATGGGCGGGTATCCCATATAACAACAGCGAGTCGTACACCTATATATCTGGATTGACCGAGTCGCCCGAGGGATATGATGTAACTACATACACGGGCACCCATTCTGTCACCTATAGTTTCGGGCAGTACCCGGTATCCGGCATTTATAAAACATCGGGGGTATCTCAGCCGGGGGCATATACTATGGCAATAACTGTTGATGGTATTAAAACAAAGGGCGGCGCAAATGTCTATGTGCGGCAGATGTTTGATAATACTATCGACATAACCCTATGCCAGGATAGTGTATCTATAAAGGTGGGGCTAAGCAGCTATTATATGTTCGCAATGTCTACAAGGTTTCGTGTGCAGGGATAGGCTGCGGCGGCTTGCAGGGAAGTATTTATTTCGATGAATGCCATCGGAGAGGGGATTTTATTATTGCTTCCGGATGCCTTTCAGGATATCTGGGAAAATGAATAAAATTGGTTGCGTAATATTCACATAATAATTTCGTCGCATTAATGTATCTAAAATCGGTACCCAAACACTTTACAGACCAGCCTCCAGCATCTCAGCGACATTTAACAACAGTTCTTCATTTCCCGGCGCAACAATAAGCATTACCGCCGGAGGCGTGGAATTCTTATCTTTTTGAAATTTCCATGCAGGAAGAGTAATACAACTGAGGTTCAGCACATTACAGAAGCTCACAGGCGTTATAATATCTACAACACCGGGCTTATTGTATTGAGGATAAAATTTATTACTGAGTGGTGCAAGTATCCCAATAGTAGGCAGAACTAACACCGTATTTTTCTCTAACAAAGCATAATACTTTCCACGCAGTTCCTTCACGCGTCCTATAGCCTGTTGTAATTTTTTTGCTGATGGCCGGTAAAGGTTAAAAGCCGGGAGTAACGCAAACATTTCCCGTGAAAGTGTCGGGTTACCTGAAATTCGTCTGAATAACTCACTGAAAAATGACAACTTCTTTCCGTCCTTAGTAACAGACCACTCATAAATTTTATCAGTGAACCCCGCAAACATCAATGTGTTGAAAAGAAGAAAGAGTTCTCCTGCTTCGGGTATATCTATATCAGTAACATTATTTACGCCTGATTTTAAAAATGTAATTGTGGCCTCCACCGCGTTGCTAATACTGTTATCTGTGATTTTTACTCTGAAATTTTTCGATGTAAGCACTCTTGCATTGCTGATGTTTGATGTGGCAGATATTATTTTATCACTGAGTACATTATACACCAGCCGCGCATCGCGAACGGATTTACAGAGTATTCCCGGCGAATTCATTGTTTCGGTAAATTCATTTCCCGCAATGGGAAATATTCCCGTCTTGTCTATTTGACCGGATGCGGGTTTGAAGCCAATAATACCGTTGAATGCAGCGGGGTAGCGACAGGAACCTCCAATATCCGTACCTATACCTACAGTTACACAACCAGCTCCCACCAGGGCGCCATCTCCCCCACTTGATCCGCCTGATGTGAGTGTTGCGTTTACTGAGCTATATGTGGTTCCATAGAGCAGGTTATCTGTTTCCCTGCCGAGTAAAAATTCAGAAGTATTACCTCTTGCTACTATTATGGCGCCTGCGTTTCTCAGCTTTCGCACTACAGCCGAATCTTCTCTGCATTCGATGGGGGGCATCCTTTTTGAAGCGGAAGTAATAGACTTCCCTGCGATGGCATAACATTCTTTTACACTAATGGGAAGCCCGGACATAGGCCCTGTACTAATTTGTTCCGAACCGGTGACAGCTTCATTTTTCAATATTTCTACGGCTGCATTGATGTGTGGATTTTCCTTTTCTATTTTCGCTAAGGCGCTATTGACTGTTTGGCTGGGCGAGATTTCCCCGGAACGTATTTTTTCGAGTAACAAAGTTGCATCCATATCTGTACGTTTAAAATTGTTGATACAAAAATGGGGAATGCAAATCTGAAAAACTTTAACTTAGGTTAAAATCGACTATTTTCCTGCAAGTTTTTTCCGGATCCTGCTTAGCGATGGTCCTCTAATACCGAGGTATGAGGCGATATGATAAAGGGGTATTTGATTGAAGGTGTCAGGTTGGTGTTTTATAAAATCAAGGTAGCGTTGTTCTGGTGTTTTAAATAACATGCCTTCGGCCCGGTCTATTGCGACATCGAAAGCTACCTGTGCGGCAAGCCTTCCGAAGCGTTCCCAGTTGTGCGATTGCCGATATAAATGATGGAGGCTTTCTAATGTGATGCAAAGTGTAGTGGCATCAGACATGGCGACTGTATGATAGTCGCACGGCACCTGGTGGATGAAGCTCTTGAAAGTAACCACAAACTGGTAAGTGGGATATATGAAGGCGTTTATTTCGTTCCCCTTGCTGTCAATAATATACGATCTGAAATAACCTGAGGTAATAAAGCCGAGATATTTACAAACACTTTTCTGATGGTTGTAGTAGTCGCCTTTTTTATAAGTCTGCATGTTCCAGAATGGCAGCGATAACTGGAAGTCTTCTTCGTCTAAAGCCGCAAACTGTGCTGCTGCCTGCCGCAGTATGTCATATTCTCTCATAATGAATGTATTTGTGATGTTAAGTTAGCGCTTTGCTTCTAACAAATACTTTTAGCGCATTATAAAATTATACTATCGAACTGGCCGAAGCTCAATTAGTTATAATCCTGCTTCGATTAAAAAACATGAGCATTTGATTTACGTTTGTGAGCCCTATTGTAATCCCCGCTAAGAAACATATCATAAACCGGATGCCCCCAATCACAATTTTTTACGTGCAGGCCCTAACCTGTGCCCTTAATTCGCTGTCTGGAAAATAAACCTGTTGGTGATGGACTGTAGTTCACGCGGGTGGCCAATGTGCCAGCTCCTGAATTGCATGATCTGCGCATCACTAAGCAGTAGTTTGTCTTTAAGCACAAACCATGTAGCGCCATCCTGGTACTTGGGCGTGGTGAGCGAACCCGTATAAGTATAATAGCGGGAAAGGTTACGGGGTGAGAGTACCGCGTTGAGATCTGCCTCTACCTGCGCCGGCGCGGCAGCAAATACCTGCCACAGCCGCTCAATAAACGCATTGCTGCCCGGCTGGCGTGCCATCATCAGCCCTATGATGATACGCGTGCCGGTGGCGGCGTTCTGGTACACAATATGCATTTCCATGGCGCTGAACACCGAATCTACGGCATGCTCGCTGCTGTCGTGAAAATGAAATTCTGCAAGGTCGTACTTCGTACCTTTAAACATAAGGTAGTTGCCGTTATCAGCGTTCTTTGGCGTAGCATGGATATTGGCATGGCCATTATCTTCTTTCTTCGTTACCTGCATCATGGCAGGCCTTATGGTCACATCCAGCATGCGGCAACTGCTGCAGGTTTCCAGCTGGCTGCTCTTAATGTTTACCGGCGACTGGTTGCGGCAACCGGTGTCGCAGCAGGCCGGGCAGTTGGTTGCCGTGTATTTTGTATCGTCTTTTTTAGTTGGGGCTTCGTTTTGCTGACAGCCGCAAAGCCATAATATACCTGTGGTCAGCAGGGCAACGAAAAGTAAAGAAGTGTTTTTCATGACGGTTGATTTTATCGAAAGATATAAAACATTTGCCGATACTTTTATACCATCATTTTAATTGCTTACAAACAAGTGGCGCTAAAGAAGCCCCAAGACAGCAACCCGGGTGCATCAAGTCAGGCGCATACAAAAAAGGGCAGCCTCCCGGCCGCCCCTTTCTATACATTTACTGCCATATCCATTTTTACGGATGCAGGGTGATGGTGCCGATATCTGTCTCTACGCCATAAACCACCTGCACATCATACTGAAGATACGCCTGAAGCGAGAGAATACCCGGCTCCACATCTATCTCATAACTGCCTGCTGCCAGTCCGTTGAGCACAAAGAACCCATCTGTAGCATCGGGAATGGCAGATACGGTATCCGTACCATTTACAGCATATACGGTGGCCATAGCGCTGAGGGGCAATACATATCCCTTTATACGGCCCAGTGTGAGGCTGCTGTAAGCCCGTATTACGGGCTTTAACTTGTAGGTGCCGCTGCCGGTGAGCAAAATGGATTTACCGGCGTCAAAATCGATCCATATATCATAAGCTCCGCCCGCCACGAAATCCTGATGCAGGTTGAGCTTTACCCCACTTTCCTGGGCCGATGGAGTGGATAGCGGATAGCTGACCCCGCTGACCACAACAGAATTGTTATCCCCTAAAACAAGCCTTATCTGCCCTACTGTACCCGCAGGCAATGTGGTCCTTAACAGCAGCGTGTCAAGTCCGTTCCTGAACCGGAGCAGATCATAGATACCCGGCCTTATGGGTGTGAGTATGATCTCACTGCTTCCGGATACGGTAACCGCAATTTGCCTGATATCAAGATACACATGATCATAATTCCCCGGATCATCGGTCAGGTGCATGGATACCTGTGCTGTATTAGGCGTACTGTCTGATTTCTTACTGCAGCCATAAAATGAAAAAACAACCGCGCCAGCAAGCAAGACCGTCATTAATAGTTTCGTTTTCATCGTTTTGTGTTTTATTTAATAGTACTGTTAAACAATCGTGCCATGGCGATATGACGGCCACCTTTGCCCGTATAAAAAATAGTTACATACCGCCTGTAAAAAAGCATTCCGGTATACACCCTGTCCTACAATTTCCTCTATCTTCAAAGGTGGCAGCTGGTAGTGCCGGGCAATGTATGGTTCGCTTCCGACTCGTAGTCGTTGCAGGTACGTTTTGCCGCCGGATAGGAGGCATTGTCTATACTATGGGTGTTGACAGATGATACTGTGCCTACTATAGTAGTGCAGGTACATGTGTAGTTCTTCTTGCATGAGCCAAAAGCTACAATTACCAATAGCCCAACCGCCGCAAATATTCCTGAAGTTTTCATCGTTTTTGCTTTTTAGTCACACTAATTCTTATAAAACTGTGCCATAGGCAAAAGATTATATGAAAAAATCCCTGTTTATAAAGAAAATCAGATAACTTTACAGAATGACTATCAAGAAAATTTTTTTTGAGGACCGGGATACAAAGAAAAGAATTGATGTTACGGGCAAAGTCATCCCGAGGATCATTGCGAGCCCGTTTATTAAAGAGCCTACAAAGGTAAACACCAATTGCCGCAAGATAGGCGTGGAAACTAAGGCAAGCGAACGCAAGAACCTTGTATTCGTATTTGCAGATGGTACGGAGCAGTCGTTCCCCGAGAGTACCAGCGCCCACCGGAATATCACCATCACATTATTGTGACCGGTCGGTATATCCGTCTTCCCTTGCCATAAAACCAGCGTAGCCCTACTTGCGGAGCAACCATTGCTTGCAGGTGCGTTACCGGTATGTCCTACCTCATTTTCTGTGTACAACCATAATATGGCCGCTGAGCCCGTTCGTCAGGCGAAAGCCCGTTCGGTAGCGGGTATTTGGTTTTTGTAACGGCAGAGCAAATCATAATAGGCTGCCGTCCGCTGCGTTGTGCCAGCACTTGCGCCCGCCCGGCGAGATACAATGCGAAGTGACATCATATTCACGGCAATGCCCGACAGCAATTAACAGTACACCGGACTATCACTAACAATAATCGGAATAACAAATAGATAAGAAATAATTTACCTGAATATTCTTTTATCAATATTAAATATTATATTTTGTGAATGACAGTTGGAGTCCAGCAACCAATAAAAACGGGGCGTATCCGAAAAGCCAAACGAGTAGGAACAAAAGAAACACACGCAGTATGAAAAACAACAAATTCTTTTTAGCAGTTATTGTAGGTACCGTGGTATCCTTCCTGCTGGGATGGGTGATCTATGGTATGCTTTTGCACTCGGTTATGGCAGACAATTGCGGAGTATCAAAAGAGCTGGCGGCGCAGGTATTTAAATCTATGGATAAACCCGATCCTCAGTCTTTGGGTATTATATTAGTATCCAACCTCTTTGGTGCGCTGCTGCTGACCACCATTGCCGGCTGGGCCAATGCCCGCACACTGGCTGCGGGTGCCAAGGTAGGCGCCATAGTCGGGCTGCTCACTACCCTCAATTTTGACCTGCTCTGGTATGGCATGTCTAACCTGTATACCCCGGTAGAAATAGCTATAGACGCCTGCGCCGCAATGGTAATGACCGCACTGACCACTGCTGTTATAGCCATGATACTGGGCAAGGGGAATACTACAAGCAACTAAATAATCTATCTACCATATACGCCCCGCCTTACAACGGGGCGTATTTTTTTCTATTTTTAACCAAGCCACGCACCCAGGCCGGTGCCAATGTTACAGGTATGATGAAGCGCAAAAGTATTTGGTCAGACCCCAGTTTTTACCTGCTCATGGGTATCAACGCCTATCTCGTATACTATTATTACCATACACCACAGATCTTCACCACACTGATATGGTTGTACTGGTGCCAGAGTGTTATGATGGGAATGTTCAACTTCCTGGATATACTTACAGTGAGAACAGTAAAACTAATGCCAGCCACCGAGGCCGAACAAGGCCCCGCCTTGTTTAAGACAAGGGTACGCACCGCCTTCTTTTTCGCCTTTCACTATGGGTTCTTTCATCTTGTGTACCTCGTCTTTATCCCGGGCCTCAAGCCTAAGTCGCCGGTACAATGGGACTTCTTCAAATATTTTTTAATAGCCTTCTTCGTGGGGCAGCTGATCACCTTTATACAGCATAAAATATGGCAGCGCAAGAGCGGCACAAGCCTCGGTGTACTATTCATAACACCTTACTTACGCATAGTGCCCATGCACCTTACCATACTGATCCCCAGCTTTATAGGCATTAGCAACATGGGTATATTTCTTATTCTTAAAGCCATTGCAGATGTGCTCACTTATGCTATCACAAGGCGGGGTGGTAACGGCAAGGAAGCCGATGCGGCAATGCTGGCATCTCAGCAAACCATAAATATGTAACGCCTGCCGCTGATGCCAGCGCAGGCGCTACAAATGACCTTATGGTAATATAGGTTAATACCTCCCCCCGATAAGAGGAAGGTAAGACAAGCAAGGATGTGCTCTAGAAGCCTTTTTTAGCTACACCGTCGGCAATGGCTTTCATAGCCTTAGCCTCATTAAGGATAGCGGCCATTTTGTTTCCTTTACCGTCGTTGCCGTTAGCTATATAGCCACCACGAGCGGTTTTTGTGATCACCGCGTCATGCATCGGAACATTTTTTTCCTTGGTCTTCAGACAGTAAGCTGTGATCATCTTTGAAGTGTCCATATGTTTATTATTTTAAGTGTGAATATGTATTTACTTGCACAAACTACAAAAGTTTTTCATGAAAAGAAATGATGAGGTGGAATATTTTGATATGCCCGTATTAGTTTTAAACCTGTTATCCACAAATCAGGTTCCCGGCTAAAAAGGCCGAAACGGTTATTTGGTATAAGTTACGGTCACAAACAGGTCATATTCAGATAATTACCGATTATATTGGAGGTAATTAACAGCCGCACCCAAGGCACCAGATGCTTTTTACGTCTTTATTATTAGAGGCCCCGCTTATATCATTTCGTATAAAGTAACCAATAAATCAGCTTTTATGAAAAATGCATTGCTATTTCTGATGATGACGGCCGCATCTGGCTGTGCCGCCCAGGAAATTGCCGGAACAGTTTATGACTTTCGCAAAGAGCCAGTAATAAACGGTACAATACTTGTATACAAGGAAGGAGTATTAAAAAGCGCCACCACCACCGATTATGACGGCCACTACGTAATTAAACCATTGCCGTCAGGCTATTACGATGTACTAAGTATATATCCGGGGTACGACAGCGCAAAATATACCATGGTGAACGTAATCCCGGGCACACAGACCCGGTTAAATTTTGATTTAGCCCTGGCAATGGTCAAGCCAAAATGTGTATCTGTAGTATATGCAAAACACTTCGGCGAGCAGAGTGACAGGCATGGCTTTGTTGATGGCTCCATAAATCAACTTCCCTCTACGACTGTAACAGATGCAGCACCCATAAACTGTATCCTCTGGAGCCAGGGACATAGTTGTGGGGGTATCAGCATTGGCGGATCCCGTAGAGACACAACACGTTATTATATTGTTGACGGCGTAATTATTCCGATAACCCGGTTAACTGATGTGGCGACTATCGTCCCCACTCCTGTATACCCAACCATGGCCGGAGATTATATATTTACAAAAGAGATTATAGACAATATGCCAGTAAACGCCATCAACGATATCCCAAGCCTGCTCCCCGGGGTGTACCAGGCCCGCCGGGGCGATGGATTGAACATCTATGGTGCCAGAGATAATGGTAACCGCTACATTATAGACGGCGTGTGGCAGTAAATCTTAGTCGTTGCAGTCGCACTCATCGGGCTCCTGTACAAAATTCTCATAGCGGTCGTGAAGCGTAAATGTGACACTGCTCTCATCCGAATAAACGATGCGGCTGAATATCCAATGCCTTACGTCCAGCACACAAACATAAACCATGCCTGTCTGCCTGCCGGGTATCTTATCGCCGGATACTTTGGCTTCCTTTTCCAGCACCTTGTTAAATACAGGGGAATAGAACTTGTAAAAAACGTGTTTTATCTTCTTATCTGATTTATTCTCAATTTTTACCACATACCTGTTCTGGTTGCATTCGTAACACTCAGAGCATTGTTTTTTGATAGAGCATATGTCAAAAGACTTCCTGTGCTTCAGGTAGTCGTTATCCTGCGCGTACACGGCCCTGCCGGTCAGCAAAAACAACACAGCAAATAATAAAGTCTTAAGACTGGATGGCATAAACAATTTGATTTTTAGGATAAACGGTCACTACACGCCGGCAACCGGCATTGAGACCTCATTGCAAATATATAAAATGGAACATAAAGACAAGAGGATGCCAGAATATTTTTCGGGGAGGGGGCATTAGCCATCAAAATGTTAAAACGGGCTGCCGGATATGGAACAAGACGGGCCGGGGTGTCTTTCCTTCAAACACTTCCATATGAAATCAAAGATCGCGCTATTGTTTCTGCTCCTGGCTGTGTCGGGGCAACTGCTCGCCCAAATGGGGGGCATCACCGGTAAGGTTACCGATTATAACAACCAAAGTGTGCCCGGTGTCGTAACCCTGCTGGACAGCGGCAAGGTCAGGTACGCCACCATGACCAACAAGGCGGGCGAATATACCATACAGCAGGTGAAGGTCGGCAAATATGATGTAAAAATATCGTCTATGAGCTGCAAAGAGGCGGTGAAGAAGGGGGTAACAATAGTGGCCGGGCAAACATTGACCGTAGATTTCAGGGTACAACCCAGGCATCAGCAGGTAGTAGCGGAAGAAAAAGAGCTGAAGAATGATGATAAGAAAGCCAAAACAGCAAGCAGCGATACGCGCACGGCAATGTATGTGGGCGCGGGAAGCGTAGCCGTAAAACACGAATCGTATGCCCCTCCGGTATATTACAACCCCAGCACGGAAAGCTATAAAAAGAACCCCGAAAATGACTTCAGGAATGTGAGTGTAAACCCATTGTCTACGCTTTCTGTAGACGTAGACCGGGCGTCGTACAGCAATGTGCGCCGCTTCATAAACCAGGGCCAGCGGCCACCGGCAGACGCTGTTCGGGTAGAAGAAATGATCAACTACTTTGAGTATGACTACGCGCAGCCAAAGGGCGAAGACCCCATACTTATAAGCACAGAACTCACCACCTGCCCCTGGCAGAAAGACCATAAGTTACTGCGCATTGGCATGCAGGCCCGGAAGGTAAACACGGAAAACCTGCCACCATCTAACCTGGTATTTCTGATAGATGTATCCGGCTCTATGGAATCGCAGGATAAGCTGCCACTGCTGGTGGAGGGTATGAAATTGCTTGTGCAGAACCTGCGCACAACAGATAAAGTGGCAATAGTAACTTATGCCGGTAACGCGGGGCTGGTATTGCCTCCCACCGGCGGCGATCATAAACAAACCATACTGGATGCCCTCAACAGGCTGACCGCCGGAGGGTCTACCGCGGGCGGGGCAGGCATAAAGCTTGCCTACAGCGTGGCCATGGACAATTTTATAAAGGGCGGCAACAACCGGGTGATACTGGCTACAGACGGCGATTTTAACGTAGGGGTGAGTAATGAGAACGAGCTGGAAGCGCTTATAGAAAAGAAGAGGGAAACAGGTATATACCTCACCTGCCTTGGCTTTGGCACGGGCAACTACAAGGACTCGAAAATGGAACTGCTGGCAGATAAAGGCAACGGCAACTATGACTATGTAGATAATATACAGGAGGCACAAAAGACACTTGTAGCCGAATTCGGCGGCACCCTGTTTACCGTGGCCAAAGACGTAAAGGCACAAATAGAGTTCAACCCATCTAAAGTACAAGGATACAGGCTGGTGGGCTACGAAAACCGCGTACTGAATACCGAGGACTTTAAAGACGACAAGAAAGACGCCGGCGATATGGGATCGGGGCATACGGTGACCATACTCTACGAGATAATACCGGTAGGGGTAAAAAGCGATTACCTGCGTGACGTGGACGGGCTGAAATACCAGCACCCGGCCAAAACAGGAACAACCTATAGCGACGAACTCGCTACCATAAAATTCAGGTATAAGAAACCCGATGGCGATAAAAGCAAAGAAATGGTGCATACCATAGCCGACAGAACGGTGCCCATAGCGGCCGCGTCCGAAAATACACGGTTTGCAAGCTCAGTCGCTATGTTCGGTATGTTGCTGGCCAACTCAAAATACAAGGGTTCAAGTTCCTATGACGATGTAGTGGCCATGGCATCCGGTAGCCGCACCTATGACAAGGAAGGCTACAGGGCGGAATTTGTGAGGCTGGTAAAGGCCGCCAAAGAATATAAGACCGCATCAGCCGATTAGGAGCAGGCAAGACACAGAAGCAGCCCCCCGGCATCGGTGCCGTGGGGCTGCTTGTCTATTGATGGGGATTTTTAAAAAAATAGTTAAAACAAGGCGCATATACCGGCAAAACCGGCTATACCCCACCCTGGGGATTTGCTGAATTAAGTTTTTGTTTCCTATCTTTGCACATGGCAATTAAATCTAAGTTTTACGGCGAAGGCCTTACGTTTGATGATGTACTGCTGATGCCTGCTTATTCCGAAGTCCTGCCTCGCGAAGTAAGCATAGTTACCAACCTCACAAAAGACATACGGATAAACATACCTATGGCCTCCGCGGCTATGGATACTGTTACCGAAGCACCCCTGGCCATAGCGCTTTCGCGCGAGGGCGGCATAGGCATACTGCATAAGAATATGAGCATAGAGCGCCAGGCAGAGCATGTGCGCAAAGTGAAGCGCTCAGAGAACGGCCTGATACTGGACCCCATAACCCTGAAGCCCGACGCTACCGTGGGTGATGCCCTGAAGATAATGAGGGACAACAAAATAGGTGGCATACCTATAGTAGACGATAACTTTATGCTGGTGGGCATGCTTACAAACCGCGACCTGCGGTTTGAAAAGCAAATGAAGAAAAAAGTGGGCGAGGTAATGACCAAAGATCGCCTGGTTACAGCCCCCGCAGGCACAGATATGCAGAAGGCAGAACGCATACTGGAGCAATACAAAATAGAAAAACTACCTATAGTAGATAAGAAAGGAAAGCTGATAGGACTGATCACCTTCAGGGACACGATACAGTTAAAGAGTCACCCGTGGTCGGCAAAGGATAGTATGGGCAGGCTGGTGGCCGGTGCGGCCATTGGCATAACAGCTGATGTGCTGGACCGTGTAGAGGCGCTGCGCCATGCCGGTGTGGATGTTATAACACTAGACAGCGCCCACGGCCACTCCAAAGGTGTGATAGATGCGGTAAAAAAAGTAAAAAGAGCCTTTAAGACACTGCCGGTGATAGCCGGTAATGTGGCCACGGCTGCCGGCGCCAAAGCGCTTGCCGATGCAGGTGCCGATGCGGTAAAAGTAGGCGTAGGCCCCGGGTCTATCTGTACTACACGCGTGGTAACGGGGGCTGGGGCTCCACAGCTTACAGCCATTATTGAAGCATCGCAGGCACTTAAAAAAACCGGCATACCGGTAATAGCCGATGGCGGCATACGCTATACCGGCGATATGGTAAAGGCCCTCGCGGCAGGCGCGTCCTGCATAATGGCGGGCTCCATCTTTGCGGGTACGGAAGAGAGCCCGGGCGAAACCATTATCTACGAAGGCCGTAAATTCAAATCATACCGTGGCATGGGCTCTGTAGAGGCTATGCAGGAAGGTTCTAAAGACCGTTACTTCCAGGATATGGAAGCGGATATAAAGAAATTAGTACCCGAAGGCATTGTGGGAAGGGTACCATACAAAGGCTCGCTGAGCGAGGTAGTACAGCAGTTTGTGGGTGGCCTGAGGGCCGGCATGGGTTACTGTGGCGCTAAAGACATTGCTACCCTGCAACGCGAATCACAGTTTGTGCGTATAACACCGGCCAGCATGGCAGAGAGTCATCCGCATGATATTGTGATCACCAAAGAAGCTCCTAACTATAGCAGGTAAACTGCCTAAAGACACATAACAGGAAAGCCCGGCATTGCCGGGCTTTCCTGTTATCAGATAGTACCTCAGGGCTGTGCTATGTCCCAGCCGGCATAAATGCCGTTATGCTTTTTTATCAGTTGCCGCAACTCAAGCGTTAACTTGCTTATATCCCCTAACTGCAGGCTGCTGCGACGGGTGAGCACTATTGCGTAGGCTTCAAAATGCTTATGTGTCTCCGTCTGTCGTTTCGTCTTAAATCCCGCTGCCTCCGCGTCTTGCCTGAAGGCCTCACGTGATGTATCATTACCGAACGAGCAGTCAAAACTGAGATCCCGCTCCTTATTAAGGCTATCGCCGGGTTTGGTTACGTCAGAGAGGCGCCATGCGTTTTCCATCCAGTTCTGCGTAGCCCCGTCGGGGTACAAAAATGTGCGGTATATCTTCCATTCAGGGTCACGCTTAATCGTCACGGAATAACGGTAGTCTTTGTAATTACGGCCATACATACGCGCCAGCGCGTTCCTGATGCCTACGGTATCTTTTACATAATAGTAATTGAGCCGCTGGCAGTTGTAAGTAAAGGTGCCGACAAGTTTTTTCGCTGTAATGCCACTCAGAAAATTTGTGGTGGCGTCCAGTATCTCTTCCAGCTTATCTATTTCGCCTTTGTCAGGCAGGCTGTTACTATCACACTTTTGTGCCTGTGGCCCGGTAACTACCAGGTTTAGAAACTTTTTATCAGGTGCCGTATATACCTGGCCCATATCCAGCATAATGGAAGCAGGCTTATTGTCGTACCGGGTTATATAAGTATCCCAATGCTCCTCCTGCGCCCTGCCATGCACAGATAACAGCACCAGCAGAACTACTACCGGCATATTGAAGAAATGCTTCATGGCGTAAAATAAAACAAGTTAAGCCGGTTAGCCTACTGCTTTAAGAAACCTTTGGCATAATTTCATATTTCACCGGCCCTCCATCTAACACCATATTATTTTTAGTAAATTTGTAATAAACAAACTGCAATGAGCACAGCAGCTATTAAAGACATACGAAAAGAAATAAAAAAAAGCATTGATCTCGCAAATGATAAAACAGTGAAAATGATCTATGCAATGCTTGAAGTGGAACAAAAAGAAGACGCATGGACAGATGCCGCGTTCATTGCCGAAATGGATAGACGCACTAAAGAGTATGAATCGGGAACGGCAATACTATTTACACTTGAAGAGATGGAAAAAAACGCCCGAAAATCATATAAATCCCGGAAAAAATGAAGCTTTACCGGGTGGTATTTCATGAAGGAGTAGCTTCAGACTATAATGTAGCTTATCAATGGTATGAAGACCAGCAAAAAGGCTTAGGTGACAAGTTTCTTGCCGCAATCAATAGAAAGATACATCAAATACAAGCCAACCCTGATGTCTACGCCATAAAATCAAAACCCGGCTATCACGAGGCCGCAATGATCAAATTTCCCTATTCAATCGTCTACAGAGTATACAAAAGACAATGCGAAATTCTCATTACCTCTATCCACCACCAGAAAAAACACCCCAGAAAAAAGTACCGCAAGTAAGAAACAATGTTATCCGCAGTAACAACATCATCACATCCGGTTCTATAACTACGTCAATTTTCGTTGTTGCGAACACAAACTGACAATAGCACAGAAGAACATACTACCGGCATATTGAAGAAACGCTTCATGGCGTAAAATAAAACAAGTTAAGCCGGTTAGCCTACTGCTTTAGGAAACCTTTGGCATAATTTCATATTTCACCGGCCCTCCAACTGCAATGAGCACAGCAGCTATTAAAGACATACGAAAAGAAATAAAATCGCAAAAAGGTAGTGTCTCAGTTTGAAATCAGGAACTGTTTCTTTCTAATATCCTGGGCAACAATTTTCTATTTAAAAGGGTTATAACAATGGCATTAAAGAAAGTCCCTTTTATCGCCATAAATAACAATTTAACCATGCTTTCATGAGGGTATTCCGGCTTAACAAAACTGAAAACCACAAACAATAAAAGGCGTAAAGTTACCAATGCCACAAGCCAAAACAGAAATTCAACAGATGCGCTTTTATTCTCTCCATTTGACGACATAAAGTAAAGTTTTATTAAAGTTACAAAAAAGGGGCTGATTCAGCCCCTTCAGTTTGTTCTTTATCTTTTATTCACCCCTTGATCTCGGTGCTTCTACTTAGTTACCAAGTCTGAGCAGTTTTACGATCATCTCAGCTACCGGCCTGACAAAGTTTTTATCTGTCCAGTAGCAGGCATGAGAAGCAGGATTCCAAGATGATAATATCCCACCAACATTTATCTGAACATCTTCAGAAACCGCTCTGCTGTACTCCGGACTTAATGTCTTCAGAGGATAACCCAAAATATCATCTTTATCGTAAAAGTTAAACCACTTCACGGCATCTGCTATTCTTTCCGGTTCCGCATGAGGATAACATACCCCAACATTCACCCCCGGAAACGTAATGGGCAACAACTTATTATAAGCAATTGTAAACAGGGGCATGTTACATCCGAATGTGACGATACCGGCTATATTATCCATCCGCTCAAAAGAGTTTGTAGCCTCATTTTTTTTATGGGTATCCCATACATAATTAGAGATCATCTGGCAGCCCAGCGAATGAGCCATTATCAACATCGGAAATTCGGAAGTTCCATCGTCTGTGCTTCTCTTCAGATCGCTGTATAGTTCACTTACTGCAGTCTTAATTTTCGTTCCCACGCCTTCGTAAACATCAATATCCTGCTGGTCTGTTGTAACCTTCTGATATGCAAGGGCATCAGCCAGGTAGTATATCACAAACTCCCTGAGCGAACTATAATCCATATCTCCACCCTGCTTCAGCTTACGAAGCAATTCAGTTTCTTTTTCCTGGAATATTGGAGCCCAATAAACTGTTTTGTAAATAACATCTGATATAGGAAAGCCGGCTTGTTCTATCCGCGAATTGAGCTTTTGTATCATTTCCTCGGCAAAATCAGCACCCTGATTGCCCATGCCATGCAGTACTAAAACTCCAAGTTTAGCCATAGTTAAAGGTTTAAAGTTCTCTTTAAAAAACAGGATATCGTATCAAAAGTAACAAAATTGCAATATCAACAAAAAAACCACAATCGGTTCCTGATCCGATTTTCAGAAAATTTTAAGTTTTTACTTATTGCTATATACCCCTTGGAAGGGCTATTTTTGCGAATACCAGAACAAAGACCAAACGACCGGGAACAACAATGACCACCGCCGAGATACTCAAAAAAGTACGGAGAATAGAAATAAAGACGAAGGGGCTGAGCAATCACATCTTCGCCGGTGAGTACCACTCTACTTTCAAAGGAAGGGGTATGTCGTTCAGCGAGGTGAGGGAATATGTACCCGGCGACGACGTAAAATTCATAGACTGGAACGTAACGGCGCGTTTTTCACACCCGTTTGTAAAGGTTTTTGAAGAGGAAAGGGAACTCATCCTGATGCTGCTGGTAGATATAAGCGGCAGTTCGCTTTTCGGCACACAAAGGCAACTGAAACGCGAACTCATCACAGAACTGGGCGCAGTGCTCTCTTTCTCAGCCACTACCAACAACGATAAAGTTGGTGTAATATTCTTCAGTGACAAAGTAGAACAATACATACCCCCCAAGAAAGGCAAAAGCCATATACTGCGTATCATCAGGGAACTGGTAGCACTGGAACCCAGGCATACAGGGGCTACAGATGTAAAAGTAGCGCTTGAATTCCTGAATAATGTGCTGAAGAAACGCACCATCACATTCTTACTCAGCGATTTTGTGAGCGCCCCTTATGATCATGCCTTGCAACTGGCAGCAAGAAAACATGACCTTGTAGGCATACACGTATATGACAAATATGACAAGGAGATGCCATCTGCCGGACTGGTACAGGTAGCCGACGCCGAAACCGGGCAGGCCTTTTGGGTAGATACAGACGATAAGGCAGTAAAACACCGGTACGAAGGCGCATATGCTGAAAAGCACAAATACTGCACGCAGGCCTTTCGTAAAAGCGGGGCATCACTGCTCAATATCCGTACCGACGAAGATTATGTAAAAGTTCTGCAAACGTACTTTAAAGGAAGATAGCATAAATGGGTCTGACACCGCATAACATAATGACACAATACAGGAGCAATGTAACGCGCGCTATCTGCCGCATAGTGCCCGCTGTGCTGCTGTGCATGAATGCTATGGCGCAAAACAGCAATACCGGCCCGGCCCCGGGCACACATGTCACCGCCAGGCTCGATGCGCGCCAGATGGTGATAGGTGACCAGGTGCGGCTGTTTCTCGAAGCCACAGACAATCCCGCCGCTTACGGGCTCACATGGCCTGTGGTACCGGACACATTCAATCACCTGGAAGTAGTGGAGCGGGGCAAGATAGATACCATCAAGCAGGCCGACGGAGTGATGTACAAGCAGCGCATCATTCTTACCGGTTTCGACTCCGGGATGTACAAAGTACCTTCTTTCCCGTTTGTCTATAACGCTAAGCAGGGAGGAAATATCTATGTAGCCGGGTCCGACTCTTTCGAACTGATGGTGCAGACCGTAGCGGTAGATACCACCCAGGGATTTAAAGGCATAAAGGGCATCATTTATGTAAAGAGCAGCTGGAAAGACTATATAGGCCTGATAATAGGTGCCGTTATTTTTATCTGCCTGATGGTGTTTGTGATACTGTACTTTATTAAGAACAGGAAGATAAAAATGGCCAAACGAGGGCCGGTGGAATCGCTGCAGGATTATGCACTGCGCCTGCTGGCCACACTGGACGCAAAGCAGCTATGGCAGAAAAAGCAGGTGAAAGAATACTATGTGGAGCTAACTGATATTCTGCGGAATTACATTGAGCTGAGGTTCGAGACAAAGGCACTGGAACTCACGACAGAAGAACTGCTGGAAAAAGCCCGGGTACTGAAGGAATTACAGCCTTATTATGAATTGCTGTCGCAGATATTACAAACAGCAGACCTTGCCAAGTTCGCCAAGTTCCAGCCTGTACAGGAGGAACATATAGACATCATGGACAAAGCAAAGACATTTATTAATTCATCGAGACCTGTAGTGATAGCCGAACCGACAACCGAAAACACAAACAACACAACAAAATAAATTATGAGCGCCTTCCTTGACTGGAAACATCTTTCTTTCGCGCATCCCTTATTTTTCGGGCTGCTGCTGCTGTTGCCGCTTATCATCTGGTGGCAGGCCCGCAGCAAGAAGAAAGACAATCCGTCCCTCAGGCTCACTACCGTATCCGGCATAGACATGGCCAATACAGGTCTGAAAGCAAAGTTCAGGGGGGTAATGTTCGTATTGCGCGTCATCAGCCTGCTGGCGCTCACTATAGCATTGGCAAGGCCGAGGTCCAGCAACACTACCGAGAATATTGACAGCGAGGGCATAGACATAGTACTGGCCGTAGACCTGTCGGGTAGTATGCTCGCCGAAGACTTTAAACCTAACCGTATCGAGGCCGCTAAAAGTGTGGCCATGAAATTTGTGGATGAGCGGCCCGGCGACCGCATAGGCCTGGTAATATTTGGCGGCGAGAGCTTTACCATGTGCCCCATCACCATAGACCACAATGTACTGAAGGAGCAGATATCATCGCTGAAGATAGGTATGCTGGAGCAGCGCACCGGCATTGGCCTGGGGCTGGCATCGGCCGTTAACAGGCTGCGTGAGGCCAGCGGTAAAAGCAAGGTAGTGATACTGATGACCGATGGTGTGAACAATGTCTCTACACCCATCAGCCCCTTGTCTGCGCTGGAGATAGCCAAGGCCTTCAAGGTACGCGTATACACCATAGGCATAGGTACAAACGCGGGCCAGGCGCCCGTACCCGTGCAGACCCCCATGGGTATGCAGAAGATAATGCAGCCGGTAGAAATTGACGAAGCCCTGCTGCGCCAGATCTCATCAGAGACCAACGGCAAATACTTCCGCGCCACAGGCAACAGATCGCTTGAAGGCATCTATAATGAGATAGACAAAATGGAAAAAACCAAGATAGAGATCACATCTTACAAGCATTATGCCGAGCTCTTCTTTCCATTTGCCATGATAGCGGCGATATGCATTGCGCTCGAAATGCTGCTGCGTTACACGGTATTCCGCAGCATTACATAGATCAACGGTTATTAATACCGGGGCAATTGGCTGTTTTTTCCCTGAAAACAGGTACTACCTATTGTTTTATATGTATATTTATCCCACCCAAAGATTGCCCTTATGAAATTTGACCGTAGAAATTTTATCAGGTCAGCTACTGTGCTGGCCGCGCTCACTATCAATGAGATAGATACTCTTGCCGCGTCCAGGATGCTGAAGAATGACGGCAAAGACATAGCTGATGACGATGAAGCTTATTGGAAGAATGTGCGGCAGCTGTTCCCTCTGTCCAAAGACTTTATATACCTCAATAACGGCACTTTCGGCCCATCGCCATACCCGGTGATAGACGCTATGCGAAACGGGCAGATGGACGCCGATATGCATGGCAACTACGGAAGCTATGACGCTACCCCGCCAAAGCTGGCCAAATTTGTAGGCGCCGACCATGACGAGATAGCCCTTACCCACAATGTGACCGAAGGCATAAACATAGCCTGCTGGGGCGTGCCGCTGAAAAAAGGCGATGAGGTAATACTCACTACGCATGAGCATGTAGGCAACGCCGCCCCGTGGATGAACAGGCAAAAGCTGCATGGCATAGTGCTGCGCAAGTACACTCCTGCCAAAACCGCGGCAGAGACACTGGAAAGGATCAATGCCCTCATTAATAAAAACACGCGTGTTATAGCCACGCCGCATATCCCCTGCACCCAGGGCCAGGTACTGCCCGTAAAAGAAATATGCGCGCTGGCAAAAGAAAAGGGCCTCTACTCACTGATAGACGGCGCGCACGGGGCCGGCATGATGCCCCTGGACCTGCATGATATGGGTTGCGACACCTATGCCAGTTGCTGCCACAAATGGATGCTGGGACCCAAGGGCACCGGCTTCCTCTATGTAAGAAAAGAATTCCAGGACACGGTGCAGTCATACTACGGTGGCGGCGGCACAGACGATGGCAAGTGGGACCTTGCGTCTAACCCCATAAAAATAGGCGGTTATGCCGCCAGCGCGCACCGCTACTTTGGCGGCACCCAGGCCAACGGCCTGTATACAGGTGTAAATGCAGCCATAGATTTTATAGAGACAATAGGACAACGAAACATATACCACCGCATAAAAAGTCTGGGCAAGTACACACAAGACAGGCTGCTGGACCTGGGCAAAAAAATAGAACTGCTCACACCTACCGAAGAAAGGTCCAGGTGCGCGGTAAACGGATTCAGGATAAAAGGGGTGGATTACGCTAAATTTTTCAAGACCTGTGCCGACAAAAATATACGCATACGCATGGTACCCGAGATGGGGCTCAACTGCCTGCGCGTATCCACGCATATCTACAACAGCAAGAGCGACGTAGACACATTTATCGCCGAAGTGAAAAAGGCGATCGTGTAATATCTTGATATTGACGGCAGATATCTGGTCACATTATTGCAACTCTTTTCGAGTTGCGAAAACAAAAATTACCCCGGTTGCAGATAGTAAAATCAGGCCTGAATATGGCCTTGCGCGAGTTTTGGAAAAAGCATCCCGACTGTGAGCAACAGTTGACTGCATGGTACCGCGAAACAAGCAAGAGTACATGGAAGCACCCAAACGATATAAAACATGAATTCCCGAGCGCAAGTATTTTGGCCGATAGCAGGATAGTTTTTAATATTAAAGGAAATAACTACAGGCTTGTCGTTCGTATCAATTATGACTATCAAATGGTTTGGGTACGGTTTGTTGGCACACATGCCGATTACGATAAGATTAACGCTGAAAAAATTTAAACGATATGACCATAAGGCCGATTAAAACCAAACGTCAATATGAGCAGGCCATGAACAGGCTTGAAAAAATATTTGGTGCAAAAAAAGGGACAACTGAAGGTAATGAACTCGAGATTTTAGGCATGCTTATTGAAAAATATGAAGACGAGCATTTTCCAATCGGATTTCCCGATCCGGTGGAGGCAATAAAATTCAGAATGGAGCAACTTGGTTATAACCAGGCCGACCTTGCGAAGGTAATAGGCCTGAAAAGCAGGACAAGCGAGATACTGAACAGAAAAAGAAAATTAAGCCTTGACGTTATACGGAAGCTGCACAATAAATTAAATATCCCTACCGATGTGCTGATACAGGCATATTGAGTGCTTAACTAATTTTTTCCTGCAGACTGCGCCCTTTGCAAATATTTGCAAAGGGCAATTTTTTGATATACCCTACCCTCCTACTTCACCATATACATCACCTCCTTAACGAGCTGCACCGTGCGGGGCACATCCGGCAGATATTGCGCCACCAGGTTTGGCGCGTAGTGCATATTGGCATCTGCCGAGCAAATGCGGCGTATAGGAGCGTCCAGGTAATCAAACGCCTCTTTCTGTATACGGTAAGATATCTCAGACGACACACTGCCAAACGGCCACTGCTCCTCTACGATCACCAGGCGGTTGGTCTTCTTTACCGACTCAACTATTGTATGCCAGTCCAGCGGACGGATGGTGCGCAGGTCTATGACCTCAGCGCTGATGTTTTCTTTTGCCAGTTCTTCTGCCGCCCCCATGGCCACCTTCATCATCTTGTTGTAAGATACAATGGTCACGTCGGTTCCTTCGCGCTTCACAGCGGCCTTACCTATGGGTACCAGGTATTCCTCTTCAGGCACCTCGCCCATGTCACCGTAAAATGATTCACTTTCCATGAACACTACAGGGTCTTCATCCCTTATGGCAGACTTCAGCAGTCCCTTTGCGTCATACGGGTCTATGGTAGATACCACCTTAAGGCCCGGCACATTGGCGTACCAGTTTTCAAATGCCTGCGAGTGCTGCGCGCCCAGCTGGCCGGCAGAACCGTTGGGGCCTCTGAACACTATGGGGCACGTATATTGCCCGCCGCTCATAGACACCACTTTAGCCGCATGGTTCACGATCTGGTCTATCGCCAGTTCGGCAAAGTTCCATGTCATGAACTCCACTATAGGCCTGGTATTATTCATCGCCGCGCCTACGGCTATTGCCGCAAACCCAAGTTCGGAAATAGGCGTATCTATTACTCTTTTTGCGCCAAACTCATCAAGCATACCCTGGCTTACCTTGTAGGCTCCGTTATATTGCGCCACTTCCTCGCCCATCAAAAATACCGCCGGGTCACGGCGCATCTCTTCTTCCATAGCCTCACGTAATGCTTGTCTTAATGGTATCGTACGCATATTATATATTTCTATTGTTTTATAACCGTGGGCAAAGATAGTATATCGGGCTTTATTTTCCTTCGGGGTGAAAAGTAACCGTACTGGCCGAGTTATTTTCCTCAAATTTCAGTTTCATCTGGCGCTCGGTCAGCTCCAGCACATGCATCGTCACCTTATCGCCCGTACCGCCCACCAGGTCTTCCATCACCAATACGCCGTCAGCGTCAAAATACCATTTCGTAGAGTCTGTCTGCCCGTTAAACACCAGCACCGCCACACTGTCCTTCCTGAATTCGAATATCGTATTCTTCACCGCGTCCAGCTGCATATTCTTAGCGCTGTCGTATTGCATTTGCAGCAGTTGCCGCATACTGTCCATATTGGCTATACCATACAGTGCTATGTTTGTGGCCGCGTCATGCCCCTTGCCCACGGTATCTATATATGCCTGGCTATTGGCAAAAAAACTGTCCATCTCGGGGTTCTCCAGCGTCACGGCATGCCATTTGCCCGTGATCAGGCTTTTCTTATCATGCTTACAGCCATACAGCACAGCCGTGCACAGCAGCACTAATAATATCGTCTTTTTCATAGTTACATTTTTATTCATCGCCCCCGGGGCCCAGGTACTTTTTTTGCTGCAGGTCGTATAGTACAAAGCGGCCATCCTGCCGGTTCAGCATCAGCCCCCTGTAGCCGTTATCTGGCACATTGATGGTAAACGACTGCGAAGGATAGGTATGCTGCTGAAACAGTATTTCTATGTGTATGGTACCCGCAGACAGCTCAGACAAAATACAATAGTTCTTGCCGTAACGCGGCATCATCTTCCCTTCCAGCTTCACATAAAACGGAATGTTCTTATCGCCCTGTATGTACACGTACGAGAATGGCCGCGCGGGGGCCGCCATGCCCTGCGTCAGCAGCATGACCACCATAAAAACGTATCTGCGAAACCATACCACTTTATATAATGTTATTTATTCTTTATCATTCGCCCTGCGGGCAGGCGTTTATTCCAGTTCTATCAGCACCGCCCCCTTGTCTACCGCTGTGCGCTCACCTACCTTCACCGCCTTTACCTTAGCCGTTGCGGTGGCTTTCAGTATGTTTTCCATCTTCATGGCTTCCAGCACTATAAGGCCATCGCCTTTGTTCACCACCTGGCCCGGCGCCACCAGCACCTTCAGCACCATGCCCGGCATAGGCGCCTTCACCGCTTCTATCTTGTGCACCGCCTTCAGGTCCAGGCCCATATTGCTCAGCAGCAGGTCTATGGGCTCTTTTATAGCCGTCTTGTATAGTTGTCCGTTTACCCGCAGCCATACCTCTTTTGCGCTGCGGTCTACCCGCTCTGCTACTGCGGTATAGCTTTTACCGTTGTACAGCACACTTATCAGGCCGTTGGGCTGAAAGGCCGCGTCCCAGTCTACCCCCGTGCCGTTCAGTTCCCACTGGCCGTCTTGCTGGTCTACCTCAAAAGTGCTATTGTCATTTACGGTCAGTTGTAACATCCGCTATAGTTTAGTACAACAAAAATAGCGATTTGCCGACGGTAAAAAAGCAAAAAAGCTGAACAGGCTGATTTAATGCTGCTTAGCCGTTCAGGAGCTGGTAGTAATAACGGTGGTAATGTAAAAGTTAGGTGGTTATGGGATAGCATACCGGCGTTTACAAAACGAGCACCAGTAGCACAGTTCATTTTACACTCCCCCCCGAGGCTAATGAAGCTGTTTGAGCGAATTTTGGAGTAAAAGACTGCCTGTAATAACGAATTGCATTTTTCTTAATTTTAGCCCCAGCTTACCCGGTAATATTTTTTTTAGTATATTGGATTTGTGCCTCTCTTGGTTATTTTGAATTAGGGATATTTCTAACCGCTAAAAATCATTTGTATGAAAAGACTAATCCTTTCCTTAGCTATCAGTGGCGTTTCGTTCTCTTCATTTGCACAGATAAGCGGCCCCGATTCGGTATGCGCCGGGGCCACGATAACGCTTACCAGCACACCCTCCTTTGGTACCTGGAGCAGCAGCAACCCTGCAATTGCAACTGTTGGGTCAACGGGTATTGTTACCGGGGTCGCTCCGGGAGTTGATACTATTCTCTTCGCGCCGCCCGGCCTGGCGCTGTTCATGCATGTGGTTACCGTAGATCCGGCCCCTGCCGCTATTACGGGGCCAGACAGTGTTTGCGTGGGCCTGGCAATAACACTGGCAGACGCCACATCAGGTGGGATGTGGAGCAGTGGCACGCCTTCGGTAGCGGCGGTAGGCACCACAACCGGTACGGTAACCGGCATGGCCGGCGGCACCGCGGTAATTACCTATACAGCCGGCGGATGTTTTACCACCGACACGGTTACCGTAACGGTATGCACAACAAATGTGACCGGGTATGCCTCCGGCGGCAAACGGGCCTCTATATTCCCTAATCCTGCTTTTGAAACGCTGACCATTGAAACTGATCCGGCTACGTACCATTCTTTCGTCATCACAAATGAGTTAGGCCGGGCGGTATTGCAACTAACTATTAAGTCGCCCCAAACGATTGCAGATATAAAAACACTTCCGCCCGGGCTTTATTATTTCTTGCTGAAGGGAACAAATGAATCACAGGCAGGGAAATTTGTCAAGGAGTGAAAGGTTAATTAGTCAGAAAGGTAATAGGGTTAATTATTGGCGGAAGGCGACTGGGAAACGGGATCGGCCTCCTGGCAACCGTAGTCTGGATACATACAGTTAACGATATAACTTTTATGGAAGACTATGGAGAACGAGGGGGCAACCACACAACCGTAGTAAGACATACAGTGAACATCGTTTTTTAATGAAGAATACTGAGAACAGGGGAGTTAGTAATTTCATTGAAATAAATGCTAAATAAATTCACAGGTTCAATTTTTGCAAAAAACAGACCTCATTATTTTACCATCAATGTCTGTCAACTTAATTATATAGAGACCTATAGGTAACTCCTCAACAACAAGAACATTACTACCTTTACTAACACATCCTTGCTGCAAAACCCTACCGGTTAAATCACTTAAAACAAAATCTGCTTTCGAAGTTGCAATATCAATATGCAACTGATCATTGACAGGATTCGGAAATAATTTTACATCACTAACAGGTGCTACATTGGATACATAGTCAGGCGCGCAGAAGGGGTTCAAAATTAGTTTTCTTATACGGTGATTATCAACATCGCCAAAATACAAATTAGAACAGGAATCAAAAGCCATTCCACTAGGAGTATAAAGTTGTGTAGCTGTAGCTGAAATGTTGTCGCCATTGAAACCCCCAACGCCAGTTCCGGCAATAGTATGGATAACACCCATTTCATCAACTGTGCGAATCATATGATTACCCCAATCAGATATATACATTTTACCTTTGTAGAATACTACATGCCCAGGGGCCATTTGAGCAGCCGTGGCCATAATATTATCTCCATTGAACGAAGCTACACCCGTACCAGCATATGTAGAGATAATCCCCGAAGTATCGATTTTCCTGATGCGATAATTAAATTCATCAACAAAGAATAAATTGCCTAGCGAATCGATGGTCATATTTGTCGGCGACCACAACATCGCAGCAGTTGCCGGACCACCATCTCCGGAAAATCCAAAAAAACCAGTTCCGGCATATGTGGAAATCATTCCATACTGGTTCACTTTCCGGATTTTGTGATAAGTGTTGTCTGATATGTAAAGGTTGCCATGTTTATCAAATAGTATTTCGGCCGGGAAAAAACATGCTGCTGTCGCAGGACCACCGTCGCCCATATCACCCATAACGCCAGAACCAGCAATTGTAGATATAATCCCGGTTGCAGCATCTATTCTACGGATTCTATAGTTTTGATGGTCTGAAATAAGGAGATTTCCTAAACTATCTATTGCAAGGCCTTCGGGAAATTTCAACTGAGCTGCAGTAGAAATTCCTCCATCTCCTCCATATTCGTGTGCGCCAGTACCTGCAACAGTTGTAATAATCCCTAACGTATTGATCTTTCTAATTTTGCACCCTAAAATATCACTAAAATAATAGTTGCCAATCTTATCAAAAACAATATTATCAAATGATAATATTGTGGCTGCGGTAGCAGGACCATTGTCTCCTAATAAACCCGCGGAGCCAGTACCCGCAACAGTAACAATAGTTTGTCCATGTATACTGTGAACAAAAAACAACATCAATAATACAACAGCTATTTTCATAATAAAAAGCCTTTACTTAATCATTAGGACTAGACTATTGTGACAGCCATAGCAAATCCTGTTTTGATAACAGTTAAGTATACTGTTATATCCCTCATACCCCGAGCTATTGCTATTGATGGTGTTGGTGTTACCCATTACTATGGTGGAGCATGCGGTGCATATAGTATGGCTTCCTGGGTTTGCCAAAGGGCCACCTAAGATGCTGGAATCGACGGCAGATGCCACAAGTACTCCGGCACAGTATGTAGATGCCGAATCCCTCCTAACTGTTTGTCCAGCAATAGGATCCCAAAATGTACAGTACGACGCCATAAATATTATTTAAAGTGTGATTAAAACTATAATTTTTCAAACTTGAGTACTTTTGCATTGCTTTGCGTTCTAAGGGTAATAAAGTAAATACCTTTGCAAAATCCTTGTATGTTTAAATATATTTCTTTTGTTGGGAATATATTTTGCTTCATTACCATCAGTCCTAAACAATTTGTTACTTCAAGTGATTTATAGGCAACTTCATTTTCATTTTTTATAGTTAAACTATTCAATGTGGGATTAGGAAATAAAATCAAATTGGGATCACTATCTTCTATTTGGTTTAGGCTATTTGAATATGATAGTCTTGCATCATAACCAGTTATCTTATGAATTTGTGTATTCCAATTTGAATAGTATATAGTTCCTTTAGACCGATCAAGATAAAGAAACTCGGGGTGAATTTCTGCTACCGATGCTGATGCACCTTCAGCATAGCTACCAACTACGCCATTCCCAACACCTGCTATTGTTGTAATAATGCCTGTTACAATATTTACTTTACGTATAAAATTATTGCCATTGTCGGCTATAATTATATTCCCCATACTGTCAAGAGCTAAACCAAGTGTACCCGCTAACTGAGCATCCGTAGCTGGCCCTCCATCTCCTGAAAGACCTATATTTGTACCTGCTATCGTAGTAATAATTCCGTTTGTGAAATCTATTTTGCGTACCCTGCTATTACCTCTATCCGAAAAAATAAAATTTCCATCCATGTCTATAGCCATTCCTGCTGCACCCATAATTTGAGATAAAGTTGCTGGCCCTCCATCTCCTGATAAACCTTGAATCCCATTACCTGCAATTGTGGTTATGATATTTGTAGTACCATTTATTTTTCTTATTCTCCCAATTTCTCCTATATATATGTTCCCAGCAGAATCCAAATAGACATTTTGGGGTGCATTAAGTTGCGCATTCGTTGCCGGACTCCCATCACCTAACGAACTGCCACCTCCGGCAATAGTAGTGATAGTACCTGTCATGGCATTTATCTTGCGAACTACGTTATTGCTGATATCGGCAAAATAAACATTACCTATTTGATCAGCATATAATCCATATGGTTTATTAATTTTAGCGGAGGAAGCAGGCCCATTATCACCAGAGTAACCTGCCACACCTGTACCCGCAATTGTTGAAATAATCCCTGTTGAAGCAGTCACTTTTCTAATCCGATTGTGCCCCAGGTCACTAATATAAACATTACCAACCCCATCCATCCAAACACCTTCAGTGGCAGACAAGCTTGCGGCAGTAGCAGGTCCTCCATCACCTAAGGCTGTATCAGTAAGGCTTCCCGCCACAGTATATACACGCATATCACCCGTTTGCGCACGTACGCAAAAAGAAAGGAAGATGAGGAATATAACCGGTAGCGTTTTCATACTGTACAGTATTGTAAAATTATCTATAACCTGCGTACGGACAATAGATATATATACTCATTTTTTAGTGCCGCGAGTGGTTGCCATACTGACAATGCACCACTAGGCTGTGCCGAGGTTAAGTCCGGTATTGATTCGGCTGAATTGATCAGGCACAGGCGATTGTGGCGGAACACCCGCACCCACAGTTATATCTTCATAAATTTTATGACTTTAAAATTTGTTTTCCCGTATAAATACGCAAAATACATACCCTCTCTAAAGCTCTTTATGTCAATCTTCATATGTTCTATGCCGGGGAGTACTTTCTCATAAATTACCCTCCCAATATTGTCAACAATTACGATGCGGTCAAATTCATTGATGTTATCAATGAATAAATCATCATTCGCCGGATTGGGGCGAAGATTAGCTAAGGAGGCGATATTACTCTGCTCGTTGGTTGAGACCAAGGTACCACAACGGGATCCGCTGACTGGAAGACCAGGGTTGAAATGGACTATTTTACGGATTTGTGAACCATAGTTTGAATAGTAAATATTCCCGTCAAGATCCAGATAAACAAACTCAGGATGCATGGCCGTTGCTGTTGCTGAAGCTCCATCAGCGCTACTTCCGGGAGTACTCATGCCTACTCCGGCAATAGTAGTAATAATTCCTGATGTCATGTCAACTTTACGTATAACATCATTACCGTTATCTCCAATTACAAGGTTACCGGAATTGTCAATCGCCACACTGATCACGCCACGTAACTCCGCATTAGTAGCAAGGCCACCGTCTCCTGAATATCCGAAAGTCGTAGTCCCTGCAATTGTGGTAATAACATTTGTATGTGCATCAATTTTGCGAATCCTACAATTATTTCGGTCAGCTATAATCAAATTTCCGTGAGCGTCAAATACCATACCCGCTACACCGGCACTAAGTTGTGCGGCTGTTGCGGGGCCACCATCACCTGAATATCCCGCTATACCTGTTCCTGCGATAGTCACTATCTTGCCTGTTGTGGCACTTACCTTTCTTATTCTTCCGGTTTCTGCAATCAGAATATTTCCAACACTGTCACCATATACATTATGTGGCTGGTTTAGCTTTGCACTGGTTGCTGGTACTCCTTCTGCAATATCGGTTCCACCGCCTGCAAATGTTGTAATTATTCCCGTTGAGGCATCTATCCTTCTTACAACATTCACATAAAAATCAGCAAAGTAAACATTCCCTGTAGCATCCGCATATAGCCCATATGGAGCTTTGATTTTTGCATTTGTCCCCGGTCCACCATCACCTGTATAGCCACTGAAGCCGACACCTGCAATGGTTGTAATTACACCACTAATTGTATTAACTTTCCGGATACGGGAATGCCCCATATCACTAAGAAACAGATTACAACTGCCATCCATCCAGATGCCTTCGGTATTCCATACTTGAGCTGCTGTTGCAGGGCCGTCATCCCCAAGCGTTGTAGCCGTAAGGCTCCCTGCCACAGTATACACTCGCATATCACCCGTCTGCGCACGTACGCAAAAAGATAGGAAGATGAATAGGATGACGGGTAGTGTTTTCATGCTGAATAAGAAAGAAAACGAATTTATGTAACTTTTATTGCATTTCCAAATATATCTGCGTTAAGTTAATGTTATTAGACTCATTGAATATACTGCTATACCCCTCATTTCTATAGCTATTGGTTTTGATGGTGTTGGTGTCGCCTATTACTATGGTGGAGCAGGGGTGTAGATGGAATGGCTGCCTGTCGTGAAAAGTTTTGGAACGCCTGAAATTGTCGAATTATTATTGGTTCCCCAAAAATTACCAGCCTGCCCAGGCAAACTTACAAAACTACCTATACGTTTCGTTGTGCAACAATTGACTATCTATATTTTAGTTAGGCAATATCTAAATAGGGCATTACACTGGAAAAAGTTAGACAATCCATAATGGCTGGGCAGTAGGATAAAGCGGAGGTGGCACAGCACCGGCCCAAGTAATTACAGTACCTGCATTAAGACCTGCCGTAGCTCCATTGGGGATAGCGTTTGCCCAAAGACTATTAACGTGTATGGCACCCACATAACCTACTACAGGCCCCAAAATTATTCCGCTACCTGCAATAAACGAGTTTGCGTAGCCTACAGGAATATTATTATTTGCACCACCAAGTATTGAAGCGTAAGCGCTTGATACGGTATTAGAAGAACCACCAAGAACGGCTGAGCAACTTTCTAAAACAGAATTTTTATTGCCGCCGCCAATAAAACTGTGACTACCAATTGTGCCGCCACCAGACGGATTCAGTATACAATTATTCTTGCCTCCAACTATAGCACTGAAATCAAGAGGGGAAGTTGTGCCGTCTATACAGTTAGCACTGCCGCCACCAACGAAGCTGTGTGTAACAGAATGATCGATACAATTTGCGTGGCCACCACCAACGAAACTATGTCCAGAGTTATTATCGATACGATTCACATCGCCTCCGGCAATTATTGAATGCGTGGAACTATTATCTGCGATAGTATTTGTAAAGCCACCACTCACAACACCATAAGCGGAAAAAGAACTATTTGCAAAGCCGCCACCAATAGCGCTGCCATCTGCGGCGATGCCTATGTTGTTTGCAGTGCCACCTGCTATTGAAGCCCACCTGGTCACTCCAGTTAGACTCGCAATCGTATTTGAATCGCCTCCAACTATTGTATTTGACTGACCCCAAAGAGCATTTCCTGTTCCGCCACCTATAATCGAAAAATCGCCTGTTATTCTAATGTTACTTCCCCCTGATATTGCTGAAAAGTTACCACCTTCAATATGATTTTGAGACCCACCGCCTATAAAGCCATGTGTCAATCCGGTAAATATTTTATTACCTTCGCCCCCTGTAATTGCGCTCTGAACAGTACCTGAGTCTACTATATTTGTTGTGCCCCCACCAATAAAACTCCCGGTTGCCGTATTATTAATGCTATTCCCGGTACCTCCGGCTATTGTTGCATACGAGGCAGAAATAGTATTTATTCTGCCGCCTCCTAATGTACTATGGTGGGAGGGTGTGTCTATCCAGTTCAGCTCACCACCTCCCATAACACTATGCGTAGCACCATTATCAATACAGTTAGACAGACCACCGCCTAAAAATCCATATTGCGATGCACGATCTATACAGTTAAATTTTCCACCGCCTAAAAAACTATGATCTGACGTCTGATCTATGCATTGTGAATCGCCACCTACTAATACACTATGTGTGGCGCTATTATCAATACGATTAGATATTCCACCACCTAATACGGAATAACTGCCAGATAGAATATTACCATTCCCGGCACCAAGAAACGTATAAATACTTCCACTACAGATACAATTCTTATACCCTCCGCTAAGTGTGCTGTAATTTGCTGTCCCTGCTATTTCATTCTGCTGACCGGCACCAAGAAATGAAAAATTTGAAGATACAGTGTTTGCAAAGCCCCCAACAATAGCTGACCCTTTAAGATTGGCCGGGGGCACGCCCGCTACTGGTAGTATTTTATTGGCTTCGCCGCCACCTATATGGGATATGCATGCGCAATAATAAACAGGGCCACCAACATGAACGCCTATCTGATTACTGCCACCGCCGCCAATTGAAGAAAAAAGACCTGCAACTGTATTGTATCCTCCTCCCAAAATTGACCCATAAGGGCCATATAAGTAATTCCTAAAACCACCACCAAGTGTCTCATTCGATCCGAGTGTTGCAACAGTATTTTCTTGTCCTCCACCGATAAATGAAAAAGCAGTGTAATTCAAGTTCTTATATCCAGAAAAACTACCGCTGTGTTGAGTACACACAATATTACAGTGGCCTCCACCTACAATGCTGTACTGGGAATTTTCCCCTATACAATTACATAATCCTCCAACGATAGCACCACACCCTGAACCAGTCAAAATTATGTTTTTGTCCCCACCACCAACAAAACCTCCAGGTGAATAAATATGATGGAAACCGCCCCCAACTATACTACTTCCAGATGCATTATTATGAATTACATTTCCTGCACCACCAACAATAACTGCCGGTCCACTTCCGGCCTGAATCTGGTTTGAGTTTCCTCCACCAATTATGCTTGCGTAACTGGACAAGGTATTACCAACACCGCCAACAATAACTGCGTTACATCCAGCACCACCATTAATTGTATTGTTCCAGCCACTGCCAATGGTATTGAAGCATACTTCATCAATTAAGTTATTTCGACCACTATAGATACTATTGTGACAGCCCTGATTAATCACATTATTATTTCCATTAGCTATTGTATTAAAACCTTCATAACCTGAGCTATTGGTATTGATAGTGTTTGTGTCGCCCATCACTATGGTAGAGCAGGGGGTTCCTACTGAATGACCGCCAGGGCTTCCAAATGGTCCACCTAATATGCTAGAATCGGTTGGCGTACCAACAAACACTCCAACACAATTTCCGGAAGTAAAATCTTTTCTGATTGCCTGACTACCTGCAGGATCCCAAAAATTACAATACGAAGCCATGTATAAAATTTTATTTTGTCTTTAATATTCTTTCCCTAATGTAAATATTCTCCCCAACTAATGTCAAAATATAAACACCTGGTAGTAATGCGGCAATATCAAGTGTAAAAAAGCTGTCATTAGTATTACATTGAATTAGTTGCTGCCCTATGGGATTAGCAATAGTAAGGCGTGCCTTACCATAATATTGATCATTAATAATATTTAACTTATCTGCTGTTGGATTAGGATAAATTAGAATATCGTTTTTTATTCCCGCCAATGGTAATCTACTCGGCGGGCCGCATCTACTCCCACTTATTTCAAGCCCGGGTAAATAATTTGTGATTTTATGAATCTGATTACCATAATTTGAATAATAAATATTTCCATGACGATCTAAATATAGAAATTCAGGGTGCATTTGAGCATCATTAGATAATGCTCCCTCAACTGTACTCCCGCCAGATGAACCAACGCCAGCGATTGTAGATATAATACCAGTCACTGCATCAACCTTCCTTATATAATCGTTGCCATTATCAGCAATAATAATATTTTCGTTCTCGTCAATCGCCAAACCAATAGGGCCTGTCATTTGTGCGTTTGTAGCTGGACCACCATCCCCCGAATAATACCCTCCAGTTGTGCCTGCAACTGTTGTAATAATGCCCGTAATCCGATTAATTTTACGAACTCTTGAATTGGAGCGATCGGCAAAAATTAAGTTGCCAAATTTGTCGAAAACCATTCCCGCAACTCCATCACTTATTTGAGCCGCAGTAGCTGGGCCATCATCACCTGATAATCCGGGAATACCGCTTCCTGCAATTGTCGAAATTATACCATTACTTGCATCCACTTTCCTGATTCTTCCTACTTCAGCTATATAAATATTGCCTAGAGAATCTCCATATACATTATGAGGATTATTAAGCTGTGCAGCTGTCGCAGGTCCTCCGTCTCCCAAAGTAGAGCCGTGTCCCGCAAAAAGTGTTATTTTTCCGGTTAATGCATCTATACGTCTTACTGAATTGCTGCTATATTCAGAGAAAAAAACATTGCCATACTTATCTGCGTACAATCCATAAGGGGTTTTTATTTCGGCATTTGTAGCAAGGCCGTTGTCTCCTGAATAACCACTAATTCCATTTCCTGCTATCGTTGTAATGATGCCGTCTGATGAGGTTATTTTTCTTATCCGAGAATGCCCCATATCACTTATATATAGGTTGCAATTATTATCCATCCATATTCCTTCAGTAGCTGATAAACTGGCCGCAGTCGCCGGCCCGCCATCCCCAAGCGTTGTAGCCGTAAGGCTCCCCGCCACAGTATACACTCGCATATCACCCGTCTGCGCACGTACGCAAAAAGAAAGGAAGATGAATAGGATGACGGATAGTATTTTCATACGGTAAAGGAATGATACGAATGTAAGTTTTTTTCATTGCAATTCCTCTGCTCTCAGTAATCTTCTTAAAAACGACATCGTTAACCATTTCTCTTACTACGGTTGTGTTGCTGCCCCTCAACCTACCAACTTTTTTCTATGACAGACCGCTATCCGTACTGTCATAAAACTTTCTTTTTGCAGTACAAAAAACCTGCCTCACCTTTGTGCTGTCATTAGCACCTCACAGGATAGTGGCAGTGCGCAATACGGCGGCATTACGAAAAATATTAAATATATTCGCATGCAATAATGCGCAAAGAATGGGGAAAAAATGGGGAATTTTTATCCACAAAATTTGTATAAAACGCTGATTATCAATGACAATGTGCGCAAATGCTTTTTTTCAGAAAAATTCCCCATCCGGCCGGGTCGCATACGTTTTTTATTTATCGTTTTTGTTTCCGTACCGGGTTTTTTCATGCGGTGCCGCTCGGGCTGCTGATAACGCATCGGTTGGTTCAGATCTGGCAAAATTAAAAATATAAAACCCATACCCAACACTCAGCTCATAAAATACGTCTATATTACATCCTTACTACAGGATCTTCACCTTAAAAAAACTACCCCTTATGAGAAAAACCTCAATAGTCTTTCTGACGGCAACTCTTTTGTTTTCAAAGTCTTATGGACAACTTCATGTCGCCACCTCCGGCACAAAAAATGTGCTGCTGGAAGTTTCGGCGGGCGCATGGGCCGGCTTTGTGCCCGATGCTTTCCAGGACATACAGGAAAAGGTACTGCCCATGTACCCCAATACCATTATAGCCGCCTGGCACAATGGTGACCCCATGCAGGTAACCGGCGATCCGTTTTGTACCGGCTCGGGTTATATCTCCGCCTTCCCCAGTGCCACTATCGACCGTGCCGTTATAGGCTCGGGCGTGGAGCAGATGCGCCCGTGGGAAACCGGCGTAGGCGCACAGGCCGCCCTCAGCCCCAATTTTGATGTGGACATGGTGAGCACTTACAACCCCGTAACCAGGGTCATAGATGTATATGTTACAGGCACTGCGCTGTCTTCGCTCACCGGCAACTGGAACATTAACGCCTATGCTATAGAAGACAGCATATCCAGCGCGCCCACTGCGTATAATCAGCATAATTATTACGGCTCCACCAGCTTTACCTCATGCACAGGCAGTGCGTCGTGGTACAATTCCGGCGGCAACCCTATATCACCCGCCGGCCTTTTTTCGCATAACTATGTTGTAACAGCCGTACTCTGCCCGGGCGGCAGCGTTTGGGGCGAAGCCGCATTTACCAATCCCACCACAGGCACCAGTGTTACAAAACACTACAGCTATACTGTTCCGTCTGGCAGCAACCCGCTTCATATGAGCATTGTGGGTATGGTAGAAAAAAATGGCACCTCTACCTCCGACAGGATGATAGAAAATGCCGTATCATCGCAGGCCAGCCTTATGCCTGCCGGCAGCTCTGCCATTACAGCAGACAGCTTTACGGTCTATAACAATCAGCTATGCGCCGGCACCGAATTTTATGTGACCATACCTTCATACCATGCCGGTGTATCTATATACACCGAGTACGGCGATGGCTCTTCCGATACACACAGCATACTGGCTATGGGTGCCACCGGCTATGCCGATTTTACTCATGCATATGCCACATCGGGCTCTTATACCGTAAAGCAGATCATGTATAACGGCTCTGCGGCGGTAGACTCCGTTACATTTACCAATACCTATCACTTATGCAATGTATTACCCATCAGCTTCTATCTCGATGGCAACAGCAACTGCGTTCAGGATGCGGGCGAGCCCGATCTTTACCTGGGCACCGTCACAAGGGTTGACTCAAACGGCGTACCCGTAGATACCATCTCAGCTACCAGCGGTTTCTATTATACCGCATACGGTACAGCGGGCGATGTGTATACATTTACGGTTATCACCCCTGCTACAGGCCTTGCCGTTACCTGCCCATCAGGAGGTGCTATTTCCGATACGCTTGGCAGCGGTATTGCCATGGCCCCGCTTAAGTCTTTTGCTGAAAACTGTACCGGCACTACCACCTTCGATCTCCGCGAATTTGTTACCGTGCGCGCCGGCATTCATTCCTTCAGGGCAAGTGTAATAGTAGATAATACCTATTGTCCGCTTACCCCTGCCACACTTACCATGGAGCTCAGCCCCAAATACTCGTATTGGAGTTCAACCCCTGCGCCTGCATCGGTATCTGGCACTACCGTTACCTGGAATTTTGCGGGCCTCACCTCCACCACCGCCCCTTCTCTGGTAGAGGTACATGCTGAGACACCCGGCCCCATATATGCTTATGGTGATACCGTAAATTCTTACTTCTTACTCACACCTACCTCGGGCGATGCTAACCCTACAGACAATGTGGATATGCGCGTAGATTCAGTGCGTGCCGGTTACGATCCTAACCTTATGCAGGTAACACCCGAGGGCCACATTGCAGCAGGCACACAACTGGAATATGCTATTCAGTTTGAGAACGATGGTAATGACACCGCGTTCAACATATACGTCATGGACACCCTCTCTGACAATGTAGACATTTCCACGCTTAAGTTACAGGTAAGCTCCGCTAAAATGATGGTTTCAAAACTTACCGGCGGCGGGCATAACATTCTTAAGTTCGACTTCCCCAACATCAACCTGCTGGATAGCACGCACCATGGCTTGAACATCGGTACCGTGGTATTTAAGATCAATGCTAAGGCCGGGTTACCCGTGGGCACCCTCATCAATAACAGGGCCGGCATCCATTTCGACAATAACCCTGTTGTAATGACCAATAGTGTTACCAATATTGTGGGCAATCCGTCTAAAGTACCGGGCGTCAACACTACCGGCCTCAGTGTCTACCCAAATCCTGTACGTGATGAGCTGGTGATACAAATGGAGCCGGGCTCATTCACATCGTTTACCGTTACCAATGCCATGGGCGCCGAGGTAATGCAGCAGGATATAAGCGCTGCTCAAACCAGGGCCGCTGTCAGCCAACTGCCCGCCGGAGTGTATTATATTACACTTAAAGGCGATAATGGCAATGTGATACGCAAGTTTGTAAAAATGTAACCCCATCCCGGTTCACCGGGTAATTAATAACAAAGGTTAAAAGTCCGGAAAGTGCGCCATGCAATAAGCATGGCGCGCTTTTCGTTGTATAGTGTATTTTACATTTCTTTTTACACTATAAAAAGTATATTTGACCAAAATATTATCAGCCGTGCCGTTTACCGGCGCGGGCGCAGGGCAGCACATGGGAAAAGTCTTTGTTTCAGCATTTGTCTTATTGTTATTTACGGGTATTGCGGCGGCGCAGCAGCACGTACCACCCAGGGTTGTACCCCACCCGCCCACCTATGTGAGCAGGTATAAGAAAAAAGATACCGTAAAGGCTGACCCTTACCGCGCCGACTCCCTGCTGCACCCCATACCTATGAGCAGGGCGCTGTGGCACGATAAGATAGACAATGAGCAGGCCAGGGCCGATGAGGCAGACGGTAAAAAGGACGGTATCATAAGGTATGGCAAAGACAGCGCCACTACCGCCATATTTACTACCGCCCTCATAAAAAAGGTAGACTCCATGCAGGTAATGATAGAGAACATGCCTGCCAATGGCCGCGACCCGGTAATGGATAACCAGCAGCGCATACGATCGCTGCGGGCGGTATGGGAGCTGATACGCCTATATAACAGCGACGCTAAACCCGGCGCGCAATTTTATGACCGGCTTACGGCTAATATGCATGGTATGCTCATAGCGTCTAACGAGAACAAGATGATGGAGTATACCGTAGCTAACACCAATATCTACTCACTGGATAATGGCGTGGTGCTGATGGACAACCACCCCGACGTACGAGCCTATATCTATACCGAGATGGGCAAAGCCGATCCGCTGATGATGATAAAAAGGCTGGGCGAATATGCTAAAGATACCTTTGCCGCAAACATAATCATACAGGCGGCCCGGCTGGACCCTAAACTCATTTTTAACTATGCCTACTCCACCAATTATACACTGAAGAACGCCGTAAACAATACAAAAGACCCGCTGGTGGAGGCCATTGCCAGGATCGCCAACAACTCTAAAGCCCCGCCAAAGGCATTCCCGTTGCTCAGCGATGTATACCGTGGCCGTAAGACCGTAGCCGAGATAGATACTATAGCCAATCATCCGGCAGTATATTTTCAAAACCTCGTACGGCTGATGCTCGAAGACGACTCCATAGGCCGCAAAGCCTATCTCGACGAGCTGGAATACCGGGCACTGGATTATGTACGTACCATGAACAAGCTGCACGAAGAGAAAGACGATGTGCGGTTTAAGTGTATAGACAGCCTGCCCTCTTCATCGCTGTACTTCATAGCGGTATATGGCCAGGAAGAGATTTATACCAGCAGTTTCCTGGGCACCTTTAAGCGCATGCTGGAGCGCATGGCCCCTATGAAGGGCGATGAACTGCTGGACTCTGTAAATCATGAGCACTTTCGCACATTCATACGCATGTGCGCGGGCTATAACACACTTACAGACTTCCTGAATACAATGGCCGATACCGTGAAGACGGAGGTCATGAGCAGCTTCATAGACGGGCTGCAGGATGGCAGAAATGAAGAACTGGAAGATGCCGTAGACGTGGCAGACGCGTTCGGGAGTATACGCGACACCGCACTCACTAACTTCCTGCAGACCAAGGTAAAAGAAGACTACGAGCTGTCTTATAAAGAGAAAAGCAGGAAAGGCCTTATTATATACAGCCTGCTGGCAATGCTCTTCCAGGGCAACAGGATATCCGGTAGCGACACCGGTGCCGCAGTGGCCTCATCCCGGCTGAAACTGCCCCCTATCAATAAAGTACCTTATAAAGACCTGCTCAGTGACTCGGGCATCGTATACCAGCAGGTGTTCTTTTATGGCGATAAAGACGGGCAGGACTCTTACGATGGTTACATAGAGTCTTTCAAGCGGGATAAGAACTGGAAAATAGTAACCCGGCAATACTGGACGGAGCTATCGTCTGTTACAGGCAAACCGGTGGTCATATATGCCAACCTGCCCCTGAAAGACGCCGAGGCAGAGGACGCCATAGAACGCCTGACCCGCTACCTCAACGACAGCGGCATACACCCCACTATAATGATACACCGTGGCCATAGCTACCACCTGCCGGTAACACTGGAAAAACTTACCGATAAAGTAAGGATAGTGGTACTGGGCTCATGTGGCGGGTATCACAACCTGGCCCTGGTGCTGGACAAATCACCCAACGCGCACATCGTCTCGTCAAAACAGACAGGTGTGATGGCGGTGAACGAACCCATAATAAAAGCCCTCAACGCCCGGCTGTTGGAGGGCGCCGACGTGAACTGGATCAGTATCTGGCGAGACCTTGAGGACTATTTTAAGAAAAGGCCCGACGCGCAGGATAAGTTCTCAGATTATGTACCGCCATACAAAAACCTTGGCGCGATATTTATAAAAGCTTACAGGCAGATGATGAAGCCCGCAAACCCTTAGGCTCGGCGGGTGCCGGCTATCCGGCAAAAAACCAATAACTTCACACAAGCTTTAAACTCTTTTTATGTCTAAAGTAAAACTTAAAGATATAGCTACCCGCGCGCCAAAAAGTGTGGACAAAGACGCTACCAAAAAGGAACTGGACGGCATCTTAAAAGAACTGGACGAACTGCAGAACCTCATGTATGCCGAGGGTAAGCACAGCATACTGGTAGTAACACAGGGTATGGATGCAAGCGGTAAAGACGGCCTCACAAGAGATGTATTTACAAGCATGAACCCCCAGGGCGTAAGTGTAATGTCTTTCAAGGAGCCTACGAAAGAAGAGCTGTCGCACGACTTTTTATGGCGAGTACACATGCATGCCCCCGCTAAAGGGATGATACAGATATTCAACAGGTCGCATTACGAAGATGTATTAGTGACCAGGGTACATGCTATGATAGACGATGAGACCGCAAAAAAACGCATGCATGCCATCAATGAAATGGAAAAGCTGCTCACTGAGCATAACAACACCCGGGTATTAAAATTCTACCTGCACATATCCCACGAGGAGCAGTTATCGAGGCTGGAAGAAAGGCTGAGCATGCCACAAAAGATGTGGAAGTACAGCCCCGACGATTTTACGGAGTCAAAGCTATGGGCGAAGTATATGCGCTGCTACGAGGATGTATTCACGCATTGCAACAAAATACCCTGGCACATAATACCATCTGACCAAAACTGGTATAAGTCATACACTGTGGCCAAGATATTGAGAGATACCCTTAAGGGCCTGCACATGAAATATCCCGGGATCAAAAAAAGGTAGCTGCTATTTTGGCGGCTCCATTACCGTGCCGCATTTCTTACAGGTGCGCTTATCCACATCCGAATAGAAGCGCTGCATGAGCGGAGGCAATTGGGCTACGATATCGGAAACGTTCAGGAACTCTTCGTACAGCTTTTCGTGGCAGTTCTCGCAAAACCACATAAAACCATCAAGTTCTTCGGTTTTGCGCTTTATCTCTACTACCATGCCCACGGTATTGGCCCCACGCTGCGGAGAATGGGGTGTACGGCCCGGAAGCAGGAATATATCACCCTGCTTTATAGGTATATCCACTATTTTACCGTCTTCCACTATCCGCACATTTATGTCACCCTCTAATTGGTAAAAGAGTTCCTCGCCCTCGTTGAAGTGAAAATCCTTGCGGCTGTTGGGGCCTCCTACTATCATTACAATAAAGTCACCCGCATCTTTATATACGCTCTGGTTGCCCACAGGTGGCTTTAACAGGTGCCGGTTGTCATTGATCCATTGGTTGAGATTGAACGCGCGCTGTACTGCCATAATTGCTAAAGTTAAAGAGTTAAAAAAAAGCGCACATAATGCGCTGCCGTTTATTTTAAAACCTTCATTTTCACTGTTTCTATCCGGGTATCCGTAACCAGGAGTATATCGAATTCGTAATTATCGATCTTGATACGCTCCTTGATCTTAGGTATGGTCTCGTGCATAGTGATGATGTAGCCCGATAATGTCTCGGATACATCCGTAGGAAAATTGAACCGGTACTTTTCGTTAAGATAGTCTAGTTCCAGCCTGCCGGAGAAAATGAATTCATTTTCGGATATCTGCTTATCCACATGCTCCTGCTCGTCATACTCGTCATTGATATCACCGAATATCTCTTCAAGTACGTCTTCCATGGTTACAATGCCGGCAGTACCACCAAATTCGTCTATAACCCACGCAATACTCTTACGCTCTTTTGTAAACCTGTTCATCAGGTCTACGGCGCTCATGGCTTCGGGCACCGGGGTTATCTGGTGGAGTATGTCGGTGATGGCCGCCGGACGCCGGTTTAGATCGAGGTGATGTATGTAGCCAACAATATTGTCTATATTATCGTCTACAACAATGATCTTGGACAATTTGGTTTCTATGAATTTCTTACGAGTATCCTCAATGCTGGTAGTTATATCTATAGCCTCGATCTCGTTTCGGGGCACCATACATTTACGAATACGAACATTGACAAGGTATAACGCGTTCTCAAAGAGCTCAGTATTTACTTCGCCGGCCTCATTCTCATGCCCCCCACTGCTTTGCTTTACCAGCATCTCAAGATCAACACGGTTAAAGACCTGCTTATTTTCTTTGATACGGACATTGAAAAGGTACTTTAGTATAAACTCGGAAATGGCAACAAATACCTTGGCCACAGGATAAAATATCCAGTACATGACCAGCATAGGGACGCTGAAAATGGAGAGCACTACCTCGGCCTTGCTCCTGAAAATGGCTTTGGGCAGAAATTCGGCAAATACAAGAATGACGAAAGTAGCCAAAAGCGTATCAAGCACAAGTTTAGGATATTCGGTAAGGGTGATATTGTAGTAGGAAAGTAAGGCAGAAGTAGCATTAGCGGCCAGCAGGCCATATACTACCATTAATACATTGACCCCAACCAATGCCGTACCAATGAACTCAGACGGATTATCCATGAAGCGGGCCATAATACGGCCAGACAGCTTGCCCTGCTTTTTACGCAACTCAATATTGAGCTTATTTGCTGAAATGAATGCGATCTCTGTTCCCGCAAAAAAACCTATCAATAGAATACATCCTAATATATATAACAGCAGATGGGTGGTATCCATGATAGCCAAAGATAATAAAAGTTGGCCGCCTGTAAAAAGAAAAATGAGCCGCGCAGAACAGACAGCTTAACAGTGATTTTCTTAACTTAGTATATTCCTACATTTATGACCGACTATCTATCATATACTTTCACAGACAGCCCTGAGTTCATCAATACATTTGATGAGATGCCGCTATGGAGTGCTTATTTCGGACAACTGCTGCTCAAACACCTGGAACTAAAGCGGGGTATCACACTGGCAGATATCGGATCGGGGGCGGGGTTTCCGCTGCTGGAGCTGGCAGAGCGCCTGGGCACAGGCAGTACCTGCTACGGAGTAGACCCCTGGACCAATGCCAACAACCGCACAAAAGAGAAAATAAATACCTATGGCATAGGCAATGTAAAGCTGATAGAAGGCAGCGCCGACAAGATGCCGTTTGAGCAAGACAGCATAGACCTGATCGTATCCAACCTTGGTATCAATAACTTTGAAGATCCCGGGAAGGTTTTTGATGAATGCAACCGGGTACTGAAACCCGGCGGAAAACTGGTACTGACCACCAACCTGAACGGACACTGGCAGGAGTTCTATGACGCATTTGAAACAGCGCTGGAGCAGGAAGGCCTGGCAGACCTTGTCACAACGCTGACACAGCACCAGCAGCACCGGGGAACAACCGCCTCCATAGCTGCCATGTACGCCAATGCCGGCCTCACTGTATCACGCATAGTTGAAGACAGCTTTGTGATGAAATTCGCAGATGGCTCGGCTTTCTTAAACCATCACTTCGTAAAGCTGGGCTGGCTGTCGTCGTGGAAAGAGATGATACCGGAAGCGGTACAGGTACAGATATTCGGGAGGCTGGAAACAAACCTCAACGCACTGGCAGAAAAAGAAGGTGTATTATCCCTCACCGTGCCCATGGCATACATGGAAGGCATCAAGGGATAATACACCCGTATCCGCAAATACTTCTTTAGTTTACCTGAAGCTTCAGGCTCTGCGCATAACCACCCGCGTTAAGACTGCAGTAGTATATACCCGCAGGCAGGCCGTTAGTGGCAAATAAATACTTATGCCCTCCGGCACTCATCTGTTCATTGGCCACTACCCTTACCATACGGCCCATTGCGTCATAGATACACAGGCTTGCCTTACAGGCCGCCGGCAGATCGAACTGTATCGTTGTCTCGCTTGTGAAGGGGTTAGGATAAGTTGTAAACGACGGCTTGTCGTTGGCGGCCACTTCCTCAAAACCTGTGATGTTACCCACTGAAGTAATGTGCGATGAATAGATACCGCCGGAATGCGTAGCTACTACAACAAGGCCATCGGTGGCGCGATAGTCTATCATGTCTACCACAGACGCGCCAATGGTATTAGTACCCTGCTGTACCCAAACGGTGTTGGTATCGTTAATGCGGGTTGTAGCAAACAAGCCTACGCTGGTACCAACGAGATAAACACTACCACCGCTTACCGGGATGATACTGGCCCAGCGAAGTGATGGCCCGTCGCCCGCGCCGGTAGTTTTGTTGGTCTCAAGGTTGCCCGCGGCTTTCTGCCATGTGGCGCCGGCATCTGATGAATAGAACAGGCTGTAGACACCATAATTAGAAAAGACAACCATTATATGGTCGCCGTTCTCGGGGTCCACAGCAATACAGTTGGCATTGACCGGAACACTGCCCGAACTGGTAAACGGAAAGAGCGAAGACGTAATATTCTTATAGATGTGGGTGCTGGTATTGGCACTGTCTATACGGTAAATATTACGGAAGGACGTGCCAATATAAACACGGTTTGCCGGCACTTTACACACGGCCACAGAAGAAATGCTGTAATTGCCGCCGGTCAATGTAGAATCGGGGAAGCGGAACCAGTTGGTAGATATCGAATCCCAGTTAGCGGCATAAGGTATGCCCGACAGGTTGTTATTACGCCAAAGGAACTTGCCTGCCGCCATGTACATAATATTGTTGTTATTGGGGTCTATGGCAAACGGGTTGATGAACTGGTAGCCCCTACCACCGGCGGGGTCAATACGGGCAAAGCTGTCTATGCGACCTGAATTATCCACTTTTGCCCTCATGGTCTTGCCATTCTGGATACTGAAATAATATGAGCTGCCATGATCGGCAATGGCGCAGAATGAGCCGTCGCCGCCACGTGGGGTAACCCATGGATGTGTAACATCGGCCGAATTGGTAAACCAACTGCCGTTGTCCTGTGCGCCGCCTATTATTATGTCGTTGTTGGACGCATGATCTATGGCACATGAGTAAAACATGGTAGTGATGTAGCCATTATTAAGTGATGTCCATAAAACACCGGGCACTGTATTGTCATTAGTATAGAAAATACCTCCGTCATTGGCCGAGATCATTTTATTCGGGTTGTCGGGGAAGAAAGCGATATCATGCTGATCGGGATGGTGATTCAGGTACATACCTACTACAGGCAGTGTGGCACCTTCTTCATACCCGCCAATATACGTGGTATGAGCAGCGTCAGCAAAACCTGATGTAGACCGGTACAGGTTTGTGCCGCCAATGAATACCGTATTAGAATCACCCGGTTTTACTTTTACCACAAGGTCGTATGAACCCTGGCAGTAAAACTTATCAAACATGCCCCCTGTTGCAGGCAGGTTTTGAGAGAGATCACGCCAGGTACCTCCCGCGCCCGCTCCGGTACCGGATACATAGTTATACTTCCAGAGGCTGTTCCACTCTATCTGGCCAAGGAAGTTGGTATCGGGCAGCCCCGAATTGGGTGTATTGGCAAGGAAGTATACCTGGGTCTCATCATCGGGGCATATGCCTATCTTCACCCTGTTGTAGTTAATACCAAAACCGGGGGGCGTAATATTGGTAAACGTAACCCCATCGGTGGAGCGATAAATACCCCTCGATGCCCCGTCTGAGCTAAGTGTAGCATAAACAATACCGGACGGTGTTACCGCAACATCGGTAAACTGAGAAGAACCCAGTGAGCCTAAAACCGGCGACCATGCAGTACCTCCGTTTGAGGTCCTGTATATAGCGCCAAGAGCAGCGGCATATACTACATCGTTGGCCATATCAGAAGGATCGGCGGCAATATTCCACACCGCATCGGCCCATACATCGAATGTGGTAAGGCTGGAAGAGGTAGTAGCAGCTAAGACTGTCCATGTAGCACCGCTGTCGGTGGATTTATAAATGCCGTTACCGAGGTAATAAGCGCCGTTTTCTGATGCCGATGCACCATAGGCCTCGCCTGTACCATAGTACCAAACATTTGTATGCCCGGGGCGCGTATCCTGCGTAAGGCATGAAACACTTTTATACTTATCAGCGGCAAGTGTGGGGTGCCATGATGCTCCACGGTCGGTAGAACGCCACATACCTCCTGAGCATGATCCCGCAACGATATTGTTAGGGTTGCTGACATCTATCCCCAGCGCGCGTGTCCTGCCGCCTACATTCCACGGGCCGCGGGGTGCCCAGTTGAGCCCGGCGGTAGTGCGGGAAGCGGCAGCATACCTGTCGTTTGGCAAGGTGGCGGCAAAAGCCATTTCGCGCTCACGGATATGAGCGGGTATCTTGCCCGTAGCCGGGTCGGCGAGCATGGACCATTCATAATGCATGCGCGCGTTGGCATCATCATCGGCCCCCATGGCATCTTCTGCACCCAGGTACTGTTTTTCCCGGGGGGCCTGTTGGCCGGTATCTGAGACAATATAGAAAGCAGAGCAAATGAAAAGGCTGATAACAGGAAGAATGATTTTTTTCACAATGTCTTATTTTAACCCTAAGGTACTACAGTAAACGCAAAAGGCAAATGTTATACCTAAATATGGCACAAACGAAAAATCACGCACCCTTGCCCAATGCCTTGCGGATGCCGAGATAGTCTATGTAGTAAATGACCTTGATGGACAGGCTATTGCTCTGTGGCGCATTGAGCGTATTAGACAGGTCGGTAAAGTAGTTGCTGACCATTTCGGGGGCTTCGGGCGAAGAGAAGATGCTGTTTTGATAGACAACGGTCATCTCGCTGCCCGGCCTGAACTGCCACACAAAACTCATGTATACATTAAATGTGTTGAAGTTGACGTTCCGGTTTACATTGTATGCGGATGAGGGTGTTATCTCACCATCGCTTTCAAGGAATGCGTAACGGTTGTACTCTGCCCTGGACCAGTAGTGGCGGGCATCGAGCTTCAGCGACATCTTATTGGTAAAGATATAGGCTGCATTGAGGGCATTGGTCACCGAATTGACATTGCGCACGCCGAAGTAAATGGAATCATTCCTGTTATCCACAAAGCCCACATCGTTGTTAGCGGCCTCACCCGAAAGGCTGTAGATGACAGAGAACTTATCGCTGAACCGGTACCGTGGCGATACCGACCATGAAAAAGTATTGCGATGGCGCTCCTCGTAGAGGCGATTAGTAGCCTGGAGGTCCAGGGCGAATTTGCGGCGGTAGTCTGACGAGTAAAAGCCGCCCCACATATAATTACGCGGGTAGACATAATACCTGCCAAAGGTACGCGGCTCGGTATAGTCGTTGCCACGGAAGGGCTGTAGTGTCCAGTACGCACCTACGGTAAGGTAGTTGCGCAGGGTGATATTGTGGGAGCCAAATATCTCGGCCTGCTGAAACACATCGGGGTTAAAGACCCGGTAGTGATCTATGCCCACATGGTTATACGCCTCTACTATAGCGCCAACCGGCTTGTATATATTGTAGTACTGATCAAAGCTGTAGAAAGACAGATTGTTGCGGTCAAGGTAGCCGAGGTCGTTAGGATCAAAACGGTCTGTAATGGTGCGCCCGGTGAGCGACCATGTGTAGTTGCCGCTTATCTTGCCAAAATTGAGGTAGTAGCGGTAACCGAGATCGGGCGAGGGCGCGTTATATTTCTGGCTCACATCGCCCGAACCGTTGAGGGCGTATGAGTTGGCTTTATTGGCAAAGCGGAACAACAAAGCACTGACATCTGCATTGTAGCTATGCTCCTGCCGCCACACATTGGTATTGATGAGGCTTATGTAAGAATTGTTCTTCAGCGCCTGGTCCAGCACCATCACATTATAGTTGGTAAGCGGCGATGTCTGTACCCTGCGCACCGAATCGGTTACAACATTGCGTATATCGGCATATTCAGGCTCTGCCACTGCATTAAAGAAGCCAATGCCGAGGTTACCCTTTGTGCGCCCCGATATCTTGGTGGCATTATACAGCCGGGTGCTGGATGGATTCCGTGTTATCTCTTCATTAGAATCGAGCGCGATGTTCTGTGAGTTAATCGGCGGGCCGCCCACACGGCGTGAATAGAAAAGATCGTTCTTGTTGAACAGGTCGAGCCCCTCTGTAAAGAAATACCTGTTCTCATTATACCTCACCTCAATAGGCGAGAGATTGAGTACCTTATTATCATAGATGGTCTGGCCGAAGTCAGGCACAAGGGTCATATCTATGGTAAAGCTCTCATTGAGCCCGTATTTGATATCCATGCCGCCATTGAGCGTATTGGCAGTATGGCCATTGTAGTCCTCGGCATAGGCTGATACGTATGGCAGCAGCGAGAGGCGTACCGGGCTCACAATATCATGTATGCCGGTAAGCACACCGGCCTGGTCCTGCCTGTTGGTAACGGTAGGCAGCACGGGGCTCCAGTAAGCCACTTCCCTCACCCGCTTGGTGCGCCTGTAAAAATTAAGCCCCCATTCCTGCTGCTCCCGGGCGGGAAAACGGATGGCCGAATAAGGTATCTTCATCTCTACACACCAGCCGCTGTCTGTAATAGTGACCTTCGAATACCATGCGGCATTCCATGAGCGGTCCAGGCCATCGAACTTGGCAATGGCATCTACCTGCACACCTGCTGCCGTGACGCCAAAAAAAGAGGCGTTCTGCCGGTCGTTATAGGTATCGAAATAGACCCCGAACTCATCGGTGATACCACCATCGTCATCGCGGGCAGACAACTGTTTGAAAATACTATCGGGGGAGGTATCATATAGCATAGCGCCTATGTACACGGCATCGTTATCATAGATAACACTCACCACCGTGCGCTGCACCGACGGCATGCCCGGCTCGGGCCCGTACTGGGTAAAGCCCGTTGCTTTATCTGCCGTGGCCCATGCGGCCTCACGTAGCTTGCCGTCTATTACAATAGTACCTCCTGCATTACCTGCTTTAAGCGAGCGCATGCCCCCCTGCGCGCTTACGGCAGTATGCAGCAGGCACAACACAAATAACAGGACGGTATATTTCAATAAAAAGCGCACAAGGCATCTGCTTCGGGGCGATGATGAAAAAAAGGATCAAGTTACTTCCGGTCAGAAACTGGTGGTAATGGTAGCTTTCACACCACTGAAGGCAGGCTCGTACCGGCAGATGCCCCCTGTGCAGTTGATACCATCCACCTGCTTTACATAAGCAAGCGAGAACCTGTGCGGCCCCTTGGTATAAGCGGTATAAATACTGTAGTAATTGCTGGCGCTTTTAGTACTGAAACCCGGATCGCTGTAATTTGGGTTATCAGTATTCTTGTTGATAGCCACATTATACATATCAGATACCGACACAGACCACTTCGGGGCTACATTGTACTCCAGCAGTACAAAAGCCCAGGAGCCATAGTCTTGCTGTGTGCTCATATACTGCAATTCCGCCCTTATAGATTTATTGTCATTGATACGATAAGTGATCTCGGTAAATGGTGTTACGGCATACAATACAGGATGCTCCACATGAGTGGTGGCTACCTGGTAGGTATACACATTGTACTCCATGTACTGCACGCCCAGCTGCACCAGCCACGACTTAAAGCCCTGGTAATACACCTCGGCATACGCCTCGCGGTAAAGCTTTTCATCGTCAAGGGTGTTGATGTGTGAGTAGGTGAACGTTAAGTTAGTTACATCGTTGGGCGTAACAAGCAGGTTAGCCGTACCCGCCATTTCAGACACATCCTGCGACGCGGGCGTGTAGCGTGCTATAAGGCGCTCAGGGCGCTGTATGGCTATAACGGGCTGCCGGTTGAGCATACCGTTGAGCAGGTATTCATTTGGCGAGGTACGCATTACGAAGTCCTTGGTGCGCTTGCCGGACAGGCTGAGGGCTACACCCTTCCTGCCAATGTTAAGGGAAGTATATTCGAGATCGCCGGGCTTATCAACATACAGTCCGTTCTCTACTATTGTTTCGCTGCTTTTTACATCGCCCTCAACATACCAGGAAAAATTTTTGTAAGTAAGGGTGTTGTAACCAGAAAAAGCATACATATTGTATACCGGCACAAAATGATGCGCGGAGTCCTGCGTTTTTATTGTTTCCACTATAGAGCTGTAATCATCTTTATCCAGCGTACGGTTAAGAATACCGACACCTGGCAGCAGATGTACCTTGCCAACGTTGAAATCACCATCGGCATTGAAGCCCTTGATCACGGGCGCGTACCGCTTGTTATTGACAAAATTGTTATTCTTCTGCTGGCCCACAAAACCCTTCATGGCTATTTTATCAGACAGCCTGTATTTGAGCTCCACACCCACCAGCGCATTGTCTATGAGCAGGGCGCGGTCTTCGTATGCCCTGTATATGATGCCGCTGCCGATCTGGTCATATATGCTGCCCACAGTTATAGAAAGGTCTTTAAAGTCTTTGCTGATGCTCCATGCCCCCACACCCACATCGGTCATAGCAGATGTAGGGTTCTTGAGGTTAGAGTTATAGAAACCATCGCCACGCACAAAAAAGGTAAAGCCATTGGTGGCATAACGGAGGTTGAGCCATGACTCACCACCGCTAAGATAATTGTCATATAATGGATTGCCGGACGCCTTAATATTAGTATCCCTCTGGTAAAAATTGAGGTTCATCATCAAGTCGCCTGATAACGTACCTTGAGAAAATGCCTTTGCCGTGATGCACAGTGTTAAAAATAAAATCGCCGTTTTTTTCATTTAGTTGCGTATATTGTTAAAGTTTTTCCGAAATTAGTCGCTTAAATTAATTCTGGCAAAGTTTTCGCTTATTTATTATAAAAACAAGTTATTATGAAAAAAATACTCATGGCTGTAGCCTGTATATGTTTGGTAACAGCTATTCGTGCTCAGGACCTCCCCACTACACAAATAAAAGATGTTAATACGGGGCGAAAAGTGGCATTTAACACTATAGCTGAAAAAGGTAAAGTGACATTGGTAAGTTTCTGGGCTACATGGTGTATACCTTGTAAAAAAGAGATAGGTAACATAACAAAAAAGCTCCCGGAATGGCAGAAGGAAGCTGAGTTTAATTATGTAACAATATCTATGGATAAAATGGAGGCGGAGGGCCTGGTGCGTACCTACGCTATATCAAAGGGATGGAAATTCCCTTACTTTATTGATGCCAACTCAGACCTGATGCGCTCGGTAGGGTTCCAGAACGTGCCGTTTACAATGATCATTGACAAGAACGGCAAGGTAGCGTTCACGCATTCGGGCTATGAAGAAGGCGGTGAAGCAGAGGTGTGGGCAAAAGTAAAAGAACTGGCAGCGGCTAAATAAGCTATCGGCAACAAATATACAGAGAGGAAGGGCGCTGCCCTTCCTTTTTATTTTACGGCTATCCTGGCAAGAATGGCCTCCGCGGCACGGCGGTAGCTGTACTTTGCGGTAAGGCCGGCTGCCTGCCCCACTGTAGCGGGGGGCGCTGCGGCAGCGGTCTCCAGCGCAGCGGTAATACCGGGCACACTAAGGGAATCGCAGAAGGTCACGTATCCATCATACAATTCGCGATAAACAGGGATGTCTGAACAGACCACTTTACAGCCATTATACAACCCCTCCAGCACCGGGATACCAAAACCCTCATACAGCGATAGCGACGCAAGGATGGCAGACCTGCGGTAGGTGCTCACCAGTTCATATTCATCCATGGTTTCGTATATCTTAATGTTTGCGGCGGCCACGGCTTGCTCATCCAGGAGGCTATCCCTGAATATCTTGTTCCTGTCGCCGATAATGACCAACTGGTAGCTATCGCGTAGGCTGCTGCCAAGGTACGCGTTCACGAGGTTTGGATGGTTCTTACGAATATTAAAGGTACCTACCGCCAGTATGATATTCTCTTTATCGCTGCCGGAGCGGGGGCCCAATGACAGCATTTTCTCTGAAATGCCATTATAGGCCACTGTAACCTTAGTGGTAGGTAAATGATAGTGCTTTACCAGTTCGGCACGAACGGTATTGCTTACAGTGAAAATGTGCCGGGCGCCGGCAGCCACGCGCGGCACCAATATGTTGTACCATGCAGAGAACCGCTTTGAATTCCAGTCCGGATGATGATAAAACGCAAGATCGTGAATGGTGACATAGTTGTTGCTGTACAGTAGCGGCGCGGTGTTTGCGAGGCTGAGCAAGGGAGGGTGCTTGCGGCCGGCGAGGAAGAGGGGCAGATCAAGCTGCTCCCACACATGGCCAGTGTTGTAGCCTGTCACCCTTACGTCCAGCTCCCGGGCTATGGCAGTATGCAATATGTTGCGGGGCGCCACGAAAACAGCGTCGGGGCACAACTTTTTTATTTGTCTGCTGCACTCAATTCCATACCTTTGTACCCCCGAAAGGGGCTGCGTAAGAAAGCGGGCGTTTACAACTATTTTCATTTTAAGCAAGCTACGGCCAGGCCGTACAAAATATCAACAAAATCCACAAAGTGCAAAATATTACACGGATATATGCCCTCAGCAAAAGAAATGTAATATTAAGATACAAAAACTCATTGGTCGGTTTTTTCTGGGGCTTTTTTAAGCCTGCGCTGTACCTTATTATATTCATTGTCATTTTCAAAGCCAATTCGGGTATACCTAATTATACGTTATTTGTAACATCGGGGCTCATCTTATGGTTCTTTTTCTCTAATGTAACGGGACAGGCCGTAGGCAGCATAGTGGGGTCTGCGGGGCTTATCAAATCGCTGAACATACCTGCCTATTACTTCCCGCTGTCTGAGACGCTGAGCGAGCTGTTCAACCTGCTGCTGACGCTTGTAGTGTTCCTGGTGATCATGAACTGGTGCGGCATAGTGTATTCGCCGCGCATGGTGCTTATCATACCGTGCATCGTACTCTTTGCAACATTCTCGCTGGGGCTCAATCTTTTCCTGAGCTCGCTCAACGTGTTCTTCAGGGACATTGGCATTATCTGGAACACAGTGCAGCCTGCATTGTTCTTCCTTACGCCTATCGCCTACCCCGAAGGACAGATACAACGATATAAATTTCTTATTGAGGCAAACCCGATATACTATTTTATAAAGCTTGGCCGCAGCATCTTCTACGACGCGGGCGGTCCGTCGTTGCAGCTATGGGGCAGTTGCATACTCATATCACTGGGTATGTATGCCGTGGGGCATCTTGTTTTCAGTAAATTAAAGAACCAGTTTATTTCAGCGATATAGGCAAAGCATGGGGGCAGATACTATTATTAAGGTTGAGAATGTGCATGTCAGTTTCTGGCAGAACAATGTGGGCGTATACTCACTAAAAGACCTTATTACCCAGCGCAAAAGCCCATTCAAGACCAAAACAATACTCAACAACATATCTGTAGAAGTAAAGCGGGGCGAAAGCCTCGGCATAGTGGGCCGAAACGGATCGGGTAAAAGCACATTACTGCGCACCATCGCCGGCATCATTAAACCCGACAAAGGTACAGTAACGGTTAATGGCACCTTCGCGCCTATATTGGCAATAGGCGCCGGCCTGGAGCAAGAACTAACCGGGTATGAGAATATAGCCCTGTTGTTGGCGCTGTATGGCACCGCGCGCAAGAATACCAATGCCGTAGACAACATACGCGCGTTCTCAGAGCTCAGCCACGAAGTACTGTGCATGCCGGTGAAGCAGTACTCATCGGGTATGGTGGCGCGGCTGGCGTTTTCTATATCACTGGCTAACGAATCTGACATACTGATCATAGACGAAGTAATGGCCGTGGGCGACCAGGGATTCCAGGCGAAGTGCAAAGAAAAGATATACCAGGTAAGAGACCAGGGCACCACCATACTGTATGTAAGCCACTTCCCTGATGACGTAGCAGGCATATGCAATAACGCCATACTGCTGGAAGGCGGCGAAATGGCACATTACGGCACATCGGCTGAGATATGTGATAAGTACAGGCAACTATTCTGACATAAAGGGTACTGTACACGATTATTATTATTACATTTATTTCATTATCCGGCCATACCCCAATGAGTGCAAAAACCCCTAAGATATTTGATGTGCAGCAAGGCAAGCTGAAGAGCCTGGCCGGCTTCATATCGTTCCTGTTCACAAAGCCGGGACGAACAGTGCTGAAAAAATATCTCAGCAAGGTACTAAAAGGGCGCATACATGAGACAGACGAGGAAGTAGCATACGCAGACCAGGTAAGGAATATGACCGACCCGGCCACGCTAAAAAAAGAATTTGACGCGGTGTACCCACAGCTCAAATTTAAAGAAGGGGTAAGTATTCTGTTGGCGGTAAATGACCCGGCAATGCCTTTCCTGGCGGCAGCGGTAGATGCTGTGCGGCAGCAGCTAAGCCCCGACTGGGAACTACTGCTCATCAACAACTGCCCCGGACATGCCGGTGTAAATGACACACTGCAAACATATGCTGCTGCCGACGACAGAATAAGGATCATACAAAACAGCGCTAAAGCATCTCTGGCTGCATGCTATAACACAGCATTAATGCAGGCCAGCCAGATGTTCGTACTGTTTCTGCCGGAAAGTAACCTGCTTACACCCAACTGCATCTTCGAGATCATACGCTTCTTCAACTCTTACTACCTCATAGAGATGATCTATGCCGATGACGACCTGGTGGACGCAGCCGGAAATTACTCAGACCCATATTTTAAACCGAACTGGTCGCCCGATACTTTTCTGTCGAGGAATTATATCGGTGCTTCGTTTGCCATGAAACGCTCGGTGATCGAAGGGTGCGACTACTTTAGCGAGGGCTATGACGACTGCCTGCTGTATGAGCTGCTGCTGCGCGTAACGGAGCGTATAGAACTGATAGGCCATATACCTAAGGTATTGTTTCATAACCGGCTGCCGGCGAAGGCGGCGTCTACCGGCATGCAAAAACAGGCACTGGCAGCGGCCTTAAAACGAAGAGGACTTGTGGCTACCATACACGATATACCCGGAGCGCCTGACACCTTCAGGATAAAATATGAAGTACAGGAATACCGCAAGGTGAGTATTATCATACCGTCGCGCGACCAGGTGACGCTGCTGAAAGCTACACTGGACTCCATAATAGAAAAAACAGATTATCCTGATTACGAGATCATACTGCTGAACAACAACAGCCGCTCAACCGAATTTCATGACCTTGTTTATAATTACCGCACCCGCAACCCCGACAACTTCCGTTTTGTGGAGGCAAATTTCCCTTTCAACTTTGCCCGACTGATGAACCTGGGTGTGGCCGAGAGCTATGGTGATTATATACTGCTGCTGAACAATGATGTAGAAGTGACACAGAGCGACTGGATAACCAATATGGTATCCTATGCCCAACAGGAACGAATAGGGGCAGTAGGCGTGAAGCTTTTATACCCCGACAATACGATACAGCATGCGGGCATTGTATTGGGTATCAACGGTGAGGCAGGGCATGCATTCATACACCAGCCTGCCGATGCCGACGGCTACTACCACAGCGTAAAGGCGGCAACCAACTACACAGCAGTGACGGCCGCATGCCTGATGTGCCGTAAGGAGCTGTATTCCTTTGTAGGGGGCATGAGCGAACTTTTTGCCGTAGAATTTAATGATATAGACCTATGCCTGAGGTTCTGCAGCGAGCCAAACCATTTTAATGTATACCTGCCCGATGTGGTGCTGTACCATCATGAATCGGCATCACGGGGGCACCCATTTCGCAGCAAGGCTTCATGGCAGTTGCATGAAAAGGAGCTCAAACTACTGAAGCAATTCTGGAAGAGATGGGTAGACAACGACCCTAACTATAACCCTAACCTCACGCTCAGGCATACCGACTTCAGACGGAAAATGAGCGCATAAAAAGAAGATTCAAGTAAACCGATTAAAATACAAAATGAGCAACAACAAATCAAACCTGGTCGTTTTTTGCGTGCTGTCTGTTCTGTGTTTTATTATCTTCAGAGATTACCTCGATCTGAAATATGCCTATTACTTCTGGGACATCTCGGGAGACGGGTATTACTATTCGTACCCTTCCCTCTGCGGCTATGCCGACTATTTACACAGCCATGGTATTCCCGCGTGGTCTTTTAAAGCAGGTATGGGGCAAAATATATTCCCTTTTATTCTTCGAGACCCGTTCGACATCATTTTATACATAGCGGGATCTTCAAAGATCGTATACCTGACTATTTATGTAGAAGTATTGAAGATAATACTGGCAGGTATGATCTTCTACAACTACCTGCGCCTTCTGAACCTTTCGTTCTTTTCCGCACTAACAGGTTGCGTTCTGTTTTCATTTTCCGGTTTCATGTTAGAAGGCAGCGCGTGGTTCATATTCAGTTTTGAAGCGTTCAACTTTGCTCTCCTGCTGCTCGGGTTCGAATTATTATTCCTTAAGGATAAGTGGCCGGTGTTTTTTACCGGTATTTTCCTGCTTTGCATCTCTATGCCGTTCAATCTTTACCTATACGGCCTGTTCATGCTCTTTTACACCATCTTCCGGCATCTGCATACAGGCCGTTTTGACGGCATAAAGCTGTTTCGCCTGTCAGGTCGCCTGGCTATCCTCACAATAGCTGCGATACTGCTATCAGGCCCTCTGTTACTCCAAAATGTATCGTTACTCCTGCACAGCCCGCGCGGCGCTATGTCTGCCCAGTTTGGCAATGAGTTTAGGCATATACCATTCCTGCAGCTAAGCGATCCGTTACAGATCGGCACAGCCATACTGCGTTTCTTCTCTACCGATATCCTGGGCAGCGGCAGCAATTTCAAAGGCTGGGACACTATACTGGGCGCGCCTCTTTTTTACTGTGGTCTCATATGCCTCATAGTTGCGCCGCAGGTATTTGGCAGCCTCAACAAACGACAACGCATCCTGTTTATCGCATCTCTGATACTTTGGCTGTTACCGGCTGTATTCCCGTATCTGCGTAGTGCCCTATGGTTATTCAGTGGGGTCTACTACCGTGGTTATTCTCTGTTTGTAGCATTCCTTCTTATCTATTTTACAGCACATGCGCTTGACCATATTATCCGGCAAAAAAAGGTGAACTACACTACACTGGCAGTCTCCCTCTCTGTTTTGCTGTTACTCCTGGCTTTCACACCGTTCATTGACAAGAACACAATAGATAGAAAAATACAGGCGTTTGCCGCATGTATGCTCATAGCCTATACCGTTGTACTGGCACTGCTGCCCGCGATAAAGAAAATAAACATTGCCAGGGCATCGATCTTCGCACTTGTCGCCGTAGAAATTATTTGTATGGGGTATATAACCGCAAACAGGCGCGATGCATTCCTGATGAACTGGCTGCAACATGAAAAAGTATTGTATAACAGTTACTCCCTGGACGCGATAAAATACATCCAAAGTATTGATCGGTCATTTTACCGGGTCGACAAAAATTTTGACCCGCCTACAGCCCGCTATACAGACCTGAACGCAAGCCAGCGCCAAGGCTATAACAGTACATCCTCCTACAATTCATTTAACCAGCTTTACTATATCAGCTACCTTCAGTTTATGGGTATTGCCGGCAAAACGAGTGAGGCTGATTCCCGTTGGGCCATCGGCCTCATCGACAACCCTATGGCTGAATCCCAGAACAGGGTAAAGTACTTTTTGAGCGTAAAAAACTACCACCCGCAATGGCCTGAAATGTGGGATTCACTTACAACAACAGGCGACGTTACTATTTTCAAAAACAAATTCGTTCTGCCATTTGGATATGCTTGCTCATCATATATAAGTGATAGCAGCCTTTCGGGCACATCAGGAAAGCAAAGACAACTACTAAGTATCAACACTCTTATTGTACAGAATAAAGATGTTCCTGCCCTCAATAAATTAACCCGGTTTCAGATAAACGACACAGTCAATACTCCTCCCGACTTCGAACATTTTAAGGAGGCTGCAATTATGCCTGACCGCGACACACTGACCATTTCCCGTTTCGAAGACAATTTAATATCCGGCACCATAAGCTTAAAGAAAGATAAACTAATGTATCTGTCCATTCCCTTCGACGATGGCTGGCATATTTTTGTAGACGGACAAGAAAAAGAAAAGCTCATCATAAATGGCGGCATGACGGGCATCTACCTGGATAGTGGCAACCACGACATTAAGATTCGCTACAAGCTTAGCCACATGGTCCTGGGGTCTGTGATGAGTATAATTGGGGCATTGCTCGTTTTACTGCTTGCGGGTTTGCGCAGAAAAGTCAAAGCACCTACCCTACCACATCCTTAAACACCTTAGCTATCTGCTCCATGCTGAAATACGCTTTTACATATCCCATCCCGAAACCGGACAGTTGTTGCCACCGGGCCTCATTGGTATACAATGCGCTGATACCATCCGCTATCTCCTGTGGTGTATTCAGGCCCTTATACTTAAAGTCTCCATCCTTTGGCATACCTTCAAAGGCAATATCCGTACCTACCACCGGCACCCCTTTTGCCATGGCCTCTATGACCTTACCCTTTACCCCCGCGCCATATCTTAACGGCACTATAGCTATCCGCGTACGGTCATATAAAGCATTGAGCTCCTCAACAGGTATGTCAGACCGTATTTGCAGCGAAGGAAACTTTTTCTTGTATTCCGCCATAAATGCCGGCATCTTCGAGCCTACTATAGTAAGCGGTATGCCCTGCCGGTAAAGCCGGTCGTATATACTATCCAGGAACCACACCACCGCATCCTGATTTGGCGGATGGTTGAATCCCCCCACGAACAGCAACCCCTCCCGCGCTTCATAACCTGCTATATCTCCGGCCACATCATAGAAGAAGGCAGGCACATAATGCAGCGGCGTGGTGATGTACTTACGCAGGTATTCCAGCTCGTCTACGCTCAACACCAGTGAATTATCGGCATGGCTGTACATATAATCCTCATCGCCTTTTATCCTGGCTGCCAACCTGCTCATTGCATCATCGTTTTTTGCGGCGGCCTCTGCTTCCAGTCGCCTGAACCCGAGATCGTGCCCAAAATAGACCGCATTTCCGGCCCAGTCATTGCCTCTCAGCCACTCCAGTATGGGCCGGCATACTGATGCCCTGCTAAGCAATATGGCATCGAAATTCGCCATATTGTCTTTCAGGTAACCCTTCCAGCTCTGGTCAAAAAAATTGAACCGGCTGCCATACAGCACCTCCACACCCTTCTGCTGAAATGACTGATAATACGCCTGCGAATACACCTGGTTCTCACCGAGGAAGGATACCATATATCCAAGCCCCAGCATGGCATCCATAAAACTGCTGATGCACCTGGAACCCGCGTCTTTATCTATCTGCGGCAGGTAATGGTCTACAACCAGCACATGTTTTTTACCCGCTGTACGATCGCGCGCAAAAAATACCTGCTGCCCGTTTTCAGGTTTCTTATTCAGTTCGTCTTTCCAGCGCTCCGTAAATTTCTGCCGGTTGACTACCTGGTATTGTTTTATGCCTGTTCCCAGGTCCTTGCCATGAGTTACCCCCTCAAAATGCACCACTACCGAGAATGGCTGGTAAACTACCTTATATCCCCGTTGCCTGACTCTGAAACACAGGTCGGTATCTTCGTAGTAGGCAGGCGCGAAATGGTCGTCAAACCCTCCCATTTCATCCCACAGGCTCCGGCGCATCATTATCGCCGCGCCGGATATATAGTCTGTCTCTTTTACATAGTTATATTCCGGCTTCCCCGGATGATCCCCATTGCCATAATTCCAGCCACTTCCGTCGCGCCATATTATGCCCCCTGCTTCTTGTAGCTTACCATTCGGGTATACCAGTTTCGAACCTGCCAGCCCGGTCTGCGGGTCGTTATCAAATGTAGCTACCAGTTCCTTCAGCCAGCCTGCCTGCACCTGTGTATCATTATTCAGCAATACCACATACTTGCCCCGCGCCTTAGATACCGCATGATTGCAGTTGTTAAGAAAACCAAGGTTCTCTGTATTCCTGATAACAACAATATGCTGAAAATACTCCTGTAAGACGGATGAATCTACGGTGGACTTGTCATCAGCTACAATGACCTCGTAACTGTCTATCCCGCAATTTAAAAAAACCGAGTAAATACAATTGACCGTAAAATCAAGCTGATTGTACATGGGGATGATCACAGATACCAGTGGCGTATCCACCTGTGGCAGCGACACCCGCATGGCCCTGTCAAAATCCGCCAGTGATATATTAATGCCGGTATCATCATTATTATCAGCTCCTTTCTGGTGCATCCTGCGGTGCAGCAGGCTTCTTATACCACCTACTACCCCTTTACTCCTTACTTCCTCACCCAGTTCATTTATTATTTCCCGCTTGTGGTGGCTTTTGGCAAATTTTAAAACGTAATGGTAGTATTTGTTAAGTTTTGATCTCATTATCTGTTTTCCCGAGGAGGCAAATTTAAAATAAGTTTCGGGATTCAGGTTCCCGCCACGGCAATGACATACCTTCAAAAGAAATGGGGAGCTCAAAAGCTCCCCATTCTGTAAGTATTCAAATACTCCTTATTGCTCTATAACAACATGGAATACTTTACGCTCTGTATCGGTGTGAACGCTCAGTATGTACATACCGTTGGCAACGCCGCTAAGCTGTACAGGCGCGTTCACTTCGCCATTTTTAGCCATAACCTTGCCGGTATAAACTACATGGCCAACGAGGTCTGTAACTTCAATAGACAACTCCTGGTCATCGTTAGTACCGAGGTCACCTGCAATGGTAAATATACCCTTGTTCGGGTTTGGAGCAACAGTAAGGTTGCTGCCAGCCGCAAACTGCTGAACACCGGTAGCACTGTGAACAGTGATAACAACCGAGTGGCCGGTAGTTACGCCTCCGCAAGCGCCATCGCTGGTAACAAGGCAGGTAAGGCTGTCATGATCAACAAATTTGTTGCTGATGAACATGCTGTTGGTAGCACCTGCTATGGGGAAACCATTCAGTAACCACTGGTATGTAGGGTTAGTGCCTGCATTTGTTGCAGAAGCGGTCAGTGTATCCCTTTGCTGTTTAACGATAGTAAGGCTTGGATGAGCAAGAATGCTTACTACCGGTGTAAGTATAGGATCTACTGATACGGCAGCAACATCATTCATGTTGTTAGTACACAGTGTAGCCGCGTCTGTACCTACTATTGTATAGTTACCTGCTGATGTCTGCAACCCGAAGTCAAGGATTGTACCGGTACCTGCATGTGCAGTACCCACAGCTGTTGTACCGAAGAACAACTGGTAATTAACGTTGGTAGTAGAACCGTCAAGTGTTACATGCACACCGTTACCGCCTGCGCAATAAGCGCCGCCGCCAGTTACATTATAAGCGTGTGGCAGCAACAACGTATTGATGGTAACGCTGCTGGTACCTGATGTAGATGTACAATGTGTATTGGTATCAGTAGCCACGGTAGTATAAGTACCCGGCGTAGTGAATGCTCCAAAGTCGATTGCCGAGCCATCACCTGCCACAGGGCTGCCCACCATAGTCGTACCGCGATATAACTGGTACATCACTGTGCTCTCAGAACCGCTAAGGCCAACGTGTACGCCTGTGCTGCTGGCACAGATGCTGCCACCACCGGTAAGCGTAAAGCTGTTAGGTAATGGAGTAACGGTAACTACCGAGCTGCCGGTCATTGTGGTAACACATACACCGGTTGGGCTGGCCACCACGGTATAAGAACCCGCAGTTGTCTGTAAACCGAAGTCTATTGCAGAACCTGTACCTGCCATGGCGCTGCCTACCATTGTAGTGCCCCTGTATAACTGGTAGCTGATACCTGCGTCAGAGCCTCCGAGACCAACAGCAACACCTGTACCGCCCGCGCAGTAGCTGCCGCCGCCGGTAAGTGTCTGTAAGGTTGGCTGAGCTTCGATAGTGACGGTAGCAGTACCGGTCATGTTGCCTGTACAGCCTGTAGCATCGTCTGTAGCTATTACATTATAACCACCGGCAGCTGTCTGCGGACCGAAGTCTAACGCAGAACCTGTACCGGCTAAGCTGCCCAAACCTGAGCCCATATAATATAACTGGTAAGTAATGCCAATGTTAGAGTTAGCCAGTGTCACATTCATACCGGCACCACCTGAGCAGTAAGTACCGCCGCCGGTCACAGACTGGGCAGCAGGCAACGGGTTGATAGCTATTGTAGCATCAGCCGCCTGTGTGCTCTTACATGTAGTAGAAGTGTTGGTAGCAACTACGGTATAAGTACCGGGCGATGTGCGCATACCGAAGTCGATAGCCGATCCGTCACCGTTTACAGGGCTGCCCGATGGGGTAACACCGTTAAACAACTGGTAGCTGATACCTGCGTCAGAACCATCAAGGCCCACGCTTGCACCTGATGCGCCAAGGCAATAGTTGCCGCCACCGGTTACAGTGTGCATATCAGGCAGTGGGTTAATGAAGATAGAAGAAGTACCGCTCATGTTGTTTGTACAACCTGAGGTACCATCTGTAGCCACAACGAAGTAAGCGTCAGCGCCGGTCTGCAGACCGAAGTCAAGGCCCGAACCGATACCGGCAACAGGAGCACCTACCGCGCCGCTTGAATTGAACAACTGGTAGTTGATGCCTGTACCTGATCCGCTAAGACCAATGTGAACACCTGCACCACCCGCGCAGTAGCTGCCACCGCCTGTAAGTGTGTAAGCAGTAGGAAGCGGGTTAACAACTACGTTAGCGCTTCCGGCCATAGTGCTGGTACATCCTGTAGCAAGGTCAGAACCTTTTACAGTATAAGTGCCACCGGCAGTCTGGTACCCGAAGTCAATACCCAGGCCGGAACCGAATACCGGGCTGCCTACAGGGGCAGAGCCTTTGTAAAGCTGATAGCTTACGGTTACATCTGAGCCGCTGGTGAATACATCAATACCCGCGCCACCCGCGCAGAAGCTGGTGCCGCCGCCGGTAACAGTGTATGCAAGCGGTAATGGATTAACTGTGATAGTTGCGCTGCCAAGCATATTGGCACTGCATGATGTAACTCCGTTTGTAGCTACAATTGTGTAGTTGCCTGCACCTAAGCGTAAACCAAAATCAAGAGCAGAACCACTACCTGCCAATGGAGTACCGGCAGGCGCGCTGTTATAGAATAACTGGTATTGTATACCTGTATTGGAATTGTTAAGGCCAACATGAACGCCTGAAGCGCCGCTACAATAGCTGCCACCACCTGTTACGGTGAATGTGTTAGGCAGTGTATTGATACCTACGGTAGCAGTACCAGTCATATTCCTGCTGCAACCGGTTGTAGCGTCTATAGCTACAACACTATAGGTACCTGCTACTGTCTGCAAGCCAAGGTCAAGGCCTGCGTTAGAGCCGGCTACAGGGCCGCCTACAGGTGTAGTGCCACGGTATAACTGGTAGTTAGTACCTGAATTAGAGAAGTTAAGGCCTACATGTACGCCGGGGCCGCCGGTACAGTAGTTACCGCCGCCGCTTACCGAATATACATTAGGCAGCGGGTTAACAACTATACTTGTGCTGCCTGCCATATTGCTGGTACAACCCGTAGTAGTATTTGTTGCGGAAACGGTATAAACACCGGGAGCAGTGCGGAGTCCGAAATGAATCGCTGCACCTGTGCCCGCCACCGGCGAACCTATCGGTGAGCCACCGAGATATAACTGGTAAGTGCTGGAGGCTTCTGAGCCGCTAAGCACTACATCGATACCTGTACCGCCTGAGCAGAAACCGCCACCCGCGTTCATTGAGTAAACGGTAGGCGCCGTGTTAAGACCTACTGTAGCAGTACCTGTCATATTCATTGAGCAGCCGGTGAGGTTATTGGTGGCAACCGCAGAGTAAGTACCTGCCGTGGTCTGCAAACCAAAATCAAGTACCCCGCCTGTACCGGTTACCGCACCACCTGTGGCAGTAGTACCTGCATATAACTGGTAGCTCACAGAGGCTTCAGAACCGCTGAGGTTAACATGAACACCTGTACCACCAGGGCAGAAATTACCACCGCCGGTAACTGTAAATGTATTAGGAAGCGGATTGATAGACACTGATACAGTGCCTGCCATGTTATTCACGCAACCTGTGCTGGAATTAACAGCAACAACCGAATAAGTACCTGTAGCTGTCTGCAATCCGAAATCAAGACCTGCGTTAGACCCGCCAACTGTGCTTACCAAAGAAGTGCCATTATATAATTTGTAGTTAGTACCTGAGTTTGAGAAGTTAACGCCTACGTGCACACCTGGTGTACCTACGCAGTATCCGCCACCCCCGGTAACATCATAAACCGATGGTAATGGGTTAACAACAGCCGAAGCAGTACTGGCACAACCTGTACCTATTGTATAAGAAATAGTAGATGTACCTGCTGAAGTACCGCTGACAACGCCCGAACCCGGGCCCACCGTAGCTATCGCTGTATTAACACTGCTCCATGTACCACCGGGGGTTGCACATGAAAGTGTGGTAGAAGCGCCTGCGCACATTGACATTGTACCTGTAATAGCGGCAGGAAGCGGGTTAACTAATATAGACATTGATTGCGAGCAGCCGGTAGGTAATGTATATATAACATCTGGCGTACCCGAAGAAACACCGGTAACCACACCTGAAGTAGCGCCTGCGGTAGCCTGGGACACATTGCTGGTGCTCCAGGTACCACCCGGGGTAGGATCAGTAACTGTGATCGTAGAACCCTGGCAAACAACAGGAGTACCTGATATCGCGCCTGGTAAAGGATTAACAAGCATAGGAGATGTAGCGATACAACCTGTAGGTAATGTATAAGTAATAGTAGAAGAACCAGCGGTAACACCGGTTACAAGGCCTGCACCTGATACCGTAGCAACCGCAGGTGTGCTGCTGCTCCATGTACCGCCTATTGTTATGTCGCTAAGTGTAGTTGTAGCCCCGGAAGCACATACATTATTAGAGCCTGCTATCGGTGCGGGCAGCGGGTTGATGGTCACTGTCTTTGTCCTGTAACAACCGGTAGATGAAAGGGTAAATGTCATAACGGCCGAACCTGCGGCAACACCGGTAACTACACCAGTACCCGGCACAATGGTAGCACGGGTGGGGTCGCTTGAACCCCATGTACCTGTACCCGAATTAGTAAGATTAGTAGTATTACCCGGACAAACTGCCGCAGTGCCGCCTATTGGTGCTGGTGTTGGGTTTACTACCACGCTTACAGTAGCAACACCCGAACCGCAGCCGGCAATATTCACCGCATAAGAGATAACCGCAATACCTGAAGACACACCTGTCACCACACCAGCCGAACTAATTGTTGCAACGCCCGGATTACCACTGCTCCAGACACCACCGGACGCGGTTGAAGTTAAAGTAAAGGTACCACCCTCACACACAGGTGAATTACCAAGTATAGAACCTACGTTTGGCACACAAAGTACCACAGCGCCATTACCTAATAATGAAGAAGTGCCTGAGTTGTAACCCGCAGTGTGAGTAACACTACTAACAACGGATGAGTTGGTATATGACGAACCACCACCGCCGCCGGCGTAAAAATAACCGCCGCCACCGCCCCAGTAACCGCCGCCACCGCCGCCGGCATAGTAATAGCCACGCGAGCCGGAGGTCTGCGTACCTACAGCGCCATTACAGGTAGCCACGCCACCTGCTGTCTGGCTACCACCTGTAGGGTTATAACATGACCCCAGGTAACTGCCATTGTTGCATATCTTACCATTACCACCCTGTGGATAGTCGCCGTCACCACCGTGCTCTGTGTTGCAGTAAATAGAGCCACCACCGCCACCGGCACCGGCAACAACCAAACGGCTGGAACCTATACGGATCTCTGATGAACCACCACCACCGGCGCCGTAGTAGTATCCGGCATTACCACCGGTACAACCACCCACGCCGCCCGGGGTACCCGAGCTTGAATATGACGACGTTCCGTTAGTGCCTTTTCCGCCAACATAAATACTCAGCACCTGGCCCGGAGTAACCGCAAGCGTGCCTTGCACACGCGCACCGGCGCCACCGATACCCCAGTTGCTGTATGATGTTCCTCCGGCCGCGCCTATCACATCAACCCCGATAGCGGTAACGCCGGTAGGTACAGTATAACTGACCGGGGCGCTGCTGGGTGTGCTAAACGTAACCGTTTGGGCTTGCAGGCCCATACTCCCTCCTAATAAAATTGCGGATAGGATCGTAACTTTTGAAAGGCTAAGTGGTCTCATAATTTATATTGATTTAATTTTTTAAACAGAAGATTACAATGGACCTCGTAAAATAATTTAATTATTAAAATACTACGTAGGAGTAAATTTAACAAAATAAATTTCAAAACAAACAAAATCCCCTGCAATATTTTTCCACATTGTTAAAATATAATTTTAATTAATTTAACGCTTAGTTCATAATTAAGTGAGAATTATCAACGGGGGGAGGATTCGAAAAAAACGCTTTTTTATACCTGAACATCAATATATTCGGGAAGGAGAACACCTAAGACTGGTCAGTCTTTTTCACTGTTCCAGATAAGTTCTTCCAGTTTCTTAGGGTCTGCTATCATGCTTGCCCGATACTGAGGTAAGATTTTCCACTCCTTGGTTTGCTCGTCCATCTGCTCAGCCATACCACTCCACAAAACCTCTTTGTCCATATTTACTATGAATACTTTGCTGTAATAAGTGCCCATGTCCGCAAGAATAGAGCCGTCAGGCAGTTCCTCCACACTGCCGCCGGAAACAAAATCAGACCCGAACGTCATCTTTACATTATCCTGTTTACAATCGAATTCCCATACTTTCTCCGCCTTTTCACCATCAGCCTGCGGCTGCCGCAGCATCACTATTCCCGGCGGCCTGTCGGGGTGGCAGGCGTTATTGTTAAACATGTATAGCCCGCCATTGAGAGACACCCTTGGGCAGTGCTGCCGGCAAAACAAACTGTTGTTATCCCTGGGCTGGCCGGCATTATATACATTTCCATAGGTCTTTATGGTAGTACCCTCGGGGTATTTTATTTTTACCACCTGGCTTATGTCCCTGAAGCTGAGGTATATTTCTTTCTTTGCTTCATCAAAACAGAATCCATTGTCGTGTATATCCAGGTCGGGCATACCTCCTTCTTCAATATTCATCCAGAAAGTGGAGCCGATGAAGTGCCTACTGGCGTTGTAAGACCACACAAGTTTTCCCTGTGCATCATATTCCATAAGGGTGCCCAGCAGTATCTTCAGTCGCATAGCTGATTTATCGGTACCGGGCGCGGCAGGGTCTGCAAACAAAAAAGCACCACTTTCAGCGCCGCTCACTTTTTGTAGCACTACATCTGTTATTTCCGCGCCCTCGGCTATGTAGTGCCCGTTGCTTAGCCGCTTGAACTCGTGATGGTAGCGGTTTCCCGGAGTACCGGCATAAGTATTACCAGGTCCACGCCATAATATCTTACCGTCATAATTGATCTCAAATATTTTAGATGGCGCCAGTAATGTTATGGTACCAAGTGGCGACAACCGCATATCTCTTATGTCGGTCTGCTGCATGTCCATCGAATCGATATCAGGTAAAAACCAGACCGGCTTTCCCTGCATATCATAGAGCACCTTGTTACCATCCAGGAATACATAAGCCCCTTCATACTTCTTTGCCTTTTCTGTAATGCGCAACCGCCGCATCGTAGTATCTGTGCTCTTGCTGTATGCCGTCGCAAAATGATACAATGGGCTATAGACCTTTTTCTGCCCTGTGTATGCTACACGCCATGTATACTGCCGGTCAAAGGCAGGCAACTCACCTATTACACGGTTGGTGTCTGCGTGCAGTTCTTTAATAATATTATTTGAAAAAGAATCTTCAGTATTGAAGTTACCAAGCGCTATCTCCAAGGTATATGGCCCATGCGCCTTACCTGCGGGAAAAGAAAACCCTACAAGCCTGTAATTGAGTTGCGCCCCCTCTTTAGGGTACACACGGCACAAAACAGGGGTTATTGTCAAAAAACACAATAGGGCCAGTGAGGCCAAACACTTAAACATCGGGTGTCTATAAGTCAGAAAAGGTTAAGGTCTTATAATGGAACAAATATATGGAATAAATCCACACCGGGTACACTTTTTTTAAGAGAAGATTATCAGTATGGATAGCGTTGTTGCCTACAAATTTGTACATTTGCATAAAAATTATCTGTTCAAATACAAAAAAACTGCATTACCAAATCAACAACTTTGTATTACCCCAGGGTTATCTTGATTTAGTTGCGCAAGTCTGAAGCTATCGAATAAATGAAACAAGAGGCTATTTTAGATCTACCTTTATCGTCACAGCAAGAACAAGTTATCCCCCAGTCCGACATAGCGAGCATTCGCTATATGTTTCATGAGATCAACCGGCATTCACTGGATCACCAGCCTGCTTCCTATTATCATACTGTAAAACGCATTATGGACGTCACTTTGTCTGCGATATTCATTGTGTGTATCATGTCCTGGCTCACGCCTGTCATAGCCCTGCTCATAAAACTGTCGTCAAAAGGCCCTGTATTCTTTATTCAGAAGCGCACGGGCTACATGGGTGTTGAGTTCAATTGCTTTAAATTCCGCACCATGTTTGTCAATGACGAGGCCGATACCAGGCAGGTTTCTATCAATGACGCAAGAATAACAAAATTGGGCAGGCTGTTGCGCCTCACCCATCTAGATGAGACCCCCCAATTCTTTAACGTCATCATTGGCGACATGAGTATTGTAGGCCCAAGGCCGCATATGTTGTTTCACACACGCCACTACTCCGAATGTATCCCTTATTACAACCTCAGGCTGGAAGTATTGCCCGGTATGACCGGTATGGCCCAGGTAAAGGATTATATAGGTGAGATAAACGAAGAGCGCGAGTTGCGTAAAAGGATACAGTGGGACGTCTATTATATGAAGAACCGCAGTATAGGGCTGGATATAAACATTCTGCTCAGCACCATGGGGTGCGTGCTGCGCAAGGCACTGTCTCCCGGCAGGAAAAGCAGCCAATAGTTGATATAGCTCGGTTAAATTGTACTAACTTTGGCTACGTCTTTCTACACTCCATAAAAACTATTTTATGCCACTTATAATTGCTGCCACTGATTTTTCAGAAGTCGGAGAAAATGCTGTCGACTATGCCTGCGCGCTTGCCACAGCCCATAAAGCCAGTGTAACCGTCATTCATTCTTTCATCATACCTGTGATGTTCAGCGACATCCCTATGCCGGGCTCCCTGCTTACAGACGCGCAGAATGATGCCGAAGACCGCCTGAAGGAAACAGTTAGCCGTATGGCTGAAAAATATCCCGGCATCACCGTAAACGGCAATGTTATCTATGGCAATACAATAGACGCGCTGGATGATAATATTGATGATACCACTACCCCATGGATGATAGTAGTGGGCAACAGTTTGCGCACCGGTGGCAACTGGCCCGACAGCGTGCTGATGGATGCCTTCAGAAAACTGGCATATCCCGTGGTGGCGGTGCCTCCCGGTTACAGCTATAAGTCAGTAGCTAATATTTGTTTCGCGTTTGATAACAGGCATACCGGCAACGATGCCGCGCTAAACCAGGTTATCACAATGGTACAGGACACTAACGCTAAGCTCCACGTACTTAACGTTCAGCCCGGTGCCGGCGGCGATTCATCAATGCAGGCAATAGACGCAGACGCGAAAAACAAACTGGCTGCTGTAAACCCGCAATATCATTTTGTTCAGACCACGGAAAACGTTGATACCGCGATCCATGATTTTGTAGCCAACAATAATATAGACTGGCTCATCATGATACCAAGGCCGCACTCATTCTTTGAAGGGCTTTTCCATAAAAGCCATACAAAGTCAGTAACGCACGACAGTGCCGTGCCCATTATGGCGGTACACGAGGCCGGCTAATACGCGCCGGATGATCAGTATTCTTTTAAGGGGATTTATTTGCGGAGGCAGGGTAAGCTAATCACTTTCCCCTGTTTTATTCTTTTTCTTTTTCGCCTTGCGCTTCTTTATTATCAGCCGTATGCCTTTGTAAGAAAGTTGTATCGCCTTCCACTTCAGGTAGCCTCCTATTACTTCAGTAGCTATATTCCGCAGCAGCCCGGGCTCCTGGTCGTCTTCACTTTCACGCTCATCAGCCTTATCGCTCCGTCCTGAAAATTTGTTCTTTACCAGCTCTATTACCGGGCCGGCCACGGCCATAATAACGGGCAGTAATTCTATAAGCTGGTTTAGCTTGTCTGCCCCACCCTGTTCGCTGTCCTTCTTACTGCTCGCTGTTGTTTCACCACCACCTGCCGACAAAAAAGACAGTTGTTCCATCTCTTCCTTCTTCTTACGAAGCAGTTTTTGTTCACGCTCCAGGTCGTCTATAGTCCGCAGTCTTTTAGGATAAAATGCCATGGCCGGTGTGGGATGAATATTTAGTCTGTATTTTCTTTGTCTTCCGTCATAGCGCTCACTACACCGTCTGCAAAGAATTTTGTGATCTTCTTGCGCATAGCCAGTATAATCCAGAGCAGGATTATGTATATACCTATCACTATAAACAGCGAGGCAACATGCGGCAGCCCCATAGCTACAAATATCTCAATGAGGCCGAACCCAAGAAAAAGCACAATACAAAACCCTACAAACAGCACCATAATGCTGAACACAAAATGCCCCATCATTTTTGAGACATGACCTATCAGGTTCAGCTTCACCAGCCTAACCTGTAAGTCTACATATTGTTTCACTTTTTCTATCAGCGGGCCAAATAGCTCCATGTACGGATCAGTTAAGTGTGGTATATCTGTTCTTCAAGGTCTGTGCCTTTCTTTTCAAACTTTCCTTTGATCGTATTCAACCTTTTTTTCAGCTTGTCCAGGTCTTCAGCCCTTGTTTCTTTGTCGGTTGCCAATACATAGCCTACTGCTACACCCACAGCAGCGCCGATAAGTAATGTCGCGATGGTGTTCCCTACTTTTGCCATATGATATGTGTTTAATTTTTTAAATATCGGTAAATATGCTTTTATTACAAAAAGTATATTTTACACAAAATTAGTAAATACATCAGGTAAAATGCCTGACGGCAGTCAGGCATGCTGTTAAATACTACACAAAATCCGTGCCGTCACTTCTGATAGTACCTGTTTGCCTGAATATATTCTTCTACCGCCAGCGGTACAATATACTTTATCGACTTTTTATCCTTTACCTGCTTTCGGATGAATGTAGACGATATCTGTAACAGTGGCGCGTCCAGAATGGTCACATTTGCTCCATAAGTATCCCTGATCTCAAAACCCGGCCTGTTGTATACAACAATTGAGTATTGCTCCACCAGTTGTTCAAAGTTCTTCCACCGGTGAATATTCTGAAAACTGTCCGCCCCCATGATCACCGAAAAACGCTCTAAAGGAAATTTTTCGGTCAGGTAGGTAAGGGTATCTATGGTATAAGATGGCTTGGGCAGGTGAAACTCTACATTGCTGCCCCTGAATTTCGGGTTATCCTCTATCGCCAGGTTTACAAGGTGCAGCCTGTCATATTCATTGAGCAGCGAATGGGCATCTTTGAGCGGATTATGAGGCGACACCACAAACCATATCTTGTCTATCTCTGTATTACTTACTACATGATTTGCTACTATGAGGTGCCCCGTATGAATGGGGTTAAAACTGCCAAAATACAATCCGATATGCATGCGGCAAATCTAAGAAATACTATACAGATAATAACTGCCGCTCGGAGGCATAACAAAAGAATATCACTGATAAGGGCATAAAAAAAAGGATGGCGTACCATCCTTTTTTTTAATTGCTCATCCGTTATCTTATTGCTCTACCACAAAGTGGAACACTGTGTTATGCGTACCCGAACGCAGGTTCAGTAGATACATGCCATTGGCATTGCTGCCGCTCAGTTGTATCTGCTCATCTATCACTCCGTTCTTTGTAACTACTTTGTTTTTATACACTACCTGTCCCAGCATATTGGTCACTTCCACATACACGTCTTCGTCTGTTGTAGTACCCATTGTGCCCTTCAGGCTGAATGCGCCCTTGTTGGGGTTAGGTATCAGCCTTACATCACCGGTTGTGGGTAATACATTCTTCACGCTTACATCTTTCAGGCGTATCACTACAAGCTTGGAAGTAGTGATGCCGCCACAAAGCCCCCCGCTGGTCACATTGCACACAATAGAATCATTGTCGAAGTATACGGTGAACGTGAACACGCTGTTGGTTGCGCCCACTATCAGGTTACCGTTTACAAACCACTGATAAGTAGGTGAGCTGCCACCGGTTACTGTGGCTACTACTGTATCATTGTCACCCACACCTATTGTAGTACCCGGATGTGCGGTCAGTGTCACTACCGGTATAGAGTAGTTCTGTATAGCTATTACCGCACTGTCCGCCATAGTATCTGTACAGCCTGTAACCGGGTTAGTGGCTATCACTGTATAAGTACTGTCAGGCAGCCTGTTGCCAAAATCAAGAGAAGAACCTGTACCAGTCATAGCACTACCCGATACTACCGAACCTGCGTACAACTGATAGCTGATACCACTCTGCGAGTTGCTGAGCCCTATATGCAGGCCTACCGTATCGCCAACGCAATAGGTACCACCACCGGTAACACCGTAAACCAATGGCAAAGGATTGATGCTGACAGTGACACTGCCCGACATATTATTTACACAATGGGTGATATCATCGGCAGCATGTACTGTGTAGCTGCCTGCAAGTGTGAATGCGCCAAAATCAAGCGAAGAACCTGTGCCTAACATCGGACCGCCTATAGACACTCCACCGAGCTTTAACTGGTAGGTAACACCCACCTGCGAACCCGATAGCCCTACATGCACACCTGCTCCGCCGGCGCAATAAGAGCCGCCACCGGTAACAGTGAACGGTGTAGGCAACGGATTAACAACAATAACCGCTGTGCCTGTCATATTGCTTACACAGGTGGTAAAGGGGTTATGCGCTACTATTGTATATGTACCTGCGGTAGTAAATGTGCCGAAGCTTAAAGCCGATCCTGTGCCCGCTACAGGGGTACCTACCGTAGATGTACCATTATATAACTGGTATTCTATGCCGGTATTAGACCCGCTGAGGCCGATAGGCAGGCCGGGCGCGCCTGAACAAATAGTATCACCGCCGCTGATAGCATACACAGAAGGCAGCGCGTCTATTGCTATGGTCACTGAGCCCGCCATTGCGGCTGTACAGCCCAGCGGATTAGTGGCAACGATGGTAAAGGTGCCCGTAGACGTAAACAGTCCATAATCCAGGCCGGCGCCTGTACCCGCCATTGGTGAGCCTACAGTAGCAGTTCCGTTATACAACTGGTAGGTCACACCTACTATAGACCCGCTGAGGAATATATGCCTGCCCGTATCACCAGCGCAGTAATTACCACCACCCGCAATATCCCATATCGCAGGCAGAGCCTTAATAATTACTATAGCGCCACCTGCCATGTTCTGCTGGCAGCCGGTAGCAAGGTTAGTAGCTACAACTGAATAGAACCCGGCCGAATCCTGCGGCCCGAAACTCAACGAGCTACCTGAGCCTGCCAGCGGCGCACCTGTAGGCAAGCCGCCAACATATAACTGGTAGATAACACCCGTCTCAGAGCCGGACAGTGTAACGGTAGGCCCGCCTGTGCCGGCGCAATAGCTGCCACCGCCGGCTATGGTTTGTACAAGCGGCAGCACATTGGCGGTAACCACCGATGTACCTGCCATATTGTTCACACAGCCTGTAGTATTGTTGGTAGCTATAATAGTATAAGTACCCGCGGTATCGGTAGCGCCAAAAGCCAGCGCCGAACCCGTGCCTGTCAATGGGGCACCCAGCATTCCGCCGTCGCGGTACATCTGGTAAGAAATACCGGTATCAGACCCATCGAGGCCAACAGGGTATGCTGTAGAATCGCTGACGCAATAAGCGCCACCACCGGTCATATTGTACACTACCGGCAATGGGTCTACAACCACATCGGTACTGCTCAGCATAGTGTCATGACATCCTGTATATGGATTGATAGCCACCGCTGTGTAAGTTCCGCCCATGGTCTGTACGCCCAGGCTGAAGGGGAATGATCCGTCGCCTGTGTAGTTGCCTATATACACGCCATCGGCATAAAGCAGGTAGTTGATACCCGGCTCTGATGCCGTGAGCCACAGATTGATACCGGTAGATCCGGCACAATAATGCCCGCCCCCGAATATGGTAAACACACCCGGCAATGTATTGATGGTTATATCAGCGGTACCCGTCATAGGGCTTACACAGCCGGTTGTTGTATCTGTGGCTATGACCATATAAGTACCGGCATCGGTAAACGGCCCGTAACTAAGCGCTCCCGAAACTCCGTCCATAGGCGCGCCAACCGGTGTAGGCCCGTTATATAACTGGTACCTGATTCCCGGATCAGAACCGGCTAATGTAATGTTGTACGGAATGGTATCAGCTACGCAATATGCGCCGCCACCACCTACGGGATATGTAAATGGCAGTGGGTTGATGACAATAGTATCAGAGCCATTCATCACGTTGACACAGCCATTGGCATCGGTTGCGGTAACCATGTACACACCGGGTGACGACTGGTACCCGAAGTCCACAGTATCAGCGGTGCCGGGGAAGGATATACCCGTAGGCGTGCCGTCAATAGAAAGCATGTAGTTAACGTTAGTATCAGATGGCGCCATCTTCATATCAAAGAACGCAAGGCCCGCACAGGCGGTTCCTCCGCCGGGCAGCAGGTCAAACACATTTGGAAGCGGGTTGATCCAGATAGAATCCGTAGTAGCCATGTTATTGACACAGCCCGTAAGCGTGTTTGTAGCTACCACCGAGTATGTACCCGGTGCGGTAAAATAACTGTAGTCTATCGTCCCCCCGGTGCCTGACAGTATAGAACCGGTAGAGGTAGCCACCGAACCTGTAGCGGTATCGGTATAGAAAAGCTCGTATATGATCCACGGAAGCGGATCTGAAGACAGGAGTTGTATGTCTACACCCGAACCACCTACGCAGTAACCTGAGTTTGCCGTCATGCTGTAAGGAGTTGGCACCGGGTTGATGATAACATCTACCGAATTGCCCATATCCTGCACACAACCTGTGGTTGTATTTGTACCGATAACAGTGTAGCTACCAGCCGTATCTTCAAGGCCTAGGTCCAGGGCTGCACCTGTACCCATCACAGGGCTGCCTACAGCGGTACCGCTCCTGTACAGTTGGTAGCTGATACCGGTATCAGAGGCTACCATACCCACATGCACACCGGTATCGCCTTCGCAGAAGACCCCGCCAAGGGTCACTGTAAGCGTATACTGCGCGGGCAGCGGATTAATTGTTACCGTCACACTGCTTTCAGGGCCCCAGCAGCCTGCAGCATTCTGCGCCCTGAAGTAGTAAGTACCTGTTGCGTTAATAAGCTGCGATGTGCTCGGGAAGGCGGTAGACGTTCCGCCCGATACTGTATTCTGGAAGTACATAGTACCATCTCCGCCATTGGTAGCGTATATGGTGGTAGTGTCACAGAATACAAAACCGCCCGATGTGGTCACCACCGTTGCCGCGGGTAAAGTATCAACAGTAATTGTGGGAGAAACATAAGTAGCTATACAGCCACTGTCTGCGCCATTGGTCAGCGTCACGGTGTATACACCAGCCGCGGCCAGTGTAGCGCCCGCTACTGTGGCCACAGCCGTAGTACCGCCTGTTGTTATAGCCACAGGCCCGTCCCACGAATAGTTTGAAACAAAATAAGGATCTGTAGCGGTAAACACCATTGGATCACCGATACAATATGCATTTGAAGAATGGTCAGGCAATACGCCGGTGGCCAGGTAAGGCGTAGAATCCACGGTTACCGTGGTCATAGCCGTACCGGTAAACCCGTTGCCGTCTGTGATGGTAAGGGTATATGTTGTAGTTACAGACGGAGTAGCCACAGTGGTCATGCCGGTTGTAGCGGTAAGGCCGTCCGCAGGTGACCATGTGTAGGTAAGTACCGTATCGCCTGTAGGTGACGATGCCGCCAGGGGCGCCGCACCGGCAGGTATACATATCCTTACATCCGGCGAGCTCACTACAGTAGGTGCTGCGGTAGTGATACCGGTAAAATCAACAATAGTATCTGTCACGGCCTTGGCACCTGTGGTCAGCGTCAGCGTTCCCGTATTTGCCGCGTCATACTTTAGCCACGGTAGCATACCGTGGTAAGCGCCCATTGACATTAAGGCATCAGAGCCGGTTACATCGCTCGTCACATAATTGGCTATAACAGAATAAGACGGTGAGGTCATATCCCTCAGCGCCACACTCCAGTAGCGGTTCAGATAGTTATTGGTATTAGCATTGTTCGGGTGTTTGGCTTTTGTTATGTTCACACCTGCGTCGGCGCTGCCATAGGCGGCGGCTGTTACATTCAGGTCTATGGGAGTGTAGTTGCTGCTGTCACCCACCGGAAACAGGAAGTCGCCGTCGGCGCTGTATTGCTTACGTACATGGCCGCTGGTATTGGCAACGATCATGTTGGTGTTGGTAAATGTACCCGGGGCAACAGCACTTGCTGATGTCCCGAAGATCAGATCATGAGTGTTGATGAACACATTTCCTGACGTAAGCGTTAGTGTATTGTTCACTTGCTCGTCAGTACCCAGGATAGCCCCGTTGCTGTTATTCAGTACCAGGTCATAAAATTTTGTTGCATAAGTACCACCCAGCACTTGCGCGGTGGTACCGCTGAGCGTTACCTTTCCTGCCTCTGCCACAAATTCATCCGGCCCGGAGAAATTAGCCCACGTACCGGTAGTGGTGATCTGGTAATTGCCCGTAGCCGATGCATCCAGCATGCCTGTATCAATGATCACCGAATCAACTACGGTAACATCACTGCCCAGCGTGATAACAGCACCCGGCTTATTGATGATCATTTTACCGATAGTGGTGGCAGGCAGCGTTGGCAGCAGTTCGTTACCGGTAGTATACGCAAGCGCGTTGTTGCCCAGGTTGCTGTATGTTACGTTTACAAGTGCGTCATACGTAGGCGATGCGTCCAGCGTGCCTTTGTCTACATATACATCCGAGCCGTTGCCCATGTACAGTAATGTACCATTGATGAATGAACCATTGATCAGTTTCAACGCAGACCCTGTGGCAAAAGAATCTGCCTGTGTAAGCGTTACGCCCGCTGAATTGTCTACAGACACGGTGCCCGGCGCTACCATATTCATCGGCAGCGTGGTACCGGTTACCTGCGCCGATGTACCATTGTAAATATAATGGGCGCCACCGCTGAAATTGCGGGCCAGCATACGTTTGAATGAAGAATCAATACCTCCCGGATTGGCGGTATATACCGTTGCGTCGCTGCTTATCGTAAACGAATCACGATAACCGCAGTCAATAGCATACATATCACAGATCAGTGTACCGTTAAGCGTATTGCCTATATCTCCTTTCCTGCCCCAATTAAAGTCACTCAATAATCTTCTTACACTTTTTGCTTCAAATACGACAGATGTCAACTTATTAAGCGTATCTTTCCATACAGTGGTCCAGGTTATATTCTTAGGACTTGAAACGGTAGCAGATGTATCAGCAAAATGGATATGCACTTTTGCCGAACCAATAGTATCAGCATTAATAGTTGAGGAATCTGTAACATACACATCTCCAAAAAGGAATAACTCAATACTACCTGTCGAAGTGAACGATGTAGTTATTCGGTTATTCCGCCCTCCACCTACTATCAGGGCCCCACCAATACTCATACGACTAACCCCGGTATCAGATTTTTGAATACGGGAATTAGCTAAAGGGTTAAAGTTAACGATAACGGTACCGGCAACATCCCATGGATTTATCGCTGGGATCGACATATTTTGTATAACCACAAAAGTATCCAATGGGTTATTGAAGTCGGCAGGGCTTGTACCACCACCGGTAATTGAGGTGTTCCAGTTGGTCAGGACACCTACGCCCCCACTAGTGCTTGTAGAAAAATACTTGGTCTGAGCACCACTTGAAAAATACAGACAGCAAAGAACAAGCAATAGATAGATTTTTTTCATAATCGGCTTTTTACAAAATAAGTTCACACCCCATCGGGGCGTAATTTTTTAATTAAAGTGGAATATGGGCTAACATCCCACCTCCACTTTTTAACAAATTTGCATCTAAAATACGTTAACTTGTTAAGAAAAAAAAACCAAACACGTAAAAACATTTTATCTTCCACTGATTATTCACAACTTCATCATTTACAAAATACATACAAATGTTAATTTTAATTATTTAACTATAGTACAAGGAGTGCTTTCCACTACCCGGAAATGTGCTGTTACAAAGCCTGTTTCTTTCACCGTTTATTTGCCAATTAATTATACTTTTGCCAATCCATTATTATGAAAGTAACGCAACACCTCGCCGAGGCTGGCGAAACCATCATTTCCTTTGAGATATTACCGCCCGCCAAAGGCAAGAGCATAGCTTCTATTTATAGCCATCTCGATCAGTTGATGGAGTTCAAGCCCGCGTTCATCAATGTCACATACCACCGTGCTGAGCAGATACTAAAGACCCGGAAAGACGGCAACCTGGAATGGGTAGAGATACGCAAGCGGCCGGGTACGGTAGGTATATGTGCCGCAATAATGAATAAGTACAAAGTAGAGGCCATACCCCACCTCATTTGCGGTGGTTTCAGCAAGGCTGAGACCGAAAACGCCCTCATAGACCTTGACTTCCTGGGCATTAAGAATGTGCTGGCCTTGCGTGGCGACGCGGCCGCAAATGAAAAATTCTTTACACCCCACCCACAGGGGCACAGATATGCCGAGGACCTCGTGCGCCAGATAGTATCGCTCAATCAGGGTCGGTATATGGAAGAAGAGATCATAGACGGCGCCAAAACCGACTTCTGCATTGGGGTGGCAGGCTATCCCGAAAAACACTTTGAAGCGCCAAATATGGATACCGATATCTACTACCTTAAACGGAAAATAGACCTTGGCGCCGACTATGTGACCACCCAGCTTTTTTACCGGAACGAACATTACTTCAATTACGTAGATAATTGCCGCGCGCATGGCATCAATGTGCCCATAATACCGGGGCTAAAGCCGCTTACCAACCGCAAACAACTTACCACTATCCCCCGTGTATTCAATATTGAGGTACCAATGGACCTCTGCGACGAAATGATGAAGGCACGCACTGAGGCCGACTGCGAACAGGTAGGCACAGAGTGGCTGCTGCACCAGTGCCGGGACCTGCTGGCAAAAAAGGTTCCCGTACTGCACTTTTACACGCTGGGCAAGCCAAATGTTATTTACAACGTACTGAAGCAGTTGTTCTGATCATCATTTTTTCGCTCATCAGTTATTTCGCTGCGCAGGCGGCTCCTCATATCCGCGGCCGTCCGGATGATAACCTGCCCATCCTATATGCATGTTAATCAGCCATTTGTATTTTTTTACAAATAACGTTACTTTAGTGCTCCCTACTCACGGTTCGCACAACCGAAATTGACTGCAATGACTCGGAACAAATGAAAACTGGTTAATGGACGGCAATTCAGCAAAGGATATTCAAAGACGACTATGGAGGCGATTTACCGGCAATCCCGGTGAATTCAGCGTTGAGAACAGGGCGTTTAACTATATAATCATCATTTCCTTTTTCTTACTGCTGTATTACCTATTCTTCAGTTTATATCTCCGGCAGTTCATTATTTCTACAGTGGTGGTAGTGTTGCTGGGCGTGCTGGCGGTTTTGTATTACTATTCACGGTATAAAAAGAAGTACCAGGCCGGTATTGTTATCTATGCGTTGTGTAGCTATGCCACAATTACACTCAACTATTTTATCAATTCCGGCATATCAGGGCCTTCTATCTGCCTTTTCTTTCTCACATTCCAGCTGCTCATTGCTATTGGCAAACCACGGCAGCATATCATTTGGATCATACTTCATGTTGGCATTTTCATCAGCCTGCTTGTCATAGAGTACACCCATCCGTGGTGGGTACCTGATACTTATCTTACGCGCAGTGACCGGTTCATTGACATCGGCAGTAATTTCCTGGGGGTTATCGCTTTCTCATTCGCCATAACCAATTATCTCAGAAGCTATCTCAATAATAAACGAAAGCAGGCCGAACAAACCACCAGGGCCATGATAGACATCAATAAGCAGATTACGGTGCAGAACCAGGCGCTGGAGAAAGTGAACCGCGAAAAAAATAAGCTGTTCTCCATTGTATCCCATGACCTCAAGTCTCCACTCGATGCCATAATGGGCTATCTTGAATTGCTGACAGGAACCCATCTCGCGCCCGACGACAAGCTGTTAATAGAACAGCAATTGCTGGAGCAAACCCGGTACACCTCAGACCTTCTGGTAAACTTGCTGTCATGGGCCAGGAGCCAGATGGGCGGCGTTAACGTTCACCTCGCAGCCCTCAACCTGAAAGAATTAGTGGATAAAACAGCCAATGCAAAAATATCCGCGGCCGCAAAAAAAACAATAAAGCTCACCTACTCCATAGACCCAAACCTGGAAGTGATCGCCGACATGGATATGCTGCACATTATTATGCGCAACCTGGTGACTAACGCAATAAAATTTACCCGCCCCGGCGGTGAGATATTCATAAGAGCGGCACGCAAAGACAGCATCGTGGAAATTTCTGTTCAGGATACCGGCATTGGAATACCCAAAGAAAAGCAGGCGGCTATATTCTCCCTCAAAACAGAATCGACATTCGGCACCGATAACGAAAAGGGGATAGGGCTTGGCCTTATGATGTGCCGGGATTTTATTAATTACCAGAACGGCAATATCTGGTTTGAAAGCACCCCAAACGTAGGCACAACCTTCTATATTTCACTTCCGGTGGCGCTGAGATAGTTTCCTACTTCTTCCTTGCAATGGCTATTGAAAGATCACCCATTTTTATGATCTTTACAATATGCGATATTTTATTACGCTCACTATCCTGTTTGCTATGTCGTGCGTTTGCATTGCGCGGCAGGCACATACGCCATTACCCAATGCAAAAAAACTGGTAGATACCGCGGCTGCCATGTACGCAAGGTCTGCCGGCAATCCGGCCAATATAAAAAAAGTGATCACCGTACTGGATGCCGCTATAAAAGCAGACAACAACTACTATGACGCATGGATCAATAAAATGACCCTCCAATGCCAACTGGGCAAGTATACCGATGCGCTCGGCACACTTCATAAAATGGAAAAAGTGTTCCCCGGTTCTGATGATGTCTTGTTTATTATCGGTATCCTGCAATACAAAACCAACCAGAAACCGGCTGCTGCTGCCACCTTCAGCAAACTGCTGGCACACTACAACGCCACCATAGAAAAGAAGACTAATGAAGCTGTTAAAAAACAGGCCATCATCAACAAAGGCATTGTATTGATATTGCTGGACAAAGCCTCCGAAGGAAAAGCAATACTGAATACATTGTACCTGCAGGAAAAAGACCCCTATACCAAAAGCTATATGGCATTCTACATCAACAGCTCTAAAGAGGCGATCATTGAAGACCGGGTTCCGGGTAATTAAAAATACAAACTGATCACAATCGGCTTGCCGCCATTTCAGCACATCGCTCCCCGTCTATGGCCGCAGACACTATGCCCCCTGCATAGCCCGCCCCCTCGGCGCACGGGTATAAGCCCCGTATCTCTATATGCTGCAAAGACTCTTTATCACGGGGTATACGCACCGGCGAACTCGTTCTCGATTCTGTGGCCACCATCACCGCTTCATTGGTAAAATAGCCCTTCATCTTCTTCCCGAAATCCACTACCGCCTTTTTCAGGGCGTCATTCACAGCCGAGGGCAGCACATCACTTATTGCCGTGCTGCGCAGCCCCGGCAGGTACGAGCAGTCCGGCAGTGTTGCAGAAACCTTCCCCGCCACAAAATCGGCCATACGCTGCGCGGGCGCTACCAGCCTGCCCCCCCCGTCCTCAAATGCCTTTTGCTCCACCATCTGCTGGTAGTGCATAGCGGCCAGCGGCCCCGTATATCCGTATTGCGCAAAGTCATGCTCGTCCACCGCTACTACCGTCCCCGAATTGGCAAACGGATTGTTGCGCTTAGACGGCGACCAGCCGTTAACTACTACCTCACCCGGCGCGGTAGCCGCAGGCGCTATGATGCCTCCCGGGCACATACAGAAAGAAAAAACTCCCCTGCCATACTCCTGCGCCACCAGCGAATAACTGGCCGGCGGCAGGTATGGGTCGCGCACCGTACAGTGGTATTGCGAGCGGTCTATCAATAGCTGCGGATGCTCAATTCGCACACCCAGCGCAAACGGCTTACAGGCTACCGCTATACCCTTGTCATGCAGCAGGGTAAAAATATCCCGCGCCGAATGGCCGGTGGCCAGTATTACCGCCTTCGATCTGATTATTGTACCATCATGCGTCTTTACCCCCGCCACATCATCGCCCTCAAGCAGTATATCAGATAGTTTTGTTTCAAAAAACACCTCACCACCACATGCGGCTATCTGCTCGCGCATAGCCGTAATGATCTGCGGCAGCTTGTTGGTACCTATGTGTGGATGCGCGTCGTAAAGGATATCGTCTGCCGCGCCAAAGTGGTGGAACAATTGTAACACTCGCAGCACATTGCCCCGTTTCGTAGACCGCGTGTACAGCTTACCATCGCTATAGGTTCCTGCCCCACCCTCGCCAAAACAATAATTCGATTCGGGGTTCACTACTCCTTCCTTATTCATGGCGGCAAGGTCGCGCCGCCTGCTGCGCACATCCTTACCCCGCTCTATAACTACCGGCTTTATACCCAGGGAGATAAGTTTCAGCGCGGCAAACAATCCGGCGGGGCCGGCGCCGGCTATCACCACATGGGGCGCGTTAGCCACGTTTTGTAATTGCGGATCAAATGCCGGCAGCGCTGCCGCAGGCTCATCTATATACACCTGTACCTGCAGTATCACTTTTACTTGCCGGCCGCGCGCGTCAATGGATCGTTTATGAATTGTATAACCTGTCACCCTTGCGGGGGCCACACCGCATTCTGCGGCAATATGCTTTTTCAGGTCCCTGCCGGGGGCCGCCTCCGCGGGAGGCAACGGGAGTGTAATGATCTTTATCATGGCGTTAGGTGTTTATCCTAAAAGCACGGTATTCTATGGATGCGTCTCTTTGTATTTTGCCTTTACCCTTTCCAGGTGATCTATAAACCGCTGCACGTTCGGGTTATAGCCATAACCGGTATCGGCAAGCAGTTTTTCATGCTCGTCTATAAAGAAATAATATGGCTGTGCGTTTGAGTTGTATTTCGCTATCTGGATATCGAGGCATTTATCGCCCAGCGTAGTTATCTCTTTGTTGCTCACCTTAGAGGTATACTTGTCTTCCTGCGGCAGCGATACATCACGCGCGTCATCAAACAAAGACACAAGCACAAAATCATTCTTCAGCCTTTTCAGTACTTCGGGGTCGCTCCACACGCTTGTCTCCATCTTCCGGCAGTTCACGCAGGTAATACCTGTAAAATCCAGCATGATAGGCTTCTTCAGCTTCTTCGATGCCTCCAGCCCTTCTTCGTAGTCAAAGTAGGTTACCAGCCCGTTATTGCGCACCACATTAGGCTCATATATCTTCATCTCACCCACAAACTTCTTAGGGCTGCTGCCATTGTCAGCGCTCTTTTCTGCCGTGCCGCCGCCGGCCGAAAGCACAAAATCCTGCGTACCCATAGGCGGTATGAACTGTCCCAGGCCATTCAGCGGCGCGCCCCACATACCCGGCAACAGGTACAGCGCGAACGTGAACGAGCAAATGGCAAGGAACAATTTGAATATCGAAACATATTCCTGCCCGTAAATATTCTTTTTAGGCTCATCATCATGAGATAGCTTCAGTTTGCCCAGCAGGTATACGCCAAGCAATATGGCTATTACTATCCACAACGCAAGGAATATCTCACGGTCCAGTATGCGCCAGTGTTTCAGCAGATCCGCATTAGAGAAAAATTTGAGCGCCAGTGCCAGTTCTATAAATCCAAGTGTCACCTTTACCTGGTTCAGCCAGCCACCCGACTTGCCCAGGTTATTGATCACCGCCGGGAATATCGCGCATACCGCAAACGGCAGCGACAGCGCCAGAGAAAATGCGAACATACCCACTATAGGGCCCAGGAAACCACCCGCTGCCAGCAGCCCGAACAGCATGGTAAGTATAGGCCCCGTACAGGAAAAAGACACGATCACCAGCGTCAGCGCCATAAAGAATATGCCGCCAAAGCTACCCAGCCCGGCCTTAGAGTCGGTCTTGCTCGTCCACGACGATGGCAGCGTTATCTCGAACGCGCCCAGGAAAGAAACACCAAATACAATGAACAGCAGGAAGAAGAAGATATTCAGTATCCAGTTGGTAGATATCTTATAAAGGGCATCCCTGCCAAATATCCCCGATATCACCAGCCCCAGCACAGTAAAAATAATGATGATGGACAACGAATAATAGATAGCATTCCTCACACCTTCCTTCCTTGTCTTACTGCGCTTGGTAAAGAAGCTCACCGTTATCGGTATCATCGAAAACACGCACGGCGTAACCACTGCCAGCAACCCGCCGCCAAAGCACAGCAGGAAGAGCAGCAGCAGCGATTGTTGCTTGGGCTGGTCTTCACCGGTATTTTTGGGCTCGGTTTTGGTTACCGCGGCTGTTTTTTTTGTGGTGTCGGGTGCAGGCGCTGCGGCGCTGCCGTGGTTCAGCGTAGTATCATTTGCTTTTATAGTATCGCCGGTTGCCGCCGGGGCGGCAGTCATATCGCTGCTTTCAGTGGTGCCACCTGCGTCTGTTATTTCTGTGCTCAGTACTATGTCGGTAGGCGCCAGGCATAGGTTGTCGTTACATACCTGGTAAGTGATCTTGCAGTTCAGTTTAGTATTGCCGCTTATCGTGGCATGCTGCACATAGTCCACCTTGTTCTTGTACATATTCACGATACCGTCTATCCCCTCAAAATTTTCCTTCAGCAGCTTACCGTGTTCCGTCAGGGCGCCATTCAGCTTTATCTTGTCGTTACTTACAAATTTTATTTTGGGCGGTATCTCCATTCCGTCTCCGCCGGGCTTCAGCGAGTACAGGTGCCATGGGTTCGGCAGTATCACATGCACCATCAGGTCATATTGGTTGCCGCTTTTCTTCTTGGCTTCTAGCGTCCACTTACTGTTATCCTGCACTATCTGTGCCTGCATAGCCACCGCGCACAGGCTAAACAAAACCAGCAAAAAACTACGTGACAATTGCCTCATAATATCCTTTTATAATTTACTCCCGCTCATCACCCTCCGCAATTCCTACTTTATTTCAAATGAAAAATCCTTATCCTTTGGCGGCAGGCACAACCTGTCGTTGCATACCTGGTACTCATGCTTACCGGTTATTTTGGTTTTGCCGGTCACCACTACCTCCTGTATGTAATCTACCTTCCCCGAGTAATAAGTTACCTTACCGTCAATCCCATCCATAGAGGTGGTTGTGGCCTTTCCTTTTTCGGTTACCGTTCCCTTCAGCTTCACATTCGGGTTCTTGTCTATCTTGAAACTGGGCGCTATCTCATAGCCGTCCCCGCCGGGGTGCAAAGACCATATGTGCCATCCTGGCTTTATATCCATATGAAAAATGAGCTGGTATTCATTGCCGCTTTTCTTTTTCAGCTCGTACTTCCACGTTGTGGGGTCTTCTGTCATCTGTGCTTTCAGCCCATATGCCACTAGCAGCACAGGCACTAACAGCAATAATTTCTTAATGGATCTCATAAGCGGTTTTATCTGTACTGAAAGGTATAAAAAGGTAATACACAAACAGCTTTATATGCTGTTCAAACACTATCTTTTAACGTTTGGTTTAACAATTTAGTTCATGTGGCTCAGCGCCATCAGTATAGCCCTGCCATCTATATTATGCAGCGATTCCGAACAGGCCCGCTCGGGGTGCGGCATCATACCGTATACATTCCTGCCCTCGTTGCAGATACCCGCTATATTGTTCACGGCCCCGTTCGGGTTCGAATTGATATGTACTTCGCCATGCTCATCGCAATACTTGAACACTATCTGGTTGTTATCCTTCAGTTTCTTCAGTGTTGCGGCGTCTGCGTAATACCGGCCTTCGCCATGCGCCACGGGTATCTTCAGTGCTTTATCGCCTATATGCTCGCCTATCAGGTTGTTTCGGCTGTCGCTTTTTATATACACGTTCTTACACACAAATTTTTGATGGTCGTTCTGCAGCAGCACTCCCGGCAGCAGGCCTGCCTCGCACAGTATCTGGAAACCGTTGCACACGCCCAGCACCTTGCCGCCGTTTTTGGCAAATTCTATTACCTGCTCCATCATGGGGCTAAAGCGCGCCACCGCGCCGCAGCGCAGGTAGTCGCCATACGAGAAGCCCCCGGGCAGCACGATACAATCTTCTTTTGTGAACATACTCAGGTCCTTATCCTTGTGCCACAGCATTACCACCTGCTGCTGCAGGTCGTCCTGCAGTGCATGCATCATATCTCTGTCACAATTTGAACCCGGAAAAACGATGATACCAAATTTCATTCTTAGTTATTTATATGCCCAGTGGGCGAAAAAGAGGAAAACAAGTGAAAAATAAAACATAAAATTACTAAATCGCCTGTTTTTTTCAAGCAATGGAGCATGAGATATTATGATGCTCAGCGCCGGCATCACTATCAGCCAACCCGTTTTTACTTCCTTATCCGTCACAATTCCCACAAAAACACATATGATCAGGTAAAAAGACAGCGCTATCCAGTCGCGGCGTACATATATATTACTTAATGCCACATTTTGCTGCATAGCGTAAATACCGGCCGCCAGCAATATAAGTATGCCGGCTATGGTCACAATAATATAAAATATAGACCGGGGGTGCGTAAACGAAAACCCTATATGCGGCCACTCCCGCAGCAACCCAAAACTATCTGTAAGAAAGAGTATACACGCCAGGAAGTAAAGCGGGGTCGTATACCCCATCATTGCCACGCTCCACTCTCCCAGGTTAAAGGAGCGGAACATCACCATGCCTACCAGCAACAGCAGGAAGAAAGCCAGCATGGTGAACTGGAACAGTGCCGCCATACTCAGCAGGAAACCCACATTGTAGATAAGCTTGCGCGGCTGCGAGGTCTGCGTAAAGCTGAACATGATATCCACCGCCCCAAGCAGGAACCAGTTGAGTATCACCGTCTCACCAAAATTATTGAACGGCGGGTACACCGACGTAAGCAACAGGAACACAAACGAAGGCACATATGTGGGCCGGGGAAACAACTTATGCCTCGCCGATATGCCCATAAGATATATAGACTGCAGGAAGAGCATCACTATGGCCAGCATAGTATACGCAAACGCCCCATGCCTGAAAACCACAAACAAGCCCCTCACCACATAGTTATACATAAAATGTCCCGTCAGCTCAGTCGGCACCTCGGGGTGCAGCAGGGACGGGAACTTGACCAAAAGGGCAAATATGAATAAAATAATTACAGTAAACGGACTATTATTTCTGAATAACTGGAGCACGTACCGGTTGTTTCTATAGAATTTACGCTAAGGTAATGCCTCTTTCCCGATTTAGAATTGCAACTTATCAACTATTCACCCCCCACCATTTCTTCAACCTCTCCCCACTTTCAGGTTTTAACTTATCACTTTTAACTTACTCTTCCCCCCCCCTCTCCCCAACTTTTAGGTTTTAACTTATCACTTTTAACTTACCCTTCACCCCCTCTCCTCACTTTTAGGTTTTAACTTATCCCTTTTAACTTAAAACTTAGAAACCCACCTTCGCAAAACATATCTGTTTTCTATGAAAGCATGGCACCAGCAGCACCCTTGCCGCCACCTGCTTGCCCGCCCGTGGCAGCCAGTCCGGATAGTCGTTACCTTCTGTCGTAAAAGAGTGCGTCTCTGTCTTGCCCTCGGCAGATACTGTAGCCAGTTGTATCCTGGAGTGCTGGCTGTTGAAGTCGTTAAACAGGAAGCCCAGGGTGCCACCCGTATTCAGCAATGCGTACGACGAGAACACCCCGCCGTCCTCCTGCGAATACTGGTCTTTGGGTATGAACGAATTCCACTCCCGCATACCATCCTTATCATAGGCCAGCGACATAATGTCCTCATAGTGGTATTCATGTACCGTCGTCGTCATGTACGGACTGTAGTAAGAGTAATACCCAAAGCCCGGCGTATAGTTGCTGCGCACCGTCACATAGTGTATCTCGGCCACCAGCACAAAACCACCATCGTTCTTTACGATCAGTTGTTTCACCTCGTAGTTGTCAAAAGGGTGATTGCGCCTGGCGCCCGCGGCATACACTAAGTTCTTGTCAAAGGGTATCATCCGCTTGGCCACATATGTATCCCCGGCTATATCGTACGCCGCGTAGATCACGCCGTCATAGCTGCCGTTCTTCTTATCAGAGTAGAAACCGCCAAAGTACACCCTGCCATTCACATTGTCTACTTTCAGGTATCCCGCTGCGGCATATTTCTCATCCAGCGGCATCTCTTTCGGGCTAAACTTCGTACCACCCACCGGCAGGGTCAGTATCCAGTACTGGTCGGCATAGTTATGCGATCCCGTGGTAGTGTAGGCGGCCATGTACACAGTGCCGTCGTTGCCCACGTTCACATCCCCATGCTCCGCCTTATTATCGGCTCTGAATACTGCCTTGCTGCGCTTCACCACTGTCAGTTTGTCGTCCAGCCACTTACCTTCAAATTCCACCTGGTCGCCTTTGTCACCCGCGCTGTATATCAGTATGTGCTTCTTGTTCTCAGATACCGCGCTCAGAAAATAAGTTCTCGTCGCGCCGAATATGCCCGTCTTGGCGCTGCCCAGTTCTATAGGCTTGCCCTTCAGCAGCCCCTTCTCATCCAGCAGTGCCGCGTACTGTATTACCTTATTGCTTTCCAGCGCCTGGTACAGTACTATTATCTTATCCGGGTAGGCTATAAACTTCACCTCGTATATCTTACTCGGAAAAAAATCCAGCAGCACGGTAGCTACCTTGTTCATGCTGTCGTCATAGGCGTTCAGCATGGCGCTGTTGCCCGAATTGATGTAGGTATACAGGTGGTCGCCCGTCATACCTACTATCGCGTACTCATCATTACGATAGTCAAACTTCTCATACTCCGAATACTGCACCTCCTGGGCGGCAGCTATAACGGATATTCCCAGCACGCAAGTGAAAAGGGCCAGTTTTAAAAAACGCATACCCAAATTTAGGGCAGTTGAGGGAAATTAATAGCGGAAATTATTCAAATACCCCCACATCCATACCTGAAACCCGCTCTCGTACTACCTGGTTTCTTCCACTCGCCACATACGCTCCTCCCATTCATCACGCAAATATATTTTTCCGTATAAAGAACATTTAATTACTTTACGCATGAAAAAAACACTGCCGATCGCCCTTGCCCTTATCCTCTCTTTCGGACTTGGTTTGGCCTTTGGCAAATCATTCTTTAACAAATCCAATAATACTAAAATGGCAAAAGTAACAGGCATCGGGGGTATCTTTTTCAAATGCAAAGACCCTAATAAAATGAAGGAATGGTACAAGACTCACCTCGGTTTCGATATGAGCCCGTACGGCACAAAATTCGAATGGCGCCAGGCCGCCGATTCAACAAAAATGGGCTATACCCTCTGGACTCCCTTTCCTGATAAAACAAAATACTTTGAGCCATCCTCACAAGACTTTATGATCAATTATCGGGTTGATGACCTCGAAGCGCTTGTAGATGCGTTAAAGAAAGATGGTGTAACTGTGCTCGATAATATTGAAGCATCAGATTATGGCAAGTTCGTCCACATCCTCGATGCCGAAGGCAACAAAATAGAACTGTGGCAGGAGTAGGCAAGGAAATGTAGCCGCCAAAAAAACTACAGCCTCAATAAAATGTAACCCGCCTTCACGCCGCGCGTGAACTCAGCCTTATATCTTTGCCACGCCTGTACTTACATTTGTCGGGAACTTTATACCCCGTAGTTGGAGGCCTGTCACTGATAACCCGCAAGTTGTCATGGATTTTTTTGAGCGGGGTCGTTAGCATTAATGCTTTAGATAATTGGCTGCCACAGCCATTTTATCCCAAAGCAGCAATAAGCAAATTAGAAAATCGTATATTAACACCTAAAATGCAAGGTTATGCCTCTGGAGCAAAAGCTGCGGGATATTGATGATCTGCAGAAAAAGATAGACAATTGCGGCAAATTGCCCGATGATGTTTTGAAGAAGATCAACTACAAGTTCAGGTTGGAGTGGAACTATACCAGCAATAGTATGGAGGGCAATTCACTTACCAGATCCGAGACCCGCAGCGTTATGATTGGCAATATCACTGTGAGCGCAAAACCAATAAAAGATATACTCGAAGTAAAAGGACATGATGAGGTCATAACAGCCATCATGAAGATGGGAAAGGGGGAATTGAATATCTCTGAGAAGCGCATAAAGGATATACACGTTGGCATAATGCACGAGGAAGACCCGGACAAGAAACAGCAAATTGGCCAATGGAAAAAAGACCAGAACTACCTGTACAACTACAAAAATGAACGCTTTGATTTTGTCGCCCCGGGCGATGTTCCCGCGCGTATGCACGATCTGGTTAATTGGTTAAATGCTGAGAAAGATAAGATCGCCCGAAATGACAAAGATGCTCTTCATCCGGTAATGCTGGCGTTGAGGTTCAACCTTGAGTATGTCACTATACATCCCTTCTACGATGGCAATGGGCGTACAAGCAGGATATTTACCAACCTTATACTCATAGCGTATGGCTTTCCGCCACTGTATATAAAGGAGAACGAACGTAGTGCGTATTACCAGTTCCTGGCCGACATACAGGGCTACGGGGGTGACCCTAATGTTTTTTACGAATATATGGCAGGCCTTATTATTCGCTCGCAGCATATTCTATTGAATGCAATAGAAGGCAAAGAAATGGACGAACCCGAAGACGAAGAAAAAAACCGCTGAATAAAACAAAGACTAAGGTGGCATACGATCACAGCATTCTACCCTACCTCACCACCACCTTGCCGCTCCACACACCCCTTGCCGTTACCGCATTGATAAAGTACACCCCTGCCGGTAGCCGGGTACTTATTGTTGCCGTCTTGTTTGTTGTAGTGGTTAGCCCTGTTATCCTTTGCCCGGTCAGGTCCGTTAGTACTATCACGGCATCTTCATCCGTGGGGGCAACCAGCCTCACCGAAAATGCACCGTATGCCGGGCTGGGCCATATCCGCAGGCCCTGCACCGTATTGTCCACGCCCGTTACACCGTCGGGGCAGTACACCACTTCCACTGCATGCGTTGCGGTATCCATCCCGCAGCCATTGGTCACTATATACCTCACCGTATCCCTGCCCGGTGTCATACCCGTCACCACGCCGCCGGTCACTGAGGCATGTGGGTTGGTCACATACCATGCCCCGCCCCCTATCGTATCGGCCAGGGTTATGTCTGTCCCGTTGGCCGCACATACGCTATCGGCTCCGGTGATAGTACCCGCAAAGGGCAGGCTGGTATCTACACGCACGTATATAGTGGTCGTATCCGATGTAAAGCCGTCGCTCATACGCACCGTAAAGGTGTCATACCCCGTATAGCCCGGCATGGGCGAGTACGTAAGCCCGGCAGGCACTACCACACTGCCGGTGCTGTAGGTAGCATAGGCCGCATTCACCGTGCCATGCAGCGGGCTGTACAGCAGGCTCCAGTTGTCTACCTGCCCGGTATCGGCATCAGAGCCCGACAGCAGGCTGTCTATCGGCACCGACGCCGCGCATACATTGAACAGCAGTGAGTGGCCGCCCGTAAAATGCACCGCATGGTTGGTATCCGTCACCATGCGTACGCGGCAGGCATTACGGTCGGTTATATAAATATTGCCATCGCCATACTTGGCCAGCCTGCAGATATAGCCCACACTGGCTGCCGTAGCAGGCCCGCCATCGCCTGAGAAACCGACTACCCCATTGCCTATTATGGTCGTAATAATACCAAGCGTATTTACTTTCCTGAACACATAGTTGTTCCAGTCCACTATATACACATTACCGGCTACGTCCACGTTTACACCTTCCATTATGCTTACCTGCGCCGCAGTGGCCGGGCCACCGTCGCCGCTATAACCAACAGTACCATTGCCGGCTATTGTCGTGATAATACCCGCCGTATCTATCTTTCTTACCCGATAAACATCTGAGATATAAATATTGCCTAGCGTATCAATATCTACGTTTTTTGCAGCTATCTGGGCTGCAGTAGCGGGTCCCCCGTCACCGCTATAACCCGATATACCGGTACCGGCAATACGGTTAACGATGCCAAAAGTGTCTATCTTTCGCAGACTGCCGCTATCCATAAAATATACATTGCAATATTTATCTACGGTTAATCTACCAACAAACAAAGATGCATTGGTTGCCGGGCCGCCATCACCGCTTGGGAATGCAGAACCGTTACCCACTATGGTTCTTATTATTCCCGCTGTATCTACCTTCCGTATCCGGTAATTGCCGTAGTCATATATATATATATTGTCATTTTTATCCACAGCTACATCGTAAATCCCATTAAAAGCGGCATTGGTTGCCGGCCCGCCATCACCGCTAAAACCTACGGCCCCGCTGCCCGCTACTGTTGTTATGATACCATTCGTATCCACCTTGCGCACACGGTAGTCTGCCGATATATACACATTCCTGTGGCGGTCTACTGCAAGGCCTATCGGGAAGTGCATCGTGGCCGCAGTGGCAGGGCCGCCATCGCCGCCATATATGCTCGTCCCCGTACCGGCAAAGGTGGTTATTATCTGGGCGTCCCCCCCGCTACACAAACCCATGCATAAAATCAAATAGAACAACCTTAATGCCATTGGTGTGTATTTACTAATAAAAGTATATAAAATAAGTGTATCCTCAACATAAAAGGCATATCATCTGCAAATGCGCAAAAACAGGTTCAGTAAAAAGAAGCGGCTGTTCTCATTATTTGAGACAGCCGCTCCTGCCTTAGAATAAGGTTATGGTTACATCATTGCCAACACAGGCACCCGGCGAAGACCATGACCCACCCGTAAGATAACTGCAAGCCCCTGCCGTCCAGGTCGTACCTCCTGAGAGTAAACAATGTGGTGTTGTACATGTTCCTGGGTATACTTCACGCATATTACTACCTTCACCACAATCAGGGCATTGGAACTGGAAAGAACAATCTGTCCATGCGAAACTGAACGTACCATATCCACCGCCTAATTCCGTAAGCATATTGGCATAAGTAAAGCTGCTTGGTACCGCTACATAATTCCAGCCGGGCCCGCCACCGGCCGCGAATATAAAACTGGGGTCGGAAAAGCTAACGCTGCTGCTCGGGGGGATAACAAAATTTACGGCAAGGTCACATCCAAAATTATTCCCCAAATTAGCGTCGACGGCCATTACATTGATATGCAATGTACAAGTAGGATTGTTATTAATAATGGTCAGTGCGCCGCTTTGCGCGAAAGTACAATGATACATTACCAGTATCACCGCAAATAGTAACATCTTTTTCATGGTTTTATTTTTTTAGGTTTTCCCTACTCTGTTATGGCTTTTCGGGTACCGCCACAATAAAATACCGGGAGCGCACCAGGTGCGCTCCCGGTATTTTATTGCATAGTAAAGGTATAGCCCAAAACAATATCTGTCAACCCGCTAAACGACGGTTTTTTTATACCCGTTAAAAGACGGGGGCCTCTCTCTCCAAGGTAGCAGACCTTCGCAGGCTCTGATTACTAAAGCATAACTACCCGGTCTTTCAATCCTGGAAATTCTGGTTAATCATATTGTTATTCCGCCAACAAAAAAACCACTAAAATAAATAGTGTGGTGCTCTTTTCAATTCGCATGAATTTACCTGCTTCGTATTTGTCTTCTTAAAGCAAAAAGGCTACTATTTTTCCCGATAATGATACCAATAATAAGGCTCAAACCACAACAACCTAACAAATCTTTATTTGAATAAGCAAGGAAAAGTATAACCGACAAAAATGCGATAGACGATAGTATGATGATATGCTTTTTCATGTTATAGATTTATGTCCCAAAGATATGCACTTGAATTAGTTATAGTTACAAAAGCATAACTACCCTGTCTTCCGATCCCGGAAATTCAGGTTGATACACCCCCTCCAAAACAAAATACCCACAATTTTTAACCCACCTCAAACCCTTTACCACAAAGCATTACAGCCACTTTTACCCCTCATTTTTGTGGGTATCTTTATTTTGACCGTATCTTTTTCCACCCCAAATTTGTGCCCCCGTTTTCACCGCCCATAGCCACGGCTATGGAGGTATTTGATTTCACCACCCTTGCGCTATGGCGTAGGGGACAAAAAATTGTTTTATGAAAAATGAAAAACACCAGCAGGCGTACAACCTCTACTTCCAGACAAACCTTAGCCAGGTACAGATCGCTAAGCTCCTCGATGTAGACCGCAAGACCATCCACAACTGGCTCTCTGAAGGCAACTGGCGGCAGCAGAAAAAGACCGCCATGCACATGCCCTCCAAAATAGCGGAGCAGTTTTATTATATGCTCGCCAATCTCAACCACGAGATTCTATCCCGCGCGCATCAGCCCTACCCACTCACCCACGAGGCCGAGCAGATGCGCAAAGTTTCGGTTTGCATCCGTCATGTAAAGAACAGGCAAACAACCAACGAAGCCATGGAGTCATACATGCACCTCGCCGAGGCTATCAGCCATAAAGACCCCGAACTGGCGGCTCGGCTCACCCCCTATATAAGAGAGTATATACAAGGCCGTGCCGATGTAAAATTTACAGACCTCGTTGCCGAAGGCTACCACGTAGATCCGGCCATGGACCGCATGTACGATTATGAGGTTCGTCCCGCCGATGACGATGACACCTCGGCCGCCGCGCCTGCTACGCCGCCGGAAACTACCGGCCCCGATGCACCCGCCGACAGCACCATCACCCCACCCGGCAATACATCATCGGGCCGGCCCCTGCCCGCTCAGCCTTTAGCTACACGTTCCGCCGATACGGCGCCCGCCGGTGCAGAGGCCACCACCCTGCCCACTCCTCCGCTCACCTCCCGCCGCTTAGACGGTCCCGATGACGACCTCGATGAACTCCTCCCTTACTCCGATGCCCCAACCCCCGATAAGCCCATACCCATAGCCGCCTGACCACAGCCTCCCGTTTTCAGGATTATCTGATCAAAACACTACCAATTTCAGTTCGCGACAACGAGACAACAAATTCCCCACTGGGTACAAAATGGGGAAAAAATGGGGAATTTTTAGAACGCAAAACATTCATTATCAATTACTTAATTAAAATCGACATTAATGTTCAAAAAAGGGGAAAAGCCGGTATCACAGGCATAGACTAAGACAAAAACCGCTCGCGCAGCTCAGGCGTAGGTATCATACATTCATCATGCCTGCCAAACCAACGGTAACGGTTACGCGCTATAAAACCATACAACGGGTCCAGCAAAAACCGGGGTATGATAATGGCCGCGTAACCAAGCGCCCACACACCACCCAGCAGCCGCGCTATCCGCAGCACCGCCGCGGACTTTATATAGTATCGCCCTTCATAAAAAAGAATGATACTATCCGGCGCTGTTCCCTGCAATGCCGCAACGGCGCGCTTTCCCGCCTCCGATTGCAGCGGCGCGAAAAGAAAACGCTTTTGCTTGTCATGCCTGATAATGAACTGCACAGCGCCATTGCACAGGTTACATACACCATCAAAAAAAACTATCGGGTGTTCGCTGGGCTGGCTCATCGGCTTATTTTGTGGAGGGTTAATGTTTCGTCTGCCCCTTTATGATCGGCATAGGCACTGTAGGCCTTATAGATGGCGCCGGCTTTACGGCTGCGTTTGGGTGCAGTCGGGCATTAAGAATAGAATCGGCCTTTACCTTTACTTCTATTTTCATCCGGCGGTCAAGGTCCAATCGCGCCCGCGCGTCAGACTCTTCGGTGGATGCCTTAATAATAGAATCGATCTTCTGGTTCATTTCCTGGCGAGACAGGGGCGGCACTTCTTTACTGCACGAGGCAAGGCATGAACCAATAACTGCTGCGGCAAGTAATATTTTTCTCATGATCGGTGCGCAAAGTTACCATAACCCTTTGCAAATAGCGTACCCCGTCATTAGCGATAGTAAAATATTAACATTTAGTGCGGCTAAGATATGTGGCGGATCAGCAATTTTTTATCAGCGAAAAACGTTTAATACCAATAAATTGTCGGAAATTTAGGTGAGCAAATGAGCATATTAAAGACGGCAATATCACTGCTTACAATACTGCTGCTGGCTGCGGCCACAGTGGGTCATGCCCAGCAGGTGCCGTCCGGCAATGACACCATAAGATTGGGCGCCGCCACTGAGAATGGTATTGTGTACCCCATGGTGCTCCTCCCCGAAATTGAGACCCGCTCCACATACCTCGATGCCGCCGAGCGTATTCGCCGCGACAAGCTCCGCACAGATATTTTTGTGGTATACCCATACGCCCTCGCTGCCGCTACGGTATTCAAAAGCATCAATGACAGCTTAGAAAATATAGACCGCCGCCACGACCGTAAAAGGTACCTCAAGTCGCTCGATAAAAGCCTTGATGCCACCTTCAAAGAGCCGCTCAAAAATCTCAGTATAGACCAGGGCCATGTGCTCATAAAGCTCATCAACCGGCAGACCGGCCAGAACTGTTACAGCATCATCAGGGAATTAAAAGGCGGGCTCAATGCCATGATATGGCAGGGCGTGGGTGTATTCTTCAACAACAACCTGCGCCGTGAGTATGACCCTGAAGGCGATGACCGCGAGATGGAATATTTCGTCAAAGACCTGGAAGCCTCCAATGCGTATCGCTACCAGCTCTCGCGCCAGGATGAATTGCTGAGAAAGGTAAAAAAGTAGAAAGCAGGTAAGAAAGGTCAGGCTACAACAGTATCGTAGTGCCCGTCCAGTTTGAAGAGTACTGCCGTATCACCTGAGAAAGACGCGTTCACCTTGTAACTGTCGCCATTCTGCTGCCAGCTGATACTGGCCATTGGCTGAATATCGGGGGTAATAAGACGAAGGAATTTTACATTGCCCGCCGTACGCAGCACAAACTGCTTGCCGGTTTGCTGCTGTACCAGCTCCTTCACCATCTCCATCATGCACACACCGGGCACTATGGGCTGGCCGGGAAAGTGCCCCCCGAAGATGGCATGCTCCGCGTCAAAGACTATGCGGCAACCTATCTTGTTGTCGCTGGTCTGTGTATCGGATATGGTATAAAGATCGTTGAGCAGCAAAGCAATGAGTGTTTAAGCAACGGGTTGTTTAAAATGGGCTTTGAATACATTGACCAGGTCAGAGCTGATGATCTTACCGGCCACCTCTATCATATTCCTGAAGGCAAGGGCATGTGATATGCCATGGCCTATGATCACCGGACTGTTGATGCCCAATATGGGAGTGCCGCCATAGGTCTCAAAATTGAATTGGTCCAGGAAGGGGTCATCTATCCCCTTCTGCATCCTGAAAATGTCGTAGATGGATTCAGCCATTTTGAGTACCACATTACCTACAAACCCTTCGCACACGGTCACCTCGGCTTTGTCCTGGAAAATGTCGCGGCCTTCTACGTTGCCTATAAAGTTGATGCCCGGCAGTTCCTTCAGCAGCGGGTAGGTAGCCTGGCACAGCAGGTTGCCCTTGCCCTCTTCTTCGCCCAGGTTCAGCAGGGCCACGCGGGGGCTGGGGATACCCAGCACATGATGCGCGTACAACGACCCCAGCTGAGCAAACTGAACAAGATGCTCGGGTTTGCAATCGGCGTTGATACCCACATCCAGCAGAAAGTTCGATTTGCCGTCTATGCGTGGCATCGGGGTAGTAATGGTAGGCCGCATAATGCCTTCTATCGCTTTCACGGTATACATGGCGCCTACCATCATAGCGCCGGTATTACCCGCGCTGATAAAGGCATCGGCTGTACCCTTCTGCAGCATACCAAACCCTATGGCAATGCTGGAATCGGGTTTGTCTTTCAGCGCGCGGGTAGGATGCTCATGCATACCTATCACCTCCGCCGCCTCAATGAAGGTAAAGCGGTGGCGGTAAGGCTCCAGCCCCGGAAGATACGCTGATGCGGCCTGGGATTGGCCAATGAGCAAAAGGTGCACTGATTCATCAGGCACCTGCTCAAAAAACATTTGTACTCCTTTAACGGCTTCAGCGGGGGCGTAATCACCGCCCATGATATCAAGCCCTATCTTCATCAACTGAAAATGATAAGTTATTGATTTGATTCACCCTCAGTAGCTGGTGCTTTATCTACCACTACTTTGCCACGGTAGTAAAGTTTTCCCTCTACCCAGTGTGCGCGATGACGCAGGTGGCTTTCACCTGTCACAGTATCAACGCTCCATGTTTCCGCTGTCGCTTTGTAGTGCGTACGACGCTTTGCGCCTCTTTGTTGTGAGTGTCGTCTTTTTGGATTTGGCATTTTACTTTATTTATGGTTGTTATCTATTAAAAATCGTTTATCAATATCTATGATCACTATTCTTCTTTATTTGCTCTTCGGCTTTGCCTTCTTGCTCTTGTCCTGCTTCAGTTTTTCCAGGCCTTTCCACATCGGGTTCTTCACCTGTTCGTCGGGTTCTGAGAGCTTATCCAGCAGGTTCAGCGCCTGCGGGTTGCACCCCGATGTTCCGTCTTCCCGCTCAGGATGGATACGTTGTAAAGGTATACTGAGCATCAAAAACTCGTACAGCCACTTACTGATATCTATCACCGTTTCGCTCCGCGGAATAAAGACTACATCATCTTCATCCTCTATATGCTCAGCGTCATCACCTACCAGCTTTATCACAAGATCAAACTCATCCCACAGCCTCAGCTTGAACTCATCACCGCACCTGTCGCACGGCACTGTCACATGCCCGTCTATATCAAAATGCAACATGAAAAAACTTTCGTGCTTGTCAAACCCGAGGGTTATTTTAGCATCCCAGTCTTTAAAAGTTTCATCCACTTCCCGCTCCACCATAAAACGATCGTCAATATCGTATACATATGTATGCGGTCCGGGTTTTAAACCCTGCCAGGCGATCTCAAATTCCCGGTTGTGTTTCATTTCTCGTATTTTCAGTTGGCCGTCCGCTTCCTCAAATCCGCTACAGATTACTGTTAACTGCCAACTGAAAACTGTCAACCGATTACTGTCAACCGCCAACTCTACTTTAAAACGGGTTGCAAAGGTAGGAAAAAAACCTTGTTTTTACATTAATTTATTACGTTTTACCAAAAATGCATGCAGCACCTCTTCTACCGGCTTTGAGAGGTCTACAGCTACCCTGTCTACCTGGTATTGGTGGCAGCGGTTTGCTATCATCTCCTGGAAATAACGCATTTTACTAATATATTGTTCCTTAATCTGTTGCGGCTGCAACTTTACCCTGTCACCGCTTTCCATATCCACAAACTCGTATGGCCTGTTCTCAAATTCAAAATCCAGCTCATGTGAGCCATCCATTACATGAAACAAAATAACCTCATGCTTATTATACCTAAGGTGCTGCAACGCAGAGAACATATCTTCTATATTATCTGCATCGTCCATCATATCGCTAAAAACAACGATAAGGGAGCGCTTGTGCATCTGCTCAGCTACCAGGTGCAGGGCAGCAGCTGCCTTTGTCACCTTGTTCTCGGTATTGGTGTTGAGCACACGCTGCAGTTCATTCATCAGCATGCGGTAGTGGCTGTGCGCCGACCGGCAATCAGAGAAGTAATTGACCTGGTCATCAAACAGCGCCAGCGCGGCAGCATCGAGCTGGCGTTTCAGCAGTTGCAGCAGGCTGGCCGCGGCAACACAGGAAAACTGAAGCTTATTGAGTTTCTGGCTATCCTTAGGAAATTGCATACTGGACGAAGTGTCCAATACCACGCAGCACCGAAGGTTGGTCTCTTCTTCAAAACGCTTCACAAACAGCTTATCGGTGCGGCCGTACACACGCCAGTCAATATGGCGCAGCGGATCGCCCTGGTTATACAGCCGGTGCTCGGCAAACTCTACCGAGAACCCATGGAACGGGCTTTTGTGCAAACCGATGATGAACCCCTCCACCACCTGCCGGGCTATCAATTCAAGATTATCATTAAGCGGTTGCTGAAGGATCATGGTTTCAAAAATAAGGGATTAAATGTAAAGGAATGGATAAAATGACAAGGGGCTGCAAACATTACCTGATCCATGCCCCGCTCAGCCATAGGCAGGGCGGCAGGATATTAATTGCCTGCCGGGGGGTGCCATACGGCATTGGTAGGTTTCTTACCGTTAATGGCTTCAAGCTCAGACACAACGAAATCATGAACTGTAAATCCTTTTTCTTTGAGTATAGACTCAAACGATTCTTTGCTGAACGAGGCAAGCAATCCGGAAAGATTGATCTTCCACCCTCCGTCTTCGTAGTTAAAAACGAATACAATACCGGGTGAGTTATTACTGTCTATGAGTTGCACCCGTGCCTGCGACTTGTTTAAAGAAAGGAACCTTGTGCTGTAGCCTCCGGCATTGAGGCCGCCGCCGCCAGCCGGCCCTAACTGTACCAGGTACTGGAATAAGGTACGGCCTGTCATCTTCCGTATCATATCGGGGGTGGCTGTATGCCGGACGCCGAGTACAGCATACTGCTGATCATACCGCATGCGCGCCACCGTGCCGCTGTCTGCATTACGAACAAGAGACAGCAGGTAATTGTAGTAATTGACAGTAGTGGAGTCGAGATATTTTACACACTCAGACCCCATGTTGTTTGCAAAAGCCTCGCTGTAATCAGTAAGTATTTTCCGTATTACTTTCTGCTCACGGGCCCGGTCAAGACATGAAGTGGTGACAAGCAATACAATAAAAGCCGCGAAAAGCAGACGTTTCATAATGACAAGATAACAACAATTCCGAATGGCCTTATTATTTTAGAGTTCTGTAAACGAGAAAAAAAGGATGAGCATTACAACACAAATGGCCCAAAACCTAAGACAGGTTTATTTTGGCGGCAACTGGACAACTTCTAACCTCAAAGACAACCTGGCAGATGTGACCTGGCAGCAGGCCACCACGCAGGTATACTCCTTCAATACCATTGCGACACTGGTATATCATACCAGCTATTATGTAACAGAGGTTATAAAAGTACTGCGCGGCGGCCCGCTGGAAGCGAAAGACGAAAACAGTTTTTCGCACCCGGCCATAGCATCGCAAGACGACTGGGAGCGCATGCTGCATAACGCATGGGCCGATGCTGAAACATTTGCCGGCCTTGTAGAACAACTACCTGACAGCATTCTTTCTGAAAACTTCACAGACGAAAAATACGGCAACTATTACCGTAATATACAAGGTATTATAGAGCACACACACTACCACCTGGGACAGATAGTGATCATAAAAAAAATCATAGCATCAGGCAAATAAAGCCCGGCCAACCGGTACGGGTTTCGTATATTGCCATACCGGTAACTCTATGCATTTACACCGCAAACTGATTATTACGCTGTCTGAACCCAGAGCAAAATAAAACTACTTAACATGAGCACACAAGACATGAACACCAATAGACAAGAGCCGCTGAAACTACTCGTATTCTCTGCCTCAATGCGGGCCGGCTCCCTGAATACACGGCTGGCAAAACTTGCGGCGCAGATCATAAAGAAACACGGCCACATTGTGGACTTTGCCGACATGAAAGAATTTGATTGCCCGTCTTTCAATGGCGATGTGGAACAGCAAAGCGGCATAGCCGCCGGGGCTACCGAACTGCGGAACCGGTTGCTGGCAAATGATGCGTTTGTGCTGTCGTCGCCGGAGTATAATGCTTCTATGCCCGGACATCTTAAAAACACGATAGACTGGGCATCCCGCTTCAGGCCGCAGCCCTTCAACGAGACTCATGCATTGCTTATGTCGGCTTCCCCGTCTATGGTAGGAGGCAACCGCTCCTTGTGGTCGCTGCGTGTGCCACTTGAGCATCTTGGCACACGGGTATTCCCCGATATGTTTTCACTGGCAATGGCCCACCAGGCTTTTAATGAAGATGGCTCGCTTGTGAATGCCGTGCTCGGAAAAAGATTTGAAGAAAACATAGTGGCCTTTATGAGCCTTGTAGAGGCTGCAAAAAACTACCCATGTATGAAAAAAGCCTGGGTAGAATTTCTTGGTGAGCAGCCCGACCCCAACACAGAAAAAAATCAATAAACGCTATACAAAAACATATTTTTATGGTACGGGTTATTACTATTGCATTAAATGCATAAAAAATCACTTGTGATCCATATATTTACATGAAAACCATCTAATGAAACACCTGCTCCTGTTTTCGCTCCCGGATTTTATCATGACCCAGTTCCAGGAGCATAAGGCGATAATAATAATTATAGTAATAGGCATGATAGCCGGGCTGGTATCCCAACTAATATTGCCGGGACGGGGATTTGGTATGCTGTCCACTATAGCTATAGGTATTGCCGGATCGTGGCTGGGCAATAAATTCCTGGCGCGGTATATGACCTTTATTGATGACCATCTATTCAGACGGCTGGCCGCAGCTATAACGGGGGCCATGATACTATCAGTAGTGATAAACCTGATACGTGGCGGCGAGGATAAAGACCTCACGCACTGGAGAGACAGGTAGCTGTGGGGGTTTATTGGGTGTAGGGAGATTGTGGAGTTATTAGATTTGATAATTTTTGGAAAGTTGTAAAATCTGACGATGGTGATGGTGATGGTGATGGTGATTTCTTCAAATTGTAAAATGGCAGTGTTTATTCCCGATGGCATGTTTTTAGTGCGGATAATTTAAAACACACTATTTAAATAATTGACCATGGATAAGAATCGCCTTTCAAAAACAATATCGGCTGCATTGAATGACCAAATGACCAAGGAAGCTCATGCCTCGCAGATTTACCTGTCGTATGCGGCATGGGCGAGCGATAGTGGCTATGATGGCATTGCCAATTTCCTGTTCCGCCATGCGGAGGAGGAGCGCAACCATATGATGAAAATACTGGAATACATCATGGAGCGGGGAGCAAAGGTTAAAGTAACTGCTATACCTGCGCCGGATGATGACCCGAAGAGTGTAAACAACTGCTTCGAAAAAGTATTTGAGCAGGAGGTGGACAATACTGCGGCTATTTACAAAATCGTAAAAATGAGTTTGGATGAGCAGGATTGGGCAACATGGAATTTCATGCAATGGTTTGTAAGGGAGCAAACGGAGGAAGAAACACTGGCACTGAATCTATTGTCGAAAATAAAGATAGCCGGTGGTGAAAAGGCAAATGGAGATGCATTGTATAACCTGGACAAGGACCTGCTGACCACACCAGATAGTGCCCGTGCGGCCGAAGATGTTACCACTGCAAAACCTTAGTATTTTGCTTTAATTATCAGTTGAATAATTTTTTGATAAATTTCACAATAAATTCGAAAGGATTTATATATTTAAGAAAAATTAACCCTGCGCCTACATTTGCTTTTGTTCTCCCTGCCAGATTTTATCATGTATGAATTTCATGCGCTTAAGGCTATTATCATTCTTATTGTGATTGGTATGATAGCAGGCCTGCCATCGTAACCGATATTGCCGGGACGGGGATTTGGTATGCTTTCAACCATAGCCATAGGTATTGCCGGATCATGGCTGGGCAATAAATTCCCGGCGCGGTATATGACCTTTATTGATGATCATCTGTTCAGACGGCTGGCCGCAGCTATAACGGGGGCCATGATACTATCAGTAGTGATAAACCTGATACGTGGCGGCGAGGATAAAGACCTCACGCACCGGAGAGACAGGTAACGATCAAATAAACTTCAGCCTACATACATTTTCAATTCCCCCAAATCGGCAATTGATATTGCGACTTTTTTATCCAAAATGGATGGGGAGTCAGCATATTCATAAAAAAAACCAACAATTAATTTGTTTTATATGAAAAAATAACTTTAATTTTAATAATGTAATTGCATAGATATCTGATCTATTGAACCTTTTTTCTTTACTCAATAATCTAACTACAATGATAAAGTACTTACTTCCGATATCAGTACTATTGACAACAAGCTCAATAGCCCAGCAAACAATAAAAGGCCCAGACCCGGCCACCAGCATTGCCCGTATGTACGCCCATCCCGGTATACCAATACCCTGCGGGGGCTCGGCTAACACCCAAAGCGCTGACCTTAACTGGCAACCTTTCCTGGTAAGAAAAACAACAGAAATAGAACATGAGAGCCCTGACCAGGAACAGATAGAAAGAATAAAAGCAGCCAAGCTGAAAATAAAAATGGAATATGAACGTACTCACCCGGTGCCGGCAGAAAAGACCACATCCACTACCCCTGTATTAGGAACAAACTTCGCCGGGAACACATATGATTTCAGTTCGCCCCTGGATAACACAATGGCGATATCAAACGGGGGAATAATAGTTAGTGTTATTAATTCCAAAATAGAGTATTACAATTCTACAGGAGGCGCTGCTACCTACAGCAATTCTATTACTTCTTTTCTTCCCTTTGTTGTTGGTGGCGTTTGTGACCCTGTTGTGATCTATGACCCCGGATCAGACAGATTTATTTTCTTCTGCCAGGAATCGCCCCTGGTATCCGGCTCCGCTATATTTATATGCTTTTCTAAAACTAATGATCCGGCAGCAGGATGGTGGTGCTACAGTTTCTATGGCGACCCGACGCCCGGAAACAACGACGGGTTTGATTATCCTAAGCTGGCTATCAATGACAGTGAATTATTTTTAACAGGTAATGAATATTATGAACCTTCGGGAACCAATCACCAGTCCGTTATTTTCCAGATGGACAAATTGGCGGGCTATGCAGGAGGCACCCTAAATTATGTGTACTATAGCGGGATAACAGGATCGCCGTTTACTATTTTGCCTGTTTCGGCAGGGCAGGGAACGAACATTACCACCGGAATGGTGTTTGTGGCTACACATTCATCAGGCGGTTCAGACGTTGATCTTTATGAGGTAATAGGCAACTGGTGCTGCAGCCCTTCATTATATTACTGGAACGTACCCGTAACGCCCTATAGTGTAGCTGCAAACGCCAGCCAACTTGGCACTTCGACTACACTGAACACGGGCGACTGCAGAACGCTCAGCGGCTTTTTCCTGAATGGCATTATACATTACGTTTTCAACTCGGATGCAGGCAGCGGCTACAATGGACTTAATTACAACCGAATGGATGTATCCGGCACTACGGCTACGAATGTATCAAATATATTCAGCACCCCCAGTAAGGATAATGCATACGGATCGGTAGTGTCCTTTGCCACTACCGCAACAGATAAATCTGTGATGATAGGATATGGATGCGCCTCATCTGCCATTTATCCGCAAATAAGAGTTGTCAATTGCGACAACGGCATGGGCTGGTCTGCTTCTGCACTGGTAAAATCAAGTGCCAGCTATGCTGGCTCTTCCGGCACGTACCGGTGGGGAGACTATACCGGCACGTCAAGAAAACATAACAGTGTTCAACCGGCGATATGGATGAACGGCATGTACGCCAATTCAAGCAATGTATGGAATACCTGGATAGCAGAAATAAAAGGATCCGGAACTACAGGACTGAACAGTTTTAAAAGCGGCACAGCTGCCAGGGTGTATCCAAACCCCGTGGTAAATAATTTTACTGTAGAATTCTCACTGGCTGAAAATACAAATCTGATCATTACCGTTACAGACATTGCGGGCAAAGTGGTCAAAGAACTATACAACGGGCGGGCAGCATCGGGAGATAATGTATTTACCTTCAACAAGGCGAATCTATATCCGGGCACTTATTTCTTAAACATCAGATCCGGAAATCAAAACATAAGGAATGAAAAAATCGTTATTGCTGATTAGCATTCTGTTGGCAGCTCATTTAATGGTTACCGGACAAGAGCAAACAGGCAATGGACTGCGGAAGCCTAAAACTTCTGTAAAGTCAAAAAAAGCCAATGCTCCGGCCCACACAAAGAGCAGCAAACGGCGCACATCAAAACAGAAGGTACAGAAAGAGAAAACAATTGTACATACATCACCAGACCAACATAAGATAGACTCTATTAAGAACGAAAAAATGAAACACAAAAAATAAAGGTAATGCGGCAGCGCTTAACTGATGAACCGTGTTGTTAAATAACAGATCCCGCAGGCCGATGCCTGCGGGATCTATACTGAATACGACTATCTATTAATTAAACGCATTAATACCTGTTACATCCATACCTGTAATAAGCAGGTGGATATCGTGCGTACCCTCATAGGTAACTACCGATTCAAGGTTCATCATGTGGCGCATAATGCTGAATTCTCCGGTGATGCCCATGCCTCCAAGTATCTGCCTTGCCTCGCGGGAAACCTTCAGGGCAATATCGCAACTATTACGTTTTGCCATAGATATCTGGGCCGGGGTGGCACGGTCTTCATTGCGCAGCACACCAAGGCGCCAGTTGAGCAGCTGACTTTTGGTTATTTCGGTGATCATCTCTGCCAGTTTCTTCTGCGTAAGCTGGAAGGCAGCTATTGGCTTATCGAACTGGATACGTTGCTTTGCGTACCTGAGGGCAGTATCATAGCAATCCATAGCGCAGCCAAGAGCTCCCCATGCTATGCCGTATCGGGCACTGGAAAGACAGGTAAGGGGCCCTTTGAGGCCTTTTACGCCTGGGAAAATATTCTCTTTGGGCACTTTAACGTTATCGAATACCAGCTCACCGGTAGCCGAAGCCCGCAACGACCATTTGCCATGCGTTTCGGGAGTAGTAAAGCCTTCCATGCCACGCTCCAGTATCATACCATGTATCACACCCTGCTCATCTTTTGCCCATACCACGGCAATATCGGCAAAAGGAGCGTTAGATATCCACATTTTAGAACCATTGAGCACTACATGGTCGCCGGCATCTTTAAAATTGGCCAGCATCCCGGCAGGGTTTGAGCCATGGTTTGGCTCTGTAAGCCCGAAACAGCCCATCCACTCACCGCTTGCCAGTTTTGGCAGGTATTTCATTTTTTGCTCTTCGCTGCCAAATTTATATATAGGAAACATTACTAATGACCCCTGAACCGAGGCAGTAGACCTGACACCCGAATCACCACGCTCCAGCTCCTGCATCATAATGCCGTAAGAGATATAGTCGAGACCAGCGCCGCCATATTTCTGTGGAATGAACGGACCAAAGCAACCCAGATCGCCGAGACCCTTAATGATCTGTTTTGGAAACTGTGCCTTCTGGGCATAGTCTTCAATAATGGGGGAAATTTCCTTTTTCACATAAGCCCTAACAGCATCCCGTATCAGCTTGTGCTCATCTGTTAATAATTCATCTACAAGAAAGTAATCGGGGTGTTGATAAAGATCCTTTTCCATATTTTGTTAAAGTTGGAATGAAATTGTGGCGCAAAGGTAGCATTTTTGGCATATTGGTATAATTTTGCACCGCAATAAAACGTTGGTACATCTATCTGCCGTTTATTTATAGGCACATAAGTAATATTCATAACCCCTAAAAGCTCATACTATAGCCAGTTTCATCAGTTATTTCGATAATGTTGTGAATTGTTAACGGATATTAAGCATTTGTGGAACACATTTTGTGATGTAATTAAGTAAGAAAAATTGAGGCATATACTTTTAACCTTAATGACAAAAAAGCCGTCTTATAGTACAGGGGAAAGCCAAAACGCAGTAAACAACAGAATAAAGTATAATATATGAGGCAGTTAAAGATTGCCACCCAGATCACAAACAGGGATTCGCAGGCGGTAGAGAAGTACTTACAGGAGATCAGTAAGATATCTATGATCACGCCCGAGGAGGAGACCACGCTTGCCCAGAAGATACATATGGGCGACCAGCGCGCGCTGGAAAAGCTGGTAAAATCAAACCTTCGTTTTGTGGTGTCAGTGGCTAAACAATACCAGCACCAGGGTCTATCCCTGAGCGACCTTATCAATGAGGGTAACTTAGGATTGATCAAAGCCGCACAGCGCTTTGACGAAACCAAGGGCTTTAAATTCATATCCTACGCGGTATGGTGGATACGGCAGTCTATTTTACAGGCGCTGGCCGAGCAGGGACGACTTGTGCGCCTGCCGCAGAACAAAATAGGCACCTATAATAAGGCAAACAAGGCATTTATAGCCTTTGAACAGGAGAATGAGCGCGAGCCGTCGACCGAGGAGCTGGCAGACATACTGGATATGAGCGAAACAGAAGTAACGAACATATTTACCAGCAATACCCGCCATACATCACTTGACGCACCTGTGCATGAAGCGGAAGATGTGGCCATGGGCGACCTGCTGGAAGGCAGCAGCGATACAGATGATGATGTGATGAAAGACTCCCTGCGCAACGAGATACGCCGGATACTAAAATCACTAAGCATACGTGAGGCCGAGATACTCGCAGCTTACTTTGGGCTGGAAGGAGATAACGGACCGAGCATAGAAGAAATAGGTGAAAAATATGACCTTACCAAGGAGCGTATCCGCCAGATAAAGGAACGCGCTATTAAACGCCTGCAGAAAGCAAGGTACAGCAATGCGCTGAAGGTATATTTAGGTTGATTGATCTGTATGTGTGTTAAAAGCGAAGAGGGAGCGGTCACCGCCCCCTCTTCGCTTTTGTGTATAGATGAATGCTGAAACCGGACGAATTTTTTGAATTCCTTACCATGTGATTGAATTCATTTTTATGTATCGAATAAAACCATGGCGGCAAGAAATTGATAGCAATAAATTTATCTTTGCTACAGACAAAATTTCATGGCAAAGGCAACAAACAAAATAAATAACAAGGATAATACCCCGGCGTTGCCATCGCCTGCCGCCACTTCGAAACCACTACCGCATTTACTGATCATTTCATTCATTGGTATCATTACATGGCTGTTTCTAAAAGCGTGCCTGGACAACCAGATCAGCACATGGGATGACATCCCATATATTTCAGGAAACAGGCTGGTGAAGGACCTCTCATGGCATGGCATAAAGGAAATATTCAGTACGCCTACCATGGGGAACTACCACCCGCTGACCATGCTGAGCTACGCCATAGAATACAGCCAAGCGCAACTGGAGCCATGGCTATATCATTTTGACAGTCTTATACTACATATACTAACGACCGGGCTCGTATACTGGCTCACCTACTTACTGACAAAGCGGCAAACGGCAGCATTACTCACAGCATTGCTTTTCGGGCTGCACCCAATGCATGTGGAATCTGTAGCCTGGGCGGCCGCAAGGAAGGATGTTTTATGCGGTGCATTTTATGTAGCGTCGTGCATTTTTTATGTCTACTACCGGCGGCTCACGACGGGCAAAAAAACTATGCTTTATCTGCTCACGCTGCTGACGTATATATGCGCACTACTGAGCAAGCCTATTGCCGTGACACTACCACTGGCACTGATGCTGATAGACTATTATGAGCCGGATGGAAAATGGAAAACGAGGCTGGTAGAGAAAATACCATTCCTGGCATTGGCTGTGACCTTTGGTATCATAGCTATTAAAGTGCAGGCGACAGCAGGGGCCATGGATATGCACAAAGTAAGCTACAATGCCGCAGAACGCCTGGCATTGGGAAGCTATGCGCTAATCACCTACCTATGGAAGTGTGTCGTACCCACAGGGCTTCATTGCCTATATACCTACCCTGACAAAGTAAACGGTACACTCCCCTATTATTATTACGTGTCGGTATTAGCTGTGGCAGCCATTATTTTTACCACCTGGAAGTACCTGCGGAAGAATAAAATTGTGATGTTCGGGTTGTTGTTTTTCCTGATCAACATTATGCTGGTGTTGCAATTCCTACCCGTGGGGGATGCGCTAATAGCAGAACGATATACCTACCTACCCTACATGGGACTATTCTTCATGGCCGGATGGTACTTCTCATTGCTTTTTGAACAGGACACTAATAAGATAGTACGTTATGCGGTAACAGGGGCTGTAATTATATATGTGGCAGTAATGGGCAAACTAAGCGCTGAACGCTGCAAAGTATGGGAGGATGACATGAGCCTGTGGCGCGATGAAATAATAAAAGAACCGGAAACGGCTATACAGGCATACAATAACCTCGGCTACATCTATTCGGCTAAATGGGCGACCGCCACCGATGCAACGGATAAACAACTATACTATGATTCATCGTTTTACCTGATCAACAAAGCGATAACGCTTAGGCCAGACTTCGTAAACGCATACCTGGCACTGGGCGAGCTGGAGCGCAACGCAGGTAAGTACGATGACGCAAAAAGAAATTATTTTGACGCAGTAAAACGCTTACCCAGGGAAAGTAACCTTTATGTTGGTCTTGCTATATTGTATATAGTGACGAAGAACGAGGATTCGGCAGGCATATACTTCAGAAAAGTGTTGGAGCTAAATCCGAATGCAGAGGCGCACGGCAACTATGCCAACTATCTGTCATTAAAAGGCCTTGATGACTCTGCCATTAACGAATACAGCAGGGCAATAGCACTGACAAAAGACAACTACACCCCTTATATGAACCGCGGAATAATAATGAAGAAAACAGGGCGATGGGACGAAGCCCGGCGAGACCTGGAAAGCGCACTGAAAATAAATCCGGATGCCGGAGAAATATACTATACAAGGTCGTTTTGTGATACCCAGCAAAAAAATATCACTATGGCCTTACAAGACGTAGAGAAGGCATTATCACTGGGATATAATAAAGTAGACAGCAGCTACTACGCTTATCTGCTACACGCACGCAACAAATAACATACCTAGTTAAGAATCAATAAGTATAGCCAATTGCCTTATTGGCCATTGGCGGAGCAGGAGGAGCGGGAGGTACATCACCATCATCATTACCCGGGCGAACAGGGCGACCCTTACCCGCAGTAATAAGAACGAAAGCACATCCCATTTTTGCAGCGTCTTTCTTCAAATGCTTAATACTCATATTGTCGGGGCCGGACGTAGTATACATCATTATCGCCATCATAGCCCAGCGGCCACGTATCTCATCAACTTTATTCAGGCCAGCCACCTCATCGGCATTGTCCAGCAATACCACATTGTCCCAATCGTCTTTTGAGGCCACAAGGACCTTTGCACTCATTTTGTGCACAGCACCTGTTTTCAAAACATATTTCTTAACAGCGTATTTCCCGTAGGTATGCTCGGTAGGATCATTTTTTTCCCGGAAGATGATCATGCTTTCATTAGCTTTTACAATTGTACCTGCCAATGCTTTACCATTATGCAAGTAAACGGAGTCAGACTGTGCCCAAGACCCTAAGCCAAGACATACAAAAAGAAACAGCAGGCAACTGAATATTGTATCGGTCCTTTTCATAAATGATTTTTTTAGCACCTTTATTAACCATATTTTATAGTACAAATATATAAATAGTTTAACGATATTCCGGAAAGAAATATTGTTTATAAATTGTACGCTAAACAATGGAACCGCATGGCACATAATCCTTTCTCACTGGAAGAAGCACACGAGATCGCAGAAGATTTTGAAGATCTTATAGATACCGACTTCAACATAAACAAGGGGCTTATCTATTTCGTTGATAATGTACTTGTATGCCCATTTGGGGAAAACGAACGAAACCTGTTTGTTTCGAACTACCACTTTTCAAAGGACAAGGAAAGTTCACTGGACTTCTACAACGGTGAGGGGTATGATGTAATAGTGCTTGCTTACGATGTAGACGATGATAAAAACTATACCGCAATAGACATCAGAACATTTGTACAGCATCATGGCATTACCTACAATTTCCCGGGTGACCAGGACCATGATCATTGACCATGGGAATGTACCTTGCCTGACCGTATTGCGCCAAAAATATCCTTATAAATACAAAGGTCAATATAGAATCTACTCTTACCGTCGCGCATGTAACCGGTAACCCGATCCAGTATTATACGGGCAGTAAAGGCATCTATGTTATATTTCCACAACAAATGCATTGCTTTAAGGTACTTGCTGCGGGTCTTCCGCGCAAACATTCGTACTGCGGCCAGCATAAATCTGCTATCATTTAAAAAGGCGGTGGAGGCAATCTCTTCGTAATAAGTAACGGGTATGTGCGGAACAACATTTTTCACAAACACATTGGCAGCAGCAGGAATACTGTCCACGGCCGTGCTAAACGCCACTCTTACCTGCGACCCATAACATGAGGCCATAATACCATCAAAAACAGAACGGGGAACATAGCATTTCCAGAGAACGTACGCAGCACTCAAATACTCATTCCGTGACCGTAGTGCCGCCTCATACAGCAACTCAATCATCATATTGCTACCCTCTGCATTAACCTCTGATACCACTTCGCGTAACGCATCTGCGGGAATAGCAGGCAGTATTACATCAGCAAAAAAATCCACATTAATGCGCTGACCTGAAAGCGCAGGTGTAATATCGGCCCAATTGCGGGATGACATAATACGTTCAGCATCGGCATGCGGTACCCGGAAGCGCCTCAAAAGGCAATTAATCCCTACTTTGTATATATCTTTTGTGCCCTCAAAATATTTTTCACTAAGCAATGTAAAAAACAGATCAAAGGGCAAACACGATAAGGCCTCAGAGAAATATGTCTCATCTGAAACACCTGTAATAACCGAAGACAGCCCATTACCTATTTGGGCTTTTATTTCTGTTATTACTTGTTCGCCCAGAGATAACGGCATAGTAAACTTCCATAAAAAGCAAATAGCTACGAGCACCCTATCACCCGTACCTTTAGCCAACTGCCACATCAAGGGCATTGTATCACTGCCGCCATCTGTGTATGCCCGCCAGGCGGTATCTGCAATCCATTGGGTAGGGAGCGGGGCGCCAAGATGTTTGAGAAATATCCGCGCGTTTGAATATCCCCAGTTCTTTATACTGAAAGTGAGGCTACCTGGACGAACCCTGTATACGCAGGACACAAAATCTGAGTAAAGCAAATCGTATTGCCGGGCCACCCTCAACCACATATCATAATCTTCGTACACAAGAGTTTCGTCATAGCCACCCAGCTCGTCCAATATCTCTTTTTTCAGCATAACGGTCATTGCCGGAATGAAATTCTTCCGGAGCAGTACATTATAGATGTTACCCGATGGCATAACATCAAAACTGCAATGCCGCTGTATAAAATTCCCCTCCATTGGCTGCCCGCTTTCATCCATCAGGCGGGCATCGGAATAAACCCCTGCTACCCGTTCGCCGGAAGCACTGAGCAAAGCAACCTGTTTCGCGGTCTTATCGGGCAGCATAACATCGTCGGTGGCGATCAATGAAAAAAAAGTACCAACAGCGTTACGCAGCCCAGAATTGCAGGCAGCACAGACGCCTTTGTTTACATCGTGCTTAATAAACTGATATTGACCTGAGTATTTAACCAACCATTGCTCTATGAGCGCCACACTATTGTCTGTGGAACAATCATCAATGACCAGTAATTCAAAATTGGGATAAGTCTGAGCCGCAATACTATCCAGTGTCTGCACCAGGTATTTTGAGTTGTTGTAGTTGATAGCAACAATAGAAACCAATGGCAACTGAGACATGTAAGTGAGGCTGAGGTACGAGGCTAAAGTACTAAATAGGACTGATAAGCTGCTACTCAATAATGCTGAACAACAAACTCCTTGTTGAACAACCTGCCCGCGGCCTGTATACGGATAAAATAGTTGCCATCGGGTAGCTCACCGACAGGGATATCTATCCCTAACCCACCGGGATAAGCAACCATACCGCTACGGTGCCTGCGCCCAAGCAAATCAGAGATACCAAAAGTAACCTGCTCACCGGCATCAACCGGCAACACTACCCGCACATCTATATCTGCAGGGCTGGGATATAGGGCAAACTGCTCTTTAGCTGTAGCCCCATTGATATCCGTGGTACCGCAATCATTCCATGTAAGTGCTTTGACACCACTCCAGTTACTGAAAAATGGTATCCCCAGGGGCACATAAATGTAACAAAGGTAGACCTGGTCCTGGTAAAGAGCCACACCCCAAACACCGACGTTGCCGCCGGCTGTCGAGTATTTTGTGCAGGAATCGGGACTGGTGGGATCGGTGACATTGACTACGTTCATTTCACTTTTTCCGGAAGCCAGGAACACATCCTTACAAAACGGATCATACTGTATTTCGTTTGTATGCCCCGGACTGTTGAACCATGTATTGGAAAGGGATTCGCAGTGCCAGGGGTTCCACCAACCCACCTGGTAGACATTTGAGGTATCGGCAATACTGAGAATTTCCATGCCGCAATAATCGGCAGCTACATAAAGGAGTGTATCGTTGAGGACCACATTATTATAAGCGCGGGGCCTGCTGTAAATAGCGGGATTGGAATAATGCCCCGTTTCCACCGGCGCCGATTTATTAACCGCATTGATGACACGTATACCGCCGGCATCATAACATAAGTAAACGATATCGTGAAGAACTGCCATGCCACGGGCATTGTATTTCAGGCTATCGGGGCCGGATGGATTGGGGAATAAAATAGATGGCTTAAATACCGATTGCAGTAAAGGATGTGTTTTGTCGGTAACATCCAATATCATCAGCCCCCGTCTCATGGCGCCAAGATAGGCGTAGTTGCCCTCCACTTTCACAATGCCTGCCCCCCCACTTGGCACCGGATATTTCCATACACTCTTCAGCACAGGGGCGGCAGGAACCGTAACATCTACAATAGCCATACCCGGATCGGAAGTATTGACAAACGTATTACCCAACGCAAGGTAGAGGTAATTACCATCCTGGCTTACGCTCATCAGTTCCATTGTATCAAGGTCAGTAACCTTTACAGAATCTATAAGGACCGGGGCAGAAAGAGTGCTCACATCATAGATAAGGAGTCCGCGCTCCTTGCCCGCTACATACAGATACGGCCGCCCGGCCTGGTCGTGCACCGCGCTCATACATTCATCGGGGAGCGGAAAGGCCGCCTCGCCCTGGTATGTAAGCGTTACAGGATGCGCCGCACACTGGGCGTAACCTTTATCAAAAAACAACAGAAAACAAAACAAGACAATGCAACATCTTTTCATGATGCAAATTTTACTAAAACCAAAATTAAAGAATATCCGTCAACCGGATAACAAAATTATCTGGTGAGTTTGGTAATACGTTTTGTAAGTATCTTATTGTTGCCCACATCATACAGTGTCAGCGTGTATATACCATTGGGCAATTCACCAATAGTTATCTGCGACACATTGTCTACTTCTTTTACGATCTTTCCATCCATACAACTTACACGCGCATTAAGCTGCCTGCACCATTGTATATATACTACCCCATCTGTAGGGTTAGGATACACCTGGATATCAGACACACTGCAATCTGTTATGATAAACGGCGCATAGGTGTATGAACAACCAAACTCATTGGTAACCATTACACTATACGCGCCGGTATCCTTGAAGTTGTACGTATTGTTAGTAGCCCCCGGGATAGGTGTGCCATCAAGTATCCACTGATAAGCAGCGTAACCCGAGGCCACAGAAAGCACAAAGTCGTTGCGGGTGATGACCAATCCATCCGGCAGCGGATTTACCGTTACCGTTGCGGAAGCAACATCAGTACCACAAGTATTTGTAACTGAATACCTTATGGTATCAGTGCCCGCAGTAAGCCCAATAACAGTGACCGACCCGGTGAGCATTACAGCATTATTGCTGGCGGTCCATGTGCCGCCACTTAATGAATCAGTGAGCATAATACTGTCACCCACACAAAGTTTCGAATCGCCATATATTGTACCCGCATATGGCAGCGGATCAATAGTGATGGGTTTAATGACCACAGCAGAACCACAGGAATTGGAAACGGTGTAAATAACCGTATCCTGTCCTGCGATAACACCGGTAACCACCCATGCACCAAGAGTGGCGTTGGTATTACTCAGTGTCAGGGTACCACCTGATACAGTGCCGGATAAAACAATTGTATCCCCAACGCAAACCCTTGATGAACCCGACAAGCTACCCGCATCAGGCAAAGGATCGACCTGTATGCCAAACTTCACGGTAGCTGTACCGCACATATTCGTATAAGTGTAGATGATCGTATCTATACCGGCAGTAATGCCGATCACCCTGCCGGATACAACCGTCGCATTGCTGTTCCAGCTACTCCATATTCCGCCAGAGACTGCATCCGTTAACTGGATAGTATCACCGACACATACCACAGACGGGCCATTAATAGTTCCCGCATCAGGAAGCGGATTAACGGTGACAACATGCGTGGACGCAGCGCTGCCGCATATATTGGACACTACATAGCTGATGGTATCCACACCCGCTATAACCCCCGTTACCGTGCCCCCGGTGACAGCCGCACTTCCATTTGTGCTGCTCCACACCCCACCGGGGATAGTATCAGCAAGCGTTATCGCCTGACCTATGCATACCTGGCCGGGACCGGTAATAGTACCGGGTGCCGGAATAGGAATAACGGTAAGCGGTGTATCTACTTTGCAGCCTGTAGCTAAAGTAAAACGTATACGTGTAAGGCCTCCTGCAAGCGCGGTAGCCATACCCGAGAATGAATCGATAGACCCGACAACGGCATTTGTGCTCGTCCATACGCCTCCTGACGAAGGGGTATCAATGAAACCGGCAGTAGTGCCAACACACAAATGCGAAGCCCCTACTATTGACGATGGCAGCGGGTTAATGGTAATTGTTGCAGTATAGGAGCAACCTAAGAATAAACTGTAGACAATGGTAGCTGTACCCGGCGCATGGGTGCTGATCTTGCCATAGCCGCCGCCGAGATTCAATATAGTAACGAGCGTGCTGGAATAGGAACCGGCAGGATCGATATCATGAATAGTTAATGTATCACCATACGCACACAAGTTGGTGAGCCCTGTAATGGGGGGCGCTGAGTTGACACTGATCGCCAATGTAGACCTGCAGCCAGTGGGCAGCGTATATGTAATAACAGCAGGGCCGGTTGCAACTCCTGTGGCCACACCGGTAGATGATCCAATGATGACCAATGAAGGTGTGCCACAACTCCATGTACCGCCTACAGTAATATCACTATATGTAGTTGTGGTACCAACGCATAGGTTGGTGCTACCTGAAATAGTAGAGGGCAGAGGGTCAACAGAAACGACTTTTGTGACCACGCATCCGGCACCAAGGGAGTATGATATAGTGGCAGTACCCAGGAAAACGCCGGTAACAATACCTGATGATGAACCGACCGTAGCGTTAGCAACTGAGCCTGAGCTCCAAACACCACCTAGTGTGCTATCGGCAAGCGTGATCGTAGAACCGGTACATACCTCATCCGGGCCATAAATAGCCGGTGGCAATGTATTCACCGTCACAGGTTTTGTGACAGCACAACCCGCTACACTATATGAGATAGTAGCAAAACCTACAGCAATGCCGTTTACAATACCTGAAACCGAACCAACTGTAGCTATAGCCGTATTGCTGCTAGCCCACAAACCACCGGAAGTAGCATCGGTATAAGCAGCCAAACCACCGATACATATAAACGATCCGCCCGCGACAGGCGCAGGATACGCATTGACCGTAAACGGCGCAGTAACGCGACAGCCGGTAGGTATGGTATAGGTAATGGTAGTAGTACCCGCAGAAACCCCGGTAACCAACCCTGAAGAAGAACCTATACCAGCTACCGCAGGACCGCCGGAACTCCATACCCCACCGGAGGGAGTGCTGGCCAATGTGGTCACGGAACCTACACACACATGTGTGTTACCCGTAATAGACCCCGGCAATGCGTAAACGGTGACAACCTTAGTGCTGATACAACCGCCAACCGTATAAGAAATGGTGGCTGTACCCGCGGCAACACCTGTAACTATACCTGTAGATGAGCCTACAGTGGCGATAGTTGTTGCTCCCGAACTCCATGTTCCACCGGCAGTGGCATTACTAAGTGTTGTAATAGAGGCAACGCATACAGTAGCGGTGCCGGAAATAGATGTAAGTGCCGGATTTACTGTGATGGTCTTCGTGGCAACACAGCCCGAACCAAGGACATAGGAAATAGTAGTAACACCAATACCCATGCCGGTAAGTATACCCGAGGAGGACCCTATGGTAGCTACGGCAGTATTAGTACTACTCCACACACCGCCTGTAGCAGTATCTGTTAGCGCTATGACGGTACCAATGCATATTGCAGACGGCCCTATAATAGGAGACGGCACTGAATTAACAATAACATTCTTCGTCACTAAAGATGTACAACCCCATGCATCAGTCACAGCCAGTGTTACCGGGTGCGTGCCAGACACGCTGTATGAGAATGTTGGTGTGCTGAGTGTACTGCTATATCCCGGAGCAAAGGTCCATAGCCAACTGGTTACCGGGGAAAAATAGCTGGAAGAAGTATCATGGAACGTAATAACATTATACGGACAAACAGGATTAGGTGTAATAGTGTACCCTGCCGTTATGTTATCTATCTTAATAGTATCAGTGCCTACACTAAAGTTAACGCATCCAAAACTATCGGTAAGAATGAGCTTGGGAATAAACGTACCCGTAGTGCTGTACACATGGGTTATCGTATCTATCAGAGATGGCGTGGATGTGACCCCATCGCTAAAGTCCCATACCAGGCTGGCAACGGGAGGAACCGACGCTGTGAAGTGAACAGACAACGGATTGCAACCGGAATGAGGCGTATAAGAAAACGCACCGGAATAACCAAACAGGTTAACATGACCAATAGCCGTGTCGGTACAAGAATAGGCATTAAGCGCGAGCAATTTGACACGGTAATAACCCGGCGTAATATAAACATCACTGGGGTTAGGAGACGAAGAAGAAGTACCGTCGCCAAAAGTCCAGAAATACGATGTGGCACCGGTACTGGTATTATGGAAATTGACATTAAGCGGTGAGCAAACGGCAAAAGAGTCATCCATATAAAATGACGGAACGGGCAACGGCTTCACAACTATATAATTGGTGCGCGTGAGTGTGTCTTTACAGCCCGATGAATTAGTAACAATGAGTTTTACCGTATATGTACCGGCGCTGGCATACGCATGGTTTGGAGATGTAACAACGGAAGTATCCCCATCGCCAAATAGCCATAGTGAGGTAAAGGTACCGGTGGTACCATTTGTAAAGTGAACATTTGAATGCGCACATACACTTGTAACCGAACCCGAGAAAGCAGCAGTAGGCTTAGAAACGACCGGATGTGTAGCACTGATCAACGAATCCATACAGCCGAGTGAATCTGTGACGACCTCCTTTATGTAGTAGGTACCATTGGCAGTGTAGGTATGACTGACCACCGGTGTAGTAGTAAGCAGTGAGGAGCCATCGCCAAACCGCCAATAATAGCTTGTGACAGGTATACCCGTAACATCGGTAGTAACATCGGTAAAAGTAACGGGTAAAGGAGCGCAACCGGCAGGAGGTGTGACCACAAAGCTATCCAGGGGCTTAGCCACCAGGATATTCTTTATGAGCGTGTCCTTACAACCATGGTTGTCTGTAAACTGAAGTAATACCTGGTGACTGCCGGTGGAAGAAAAAGCATGATATACAGTATCGAACGGATAAATTGTAATAAATGAGTCGCCCGGAGAGCCATCATAGTACCACTTATACTTTTCCACCCACGTCTCGTCTGTACCGGCAACGCCGGGAGCCGTAGCTGTAATTGTATCTAAGACATCGCGGCAGATACTGTACTTATATGGCGTGAGCGTGGTAGGCAACTTATTCAACTTGAGCGAGTAGGTGGAAGTATCGCGGCAACCACTGGCGATATTAAAAGTAGTTAGTGTTACATTGTAGATACCAATTGCCGGGTAGTTGTGAACCGGATTTCTGGCTGTAGACGTGAATCCATCTCCAAACTGCCATAAATGAGTGTCGTCTCCAAGCGAAGAATCAACAAATGATATCTCTGTTCGCGGGGAACAGTCAAAACGATACGAGATATAGGCATTGGGGGAATCGACCGTATCTTTCAGTATAGCATGTATGCTGGGACAACCATTGTAACTGGTCACCACATCTGCTTGAAAGATCCCAGGCGCAGTGTAGACATGGGTAGGATTGGCAAGCGAATCTGAATGGCCATCACCAAAATCCCAATTGAACCGATCGAAAGTACCTGTACCTGAAGCAGAAAAATACACCGGCTGGCCTGCACACACATGCGACGGGTGACGAGAAGCAGTAGGTGTAGGCGGCATAGCGCCAACCTTAAGTGAATCGGGAACAAAATCTGAGAATGAACAACCGTTAGCAGTGACAATAGTGGCAGCGATACGGTACCTGCCGCCAACAACCGTATAGGTATGCGTAGGGGCCGGGGCTGTAGACAATGTGCCATCGCCAAGATTCCACGAATAACTTGTAATAGGATATGGATAGGTATATCCTGTAGAGAATGGCGGGGGATACCCATGGGCATACCATGGATAGCCTGAAAACACATCATGAACGGTTGATGTTGCCTCAACAGTAAAATGTCCGACCAATGGAGCACAGCCTTCAAAAGGCCCGCCCCCAATTGATAATTTCAGATAGTTTACCGTATCTCTTCTTCCTACTGTGTCTTTACAGCCAATGCTATTGGTCAATATCATGGTTACCGAGTCAATAAAACCAATGGGCACACCAACATCATATAAGGCAGGAAAGAGATGACTAATAGTGGTACCACTACCCAATGAGCCAAAAAGCAGCGAACTCCATGTAACCGTACTGCCCGGTGGCACTGAGGCACTGAACGTAAGTGTTTGAGGCGGAGAGCAGGGTTTCAAAGGCGAAATTGTAAAACTACCGGTGGGGTGCTGAATATCTACAGAATGTATAACGGTATCATAGCAGATGCCGTCAAAAATGATCAGTTTGACATTGTAGGTTCCCGGCACAGAATACACATGATCTGGCGACTCTGATACCGATGTGAACCCATCGCCAAAATCCCACTGGCTGGATATGTGCGTGGTACTGGTATTTGTAAAGGTTACGGGGAAATTAACACATGCGGCAGCCACCGACGTAAAAGCAGCGTGCACATTAGCAACCGAAATAAACGTAGGAAAAAATACACTGTCGGTACAACCATGTCCATCGGTAACCCTGAGCGTAATGTCGTAATTGCCCGGCGCGATATAGTTATGGGGTGGATTAGCGAGTGTAGATGTACCCCCATCACCAAAACGCCACAGGCTGGAGAACGGGCCGGTACCGATAGTGGTATTTGTAAACGCCTCCATACCCGGCGCATGGCAGAAAAATGTGGAAGCGACAGTAAAACCGACAGAAGGCCGCGTATATACATGAATATAAGGTATGCGGCTGCGGGAATTTATACAACCTTTCACGTTAGTAGCAAAAAGCGTGACGTTGTAATCGCCCGAAAGAGGGTAAGTATGCGTAGGTGATGAAGCGGAACTGGTGAGCCCATCGCCAAAATTCCAGTTGTACGTAAGTCCTCCCCATGCGTTGGGCACACTGGTGCTGGTAAATGTGACTGAACTGCCCGGGCAGATATTGGTATCGCTGGCGGTAAAATTGACCGTAGGCAGCCCGTAAACACGAATGGTCATAGTGCGGGTGCTGCTCGTTGTACCATTAGACGCTACAAGGGTGATGGTGTATGTACCTGCTGTAAGGTAAGCGCCCGAAACATCTGTAAGAGACGACAGGGTACCATTGCCCAGGTTCCATGAATAACTTGTAGCCCCTGTAGATGTATTGGTAAAGTGTACCACCATTGGCGCACAGCCGGCTGTATCATCTGCTGTAAAACCGGCGACTACCTGCCCCTCAACCACGATAGGAATAATAAGGAAGACAGGGATAAGGAACTTAAGTATAGATCTGATCATAGGTTAATTTTAAAACATACATTTATTACCCGAATATTAAATATATAAAAAAGATGAAAAAAGGAAAAATTTATTTTGAAAAATACGTAAAGTAAGGAGTTGTAACATTAACAGATGTCACGAGACCGTACATTAACGTGATAATAACGAACCGGGCAATACAAGTGCAATTTCCCTGGCTTAGAAAGCCATACAACACACTTGAAATGTGCTGATCTATATTGTAGCCAGGTACCTGATGGTAGTAACAGACGGGAAGAAAAAGTAACCACCACCTTTAACAGTTACAAATCGTTGCATACCGGTGATGTATTTATTCACCGGCTGGTGAGGGATAGTAAACACCTGGTCGGTTCCGGGATCGGGCTGCTCTTTTACACCTATAAAAGGATCGGGATCATTGACCAATTGTTTGAATTTGGGATAATTGGCCCATGTGTACTGTATAAACTCAAACTGACGGGATATATCAGCATTGAAACAAGCGAACAACATACCTACTTCTTCACCGGGATCATTGTTGATCGCGGAGCCTACAAACGGCGCGCCGTATAAACGGGCACGCCTGATAATGCGATGCCTGTTAGAAAGTAATATCGATTCTTTATAGGTATTCTCTTCAAAACTATCCCTGGGATTGGTACGCCTGATATGCGCCCCAAAAGGGCATTTCATACCGTGCCGGTCAGTATCATTATAATAAAAGTCGTTGTCGTCAATAAATTTCGCCGGGTCCTGATCGGGATACTTCTCTACAGGATCTTCATCGGGCCACCTCACAATGGGAGCACCACTTGGCCATCTGCCCATCATCTTTGCGGCCAGCTTTGTACTGTCCTTCACATTGATGGTACCGTCTTCGTTCTTTGTCCGCTCATTTAAAAACGTCCAGTAGCCCTTCACATCCTGCTGTAGCTGCCTTATCACCAGGTAACTACCATTACGTCCCAGGTCTTTGCAACCCGAACCCGCCACATCGTCATGCAATAAATCCGGGTTGCCCTGCGGTACAGATAGAAATGGCGTATCGGGGTAGACATTATACTCACTCTTATACCCCATCAGAAATTCGCCGGCATTCAGGTTGTCGCTATCCTTACCGCTAAAGCCACTGCCTTTAATAAATGGCTGTGAGATGCCGTCCCTGAACCCAAAGTGTTCTTTATTGCCCGGCAATATCTGACCATCAATTTTAAATACCTCTTTACAGCCGGCTGCACTGAACAGGGTTTTTAACTCATCATACTTATTTTCAGTAGCGGTCTTGTCTGTCCCAAAGATCATTAACAGCAGATGTACTTCATCATTACCCGGCGCACCCCACCGCCACAGCCCTGGATCGCTGGACTCAAAATCACCTAAAAGCCGCTGCCTATGTGGTGTGACCATACCCTCCCTGAACTCGCGAACGAATGTATCCAGGTTTTCCTGCTTTAGCCCGAGTGCTTTCAAACCGAACGAAGTAAACGCCAGGTTAAGGCAATGCCCCTCTGCGGCCACGGCAGCATTGGTAATGCTGCCCGCGATACTACTAATAAATTTCTTCGCAGCACTGCTATCAACTACCTGCAACATTACGTAACGGGAATACTGCATGGAGTGATACTCATTGACCAAAAAACCCTGAACGTCTGTTAATTCTATAGCTACCATAAATCTGAATTAAAAACGGTTTAAAAATGTTTGTGCCTGTGCCTCATCAAGGTCACGTATAAGTTCTGACCGTATGATAGAATTAGTGGTCACATTCTTAATAGACAAATGCGGATACGCGCAATACCATACATGCGTGGGTACCTGGTAATACCTGCTCCACGCCAGAAAATGCTCCTCGTCATATGCCCCACCCCAGAACAGGTACCTAGATGCGGGAAAATTCTCAGTATTGCTGAAGATAGCAGTGAGGCCCCATCCCGACTTGTCTATAAAGTCCCCCAGATATTGCTGCCAGCTGCCATCAAAATTGCTGAAGAACAGCACCTGCTTGTCATTATCCAGCATCACCCAGCGCGCAAAGTGAATAGTGGGTATACCCATAAGCTCACCATGCAAAAATTCATTTTGAACCCTAAACTTACCATAAAGCAAAATAGCCTTGATAGTGATGCGCCGGAACCACCCCGCCTTCATGGGTATGATCTGTGTGAACTGGTTCTGGTTCATATGATCTTCATACTCCTCCAGGTTCTCAAGAAAACGCTGATCCAACTGGCTTGGGGTAAGGCCCAGGTGCCTGTCTGTTTTTTCGTACTTATTCCTCAAAACCAATAACCATATGCCCGCAACCAGGGCAAACAGCAAGGTAAGCGGCAAAAGTAAAATGGCGATGCCTATTACCAACGCAAAATTCCACCATTTCAGCACAGGTATGTTTATCTTCTCTTTCGCCCATGCGAATTCAGGATTGCCCAGCACATAATCCCTGATCATACCATGGACTTGCTTTGCTGTCTTTCCCTCCCACTTGTTTTTGTGTAAATAATTCCAGATGTGATTTCTCAGCGCGTTTTCCTGCTTTATCTGTTTCAGTGTTCTTCCCGGAGCACCAACATAAAAAGCCGCTTCTTTATTGCACCACTTTTTAAGGTACTCAGCCCGCTTTTGCGGGGTACGCTGCCCAGCGGGAATATAACCCTCACAACAGTCATACAACTGATCTATGAGATCGCCGCACCGGTCGGAAATAATAGCAAGATGATCATCCTCGCTGCCATCATAATCAGACGAGAATACAAGGTTTGTGCGGGCTGTGGAAAGCTTATCTTCAAGCAGCACAAAGCGGGCGTAATGCAATGTGTCTATCTTTTCAAATTCTTTAAACGCACCCGAAGCCAGGTCGGCACGTATATCCATCAGCTTTTTATCAAGCTCCCCGTGCCGGGCCGGAATAACCGGAGTCACTAATGTTAATGCACTTTGAGTAGACATACGCGAATCTTTTATTAAAAAAATACAAAAAATTATCACAAAGCTTCAGCCGGTACCTTCTCCCGCTCCACAAAGTACATATCAATCTCCCCCTTGTTTTTTGCCGACACCTTACCCCTGTATGAGCACTCGAACCAACCGCTTACAAGCTCGTGTGTGATCCCTGATATGTTTATTTTGCCTACTTCTCCACTTTGCTCCATACGCGCGGCGGTATTCACGGTATCGCCCCATATATCATAGGCAAACTTCTTTTCCCCCACGATACCCGCCACCACGGGGCCGGTAGTAATACCGATCCTCATCTGGAAAAATGTCTCGTTTCTCTTTTGCCGCTCTATGCGTGTATATTCCATAAAATCACGCATCTCGATAGCAGCCCGCACAATTTTCACAGCACTCTCCGGGTCATCAGGTATACCACCTACACACAGATACGCATCCCCGATCGTTTTTATTTTCTCAAGTCCATGCTTGGTTATGATCTGATCAAAATGCCTGAAACAATAATCCACCTCACCTACCAACTCTTCCGGCGACAACATGATACTGTGCTGTGTAAAATTTTTAAAGTCAGTGAACATCACAGTTACCTGATCATACCTGCGCGCACGGGAGCGGCCCGTATTTTTCAACTCTTCAGCTACTTCCTTAGGCAGAATGTTCAGCAACAGGTCATCTGTTTTCTTTTTTTCCAGCTGTAGTTCATAGGTACGCTCTTCAACACGCTGCTCCAATTTATCGTAGAAAAGAGCATTTTCAATCGAAATCGCAATTTGCCCAGATATCAGTCTTATAAAGTCCAGCCTGTTCTTAGTGAACGCGCCGGCAGTAATATCATTTGCAAGATAAATGATGCCAAGCAGTTTGCCCTGGTTTATAAGTGGGGCGCATAGTATAGACCGTGCCTGCTGCTGTTTCACATAAGCATCATCGCCAAACAAGGTGCTTTCTGCCGCATTGTCCAGCAATACGGGCTCCTTCTTTAACGCCACATAGTTCACAATAGACCTTGCGATAGTACTGCAACTGTTCAACGGAATGGATTGCAGTGTTTTAACATCGTCGCTATCGGCCATAATTTCGGCTTCAATTACTTTTTCGTTATTTTTTTCGAGGATAAGAAACCCTCGCTGCGCCCCGGCATTCTCCAGCAGTATCTGCATAAGCCTGGTGAGCAAATTAGACAGTATGATCTCACCGGAAAGCGCTGTTGATACCTTGACAATCGTGTTCATGTCAATATCAACGTTATGAATATCATTAGAGCTTTTAGCAAATGCTTCAGGGCTGTTTTTCGGTGACACCAGCTTCAGGTCATCGTAATAAACAGGCATTTGCTGCACTTTTGCATCAGCTCCCCATCGCTGATAGGCAGTGATCGCGTTGTTCATGTAGAACGAAGCTACCTGCTCATGCTTGCCGATACGGTAGTACTGCCCGGTCCGCTCCCAGGATATAGCCTCATCCTGGATCATGTGATTCTGCACCGCTATTTTAATGGCATAGTCATAAAGGCTCCGCGCCCTGGTGTCGTTACCTGTTATCCTGAACATTTCTGCCTCTACCAATATCCTTTTGTGCTTGTAATTCTCGGAACAAAGGCTTTCGTACTTTTTCAAACGTTTAAAATTGGCCTTTACTTTCTTCATCAGCTCAGGCTTTCTTTTATCGTCTATATCAGTATATATGGCGGTAATAGCCAGTGACTGGTAGAAATAGAATATGGGATCAAGCAGAGACCCTTTAATGCTCTCATGATACTTAGCACATGTATTGGCATATGCCAGAGCCTCTACATTTTTATTAAAGATCACGGCAAGCACCAGCTTCTGCAGGTAGAGGTTCTGGAAGTAAGAATAATTTTGCGGTGTCTCACTGAGGCTTAGTATTCTTTCATCAAGTATGTGACCGGCGAGCATATCATGCTCTGACGTTTTATTTATAAGATTTTCTATACACTGCCTGAAGATGCGGAGCCGGACAATTGTAAGATCCTGCCTGAATTTAACGATCTGCCCGTCGAGTGTTTCGCTTTTATCTGCAAGCTTCTGCAAATGCACACCTGAATAAAACGAATTGTATGTAATATTCTGGGCGAGGTACGAGGTATATTCATTATCCCCGGTTTCCAGACCACTCTTAAATGCCTTTTCCAACTCTTCATTGATATCATACAACCTCATCTTCCAATGAGCCAGGAATACATAATAGGTCATCAGAAGCCGGGCAGTAAGTTCCTCCGTCTTTAACTTAGCCGATACGTTGAGTGAGATATTACCATAGTTTATTCCTTCATCTACCTTACCTATATACGCGCTGAGAATATACCCCAGCGCCCCGAAAGCAAATGGCGACTTTGGCGATAAACCCTCTTTAACTGACAACTGCACCATTTTGAATATGAGCAGCGGCACCAGATTAGGCGCTGCAAAATAACCGGCAGACAACAGATCAGAGAGAATGCGGTAAGCGGCAAGCTTTCCCGGATCGGTCATTAAAGGGAGCTCTTCAAAAAATGACGATTGCTTATTCCTAAGCATCATATTTGTCTTGAGCAACCCTATGATCGTGGAAAATTTACCTGGGTGCGCGGGGAACCTGATATTGAATCTCTTAAGTATCGTTAAACCCAGCTCTATGGCCTCGGTCTGCTTATTTCCGGCTATCAGCTTTTGTATCTTTACTTCATACGCTCTGATACTGTCATTAAAGTCCCTGGCTTTCTCAAGTATAATGCCCACCAGTTGCTCTACCCTGTCCATATCCCCACACAAGAAAGCTATCTCAGAAGCCTCTCCGTATAGTTGCAACGTGAAATTATAATTGTGGTCCCAGCCATCAGCGGACAATACCAATCCTTTTTCGAAATAGAGAAACGCTTGCTGATAAGCGGCTGAAGCCCGAGCTTTTCTACCCGCAAGTAAGTTCAGGTTGGCTACAAATTCTTTTGTGGCCCTATCTGATATTCTGTCCGCGCCAATATTCCAGTGATTTACCAGGTCGAAAATATGGTCGTAGATATCCTCGTCACTCACCCCGGCAGATAATGCCTTACCGATATTTAAATGACATTGTTTTTGCTCTTCATCAGAGAGCAGGGAGTAAATAGTCTGCTGAATCCGATCGTGCGCAAACTTATAATGAGACGCAGCCGATATTATCAAGCCTTCACCAAGCGCCACCTGCAGCAAGCTTTGCAAAGCATTTTCCTCCATTTTCATGGATAATGAAAGCCTTTGCAGGTCGAATCTGTTGCCGATACAGGCCGCAACTTTAAGTACTTCTATTGTTTTTGCAGGCAACTTCTCTACAGTTGACTTCATCAGGTCAGCGACATTACCTGATACATTCATCTGCTTGATCTCTTCCACATTCCAGCACCACTCCTTCTTATCAAAATCAAAAAACAGATTTCCCTCGTCAAAAATCGACTGGAGGAACCTATGGATATAAAACGGGTTACCCTTTGTTTTCGCATATATCATGTGAGCGAGCTCACCTGAATTAGCCTGGCGGGTACGCAAAAGCTCATCCACCATTTTCTTCACGTCGGTATCAGAAAGATTGTCTACTTCGATGCGATGGTAAGGGATATCTTCTTTATCAAATTTATCAAGCATCCGGGCAAGCGGATGATCATTCAAAACTTCATTGTCCCGGTATGAACCGATAAGCATGACATGCTTAGCTTCCTTATCTGTAAGTATCAGATCAAACAGGTTGAGCGAAGACGCGTCTGCCCACTGAAGGTCATCTATAAAAATGACCAGCGGATGCTCTTCACATGCTACAGCTTTGATAAAATTACCCAGTACATAGTTAAAACGATTTTGCAGCTCAGCACCTTTTAGCCCCGGGATGTCCGGCTGCTTACCTATCAACGCCTCCATACCGGGTATCAGTTCGGTGAGCACCTTACCCAATGCACCGACTTTACTAAGCACCAGTTTCTTCAATTCATCCAATGAGGCGACGTCTCTTTTCAGAAAATAATCTATCAGCTCGGTAAACGCAAGAATAAATGCAGAATAAGGCGTATCCTGTTGAAAGGGCTCAAACTTACCGCTCACAAAAAAACCATCCCAATCGCTTACCGGCTTTTGCAGTTCGGTAACCAGGCTTGTCTTACCCCTGCCCGAAAGGCCATATACTAATACCAGTTCACGGCTTCCCTCCGCGCAATTCTCAAACAACCTGAACAGTGCCCTTTTTTCGTCTTCCTTACCATATAGCTTGGGATGAATGAACAGCTTGCCTGAAAAGTCGTTCAGCCCCGGCTCAAACGCCCCTGCTTTCTCATAAGCATGGGTCTGACAATGCCTGAGGTCATAATACACACCCATTGCCGACTGATACCGATCTTCCGCATTCTTGGCAAGCAACTTCATAATGATCGCCGACAATGTGGGAGGCAGCTCCTCATTCAACTGGAACGGGGGCACCGGCATCTTTGCAAGGTGAGCGTATATGAGTTCGGAAGGGTTATCGGCGTCAAATGGCAACTGCCCGGTAAACATTTCGTACAATACCACACCAAGCGAATACAGATCGGTACGGTAATCGATATTCCTGTTCACCCTGCCTGTTTGCTCCGGCGCTATGTATGACAATACGGCCTTCCTGATTATATGATTATTGGTATCTTCTAACTTCAGGCTGTTTCGTGAAGCTATCTGCAGGTCTATCAGGAATATCTTTGAAGTATCCTTCTGAATAATAATATTACCGGGGCTTATATTGTTGTGGACGATATCCACTTTATGCAACTCAGCAATAGCCATCGCCAGATCTATGGCTATAGTGAGCAGATCGGGAGTATTACGAGTCTCCTGCATTTTGATCCTGAGATCACAACCCTCGATATACTCCAATATCACCGCCCTGTGATTCTCTATTGTAGTCTGGCCAAGTCCTTTTCTGACCGACGGGCAGTTGCTGTTTGCAGAAAATTCAAATTCATTTTCGAAATACCATGACTGATCCGAAGTAGGAAACTCCTGGTTCAGCACCTTGAAACACACCGGCATAACCGCACCATCCAATTTTCCATGAATGATAGTGGAACTGGCGCTGCTGTATATGAGATCGTTCGGGTTAAAATTCTTTATCATGATCGTATTTCAAAAAAGTAATCGGCCTGTTTAAGGAGTGAACGCCTTAGCTATAGCGTTTGTATCCATATACGTCTGAACCATACTTATTTTCCCATCGAGAATTGTAAAGAACATCGCCCAGTCTGTGCTGTACGTTTTCCCGGTAGTGAGAACCGTAGCTGAGTCAGATCCGAGTACTACCACGAGGTTCTGTGAAGCGAAATAATTTCTCGGGATAAAATTCTTCAACTGAACGGATTTTGATTCAGAATTGAACATTTTACCTATACCCGCGTGGCCATTATATACACCGCCAAAAGGCACATCAGGCGCACCGGGTTCTATCCATATAACAAACTCATCAAGCAGCGACATTACCAGGGTGGCGTCTCCCTCAAGGCAGTACTGGTAGAATTGTTTCACGATCGTTTCATTCTGAGTTGCGTGCATATAAATTCATTTTTTGATTACTAATTTTTTGACGGATTAAAAACATCATTGCGGCTATGCCAGAAATCAGATAAGGCATAGTACACAGCTCTCCTGGCCCTGTTGAGCCCTCCGATAGGCCTGTGCTCTGGAAGACTGTGCCAGGGCGAAAAAGAAAAATCATTGCCCATGTGGTTGCGCTCGTCCGTATCAAAATTCTGCCGGGGTATCTTTATTTTAGCAACTTTGATAAACGGGGAATCCCATTTTACAGTAGGGTCCTCAACAGGCATGAGATCAGGATCAGTTTGTAACTGCACGTAAAAATCAAAGTATACGTCCTGCTCAGACAGTGTTGCTTTCATATTTGTCTTCAGGAAGTTCTCATCGTGTTTAGCAATACCACCACTTAAAGTACTGTCATTTGCCGGCTCTGCATGATACTTCACCGCCATATTATCGCCAAACAGGTATGGTGTGGTGCTCCAGTATGCCGTATCCAGAACATGGTGACACATCTTCTGCGATTTTATGAGCCGCTTCAGCATAGGAAAGTGAGCAGGGTTAAGCAAAAACATCGCAAGACGCAGCTTACCCATTGCCAGCGCATGAATGACCTTGTGAAATTCCTTCACATTCCTGGACAAGAAAACTTCGTTATTGATCAATATAAAATCCTGGCAGCCCTCACTACCCGGCCTGTCAGACAATTTCGGACCAGGCACATCCATCAGCTTTATAGCCATCCCACGCACATCTTTTGCTATATCATGTTTTATTTCAGAGTTGGCGTTAGAAAAACGAATATAAGCCTCATATGTTTTGGGCTCCTTAAATATCCCTACTTTCAGGTCTTTTTCAAGATCATCTAAAACGGTAAATTCGGCCTTTACACAACCATGCATTTTGGGATGGGCCTGCCGCAAAGTCTTCCCATCCGGGTATAACTTCTTAAGCTGATGCTGCAAATCATTGATCATCCGATCAACATATATTTGCTCATCAGCGGGAGGGTATTCACAGCCCGGCAGCAATCTCATATCGTTTGAAAATTTATCTCCCATAATGCCGTATTTATTAGTTGATACAATGTTTTCACGATGATTTTTGTTCAAAAAATAAGATCTGCATTAAAAAGACAAAACTTCTTTTTTCATGATTTAGGTTAAATATAATAAAAGTGGTGGGCTAAACTAAATTAAATAAGTATTATTATACATTTTAACTAAGTGTATTAAATTGAAATATACCATATTGTAATATTTGTATTGCTTTTTAACTTTTAAAAGAGTTATATTTATGAAGTTTTCACATCTGCAAACACGCATATTATGTCCTTATTAGAACGATTAAATGCCCCCGGGCCTAAGCGTCTATTGGCACTGGACGGCGGAGGGGTTAGAGGAGCCATCACACTTGGCTACCTGCAAAAACTGGAGTCTATACTAGCCAAACAATCAGGCAAGCCCGACTTCAGACTATCTGACTATTTCGATCTTGTAGGTGGCACAAGTACCGGATCTATTCTTGCATCGTGTATAGCGCTAGGCATGAAGGTGGAGGACATAAAAGTCAACTATTTCAATGTCATCAATAAGATCTTTGGCAAAAAATATTCGCAGTGGAACGTGATACCAAGCAAGGGTGCACAGAAGATAGTAAATATACTGTTTTCAAAAGCTGACTATGACTCAAAACCGATAGAAGATGCCCTGCAAATGATGTTCGGGGACATAACATTGGGCAGCGATGCCTTCAAATCGGGATTGTGTGTTGTAACAAAACGTGCGGACACAAACAGCACATGGCCACTACTCAACCATCCCGGGGGAAAATACTTTGACAGCGAGTTTGGTAAAAATAAAGATATCCTGCTATGGAAAGCGGTACGTGCAAGCGCCGCGGCGCCTACCTACTTCATACCACAGGTTATAGATGTAGGCGGCGGAGCCAAAAAAGCCGCATTTGTAGACGGAGGCATGACCATGGCCAATAACCCATCGCTGCAAACACTTATGGTGGCCACATTAAAAGGGTTCCCGTTCAGGTGGCCCCTGGGCGCCGACAAACTGATGCTGGTATCTATTGGCACCGGGGTTGTAAAATTTGATAAGCCATATAAAGAAATAACAGCCTACCAGGAATTTCAATGGGCCGCGCAGATACCTGAAATGCTGATGCAGGATGCATCCTGGCAAAACCAATTGCTGTTACAATGGCTCTCAGACTCGCCGGTGGCCTGGGAGATAGACGGAGAGATAGGCAGCCTGGAAGGCGACATTATGACCGAGGACAAAAACAGCAGAGGGCTTATCTCCTACCTGCGCTACAACACATGGCTTACTAAAGATTACCTTGATGACCTGATGTCAAAATCATACCCTAAGGAACGAGTTGATGACTTTAACGAAATGGACCATGCCGACAACTGTGATGAGTTGTTACAGATATCGTCTGCCGCGGCAGAAAAGGAAATGAAAGAAAACCATTTCCCCGAAATATTTACACCCCGCCACTAAAACAGTCAATATTTTTTGCGTTATCAGGCTTTGTCAAATTGCCTCGCACTGAGGTAGGCTTTCTTATATTCGTGCAAGGCCCTGATGATTTTCGCAGGGCGTTTCCATTCAAACAAATGAATGACCCATAGCGTAATTTTCAGCATAGGGCTGGCATGTATCAGACTTTGCGCAAGTTGCGTTATGTTCTTATCGCGCTCAGCTATACAGCTTTGGATTTTCGTACCGGACTTACTATAAAGTTCTTCCGCAAAACACCATGCCCCATCCCGCGCATTACCAATACTGAATTGGATCAGGATAGAATTATAATTGGTAGCATGCAGTGGATAATTTACCTAAAGGCAAAAAGAACAAAAAGCTCCGGCAATATGCCTATGATGAAAAGAACTTGTTTCTATACAGCGGAATAGCATTAAAAGGTGATGGTAAACGAGGTAGCGATGGACGCGTGGCCTATATTAACCCATTTCTCAGTCAGGCGTTTGGTATGGTTGCAGGATGGATACAGAACGGAACTAACCTATTTGATATTTATATGGCATTTGCCATGTTTAATGAAGAAAGGGGATTTCATAAGCCATTAGAGACAGAACTCAAGGGTAGCATTGACCAAAATCAATACTAAGCGTTTCGCCGCCACAAAAGATAAGGAATAATAAAAGATATCAATTAATAAATGAGTACCTTTACTATATAAGATGCCCTCATGAAAAAGGTATTGTACATATATCTGTTTTCCGTTTTAAGCATTTCCTCTTTTGGACAGAAGATAAGGTTTAGTGATAGAACGAATGTATGGAAAGAATTAGAATTAGCAGATTGGCCTATAACCTATTTAGATTATCAATGTAATTACATAGGTGACACAATAAGTAACGGCATTAAATATGAAATCTTTTCCGGAGCAAGAGGACTACCAAGTGGCCTTTGTTTAATCAGGGAGGATTCAATTTTATCAAAGGTCTATGTAAAAATACTACCAAATTTTGGAGGTAGCAGTATTGACACTACTGAACAGGTTTTATATGACTATAATTGGCAGGTTGGTGATACTGTTATCCGAAATCTTAATGGATATTTTATCCATGTTATTTCGGGAGTAGATTCAACTTTGATAAATTCAGTTTGGCATAAAGTATGGCATTTTCAAGCGGTAAATTCAGGTTCTAAAAATTTCGATATTATTGAAGGAATCGGGTGTACTGACAATCCTATTTTCCCTCTTTCACCAATGAATTTTGAAAATGCATTTAGGTTAATGTGTTTTCGCAATTTTAGCGGCTCTCCCACTGTTAATCCTGCCATAAGTGGGTATTTCGATAATAAAACAAGTTGTACTCTTGGCATTGATCAAATCGCAGAAAAAAGTAAAAATGTATTAGTAATACCAAATCCCATCAATAAATCCGGCAAAATAGTTTTTCCATACACTATCTCAACAGGCTCTGTTATTCTCTCAAACGTCATTGGACAAATAGTTATCAATATCCCTATTCAAAATAAAGAAGAGATAGCAATAGGCGATAAAATAGAAGTATCGTGCCTTTATTTCTACCGAGTAGTAGATATTCAAAGCGGGAAAGTATTTTCAGGAAAGTTTATGGTGCAATAACTAATCCGTTTTTAATAGGTGTAAAGTTCTGTATCATTGCCTGAAAAAATATCAGGGAAGTGAACAAATAGATTTAAGCAGGCACCTCATTTTTGTCATGCATATATTTCTCCCAATCGAGATTTTCTATCAGCATATCTTTGTTTATGCCGTTAATAAATTGTTCCAACTCCTCCTCAGTTTGAACTTTCTTTAGTTCCTTTTCCCGTTCCCTAAAATAATTCGCCATTGCAGCGGAAAGTGTAATTATCTTTTCCCATTCATAAAGGTGCTTGAGTGCCTCGCACGCAGCTATAACAGCAGGCACAAGAATAGAAAACAGTATCACTATTTCCTCAAACAATTTAAAATGAAATATTGGCGGTTCCCACGATGTGATAGCTAACCCATGATGAAGGAAAAACTCGTTTGTAATATGAGCAAAATGGCCTATTACCGCGCCTGCAAATAGCAAAAACAATACCTTCCGCACGTTCTGGTACAAAGTATTTCGCTGCTCAAACTTCTCTTTTTTCCGATCGTGATATTTGTACTGGTCAACTATAAGTTCGGTTTCAAGTCGCCGCTTTTTTTCGTCGAACGATAAATAGGACCACGCACTCAGGTTAATAAGCCTGATAGTATTGTCCAGTATACTATATTCGGGCTTTTCTTTAAATGAAAAGTAAATGGGACTGACAGTGATCTCATATATCCTCAGGCCCAGTTCGGCAAAAAACTTCTTTATCCTCAGCCGTTCGCTCACAATACGATAGTGCACATATCTGCCATGCGTCGTTTTTGTGTTCCCGAAGATAACCAGAAGTATGATAGAGGCGATGCTCAGAAATTCTATTGCTGCAAGAAAAAAATGCAGCGACAACGAAACATCAAACGAAATAATTATAGAAAAAGCTATTACCTCCACCAATCCGATAATGAACCCTGCCGCCCATGTTCGTTTATACTTCCGGTTATAGATAAGTGCGTTTGCATCATACTCTTTCTGCTTATGCGTAATAAACCTTACCAGGTGACTGGTCTGCGACGCATCTATCACGTCTTTGTTTTCCCTGCCGTTGGGTATGTCTTTATGCCGGTAGTTGATATGCGGATGCTCATCCTCCGGGTCTATCAATAATATATTTTTGCCGGCCGCCAACGCATAGTTAACTATATCCGCCGTCCCTCCTTTGCCATTACCGGGTTTCTCATTCCACACGGCTATCAGGTAATCTGTCTCATCTACAAGTAGCTCCCCCATTTCCAAGTAGAGCTCATCCACCGCCTTCTTTTTGACGGTACCGGCAACACTTTTATCCGCACCCGGTATAGTATCATATAGTACGCCAAACTCCGCGCGGGCCACATCTGAGGAAAAATCCTTCAGGTATTCTTCCCGCTCAAATGGCAACAGTACCTCTACGGGCACACCTAATTCTATAGCTATGCGGGCAAATATTGTATCGGCACCTTCTGCAAGAGGACTGATAGCCCTGAATGTCGCTGATGGATCAAGCTCCCCGGCATAGAACATTATATTGAGAACAGCTTTTTTTACTATTGGAATGATCTTATCCTTCTGCTGCTGTGTTAATAATCTATGACCGGTAATACTAATTGTTACTCTACTCATATGGCGATCAAATTAGGGTGGGTGTTTATTAAAATCTAGTGAGGGCTAACCAGAGCCTATAATGCTATTAAATAAATCATCATCGATATTTCCTCCACTAAGCACACAAACACAATCACCACCCGTCCCCTGCTTAGAAAGCGCAGCGGCAAGGGATGCAGCGCCTGCCATTTCGCATTTAATGCCGTTATGCTGCCATACAAGCCGCATGGCCTCTCTTATCCGGTCTATATCAACAATATCAACAACCGTATTATGCTGCATAGCGGCTTCAAATACTTTCTCACCTATCTGCGACACACACAGCCCTTCAACCGGATTGGGCGCAATGTTTATAAATAGTCGCTCCTTTTTCTGCAAAGATTCATATAATGCTGGGGCTTCCGAAAACTCAACACCGAAGATTGAACGATCACCATGGTAATACCGCAACGCGGCCGTCAGCAGCCCTCCACCGCCCACAGGTATAAATATTGAGGATATTCCGGAATGGTCTTCTTCTATTTCATCAAAAATACTTTTGTGCCCTTCTATAATAACATTGTCATCAAAACTATGTACGAAAGTATATCCGTTAGCCTCCGCAAACTGTCTTGCCAGCACTTCACACTCGTCATAGCTTCCATCGTGCTCTACGAGGTGCGCGCCGGCTTGCCTCAGGCGTACCTTCTTTTTTTCCGCAATATGAGAAGGTATAAAAACAAATGCGGGCAACCCAAAATCACTCGCAACAATAGCCACCGCTGAACCATGATTACCCGTAGACGCGGTAACTACAGGATCTTTCTGCCGATTTGAAATAAAATAATTTAAAACCCCGCGAATCTTAAAAGCACCGGAAACCTGCCTGGTCTCATCTTTTAGCCAGACGTTATCCCAACCAGCTACAACGCCTTTATATTTAACCAGTGGGCTCCTGTTTAAAAGAATCATTTATTAATATGAGTGTGTGATGAAGTCCTAAAGTTATTGTGAAATATTGACATTCTCATACCACCGCATTTCATTATTACAATTAACTTTGACCTACTCACCACAATTACAATGCGATGTTAATAGGATATTCATTGGCCCATAACCAGGTCTTCCTGCCTATTTTCGGGCAATCACTTGATCTTATACCCCTGTTAAAAGAGTCGGGCAAAGTTGGCGCATCACAACAAGTGATCATAGGGCAGAAATGCCTTGATGATGCCTACCAGAAACTCGGCCTTATGGGGAAAATGGATAAAATATTATACAACCACCTGAGCAAAGACTTTCATTACTACCTCGCGTCTATATCGGTGGCAAACGCCAGTTCACTTGCATTCGTTACCCGTAGCGGCTATAGAGAGGTATATACATCAGACTCAAGAAAATATTTTCTTCTGGACATAAAACACTATGACCTTGGCCCTGATAGTTACAAAGGTATAGCCCCTGACGGAAACCCGATAAACATCAGGTTCGCCTCAACAAACGACATACCTGAGCTAAAGAAAATGAACCATGAATGGATGAAGGAAAATCGCAACGACTTATCACATGGTTACCTCGCAGCCATGTTCTCAGATGACAACTGGATATTTATGATAGAAAGAAAATGGGTAGTATTGGCAGAAAAGGAATAACACCGTTTAAACACTTTCCATTGCTATCTCGGTAGTTTCATTAAATACTTCATTGCTGTAATAGCCAGACTGTTTTAAAGAAATCAGCAAAGCAAGGCCAAGGTAGTCCAGTTTAACAGCTACGCCGGATGACGACTTAACCTCCATAGTATATTCATGATCGGCACTGTGCTTACCTAACAATACACTTAGCCGTCCCTTACGACGACCGGGTATGGAAATGCCGTGATTAAAGAGATAAGGGGTATACGGCTTCATTACTTCATACCTGCTCTCTATGAGTTTCAAAACTTCCAGTTTAGCAAGATATAGAGGATCAGAAAACCCATCATATATTGCCTCTGCCTTCGACTTAAGGTTACCGATACTATTTGTTCTGAAGGCTGCAAGTACATGCTTGTTATCAGATACTTTGCTGTATACTACCAGGGCCGTCTCCTTTAGCTTCAGGCTTATCAGGTTATAATCCTTCATTAATATATCTATCAAACGCTCCCTGGCTGAAAGACTATATACATGAAAGAACTTACCAAGCTTCTGCTTCCTGTTCTCAAACGCTACCGGCTCCAGTATGGGTTTTATCATCTCTTTAAGACCAGGATGCAATGTGATATCCAGCAACTCTATCGCAAACAAGCGATTTTCAATATCACCTTCCTCGTTTGTAATGATGCCATATATCACATCTATCACTGAAGAGTCGTAAAGAACCTTTAACAACTCAAATAAAAGACGCACCAATATGGACCTATGATACTGTATTTCCCTGTCCAGGTCATCATTCTTCAATTCAGCCACATCATTCGCGCAAGATTCTGCCCATGCAATTTCGCCAACACATTCTTCGCACAATCGCTCAAACAACGCCTGATCCCGGCCTTTAAATTTTCGTTCGTTAAATGCTATTACAAGCTCCAGCCGGCCAATAATATCCGACACTTCCCACAACTCACCAAGGAAAGACTGCGCTGTTTGTTCATTAAAATATGGCAAATACATGGCTATGAGCAACCTGCTGATATAGTTCTGGTTATTATAATACACATGTATCAGGCGTCGGGCAATCTTATCATCCTTCTCAAATCTGAAGTCAAGGGACTGCTTGCTGTTGTACATCCTGATCATATCCAGCAGTTCATGCTTCTTCAACCCTCTTATCTTCAAAATCATTTTATCAGCTTTCTCAAAAAGCAGTTCATGGTCGTGATCTGCACCGTCGGCAATACGGGCAGCTTTTCCATCCTGGCCGGCACTCCTTGCCACCTGCTTCACCCTGGATAAAAACTCGCTGATCTTTACCCTATAACTATCGTACATCTTAACACTAAGAAATGCCCATAACGCAAATACGACAATACCTACCAGAGAAAAAACTTTCAGCAGGGCTACTTTATCCCCATCCCCGTGAAAGAAAAGCAGGGATATCACTAAAAGCAACACACCGGACACAACCGTTGCGACCTGGTTCAGCAATCCGTCTATGCTTGACTCTATTTCAAGCCGCTCATGCGGCTCAGCTACCTGATACATTACCTTGACCGATGGAGTAGTAACCGCTTTTCTTACCGCACGCTCCACAAGTTTGGAAAGAAAAAGGAAGGCAAGCAAGAATACAGGCAAACCGGCAAATAAATAGCCCGAAATGCAAGCAAATACAGACAGCAACAGTAAAGCAACGGGGAGCAGCAAGAGAGAAAACATGACGCCCTTCTTGCTCAGAATGCTTCCCGACAGAAAACTGAAAACCAGCTCTCCTATCTTCACAGAAAAGAAAAACACAGCCACTATCTGGGCTATTTCATATCCCGATATATCTACCATATACCGAACAGATATCAGGTATACATAATCGACTGAATAAATGGCAAACACCGAAAAGACTGTGGTAATACCAATATAAGTGTAAAACTTGTCTTTAAGCAAAAACTTCAAATCCACTTTAGGCGGCGCCTTTGTGCTTACCTGCGCCTGAAACCTATCTTTAGCCAAAGCCAATATCCTGTTGAACGGGATAAACACAAGCAAAATAAATAATCCGGCAAAAGGCAGCAGCACATATACCCTGCCTTTTATCAGCGCGCCCATAAAGGGAATACTTAAGAATGCGAGTACGGATGCCACGATCTCACCTGATATGATCAACGCGAGCAGACGCTTGCTCTGCGCGATATTATACATCCTGGAACACTGAGCGAAAAGGCCTAAAGAGAAAATAGCAGTAAACGGCGCCGCAAATAACACCATGAAGTAAGCAAGAAATACTGCGAAAGCTTTGTTATGGCTTAGCTCCATCATGGCAAAGAAGTTCATGCAGCATACCATAGAGAAAATGATGAGCACAGCCTTAAAGCTGCCCGTTATGCCATATCTCTTCTGCAACCGCTTATATAACTGTATGAGCAAAAAGCCCGCGGTACCTGTAATTATATATGCGTTCGGCAATATCCGTATGCTTACATTCTTCAGCAAAAATGAACTGCTGACGATATAGTAATACGAATTGGCAAAACCAATGAATAACGACTGCAAAAAAAGCAACCGGAAAGACTTAACCTCATCCTCCATCACAGAAAAAAGGCCGGTAACCCTTTTTATAATATTCATCCTATTTATTTAGATCTAAAATAAATTGCCCATAAAATATTCTCCCGGGCTGAATTACCCGTGAAGTCTGAACGCCGGCAGCTGACCTGACACCCGGCGAATAGTATTCAGTATCAAATAAATTATCACAACGCAGTTGTATCAATCCCAACTTCTTTATCCGGTAGCCTATCGTTGTGCTGAAGACCGTATATCCCGGTGTCTTGGAATACGGATTGGATGGCGTTGTCGTACCCTTGCCTGTAGGCTTATCGCCCATAAAGTTCACACGTAAGTTTAAGTTGAAATTTTTTGGCAATTGCGCGTTAATTCCGGCGTTTGCGTAAAAATTCGCAATGTCCCCCATCCTTGTTAACGAGTCAGCTCCAGACACCGACTTATTAAACGCATATGGGTCTGCGAATGAGGCATTGGCGTATATAGAAAATATAGAAAAAGACGTCTCGCCTGCCAGTTGTACGCCTTGTATCCTCGCCTCGCCCAGGGCCTGGTTTTGCGTGGTTGTCTTACCATTGTATGGAACCGTAGCAGTAACCGTAGCGTTGCTGTACCACGAATAGTAGTATGCAACTTCCACATTAGACCTCTTATCAAATTTATACTTAGCCGAAAACTCCAGGTTCTTCAGTCTTTCCGGCTGCAGCGTAGGATTGCTTAACAGCCTGGAAGATGTAGTCCCGAACTTGCTGGCAAGCGACGCGTCGAGAAATGCCTCGGCATATATAGACTTGAATATAAACTTACCCGGGTAATAAATAACTGCTACCCTGGGATTAAAAACACTGCCATAGCCATATCCGGCATTATTGATATTGTTGTCTACCCTGCCGCCTAAATTAACATTGAATTTCTTAGCTGTATTTACATAGCTGCCCAGCACAAATAACCCCAGGTCTGTGATCGCGTAATAAGATGCCGAATCGTGAGCATATCCATTTGCAAGCGGGTCAGCCTCTGAGGCATTTACATAATCGCCCTGGAAAAGGCCGTTCCGCAACTCAATTCCCGCGGTGAGGTCAATTTTTTCACTGAATACATACTGCCCCCTGAACTCTGTTCTGAACTGGTTGGACTGCGAAGACTTGTATGTGGTGTTGAATCTTGGCTGAGCGCCTAGGATAAGGCTATCTAACTGAATTCCTTTACTGGCGGCAAATCCCAAGTTCTCATAACTGGAATATGTGGTAAGTACGGCATTCTTACCCCTGTCTGTGATACGGTAATAACTGAAGCTGGTAAGCGAAAGACGGTCACTCACCTTTTTATCATACCGGAGCGACAAAAAACCTTGTCTAACCTGCCAGTTCTGTATTGCGGCATTCATAGCGTTATACTTTTGGCTATAGTCAGGTGTCAATCCTTCATTCCTGTCAAAATATTCCATTTGAAATTTAAAGTCGCCTATCGAAAACTTTGAGGATAGATAATAATCATTTTTGGGGTTAGTAAACTTACCCGGATCTACACCCCTGTACGTCTTCCTGTAATTTGCCTGATCCAGGGCTTTTGCCTGTGTAAGGGCATATTGAGTAGGCCTGATGGAGTCAGACGATGTTGTATGGTACGTATTTGATGGGTCCAGTATGCTCATTACGGAATCATTTGACCTGGTGTACGGCAAGGCTAATGCGCTTTCATAGCTGCCGGTAGAATAATCATATTTCCCATCCCAGGTCGAATATACAGAGAGGTCTTCCTCATCAGAATGATACGCACCGCCGGTGACAGAGAAAAACGTATTTCTCGTTCGCCTTGCGATCGTAGCATTGCCGTAGTATGTATTGAAGGAACCTCCGCCTATCTGGGCATTGGTCGTCACCTTGCGCTTATCATTTTTCGGAAAAAGATCTTCCTCACCCTTCGTCACAATGTTTACAACACCTGAATACGCATTGGCGCCATAAATAGTAGATGCCGGCCCATATATGATCTCTATCCGCTTTATGCTGGATATAGGAAATTGCTTTGAAATATATGCCGCGTTAGACCACATATCGTTATCTTCAACCCCATCTATAAGTATCATTATCCTATCTGTATTCAGGCTTGTGCGATAACCCCGCTGATAAAGCACGGAATAGGATACACCCCTTGTCCTGGATACGTCAAACCCGGGCAGGTCGCTAAACAGCTCTTCTATATCCTTATAGCCCCTTCGTTCTATTTCTTCCGCGGTAAGTATCTGTATGGTTGCCGGTGCATGATCTATATCTTCATTCTTCTTTGACACCGAACTGATCTGCTTCGACCTCATTGCACTTCTTATCTTATTTACTTCATTCCTGAACCGCTGAGATGAATGGGCATCCGGCTGGAAGTTATCATTAATTGTCAGCAGCCGGGTTATCCATACCTCCGCGGCATCAACAGAGTCTACACCCAGCTCACACATAGCCATTAGCTGTACCGCGCGTATCTTGTCTTCCAGTTCTGTAAACCCCTTACTGTCTATGCATGGGCGCAGGCTGGCCATGCATTCATAAAACTTACCGATATCATAACGAAATTCATTTGCTATGATCGCGCTGTGCCCGCACTCTTCCTGTGCCCGGCCACATACGGCGAACGATACCAATAAAGCAAATAAAAGAGGGACGCGTAATATCCTGTTCATGTTATTCTATTTATTACTGGTTAAAGCGTTATACAAATAGGCCATTGTCGTAGGCTTGCCTACCACTATCTCGTCTTCACCACAAGAAAAAAGGAATTTACCATCGGGTGTATATACAAGGCCGTATACCCAATTGGTATGATCATTAATAGTCACTGTATTATCAAACTTCAGCGTATGCTCCGATGTAACTTCAGTTATCTTGACAGATTTATCACTGCTGGCAGATGCAAGCTGCAAGTGACCATTTGCCACCGTACAGAAAACCACATCATTCACCGCTGATTTATGAATTGAAGAATGTAATGCGACCGAACCCGGCCTGGAAATATCCTTGAACCAGACAACACCACTATAGGTACCTGCCGCCAGGTACCTGCCCGATTTGTCAATGCATATACTGGTCACATGAGAGGGCAGGCTGTATGTGTTGGCAGGAGCCCTCTTTGTGCCCTCCCAATTCATATACTCATATATACTCTTGCCTGCACCAACAAATATCTTCCCATCGCTACCTGTAGCCAGTGACAGGCAGTTGGTCAGTTTTAACGTATCTTTTCCCGCATCGGGATTATTGAGGTTATAGCGAATAAGCCCCTCAGAGGTCTGCACAATAAAATATTCAGACCCTATAAAAGCCCCATGCTTACCATTACCTATGAATTTCACAGAGGATTGCTTTTTAAGCGAATGGTCACCGTTTACCTTATAAAGAACTGCTTCTTTGAACATAACCGCCAGCAGATAGTCGCCGACCGCGTTAGTGACCAGCGACCTCACTTCGCCTCCCGGCGCGGCAGAAAACTTTTGTGTCAAAACCCCGTCATGCGCCTCAGATACAATGATCCTGCCACTCTCATCCCCGGAGAAAATAATATTGCTGTTGGGCAGCCCCGCCAATGCTCTTACCGGTGAACTGTGGCCTCTGAATGTATTCTTATCATTTATCGCATTTTCCCAGCTGATGTACAATGCGCCATAAATATCATCATCCTGAAATTCACCCTGGTTAGCCAGGTTATTATCATAGGCTGTCAGCGCCAATTTTCGGCAATTCTCATAGTCGTTCGCGTTCATATAGGTGGTAGCCTTGTGCGCGAAATTCTTGGACTCTGCAACTTTCTGCAATTTCTCAGCCTTATCTTTCTCACGCAGCGCGTTCAGCCTGTTCTTTTCCGCCTCCGCCCTGTTCTTTTCTGCTATCGTTGCATTTTCTTCCGCCTTCTTCCTGCTCACTTCCGCTTCATTGGCGCTTTTTTCGGCATTTGCCTGCTCCATTTTGGCCTTCCTGCTTTGCTCTTCTGCAATTCCTTTCTGCAGCAGCGCGTTCTTTTCTTCGGCAAGCGCCTTTTCCCGGTTTGTCTCAGCGCTATCCTTAGCTATCTCTGCCACCTGCTTGGCTTTCAGCGCATCTGCGCGGCTCACATCAGCCTCCTGCTTTTTCACCAGCGCGTATTTTTCCTTCTCCTTCGCGCGGGCCTCTGCCTTTTTCGCTACTATTTGCAGGTTCAGCGCCCATGCGCCAAACAGGAATGCTATCAGCGCTATAACAGAAACAACAATGGAAACGCGCCTGGTATTGCGCAACCGCTGCCGCTGTAGTTCTTCTTTATGCAATATCTCCAGGTCACGTTTTTGCCGGCTGTGATCCAGGAAAAATATAACCTTATCAAAATAATTGTTGTACCTCGATGCCCATGCTGCGTTCTTATTCTGCTCATCACGCCATTTTATCGCTATCTGTAGTTCCGGGTCACGCCATAACCCGCCCTTACCGGCCTCATACAGATCCACCGCCTCGCACAGGTGCATATACACCTGGGCCGATTCTTCTTCTTCCTCCAGCCAGCCTATAAGCCTTTTCCAAACCCTCATTATACTCTCATGCGAGATATCTATGATCGACTTTGAAGTCAAGGCCACAGGATATGCCGGCATAAGAAATCCCCTGCCCGGCTTCCTGAACACCTCTATCACTTTGATCATTTCTTCCTCGGTCGCATCTGCCGCGGCACATAGTTCAGACAGCATCCTTGGTCTTCTTATCCCGCTGGAAAGCCCGCCTTTATCGGTTAACTCTTTAAACAGCACTTCGGCCAGGAGCCTTTCCCGGTCCGAGGTCAGCTCAGAATACGCTTCTTCGGCATGTTGCGACAGCGCCTCACTTATAGTACCTATATGCTCATAATCATCAATATCTAATGGCTCTGCCGGCTTATTTTTCTTTTTCCAGATATCCCATGTACGCATCAATGCGTGTTGCAATATGGGTAACTGGTCCGGGTTATCACCTACATCATTCAGCAGCCGGTTAAGCAATGCAGGTGTAATAGTAGCCCCACCTACCGCTATAGGCCCGGTTATAGCCTCTCTTCGCTCCTCCCGAGTCATACGGGGCACAAGATACTGGCCTTCGTTTATTGCCTCCGGCAGCCCCCTGAACTCGGTACAGTCGCCGAGAAAATCAGACCGCATGGTAAATACTACATAGATCGGCACTTCCTTCTGCTCGGCCGCTTTCAGCAGCAGGTTAATAAATGCTATGGAATCTCTCTTGCCTTCGCCCGCATCCTTTTCATACTTGCTGAACCGGAATAACTCCTCAAACTGATCGACTAAAATCAGCAGATTATTCTTTTTGTCAAGGCCAGATTGTTTATATGACTCAATAAGCCCAAGGTTGCTTCTGCGTAATATGCTCTCATTAATGGCTATGTTGGTCTGTAATTCCTCTGCCGACTGGTTATCTCTAAGTATACCATTCTTACAGAGCGCTTCATTCAGTTGCCCTATCGGGTCGTTGCCGGGCCTGAACAATGCTATCTTCCATTGAGACCCGACGCCCGACATAAGGCCGCTATGCAGCGAAGGCAGCAAACCCGATTTCACAAGCGATGATTTACCACTACCGGACGACCCGATAATAGCCAGGAACCGGGACGTGCGAAGCTTCCTCAGCAGCTCGTCTATTTGTTTTTCCCTACCGAAGAAAAGTATGTCTTCTTCCTCTTCGAAGGCCCGCAGACCAGGAAACGGATTTACTAATACATTTTCGTTACTCATAGTAATCCAATTATATTTTCGACAGTAAGTTTTTTAATTCTTTTTCAGGCATTTGCTCCATTCCGTTGATCAATTCTGCTTCCAGTGTTCTGAATCGCTGCTTACCCGGTGTAGCCGGAGCAGCAAGAAAAACACCTTTGAACGAAATAGGGCTTGTTCTGCCGTATCCGTTGATCTTCATAAAATCCCTCATTTTGGTACGCAGCCATACCTCGCTGCCATTGCCATAATAAATGATCATTCCCGATGCGTTCTTCAGGTTTTCTATATGGTCTTCCCTTATCTCTGTCTCGTCTCCTTCAAACAGCGGCAATACAACTTCAATACCGTTATTGAACAGGAAATCCTCCAGCGGCACTATACTTTCAAGATCCTGTATGTCGCATATCAGGTACACCATCTTCCGGCGGGCTTCCGTTGGCTGGTCTGCTTCTATAGCCGCCGCCGTAGTTGCATCCTCCATAGACAACAGTTTGTCGTGTATCACACTCTTGAAATCTTCAATAGATCCTTTCACTACATCGGCACCCGCTATTACATCTCCGCTGCCTGTTATCAACTTCTGTATAAAACTTTTCTGCCGTTCATCAGTGGGGTCAAGGTGCTCCGGCAACCATATAAGCCGGGACAGATGGTCTGTATTGCTCACCGCCACACCAATATCATTCTGAATTTCTACAATGCTTTTTTCCGTTCCCTCAGGCACTATACCGTAGTTGTTGCCCACAAGGTGAATAGCCAATTGGGCTTCCTTCATGAACTCGTTGACATTGTCTTTCAACTCCGTGGTTACCAGCGACAACTGTCCGTACGGAAGAATATTATATCCATGGTCCTGCAACTCACGTTTCAGGCTGTCTCTGAGGTCTTTGGTATCATAGCTCGATTCGGAAAGGAAAATATTTTTTACGTTCCTGTTACTTTGTTGTCCATTCCCGCCTCCCTGGCCTGAGCCATCGTTAATGCCACGCAATTCTTCCAGGAATGCAGCTATGTCGTTGGCAAGGTCATCCAGCTTTTCCCAATACCCTTTTTCGGTATGGGTAAACATTGGTGAAAATTCTTTTACCCTGTTAGTACTGGGATCTGTACCATAAAACTCGTATCCCAATATGTTCTTAATGCTGTCCGGGTGCAGCTCCTGGCTCACCGGTGTTTTGATAACCTTAAATACCCTTGCTTTATTGTTGATGATAAACCCTGATGTCTGCTGACATACTTCATGAAATTCATTTACCTCTCTCTTGCACCAGTCCGACTTTACATACCTTGGTGAGAGTATCGAGATCATTATCGCCACTTTTGAGAACTGGTCAACTATCTCCTTATCAAAAATATGATTGCCCTGCAAAGCCGGGTCACGCCAGATCACAGGCCTCGCGCCCAGTAACTGGCCCAGCCTGATCTCCAGCGCACGGTGGAATTCGGAGATCCACCCCTTTTTGTCTGCGACCAATGATTCATCATCAATGTGAGCATAGCTGATAAAAATGTCCCTTTCAAACTGCATTTCTATTTTTTTATTTCTGCTTTTAACGAGTTAAGTAACGGCATTAACAGGAACAGGTTCAGGTCTTTTTCCTTCTCCTCTTCCGTTAATTTTTCATAAGGAATAAGCTGGTCGTGTATCTTCAGTTTTTCTTTCGCTATATTTTTCGCGTTCTTTTCACGGGGCAGCGGCCCGTAACGATAGTTGAGCACCATTTTCTCCGCGCACCACCTTTTATGCTCCACCGGGGCTATAACCGGGAATGAATTTAATATATTTTCATGAGTTAATGGTAAACATCCAATATTTTTCATTATGTTCAGCTTTACAGCCAGGTGCCGCGCGGCATAACGATTAGCGCTCTTTTTGTGATAGGATAGCAGGTCCCAGCGCTTCTTTATGCTCAGCACAGGCCGTATTACCTTAATATCTTTCCCGGTGGCAGCCGCAATACGCTCCAGTACCATATCGTTTATTTCCCGCTCTGTCAGTTGCGCGTTATTGCCCGACAGCTCCAGCATTTTTTCTTCTATACTCTTAATCAGAGCAGCACTATCAGCTATCTGCCAGTGATCCCGCAGCAAGCCCGCGAGTTCATATTTTACTGAATAATAAAAATTGATCACCCTCGACAGCAAGTCGATATATTCACTCTCTTCCAGTAACCTGCTGCTGGTACAGGTATCTGATATCATGTTCACAAAACTAATATTGAAGTGTTTTGCAAACTGATCTGCCAGGCTTTCCGGTCCATCACGCTCCATATCCAGTAGCCCCATTATGCCCGTGTCTTCGGGGTAGCATATAACTATCGGCGCCTCAAGATAATTTTCCCGCTGCCCCGAAAGAAACTGCCTGAACCTCACCGCAAGGTTAATAAGCTCCGACCCCTTATCGCCAAAAAAGTATGCTGCCTTTACCTTGCTCAGCTTTTCTATAAGTTCTTTAGACCAGTTAAAGTTGGCAAAGAATTTATTGTTCAGCAGCTTCACCGGCACAATATCTACAAACTCCCTGCAGTACGGATGATCGAACATGAATTGGTTGAGCACATGGTCCGCATCCCGTTCCACCAGGTATATCTTTATATTCTTGCAGCTCTTATAGTGGCTCAGGATAATATTCTCGATAATAAAATCCTCTGCCGACTTATTATATCCCACAATAGCGATCGCGTTGCTGTCCTCATCTCTGAAATCAAAATAGTTGTGTGGCGGATAATGGTCATAAACTTTTTTAGCCGCCGCGCTGTATATATTGAATACCTCAAGCTCAAAATTTTCATCAGCACTGCCAATGTCAATATGATCTTTTATTACCTCCAGGTTGTCACTGCCTCCTATGTGGGTCAGCACCCTTACAGCATGCCTGCTGTTACGGGCACGCAGATAGCCCGTGAGTTTCAGCGCCAGCGCTATATTCCGGTCATCATCATCAAAAGCCACAACACAGGCGCTGGCATGCGCCACCATCATGGCGTCAAACAGTTTGGCATTGTGCTCCTCCACCTTCAGCACCACCACGCCATCCTTTTTTATCTTGTTATAGCTTTCGCTGTCAGAGTTGTCCTCTACCAATATGACTTTATAATGATTGGCCAGCAGGTCTGATAAGAAATCCATACCCGCAAGCTTCATTGAAAACAAAATAACATGATTCCGGTAGCGGTACCGCACCTTTAGCCGCAGGTATTGCTCATACATATGCCGGTACAGCAAAGCATATATTCCAAAGCCGAGGGTGATGGCCGCCAGGTACCTGGAAATAAGCAAAAACAGGTTATTGGTTACATCGCCGGGGGCTACATTATTCAAGACAAAATAAAACAGCGTACAATATATAGCCCCGGAAAACGAGAAATCCGGCCCCAATAACTGACTGTAACCTATAACCCCAAAAAGAAAGGACAGGAAGATCAGCGCCGGAACTATAAAAAATTTAATATCTCTCTTACTCCCCATCCCGAATGAAGTTTAATATAAGTAACTTATCGCCAGTATATAAAATATGAGTTGAAGTTAGCAAAAATATACATAGTATCTAAGCCGGTACAGAATTGATAAATCAAACTTGACCTGCGGCTCTGAAGAGGTGCCGGCTCATATGGCCATATTTGCGTTCATTATCCCTTCGGCTTGCGGCCGGAGCCGGGCAAACAAACCAATACTACAGTGAGGGCACCAATCATATTCAGCCACAGGAAGGACACTATATCCATGGCATAGATGACCACCACAGTTGCCTCTGCTACTATAGCGGCTAAAAAGACCCTGTTACCCCCTGCCCTTTTTACGTAAAATGCTACCAGGAAAATACCCAGTATTGTGCCATAGAACAGCGACCCTAGTATATTTACCGCCTCTATAAGCGACCCCAGCCTGGCCGCAAACATAGCTACGCCAATACAGAAAATACCCCATGCCAGTGTGTGCATCCTGCCATACCATAGCTCCCGCACGGCTGACATTGTTTTTTTCCCCGCCATTTGAATGTCCATCATCGACGAAGCGGTAAGTGAATTAAGCGCCGCGGAAATAGACCCCCACGAGGCCAGGATGATCACAGCGAACAAAAGCCCAACAAGCCCTTTGGGTAGTTCGTTCTTTACAAAATAGAGAAAGATATAATTGGTGTCGTTTTTATCCGGCGAATAATGGGCAGCAATATGCTTCGACACACTGTCCCGCATATGCATAAGTTCTGCGCCCGTCATATTAAACGCCTGCATGGCCTGTTCCAGGTGCCGCGGGTCGTCCCGGTATTGCACCAGCATTTTCGCCTCGGCTTCATATTGCCGGTGCAGCAGGTTATAATCGTGCTGTACCGTTGTAGCCGCAAGTTGTTCATGCTGCCGGTATGTGTCATAGGCTCCCGTATTAAAGTATAGCGGCGAGGGACGGAACGCGTAAAATGCAAACACCAATGCGCCTACCAGCAGTATTAAGAACTGCATCGGGATCTTTACCATACCGTTCAGCAGCAAGCCAAGTTTACTCTGCCGCTCATCTTTGCCGGTGATGTACCTGCCCACCTGGCTCTGATCGGTACCGAAGTAAGACAGCGCCAGGAAAAAACCACCTATCACCCCGCTCCATATATTGTACTTGTCCTTCCAGTCAAAACCTGTGGTGATCACATTCAGTTTACCACTCCTGCCTGCCACATAAAGGGCATCCCCAAAACCGACTCCTTCCGGCAACCGGTGTACCACCATATACCCGGCTATAGCCACTGATGCCAGTATGATCACAAACTGAAGTTTCTGGGTGTGCGCCACAGCCTTGGCGCCCCCGGTGTAAGTATATACCATCAGCAGGCCTCCCATAATGATGTTGGTGATATATATATTCCACCCCAGCATGGTAGACAGTATGATAGCAGGTGCGTAAATACTGATGCCTGTAGACAGACCACGGGACAACAGGAACAACAACGAAGTCAGCAACCTTGTTTTACGGTCAAAGCGCTGCTCAAGATACTCATAGGCAGTATAAACGTTTAGCCGCCTGAAAATGGGAATGAATGTTACACAGATCACCACCATGGCTATCGGTAAGCCGAAATAGTATTGCACAAACCGCATCCCGTCTGTATATGCCTGCCCCGGTGCAGACAGGAAGGTGATGGCGCTGGCCTGCGTAGCCATTATGCCCAGCAGCACCACGTACCAGGGCATCTGCTTATCGGCCAGCAGATATGAATGCGCGCCACTCTCATGCCCGCGCCCTTTATGCAGTCCGTACGCGATCATAGATGCCAGCGTCGCAAACAATATTATCCAGTCAGCCGTGCTCATTTATAATACCTCGTGAAGCAGTAATACACAACTACCTGCAGCACCAGAAAAACCAGTACTGCCGCATACCATATTCCCCATTTTTGTTTGCTATCGCTCACAATGGTAAATGTAAAGATTATTTACTGACACTAACATCGGGGCAAGACGTTAAAAATCGTACAAAAATAGGCTACCACACACACCGGGGGCAATAATCGAATTCATCTATACAGCAATACATAATCATTTGACCCAAATGACGACATTTGCGAAACAACCTTTGATATGGCATTTGGATTTACGCCAAAATATACCGGGTCAATGCCCATGGATGGCCTCACCCCACAATCATTCCTTGTATTGGCCGTTGAGACTGCAACAAGACTACAATGGAATATTAATTACCTGAGTCATGGTGGGATGATCGCCGTTACCGGCACGGGCATGTTTCAGTTCAGATCCAGGGTTACAATGAGGATTTCAAACGATGCTGTGAGTATAACCAGTGAATCACTGGGCAATGAGATGGCAGACTGGGGGAAGAACAAAAAGAAAGTATTGGCATTCATCAATGAATTCAGTACAGTACGGCAGCAATTGTCTGCTGAAGAGATAAACCTGAGATTTGAATCACTGCAAAACAGCATTGTCCCCGACGAACATGACTATTTCAGGCAGCCGCAGCCATCCAGTAGCGATGAAGCTAAGGGCGTGCTCTACATCTTTGTGCCCACAAAAGGCTACTTCATCACCCCCCTGCTCGCTGATATAAATATCCTCATCTTCATACTGATGGCACTGACCGGCGTAAGCATTATGACCCCGGAAAATAGTGACCTGCTGAAATGGGGAGCCAACTTCCGCCCCCTCACCTTGTCCGGCGAATGGTGGCGGCTTATTACCGGTTGCTTTCTGCACATAGGTGTTATGCACCTGCTCATGAATATGTACGCGCTCCTGTTTATTGGCGTATTATTAGAGCCCTACCTCGGCAGCCTGCGATTTACGGTAGCCTACCTGCTCACGGGTGTGGCCGCCAGCACTACCAGCCTGTTCTGGCACCAGCTTACCATCAGCGCGGGCGCTTCAGGGGCTATCTTCGGGCTGTATGGCGTATTCCTGGCCATGCTTACCAGCAATATTATTGAGAAAAAAACACGAAAACCGTTGCTGTTGAGCATTGGCTTCTTCGTAGTATACAATCTCGGCTATGGCATGCAGGGAGGTATAGATAATGCCGCCCATATAGGTGGTCTCATATCCGGCCTGGTCATAGGATATGCCTTAATACCCTCACTCAAAAGACCGGGCTCCGCCTCGCTCAGATTCATCACACTATCTATATTATCAGTGATCATCCTCAGCAGTTCGGCATATGTCTACAAGCACACATCCAATGACATTGCCCGGTATGATGCTGTTATGGACGAACTCTCTAATGCCGAAATTCGTGCATTGGAAATATACAAGCTGCCCTCCGATACGCCCCGTGAAAAATATATGTCTGCTGTTAAAGACAGTGGCATTTACTATTGGAATAAGAGCTTAGCCCTACTTAATGGTTTAGACAAGCTGGATATCCCTGATGTTCTGCGCAAAAAAAGCCTGACCTTGAAGAAATATTGCCAGCTTAGACTTTCTACCTATAACCTATTGTACAAAAGCGCTGACGAGGATACCGATCAATATGATACCGCCATTGAGGAATATGACAAACAAATAGACTCAGTACTCAAAGAATTAAAAGCCGGCGAAAAGCAGCAATAGGCACATCAGGCCGGACGCCATTGCATATCACACTTGTTTTATACGCTGATGCAGAGCCCTGGTTACTTTTATTCTGAAGTAATCATAAAACAGCGTAACCAGCAGCAAACCCACCGGCGCGTAAAATGCACTAAACCCATACCGTAGAAACACCATACCTCCCGTAAGCCCGCCGGACAGAAACGACAGGATTATGGTCAACCGGAGTACGATGCGGCGTTTTATCACAGGGTTCATTTTCCGTGGAGCGGCCACTGTTGTGCCTATATCTATCCCCAGGTCGGTGAACATACCCGTAAGGTGCGTAGTACGTACTACCGATCCCGATATCACAGAGACCATGGCATTCTGCATACCCATGGCAAATAACAGGCTTCCGGCAAAATATTCTGTTTCGGGCAGCGTATGATTGTATCCTTCACCGAACAATGACACAAACAGCAGAATCCCTATTATAAATATTATGGGCACGGTATAAGCATAACGTTTGTCCCTGCCGGCTTTGGCTATATACAGGCTTGAGAAAAAAGCACCCGCCAGGAACAGTAACAACCATAATGCTACCATCCTGGCCGAGCGGATATTGCCGCGGGCAATATCTACAGCCAGCAATGCCGCATGGCCGGTAACATTTGTAGTAAGAACAGAGAATGCAATAAAACCGGCGGCATTGATAAAGCCGGCATTAAGACAAAGAAGCACCGCTATACGAAGATCGTGGGCAAAACTCCTTTTCTGTCCGGTATGTCTCAGCATTGTTGGTAAAAGTGATTAAGTAAATATCCCTGTTTCGGAACTGCAAGTTACAAAACAGGTTACGCATATCACACCCCTACTTACTCAGCATATTCATCAGCAATCTTATAGCCCCCTTGTTTCCTGCTGGCAACTGGCGGGAAAATGAAAGCGCGGTATATATATAAGTACCTTTCCCGTACCCGGTATATAATGTACTTCCGGTCATTGGCTGCTCCCCTTCGTCATGCATGGAGAACAATGTTTTATAATGATCATCCCACTTATTAGGAAAATACAGCCCCCGCTCCTGCACCCAGCCAGCAAAGTCAGCATTGGTTATCTTGTTCGGGTAATTCAGCAATTTGCTCCCGGCATCCGTAAAGGTTATCGCCGCGTCTTCCTCCGTTACCCTGTCGCTGGAAAGGGTAAACGGATAAGGGCCCAGTTTCGTGGTGGCCATATCCTGCAGCGTATTATATTGCATTACCAGCCTGCCGCCGTTCTTTACATACTGCATCAGCACAGGCAGCCAGTAAGACATACGCTTCTCCACATTCACAGATCGTATCCCTGTTATGATAGCGTCATACTTTTTCAGCTTGGCAGCGTCAGTCATATCGCTTTCTTTCAGCACCTCTACGTCCATTCCGGCCTGCCTCAGGAATGTAGGGATAAAATCTCCGGCACCCTCTATATAACCTATCTTTTTGGCTGTGCACTTCCAGTTTGCCCTAAGCACCATGGCATACGGCTGGGAGAAGTATTGCAATGTAGGAAGGTGATTGTATTGTATGACGTGCTGCGCCAGGTCATACTTTTTATCTCCCACTATCATCTCTGCCGACAGATAAAAGTCACCGCTGCCCTGTTTTGCAGATAGCGCCGGGCTCACATACACCGGTATCACGGTATCTGATGACGCGCTAAGATTGATACCCGTTATCACGGCTACATTTGTTTTAGTGCCGGATACAGCGAGGGTGGCACCTTTAATGTCTTTGAAAGCGTGGATATGCATTTCAGCCTTTACCGCCCCGTCAGGCTGCGTCACCAGCAATGTGGTATTGAACATGAAGGATACATCAGGCACTATACGCAACTGCTCCACAATGTCCCCTTTTACCGGATCCAATTTTTTATATGACAACGGAACCTTCACCGCAATATCCGTACCTCCTACCGAAATATTCACCACTGCGTTTAGATTATCCGGCGTCTCGGGCAGCCCCAGCAGCGTATCATTAGGCACGGCATACATCGCGGGTTCGGGATGAGGTGTTGCCAACCAATAAGGCTGCGTATATGGCTCATTGGCCGGTATACCTATATTATGTTCAAAAGTGACAAGGGTGTCCATGGGCATCCGGTAAGCGGTAACTGTATCATCACCGCCCCACTGTATGCCGCGAACTATAACGGCAGTACGCGACCGCGCTATGAGATGAAGGGTAAAGGGCATTACTGCGCCCCTTACAGCTTCGGGCTGCTTTGTATACAACTCCGCCATCAGCCCTGTACAATCCAGTATCGTCTTGTCTATCTCATCCAGTTTTTCCTTGCGCCAGTAAGCATCTTTTACAGTTACTATTTTCTTGCGCACTGCCAGCAGCGCCGGTATACTTGCGTCCGGGTGCCGGTAATCAAACGCTTCCCTTATTTGCCTCAGATCATCACCAATATCGGCCCTGCCTACCCTGTTCCAGGTAATATCTATGCCATCAAAAAGTGAATTAGACAGACTGTCGCCGTCCACCAGCTTGAAATACTCTGTCTGTATACCCGGTACGCTGGGCGTTCCGGCTCCCTGGCTCTTATGCACACTGCGGCTTTGCCCAGCCAACTCCCCTACTCCCAGCCCCAGCGTAGGCACATACTGCCCCACTCCCAGCTTAAACTGGTCTTCGGCAGTCGTATTACGGCTTCCGAATTTATACGTATTCTGCAACAAGCGCTTTGGCTGCCATACAGGGTAATAATGCAGTTGCTCGGTATATTGCATTTTATCGCCGGCCAGCTTAAATGCCGATGCCGCAATAATAGCCGATGCAGCATGCTGTCCGTGTCCGGCCATGGTATTGGGCGGAAAACGGCATATTACTACATCCGGCCTGAACTTACGCATCACCCATACTGCATCATAAGTAAGCAGGTATGGCGGCCAGTGTTTGAATGTTTCTTCATGGGTCTTTGAAAACCCAAAGTCTATGGCCCGTGAAAAGAACTGCTCGGCGCCATCAATTTTACGGGCTTCCATTAGTTCGTGTGTACGTATCAGTCCAAGCGCCTCACCCTGCTCGCTGCCCAGTATGTTCTGCCCCCCGTCGCCGCGCGTCAGCGACATATATGCGGTACGTATGTTTTTGTCATTGACAAGCCATGCCAGCAACCGGGTGTTCTCATCATCGGGATGAGCAGCAAAATAAAGCACATTCACCAGGTGCCCCATCTGAGACAACTCGTGGTAAATCTTATCTGAGCTGGCGGGACGCACCTGCTGCGCACCCGCATACTGCCATACAAGCAAAAAAAGTACTGTAACGATCTTAGTTATCCTCATAATTATATCCTTTTGTAATAAACCTGAACACCATCCGGAAGTGGGCCAAATACGGTGTCAAATGTAGAATATTAAAACCCGGTTTCAGATACTGACTTTATCATTGTTTATTATGGTGCTATTAAATCTTTTATACGAAATATTAATAATAATATTGTCGGTTTTCATCCAATTTCCTTACATTTATATGTCCGATAAACCGGGGTACCATTTATTAATTGTTATTTCTGAAATAATGACCAGCATCAAGACAATCTTTCTGGGAGCAATATTATTGTCCCTCGTTAACTATCAGCAAGCCGCAGGCTATAACGGCACTAGCTCCAAGAAACTTTACCTCACAGAGAATAAGGGGCAGGTTACCGACCAGCATTTCGCACCAAGAAATGACATACAATACCTGCTGCAGACCCCTGGCCTGACGGTATTTATAGGTGACGGGCAACTGCATTACCAGTTCTCTCATACAACAATACATGAGCCGGACCTGCCGGGGCACCTGATGAGCGACTATAAAAATAATACACACACACTCACCGCTGCCGACCTATCAGCTACCATCAATGCGTATCGTATGGACGTAGAACTGGTAGGGGCAAACAGGAACGCGCAGGTAACCGCATCTGAGCCACTGCCATACTATGAGAATTATTACCTGCCCGGCTGCCCGGAAAACGGGGCGCAGGCCCATACTTGTGGCAGGATCACGTACAAGAACATCTACCCCGATATTGACTGGGTCATTTATACCAATGGCAATCAATTGGAGCACGAATTTGTAGTTGGCCCTCACGGCAACCCGGCGGATATACAACTGCGCTATACCGGGCAAACCTCTTTAGCGATCAGCAACGACGGTTCGCTTGTAGCTACCACACCCATGGGCACCATAAAAGAGCAGCCACCCGTATGTATCTGCAAAGATGGCAACAAATCAAGATCATCTTACCACCTGGATGGCAATGTGCTTAGCTACAAGCTTGATATATCCGGCGAACTGATCATTGACCCGGTGCTGGAATGGGGTACCTACTACGGCCCTGACTCCAACAATACTTCGCAGTATGGTATTGTATGCGACCATTCAGGTAAAATATACACCAGCGGCCTTACTTATTCCGAGACTTCGGGCAATATAGCTACAACGGGTAGTTTCCAGTCTACCTATGGTGGTGGCTGTGACGCATTTGTTGTGAAGTTCGACACATCAGGCAACAGGATATGGGCTACCTACTACGGGGGGCCCTTTGCCGACTGGAGTAATGGTCTGGACATAGATGGGTCAGGCGGCGTGTATATGCTGGGTACTACCAGCAGCACTACCGGTATTTCCACCTCCGGCTCCCAGCAGCCTGCTTTTGGCGGCTCATGGGACGGCTTCGTTGTTAAATTCAATTCGGCCGGCGTTCGTCAGTGGGGCACCTACCTGGGTGGCTCGGCCATTGATTACCCACAGACAATAGCATGCGATGCCTTAGGTCATGTATACGTGGGCGGCACCGCCGACTCGTACACCAACATATCTACTGCGGGCAGCTTTATGCCTACCCATGGCGGAGGCCACGACGACTTTATGGTGCAATATGACGCAATGGGCGTACGCCAATGGGGTACTTACATAGGCGGTAGCAATGACGACTTTGGCGGCTCATTGAGCGTTGACGGCAACTTTGTATACATTGCGGGGTATACCACCAGTCCTACCGGTATCACTACCCCATCTACTCACCAACCCACTATATCCGGCACTACCGATGCTTTCCTGATGCGCTTTACCAATACAGGCCTGCGCGTATGGGGTACCTACTTTGGCGGGCCCGACCCGGAGACTGTAGGCGGCGTATGTAGCGTAAATGGCTATGCCTACCTTTTCGGATCTACTAACAGCGACGTAGGCATCGCTACTTCCGGCTGCTACCAATCTACCAGGGCAGGCGGACCGGATGCATTCCTTGCCAAGATCAACCCTGATGCCGGTACTGTAATGTGGAGCACCTACTTTGGCGGGCCCGGCGATGAGAACCTGGATCACAGCCGTATCACCAATACCGACATAGGCGACGTGTACATAACCGGCGTTACGCCCAGCACCTCAGGTATCGCATCTGCCGGGTCATGGCAGACCACCTATGGTGGTGGCACGTCCGACGGGTTCCTGGCCAAGTTCAGCCCAAGTGGCTCATTGTTCTGGAGTACTTACTATGGTGGCAGCGGAACAGATGAAGCCCGTGCCTGTGCTTTTGACGGGGCCAACGTATACGTGGCCGGACAAACTGCCAGTCCTAACAACATAGCCACACCCGGCAGCTTCCTGGATACCGGCGGCAGCGGCCCGTTCTACTTCCAGAGTTGTATTGCCAAGTTCATTGTTACAGATACTGCTATGACCGTACTATCTGCCGGTCAGCAGCATACCGTATCACGCGGCCTGGCATTATACCCCAACCCCAATGCCGGATCGTTTACGCTTAGTGGCGCAGTAGCCGGCAACGGCCAGGGCCACATTACAGTAACTGATATGGCAGGCAGAACGATAGCCGAGGATGACGTAACAGTAGTAAACGGTCAATTGTCCAAACACATCGATCTTCCGTCTGGCGCCGCCTGTGGTGTTTACTTCGTAAAAGTAGTAACAGGCAACAGCAGCAGTGTACTAAGATTTGTGAAAGAGAAAGGCCAATGAGTGACGCTGCAAGTAGCGGGAAACCGATAAGCATACTGGCTATTTCAGGTAGCCTGCGCAGCAATTCATCAAACAATGCTGTGATACGCGCAGCGGCAAATTTTGTACCTGCCCATATACAATTCAGTATATATCCGGGGCTTGGCACGCTGCCCCATTTCGATGACAGCTTGGAACCTTCAGCAACAGTAACAGACCTGCGCGACCAATTAAAAGCCGCTGACGGAGTACTGATCTGCTCGCCTGAATATGCTTTTGGCGTGCCGGGGGTGCTAAAAAATGCGCTCGACTGGACTGTATCCTCCGGCGAGTTTGTGAGCAAACCCCTTGCGCTTATTACCGCCGCTACCGGCGGCAGCAACGCTCATGCGTCATTACTACTCACATTCACCGCCCTCTCTGCCAATCTCCCAGAGAGCAATCAACTCCTCATCTCATTTATACGGGCTAAAATGAAAGATGGCGAGGTCACTGACCCCGCCACGCTTAGTAATATCCGGTCTGTTGTGGACTCTTTGATCGAAACTATCCGCAACGATAAGTTATCCGCTAGTGATCGGGGAAACTGATGTTGCCATTAGCGGTCGCGGTATCGTAGACCGAACCGTTATTCACATGTATCACCTTGATATTAGGGATATACAAGTGTCTGAACCCCTTGTCTGTAACAACAATGCTGGCAGAGTCAGTACCGTCGATACTCAAGTAGACATCAGATATGCCCACATTGAACTCTACTGCCACATCATTGGGCCCCAGCGTATGGTTCGCCGCGTTCGTCTCAGACACTATATGATACTTGCCCAGGGCAGGCGGTATCGCTCCCGAAAAGAATACCTGTATAGATGTATCCTTGGTGCAGGAGAAATAACCGTCTGTTTGTACGGTCACGCTTTTGGCGCCATGCTCGTGGGTGCCCGTACTATTAGTGAGGTACCAATCCGAAAAATAGCCATAATCAAGATCAGTGGACTTTTGGCAGCTGTTGCATATTAGCAATAAGAATAAAGCTGCAATGGAAAATGCGTGGTTTTTCATAAACAGATTTTTCACTAATATATAAACTTCACATAAAAAAACAAACACGTCCACGTCTGTTACCAAGTCATTAACTTAACGGGCATTAAACTTACATTGCCCTCGCTGTCTTGAACTCGCTGGTGAAGTGGAATTCTATCTTAGGGTTGTTCTGCCGCTCCGTGTTCAGGAACCACTCGCTTTGTGCCAGGTACACCAGGTTGCCGTCCTTATCTTCCATAATGTTGCTCTGCTTGAAGCGGGCAAAATCCTCTATGGCTTTTTTATCGCCGGTGATCCAGCAGGCTTTGTAGAAGCTTAGCGGCATGAACGCGCACGATGCGCCATACTCCTGCAGCAGGCGGTATTGTATCACCTCAAATTGCAGCTCGCCCACACAACCTATTATCTTGCGGTTGCCACCGTGTTGTGTGAACAATTGCGCCACACCCTCATCCGTAAGCTGGCTCACACCCTTTTCCAGCTGCTTAGTCTTCATCGGGTCTTTGTTCACCAGCTCCTTGAATATCTCAGGGCTGAAGGTAGGGATGCCGGTAAACTGCATTACCTCGCCCTCGGTGAGCGTATCGCCTATCTTGAAAGTACCTGTATCAAACAGCCCCACCACATCGCCCGGATAAGCCTCTTCTATCACATCTTTCTCACGCGCCATGAACGAATAAGGATTGCTGAAGCGTACCTCTTTGCCTATGCGCGTATGCTTGTAATAAGTATTCCTCGCAAACCTACCCGAGCACACCCTCAGGAAGGCAATCCTGTCCCTGTGTCGTGGGTCCAGGTTAGCATGTATCTTGAAGATGAAACCGGTGAATTTCTCTTCACTTGGCTCCACATGGCGGGTATCTGTATCCCTGCCCAGCGGCACGGGTGCTATCTTTATGAATGTATCGAGCAGTTCTTTTACACCAAAATTATTTACGGCACTACCAAAGAACACGGGCGACACTTTACCTTCGAGATAGGCGGGTACATTCAGATCTCCATATACGCCTTGCAGCAGCTCCACATCTTCGCGCAGCTGGTTGGCATCGCGCTCACCCACTTTATCATCCAGCAGCTTATCATTGAGATCATTGATAGGCACTGTATTCTCTTCGGTGCTTTTCTGGCTGGCGGTAAAAAGGTTCAGTGTGCTGTCGTGCAGGTTATATACACCTTTGAACTCCTTACCCATATTTATAGGCCAGCTCAGCGGGTGCAGGCTTAGCTTCAGTTCCTTCTCTATCTCATCCAGCAGGTCGAAAGGGAACTTGCCGTCACGGTCCAGTTTGTTTACAAATACTATGATGGGCGTATCCCTCATGCGGCACACCTCCACCAGCTTGCGCGTCTGCTCTTCCACACCATTCACACTGTCTATTACCAGTATCACGCTGTCCACGGCTGTAAGTGTGCGGTAGGTATCCTCGGCAAAGTCTTTGTGGCCTGGTGTGTCCAGCAGGTTGATGAGTATCTTATTATACTCAAAGCTCATCACCGATGTGGCCACGCTGATACCCCTCTGCCGCTCTATCTCCATAAAGTCGCTGGTGGCATGTTTCTTTATCTTATTGCTCTTCACGGCGCCGGCCACCTGTATAGCGCCGCCAAACAGCAGCAGCTTCTCCGTAAGCGTGGTCTTACCCGCATCCGGGTGACTGATAATGGCGAATGTGCGCCGCTTGGCTATTTCGTTATCGTATTTCATTTGATCTGTTTATCCCCCATGTAGAGACGCAATGCTTGCGTCTCCACTCGCGTAGGTTTTGCGTCTCCACTCGCATAGGGTTTTCCTCCGCTTAAAAGGGTGCAAAGGTACGTAGAAATAGCCTATTTATATGAAAAAAGCCAGTAATTTAGAATACCTCCCCTACTCACCTTCGTTTGCAACCGAGTACAAAAACCAGCACAAACAAATTTTGCAAATTGTATGCCGCACCGCAATATTTTAAAATATTGTGAAAGTGCTCATTCGTCACTTCCTGCCACCATCTTATTCGCTGACATTTTTTCAAGCTAAATTGAAAAAATTGCATACTATTTGTCAAATATTCAGTGAACTCTGGCTGGCACACGGTTTGTTCTACACCAGGCAAACCAAAACAATTTAATTATGAACAACATCATGAGAAGAACAAACGGCAACAGCACACAGCCGGCAACAACCTTTAGTGGTCTTGTTGATCAATTATTTGAGAACAACCTGGGCCGCGTCTTCGGCCAGGCATTTGGCGAACCGGCAAACATCTTCCGCGGCCAGGTCCCGGTGAACGTACAGGAAACCGACAAAACGTATGAGCTGGAACTGGTGGCACCGGGCTGCAAAAAAGACGATTTTAAAGTAGATCTTTTAGGAGATACGCTTACCGTATCTATGGAGCAGAAGGAAGAAAGCATGCAGGAGGACAAGAGCACGGGCTGGCTGCGTCAGGAATTCCGCAAACAATCGTTCAGCCGCAGCTTCAACCTTGATGACACGATAGATGCGGGCAAAATAACAGCCAACTACGATAACGGCATGCTGCACCTTACACTACCCAAAAAAGAAGGTGCACAAAGAATATCACGTACAGTTTCTGTACAATGATCAGGGGCAAGGCAAATAAGGAAGAGCGATGCAGTCTTGCATCGCTCTTTTCATTAAATCAGGAATAAGATGAAGTAATACTGCTTACATCAATGCAGATACCTGCTTGCAACGATAAACAGTACTATAACCACACAAAGTGTTCCGATCAAAATATTCCCGAATTTCCTGTTGTCCGGTTCAAATTGCTGTAATGTGTTATCCATGGTTATTCCTTTTTGGGAACACCATTTCAAATATTGTGCCACCCATTTTCTGCGTGTATTTTTTGCAGATGGCAAGTCAATTTTTCAGGCAAAAGCCTCCGGCCTACCCCGGCACTCGTTGTTCAGTATGCCCCCTCGCTGTTCGGGATTTGTAATCCCGAACCATATGGGTAGGGATTACAAATCCCCGTTTTCCACCCGTGTTGGTCTTATTTTCTGACCAACACGCTCGCGCAGGTGAAGTAATCCCCTCATTGTCCTTCACTCTTATTCGTTTGTCCGCCGCTTGGCTATTTCGTTATCGTATTTCATTTGATCTGTTTATCCCCCCAGTAGAGACGCAATGCTTGCGTCTCCACTCGCACAGGGTTTTCCATGTTGTCCTCGCTGTTCGGGATTTGTAATCCCGGACCATATGGGCAGGGATTTGCAATCCCCGTTTCCATGTTGTTCAGGATATGTATCCTGAACTGCCAATCCCCCCCCTTCTGCGAAGCTATTCAATGAACAATGGCTGATCTACAGTACAGCACCCACTGGCAAACTACTTCAGTTTGCCCATAGCCGCAAACTATTTTCTATGATAGACAGAAATCCGTACTATCATAAAACTTTCTTTTGGCAAAGCCGCAAACCTGTCACACCTTTGTACCACAAAGGCTACCGGCTCACTAAGCCATATCATGGCACTCAGCCGCTCCCCATTTTGCGATAGTCATATTATAGGCTTTCAGGGGTATTATTAAGGTCATAAAGGCTGTATAAGCATTATCTATCCATTCCATAGGCATTTTCTATGGGGCAATGATGGGGCAATGATTTTTCATAAATAATTGATTTTCAATAAAAACATGGGGCAATGTTTTATTTTCTGGGGCATGGGGCAACGCTTAAAGTGCCCGTTTGGCGCAAGTGTTCTGCACTTGTCCTGCAAGTAGCAAGTCTTCTCGACTTGCATTATATCCTGCCAACCCTCTGATCTATAATTCTTGGTTCAGACGATCACCCCGCACAAGAGTGTTCGTATTCTAAGTTTCTCAAACTGTCAAATACTATATTATATTTGTTTAAACTCAAACAGATGAATAAAGTGGTAAGCAGGATAGCAAAGGCCTGCATAGTGTTTCTTTTGTGGATGTGCTGCTATGGCGCATATGCCCAGCAAAACGGGGTGGCGCCATCCCTGACACCTGTAAAGTCGGCGGATAACGGGATACGTGCTGAGATGCAGCAGTTAGACCGCTATAAACAAAACAACAAAGAAGCCGTACAACAGCTGCAGGCTTTTACCGACAACTATAGCGGGCACAAAACCACCACAGGCATACCCGATACTACCTGCACCATAACCATACCCGTAGTGATACACGTCTTTCACCCTGCGGGCAGCCTGGGCGTGCCCATGAGCCAGATCAACTATGCCATGAACGACCTGAACGTAAACTTTGCCGGGGCCGACGCAGACTATACCACCGTAGACCCCACCTTTGCGGCAGTGAAGTCATATACAAAATTCAGGTGGAAACTGGCGCAGACAGACCCCAAGGGCAACCCTACCACAGGCGTTGTGTATTACCAGGACAAACAATCGGGATTTGGTAACGGTACCGGCTACGACAAAGAGATACGCACCTGCGCGTGGGACAACAAAAAGTATTTTAACATCTACGTAATGAACGACCTCTATGCCAATAATGTCACCAACAACTCGGGCGTGGCATGGTACCCCAATACCACTATGAGCGACTCCCAGGTGGCACGTGAGGTGTATAATTATGTGTACCTGGGCTCGGGCGGATCGTCTTACGGCTACCTGGAGTTCAATGAGACATTTACACATGAGGCAGGCCACTGGCTTAACCTCGCGCACACTTTCGACGGGCTTTCCTGCTCGGGCCCGGGCGACTATGTAGCAGACACACCGCCCACAGACTCTATAGCCGCAGGCTGCAACGGCGTGCGCTGCGGCGGCCCCATAAACGGCGAGAACTATATGGACTACAACAACACCTGCCTGAAAAATTTCACTATAGGCCAAAACACGCGCATGGAAGCAGCGGCGGCATCACCCTCCCGCTTCTCTATATGGCAATACGACAATCTGGTAGCTACAGGCGTGCTGAGCCCCACCAGCACTAACCCTTGTGTGATGGCCAATAAATTTTTCGCCTACAGCAAAACAATGCTGGACGAAGATGTGGCCAACAACGGCACCATAGAGGCCCCGCCTGTAAAAATATATGCATGCGCCGGCACACAGTTTGTAAAGCTGGGCATGGCGCTTACAGCCGGATCAGACTATACTATCATTAATGTGCCCGCCGGGCTTACCGCGTCCATAGTTACCGCGCCTGACGGCAAGAGCGCCACGCTCACCTTCAGCGGCAGCGCTGTAGCACATGACGCGATAAACTCGGTATCTAATGTTGTACTTACTTTTACCAACCCCGCCGTGGTGGGCGGCGCAGTATCTGCCATTACCAATTACACAACCACTTTTCAGATACGCTTTAAAGACCCTTGGACATACACCTGCGACTCGCTGAACATCAGCGCTACCTCGCTCACCACATGGACACGGTTTGAGACCGCGGGCCCTATACCACGGTATTACGGACTGTGGTACGATGCCGGCAGCTACTACCTTGAAAACTATGGCAGGGCCATTATCACGGCGGGCAGCGGCAGCGATAATATTATCTTTCTGCCGGCAGGTACCAGCATTGGCCCCTCCGGCCCGTGGCGGGCGGGCGGCAGCCAGGGTGTGCTGTACTCGTCGTCATACCCCGCGCTCGATGGCACTACAGGCTATGTGGGTTTCAGGATGCAGGCAGGCAATGACTTTTACTATGGCTGGATGCACATATCCGTATCATCTACCACAGGCATCACTCTGATCAATTACCAATACTGCAACAAGCCCAATACAGCTATTACCGCAGGCTCGCTGTGCAGTGTGCCACTGGGCGTGGCGGCTACACAACCCGAGACAGAAGCATTGGTTTACCCAAACCCTACCACGGGTATGCTATACATTACCAACCTGGTCAAAGAGAGCGAAATAACGATACTGGATATAACCGGCAGAACGATAGCTAAGGTTACACCCGGCAGCACGCACGCGGATATTGACCTCAGCGCCTATACCCGCAGCAATGGCACATACATCATCAGGATAGTATCCGGTGATAAGACCACGGTAAGCCGTGTGGTGCTGAACAGGTAAGCGCCCGGCTGTTATTTCTTCGCCGGATAGTAATGATCGTAGGCTGCTTCTATAAAGCCGTTGCCTATCTCTTTAAGATTAATGGTGGTGTATATCAGCACCACACAGTCGGCTTTGTCTATTGCAGCAGACCAGTCGTAATCCCTGACCAGGCAATACTTGTGCGGGTTTAAACCCGCAACCTCGTTAAAATAATTCCAGTACTCGCACGTTCCGTTCATCCTGGTCACCAGGCCCGTCCTCACAAGCTTTGACCCAAAACTATCGCCTATGTATATGAAGTTAGGTTTCGTAGCGGTACTGTCCGGCACATCCTTTATTATCGGGTAAGCCAATGTTTCGGTCGCAACGGGGAAAATAAGATTGATCTCTGTCGCCAGGTCATTGTCGCCTGACCTCAGCTCCGTGGTATGCTCCATCTCAGACCAGTCTGGATGGGTTATATGAATATGCCTGAGGCGCTCTACATAGCTCATCATGCTGTCCCCCGCCAGCACGGCGCCATAGTAGGTCCAGTGAATACCCTGTTTGGAAAAAAGCGGCTCCTTGCTATTACCCTTCATAGACCTGAACCATGTATCCATGTCTATATGATTTATACCCAGCGAATCGGCAAGGCGGGTATATGCCTTATGATTGGTCATACCTATTGTATCTTGCACCCATCTATCGGGGAAATACTCGGGATATGAAGTAGCCTTGCTTGCCGCAAAAACCACTATCAGCGATTTGCCCATGCGGGCCAGTGTATCCTGTATAGCCTTCAGTTTGCGCGCTTTCTCATAAACAGTATCATAGCCCACAAAGTCTTTGCCATAATACGCGTAAATATAAGGCCATTGAAATAGTTGTTGGCCCTTACCCTTTACATCCCATCCGGCATGGCATTTATCAAAGAAAGAATAGTCTACCTGGTCATTGAGGCGCACAAGGTCAGGGCGAAATCCCGACCTGTCATTCAGGTAGAGCTCTTTCTGATGCTGGTAGGAGCCATCGAGCCAACCCGGAACAGAAAACACCACATCGTCAGCGTCTTTATACAACCCCTGCAGCGGCCCTGTTTTGATAAACGGCAGGCAATGCTGTACCAGCGGCAATACCATTACCGCCAGCACAAACACCAATAAACCGTTTTTCACTTTCGCTCCCATTGTTTAAAACCTGAAATAAATAAAGGGGTTAAAAGCCGATGAAGTTATATGCCCCGCCGATAAAATAAGTAGTACCAGGCCACCCGCCACCATCGCAAAATGCATCTTCACAGAGTGATCGCCATAAAACACTTTCTGTTGTATCCTTTTACCCACCTCGGGTATAGTAAAGAAAGAAAAGAACGCGGCTATCAGCAGGTAGGTGACATATTCCTTATCAGGCCGCCACGCTTCTGTGCCCGCGTGCCATGTCAGCATCCGCCGCAGATAGCCCACACCCTCGTGTATGTATTCTGTTTTAAAAAACACCCACCCCACCAGCACTACCGTAAATGTATATATAGCGGCAGCCTTGCCCATGCGCTGCAGCCACTTACCAAGGAAAAGCCTTTCCAAAACAAGGAAGAAACCATGATAAGCCCCCCATACCATAAACCCCCATGCCGCGCCATGCCACAGGCCGGAGGCCAGAAACACCAGCCACAGGTTAAAGTAAAGCCGCCACTTGCCCACACGGTTGCCACCCAGCGGTATGTACAGATAATTTCGCATCCAGCTACCCAGTGTTATATGCCACCTGCGCCAGAAGTCTGTAATGGATACCGCGGTGTATGGGTTGTTGAAATTTTCAGGAAACCGGAAGCCCATCATCAAGCCAAGGCCTATTGCCATATCGGAGTAGCCCGAGAAATCGAAATAGATCTGGAACGTATAACTGAGCGCTCCCGCCCAGGCCGTCACAGTACCTAACTGGTCATGAGGCAAGGCAAAAATAGCGTCGGCACTGGCGCCCACCACATTGGCGATAAGCACCTTCTTGCCAAGGCCAATGAAAAAACGATAAAACCCCTTTAGCCGGTTGTCGGTAGTTTCGTACTCGGTATGGTCATATACCTGGTCGGCAAACTCATGAAACCTGATAATAGGACCGGCTATCAGCTTTGGGAATAAGATTATATACAACTGGTAATCCCAGAAGTTGCGCAGCGGCTTGTGTATGCCTCGGTACACATCCACTACATAGGTTATTGTTTCAAAGGTGTAGAACGAAATACCTATGGGCAGCACCAGTTTTGTCCAGGCAATAGGCTTCACTCCAAAGCCTGCCAGGAAATGGTTAATATTCTCAACAAAAAAGTTGCTGTACTTAAAATAAAAGAGCAGCCCCAGGTTTATGCACAGCGACATACAGACCAGCAATACCCGCAGCTTACCCGGCTTTTGCGCGGCCATAAAGCGCACAATATAAAAATCGGCAACAGTGGTACCCAGCAGCACGAAAATGAAAACAGGGGCACCCCACGCGTAAAACAGGATACTACCGGACAGGATAACGGCATTTTTATATTTTCTATCCGCGAGGTAGTAAATTAAAATGAACAGGGGCAGAAAATAGAATATAAAAACAACGCTGCTGAATACCATAGAGCCTGTAATGTGTACTAAAGATGTAAAAATACAAGCCTTTTACAAAATAGCGTGTAACTATGATTACCCGGCCATTATACGTTTTATTGGGATGGCAACAATATGCCGCCCGGCAACGCTTACGGTAATACACCCTACAATTTATCCACGTTATTAACATTCTGTGGATAGCTTGTTTTCATGATGCATTACGACAAGGTTATATTTGGGTCAAATTATCTTTAATACATGGCTTTAACCACCCTTAAGGATGATCTGTTAGCGGAATTCAGAGAAGAGCGGATAATGATCAAAGAGCAGATAGAACTGCTCGACCCACTGGCAACATCACTTCGCAAACCCGCGGCCCAAAGGCTGCTCAGCAGCGGCACCCTTATTATCACCGAGATCAGTTGTTACATCATCAGCCTTGGCGGCCTTGCGTTCCTCGGGTTCATGCACCGCATCTACCCTTTCTCTGTACTTAGCGATATCTTTTACAATATGCAGTACCGCGCAGGTATCGGCTCCGAAAACCTTCTGTACCTGGTACTGGCCATATACGGGCTCATACTCGCCACCATTACACTTATATTCATTGTGGGCAGGCTGGCCCGTGAGATGCGTCTTAAAAATGACATTCTGAACCATGCATGCAAGGATATAAAGACCATCGTAGGTCAGCACCTGGAGCGCAAAGCTGCCATGGATACCGTGGAGCAGCGCCACATGCTGGGCCTCTCGGGCGTAAGCGTTAATACCCAGCCTGCACCTTCGCCCAAACCGGCCAATGCCGATACACCCACAGCGGCATTCAGAATGACCAACCTGGGCTCGGTAAGCGAGATCCCTAATCCTGGTTTTCAGTAACAGCCGCAGTTACTTCATTTCCGGTATTGCCATCGCGTCTGTATCTTTATTGCTATGGAGCTATACGACAAAATACAAGACACCGCATCCTTCATCGCGCAGCGTACTAAGACCAGACCACGGGTTGGGATAATATTGGGCAGCGGGCTGGGCGGGCTTACGGCTATATTGGATAAAGAAACAGAGATCCCTTATAAAGATATTCCTCACTTCCCGGTATCCACTGTGCAGGGGCATGGCGGCTCACTGTTGTTTGGCACAATTGCCGGCGTGGATGTGGTACTGATGGCAGGCAGGTTTCATTATTACGAGGGCTATAGCATGGAGCAGGTCACTTTTCCGGTAAGGGTGATGAAGGCGCTGGGAGCAGAGACACTTATTCTTTCCAATGCAGCGGGAGGCACCAATCCGGGTTTTGCTATCGGCGACCTCATGATCATCAAAGACCACATCAATCTTTGCCCCGAACATCCTTTAAGAGGCCCTAACGATGAGCGACTGGGCACCCGGTTCCCCGACATGAGCAAAGCTTACGATCCCGAACTCATAGAACTGGCAAAACAGACAGCCGCGGAAAACAATATCACCGTACGCACAGGGGTATATACCGGACTGCAGGGGCCCACCTTCGAAACGCCTGCCGAATATAAGTGGCTGCACATCATAGGCGGTGATGCAGTGGGCATGAGCACGGTAGCCGAGGTGATCGTGGCCCGCCATGGCGGCATGAGGGTTTTTGCTATTAGTGTCATCACTGACCTGGGTGTAACAGACACTCCGGTAATAATAACCCATGAAGAAGTATTGGAAGCTGCCAATGCCGCCGCCCCTAAAATGGCGGTATTGGTAACCGGCATGTTAAAACATATATAACAGATGCCGCTAATACCCTATTTTATGACCTATATGGGCTATCATGCTTAACTTTGCGCCCTGCCGGCAGCGCCGGCCATACTGAAACCTGGTAAAAGAAACAGATTGGGAAATAACAAGGTGAAGTACTTATTGCTTATATGCCTTCTGGCCTGTGCCCCCATGGCCATGGGGCAGGTTGGCAATACTACCCTGCCTACATCACAGCAGAGGGATACCAGCATGAACAAAAGCAATACAGACAAATGGAGGGAAGACGAACCCAATATTTATTACGAAAAGCTCAACTCTGCCCGCATCTACCATCCCGATAGTTCCATACATACTTTTCACAGGGCTCCGTTTACACAGCCATGGCTGCGCGACCTGGGCAACCTTGGCGGCCCGGCATACAACCTTATGTTTGTACCCGAAGAGCGCACAGGCCCCTCACTGGGCTACCATGTATCAGATGTATACCGATTCAACCTGGACAGTGCAGACTATTATGATACGCATAGGCCCTATTCCGTATTCAATTACCAGTTGGGCTCAAAGCTGGAACAGACTGCCGGCATATTGCATACACAGAACATCACAAAAGACTGGAACTTTGCCGTTAAATACCGTAAGACCAACTCGCCTGGCTTCTATAAGACCCAGCGAAACAACAATGACAACGCCTGCTTTACCACGGTATACAAGAGCCACGACAAGCACTACACCCTTAACGGCGCCATGGCCTATAACAAGGAGCAACACGATGAGAATGGCGGCATAGTGAACGACAGCGAGCTTACTGACCCTATATATACCGATCGCCGCACTATAGACGCGGCCTATCAAAACAGTGCTTACAGCATCTCACGATCGCCGGTGACCAATGTGCAACGCGACTTTACAGCGCTGCTGCAGCAAAGCTATATATTAGGCAGAACGGATACTGTATATAACACTGACTCCACACAGTACAGCATTAAACTCATACCACACTTCAGCATCACCCACAAGTTAGAGCTGAGCACGGAAAAGCACACTTACAAAGACCTTGCACCTGATTCGCTGCGGTACACTTCTTTATTTGACCATGGGTTCACAAATAAAGGCACCGGCTACTATGTGCCGGGAGGCGACTCAGTATTTACAGAGCAAAAATGGTTCTGGATAGATAATGAAGTCATGCTGAATGGCTTTCTGGGCAAGGCCGACAAGCCGCTGAAATTTACCGCAGGCGTGGGCAACAGGTATGACCAGTTCTCATCTATGAGGGTAGCCACACTGATACCTGATAGCCTGCCCAATAAATACTACTATATAGGCACAGACAGGAGCAGGATATCAAGTAATTATGTGGCTGGCGAATTGAAAAAGGAAGCTCTGTCCCCCGGCGAGTGGGAGTATGGCGTGAGCGCTAAACTGTTTGTAACAGGTGAAGATGCAGGCAACTTCAGGCTCAATGCCATTTTTGGAAAGCAGTTAAAAAAAGAACTGGGCAGCTTTACGGCCGGCTTTACCCAGGAACTCAACACGGCACCCTATAGTTATACCAATTACGAAAACGTATACACCAAACTAAGCTATAGTTTTAATAAAGAAACTATCACCACACTGTATGCGAAGCTGGAAAGCCCTCGCTTCAGGCTATCCGGGGGGATAAGGAATTACGTGATCGGCAATTACATCTTTATTAACGAGAAGGAACAGCCAGACCAGAATTCCGGCACAGTCAGCATCACCCAACTGTGGGGCCAGAAAATGTTCAGGATCGGCAATCTCTATCTCGACAATGAAATAGTGATACAGCAGGTGCCGGATAATGCCTCCATAAATGTACCTCCCATAATGGGCAGGCACCAGCTAAGTTATGAGCAGGCCTTATTCAAACGAAGACTGCGGATAGCTACCGGCATAGAGATGCGTTACACCACAGCATACAGTCCGGCCGGTTATGATGCCCTGCTCAACAAGTTCTTTTATCAGCGCGCCAGGTCGGCAAGCAACTCGCCGGAGGCTGCCATCTTCCTCAATTTCCGTATCAAAAGGTTCCGTGCCTTCGTAATGGGCGACAACATTCAGCAATTGTTCTCACGCAACACCATACTTTATACGGGTACGCCTGTGCTCAATTACAATAATACAGGTACTACATACACCCCTGTATACGCAGCGCCCGACGTGATGATCAGGTTCGGGTTTACCTGGGTAATGATCAACTGATATTGATACCCAGTAATTAATTTTCCGGGGCACCTGCGTCTATCCAGCTTTTTATCTTCCCAAGCGTACAACTATCCAGTTTATAAGATGGTGGCATAGGCAGCGCCGACAGGCTATGAGAGATGCAATGATAAAACTTAGACCCGTAGAGTCCGTCACCTATAAAGCCATAACTAAGATAGGTTTTAAGCGATGTGAAATTCTCTAGGTCCAGCCCTCCGCTTGATGTTACAGCCGTAGAATGACAGGAATAACAATTCTGCTCCAGCACAGGCTGTATATCATGAGCGTATGACATGTTATTAGTGTCACAACCTGTGGGCGTTACCGGCACATGCACCATAAAAGAACTATGCGTACATGCCGCGCAAAACAACAGCGTAATTAGTGGTAAAAGTCTCATAGAGTAAAACAAAAAAAGGCCGGAAGGATATTATCCTTACCGACCCTCTATTAAACAAACGATTTAAAAATGATATTACTTAGCAACATTGAATTTAGCTGACATGATGTTTCTGCCTTCGTTAACAACGATGATGTAATTTCCGTTAGCAAGATCGCTGGTGCTGAAGTTGAACAGGTGGTTACCGCTCGCCATTTTACCATTGAATATTTCTTTAACCATTTTGCCGGTCATGTCCATGATGGTAACGCTCACCATACCCATTACGTTAAAGTGTGCTTTAACGGTAGCGCCCGCGCTTGCAGGGTTTGGATACACGCTTACACCTTCAAAGTTATCAGTGTTGGCTGTAGGTACAGCATTAGGAGCTGTATAGCAGGTAACTTCGTAATCTACGTTATTAGGATCGAACTCAGTCCAGCCTTTCATCCAGTTGTCAGATGTAGCACCTGTACCTGCAAATGCGCCAATGTAGTTTACACGGGTAAAGAAGGCGTCGCTTGCTTTAGAAGTTGTAAAATCAGGAGCAGCAGTTGGCATGTTGTAGTTCACATATCCGCCTGAAGTATCTGAATTCAAAGCATGCAGAGGGTTGAACGGATGTGCAGAGTTAAAACAGATCGGTGAAGTACTGTTAGGTACCAGGTTTGGATTGGTCAGGTTGAATGGGTTACCTAAAAGCACGCTGCCCTGTTCTGTAGCATACATATGGTTTTTATAAGCAGGGTTGTAGATGAATGATATAGGGCCTGGGTTTGAAGCACCTGCTAATGTAGCCCAGTTTGTGCCTGTAGCAGTAGTATCAGAATTTGATGTTGTAGGTGTCAGCGAACGTGCACCGTTGAATACGAATACCGCATCTTTGTTGAAAGTCAGGTTTGAAGTACCGCAGATGATATTGTTACGGAACTGAAGTTCGTTTGAACCGATGTTTGCCACTGTCGAACCATAAGAAGAAGATGACTCATCTATCAGCAGACCTGCAGGCCAGCCGGCTATAACGCTGTTCAGTAAGCTGGTGGCATTACCACGGCGCAGATGTACACCTGCAACAAAGTTAGGATCGGTAGAAGTAGCACCAGGGTTTACAACGGGGCCTATCAGGGTCATGTTTGAGAAAATTGGCTTTGTAACCTTTGAGCCGTCATACGGAATACCTGAGTAAGTACCTGACTGGTAGCTGTCAGCTTCAAAACCTTTCGAACCGCTCACGTCAGCTACGTTATCCCTTACAGCAACACCAAACTGAACTTTACCCTGGAAACCATTGTCCTGGTCGTAGTCGTCATCCCATGTCCTGAGGGTAACAAAGTATTTCAGGTTTACGGTGCCGCCGAAAAACTCAACAGCATCATCACCATTGTAAGAACACTGGATATGATCTATCTGGGTAGCATCACCTACACCGCACAGCGTAAGGCTATTCACCTCATTGTTTGGCGAGAAAGCCACACCGCCGAACTCAATACGAACGTAATGCATTTCACCACTGTTGTCATGTGGGTCTGTACCGCCGTAGAAAGAACGTGGTCCGCCTTCTACCTGGCCTTCGCCTGCGTTCCAGTTTACCGGAGACTTGCCGCAAAGGATAACACCACCCCAGTCACCGAAAGTCCTGGTGCCTGCCGGCTGGTTTGAGGTAAACACGATGGGGCTGGTAGCAGTACCCATAGCCATGATCTTGGCACCCCTTTCTACAATAAGAGTACCTTTTGTATCCTTATCGCCACGGATTATCACACCCGGATTGATGGTAAGCGTGGCACCTGCGGTAACGTAAACATAACCTTGAAGCTGGTACTGATTGTCACACGTCCAGGTGGTGTTCGTCGAAATACTATCCTTTACTATAATGGTAGTAAATGCTGACGATTTTAATACTGATGCAATAACCATGCACGACAAGAGGAAAACTTTTTTCATAATCTTTGTTTTTATTTTGACACAAAAGTACCCCCGGTATGTTACGCCAGGATTAACGACTTGTTACGTTAATATTATTCATGAGTTAACTTAAAATTTCTTTAGCGTTACGAAATTGTTACCTGCAACAGAAAATGCAAAGAAGTAAAAAACAAGGCTCCACGTAAACAATACGTGGAGCCCTCAATAAATGGTCTTTGCCTTATGTTATAAAATTATCACCGGAATGTTAACTCCGGCTATCACTTTTATATTTTCACTTTCACACCAATAGAGTAATACCTGCCCGGGTAATAGGTCGTGTTTTCCCTGTCATGCTTTGAGTCAAATTTATTGTCCCTGTTAATATCATTCATGTACACTACCCTCGAATTAAGCAGGTTCTGCACACCGAAGGTCAGAATGTAGTGCTTGTAAAACTCCTTTGATATCGTAAAGTCAAACGACTGGAACGGCATCTCACCTATACTTTCATCGCCAGACAGGTTAGCGCCAAGGGCGTACATACGCGGGCCGTATACGTTATATAACAATGAGCCCTGCAATCCATGTTCCGGGCTCTGGTAATAAGCACCCAGGTTTATTATATACGGCGACTGGCCCTGCAGGCTGGAATGTGATATCACGTCGGTAACCTTTGTCTTATCTATTGTCAGCTCACTCTGGGTTACTGCCAGGTTGCCAACAAGTGTCAGGTCTTTGAAAAATTTAGTCCCGAATTTATTATCTATGAACTCCAGGTTCTTTCTTAGGTCTACCTCCAGGCCATAGCAATAGGCTTTATCAGCATTGATATACGTGTACGCTTTGTCTGAAGAGATGTTGGATTTTATGATCCTTTGTATAGGATCTTTAAACGATTTGTAAAAGAAGCCAAACTGGATCATCTCACCTGCCGACGGATATACTTCGTACCGCACGTCTATATTCTGTATCTGCGCTACCTTCAGTGTATCGCCAAGCGCACCTGACCCGTTCGGGAACAACGAACCGTAGTTACCGGCCTTCGCGTCGAAATCATAATAATAAATAGGCGCCCACTCCCTGAATTCAGGCCTGTTTACCGTTTCGCCATACGCCGCCCTTACAAGGCTCTTTTCAGTAAACTTATATACCGCGTTCACAGAAGGAAGCAGGAATTTAGTTTTAACATCAAGAGAGATCGCGTTATGGTTTACACTCGACTGGAGCGACTGCATATTGTATTCATAACGTGCGCCGCCAAACAAAGTAACACGTTTGCCTATCGGGATCTTCAATGACAGGAAACTTGCTATCAGCTCATTCTCTCCGCTATAGTGGTCATAGTCATTCGTACCTTCAGATATCTTGAACCGGTTAAGGCCGTCTACGTTTGAATCCGCAAATATGTTATTCACATTCTGCCTGGTAAGGGCCAGTGAGCCTGAGCCCGGCCTCAGCACATAACCAAACTGGCGCACAGAGAAAGATCTTGCTTTATACTCAAGGTAATTGCCGGCGCTTACATCAAAGCTGAAATCGTCATTTATTTTAACCGTCTGGGTAAACTGATGGTTGAAGCTGTAGGTATGCTCATAAAGTGATGAGTAATACCTGCCACCGTTCAGTATATCCATGTTGCTGGATATCTGCGCCCTGAAAAAAGAATCCGGCTCACTCTGCTGCTTTGTATACACTATCCTTCTCAGGTCCGGCTGGTTTTTATACAGGTCTGTATAACCCAGCGCCCATGTATATTTACGCGTATCGTCGTCGTTCTTATGCGACCCGTTCAATTGAGCGGCATATGTGGCACGGCTTTCGTATCCCATAGCGTAAGATTTTTCATCAGGGTTTGTGGCATTGCCCGTATCCTTTATCGTGGTACGCAGGGTAACGGATGAAGCGCCTACCTGGTTGTACAGGTTCCTGAATTCTATCTTAGAGTTACCTATCGCTACACCAACATTCTCCATAAAACCGGCAGTGTTAGTGGCCACAGACTTCTGGTCGTTGTAATTATAGTCCTGCGCTACAGAATCCCATGCCTGCCTGTGTATCCTGGTATTGTTGTAGATACTCGAATATACAAGGCCCAACGTATTGCCTATCTTGAATTTCTTGAACTTGAAAGTGTTGGTAAGCCCAAGTGAGAATCGCATATCGGGCGAGGCGTTCTTGGTTTTTACCACCCAGTCATTACCAAATGACTTAGACCAGCCTGCGATACTGGAGGTATAGTTAGGGTCTTTTGTAGATATAAAACCCGGTATACCTTTAGGTATGCTCCTGCCGCCATCGTCATACCCAAGCCAATCGGTTTTAGATGGGGTGTTATAATTAAATGATGTACCCGTAGAGAACTCCCTGCTTGATGCCTGCAGGCTTAAGGTCAATTCGTTCTTATCTGTGATACAAGAGCTGTACACCTTTACCATACCTCCGGCAAAATCCCCGGGTAGCTCAGGCGACGGGGCCTTGTATATCAGTATCCTGTCTATAAGGCCGGCAGGAATGATATCAAAAGAGAATGCTTTTTTGTCTGATTCACTGCTGGGAGTGCTTGCGTCGTTGAGCCAAACAGTATTGTAACGATCAGGCAGGCCACGGATCACTATGAAACGGTCATCCTGTATGGTTACACCGGGTATACGCTTTACCACATCGGCCGCGTTCCGGTCCAGCGTTTTAGATATCTGGGCGGCGCTGGTACCGCTTACTATCGTGTTACTGTTCTTTATCTCGCTGATCACAGAATTCTCAGTATTAGTGATGCGGGCAGACCGCACCACGGTACCGGCCAGTTCCGTAGACTCGGCCATCATTTTCATGTCCAGTACAAGGTCCTGTCCGCCGCTGATAGTAACCGTTTGTTTGTATGTCTTGTAGGTGGCATAAGAAAAAACTACTTCATACGAGCCATCTGCAAGCCCGGATAGCTCATACTTGCCATCAATATCTGTAACTGTACCCTTGCTGGTACCGGTAATAGCCACTACCACACCTGTGAGCGGTAAATTGGTAGGATCAACTACAGTACCCCTGATGGTGGCCGAAAACCCATTCAATGAAAGAACTGCTAACAACAATGCGTATAAATACTTCTGCATTTTTTTTGTTGCAAAAGTAACTTGCCAATGTTACCGCCATTTTACCATCCGATTACGAAAATGTTTCCTTAAAATTAATTAATTGTTACCTGAATGAATTAATTGTTACCAAATTGTAACCAGCATTGTTGAGATCAACCAAAGCCATCATGGTCTGTTACATAAGCCCTTCAGACCATCGGCGCAAAGGCGGGAATCTATAGATAGGCCATCACCAAAATCTGCTACTCCCTCGTCAATATAACCGGCATCAAGGGTAACAGCTTTCCGGTAAAACTTTACCGGATCTGCACAGGATGGTATTGGTATGGTGTCTATCTTTTGAAACATTTTTATTTGGTCTGCGCGGCGGCCTCAGAATATAGGCCGGTGCAAAATATATCAATAAGAAGAATGAAGTACATGCGTCTGACATTCATAACCGGCTATTGAAATAAAAGGAATATAAATGTATCTGCATAAAAATCAACAGTAATTAGTACAAACTAGCAAAACTTCTTCATAAAATATAGATTAATATTTTATAGAACAAAATACATTACCTCCAATCGGCTAAATCAGTTAATTTCGCACCTCAAAATAAAAGGTCCATGTCTGTTTTAGTCAATAAGAATTCTAAGGTAATAGTACAGGGTTTTACGGGTACTGAAGGCACTTTTCACGCCACACAGATGATAGAATACGGCACCAATGTAGTAGGTGGCGTAACCCCGGGCAAAGGGGGCACTACTCACCTGGACAAGCCGGTATTCAATACCGTAAAAGACGCGGTAGACGGTACAGGCGCTGACGTATCCATCATATTCGTGCCGCCGGCATTTGCGGGCGATGCTGTAATGGAAGCCGCCGATGCGGGTATCAAAGTGATCATATGCATCACAGAAGGCATCCCCGTGCAGGACATGGTCAACGCTCGTGAATATATTAAGAGCAAAAACTGCAGGCTGGTAGGTCCTAACTGCCCAGGTGTTATCACAGCGGGCGAGGCCAAAGTAGGCATCATGCCGGGCTTTGTCTTCAAACCGGGCCGTATAGGTGTTGTATCAAAATCAGGTACACTTACTTACGAAGCTGCAGACCAGGTAGTAAAGGCTGGCATGGGCATATCTACCGCCATCGGTATTGGCGGTGACCCCATCATAGGCACCACTACAAAAGAAGCCGTGGAAATGTTCATGAACGACCCTGAGACCGACGGTATCATAATGATAGGTGAGATAGGCGGCAATATGGAAGCGGAAGCGGCCAACTGGCTGAAGGATAATATGCGCAAACCGGTAGTAGGCTTTATAGCCGGTCAAACTGCACCCGCAGGCCGCCGCATGGGTCATGCAGGCGCTATAATAGGCGGTGCAGATGATACCGCTGCCGCAAAAATGAAGATCATGCGCCAGTGCGGTATTCATGTGGTAGACAGCCCTGCAGATATTGGTAAGACAATGGCCGATGTGCTGGCGGTAACTGCTTAGTACACACAGATAGTTATAAACTTTTGGTAAAGCCCTCCCAGCGCGGAGGGCTTTACATTTATCAATCGCTGTTAGTTAGTATCTTTACACTCCTATTTATTTATTATATCGGCAATATACATTACACCTATGCCATAATAAATAATTGCCATGCGGGAAGAGTTAACATTCCTTTAGATAAACTTGGAGCGTATATTGGATAAGGTAGTTTAGTTACTAAAACAAAAACACAGAGCATGAAAAAGTTATTGGTAAGCGCATCGATCTTAAGCGTACTTCTGGTATCGGCCATTGGCCAACGGGCGCAGGCACAGGATGTGACTGTTTCCTTCCAGGCTTTCTATGACAACCTATCGCCTTATGGGCAATGGGTAGACGATGCCGAATACGGCAACGTTTGGGTTCCATACGAGGAGGAAGACTTCCGCCCGTACGGCAGCCGCGGTCACTGGGTGCTTACCGACTATGGTAACACATGGGTATCTGATGACCCATGGGGATGGGCTTGCTATCACTATGGCCGTTGGACATACAACCCTTACTATGGTTGGGTTTGGATCCCCGGTTACGAATGGGCTCCTGCATGGGTAAGCTGGCGCTATGGCGGCGGATACTGCGGATGGGCTCCCTTAGGCCCTAACGTAAGCATCAGCATGGGGTATAACTGCCCCGAAAGCTGGTGGATATTCGTAGGCCCCCAATATATGTACAGAAACGACTGCTATAGTCACTGGAGGGGCCCTTCATACAATAATACCTATATCTATCAGACCACTGTGGTTAACAACTACTACATGGACAACAGCACACGTGTACGCTATAACTATGGCCCGCGCAGGGATGTTATAGAAAGAGATACACACCAACCGGTACAGGTATATAATGTACAGCGTGGCAACAGGCCCGGAGCTACCAGCATCAACAACAACCGTGTAAATATTTACCGCCCTGAGATAGACCGCCGCACCGCCAGCAATGCCCGTCCGGGCAATGTGATACAGGCCCCAAGGCAGGTAGGTCGTCCACAACAGGCTACCAATATCACTCCCGGAAGACAACCTGAATTCAGGCAGCAGTACCAGCGTGGTAACCAGCAGCAGGTAAACAGGGACCAGCGTAATAGTAATTACCAGTCGCCCAATACAAGGGACCAGCGTAACTACCAGGCGCCTAACCCAAGGGATCAGCGCGGCAACTACCAGGCGCCGGACAACAGGCAGGATCAGCGCAATTACCAACAGGAACAGCGCAACGTGCAGCAGCAAAGAGACCAACAGCAACGTGACCAACAACAGCGCGATCAGCAGCAAAGGGAACAACAGCAGCGCTTTCAGCAACAAAGAGACCAGCAGCAAAGAGATCAACAGCAACGTGACCAGCAGCAGCGTTTTCAGCAGCAGAGAGACCAGCAGCAACGTGATCAACAACAGCGCGATCAGCAACAAAGGGAACAGCAGCAGCGCTATCAGCAGCAAAGAGACCAACAGCAACGCGAACAGCAAAGGCAGCAGCAACAATACAGGCCGCAACCACAACAACAAAACAGGCCACAACCTCAGCAACAGCAGCAAAACAGGCCACAACCTCAGCAACAGCAGCAAAACAGGCCACAGCCGCAACAGCACAATGAACCTCAGCACGGAGGTGGCAGAAGATAAAAAAAATACCCCGCACCAAATGCGGGGTATTTTTTTCAGTTTTATACCGGCTATTGATAGATCATCTTCATGAAATACTTCCTCCCATTAATGTCAGCCCTTACAAAATACATGCCTTTGGGTGCGTTAAACGTTTGAATTGTGGTTACATTATTCCACTGGGCAGAGAGTAGCGTCGTTTCATAAAATGTTCTGCCGGCAATGTCAGATACCAGCAGGTGCAGCCTGCTGCCGGCATCGGCCTGCCAGTTGAGGGTAATATTCCCGTCATGTGTGGGATTGGGATAAATACTTATGCCACTCATATTCACCCACTCCACTGTACGCTCAGGCAATACTATCGATGTGCCATCCTCCATCACTGCTGTAAGGCGGTAGTGCAGGAGTATGCCCGAGGGAATATCTGCTCCGGGCTGGTCGGTTGACGAATATTGCTGTCCATACCGGTGAAGTGCCGGCAGCGTGGCAATAGTGGTATAAGCCGCGGTGCCCCTGGCACGCTCCAGTATGTAATGGTTTACTACGCCATCGGGCTGCGACACCCAGCTCAGCAGCACATCACTGTGGCTGATCATCCGCGCGTCAAACGCTATCAAAGTCACCGCAGAATCACCTGCACTCACTTTACGCACTGGCGAATAATGCACATTATCGTCAGTAAGCATCGTCCACTTTAGCCGGTAATATATAGCCGGATGTCCGGCAAAATTAACCGGATCATTTATTGAATAGGGTGCAACAGGCAGGTGCAAAGCTGCTGTATCGGGGAGGCTGGCAAAATTTGTGCTGTCCAGCGACCACTGCGGCGTATAAATATCCACAGCCGTATCTATCAGCGAATACCAGCTTGCGGTAACATCATTGCCGCTGCGATAAGCGACAAAATTCAGATAATCAACTCCGGCGGGGAAACTCGCGGTAGGGCCGCCATCGTTAAACCAGAATTCAGAGAAAGGCTTCACCCTTACCTCAGCATAATATCCCTTATCATAAGGCACCCACTGCACTTTATTATAAGGATAATAGGTAAATACACCGCCTGTATCATCTGCAAGCGTACCATTCACTACAGTATCATTGCTATTGTCATACTGCGTTATACCCAGCGAATAAGCATCCTGAAACTTATTGCACGACGGGCATGTGGTATCATTGTACGTCGCGGCTACGTCCTCATCAGTAATATACAGGCGTATTGCTGTGGTATCTGCCGGTGTGGCCGGGGTAGCTATGCGGTAGCTGCGGGGGAATGTGTATTGCGTTCCGCCGGGGTTGCTCAGCGTATCCTGCTGATATAGTGTCACGGCCAGCCCGTTGATCGTCTGGCCTCCGGGCTGTACCGCAGACAGCAGTTCATCATCTGCCAGTTGGTCTGTCCATTGGTTGCCACTCACATCATTTACCTGTGTGGTTATGCCGCTTGCGGGATAGATAGGCTGTTTCCTGTCGTAGATATGAATATCATCAACACCTATACCATCAAGCGTAAAACCCGGATCGGCAGACATCACAAAACGCAGGTGCGTAGGTATGCCGGGGCCGGGCTGCGGCAGCGGTATGGTAGCCACATGCCAGCGGGTAAAGCCTTGTGTATTCCACACATTGAAGGTGGAATCGTACCAGTTGGTACCCTGCCCTGCCGCGCCGAGCCTCGACCATGTCTCGCCGTCATAAGACACCTCCACATATGCCGCGTCACACAGCGTGCTGCCACAATTCTCTATATCAATCATTGCGCTGAAACTCAGCATGGGGTGCGCCATTGACGAAAGATCAAAGCAGGGCGAATACAAGTATGAACGCTCAAGGTTATTGTAATGCCCTGTAAGATTGGTCTTCCATGCCTTCGTGCCACTGGCCGCCTTATTCACTTTTGCCGATGCAGGCGTACCATATTGCCACGAGTTTTTAAACCCATCGCTATAATATCCGCCGTCGCCCGCTTCAAAGTTCTCGAGGTAAGGATAAGTGGTGATAATGGGGCTGTTGCGGAAATGATAGCCCGATATTGTATCGTTGGCCGTATAGCTGTCTCCCGGTCCGTTCAGCCATGCGTTCAGCGTGTGTGTCACACCCAGCCCCGGGTTCACCTGCTGCGCAAAAGTATAGTTGATGGTAGCTTTTGCCGTTATAGAATCTATGACACCGCTAAATGTGGCGCCGCCATCAAGGCTGTAATTCATCTGCACATTATACAGGGTATGATTAACCCCGTTATGCACTTTCACTATTACCGGCTGCGGCCCGGCAAGCCCGCAATTGGCCGGTATCGGCGACACAACCTGCTCCAATGCCACATCGTTCGTCACCGTATATATACGTACATTGTCAAACGTCATTCCGTTGCCATACACCTGGGTAGCTATTAGCGATGTATCGTTTTGCCCGAAGGAAACCTGGCAGTCCGAGGAAAAATTGCGCCCCGCCTGCCGCATGGCATCTGTAAGCGACAATGAACGCACATGGGTCAGGTTACCCGGATACGCGCTCAGGTCATATGCGTATAGCTGGTGCCACGCCAGGGTATCATAGGCGCGTAGCGATACGATATTGCCGTCCGGCACCTTGGGAGTGCCATGCAACATATAATCAAAGTCAAATCGTATTTCCGTAGTCGCGGTATCATAGTTGCTCAGATTGAAGGTACCTACAAAAGTGTTCTTACTGCCGTCTGTAACGTTCTGTTTCTCGTCCAGGCTCACAGACCTTGTACCGCCTATTGTTATACTGCTGTTTACAAAAGACCGCATCCTGCCTATACTGTCCAGGCTGAAGAAATCCCAGTGCGCGTTGGGTGACACACCCATAGAATCATGCGTAATGCTGAATACACTCATCGTTTCAAAATCATCAACAAAAGGTGTTGAGAGGCTCAGCGTATCGTTGGGCAGGCTGGTGATCACAAACTGCATCGTATCGTTCAGCGGCTGCGGATCTGTAAGTGCTGTATTGTGTACAGCCACAGTAATATTGTATACTCCCACCGGCGCTACTGGCACCCCTATAAGGCTTATATCAGCCGTGCCGTTAGCAGGTATCGGCCCCGGATCAGTCAGGGTCTGCCACGCTCCCGCGTTCACTTTATACGAAAGTGTATAGCTGCTGCACATAGTAGTATACAGGTTTCTCAGCCGTACTTTCACAATAGAGCTGGCGCCAAATTCGGTACTGGTATGTTTCCTGCCGCTGTTGCGCGATGCAAGCCTTTCAGCCATCAGGTCACCATTGGAAACGGGCATAGTGCAATTACCCGTGTTTGCCTGCCGGATAACGGCAAGACTGCGATAGCCCGGCAGCCCGTCTATCACCGGCTGTACTGCCACATAAGATTTTTCATTCAGTGGCAGCCCGCTGAACGAATAAACAGTATCCGCCACCGAATCCACCACCTGCATATATTTACCCACCTTGCGCAGCAGGTAATACTTCGATGCGTTGGGCACCGGCGACCAGTGTATATTGATATATCCGGGACACTGCGCGGTATCAGCGGTAACCACCGGCGGAGTATTGATCACGAACCGCTGCGATGTCACCACTTCCGATGTACCATTGCGCGAAAGGCGTACCAGGCAATTGCCTGAGCTGATACCCGCTGCTATAAAATCACAACGCCTCAGGCCGGCCGCTATAGTATCAGAGATTGTCGTCCATGTACCCCCGTTGTTGGTAGACAGTTTTACAGTAAACATATTACCATCAGACACCGCATCCCAGAATACGCGCGTGCTGTCATACTCATTCATGGAGTTGGCCAGTTGCTCACCACCTATCGGAAAAGTCAGGTGCAGCCCCTGTGGCATCACATCATACGCCATGGCATACGCCTGTGGCCCCATAGGCACGGAGTAGCCTTTTATCTTTATAGTATAGGTGCCTGCCGGGGGATTTAATATCGTTACCTGCTCTGTATTATTAGTATGGTCGGCATGCTCGGTGGCGTTAGCGGCTACATTCGCGGGCGTGGGGTCAGCTACCAGTGGCAGGTGTACCACTCCCGACGGGTCCTTTACCGTAAGGTCCAGGTCGTTGACCAGTTGCCTGGCAGAGGTAGCGCTCGCCGGCACATCGGCCCAGCATAGCAGTACTTTCAGGTGCCCGGTACCCGCCGGCACAGTTATCGTTACCGTCTGCGAATCGCCTGTAGCCATGTTACCCAACTGATAATGGGCATGGTCTATAATATCCAGCGAGCGATAAATATCCATTACGCCATAACCATAGCTGAAGTCTGGGCCGGGATTTCCAAGGTCCATTGCGCCATCCAGTAATATTGCCTTCATCAGGTCGGCACGCGGCTGTGTACCGCCATGCAGTTGCTTGTATCGCTGTGTCAGTACGGCAAGCCCGCCTGCCACCTGTGGCGCGGCCATGCTGGTACCTGCCGCCCACGCATACTGGTCTTCGTCTATTGTAGAGTAGGCGCCCAGGCCAGTTGCTACTATCTCCGGCTTCAGCCGCCCGTCATTGGTTGGCCCCCGCGACTCATCAGCCGCCTGCTCCTGGAAGTCCGTCATGCTGCCCACTACCACACTGTTCTTGGCGGGCTGGTATCCCCCGCCCAGTGTGCCAAAGCCCTGCGCGAAGGGTGTACAGGTCATCCAGCCGTCATTGCCCGATGCGAAAACATGAAGCACCTCAGGATACTGAACCGATAGCGTATCGATGAGCTGCGAATAAATATCATAAGTCCCTGCATAACTGCAATCTGCGGCTATCACCTCGTAAGAGTTATTGGTGATGGTCATGTGATAGTCGTTATACATGGCGCCTGTGGCCGGCAGTATCAGGTCGTAAAAGAAATCAAGCAGGGATACATGCGGCGCCATACTTGCTGCCAGCGGATCCACTATGGCCGCGCCACCTACTATACCGTTCACATGCTCCCCATGGTGGCTCATGGGCGCCGGATTAAAATTAGTAATGCGGTCTTTCAGATCGGCATGGTATATGCCGGATGCATTGTCCCCTACTCCCACGGTTACACTATCCCCTGCCAGGCCATATCCGCCATTCATGGGTGCGGCCACCCCTATATTGCCCTTCACTGCCGGCCTCGATTGCAAGTCCAGCGGCACTATGTCATTCACAGGGCTTATATACTTCACCCCATACCACTGTGCCAGCGATCGTACCTTTTCTGCCGCTATTATTATCTTATAGTTGCCATACTGCTCCAGCGGCCCGCTGTTCACCCTTCCGCCCAGCGCCGCCACTACTTCCTTTATTTTGGCAGCATCCACATTGCCGTAAAAAGATACAAGCACTTCCACAGGCCCTCTTTTGTTCCTTACCTTATTCCACACATACGCACCTGCTTTCCATTCGGGCTGCGCGTTTATTATGCTGTAAACAGGTAACGTAAGCAGGTATTCTGTTTTTGGCGAAAGATCAATAACAGCCGTATAGCTGTTTTCCGGCACATAGTCCAGCAGGTGTACTCCGTTCTGCTCCAGTGCATAGCGATCTTCGCTGCTCAGTAGTGTCGTAAAATTGATCAGCACCTGCACCGGCTCGCGCGTTGGTGCCAGTTTCATACTGTCATACCACCGGCGGGCGTTTGCTTCAGGATATATACTACCGCTTTTAAGCCGTACGACATGTGGCTCATGCCCTGCCTGGGCTTGTGCGCTGCCGGCAAATAAACAGACAGCAAGCATAGCTAAAGTAACCTGCGCGCAAAGTTTGTAGAACACTCTTTCCATATATATGTATAACGCCTGGCGGGCTAAGTTGTTGTATAACAACCCTTCCCACAGCAGATTTTGATCATACAATTTACTGAAAATCGGGCATACCTGTGGCCACAGGCGCTATGAGAGACAACTTTTCGCACCAAAAACGGCTATAACACTACGTAAAAGGCTTCTATTCCACTTCTATCTCACCCACGAGATAGGTAACAGCATGGCCACTTATCAGCACCCTGTCACCAAGGTGCTTACAGGTCAGATGGCCTTTGCGTGATGATAATTGCACTGCGGTAAGTTCATCCTTACCCAGTACGCCGGCCCAGTAAGGTGCAAGCGTAGTATGAGCGGAGCCCGTTACCGGATCCTCGTTGACGCCTGACCCCGGCGCAAAAAAACGCGACACAAAATCCACGGTATCGCCCTTGGCTGTGGCAATGATTCCTCTTTCTTCCAGCAGCGCAAGTGTCTTGAAGTCCGGCACAAGTGCCTCTACCTCATGCTGGTAGGTAAATACTGCCATATAATCGGTCTTTCCTTTATAAGCCTCATTGGGCATAGCGCCTAATCCGTCAGACAAGAATTTGGGTATGTCTGTCTGCTGAAAAACATCGGTCGGAAAATCAAGTGTCAGCAGTTCGCCGTTTTTACTCACCTTCAGCGTACCGCTGCGCGCCGAAACAAATGTGATCTCGTCAGACGCATAGCCAAGGTGGTGAAACAATACATGGGCTGCGGCCAGCGTGGCATGGCCGCAAAGGTCCACCTCCACAGTAGGGGTAAACCACCGTATTTCATAATGCGTGCCGTCCTTCACAATGAAAGCGGTCTCTGCCAGGTTATTCTCAGCTGCTATAGCCTGCATCAGCCCCTCACGCAGCCTGTTGTCAAGAACACATACCGCCGCCGGATTACCCCCAAACAACTTATCGGTAAACGAATCTACCTGGAACATTTTTATTTTCATCTGAATAGTATTTACCAGTGAAACAATACTCACAATATACAAAATACCGGAGGGATGGCATTAAAAGAAAAGAAACCGGAACGCACCACCGGCGATGACGAAGGAAATTAGTTGATAAATAACACTCTTCTATACATTCGGTCTTAATGCCCTGACGTATCCACATTCGCCAGTTGCCCGCATGCGGCATCTATATCCTTGCCCCGGCTGCGGCGTAGCCGCACATTCACCCGGTTGTCCGTAAGGTACTTCATAAATTCTTCCGTCACTTCTTCGTCGGGCTTCTCAAACCTCGCCGCGTCTATGGGGTTGTATTCTATGATATTGATCAGGTCTGCCGGTACCTTGCGGTATAGCTTCACCAGGTCCTCGGCATCCTTCAGGCTGTCGTTAAAGTTTTTGAACAATATGTATTCAAAGGTGATCTCGTTACCTGTCGCTTTATAAAAATAATTAAGCGCCTCGGTCAGCGTCACCAGGTTATTAGTCTCATTGATGGCCATAATCTCATTGCGCTTGCGATCAGATGCAGCATGCAGCGACAATGCCAGTTTGAACTTTACTTTGTCATCACCCATCTGCTTTATCATCTTCGCCACACCCGCCGTAGATACCGTTATGCGTTTGGGGCTCATGCCCAGTCCCTGCGGCGATGTTATCTTCTCTATCGCCTTCATCATGTTTTTATAGTTCAGCAGCGGCTCACCCATACCCATGAACACAATATTAGACAGGTGTTTGTTGTGGTGTTTCATCGCCAGCTCGTTCAGCAGCGTCACTTCGTCTACTATCTCGTCAAAGTCCAGGTTCCGCTTACGGTCCATATAACCCGTAGCGCAGAACTTGCACGAAAGCGAGCACCCTACCTGCGACGACACGCAGGCGGTCATACGCTTCTCAGTAGGTATCAGCACACTCTCTACATAGTAGCCGTCATGCAGTTGCAGGCGGTTCTTTATGGTACCGTCGCTGCTATACTGGCTATGGTGCATTTTCACCTTGGGTATAAAAAAGTCTTTCGACAGCTTTTCCCGCAGTGCCTTAGACAGGTTGGTCATATCATTTATATCCGCGGCATGTTTCTGCCATACCCACTCATGCACCTGTTTAGCCCTGAACTTGGGCTCCCCCATATCAGACATCATCTCTTCCAGCTCGGCAAGAGTTATCTCACGCAGATTTTTCATCGCGCAAAGGTACTTTATTCAATTCATAGTATAATTGTTTAAATTGTTTAATACCCTTTCGCTTTTTTTTTACTTTTAAGGAAAATAATACCGCATGAAAAAATTTGTGCTGTTTGTCCTTATACTGATAGCCATCCTTGTGGTGGGCGTATTAGTGGCTGCCCTGGTAATGCCCAATGATGTCACCGTCACACGCAGTGTAGTAATAAAAGCCTCCCGCGACAGTGTTTTCCGGCAGATGGTACAATTACGTAACTGGTCGCACTGGAACCCTTGGCTTGCCCTGGATACCAATATGAAGCTTACATATGGCGGCACCTCCGGTGAGCAGGGCAGTTCGTACTCGTGGGACAGCAAAAACGATGACTTAGGCTCGGGCACTACAAGCATTACCGGTATCCAGGACACTAAGGGCGCCAAAACAACCTCCCAAATGCAGTTTCATATTGATTTTGTTCGGCCCATGAAGGGCACTGCCGATGGCGTCTTAGGCGCCCGGGACACCGCGGGCATGGTCAGGGCCACATGGGCGCTTACGCTGCATTATTCCTTCCCGTTCAATGGCCTGCAGTTGTTCCCCTTCATGAATTCCGAAAAAATGGTTGGTGGCGCCTTTGAGACAGGGCTTGAAAAACTGAAGGCATATACCGAGGCCCGTGTGGTACACGCGCCCGTGATACCGGTAAAAGAAGTAGACTATCCCGCACACATCTTCGAGGGCATGCGCCAGACCGTCAGTTTCAACGACCTTATGAAATTCTTTTCAGACAGCTATACCGCGCTGGGCAAAGAAAAGATCACAGACAAGGCCGCGGGCCCCGCGGCAGGCATCTATTTCACTTGGGACACAACTAATAAAACCACCGACATGCTGGCCGGCTTCCCGGTAACAGACTCTGCCACCCGTATCAAAGGCGCTGTATTCTTCACCCAGGATGCCTGTAAGGCCTTCAACGCCCTGCACAAAGGCACTTATGCCACGAGTATGCCCGTGCACGAGGCCCTGGCAAAAGAGGTGGCCGCAAAAGGAATGACAAGGACCATGGTGATAGAAGAGTACCTTGTAGGCCCTATGCAGGAGCCCGACAGTACTAAGTGGATAACAAGTATTTATTATTTGGCGAAGTAATTGGGTTATTTTTTTATTAATTATCGGCTAATAACCGGCTATACCCGCAATCTGCGGCCGGCTTTTTCGTTATTAGCACTACGGAACTTACCTTCGCAAACACTATCAGGCTCGGATGAAGCTATCAGTTATTATTGTAAACTATAATGTAAAGTACTTTCTTGAGGTATGCCTGCATTCCGTTTTACGGGCTGTGCAGGGTATAGATGCCGAGGTTATCGTTGTAGACAATAATTCCACCGACAGCAGTTGCACCATGCTGGAGCAGCAGTTCCCCTCTGTAACGCTCATAAAGAATACCGACAATAAGGGCTTCTCAAAGGCTAATAACCAGGGCGTGGCCATAGCAAAGGGCGAATATATACTCTTCCTCAACCCCGATACCGTGATGCCGGAAGACTTTTTTAAGAAAACCCTTGCCTACATGGATGCCCATCCCCGCGCAGGCGCCATAGGCCCCCGGCTCATAGATGGCAAGGGCGTTTTTGCCCCCGATGCCAAGAAATCTTTCCCCTCACTGTCGGTAGCTATATTTAAAACCACCGGCATCAATAAGCTGTTCAGCAAGTCACCGTTCTTCAATAAATACTACGCGGTGCATGTGGGCGAGCGTGACACCGCCCCGGTAGATGTACTCTCGGGCTGCTGCATGCTCGTGAGGCGCAAGGCAATGGACGATGCCGGCGGCCCGTTCGACGAAGACTATTTTATGTACTGCGAGGATGTAGACCTCTCTTACCGTATAGAAAAAGCAGGCTATCAAAACATCTACTTCCCCGAGGCAGACCTTATTCACTACAAAGGCGAGAGCACCCGTAAGATGACTTTGTCTTATGTGCGCATCTTCAACGAGGCATTGGTCACTTTTGTAAAGAAACATTACACACGCAAGCAGGCACGCCTGTTCGTGCTGTTCATAAATGTGGGCATCATATTACGCGCCATTCTGGGCACACTCAAGCGTGGCCTCAAAGTACTGCATATGCCCCTGTTCGATGCGCTGATACTCCTGGTCACACTATGGGGCATCAAAGATTTCTGGGTGCGGGAGGTAAAGAATATAATGCCTATACCACCATCCTCGGTTTACGCTACTTTCCCGGTTTACATTGCTTTATGGCTCACCTCTCTGTACCTCAATGGCGCTTACGACCAGCCATACCGCGCCCTGAAAGTCACAAGGGGCATGATCATAGGCACAGTGGCCATACTGGCCTACTACGGCCTGCTGCCGCCTGAGCTGCGCTATTCGCGCGCCATTATCATATTCTCAGGTTTTGCGGGCACTGTCGTTCTGCTGGGCCTGCACGAGATACTGTACCGCATGGGCATACTGCGTTTTATACCTTATGACAAGCTGCCACGCAAAGCCGTTATAGTAGCCGACGAAGGTGCTTACCGCCAGACCGCATCCATACTGCGGCAGGTACACTATGCGCCCGAGCTTTCGGGCAGGGTAAGCCCCCACGCGCAGGAGCACGACTCCCTTGGGTCGCTTACAGACATGAAGCAACTGCTGTACACTACCGGCGTTAACGAGGTCATCTTCTGCATCAACGGCCTGTCATATACCGATGTATTTACGCAAATGCAGCTCTGCGGCAAAGATTACGAATACAAGATACACCTGCCCGGCAGTCACAGTTTTGTGGGCAGCAACTCCAGCAATACCTCCGGCGACCTCTATACTATAGACCGCCGCTACAACCTGTCAGACTTTGCCCAGGTGCGTAACAAACGCATGGTAGATATCGGCAGCGCCCTGCTGCTGCTGGTGCTCATACCCGTTACAGGCATCTTTGTTAAAAGGCCTGGCGCTTTTGTTGTCAACTGTTTTAAAGTACTTACCGGCAGGCTCACATGGGTGGGTTATGCCGGCGATGTGGCTACCCGCCGCCTGCCCACGCTGCGCAGGGGCGTTATACAACCATACAATATCTTAAAGGATTACGAACCCACGCAAGAGGTGAAGGCACATATCAATACCACCTACGCCCGCCACTACTCACCTATCACGGATATTAACCTGCTGCTGAAGAATTTCAGATATTTAGGTGGCCATTAATGCTTCTGCTCCCAGTTATACCTGTGCCTGGCGCCACGGTATTTCCCGTTGTAATGGTTTCCCTTCCCGAAATGATAGCCACGAAGATCATTGCGCCGGTAAGGCACCGGGTTATAGCACGACGAGGCCATCAATGATATGCAAATAAGCAGCAGCAACATAGCTTTTTTCATCCTGGTATTATTTTTCAGTTTCGGGAATTGCCTTTGGTAAAAATAGACAAAAAATACTAAAACAGGGAAACACCTGCTATCCGTGATTATCAGCATTAGCGATACTAGAATCCGGCACCAATTACAGACTGACGATGCACTGGCATTGTTACAAAACCTGCATTTTTCCTACCTCTGTCATTAGTTCTCCAAAACAAATTTCTATGACAGACCAAATTCCGTACTATCATAAAACTTTCTTTTTGCCAAAACAAAAACCTACCCCACCTTTGTGCCACCCGGCTTAAATTCAGAATGATGCAAATTCCCCACTGAGCAAAAAATGGGGAATTTTTGGGGAATTTTTATCCACAAAATTCGTATAAAACACTGATTATCAATTACAATGTGCGCAAATGGTTTTTTTATTGAAAAAAGGGGAAATCCGGATAAAGCAGTAACAAGCGGGCATAAAAATGGGCTGCGTATGGGTCATTACACAGTTCCCTTCGGTAGCCAAAGCTAAGGCACACTGCTCACCATCCGTAGCTCATATGTCATCCTTGGCCATTACAGATAAAATAACTTTTACTATCTACATTACACTTTTTACTTTCAATTTTCGACTTTCGACTAATTAACTTTTTCGCCGTATTTTGCATACCAATACTTCAATTATATATGAATTTCCAACTTACAGAAGAACATAAAGCGGTACAACTTGCAGCCCGCGACTTTGCCCGCAACGAATTGCTGCCCGGCGTTATAGAACGCGACGAAAAAATGAAATTCCCCACAGAGCAGATCCAGAAGCTCGGCGAGCTGGGTTTTATGGGTATGATGGTAGATCCAAAGTATGGAGGCTCCGGCATGGATACAATATCCTATGTGCTGGCCATGGAAGAGATATCAAAGATAGATGCCTCGGTATCGGTATGTATGAGCGTTAATAACTCGCTCGTATGCTGGGGGCTGGAAAAATATGGCAATGAAGACCAGAAGCAGAAATACCTCACCCGTCTTGCTTCCGGCGAGAAGATCGGCGCCTTCCTGCTCAGCGAGCCCGAGGCCGGGTCTGATGCCACATCACAGCGCACCACCGCCGAAGACAAAGGCGACTACTACCTGGTAAATGGCACTAAGAACTGGATCACCAACGGCAATTCTGCGTCTTACTACCTGGTAATAGCTCAGACCTACCCCGAGAAGGGGCACAAAGGCATAAACGCCCTTATTATAGAAAAAGATTCCCCCGGCGTTACTGTTGGCGCAAAAGAAAATAAATTAGGTATACGCGGCAGCGACACCCACAGCATTATGTTCCAGGATGTGAAAGTGCCCAAAGAAAACCGCATTGGCGAGGATGGCTTCGGCTTCAAATTTGCTATGCAGGTACTGGCCGGTGGCCGTATAGGCATAGCCGCGCAGGCCCTGGGCATTGCCAGCGGCGCATACGAGCTGGCGCTTAAATATTCTAAAGAGCGTAAAGCATTCGGCACAGAGATATCTAATCATCAGGCCATTGCCTTCAAACTTGCCGATATGGCTACAGAGATAGAAGCAGCCCGCCTGTTGGTACATAAAGCCGCCTGGACCAAAGATCAGGGTCTCGACTACACACTGCCTGCGTCTATGGCCAAGCTCTTTGCGTCAGACATAGCCCAGCACGTTACTAACGAGGCCGTGCAGATACATGGCGGTTATGGCTACGTAAAAGAATTCCATGTAGAGCGCCTCCTCCGCGATGCCAAGATCACGCAGATATACGAAGGCACCAGCGAGGTACAACGCATCGTCATCAGCAGAACTGTATTGAAAGGGTAAGCTAATCAGCTGAAGTACCTGGCAATAAGTAAACTATAGAATGAAAAAAGTATTAGCAGCGTTATTGTTATGTCTACGTCTGGGTAATACTTTTGGACAGGAGCTTTCTCACGAATACCTTACGCTTTGTCAGGACTTCCTTAAGTCTCGGTCACATGATCTTAAGTGGCCTGAAGATAAGGGAATATATATCTGGTCACCGGCTGCGGATAGTGGTTTGGCATATCCTGCAATGGATAATAACCTGGATTCGTCAAAACAACGTCTATGTTACTCAACCCGCACATCAGGGGCAGACACTGTGAGGTTATCTGTTAAAGAGCTCAAATACATCGTCAGGTATATACGTGCGAAACATGATAAGGAGTGGCGCAATAAACTATCGGCAGCCACCGGGCTTTTAGACGGTGAGCCATGGTTGACCAAAAGTCTCAAGTCTTATTCCATGATATCTGCCCCAATATTTTTACAGGGCAATACAATTTGCGTGATATACAGGGAACATTATAGCCTGACCGGCAGTGGTGGTGGATGTTATGTATACAAAAAAGGTAGCCGGGGCTGGTCTGAGATCTGCGATTTGTATAGTTTCATCGAAAACTGAATAAGAACAAATACCTGCAGCCGGTCAAAGGCAAACAATAAGGCAATAAAAAAGAGCGGATTCCCCGCTCTTTTTCACCCTCCGGTATACCGGTAAATATTTTACGCCTTTGCTTTCTGCATCCGGCCGGCAGCCGCAAGCTGTAGCAGGTAATATGCGCCAAACAGCAGCCCGCTGCCGCAAAGCTCACTGATAAGTGTGTTTTTAAAGAAAGGTATTGCGGCTACATAAGTGCTTACAAGACCGGTAAAGCCTGTACCGTAGTTGTAAAGGTCTGCCTTGCCGGTCTCTATAGCTACCCACACGCCAAAGTTGCTGAGCAGGAAGAATACTACAGCGCTGCCCAGGGCAAAGCCCAGTACTTTCAGCGCTTTTGGCTGGCCCATAGCGCCACCCATCAGCGTTACCAGCAGCAGCGATGCATATACCGCCACCTGCTCTATACCATAAAAGCCCTGCCACTGCGTAAACAGTGATATATATACATCACCCAGCAGTTGCGCCATTACAGGCAACAGCAAGGCTATGCGTTTATCCTTTATCATGGCGCCGCTGAAAAGGCCAAGGGCGCACACTGGCGCAAAATTGTAAAGGTGCATTTCGTGGTTCACGATACGTGCCACACCGGCCATAAGAATGAGGCCAACCGCTATAATGATATTTAACCTGTTATTTTTCATACAATAATTATTACCGCAAATTTAGACAAATTTAAACTAATGCCTCTTTGCCATGCTTAAACTTGTTCACATACATATCCACTTAGTTTTGGGGAGTGTCATACGCCCACCTGATATAGGTAGCCCCCCACGTAAAGCCCCCACCGAAGGCGGCCAGCACTATATTATCACCCTTGTGCATCCTGCTCTCCCACTCCCACAGGCACAGCGGCAGGGTACCATTGGTAGTATTGCCAAAGCGCTCTATGTTCATCATTACCTTCTCTGCGGGCAGGTTCATACGGTCGGCAGTAGCAGATATGATCCGCTTGTTTGCCTGGTGAGGTACCAGCCAGTTTACGGTTTCTGCCGTAAGGTTGTTACGTGCCATTATCTCGGCGGCCACATCGGCCATATTCTTCACAGCGAATTTAAACACCGCCTGCCCTTCCTGGTACACATAGTGTTCCTTGTTCATTACGGTCTCCATAGTAGCCGGCTTCACAGATCCGCCTGCTTTCTGGTGCAGGTGCACACGGCCGCTGCCGTCGGTTTTCAGCACAGAGTCTATGATACCATAGCCGGTAGTATCTGGCTCCAGCAGCACGGCTCCGGCTCCGTCGCCAAAGATGATGGAAGTAGTACGGTCTTCATAGTTCATGATGGAACTCATTTTGTCCACACCTATTACCACCACTTTTTTGTGCCTGCCTGTCTCTATGAACTGCGCTCCTACCGTCAGCGCAAAGATGAAGCCGCTGCACGCCGCGCTCACATCATAGCCCCAGGCATTGGTCATACCCACCTTATCGCATATAATATTGGCCGTCGCCGGAAATTGCATATCGGGAGTAGTAGTGGCGCATATCACCAGTTCTACTTCTTTGGCGTCAATACCCCGCTTGCTCAGCAGCAGCTTCACCGCTTCCACGGCCATGTCACTGCTGCCCTTCCCTTCCCCTTTCAGTATACGGCGCTCTTTGATCCCCGTTCTGGACTGTATCCATTCGTCTGTGGTGTCCATCATGGTTTCCAGTTCTGCGTTTGTAAGCACATATTCCGGAACGTAGCCCCCTACAGCCGTAATAGCAGCATGAATTTTCTGCATTTATATTTATTTAAAAGGCAAATTTAAGAAATTAGGTGATAGCCGGTCAAATGTATTCATATTTAAATCGCTTACCACCTGATAATATAATATCACAAAAAACAGATGATTATGTACTCATACCACCACATACGCTCAGCACCTGGCCGGTCACATACTGGCTCATATCAGACGCCAGGAACAAGGCCGCATTGGCCACGTCCTCCGTCTTGCCAAAACGGCCCAGCGGTATCTTCGAAAACCACTGCTCAGCGCCGCCATCCTTCAGGTAGTGGGTCATATCGGTTTCTATAAAGCCCGGCGCTATGGCATTGCAGCGTATGTTTCGGCTGCCTATTTCCTGCGCTATACTCTTAGTAAAACCTATGATACCCGCCTTACTGGCAGCGTAGGCCGCTTGTCCGCCATTGCCCTTCACACCTACCACCGAGCTCAGATTGATGATGCTGCCTGCCCGGGCCTTCATCATCGGCCTTATTACTTGCTTGGTCAGGTTATACACGCTCTTCAGGTTGGCTTGCATCACCTCATCCCACTGCTCAGGCGTAAGACGCAGCAGCAGGTTATCGCGGCTTATACCTGCATTGTTCACGCAGATATCTATGGTCCCGAATTCTTTGGTCACTTCTGTAGCCAGTTGCTCAGCCGCCTTGTAGTCGCCGGCATCGCTTTTGTAACCTTTGGCTTTTACACCCATGGCGGCAAGTCTGTCGGCAAGGGCATTGGCCTTCTCTTCAGAAGATAGATAGGTAAAGGCAACGGATGCGCCATGTTCGGCAAACTTCAGCGCTATCGCCTCACCTATTCCACGGCTGGCACCGGTGATCAGGGCCACCTTATTTTCCAGTAGTTTCATTAACAATAATTTGGAGTGCTAAAGTAATCATTGGCTGCGATATGTGGTAATAACAAAAGCTACCTATATAAAATAAGCGCAGGTTACACTGCAATAGCCAAAAACAATGATAGAACCCGTATGATAACATAACTTTGATCATCAACTATATTCTGTTTATGGGATTTCATGATATGATCAGAGAGCAGGAATCAGCTTTTATAGCAAAACAAAAAATGTTCTTTGTTGCCACAGCTCCACTTACCGCCAACGGGCACATCAACCTGTCACCAAAGGGCTCTGACTGCTTCCGTGTGCTTTCACCCAACAAGGTGGCCTATATGGACCTTATAGGCAGTGGCAACGAGACATCAGCTCACGTCCTTGAGAATGGCCGGATCACGTTTATGTTCTGCTCCTACGATGGGCCTCCCAATATCCTTCGGCTATACGGCAAGGGCTATACAGTGCTGCCCGGGCAACCGCAGTGGAACGAACTATCGGCACTGTTCACCCTACGCCCATCCACCCGGCAGATAATAGTCGCAGATATTGATAAGATTCAGAACTCATGTGGCTACAGCGTACCGCTGTATGACTATTCCGGAGAACGGGACCATGCGCAGAAATGGGAGGCAAAGAAAGGTATTGAAGGCCTGGAAACCTATAAAAAAGAAAACAACCGTGTTAGTATAGATGGGCTACCTACATCGCTGTACTGATAATTAATCTATGATCAGCCAGGTATCCATCATACCCTTGCCTTTGATATCGGTCTGCCCGCGGTTTTTGAAGGTATGCTTGCCTTCTATCATTTTCTTAAATCTATCGGTACAGTGAATTTCACCCGCCAGGCCTGTAGACTCCATGCGGCTTGCAGTATTTACCGTATCACCCCATAGGTCATAAATAAACTTTCTTCTGCCTATAACGCCTGCTACCACCGGGCCGCAATCCAGCCCTATCCTGAATTCTATTGGCGTACCGTCATTAGCTTTATAGCCCTTCATCTCCGATCGTATGTCCAGGGCCATCTGCGCGGCGGCCTCAGCATGATCGGGCCTTAGATCGGGCAGGCCGCTAACCGCCATATAGCAGTCGCCTATTGTCTTTATTTTTTCCAGTCCATGACGTTCAGCTATATTGTCAAAACAGGTGAACACATGGTTGAGGATATTTACTATTTCCTTGGGGTCCCTTCCGTCTGAGAAAATAGTGAAGCCCGCCATATCAATGAAAATAATGGAAGCATGATCAAAATAATCGGCAATAGGATGTTCCTTACGTTTCAGCCTGTCGGCAATTTTTTCCGGCAGTATGTTTAGCAACAGGTTCTCAGAGCGCTTACGTTCGCGGGCAATGAACAGGATCACCAGCAGCAATATAACAATACCAATGAACGTAAAGGTTATCTCTATGCGCTGCTTGGCCAGTTCCAGCTTACCTATGTTCAACTGGTTCCGCATCTTTTCAGCTTCACGCTTGTGCTGGATAAAGTTTTCCTTCTCATGCGCTTTGGATAGTATCACCAGGTTGTTCCGGTCCATGACACTGTCCTTTGCCATCAGCGCGGAGTCGGCATAGAGGCATGCTTTGGCGTAATCTTTGCGTGCCATGTACACAACATACATCTGTGTGTATAGCTTATCTGCCAGTTGGTAGTCGATCCAGAAACGCTTGTTCTCCGCCTGCATCAAGGCTTCTTCAAGTATCTTCTGCGCTTTATCGTACTGATGCTGCACATTATAGATAGTGGCGAGTATGGCCATAGAACCAACCGCATTCTTAACAATGTTCATCGACATACTCGTCTCAATATCCTGCTGCAGCAGTGGTATTGCCTCGGTATACTTATGCTGGTAAAAATAAGTTATGCCGGTATTTCCCCTGGCAATACCCATCCACGCTTTGCTGTTGAGTCTTACCGCATTTCTATAGGTCAGCTCAAAATACACAATAGCGCTGTCGTATATCTTCAATTGCCGGTAAGCCAGGCCGATCGTATTGGCAATTGAGCAGTAAATATTATTGCCTGTAGATTGCTCTAAAGCTATCGCCTCCTGCATGTACCTGATCGAATTATTGTAATCTTCGTACCTGTAGAACATCCCGCCCAGCATATAGGTATACGCCTGCCTCTGAGGATATTCATCAGGCTTAAATGCATGATATATACCGTATGCGGAAATGTAATACTCCACGGCGGCGCTTTGCTGCTGCGGGTTATCGCTGTAAAAATCACCAATGGCCTGCAGCACATCTGCCTCCAGATGCGGCATGTTATTTTCATTTGCGTAAGTGGCAAGCTGCAGCAACCTGCGTTCGGTAGTATCGCTGCTTACAAGATGTTCCCGGTACTCCTTTATATACTCAAACAGCATTAAGCCATATGAGAATTCATTATCACCGGCATCCTCTGCCATTTTTTTCAGCTTATTGATAGTGTCCCTGGTTTTTACCAGCGGGCTGTCATGGAAGAATCGGTTGGTATCAATGTAATAGTACTTCTCGCCAAAAGCATGAAACTGCGGAATGGCAGACTGAGCGTTGCACAGCACACTTAAAAAACACAATAATAGAATTACAGGAAGCCGCCGCATAAAGGACATTGGCAGGTAAAATAGTAAGGAAAAGCTATATTTCATAAGCTATTCCCCGCATTTTTTGACAATAATAAATTCTTAAGCCGCAAATCCGGATACATACTGAAATCAGTCAAATACGGGGCTACAATCATCACACGTTTACACTACCGATTACAATTTCCATATAGCACATTATCAACCAATTACAACAAAAACGCCCTATAAATATGCCCAATAAAACTACTAGCCATATTTTTTGGTCATGGCATTGTAGGTATCCTTTACAATCTTTTTCAACACTGCTTTATCAATGTCTGCCATCTTATTTATATGCAGGCATGAGCCGCTGACCTTGTGCTTGCCTAATTGTTGCAACAGTTCGGGTTTAGTAGCCCCTCCCATCATAATATACAATGTGATATTCGCCTTGCGGGGTGAAAACCCCACCTTGCACATATCACCTTCATGACCAGACTCGTATTTATAATGGTAGGCACCGAAGCCCACTATAGCAGTGCCCCACATTTTGGGCTGCTGTCCGGTAGCCTCCTGCATGATCTTCAGTACCTCAAAACAGTCTTCACGCTTTTGCACCTGCTCTATCTTATTTAAAAAGCCGTCTACACTTTCATCATTCTTTTTTGTTTTTAGTTCAGCCATAATATCAGAAATTAAAAAAGTTTTCCATCATTATACATCACAGGCAAAGGTATATTCGTATCGCAATGCATGTTCATCTGCTCTATAAAATATTTTATCAACTCGGGAGAGTGCAATTCTTCATGCTGGTGCATGAAAAAGTAACAAGTCTCTAATCCGGCAGCCATCCATTTTTTAATCCGTTGCACCCATTCGTCAATACGGCTATAATCAGTAGGGTGCAGCGCATTGCCTACAAATCTTATGAAACATTCGGGTGTGGATAGATGCATATGCACACAATCCCTTCTACCGGCGGCATCTGTGATAATAACCCCTCTTTTGCGCTCCCCGAGAAATTGCAGCAGGCCGGCATTGTATCCTTCATTCCCGGAATACCAGTCCTCGTGCCGCAACTCAAGGAACAATTCTATGTCAACAGGCATATCTGCAATAAACTGCTCTATCGTTTCCAGGTGCTTAACACCCATTTGTGGATGCGGCATAAGAAACACAGGGCCCAGGTGACCACCAAAGGCCTCTATTACATTCAGAAATGCCTCTACCTCATGTTTGGTGTTTTTCAGTCTGCGGATATGTGTTACAGACTGCGTGAACTTAGGACAAAACTTAAACCCAGGCGGCACCGCCGACACCCATTTAGCCACCTGCTCGCGCGAATGCACATTGTAGAAAAACCCATTGAATTCGATACTATTGAACTGAAGCGCATACTGATGCAGAAAATCCTTTTCCCTGGTACCGGCAGGATATATCTTTCCTATCCAGTCTTTACGCCCCCACTTGGCGCAGCCTATATAAAACTTTGTTTTGCCTTTTCCTTTTTTCAGCACCTCAGTTGTTGCCGCCGGATCTGCCGGCAGATTAAAATCAGTTGCGGCCAATTCTTGTTCCGGTATCTTTCCAAATTCCATATCATTGATCTATTTTCCTGTTATGCTTATTTACACTAAACCAAAATACCCGTTTATTTCCCCCACACCCAACTTATCTGTCCATGATGAAAAGCTACCGAAGTACCTTCATTTTTCATCACTACCAATGTGCCATCATTGTTAGCGCGCACTATGGTCCCTTCCCACGTTTCATCACCTTCCCTGAATGCCTGTTTCACACCCCGGCGGTAAAGGAGGCGGTTATAGCCATCCATTTCCGGCTCTTCCCTACCCGGATTATCGACGGCGCCCATTACCCCACCCCGAACATTTTGCAGCAGTTCCCTTATATCGTACCCGGTGCCTGACTCTAGGCTCAGTGAGGTGGCAAACGGCAGCGTTTCATCAAATAGGCGCTGGTTTACGTTCAGCCCAATGCCAATAATGCTATAGGTCCATTGGTTGCCGCGCAGCACATTTTCTATAAGTACCCCCCCTGCCTTTTTGTCATTGACAATAATATCGTTGGGCCACTTCACGTATACACGCCAATTATCATCCATTTTTTGCAAAACATTAGCAATAGCCACCGCCACAGCGGCATTATAAGCAAATTGGTTGCTGATGGGTCGTTTTGGATTAACAATAATGCTCATAAGCAGGCTCATCCCGGGTGTATCTACCCATGTATTTCCACGCTGTCCCCTGCCGCCGTTCTGTGTCTGAGCTGTGATTGTCATGCCGTGCTGTGCCTTATCGGCATCTATCAGCCGCATGGCATAGTTATTGGTACTATCAATGTTATTGTGTTCAATAATTGTAAAATCTATCAAAGTGCCGAGGTTTAGTGCAAAAAGATTTATAATTTTGATAAATTGTAAAGATATTACAGAACTAAATAAGTATTAAAATTTGGAGAAAATAATAACCGCGTTACAAGAACGAAAGAAGGCCACGACCCGTCTAACGAAAAACAGCAAGCTTTTTAAAACAATCATTAACGCCATCCAGGAAAAAAAAGGGCAAGAGATCGTATCCCTTGATCTGAAAAAAATTGATGAAGCTGTTGCAGACTTTTTCATCCTCTGTGACGCGGGATCCAATATACAGATAAAGGCGATAGCACAAAATATACTGGACACAGTAGAGACCGAATGCGGAGAACGCCCATATCATATAGAGCACGGAGACCATTGGACACTGGTAGACTATGTAAATATTGTGGTGCATATCTTCCAGCATGAACAGAGAATGTTTTACAACCTTGAAACGCTTTGGGAAGACGCCCCAAGAACAGAACACTAAGCCTGACGACCAACAGAACGAATAAAAACGACTGAAAAGCCACCAGGCTATACCGTAAAAGAAAAGACCAAGAGACAATGGAAGAAAACTCACAAAAGCCGGGAAATAATAAGCCGGCAGAAAATCCGAACCCTCGCAAAGGACCTAAGTTCAATATCTATTGGATATACGGCATCATACTGCTGGCAATACTCGGCGCGCAGTTCATAAGCGGGAATTTCGGTAATACCACCACAGAACACACTTTCCAGGATTTTAAAGACAACCTTGCAAAAGGGGAGGTGACAAAGATAGTGGTGATCAACAAGGAGCATGTGGACGTGTACCTGAAACCGGGTGCCGGGCAAAACCAGACAGGAAACAGACCTGCGATAGCAGCAAGTGATAAAACACCTGCTTACTCCTTCAAAATAGGTACTGTAGACCGCTTTGGCAAAGACCTTGATGAAGCCGAGAAAAACATTCCTGAAGCAGACCGGCCAAAGCTGCTATATGACGAACAAGGCGACTACCTGCATATCTTATTGAACACCTTCCTGCTGCCTGTAATATTTATAGTGGCAATGTGGTTCCTGATATTCCGTAAAATGGGATCAGGCGGTGGAGGTGGCGCCGGTGGCGGTATCTTCAATATAGGCAAATCGAAAGCTCAGCTTTTTGAAAAAGGCACACGCATCAATATCACCTTCAATGATGTTGCCGGCCTGGACGAAGCCAAGGTAGAAGTTATGGAAATCGTGGATTTCCTTAAGAACCCCAAGAAATATACCGCGCTGGGTGGTAAGATACCTAAGGGTGCGCTGCTTGTAGGCCCTCCCGGAACAGGAAAGACCCTGCTGGCAAAAGCCATGGCCGGTGAGGCACAGGTGCCATTCTTCTCTATGTCCGGCTCAGATTTCGTAGAGCTGTTTGTAGGTGTGGGAGCTAGCCGCGTGCGTGATGTATTCAAACAAGCCCGTGAAAAATCACCTTGTATTGTTTTTATTGATGAGATAGACGCAATAGGCCGCGCCCGTGGTAAAAATGTGGTGATGAGCAATGATGAGCGGGAAAATACCCTGAACCAACTGCTGGTGGAAATGGATGGATTTAGCGGAGACAGTGGCATCATAGTACTGGCGGCAACCAACAGGCCAGACGTACTGGACACCGCCCTGCTGCGCCCGGGCCGCTTCGACCGCCAGATATCCATAGATATTCCGGATGTAAAGGGAAGGGAAAAGATATTTGATGTACACCTGAAACCGATCAAGCGTTCGAAAGACCTGAACATAAAGAAACTGGCGGTGCAAACACCGGGTTTCGCGGGTGCTGATATAGCCAATATCTGTAACGAGGCCGCGCTGATAGCTGCCCGTAAAGGCAAGACAGAAGTGGATATGAGCGACTTTAACGACGCCATAGACCGTGTGATAGGCGGACTGGAAAAGAAAAACAAGATAATACTGCCGGAAGAAAAGCGGATCATAGCCTACCATGAGGCCGGACATGCGGTATCCGGCTGGTACCTGGAGCACGCGCACCCGCTGGTAAAGGTAACTATAGTGCCACGCGGCGTGGCTGCACTCGGGTATGCCCAATACCTGCCTAAAGAAGTATACATACGCACAACAGACCACTTGCTGGACGATATGAAAATGTCATTGGGCGGCAGGGCTGTAGAAGAGCTTATCTTTGGCAAGATATCTACCGGCGCACTGAGTGACCTGCAACACGTAACGCGCACGGCATATGCCATGGTATCTATGTATGGCATGAACAGCAATGTGGGCAACATATCATTCTACGATCCGCAGAATGAGAACAGCTTCTCTAAGCCTTATTCTGAAGAGACAGGCAAGATGATAGATGACGAAGTAAGAAAGCTGGTGGATGAGGCTTACCAGAAGGTAAAACAACTATTGTCTGAAAAAATAGACTCGGTAAAAACAATAGCAGAAGAACTACTGAAAAAAGAAGTATTGTTTAAAGACGATATGGAGCGGCTGCTGGGCAAACGCCCTTATGACGACGCGATAGCGAGTGAGGAACCTTTTGTACCGGACACAGTATTAAATCCGAACGTATAATAAACACAATGTTTAAAAGTCAAAGCCAAAAAGTTGTATTTTCGGCTTTGACTTTTTTCATGGCGTACTTTGTTAAATTTTTACCCCGGCTACATGCAGACTTTTAAAACATCCAAAGCAAGGGAAAATATTCTGGCCAGGATCCGTAAGGAACTGAGTGATGACCAGGTACCTATGCCATTCCCGGAGGCTGAAAAGGAATCTGACAATCTGTATGCATCATCAGGCGATGCACCCGAGGAAATATTCGCAGAGTCATTCATAAAGCTGGGCGGGAAATTTATTTTCTGCGATAACGAGCAGCAACTGATGGACAACATCAACATACTCTATGAAAACAGGGGCTGGAAACAACTGCTGTGCTCAGACGAGAGGCTGCTGAAACTATTCCACAACAATAAGATAGACATACTCTCCGCAGCAGACCCATCGGCTGAGGCAGCCGAGGCGTGCATTACAGGCTGCGAAGCCCTGGTAGCGCGCACCGGCTCTATACTACTCAGCAGCCGGCAGCATATGGGCCGTGTGGCTCCTGTATATTATCCGGTGCATATCGTATTTGCATATGCCAACCAGGTAGCGCCTGATATACAGGACGGCATCAATGCCGTGAAGAAAAAATATGGCAATGACCTCCCTTCTATGATAAACCTAACTACCGGCCCCAGCCGCACGGCTGATATTGAAAAGACACTTGTGGTAGGTGTACATGGCCCCGGTGAGATATTCTGCTTTTTTATTAATGCGGATATGTAAGGATACGTTTACGAAACACGATCATGCAACCGATAGCTATTAATGTTGCACCGAGAATTACCCAAAGATAAGTTAGCTGAAAACACAAATTTTTATGTGTCACAAGTGAAAGGCAAGGATCTATTTCAACGTTAGTTTCATACTTCAAACTCACTCCAGTATCAAGAATTAAGAAAAGGGTATACGGGACTAACAGACATAGAATTATCATCACCAAGTTGAATATTCTTTTTTTTCTCTTCAATATCATACACCAAAAATAAAAAAGGCTGCGATACTCGCAGCCTTTTTACTATTCAAAAATAATCTGTTATAAATGTATTGCCTCACCCAACGCAGCTTCTATAGCATCCTTAATACCCTCGCTCATAGTGGGATGCGGATGTATGCTGCCTAATATCTCATGCCATGTAGTTTCCAGCTTGCGGGCCACTACAGTTTCGGCTATTGTTTCTGTTACATTATAACCTATAGAGTGCGTACCCAGCCACTCACCATATTTAGCATCAAATATCACTTTTACAAAACCTTCGGTAGCACCCGCGCCTACCGCCTTACCCGACGCGCTGAACGGAAACTTACCTACCTTAATTTCGTAACCGGCATCTTTCGCTTGTTTCTCGGTAAGGCCTACGCTGGCTATTTCGGGCGAGCAATAGGTACAGCCCGGCACATTGCCATAATCCAGCGGCTCCGGCATATGCTTGTACTTGCCTTCTTTATGTGCTATTGCTTCAACACAGATGATAGCGCCTTTAGATGCCACATGTGCCAGCGCCTGGCCGGGAGTAATATCACCAATGGCATAAATGCCTTCTACATTGGTCTTATAGTATTTATCTACCAGCACCTTGCCCTTGTCGGTAGTTATCTTTAAAGTTTCAAGGCCTATATTTTCGATATTGGCTGTAATACCCGCCGCACTCAGCACCACATCAGCCTCCAGGAACTGCTGCCCCTGCTCTGTCTTCACAGTTGCCTTCACCCCGTCACCGGCTGCCTCCACTTTCTCTACAGACGAATTGGTCATAACCGTTATCCCTTTCTTCCTGAAGTTGCGCTCCAGTTCCTTAGAGATATCCTCATCTTCTACCGGCACCAGGCGAGGGAGAAATTCAACGATGGTTACTTTTGTACCTATACTGTTATAGAAATACGCAAATTCAACACCAATGGCGCCGCTGCCAACCACTATCATCGACTTAGGCTGCTGGGGCAGTACCATAGCCTCGCGGTAGCCTATTACTTTCTTTCCATCAATAGGCAGGTTGGGCAACTGGCGGCTGCGCGCGCCGGTAGCTAATATTATGTGGCGAGCCTGGTGGACAGCCACTTTGCCATCGGCACCGGTTACCTCAACTTCTTTCTTTGCATTCAGCTTACCCATGCCCATGATCACTTCTATCTTGTTCTTCTTCATCAGGAACTGAACACCTTTGCTCATTTTTTCGGCGGCGCCGCGGCTGCGTTTTATTACCGCGCCAAAATCAGCTTTGAAATCAGTAGCTATGATACCATAGTCAGCAGCATGAGAGAAATTCTCATATACACTGGCTGTTTTCAGCAGCGCTTTAGTAGGTATACACCCCCAGTTGAGGCAAATGCCCCCGAGGTTCTCTTTTTCTACTATTGCTACTTTATAACCCAACTGCGCAGCACGGATGGCCGCCACATACCCACCGGGGCCGCTGCCGATAACAATAATATCATACGCCATAAAAGGAAAAAATTTAATGAATGAATCTTAATTGTGAGGGGCAAAAGTAATAAAAAAACCAAAGGTTGGCTTAATAGCCACATCAATAAAATACATAGTAATTTAGCAGCGCCATCTAAAATATACCGGCTAAGATCAGTTTACAACGTATTTACGATATTACTTATCTTCGTTTGCACCGGCCAACCATATGAAGCCACTCTTATTCATCCTTTGTATTGCCGAAGTACTGCTATATACCTGGCTGCGGGATATTGCCGGCGACATTGTTTCACCACTGCTGTTTCTTGGTGTTTCCGTAGCTATAGCGGTGGTCTTTCTCAAGCTGGCCGACAGGAGGGAAGGAGAGACGGTAGGCAATGTAAAATACCTGACCACGGTAAGAATAACCTCGGTGGTTTTATTCACGGCTTTATCCGCAATTATTGCTGTCTCTTTAGGCGCTTCCTTCGGGCGTGTTCATATCTCTCCAAACGACACATCCGCTTCTGATGTGATCCCCACCATGATGCACATGGTCAAAAACTTTATCGCGGGACAGTCGCCATATTACAAGATACAATTCGCCACATACAGTACTACGCCCTCCTACCTTCCCTTTCAATGGATGCCATATATAGCGGCAGAACGTTTCAATTTCGATTACCGCTGGATGGCCGTACTATCTACATGGCTGGCATGCCTGTATTTTTTCATCAAAAACTTCCCCTCCGGCTCCGATTCCTACAGCACGGCATTGAGGCTTATACTCCCCATATGGCCGTTACTGGTATACCTTGCGTTAACAAAATACTACGCCTTCGAATTTACCATTACCGTAGAAAGCATGGTAGCGGGGTACTACCTGCTGCTGGCAACTGCCCTTGACAAGCAAAAACTATGGGCCATAGCCATCGCTATCCCTATGTGCCTGCTCTCGCGTATGAGTATTGTGCTATGGGTACCGCTGCTTGGCGTAGCATGGTTTGCATCCGGCAACAGGAAGCAGTTGATCATTATAATAACTGTGTGTGCGCTATTCTTCCTTGGCTTCTACTGGTACCCGTTCCTGCGCAACAACCCTGCCGGATTTGCCAATCCCTATCAGTCTTACACCTATGTAACGGAAAAAATATGGGAGCGGCATGCACTCATTAACGGCATGGGCTTTAACTCCTGGGCGTTGAAATACCTGCCGGGCAATATTGCCACCCAGGTAGCCGCTTATATAAAGCTGCACCTTGTATTGTGCTCCCTAACCGTTGCCAGGCTTACCGGTTACTATCTCATAAAACGAAAAAAATACGCATTGCATACCTACCTGCTTTTTTCGCTGAAAATATACCTAGCGGTATTTTATTCATTCATCCAGTTGCCGTTTACATATTTATACATTGTGCCGGTTATGGTTTCCGGCGCCCTGCTTACCGGCGCTATTGTAAAAAGGCAAGGATCAGCAGCTAAATAATTTTCCTTAACTTCATATCAACATATGAATCGAATTAAAGGTCTTGATACCCTACGGGCATTTGCCGTGATATTTGTTGTTAGAATACACTGGGGACCAATATTTTATCCGCCCGAAACCGTAGGCTATTTTATACAGACTTTTTTTCCTGATGGGCTGACCGGTGTTTACCTGTTTTTTGTACTCAGCGGCTACCTGATCACGGGAATATTGCTGAAAGCAAGGCAAGACAACCATGGCGGCAATAACCTGTCAGTCATCAAGAACTTCTTCTTACGGCGTGCATTGCGGATATTCCCCCTATACTACCTGTTGATCACCATTCTTTATTTTAGCTTCCCCGATATTAAAGGGCACTTCACCTACCTGCTTTGCTACGCCACTAATTTTTTCTGCTATAAAGCAAACTCTTGGAATGCCTCATCGGCCACGCATACATGGACACTGGGCATAGAAGAGCAGTTTTATATTGTGTGGCCATGGCTGATGCTGTGGGTTAAAGAGAAGCACCTGAAGTATGTTTTCACAGGTGCTATAATCACAGGTATTGTATCTACCTACTATGTACTGCAGACACACATAGCGCCCTTTCTTCCTTTTAACTGCTTTGATGCCTTCGGCATAGGCGGCTTTTATGCCTATGCCCGGATGAACAAGGAGCGATGCAGAAAATTTGAGCGTACCATAAAACTCCTGGCGCCATGGCTGATCGCTGTATATATATTCTACAAAGCATACCCATATACGGGTTTCACCGATGGAATGTTTATGCTCAAGACAGTAGATAGCTTCATCTGTGTGTGGCTGATCATCCTGGTGGTAAACAACAAGTCAGAGTGGACAAGAAAGTACCTGCTGGAAAATAAGGTGCTGAATTTCATCGGCAAGATCAGCTATGGCATTTATATATTCCATCCATATTTCTGGCATACGCACACCTACGTAATATCATTTATCAACGACCGCATTGTGCATCAGCCCCTCCTCCATGACCTGCTGATATCCGCGCAGGCTGTCTACATCTATGACCTCACTATGCTGATAACGCTATGTTATCTCTCTTATACCTTTTTTGAAACCCCGATCCTATCCCTGAAACGATTCTTCAACTACGCTAAACCCGGAAAGATTAAAGAAGAGGCTGCAGAGAAAGAATCAACTCCCGTAACAGTAAATATCAACTGAACAAACTACCCTGCCCCGCCTTACCCGAATGTTTCCGCTCGTGGTCCAGCAACCACTTTTTGCGCTGCAACCCTCCGCCGTAACCTGTCAGGCTGCCGTTTTCCCCTATTACCCTGTGGCAGGGAACAATGATGGCAATTCCGTTTTGCCCGTTGGCACCGGCAACAGCCCTTATGGCTTTCTCATCGCCAAGAAAAACAGACTGCTGTTTGTAAGACCTTGTCTCGCCGTAGGGTATCTGCAGCAGCCCCTCCCACACCCGCTTCTGAAACGGGCTGCCCAGCAGGTGCAGCGGCACGCTGAACTCTTTACGGGTGCCTGCGAAGTACTCGCTTATCTGCTGTTCCAGTAATTTGAAATGCGCATGCTCCCCTTCCTCAAATTGCTCTCCGCTAACCATCTCTATACGTGCCATAATGCTGTCAATACTCTTGCGGTACTGAAAGTCGAACAGGCAAATGCCCTGATCGGTAGCGCCTACGCGCATCTTGCCTACGGGGGTATCTATGTATTTTAACCTGATCATGACGGGCAATGAATTGATTAGCTCTTGCTACCTGTAACTCCCAAAAGTAACAACAACCACCCCAAAATGAAAAACAATCCGCCTATGGGGGTTATGACACCTGCCGGCCCGATACCTGTGCCGCCAATACTCAATAACGCCATTGCATATAAAGATCCGCTAAACAACACAATACCGATAATAAACATAGTAGCGGCAAGCCTGATATTTTTATGCGGATAAGACATATACAATATGCCCGCGGCCAGCAAAGCAAAACTATGGTAGAACTGGTAGCGCACACCGGTCTCAAATACCTGCAGCATATCTGCAGTAAGCCTCGCCTTAAGGGCATGCGCGCCAAAAGCACCGAATATAACCGCCAGCATGGCAAAAAGCAAACCCGCGGTAAGCGCCTGTTTATACATCTGAAATTATTTTAGCAAAGGTAGCAAGTGAAATGTCGCCGGATGGTAAAATATAGTGCGCCTGCTCATAAAACATCTTCCGCTTTGCCAGCAACGCGTCCAGGTAAGCCTCAATGTCGCCCCGGCCCCGCAGCAACGGACGCACTTCATCGCTTTTACCAATGTGCTCCAGCAAAGTGGTCGTATCAGCCTGCAGATAAATAACACGGCCCGCGGCCTTCATCAGTTGCATATTATCAAAGAAACACGGTGTGCCGCCTCCGCAGGCCACAATGGCAGGCATACCTTTATCGGCAATTACCTGCCCCAGGTATTTGTGCTCGCGCTCCCTGAAGCCGTGCTCGCCATAGGTAGCAAAAAGGGCCTGTACGCTTGCCCGCTCCTGCTCCGCGATCATCACATCAAGATCTACAAACGGAAACGAATACGCTTCGGCCAGTCGCATACCCCAATAGGTCTTACCTACCGCAGGCATCCCTACCAGGAATATCTTGCCGTTAATCCCGGAAACCCCATACTGAGTGCGAGGCATATCGTTGTCCATCTGAAAAAATTTATCCCCGTCACGGCTAGTGTCTTCCATTCACAAACTTCCACACCTCCAGCATGCCTACAGATACGGTCACTTCCTTATTCCTGGCCCTGTCATACTGAAAGCGGAACTTCTTTGTCAAAGTTCTGTCTTTATCTGCAATGGCCATCCATACGGTTCCTATTTCGGTCCGGTCACTTTCGCCACCGGCACTCATAAGCCCCGTCACCGCAAAAGCCACATCCGCGTTCAATACTTTCAACGCACCCTGCGCCATCTCGGCAGCGGTCTCTTCACTCACCGCCCCATACTGCCGGATGGTGTCCTCGCGCACACCCAGCAGGTCTGTCTTCACATCATTGCCATAACAAACTATACTTCCCTTAAAATACTCGGAAGACCCCATTACCTGGGTAATATGGTGCGCCAGGAAGCCACCTGTGCAACTTTCGGCAAGGCCGAGCGTCTTGTTATTATCTTTGAACCACCTTCCCAGCACTACCTCAAGCGGCACATCTTCCATAGCCACCACAATATCATACAGGCGGGTGGCAAGCCTTTGTTGCCATTCATCCAACTCTATGGCCAGTTGTGCCTCGTCTGCGCCACGCCCGGTAAGCCGCAGCTTTACCATTCTTGCGCCCGGCAGATATGCAAGCCTTATATATGGCGGCAGCGCCTCTTCTATATCCTGTATCTTATCTGCGATAAAACTCTCACCCTCGCCGGCGGTGGTCACCGAACGGTGCAGCAATGCGTCGCTGAAGAACCGCTGCCGCAGCCGTGGCAATACTTCCCGCTCCATGAGGTCAGCCATCTCAAAAGGCACACCCGGCAGGCTCACGATCACTTTGCCGTTATGCTCAAACCACATACCTGGCGCTGTACCCATGCTGTTGTGCAGTACCGTGCATACATCGGGCACCTCGGCTTGTTTCATATTCCGCTCCAGGAACGGGCGGTTGAACTTTGTAAAAATACCTTTAACGTGTGCCAGCACAGATTCATTAACCACCATAGTGCCGCCAAAATATTCATTCAGCAATGGCTTGGTAATATCGTCAGCGGTAGGCCCCAGCCCGCCGGTGATTATTACCAGCGACACACCGGGCAACTCTTCATCCAGCGACCTGGTGATGGCCGCTCTGTCATCGCCCACCGCCACACGCCGCACCACATCAATACCCTGCTTGTTGAGCCCGCGGGCTATCCATGCGGAATTTGTGTCAACGACCTGCCCTATCAGTAATTCATCGCCTATCGTGATGATGGCTGCTGCTATATTGCTCATGGTCTTGTCTCAAAATACGGGGCTAACCGTGTGTATAATTCCTGCGGTATATTGGCCCTCTTTTTCTCCCTGGGGTCGTAAAATACAAGCGTGGTCACGCCCTTATTCAGCAACTGGCCTTCTTCATTATACAGCTCAGAATGAAATTGTATCTTATGCCCTTCAGGCAGTTCTTTTAATATTGTTTTTACGGTCACCAGGTCGTCATAGAGGGCAGGCCTGTAATAGTGCGTATGCAGCTCCGCCACAGGCATCATTATCCCTGTTTCCTCAAGCTGGCGGTACGTAAAACCCAGCTCCCTTACCGCCTCAGCCCGCCCTACCTCATAGTACAGCGCGTAATTGCCATAATACAGGTAGCCCATCTGGTCTGTCTCGCCATACCTTACCCTGATCTGTGTTGTTGATGTGAACATATACTCCCCGGTTAAGGTTTTACCCGCTCATTTTCTTTGATGCCATACACGCTTGTGGCCTGCGTAAGGCAGGTAACGGTAAGATCGTTGATACATACATGCGGTGGCAGCGTAGCGCAATACCATGCTATATCGGCTATATCTTCAGCCCTCAGCGGATTGATGCCGGCGTACACACTTTTCGCCCGCTCTTCGTCACCGCCAAACCGCACCACAGAAAATTCGGTCTCGGCCATGCCGGGGTTAATGGCGGTAACCTTTATGCCATAGGGCAGCAGGTCTATCCGCATAGCCTGGTTCAGCGCTTCTACGCCAAACTTAGTGGCGCAGTAGACATTACCATTCTTATACACCTGCTTACCTGCCGTAGAACCTATATTAATGATATGCCCCCCTGCCTGGGCGCGCATCATGGGCGCTACCTGCCGGGTCACATACAGCAGCCCCTTCAGGTTGGTATCTATCATCACCTCCCAGTCGTCTATATTGCCCTCGTCTATGGTTGCCAGTCCTGATGCAAGACCTGCGTTATTCACCAGTATATCTATCCGTTCTACCTGCTGCTTCAGCCCGCTGATGGCTTCTTCCACCTGCTTGCGATCACGCACGTCAAATTTCAGCGGAATGACCCTTACTCCGTATTGCTGCTCCAGTTCCTGCTTTATGGCAGTTAGCCGCTCCTCCCTGCGGCCGGTAATACATACGGTATATCCATGTTGCGCGAAGCGCTCAGCGATAGCTTTGCCAAACCCTGAGGTGGCGCCGGTAATTAAAATTGTTTTGCTCATCTCATGTCTTTATACGGCATAAAGATAAGATGCTTTACAGAAGTGCGAAACAAAAGGGCAATGAATACCTTTATTTGCCCCACACTATGCGGAAACTTCGTGTATGTGATTTTTAGAAAGATAATCCTCCCAATCCGCCAACTGCCCGTTCTTCAGCACACGGGGAAATTTGCTCATAGCCCCTTCTTTGCCCTTGGCGCGCAGATAGTCTATAAATACACTACCGGGCAATATTTCCACAAACATTTCTTTCAGTGCCGATGTGCGTTCCACTTCATAGTCGTCATTCAGACGGCACAATGTCTCATCCAGCAGTCGCTTCAGTTGCTCCTTGTCTACATTTTCATTGTCGCAGCCTATGTACCAATGATGCGCAAAGAGGTGATCGGCCTTTTTACCGGCTACGGCAAATTCACGTATCGTTATGTTCATTTGCTTTGACACGGTCTCTATTGCCTTGTTCATGTTGTCTACAGACATGTGCTCACCGCACAGGCTTAAGAATTGCTTGGTACGGCCCACTATGGCTATTTCGTGCTCCTTTGCGTTAGTAAACCGCAGCACATCGCCTATCAGGTAACGCCATGCACCCGAGCAGGTACTCAGCACCACCGCATAATCCACACCTTCTTTTACTTCATTTACCAGGTAGGCCTCAGGATTTGATCTTATATTCCCGTCCTCGTCAAAGTTGGTACTGTTGAACGGTACAAATTCATAAAACACTCCGGCATTCAGCACCAGCTTGATACCGGCGCCCGGCCTGGCCTGAAACCCGAACGAACCTTCAGAGGCCATATAGGTCTCAATAAATGTTATCGGCTTGCCCAATAGCTTCTTGAAACTTTCTTTATATGGCTCTATGGATACCCCGCCATGTATATACACATTAAGGTTAGGCCATATATCGTGTATGTTACTTACGCCATGATATTTAATGACCCGCTCCAGCACTATCTGTACCCATGCGGGCACACCACATATAGTACCTACGTCCCACTGTGTGGCACGCTCTACTATCAGCTTTATCCTGTCTTCCCACTGGGGCCTCTTGGATATGCGCTGACCCGGTTTGTACAGCAGCGAAGACATCCACCGGGGCATATTCTTGGCACTTATACCGCTCATATCGCCCTCATAATACTCCCCTTTTTCAAACAATGAAGTAGTGCCGCCCAACATCAGTATCCCTTTCTCAAACGAGACCGGGTTGATCTTGAAATTAGCCATACTATACAGTTGCTTGAAACCTACTTTCTTTATAGAGCGTATCATGTCCTGTGTTACAGGAATATGCTTGCTTGCAGATTCTGATGTACCTGAGCTGAGCGCGAAATACTTCACCTTGCCCGGCCAGCTAACATTCTCTTCACCCTCCTGGCAGCGGTGCCACCACTGCGCGTACATCTCTGTATAATTTGTTACCGGTACTTTTTCCCTGAATACCTTTAAGAAATCTACTTCCTTGCTCAGTATATCACCGTATCCGTAATGCTTACCAAAAGCTGTATATTGCCCACGTTCCAGCAACTGGCGTAAAGTATGGCGCTGGTATGTTTGCGGAGTGGCTACGGGCAGGTTAAATTTCTTCCGGAGCTTGAGCGAACGCGCTATCAGGTTACCTAATAATGCCATTTAATATGTTTGCCTAATTTAAGGAGAACGCAAATGTACATTTTCCTTCGTTAATACTGCTACAAAGTAGATTTGTTTACATATTCCGCTGCCTTACCTACCCACATGGCTTCCATATTGTTATGCGGGCTTTTTGTATTAGCTACCGCACTACTCTTTCAGTCTTCTGCTCTATTTTCTTTATCCTAAGCGGCATCCATTTGCCGCCTTCCGTCTTATAATATAACGTATTCCTCGCCGATTTTGGTATCTCACCCGGTATCGGAAATTTCCCTCCGGCTACCGGCATCAGTTCCAGTGTATCGCCTTTGTGTATCGTTCTGGCAAGTGGCTCCGTTGTGTAATCTATAGTGGTGGCGGCATGGTGCTTGCCCCCTGGCACCCTGTGCGCCAGGCTTATTTCACAATTCTGCCACCCACCGGCGCCACGCCAGAAAAAAGCCTCAGGGTATTTCGTATCCTTCCATACGACCACAAAATGGTTCTCTGTTTTTATTGGTTCGCCCGGTACTGCCGGCACTGCGTGTATAGCGTATGCGTCCAGCAGTTTCACACACTGCTTACGTTTTTTACTCACCGTTGTTTGCGCGGCTGTATTGGCTACCGCGATAAACAAAAAGAACGTCGCGAAAAAAATATTTTTGACCTTCATGCAGACAAATTTAGTTCAAAAAATTGCGGGTAACAGGATTCGATCGGAACAGAATGTATTCGGAAACATTTAACACTTTGCTTATCATATAAAAATACGGACAAAAAAAAAGAATATCCGGCTTTTTATCGCATAATTTTTACATGCTAACGAAGTATCATAATACCGTTAAATGACGGTATTATGATACACGTCAAATAACGGTAATTTATTTTCCGCAAACAACGGCAGTTATTTAACGGTCGTCTGAAAGCCTTTATTTTAAAGACGTTCAGCGATCAAGCTAATTTTTTCATGCTTCAGGCATAGCAGATGTAGCGGGGATTAGATACTTTAGTAACGAATTACTAACATTTTTTTCACCCAAAAATTTCATCAAAATGAGCATCAACACGAGTTATGCAAAAAAACTGGTACAGAATTATGCCAACAATCAATGGCAGATCATCAATGCTGATTTCACCCCCAACTATGACATCAAAGACTCCAGAAGTGTATGGATAAGCCTTGATGACCTGAAAGCATTTGTACAGGAAATACAGACAACGAACGCCAGGGGCCTGACTACTACCGGCGTAAGGATCTATTTTGGCGCTTATTCGCAGGATTGCCCCAGCCCGGTTAGCACAGATTACGACCACCTGCACGCTCTGCTCATGATCTCAACATATACAGGCGCAGATGGCAAGAATTATGACTATGATGCACCAACAGGATCTTCTGATTTCGCACAGTTGAGTACTGTATCAGCAATGAATCATGGACACTTGTGCCCACCACCATTTACATCAACGGGAGTAGATAATATGTATGATCAGGGTACATTATTTATGAAGTACGCGGACGGAATTACAGAAGATAAATAATATTACTTGAATACTATTCTAAATATACTTACTGGCTGCGAGATAGCGGCTTTCCTCACGGGCTTGGTGTATTGGAAAAAGATTAAAGACACTTACTGGAAGTGGTTCACACTTTACCTGTTATTTATTGTAATAACAGAATTTATTGGATGGTATTTATTGGTTATCGATAGTCCTGAAAAAAATCAGGCATTCTATAATTATTTTGAAATCCCTACTGAATTTCTTTTTTTCTTTTTCCTCTTCAACCAATCATATAAGACTTCAAAATACAAATGGTTGCCGATAGCATGCACGGTTATTTATCTCCTTAGCTGGATGATGGATATACTTTATTTCAGTAAACTGGAATTCTTTTTCTATTCATTCTCTTATACTGTCGGCAACCTTCTTTTGCTTGTTCTTATTTTGGGGTACTTTATCCGGCTGGTTACGAGCGATGCCATTTTGGGATTCAGACAAGATATGTTGTTTTGGGTTGGTGCAGGGATGCTACTTTATTACTTGGGATCTTTTCCATTTTATGGCTTAAGAAATACTTTGATAAAAAATTACCAAGAGGCATATATTACATATGCCTACATAATGTACATCCTTAACTGCCTGATGTATATCATGTTTTCATTCAGTTTTATATGGGGAAAACCGAGATCAATAATTTCATCGTCTTAGCTACAATTATTCTGCTGATATTTATTGTCGGCATAATTGTCTTCATCATCCAGTATCACCGGAGGAAGCTGGCGTATGAGAAAGACAAGGCTATTACCAATGAACAGCATATACAAGACCTGCTGAATACCAAGCTGGAAATACAGTCACAGACCATGGCGGACGTAGGGCGCGAGATACACGATAATATCGGGCAGCGCCTTACGCTCGCCTCTATCAATGCCAATAAACTGCTTTATGATAACGCCTATCCCGATATAAGGGACCAGATGACTGAAATAAGTAGAGTACTGGGCGACTCGCTCAATGACCTGCGGTCTATATCAAAGAACCTGACCAACATGAGCGCCGAAGTCGTGAGCTTTAAAGAGATAGTGGAAAATGAATGTAACCGTGTAAACAAACTGAACATCTGCCACACCGACTGCGTTTTCAATACCACCGACTTTAAAATATCCACCACCAACGAGAACTTCCTGCTCCGTATCTTGCAGGAATTTATGCAAAACAGCCTGAAGCACTCCCACTGCAAAAATATTCACATCGAATTTGAATATACCTGCGACGGACTTTCGGGCGTGATACGGGACGATGGCATAGGGTTTAACACAGACCTGGTAGCCCTGAAACCCAAGGCAGGCATTGGCCTGACGAATATGAAGAAACGCGCAGAACTGATTGGCGCGGCATATGTAATGAACAGTGTGATAAATGAAGGGACAAGTTTACGTATATTCATCCCCGCCGAGAAACTAAACACCTCTTAACATGAACTACAAAGTTGTAATTGTTGACGATCACATATTGATAGCCAAGGCGATAGCCGGGGTGATCAATAACTATGCTAAATACAGCGTACTGTATGAAGTGGAGCATGGCAAAGCGCTGATAGAAATGTTCAGCAATCCTAAAAATGTACCTGACATTGTTCTGCTGGATATATCCATGCCCGTAATGGACGGGTTTGAGACAGCAAAATGGATCAAGGCGCACCACCCAAATGTGCTCATTCTTACCCTGTCTATGCAGGATGACGATATGTCGCTGATCCGTATGATAAAATCGGGGGCCAAGGGCTACCTGCTCAAGAATATACATCCGGAAGAACTGGAAAAAGCCCTCGACGAGCTGGTCACCAAGGGGTTCTACTATCCGGAGTGGGCAGCCAGCAAGGTATTCAGCAATCTGTCGTCCGACAAAAACAAGAAAGACGAAATACTGACGTTCACCGAGCGCGAAACTGAATTCCTGAAATACTGCTGCTCCGAATTGTCTTATAAAGAAATAGGCGAAAAAATGAATGTAAGCACCCGTACGGTGGAAGGCTACCGCGACATACTATTCAACAAGCTGGGGCTGAAGTCGCGCGTGGGGCTGGCCATGTACGCCATGCGGGCCGGCAAATCTACTTTTTGACATTAGCATCACGCATGCCTTGCAGTATAGCGCTTTAGCTGTATTTTTGCGGCATGTCAAATCTTGAGCACTTTGACCCCAACTCCGCGGGGCTGAAATCCAACAACATATTCGGGTTGCCATTCAATGAAGACGAAGCGCAACTGATACTGCTGCCCGTGCCATGGGAGGTAACCGTATCATACAGGCCGGGCGCCGCGCGCGGCCCCGAGAAGATATTTCATGCCGCTATGCAGGTAGACCTTTATGACCAGGATGTACCCGATGGCTGGAAAAAAGGCTTCTATATGCAGCCCATAGACCGGAATATCCGGACTAAAAGTGACTATCTGCGCCAGTGCGCTGAGCTGATCATATCAAACATTGCAGAAGGTGGTGATATCAATGCCAATGCACACCTGGCCGAAAAGATGCGTGAGATCAATGATGGCGGCAAAATGATCCGGGACTGGGTATATGAGATGACCATGGAACTGCTGCGGCAGGGCAAAAAAGTAGGCCTGATCGGCGGCGACCACAGTACTCCCCTCGGTTTTATAAAAGCCATAGGCGAGTTGCATAAGGACATATGTGTATTACAGATAGATGCCCATGCCGACCTGCGTAATGCCTACGAAGGATTTACCTACTCACATGCTTCTATAATGTATAACGTACTTAAAGAAGTGCCGGAGGTAACCAGGCTCGTACAGGTAGGCATACGCGACTACTGCGATGAAGAAATGGATATCATCCAAAACAGCAATGGACGTATCAAAACATTCTTTGACCGTGACATTAAGGCTAAACAGTACGAGGGAGCTACATGGAAAGACATCTGCACCGAAATAGTAGCAGCGCTGCCACAAAAAATATACATAAGCTTTGACATAGACGGCCTCGATCCGAAACTATGCCCCAACACAGGCACACCTGTTCCCGGAGGATTTGAAACAGACCAGGTATTTTACCTCTTCCGCATGATACATGAGTCCGGCAGAAAGATAATAGGCTTTGACCTGAACGAAGTGTCAAACGGCGACCACATAGGCGACGGCATAGACGCCATCGTAGGCGCAAGGGTGCTCTTCAAGCTGTGCAGCTTTATGGTAGCGGACTAACGTCTGGCTCGTCAGCAACCCACATTCAGTCGTTTCCCACTAATTGCCTTCGCACAGCCTTTACCTCGGCTATGCCCTGGAAGAAGTACACCTTGCCGTTGCCTATATTACGGCAGCGGGTACGGGTCCTCAATTTTTCCAGCTTCTGGTATATCTCGCCGTCTTCGGTAGCAAAGAATTTATTGATACCCACATCATCTACCAGCTTAAAGCCCGGTTTGTGGGCATCATACTTGTACAGTGCCTTATACAGGTGCGCGTCTGTGCAAGTACTTGCCGCCGGATTATGCAGGTAGGCATACAATGCTCGCTCTACGTCGGCCGGGAAGAAACGCTTGCCCATAAAGGGTATCAGCAGGTGGCGGAACTGTGTTTTCCATTCCTTGCCATGCGGCGGCGCTTTATGCTGAAAATGATTGAAGGTATACATATGCGCCATCTCGTGCAGCAGTGTTATAAGGAAGCTGTACGGGTTTAGGTTGGCATTGATGCTGATACGGTGATGCGGCGCATCAGGTGTAGGATGGCGGTAATCGCCCAATACACTTTTGCGCTCATGCGTAAGCGTAAGGTGTATCGTGTTGGTCCTGAAGAAAGGTGCTATCTGCTCAAATGATCCCGGTGGCAGAAACTGCGCCAAAAATGTTATGGATCTCTCCTGTTTTTTCATAAAATGTTATTCCCTTACAAGTTTTGATAATAACCATGTTTCTAAAATTGTGTACACAGCATAAATGCCAAAAAGCATGAACACTGATGGTTTGTGAATATGGGATTTGTTGAGTAGTACGTATACCAGTATGGATATCATGCACACCATCAGCTTCAGGAACGACGCGCTGTACACGCCACGCACAAAAGCCTGGGGCCTGCTATCCAATTGTTTTTTCACCAATAAAAAAGACACCAGCGACAGCAGTGCCATTATACCGTTACCCGCCTCCAGCGCAGCAAAATCAAAACTATGCCTTAGCGTGAACAGCAACCCACTCATCACAACAAAGAACACAAGCACTGTAACTACAAATCTCTTTTTCATTTCTTCGGTCTGCTAACTTCTTTTATCAATTTCCACAGCGAAAACATTAACGATACAAGCGGCAACAAAATTGTGAACAAAGGAAACTTCCATTTCAGCCATCCATCAATTTTTAAACCCGCCCAAACCGCAATGAGTAACATTACCATCCACTGAGTAGCCAGGCCTGCAAAACGCAATGTACCCTGTGTTTGTTTTGGTGTACTCATCATTGTTCATTCTGTGTAATACCTATTGTTGCTCCACTCCCGCATGAGCCACTATCCACGCCGCTTCTACCCCCCGAAATTATAGGAAGGACTGACAAAATAGGAAAACTGTTTTGTTAATTTATAATTATTACTGTACGCCATAATTTCTTTTTTTCGCTATTTTTGAAGATTCCGGCATTTATATCCATTTCAGGGGTATTAAATGTAATATTTTGTCCCTTTTAGCGTTATTCTTAAGAGAAAAAGTGAGATAAATTGAAGTTTAGAATAATATTATTTTTCATATTAGGGTTTTTATTTTTTAATAGCCTTACCTATACCCACGCCGTTCCCATACCGGGGGATGGCGATGAGATGCCCGATACCACCCACAGAAAAAACAATGCAGACAGTCTCAGAGAAGCAAGAGCACATGTAGCAGACAGTATAAGGGACGCACGCCAGCACATAGCAGACAGCATGAAAACAGCGCGCGCGCATGTGGCAGACAGTATGCGCATATCCAGGGCACACATAGCAGACAGTGCCCGTGATGCGCGCCAGCATCATGCGGATAGCCTGATGGCCGCGCGCAAACATATCGCTGACAGCTCCGCAAGAATAAGGAAGTACCGCGACAGCAAGCACTATAAAGACAGTGTGGCACGGGCGCACAACGCGAAGATCAACGCTATGAAGACGGCGCGGCTGGCGCATATGGACAGCATTAAGAACGCGCGCAAAGAGATCACCGACAGCATAGCATCTGCCAGAAAAGAAAGAACCGACAGTATAAAGACCGTGCAGAAGCACCGCACAGACAGCCTGGCTAAGATAAAGAAGTACAAAACGAGCAAGCGGTACGCTGACAGCGTGACACTGGTGAAACGGATACATACAGATAGTATTAAGGCGGCACAAAAAACATTCAGAGATAATATAGCGGCCATCAGGAAGCATTCGTTAGATAGCGCCAAGGCGATACGAAAGCATACAATGGACAGCATTAAAGTGGTACGCACGAAGCACCTGGACAGTATAAAGCTGGTGCGCAAGGCCAAAACCGACAGCCTGGCGAAAGCCAAAAAGCTGAAAGAGGACATTGCCAAATCCAAATTAAAGAAAAAGGAAGACGCAATGAAGCTGAAGATGGACCTGAAGATAAAACAGAAACACCAGGCCTGGTCTAACACGCAGATGCTGAAAAAGCGCTGGAGCCCGATACGCCGGGTGACCCAGAATTCCTTCACGCATTACAACTACTACTACAACGCGAAGAAGAAAATGGAGGAGGCCCAGGTGAATATGCAGCGAACCCGAAAGGAAAACTACGATTCACTTATAGGCCTGTATCCATTTGACCCTAACCGGGACTCTGCACTGCTGTCGTCTGATATGGATACGATAGTACGTAAAATATCAGTGGGGATACAGATACACGACCCGCGTGTAAAATGGTCTAACGATCTGTACCTGTTGCTGGGCGAGGCTTACTACTACAGGGGGCAATATGAGAATGCCGCCATTTCATTCCGCTACATCATAGCCAAGGATGAAGAAGAAAAAAAGAAGGGCGCCGCAAAGAGTGGATACCACAACAGCAAAGACGGGCCTTCAATACTGGAAGATGACGAGAAGTCCGGGATATTTGATTTCCTGAAGCATAAATCTGTGCATAACGAAGCGATACTGTGGCTGGCGCGTACTTATACAGAGGCACACCAGGTAGAGAACGCCGAGTCTATACTATCCCTGCTGGAATCTGACAAGAAACTGCCCGATGAGCTTAAAGGACGACTGGCCACAGAGAAAGCATTTGCATACCTGGCATCAGAGAATGATGCGGCGGCAGCCGAACAACTGAGCGTAACCATGGACGACAACAGCCTGCCGGACTGGCTGCGTATGCGGGCAGCTTTCATACGCGGACAACTGCTGGAAAACATGGGCCAATATAAAGAGGCCGCAGCCAGCTTTGAAAGGGTGCTTACCTACTACCCGAAACTGGAAATGGACTTCTACTCGCGGAAGTATGTGGCCTTTAACCGGTTGCAGAGCGGTGAGAACATAGAAGAATCTATGAAGCCACTGAAGCATGTGCTCAGCGATGGTAAGTACGTGAACTACTATGACCAGGTATACTATGTGCTGGGCAAGCTGGCCATGAAGGCCAATGATAATGACAAAGCAATCACATACCTGACCAAGAGTACCACAACACCCAAAGCCACCAAGAAGCAAAAGGCCCTGTCGTTTGCCGCACTGGGTGATGTGTACTATGCCACCGCTAACTATCCCGGCGCCAAGAACGCATATGACAGCGCCGCAAAATACTCAAAGGGGGGCGGCAAGAATACCGAGATAGCTACATCCCTGCAACGCAGCAAGGGACTGGAGGAGGTTTCGATACCCTCGAAAGTGATCCATGACCAGGACAGCCTGCTGGACCTTGCCGATATGAGCAAGCGCGAGCAGGAATCTGTGGTGCGCCGCTACCTGCGTGACCTGGAGAAGAAGCGCCTGGACAGCATCACCAACGCTGAAAATGCCGAAGTAACCGCATTAGTGCCCTCTGAGCCGGAAGAGAGTAAGGACAATTCGGGCTGGTACTTCGGTAGTACAACACTGATGCAGCAGGGCAGCGCCGACTTTAAAAAGAAGTGGGGCAACCGCCCGCTTACAGACAACTGGCAGCGCGCATCGGCCATAGCATTCAGCAACACCGGCAGCACAACCGATGACGACGACCTGGCAGACGCTACACCAACCGATGGTAAGATGACCGAAGAAAGCCTGCTGGCCAGGATACCTAACACACCCCAGCAGAAAGAACAAGCCAGGAAACTGGAACAACGGGCATATATGCAGCTTGCAAAAGCCTATGTAAAACAGCTTGAAGACTATGACATGGCCATACAGACCATGGATACGCTGGATATACGCTACCCCAACCATAACCAGAAGGAAGAGGAACTATACCTACGCTACCAGATAGCCCTGAAGCAAAACAAGCTGGACAAGGCCAGGCAGTACAGCGATGAACTGCTGGCAAAATTCCCTAAGTCGCAGTATGCGGCGGGAATGCGGCCCAAGACCAGCGAGAGCAAGGGCCCCGAAATGGCAGACGGTAAAACGGTAAATGTATACTTTGACACTACCTACGCCCTGCTGCAACGACACCAATATACCGAAGCACTGATGCGGGTGAATGTGGCGAAAAAGGAATTCACACACCCGATCTATAAGAAGCGCTTCGAGATAATTGAGGCTATGGCCCTTGCCGGCAGCGGCGAATATGACCTGGCCGATACAATGATATCCCGATTCATTGCCACCAACCCCAAAGACACCCTTACCGCATGGGCGGGTACGGTAAAGAACTACATTAAAGAAGTACGTAACGGTGGTAAACCATCGTGGTACAAAGAAGGGCCATATGTACCAAGTGAAAGCACCGTGGCAAAAACTGAGACTAAGAAAGAAGGGCCTGCCATCCCGCTTACCAAGCCTACCCCGCCACCACCGCCGTCAGACATACCATCGGCATATACTTATGTGCCGGATACCGATCACTACTGCGTTGTAGTGCTGCCGGGCATAGACTCCAGAACCGCCGGGCTGAAGAAGGCCGTGAAAGACCTAAACGGCGCCAAGTACCCCGCAGCCGGGCTGGAGCTTTTGTTTGATATGTACACCATAGACCAGGGCGTGCTTATCATCAAAAAATTCAAGAATGCGGATGAAGCCAAAACCTATATGACGAGCCTTCTAGCATCGAACGCGATGAAGGGCTACGCGCCGGGTGAACTACAGGTAGAGATCATCAGCGGACCAAACTACAAGAAAATGTTTGCGGATAAAAAAGCACAGCCTTATCTAAGCTTTTACAACAGCTACTACCGGTAATCACTTTAGTATATTTATGATTGCCGGCATATTTGCCATCGTATAGTTGCCCGGGATCACAATTAGCGAATCATTCAGGTAATAAGTCATGCCGCCCGTACATGTACCCACATTGTTTGACTCATGGTGCAGGCTGATCCCCCTTATCCGCCATGATTTATTAACTGCCGGTATGGTCAAAATATAGTCGTAATAGACATCAGGGTAAATAACATTGCCGGTCATCTGGAAGGTATCGGGCCCGGGTATCGGTTTATTGGAATAAATCCTCTTGTCCAGCAGGCGCGTATAGGTACCATCGTTATTATACCCTTCCAATATTATCGCGTTTAGGTCGGTAGAATCGAAATTCACAAAATTAAATTCAGGCATAGCGTTGGTGCATAACCGTTTGCAGTCACAGCGCTGGAAAAGGAGGCTCAGTGAGAAAAAGAACAATAAAATACGTGAAGGAGTGGTCATAAGTGGCGCTTGCCCTTTCTGGCGCAAACATTGTGCCATTTTTTTTATAAAGATATAAACTAATGCCCCCTCTATTTAATGGTAATTAATCCCCTTAAACAAGGCCCCCCCTTTCCCCGAACAAGGGTATTTTTTTTTGTCATTTTCCGATAAAAGCTGCTCCTGGCAAAGGTTCCCCTATGTTTCGGACATTCTATAGGCATTCCCTCACTATAAGTACATCAAGGTATGTTAATAATTTTGTCCTGAAGGCGCAGAGAACTGGTTATTTCCCTGTTAAACAGCAAAAAGCAAAAAAAACATCTTGTATATTGTTTTAATTTTTATTCACTTTTAAACATTAAACCAAAATGAAAAAAATACTACTTTTTACCAACGCTGTTACCCTGGGGTTGCTTATCTGGTGCTGGTGTTTCCACAGATGCATACATACACAACCTAAGCCTATGGGGATAGACACTAGTACCCACCGCATTAAAGAGGCATGTGAAACCTGTGTGCAGACAGCAGATTCCGGGCCTTTTGATTTTGATGGCGACTTTGCCGTTAAGATGGTAACGAATTATACTGCAGATCACTGGATGGCGATAAACAATGCAAATTCAGGCAATATCAAAGACTCTCGCTCGGTATGGCTCAGTATCAGCAGGATAAAAGGGTTTATAAATGCTATCGAAGACTCAGCTATCAATAAACTACCCGGTTGCTGCTGCGACCTCGGGATACGCATTTACTTTGCGGAATATGACTCTGCCCTTATCGATACATTCCAGAGACAGACAAATGGCACGTTTAACCCTAACAATGAGCACTACGCTGGTAAAACTACTGTGCTACTGATACCCACTTATAAATGGACGGATGGGACACAGCATGATTTCAACCCCATCGACCCAACGATTCGCTGTAATATGCTCCAACCAGAATCAACATGGCACCACCCTATAATGGCATTGGCTATGAACCATGGTGGTGTTATCCCTCCTCCATTTCCCAGTAAGTTCGCACCTGCATATATGAACTCTGGTGCAGACTTTATGATACATGGTGTAGATATTGAGCCTACAAATAGCAACAGCAGCCCGAATCCTTACTTTTATTATTCTGTCCCAACCACCCCAGGCGAACCGGATTAACATAAGACACCAATAAAGTCACCATGTTTGAAACCCTTAAAAATTTGCTTTATGTAATGGAGGCGGTGAGCGCGCTCACCGCCTCCATTTATATAAAAAAATGGAAACATACACATTGGAAATGGTTCGCAGCTTACCTTATTTTTGTCGCGGTTGCAGACCTGATAGGCGGCAACTTGCATGCCCTCAACAGCAACATAAAAAATAATTATTATTTCTACCAGTGTTTTGAAATACCCATCGAGTTTTTGTTCTTTTTCTGGATATTCTATAAAGAATTCAACCGATACAAAATAAAATGGATCCCCACATTATGCATTGCCATTTATATTGCATGTTTGCTCGGTGATGTTTTCTATATAAAAAAATACCGGTACGCTTATTTTTCATTTTCTTATACAGTTGGCAACATTCTTTTGCTAGTGCTCATTTTAAGTTTTTTTCAAAGGCTGGCAAATAGCGATGGTATTTTAAAGTTTCGGCAGAATATCCTGTTTTGGGTAAGTGTCGGGTTGTTGATCTTTTATTTAGGTAGCTGCCCATATTATGGATTATATAACATGCTGGTTTACAATTATTATAACACGTATTACCTATACTATACAGTGCTCATATATATACTTAACTATTTGATGTACTTTGCGTTCACCATCAGTTTTATATGTGGAAAACCGAATTGATACAATTCCTGATTCTTGGTTCTGTGATTTTGTTGATTTTCATCTGGGGCACTATCATATTTATTTTAAAATACCAAAAAAGAAAACTGATGTTCGAGAGAGAAAAAGCGGCGCAGGATGAGCGGCACTTCAGGGAGATGCTCTTTACAAAAATAGAGATACAGCAGCATACCATGCGCGATATAGGCCGCGAAATACATGATAATGTAGGCCAGCGCCTTACGCTGGCTGCAATGTACACCTACCAACTGGAGTACGAGCAAAAGGAAACCCCTAACAGCGAGCGCATAGCCACCATAGGCAAGATCATAGACGAATCGCTGGAAGAACTCAGGAACCTGTCGAAAAGCCTGACCAACGCCAATGCGGAGCGATGGGAACTGGAAGAGCTGGTGGAAAACGAATGCAGCCGGGTGAACGCGCTGAACATATGCAAAGTGGGCTACCGGTTCGATACCGGGAATATTTCGTTCTCCCCCACCATCAAGGCTTTCCTGCACCGCATTATACAGGAGTTCCTGCAAAACAGCCTCAAGCATTCCCGCTGCCGGAACATTAACTTCACATTTGAAAAAAGTGGCGGCGGTGTGGCCATTACCCTGCAAGACGATGGCATTGGCTTTGATGCCGGCGCCTATCTCGAAAACAAAACCAAAGGCATAGGCCTATCCAACATGGGCAAGCGCGCGGAATTCCTGGATATCAGTTTCGAGCTGGACAGCGCGCCGGGCCAAGGAACAAAAGTGAAACTATATATTCCTGAACACACACTCAAATCTTCATGGCATGCAGTATAAAATAGCAATTGTAGATGACCACACGCTCATAGCAAAGGCCCTCACCGCCCTTATTGAGAATTTTCAACACTATTCGGTATTGTTTGAAGCAGAGAATGGCAAGCAGCTCATAGAAAAATTCAGGTTGCCAAAAAACATCCCGGATATAGCATTGGTAGATGTATCTATGCCGGAGATGGACGGCTTCGAAACCGCCCGATGGATAAAGAAGCACCACCCAGATGTACTCATAGTGGCACTGTCTGCACAAAACGACGACCACTCGCTTATCAATATGGTAAAGGCAGGCGCTAAAGGCTACCTGCTGAAAAACACACATCCCACCTTACTTGAAAAGGCGCTCGACTCGTTAGTAGCCAATGGCTACTACTATCCTGACTGGGCCACCAACAAAGTTTTCTCCAGCCTGTCGGACGATAAGATAAAACAGGTTACCTTTTCAGACCGTGAAAATGAATTCCTCCGGCATTGCTGCTCAGAAATGACCTATAAGGAAATAGCAGAAAAGATGTTTTGCAGCGTGCATACGGTAGAAGGCTATCGCGACAACCTGTTTGAAAAGCTAGGCCTTAAAACACGGGTAGGCCTGGCTATCTATGCCATAAGGAACGGGAAGGACAGCTAACCATCAAATACTTGTTGTTTAAAAGGCCATTGCCACCGCAGTGGCCTTTCCTTTTTTCAAGCCGTCGTTTAAGGTTTAAATAACCCATGTTTAAGGGTGTCGAAAACCCTTGTTCGCCTCTGTTACAGGCTTACCGCTGAAAGTAGCTTTGCATCGTTGACCATGAGTAATATGCATACTGGCCAGCGGTACTTCCCGGAAAAGTATAAAAAGGACGAAGCAGAAAATCCTTAACAGAGTACGCACCCGGTAGCCGAAAAGGGAAACAGAGTAGGCAATAAAAAACATTTTATGAAAAAACTACAAAACCACATTCGTTTCAGCAAGGCAATTGCAGTTATGTTATGCTGTTATGTCATCTGCGCCTTCTTTATTGTATCCTGTACTAAAAAGGACGACAAGCCTAAATACACTGTTAATCTACCTAAAATTAACAACAGCGACACACTGACCGAAACCATGCCGTGGATTACCTGGTCTGTATGCCCCCAACCTCCGGCAGGCTCTTATGCAGAACTTTGTATGGCAGCAATAGAACCAGGTGAGCAAGCAGCCGTGGTAATTGAGACGCACGCTACAAGAATGAAAATGCTTGATTGCTGTTATGGAGGCACTCAGGGATACCCTATGCTAGGCCCCCCCTATCATTATGCATTCCGGGTTAATATATATACCCCAGGCAGTACAGTACCTATATCATCAGAGGTCAGGGAGGTTAGTACAGCGGCATCAGGTTTACCGTTCGTCAATGATATACTGGCGGCTAACCAGTTCCAGTATGTGAATATATACAAAGATACCGGCAACCATATTACTATTGACATGTCCTGGATAGAAATGGCCAATGATATGCACCCGGTAAATATACAAATAAAGGAAGTGGAGGGCTGCCCTTCAATTTTCTGTACCGACCCGACATATGTTAACGGGCACTGGGAAGTTAACGGCCAGCCTGCTTGCCAGTGGGAGTTGGAGAAAAACCGGCAAGGGGCCTTTAATGATAACTCCATTCCTCTGGTTTACAATAGCGCGCCTAACAACCCAGAAGTTTTTGCCGCAACCGCCAGCAAAGGCAATAAAGTAGTAACAACCAAGGTGGTAGCTGACCCCAACAAATGTTACCTGGTACAATTAACAGACCCGGCTACAGGACATAAAAACACAGTGTTTGTAGGCGGGCTCAGATAATTTCCTGCATCACTATTAATGTAAACAATAATAAAAGGAGCAAGCAGAAAATCCTGAAAAGAGTATGCGAAAGAAACCCACGAGGCTCAATTGGCAATGGAAAAACTAACAAACGAGGCCGAAGTGAAAACTAAAGAAGCAAAAGCAGCCTCACAGAAAGCAATCACTATGACTAAAGCATTAGCTGAGTATTATATGTCTAAAAAAGGATAAATCCTGTGCCCCTACTAAACCACTGGTAATATTGCCCTAAATAGTTTTTTCGCACCATGCGCCAAACGGCACCCATAATTTAAGATGCAGTCTCGATAGTATGAGACTGCATCTTTTAATATTATTATATTTTACTTGCGATATTTTCTTATTAGTTGTAGTTAACAGTTACCGGTACGCCAGTAGAGTTGGTGTAGGTACCAGATGCCTGTGCTGCTGATACGTTGAGGGTAGCGCCTACTGTGAGGGTCTGTGTACCGCCCGAGCTAAGGGTACCTGTAGCTGATGGGCTGCTGGTGAAGCTGTTAACGGTCATATTGTGTGAAGAACCGTCTGTGATGGTACAAGTAGAAGGCAGCGTGATAGCGTAAGTATAGCTGGCCTGGCCGCTAACGGTAAAAGAAGCCGCTGACACAGTACCTGTAGTAGCAGGAAGCGTAACACCGCCCGAACCGCCTGTGGTACGTGTACCGGCAGGTGCCAGGATAGCAGTACCTGATACAGTAGCTGATACGGCTACATTACCAAAGTTCAGATCTACTGTCTTAACGATAGTGATGGGGGTGATGATGTTGGCAGAGGCAGAAGCGGTAGCGGTAGCCTGTGCGAAAGAGTTGTTAGTGATAACGATTGCTGCTGCTGCGATTACGAGTGATTTTACGATGTTGTTCATTTTAGTTCGTTTTAATTTGTTTGAGTTATGTTTTTAGTTTTTGTTTGATTGTTTGTTGCAAGGAGTATTACCAACGGCGTGCCAAAGTTGCAACCAACTGATAATCAATGATTTGATTTTTGGCATGGTGATGAATTTATCCATACAATGGAAGGTTTTTCCGGAAAATGGAAAGAAATCTATGAAAGGTTCGAATTTGAGGCATTATAAAAAATTTACTAACTTAGCAGAAATAATTCTTATGTCTGTTTTGGATAAGTATGTGGCCGTAGATAAAGAAACTGCAGGAGGGGTACCTGTTTTCAAGGGAACCCGTGTAGCAGTTAAAACATTGTTCGACTATCTTGAAGACAGTTCGCTTGAAGAGTTCCTGGCCGGTTTTCCTTCTGTGTCCCGCACACAGGCAGAAGCTGTAATAGAGCAGGCGGCTAATACAATATTATCTGAGATTGCGGCATGAAGATCCTTTTGGATGAAAATATTGATGTACGATTCAAATCACTTTTCCCACCCGACAGCCATGAAGTGTATACTGTAAGGGATATGGAGTGGAATGGTGTTAAAAACGGCGCATTGCTAAAACTACTGGCGGACCATCAATTCGACTGCTGGATAGTGGCTGATAAGAATCTTCCATACCAACAAAATATTTCCAATATTCCTTGCGCGATCATTGTATTGGATGTATTCAGAAATACTTTAAAATACATTACCGCACTCTTACCAAAAGTATTATCATGCCTGGAACAGCCTATTACTAAACAGGTAATCATCATTACTTGATTAATAGTATTCTGACCGTGCAACTTTAAGCACTTTGCTACCGACCCAAAAGGGTGAGTACCCATGACACAATAAAGTCCCTCGTCTTTTCCTGTTGGCAGGCCCACTTGTTTGGGGGATACGCAATACACTTTTTCGCAGGGTGGGGAATTTTTCTGTGAAAAATACGTTTGCGCACATTATTGCTGATAATCAATACTTTACACAGTTTTTGTGGATAAAAATTCCCCAAAAATTCCCCATTTCTTGCACATTCGAGTCACCTTCGCTAAAGCTGCGGCGCACAGGTCTCCTTCGCTAAGGCTACGGCGTGAAAGGTCTCCTTCGCTAAAGCTACGGCGACCACAGGTCTCCTTCGCTAAAGCTACGGCGACCACAGGTCTCCTTCGCTAAGGCTACCGCGACTGAAAGGTCTCCTTCGCTAAAGCTACGGCGACCACAGTAACTACTGCCCCATGCCCCACAAAATAAAACATTGCCCCATGTTTTTATTGATAATCAATTACTTATGGAAAAACATTGCCCCATCATTGCCCCATAGAAAATGCCTATGGGGCATCCTGTCACGTCCTGAAATTGGTAGAGTTGGTTAGATAATCCTGATTTGAGTTGACTTTAGGTAGCGTCCGGCTTTTACTGAGGGGTAACTACTGCAATTATTAGTTACCTATCCTGTTTATTGCGGTACAAAGGTCGTATGCGTATACGGTTTTTGCAAAAGAAAGTTTTATGATAGTACGGATTTCAGTCTATCATAGAAAATAGTTTATGGGTGGGGGCGAACTGAAATAGTTTGGCAGTGAGTACTGCTATTGCAGATCAGCTATTGTTCGTTGAAAACCTTCGCAGAAGGGTTTTTAAGGGCAGTTCCGGATACATATCCGGAACAACATGAAAAAAATAGTGATGTATGCCCAAGCTTCAAGCAAAATTATACGTCTTAATTAGTTGTAGCTTAATGTAAAGCCATAGTATATGAGAAAGACCATAAGTGTTGCATTTTTTTTATTGTTTATACTGCCATGTGGTATGTATGGGCAGATTATAACTACTGTAGTGGGTGGTGGCCCAGGAGGATTGGGTGATGGAGGCGCAGCTACTTCATGTGAATTAAATTTTCCGTATGCTACTGCAATTGACGCATCTGGCAACCTATATATTGCTGACCAGGGAAACAACCGTGTACGTAAAGTAAATACCGCGGGTATTATAACTACGATAGCAGGAACAGGGGTATTGGGCTATGGTGGTGATGATAGTGCCGCTACCAATGCTAAACTATATAGTCCAAGCGGGGTAGCAGTAGATGGCAGCGGCAATGTGTATATAGGCGATAATGGTAATCACCGTATACGTAAAGTAAACGCAGCGGGTATCATAACCACAGTAGCCGGCACCGGTGCAACCGGCTATAATGGGGATGGTATTGCCGCAACAGCGGCTACACTATTTTCGCCGCATGAAGTAGCCGTGGATACGGATGGCAACCTATACATTAGTGATGTGCTAAATTTTCGCATCAGGAAAGTGGATGCTTCAGGTATCATATCTACGGTAGCAGGAAAAGGAACATTTATGACGTATGGCGGAGATAATGGCGCCGCCACAGCTACAGATATAGGTGACCCATATGACCTGGTTGTAGATGCCACCGGAAATATCATTTTTGCTACCCCCGACTACCATCGTGTTTGTAAGATAAACCCGGCCGGCATAATAACTACTGTGGCCGGGACAGGCATGGCAGGTTATAACGGTGACAATATACCTGCAACAATGGCACAATTAAGGAATCCGTTTGGGGTAGCTGTTGACGGTGGCGGGAATGTTTATATAGGCGATTATTATAACAACAGGGTTCGTAAAGTAAATTCTTCGGGAATAATAACAACCTATGCGGGTACAGATTCCGCAGGTTTTAGTGGCGACGGAGGGCCTGCGACAATGGCACAATTACATGGCCCGATTGATGTAACAACAGACGGAGCAGGAAATCTTTATGTTACAGAATGGGCGAACTTCACGGTAAGGTATATACGTAGTACAGTTGCTGTAAAAGAGATAAATAAGCCGAAAGGCAGTATATCGGTATATCCAAACCCATCGAATAACGGGCGATTTACGATAGACCTTGTGCTAAACGCTGAACATGAAAGGCGCATCGTTATCTATGACCTTGCAGGGCGTGTGGTAAAGAATATAGTTGCTGACGGGCTGAGTTCTGTAGATATTGACCTTGGCATAGCGAATGGCATATATATACTTGAGGTAATAACGCCGGAAGAAATATTGAGAGAGAAAATAGTGGTGCAAAGAGAGTAGGTTTTTAATGATCCTCCCCGATTTATTTTTCATTTACCACCATAAAATCGTAATCCATTGGCCGAGGGCAAAAGTGAATAAATATGGCTTAGGGCCGTGTGCCGGGAAAGACCGCAGATACCTGATCTATGCGCTTTTGGCGGCACAAAGGAGGGATATCTTACAATATGATCTTATTTAATAAATTAGCAGTATGTTTGTAGGGTTCCTATTACATCACGAACAATAACTGCCATGAAAAAAAAATTTCTTTTGCCGGCATTGATAGCCGTAGCGGGAGTGGGCGCAGGAACCACTTACCTGGTAACAAAAAAAGATGCTCCCCCACCCGTACCCACACCACCAGTTGTAACGCCGGCAAAAAAGGCTACCGGCAAAATACTGATACTGTCTGACATACATTTTAACCCGTATTATGACGTGAGCCTGATGCCGCAACTGATAAAAACCGACTATACAGGCTGGAGCAAGATATTTGAATCGTCGCATAACAATTCGTTCGGGACTACGGGGCAGGACACCTATTATAAGCTGTTCAAAAGCGGGCTGGCAGCAATGCGCAACGCAAACGGGCAACCTGACCTGATCATTATCAACGGGGACTTTTTAAGCCATGATTTTGGGACAACGTATACCGGTATGGCGGGCCCCGGACTGAACGGCAGTGATTCGCTTCGCGCATTTGTGAGAAAGACGATAAACTATGTATTTATGATGCTGCAAGAATCGTTTCCGAACACAGCCATACTGCCGGTACTGGGTAATAATGACGACTATAACGGTGATTATACCGTGCGGCCAGACAGCCCGTTCCTGAATTACTTTGCAACAAGCACTGTGCCGCTACTGGGGAATATGATACAGCATGACGCCGCAGCCACCATAAGCAAGGGCGGATATTATATGGCCGCAATGCCATGGGATAGTTCGGAAGTGTTTGTGGGGCTGAATACGGTCTTCTTCTCACAGAGCTACATGCGAAACAGCGAACTGAGCCCCGCACAGATAGCCGCGCCGGGCCTGGACGAGATAGCGTGGCTACGGCAAACGCTGGCGATGTGCGCCGCCGGGAATAAAAAAGTGTGGCTTTCGTACCACATTCCGCCGGGTATTGATATGTATAAACTAAACGCACAGCACACGCTGGCAGGAATGTGGTTCGATCAATTCACGGATTCATTTATAGCCATAGTGAATCAATACCACCCCACGATAAAAGCCAACTTCGCGGGACATACGCATATGGACGAGTTCAGGCTGATAGCCGATGGCGGCGGCGCAACAAGCTTTATACACGGCACACCCGCGGTGACGCCGAACTTTGGCAACAACCCAGCCTTCCAGGAGCTGACATGGCAACCGGGCTCAATGCTGCTTGTGAACAGTGTAACATACCGGTTTGGGGGGATAAACGCTACGGACACCACATGGCAGAGAGAATATGATTTTGCGGCTACCTATGGCACATCGCAGATGGATGCAGCCAGCCTTACCGCGGTGTGGGGAAAAATGGAACATGACGACTCCGCGCGAACCAGGTACTTCAGGTATTACCCCGTAGATAACCCAGCGAAAACGCCGACCGCCTGGAAAAATTACTGGTGCGGCATGCGCAACCTTACTACCGTTGATTTCAAGCAGTGTACGAAGCCCACACCGTAGCGGGGTAATATAATATCCATTCGGGGAAAGGAAGATAATCGCAAGGCCGGGTGCCATTGAGTAATAAAACAATGGCATAGCAGCCAGTGGCGTGTTTTTTGTATGAATAGTGACCGACCTGCCGAACCCACGTAATATTAAAAAGAAGCATAAAGGGTATAGAAGCCATTAGCTCATATAGCCTATAATATTGTAAATTGCACCGTATGAAGTATATTAATCTGACAATACTGGCTTTGCTTGTTTCGCTATGTTCGTACGGCTTAATAGGGCCGATAAACGGAGCGGGGGGCATATGCCAGGGAACAACAACAACCCTGACCGATACCACCGCAGGCGGCACATGGACCAGCAGCAACCCATCGGTAGCCACAATAGGATCGGTGAGCGGGCTGACAACAGGCGTATCTGCCGGCACGGCGACCATTACGTACACTACAGGATCGGGCTTTGTGACTGCCACAGTGACCGTACAGGCAGTGCCTGCCGTATTTACATTTTTTTACGGCGGCAGCGGAGGTATATGCACGAGCGGACCGGGTACTCATTTATACCTATCGGGCTCTGAAACGGGAGTTACTTACAAATTACGCATTGGCGCTACTGTGATAACAACGATGGCAGGTACGGGCAGCATGATCGATTTCGGGCCGCAATCTACGCCCGGGACCTATAACTGCAACGGCACAAACGCAACAACCGGATGCGTGACCAATATGGGAACCGCAACCCTGACGACGCTACCATCACCAGGGTCGATAGTTGGCCCGAGCAGTGTGTGTGTAGGATCGAGCGTGACCCTGACCGATACCGCCGCGGGCGGCACCTGGAGCAGCAGCAACCCGGCTGTGGCCACTGTAGGCAGCACCGGTATAGTAAACGGAATAGTAGCCGGCAGCACGGTGATCTCTTACACCATATCATCGGGCTGCACCGCAACGATGACGATGAACTCGATAAACACAGTATTGCCAATAACGGGGCCGGGGCTGGCGTGTACAGGATCGACCATAACACTGAGTGACGGCACCAGCAGCGGTACCTGGAGCAGTACGAACCCGGCAGTGGCCACCATAGGATCGGGCACGGGTGTGGTAACAGGCGTAAGTACGGGCACAACAACGATAAGTTATACGATAAGCGGGTGCGGCGCATCTACCGCAACTGTATCTGTACACGCTACACCGCTGGGAATAACCGGTATAACCGGGATATGCGAAGGGGCGGTATCTACACTGCATGACGCAACCACGGGCGGCACATGGAGCAGCGCCAATACGGGGATAGCGACAGTAGGATCGCTGAGCGGCGTGGTAGTGAGCGTAAGCACAGGTACAACCACCATAAGCTATACCGTGGCCGGATGCAGCGCCACTACGGCGATGGCGATAGACCCCACCCCCGTGATCAGCGGGCCGACGAATGTATGCGCGACATCTACTATAGCGCTGCATACGACAATCAACGGATCGTGGACCAGCAGCAACCCCACCATAGCGAGCGTGGTGAGCGGCTTTATGACCGGAACAGTAACGGGCGTGTACCCCGGCACAGTAACCCTGACCTGCAACTCCTATTCCACAGGGTGTGTATCTACCTACAGCGTGAGTGTGACGTCTACCTGTACTGGCACCCCGGCGGCAGGTACAACAAACGCAGCGGCAGGCACGATATGCAGCGGCAATGCCGACCAGCTATACCTGACCGGATACTCGACAGTATGCGGCACCTCGTACCAATGGCAATACTCGTCGGACAGCCTGGCATGGGGGAACATAAGCGGCGCCAACAGCGACTCGCTGCTGGCGCATCCGCAGGCGTCGCTGTACTACCGGTGCAAGCTGACCTGTTTCAGTACGGGATTATATTCTTACTCCGTGCCTACGCATGTGATCGTATATAACCAGATCGCCTCACATACGGCACTGAATAGTCCATCTGCCTACTGCAGCGGGCCAGACTACCAGATACATACGTGCGGCATAGCGCCCGCTACCAATGTGCTGACCTACTATGGCGACGGCACACATGACAGCACGCACCTGTACTCGCTGACCCCCGACTCATCGAGCACAGCGGACATATTTCATGTGTACAACCTGCCCGGAACCTATACCGTAAAGCAGATACTGCGCGATGGCACTACCCGCCAGGATTCGGTGACATTCAACTACACCTATGACTTCTGCCGGACGCTGCCGATCCATTTCTACTTTGACGCCAACAACAACTGCGCAGACGATGATACGGCGCAACTATACCTGCCTATAGCGACGGAAGTAGACTCGAACGGGATAGCTATAGATACCATTACAGCAATTAACGGGTTTTATTATGGAGCAAAAGGCGGGCCGGGTACCATATACCGCTTCAAAGTACTGCTTAGTGATACAGGATTACATATGAGTTGCCCGACGAGCGGCATACTTTACGATACCATCAACAGCTTTATGAATACATACCCGACCAAGGCATTCGGGTTTAATTGTACAGCAAGCAGTGCTTATGACCTGAGCATTGCCGGACATATGGACTGCAGTACCGTACTGGCCCAAGGGTATATAAACGTAAACAACACCTACTGCACACCGGAAAGCACAGTGGTGACGATGAACTTCAGTCCGAAGTATACTTTCGGGAGTTCGTCGCCGGCACCGTACTCTGTGTCAGGCAGCACAGTGACATGGCATGTAGCTCCATTATCGGTGCATACGAACAGCGGTAACGGACAAAGAATAAACTATTCGCTATACAGGACGGGAGCGCCACTGACCGCAGGTGATACCGTATTCTCGAACTACCGGATAACGCCAGCGGCAGGTGATGTGGATACCGCCAATAATTACGCGGAGCGGGTGGACACGATCAGAGCATCATACGACCCGAACAGGATAGATGTGAGGCCGGCAGGGAATGTGATACCCTGCACACCGCTACAGTATACGATACACTTCCAGAATACAGGCAATGATACCGTACACAATATAGCCGTGACCGACACACTGCCAGATAACGCAGACCCCAGAACGCTGAAAGCAATAACAGCGAGCAGCAAGATGCATATGGCCATTGTAAAGTATGGCACACATATGATGGTGAAATTTGACTTCCCGAATATAAACCTGCCCGACAGCACGCACCATAACCAGAGCGAAGGGTATGTAGTATACAGCATAAAAACAAAGGCCGGGCTGAGTGACGGAACAGTGATAGCCAATAAGGCTTACATCTTCTTTGACGATAACACGCCGGTGATGACCAACACCATAACCAATACTATAGGCATAAGCCCGATAACCGGGCTTACGCATGTATGTAACGGAGCGCAGATACAACTTAATGACGGCAGCGCCAACGGAGCGTGGAGCGCCAGCAACGGCAACGCAAGTGTGGTGAAAGGACTGGTGACGGGACTGGCCGCAGGTGTGGATACGATAAAGTACACACTGACAACCTCGTGCGCAACAAGGACTGTAACCAAGGCGGTAACGATAGACCCGAACATAGCACCATCTGTAAGCGTGGTGAGCGCTACAGGAACCGATACCGTATGTGACGGTACATCACCAGTGTTTACAGGTGCACCGGTGAATGGCGGCAGCGCACCTACCTACGACTGGCAGGTAAATGGCGTGCCATCGGGAACCGGTGATACATTCAGCTACGCGCCACCGGTAAGCGGAGATGTAGTGACAGTGAAACTTACCAGCAACGCCGCCTGCGTGAACCCGGATACAGCAGTAGCAGGAATGGCGCTGACGGTGATAACACCATATATACCACCAATAACACTGGACGCATACCCAGGGATATATATAGCACCCGGTACGTCTGACACCTTTACAGCAACTGTAACGGGCGGAGGCCCGATGCCTACATTCCAGTGGCTGCTGAACGGAGCACCAATACCGGGAGCAACATCTGACACATTTGTAAGCAATACGCTGGTGAACGGAGACTCCATAACCTGCGTGGCTACCGGAACGGACTTCTGCAAGCTGTCTGTGTTCAACTCATTTATCATTACCGTGGGGAACGTGGGTATAACACATATGGGCAGCAACGCGCAGATGGTGCTCTTCCCTAACCCGAACAAGGGAGCCTTTACCATTAAAGGCAAGACCGACAACGATAATGATATGACAATGGAGGTAATGAACGCTACCGGACAGATGGTATACAGGAAGCAAGTACATGTAACCAACGGCCTGATCAATGAGCAGGTACAGCCGGGTAACCTAAGCCGGGGTATGTACCTGCTGAACCTGAGAACGGGAAGCGGCAATATAGTGTTCCGGTTTGTAGTAGAATAAACCGGGGGCGATAATGGTTCCCGAGCCATAAATGATAAATAAACCTTCTCAAAACAACCGTTGGGGAAGGTTTATTTATTTTATACGATTAATATTTAAAGTATATTTGAATTTATTGACGGAGTATAGACATTAATTTATAAAAAATATTGTTGTTGCGCTAACATTTTCAATGAAAAGAACGCCTATTATATAAGCGGAAAAGTGATCATTGAACATGAAAACCCAAAACAATGTAGCATAAAAAAATACAAAGGCGTTGTCGAAGACATTACAAGTTACAGCTCATTTTCCTACATCAGAAAAAACCCAGGTACCGACGACAGACCTGGGGGTGCTGATAAAGGACTGCCTTGGACACTCCAGGAGCGCGCAAAAAAAGCTGTATGACCTGTACGCGCCGGAAGCATATGGTATCATAAAGAAGTTTGTATATAATAATGAACCCGTAGCGAAAGAAATACTGAATGACGCATTCTTTAAAATATTCAGGGACCTGGGGCAGTATTCATTTCATGGGGCATTTGAGGGGTGGATAAGAAGGATAGTGGTGAATACAGTGACGGACCACTTCAGAAAGACTGTAAAAGACGAGCATCATAAAGAACTGGAAGCAGAGGATGTATATATAAACAGTGAGGGAATAGAGAATCTGTCGCATAAGGAGCTGCTGAAAATAATAGATACGCTGCCGGAAGCACAAAGAGAAGTTTTCAACTTATTTGTTTTTGAGAACTACTCGCATAAGGAGATAGCGAAGATGCTGAACATAAAACAAAACAACTGCCGGTGGCACCTGAATGATGCCAGACGGCGGCTGAAAGAAAAAATAAATAACTTAATAAAGTAGAAAACGAACTGAGATGAGTAATTACAGAAAACATATTGACCAGTTCTTCAGGGAGAAGCTGGGCAATTACCGGGAGACCCCGCCACCCGATGTGTGGGACAGCCTGGAAGGAAGACTGGACGGTCTGATACCGGGCGCACCCGGAGTACCATCGTACCGGTGGCTATGGCATACAGCTATCGTAGCGATCATTGTGGTACTGGGAATATCAGTGGGGAAGAAAATAATTATGCCTGCAAATGATGATCAAACAGCCCTGAATGTATCATCGAGCAAGGCGACTACCAGCAATACAACCGCCACGGAAGTGAATAACACAGCGCCTGCAAATGCTAATAGTAATACCGGAGGCGATAATAACGGCAACAATAATACTAATAACAGCGCGGCAGGTACAGTGACAACCCCAGAGAACGCGGGCGGGAACCAGCAACAGCATAATGGCCAGCAAAGCAAGCCAGCGCGCAACACAACAACAACAAACAATGACAAGCACGGGCAGCAAACCAACAAAGGCAAGCATACGCCCCCATCAAATATCTACAACAGTAAACCCGAACCTACCGCACTCAATAATAACGAGCGCGCCCTATCTAACAACCACCTATCTAATCCTTCACCAGAGGAAACAAATGAGAATGACCAAGTAGTCAATGCCAGCCCCAATACGACCCTATCAGTCGTAGACAAGCACGAGCCAGCGCAGCAAACCGCGAATGGCAACAAGCCCAAAGCGCAGCCGCAGCAGGATGCGAGCAAAAACAAACCCAAACCCAGTTTCCCGAGGCTTGAAGCCGGCGTGAAACTTGGGTTTGAGTGGGGCTTTAACAGTGGCGCGTCGCAGAAGGCAGTAGTATCGCCATACTTACAGTATAACCTATCGCCGAAGGTGGCGATAATGACGCAGCCCGGCATAAAAGCAGCAAACGCGCCTAACAGGAACGCAGGCAGCCCGCAGCAATACTACCAGGTAAATGAAGGCGGTAAGGTGACACAAAACACGACACCAGTAACCGCAATAGTAGGCGGATCGCTGGACACGATATCCTATACTACGGTATATACTTACTCAGAGAGCCACGACTCTATAGTAAAGAAAAATACTACTGGCGGCAGCTACATGGAATTTGAATTACCAGTATTGCTGAAATACAACCTTACTAAAAAACTATCGGTGTATGGTGGTGTGAATATGGTGTACAGCAAGATGACCAGCATTACCGAAAGCACGCAACGCACAAATGACATCAACAGGTCTTACAGTCAGACAATATCTACCCCAAATATGCCTACTGCCGCAGACCAACCGGCGATGGGATTCAACTATGCCGGCACAGCATATGCCAATTATGGTGGACCACTGAAAGCCAATGAGAGCGGCAGCAAAATGAGAGCCGGGTATATGATAGGCTTTAGCTATGCCTATCATCAGAAGTGGCTGATAGACGGTCTGATGGAACAGAGCCCTGTAAAAACAGATGTGAAAGGCGGCTATGATATTAACACTCCATTGTCCTCACCCTATTTCCGATTCTCGATCGGATATAAACTAACCAAATAAACCCGAGAGACCAATTTCCCACCTTATCCTCTACCGAAAACAAATGGTAACCCTTCTTATCGCTAAAGCATAGGAAGGGTTACCAGCATTAAGGTGAAGCATGGAGCAAAGCAAAGTATTACAAAGCGAGGCGAACAAGCAACGGTGAGGGCATAATTTTTTTTAACGGAAACAGTTGATAAGCAGTGATTACCGGATACCGTACAGTGTAGTGCCGTGAGTTTTTGCAGATGCAAGAAATGGCAACAATCCGTTAACAAAATACTTTTGTGGCTGGCGATGAAATACCTGCCAGCATTGGGTTGGCGCTTAACAAGGTAAATGCAGAAAACGCGGATACAGGATATTGAAACAGTAAGAATTTAACAAAAGGCCATGGTGAGGTGTATTATAAAAAAGAAATTTAGAAATACAAGAAAAATAGATTAAAATAGTGCTATGAAATGTAACCTATACCCTGCTTTGCGGTTGGGTATCCTATTACTCTGTTTGGTTTTTGTGGTAAGCTGCCCGCGAGGTGCACACGGACAAATTATTACAACGATAGCAGGTACAGGAACAATAGGTTACAGCGGGGATGGGAGCAGTGCAACATTAGCAAAATTAGATTCGCCGGGGACACTGGCACTTGATGCCGCAGGTAATGTGTACGTGAATGACCAGTGGAACCACTGTGTACGAAAAATAAATAAAACCACGGGTGTTATAACCACTGTAGCGGGCAATGGGACATTCGGGTTCAGCGGGGACAACGGACCGGCCACCAACGCACAACTTTTCCTGAACTGGGGAATAGCAACAGACCCTGCCGGCAACCTATACATTACCGACCAGGTAAACCTAAGGATACGCAAGGTAAATACAGCAGGCTTCATCACAACATTTGCGGGAACGGGCGATACAGGAACCAGCGGGGACGGCGGCCCGGCAACAGCGGCACATTTTATGCGGCCGCTGGGCATAGCAACGGATGCCGCAGGTAATGTGTATGTGGCAGATGAAAGCGGGCTGAACATACGAAAGATAAACCCTGCGGGAATAATAACAAAAGTAGCCGGAACAGGTGCTCCCGGATACACCGGAGACGGCGGCCCGGCGATCAACGCAACATTCGCTGATATCTTCGGGGTGGCGACTGACCTGGCAGGCAACATTTATGTATGTGACGCAGGTAACAGCTGCGTACGAAAAATAAACAGCGCCGGGATAATAACAACAATAGCAGGCAATGGTACACGCGGCTATGGCGGTGATAACGGACCTGCAATATCGGCAATGCTGAACCAACCTACCAATGTATCAACCGATAATAAAGGCAACCTGTATATAGCAGACAGCCGGAATAACCGGATAAGAAAAGTATACCCCGACGGCACTATAAAAACCGTAGCAGGCACAGGAACAGCGGGCTACAGCGGTGACGGCGGCGCAGCTGTAGCAGCACGAATGCATGACGCGGTATCGGTAGTGGTGGATGACAGCGGCAGCCTGTACCTGACCGATGTGATAAATGTGCGAGTACGAAAAGTATACAAGGTATTGTGGTTTGACCGAGCGCCGACAGCCACACTAAGTGTATGCCAAAACATATCGTCGCAGATAGATTCTCTACTTTCTATAACAGACCATACTACTGGCCGAACAGATATATGGAGCCTGGCCACACCGGCACAACATGGGACAGTGGCTGTGACATACTCGGCAACATCGGGCGGAGGAACAGTGACAACATCGGGTCTGACCTATACGCCGAATACAGGCTATACGGGACAAGACTCATTCAGGGTAAAAGTATATAATGGCGCAGACTCAGACATACTGAATGTACATGTAACGGTAAACGCCAACCTGTCATACGCGGGCGCTATCAACGGGCCATCGGGTGTATGCGTAGGGTCTACGATAACGCTGACCGACACCACAGGGAGCGGTACATGGAGTATAACAAACCTGAACGCGATAGTATCCGGCGGCGTAGTGACGGGAGAGTCACCCGGGCTGGATACGGTGATCTATACGATAAGCAATAATTGCGGCAGCGCATCAGCAACAAAAGTGATAACGGTATACGCTTTGCCTGATCCGGGTGTGATAACCGGCATGCATGCCATATGTGTGGGCGCTTCGGAAATACTAACAGAAAATGTGACGGGAGGAATATGGAGCACATCTAACGGCAACGCGACCATAACTACCGGCGGAACAGTGACCGGTGTGGCTGCCGGCAATACGAGTGTATCGTATATGGTGAGTAACGGCTTCTGTACCAATACAGCAACCTTTGCCCTGGCGGTAGTGCCTTACCCTGTGGCAGACATCAGCCCTGAGAAGAATGAGCTATGCGTAGGGGAAATAATTTCGGTAACCGGCACACCCGCCGGCGGTACCTGGCAAATGAGCAATGACAACGCAACCTACGGGGCAGGGCAAGTGACCGGGCATGCGGCCGGCCTTGACACCATAAGCTATATGGTGACCAACCTGTGCGCATCAGACACCGCTCAAACGGTACTGACGATAGACCCGCTACCTGCTATGCCCACCATTACACAAAATGAAAATATAATATCTGTACCGGGTGGATATTCGTCTTATCAATGGAACCGGAATGATACAGCGATAACCGGGGCTGTAACAGACACCTATGTGGTAACAATAACCGGCAGATACTCTGTAACGGTGACCAATGCCAACGGATGCAGTGTGACGACGCCCGACATGCTGTATACCGGCTGCTCGGCGAGCGACATAGCTGTGTTCCCGAACCCAAGCGAATCAATAATTTATGTACAATGGTGTAAAAAATTGACCCTTAGACTATTATGCGTAGACGGAAAAGAAATAAGTATAAATAAAAATGTAAACCAAGTGGATGTTAGCGTACTGGCAAATGGTGTATATATGCTGGAAATATTTGACCCGAACGGAATCAGGATAAAAACCCAAAAAATATTAAAAATAGAATAATAATAAATTGTTATAAATGGCGTGAAAACGCATAGTGATGGGAGTTATTAAACAAAATAAATTATTTATGAACACTAACATTCGTCCCGTTTTATACGCCTTATATACGAGGCGGATAAAACAACGTATGAGTAACATACTGTTGGGTTTTATCCAATCAAAGGATCAAGTGATGCGAAATATAACCCTTACCATTATTGGAATGCTCATTTCAATAGCCAGTTTTGCGCAAGTAGGCGCAATAACCGGTGTTATGAGTTTGTGTACCGGAACTTCGACCGTGCTAAGTGATACATCGGCCGGCGGCGTATGGAGCAGCAGTAACCCTGCGGTAGCTACGATAGGTTCATCGAGCGGAATATTAACGGGAGTATCGGCCGGTGTAGTGACGATAACGTATTCTACAGGATCATTTGCCACAGCTATGGTAACTGTGAACCCGATGCCTGCACCAATAGTAAGCCCCGCGACACTATGCGTAGGCACCAGCGGCAGCGCAACAGACGCAATAAGCGGCGGAACCTGGACCAGCAGCAATACATCTGTAGCAACGATAGGCATGACAACCGGCCTGATCAGCGGGACCGGCGTGGGGGTATCGGGCATTACCTATTCGCTGCCGGGCGGATGCTCCGCATCAAGTAATATTACGGTAAACGCAACACCCTCGGCAATATCCGGCCCATCAACCGCATGTACCGGAAATACCATAACACTGAGCAGCAGCCCGGGCGGAGGCACCTGGACGAGTAGCCTGCCGGGCGTGGCTACCGTGGGCAGCACAGGTATAGTAACCGGCGTAACTGCGGGTAGCACAAATATCAGCTACACATTGGTGACCGGGTGCTACGCTATGACCAATGTAAGCGTGAATCCATCACCCGGCCCGGTGAGCGGCCCGACTGCTATCTGCTCACTGTCAACCGGCATCTATAGCGACCCAACATCGGGAGGCGCATGGGCCAGCAGCAATCCAACTGTAATCTCAATCAATAGCCTGGGTACTGCTACCGGCAATACACCCGGCACCGCAACGATATTCTACAGCGTGAGCGGCTGCTCCTCATCGAGAGCGGTAACTGTAAACGCACTACCCGCTACCTACCCTATGACGGGAGGCGGCAACTATTGCTCAGGCGGCGCGGGCTCCCTGGTAAACCTTGGCGGCTCACAACCATCGATAAGCTACCAACTACTGGTAGGCGGCACACCTACCGGTCCGACAGTTACCGGTACCGGCGCCGCGATAACCTTCGGGTACCAGACCATAACCGGCACCTATACCAGTACCGCTACCAACCCTAGCACAGGCTGTATAAGCAATATGACCGGCACTGCATCTGTAGGCACCAACCCACTACCATCGGTATACACATTGACAACGCCTGACGGAACAAGCTTCTGCGCAGGCGGCACAGGATTTCATATCGGACTGAGCTCATCAAGTACCAGCATAAACTATGAAGTATTCATAGGAGGTACGGGTAGCGGTGTAACGCTTGCAGGCACCGGCAGCAGTCTTGATTTCGGAACATTTACAACCGGCGGCACTTATTCGATCAAGGCAACCAACCCAATAACAGGCTGCGTGAACCTGATGTCGGGCACCCCAACAATAGTGATCAATCCGCTACCTGCATCGCAGACGGTATCGGGCGGCGGATCTTATTGCAGCGGCGGAACGGGAGCACATATTTATCTGAACTCGTCCAATACAGGCATCGACTACCAACTGTTTGTGGGCTCAACAGCCACCGGCAGTGCCGTGAGCGGCACCGGAGGTATGCTGGACTTCGGACCATACACTATTGCAGGCACCTATACTGTGGTTGCCACCAACGCGACTACCGGCTGCACACAGAATATGAGCGGCAGCGCGACGATAAGCATGAACCCGCTACCGGCACTGTATACAGTATCGGGTGGCGGCACATTATGCAGCGGGGGTACAGGTTTTGCGATAACGCTGAGCGGATCTGAGACCGGAGTAACCTATGAATTATACAACGGCAGTACCAGCGCGGGCAGCCCGATAAGCGGAACAGGCGGCACACTGAACTTTGGTGTACATACAGCAGCGGGCACCTATACTGTAAAAGCTACTTATACCAGCACAGGCTGTACCCGCACTATGACGGGCAGCGCGGTAATAACGGTAATACCATCGCCGACAACATATGCCGTGACCGGCGGGGGCTCATACTGCTCTGGCGGGGGCGGTGTACCGATAGGGCTGTCCGGATCGCAGACAGGCGTAGACTACCAGCTCTATGATGCCGGCGCCCCATGGGGCTCTGCGATACATGGCACCGGCGGAAGCCTGATAATAGGCATGTTTACAGCCGCGGATACCTATACGGTAAAGGCCACCAGTATGACCACCGGCTGCCAGATATTTATGAGCGGCAGCGCGATAGTGACCATAAACCCGCTACCAACTATATGCCTGGTAACAGGCGGCGGCGCTTTCTGCTCCGGCGGTACAGGTGTGCCGGTAGGGCTGAACACATCGATAACAGGCACCAGCTATCAACTGAAGTGTGGCTCTTATACGATGGGATCACCGATGGCGGGAACAGGGTCAACATTGGACTACGGACTGCAAACAACGGCAGGTGTTTATACCGTGATAGCCACCAATACTACAACCGGATGCATGAATACGATGGGCGGAACAGCGACAGTGGCAGTAAACCCGCTGCCCCTGCCTTTCAGCGTAACGGGAGGCGGCAGCTACTGCAGCGGGGGAACAGGGGTGCATATAGGACTGAGCGGATCTAACACAGGTATCGCCTACCAGTTGTATAATGGCGTGACACCAGCCGGAACGCCGGTGAGCGGAACAGGCTCGGCTGTGGACTTCGGGCCGATGACGGCCGGAGGCACCTACACAGCAGTAGCTACCAATACCGCAACTACCTGTGTGAACAATATGCCGGGTAGCGCCACGGTGTCTATAACATCGCTGGTGACCCCAACTATATCCATGAGTGTATCGCCAAACGATACTGTGTGCGCAGGAACATTAGTGAACTTTAGTGAAACAAGTACCGGCGGCGGAAGCAGCCCAACTTATACTTGGTTTCGAAATGGCGTTGCCGTAAGTCCAACTTCTACGTACTCTTATGTCCCCGTGGATGGCGATATTGTGAGAGTCTATATGACCAGCAGCGCACCATGTGCATCGCCGTCTATTGTAAATGATACGGTGACCATGACCGTGCTACCATCACCAACGGTTACGGGCACTACGTCGGCATGTGTAGGATCATCGTCATTATTTACCGGGCCTACAAGCTGCTGGTGGGGCAGCAGCAACCCTGCTGTGGGTGTGATAGCAACTATTGGCAGCACATCGGGCGTATTCACGGGGCTAAGCGCAGGGACTACAGTGATCACCTGCACACTGGCCGGATGTACGACAACAACTACGGTAACCGTGAATGCATTGCCAACGATAAGCGCAACTACCGGCGGGCCATCGTGCGGCGGATCGTTTACGGTAAGCGCAACAGGCGGCGATACGTATAGCTGGTCGCCGGCAACAGCCCTATCTTGCGGCACCTGCGCTATAACCAGCGCCCGCCCAACAACCACGACGATATATACGGTGACCGGCACAGACGTGAACGGATGCAGCGATACAGCAACGATAACGGTGGATGGTAACCGCATATCGGGTTATATCTCTTATACAGGTTCTTCATCAGATACCTTCAAGGTTTGGTTAATACAGTTCAACCCGTCTGACAGCTCACTGATCGCACAGGACTCAGCTTATACCTGCATGACCGGAGGCACACCCTACTACGAATTTTATGATAAGCCAGCAGGCAACTATATGGTGAAAGCGAAGCTGATGGGCACGATACCAGGCACCAGCGGCTACATACCTACGTACAGCCTGGCAACGCCATACTGGTATGCCGCAGCAAGTATAGCGCATGGCACAGGAAGTGATTCGCTGCACATAAACATGGTATATGGCACAGTGCCCCCCGGACCGGGATTCATAGGTGGATTAATATCATCGGGCGCAGGTAAGGGTACCAGTGGCAGCACCGCAAAAGGCATGCAGGTATACCTGAAAGACGCACTCACTAATTTTGTGATAGCAAGTACAACAACCGACACGGACGGCACCTATTCGTTCAGCAATATAGGTTATGGCAACTATGTGATCTATCCGGAAGCGTTTTCTTATCACACTACCCCATCGGCGGTGATATCTCTGAGCAGCGGCGCGGACAGCGCAACAGGCGTGAACTTCAGAGCATATACCACATCGAGAGTGATATTGCCCATAACCGTGAACAGTGTGACCAATGTAGGCCCTGCCAAGGGCACCATAGATGTATACCCTAACCCAGCCACAGAAACGCTGCATATAAACTGGCGCAATGAAACAGCAGGTAATGCTACAATAACAATAGCCGATGTAACAGGGCGTAACGTATACAGCAACGTAATAAATATGGGAGTGACCGGTGAGGCATCGGCAGATGTAAGCCAACTGAAAAGTGGTATATACCTGATGAGTGTGCGGTCTGAAAGTATGCTGTATAGCGTGAAGGTGATGATACAGCATTGATGACGAGGCGACCTTGGAAAGGTATTCGGAGGTACTAAAGAGTGATAACTAAAATGACCGGTATGGTTATTTTAAAGATCACCAATATTATTGTTTTGATTTACTAACTCATTTACGTTGTCCTAATTTTCTATTGCCTTACATACGATCACATAAATATTATTTAACATCACACAAAACCAAAAAAGATGAAACAACTAAGCCTTACCTTCCTTGCATTATTTTTATGCATCCTAACCAAAGCGCAAGCGCCGATCACGGGCCCTTCTACATTGTGTGACGGAACAACAATTACCCTCATGGACGCGACATCCGGCGGAACATGGTCTAGCTCTAACCCAGCAGTTGCCGCAGTTGTTATGAGCACAGGAGTAGTGAGTGGACTAACAGCAGGTGTAGCAACAATAACTTATAATGTGGTAGGCACAGGTTTTGTGACCCACAATGTAACAGTGAACCCGGCGCCAACATCAATCAGCGGCTGGAGCTCTATTTGCCCCGGAACGACCACTACACTTACTTGTGGCACAACAGGCGGCACGTGGAGCAGCAGCTCAACTACAGTAGCAACAATAGGGTCAAGTTCGGGAGTTTGTACCGGCATATCTGCTGGAATAAGCTATATCACATATACAGTGGGGGCGACAGGATGCTATACTACCATACCTGTATCTGTGAACCCTGCACCTAGTTCGCTTGTAGGGTCTGGCAGTGTATGTACCGGGACAACGGTAACGTGGACGGTAACCCCAACCGGTGGAACATGGACGAGTTCAACCCCCGGAGTGGCCACTATATCATCGGGCGGTGTGATAACGGGTGTTTCAGTAGGAACATCGATGATCACGTATGCGCTAACAACAGGCTGCACAGCAACGAGAGTTGTATCCGTAGACGCATCCAGCCCTGTATATACCGTTAGCGGTGGCGGAAGCTACTGCGCGGGCGGAGCGGGCTTACATGTGCTGCTCAGCGGATCGACCATAGGCGTTAGCTACCAGTTGTATTCAGGCGGAACCGTTATAGGGGCACCAATGTCCGGCACAGGAGCACCACTCGATTTCGGATTACTGACCCTTGCCGGAACTTATACAGTGGTCGCTTCGGGAACGGGATGCACTACACCTATGGCGGGCAGCGCAGTAATAACCATTACTTCTTTACCTACCATATCGGCCTCGGCAAGCACTACATGCGGCGGTATCACCACGCTGACAGGAAGCGGTGGCGTGTCTTATGTATGGGCGCCATCTACCGGCCTGTCATGCAGCACATGCAGCACCACGACCATGTCACCCGGAAGTACAACTGTGTTTACCTTAACAGGAACAGACAGCTACGGATGCGTGAATACAGGAACAGTGACCGTGGATGGTAACCGTATATCGGGTTATATTACTTATACGGGAAGTTCATCAGATACCTTCAGAGTGTGGCTGGTGCATTACAACCCATCGGACAGCTCGATAATAGCTACAGACTCTACTTACAGTTGCATGGTGAGCGGCACACCTTATTATGAATTTATGGATGAGCCATCGGGCAGCTATATGGTAAAAGCAAGGCTGCTGGGCACAGTACCCGGAACAAGCGGATACATACCTACTTACAGCCTGTCTACATCTACATGGTCTACGGCCGCGAGCGTATCGCATACAACAGGATTTGACACCATGCACATCAATATGATCTACGGCACAGTACCGGCAGGACCAGGCTTTATCAGCGGATTTGTGTACGCGGGCGCAGGCAAAGGAACAACAGGCGACTACCCAGAGCCGGGCATGCTGGTATACCTGAAAGACGGTAGCGGAAATGTGCTGACCTATACCTATACCGATGCCACAGGAGCTTACAGCTTTACAGGCCTTGGCTATGGCACTTATGTTATTTACCCCACAGAATTTGATTACTACACCACCCCATCATCGCTGATGACGCTGAGCGCAAGCGTACCATCGGTGACAGGTACTTACTTTAAGAAGCACACATCATACGGAACAATAACACCGCTGACAACGGCATGCTGCGCACTGACAACGGCAGATGAATTCAGTATGTACCCCAACCCTACAACAGGCAACCTGAACATAGAATGGACAATGAGCACAACGGGTGATGTAACCGTGAGCATCTATGATATGACCGGACGTGAAGTGTATACAACTACACAGACAGTGACCGGCAACCAGATGCAAGTGGGGCTGAATAACCTGAAAGATGGCGTATACCAGGTACATGTAGCGGCAGCGACATTCACGAAAAATGAAAAACTTCTGATACAACGCTAAAAGAAGAATTAACAAATGGAGCTTCCCGCCTGCCGGGAAGCTCCGTTTGTTATTAACTGTCTACCATTGAATTTTAAAGCATTAAAAAGAATATTTATTTTTGCACTAACAAATGTACCTTTATATACGCCTTTATAGTTAACCAACAAACCAAAACTGATTTTATGAAACACATCAGCCTTACCTTCCTGGCACTTTTATTTTGTATTCTTTCAAAAGCGCAGGCCCCTATAACGGGACCATCTACACTGTGTGACGGGACAACAATTACCCTGGCGGACGCGACACCCGGGGGAACATGGACAAGTTCCAATCCTTCTATAGCCACTGTTAGTACGACCACTGGAATTGTGACCGGAATATCAGCAGGCATAACAACAATAACTTATAATGTGGTGGGAACAGGTTTTGTGACCCAAAGTGTATCAGTGAATGCATTACCAACAACGATCACCGGTACCGCATCGGTCTGCCCCGGAACGACAACAGCACTTGGCTGTGCCACAGGCGGAGGTACATGGACGAGCAGCATGCCAGCAATAGCAACAGTAGGCTTATCAACGGGACTTGTAACCGGCGTGTCAGCCGGCGTGAGCATAATAACCTATACAATAGGTGTTACGGGTTGCTTCAGGACATTACCGGTAACCGTGAACGGATTGCCGTCGGCTATAGGTGGCTCTACGACAGTATGCGCAGGCGGAACAGGAACACTAACTTCGTCGCCATCAGGCGGAACATGGGCGAGTTCGAGCATTACAATAGCAACGGTAGGCGCATCAACGGGTGTATTGACAGGAGTGAGCCTCGGCGTGAGTTTTATTACTTATACCCTTCCAACAGGCTGCTACACCTCAAGGCCGGTAACGGTGAGCCCTGCAAGCGGCTCAACTTATACAGTGACCGGCGGCGGCAGCTTCTGCGCAGGCGGCACCGGCGTGCATGTTGGGCTTTCGGGATCAGACGCGGGAATACCTTATACACTACTTGCGGGCACTACAGTAGTGACCACAGCTTATGGTACGGGAGCTTCAATTGACTTCGGATTAACGACTACCCCAGGCACCTATACTGTTGTAGCCTATTATGGCTGCTCATGCGCGACCACAATGACGGGCAGTGTGACAGTAGTAGTGAACCCACTGCCTACCGTGTATACAATAACCGGAGGCGGAACTTTATGTCCCGGAAGTGCGGGCCTGGGGATAGGCCTGTCGGGATCAGATCTTGGCGTGTCATATCAATTGTATGCCGGCTCTTCTGCAGTAGGCTCACCGGTTATGGGAACAGGAGCCGCTATTAGTTTTGGGCTGTTGACTTTATCCGGTACGTACACAGTTGTAGCAACGAACACCAGCACGGGGTGTAACAATGTCATGAGTGGCTCCGCAATCATTACGATGGGATCATTACCCACCATATCGGCTTCGGCAACTACTACATGCGGCGGCATTACCACCCTGACAGGAAGCGGCGGTGTGTCTTATGTATGGGCACCATCTACCGGCCTGTCATGCAGCACATGCAGCACTACGACCATGTCACCGGGAAGTACAACTGTGTTTACCTTAACAGGAACAGACAGCTACGGATGCGTGAATACAGGAACAGTGACCGTGGATGGTAACCGTATATCGGGTTATATTACTTATACGGGAAGTTCATCAGATACCTTCAGAGTGTGGCTGGTGCATTACAACCCATCGGACAGCTCGATAATAGCTACAGACTCTACTTACAGTTGCATGGTGAGCGGCACACCTTATTATGAATTTATGGATGAGCCATCGGGCAGCTATATGGTAAAAGCAAGGCTGCTGGGCACAGTACCCGGAACAAGCGGATACATACCTACTTACAGCCTGTCTACATCTACATGGTCTACGGCCGCGAGCGTATCGCATACAACAGGATTTGACACCATGCACATCAATATGATCTACGGCACAGTACCGGCAGGACCAGGCTTTATCAGCGGATTTGTGTACGCGGGCGCAGGCAAAGGAACAACAGGCGACTACCCAGAGCCGGGCATGCTGGTATACCTGAAAGACGGTAGCGGAAATGTGCTGACCTATACCTATACCGATGCCACAGGAGCTTACAGCTTTACAGGCCTTGGCTATGGCACTTATGTTATTTACCCCACAGAATTTGATTACTACACCACCCCATCATCGCTGATGACGCTGAGCGCAAGCGTACCATCGGTGACAGGTACTTACTTTAAGAAGCACACATCATACGGAACAATAACACCGCTGACAACGGCATGCTGCGCACTGACAACGGCAGATGAATTCAGTATGTACCCCAACCCTACAACAGGCAACCTGAACATAGAATGGACAATGAGCACAACGGGTGATGTAACCGTGAGCATCTATGATATGACCGGACGTGAAGTGTATACCACTACACAGACAGTGACCGGCAACCAGATGCAAGTGGGGCTGAATAACTTGAAAAACGGCGTATACCAGGTGCATGTAGCAGCTGCGACATTCACGAAAAATGAGAAACTCCTGATACAGCATTAAAGTAAATTGAAAACCACACGAAAAGCTTCCCGCAAAACGGGAAGCTTTTTTTATACACGGAATTAAGAATATAAGCAGCCTTTCCCAGGCACTTATATGTTGGTATTGTCGCCTAATTATGATAATCCATATGATTCACATTTCATTAGGAATTTAATAACAAGAAAAATATATTAAAATTATTCTGCCGGGAGGCAATTTTATAACTTGTGACATCGAAATGCAGCCTCTAAAAAGGGTGGTGAAAATTGCATTAATAAAATCGAAGAACTATCATGAAAAGAACAGGACTATGTGTTGTAATGCTGCTGTTATCATTTGTGTCGCTTGCTATATCCCCTATAGTAGGTAGCACAAGCACCTGTGTGGGTGGGAGCGCAACGCTGACAGACGCAACACCCGGCGGGACATGGAGCAGCAGTAACCCGGCAGTGGCCACAGTAGGTGCGACCACAGGCATGGTATCCGGTGTATCTGCCGGCAGCGCCACTATTACTTATATGACAGTGGGCGGTTTTGCGACGGCTGTATTTACGGTAAATCCACCGACAACGGTGTCAGGAGCCAGCCTGGTATGTACCGGCACAACAATGACGCTGACAGGTTCACCATCGGGCGGGTCGTGGACAAGTGGTACACCCACACTGGCAACTGTAAGCGGCACCGGCGTGGTGACGGGGGTATCGCCGGGCGTGGTTAACATTTACTACACAACGGGAGGATGTTATGCCTTTCAGAGCGTAACCGTGAACCCGGTGCCCGGGCCAGTGACCGGGACAACGACAGTAGGGACTGGCGGAAGCATAACACTAAGCGACGCGACACCCGGCGGCACATGGAGCAGCAGTAATACCACAATAGCCACGGTAGGGTCATTAACCGGAACTGTGAACGGAGTGGCTGCAGGCATGTGTAATATCACATATACCGTAAGCGGATGCTACGCATATGCCTCGATAACCGTAACGACCTCTATAGCACCAATAACAGGCAGTACAACTGTATGCACCGGAACCACTACAACACTAAATGACATAACGCCCGGCGGCACGTGGAGCAGCAGCAATCCACTGGTAGCGAGTATAAACCCAGGTGGCATAGTAAGCGGTGTAGCCGCGGGAGTGGCTACGATAACATATACCGTAGGGACAGGTTTTGTGACGAGGGCAATAACAGTAAATATCACACCTGCAATAAGCGGCGCGGGTACAGCTTGCGTGGGCACAGCAATAACGCTGACCGGAACTCCTACCGGCGGCGCGTGGAGCAGCAGCAGCACCTCGATAGCAACAGCAGGATCACTGACGGGTGTGATAACGCCACTGAGCGCGGGCATAGTAACCATCAACTACACACTGGCCGGCTGCCCCGCATACAAGACAATAACAGTAAACGGGACACCGACCATTACCGGCAGCGCACATGTATGCACAGGTACCACAACAACACTGACAGGATCTATAACAGGCGGCACATGGAACAGCAGCGCCCCCGGGATAGCAACAGTAAGTACAGCAGGTGTAGTGAACGGGCTGGCAGCAGGAATAACCACAATTACGTATACCACAACAGGCGGATGCTATGGTACGCTGACCATAACGGTGAACCCCGCGCCTACAGTTTCGGGATTGGGATTTGTGTGTGAGGGCGCGATAACCACACTTACCGGCACACCTACCGGCGGCACGTGGAGCAGCAGCAGCACCTGGAACGCAATAGTAGACCTGGCAAGTGGTGATGTGAGCGGCGTACATGCCGGAGTTGTGACCATTACATACGCGCTGGGCGGATGCTATGCCTACCACACTATGACCGTGAACGCGGCACCCATAATCAGCGGGCCGGGCAGTGTATGCACAGGATCTGCCATAACACTGACAGCAACACCAGCAGGCGGATCGTGGACGAGCGGCAGCCCGAGCGTAGCGTCGGTTGGATCTACCGGGGTAGTAACCGGACTGACACCAGGGGTAATCAATATATACTACACATCGCTGGGATGTTATTCGTATAAAACAATAACCGTAGACGCGGTACCCGCAACAATAGCCGGCAGTACTACTACATCGGTGGGCAGCACAACAACACTAAGCGACGCAACACCGGGCGGCATATGGAGCAGCAGCAATACAGGAGTAGCCACCGTAGGATCAGCATCGGGCGTTGTAACGGGCGTATCGAACGGATCATGCAATATTACCTATAGCGTGGGCGGGTGCTATGTGTACACCTATTTTACAGTAGCCACAACAACCATACTACCGATAACAGGTGGCACGACTACCTGTGTGGGATCGACCGTGATGCAGGCTGATGGTACACCCGGAGGCACGTGGAGCAGCAGCGACCCGACGATAGCAACAATACACCCTGTGACCGGTTTGGTAACCGGCATATCCGCAGGGACCGTGATCATAACGTATAGCGTAGGACCAGGGTATGTGACAAGGTCGTTTACTGTGATTTCTGCGGCAAGTATAACGGGCAGTGGAAGTGTATGCTCGGGTTCTACAACAACACTATCGGGAACACCAACGGGTGGAACATGGAGCGACGGCGGATCGCTGATAGCTAGTGTAGGATCAATAAGCGGTGTAGTAACCGGACTGAGCAGTGGCGTAGCCAACATTACTTACGCATATACCGGATGCTACGCATTGAAACCAGTAACTGTGAACCCTGCCCCGCTCATCACGGGTAGCAGCACGATATGCTCGGGCTCATCCATCACATTATCAGCATCGCCGGCAGGAGGCTCGTGGACAAGCGGGAGCCCCAGCGTGGCAACAGTGAGCGGCACCGGCGTGGTGACAGGAGTAACATCGGGCGTTGTGAATATCTACTATACATACGGCAGTTGTTACAGCTTCAAAGCTGTGACGGTAAACACAATAGCTGCAATAAGCGGTGCAACCAGTGTGGGAGTAGGCGGCACGACAATACTGAGCGACGCCACACCGGGAGGTATATGGAGCAGCAGCAACCCGGCGGTAGCGAGTATCGGCTCCATGACGGGCATTGTGAGCGGTATGTCTTTAGGATCATGCAACATCACCTATACCTACGGCAGTTGCTTTGTCTATGTACCATTTACGGTATCCGCAATAACCATAGGGCCAATAACAGGCACCATGAGTACCTGCGTTGGATCGACAGTAACACTAAGCGATACAACGATGTGGGGAACCTGGAGCAGCAGTAACCCCGCGATAGCTACCATTAACCCAACTACGGGAGCGATAACCGGGGTATCCGGCGGCACGGTAACAATTAGCTATACAGTAAGCGGAAGTTATGTGACCACATCATTTACCGTATTCAGCTCTGCGACAATAACAGGCAGCAGCACGGTATGCCAGGGATTAACAACAGCTCTTACCGCTACACCGGCAGGTGGTGTATGGGGCAGCGGCACACCGGCAGTAGCCACGGTAAGCAGCACAGGTGTGGTAAGCGGCATGCTGCCCGGCGTAGTGAATATCACTTATGCGTATGCGGGATGCGCGGCATCAAAAATCATGACAGTAAATGCCTCGCCGATAATTACAGGCAGCAGCGGCGTATGTACAGGAAATACCATTGTGCTGACGGCATCGCCCGGAGGCGGCTCGTGGACAAGCGGCAGCCCCACGGTGGCGACAGTAAGCAGTACGGGCCTGGTAACCGGCGTGACAACAGGCGTAGTAAACATCTATTACACTGCCAGCGGCTGTTATTCTTTTAAACCAGTGACGGTAAACGCAGCCGCAGTAATATCCGGCAGTACAACTGCCTGTGCTGGCGGCTCACCGACAACCATGACAGCAATACCCGGCGGCGGCACATGGAGCAGCGGAAGTACAGTAATAGCTACGGTGGGTTCATTGTCAGGAATAGTAACCGCACTGAGCGCGGGGGTGACCAATATCTCTTATACATCAGGCGGCTGCGCTGTGTACCACCCAGTAACTGTGTATGCCACACCTGTGGTAACAGGGGCCAGCTCATTCTGCGTGCTGACATCTGCAACGCTGACCGGATCGATAAGCGGGGGAATGTGGAGCAGCAGCAACACAGCAATAGCAACCGTGAGCAGCGGAGTGGTAATGGGCGTGAGCGCAGGTAGTGTGCTGATCACCTATACTACTGCCGGAGGATGCTATACCACGACGCCGATAACGATAATGCCTGCACCGGACACTATAGCAGGGCCAAGCACAGTATTCCCATTCCTTCACATAATGCTAACCGACGCTACACCCGGTGGTACCTGGGCAAGCGACAACCCGGTAATAGCAAGTGTAAACCCAACAACCGGCCTGGTAACAGGAGGAATACTGGGGACGGTGAACATACATTACTGGGCAGGCGGATGCAGCGTGCATAAAGCCATCACTGTGACCTTCTTCCCCACCAGCACAGAAGGGAGCAGCTACACCACAATACCCACCGGCACGACAGGCAGCGCAAAACCCGGAACAGAAGACCACCATGATGATATAACGGAGAACGAATATGCAGCGGGCGTGGTGAAGGTATTCCCGAGTCCTACAAGCGGAGATGTAAGTGTGCTATGGGAAAACCTGAACACCGGCACAGCAACCATAACTGTAACTGACATGGCCGGCAGAAAAGTATATACTACTGGGATGAACATTGACGCCAAAGACGGGCAAAATGAGTTATCACTCAGCAGTCTGAAGGATGGGCTATATATCATGACCATCAGCAACGGCCAAACGAATTATACCGGGAAAATAATGATACAGCATTAAGATTCAGTTACGCATTAACAAATTACAGTTGTTAAATAAAAAAGCTCCCTTGCGGGAGCTTTTTTATTAATTTTCAGTTAATAGCAGCAAGTTTAATTCAGTATATATGTATCTCATTATGAACAAAATAACAAGAAAAAAAATTAAAAATATCAACCCAACCAATTATATTTTTTACCTTGTCTTTAATATACTGTAAGTTAAAATTTGCAAGTATTAGTTCCTTAGAAAATTAATTCCACACTATTTTAAAACAACAAAATCATGAGAAAGATCTTTATGCTTTCAATTGTTGCAATGCTCCTATCCATTGCATCCTTCGGCCAGGTTGGCCCAATTTTCGGACCGGATCATATATGTGTCGGCGCAACAGCGACGATGTCTGACAGCAGCACCGGCGGTATATGGTTCAGCAACCCGACTACAATCGCCACGATCGGCTCATCCTCAGGGATAGTCACGGGTGTATCAGCAGGTGTTGCACTTATCACCTATTACCGACCCGGAGTTGGCTCAGCAACCAAGCCAATAACTATCAATCCATTGCCCAGCGCAATAGGAGGACCAGGCACAGTGTATACCGGTGGAACTATAACACTTACGGACGCGACAAGCGGAGGCGTATGGTCGAGCTCGTGCCCGACAACGCTGACGGTAAACCCGACAACGGGCGTGGTGACAGGTGTGGGACCAGGAACATGCCTTGTGACCTACACACTGACTACAGGATGCTCTACACACCGCTATGTGACAGACAGTACGGTTACAACAGTAGTAGACCCTATATCAGGCCCATCCACGGTATGCACAGGCTCTACAGTAGCACTTAGCGACAGTACGCCGGGAGGTACCTGGAGCAGCAGCAACACCGCGATAGCAACAGTGAGCTCAGGCGGAATAGTAACGGGTGTATCAGCAGGTACCGTGATCATCACTTATACACTCAGCGGTACTTATGTGATACACACAATGGTAGTGTCACCGGCATCATCTATATCAGGACCGAGTACCCTGTGCGTGGGAAGTACGATAACACTGACAGGTACGCCATCCGGCGGCACATGGAGCAGCAGTAATACATCAGTAGCTACTGTGACAGGCGGAGCGGTAACAGGCATATCAGCAGGAACAGCGACAATATATTATAACGCAGGCGGCTGTTATTCTTATCATGTAGTAACAGTAACGCCCGGGCCATCGGCTATAGGTGGTACCACCACCGTAGGCGTAGGCGGATCAACGACGCTGACCGACGCCACAACAGGAGGAATATGGCTGAGCTCGAATTCATCAATAGCACTAATAGGCTCACTGACAGGTATAGTTACGGGTATTTCAACAGGCACCTGTACTATCAGCTACTATGTGAGCGGCTGTATAGCCACGGTAACATTTACCGTAGGCGGTACATCATCAGTATCACCCATTACCGGCTCGTCAGGTACATGTGTTGGTTCATCGACCGTATTGTCTGACGCGACACCCGGCGGCGTATGGAGCAGCAGCAATCCGGCGATAGCATCCATTACATCTGCCGGAATTGTAACAGGTGTATCTGTGGGTACATGTACCATAACTTATACCGTAGGCAGCAGCTACGTGACCACGTCCTTTACAGTAGCTACCTCAGCGACCATTACAGGCGTGAGCACGCTATGCGTAGGCAGCAGCACAACACTGACATCCACCCCGACAGGCGGTACGTGGTCCAGCGGAACAACGACTGTGGCAACCGTAACATCCGGCGGTGTAGTATCCGGCGTAGGTGCCGGGATAGTAAACATCTACTATACCGTAAGCGGGTGCTATGCATATAAACATATGACGGTGAACGCTTTACCGGCAACTATAACAGGAACAGCCACAACCACCGTAGGCGGAACATCTGCACTTGCAGATGCCACAACCGGCGGAACATGGAGCAGCAGCAATACAAGTATTGCAACAGTGAATGCAACCAGTGGTGTAGTAACAGGCGTATCTGTGGGCACCTGTACGATCACCTATTCAGTAGGCGGCTGCTTCCGGACCATCACATTCGCGGTAACGACACCAACCATATCGCCAATATCAGGACCATCTACAGTGTGTGTGGGGTCTACCATAGCACTGATAGATGCAACCAGCGGCGGAACATGGAGCAGCAGCAATACAGCCATAGCTACGGTATCATCTTCGGGCGTAGTAACAGGTGTGGCAGCAGGCACAGTGACCATCACTTATACGGTAGGCAGCAGTTATGTGACCGCATCTGTAGCAGTGAACCCACTGCCCGCAACGATAACAGGCCCCACCACAACAACAGTGGGCGGCAGCGTAACGTTGAGTGACGCAACCAGTGGCGGCATATGGAGCAGCACCAACACATCAATAGCCACTGTGAATGCCACAACAGGTGTAGTAACAGGTGTATCCGCAGGCGTATGCGGCATTATCTATACCGTGGGCGGCTGTACAAGATATATATACTTCACTGTAACATCGGGGACAACGATACCCCCGATAACAGGCCCAGGTAATGTATGTGCAGGAGCCACCATAACACTGGCAGACGCAGCGAGCGGCGGAACATGGAGCAGCAGCAACACCGCAATAGCCACTATAAACGCAACCAGCGGCGTATTGACGGGAGTATCAGCAGGTACAGTAACAATTACTTATACAGTGGGAGCGGGTTATGTGACCACTACGGTAGTGGTAAACCCACTACCATCGGCAATTACAGGCACTACCAGCACAACAGTGGGTGGTGTGGTAACACTTAGTGATGCCACAACCGGAGGGACATGGAGCAGCACCAACAGCGGTATAGCAAGCGTGAACCCGACAACGGGCGTAGTAACGGGCGTATCGACAGGAACATGCAGCATAATATATACGACTGCCGCAGGATGTATGACATATGTGCCCTTTACCGTAACTTCGGGAACAGGGATATCGCCGATAACAGGCCCAACGACATTATGCTCGGGCAGCACTGCGACAATGATGGACAGCACCAGCGGCGGAACATGGAGCAGCAGCAACACAGCTATAGCTACCATCAACGCGACCACAGGTGTGGTGACCGGAGTATCGGCAGGAACTGTGACCATTACTTATACAGTGGGTACTGCGTTTGTGACAAGAACACTGGTGGTAACAACAGGATCGAGCATATCGGGCAGCAGCACATTGTGCGTGGGGTCAACAATAACATTAACAGGCACGCCATCAGGCGGAATATGGAGCAGCAGCGGCACCAGCGTGGCCACTGTGGGCTCTACCGGAGTAGTTACAGGCGTATCTGCAGGTACTGTAAATATTTATTACCTGGCCGGCGGCTGCTACTCAGGCAAAACAGTAACAGTTAATGCGGCTGCGGTCATCAGCGGTGGCAGCACAGTATGCATCGGATCAACAACATCACTGACCGCAACACCGGGCGGTGGTGTATGGAGCAGCGGCAACACCGCGATAGCTACCGTGAGTACAGCAGGCCTGGTAACAGGTGTGGCCAGCGGCGTAGTAAATATTTATTACACATCGGGCGGATGCGCGGCATACAAGACCATGACCGTAAATACATCTGCGACAATAACCGGAAGCAGCATGCTGTGCGTAGGAACTACAGCAACACAAACAGGAAGCCCAAGCGGCGGCACATGGACCAGCAGCAACACGAGTGTGGCTACCGTGAGCACCTCCGGCATAGTAACCGGTGTAGCCGGCGGAACCGCAACGATATACTATGTATCTGGCGGATGCGCGGCATATAAAGTCGTAACTGTAAATACATCGTCAAGCATATCAGGCAGCAGTACGATATGTACAGGATCATCCACAACGCTTACCGGCACACCCGGCGGCGGCACATGGAGCAGCAGCAATACCGCAGTAGCAACAGTGAGCACTGCAGGTGTGGTAACAGGAGTATCTGCCGGCACAGTAAATATATATTACAACGCAGGCGGATGCTATTCGTATAAGGTAATGACGGTGAACGCAACGCCAACGATCACAGGCAGCAGCCTGCTGTGTGTGGGAACTACCGCAGCTCAGACTGGCACACCCAGTGGCGGCACATGGACCAGCAGCAGCACAGGCGTGGCTACCGTGAGCACATCGGGCGTAGTAACCGGCGTATCGGGCGGCACAGCGACGATCTACTACAATTCGGGCGGATGTTATGCCTACAAAGTGGTGACAGTAAACACCTCCGCAAGCATATCAGGCAGCAGCACAGTATGCGCGGGATCGACCACAACCCTTACCGGTACACCGGGCGGCGGCACATGGCTGAGCAGCAATACCGCTGTAGCTACCGTAAGCACATCGGGTGTGGTAACCGGCATAGCAACCGGTACTGTAAATATCTATTACAATGCAGGCGGATGCTATGCATACAAGATAATGACCGTGAACCCGGCACCATTGATATCGGGCAGCAGCTCATTATGCATCGGCACAACTATAACGCTCAGCGCTACCCCATCGGGCGGCACATGGAGCAGCAGCAGCACAGGTATAGCCAGTGTGAGCAGTGCAGGTGTAGTAACCGGCGTATCAGCAGGCACTGCTACTATCTATTACAATTCGGGCGGATGTTATACCTATAAAATAGTAACAGTGAACCCCGCGGCATCTATAACAGGCCCGGGCACTGTTTGCGCAGGCTCATCAATAACACTGTCTGCATCGGTAGGCGGCGGCACATGGAGCAGCAGTAGCACAGCCACTGCAACAGTGAGCACAACAGGCGTAGTAACGGGCGTAACCGCGGGTGTAGTTAATATCTATTATTCAAGCGGCGGATGCGCGAGCTACAAAATAGTAACAGTGAACGCTGTTCCGACCATTTCGGGTGGCAGTTCTATATGCTATGGTTTCTCTACCACACTAACCGGCAGCCCATCCGGGGGAACATGGCTGAGCAGTGACTCATCTGTAGCAACTGTAAGCAGCACAGGCGTGGTAACAGGTGTAGCAGGCGGAACGGTAAATATCTATTACACAGTTGGCGGATGCAGCGCGTACAGAGTGTTTACCGTAAATGCAACCGCGGTAGTATCAGGCGGGAGCAGCCTATGTGTGGGCACAACACTGTCGTTGTCAGCAACGCCAACGGGAGGCATCTGGAGCAGCGGCAGCACAGGCGTGGCAACAGTAAGCACTGCCGGTGTGGTGACCGGGGTATCTGCAGGTACGGCTAATATCTACTACCTGTCGGGCGGATGTTACACCTATCATACCGTAACTGTAAGTTCATCGGCCAGCATATCAGGCGCAAGTACAGTATGTACCGGAGCATCGACCACACTTACCGGCAGCCCTACAGGCGGCACATGGAGCAGCAGCAGCACAGGCACTGCAACTATAAGCACCGGTGGTGTAGTGACAGGCGCATCAGCAGGCGTGGTGGTGATCACCTACAGCAGCGGCGGATGCACCGCGACACATACCATGACCGTGAACGCAACCGGCACAATATCCGGCAGCAGCACAGTATGTACCGGATCGACCGTGACACTTACCGGAACACCATCCGGCGGCACATGGGCAAGTGGCTATACGGCTATCGCAACCGTGGGTAGCAGTACCGGAATAGTGACGGGCATAACACCAGGAACAATAACCGTTTATTATTCGCTGGGCGGGTGCTATGCATACCGGTCTATGACTGTAAACCCGACACCGACCGCTATCAGCGGACCGACTGCCGTGTGCACAGCGCATACAGTAACACTGAGCGATGCTACCGCGGGCGGCACATGGACCAGCGGCAATACCAGCATAGCAACAGTGTCTTCGGTGGGCGTGGTAACCGGCGTGGCAGGCGGCGTGGTGAATATTTACTACACGATAGGATCATGCGGAGTATACCATACAATGACCGTGAACCCTGCACCTGGACCAATAACCGGAAGTACGGTGGTATCTGTAGGATCGACGACCACATTATCTGATGGTACCCCAGGTGGCACATGGGTGAGTGCAAACCCTTCCATAGCTACCGTGAACCCGATGACGGGAGTGGTAACAGGTGTATCGACCGGTACAGTGGTGATCTACTACTCTGTAGGCGCATGCGGTACCTATGTGCTGGTAAATGTGACCACCGGCCCCGGAGTATCTGCACCAATACGTATGGGCGATGATGATGCCACCAGCTTTACTATAGATGCACCGGAACTGACAGGCCCTGCCGCCAAAACAACCGGTGCTATGGGTGTGGCGCCAGACCCGACTTCAGAAAAGGCAATGAGTATATTCCCTAATCCAACGAGCGGCAGCCTGAACATACAATGGCAGAACGAACAAGCCGGTGATGTGCTTGTAACCGTATCAGATATGACAGGCAGGGTTGTATACAGCCAGGTGATAACTATTAAGGATGCCAGCGGGCAGACACAAATAGGCTTAGGATCACTGAAAGATGGTATATACTTGATCAGCATTAAATCTGATGAAATATATTATAGCAATAAGCTGTTTATACAGCATTAATGAATATATTCCTGCAATCCTTAATTCTCTGACAGTGAGGCCACCCATGGGTGGCCTCACTTGTTTTTAAAATAAATGTATCCAATAATCCTAACAAATGGAGCGCAAATATCGTCTTAGATGGCAAGGTTTAGAAAAGACCCCAATATTTAAACATTAAAAAAACGAAACAGTTATGAAAAAAATCTTTAGTCTCATCCTATTTTCCCTGGTGCTGTCATATGCATCATACGGACTAAGCCCATTCCTGCCATCGAGCGGAACGTTATGCACGGGCTCTAGCTTATACCTGACGGACAGCCTGGACCCAGGCGGAGTATGGACCAGCAGCAGCCCTTCAATAGCCACAATAGGCTCATCGAGCGGTATTATGACCGGCGTATCCGCCGGTGTAGTAACGATCACATATACATTAGGTGTGTCATCAGTAACAGGTATGTTTACAGTTAATACTGCCCCTGCCGCTATAACCGGAGGTGGAACCGCATTTTGTATAGGCAGCAGCATAACACTGGCGGATGCTACACCAGGTGGAACCTGGAGCAGCGGATCGACCTATATAGCAACTGTAGGCGCCAGTACCGGCATAGTTACAGGTGCGCATACAGGAACAACATCAATAATATATACCCTGCCAAGCGGATGTGCCGCTTACAAGACGGTGACAGTAGGCGTAACGCCGATATCGTCTATCAGCGGACCGGGCACCGTATGCTTAGGCACAACCATAACCCTTACTGATAGTGTATCAGGCGGCACATGGAGCAGCAGCAGCACAGGGATAGCTACGGTAGGCGCCAGCACAGGCGTGGTAACCGGCGTATCTGCGGGTACAGCTACCATCACTTACTCATTAAGCGGATCATGCGGTACAGTATACGTAACCCGTACCGTAACCGTAAGCAGCACAACTATGGCCCCCGGCAGTATCACCGGCCCAAGCACGGTAATGGTAGGCGCCAGCATCACACTCAGCGACTCAATAAGCGGTGGTACATGGAGCAGCGCTACAACCGGCATTGCTACTGTAGGCGCCAGCACAGGTGTTGTAACGGGCGTAGCAACCGGAGTAGCTACCATCAGCTACACAGTAACAGGGTGCGGCGGTGCAATATCTACTTCCACAACTGTGAACGTAATACCATTCGACGGCATCTTCGGCCATGTAATATTCAGCTCACCGCTGTACGGTAGTGTGAAAGTATGGCTGATCACCTACAACACAACAACGCACCTGCTGGCGGCAATAGACTCTACTAATGTAATATGCTATGGCACCAGTGTTGCATACAACTTCATGAGCGTATCAACAGACTCGTTCAGGGTAAAAGCATCAGCTGATGATACATTATTCAGCACAACCGGATTTATACCTACCTATCATCCCAACAATTTCTACTGGCACGACGCTACCGCATTCTACCATACGAGCGGTACAGCAGACACCGGCAAAGATATAAACATGGCGTATGGCACAATTACATCGGGACCGGGCTTTATAGCCGGTGATGTAACCACAGGCGCCAACAAAGGCACATCAGGCAGTTCTCCAGCGGTAGGCGTGCATGTATGCGCAGTAAACTCATCTACACTACAGATGATACAGCAGACCTATACAGACGCTACAGGCCACTATTCATTCAGCAACCTGCCTGTAGGACAGACCTACTACGTGTTCCCAGACTCGCTGAACTACCTGACCACACCATATACAGGGATAACGCTGACGGCATCAGCACCAGGTATGACCACAGCAAGCTTTACAGAGCATACAATCTCAAAAACAATTACACCTAAAACAGAAGGCGTAGTAAATACCACAACCGGCGCAAGCGTGACCGTATCACCAAATCCTACCACAGGTATGCTGAACATAGCATGGACAAACCAGGTAACAGGTAATGCAACCCTGGTAATAAATGATATGAGCGGCAGGGAAGTATTTACAGCCCAGATAAATATCAACAACACAACAGGCAGCAAACAAATAGACCTCGGCAGCCTTAAAGATGGTATGTATTTCTTCCATACCGTTTCCGACAATTTCAATTATGCAGGCAAACTGCTGATCAGGAAATAAACTAAAAGTTAAACGAGCATAAAGCCCCTGGCATACCGGGGGCTTTTGCATTGGGGCAATGCCAATTCATACAGCGTAAATCTTAAAAAAAATAAAAAAAATCTTAAAAATATTTTTTTAACCGCCTATTTATAATTGCTCAAACACCATAAACCCAACAAGACAAACCAACACCTGAAAGCCTTAACAATAAAGGGATACAGCGAATCAGCGCCATCTTCATAGCCAACCTAAACAACACATAAAGCTGTCTTATTAAACATAAACCAGCATGCTATAACACAGTGAACCTCTATCAAATGCAAAGCGTACCCAGGCAGCACACTACAGTGAAAGTGCACTGACGAGGAGCGTGACTTAGCTAATCTGTTATTGTTTAAATAAAAATAATTTATGAAAAAGCAATTCGTACTTATAGTATTTCTATGCCTTATCCTGAGCGGGTTTGCAGCCAGGAGCCAAATGGTAGGGGACTGTGTTTTCCTGCAAGGCAATTTCCTGGAGATAGGGATATCTCCGATAGGGGCATATGGCAGCAGCCAGCCCGCACCTATCAGTTACCATCCCACGGGTGCCTATACATTATGGGACCCCGGATCATCGACCTATGTGGGCACGCGCCTGCTGGGATTTGTAGCAGACCCGGCCATGGACGGATGGGCCACGGGCGCACCTCCACTCTTTGGCGATTACTTTTTGCCGGGCACACCCCAGGAGGGATGGAGCATACAGGCAAACGGCAGCCAGAGCGACGCATGGACGCAGGCCCTGTCGTTTCCGGGTACCGGGTACTCAGGAACACTGAGCGGGGGCACTGTATCCTACAGCAGTACAGGAGGCATATCAAAGGGTGTGTGGAGCGGATCTACCGCAGACCCGTTACAGATAACCCAGACAACGATGCTGAACAGCAGCAAGCTGTATTTTACCGTGCATGTTGTAATAAGAAACACCGGAGGCAGTACAGCAAACAATGTATATTACCAGAGAACAGTAGACCCGGACAATGCCGAACAACAATATGGTATCGGGGACTTTACCACGATCAACAAGATAGAATACCAACTACCTAACCCCGACAATAAAGTGATGGTATCGGCCACATCGCCTACGAACTCAACAGCCTACCTGGGGCTGGGAACAAAGGACTGCCGGGCAAAGTGCTACATTATAAACAGCGGGCTGACACCAACATACAACCTGAATCAGGTATACGCGCAAACAACACCATACATGTATACAACGGGCACCACATATACCAATGATGTGGGCATAGGGCTTGTATACAACTTAGGCAGCATAGCGCCGGGCGACAGCACAGACCTTACATATGCATACGTACTGCGCGCGGCAGACCTGGATAGCGCACTGGCACTGACAGCGCCATCGTTAACGGCGCACGGATCGCTGATATTACCAGGCAGCGATACGATAGACGCATGCGCGCTGGGATTAGACAGTGTATTTGTATCTATAGGGAGCGGAGGATCGTATACATGGGTATGGTCGCCGGCGACAGGGCTTACCAGCACGACCGGAACATCGAGCACTGTATTGGTGGACTCGCTGACCGGTATTATTACCTATACTGTTATTGGCACGCCGATAAGCAGCGGAATATGTACCAGCGATACTTTCCACTTTACGATTATCCCCGGCACATCTGCGGGGCCTGTAACCGTGCCTGTGGTATATTGCCAGTTTGATACAGCTGATACACTGGTGGCTACGGGCACAAACCTGCGGTGGTACACCAGCGCTACCGGCGGCACAGGCAGCACCAGCTCGCCTACCCCGTCTACAATGACGGCGGGTATATATACATGGTGGGTAACCCAGACAATAGGCTCCTGCGGCGAAAGCATACGAGTGCCCATAACGGTAACTGTAAACGCAAAACCAAATGTGACAGCCGGCAGCAACAGCCCTGTATGCACTTACAGCTTACTAAACCTTACAGCAACCGACACTCTGACATCGGGGGCTACCTATGCGTGGACAGGGCCACTGAGTTTCACATCTACCCTGCAAAACCCATCTGTTACTGTAGCATCTGTAACAGCGACCGGCTGGTATCATGTAACCGTGGATATGAACGGATGTACAGATACGGACAGCACATACGTGATCGTGCATCAATCGCCAATAATAACAGGGCCTACGATGACACCGCCATCGGCGTGCAACGTATCTGACGGCTGTATGACAATATACGGGCTGACACCAGACTCGGCATATGCGGTATTCTATAGTTTCAACGGCGGCGCACTGACGTACCACTATGACACAGCCGACGTAATGGGACGGATAACCATCTGTGGCCTGCACGCGGGTATCTACAGCAGCATCTATGTAGTGAATGGCTGGGGCTGCGCATCCAATGTGCTGAGCATAACCCTGCCGGACGGAGCCGCGCCCGCCGCACCCACAGCAAGCAGCAACGGGCCTATATGCGCCGACAGCACATTATTGCTCTTTGCTAGCGATACCGCAACAGGGGTAACCTACCACTGGACAGGCCCCAACGGATTCACATCTACATTACAGAACCCTGTAATAACAGGGGCAACTACGGCGGCAAGCGGTACTTATTATGTGATTGTGACTGTAAATACCACGGGCTGCTCGTCAGCGGCAGGAAGTGTAAGCGTGCTGGTGAAACCCACGCCTACCCTACCAGTAGTAAGCACGAACAGCCCGGTATGCTCCGGCAGCGACCTGGCGTTGCATGCTTCGTCCACACCTTCCGGAGCAATATTTACATGGACAGGCCCGTCATCTTATACAGCAACAGGATCAGACCCCGTGCTGCTGTACGCAGACACACTGCGCTCGGGGGTGTATACAGTGGTGGCTACACTGAGCGGATGCCCATCATTACCGGCATCAGTGACCGCAACTGTGAACCCGATACCACCTATGCCTGTGACGACCGATCTGACCTATTGCCAGTACGACCCGGCAACACCGCTGACCGCAACCGGCAGCAGCCTGACCTGGTACGCAACAATATCCGGCAGCAGTATACCCACGCCAACACCGGGCACAGCCATACCCGGCACAACGACCTATTATGTAACACAAACCGTGCTGGGCTGTGAAAGCCCGAGAGCACCGCTGCATGTAACGGTAAATACCAAGCCTGTAGTGAATATAAACCCGGCACGGAGCTATATATGCCATGGGGATACGCTGACGCTGAACTTCTCCGGCCCGGTACTGACCGGTGCAACCTACCTGTGGACCATGCCGGCAGGCGCAACAATAATAAGCGGCAGTGATACCAGCATGGGCCCGATAGTGGCACAATTTGACTCGGCAGGTAATAATGTAGTGACGCTGACAGTGACCGCCAACGGATGCAGCACCACAGGACACTATACCGTGCACGTAGCACCAACGCCTGTAATAGACGCCTACATAGCCCCTGACATATGCGTGGGTGATACTACCCTGCTGGGACTTACATTTGCCAGCCCCGGTATAGACCATTATAGCTGGAGCACCGACAGTACACACTTCCATGTGATCAGCGCGATGAGCGGAACAGGTGGCCCATTCACCGTATCGTGGGACACAGCGGGCATGTATATCATCAGCGTAACGGGGTACAGCACGCAGGAATCGTGCCCGACCCATACGATATACGACTCCGTACTGGTACACGGCTTACCTGATGCTACCTTCAGCAGCACAGATGTAACCTGTACCGGAGATACTGCGCTGTTTACCGCGCACACCATCTCATCGTCTAACAGCTATGCCTGGGCGCCTGCGGGATACTTCCTGGGAATCACATCGGCACCATCGGTATATGGTGTGGTGATGGCACCCGGATATATCAGCCTGACAGTAACAGATCCATTTGGCTGCCACTCAACTGACAGCCTGCTGTACAGCCCGTCTTACTGCTGCAGTATAGACTTCCCTACCGCGTTTACGCCTAATAATGACGGGCACAATGATGTATATAAACCGATAACGGACGGACATCATATGCTGAGCGTATTCAGAATAGTGAACAGGTGGGGTGTAACGGTATACTCTACAGCATCTACCGAGCATATAGGCTGGGACGGCACCTTTGGTGGTGCGCCACAGGATATGGGTACCTATTACTGGTACATAAGGTATACCTGCGAAGGCCATACCGTAGAGCGCAGCGGTGACCTGACGCTGATAAGGTAAACGATTAAAAAAAAAGAGGATGCGGGAAGGGGGCACTTGCCCCCTTCCCGCATTTTAAGAAATCCTTTGAAGCAGTTATATTATATTTGTAATAAAGGACGCGTATTATTTGCTGGATGCGTATAAATAAAAACATACTTTTTTTAGCCTTGCCAATCATCATTATGGGATGGCAGGGAACCCATGCGCAAGAAACCGGGGAAAAATTTAAGAATACCCAACTGGCATGTACCCGCGTATCTGAGGCCTGTAAGAAATATAATGATACGCTGAGCAAGGAATTCAGGAAGAAAGGGCTGGACTATCCGCCAAAAGATATTTTTCTGAGGGCATTCAAATCTCAAAACGAGCTGGAACTGTGGGCAAGAAATACAGAGACAGCAGAATATAAATTGGTAAAGACCTACCGCATCTGTGCATTGTCGGGGGCCTTGGGCCCAAAGCGATCGCAGGGAGACAGGCAGGTGCCGGAAGGATATTATTTCATAGAGGAATTTAACCCGAAAAGCGACTACTACCTGGCAATGCTGCTGAACTATCCAAATTTCTCGGACAAAATGATGGGCAACACGAACCCGGGAGGTGAGATATACATACACGGCGGCTGTGTGACCATAGGCTGTATGCCCATGACGGATGATGGTATAAAAGAATTATACACCCTATGCCTTAATGCCAAGATAAACGGTGAGGAGTATATACCGGTACACATCTTCCCTACCCGGCTTACAAAGAACGGGCTAGCTTACCTGAACAGAGAATTCGGGAAAGACCCTGTGAAGCAGCAATTCTGGGCAGACCTGAAGCCGGGGTATGATTACTTTGAAAAATACCACAAGCTGTTACCGGTGATGTACGGGCCCGACGGCAGATATGCGAACTGAGATAGAACACGCCAACTGTATACACGCATCAATTTCATCTTATTGCAAAACAATCCATCTTGTCGCAAATACTTTGTAGAATATTTTTATTTATCGCAGGGCATACAACATCAGGAAAAATTGCAATCTCAACGATGCACAATGCAGAACACACTAAATGAAGAAATATAACATATTTATGTCTAACAATATTTCAAATGGGTTTTCAACATTTCATTAACCCGTTGTGTAACAACAGTTCTTTATCTTTGCGCATCTTTTGAAACCCGATATGAACATCACTAGGCACTCTTTTTTATATTTACTTATTACCGTAGTTTTTGCGTTATCGCTGGCATCCTGCGAGAAAGAGGTGCATATAAAACTGGATTCGGCGCCGCCGCAACTTGTAGTACAGGGCGCAATAGAAACAGGAGGAGCGCCTTATGTGTTTCTTACCACTACTATAGGTTTCTTTGCGAATGTAGACCTGACAACCCTTGAGAGTAGTTTTGTACATGGGGCAAACATAACAGTATCAGATGGGGCAAAAACCATAACACTAAAAGAATACTCGTTTGATACAGGCAGCAACGGCAATAAATTCTATGTCTATTCTATAGATACAGCAGCAACTGCAGACCTGATGCTGGGCGAAGCAGAAAAGTATTATACACTTACCATTACCTATGACAGCAAGACCTACACGGCTGTTACCAAGATTCCTACATCCAAGGGCATTGATTCTATGTGGTTTGATATACCCACCTTTAAGAATTCGAAAACACCGGACAGCGCAAAGCAACTATATGTGAATTATACCGACCCGGATACGTTTGGCAACTATGTACGGTATTTTACCCAAAAGAACAGCCAGCCGTTTTATGGCAGCGACCAATTTAACGACCAGATAGTAAACGGAAAGCCTATTACCAACATACCATTGTATGCGGGATATGATAAGGCACAGAATGTGAACGAAGACTCTCTAAGGTATTTCTTCCCCGGTGATACAGTGACGCTGAAATGGAGCAATATAGACAAAGCCGTATATGAATTCTGGAATTCGGCGGCATACGCAAGCAACGCGCTGGGCAACCCATTTGCATCGCCCATAAACCTGAAAACCAACATGACCAATGGCGCGTTGGGCGTATGGGCGGGATATGGCAGCACATATACGACCATGGTGGTGCCCCACTAATGTATGGGGAACACATTTTCAAAAAAAGGAAATCCACATACTCACAGGGAGGAATGCCCCATATATGCGATATCTGACTATAAAATTTGCCACAACGGCAATTCTTTCGCATCTTTAAGGCACAAAAAACACCTATACCCCGCACAATAACATATTTAATTAAGCGTTTAAAATGAGCGATATAGAAAGAGTACATTGCCTGATCATAGGATCGGGGCCGGCAGGATACACAGCGGCGATATATGCAGCAAGGGCAAATCTAAAACCAGTGTTATACCAGGGATTGCAACCGGGCGGACAACTGACCATAACGACCGAAGTAGAGAATTATCCGGGATACCCTAACGGGATAATGGGGCCGCAGATGATGGTGGATTTTGAACAGCAGGCACAGCGCATGGGCGCTGATATACGCTGGGGGATGATAACAAAGGTGGACCTTTCCGCGACACCTTTCAAGGTAGAAGTAGACGAGGAAAAATGGATAGAGGCTGACTCTGTGATCATAGCTACGGGAGCATCGGCCAAGTGGCTGGGGCTGGAATCTGAGCAGCGGCTGAACGGGCACGGCGTATCGGCATGCGCGGTGTGCGATGGTTTTTTCTTCAAGGGCAAAGAAGTGGCAATAGTGGGTGCAGGCGATACCGCCTGTGAAGAAGCACTATACCTGTCGAAACTGTGTACCAAGGTGCATATGCTGGTAAGAAGAGGCGAAATGCGCGCGAGCAAAGTAATGCAGGACCGGGTGCTGAAGACCGAGAATATACAGGTGTACTGGAATACAGACACTGTAGAAGTAATGGGTGAACGCACAGTAGAGAGCGTGAAGGTGCGCAATACCCAAACGGGCGAAGAGTCAGTGATACCACTGAAGGCGTTTTTTGTGGCAATAGGACATGAACCCAACTCAAGCCTGTTCAAAGGAATGATAGACATGGACGACCAAGGGTACATAATGACTCAACCCGGGTCCTCTAAAACAAATATACCGGGAGTATTTGCCTGTGGCGACGTACAGGACAAAATATACAGGCAGGCAGTAAGCGCGGCAGGAAGCGGCTGTATGGCTGCTTTGGACGCTGAGCGCTACCTGGGCGCGCTGGAACACCATAGCTAATGAATGCCAGGTATACAAAGCGCTAGTAAACCCAGCCAGATGCGAGCGTAAGGAAAGCAAGTACTACCCGATAATAAACCGGATCCTATGAACGCATTCACTGAAACGCAAAGTTATGGCTGGGTTTTCGACATTACTACCGGACTGATACGGGCGGTATTCCTGATGATATTATGGCGTTACCTTGCACAAAAGAAAAAGAAGTGGATATTTGTATTGCTGCTACTCGTTGTTATTCCCACCGCCTTATATCTCTCGCAGCATATAGATACACGCATAGATGAGACGGGGGTACATTACATCGAATCACCATCGCTGGGGGACGAGCAGATGATACGGTGGGACGAGATACAACACATAGCTATTATAAAGCCCGGCAACATATTTAATACCAAGAGAGCTCATATATACATGCTAAGCACTGGCAGCAGGTATGCCGCGGACATAAAGTGCACGGACGGCAGGCGGATAATAATAGGCACCAACCTGCCCGACGAAATGGACGCCAAGCTACTGGAACTGCTGAACAACAGAATACTGCCTGAAAGCCTGCGCCACCAAAGCAATACTTTTATCAGCCAGACTATTGCGGAATAGAATGCAATGCGATACGATTACCCTCAGTATCAAGAAATACGGCCATGTAACCATACTCCGGTGATATCTGGGTCTTGGGCACCATGACCTTGCCGCCGGCAGCCTCTATCCTGTCCAAAACTATCTGCACATCAGGATTTCCGTTGAGGTAAATAAGCGGGCCATCGGTAGCGGAAGGATTGTGAAACCCATTGCTGAAAACGATAGCGCCCCCTACATTCATCATATCGGTTGTCGGGAACATGCGCATCTGTATCTGGGGCGTATCAAACGGCACCATAGCAATATCGAAGATAGCCTCGTAGAATTTCTGAGCCCTGTTGATATCTGCAGTTGGTATTTCGAACCAACTGATAGCGTTTGTGAAAACCATTGCTTATTGAATTTTATAAGTTTTAAAAGGAATTACTTTATGCCTTGATCAAAAATAGTGAAGTCCTTATCAGTTTTATATTATTTCGTTGTGAATTAAAACATTATCACCCTTTTTATGCCCCATGGCATTGCTATACTATACAAGCGCCAAACGTGCTATCTTTGAAATGATGACCAGGTACCTTTTTGTTTTGTTGCTGATGTGTAGTGCATTGCCCCTTAGCGCGCAACGTACAGAAGAACCGTATGTGCTGGTACTGGGGGTAGCGCAGGATGGAGGCTACCCTCACCTAGGCTGTATGCGGCAGTGCTGTGTAAGGGCATGGCAAGATGAGAGCATGAGAAGATATGTGGTATCTATAGCACTGGTAGACCCGAAGGCAAGGAAGTGGTGGCTGTTTGACGCCACGCCGGATATGAAGTACCAGTTGCATTATTTTCAGCAACTGACCAATGGCGCATATCCATTTCTGCCGAATGGAATTTTTATAACACATGCGCACATAGGACACTATACCGGGCTGATGGACCTGGGTAAGGAGGTAATGAGCACACACGACGTACCTGTATATGCACTGCCAAGGCTAAAGGCATACCTGGAAACGAATGGTCCATGGAGCCAGTTAGTGAGCCTGCATAACATAAAGCTGGTGGAACTAAAAGAAGACAAGCACCAGCGAGGTGGCGACGAAGCCCTACACCTGGGTGACCATATCAATGTATTTACATTCAAGGTACCACACAGGGATGAGTATTCTGAGACAGCGGGATTTGAGATCGTTACAGCACATAAAAAATACCTGTTCATACCAGATATAAACAAATGGGGGCTATGGGACAGAAACATTACTGATGAGGTAAAGCGTGTGGATGTGGCTATGGTGGACGCTACATTCTTTGACAGTACCGACCTGCCGGGCAGGAACCTGGCAAGTGTGCCGCACCCGCTCGTAGTAGAAACGATGCGTATCTTTGAAAAGGAAAATAAAGACACAAGGGCTAAAGTGCACTTCATACATTTTAACCATACCAACCCGCTGCTGTGGGATGATGAAAAACAAAAACTGGTAGAGCGTTCGGGGTTTAATTTTGCGAAGCAAGGCGAAAAATTGTAGGAAGCCGCCTTATGACTATAACGTTTTCAGCATCCATAAGTCGCAGCCAAAATGGCCCGTATTGCCGAGCGGACCGGGTAGATAGTTGAACCCGGAGCGCTCATACAGGCTCATAGCGTTCTTCAGCTCGGGCATCGTTTCGAGATAGACTTGCCGGTATCCGAATTTGCGCGCGCTTTCAAAACACTGTTCGATGAGTAGCCGACCGATGCCTTTGCCTCGCGCCTCGGGCAACAGATATAACTTTACTAGCTCACAACAGCCGTCCGGCAAACCACCAGTAGGATATATACCTGAGCCACCAACTATCCTGCCTTCGACCTCAACAATCCAATATTCAGCACGGTGAATAGAAAACAAAGTAAAAAGATCATCGGTGGTGGGATCGTAGTAAACCGTACCGGGCTTATCCGCTTTAAACTCAGCGAGTACCTGTCTTATAACAGCGGCTATAGCAGGGTTGTCTTCTTTTCTCAATAAGCGCATGCACCAGATTTGGCAGGAAAAATACAGAATATCCCGAAACTGAGTGGGGGCTAAATATCACCCCTGCGTATAACGCCTAGCAGGAATGAGATAACGGCGAGCACCAAAAGGATGTAAATGATATTGCCTATATGCCAGGCAAACGCTCCGATCGCCCATCCGATAACAAGTATCACAGCGATGACATACAACAGAGATCTCATAACGTATGGTTTTAGTTACTTATAACCATAGTAATATTGTGCCACGGGATAGCAACGGGCATAAATATATGGCCGTCAGTGCTTGGCAGGCTTAGTTGATCTTTAACAAACCCTCCATTACCGTAAAGGCGATAGGACAGACCACTGTATTCTTCAATGTAAGCTGTGTACGTTTCAAAAAGACATCCTCGTCGGTATATGGATAGCGGGCACAGTCGCCGGGACGGACATCGTAAATATTACAGGTATTGTCCAGGGCGAGGAAGGGACATGGTTTCTGACGGGCCACATAGTCGCCTTCATCATCCAATTTCAGGTATTGCGCTACAAGATCACCTTCTTTTATGCGAAGGTATTTTGCAATGCGTTTTATATCCGGCTGCTTGAAGCGGGGGGAGTGATTCTTACAACAGTTGGCACACTGCAGGCAATCAATTTTAGCAAAGGCTTCCTCGTGGAGGTCGGGAAGGGCTTTAAGCATTTTGTTGAAATTGCCCTTATCCAGCTTGTATTTGTATAACTTCTGGTGTTCTTTGGCTTCCTTTTCCCAATCCTCCGGAATCATAAAAGTAAAATTAGAGGTAATAACATGATTGTAAAAATCAGGAGCCATTATGCGGCTGCCAATCAAAGCTTCATCATATCCATTATACGCTCAAGGTCTTCGTCATTATAAAACTCGATAAGTATGGTACCTTTCCCATTCTTTTTGCGATCGAGCTTGACCCTTGTTGAGAAATGCGATGCCATATTATCCTCAATACGCTTGTATGCCGGTGGCAGTTTTATACTTGCCGGTTTGGGGGCAGTGCCCTGCTTATCGGAAGACATATCTTTTACCATCTGCTCCACCTGCCTTACAGACAGACCGCGCTGTATAGTCTCCCGGAAAATGTACAATTGCTGATCAATATGCTCGAGACCTATGATGGCACGGGCGTGCCCCATGCTGATCTGGGCATCGCGAACGGCTTTCTGGATATCAGGAGGCAACTTGAGTAAACGCAGATAGTTAGTAACAGTACTGCGTTCTTTCTTCATCCTGTCTGCCACCTGCTCTTGCGTGAGACCGCATTCGTCCATAAGCTGGCGATAACTGAGGGCGATTTCAATCGCATTCAGATTCTCGCGCTGCAAATTTTCAAGCAGGGCCATTTCCAGCATACCCTGCCCATCGGCAGTACGCACATAGGCAGGAATATCTTTGAGCCCGGCCATCTTTGATGCGCGCACCCTGCGCTCACCGCTGATCAACTGGTATTTATTTTGTGCTGTCTTTACAACCGTGATGGGCTGTATGATGTCGTGCAGCTTAATAGATTCGGATAACTCGATAAGTGCCTGCTCATCAAAATCGTGACGAGGCTGACTGGGATTAACCTCGATAAGATCAAGCGGTATACGGGCAGTAGTTGTATTGGAATTCTGTCCTGAAACAGCGGGCACCCCATCTTTGGGTGTTTTTATTTCCTCATCAATGGTATCAAGCAACGCGCGAATACCCTTGCCGAGACCCTGTTTCTTGTTAATCGGCGGCGTGCTCATCAGTTTCGAAAATTTTGTCCTCGTTCTTTATTTTAGTCATGTTGTTTTTCTGGAGGATCTCCTTGGCCAGGTTCAGGTAATTGACCGCGCCGGTACTCTCCGCGTCATAGAGCAATGCGGGCATCCCAAAACTGGGCGCCTCGCCCAGCCTTGTATTGCGATGCAGGATGGTGTTGAATACAAGATCGCCAAAATGGTTCTTTATCTCTTCGACCACCTGGTTAGACAGGCGGAGGCGGCCATCATACATAGTCATGAGAATACCTTCGATCTTGAGATTGGCGTTGATGCGCGTCTGCACGATCTTAATGGTATTAAGCAGTTTGCCAAGGCCTTCAAGGGCAAAGTATTCGCACTGCACAGGGATCACCACACTATCAGCTACCGCAAGGGCATTGACCGTAATAAGACCAAGTGATGGCGAACAATCTATGATGATGAAATCATAATTGGCCAATTCGTGCTCGAGTGCCTTACGCAGCACAAACTCACGGTTGGGATGATTGATCAGTTCTATCTCAGCCCCCACGAGATCGAGGTGACTGGGCAGCAGATTAAGATTAGGCGTTTGTGTTTCCAGTATTACCTGCGCGGCAGGTGTTTCATTGACCATGCAGTCATAGAGGCTGATCTGGATATTTTTCAGATCAAACCCATTGCCCGTGGTACTATTGGCCTGCGGGTCTGCATCAACAAGCAGTGTTTTGTATTCCAGCACAGCGAGACTGGCCGCCAGGTTGATAGCAGTTGTAGTTTTCCCTACCCCACCTTTTTGATTCGCTATTGCAATTACTTTTGCCATATTCACTCCCACCCCACGAAGGGGTCCTATTTTTACCCAAAACCCATAAAAGGGGCCTAGTATTATTAATAATATTTCTACTTAAACCAAATCAGGCTACAAGGTAATCGTTTCTGCAATTTCCGGCAATATAAGTTGTTTGCCGGCATCACTGAATTTTTTCTTAGCTGCCTCATGGTCTATTTTGATATATCCAAAAGTATCGAAATGAACCCCTATCACCTTATCACATTGTATAAAATCAGCAGCCATAACCGCATCATCAGCATCCATCGTAAAATTACCACCAACCGGCAGAATTGCGAAATCAAGTTTTGCATATCTGGGGATAAGTTGCATATCCATCATGAGCGTGGTATCACCGCTGTAATAAAAATTTGCGCCCGGTACCTGGAGCAGGAAACCACCCGGATTGCCGCCGTAGCTACCATCGGGCAGGGCGCTGCTATGCCATGCCGGTACAAACCTGAGTTTGCCAAAGTCAAAGTTATAGGGCCCAAAATTCATGGGGTGCACGTTCTTGATACCATTCCTTTCGGCCCAACCTACCACCTCATAAGCACCAATAACCATGGCACCGGTGCGTGCGGCAATGGAGAGCAGGTCACCAACATGGTCGCCATGACCGTGTGAAACAAGGATATAATCAGCTTCTATCTTACTAATATCAATATTACCTGCCAGCGGATTCCCGGAAATAAAGGGGTCAAATAATATTTTTTTACCTCCCGTTTCTATCGCAAAACAAGCATGCCCATAAAAAGTAAACTTCATATTAAGAGATTTTGGCCAGAATAATGCAAATTTACGCAAAAGGTAGCCGTAAACGGCAAAAGTAACAGAGCATACTGATATTAAAATATCTGCCGGTATTATAAAGAATTGTTTAATTTTTGAATGCCGGAATAGTTTTTGAGTATTAACTTGAATATGGCTGATTAAAGGCTTATTTTTATCGAAACTTTTTCTTTATGAACGCAACAATAGGTATCTATGACGACCACGACCTGGCAGTAGATGCGGTAGAAAAACTGAAGAACAGCGGCTATCCTGTATCCCACTTATCAATAATGGGCCTGGCCGAAACAGAAGTGATAGACGACAAAATGCATATAATGCCTAAAAGCCCGATAAAGGCTGCCGGGCTGGGTGCGGGTACAATACTCGGCACTACGTTAGGTGTACTTACAGGCGTAGGCATGTTTGCGATACCCGGTGTAGGTATACTGTACGGCGCAGGGGCACTGGTAGGTGCCATAGCAGGCTTCGACTTTGGCCTTATAGGCGGAGGTATAGCATCGGCCCTGACAACTATAGGCGTAAAAGATGAGAATGCTAAAAAGTATCATGACGCATTAGTAGCCGGTAAATACCTGGTGGTAGCCCATGGGAACAAGGAAAGTGTGGACAAGGCCAAAGACATACTGGACGACCATGGCACACATGATTCCATCCATTCGCACTAAAAGCATAAACTGTTACCTGCCGGGCCTTACCGGCAGGTACGGTCTGTACCTGCCCCATGACAGAAATGGCAGCCACGGGAACAGAAATGAAGCAATAACAGCGAACCGCTATATAGCCAGTGAGTAAACACAACCAGCAAAAAGCCGCTCAGCAACCAATAAATAAGAAAGTCGTAAGCAGCAATATTTCATCGCCAGGTGAAATGGGCTTTACGGTACCATTCCCTATGGTAATACTGGCGTTGGCGGTTATAGTCGTGTATTTTTCCAGTTTTTCTTTTGGGCTTACGGAACTTGATGACACTATCTTCATCAGGGATTTTCATGACTTTAACGAGAACCTGCAAAACCTCGTTGGTGCATTTCACCGTGGTTTGTTTGACGCGGTAAAAGACCCCTATTACAGACCGCTGTTCATGGACTCAATGATACTCAACTATACATGGGCAGATCATGGACAAAATATCGCAAGTTACCACGTGGCCAATGTGCTGTTTCATACCTGCTCTGTACTTCTATTGTACAAATTATTCATTAAACTAAAAGTAAAAGAACTTCATGCATTCATACTTACCCTGATATTTGCGGTGCACCCGGTGCTATCGCAGGCAGTAGCATGGATACCCGGCAGAAATGACACTATGCTGGCGATGTTCCTGCTTTCATTTTTGTTGTTCACGATAGACTATTCAAATAGCGGCAAGTTAAAATCGCTGGTAGCTGCCACGATATTCCTACTGCTGGCATTCTTTACTAAAGAGACCGCAGTATTTGCCGCACCCGTGGCGTTTGTGCTGCTGGTACTGGTATTGGACAAAAAATGGCTTGACAGGAACAATATCATCCAATACGTGATATGGATGGCATGTTTTGCAATATGGTACATGGTGCGTGCGAGCGCCACTATCCAGACGAATATATCACCGGCGCAGGTGCTGCATGATTTTGTGCCCAGGCTCCCGCTTATCGTGCAGTACCTGGGCAAAGTATTCCTGCCTTTTAACCTTAGTGTCTTCCCTATACAGGAAGATACGGTCTATTATTACGGTGTTGCTGCGGTGGCGATCCTTGCGGCTATCATATTCCTGAACAAAAACAGGAATATGAAAAAAGTATGGGGCGGTGTAGCAGTGTTCATCCTGTTTCTGCTACCTGTGCTGTTTGTGCCCAGCAACCTGAACGAACAGACCTTTGAACATCGCCTGTACTTACCTATAATAGGTATATTGCTGCTATTACCCCAAACCATCTTACTTAATAATAAGCTGAGCAGTAAACAACTGCTGGCCGGAGGGGCAATAGTGGCCTGCGTATTTGCCGGAATCAACTTTGCGCATCAAAAGAATTTTGAAAGCCCGATAGCCTTCTGGACGGCCGCGGCTGAAACATCGCCGCACTCGGCATATGCCAATATGATGCTTGCCGCGCGATCTGACGACGCACAACAGTCGTACGCGCTTTTCAGGAAGGCATATAAACTAAACCCTAAAGAGAAGTACCTGAATTTTTATTATGGTGTAATGCTTCAAAAGCAAGACTCCGTGCAGCAGTCTGAAAAATACCTGCTTACGGAAAAAAACGGTTCAGGTTACTACGAATGTGACTTCTACCTGGCGCGGGTGGCAATGGAACGTAAAGATTTCGCGGGGGCTATCAACTACCTGCAAACCTATTTGAGAACCGACTCAGTGAATACCATTGCCAACAACAACCTGCTCCTGTTGTATATGGACACTCACCAACCAGACAAGGCAAGGGAGCACGCACAAAATATGCAGAAAATAGGGTTAGTGGTGCCGCAAGGCATAAAGCAACAATTAGGCATGTAACCTAATCTTTTGCATGCTATCTATAACCCGGCTTTTGTTCCATACGGTTACAATACTCCATACTACCCAGCCTGAAAGTAAGTGGGATATGCGCCTGTTGCATTTTAAGTTCCTGCCGGCAAAAAAAACCAAAATTACGAGTATGAAAATCTGGCGGAACGGCATAATTACTGCTGCTACCGTTAATAAACGTTGCAGATAGCATCATACGTGCGGAAAAGAAAGTCCTGATAGTGTCCTTGGATGCTGAGAGATGAGCATCCTGGGTGTAACCAGCATGAGAGAGCGCTGAGAGCAATATGATGGAAGCTATGAATCTCATGACAATGACTATTTGTAAAGTTAGCGTGTTTTTTATACCTTAAAGATACCTTATGAAAAAGACTACGTTTTTGGCACGGCATATGCCATTGGAGCAGGGCATTTACGTGGCACATATAAACATAGGCGGCACTGTTTTCACCCAAAGACTGGTCAGGCTGTAAAGCTCGACCTTGATATATCCCCTACGGTCGCGTCGTAAAGTCAGACAGGAGTAATAAATTCATTGAGGTGCTCTATCGCATAACTGAGCATCAGGGCAATTGTAGGCTCATTATATTTTTCAAAACGCTCATCTATACCTTCAAACTCCTTTAACTCATCGTACAATTGCGCAAATTCCTGCACGGTAGTGGGCTTGCTGAGCAGTTCCCGGTTCAGGACATATACCTTTAGCACATCATCCATCACTTTAGCCATATCATTTGCCCCCACCTTATATAGCTGCTCGATGATGCCGGGCAACAGACTTATATAACCATTTTGAATAAACTGGATAAAACCACCCTGCCCTACCTGCATACGCGCGTAATCGTAAGCAAGCAGTAATTGCTGCCCGTCTGACAACTCGTCCATAAAATCGAACGTATTACGTTTATACAATTCTTCATGCAATGGCTGTGCCAGCAAGTCATATAATTCATTCTTATCTGCCACACTATTAGCCTTGCTGATCGCATTCATACTAATGGGAGGCAGAAAATTACTGTTCATATTTATTTTTTGGGCCCTGGCAAAGCACTTATTGTCATGCCGGGATTTGGTACACTGCAAAAATACACCTTGCTAGGAAAATTCAAATTCTCAGATTAAAAAGGTAATTTAACCCCATGGAAAAGAAGCAGCGACAACCGGTATATTACAGTGAATACCTCCAGCTTGACAAAATACTAAAAGCGCAACTACCTGAAAGTGAAAAGGAAGGGATACGCGCAGATGATGAAATGCTTTTTATCATCATCCACCAGTCTTACGAACTATGGTTCAAGCAGATAATACATGAGCTGAACATAGTGCGAAGCATTTTTAAACAGCCCAACATACACGACAATACGCCGGACATATACAACAGTGTGCACCGGCTGAAACGGATATGCAGCATAATGGAAGTGGCGGTGATGCAGATGGGCATACTGGAGACGATGACTCCACTGGACTTCCTTGACTTCCGCGACCTGTTGCGTCCGGCATCCGGGTTCCAGAGCATCCAGTTTAAAATAATAGAGGCAGCATTGGGACTGAATTATGAACAACGTCATGGCAAGGCTTATTATCTGTCTCAACTAACGGAAGCAGATGTGGCGCGCGTGAAACAGGCGGAGCAGGAACAATCGCTGTTGGTACTGATCAACAACTGGCTGGAACGTATGCCTTTTGTAACCAACACCAGCTATTGGCAGGACAATTCTGACAACTCGTTCTGGAAGAAGTACCGTGACGCCTACTCGGAAAGCCTTTCGGAAGCAGAACTAAATAACCTGAAAGTATTCGACACCATATTCATAAACGACGCCAACTACCCCGAGGGGCGCTCGTTCAGCTCAAAAGCCAGCAGGAATGCCTTATTCATAATGCTGTACCGGGACCATCCGCTGTTGCAGCTACCTTATGAACTGTTGAATACACTGCTGGAAATAGACGAGTCACTCTCTATGTGGCGGCACCGGCACATACATATGGTGCAACGAACCATAGGCAAGCGCGTGGGAACAGGTGGCAGCACCGGCGCGGAATACCTGCGCGGCGCGGCAGACAGTCACATCATATTCAAAGAGCTGTCTGAACTGACATCATTCCTGTTGCCGCGACACCTGCTACCCAAATTGCCGGATAAGCTGGTAGATGATCTTAGCTACAAGCGGTAATGTCATAGAAAGTGCCCCGAATAAATGCAGCGAGATGGAATATGCAATAGAGCTAACCAATATTCACAAAAGCTATAAAGATGCATTGGCGCCTGCATTAGACGGCTTCTCGCTACGCGTGGCCAACAACAGGATAATGGGATTGCTGGGACCAAACGGCGCAGGGAAAACCACCTGCCTGAGCATATTGTGCGGACTGCTGCGCGCAGACCGCGGCACAGCACTTGTGGCTGGAATGGATTGCAGCAGGGACATCACAGCAATACGAGCTATAACGGGTGTAGTACCTCAGCAGATAGCACTATTCGGGGACCTTACGGCGGTTGAGAATTTCAGGTATATAGGACGTCTTTACGGATTGGAGCCAGGAACAACTGAACACAGGATGCGGCAAATGCTGGAACAACTGGGGCTGGATAAACATGCTGATAAAAGAATAAATAATTACAGCGGTGGCATGAAAAGACGGGCAAATATGATCGCTTCCTTACTACATGACCCGGCGCTGCTGATATTGGACGAACCCACAGCCGGAGTTGATGTGCAATCACGAACGATGATACTCAATTTCCTGCGCGCATACCAGCAACAAGGCAATACCATATTATACACTTCGCACCTGCTGGATGAAGCGGAACAGATATGTGATGAAGTGGTGATCATAGACGAAGGAAAGTATGTAACAGGCGGAACACCGCAGGAACTGATAAGCAATACGGTAAACTGCAAACGACTGGAGGATGTATTCCTGCACTATACCGGCAAATATGCACGAGACTAAGGCACCCCTATGCGAAAGATAACGGCAACGATAAAAAAGGAATGGCAACTGATGCGCCGCGATATATCGGGGTTGCTGCTGCTGTTAGTGATGCCAGCCGTACTTATCGTAATTATGGCACTTGTTCAAGACGCGCCCTTCAAAGACTACCAGGAGCTTAGATTTGACCTGCTGGTAGCAGACAATGACCATGGCAGCGCGGCACAACAAATAATCAACGGGCTACGGCAAAGCCGGAACTTCAAACTTACCGACAGCACAAATGGAAAAGAAATAACCGAAAAACAGGTAAAACAACTGCTGAATGAGGGCACCTACAAAATAGGAATAGTAATACCGGACGGTATTACCGCCGAACTGGTAAATTCAGCCAACATGGTAGTCAACAGCATTTCAGAGAAGACCGGAACAGGTATGCGGCTACCTGCCAGAGCACCCAGGCCTGAAACGTATATTCACCTGTATTTTGACCCAACATCGAAACCAGCGTTTCGTACTGCTATCAGGTCGGCACTGGACAAATATATTACCTATTCCGGCACGCAAATACTGATGCAGCGGTTATCCGCGTTGAACAAAGGACAGGAGGAAGCCAGTGACACCAGCGATATGGCCAACCTGAAAAATATTTTGCAAGGTATAGGTGTAAAGGAAGAAGCGCTCAATGATATCGCAGCCCCTACCGAACACCTAAGCTCGGTGCAACATAATGTACCTGCATGGGCAATCTTCGGCATGTTCTTCATAGTGATACCAATAGCGGGCCATATGATAAGAGAGCGGGAAGACGGCAGCGCTATGCGACTGATGCTCATACCCAACTCAAGACATTACATAACTGCAGGCAAGATCCTCTTTTATACGTTTATCTGCATGGTACAATTTGCCCTGATGATGAGCATAGGCCTCTGGGGCATGCCGCTACTCCATTTACCGCCACTATACCCCGGCGCGCACCCATGGCTGCTGATCCCTGTTTGTCTCTGCATCAGTTTTGCGGCCACATCTTATGGATTCTTTGCGGGCAGTATATTCAAGACCATAAACCAGGCACTGCCATTCGGATCGGTATCAATAGTGATATTGTCTGCCATAGGAGGGATATGGGTGCCAATAGAGATACTACCACACACTATGCAGACAATAGCTCTTATTTCACCATTGCATTGGGCCCTTGAGGCGGTGAATACTGTTATTCTCAGGAACGGGAACTTCCATTCATTGCAGACTCCTTTACTGGTGCTGGTGCTGACCGGGCTGCTGCTGAATGTCGCAAGTGCATTTGCCCGCCACAACAAAGCATAAAAAAAACAGCCCCGTAAAGGGGCTGCCGTGGGATATTAATAATATTAGCCGATTAGTGCTTCGCAGCTTTGCTATTTGATGGATCAGGCCTCATCTTTTCATACTTAGCATATTGCTCGGCTGTAAGTGCTGCTTTGATCTTCTGGTCAAGACCCATAGCCATTTGCATAGCCTGCCCTTCACCCATCTCAACGCCAGCAGCCCTCATTTGCATTCTCTGACGCGCAACGTCAAGCTCAGCAGCATATATGGTTTTGCGCTGCTCAGGATTTAAGTTGAGTTGTTTTTCAAGAGTAAGTGTCTGCCTTTCAGCAATCTGCTCTGCAGTAGGACCAGCCTGGTGGGAAGCCGGGGTATTGTTAGCATTTACGGTTTTAGAAGCCTGGGCAAATGACATCACAGATGTTGCAGAGATCAATGCACAAGTAACAATGATTTTTTTCATATTAATTAATTTTAGTGGTTTGGAATTTTGCTGCACTAAATTATGACAATTATTGCTAAAAAAAGCTAAAGCAATATTTATTTTTAATAGATTCCCGCTTTTACCTTGAAAAACCACGCCCGTAAAGGTTTTTAAAGCTCACTGGCATAAATTTCATTAAGTTAAAATTTCAATTCCGGGTTAATAATATTTGCCTGACGATCATTCAAAATCAGGATATAAAAGGTATTTCTTTCTTATTGCCTTGAATGCATTAAGGCCTGATTGCCATGTTTTCCTGATAGACTGTTCGCTGTTGCCGTCTTTTATCTGCTGTTCCAAACCTGAGGAACCCGACAGGCTGACAAAGAATGAATTGAAGAATTTGTCTTTTTCGGGATGTAAAGTGTATGCCTTAATAATCCATTTAAGCCTGAAACTGTTCTCTATCCTGGCAAGCATATCGGCAGCAGTAAGCGCAAGCACCTCACCGTAGCACTTCTTATTTTCAAACGGCGGATGTTTGGCTCCCTCTGTGCTCACAGGTGTAAAGTCATAGGGATAAATTCCTTCAAAACCGGGACAGCCATATTGCTGGAACGGGAGACTAGTGCCACGTCCAACGCTGATATTAGTACCCTCAAAAAGACATAATGAAGGATATGCATACACGGCAGCCATCGTGCGCAGATTGGGAGATGGCGCCACGGGCAACTTATACTTTTTGGCATGGGTATAGTTAGTACATTTAACCACCTCAAGGTCTAAAGCGTGAGCCTGCGCAAACCAGCGTTCGCCAACAAGCATACGTGCGTATTCACCACAGGTCATCCCGTAGACCACAGGTATCGCCTGCATACCTACGAAGGACCTATTATCCGGCTCAAGCACCGGGCCATCTACATAGAACCCGTTGGGGTCAGGACGATCAAGCACGACGAACTTTACTTTGTTTTCGGCGCATGCTTCCATACAGTACTCGAGCGTAGAGATATATGTATAGAAACGAACACCAACATCCTGCAGATCGTAGACGACAACATCTATGCCTGCCAGATCACTGACCGTGGGCTTCTTATGTTTGCCATAAAGCGAAACTATGGGAATACCTGTGGCACTGTCTACGCTATTATTGATCTTAGCGCCCGCGTCTTCATTACCGCGGAAGCCATGCTCAGGCACAAATATTTTTTTGACCCCCACACCATTCTTCAACAATATATCGAGCAAAGAGACATCACCGATAACAGATGTCTGATTGATGACGAGTGCAACATTTTTATGACTGAGCAAATGAATATAGCTTTCCGTTCTTACATCTGCGGGAACAATATCTGTATCAAACGGCTGTGCGAGAGCTGAAGTGAAACTAAGAAAAACAAAAAGAAAAAAGGGCAAAGAAAACTTCATTGGATCAAATATTTGGTCTAAAGATACAAGAAAGATACCGTAGCCAAACCACAGAACTTATCGTTCGATCATTATGTGAAACACCTTTGTATCCTGATCAGATCGTATGCTAAGGAGATACATGCCATTAGGAGCGCCAACTGGCAAAACAATGTTTTCATTGAGGTATCCGTCACGCACGTTCACATATCTTCTCACCAATGTACGCCCCATCATATCCGTTACTTCAATATTAATACTACCTTCATGCCCTACAAAGCTCATTGGCCCTGAAAAATGGCCCAATATTCCCTTTACGGTAAATTCACCTTTGCTGGGATTGGGATAAACCCCGACTTCTTCCTCACCGGGATGTACTGAAGACAGCGATACAACCGTTACCTGGCGTACGGCAGGACAAACGGAAGAGCTGAGTGTATAGCTGATATCAGCAACGCCCAATGATACACCCAAAACAATGCCTGTAGCAGAACCGACTGTAGCAATGGCAGGAGCGCCGGAGCTCCAAATACCACCGGGAGTAACATCTGTAAACAAGTCTGTAGAACCAATGATGACTGTACTGCTCATCACAGTAATACCTCCGGGAGAAGGATCAATAACAACAACGGTATCTATATTACAGCCTGTAGGAAGCGTATAGGTAATATGCGCGCTACCCGATGACAACCCGGTAACTATGCCGGATAATGAGCCTATAGTAGCCACAGTCGGGGTTCCACTTGTCCATACACCTCCTGTTGCTAACTCATGCAGTGCTATCGGCGCACCTGTACAGCCATGCATTGTACCTGTAATAGCAGCGGGAAGCGGGTTGACTGTTATGACAACTGTTCTATGACAACCGGAAGTGAGCGTATAGGTAAGGGTGCCGGTGCCCGGAGCATTTGTAGTAACCCTTCCTAGTCCAAGACCAAGGTTGAGCACAGTAACAAGCGTGCTGCTGTAAGAGCCGGCAGGGTTCGCATCATGCACCGTAACGGTATCGCCCCAGGCACACATCGCCGTAACACCTGTTATTGGAGGTACTTCATTGACACTAACGGTATATGTAGCAGAACAACCCGTGGGAACTGTATAGCTTATCGCAACGCTGCCTCCCGACATACCTGTAACGACACCGGTAAGCGAACCTACGATCGCCAACGAAATATCCGCACTGCTCCATGTGCCACCCGTCGCAGGATCGGTAAGTGTAATGGTGCTGCCCGCGCAAACATTTGGTGTACCCACAATACCGGGTGGTAATGGATTGACCGTGATGTTCCTCATTATGCGACACCCGGCAGCAGAAGTGTAGGTTATTGCCACCGTACCAATACTTATACCTGACACAATGCCGGTACCACTGCCTATAGTAGCAATAAGCAGATTGGCGCTGCTCCATGTGCCACCCGGCGTAACGTCTGATAAAGTAACCGAAGAACTTATACATACGGTGGCCGGACCGGATACAGGCGCCGGAATCGGGTTGACCGTTACTATCCTGGACACACTGCAACCTATGACTGACGTGTACGAGACAACAGATATACCCGCGACCAGACCTGATACAATGCCGGTAGTAGCACCTACGGATGCAACACCGGGAGTACCGCTCGTCCATATGCCACCACTTGTGGCATCGGTCAATGTAGTATTTGCACCAACACATACAGACGCAAGGCCCGCAATAGGTGATGGTAATGGGTCAACGGTAACGACCCTAAGCGCATAACAACCCGAACCCGTGGTGTAAGTGATAGTAACGGTACCGGCCGCAACACCTGTTACAATACCTGTAGCTGAACCAACCGATGCCATCAACGGATCAGCACTGGTCCATGTACCACCGGGCACAATATCAGTCAACGATGTGACAGCACCTACGCAGACCTCTGCAACTCCGCTGACGGGAGCCGGCACCGGGCTCACAGTGAACGACCGTATCGCATAGCAACCTGCGGGCAGCGCATAGCTAATAGTAGCAACACCGGCAGATATACCTGTGACCAGCCCCGTAGCAAACCCAATAGACGCAATACCAGGCGCGGCAGAACTCCATGTACCACCGGGCGATGCATCAGCTAGCACAGAAGACGAACCGACACAAACCGAAGATGTACCCGCAATGCCCACCGGAACAGGATCGACAGTAACCAGAGAAGTTGTATAGCAGCCGGTGCCAAGTGAATAGGTAATAGGCGCCACACCGGTGGCCAGCCCTGTTACAACACCTGAGTAAGACCCGATCATTGCAATTCCCATTGCCCCCGAGCTCCAGACTCCCCCACCTGCCGTATCAGTCAAAGTGGTGGTACTACCGACACACATATGCAATGAGCCGCCGACAGACGATGGCCCCGCATTGACCGTTAATGACTTTGTAACAGCACAACCGGAAGGTAGTATATAGCTGATGGTAGCAACACCAGCCGTTACCCCGGTAACAATGCCTGATAAGGGCCCCACACCGGCTACCCCCGGAGTGCCGGATGACCAATATCCGCCAGAAGTAGGATCAGTGAACAGCGATGAGAGTCCGACACACATTCCAGATACCCCAAAAATAGCTGAAGGCACAGGATCCACAGTAACACTAAAGGTGGTAGTACATCCTGTACCCAACGAGTAAGTAATAACAGTAGCGCCGGCAGACAGAGAAGTAACGATACCCGAGGTGGAACCTATTCCCGCCACAACCATTGAACCTGAACTCCATATACCCCCACCAACTGAATCGGTAAGTGTTGTGGTTTCACCAACGCACAAATGAGGCACCCCGGAAACCGGAGCCGGCCCTGAATTAACGGTAACAGTAACTGTTGTATAACATCCGGACGGCAAAGTGTACGTGATAGTGGCCGAGCCGAATGATATGCCGGTAACAACACCGGTAGTACCAACCGACGCGATCAACGGCGCTCCCGACAACCAGGCACCTCCGCTGATAGCCGGTGTAAGCGTAGTTGTTGTACCTATACACATACCGGTGGCACCGGTGACAGCAGAAGCGGGCGCAACGGTCATTGTCTTGGTAACGCTACAGCCCGGCCAGGAACCAGTGGCCCCTGTAGCGTAAGTAATGACGACGGTGCCCAATGATACGCCGGTAACGATGCCGGTAAGCGAGCCAATTACAGCAATAGAGGGTGAGGCCGAAGTCCATATGCCACCCGGTGTAACATCTGTTTCTGCAACAGAAGCCCCAACGCAAACAGAATTAAGGCCGGCAATAGGCGTGGGCATGGGGTTGACAGAAACAGATATAGTGGCTGAGCAGCCTGACGACGGAATGGTATAATAAACATCAGCAACACCCGTGGTTATACAGGTGACAACGCCGGAGGAAGAACCGATCATAGCAATAGATGAACCTATGGTCCATAAGCCGCCGGGTGTGGCATCTGCAAGCACTGACGTTGTTCCCGCGCACATAACCGGGCTACCGGTGATGGGGGTTGGCGATGCATTCACGGTAATGCTGCGTGTAACTGTGCAGCCGGCACCCAAAGAATAAGTAATTGTTGCCGGGCCTGCAGACAGGCCGGTAACAATACCAGTAAGCGAGCCAACAGAAATACCAGCAGAACCACTGGTCCATAATCCACCTGACACAGCATCAGCATATGTGATCGGGGTACCCGAACAAACTACCCCAGGCCCAACAACAGGGCCCGGAGAAAGGCTAACGGTAACCGTTTTTGAAATACGGCATCCTGTGGGTAGCGTATACGTAATTGGGGTAGTACCGGTAACAATGCCTGTAACCACACCTGATGTTACACCTATCGTTGCAATTGAAGGGAGGCCGCTTATCCATGTGCCGCCGGCGGGATCTGTTTCCGTTATTGTGGCCCCTACACATACAGCAGACGGACCGCCAATGGGCAACGGCAGCGGATTGACGGTTATCACCTTTGTTGCTGAGCAGCCGGTGCCCACAGTGTAGGATATGGTTGCAGTGCCTGCCGTTATCCCGGTAACCATACCGGTATAAGTGCCCACTATGGCAGATGAACTGCCACTGCTCCATGTGCCGCCCGGAGTGGGGTCGGTCAGAGATACAGAGGACCCTTCGCAGACAGCCGAGAGACCAGCTATTGCAGATGGCGAAGGGTTGACCGTAACTACAACAGAGTTAAAACAGCCGGTAGGCAAGGTATAAAGAATAGTAGCAGTACCGATACCTACTCCCGAAACGATACCTGAGGAAGAACCGACCGTAGCCACGAAGGTCAACCCTGACACCCAGATACCTCCTGCAGTAGGATCACTCAATGTCAAAGTTGATCCGAAACAGAGCCCTGAACCGCCGGTTATGGCCCCGGGTATCGGGTTAACGGTAATTGACTTAGTCGTAAAGCAACCAGTAGCTATAGTATAAGTTACCGTTGCTACACCGGCACTAACACCTGTAACGACACCGGAAAGCGAACCAACTGAAATATGTGAACTGATGCTGCTCCATGTACCGCCCGGCGTGCCATCTGCCAGGGTAATAGACAAGCCCCCACACACTGACGATGGACCAGTAATAATCCCGGGCATAGGATCTACGGTCACAACACTGATAGCAATGCATCCGGCACCTACACTATAAGTAACGACAGCGCTACCCGCAGAAATGCCGGAAAGCAGCCCGCTGGAGGAGCCTAGAGTAGCAATAGCAGGCGATCCGGAACTCCAGGTACCTCCCGGCGTAACATCGGTGAGGTAAGAGGTGCTGCCTGCACACACATGTGGCGTCCCGCTTATGGGACCCGGAGCTACATCAACCGTTACCGGCAATGTGGCCACGCAGCCTGTAAACAGCGTATACATGACCACAGATGTACCAGCCGTAACAGCGGTAGCAATTCCCGTTACCGGGTCTATATCAAGAACAGACGGAGCAGTGCTGATCCAGAAGCCCCCGCCTGCGTCAGTAAATGTCGTAGTAGATAGCTCGCATAAATGTGAAACCCCTGAAATAGGAGCAGGAAGCGGATTAACGGTTACAATAGTGGTTCTGAAGCAGCCTGTAGGCAAGGTGTAGGTAATAACAGACGTTCCGGCCGAAACACCAAAAACGACGCCGGTTGAGGAGCCAATCGCGGCAATGGACGGAGAGCCGGAACTCCAGGTGCCTCCTCCGTAATCAGAGAGTGTTGTCTCGTGACCTACGCACACAACACCCGAACCTGATATAGGCAACGGATTAGGATTGACTGTAACCGTAGCGGTCGATGAGCAGATCAGACCGGGCGCTACAGCATACGTAATAATAGCAGTTCCAGCATTAAGACCCGTCACTACCCCGGACGCAGAGCCCACCGTGGCAATAGTTGTAGAACCTGAGGTCCAGTAACCACCCGGCACGGCGTCACTTAAAGCAGTAGTTGCACCCATACAAACGTTCAACGTACCAGTCATGGGTAATGGATCAGGAAATACAATAACAGGGATGGACGTATTACAGCCAATACCTGTGGAGTAAGTAATAAGTGATGAGCCGGGAGCAATACCGGCAATAACCCCTGACAGAGAGCCAACGGTAGCCACACCAGGGGATGACGAAGACCACACACCCCCTCCGGGATCATACAAAGTAGTGGTGCCGCCCACACAAGTCGTGGTTGTACCTGTAATAGGGGCGGGAGGTGTATGGACCGTAACAGTAGCGGTTGCATAACAACCGGTGGGTAACATATATGTAATTGTGGGAACACCGGCCGAAACACCTGTAACAATACCGGAGGATGAACCAACGGTAGCGACAAGTGACGACCCGCAGCTCCAAGTGCCGCCCACAGTGGCATCTGATAACGTAATAGAAACACCAACACAAATTGTCGCGACACCTGTTATTGATGCAGGCAGCGGATTGACTGTGACATGAATAACGGTAGTATCAGCAAGGCCTGCACAGTCTGTAATCCTGACCTTAAAAGAATCAGCACCTACATACCCGGAAGCAGGCAAATAATATAAGCCCGTGGGTGTAATTACCATACCGGATGAGCCGGTTGAATAAGCTACAACAGCGGCACCATGAGACGGAGCCAAAACAATACCCCACGTTTCAGCACCACTTAAATCTGTATCAATAGCGGCCAGTAAAGGGTTGAGGCTCAAATAATCATTCATACAAACCGATGCATACTGATTATGGCCCATTACAAATACCGGGGCACGGTCATTAACTATTTTCCGTATCCGCTCATTGTTATAATCCGCTATGTACAGACTGCCATCAGGCCCCAAAGCCACATTACTGGGATTGTATACCTTGGCGGCTGTAGGCCCACAGCCATCACCGAAGAAACCTGAAATACCTGTACCAGTTACGGTAGAAATGACACCTGATGAACTAATCTTTCGAACGCGGTTATTGTTATAATCAGCAATGTAACAATTACCAAACTGATCGAAAGTAATTCCACCCGGAAGATTTATCTGCGCAGCGGTAGCTGCACCACCATCACCTGAAAAACCGGCAGTACCGGAACCTGCATACGTGCGGATGATACCATAAGGATTTACAATACGGATACGGTTATTGCTGTTGTCGGCTATATATATACATCCCGCGGCGTCAGCATACACATACTTAGGATTGTTTAGCTGTGCTGCTGTGGCAGCTCCACCATCACCGGCAAAACCCGCAGTACCGGTGCCCGCGATAGTAGATATATTACCGGCGGCATCTACTTTGCGTATGCGATGATTATGCTCATCCGCTATATATATATTGCCAAACGCATCGCCAAAAACACCGCATGGATCATGAAACTTGGCTGCTGTTGCCGGCCCACCGTCGCCGCTGAACCCTGACGTACCCGTACCTGCGAACGTAGTGATCACACCGGAAGAATTAATAACACGAACGCGTTGATTCAGCATATCGCCGACATAAACATTCCCCGACCCATCTTTAAACAGTCCCATCGGCGAATTGAAAGTAGCAGCAGTCGCGGCTCCGCCATCACCGCTGTAAGAAGCGGTCCCGGTTCCGGCGATCGTTGTTATAGTTCCTGTCGCGTCAACTCTGCGTATGCGGTGATTGTAATGGTCAGCAATAAATACATTTCCGGCCCCGTCTACCTTTACGTCTTCCGGAAAATTCAGCATGGCAGCTGTTGCCAGCCCTCCGTCACCGCTATACCCTGCGGTACCTGTTCCCGCAATCGTGGAAATGATCTGCGGAACGGTTGAAGGTGGAACTACATTTATGGTCATTGTATTAGTACAACCGCCAACACCAACCGATATAACAGCTATACCCGTTGTAACACCGGTGACCACACCCGACGTTGAACCAACAGTGGCAATCGATGTACTGCCACTGGACCATGTACCGGAACCTGAATATACAGCCAGCGTGGTAGTGCCGCCCACATAAACACTTGTAAAAGGCGAGATAACGGGAGTGGGATTTACGGTAAGTGGTGTAAAAGCATAGCAGCCATTGCTTATCGTGTACTTAATAGTGTCAGTACCATATGCCACGCCAAGAACAATGCCGGTAGACGACCCTACTATGGCCAGTACCGTGTTGGTACTGCTCCACAGCCCGCCGCTCGTGGGGTCAGTAAGTGTAACACTACCACCTATACATACCGCTGTAGTACCCGAAACCGGAGAAGGTGACATATTTACCGTCATTGCTTTTGTAGCATTGCAGCTTCCACCAACACTATATGTGATGGTGGCCACACCGGTTGTATTACCTGAAACAATACCGGACGACGAACCAACCGAAGCTACGGACGGCGCAGAAGAAGTCCATGTACCACCGGAAACAGACGCGCTAAGGGGCGTTGTGAGGCCTTCACATACTGCCGACAATCCGGTTAAAGAAGGTACTGTTGTGATCACAGTAACTGTAGCTGTGGCATAGCATCCGAAACCGGTAGTATAACTGATGACCGTGGTGCCCCCGGAAACGCCGGTAACAATACCTGATGATGATCCGATTGTTGCGACGCTCATATTGCTGCTGCTCCACACAGCCCCCGACGATGTATCCGTTAATGTAACCGTATAACCCGCACACACTGCCAGCGGACCGGATATGGAAACAGGAGTGGGATGTACCGTAACATAAAATGTAATGGTATCTGACATTGTACCATCGGAGACCATAACACTAAATGTATCCAGACCGCTGTAACCTGTAGAAGGAGTATAGGTCATGGTTCCGGGTGTGATGAAACTACCCGTTGATGTCATAGAAAATGAAACGGCAGCGGAACCATGAGCCGGAGCGGAGGCAAGGCTCCATGTCTCCAACTGGCCGACATCTGAATCATTAACAGTAAGAAACGAAGTTATAGTGTCAATAGTATTACCACACAAGGTAATAGGCTGACTAACGCCACTCGAAAACACCGGGGGCCTGTCGTTACCAACAACCATACGTATCCTTTCATTGTAATTATCAGCAATAAAAATTGCTCCATGCCCATCTGTAGCCACGCCATAAGGATAATGTAATAAAGCAGACGTAGCCACGCCACCATCACCACCATAGCCACCAGAACCACTGCCAATACTACCACTACCCGCAATAGTGGTAATGATGCCCAAGGCATCGACTTTACGAATTCGATTATTATATGAATCGGCTATCCAGAAATTGCCCAAAGTGTCTACCGCCACACCCGATGAGTTATACAACTTGGCCGAAGTTGCAGGGCCACCATCGCCTGCAAAGCCACCGATACCATTGCCGGCCACAGTAGTAATAATTCCGAAAGTGTCTACTTTTCTGATGCGCCCGTCATTAAGGTCTGCAATAAAAACATTCCGGTTCTTATCTACAGCTACCCCCACCGGGTTACGCATCGTAGCCGCTGTAGCGGGCCCACCATCGCCACTATAGCCGGAAGTGCCATTACCGGCGAATGTAGAGATAATGCCGGACGTATTTACTTTACGAACAACATGGTTGTTGTTGTCTGCTATGTAAACATTGCCCATGTAATCTACCGCTACACCCCAGGCCTGATCAAGATGTGCTGCCGTTGCCGGACCACCATCGCCGCTATATCCTGCCGAACCTGTACCGGCTATCGTGGAAATGATACCAGTTGAATTGACCTTGCGGATAACATTAGTACTATAACCCGTTATATATACATTGCCTGCACCATCAACGGCAACGCCAATGGGGCCGGCAATATATGCGGCAGTAGCAGGCCCGCCATCACCGGTGGAACCTGCATAACCATAAACCCCCGCAAACGTAGAGATAACACCTGTAGAATTGACCTTGCGGATAAGGCTGTTGCCATAATCGCTTATGTACTTATTACCCAACGCATCAACCGCCACTCCACCATACAGGCTATTGTAGATATTCGCGGCCGTAGCAGCCCCACCATCACCACTGTAGCCCGGAGTCCCTGTGCCGGCTATCGTGGTAATGTTCTGCGCAGTCGCAACTATTGACGATACGCAGAAAAAAAACATGAAGAACGCTTTGTATAAGTATGTCTTCAAGAAGGGTGGTTTTCTCCAAATTATTAATTTATACAATTAAAACCAAGCATTTATAACTATTTTTTTACTTACGTTTAATGGAAATAAATGTGTTAAAAATCAGGTAAAAGGCATTATCACACTGAAAAATAAAAATGTCCAAATTACTTGATCATAACACAATACAAATTAATAAATAATAACACATAAATAATGTGTGGCGTTACAAATCCTTCACCCTTTTAAATAATTCTTCCACATCTGGCATATTCATGTAACTTGCACGCTTTATTATTTTAAAATCATTAGTATGCAACAAGCAAAAACAGGAGATAAAGTAAATGTTCATTATCATGGCAAGCTAACAGATGGGTCTACGTTCGACAGTTCTGAAGGACGTGAGCCATTGCAGTTTACCCTTGGAACAGGACAGGTAATTAAAGGATTTGACGATGCAGTAGTGAATATGCTGGTAGGTGACAAGAAAACAGTTACCATACCTGTAGCAGAAGCCTATGGCGAGCGCAACGCCGATATGATGATGGAATACCCGATCTCAGAATTTCCGGCTGATATGAAACCTGAAGTAGGTATGGAACTGAATATGGGTGACAATGCAGGCAATGTATTTCCTGTGGTGATAACTGAAGTAACTGAAGATATGGTACTGCTTGATGCAAACCATCCCCTGGCCGGCAAAGAACTTATCTTTGAAATAGAACTGGTTTCGATTGGCTGATTGAGCTGATCTGTATACATAACAAAGGCGGCCCGGAGCCGCCTTTATTATGTATCACATTAAGTAGTTAGTCTTTTACAAGCTTCAGTACCGCCTTGTTATAGCCATACCTGTCTATGACATGCACCACGTAAACACCAGCCGGCAATGTATGAATGTCAAAAGTCTGCGCTTCATCGCTGCTTGACTGCCATGTTTCGCTAACCTTCCTTCCTGTCATATCGCAGACAGATATTTTATCAGCACTGGTCAGACCTGAAAGTGTGATCTTATCACTGCAGGGGTTTGGATATTCATCAACACCTGCACTGGCAACTAAGCCGCCAACACCGAGTGTAGCATACGTTTTGCGGATACGCTGGTTGTTTGCGTCAGCAATGTATATGCCACCATATACGTCAACAGCAACACCATACGGGTTCTTGAAGTTCGCCCCGGTCACAAAACCAAGATCACCACCATAGCCGAATGTACCATTGCCTGCTGCCGTAGTAATGATCCCGAAACCATCTACTTTGCGCACTACATTGTTCAATGCATCGGCAATATAAAGGTTGTTGTTCGTATCTACTGCAAGACCCCTTGGGTAGTTAATGGTAGCATTTACAGCAAGCCCCATATCACCAGTATAACTAAACAAGCCGGTACCAACCGCGGTAGTAATAGTACCTGTATTGTCTATCATCCTGATCCTGCCATTGTTAAAGTCGTTGATATACACATTACCGATATGATCTACCGCAACAGAATAAGGCGAATCCAGCTCTGCAAATGTGGCAAGGCCCATATCACCGAAATAACCCGCAACACCTGTACCTGCTATGGTAGATATAAACCCGAGTGTATCTATCATTCTCACCACATTATTGCCCGCGTCAGCGATATAAATATTCCCTTTATCATCAACAGCTATCCCCTGGGGATTAGTGAACCTGGCAGTATCGGCCTTACCACCATCACCTGAATAACCCGGAGTACCTTTTCCGGCAACTTTGTATACGAAACCTGCTGAGTCTATCTTACGAATCACATGGTTTACCGCATCAGAAAAATAAATAGTATTGTGCTTGCCTACGGCAATTGAATTCGCTGTGATGTTTGCGCTTGTGCCCAATGTGCCATTTACAGGGTTGCCCGGGGTACCTGTACCTGCTATTGTGGTTATGAGGCCGATTGAATTCACTTTGCGGATACGATAGTTATTATAATCCAGGATGTAAACATTCCCCGAGTTGTCAAGTGCAACATCTGTTGGCCCCCATAATTTAGCGCCTGATGCATTGATACCATCCCCATAGAACCCTGCAACACCATTGCCGGCAAAAGTGTTAATTTTCTGCACCTGAGCGGTAGCCACAACAGAAAATATCACCACAGCCAAGAAGGATAGAGAAACTTTATATTTCATATTGAATGTTTGCTCAAATATAACATAATTTTTTTTCCCGCGAAAGTCATTTAAATTATTCATTGCGAGCATCTTAAACAAGTCTGTGTCAACAAATTAGGCTACCTGAGTGTCGCCTGCACTTTTTTGGTCAATTTAGATCTGACCAATTCGTATGACTGAAGGAGGTAATGTTCCCATTCTTTGGGCCTTAAATTATTAAATTGCTGTACGGTAACCCACATATTCCTGGCCATATACGGTGTCTGTATCACGCCATTCCGTTCGGTCATAGCCTCAAACTCTTCGGGGAGTACTTTTATACTTACCCCACCCTGCGCGCCGGTCATGCAGAAAATCTTTTCCGCAACCATAAAGCAGATATGATCCTCCCATTTGATTCCTTCGGTAGCTCCGGGAAATGAAAGGCACAATGCACGAAGTTTGTCAAGATTCATATTTACTGCTTGAAGGTTTCAGACAATACAGCGGCCAGCCGTTCGGCCCATATGGTGTACTCCCTGGCCGACGGATGCAGCATATCTTCGGCAAGGTATTCGGGGCTCAGGCCATTTTGTCGCGTACTCCCTGTTATGTCAATGTATTGGCAATTGTGCTCAAGGGTTATTTCCTTACAGGCAGCATTGTACTCATCTATCTCAGCGGCTATCTTTTCACGATCCCTGCCATCGGCAAAGGGAGTAACGCCCCAGTCAGGTATTGAGAGTACCACGACATGAGTAAGCTTTCCTCCGGCATACGCTATTGCCTGATCCAGCAAACTTGTGAACTCCTGCCTGTAATTCTCAATTCTACGCCCACGGTACTGGTTGTTAACGCCTATAAGCAGCGTAACGACGGAAAATGTTTCGTTGATATTGTGTTCTCTTATTGAGGCGGCAAGTTCATCGGTCGTCCAACCTGTTGTAGCTATGATAACCGGGTCTGCAATGTCTATATGCTGCTTGCGCAGGAGGTGAACCGTCTGGTTGGGAAAATTGTCGTGGATAGGCACCAACTCCCCGATGGTATAAGAATCGCCGAGCGCTAAATATGTATACATAGTCTTGTGTGCTTTTTGGGCAGAAGTAAACGTTAGTAATAGAAACAAGCCAACCAGAATTGTTCTCATTTCACAAACACTGTCTTAATATTTACAAACTCCCGGATACCAAATGTACCTAATTCCCTGCCATACCCGCTCTGTTTAACACCACCAAACGGAAGACGTTGGTCAGAGTGGACAAAGTCATTCACAAAACAACTGCCTGCCTGCAATTCGTTCGCCGCAAGGCGCTCAGCCTTTGCTTTGTTCTTCGATATGATACCTCCACCCAGTCCGTATACTGTATCATTTGCAATACGAAGGGCATCCTCGTCATCTTTGGCTTCTATTATCGCTCCCACCGGGCCAAACAGTTCATCATCATATGCCGGCATACCTTTTTTCACATTTGTGAGTACGGTAGGCGGGTAATACGCCCCCTTACCTTCGGGTACAAAGCCACCACAAAGCAATCTTGCGCCTTTCTCAATACTTTTCAAAACCTGCTGATGCAACTGGTCCCGGAGGTCTGCCCGTGCCATAGGGCCTATCCTGTTTTGTTCATCCATCGGATCTCCATATGTAGCAGCTTTCATCTTTTCTGTGAATTTAGCTTCAAACACTTTCCTGACTGACTTCACAACGACAAACCTTTTTGCCGCTATACAACTCTGCCCGCTATTTACCAATCGCCCCCTCACGGCTATCTCGATCGCCAGATCCATATCAGCATCAGCAAGAATTATATAGGGGTCACTGCCGCCAAGTTCCAGCACTGCCTTCTTCAAATTGCGCCCGGCTGCCTCAGCCACCTTACGGCCGGCCGCGGTACTGCCTGTGAGCGTAACTGCCGCTATCCTCTTATCATCAATAAGGCCTTCTACCCTTGATGATGGTACCAGTATGGTCTGTAACAATCCCTTTGGGGCGCCTGCGTTAGTGACAAGCTTCTCTATAGCCAGGGCGCAGCCGCTCACATTAGATGCATGCTTTAGCAGCATCGTATTACCCGCCATCACTGCCGGCCCCATGGCCCGGAATACCTGCCAATATGGAAAATTCCATGGCATTATTGCCAATATCACGCCCAGGGGCTGAAATGACACATAGCTCCTGTCGGCATCTGTAGCTACCATCTCATTTGCAAGAAACGCGGCACCGTTTTTTGCGTAAAACTCCAGTGTCGCCGCGCATTTTTCAACTTCGTAGTACCCTTGCTGTATTGGCTTTCCCATTTCGCGGGTCGCAAGCCGCACCAGTTTGTCTTTTTCTTTTCGTAACTCTTTGGCAATATTTTTCAAAACTGTTGCCCTTTTGGCGTAAGATAAAAGCCGCCATTCATCAAAAGTAGTTACGGCCCGCTTCACTGCGGCTTCTACTTTCTTCTCGTCAAAAACTTTGTACGCGCCTATCTCCTTACCGGTGGCCGGATCTATTGAAACTAAGTGTTGAGGCATAGCAATAAAATTTCTGTAAAATTAAATAACCCATCCCAATGAAACCTTTTATAAATTTGCGTTTCACAATAATTAACACAAGGCACTTTTTTCAACTAGCGTATGACCACAGAAAAAATAAAATTCGGAACTGATGGCTGGCGGGCTATAATTGCCCAGGATTTTACGGTGTACAATGTAAGCAGGGTGAGTAAAGGACTGGCAGACTGGCTATTACAAAGAACAGATAAACCTGTTGTAGTGATAGGGCATGACTGCCGGTTTGGCGGGCCGCTCTTTACCGAAGCCAGCACTAAGGTACTCTGCGCAAACGGCGTAAAGGTGCTTATGGCAAAAGGTTTCATCAGCACACCTATGATATCGCTTGGCGTGCTGAAATTAGGTGCCCACCAGGGGGTTGTAATAACAGCGTCCCACAACCCTCCTACTTATAATGGGTATAAATTAAAAGGCGCCCATGGCGGCCCATCCAGCCCTAAGGATATAGCAGCGGTAGAGGCACTGATACCGGAAGAAGTGACCATGCCCTCACAACCACTGTCCTATTGGGAGCAGCAAGGCCTTCTTGAATACATAAATCTTGAAGACCTGTATGTAAATTACCTCAAAGAGAAATTTGATTTTGAATCCCTGTCAAAATCGCCATTTAAAATGGCCTATGACGCAATGTATGGTGCAGGCCAAAATGTGGTACGCAGGCTGCTGCCGGGTGCTGTTTTGATACATTGCGAAGATAACCCCGGATTTAAAGGGCAGGCACCGGAGCCACTTGATAAAAACCTGCAGGAACTGTCGAAGACCGTGGCCACCACCCCGGAATTAAAGATAGGCCTTGCGACAGACGGCGACGCAGACCGGATTGGCCTGTATGATGGCGATGGCCATTTCGTAGACGCACACAATATCATATTACTGTTAATACACTACCTACACAAATACAAGGGTATGACCGGCAAGATCGTTATAGCATTCTCTGTAACAGACCGGGTTAAAAAGCTTTGCGAACATTACGGACTGCCGGTAGAAGTAACTGCAATAGGCTTTAAATATATAAGCGAGATAATGGTAACGGACGATGTGCTGGTAGGCGGCGAGGAAAGCGGAGGAATAGCTGTAAAGGGCCATATCCCCGAGCGGGATGGCATCTATGATGGTCTGGCCATTTATGAATTTATGTCTGTAACCGGAAAAACGTTAAAAGAGCTTTGCCAGGAAGTTTATGACATTGTGGGTACGTTCTGCTACGACAGGAACGACCTGCATATAGAGAACGACAAGAAGAACGCCATCATTAAAAAAGCAGCAGAGGGCGGATATAGCAGCTTTGGTAAATACAACTATAACCGTGTAGAAAATACCGATGGTATAAAATACCACCTGGACAATGGCGGCTGGATAATGCTGAGGGCGTCCGGCACGGAACCCGTGCTTAGGGTCTATGCCGAAGGCAACAGCAAGGAAGAAACATTGGACATATTGGAAGATGTAAAGAAAACAATATTGTAAGTACACTATCAGAGATACAACCGAGTACAAAAGTCCCCGCCTATGTGCGGGGACTTTTATTTCATGCAGTGCCAATAATAAAACGACGCTAATATTCACATAAAAAGGATCGGGGAGCATATGCTCCCCGATCCTTTTTATATCCTGATCATGAGCTTATTGCTCAACAACCATGTGGAATACTTTGTCTTCGCTGCCTGAATGGAAGTTCAGTATATACATACCGTTGGCAACATTGTTCAACTGAATAGTCTGGTCAATAACTCCGTTGCGGGCTACCACCTTGTTGGTGTAGATAACCTGGCCGAGCATATTGGTAACTTCCAGAACAACGTCCTGATCGGTAGCAACACCTAATGAACCTTTCACGGTAAATAATCCCTTGTTCGGGTTTGGTACCAGCCTTATGTCGCTAACCGCAACAACAACAGGTGCCACACCAACATTCGAAGAGAATACAATAACCATAGCATTACCGGATAACAATCCGCAAGTATTGCTCTTGGTTACTACACAGCTTATCGCGTCACCGTTATTCAGGGTTGCTGCTACATAGCTAGCGTTTGTTGCACCTGTTATAGCAGCGCCATTGAGTGACCACTGGAATGATGGGTTAGGACCACCATTTACAACAACTGCTGTGAACGTATCGGTATAAACAACAGCCCCAACATTAGCACCTGAATGTTCAGAGATAGTAACAGTTGGTGGCACATTATCATCCACATGCATTGCAATATTGTTGCTCAGTACATTATTTGTGAGCAGGCATGCATAGCTGCTGTTCAATGTACAGAATACAACGTCACCATTAGCCGGAGCATATGACAGTATAGGACTTGATCCTGCGGGAACACCATTCACAAACCATGAGTAGCCCGGCGACGTTCCGCCGAATACAGGAACCGGAGTGAATGACACCACAGTACCCTGACAAACAGTATCGTTTGGTGAAACACTGATTGTAACCGATGGTGTAATGTTCGCCCTTACCGTCATAGTAACCGAACCGCTAACAGTAGCAGGTAACGCACAAGTAGCATTACTTGTCATTGTCACGGTCACTACATCGCCGTTCACCGGTATGTAGCTGTAAGAACTGCCTGTAGTACCTGTGCTGATACCATTCACTGACCATTGGAATGTAGGAGCAGATCCGCCGTTCACTGCCAGCGCAGTAAAGTTAACAGTAGTACCTGCGCAAACCGTATCCCCAACACCTGTTGTAACCGTAACCGATGGCACAACTGAAGGTGTCAGCACTACAGTGGCGCTACCAGACATATTGCTGCTGCACGTTGTAGTTGCATTTACTGCTATTACCGTATAGATGCCTGCGGGCTGTAAACCAAAGTCAAGCGCGCTGCCTGTACCTGCCAGCGGCACACCTACTGTAGCTGTACCATTGTACAACTGGTAGTTGACACCTATATCAGAGTTGCTGATACCAACGTTCACACCAGGAGTGCTCGCGCAATAGCTGCCACCACCTGTAACAGCATATATGTTAGGCAGCGTGCTGATGGTAACCATCGTGCTGCCGGCCATAGTTTCAGAACATCCTGTTGCAGTGTTCATCGCTGTTACTGTATAGGTACCTGCCGCAGTCTGTACACCAAAATCTATTGAAGATCCTGTACCTGCAACCGGAGTACCAACCGGAGTAACACCAAGCCACAACTGGTAAGTAACACCGGAGCTGGCAGAACCACTAAGGCCCACATGCACCCCTGTACCGCCTACACAGTAGTTACCACCACCTGTTACACTAAATACAGCTGGCAGAGGATCAACTGCCACAGTAGCGCTGCCGGTCATTGTCATTGTACAACCTGTAATCGGGTTAGTAGCAACGACTGTATACGTGCCTGCTGTAGTTTGTAAGCCGAAATCAAGCGTTGCACCTGTACCTGCCACAGGGCTACCTGCAACCACTGAACCATTGAATAACTGATAATTAACCCCGGTATCCGAACCGCTGATGGCGATATGAACACCGGTACCACCAGCGCAATAGCTGCCACCGCCTATCACAAAGAATGCGGCCGGAAGCGGATTAACTGCTACGGTAGCACTGCTCAGCATATTACCTGTACATCCTGTAGTAGCATTAGTAGCTACAACAGTATAAGTACCGGCTGTGGTATGCGGACCAAAATCAAGAGAATAACCAGTACCTGCCATTGGGCTACCCGAAGCTACCGAACCATTCATCAGTTGGTAATTAACACCTACTTCAGAACCACCGAGGTAAATATTAACCCCGGCACCACCGGCACAAAGGCTACCACCACCTGTTACAGTGTATGCAACCGGTAAAGAGTTAACCGAAACTGCAGGCGTTCCTGTCATGTTGTTCACACAACCTGTAACAGTGCTTGTGGCCACAACCGAGTAAGTACCTGGCGACGTCTGTAATCCGAAGTCAAGCGCGAAGCCCGTACCTGCCATCGGGCTGCCCACTACCAGGGTACCGAGGTACAGCTGATATTGAGTACCGATAGAAGAACCGCTAAGCGTAATGTGCACACCGGCACCACCCGCACAATAGCTGCTGGAGCTAGCCGCAACATTGTAAGCTGTTGGGAGAGCACTTATATTAACTGCCGCGCTGCCCAGCATCGTAGCTGTACACCCTGTCACAGTATTGGTAGCCACCACAAAGTAAGTACCGGGTATCACCTGCGCACCAAAGTCAAGTCCCGAACCTGTACCACCCATCGGGGCACCTACCGCGGTAGTACCTCTGAATAACTGGTAGTTGATACCTGCTGTAGAACCAGAGAGGCCAACATGAACACCTGAACCGCCGGGGCAGAAATTACCACCACCGGTCACAGTATCCATATTTGGCAATGGATTAACCACGATGGTCGCGCTGCCGGTCATATTCATTGTACAACCTGTAGCCGCGTTAGTCGCAACCACTGTGTAAGTACCTGCGGCAGTCTGCAGACCGAAGTCAAGGGCCGCACCGGTACCTGCCGTTACGAAACCAACAGCAGTAGTGCCGAGGTATAACTGGTAGTTGATACCTGTAGCCGATCCTGCTAGGCCAACGTGCATTCCGCTGCCACCCGCGCAGAAGCTACCACCACCCGTAACTGCTAATGCTACAGGTAATGGATTGATAGTAATAGTAACACTACCTGTCATTGCGCTTGAACAACCTGTAAGCGCGTCAGTAGCCATTACAGTGTATGTACCTGCTGTAGTCAGCGAGCCAAAGTCAAGTGCTGCACCTGTACCTGCAACAGGCACACCTACCGCTGTTGTACCGTTATACAACTGGTAGTTGATGCCTATATCCGATACCATCAGGCCTACGCTGACACCGGCACCACCTGCGCAATAACTTCCGCCACCTGTCACTAAATAAGCTATAGGCAATGGATTGATCATTACGGTTGCGCTGCCATTCATATTATTTACACAACCCGTTATAGAATTTGTTGCTACCACAGTATATGTACCCGGAGTAGTGAAGAGGCCGAAGCTGATCGCACCTCCTGTACCTGCCAGCGGGCTGCCCACAACTGTAGTACCACGATATAACTGGTAACTGATAGATGTGTTAGAACTGCTGAGACCAACCAATACACCTGTACCGCCCGCGCAATAACCACCGCCGCCTGTAACATTGTAGGCAACGGGTAATGGGTTAAGCGACACAGTCACACTGCCGGTCATATTATTGCTACAACCAGTAGTGAGGCTGATAGCCATTACAGTGTATACTCCAAGGCCGGTCTGAGGACCGAAATCGAGCGAACTGCCTGAACCCAATACCGGAGTACCAACAGCAGTAGTGCCGAGGTATAACTGGTAGTTGGTACCGGCAGACGATCCGCTGAGCATTACATGGGCACCTGTGGTGCCTACGCAATATCCGCCTCCGCCTGTAACAGTAAACGCTGCAGGTAACGGACTGAGGCTAACAACTGCTGTACCGGTCATAATGTTGGTACAAGTAGTAGCAGCATCCATCGCTACAACAGTATATGTTCCAACGCCTGTCTGCATTCCGAATGATATAGCAATACCTGTACCAGGCACCGCAGCGCCAACAGGAGCCGTACCCAGGTATAACTGGTAGTTAACACCGGTGGCCGAACCACCTAAACCAACCAACACACCGGAACCACCGGGGCAATAGCTGCCTCCGCCGGTAACAGTAAATGTAGCGGGAAGCGGGTTAATGGTTACCAGTACACTGCCGGACATTGTTGAAGAGCAGCCTGTAGTGTTATTTGTTGCAACAACAGTATAAGTACCGATTGTGGTCTGTGGGCCAAAGCTGATAGCTGACCCTGTACCGGCAATCGGAGTGCCTAATGGCGTAGTTCCATTGTAAAGCTGATAGCTAACACCGGTATCAGAACTTGCAACACCTATATTCACACCTGTACCGCCGGTACAATAAGCACCACCGCCGGTCACTGCGTAAACTACAGGAAGTGCGTTTATAGTTATCACTGCGCTGCCGGTCATAGTAGCAGAGCAGCCTGTTGTCGTATTTGTAGCCAGTACTGTATAAGTACCTGCAGCCGTCAGCAGACCAAAATCAAGCGCCGCACCGGTACCTGCCATCGCAGTACCTGTAGGAGCTGTACCATTGTATAACTGGTAGCTTCTGCCAACAACCGAACCGCTTAACAGGATATGAACACCTGTACCGCCTGCACAATAGCTACCACCACCGGACACAGTAAACGTGATCGGGAGTGGGTTGATTGAAACAACCGCAGAACCTGTCATAGTATTCACACAACCCGTAGTTGTATTTGTAGCTACTACCGTATAGATACCCGCAGTGGTCATCAGTCCGAAGTTAAGAGCCGAACCTGTACCCAACATTGGAACACCTACTGCAGTTACCCCTACATATAATTGGTATGTCCTGCCTATAACCGAGCCACTAAGTCCCACAGAAACACCAGTACCGCCTGAGCAGTAGCTACCACCGCCGGTCACATTAAATGCTGTTGGCAGTGGGTTAATAGTGATCGTAGCAAGGCTGGACATGGTAGCATTACAACCGGTAAGCGGGTTAGTAGCAACTACAGTGTAAGTACCAGCAAGAGTAAATATGCCAAAGTCAAGAGCAGACCCTGTACCGGCAACCGGTGTACCCACGGTAGAGCCACCGATATACAACTGGTAGTTGATACCCACATCAGAAGAAGTAAGGCCTACGTGCACACCTGTTGTTCCCGCGCAATAGCTGCCGCCGCCTGTAACACTGTACAGATTTGGCAACGGATTGACAGAGATAGCCACACTGCCCGGCATAGTAGCCGTACAACCCGTAGCAGTAATAGTGGCAATTACGGTATAAGTACCCGCAGTTGTTTGTGCTGGGAAGTTAATTGCCGAACCTGTTGTACCTCCTATGCTGGAGCTCACAGAGGTACTGCCTCTGAACAATTGATATGTTGTACCGGTCACTGTATTAGCAAGACCGATAACTACACCGGTCCCACCCGCGCAATAAGACCCGCCACCTGTAAGTACCTGTGCGGCCGGTAATGGATTGGTAGAGATGGTAACGCTGCCAGTCATAGTGTTTGTACATCCTGTCAGGCTGTTTGTAGCCACAACAGTATATGTACCTGTAGCCGTCTGAAGGCCAAAGCTGATAGCAGCTCCTGTACCGGCAACCACAGCACCAATAGGTGAGCCACCTACCATCAGCTGATAAGTGACACCTGTCTGTGATAATGACAATCCAACTGTAAGTCCTGAACCACCAAAGCAATAAGCACCACCGCCGGTAACCGTATATGCGGTAGGCAAAGGATTTATTGTAACTGTTACTGAACCAAGCATTGCATTAGTACAGCCTGTAGTTGCGTTAACGCCAGACACCGTATAGGTACTTGCTACAGTGAACAAGCCAAAGTCAATCGGAAGGCCTGTGCCTGCCAATGTAGCTACCACGCCGCTTGTATTAGACAATATATAGTTTACACCTACAGTTGAGTTGGTAAGCCCGATATGAACACCGGTACCACCTGCGCAATAGCTGCCACCACCGGTAACAGTATATGCTGTAGGAAGCGGGTTAATGATTACCACCGCAGTGCCTGCCATGTTATTAACACATGCCGTTACAGCATTTGTAGCTACTACAGTATAAGTACCCGCACCTGTTATAAGGCCAAAGCTTATTGCAGACCCTGTACCTGCCACCAGGCTACCAACCGGCGCAGTGCCGTTGTACAATTGGTAGTTAACACCTGACTGAGAACCATTGAGGCCAACCGCAACACCTGTACCACCTGAACAATAGTTACCACCGCCGGTCATATTATATACCGTTGGCAGATTGTTGATAGTTACCGTACCGCTGCCGGTCATATTGTTTTGGCACGAGGTAGTAGTATTTGTAGCTACAGCGGTATAAGTACCGGCAGTTGTTATCATACCAAAGCTGATTGCCGCGCCTGTACCTGCCACCGGACTTCCTACAGCCGTAACACCCGAGTACAATTGATAGCTCACACCGCTTTGTGATCCGGAAAGCCCAAGTGCAACACCTGAACCACCGGCGCAATAAGAACCACCACCGGTAACCGTATAAACTGTAGGCAATGGATTAACAACAAATGCCTTAGTCATGATACAGCCTGTAGGCAGTGTATATGTTATAGTTAAAGATCCCGCAGATATACCTGATACTATACCTGACGAAGAACCAATAGTAGCCAGGGCAGTATTGCTGCTGGTCCAGGTACCACCGGTAGAAGCGTCAGTAAGCGTGGTGATTGCACCAACACATACTGCAGAAGCACCTCCGATAGCGGCAGGCAATGGATTAACTGTAAATGCCAGTGTGGTGAAACAACCTGCCGGCAGAGTATAAGTAATTGTTGCTGTACCTACAGACGCTCCTGTAACTACACCGGTAGATGAACCAACACTTGCAACAGCTGAATTGCTGCTGGTCCAGGTACCACCGGTAACCGCATCAGCAAGCGTGGTAGTTGAGCCGATACAAACATTGTTTGATCCGGAAATAGCAGCCGGAGCAGGGTTAACTGTTATCGTTGCCGTAGCCGTACAACCACCCGGCAAGGTATAAGTCATCGTTACACTGCCTGCAAGTACCCCGGTAACAACACCTGATGATGATCCTACAGTAGCAATTGCTGTATTGGCACTTGTCCATGTACCGCCTGTGGTTGCATCGCTCAACGTTGTTGTAGCACCTTCACATACGGTAAACACACCTGTTATAGCAGCCGGAACAGGATTTACACTGATCAGCTTGGTTGCATAGCAACCTGCCGGCAACGTATATGTTATTACAGGCGTACCAATTGCAACACCTGTTACAACACCTGTAGACGCGCCTACTGTAGCCAGCGATGTATTGCTGCTGGTCCATGTACCGCCGCTGGTGCCGTCACTTAATGTGGTGGTAAGACCCACACATACAAAGCTGGCGCCTGCTATAGCTGCCGGTGTCGGATTTACCGTTACACCTGTTGTAGTGATACAACCTGTTGGTAATGTATAAGTAATTGTAGCAGTCCCTGCCGCAACACCGGTTACTACACCGCTGCCGGTACCAACTGAAGCAACAGCTGTATTGCTGCTGGTCCACGAGCCACCGCCTGAAGCATCGCTCAGTGTAACTGTTGCACCCTCACAAACGGTTGTTATACCGGTAATAGATGCCGGCAACGGATTAACCGTAACAGGAGTCGTAGCTATACAACCCGTTGGCAATGCGTAGGTGATCGTTGGTGTACCCGCCGAGTTGCCGGTAACCACGCCTGAACCGCTTATTGAAGCCAGGGTGGTATTACTGCTTGACCAGCTACCACCGGTAGTGGCATCAGTCAGTGTTGTAGTCGAGCCTACACACACACTTGTAACTCCGGCTATAGCTGCCGGGTTTGGATTCACTGTGAACGCGAACGTTGTATTACAACCTCCGGCTGCCAGTGTATAAGTAATTGTTATAGAACCTGAAGAAATACCACCTACAATACCTGTAGCCGCGCCAACGGTTCCTATCGCAACATTACTGCTGCTCCATGTACCACCGCTTGTGCCGTCGCTAAGTGTAGTAGTGAGGCCCACACACACATTGTTGACACCTGTAATAGCTGCCGGAGTAGGGTTAACTGTTACGTTGGTTGTAACATAGCAACCTGCCGGTAAAGTATAAGTGATCGTAGCTGTACCTGCTGAGCCGCCGGTAACCACACCAGTAGTAGAAGTTACAGTAGCTATAGCCGTATTGCTGCTGGTCCATGTACCACCACTCACGGCATCGGCAAGGGTAGTTGTAAGACCCACACAAACGTTGGTTGTGCCTGTTATTGCTGCCGGTACAGGATTTACTGTGAACGGCGTTGTAGCAGTACAACCCGCAGGCAAGGTATAAGTAATAGTTGCAGTACCTGCCGAACCGCCGGTAACCACACCCGACGAAGTTCCTACAGAGGCTATACCGGCATTGCTGCTGCTCCATGTACCGCCTGTAGTAGCATCGGTGAGTGTAGAAGTTGCACCAACGCACGCATTCATTGTTCCGCTAATTGCTGCAGGCGTTGGGTTAACAGTTATCGGGAATGTCATATAACAGCCTGTGTACAGTGTATATGTCATTGTAGGAGTACCTGCCGCAACACCGGTTACAATACCCGAGCTCACGTTAATAGTAGCCAGGGCTGTATTACTGCTGGTCCATGTACCGCCACCAGTAGCATCAGTAAGCGTAATGGTCAGTCCCACACAAACACCGGTTGGTCCTGAGATAGCCGCCGGATTTGGATTAACCGTAAGCGTCGCAGTGCTGATACAGCCTGTGCCTAATGTATAAGTAATAATTGATGTGCCGGAAGTAACCCCTGTTGCTACACCTGTAGTAGACCCTATTGTAGCTACACCTGGCGTGCTGCTGCTCCATGTACCGCCTGTAGTGGCATCTGTAAGCGTAGTAGTAATGCCCGGACAAACTGACAATGTACCGGATATAGCGGCTGGCAATGGATTGATTACCACTGTAGCGCTACCGGTCATGTTATTGGTACATGTTGTAGAAGGATTAGTCGCAACTACGGTATACGTACCGGCCGCGGTCTGCAGACCAAAGCTGATAGCAGAACCTGTACCTGCTACCGGGCTGCCTGAAGGCGAACCACCTATATACAACTGGTAATTTATTGCCGCCTGCGAACCTGACAAACCAACAGTAACACCTGTACCACCCGCGCAGTAGCTGCCGCCGCCGGTAACAGTAAATGCTGTTGGTAAAGAATTAATAGATACTGTAGCGCTTCCTGCCATGTTGCTCATACAACCTGTAGTAGCATTGGTAGCTGTTACCGTATAAGTACCAACAGTGGTAAACAGGCCGAAGTCAAGACCTGAGAAAGTACCTGCCACCGGAGCGCCAACAGCTGTAGCGCCAAGCCACAACTGGTAGTTAACGCCACCCACTGAGTTAGACAGGAATATATGCACACCTGATCCGCCCGAGCAATAAGCACCACCGCCCAATACAGTATAAGCTGTTGGCAGCGGATTAACCGAGAAAGTATTTGTATTGCTGCTCGATGGACTGCTGCTGCAGCCAAACGAGTTGGTGATCATCGTTACCGTAACCGTAGTAAAGCCGGTAGAAGTAAGCGATGATGATGGTATAGTAAATGTTCCTGTAGTTGCGCCCATTGTGAGGGTAGCTGTAGCACCCGTTACTGAGTTAGCGCCGGACAGGTCATAAGTCACGGTAAATGTACCGCTGCCTAATGAAGTAGAACTGATGGTAACTGTAGAATTGCTACCCACACATGGTGAAGTAGCAGACGTAGCAGTGTAGTTACTGATGTTCGGCACAGGGTTAACTGTGATCGTAGCGGTAGCAATACAACCCGCGCCAAGCGAGTAGGTAATGCTGACAACACCAGCCGCAACACCGGTAACAACGCCGGAGGCTGAGCCTACCGTTGCGGTACTTGTGTTCCCACTGCTCCATACACCACCGCTCGTTGCGTCGCTCAGCGTAATAGTAGAGCCTGCGCAAACAACTGTTGGGCCGGTAATGGATGCCGGAGTAGGATTAACAGTAACATTTGTAAACGCATAACATCCGGTAGATGAAATGACATAAGAAATATTAGGGGTACCGATAGCAACACCGGTGACAATACCTGTAGAAGAACCTACAGTAGCCTCGGCAGTATTACTGCTGCTCCAGTTACCACCAGTGGTAGCATCACTAAGTGCTGTTGTTGCACCAACACAAACACTCGTTGTTCCTGTTATAGCAACAGGTGTCTGGTTAACAGTAACATTCGCTGTGGCATAACAGCCTGTTCCCATCATATAAGTGATGGTCGGATTACCTGTCGCAACACCGGTGACAACACCAGTAGCGGAACCGACAGTAGCCTCAGAAGTATTACTGCTGCTCCATACACCGCCTGTCGTAGCGTCAGCTAATGTAGTGGTAAACCCGGTACAAACATTAGTGGTACCGCTGATAGCCGCAGGGGTAGTATTAACTGTAATAGGATATATCGCTATACAGCCTGTAGGCAACGCATAAGTAATAGAAGGAGTGCCTGCAGCTACACCTGTAACTACACCTGAGGTAGAGCCAACAGTAGCTTTCGTAGCGTCGCTGCTGGTCCAGGTACCGCCGGTTGTAGCATCAGAAAGACCGATAGTACTTCCTGTACATACAGTAGTAGCACCGGTTATTACAGCCGGGTTCGGATTAACCGTTACCGGAGTTGTTGCGTAACAACCGGTAGGTAATGTATAAGAGATGATCGGAACACCGGCGGCAATACCTGTAACAACACCTGTACCTGCAACTACTGTTGCCTGTGATGTGTTGCTGCTGCTCCATGTTCCGCCGGGGGTAGCATCCGTTAATGTAGTAGTAAGGCCGAAGCACACACTTGTAGTTCCCGCAATAGCCACCGGAGTAGGATTGACAGTTGCTACAACTGTAGCTATACAGCTTGTAGGTAATGTATAAGTTATAACCGGGTTGCCCGCAGCCACACCTGTCACAACACCCGTGCCGGCATTAACTGTTGCCTCTCCGATATTGCTGCTGCTCCATACACCGCCTGAAGGGGAAGAACCAAGCGTGGTCGTAGCACCGGTACATACGATCGGAGTACCTGTTATTGCAGACGGATTCGCATTAACAGTTACCGGGTAGGTCGCATAACAACCGGTTGGTATTGTATATGTGATCAGTGGAACACCTGCCGCAACACCTGTTACCACACCTGTACCTGCTACAACTGTAGCCTGCGATGTGTTACTGCTGCTCCATGTACCACCAGATGTACCGTCAGACAATGTTGTGGTAAGTCCTACACACACAGTCGCGGTACCTGTGATACCTGCGGGGTTGGGATTAACGGTGAATGCAGTAGTTGCAAAACAACCGGTACCAAGTGTATAAGTAATGGTCACTGTTCCTGAAGCCACACCGGATACAACACCGCTTGAAGCGCCCACTGTAGCTATACCTGTATTGCTGCTGGTCCATGTACCGCCACCGGTAGCATCAAGTAATGTTGATGTTGAACCAACACACGTATTTGTAGTACCTGTGATAGCAGCCGGGTTAGGATTAACGGTAACGGGATAAGTAGCATAACAACCTGTAGGTACAGTATAAGTTATCAAAGGAACTCCTGAGGCCACACCGGTTACAACACCTGTACCGGCAACTACTGTAGCCAATGATGTATTGCTGCTGCTCCATGTGCCCGAAGGAGTGGCATCAGAAAGTGTAGTAGTAAAGCCTACACACACATTAGCCGTACCTGAAATAGCGGAAGGATTAGGATTGATCGTAGCTGTTACCGTAGCAATACATCCGGCAGCAGTAGTATAAGTGATCGTTGGGTTGCCCGAAGCAACACCTGTCATAACCCCGGTTGATGATACTATAGTAGCTAATGCAGTGTTACTGCTGCTCCAGGTACCTCCCGAGGTTGCATCTGTAAGCGTGGTAGAAGCACCAACGCACACTATCGGGCTGCCTCCGATAGCAGCAGGGAGCGCGTTAACAGTAACAGGAACTGTAGCAAAACAGCCTGTTGGCAAAGTATAAGATATTGTTGGTATGCCGCTGGCCACGCCTGTAACTACACCTGTACCAGCCACAACAGTGGCAAGTGATGTATTACTGCTGCTCCAGGTTCCACCCACGGTACCATCACTCAATGTAGTTGTAAGGCCTTCGCACACACTTGCCGTACCCGTAATAGCGGAAGGTGTGGCGTTAACCGTCATTGCAAATGTATTAAAGCAACCTGTTGCCATAGTATATGTCATGGTCACATTGCCTGCGGCCACACCTGTTACCGTACCTGTAGACGAACCGATGATGGCTTTTGATACATCACCGCTGCTCCATGTACCGCCCGATGTTACATCTGTCAGCACTGTGGAAGCACCGGTACAAACGGTAGACGAACCGGCTATAGCAGCAGGAGTAGGATTAACTGTTACAGCCTGTGTGGCCACGCAGCCCGTAGGCATTGTATAGGTCATGGTAGCTACTCCGGATGAAACACCGGTTACAATACCTGTAGACGACCCGATAGTAGCAAGGCCTGTACTGCTGCTGGTCCATGTACCACCGCTGGTGGCATCTGTTAGCGTGATCGTAGAACCGATACAAACACTAGAAGGACCGGAAATCGCAACAGGAGTCGGATCAACAGTAACTACCTGTGTAGCGGAGCAGCCCGAAACAGTATAAGAAATAGTAGGCGTTCCGGCAGCAACTCCGGTAACTACACCGGTAGAAGAGCCCACAGTCGCAAGACCTGTATTGCTGCTGCTCCATGTACCACTCGGAGTACCATCTGTTAAATTCGTTGTAGCGCCGGTACATACATTAAATGTACCTGCTATGGCCGATGGATTTGAATTAACGGTCATCGCGGTTGTAGCAAAACATCCGTTAGGCAGCGTATAAGTAATAGTTACGTTGCCCGCAGCTATACCAGTCACAATGCCTGTAGATGATCCCACTGTTGCATTGGACGGGTTACTGCTCGCCCATGAACCACCGCTTGATGCGTTGGTCAATGTTGTTGTTGAACCCACGCAAACTGCGCTGGCTCCGCTGTTTGCCACCGGCGAACTGTTAACAGTGACTGCCTGTGTAGCAAAACAACCTGTAGCTAATGTATAAGATATAGAAGGAGTTCCTGAAGCAACGCCTGTTACCACACCCGTAGACGAACCTACAGTGGCCAACCCGGTATTGCTGCTGCTCCACGTACCACCGCCAGTTGCGTCTGCAAGGGTAGTAGTAGATCCTGTACACACCACCGCTGTTCCGGTAATGGCCGCAGGATTTGGATTAACTGTCATTGGGAAAGTAGAGAAACAACCATTGGAAACGGTATATGTAATAGTAGGAGTTCCTACTGCTACCCCATTCACGAGGCCGGTTGAAGAACCTACTGTTGCCAGTAATGTATTACTACTGGTCCAGGTACCGCCACCCGTTGCATCTGTAAGTGTAGTATTGGCACCGACACACACGCCCGATGAGCCGGCGATAGTAGCTGGTGAAGTGTTCACCGTCATTGCTGAAGTTACGAAACAGCCGTTGGGAACGGTATAAGTTATTGTAGGATTACCAGCGCTTACACCGGTAACAACACCTGTACCTGCCACAACAGTAGCCTGACCTGTATTACTGCTGGTCCAGGTACCACCGCCTGTGCCGTTGGCAAGCGTAGTGGTAAGCCCTGTACACACCAATGGAGTACCGGTATTCGCTGCAGGCGTAGTATTTACCGTCATTGGGAATGTAACAAAACATCCTGCCGGCAAAGTATAACTGATTGTAGGAGTACCGGCAGTAACACCTGTAACCACACCGGTAGAACCAACCGACGCAACACCGGAGTTACTACTGCTCCAGGTACCGCCTGATGTTGTCTCGGTAAGTGCAGTTGTAGCTCCTGTACATACTGTATTACTTCCTGATATCCCGTTTGGCGTTGGGTTAACAGTAATCACCGCTGTTGTGTAGCAACCTGTACCAAGTGTATAGGTGATAACAGGATTGCCTGCACCAATACCTGTTACAATGCCGGAGGCAGCTCCAACTGTAGCCAAAGCCACATTGCTGCTGGTGTATGTTCCACCAATAGTACCCGAAGCAACCGTCATCGTTGCACCCACGCACACAGAGCCGGGAACGAATATCGCACCCGGATTGGCATTAACCGTAAACCCTGCAACATTGCCACTGGAAACAGAACTACTGCAACCGCTCGCACTTGTCATCCCTGTTATTATTACAGTTGTGCCTCCTGCATTGGCAAGTGACGAAGTCGTGAAAGTACCAGTGTTAGAGGCCATTGTTACCGACCCAACCACGCCGGTGGCTGAGTTTGCACCAACTAAATTATATGTTACATTATAGGTACCCGCCGGAAGGCTTGTCGAATTGATAGTTACACTCGAGCCTGTACCCTGGCAAGGGCTGGTAGCCGAAGTGCTGAAATTGCTTACGTCCGGCACAGGATTCACAGTTACATTTATAACAGTGTTAGCCGAACTCGTACCATCCGAAACCTGTATTGTATATGCGTCTGTACCCGAAAAACCGCCCGTGGGCTGGTAAGTCGTACCTGATGGAGAAACACTTGTACCCGCTGACGCTGTAGCAGGGAAGCCGGAAAGGCTACCGTTAGACGGACCGGACACTACTGTCCAGGTAAGTGTTCCCGAACCACCTGAGGTGGTGAGCAATGAATTGATAGAAGTAGCGCTGGAATTTTCGCAAATCGAAGTGCTTTGCGGACTGCCATTATCGTAAGTAGGTGCTGTATATAAGTTGGTAATCACCACCTGGCCATTACCCGTATTTCCCACACTGTTTGACTGACTGGTACCTCCATTAAAAGATCCGCCGCCACCGCCGGCACCCCACTGAGAACCACTCCAGATATTTCCGCCGCCACCACCGTTGTAGCCGCCACCGCCGCCACCGGCACCAGCATTGCCTGCTGCGCCGCCGCCGCCGCCAAATCCTCCGTCTCCACCAAAACCGCCACCTCCGTTTGCTCCCGCAGTACCTCCGCCCAGAGGCCTTACGCCACCGCCGCCGAGATATGTTCCTACAGTACCATTACCACCATTGCTGGACCACCCGCAACCGCCACCACCTGTAGCTGGGAAAGTAGCGCCACCATCTACACCGCCGCCACCGGATCCTCCATTTCCACCGGATCCACCGGCTCCGCTTCCTGAACCGGCACCAGCAGTTGTTGATGTTGTTGCACTCGCATTTCCACCTGCGTCACCAAAGCCGGTTGTACCACCGCCACCGCCGGCGGCTATAAGCAAAGTATTGCCTGCGGTAACATCCCAAACGAAGGAACCTCCGCCGCCACCGCTCGCAAAACCGGTATTGGTTCCCTGTCCTCCGACCAGTATGTTTAATACGTGCCCGGGAGTAACAGTAAAATTTCCAACCATAATAGCGCCGGTTCCACCACTACCTCCACCCTGTGCTCCCCGTGCTGTTATCTGCACGCTTGTTTCACCCGCTGGCACTGTATAGGCAACGATACCACCACTGTAGTTGAAAGTTGTCGTTTGCCCAACAGATGGCACACTAAACAACAATATACCAGCCAAAAGCAAAGGGACAAGTCCTCCTTGCCTTTTAACTTTTTTACCCGCATTTTGAAGTTTGGTGTAAAGATTTCCTGCTATCATAATCTTTGCTTTAAAATATAGTAATGAACCTATTCCCTATTGTTGTTAACAGTATATAAAATTTGCAATAAGCAGTTAAAAAACTGACGACTTTACAGCCAGTTTTATACCCGCTTTAACACAATTTTGCGACTAAGATAGTTTATTTTACTTTTAAAATGTATAAACCCCGTTTTTTTTTTATACAAGCCTGTTTTTAATAAATATATTTTATTTTTCATGCATTATTCCCCATCCGTAAATGTGTTGATTCGTAGGTTTTCGTCTGCTATTGAAGCATATCCACTTTCACAAAACAATAATCAGAGGAAGACCTTGCCACATCCCATTGGCGGTGTTCTTTTATGCCAAAGGTTTGCAGACAGAAATAATCATATGCAACCCTTACCAATTCAAAAAAAAACGCACTATTGCAATAGACTTTTTTGCTATATGCGCGTTTCTTCGTTGATAGAAGCTAAACCAGGAGGCGAAAAGTGCAGAACCGCAAAGTATAGTTTACTAAATTTGCTTAAAAAACCGGGAAATGATAGAGAAGAAGTTAACACGCAGTTGCGGCATATTAATGTATGTTTTTCTCTCATGTGTATTCGCTGGGTTGCTGCAAGGCTGTGGGAATAATAATGACACACCCGATATTTCCAACATCAAACTGACTTTACAGACTTCCCGGTTCGACAAAGATCTCTACGCGATAGATACCAACCATATTGCCGATGGCCTGAAACAACTAAAAATCAAGTACCCCGACTTTCTCGATTATTACCTGGATACACTACATGAATACGGCATACATGGCAACTATAACGACACGGTAACCGGCATCAGGCGGGATGTACATCTTGACCTCACGTTCAAAGACTTCGTAAACCTTGAAGATACGATCATAAAATACTACCCTGATAAAAGTAAAACTGATGAAGAACTTACCACTGGGTTCAGGTACGTAAAACATTATTTCCCAGATGCCACCATTCCTCGTATTATCTACCTTAACATGGGCCTGAGCAACTGGGCAACATTTCCGGTAGATGCTAATACTATGTGTGTTGGGCTCGATATGTTCCTCGGTGGCCAGTTCCCGTATTACAAATCTATTGGCGTACCTGACTATATGCATTCTCATGTATGTGCAGACTACCTACCTGTATCAGTGTTTGCTGCATTTTATAAATCATCACATCCATTTAAGCCTGATGATAAAACGCTGCTCGATATGATGATACAGCGCGGAAAGGAACAATACTTCCTTCATAAGATTTTGCCTGGCAAACCTGATTCAGTTTTGTTCGGGTTTACTGCAAAACAATTGCAGTGGTGTGCTGCTAACGAAGCACTGATCTACAATTTCTTTATTCACCAGAACCTATTGTACAGCAAAGATCACAACAGTGTTCTGCTGTATGTAAATGACGGCCCGTTTGCTAAGGGACTGGAATCACCCGATGACCCTATAAAGTATAGCCCGGGCGCTATTGGCACATGGCTCGGATACAAAATAGTATGCGGCTATATGGCGCAATACCCCGACATATCGTTGGCCAAACTGATCAATGACAACAATGACGCGGCCCGTTTTCTCGACTCAGCAAAATACAGGCCGCGATAGCTATTTACCAAGATATTTTGACGTTAGCTTTTAAACAATAAATACAAACGACATGAAGAAAACATTACTATCTTTTGCGGCAATATTGATCTCCTGCACCTGCTCATTTGCGCAGGCTATCAAAACTGACGACCTGAAAAAATCATTGGAAACTACTAATAAAGACACCGTGGCGTGGGCGCACGGAGGCGTGATAAATATAGGTGTCAATGAAGGCTTTTTACACAACTGGTCAGCCGGGGGAGAATTGGCATCAATGAGTATTAATGGACTTTTCAGCGGGCACCTGGATAGGTTGATGCATAGGGTTATCTGGAGCAATAACCTGGACATGACATACGGTCTTACTTATGCTTACTCAACTGGATTTTTACCTCACAAAACAGATGACAGAATAGACTTCACATCAAAATACGGAAGGCGTATAGACACCAACGGCAATTTCTATTTATCCGGCCTGTTCAATTTTAAATCGCAGTTTACAAAGGGATACGACTACACCATACCCGGATGGGATACAATAGCCAAAGCCAATACTTCTGACATCTTCTCACCGGCCTATTTCACTGCTGCGCTGGGTATTGAATACCGTGAAGGAAGCGACATTTCTTTCTTTTTCTCTCCATTGGCCGGGCGCTACACCATAGTAGATAAAAAATATACTACGGGCCCGCTCGGAGCATTCGGAGTACAGCAGAACAAATCAAGCTATGCCGAATTCGGCGCTTATTTTTCAGGCCGCTATGTGCTTAACATCAGCAAGAAAGCAATATTCAAAACACGCCTTGATCTTTATGCAAATTATCTTGCTAAAGATACTAAGGACAGCACCGGGGCAGTAATAAAGAAGGACAACCCAACAAATATCAATGTGCTGTTTGACAACCTGTTCTCATGGAAAATTACCAAGTCATTCAATATAACGGTTGGCGCCACATTTATATACGACAATAATATACCCTACAGCAAAACCTATGTCGACAATAACGGTATCACTCAGAAAAAAGACGACCCGGGCAGGGATATCGGCTGGCTGCAGATCAAGCAACTTTTTACCCTGGGGCTTGAATACAAATTTTAGTAATTCACATTTTTATTAAAATTGTTTTTAAGCACTACTTTTGAAATATTATTAGCCTATTCAGATGTCAGCATCATACCAGATAAAATTACCCCAGTTCGAAGGTCCTTTTGATCTCCTCCTGTTCTTTATAGAGCGGGATGAACTGGATATTTACAACATACCTATAGCCAGGATAACCAACGATTTTCTTGGTTACATACACACATTGGAAGCCCTGAATATAGAACTGGCCAGCGAGTTTATTTTATTCATCTCTACACTGATGCGCATCAAGGCAAAAATGCTGCTGCCGCGCAAAGAAGTCGATGCTCACGGCAATGAGATAGACCCACGCCAGGAACTGGTGGATAAGATACTTGAATACAAACGGTTCAAAGAAGCGTCTGAGGTAATGATGGTGATGGAAGCAGACCGGCTGATGCAGCAAAAACGGGGCAATATTTACGCAGAAATGAACGCCCTCAGTGAGACGTATTCAGAAGGCACTGAGATACAGACTGTTACCATGTACAAGTTGCTGCAGGCGTATGAAAAAGTGGTCAAAAAATTTAACGAGCGTAACAATAAACCTCAACACGTTGTAGTAAAGTACAACTACAGCCTTGAAGGCCAGCGCACATACCTCATAGACCACCTGAAGGAAAGCAAGCGTGTCCCTTTCGAAATGTTGTTTGCCGGTTGTGAGAACCGCATACACGCCATCTTCACATTCCTCGCTATGCTCGAGCTGATACAGCAAAAATTCCTGGGTATACTTATTGGCACCGGAAGAAATAACTTTATCGTAGAATGGAGCCCGCAGGATGAAGCAACAGCTATAGGCACCACAACGGAAGATCCACGACAACCGGAAGAGTTGGCACAATAATTGCAGTATATAATTTGCAAGCAATTGCATTAATTATCCCCAAGAGGCTGTCGGACAGCGCACACCGGGGATTTTTATTTTTCAGGCACGCAGCCTATTTCTTTTGCTGTTGACCGGTTACGGTCATTGCCTGTATCGCCGCCTGCAATCCCTGCCGTGCCTTAGTATAATTCGGATTGATTTTCAGGGTGATATTCCATGCCTGTGCCGCCTCGGCATATTGCCTGTTTGAGTAATATGCGCCTCCCAGGTTATACCACAGGTCAGAATTTGTTGAGTCTATGGCCAGGCCTTTTTTGAATTCAGCAATAGCCTCCGGGAACATACCTTTTTTACCATACTGCTCCCATCCTTTTTTATTGTAATCCTCACCTACCAGCCGGTAAATACCCGGCAAAGTAGGATACGAAGGATAACGTTTCTTTACCTCGTCAAGGTTAGCCTTGGCTTTGTCCATATCACCCAGCTTATAATAAGCGATAGCCCGGTTCATATACGAAGCCACCATGTCCGGATGTATGGACAATGCATGATCCAGCAGGCCTATTGCTTTATGGAGCAGTTCCGTTTTATCTTTCCCCTCTTTTTCATCTGCTTCCGTGATCTCTGATGCCGCCACGTTGGCGCATACCAATACACTGTTTGGCACGGTATGTATATCAGCCGCAAACAATGTAGTATCATTCTTCCAGTCCGCATTACGGGCTATCGTCTTGATGCCCGACAAAACTATGATAACACCCATAACTCCCGCCAATACTTTATGCGCGTTGGCAGCGGCAAACTTCTCAGCCCCCTTGACCAACAAATAAGCGACCGCGATTGCAAAACCCGCAGATGAATGGTAGATGAGGCGCTCACCCATAGTGGCGCCTATATCAAAAAAGATGTTGCAGATAAGCGCGAAGTGCAACAGGTAAAACGCGATCGCAAATGACAGCACGCTGCGCTTACTGAATTGAACGAACATCACAACCGTCATGCCCAGGTAAACAGCAAGCGACAGCCATACCAGTGGATTAGAAAAACTCTTATAAGGAATGGAATCGTACGAATAATCTGCCGACAGCGGATGAGGGAAGATGAGCAGCTTTATGTAGTTGAGCGATGTCGCTATCTCTGTTGCCAGCTTGTCTGTTGCAGAGGCAAACACATAGGGGTTGTTTAGCACCTCGCTGTCTGAATTTTCACCCGGTGGCGCCACTATACTGTGCCTCAGCGCTATATAACCAACGATCACAAGAGCGTATGGAGCAAACATAATTATGCTTTGCCCCAACGTTTTTTTATTGAACGTATAATGCGCCATCGGCAGCAGGAACAACATTGTTATGGCATACTCCTTCGACAGGAAAGCACAGGCATAACAAACCATGGCCCCAATCAGCATTTTAATATTCTTCTCTTCCCTGTACTTAAAGTCCAGTATGAAAGTAGCGCACATGAACATCAGCGACATGATCTCATCCCGGCTCTTCACATTGGCAACAACCTCTGTATGTATGGGGTGTACCGTAAAAATGATAGCGGCAATAAGGGCCATTATTGGCGAATCACGAAATACAATATAACGCAGGAAGTAAAGGAAAACAACCACGGACAGCATATAGAAAAGCACATTGACCACATGCCGTACATGCATTATACTCACCAATTTCTGCTCCTGCTTACCCTTTACGCCATGTGCAATATTATCTTTTAGCAGGCTGTCTATATTTTTCTCTGCAACCGCGCCCATAAACTGCTGCTCTATAGCAAACGTAACAATAGATAACGGGCGATACCTGCCGCCGGATAACTGGTTGGTAGTATTAAGCTGGCGGTAATAACTATCATAAGCGTCTGAGGTAAATATCTTTGGTATTCCCGCAAACCCTTCCTGCACATATTCGTTCTTTACAATAACGATACCGTCATCGTGGGCGTATTCGTTAAAAAAGCTGTTGAAGTACAACACAAATGCCAGCAGGCTTACAATGATCGCCTGCACCTTAAAGTCGTACAGAGATGGCTTCTGCGATACGGGTTCGGGCACAGGGGTTTGTGTAACTGGTTGCGGTTTATCTGCCGGCTTATTTGCAGCTCTTGCTTGATTCTTTTTTGCCATTGAACTCAGATGATGTTCAAAAATAACAATTTGGAGCGTAAATAATATAGAGAAGGCCCGGGGAAGGGATAACTGGCATCAGCAGCCTGCAAACGCGTTAACCACCTGCTTTAGCTCGGCAGTGGCTGTTTCAAGGTTATCATTAATAATGATCTTGTCAAACTTATGGGCAAAGGTCAATTCATGCTCGGCCTTAGATACACGCTCCTGCAGGCTCTGTTCGGTCTCGGTACCACGCAACCTGAGGCGCTCCCTCAGTACATCCAGTGACGGGGCTTCGATGAAAATGGTCAGGCATTGCTCAGGAAATTTATCCCTTATGGCCATCGCCCCCTGCACGTCTATGTCTACCAGGGGCACCCTGCCTTCATCCCATATACGCTGCAATTCCTGTTTCAACGTCCCGTAATACTTGCCGGTATATACCATTTCCCACTCTACAAATGCCTCCTCCGCTATTAAATCACGAAACCTGCCTTCCTCAAGAAAATAATAGTCCTTCCCGTCTGTTTCGCCCTGCCGGGGCTTGCGGGTACATGCAGAGATAGAAAACGCCAGGGTCTGACAGTCTGCAAGCAGCCTTTTTACCATTGTGGTCTTTCCCGAGCCCGATGGCGCGGTAATAATGATGATCTTTCCCTTGGCAGCTATCATAAAACGAATTGCGAATAAAGCAAAAAAGTTTGGGATAATATAATCGAGTTCAAAATGACCCTGCGACTCTTGTTCAGTATATATTGAGAGAGGCGGTATATACCGCCTCTCAAATGAAATACATTATTATATCGTCAACTTAACGTTCCTCCGTTATTACCGGCAGTATCTACATCACCTAGCAATATGTTTCAAAGGCCTGCATCAGGTTTGCAGCGATCATTTGCGCCGGACGGCCTTCAATGTTATGGCGTTCTATGATGTGAACCACCTTTCCATCTTTCAATAATGCGATAGCGGGTGATGATGGTGGATAAGGCACCAGGTAAGTGCGGGCCTGCTTCACAGCATCTATATCAAACCCGGCAAAGCTTGTTGTAAGCCTGTCCGGTCTTTTGGTGGCATTATTTACAGCCATTATCACGCCCGGGCGGGCGGTACCGGCCGAGCAGCCACAAACGCTATTAATAAACAACAGCGTGGTGCCATGCTGAGACAATGTACTATCTACTTCCCCGGGAGTCAGCAGTTCTGTAAAACCCTGGTTGGTCAATTCTGCCTTCATCGGCGCTACAATTTGTTCGGGATACATATTTTATTCTTATTTTATGCTGCAAATTTACACTAAGTATTCCAACTGAGGGTAAATAGATAGATAACTAAAATCAATAGGCTGTTTAAACAACCCTGTCTATAACTAATTCCGCCTTTTACAATACATTTACCCCGTGCAGCCACCCACCAATATAATAGAACGGTTTATTGCCTTTATCAGGCGTAAAACCTCGCAGAAGTACAGGTTCGACCTGCAATACACACAGAAAAAGTGGGATGGTATGAGAACTGAGGCAGATAAAGGTCGTTACGACTATATTACTGAATATATCCGCAAGCACTATCCACAGGCTCAGATATTAGACCTGGGGTGTGGAGAAGGGATACTGCTTGAAAAACTCAACACCACAGATTACCTACGATACGTAGGAGTTGATTTCAGCGAAGTAGCAATAACAAACGCTCACAAATTAAAAAACAGCAAGGCAAATTTTATCGTAGGCGATGCTGCTAAGCCACCCATTGAGGGCACATTCGATGTAATCATCTACAACGAAACCCTGTATTATCTGCCTGGCCCCAAAAGTGCTGTACGGTCCATGTTCGCACATCTCAATCCCGGCGGCACATTCATCATCAGTATGGTAGACAAACATGGCAAAGAACGCGCCGGCCTGTGGAATAAAATGGACGAGATACTCACGACCACTGACAAGGTTAGCATAAAAAACAAGCAGGGCGACTCATGGACAATAAAGACATATAAGCTACCGGAATAAACAATCATCCGCCAATGACGGGGGAGCCAAGCGTGGCATGGGCTGAAACGATATCAAATATCCGCATATTGATGTCGCGCTTTATGGTCAGCAAATTTGAATCAGATGGCAGGGGATGCGGAAGACTGTAGGAAATTACGAACTGGAAAGTTTCCTTATCAAAGCTGTCAATATATACTTCTACCGGCTCCCGTACCGGGGTAGTACTAAGCAATTCTTCCTTTATCTTCTTCACCAGTACCTGCAAAGTCTCATGCGATACCCCGTACCTTATATTTGCTATCACTTTCACCACACGGTTGTTCCGCATAGACAGGTTAATAAGGTTCTGGCTTACCAGGTTTTGATTGGGTATGATATAGGCAGATCCATCGACATTACGCAGCCTCGTGCTCCGGAAGCCTATACGCTCTACGGTTCCTTCTATCTCACCCAGCTTTATCACCTCACCTGTTTTAAAAGGCTTATCAGAAAGAATGGTAAATGCAGCGAAAAAATTCTCCACGGTTTCTTTGCCGGCAAGCGCTATGGCTACACCACCTATACCCAGGCCGGTAATAAGCGCCGGTATGTTTACGTGAAACACCTGCCCCAACACCCAGAACACGCTTACCGTCCATAACACCAGCTTAGCTATTTCCTTTGTCAGCGGCAGCAGCTGCATGCGTGAATAATTATTCTCCTGTTGCGCCTTACCCATGCGCAGATAATATACCAGGTCTACGAAACTGGCCAATACCTGGGTAAGAAATATGATGAAAAGAAACAAAAACAAGTGATCCAGTACATACATCAGCCGCACATCGATCTTGTCTTTTACACCTATAAAATGCCTGATACCAAACTGGCTGAAGAATCCATCGATCTGGTGCATGGCCGTATAATAAAGTATCACCTGCAGCAACCGCTGCATAGGCTTATACAGCATAGACCGTATCTTGGCTTTCTGCGTTGAGTAAGCATAGCGTGCGGCAATAGCACTGCTTATTCTTGTAAGCACATGCGCCATAGGCCGCTTCAGCAGCAGCGTACCTATGATGATACCTCCAAACCAGATATAATCAGATACCCTGTCGCCCATGAATTCACGGTCGAAAAAATTCCAGTCTATATCCAGCAGGATATTTAACATTTTATGGATTTGCGTTTATACAGAAACATTAAACTCCCGTAAAGCATCATTAAGACTCGTCTTCAGGTCGGTCGATGGTTTTCTTGTACCTATGATCAGCGCGCAGCTTACCCCATATTCCCCCGCCGGAAAACTTTTGTTATAACTCCCTGGGATCACAACACTCCGCGCGGGCACCCGGCCTTTGTACTGCACAGGCTCAGGCCCGCTTACATCTATTATCTTCGTTGACTGTGTAAGTACTACATTAGCGCCAAGCACCGCCTCCTTTTCCACCACTACCCCCTCCACCACTATGCACCGCGAACCAATAAAGCATCCGTCTTCAATGATCACGGGAGCCGCTTGCAGTGGCTCCAGCACACCGCCTATACCTACCCCGCCACTAAGGTGCACACCCTTACCTATCTGGGCACAAGAGCCTACTGTAGCCCATGTGTCCACCATAGTACCCTCATCTACATAAGCTCCAATATTTACGTATGATGGCATAAGCACTACGTTGCGCGCCAGGTAAGCTCCGTACCGCGCCACGGCATGGGGCACCGCACGCACGCCCAGCGATGCATAATCCTTCTTCAGCAGCATCTTATCATAAAACTCAAACGGCGCCAGCTCCCAGGTTTGCATAGACTGTATACCAAAATATAACAGAATAGCTTTCTTCACCCACTCCTGCACTTCCCATCCGCTATCCACGGGCGTTGCCACCCGCAACCTCCCCTTATCCACTTCCTCTATCACAGCCCTTACAGCAGCCGCGTAGCGTTCATCTTTCAATAATTCTTTATTCCCATAGGCTTCTTCTATAGCCTGCTGCCATTGTTGTTCCATAAGTACGATTCAAACGTCAAAATTAAAAGAAAGGAAGTATTAACCAATCAATTTATCAACCATTTAACTTCTTTGCCTGCCAGGGCCAGAACATATCGCCCGTCATCAACCCTCTTGCCTGCCTCCGCTCCACAAAAGAAAATAAGATCATCGCCGCTAATAATGCCAACGGAACACCAATACCCCGGGTAAGCAGCCCGTAAAATCCATTACGCTCTGATATAAAATGGGAAACAATATTATCTATGAGATAGAACACAGAAAAATGGATCAGGAAGAGTGAGTACGAACGCTCACCAAGCCATATCATAAGCGGCTTCGACAGCCATTTTTTGAATGACCCGGCATTGAAAGCCATCACAATTACGCCCGCATAAAACAAGCCGTAACCTCCGTTTACAATAGACAGGTATACCCATGAATGTACATTCTGCGCTACATCATTGGTCAGTATCAACCCTGCTACCACCAGTGCAATGCCGGAAACCATAAAATAAAAACCGTCCCGCAGCTCAAAATCTTTTGCAGCTAAATATACCCCCAGCAGGAAACACAACGGATATTCAATGCATTTACCAAATGCCGCGAGCTGGTAGGTATACGAATAAAAACGGAAAAAATATTCCGTAAAGAATACCTGTAGCAGATAGGTAATGATAAGCGTACTGATAATGCTCACCGCTATCCGGCGGGTATTGATCTTATCCCGCGCCGGAAAAACAAAAATAATAAGCGGCGCCACCAGGTAAAACAATATCTCTATCTGCAGGCTCCACCACGCAAGGTTAAAGTAAGTGCCGTCAAAGCTCACGATGAATAATTCTTTTACCGCTTCTGCCCATGAGAACTGCACCCGCAACCCCTTCACATTGTACCATGTAGGATACTGATTATTGAACCATACCACAAACGCGCCAAATAGCAATGCGAAAAAATAAGGCGGATAAATTCGCTTTATCCGGCGATAGAAATAATCCAGTGTTTTGAATTCCCTTTGCTTACGCAGATATGGACGCAACAGCACCACCCCACTCAGCACAAAGAACAACTCAACTCCCGACTGCGTAAAATACATCCAGAAGCGCCCCAGGAAAGGCGCGCCGTGGCTATTGAAAAAATGAATGATATGCGCGGTAAAGGCATGGTGAATAACGATCATTGACGCGGCAATACCCCTTAACCCATCCAGAAAATGAAAACGTTCTTTTTTATCGGTGGCTGCGTTCATCTGGAGCTAAAGATCATTTTAAAATTGTGTCCATGACTTCAAATATACGGCCCATGTCTTCTTTGCTAAGGCTGGAGCCTGATGGCAGGCACAACCCGTCTTTGAACAAACGCTCAGCAGTACCATCACCGTAAAACGGATAACTTTCAAATATCGGCTGCATATGCATCGGTTTCCATAGTGGCCGCGACTCAATATTCTCTTTATCCAGTGCCAGTCGCAGGTCTTCTCTCGTACAGCCGGCAACCACCGGGTCTATGAGTATTGTAGTAAGCCACCTGTTGCTGAAATACCCTGCCGGCTCATCCACAAACGTTACACCCATCCTCCCCTCCAGGTGCTGCCGGTATTTTTCGTACACTTCCCTCCTTTGTTCTACCCGTTTTGCCAGCACATGCATTTGCCCTCTGCCCACGCCGGCGCACAGATTGCTCATGCGGTAGTTGTACCCTATCCTCGAGTGCTGATAGTGCGGCGCTTCGTCGCGCGCCTGCGTAGCCAGGAAACGGGCATCTTTTACTATATCCCGGCTATGTGATACTAACGCGCCGCCACCCGATGTAGTGATGATCTTATTTCCGTTAAACGATAGTATGCCTATGTCGCCAAATGAGCCGCACCTCCTGCCATTGATGGACGAACCAAGCGCCTCCGCAGCATCTTCTATCACAGGTATACCGTAACGCCGTGCTACCACGGTTATGGCTTCCATATTAGCCGGCATACCATAGAGGTGCACAGGTATTATCGCTTTGGGCTTCTTACCCTTTGCTATACCGTCTTTAACAGCCTGCTCCAGTAGTTCCGGCGACATATTCCATGTTTGGGCCTCACTGTCTACAAATACCGGCGTAGCCCCCACATAAGTGATCGGGTTGGCAGTTGCGGAAAATGTCATACTCTGGCAGATGACTTCATCACCCGCTTCTACGCCCAGCAATACCAGCGCCAGGTGCAGGCCAGCCGTGCCCGAACTCAATGCGGCAACATAACAATCATTATCCAGGAACAATTCAAGATCCTGCTCAAAGCCGTTTACATTAGGCCCCAGTGGTGCTATCCAGTTCGTTTCAAACGCCTCCTTTACAAACTGCTCCTCGCTGCCGCCCATATGCGGTGCAGACAACCATATCTTTGGTTTCATTCTTTTCCGTCATTTACTTTAATTATCCTGGCGGGGTTACCTACTGCCGTGGCATAGTCAGGAATATCACTGATCAATACCGTCCCTGCGCCTATTGTACACCACTTACCTATGCGCACACCTTGTATGGCAGCCGCACCGGTGCCTATATGTGTGCCCTCGCCCACGTGCACATCGCCGCTCATGGCAGCATTGGGCGAAATATGAACATAGTCACCTATAACACAATCGTGGTCTATAGAGCAATTGGTATTGATAATGCAGTGCTTTCCGATCCGCGCATCCGGATTTACGGTCACACCTCCCATCACCACAGTACCTTCACCTACAGCAGCTCTTTTCGATATATATGCGGTAGCATGTATCGCTGTTCCGAAAACAACACTGCCGGCGAGACGCTCAACCACTTTTTTACGGGTAGCATTGACACCTATCCCAATGATCACATTATCATTCAGCACTTTGCCCGCGTGGAACGGCCGCCTGACCGGAAATTCCCATATAGGCTCCTTATCTGCGTCGTCCCATATTTCTATATTAGGCTCATGTATACTTTCCAGTATATCAATGATCACCTTACCATGGCCGCTGGCTCCGTATAGAATCATATTTCTAAATTAATTCCCCCTGAATTTTTCCATCGTCACGCTCGTCTCAGAGCTTATCCCTTCCGACTTTGCAACATTCCTGAACGTCATCAACAATATCTTCAGGTCAAGTGCAAAACTAACATTATTTACATACCACACATCGTATTCAAATTTACGGTCCCAGCTGATAGCGTTCCTGCCATTTACCTGCGCCCACCCGGTAATACCGGGGCGCACATTGTGCCGCTTACTCTGGGTTTCATTATATAGCGGCAAGTACTCCTCCAGTAGCGGGCGCGGGCCAATAATACTCATATCACCCTTCAGCACATTCAGCAGTTGCGGCACTTCATCCACAGACGACCTGCGCACCCAGCCACCTATGGACGTGAGCCGCTCAGCATCCGGCAGCAGCTCACCATTGGCCCCTTTGCGGTCGTTCATGGTTTTATACTTGATCACCTTGAATATTTTCCCGTTCCGTCCCGGCCTGCGCTGAAGGAAAAAAGGCCTGCCACCATTAGCAAAAACCAGCAGTATGGTGACTACTATAAAAAGTGGTGAGAGGATTGTAAAAACGATCAACGCAACAATGAAGTCGAGTACCGGCTTAATAAATCTCACATATATCGTGGCAGAACGGTCCATTATGAGTTGCGAACTATAAAGAAATGCTAAGATAGTCTATACAGGGCTACTTTGAAAAGTGATGGCACGAAAATGCTTAATTTTGCAGTGTATGAAGAACAAGACTTTGGTATTGGGCGCGTCAGAGAACCCCGATAGGTACAGCAATAAGGCAATCTACAAACTACTGGACAAAAAACAGGAAGTCGTGGCCATTGGCAAGAGGGCCGGAAAAGTAAGTACTGTTGAGATTCATGCGCAACCGGTACCATCAGACGATATAGACACCGTAACTATGTACCTCAACCCCTATCATCAAAAACCTTATTACGACTATATTATTTCTTTAAAACCACGGCGCATCATCTTCAATCCGGGTGCCGAAAACGAGGAACTGGAACGGATAGCCGTTAAGGAAGGCATCGAAATACTGGAGGCATGTACCCTCGTTATGCTGGGCACCGGGCAGTACTAATAATATTCAGCGATCACATTTCTTTTGCTGCGCCCAAGCATTGGGCAAAAATTGCGCTCTCTGGCACTGATCGTTTATTTAAAACGAAAATCATTACTTTTAACGGCAATTCATCCTTTATGCTTTTCAAGACCATCAAAGTACTGTTTATCGTTTTGCTATCCTCTGTAGCTGCCTTCGCACAAAATGGCACCGGCAATGTGTCCGGCAAAATAATGGGCGGTCTTCAACCGGTAGCAGGTGCAGAGGTGGTGATCATGCAAAAAGACAAACTGATAGATAAAACCAGCACAGACGAGGATGGCAACTATTCATTTCGCTACCTGGCCGCCGGCAGGTATGATGTGCGGGCCACAAAATCGGGCTACAGAACCAGCATTATCATACAAGTACCCATTGCAGAAGACCGCGACACAAAAAATGACCTTTACCTGCCCGAGATCAACAACCGCCACATGCTCTCTAACCCGTTAGTGGACGATTACGAACACAACTGCCGCACCTATATGAGGCAAAGATAAATTATTGCGTACACCCAAGATACGCGGGCGGGCCTACGTCTATATAAGTAGAACACATCCGCTATGTCAAAGCCCAAATCAATCCAAATCATCATTCCCCATCCTTGCTCACAGAACTGGGATGATATGACACCACAACAGCAAGGCCGTTTTTGCGACCACTGCCGGAAAACTGTTATAGACTTCACAACCTGGAGTGACACGGCACTCTACAACTTCTTTTCAAAAAACAACGACCACGTCTGCGGCAGATTCCTATCATCACAGGTCAACAGGCCTATTAACATCCCATATCAGCCGCAGAGCAGGTTATACCGTATCACCATTGCACTGGGCCTAACGTTACTTTTGGGCCAGGCGCCTCATTTGCTCGCACAAAGCCGTCCGCCGCAAACCGAACAAACGCAAACAAAGGGAAACGCAATTCCTAAGCAGGTAGGTTGGACAGAGCTGCGGGGCCAGGTTATTGACGACAAAAAAGAGCCTATGATAAATGCCACTGTAATGGTATTTCAAAATGGAACTGAAAAAGGTGGTACCGTTACAGACTATGACGGCAATTATGTCATCAAACCCCTTGATCCCGGAACATATGACGTCATGGTGCTTTATGCAGGATACGACTCAATAAAAATTACGGGAGTACCTGTGATTTCGCAAGAAGTTACCACGCAAAATTTTCAAATGGCGCAAAACAAGAACCGAGGGTTGCAGACAACAATTATTTTGGGAGGCAGAATGGGGCTCATAAACCGCACCGACAATCAGCATATCCGCACACAAGAGGAAATACAACCGATATTTACAGGCAGCGTATCTGACATTGTTGCCTCTCCCCCCGGCACATATCAGCAGCAACGAGGCACCACGGCAAAACTGGGCCCAGAAAGCACTTCCGCAAAACCGGTCAGCGACGCAGACATCAAAAGCATCCTGATAAAAAAAGCGGGAAACAAAGACAACACCCCTCCAGGCAACCGGACAATATCACGGGACGAAATAAACCAAATGCCCTACTAACACCCCACACATTTATCACATTCAGTCACATTAACCACATTATCCTAACCACAGCGCGCCGCCCACGCTGTCCCTTGCTGCCCCCGTTACGCTACTCAGCACATTTACCTCTTCGCGCCACCTTAGGATGCCTATCAGCGCCATTACAAGCGCTTCTTTATATTTTACAACGTTTGCGTCCGGCACTACGACTTGCACATTATATGGTGCTAGCTCCTGCTCCAGTATCATCATCAGGTAAGTATTAAAGGCACCGCCGCCTGTGGCAAGCAATGTCGCCTGCCCCTTACCGTGCGGGTATTGACTCACTGCCGCTGCTATCCGGCCCGCTATCAGTTGTGTCACGGTATGCAGCATATCCTGTGTACTGTGCTCCGTAAGCAGCAATTGAGGAAACACAAGATCACGGGCAGCCTCATTGCTCAAAGACTTAGGAGCGCTTTGCCTATAGTATGCCGCGTTGTTAAGTTCTTCAAGCACACCCGGCAGCAGGTTCCCCTGGGCCGCCATGGCACCTCCTTCATCCATCACCATTCCCTCACGCTCCGCAAGGCCGTTCAGTACCTGGTTGGCCGGACACACATCAAAGGCCAGCACCCGGTCATCATGCCGTACAGTTATATTGGCTATGCCACCTATATTCAGCAGGTAATCATACTCATCGAAAAGCATACGGTCACCTATCGGCACTATCGGCGCGCCCTTGCCTCCCAGCGCCACATCCATGGCGCGCAGATCACTTATTACCGGCAGCCTCGTTACGGCAGCTATTGCCGCACCATCACCTGCCTGGCAGGTAGTTCCATTCTGCGGCTCATGAAAGACCGTATGCCCGTGCGATGCGATAAAATGCACTTTATGGCCCAGGTTGTGCCGCTCAATAAAAATATTCACCTGCTCCCCCAGATATTTTCCATACCGGGTATGCAATTTCAGAAAATCACTCACGTTTACATCCGCGGCATGGCGCAGCTCTTCTGCCCACTTATCGCTGTAGGGCACACATTCGGCTTGCAGTATCTCGTAACTCCATTTACCCCTCACCTCTTCAAACTGTACATAGGCTATATCCAGCCCATCCAGCGAGCTGCCCGACATCAACCCGATTACTTTATAAACCATCTCGTAAAAATAGAAATTTGTTATCGTGATCTGTGAAAACGACCCTGCCGCATCACCACACTATATATTTGCTCCGGCACATTTCCACACTATCGCATAAACACATTATCGTATTACCGCATTGCCACATTCCCACATTGCCACATTGCCACATCGTCGCATTACCGCATTCCCACATTATCGCATTGCCGCATTAAATAAAGTCAGCCCACTCAGTTTCCATCCAGGCTTTCATCTCAGTATCTGTAAAGTCTATTTTTATAGGCACCACCGATGCATATCCGTTCTTCAGTGCTTCCGCATCTGATCCAGGATGCTGATCCATATTGATGAACTTACCGGTCATCCAGTAATAATCCTTACCCCTGGGGTCAACCCGGTGAGCAAATTCCTCAGCCCATTTGGCATACGCCTGCCTGCATATCTTTATCCCCTTGAAATCCGCCGCGGTAGTAACCGGCACGTTTACATTCAGCAAAATGTGTTCGGGCATTGGCTTGGCCAGCATACGCAGCGCCAGTTCACGCGCCACCTGCATGGCTATGGTAAAATCGGCATCAAACTTATAGTCCAGCAACGAAATACCTATAGATGGCACACCTTCTATTGCCGCCTCCATAGCAGCGCTCATAGTGCCCGAATAAATAACATTAATAGAGTGGTTGGCTCCGTGATTGATACCGCTCAGGCACAGATCGGGCTTGGCATGTAGTATCTTATCCCTTGCCAGTTTTACACAGTCGGCGGGTGTGCCGCTGCATTGCCACGAGTCTGCCCCTTCAAACACATCTACTTTGTCCAGCCTTAGCGGGTCGCCAATAGTTATCGCATGCCCCATACCCGACTGCGGACTGTCAGGCGCCACTACTACCACCTGCCCTATATCTTTCACCGCGTTCACCAGCGCGTGTATGCCGGGCGAGGTGATACCATCATCATTAGTTATAAGAATTACCGGCCTGTCTTTCATAAAAAAATCGTCTGCATTTTATCAGCCACCCTATTCCACCACGGGCACAAATGGCATCATCATCATCGCCTTGCCATTCATCTTGCGCAGGTGCATCAGTTGCTCATACCAGTCATACCCCTGCCCCATCTCTTCCTTCATGGCCGCTTTTATGGCCATCTTGCTGTCAGTTTTATTATTCAGTTTGCGCAGCAGCTTACTCAGTTTATCTGTCGGCTCCGGGTAGGTTACTACTTTATAATCCTTCAGCTTTGCCATTGCCGCAGCGCTCGCCAGCGCGCGGTCCAACCCACCAAGGCCATCTACCAGCCCTATGCCCAGGGCGTCACTGCCGGTCCACACACGGCCCTGCGATATTGTATCTACATCAGTAAGCGTCAGCCTTCTGCCTTCAGACACATGCTGCTTAAAGTGCGAATAGATGGTGTCTATCATATTCTGCACCCGCTGTCCTTCCTGCGGGGTCATCGTGCGGGCCACGGTAGGGATATCGGCGTAAGGGGCGTTCTTCTCTTCATCAAAAGTGACCCCCAGTTTGTTCTTCATCAGTTTTTCAAAGCTAAACAGCATACCAAAAACACCTATGCTGCCGGTAAGTGTATTAGGCATGGCAAAGATACTGTCTGCCATAGTGGATATGTAGTATCCGCCCGATGCCGCATAATCCCCCATGGATACTATCAATGGTTTCTTTTGTTTCAGCAGCACCAACTCCCTTAGTATCACCTCCGATGCCAGGGCACTGCCCCCGGGGGAGTTCACGCGCAGCACTACAGCTTTTATTTTATCATTCTTGCGCAGCTTACGTATCTCTTCGCAGAATGTCTTTGATGCTATCTCATGGTCATTCTGCTCTTCACCGTCTACTATATTACCCTCAGCAAATAATATCCCTATCCGGTTATCACTCATCTTGCTGTCATTTTTGTACGCGCTTGCATAATCATTCATCGATACGTACTTGATATTCGTCCCTTCGGGTATTCCTGTCCTTGTATGCAGCCGATGTTCTACCTCGTCCCAATACAGTAAGCCTGCTACCATTTTATTCTTCAGTGCATCGGCCGGAAATTGTATGGTGCCGTTTACCGCCAGTTGGTTAATGGAGTCCTTGTCCATATGCATATACCGGGAAGCACCTTCCAGAAACTGTGTCCACAACCCTTTCTGATACGCGCGTATCTGCTGGCGGTTGGGGTCGCTCATCTTATCAGTCCTGAATGGCTCCGTGGCACTTTTAAATTTGCCTGCGTAATAAATTTCAGGTTCTACCTCCAGCTTATCCAGCGTACCTTTAAAGAACATCAGTACACTTGCAAACCCCTTCAGCTCCAGCCCTCCCGCCGGATTCACAAAAATACTATCCGCGCTGCTGGCCACGTAATATGCCGACTGCGGGATCTCTTCGCCATAGGCAAAAACAAATTTCTTTGACGTCTTGAAATCTTCAATTGCCGCCTTCAGCTGCTGTAGTGTTGCCCAGCCATTCGGCGTGTTGCTCAGCTTTATGTACACACCTTTTATTGCGGCATCGGTCTTTGCGTGGCTCAGCGCCTTGGTTATATCATATATGCCCGGCTCAAAATCACTTCCGTCACCAAATACGGCAAAAGAGTTGATCTCGCTTTGCTCATGTATTCTTTTAGCAAGGTCAATGACCAGTACATCGCCACTCGCTTTCTTATTGTCCTTTTCAGTCAGCGAACTGGACAGCCCCACAATGCCGGCAATGAGCAGGCCTACACCAATGATGCCCATAATGATCATGGCCAGTATAGAGGCGAAGAACATTTTAAAAAACTCTTTCATATTCTTTTCATTTATTGATTTGCAAATATACATCCGGCAAGACTAACACTTCGGGTGATTTTATGGTTAACTAGAGCCTCGCGGTCCCGGAACGTTCTTTATGCACAAATGTATCAGTCAATACCGCTACTTTTATGTCGTGAACGATGCGTATCTCTTATTAGGCAGCAACGAGGGCGACCGCCTGGGGTGGATGAACCGCGCCATAGCGCTCATATCTGACAACTGCGGTGAGATCACCGCTAAATCATCCGTGTACGAAACAGCGGCCTGGGGTATAACAGATCAGCCTGCCTTTCTCAATATGGTTGTGGCCTTAAGCACCGATATGAGCCCGCAGGAGCTGCTAACCGCAATACTAGCCATCGAAACCTCTCTTGGGCGGCACAGGCAGGTAAAATGGGGCCAGCGCACTATTGATATAGATATTTTATTATACAACTCACAGATCATTGAGACCGACGAACTTATAATACCTCATCCTTATATGCATGAGCGCCGCTTTACATTGGTCCCGCTTGCCGAATTGGCACCCGGTCTCGTGCACCCTAAGCTGAATAAAACCGTCTCATCTCTGCTTGCCCAATGCCCCGATATGCTTGCCGTTAGCAGGTATGAAAACACATAAGCGGCATTAACTACCTAAATACATACGCATTATCTATTAATTAATTTATTTTATAACAAAATACTTGCATTTTATCATGATTTATTTTACCTTAACTGTCGTAAATTCGCAATCTTTTAAAAATCCCACCTATCTTAAAAATTGTGTAGGCGATAGAATATAACTTTTTAGTTAAAATTTGTGTATGGAAGCTGGTAAGGCCACTGCTAAAAAAAATCTCAAAAAAGAATTACAACAATATTTTGGTTTTGATACCTTCAAAGGTGAACAGGAAAAGATCATAAAAAGCATACTTTCAGGAAAGGATACTTTTGTGATCATGCCCACAGGTGGCGGAAAATCATTATGCTACCAGTTGCCTGCCCTGCTCAGCGATGGCGTTGCCATAATAGTTTCCCCGCTGATAGCGCTCATGAAAAACCAGGTAGACCTGATCAGGGGCTACAGTTCGCAGGATAATATTGCCCACTTTCTTAATTCTACCCTCAGCAAGGTACAGCAGAAAAAGGTAAAGTCAGACCTTACGGACGGCACTACCAAGATGCTGTACGTAGCGCCTGAGACGCTCACAAAGCAGGAAAACATCGCTTTCTTTTCAGACCTGCCCATATCCTTTATTGCTGTGGATGAGGCGCACTGTATCTCTGAGTGGGGGCACGACTTCCGCCCTGAGTACCGTAAGCTGCGGGATATGATCAATATGATCAACCCGGACCTGCCCATCATAGCGCTCACTGCTACCGCTACCCCCAAGGTGCAGGACGATATTGTAAAAAACCTGAACCTGCAGGACCCCAATATTTTTATTGACTCTTTTAACCGTGCCAATCTCTATTACGAGATCGTACCCAAATCCAGCAAGGAGCAAACGCTGAAGAACATAGTTAAGTTCATCAACACTATGAAGGGTAAGAGCGGTATCATATATACGCTGAACCGTAAAACCACCGAAGAACTGGCCAATACCCTGCAGGCCAACGGTATCACCGCCGTTGCATACCATGCGGGCCTGGAAGGTCCCCTTCGCTCACAGCGACAGGATCAGTTCCTCATGGAAAAAGTGAACGTGATAGTGGCTACCATAGCATTCGGCATGGGCATAGATAAGCCCGATGTGCGTTTTGTAATACACTACAATATCCCGAAATCACTGGAAAACTATTACCAGGAAACCGGCCGCGCCGGCCGCGATGGCCTCGAAGGCAAATGCCTCCTGTATTACTCGCTCAAGGATGTTCAGAAACTGGAGCACCTGATGCGCGATAAGCCACTGAGCGAGCGGGAAATGGGCGGCCAGCTCATATCTGAGACGCTTGCCTATGTAGAAAGCGGTGTATGCCGGCGCAAGCTGCTGCTGCACTACTTTGGTGAAGAGTATACACAAGAAAACTGTGGCAACTGTGACAACTGCCTGCACCCCAAAGAAAAACTGGAAGTAAAAGACAGCGTAAAAATAACCCTTGATGCCATTAAAGAGCTGGACGAGCGCTTTGGCATTGACTATGTGGTCAACATAATACTGGGCCGGGCAAACCCGCAAATACAAACGTTCAGGCACGATAAGCTTAAATCGTTCGGTAAGGGGCTGATCATGAAAATGGATGCCAACTTCTGGAACTCATTGATCCGGCAAATGATGCTTGAAGGCATGATAAGGAAGGATATAGAGGAATACGGCCTGCTGAAGATTACCGACAAAGGGCATAAATTCCTGAAGAAACCTTATTCCATCATGGTGGCGCTCAACCACCAGTATGAAGATACGGCGGGCGACGATGAAGACGCGGCTGCCGCGGCATCTGCTGCTACAGACCCTGTACTGTTCGAGATGCTCAAAGACCTGCGCAAGACAGTAGCACGCGAAAAAAATCTGCCCCCCTTCGTTATATTCCTTGAGAACTCGCTGGAGGATATGGCGACCAACTACCCTACCACACTGGAGGAGCTGGAAAAGATACAGGGCGTAAGCAAGGGCAAGGCTATACGCTATGGCCGCAAGTTTGTGGATGTGATAGCAAAGTATGTAGAAGAAAACGAGATAGAGAAGCCCGATGACTTTGTAATGAAGAGCGTGGTGAACAAGAGCGGCATGAAGGTGTTCATCATACAGAACATTGATAAAAAGATACCCCTTGAGACCATCGCGCGCAACAAAGGCCTCTCACTGCCGGACCTGCTGGTGGAAATGGAAACCATAGTAGCCAGCGGCACCAAACTGAACCTTGATTACTGCCTTGAGCAGGAGCTGGACGAAGACGAGCAGGAAGATATCTTTGATTACTTCCGCAACAGCCTCGACGACGACATGGACAGCGCCTACGAAGAGTTTAGGGGGCAGAATGTAAGCCTGGAGCATCTGAAAATGATGCGTATCAAGTTTATGAGCGAATATGCCAATTAATATTTACCGCTAACTGAATAATAAGGGTGCACCCATGTGCGCCCTTTTTTATGTTAGAACACGCCCGTTACAGAATAAATTATGTTTGCCACCCAAATTTTATATATTTGCACACCTAACAATAATAATTAGACTTACCTAATTTTAAAAAATGCAGCATTTATACCTGTCACGCGTGGCAAAACTTTTCATTCACGGCATCCTAATATTGTTGTCATCGAGGGTGTGTGCCCAGGGGGATACAATAAATTCGCCGAGCCACAAGACAAGCGTCAAACAAGAAAACATCACCCGGCTACCGACGTATACTTACGAGCGTTTCAGCATACATTTTCAGACAACGTATATATACCAGTACAAACCCCGTTTTGACGCTGCGTACAGCGGCAGTAACAGCCTGCAGCCCGAAGAGGAAAAGCAGAACTCACTGACTGCTACCCTGTACCTGGGCGCCCGGCTATGGAAGGGCGCCGAGCTATACCTCAACCCTGAACTGGCGGGGGGCAGTGGCCTGAGCGGCGCCTTCGGGCTGGGGGCCTCAAGCAATGGCGAGACCTTTCGTGTGGGCGACCCTGCCCCCACCCTGTACCTTGCCAGACTGTACCTCTGCCAGACTTTCGCTATTGGCAAACACGGTGACAATGACGTAGCAGGCGGCCCTAACGCACTGATGGGCCACGAGCCTGCAAACTACCTTCGTTTTTATATTGGTAAGCTGTCGCTCGGTGACCTGTTTGATAACAATGATTACGCTAACTCGCCACGCACTCAATTCATGAACTGGTGCCTGATGAACAACGGCGCCTGGGACTATGCCGCCAATGTACGCGGATATACCTATGCATTTGTACCGGTGCTGCACTCAGGTAATATGACATATAAACTGGCATTTGCCTCACTCCCCAAAACCGCCAATGGCGCCGACCTCAACACCGACCCCGGTGAGGCGTACGCGCTGAATGCTGAAGTGGAGCGGACATACAAGCTGCACGGTAAAGAAGGCAGCCTGAAATTACTGGCCTTTCATAACCAGGGCATTATGGGACGGTACACAGACGCATTGCAAAACAGCATGGCACCCGATGTTACCGCTGTTCGCGCGAGCGGCCATTCAAAGACCGGCTTCGGCATAAACCTGGGACAGCAGTTGGGTAAGTATACCGGCATCTTTGCCCGTGCCGGATGGAATGACGGTGCCACTGAGACATGGGTGTTTACCGAAACAGACCTTTCGCTTTCCACCGGTATCAACATGAGCGGTGACCGCTGGAAACGAAAGCATGACTTTGCCGGGCTGGCTATCGCCGTAAACGGGCTTTCGAAAGATCACAGGGAGTACCTGGCCAGGGGCGGCCTTGGTTTTCAACTGGGCGATGGCAAGCTTCAGTATGCCAATGAAACTGCCCTGGAACTGTTTTACAATTACATGCTTACTCAGCAGATATGGTTTTCTGCCGACTACCAGTTCATTGCTAATCCCGGGTTTAACAGCGACCGCGGTCCGGTAAATGTATACTCGATCCGCTTTCATGCCGAATTGTGATGCCGGGACAAGACTATCCTAAAACAATATCATGTATTAGCTGCCTTCTGCCGGCTTTGGGGCCTCACCTGCCGGGTTAGTACCCTCGGGCCGCGGATTGCGTCCACCTTTGGTCTGATCCCTGGGTGGGCGGTTCTGCCGCTGCTCCCGCGGAGGCCTGTTGCCCTGCTGGCTGCCGCCACCCTGTGGACTGGCCTGCTGGTTACCACCGCCCTGCTGCCGCTGAGGCCTGTCTCCCTGCGGTTGGTTGCCCTGGGGCCTTTCGCCCTGCGGGCCACGGTTTTCGCGCGGGGGCCGGTTCTGGTTGGGCTGATTTGGCCTTTGCTGCTGGTTGCCTCCGCCCTGGCGGTTGGGATTGTTGCGGCCCTGCTGGCCACGGTTTGGCTGCTGAGCGCCACCCTCCGGCTGACCTTTGGCCTGCTGCGCCTCCCTGGGCTGACGTGGGGCACCGCCCTGCGGCCTGTCGCCACCACGGTTGCCATCACGGTTATTTTTATTACCACCCGATTTTTTCTTCTTTCCTTTTTTCTCGAGCGCTTTAAGTGTTATCTGGCCTACGTCGTTCACATAGCCCATATCGGCTACTTTGCCCTCCTTAGACTCGCGGGTTTCCAACTCTACGGGCTGCAGCTCATCAGCTTTCTGGCCCAGCTTATTCAGTTTCTTTATCTCTGTAACCCGCTCTATAGATAATGGGTACTGCTTGTTGTTATCGGAATAGCTGTACCACATCAGATTTTTGAAAATGTCTTTCTTCTGCAAGTGGGCCACCCCTTTCACGGTTTCCAGGTGTTCGGCATTATTGGGGAATACCGAGAGGGCATCCATGTAAGTATCCAGCTCGTAGTTGAGGCAGCACTTAAGCCTGCCACACTGGCCCGATAGCTTTGTCTGGTTGATAGACAAATTCTGATACCTGGCGGCGGTGGTATTTACCGACTTAAAATCAGTGAGCCATGTACTACAGCACAGTTCGCGGCCGCAGGAGCCAATGCCCCCCACCTTACCACTTTCCTGCCGGGCGCCTATCTGCTTCATTTCCACCTTCATCTTAAACTCGGTGGCGTATACCCTTATCAGCTCACGGAAGTCTACACGCTGGTCTGCGGTGTAGAAGAAAGTACCTTTTTTGCTGTCGGCCTGGATCTCTACTTCGCACAGCTTCATATCAAGGTTTAGGCTGCGGGATATAGCCCTGCTGCGGATCAGCACTTCGGCCTCACGTTCTTTCTGCTTGCATGCCTGGTCCAGCTCTTCTTCTGTGGCCGGGTGCAGCAGGCGTTTGGTCACCTCCTGCTCCTTTACACCATACTTTTTCAGCTGCAACTTTACCAGCTCGCCTGTGAGGCTTACCTGCCCTATATCATAGCCCCCTACGCCCTCTACGGCAAACCATGCGCCTTTCTCGAGAATATGGTGTGTATTGTTCTTAAAGAATTCCTTACGGCTGCCCTTGTTAAAAGACATCTCTATTACCGGGTAAGGTTTTGCTGCGTCATGCAGTGGAAGCGCGTTGAGCCAGTCGTAGACATTAAGGCGGTTACACCCGCCGGTACTACATCCGCCGTTTCCTTTGCAACCGGACGGCTTGCCATTGGCAGCCACTCCGCAATTGCCACATCCCATCTTATAAATACGTTTATATCGAACAGCGTGTGATAACTTTTTTTCCGAAGACGAAAGCGGGAACCCGGAACCCATAAAGCGAGTAACTTATTGCCCAACCTTGCTTATTTATAACAAACACCAACTATCGTTGTACCTGCCGCACAGTTAAAAACACTCCTGTCAATTGTTAAAAAATAATTACTAATGGACGAAGTTAAGAAAAAGGTTGAGAATATGCAGGTATCGCCCACAATAGTGTGCCGATAAATAGCCGGGTAATATGGTGATACATTATGCCGAGGATTCGCATAATAATTTCTCATACATAGCAAGCCCTATAATAATGCCGCGTCTTGATTTTAGTTGACCTAATACCTTTGCCGTTGCCCCATGCCCCAGAAATAAAACATTGCCCCATGTTTTTATTGAAAATCAATTACTTATGCGAAAACATTGCCCCATCATTGCCCCATAGAAAATGCCTATGGGGTAGATAGATAATGCTTATACGGCCTTTATGCCCTTAATTAATACCCCGGTAAGCCTGCAATATGACTATCGCAAAATGGGGAGCGGCTGAGTGCCATGATATGGCTTGCTGAGCCGGGATCTTCTATGATACAAAGATGTGACAGGTTTGTGGCTTTGCCAAAAGAAAGTTTTATGATAGTACGGATTTCGGTCTGTCATAGAAAAAAGTTTGCGTCTCCTTCGCTAAAGCTATGGCGTGAGGTTGTTGGTGAAGAACACCAACAACGGCGGAGATCAGGATTTACAGGATTAGAGGATTGGCAGGATACGAGGTTATTAAGTAAAAAAAATAGTGATGTATGCCCAAGCTACAGGCCAAATTATACGTCTTAATTAGTTGTAGTTTAGCGTAAACCACAGTATATGGGAAAAATAATACGCGTAGCAATTTTTTTATTGTTTGTATTGCCCTGTGGTATGTATGGGCAGATAATTACGACAATAGCTGGTGGTCATGGTTTTAATTTAGGGGACGGAGGGCCCGCTACTAATGGTAAACTATCTCTGCCATCAAGTGTTGCTTGCGATACCGGGGGGCAATTATTATATAGCAGATTACGGCAATAATCGAATTCGTAAGGTTAATTCCGCCGGGATAATTACCACAATTGCCGGGATAAGCAGCATAGGAGGTTTTTCGGGAGACAATGGGCCTGCCACGGCAGCACAGTTGGGTTTCCCAAGCGATATCGCATTGGACGCGGCAGGTAATATTTATTTCACTGATAAAAATAACAACCGCATTCGTAAGATAAATACGTCCGGCATTATTACCACCATAGCAGGAACCGGTGCCCTTGGATACAACGGTGACAATATACCAGCAACAGATGCATATCTACATGGCCCAGGTGGAATTGCGACTGACGGCGCAGGCAATGTCTACTTCTGTGATGCGCTTAATGGGTGCGTTAGAAAGATAAATGCATCGGGCATTGTTACGACCGTCGCAGGAACCTGCGGTAGCATTTGGGATTTCAACGGTGACGAAATACCGGCAACAACTGCGCAGTTTTGCCCTGGTGGTATAGCGGTTGATGCAAGGGGTAACATATTTATTGCCGATGCCGCAAATAACCGGATCAGGAAAGTGGATACTGCCGGAATAATACACACCATTGCGGGTAACGGCATAGCCGGCTTCACCGGGGACGGAGGACAGGCGACAAATGCCAGATTAAGTGGACCATCAGGAGTTTATGTTGATAATTATGGGAACGTGTATATATGCGATATACATAATTATGTAATACGCAAAGTAAATAATTTGGGTATAATCAGCACTTTTGCGGGCAATGGAGTAAGTGGATTCAGCGGCGACGGAGGTCCGGCAACTGTGGCGCAAATAGGGGATACATATTGTGTTACTGCTGATGCAGCAAATAACATATATATAGCTGATGCGTCCAATAATCGGATAAGGTTCATCACAAGCACGCTTTTGGTTCCGGAGGTTGATGATGCTAATGATGTAAGTGTATATCCCAACCCATGCGAAGGCGACTTAACAATATTATTTACTTCTGTGCAGAGTGACGATGTGCAGGGAATAATCACGGATATGTCCGGAAGAGTGGTAATAGAATTTGCTGTACGCACCAATACACCACTGGACCTAGTTATTGACCAGCCTCCGGGTATTTATGTGATAGCTGCACGAAGCAGCAGCAGGCTGTGGCATAAGCGGATAGTGGTGGTCAGGTAGTTAGCGAGTGATATTGCGCGAGTGAGGGCGGCAGCAAGTGCCGCCCCTACGTGGGTGGCAATAACGGCGGGCACCCGAAAAAATTACCGGCGGCATAGCCCCACAGCTCAATAGCCCTATTGTGCCGGAGCAAAATTTTTATTACTTTTTCAGTCTCATTTAAAATCACCGCATGGAAACAAACCAATTGACGGCCGTACCGGGCCAGCCAAATATCATCATATTGATGACCGACCAGCAGCGGACGCTGCAACACTTCCCCGAGCAATGGATACGCCAGCACCTGCCCAACCTATGCTTCTTCCTGGATAATGGTGTGGTATTTGAAGAGAACATATGTAATACCAGCCCGTGCGGGCCAAGCAGGGCCAGTATGTTCTCAGGCCTGTACCCGGCAGTGACAGGCGCCACAGAAAATAATAATACCCTGCAGCCTGATGAACTATACTTTGCACGCATACTGGAGCAGGCGGGCTATGATGTGTTTTATAAAGGCAAGCTGCATATGGTGGATGAGTTTGCGCAATTTTCCACAGCATGGCCCGGCAGCCTGGCGACAGCACCGATGATAGCCCGGCAGGAGGACCGCCAACTGGCCGAACAATACGGACTGAAGGGGTGGACAAGCCCAGACTTTGGCACTGCACTGGTGGAGGGTGACCCTACCGACGGTGAACTGGCGACACTGGGGGGCGGCAGCGGCTACAACGACAGCCGCATAGTAACAGGCGAGCATATGCTATACCCCGAGCAGGAAAGCGCGCTACAGTTTCTGAAACGGGTGCAGGACAACAAACCCGAAAAACCGTTTTGCCTTGTGGTATCCCTGGTAAACCCACACGATATTTCGCTCTTCCCGGAGGGGTATAAGGAGGCGGGGTATGAGAATGCCATTTTTGAAAGCTTTGAAGATTTTCCGCTGCCCAATTCGTATTACAACGATGACCTGTCTACAAAGCCGCAGGCGCAGGCATGCTACCGCGACGGCAATGACCCGCTGAAAGGTACAGACCCGCTGAACTATGTAAAATTTTATGCCTACCTGCATACACTATCGGACAGGCTGCTACAGACGGTATTTGACGCGATAGGGGCTGAGCTACAGCAAAACACAATAGTGATACGCATGGCAGACCATGGCGAAATGGGCATGGCGCATGGTGGTTTGAAAGAGAAAATATTCAACTTCTACAACGAGACCTGCAAGATACCTATGATATGGTATCACCCCCAGTGGTTTGGCAAGGGGCGGCGGCACCAGTTAGTGAGTATGATAGACCTGGTACCCACATTCGCTGCCATTACCAAGACGGATATATCGGGTTACAGCCCTATGCCGCAGGGTACCAGTTTTGAGCCGCTGCTGTTTGATGCCTCGGCCCCGTTTGTGGATGTAGTACTGTTCTGCTTCAATAGCGCCCCTTTACCGGTAACTTTAGCGCCGCTGCAACCGCAGTATTTTTCTAACAGTTACCTGGCCGGAGCGCAATTGTATAACCCCCAGAAACAACAACCCATTCCGGCGGTGGTGGCACCGGGCAATATATATGGCATACGCACCGGCACAAATATGAAGTATGCGGTATACTTTAACCTGCTGGCGTATGAAGATGCGACGGGAAATACAACCAAATACATAGACTGGAACACTGCCCAGTTTGAAATGTATGACCTGAACATAGACCCCGATGAGCTGATAAACCTGCTGCCGGTGGGTGTGCCTGTAACCCAGCTTACCGGCGAAGGCCCCACGCAATGGGAACAACTACACTCGCTGCTGACACAGGTACTCAATACAAATGGTATAGCCCCCACGGGCTGGGGCGACACAATGGTGCCGCCGATACCGGCGCCATCAAATAATCTGAAAGCATAGGTACCTTTTTGATGATAATACCGGGCGAAAGTGAAAAACAAGACCGCGGCAGGCACCGCCGCGCACAAGGGATATACCCGAGGGACAGAAACAAATTAGAAAAAGCCCGAAATTAAGTTGTATGTTTGAAGTATTGTTCAAATTATCAATTTATTTAAAATGCAAGAAGGAACGGTTAAGTTTTTTAATTCAGGTAAAGGATTTGGTTTTATTGCGCCTATGAGCGGAGGTAAAGACCTGTTTGTACACGTATCTGGCCTTAAGGACGAAATACGCGATGGCGACAGGGTACAGTTTGATGTAGAAGACAGCCCCAAAGGCCAGAACGCTATAAACGTTAAAAAGGTTAATTAAGACATCTCTTTAAAATATAATGCTACCCACAGGTAGCATTATATTTCCCAGGTTCCGCAGCCGCGGTAAAAATTACAGGTTATCCCGACCTGCTTGCGGTTAGCATGAAAAAATCCCACCTCCCGCTGAAATTTCGTTCATACATTTAGCATAATGAACCTGAAACAAAAGATCAGTGTTATGGTATTGCAGGCCACGCTGTGCGCAGCAGCATTTTATGGCCTGCCGTATTGCACCGGTCATATTTCTGTTTACAACCATTACCTGTACTATCCGTGGCAGGCAGCAAGGGGCTGGCTGTTGTTTTCTATTCCCTTCAGCGTGGGTGATGTTGTATATGTGGCCGCCGGCCTGGGCCTGGCGGTAATGCTGATAAAGTGGGTGGTGTATATAGTGAAGCTGAGCACATACAGCGGCAGGCTGGGTGCATCCTTCCTCAACTTTATCAATACCGTACTTTTTGCGTACCTGCTGTTTATAGCGGGCTGGGGCGCCAACTATTACAAAGCCCCGCTGGCAAAATACTGGGAACTAAGCACGCACGACACCACACTAAAGCACCTGCCCGCCGCAGCATACAAGCTGAAAGTAAAAACCGACCTCACAGCGTTCGACAGCTTCCTGGTGACAAGGCTGAACGAGTATGCGCCGCACTACCACGCGCTGACGCTAGACGCGATCAACAACCACTCAAAAAGGAACTACGAACTATATACAGACAGCCACCTTAAAAAAAACGGGCTGGGAGTAAAGCCCAGCCTCTTCGGGTACTTTATGGAACGCACAGGCGTAGAGGGTTATTACAACCCGTTTACGGGCGAGGGACAAATAAACAACCGCCTGCCTGCCTTTATCCTACCCTTTCTTGTGAGCCATGAAATAGCACACCAGGCAGGAGTGGCCGCAGAAGGCGATGCCAATCTTACGGCCTATGCCGTATGCACCGCTGACCAGGACAGCACTTTTCGCTACTCGGCATACCTGGAGATATGGCTGTACACAAACCGCAGGCTTTATTACCGCGACTCATCAGCGGCACTGAAGCTGGAAGCCTCGCTGAATAAACTTACCAGTGCCCACTTAGACACGCTGGAGCAGCTAAGCAAAAAGTATGATAATGACTATGCCCGCTACAGCGCCGAGCTATATGACGGCTACCTGAAAATGCAGGACCAGAAAGAAGGCATAAGAAGCTACAGCAATGTAGCGGCAAGCGCCTGGCTGCTGGAGCAGAGGAGGATGCAGGGAAAGAAGGGGTTAATCAATATCCCATAGATCGTCTGAATCACAGATTAAATGGATTTAAGGATTTCACAGATCGTATCGCCTGGGAACTATTTACTTTTATAGTATGAGTAAATATTCGGGATCTGAACACGATGAGTTTTATAAACGAAGGGAAGAATTCCTAAATGGTGAAAGTATGGGATATTCTGCTGAAGAAGATACAAGAAGAAAACAGCGAACAGGTGAACAACAGCCCATAGATTGCCTGAATCACAGATTATACGGATTTAAGGATTTCACAGATTGTATCGCCTGGGAACTATTTACTTTTATAGTATGAGTAAATATTTTGTTGTTCCGGATATATATCCGGAACAACACGGGAGATTGACTTCGTTCCTCCGATGACTCAAGTATTACCCTTTATATTCCCCCCATACACCCCGAAGGGTATCTGCGATCTCACCGAGGGTGCAGAGATTTTCTACCGCCGTGATCACGTAAGGCATCAGGTTTTCATTGGTAGATGCTTTTTCCTTTATCGCATCGAGACACGCCTGCGCGGCTACGCCATTACGGCGCTCACGCAACTGCTTCAGCTTCACGGCCTGGGCCACACGAATGGAGTCGTCTATGCGCAAGAGCGGCGGGGCCACGGACTCGCCAGAGGTGAACTTGTTGACCCCAACTATTATTTTGCTGCCGTCTTCAATAGCATTATTGTAGGCGTAAGCAGACCGGGCTATCTCATCCTGCATGAAGTGGTGCTCAATAGCTTTAACCGAGCCGCCCATGGCATCTATCTTTTCTATCAGCTTCCACGCCGCAGCTTCCACCTCATTGGTAAGCTGCTCTACATAAAATGACCCGGCCAGCGGATCGACGGTGTCTGTAACGCCGCTCTCATACGCCAGTATCTGCTGTGTGCGCAGCGCCAGTGACGCAGCCTCCTCGGTAGGCAGGGATAATGCCTCGTCATAGCCATTGGTGTGCAACGACTGAGTGCCCCCCAGTACGGCAGACAGGCCTTGTAAGGCTACCCTTACAATATTATTGCGTGGCTGGGCTGCTGTAAGGGTGCTGCCACCGGTCTGGGTATGAAAGCGGAGCATCTGCGCGCGGGCATCATTGGCACCGAGCGACTTAGTGATATTGGCCCACATACGGCGCGCCGCCCTGAATTTGGCCACCTCTTCGAAAATATTGTTATGGGCATTGAAGAAGAAAGACAGGCGCGGGGCAAACACATTAATGTCCAGACCTTTGGCTATAGCCGCCTGCAGGTATGCCTTGCCATTGGCAAGGGTAAAAGCCAGCTCCTGCACCGCATTGGCCCCCGCCTCGCGAATATGATAACCGGATATAGAGATGGTATTCCACTTAGGGACTTCATTACTGCAATACTCAAAGATATCCGTAATAAGGCGCATGGAAGGCGCGGGCGGATAGATGTAGGTACCACGGGCGGCATACTCTTTAAGTATATCGTTCTGCACGGTGCCCGATATTTTCTTCAGATCGGCGCCCTGCTTCTTAGCTAATGCTATATATAAAGCCAGCAGGATAAAAGCGGTGGAATTGATGGTCATGGATGTAGACACATCACTGAGTTTAATGTCCTTGAACAGCAACTCCATATCCTCAAGCGAATCAATGGCTACACCCACCTTCCCTACCTCACCCTCTGCCATGGCATGGTCTGAGTCATAGCCTATCTGCGTGGGCAGATCGAACGCGACGGAAAGACCGCTAACACCCTGGCTAAGGAGAAAATGATAACGCTTATTAGACTCCTCTGCCGTGCTGAAGCCCGCGTACTGGCGCATGGTCCACAGCTTGTCGCGGTACATAGCAGCATGCACACCACGGGTAAAAGGAAATTGCCCTGGCAGCTCATCCATAATGGCTGGCTGGCAATACAGTTCTTTTATCTCAATACCGGAATCAGTTTTGATCGTTCTTTTTTCCATCGGTTTAGCAGAAGAAGCGCCCTATACGGGAGCAATAAAGTGTATAATACAAACCATTTATACCGCACCCAGCGACATGACTATTTTTACTTCCTCGTTGATTATCTGCAGCGCCATATTTGACGGCAATTCCTGGTCTGCCTTGAGGATAATATCCAATATGCGGGTATGCAATTCCTTGGCAGGAGCATCGGGACTGAGGGTCTGGGCAACCTGTATGACCATATTGATCTCCTGCTCTTTTACATTTTTCACTGTTTCCCATGCGTTCTTCGATACATATATCTGCTGTGCGAGGTTGTGTTCAAATTCTGTACGGATATTGAAAATAATAGCCTGCTGAAGATCCACTACCGTCATTGCAGAATTGTATACCCTGGGTATCAACTGCCCCGGGCTTATGCGCTCCAGGAACAGCACCAGCCTTTCGTATGCCTGGAGCCTGAGCCGTAAGGTGATATCCTGGGCGTCGCGAAAAACGGCAAGCTGCTTACGATGCATTTCGGTAACAAGGAATTTCTGCACGATAAGGTAGCTGGATACCAGCACTATGAATGCCGGGATAGTGTATTTGAGTATCTCAAGCAACGTCAATGTTATATTATTCATAATAGCACAAAAATAAACCGTTTTAATAATCGGGTGGCATAATTTTTAGACGAATGCCATTAAAACATGTATATGAGCCTGATAGAAAAAAACAACGAAGAAATAAATAGCGACTCGTGGCAGCAGGAAACAGACCACACACCAGAGGAGCCGCTACCTACCATGAATACGCTGACCGAACGTGTAAACAAGGCGATCCAAAACGGATATGTGGACAACTTTAAACTGACCGGCAATGGGTTGTTTTCCGAGAAAACAGAAAGGAACTACCTGCCGCAGCAGATCTCTATAATTGATTTTTACAGATTTGAAGGTGATTCTGACCCCGCGGATAATTCTATCATGTACATGATAGAAACCTATGACGGACTGAAAGGGGTGCTGATAGATGCATATGGCGCCTATGCCGATGCCCGGATCAACAAATTCATACGTGAGGTGGAGGAAATAAATAAAAAAGAGAATACCACTGAGCAAACAGACAAAGAAACGGAAGCCTAAGCGCCTGCCGGGAAGTACAGCTTGAATTTGGCGCCCAGCCCCGGCTCGCCATGCGCCTGCAGGTACCCTTCATGATTGGCCATAATGCGCTGACATATAGCAAGGCCTATACCCTTGCCATCATACTCAGATTCATGTGTATGCAGGCGCTGGAATATCTTGAAAATCTTGTCCATGAACTTGTTGTCGAACCCTATCCCGTTGTCGGAAAACGTAATGCGGTAGAATTTTTTATTTGGCGTGTTAGGGTTCACGTCAGCAATTTCGAGGCCGGTAAGGAGATCGCAACTGATAGTGATAACAGGCCTCACGCCATCCCTGGTAAATTTCAAGGAATTGTCCAGCAGTGCCTTGAAAAGTATAACGAGCTGACTCTCATAACCGTCAATGATAGGGAGCGGCATAATATCAACCAGGGCGTTCTTCTCTTTTATGCGGTCATGCATTTCCACCGGAATAGACTGGACCAGCGGATTGAGATCAACAGGGCTCTTGTTCTCTTCAGTATTAGCAAGACTGGTGAGGCTCATAAGGTCAGCGATCAGCAGTTGCATACGCTTGGCAGAATTATTTATCCTTGCCAGCGTTTCTTTCCGGTCTTCGTCATTACCATTTTTCTGATAAAGGAGCATGTTACTGAATACCTGTATCTTCCGCAGCGGCTCCTGCAGGTCGTGCGATGCTACATATGCTATTTCCTGCAGCTCATTATGCGACCGCTTAAGGTCAATGACCTTAGACTGCAGCTCTTCCTGAAACAACATCCTGCTGCGCAATTCCTTGATCATTAATACAAACAATATCAACGACATAAGGCAGAAAATGGCCAGTAACGACTTGAGGGTAGAATCGGTAAGCTTCTGGTATATCTGCTCACCTTTAGACCGCTCATTGAGCAGCTTGTCTTCCGCTGCCCTCATTATTCTGAGCCATTTCGAACATTCGATCATTAGTTTGCGGCTGCTATCGTAATACCTGGACCGCGTGGCAATAGTCGTGGTATCGGTATAACTGATACACTCCCGTGCCGCGGCTATGCGCATAGCTACCGCGCCCTTAAGCAGGGCCAGGTTATTCTGCTGTTCGGGATTATCAAGCGTCATTGCCTTTATTTCAGACACAGTTCTGTTGAGGCTATCTATAGCATCGTTCAGCCGAGACAAATACATAGTATCGCGCGTGATCATATAGCCTCTTTCGGTAAGGCCAATGTCACGCAGGCTTACCTCGGCCGAACGTATACCCATGATCACTAGACCTGAGTGATCTACTTTACTAGAAAAATTTGAAAAGATGGTAAATCTTTCCATAGAAAAGAGGGACAATGCCACCATGGCAGCAAATGAAATACCAAACGCCACAATAATTATGGAAAGCCTCTTTTTCATTGATAATCAAATCTACATTTTGTAGAACAAATTCCTCAAGGTTTAATAAAACCAAATGTGATAAATAACTTAAAATTATGTGATTCAATAACAAAATATTTACATAGTCATGGATGTCATCAATTTACGAATAAAATATAATTATCTTTAAAGGAATTGCAAAACTGGCTTCGGTATTGATTTATACATGGTGTACAAAACACCATGCTATGCTCACACAGATTCAATCACAGAGACAAACACTTAAGATACTTCCGCAGCAAATACAGATGCTGAACCTGTTCTTTCTGAACTCGCTGGAGTTACAGCAACGCATAAGGCAGGAACTGGAAGAAAACCCCTTCCTGGATACAAAGGAAGATAACGCCAATGAAACAGATACAGAGGCCGCAGCCGACCATGGGGATGACTGCGCAACGTGGGAAGAGTATGAATCTGACGATAAGCCGGATTACAAAACAGAATACGCAAACTACTTTGACGCAGATGTAGCACCCAATGCTGCCATAGTAAATGTAACAACCTATAAAGAAGAGGCAAAGCAGCAACTGCACCTGCTGGATATAAGCAGTGAAGACCGCGACATAGCCGAATATCTTATAGACATACTTAGCCCTAACGGACTTATGGATGAACCGCTTGATGAAGTAGCGGACGATATGTCGTTTCATTTTAAAAGTATTATTGAGGTACCTGCGGTGCAGAGAGGCCTGAAGATCGTTCAGTCCCTGGACCCGATAGGCATAGGTGCTCAAAGCATAAAAGAATGCCTGCTGCTGCAACTCAGGGGTATGAATACAAAAAGGCCGGATGTAAAATGCGCCATAGCACTGCTTGAAGATCATTATAACGACCTGATGCACCGCCAATTTGAAAAGCTGCACCACATGCTGAGAATAGATGATGAAGAACTGAAGATGGTACTGACCCTGATAGGCAGCCTGAAATTCAGCCCGGTAAGCGATACATACCAGTATGATCCAAAACAGACCATAATCCCCGATTTTATTATAAGCAATTATGGCGGCAACATACAGGTAAGCCTTTACTCCAGCAGATCGGGATCTCTTTTCGTGAACCAATCTTTATACGAACAGTTATCAGGGCATATAAGCAATAAGGACAAATCTGCGGGGCAGTATGTAAAGAGTAAGCTGGGTGCCGCAGAATGGTTTGTAAACGCTGTAAAGCAGCGGGAGGACACAATGCTGAAGATCATGCGGTGCATTATAGAGATACAGCAGGAATATTTTGCAGACGGAGATATAAAACTGCTGAAACCAATGGTGCTGAAAAACGTAGCAGAAAAATGTGGTCTGGATATATCAACCATATCAAGGATAACCAGCAACAAATACGCGGATACTCATTTCGGGCTTGTATATCTGAAAGAACTCTTCAGCGAAGGGATCGCAGACCGCAAGGGTGAAGTGATCAGCAATAAAGTGATACAATCCGTTATCAATGAGGTGATCAAAAACGAGGACAAAAAACATCCGTATACCGACCAGGACCTGGTAAAAGTACTGGTGGGAAACGGCTACAATATAGCCAGGCGCACAGTAGCAAAGTACCGCGAACAAATGCATATCCCTATTGCACAGATAAGGGCGGTATGGGCATAACCGGCCGGTCATTGCAATGAAAAATGAGTGGCAAAGAGCCGGATAATTGGTTATATTTACAACACACAAACGAGCATATGAATAAAATCCTGGTAGTAGACGATGATAATGATATGTGCCTGCTGCTGAACCGATTTCTGACCCGGAACGGATATACAGTAGACAGTGCCAACAGCGGCAACGCTGCAATACAATGGATGAAAAAAAACACACCAGACCTTGTACTGTGTGACTTCCGGCTGGATGATATGACAGGAATACAGCTGCTGGGCAAGATCAAAGAAACACACCCATCGGCCTCGGTGATCATCATTACCGGCTACAGCGATGTAAAAGACGCAGTGGAAGTAATGAAACTGGGTGCTTATGACTATGTAACAAAACCATTATTTCCGGAAGAGATATTACTGACCATAAAAAAAGCACTTGCAAACGAACCGACCAGCGCCGGCAAACAGCAACAAACAAATACTACCCCCGGCCCAAAGGTCAAAAGCGCCTACAACGACCAGTACATACCCGGCGACAGCCCTGAATTCAAAGAAATAATAAAGCAGATAGAACTGGTATCACCTACAAACTTCAGCGTGATCATATACGGTGAGAGCGGCAGTGGTAAGGAAGCCATAGCACAGCAGATACACCAGAAAAGCAAGAGAGCCGGCAAGCCGTTTGTAGCAATAGACTGCGGCGCATTATCTAAAGAACTTGCAGGCAGTGAACTATTCGGGCATGAGAAGGGTGCATTCACCGGCGCTCTGAGCCAGAAAACAGGCAGCCTGGAAATAGCCAATGAGGGCACCATTTTTCTTGACGAAGTAGGCAACCTGTCATACGATGTACAGGTATCGCTGCTGCGTGTGGTGCAGGAGCGCAAAATAAGACGTGTAGGCGGCATAAAAGACATAGACCTGGACGTACGTATAATAGTAGCCAGCAATGAAAACCTTTGGACGGCCGCAAGGAGCGGTAAATTCAGGGAAGACCTATACCACAGGTTCAACGAATTCAGCATACACGTGCCATCGCTGAGAGAGCGCAAACAGGACATAATGAACTATGCCCGTCACTTTCTTAAGCTTACAAATGCCGAACTGGGCAAAGAGGTAAAAGGCTTTACCAAGGAGGTAGAGGACGTGCTGAAGAACTATATATGGTATGGCAACCTGCGCGAATTAAAAAATGTGATAAAAAGGGCAACATTGCTTACAGACGGCGAACTGGTGGAAATAAAAGCGCTGCCCTTTGAGATAAATAATTTCTTCAAGCTACAGTTTGATTCGCCATCAGGTTCCAATGATGATGAAGATGGGGAAAACGGGGACAGCGAACCGATAGATTTTGAGAACAAACTGAAGACAGCGAACCTGGACGCGGAATATGAAGTAATACTGGACGCGCTGAAACAAGCGAACTTTAACAAGAGTAAAGCAGCGAAACTACTGAATGTGGACCGGAAAACGCTGTACAATAAAATGAGACAGTTTAAGGAGTTTAATATGGATTAGTTAGTATCATGAATGATTTGAATGCTAAAATAAATACCCAAAACGGATCGCTGCTTCCGGACGCTTTTATAAAGCACCTTCCCCGCTACAACCCGGGGTTAATGGCTATAGTGCGGCTGCCCGACCTGAAGGTATTGTTTATCAATGATTGTTTTGAGCACTACCTGGGCTATACCAAAACAGACATAACAGAAACGGGGCTGAGTTTCAGGGAACTGATAGAAGAGCACCAGCTGGACCACCTGCTAAACCAGCTCAAGACGGGGATAGACAATGTGGCATCACGTTCGGCATATGTGATCTATAAACTAAAGCCCAAGAACGGCACCTCCATGGCGTTTTACGTATACACATCGCCAATAGACGAACTTCATGACACACACGGCGAACTGCACTACCTGCTCATGCACCCCGACCTGTCAAAATGGGGTATGCCTTTCACATCGTTTGACTCAAAAGATATTTTTCTTGAGCAGTTCAGAGGCGAATGCTTCGGCACATTTGAATGGATAATTGATGAAGACAAAATATTCTGCTCACCGGGCATCTACCAGATATACGAGATAGACCCTCAATCGTACATAATCAGAAATTTCTTCGCGCAGGAATTCATTCATCCTGATGACAGAGCACGGGTCGCAGAAGCAACAAAACTGGCGCTGGCCAACAGTACAGACCTGAATATTGAATACCGGATCATAACAGGAGCAAAGCATACCAAACTGGTACACTGCCTGGGCCGCGCTATAATGGACGGCAAGGGATCGCCGGTAAAATTTGCAGGAAGTATACGGGACATTACTGAACAACGGAATATAGAAGACAGCCTGAAAAATAAAATGGCCGCGCTGAACCAGTCTAACAAGGAGCTGGAGGAATTTGCATACGTAGCAAGCCATGATATGCTGGAGCCCCTGAGGAAGATCAGCACATTCAGCGACAGGCTTTCTGACAAATATAAAGACATACTGACCGGGGACGGTGCCATGTACCTTTCACGCATCATAGCCTCGGCAGAAAATATGCGATATCTGATCAACGACCTGCTGGAATTTTCGAGGGTGTCCAGTAAAGAACATTCGTTTGAGCCTACCGATCTGAATGAGATATTGCGCAAGGCTATGACAGACCTGGAACTTACTATTGAGGAAACCGGCACACGAGTCACCAGCCCACAGTTGCCGGTAATAGACGCGGTGCCATCGCAAATGAAACAGCTGTTTACAAACATCCTTAATAATGCCATAAAGTTTAGAAAGGAAGGGGTATCACCAGTGATCAGTATCGATGTGGCCCCGCTGACCGCCCAGGAACGCAAAAAATATGAACTCCCTGCCAGCACAACCTACCACAGAATAAGTATCACCGACAATGGCATAGGATTTGAGCATGAATATGCAACCCGTATATTCCAGGTCTTTCAGCGCCTGCATGGCAAATCGGAATACCCGGGATCAGGGATAGGGCTTGCCATCTGCAAAAAAATAACCGAGTATCACGGAGGAGTGATATTTGCCGAAAGCACGCAGGGCGAGGGCGCCCGTTTTGTATTCATATTACCCGAACACCGCAAAAAATAAAGCGCTAAAAATTTATGATCCCAGCATATGGAGACAGCCGCATACTAATAGTGGACGACGATGAAGACGACTTTATCATCACGAGCGAGTATATCAGGTCCATACCGGGAAGTAATTTTGTTATAGAGTGGTGCCCCAACTACGCAAAGGCCGTCAAGCACCTTGTGAACGGCGATTATGCACTGTACTTTGTTGATTACAGGTTAGGCGCAAAATCAGGCGTCGATTTTCTGAAAGAGGCTGCCAAAAACAACTGTGACGACCCCGTGGTGTTGCTCACCGGCAAAGGCAATTATGAAGTAGACCTCCAAGCCATGCAGCTTGGCGCCATAGACTACCTGATAAAGACGGAGCTGAACACGGAGAAAATGGAGCGGTGCATACGCTACGCACTGGAAAGGGCAGCCACGCTGAGGGCGCTGAGGGCTAACGAACGTAAATACAGAAGCATCTTTGAAAAATCGAAAGATGTGGTATTTGTAACCAATTATACGCTGGACTTCAAAGATGTAAATGACGCGGTGTACCACCTACTGGGATACAGCAAGGAGGAAGTGCTGCAAATGAACCTGTGCGACCTGCTGGGCCAGGATGAAAAGAAACTGTTGCTGCAACAAGCACTTGTTCAGAAATATGATGTAAACGACAAAGAAGTAGTATTGACCACAAAAAACGGCGAAAAGAAGTATTGCATCATAACACTGACCATGGAAGAAAGTGACGGGGACGAGGGCTACCTGCAGGGCATCATACATGATATCACAAACCTTAAAAAGGAAGAGACCTCAAAACTACAGGTAGAAAAGTTGGCAGCAGCCGGACGCCTGGTGCGAACCCTGGCGCATGAAGTACGTAACCCGCTGAACAATATTACCCTGTCTGTAGAGCAGATGAACCGTGAGATACAGGATGAGAATATGGTATTGTATATGGATATCATTCAGAGGAATGGAAAGCGTATCGCTGATCTGATAAAAGAATTGCTCGATACCTCGCGCCCGGCAGAGAATGTATTGCACACAACGGTGCTACAGCAGGTATTGGATGAGGTAGTAGCCGCATCGATAGACCGCATAACACTGAAACATATACAACTGACGCTAAACTACCCGGACACTAAACTCAAAATACTCGCAGACAAAGAGAAGCTAAAACTGGCGCTGCTTAATATCATTACCAATGCCATAGAAGCAACCGAAGAGCAAACCGGAAAATTATCCGTATTGCTGCAGCACGCAGGCAACAACGGGGTACTGACCATTACCGATAACGGATGCGGCATAAGTGAAGAGCACATCTCAAGGCTATTTGAACCCTATTTCACTCAAAAGCGTAACGGCATAGGTCTTGGATTGGCTTTCACGCTAAACATACTGCAATCCCACAAAGCAAAAATAGACGTAGCGTCTACACCCGGCGCGGGAACAACTTTTACGGTCACATTCCCGCTTACAGCAGATCAGAACTGAGCGAACTGGCGGTCAAGATCGGAGATGGTTATCGGCTTTTCGATGGTATTAAAGCGGGCGCCTTCCGGCATTTCAGGAGCAGTACGATCAAACGCACTGACCAGCACAAGATAAATTGAGGGGAAACTTGCGGCAATAAACCCGGCTATACTCCAACCCGGCCCATCGGGCAAATTGTTATCCAGGAAAATAACATCGGGCCGGATACTATTAATCAGCTTCCTGCCTTCATTGAGGGCATGAGAGATCACTACTTCATAATTTTTTCTGAGAAAATAATCTTTAAGCAGGAGGCAAAGATCAGGTTCGTCGTCAATGATGAGAATTTTCTTTACGGAGGGGTATGTCATAAGAGATCAAAAATTTAACCTGATGCAAAATAGTAGTGATGTCTGAACTATTCATGATATTACACCAACAACTATTCATAATAACCTTATAACTAATAAACGTTTTTTTGTGTCTATTTTGATCTATTCATCACAAAAACAATGCCATTAAGTTCTCAGGAGGCGAGGGAAGTATTGATCCAATGACTGCGTATAGCAGCAACGGTTTTGATAAGATTCTCAAAGCTGTTTGGCTTTGTGATATAAGAGTTGGCCCCCAGTTCGTAACAACGCCTCATTTCCTGCTCATTATTCGTGGTGCTGAATATGATCACAGGTATTTGCTTCGTCTGTTCGTTTTGTTTGATCTCCCTGAGCACTTCCCGTCCGTCTTTCTTAGGCATGTTAAGATCTAATAAAATAAACCTGGGGGCCATTATATTGTCAGCGCTGTCTAACCGGTTAAGGTACTCCAGCAATTCTATGCCATTTTCTACAAAAAGCAGGCTGTCTGTGTAACCATTTTCCTCAAATGCAGACTGTAGCAAAAAACGATCATCTGCATCGTCTTCGGCTATCAGTATTACTATTTCTTCCATCTCATTAGTTGATAATAATAAAGGTATGAATTTATCGCTTCATGCTACGGCAATCGACAAGTGAGCAACAGAAAAAAATTCGCACTTAATTAAAAGTATCATAGAAATATTAATCTGCTTTTTATCCAGCCGGAATGATCCGCTTCACAAATCTCAGATTGTGGGTCCTCATCTTAAGGGTAGTGCTGATAATACCCGCCTGGTCTATACGGTCTATGACTACCCTGCCCGAAGCATCTGTGGCATGTATAATTGTCTGGTTGTCCAAGAGAATACCTACATGAACTATTTTACCATCTTTGTTATCAAAGAAAGCGAGATCACCTGTTTGGGCATGCTGCAGAAAATCTACCAGTTGGCCTTCATTAGCCTGCTGGTCGGCATCGCGGGGAATAGGATGGTTGCATAATTTAAATGCCATGTGGGTAAGCCCCGAACAGTCTATACCGGCTACAGTACGGCCACCCCACTGGTATGGCGCATGCATATAGCGTTTTGCGGCATTAACAATTGACGCACTGTCCAGTACAGCATCTTTTAAATTGAGTTTCTTTCCTTTGAATTTTCCTTGCTCGTTTACAACTTTGATCTTGCCACCCTTCAACCCCAGCAGGCCGCTGCCGAGCGGCAGCCACATTTCGCCCTCGGCCATTATCAGCTTATCTGTATGTGATCCGGCCGTATATTTAATTTCTTTTCTATGTTCCTTTTTAGTAAGCGTTGAAAGCTGCGATTTTTTACACCAGCCTTCATAGCCATCCCACGAGCAGTGAACAAAAGCCCAATCCCGGTTATTTACCTCTATTATCTCCACCTTTTCGCCAAAAAGCAATTGATTTGACTGCTCGGCGGTATGAAAAGGTTCTTTGCGGAGCGGCATAACGGGTACATTGCAATAGGCGTAGGCAAGTGACAAAACCATATACTCTTATTATATCTTTCATAAAGGTAAAATGCCATCAGATACTATAGCAAAGAAGTTTTTAACATTACATAATTATATGTATGGATAGCCGGTTCCTAAACCAAAATGTTTGATTAACTTAGCACGCTAAAACTGAGCCCAAAACAGTATTTATTAACAAATATTTAATGGGAGTGAACATTTATCATATAAAACCGAATAGAAAATATGGACAGCACGATCATAGCAGCTATCGTTGCGGTAGCGGCTATAATAATAGGTATATTCCTTGGCAAACTGATTTTTGCCAAAAACACGAAAAAGGAGCTTGAAGAAGCTGAGGTACTTGCTAAAAAGACAATAGAAGACGCTAAAACACTTGCAGAAACATTAAAAGAAAAGAAGTTATTAGAAGCTAAAGAGCATTTCCTTCAACTAAAAAGCGCTCACGACAAAGAAGTTTCTACCCGCAACCAGAAACTCTCTGAGAATGAAAGCCGTTTTAAGCAACAGCAACAGTCGCTCAATGACAAGACCTCTGCCGTGCAAAAGCAGATACATGAGAATGAGCAACTGAAAGAAACACTTGAGCGTCAGCAGGAAACGCTGAATATCAAGCGCAACGAGCTTGAAAAACATCATGAAGAACATGTAAAGCGCCTGGAAAAGGTTGCCGGCCTGTCTGCAGAGCAAGCCAAGACAGAGCTGATGGAAGTGGTGAAGGAAGAAGCCCGCACCAAGGCCATGGCCTACGTGAAGGATATAATGGAAGAGGCCAAGGTGAATGCCACCAAGGAGGCCAAGAAGATCATTATCCAGACCATACAGCGCACAGCTGCGGAGCAGACCATAGAAAATGCCATTACGGTATTCAACCTGGAAAGCGACGAGATCAAGGGCCAGATCATAGGCCGTGAGGGGCGTAACATACGCGCGCTTGAAGCCGCAACCGGAGTGGACCTGATCATTGACGATACCCCGGAAGCAATAGTACTGAGCTGCTTTGACCCCCTGCGCCGCGAGATAGCGCGCCTGTCGCTGCAACGCCTGGTACAGGATGGCCGTATACACCCCGCCCGTATTGAGGAAGTGGTGGAGAAAACCAAAAAGCAACTGGAAGACCAGATAATGGAAATAGGCGAACGCACTATCATAGAACTGGGTGTGCACGGGCTGCATAAAGACCTGGTGCGCCTGGTAGGTAAAATGCGCTTTCGCTCGTCTTACGGACAGAACCTGCTCATGCACTCTAAGGAGACCGCTAACCTGTGCGGCCTGATGGCATCTGAACTGGGACTGGGCCAGAAAGTGGTGAAGCTGGCAAAACGCGCCGGCCTGCTGCACGATATAGGCAAGGTGCCTGATGAGGAAACAGAACTGAGCCATGCACTGCTGGGCGCTAAAGTGGCCGAAAGGTGTGGTGAACATGCATCTATAGTGAACGCCATAGGCGCACACCACGATGAAATGGAAATGCAGTACATCATATCCCCCATTGTGCAGGCATGTGACGCTATAAGCGGCGCACGCCCCGGCGCACGACGTGAAATGATGCAAAGCTACCTGCAGCGTATCAAAGACCTGGAAAACCTGGCCATGGCATACAATGGTGTAGAGAAGGCTTACGCTATACAGGCCGGTCGCGAGCTGCGCGTGATGGTGGAAGCAGATAAGATAAGCGATGCCGACAGCGACAAACTATCATTTGAAATAGCAGACAAGATACAGAAGGAAATGCAATACCCCGGCCAGATAAAAGTTACCGTTATCCGCGAACTTAGAGCGGTAAATATAGCCAGGTAATATCCGGGCCACTGGCCGGATATTACAACTGTTAACTGCAATGGTTCCGCCATTGCAGTTTTTTTATGACTATGATTTCAAATCCTGCTTCTTTACATTTATCCCGCAAAGCATTGGTCTGATACGCGCCCCCTTTTACATATTACTCCTTACAAGCATGCTGCTTGCCACGGTCGCCCGGGGCCAGCATCCTTTTTACTATACCCTCAACAACGACAATGGCCTCCCCTCAAACGAAGTGTACCAGCTCTACCAGGATTCTTTCGGATATATGTGGATCGGCTGCAATGCCGGCCTGTTTCGTTATGACGGGTTCAGGTACACTCCCTTTAAAAACGCGGAGCAGAACTCTGTGGCCATTTCGGGCCTTCGCGTTGCTCCGTCCAACAGACTGTACTGCGAAAATTTTACCGGCCAGCTATTCTATGTAAGAGACGATTCACTCATAATGTTCGCCGATGTCAAGGACCGGATACGCACCCACCCAGCCTACACATTTGACCCTGAAGGCAGCATGTGGATGGGATTGCCCGGGGGTATTGTCGTTAAGGACACTGCGGGCAAAGAGACCACAGTGCTTAGAGAAGAAATTTATGCCAACGATATCATACAGGGCGCCGACGGCGCTATCTACGCCGTAGGCGGAGGCCTGGGACTGATGAAGATTGTGCGGCAACCAAATGGCTCGTATAAAGGCTTAAAGATGCATGGCGCCGAAGAAGCCTTTCTGAACTCCAGGTCTACACTCGAGCGGCATGGGCAGCGTCTTTTTTCCCTTTCCTCGTCCAACATCTCCGGAAACTACTATATTACGGAGATCATGGCGGATACAGCGATCATGCTGAAAAAGATACCTGCCAACACGATCGCCGAGTTCATTTATTCGCTCACTTTCATTGACGGCAAATTGTGGATCGGCACTTCGGCCGGCGCGTTCCGCCTCACGGTCAACGGCGTCATCGAAAAACAACTGTTCCCATCCGAGAAAATATCAGACATCATCACTGATCGTGAAGGGAATTACTGGTTCTCATCGCTCCAGAGCGGCATTTTTGTCGTCCCCGATATGCAGTTGCGCAGCTTCACTACCTCCAATTCGTCATTGAAAGATCACAATATCACAGCGCTCAGGGCTGTCTCACCCGAAAAGTTGCTCATAGGCACTTATTCGGGCAACCTCTATAGCTATTCGCTCACCAACGATCAACTACATCAGTTTCCCCGGAGCAACAAAGCCGTTTACCGGAATGTCACCTCAATGATCCTCCACGACAGCACTCATATTATTGTGTCCCGTGGCGCAGTCTCCGTGATCGACATCGCCCGGAATACAGACCACTCTTATCCATCAGTATACATACGCGACATGGCCATACTGGGCGACAGCTTGTTTTTTGCATCCTCCGAAGCCATTGGCATATTGGGCAACCTCAACGATCTCGTATTCAGAAATAAATATAACTATAGCCGCCTGAAAGACCTGGGCGGGCGTTTTGTCTGCGTCGATAAGTCGTCAGGGACACTCTGGGTTTCTTTCAATGATATGCTGGCAACCCTTGAGCAGGGCAAATTTCTGCCATTCACGATCAATGGTTTACCAGTATACTGCAATGCGCTCCACTCCGATGACAAAGGCATCTGGATCGGCACCGTATCGGGCGACGTGTACAATATTCGCAACAAACAGATCAAAACGCATCTGAACAGCAAAAATGGCCTGCGCGGTGGTAATGTCCGCTGCATCATTTCCATCCAGGACACATTATATGTCGCAACCGATGCATGCATCAACATCTGCTATCCCAATGGCCGTTTCGCTTATATCGACAATACCGACGGCATCAATGCGAGGGAGATATCAGCATTGTCTGTAGTAGATGGTAACCTGTTCGTAGGTACTATCCGCGGCCTGTTTCAGGTGCCTGTTGCTTCGGTATTTACAAACAAGGTTCCGCCATGCGTCCGGATTTCTTCGGTAGCAGCTAATGGCAAAACATGCGATCCCTCGCAGACAGTTACCCTGCCCTGGAACAAAACCGAAATGGCGATCACTTTTTCGGCAGTCGCTTTAAAAAGCAGGGGACAGTTCAACTATCTATATCGCATCAGGGGCTTTCACGACGACTGGCAGCGGCTCGATGGCTCGGTCAATTATGTCCGGATCAGCCACCTACCACCAGGAGAATTCACATTCGAGGTCAGAGCCGTCAATGAAGACGGAACATACTCAGCAACCACAGCCTCACTCGGCATCATTGCCGAAGCTCCGCTATGGCAAAAGTGGTGGTTCTATTCACTGATCTTCCTTTTTGGGTCCGCCCTCGTCACATTGCTCTTCGTGTGGCGCATCCGAAAAATAAAACGCGAATCCCGTATCAGGAACCAGGTCGCCGAGTCGCAGCTTACTGCCCTTAAAGCGCAGATGAACCCCCATTTCATGTACAACACCTTGAATTCCATCCAGGACCTCATCCTCCAGAACGACATCCGCAACACTAACTACTATCTCGGCCGCTACAGTATGCTTATGCGAAAGATACTGGAGGTCTCTGAGAACAACGAAATAGAACTGGCTGAAGAAGTGGAAATTCTTGAGTTGTATATGGAACTCGAAAAACTGAGATTCGGAAACGACTTCACCTGGTCGATCGAACTACCAGGGATTCCCGAAGACAGCCATATACTCATCCCTTCAATGATCATTCAGCCGTTCGTAGAGAACGCGATCAAACATGGCCTCCTTCATAAGAAAGGCGAAAAACTGCTGCGCATCAATTTCGCACTTCTGGGTGCCCAACTGGTATGCCGTATCGTTGACAACGGCATTGGCAGAGCACGTGCCGCAGAGATCAGGCTGCGATCCGGGCTCAGCCACAGGCCTTTCGCCACTCGCGCCACAGAGCGGCGTCTTGGACTCGTCAATCTAGGACGCAAGCACAAGATCAGGCTGGAAATAATTGATCTGCAGGCTGGTGGCAACGCCACCGGCACAGAGGTTGTCATCACCATCCCGCTTACCTGACCGCGCTGCGGTTAGTGAACTCAAATCAACTGTTCATGATTTCTTTTTGGAAAAAGACACTCAAAACCAATAGCTTTGACAACTCCGTTTATGAATAAGATTCGGGCCATCATAATTGACGACGAGCTTCGCGCGCGCTCCAGCCTCTCCAGGCTGCTTTCTGATTATGTTCCTCAGATCGAGATAATAGCCTCGTGCACCAGCGTACCCGAGGGCGTGCTCGCCATCAACCAGGGCAGACCACAACTCGTTTTCCTCGACATTGAAATGCCCGAATATAACGGCTTCGAATTACTATCCTTCTTCCGTGAGGTAGATTTCAATATCATTTTCGTAACCGCTTACAATGAATACGCTTTGAAGGCTTTCGAGGTATCTGCGGTCGATTATCTCCTCAAACCTGTAGACATCGACAAACTCAGGGCAGCTATAGGCAAAGTGGAGCAGTTGCTGACTACCCTCGATATGCAGAGTAAGATCGACGTGCTCAAAGACTCGTTCAAAACCGGTCAGTTCAACCGCATCGCTCTTCCCGTATCCGAAGGATTACTATTCGTTGAGGTCCCCGACATTGTTTATCTCGAAGCTGAGGGCGCATACACTAATGTGTGGTTGCGCAATGGCTCCAAGATATTAGTTAGCAAAAAAATGAAGTTCTTTGAAGAGATACTGGAATCCCGCCAGAACTTCTTCCGCTCTCATCGGTCATTCATAGTCAATATCAACTTCCTCAAAAAATACAACAAGAACGAAGCCTCCCTCACCCTAGACAACGGCCAGGTGGCTTATATCTCCCGCGACCGCAAAGCCGAGTTCGAAGATCTGCTCCGGCAGAACAAGCTTACTGTAGGGTCCTGATCACACCATCTGTATCCCCACGTAGTCACTGCAGAACGCCGCTTTTTACTGCTTGTGAATCCAAAATAACTGTTCATGAACTTACTCCTCACTCGCCGTAGCGCCAGTCCGACTTTTGTGAAGTAAAACTAAAGTCGCAATTATGAAAAAGAACTGCTTCTCCCGATTATTGATCATGATTGCAGGCCTTTCGGCCTTGATCATGCCCGCGCCATCATCTGCACAGACCATCAATACCTTCGCCGGCACCGGCAGTGCAGGCTTTGGTGGCGATGGCGGCCCCGCTACCGTGGCCACATTCCGAAACCCCACCGATATCATTATGGACGGCTCCGGCAACTTCTACATAGCCGACTGGAACAACCAGCGGGTACGCAAGATCAGCAGCACTGGTACCGTTTCTACTATTGCCGGCACCGGCGGCACCACATTCGGCGGTGATGGCGGCCCCGCTACTGCCGCCACATTGTGGCAGCCGGCATCACTTGCATTCGATGGTTCCGGCAACCTCTATATTTCAGACAATATTCATAACCGCATCCGGATGATCAACAGTTCCGGCATCATCACTACAGTTGTCGGCACCGGATCCGGTGGCTTTAGCGGCGATGGTGGCGCTGCCACAGCCGCGCAGATCAATAACCCCAGGGGTATCGCCATCGATGCTTCCGGCAACCTCTATATCGCCGACGAAAGCAACAACAGGGTAAGAAAAGTAACACCGTCCGGCATCATCAGCACAGTTGCCGGCACCGGTACCGCAGGGTACAACGGCGATGGCATCGCCGGCACCGCCGCCCAGCTTTTCACCCCCAGAGATGTTGCTGTCGATGCTTCAGGTAATCTATATATCGCCGATAATTCCAACCATCGTATAAGGAAGATAAATTCATCGGGAATCATTTCTACGGTTGCCGGCACTGGTTCCGGGGGATACTCTGGCGAAGGTGGTCCGGCTACTGCTGCCCAACTTAATTATCCGCAGTCGGTGAACTTCGACCCATGGGGCAACATGTACATAAGCACCAGCAACCGGGTAAGAAAAATAAATTCTTCGGGCATCATTTCTCTTTATGCCGGCGATGGCCTGTACAGCTACTTTGGCGATGGTGGCCCGGCAACGGCCGGCTCCTTTAAGGGCCCCATGGGTATGACATGGGATCCATCAGGAAACACATACATATGTGATGAGTCAAATCATGCCATCAGGTCGGTAACGCCCGCTGCGGTAACTGTGTCCGGCAGCAGTGTGGTTTGTGTAGGCGATGCCATCACCCTTACAGGTTCGGTAAGCGGCGGCACATGGATCAGCGCCACACCCGGCGTTGCTACTGTCGGCTCATCCTCCGGCGTGGTCACCGGTGTTTCGGCCGGCACTGTTGTTATCAGCTATACCGAAAGCGGTTCAACGGGAACCCGTACAATAACCGTAAACCCGCTCCCGGCTGCCATCACAGGCCCTTCCACCGTTTGCATCGGGGGCACATCCACCCTTGCCGACGCAGATGCAGGTGGCACATGGTCGGTCAGCAGTGGAGGCGCCGCCTCTGTCAGCGGCAGCGGTGTTGTTAGCGGCCTTTCTGCCGGCGCCGCCACCATCACCTACACTTTGCCCTCGGGCTGCTACGTCACCGCTAGCCTCACTGTCGACCCCTGCCCCTTTCTCTCCGTGGGCAATACGACAGTCAGCGCCGGCATAGCTATTTATCCCAACCCCAATGCAGGTGATTTCACCCTGTCCTTGCCTGCAAATGCATCAAGTATTACTGTCAGTGATTATATCGGGCGCATTGTATCGTCCCCAAGCGTCACTGCCGGCGGCCAACATACGCAGTCAGTGCAGTTGGCAGATTTGCCGTCCGGCAATTACATCATCCAGGTCTCGTGTTCCGGCGGCATTTATCGAACCAAATTGACGGTCATCCGCTAGTTCTTATCTGCCCAACTTAGAAAACTGCAACAGGTGACCCTGTTGCAGTTTTTATTTTTATTAAACCATATACCAGGGAATAAAACATACAGAAACAAAGTCGTTATCGTGAAATAAGTACTAAAAAGAAAGATCAACATAGGGCTCCCGGCACGGATTATATGCTGCCCGTCTCAAAGCAATCTGAGGCGGCTTTTTATTACCCCATACCGCTGGAGTCGTATGCAAGATATTCGAAGCAATGGCCGTTAAAGCCTGAACGGCCCGCAACAAGCCTTTCTGAATACTTTTATAAAAAATTACTTTTTTTATGGATAGAACATTATCTTTATTGGCGCAATCAAAATCTTATTAAAGAGCAAATTTGAGCGCTAAAACCAATTTAACATGAAGAATATTAAACTGTTTATTATTACGGCAATTGTTATGATCACCGGATCGGGCCTGCTGATCTTTTCATCATGCAGCAAAACTACCTGCGGAAACCTGGTATGCCAGAACGGCGGATCATGCTCTGATGGCAAGTGCGTATGCCCTGCCGGATATTCTGGTAACCTTTGCCAGACAAGGGCAAATACCGCGATACAATACAGGAATAACACATTCACCCCCATCGCTATTGTGGTTAACGGCAATGCACTGACCATACCCGTAGGCGGCACAGGCTCGTTTACCGGCCCTACCGGATCCAGTGCCACAGGCACCGCATCTACGGCAGGCGCAGCATCCCAGTTGGGCATCAGCACTCCCGGCGGCATCATAGGCAACACCATCAGTTGGAGCATAGACAACACCTTTCCTTCATCAGATACGCTTAGGGTTCCGCTGGACGTTGGCGCTACTTATTTCTTCTTAAGAATGACCAACAACAGCTCTAAAAACATCATTGACTATTATGTGAACGTAGGCTTTTCGTACGGCGAATTCTACCAGGACGTGACCGTACCTAATACGGGCATCACTTACGACCTGGGCTACTACCTGGCCTACCCTTCTTCTAATGTACAGACACAGTCCAGCGATTCCAAAATAAACTGGAAGGCGGTATCGCTGCCCTTCACCAATAACCAGAGCTTTACAGCAACGATCAACTAAACGAACGATACTAAATAACAAAGCCGCGGACGCCCGCGGCTTTGTTATTTACTGCCATGCCGTTTATATTATACCGTACACCACAGCGCTGCTTCTTAATATTTCTTCTATCTCTTTTTCCCGCTTCTGCACCTGCAGGCGCATAGGCGAGAACGTCCACCTGGTACGGAGTTTTGACAACCTGTCTTTGGGCGGCAGGAAAATAATACGGCTAAGCAGATTCAATACAGCATAATGCTTGAATACGCCGGATACCTTGATGAAATACACTACCGTAGACGGATCACAGCGGTCCAGCACATTTTTCAGCTCATGCGCGTCTGTAAGAGATGAGACGCAGAGTACATTACCGGTACGTGTGTTGAAATACTGCTGCAACGACCTGTCTTTATGCCAGCTGCTGTTGCTTATTATCCGCGCGTTCTTTTCGTCTTCGCTCAACTGCTCGGGCAGGTTAAACACCTGGTCAGGTATATAGCGCATTTCCCACTCCTTTTGCGACAGCGTATCGTATATAGTCCACACGCTGTTCTTATAGAAATTGAGCATCTCAGCCAGGTAGCCCTCCCCCATCCACTGCGACTTTACCGAGGCGTAAAAAGACGCGTAGAAATACATATGCGATGCGTATGGCTCATACATCTCCGGCATACGCACCACCAGCTCACGATTTTTTGCGTACACCTTCCACACAATACGGCGCACATCATCGCCGGCCTCAAAGTCTTTATAGTTAAGCGGTTCGCCTTCCACCTTTCTCAGTTGCTCTATGCGCACGTCCATTCGCTCGGTCTTCTTCGGGAACACCTCATGGTCCTCACCCTCCTTGAGCACCGGGGGCTGGTAAAAGTGTCCACCCACCGGCTGCGCCGCCGCCAGGCTGAAGAGGTGCAACATATCCTGAAAGTAAACGAATCCTCCCTTTATATCATACTCCTTTATATCAGGCAGCGTAAGCCGGCTGCGCCCGGTAACAGCCAGTCGCTTCAGGCTTTGTTCTTTGCGCTTATTAGACAGCAGGCTGAAACGGTCTGTAAATACATTGTCGTCATAATACAATCTACCTTTAATAAATCCTAACCTCGGCCGTATCACTCCGTCAAGCCGGGCATTTAAAAACAGTTTATGATTCTTACCTTCTTTTGTGTCTGTTGTAAACTCCACCTGGAGAGTGCATCCTTTTTTGTACCGAAGCCACAGGAAATAAAAATAGCTCACAATTGTACTCCAAACCGACAAAGCCACGAGGGCGATCAAAAAAACAAAGGATATCTTGCCCATGATCTTAATGAACGGAATAAAGGGCGATGGCTCCTCACCCTTAGGCGTGGGCGTATATAGCAGTTTGTAGGCGAAGTAGCCCGCTATGACACACAACAAGGTATTTAGCGTAAACGGGAAATACTGCCATGCGTAGCGTATCTTCCATTTTATTTGTTTCCAGTTCATACGTTGATACAATGCCTGCAAACCCGCAGGTTATAAAGTATGAAAATAGTGAAAGCTATTGGTATAACTTGTTAATTTTTCCTGTTTTAAGAGTAACAAAAGTAGTAGCTGTTGTATACCCTATTTTACAGTATGCGATGGCACGGCTATTTCCCGCAATATTCTTTTGAATACGCTTCAGCCTGCGGATTCTTTAGTTTGTAGGCCATCCTGAAATCGCCGCATCCGCTGTCTTTATTGTTCATCTTAATGTAATAAAGGCCGCGGTACAGGTAAGCCTGCGACCATACGGGATCTAACTGTATGGCCTGGTTAAGATCGTTAATGGCCGCCCGGTAATCTTTGCCCTCACCGCTCGCCAGGGCCCTGTTCACATACCCCATGATGTGGCCGGGATACAGTTTTATTTCCTCGTCAAAATCAGACCTGGCTCCCGCAAAATCGCCTGTCTTAAACTTACACGATCCGCGCATGCTATAGGCAACATAAAAGTCGGGCTTAACTTTTATGGCTTCGTCAAGCGCGCTGATGGCTGCTTTGAAATTTCCTTTCGCGTATTCCTTTCTGCCTATAGACAACAGGGCGGGGAAAAAATCAGGTTTCAGCAAAATCGCCGTTTTCAGGTCTTTGTTGCTTTGCTTATCCTCACCCACCAGTTCTGAAAGGTTCGCCCTGTTGTAGAAACCCAATGCAAAATTAGGATTGAGCGAAACTGTCTTTGAGAAATAAGTAAATGCGCCTTTATAGTCGCCCTGCAACTCGCACACGCCTGCCAGCTGGTAACATGCCTGCCAGTTGCTGGTGTCGGCAGCTATCGCCTGCTCATATTCCTTTCGCGCGTTCACAAGGTCTTCCTTAAAAAGCAATTCGTTACCTTTTTCAAAATGCTCTTTTGAAGGATTGCTTTTTTGCTTACATGCATTGACAAACATAACTACGGGCAACAGCGCCACAATAAGACAGCTACGGTACATTATCCTGAAATTTTCAGAAAAGATACCCCTAAATAAATAATTGAACAACATCAAAACCAAAACCGGCCTTTATATTAATCGGGGATTAATCATTGTTTTGCACCCTTCACACGGGCTATGAGGTTGTTGTCCTCACCCAAACACTACATTACAACGTCAACCTCAGGGCATCTGTGCGACCGCCATATACTCAGCCGCTTTAGTATACAGATCACCAATTTAAATATAGACAATAGCATTATAGATGCAAGAAATAGTAATAAAGAAATACAAGTATCAGGCGGTTTTCATAATTTAGAGCAAAATAACCACAAATGAAAAAGCTAATGTTCCTCCTGGCTGCCATTATGATAATGGGCACCAGCACTTTCGCGCAAGACAAGAGCGTGAAAAAACAAAACACAAAACAGAAGGCCACCACCAGCACGCCTGCTGCTACCAAACAAACCCAGGTGACGGACACTAAGGGTGCGAAAACAAAAAAAGACGGCACACCGGACATGAGGCATAAGGAAAATAAGGCCGCTGCCGCACCGGCACAAAAGCTGAAAAAAGACGGAACACCTGATATGCGCTACAAGCAGAACAAGGAGGCCGCAAAAAAGAAATAAGTATCTTTAAAAGGTCAGGGGCATGGTAAAGAATCTATTGTGCCCCTGACCTGGTTTTAGTTGTTAGCGTTAATAAAACAGAAGCAAATGGTTATGCGCACACTTATCAATTTGATTATTTGCTGTACGGCAGGCATCATTCTTTCGTCTTGTTCGGAGCATAATAACAGGTGGTCTAAATACAGCGACCATGCATTTTCTGTATCCATGCCTGAAGGGCCAAAGGTGTATGACAAAGTAGAGGTTACACCATTCGGTAAGCAGACTGTACACTATGTATCATGGAAACCCGAAACACTTGAATTGAACAAGTTCAAACTGTTCCAGGTATCCTATACCGACTGCCCGGCGCACTTCACCAGCGATACAATGAAGATGAACGCTATACTGGACAGCAGCATAAACCTGCGCAAAAGGGACTTTACGGAACTGGAAGTATTATCGCACCCGATAGACATTAATGGCTATCCGGGCAGGGCCTTTATATTAGACCCCTCCAGGGACAATGTAATAACGATCGTAAAGCAGATCATCGCCAACAACAAACGCTTCGACCTTACTGTAATTGCAAAGAGGGACTACCCAACCAATAACGAGATCAATAACTTTTTCAACTCTTTCCTGGTGTTGAGATAAATAAGGGCAAAGGGAACGTGCGCATGGAATACAAAGACTATTATAAAACGCTGGGTGTAGACAAAAAAGCCTCGCAAGACGAAATTAAGAAAGCCTACCGGAAACTGGCAGTAAAATACCACCCCGACAAGAACCCCGGCGACAAAAAGGCTGAAGAAAAATTCAAAGAGATCAACGAGGCCAATGATGTGTTGTCGGACCCGGAAAAACGGAATAAGTACGACAACCTGGGCGAGAACTGGCAGCAATACCAGCAACCCGGTGGCTCCCGGCAGGGACGCGGCGGCAGCAGGTCTCAGCAATATTATACCGAAGACGACAGCGGGTTCTCTGATTTTTTTGAATCCATTTTTGGCCGTGGCTCATCAGGTTTTGGCGGTAGCAGGGGCGGCAAAATGCAGATGAAGGGCGAAGACTACCGCGCCGAGACTACCATAACGCTCGAAGAAGCATTTCACGGAACTACTCGCCAGCTGAACCTGGAACACCAGAAGCTGAACCTGAAACTAAAACCCGGCATAGCCGACGGGCAGGTACTGCGCATGAAAGAAAAAGGCGGCCAGGGATATAATGGCGGCCCGAATGGCGATCTGTTCATTACCATACATGTGCAGAAACACCCAAAATATACTCGCAAAGGGGATGACCTTTATTTCGACACACCCCTTGATGCATTTACCGCAATACTTGGCGGCAAAACCCCGGTTCAGGCTATAGACAAAACGCTGAACATAAACATTCCCCCGGGCACCGACAGCGATAAGACCTTCAGGCTGAAAGAAATGGGCATGCCCGAGTACAGCAACCCAAAACAAAGAGGTGACAGCTATGTACGCATGGTGATCACTGTGCCAAAAAACCTGTCTGAGAAGGAGAAAGAAATACTATCCGGGCTGCGGCGCAGTTAATTGCCTGTTAATGATTTATATTTAGCATTTTTTTATCTACCTTGCATATGGTAATTTTACATACCACATGGCAATATGTTCACGCGCACCCGCCACTATTGTTTTTCAATTCCAAAAGAACAACTGCAATACCGCCTTGTGGGCAACCATATGACCATAGCCCGGCGTGATTTTGAAGTAGCGGAAGATGACCAGGTGCTGAGCGTACGCCCTGTAATAGAAGACGCCATAGAAAAAGACGCTCTGCCCATAACGTATGTGCTGCTGAGGGAAGCCGGCAACCGCACTGAGATGGTACTTACATCTAAAATGCCCGTGATACAGGCAGGCGGACAAATAGTGATGATGATCTTCAGCGTATTTCTGCTCGCGGCCTCGTTGCTGTTACTTTATCTGAGCAACGAACCTTTGATCACCTATTCACTTTGCGGGCTGAGTATTGCCGTCTTTGTTTTTTTCCTCATCAGGCTGCAACTCATTTACTTTGGCTATGTACGCAAGATCCGCAGCTATATGAAAGGAACGGCAGAACAGATAACAACAGACGTAAGAAAACAACTGTTCAAACACAAGATGAAATAGAAACGGCCCGGTATTGCTACCGGGCCGCGTTTCAATATTTTACCGGCATATTAGTTAAACCTGTCGTGCTGGTTATATGTATCGTGGGTATTGTACCAATCTGTTTCCCTCCAGCCACCTGAGAAAGGCATTATCACGAACGAAGCAACAAGATTGGATGTATTAACGATCTTGAAAGGCCCGTCTGTTACGCCGGGAATGCTCCTGTTTACCTCTATCAGGGATATGTCGCCCATGTTGTACATCACCCTCACCTTACATACCACACCTATACGAAACGCGCCTTCAACCCTTACAAAAGGAGTACAACCCGCACCTATGCCTGTCTGGAAACCTTCACCCTTGCTGATGGTTGTCATATTCAGTTGTGGCATAAGGCCCGCACCCACAGAGGCTCCGAAAGCGAGGCGCTGAGAGCAGATCGCATCGTTGCCCACTTTCCAATCTACACCTATGGGTAAATGTATCTGCATAGTGCTGGCGGTAAGTGCGTCGCCGGTAGGTGCCACCAGGCTGCCGTCTGCGCCATAAGTGCTATTGAGGTCATTCCATGTATTCATGTTCACACCAAGGTGGATAGTAGCAGCCCAGCAACTGATGTGGCCTGTGGCTTTAAACGGAAGAGACAGACCGATAGAACCGCCAAAACCAAATGAACTCATGGTGCGCTTGATGGTGGTATCCCCTATGTAGTTACCATCAGTTACACGAGATACACCCTGAAAATAACCCATTGGCACGGTGGCATTAAAGCACAGTTCATAACGGTCAGCGCTTTTAAAGTAGCTCAGCATGGGGTTCATAGGGAACTGGTATTGCCCGAAAGAGGCACCCGGAAGCACGACAAGAGCAAACACAAGAGAAATAATTACCTTCTTAAATATGTTCATACGAGGTACCATTTATCTGTAAAAATATAAAAAGACAATTAAAAAAAGATACTATTCGGCAATAGACACCAATAAGAGCCAAAAAATATTGTTTTTGCCGCGGTTTGGCAATAAAAGACTGCTTACCAGCCTGTTGACCGGTAAGATGTTATAATAAATACCTTTGCGCATGGCCAAAACTGAACTCTATATTGGGGAAACCATAAATAAAGGGAGGGGTGTGTTTACAAGAAAACCACTGAAAGCAGGAACGATAATAGAAACCGCCCCTGTGATCATTATGAGTGCCGACGACCGTACCCACCTGGACAAAACACTACTGCACGATTACATATTTGAGTGGCAGCCCGGCGGTGAGCATATGTGCTGTATGGCACTGGGCTGGGTGCCCCTGTACAACCATTCTTATACATCCAACTGCGAGTATTTTATGGACTATGAAGACCAGACCATGTATATAAAAACAGTAAGAGCGATACAGGCCAATGAAGAACTGACTATCAACTACAACGGCCCCTGGGACGATAGGAAAAAAGTGTGGTTCGATGTATTATAAGCCACAGTTTATGCTAAAACTTATTCCAGCCTGTATACCGGATAGCGGTTAAATCCGGGTTCCATATATTTTGACTTGCGGTAAATAAAATCCAGCTGTGCCGCGGCATTGTTCGCAAATGTGCTGTCCTGCTTCTTCCTGTCATCAAGCGCTGCCTTCAGTTTTGCGTCCTTTTTTACCAGGTCGGCGGCAAGGTCTTCAAACACATAGTCGCTGAAATACTCCTTCTGCTGCAGTATACCGTCAAAATAATTCCAGGCAAAGAACGCATCCGGCGCAGTGGGTTCCAGTGTCTCAACGAGATACCTTTTGGTGGGTTGGTCCAGCCATATAAAATAATCGCCGTCCGCGAAACGAATAGCAACCGTATCAGGTGTCACCTGTACATTTTTATGCAGGTAGTGTTTTTCGTAAGGCTTTGGTACGGTCTCATAATTATCTATATGGTAGGCAGTAACGGTAAGCGTTGTATCCCCCTTGAGCCTGAGAATATGTACACCGCTGGAACGCAGCACACTGATGACACTGGTCCAGGCCTTGGGTATAATATAGGCCCGCGGCGCCGACACTGTTTTTGCAGGAATGAAATGGTCATAAAACGGTACATTGCGCGTATATGGCTTGCTGTGATCATAATACAGCCGGGGCAGCCCGGATACCGCACTGGGTTTATACACGCCCTCATAACCTTTGAACAGGATGCTGTCGCAGCGTGTGGTATCAGCCTTCCAGTCCAGCACAAAATCTTTCTTACTTAACAATGCTTTCTTATCGGCAGCCCTTACCTGTTTTATTTCACCGGCATGGGCCGCGCCCACTTTTATAAAGCTCAGCATCAGGTCGTAGGTGGCTATTACCCGGTCCCTGAACGGCTTGAGCATATGTGTTTCAGGCACATAGGCCATTATGCTGAACAGGGAAGCATACCCGCTGGAAAACCGGGGCAGATCATAAAATGTCTTCCAGCCTTTTTCGGGTGTATTGTCAAAGTCGTTTACATAGGGCACCATTTCGTGCCCCCGCTCCTTCATGTCGGCATACAAAAGCGGAGTAAAGGTCTTGTACATATATTCACCGGTCGCTCCGCCCACTTTATCATGCTGCGATGCAAGCAGTGTCATCGTGTATTGGTAGTCTGCGCCGTCGCTTACGTGGTTGTCTATAAAGATATCCGGCGATACCCGGGCAAACAATTCTTCCAGTCCCAGCGTTTCTGCGGCATCACACTTAATGAAGTCACGGTTCAGGTCCAGGTTCCTGGCATTGCCCCTGAAACCATAGCTGCGCGGGCCGTTCTGGTTTACACGGCTAGTGCTGTTCCTGTTCAGCGCGCCGCCTATATTGTAGATCGGCACTACCACCAGCACCACATTATCAGGCACGCTTATTTTACCCATGGCGGCATCCCGTATCAGCATCATACTTGCGTCTACCCCATCCGGCTCGCCGGGATGGATGTCGTTATTGATCAGTATCACCAGCCGGTCATTCTTCTTCCATTCGTCTTTTGTGAACTTGCCGTCGTTGGTATAATATACGGCCCTCAGCGGGTAGCCGATATCAGATATGCCCATATCGCCCATCATCAGGGTCGGATAGTTCATCACCAGTCTGTTGTAAAAATCCATAGCCTCATTATAGGTTGCGGTTTCCATTCCTTTAGACCGCTCAAATGGTGTTATGAACGCGGTGTCCACCACGCCACCAATGGCAGTGGCGCTGAACACAAAAACGGCCAGTAACAGTGAAACGAACTTCATCATAAACAAAGATAATCACGATACCCAAAGGCATCATAACCTGCATGGGGTGATGAACTGTTTCCACACGGAATACATACCAAACGACTATCATATTTTACATTCCACATATTTATACCCCCACGAGCACGAAAAACCGTAAATAAATGAGGCAGAAAATGTTGCAACGGCAAAAACCGGTTGCTTATGCGTCACTTAAATTGCCGGACAAATAACCCACACCCACCCCGCGCAAAATTTTTAAACCTTTCCCCCAACCAAAATAATATTTGCCTATGTCTTGTATGTAAGGAATATTTCGCTTAATTTGCTGACTGAATTTAGTATTGTTTTTATATAAAAAGGCTAAAAAGATGAAGAAATTATTACTAGGAGTTAGTGTTTCTATATTGCTGGCAGGTTCGGCCAAAGCACAGGACGTACACTTTACTCAGTATTTCACATCACCCCTTACACTTAACCCGGCTATGACCGGCTTTGTTACAGAAGACCTGAGGTTTGCCTCTAACTTCCGTACGCAATGGTCATCAGTTTCACCAAATCCATATATAACAGGGTCGGCTTCGTTCGACATTGCCACACTTAAAGGCAAGCTACCTGAAGGTGACGCGCTGGGATTGGGTGTTATGGTGCAATATGACAAATCAGGTACAGGCAGCCTTACCAATACCACAGCCGGCCTGTCGCTGGCTTATCATAAGGCTTTTGGTGCCGACAGGCTCCAGCATTTGTCTATGGGTATACAGGCTTATTACGTTCAGAAAAGCATTGACTTCGCAAAACTTACCTTTGGCGATCAGTTCTTACCCGGTATCGGCACTTTTTCAGGCCCTACTGCTGAGTCTTTTGCAAAAGTAGACCTTGGCTATGCCGACTTTAATGGCGGCGTTATGTATTCAGGCAGGGTGGCAGACCATGTTACCGCTTATATCGGTTACTCTTATTACCACATGACACAGCCAGTAGAAAGCTTCCTTAACGATAATCACCAGATCCATTCGCGCCAGACAGGCTACCTCGGTGGCTCGTTCGAAATGAATGAGAACACGGTATTATACGCCAGCGGCTTATACCAGAGCCAGGCATCAGCTACAGAATTACTGCTGGGTGCCGCGGTTGGTTTTGTACTTAACCCCGGGCATGATGCCGAGTATTCAAAAAATACCATTTTCTACCTCGGTGGCTGGTACAGGTACGGCGATGCACTTGCACCTTACATTGGCCTCGAATGGTCTAAGATGCGCATAGGCGTTAGCTATGACGTAAACGTTTCCAGCTTCAGCCCTGCTACAGGTGGTGCCGGCGGTTACGAAATATCACTGATCTACTTCGGCAGGATCAACAAACATGAGCGCAGCCCTCAGTACAGCTGGTCATGTCCTAAACTGTATTAATACCCCATAATAATATTTTGAGAGAACCGGCTTATGGCCGGTTCTTTTTTTATGCCTTCGTTACAGCCCCTTTCCTTTACTTACAAAGCGATTGTCCCTGATATAGAACCGGTAGGGCCGCAGGGCATCGTCAAGCGCGTATGCTACACCCACCCTTGTAGCCGCTACTATGTCATGGTCTTTTATCTTTATCCCTTCGTCTATAAATATATCCGGCCCCTGCAATGATAACCCGGTATGATGCGTGCGTATGCCCAGCGCCTCACTCATGGCACCGGGGCCCGCGGTAAGTACGGGCTGCGGCTTTTCTTTGTTTCGCCTGCGCAGCATATCCTCTATGCCCGATACCGGCTGTACCGCACGTATCAGCACAGCATGCGGCACGTCCCTCACATTGGTCACCACATTGAACAGGTGATGGATACCATAGCATAAGTACGCATAGGCCACCCCGCCCTGCATATACATTACTTCGGTTCGGTTAGTACGCCTGCCACCATATGCATGCGATGCACGGTCGGTAACACCCGCATAGGCCTCTGTTTCCACTATCATACCCGAGGTAAGCACACCGCCTACATTGGTGACCAGCATCTTTCCCAGCAGATCTTTGGCGATCTTTACTACATCTTTTCGCTCATAAAATGATCCGGGCAGTATCATCGGGGCAAATTTGGAATTTGTAAGCGGTAAATGGTAATTTGGATGAAATTTATTTTCAAAAATAATAACGAAAGACATACTAATGGCAAAACAGGATAGTAGCGGCACACTCTATATGATACCTATACCCATAGCAGAGAACGCGCTGCACACATTGGCCCCTGAAGTAATTACAGTTACCTCAGGCCTTAAATACTACTTTGTGGAAAACATACGTACGGCCAGGAGGTTCCTCCGCGCGCTGCACGCCACACTGGTCATTGACGATCTGCAGTTTTCAGAAATAGATAAGCACAATGGAGCAGACGCGCCACTGCTGAAAAAATGGCTGGCGGCAGGATATAGTGTTGGCGTACTGAGTGAAGCCGGCTGCCCCGGCATAGCTGACCCCGGCGCCGAACTTGCAGCCGTGGCACAAAATATGGGCATAAACGTAGTACCCCTTACCGGGCCCAACTCTATGATACTCGCCCTTATGGCATCCGGCCTTAACGGACAAAGCTTCAGCTTCACCGGCTACCTGCCGGTAAAGGAACCCATGCGCGGCCAGCGGATAAAAGAACTGGAAGCACGGTCTGCGAAGGAGCGCCAGACCCAGCTATTCATTGAGACACCCTATCGCAATGACCAATTGCTTACCGACCTGCTGAAAAACTGCCAGCCCAAAACACGTATCTGCATCGCAAAAAATGTTACAGCACCGGACGCGCTGATACAAACAAAGACGGCGGCAGATTGGCTAAGATCAAAACCTGTATTGGGAAAAACACCGGCGGTCTTCCTGGTACTGGCATAATGTTCCGGCATTATTGCCCATTCGGTAATGTATCCAGGTATTCCAGGTAGAGGTCTTCTACTTTTTTCCTGGCCCATGGTGTCTTGCGCAGAAATTTCAGGCTGGAACTTATGCTTGGGTTTTCGTAAAAGCAGTTGATGCGCACACGCTCGCACATTATCTCCCATCCGTAATGCCTCACCAGGTCATTGAGCATCATTTCAAGTGTTTTGCCATGCAGCGGATTGTTGGGTTGAGGCATATCCATAACGCAAAAATACATTTCCTGAGGTGCAAAATGTCTTCCGTTTGTTGAAATGTTTGTATAGATTTGATTTAAGCGGCGCATCACCGTAGCGACAGCAGCTACCGGCATATTGCGCCTTCGTATTATTCACACATAGAAAACACCACCACCATGAGCCACGGAACCAAACCAAATACGTGTACCATTACCATCCACAACATTCAGAACAGCAATAGCGCTGAAAATTCATGTAACCTTGTGCTGCAGAGTATCGGCTCGCCCATTGTGCCCAATGGCAGCCCTTTAGGCAGTTTTGCTTCATCTGTAAGTCCCGGAGCCTGGATAGCTCCTTCCGGTACCAGCACATTTGTGCTGACCAACCCCGCCGGCATGGCCGGGGCTTCTATGCAATGGACGACCGGCGCCGAAGATACAGCAGCCATCATTGTCATGACATTCAGTAATCCCACATCGCCAAAGGATTTTTATGCCACTACCGTAAACATTGAAGTAAAGGCGCAGAATGGGGCCACAGACGCGCTGAAGGCATATGGTGCATCTTACTTCTACGCCGGCCTGGGCGCACCCGTTAACGGGGTTACCCCACCCATGACCCGTGACTATGTGAACTGCCAGCCTAACCAGGCATGGGAGCAACTGAACATAGAATTTTATGTGATCAGGAATCAATACTACGACAACCCGCCAACGACATTTTTACCCGGCATCACCAATGTAGTGATGCTGATGTTGGAAAACCGGTCACTTGATCAGTTACTTGGACAGATATATACCGAGGATGCCCCCCCGGCGCATGTATACCCGGCTACCAGCCAGGCACTCTATGAGGGCCTTGGCAAAACACCCACTTTCTCAAACAACTATGACGGTAAAGACTATGTTGCTGAGCCGGTTAACGGCATTACCGATGCGCCCAACCCCGACCCCGGCGAACAATGGAGCGATGCAAACCAGCAGGCGTTCAATATAATGCCCACGCCAGTAAACCCTTATTCAGTACCACCCGCAGGCACAACGCCAAGCATGGGTGGGTTTGTAAATAATTACGCTCCCCTTGCAGCAAAAAAACAGGCTGACATTAAGCAGATCATGCAGTTTTACACGCCGGAAAGCCTGCCGGTACTTAGTACGCTGGCTACAAGCTATGCCGTGAGCGACGCATGGTTTTGTTCTGTGCCTTCACAGACATCACCTAACCGGGCTTTTTCAATTGCCGGAACATCGGGCGGATATGTAGACAACTATTACAGCCCCGGCATACCACCATGGGACAAGTTTTTATCGCAGGTTGTCCACTTCCCGATGCGTACCATATTCAATGTACTAACAAACAGTGGCAACCATGACTGGTGTATATACTCCCCGGAGCAATTTCCGATAGGCAGCCTTACCGCGTCCGTTTTCAGCCAAGTAAAAGAACTAGGCAAGCAATATCCTGAAAGCATCAGGCCTATAGACGACTTCTTTGACATTATTAATGACGGTAAAAAATCTTTACCGGCGTTTTGCTACCTGGAGCCAAGTACGCTGCCCGGCGTATTTGCGAAGAAAGATGATATAACTCATGCCAACGACTACCACCCGCCATTCAATGTGCTACCCGGCGAGCAGAACCTCGCAGAAATCTATAACGCACTCACAACATATAAAGACTGGGAGACCACCCTCTTCATTGTAACTTTTGACGAGCATGGCGGCACTTTCGACCATGTGGCTCCGCCGGCAACTATTGCCCCGGACCTGGCCACCGACTGGTCGGGTTTCGGTTTCGACCGGCTGGGTATACGTGTGCCCACACTACTCATATCCCCCAGGATACAGGCAGGAACTGTGTTCAGGGCCACAGACACCATAGCGCCCGGCAATGTACCATTTGATCATACTTCGTTCCTGAAAACTATATTGGGCTGGCAGGGCATAGATGTTACTAACGGCGTATTGGGGGCCCGCGCTGTGCAGGCCCCTGATTTCTCGCCGGTATTAGCCCCGGATGTTGTTAATCCGGGCGCGGTAAAACTTACGCCTCGCAAAAGCGGGCATGTAAATGACACAGACGAACTGAACGATCATCAGAAGATAATGCTCCCCGCGCTGGCTCATAAAATCAGCGGAGGCGAATATGGTGGTGACGACCATCAACGTATATTCTCTGAGCTAAGCTCACTAGCCACAATAACCGATCTGAGAGAGTATCTGAAGTACCTGATCTGATGACTATGTGACGCATTAATGCAGGATGGGATGTGTACCGCACCGCGGCCACATCCCATCCCTGCTATATCTTGCCGTTATCGCCTTTTACCCTTAAAGCCTTCTTTGTTGCCGTAAGACCTTACGTCACCTGAAAAGCGAGTCTGTGGCTTGGGGCGGCCACCACCACGATGATCACCGCCACCACCGCCGAACGGGCGTTGCTCAGCCTCATCTACCCGCACCTTACGGCCTTTAAATTTCTTCGAAGACAGGTGCTCCATTATATATTCAGCCGCGTCACCGGGTACGTTAAAAAAGCTGCTCAGGTCGCGCACGGTTACACGCTCTATAATGTTACCTTCTATATCGGTAGACTCGGTGATGAACTGTACCAGCTTACCTGCGGTAAATCCGTCTTTCTCACCCAGGTTTATGAACAGGCGTGTATACCTGCTGCCGCCGCGCTCACCACGGTCTCTTCCCTTGCTTTCAAAACCCGCATTCAGGTCTTCAGAATCCTGGTAGGCGTCTATCGTATCCCGCAGTTGCAGCCATATCAGCCGGCGTATCAGTTCGTCCTTGTCCATTTCGGCAAACTGCTCATGAATAGAATCATGGTACAGTTTTGCGAAATCAGATTTCGGCTCTGCGTTGGCTATCTGCTCAAGGTAGAAGAACAGTCGTTTGCGCACTACTTCAGCCCCATCAGGTATGTCGCTCTTATGGAACTTCTGTTTTACCAGTCTTTCTATCTGGCGTATGTTGGATATCTGTTTCGGTGACACGATAGACATGCATATACCGCTTTTGCCGGCGCGTGCCGTACGGCCGCTGCGGTGCGTATACACCTCCGGATCATCGGGCAGCTCATAGTTGATCACGTGTGTTATATCATTAACATCTATACCGCGCGCCGCAACATCTGTGGCTACTATAGCCTGCAGTTGTTTGTTCTTGAAGCGGTCCATCACCTTGCTGCGCATCTTCTGGTCCATATCGCCGTGCAGCGGGCTTACATGGTAGCCCATCTTCATCAGTTTCTCACTTACTTCCTGCGCGTCCTGCTTGGTACGGGTAAATATGATACCATATATACCGGGCGCAAAATCCAGGAGGCGGCGAAGCGTCTCAAAACGATTGTGATGATTGGTCACAAAATACTGGTGGTCTATATTCTCATTGGTGGTGTTTGCGGCCGCCACAGAATACTCCTTCCAGTCTTTCATGAAGCGCTTGGCTATGCCGCGCACCTCGTTGCTCATGGTAGCGCTGAAGAGCCATGTATGCTCGCGCGATGGCGTGTTTTTCAGTATCAGGTCTATATCTTCACGAAAACCCATATTCAGCATCTCATCTGCCTCGTCAAGCACCACGTACTCAACCTGGTCCAGCAAGATAGCTTTCCGCTCCAGCAGGTCTATAAGACGGCCGGGGGTAGCCACCACTACCTGCGGATTAGCCCTTACATCACGTATCTGCCCGCCTATCGGCACACCGCCGTACACGGCCGCTACACGCAAGCCGCGCATCTGTGCGCCATACTTGGTCATTTCTTCCTGTATCTGCATACAGAGTTCGCGCGTGGGGCTCAGCACCAGGCACTGTACATGTTTTGCCGCCACATCCACATGATGCAACAGCGGCAACCCGTAGGCGGCTGTCTTGCCGGTTCCGGTTTGCGCGAGCCCGATAATATCAGAAGGCTGTGATAATAAATGAGGTATTACTTTTAGCTGAATAGGAGTAGGAGTCTCAAAGCCAAGGTCAGAAATAGCCCGCGTCAGTTCTTCCCGCATAGGGAAGGATGAAAATGAATTCATTAACATTAAAAAGAACTTTATGCCCTGCCTTATCGGCAGAGCGAGTGATAAAGTGCTTTAATGTATGAACAATGCAAGGGATAAAATACCGCGATCCTTCCGCGCGGGAAGGGTGAAAGAATTCAACAACATTAAAGAACTTCGTATAAATAACCCAGCCTTTTGGCTAAGCGGCTGCAAAGGTACACAAATAAATGATAAAAAGTGTTAATTATTGAAAAGAAGAACAATAACTTCTACGCGCTATACTCCCTACTTCACGTCCCTACCCTTCCATTCATAGCCGCCAACAAAACCCAGCAACCCGGCAATAACGATGTATAAAACATGCACTGGCTGCAGCAAAGGGAAATACCATAGCGCATCTCTCTTTCCGAAAAAATCCGCTACCGGAACAATGAAATATAACTCTGCTGCCGTCTTTACTATCAGCATACCCAGTACCCACAGAAAAAGCGCGGGGTTCAGGAATGCAGCAATGAACGTCACCACCAGCGATAAGTTGAATAAATAAACAAACAGCAAAATGCCTGTGAGGCGGCTGTCTTTATACTTGCCCGATTTTGAAGCCCACCTGATACGCTGCCGAAGAAAACTCCGCCAGCCGGGCTGCGGCGCGGTACTTACTATAGCCCTGTCCGATTTCAGATAGGCTATTCCCTGCGGGTACCGCGCCGCCATCTTTACCATCAGCAGGTAATCATCGCCGGTAGCCAGGTGCTGCGTGCCTTCATACCCACCCACAGCATCGTATGCGGCCCTGCTGAACGCCAGATTCGCGCCATTGCACATATTACCCAGCTTCAGCTTTTGGGATGCCGCCGTGATACCCTGCATGCTCATAAAATCTATAAGCTGAAACAGACCGGCAACGCCACCACCCGCTGTGTATATCACAGGCGCTACTATCATTGCGGGTTTACGCTGCCCGTACATTGCGGCTATATCATGCAGCCAGTATGGCGGCGCCGTGCAGTCGGCATCTGTCGTCACTATCAGTGTACCCCTGCTTTTGCTTATCCCGGCGGCCAGTGCCGCCTTTTTGTATGCGTTTATCTTACCCGGCCCCAGGCTGTCTGCAAGACTGATATAACGGACACCACGGCTTTCAAACCCCTTCACTATTGCGGCAGTATTATCTTCCGAATGATCGTCCACAACTATTACCTCCAGCAAATGCCCGGGGTATCGCTGCGCCAGCACAGACTCTATACATGCAGATATATTGTCCTGCTCATTGCGCGCGGGTATAATAACAGAAACGAATACCGAAGGATCTGCGTTCACGGGCTCATACACTTGCTGGTGCTGCCAGCCATACCTGTATACAAGCAGCAGCACCACGTACCCCAATGTCAGCAAACCGCTAATGATCAGCATCATTCCGTTAATAATAATTGTTCGGCAACAAGGTGGGCGTTAGTATCATCAAATAGCCGGTGCCCCTTATCCAGCACAAACACCCTCACCGTATCCAGCCCCTTTTTAAATCTGTGCGCATGGGCCAACGGTATTATCTTGTCGTGCGCGCCCATAAATACCGCCACCTGTATCCTGTACTTCCTGATCATTTTCTTTACGCGGTCCGGCGCCGGCATCAGGTCGCTCGTATTGGGCCATACCTTTTGCAAAAAACTCCTGTTTTCCTCCGAACCTAAGAAGTGCATCACAAATTTATACCTCGATCCGTCCACCAGGTTTTTCTTCTTCAGCCACTCTATCACACCCAGGTATTTCCCCGGCCGCTCCAGCATATGATTAAACATTTTTCGCCCCACTGCCGTCTTTGTGAAGAAGTAGTAATAAAAATTCACCGTCAGCCCGTCTGTGGCTATAAGCGCTACCCTGTCTATACATTGCGGCTGTTGCTCTATGACACTCAGGCATACCCGGCCACCCATACTATACCCCATCAGCGATACCTTGCTCACATGGTAGGTGTGCATCAGTTCATTGACCATAGTAATAAGGCCATGCCTGTCAAACAATTCATCTGTCTGCCAGTTACTCCCGCCATGGTGCGGCAGGTCCACCGACAGCACTGTATAATCATCTTCAAGATATTGCCGTATAGGCAGGAAAATGTTGGCATCATCTCCATAACCATGAAACGCCAGCAAAAGCCTTTTACCGCTGCCCCATTTCAGGTAGTGCAGCCGCTCTCCGCCCAGTTCTATATAGTTTGACTCTGTACCCATGCCGCTTTACAATAGCCTTGCGCAACCCGGTTCAAAAATAACCTGTTATCATTCAGCATCCGCATATTTCACTTGAAAAGATATTGCACAGCCCGGTATTCCCGCTGCTATGGCAAAAATGGCAATGACGATAAAATCTAAAATATTTTCGTGAAACCCGCGAAAACGACAATAATACCTACGGTGGTGAGGCCATACAGCACAATGCCAAAACTGCTATGTGTGAATGAGGAGGTAATGGTGAGTAAAAAACTCGCAAAGCATATGACCGCCCCGCACAATATCAGCGATAGCCCGTGCGATCGCCTTTTGGCATAACGAAGCTTTACCGACTCGCGCACAACTTCTTTCACAAATTGAATTTCATGCCCGTTCTCCACGAGATGCTCCTCAATGCGTTCACGGTTCAGCCCGTTGTTCAGCATTGTGATAATGTATTCGTGCATGGTGTCTCCTGAAGATGCCAATTTGGTTTCAGTTTTAAGCAAATACAAGTTATAATAATTTCACAAGACATAAAAATATAAAAACTGATCAGACATATATACTACCCTGATTATTATTTATAAAAAATAGTATTATATTTATGAACTCTCATACATGATAACATTAATTTTATGATCAGTCTCTCTTTCATCACCACCATTCTTTCGGTCGCCTTTGTGTTTTTCATATTCAGTGTCATGGCATCCATGATATATGAATACCTGAGTAAAATAACCAAAAAGCGAAGCACCTTCCTGGCGCAGTCGCTGAGCAAAATACTGAAGGACGAGTTTGTCAATAATGTCGACTTCAGCCTCATGTTCTACGACCATCCGCTCATCACATCACTCAAGCAGGATGAGGACACCTACCCTTCCTATATCCCGGCGCGCGCGTTTGCGGTAGCGTTGATAGAGGTGGTTGTTGAGAATAATGTCATTTATACTTTCAATAACCAGGCTACAGGTACTACGCCTGTTACTGTAGAAAAAAACCATACCGGCAACGACAATCCCGATAGCGATGCCTACCAGAAATATCTTACTGCCGTAGACAACCTTGGCAGCAGTGCCGTAAAAACCCTTCTGGGCTCGTTTGCTGTAAATGCTAAGAACTACTCGGGCCTGCAGAAAAACATAGAGATGTGGTACGACGAATACATGGAGCGGGGTACCGGATGGTATAAAAAAACCACCGCGCGCTACATGATGTATATATCGCTGGCGCTGACGCTCTTCTTTAATGTGGATGCAATACACATTATGAAGTCGCTGCAGGAAAATTCCGCGCTCAATAACCGGATTGCCATGGCCGCGCAGCAATACACACTGGCCAACAAGAATACCAGCTATGACTCTGTGAGCCAGGCACAGGTAAAGGAACTGATGGTGCTTACCGATAGTCTTGGTATCCCTATCGGGTATGATTTTTACAACTCAAAAGCCGACCCCGACCACCAGGACCGGGTACAAAGTGTGCTGTGTAGCCTGCAGGAGCAGATGGAGCACGACGGCGGCTTTTTACTGATGATCTTCGGCTGGCTCATCAGCGCGGTCGCTATTTCCAAAGGGGCCCCCTTCTGGTTTGATGTGCTAACAAAATTTGTAAACCTGAGGTCAACTGGTACGAAGCCGCAGAGCTCCAAAAGCAAAGACGATCAGTCATGAGCAAACCAATATTCAACGCGCATACACACGTTTTTGACTTTAAGTGTGTACCTGACCACATGAGCGATAAGTGGTACCTGAAATGGGTGAGTATAAACAAAGCCCTTTCTATCGGTATCGGCAAGCGTATTGCCTCGTGGTTCTCAGGCAATATGCGGGCGTCTAAAATAAACAGGGCGCTCAACTTCGTGGGTATAGGCATGAACAGCAACCAGGAAGAAATATTCAACCTGCTGCAGCAGACCTATAAAGACATCGGCGATGTCCGGTTTGTGGTACTGCCTATGGATATGGAATTCATGGAAGGCGGCACCGTATGGAAGCCCTATGCGCAGCAACTGGATGACCTTGTGCGCCTCCGGTCGCGCTACCCCGATAAAATGCTCCCCTTCCTGGGTATACATCCCGACCGTTTCAAGAGTTCTGCCGAGACGCTGCAATATGTGAAGCGCTATATAGGGCCCGACAAAGCATTTATCGGCATCAAGTTGTACCCAGCTACCGGCTATTATCCTGATGATCCAAGGTTGATGGATATGTACGCCTTCGCGCAGGACAACCAAATACCTATTACTACCCATTGCACCAAGGGCCCCACGCACTACCTCGGCAAAATACCCAGGTACGATCCGGCTGCGCCTGACCCCAAATTCTATCATCCACTTTATTTCTCCACAGGCAAACAATATTATCTGAATACTACTAAACCCGATGACTTTCAGGAAAACTGGTCGCAGCCCTATATCTTCAGAGAGTGCGTACTGAGCAGGTTCAAAGACCTGAAGATCAACTTTGCGCACTTTGGTGGGGCCAAAAGAATGGTTGCATATTATAAAGACGTGGCCAATGCCCCGGCGGCCAACTGGTATAAGATCATCAGGGATATGCTCACCGACAATGAAAAATACCCCAATGTATATACCGACATTTCCTACACACTGACCATAGACAACGCCATTGATTATCTCATCAATAAAGATATCAAAGACACGGCGATCAATGACCGCATATTATTTGGCACTGATTTTTATGTAGTGGCAGTAGAAAAAGGCGAGTCGGTCATAAAATCCCAGTTCATGACCAAACTCAACAGCCCCGAGCTATTCGAGAAAATAGCTTCAGATAATGCGGTAAGATTTCTTTCATCAAAATTCTTTACACCCCGCCAGAGCTGACAATGCAGAAGATCAACCTTTGATCTCGGATAGCGCATGTACCAGCGCGTCCAGTTCGCCCGCCAGTGTAAATACATTGGGCGTTATCCGGCAACCCTGCACACCTGCATTGTCTATGGCCACAGTATATATCTTGTATTTGCTCATCAGCGTGTTGGCAAGGTCACCCGGCTTCATACCCTTTACCCCCACATTAGCTATCCCGCATGACCTCGCGGGGTCTGTGGGCGTGTTGATAACAATGTGCGGCATTGATCGCACTTTGCTCACCCAGTAGTTTTGCAGGTAGCGCAGCCTCGCCTCTTTACGCTCGGCCCCTATCTTCAGGTAGTAGTTGATAGCGTCGGCAATGGTCAGGTCTGTTGCGGGCGGGCATGTGCCTGTATGGTTCAGGCGCAGAATATCGTTATCCTGCTTGCTGCTGTCTGCAAACAGTGGCCATATCTTACCTATGTTGTCCTTTTTTACATAAAGCATTCCCGCCCCTATCGGCACGCTTAGCCATTTATGCAGGCTGGCACCGTAGTAGTCGCAGTTCAGGTCAGCTATTTTAAAATTAAGGTGGGCAAAGGTGTGTGCTCCGTCTACCATTACTGGTACATTCTTGCTGTGTGCCATATCACATATCTTACGCACAGGCAGCACCTGGCCCGTTATGTTTATCATATGGCATATCATCAGCAGCTTTGTTTTGGGTGTTATGGCATTTTCGTACAGCGCCACTATCTCATCATCGGTCTTAGGGTCCAGCGGCACAGACACAACTTTATTTACCATCCCATATCGCTTTGACACTTGCCTGAACATATCCAGCATAGCGCCATAATCGTGCTCTGCCATCACGGCCTCGTCGCCCTCTTTCCAGTTCATACCGCTGATCACCATATTCAGCGACTCTGTTGCATTGCGCGTTATGATCACTTCATCTGCCGGCACACCACCCAGTTCGGCAATTTTTGCGGCAGCACTTTTTTTGTTATCAAACTGTACCGTACGCATATAGTGCGCCCCCTGCAGGTTCACCTCCCGTATATGCTCCATGTACCTATCCAGTATCTCCCGCGGCTGAATGCAGTAGTAACCATTTTCAAGGTTTATATAATCCGGCGTCAGGTTGTATCCCCTGCGCAGCGATACCCAGAAGTCAACTCCATCCTTCACCTCGCCACCGGGCAGTTCGGCCACATCACCCGCCATCTTGCCCAGCGCCGAAAAACCAGCTATACTACCAAGGCCAAGCATGGCACTATTTTTTAGAAACGTACGTTTGTTCATTGTTTATAAATCAATAATTGTCAATATTAGAGATTTAACTTTTCATAATTATCTCTTTAATCAGTATTTGCAACAAGTAACTATTTCCCCAACACGATAGCACCCTTTTGGTAAACTTTTAAAGAAATCCTCCCAATTTTTTTGTACCTGTAATATTGTATCTAATCGGTTTATCATATTCTCAATAACAACGGCTTCTCTTAATTCTTTAAAAACAGATGGAGTCCAATATTCCTTGAATGAATAAAATGTATTTGTCGAATATTCTATTAAAAACTCCTCTCCATCACACCCTTGGCCCCAACCCTTTACACTATCGTCTGTTGGAATATTAAAGATAGAATTATCAATGAAAATGTTGTAAATCTGCCTAGCTATTATCGTATCAATGGGGATTTCACTTCTAAAAATGGAGGGCGCTCTCCTTTTCTTCCCGTAAATCTTGTTGGTGAAATTTAATAAGAATCCTTGAAATGTAATAAGGTCATTTGACCAAATTTCAACCACTTGATTTTCTTCCCAAAGTCGAAAATGAATTTTATCTGTGGACTTAGTAAGGTCTTCAAGCTTCATTCTTTGGGCATTATTTTGTTTCCATTTATACAAAAGCGATGTGTCATTATTTCTCCCATTCGGTATTTGCAAATACTTTGTTTGCCCATATAATGAACTAAAAAACAGGAACAAAGAAAACAACACCAATAGTCGCATAGCGATTCATTTTTTTACATCAAACAACTTGCATCCGCAATTCAATTGCATTTCTAGCTATGATCACTTCATCGGCCAGTACCCGCCCAGTCCGGGAATTTTTGCGGCAGCGCTTTTTATGTTATCAAACGGTGCTGTGCGTAGCATCTTCAATTATCTCTTTTGTTCCTGACAATAGTTAGCACATTTTCAAATTTACTGAAAATCTATAATATTCTATTATCACACAATTAAACGATTCGCACTTACTTCTGGCAGTATGCCCTAAAACAATACTGCTTCCAACTTATGCAAGTATTGATACCAGGCAAGCACTGCCGCACAAAAAAATCCCCGTAATGTTACCATTACGGGGATCTTGTATTTTGCACTTTGCGCTATGGTCTCAGGCTACCATACGTATTGCTTCTTGTTCAGCAGCAATGCCTCCCCTGCTATGGTTTGGTCGCCGGTGGCCACATCGTACACAGCGCATTCGTATAGTATGCGGTTCTTCTCTTTAATGATCTCTTTTACCGTAACTACGGCTTCATATTCTGTGTCCACAAACATTGGTCGCAGCCACTTCATGCTCTGGCTCATATATACATGGCCATCGGCATACCATAGTGCGCCGAATATCTTGGTAAACACGCTGGCTCCTAAAAAACCATGAATGATGTTACGGCCAAACATGCTTGCCTTGCCCGCGGCAGGGTCAATATGCAACGGATTAGTATCGCCGCTTACTTTGGCAAACAGATCTACATCTTCCTGGCTGTAACTGTACTTATGACGAAATTCGTCCCCTATTTGTAACATATATCTGAAATTTTGGGCGAAAGTAACCGATTTTGTTCAGAATGGAGGTTTGCGGCCTATAATTAAGAAAAAATCACCGGACCAGCATCGGCTCAAACCCTTTACAGTAAAGCATTACAGGGCACACGACACACTAATTTAATCGTTTGGTAACGTATAAATAATGAATTTTACATTTGTTTAACTAAAACTTCGCTACTTTTGCACCGCAATTCAGAAAGGTGTATGCGCCGGAAGGCCCGGGATACGAGAGATATGATTTGCTAAAATAGGGAAAAAACCAATTTTGAACGTTTTTTTAAAATATATTTTTCAGATCAATACATTAAAATTATGGCAACTCGAAATAATAATATCGTAGACAACGTCCTTGACGCGCAAAAGAAGGTGCTGGACAACGTAGTGGAAAACACTAAAAAGTTTACCGGTAGCAACAAGACACTCAATGAGACAATTGAGAAAGGTAATGACTGGTACAAAAACTGGTTAGAAACACAGAAAAACATGTTCGGCAAGTTTACCGGCAGTTCTTCTACCGAAAACGGCAAATCTAACACCGGCTCCGCAAAAGACGGCAGCACCGGCGCCAACGATTTCCTCCAGAACTGGATGGAAGCTCAGGCGGATTATGCCAAAAAAATGTGGGAAACCAGCCAGGAAACAGCAAAGAAATTTGGTTTTGACGCTACGGCAAACCCATTCTCTAACTGGACAAACAATCCATTTACAAACTGGCAAAATAACATGAACAGCAATAACAACCCATGGGCAGCATGGATGAACCAGATGACTGCAAACAACTGGATGAACCAGATGCAGAACATGAACCCATTCACTCCCGAGGCTTTCAAGAAAGCATCTGAGAGCGCTACCGGCATGTTCAACCAGTATTTCAGCACACTCAACAGCAACTTTGCAGAGTGGCAGAAAAGCTTTGAGAACGGTACCGTGCAGGACGCTTACAAAAACATGATCAATTCGGCCGAAGGTTTCACCAAGTTTGCTGAAATGTGGATGCCAATGGTAAAATCTATGCAGGAAAAAACTTTCAGCATGGACGAATATAAGAAACTGATGAACCCTGAGCTGTACAAAGAATTTATGGATAAGTTCTTCGGTTTTATGCCGGAAAGCAGCCGCGAATACATGAACAAAATGAGCGGTATGATGAGTGACAACGTGAAGAGCATGACCGACTCTGGCATGAACAGCTACCACCAGATGCGCGACATGATGAACAAATTCAACAACATGCCGCAGATGTTTGGTAACGCCAACAATGCTTACACAAACTGGATGAACCAGGTAAATGAAGCCGTTGCGCCGTTCACAAAGATGATGACGCCAAACCAGTACACTAAGGTGGCACAGGAGTGGAGCGATATCAACAACCGCATCAACGAGTTCAACATGAAGAATGCTGAACTGCAGTATATGATCTACAACCAGGGTGCCAAAGTAATGGACAAACTGGCTGAGGCTACTGCCAGCAAACTGAAAGCAGGTGCTGAAGTAACAAGCATCCTCGATCTTTACCAGGAGTGGATGAACATCAGCGACAAGGTATATGTATCACTGTTCGAAAGCACTGACTACAGCGAATTGATGGCTGAAGTAGGCGCTATGCAGATGAAACTCCGCAAAGACATTGAGCTGCAGACTGAAAAAATGTTCAAAGATATTCCGGTAGCTACACGCAGCGAGATGGACGAAGTGTACAAAACCATCTACGACCTGAAAAAGAAAATACGCCAGATGGAAAAAATGCTGGACATAGACGGCGAAGTGGTGGAAGAAGCAAAACCCGCCGCTAAGAAAACAGCAAAACGCACAGGCAGGAAATAATATTGAATGAGGGTAAATAAAAAGAAAGGAGCGCGTTAGCGTTCCTTTCCTTTTTTATAGCATATGCTAATCCTGCTCTAGGAAGAATATGATATTGCGGTTTACATCATCCGCTTTTTCCCATTGCACAAAATGCCCGCAGTCCGGCAGCACCTCCAGCTTTGCGTTTGGAAATTTCGCCACGGCGGCAGCAGCCAGCTTTTCTACTGTAGTATGGTGCAGCAGCTTGTTGGGTATCAGGGCGTCATGCTTGCCAAATAGCACCAGCGTAGGCTGCCGCACCAGTTGCAGTTGGCCGTACACAGGCTCTTCCAGCATACCCTTAATACACGCATCTATCATCTTGCGGTAATAGTTCATCTTATACGTCTTCATTATCTCGGCCAGCTCCTTCACTATCGGCTCTGCCTGTGTATGGTGCCGGTAAAAACTATTCTCAATGGTCTGCCGAAGGATATGCTCCTCAGATGATACAAGGTCGTAAAGATGTACAGTACTGTAATAAAGCGTTTTATCAAACGAAGTAAACTCTTCCAGGCCCGCGGGCGCGCACAGCACCAGGTTATCGGCGCAGCCCGGATGGGCTATAAGCATGGTCATGGCCACCTGCCCGCCCATAGAGTGCCCCACCACGCAAAGATCCTTCAGCCCCATGGCGGTAATAAAGGCATATACACTGTCTGCAAAAAAACGCATACCAAAGGGGTGCTCATTCTTGTCAGACAGCCCGTTACCGGGCAGATCTATGGCTATGCAGCGATAAAACTGTTTCAGGTATTCTATATTCTTCTGCCATACCGGCGCGTAATTGGCCAGCCCGTGTATGAACAGTAGTGTTTTCTCACCCTTGCCCTCGTCCATATAGTTTATGGTACAGTTACCCGGCAGGTCTGTGTGATATGTCTTATAAGGATAGCTGATCAATGTAGGAAAACAACCTGTTTAAGAGGCGATTGCAAATATCAGTATTATGAGCTGAAAAAATAACCCCGTCGGCCGACGGGGTTAAAACTATTATATCATACTGTGTTGTACTAGCTGCGGTCCATAACCCACTTAGCCACGGCAGGCGCCAGTTCTTTCTGCGACTTACCGCCCACAAATACACCAATATGCCCGCCGGGGAAAGCATATTCTTTCTTATCCTTCGAGCCTATAAGGTTCATGATATTAATGGTACTTTCGTTTGGTATGATGTTGTCTTCTGTGGCATATACATTCAGGAAAGGCACCGTCATTTTCTTCAGGTCTACTTTCCTGCCACCCAGTTCAAATTCGCCTTTCACCAGTTTATTATCGCGGAAAAGGTCTTTGATGTACTTACGGTACATTTCACCGGGTATGGCCGGCAGGTCGCTCTTCCATTTTTCCATCCGCAAAAAATTCATCATCTTGTCACTGTCATCCAGCGAGTTCATAAGACCTAAATACTTGCTCACGCCCATGCTTGGCTTCAGCATACCGAATGCTCCATCTATCATTTCGCCGGGCACTGTGCCTACCGTATCTACAATAGCGTCTACATCTATGTACTTCGTCCATTTGTAGAGCATACATTTTGTGGTAGAGAAGTCATAGGGTGCCACATAAGTGGTCAGTGTCTTTATCTTTTCGGGGTACAGGGATGCATAGATCATTGAGAATGTACCGCCCTGGCAGATACCCATTTTATTTATTTTCTGCACATGGTGGCGCTTACGCAGGAAGTCCACGGCATCGTTCATATAGCCGTCTATATAGTCTTCCATGGTCAGGTACCGGTCAGACCTGTCGTGGTAGCCCCAGTCCATGATGTATATATCCAGGCCCTCATCCAGCAGTTTCTTCATCAGGCTGCGGTCAGGTTGCAGGTCCAGTACATCCTGCCTGTTCAGCATCGCAAAAGACACCAGCACCGGCGTTTTGCACTTGGCAGGTGTTGTTCTTGTATAGTGGTACATTTTGATCTTATCGCATGACCATACCAGTTCTTTAGGCGTTGTTCCTATTTCTACTTCCTTGATATCCTGCAGAACCTTGTACCCCTTAGCGATCTTTTCGCTTGTAGTTACCAGTTCTTCAGCAATTTTTGTGGTATTAAAATTCATTTATGTAAAATTTTTGGCGAAGGTACGCTATTATAAGCTAATGAAATAATCGGTAGCAGGCATTATCTCAGTAATAAAAAAACATGATATAAAAAACCGTTTTTTACCCGTATTTTATTAGATAATAACTTATTAGGTTTGACAAATTATCTACATACTGATATGAATGAGCATAAGCATCGCAATATTATTGGTAGTAGTATCCATTAAGCTTTATATAACCTCGAAAAGAATTATCATGAGCGATCAATTATCAAAAGGAAGCAAATTTCTGGCCGGGCTGTTACTTATTGTGTTCACCGGCCTGGTGGCTTTTTTTCTCATTGGCCTTTGGCCTGACAGGCTTCCTCCTCCCAACTCAAAGTCCGACATGTATTCTTTCAGCCTGTTTAAAGTACGGTTTTTGGACAGTGCCACCAATAGCCCTCAACCTGTTAAAGCAAATAGCAACACTGCACCGGCAAAACCCACAACAACAACAGATACTGCAAGGACTACAACTACTACAGACACTACAAAACCCGCTACTGCAACAACTGCCACAAAACCGGCAGACACAACCACAAAGATTGCTCCATCCGGGCATGTAGTTGACGAAACATATACGGAGGGGCGAACAATAAATTTAGATACCCTCATACTCATACTGGTTGCCATTGCCGGGTTCCTTGGCAACATGATCCATATCGCTACATCGTTTACCACATTTGTAGGCAGCAATAAATACGATGGCAACTGGCTCCTTTGGTATTTCGTACGCCCGTTTACCGCCGCTGCGCTGGCACTGGCACTTTACTTTTCGTTCAGGGCAGGCTTCATGAGTTATAGCAGTTCAGGGGGCAATCTCAATCTCTACGGTGTTATGACCATTGCCATACTCACCGGCCTGTTTACTGATATGGCCACACTGAAGCTGAAAGAAATATTTGAAGTGATCTTTAAGCCTAAGGACGGACGCCCGGACAAGCTCTCCGAGCTAAAAATTACCGCCGTTACCCCATCAGCGCTTACAAAAGGTGTACTCAATAATATACTTATCTCAGGCCAGTCACTTACCGCTAAGAAGCTGGTGATAACAATAGGTGATGATGTGATAGCCGGGGCCAATACCTCTGATACCGTCATCTCTTTTGGCTATACCATAAAACCCGCAGATGAGGGCAAGCCCGAGCTGCCGCTCTCTATCACCGATGCTGACGGTAAATCAGTCTATACCGGCAAATTCACCATTGCCTGATACATAGCACCCCACTCTTCTTTTAAAACAGCCCCTGGAATACACCCACGGGGCTGTTTTTCATTATGCCGTAATGTATAATTTTTTACACCATACATACCTTAATTATGATTTCATGATTGCATATTAAACCGTTACTTTTGCAAAAAAATTCAAGATCCCCTGATGCGTAGCTGGTGGTGGAAAATACTCTCCTTTATTCTTGTGGCATACACCATAGTCGGCGGCTTTATTATGCCGGTACCCCGTATGGATATCGTAAATGAGACCATCCGCAATCTTTACTTCCATGTTCCCATGTGGTTCACCATGATCGTTCTCTATGGCTGCGCCTTCTGGTATTCTATTAAATACCTGCGCACCGGCAACCTGCAGGACGACATTTACGCCCTTCAGTTTACCAATACCGGCATCGTTTTCAGCATTATGGGCATGCTCACCGGTATGGAATGGGCCCAATATACATGGGGCGCCGCCTGGAGCAATGACCCCAAGCAGCTCGGCACAGCGCTCAGCATGCTTATATACTTCGCCTACCTCATACTGCGTGGCGGTATAAAAGACGATGAGAAAAAAGCCAAGATCAGCTCTGTTTACAACGTTTTCGCCTTTGCCATGATGATACCGCTCATATTTATATTGCCCAGGGTAGTAGATTCGCTGCATCCAGGCAATGGGGGCAATCCTGCTTTTGGCAAATACGACCTCGACAACGACATGCGCAAAGTGTTTTACCCCGCCTGTATCGGCTGGATATTACTGGGCACCTGGATAGCTTCTTTACAGATACGAACAGCTGTTATCAGGCTTAAGAGGGAAATGATGTAAGCAGAAACCTACGTAACAACCATATACTATGAGTAAAAGGATACTGACACTAATTTTTTTAATGCTAATAACTACAACTTTGGCCAGCGCCGAAACCGAGATGGCTGACACCATGCGGTCTAATGGTAAAATATACGTTGTTGTTACCGTATTAGCCACTATCTTTGCGGGAATTTTTGCGTACCTCGTTTACCTCGACCGCAAAATTACCAAACTGGAAAAAGAAAAAAACTAACAATTAATCAATAATAACAAAAACAAAAAAGGTGGAAATAGTAACTGCTAAACCAACCCAGGAAGCCCATTACAGCTTTTTCCAGGGTGTAGAACGCAACTTTGATAAAGCTGCCAAATTCACACGTTTCGAATCAGGTATCCTCGAGCAGATCAAGGCCTGTAATTCGGTATACAGTATGAAGTTCCCGGTGCGCATCGGCGACAAGATCGAGGTGATCGAGGCTTACCGTGTGCAGCACTCGCATCACAAGCTTCCTTGCAAGGGTGGTATCCGCTACAGCATGGATGTTAACCAGGACGAAGTTATGGCCCTCGCTTCGCTGATGACCTACAAATGTGCTATCGTTAACGTTCCCTTTGGCGGCGCTAAAGGCGGCATCAAGATCAACCCAAAAAGATACACTCCTTTCGAACTCGAGAAAATAACCCGTCGTTATGCGTCTGAGCTCGTGAAGAAAAACTTCATTGGCCCCGGCATGGACGTGCCCGCACCCGACTATGGTACCGGCGGACGTGAAATGAGCTGGATAGTAGATACATACGCTTCTTTGAAACCGGGCGAAGTAGATGCTATGGCCTGCGTGACCGGCAAACCTGTAACTCAGGGCGGTGTTCGTGGTCGTACAGAGGCTACAGGCCTCGGCGTATTCTATGGTATACGCGAGCTGTGCAGCATTGAAGAAGATATGAAGAAGATAGGCCTCACTAAGGGCCTCGAAGGCAAGAAAGTAATAGTACAGGGCCTTGGCAACGTGGGCTACCACGCCGCTAAGTTCTTCTTTGATGCCGGCGCTATTATTGTCGGCCTGGCTGAGCACGAAGGTGGTATATACGACGAGAAAGGCCTGGACATATACAAAGTGGTGGAGCACCGCAAGGCTACCGGCCACCTGCACAACTACCCCGGCGCCACTAACGTGGACAGCAGTGCCAAAACACTCGAAATGCCATGTGATATCCTTATCCCGGCGGCACTTGAGAATGTTATCAACGGCAGCAATGCGGCACGCATAGAAGCTAAAATAATAGGCGAGGCGGCAAATGGTCCCCTTACCCCTGAAGCCGATGAGATACTCAACAAAAAAGGTGTCATCATCGTTCCCGATATGTACCTCAATGCGGGTGGTGTTACCGTTTCTTATTTCGAATGGCTGAAGAACCTTAGCCACGTACGTTTTGGCCGTATGGACAAGCGTTTCAGCGAAACTCAGAACGATCACATCCTCAAATCTGTAGAAAACCTCACCGGCAAGAAGGTAACCGATATTGAGCGCTCCAAGATACTGCATGGCCCCGACGAAGTAGACCTCGTTTACTCCGGCCTGGAAGATACTATGATAGGCTCTTACCACGAGATCCGCGAAGCATGGCTTAGCCTCAATGGCGCTGCCGATATGCGCACAGCGGCTTTCACAGTGGCCATCAACAAAGTAGGCGTTTCTTACGAAGAGCTGGGTATATTCCCATAATAACTCACTTAACCTAACAGAAAAGGCTGCCCGTGGGCAGCCTTTTCTGTTAGGTTAAAAACAGGATACTAACGTATTGTTACATAGCCCTCGTCGCGCTAATGTTCCACAAAGTATTTACAGACATATAATACTCGTTCATTGCGCCAGCCATTCATCTGCTACTTAGCCACCTGACCACCGCAAACAAATTTCTATGACAGACAGTAATCCGTACTATCATAGAAATTTCTTTTGCAAAATCAGAATACCCATCCGACCTTTGTAGCTCAAAAAATGGCCCGATTCATTTTTTGCACTTATTATCACAGTTACGCATTATACATTTAAAATATTTACAAAAAACAGGGTGTCACAGTGTAACCGTTTCGTAACCTTTTTGTAACCTTTTCGTAACTTTTTATAGCTTTAACTAATTGATTATCAATTAAATAATTAAGAAATAAAAATTCTGCCACATTTCTACGTTTTTAATTTTATTAAAATAATACTAATTTATAAATAACCATCAACAACAAGATACCGGTAAGGACTGTAAATTGCTGCCTCCCCATATTGCGTAGTTCATAGCCTACGACACAAGGTTTTATACGCCGAAGGCCGGCTATTTAAAACTTGCCGCTTTTTTTATCAAAGGTTTAGTTATTATTCACCGTTTAATTTTTCTATTTGTCTCTATTTGAATAATTTTGCACCGCATTTCATAAAATAATTAATTCTTCCCCCAATGGCATTTGATATCGATCTGATCAGAAGTAACTATGAACAACTAACCGGCAAAGTGGCAGATGCCCGCAAATTATTAGGCCGCCCGCTCACTTTAGCCGAAAAAATATTGTATACCCACAGCTACGACACCCCGTCAAAACCATATAACCGTGGCAAAGACTACGTCAATTTCTCACCCGACCGTGTAGCCATGCAGGATGCCACTGCGCAGATGGCGCTGCTTCAGTTCAGCACATGTGGCCGCGATAAGGTGGCTGTGCCCAGCACAGTACACTGCGATCACCTGATACAGGCAAAGACGGGCGCCGTAGAAGACCTCAATACAGCCCTCGATGTCAATAAAGAAGTGTATGATTTTCTGGCTTCAATCTCTAACAAATATGGTATCGGTTTCTGGCGCGCCGGTGCGGGCATCATCCACCAGGTAGTACTGGAAAACTATGCGTTTCCCGGCGGCATGATGATAGGCACAGACAGTCACACGCCCAATGCCGGCGGCCTGGGCATGATAGCCATAGGCGTAGGCGGTGCCGATGCCGTGGACGTAATGGCCGGCCTGCCATGGGAGCTGAAGATGCCTAAACTGATAGGCGTAAAGCTCACCGGCAAAATGAATGGCTGGACATCTGCTAAAGACATTATCCTTAAAGTAGCCGGCATACTTACCGTAAAAGGTGGTACGGGCGCTATTGTAGAATATTTTGGCGAGGGTGCCGATAACCTTAGCTGCACAGGCAAAGGTACAATCTGTAATATGGGTGCCGAGATCGGCGCTACCTGCTCGCTCTTCGGTTACGACGAGAAAATGGCCGACTATCTTAAAGGCACCGGCCGTGCCGATGTAGCTGCTATGGCCGACGGCGTAAAGGCTGACCTTCGTGCTGATAAAGAAGTATACGACAACCCCGAAGCTTATTTCGATCAGCTGATAGAAATAAACCTCAACGACCTGGAGCCGCACGTCAATGGCCCGTTCACTCCCGATCTCGCTACACCTATCAGCCAGATGGCTGCCGCTATTAAAGAGCACGGCTGGCCCGAAGATGTGGAAGTAGCCCTCATAGGTTCTTGTACCAACTCTTCTTACGAAGACATTTCCCGCTCTGCCTTCATAGCTAAGAGCGCTATGGCCAAAGGGCTGAAAGCAAAAAGCGAATTCACCATCACCCCCGGCTCAGAGATGGTACGTTATACCATAGACAGGGACGGCATGCTCAGCACATTCAACGAGATGGGCGGCGTAGTGCTGGCAAATGCCTGCGGCCCTTGTATAGGCCAGTGGGCGCGCTACGTAGCAGATCCTGCTAAAAAGAACACTATCGTTACATCATTCAACCGCAACTTTGCAAAACGTAACGACGGCCTGTCGTCCACGCATGCATTCGTTGCGTCGCCGGAGATCGTTACGGCTTTTGCTATAGCAGGTAAGTTGTCTTTCAACCCCCTTACAGACAAGCTGAAGAATGAGCAGGGCGAAGAAGTAATGCTCGATGAGCCGCAGGGCTACGAAATGCCTCCCAAAGGCTTTGATGTAAAAGACCCGGGCTATACTGCCCCCGCAGCCGATGGTTCAGGCGTGCAGGTTATCGTTAACCCCACCAGCGACCGCCTCCAGCTGCTCGAGCCATTCCCCGCCTGGAACGGACAGGATATGACAGGCCTCAAGCTGCTCATAAAAGCGTTCGGCAAGTGTACCACCGATCATATCTCTATGGCAGGCCCATGGCTTAAATACCGTGGCCACCTCGACAATATCTCTAACAACATGCTGATAGGCGCTATCAATGCCTTCAACATGGAGTCTAACAAAGTAAAGAATCAGCTTACCGGCGCTTATGACGAAGTACCGAAGGTACAGCGCGCCTATAAAGCAGCAGGCATAGGCAGCATAGTGGTAGGCGATGAGAACTATGGCGAAGGCAGCAGCCGCGAGCATGCCGCTATGGAACCACGCCACCTCGGTGTTAATGTCATTCTGGTAAAGAGCTTCGCCCGCATACACGAGACCAATCTCAAAAAACAGGGCATGCTGGCTATCACCTTTGCTGATAAAGCAGACTACGACAAGATCCAGGAAGACGACAGCATTGATATCATTGGCCTTACCACATTCTCGGCAGGTGGCCAGCTTACCGTGGTACTTCACCACAAAGACGGCGCCAGCGAAGAATTCAAAGTTAACCATACCTTCAATGAGCAGCAGATAGAATGGTTCAAGGCAGGTGGCGCACTCAATGTCATCCGCAGGGATTTTGCCGCAGCGGTATAATAGAAGAAGACAAAATTATTAAGCAATAAAAAAGTGAAAAACCTGTCCGATGGATAGGTTTTTCACTTTCAGAATTTCATTTGGCAGGCTGGAAAAAAACTTTTAGGTATTCACTTTTGCCTTTTAACTTCCCTACTGGTATTGTATATACACCGGCTTGGGATATAGTTTCAGCACCTGCTCAGGTGTCATCATTTTGGTCCAGGGCTTTGTTTTTATATCGTTCTTATAAAACAGCTTGAAGCCGGTAAACTGTACCGGCTCACTCACCACCGCCAGTTTGTAAGAGTTCACCTTCTTGGCGGGGAAGCCCCAGCCGTCCATATCCATTACCATCTGCACTTCCGGTTGCAGCTTTATCTTTTTATATTCTGTCACCATACCTTTTGTAAACCTATGTACTACAAGCACCTTGGGAGGCAGGTTATACTTCTTTACGATACCGGCCAGGTAACCCGATACAAAGTTTATATCAGCCGCACTGAAAGTGCCTATTATAGAGCCGGGTACCTTACCCGTCTTCATCGAGAACTCCGGGTCTATGGCCAGGTGCACATTAGGCATTTCCAGGTAATGCTCCAGCATGGGTATCTCATGCTCCACTGTGCTCTGCCCTACCTGCACATCCAGGAAGACCACCGCCTTTATCTTAGCCGCTATGCTTATAGCTTTATCTATCTGCGCAAAGGGCATACGCAGTATATACTTCTTCTCTTTGCCGGGCTTGCCCTGCGCGGTCACCGCTATATAGTGTATAGCCGGGATAACCGGTGTAAGCGAATCTGCCTGCTGCCACTTTTTCACTTCCTCCTGCAGTTTCTTCAGCATCTCATCAGGTGGCAGTTCACCCAGTATACCCATATGCGTAGAGTAGAAGTTACCGTAAAAAGCCACTATCCTGTTAAAGGGCAGCAGCGCGCCTGGCAGCGGGTATGCGGCTTTAACCGGCCAGCCAAGCTTCGGCGTATCATTCACAAGTCGCAGCATAGCCTTGTTATACATATCCGTGTCCAGCACGGCAGGTGGTGGCGGTGGTGGTGCGGGCGGCGCGGGTGGTGGTATAGCCGCTACAGTATCTTTCTTTACGGCCTGCTTGGTCCCCCCCGATTTTTTTTGCCCGTTAGAAGTATTGCAGCTAAAGAAAACAAAACAGAAGATAAAATTAGTGGTTAGCAGATATAATTTCCAGTTGTATCGGGATACTATGCCCCGGCCCAGGTTAATGCCCATTTTTTTCTTAAACGATTTTGATGTAATTTACGGTTAAATTTATGTAAAGTCCTTTCTAAAAAACTTTGAAAGAAAACTTTGAATAACTTTGCTTTACAAATATATGCGTAAACTATATCACATTAAGAATTTTATCGAGTGGCAGGCTTTTGGTGTTTGCGCTGCCATAGGCGATAAGATCGGTGTGGCTACATCGCGCATCAGGCTTTGGTTCATTTACATTTCTTTCCTTACGCTGGGGTCACCGCTTATCGTGTACATGATACTTGCCTTCTGGATGAACATCAAGCGCTACATATTGCTGCGCCGCAGAAACCCGCTCAAATGGCTTTAGCGCTCCGCCACTATAATCACTTGCGCCTCCTGCCCATACATACATTCATTATTAACCATTGATTATTACATACCCAACAAGTAGGGGATAGTTGTAATAAAAGTTAGCCCATGGGGCCATAAGATGCGCAAAAGTTTTTAAAAATCATTATCTTGCAACTTAGAAAACAATATCTTGCTTATGTTATATAATAGGAGCAAATTCACATTATTACTATTCTTATTGCCTTTTACAGCAGTATTGCTATGCACCTCCTCCTGTAGCAAGAAAATGAGTAGCGATAACCCACTGCCCACCTCATACTACCCTTCTGTGGTTATGGGCAGCGACAATTTTGTATTATACGGCATTGATCCGGGTACAGGTAAGAAGAACTGGGAATACAGTATGCCTGCTGATCCATTCCTTGTCCCCGATGCATATAAGTATTTTAAGCCCTCCCCGCTTATTTACAACAACATGGTGTACCAGGTAGCCGTAAATTCAGATACTATTTACAAACTGGATGCAAAATCAGGCGCGCTGGTCAAAAAAATGGTGCTGCCCGGTCATTATTCGGTAACACCACCTATGCAGTTCTTTACCTGTATGGCCACACCTATTGCAGACAACGGTCTTATTTACCTCGCTACCACCAACGATACTTTGTATGTTATTGATACAGGTACCGCTGACATAAAATGGAAATATGGCGCTGAGTCGCCCATCCTGGCGTCACCGGTTATCTACCAGAGCAGGGTGTATATTGCCACCAGCGCGGGCCACATCATATCATTAGACAAAGCCTCCGGCCCCGATGCCTCCGGTAATCCTGTATGGGATTGGCCGGGCGCGGGTGTTGCTTCTACTCCTACCTTTGTTTCTTCACCCACCATCAGCGCTCCTTACATATACGTTGGCAGCAGCAACGACAGCAACCTCTATTGCGTATACCTCGATGGTACGCATACCGGCCCGCCGGATGTAGGTATACTCCGCTGGACATACAAGACCAACGGCAACATCAACAGCTCACCTACCTCTTATGGTGGCGTAGTGATAGTAGGCAGCAACGACTTCTATGTTTATTGTGTGGATACAGAGACAGCTACCGCTAAATGGAAATTCAAAACTAACAGCCAGGTCAATTCATCACCTATCATCAATAACCAGGTGGTGTATATAGGTAGTTACGACTACAACCTTTATGCTATCAATATCATTAATGGTACACAGAAATGGAGGTTTACCTCTAAAGGCCTTATTAAATCCAGCCCGCTGCCTTATAAAGGCAATGTATATGTGGGCAGCTACGATGGCTATCTATACGCTGTTGACTCTGCTTTTGGTGTTATGAAGTGGAGCTTCAAGATCAACGGTAATATACAGTGCTCCCCCGCCATAGACGATTATTCCGGCACCCAATACAATAGCGGTATCAGCGGATATAATACCAGCGGAAACAATAACTAATAATATTTTACTATATAATGAACCCCTGCCCATCAGGCAGGGGTTCATTAATAATTACATAAACACTTTTTTGTAATTATCCGGCATATCAGAATTTCAAATTCCCTACCTTTATTTATTCAAATAATTGTAGATGCTGTATGCCATTGTAGATATTGAGACGACGGGTAGTTATGCGGCCGGCAATGGCATTACAGAAATAGGGATAGCCATCCACGACGGGAAGAAGGTCATAGACTTCTACGAGAGCCTCGTAAATCCCAAAACACCTATACCATATTTCATTCAGCGGCTCACAGGCATAGACAACAATATGGTGGCCAAGGCACCGGCATTTGAAGAAATAGCCGCTCATGTGTTCGGGTTGTTGCAGGACAAGATATTTGTAGCGCATAATGTCAACTTCGACTATTCATTTGTAAAGCACCACCTGCATAGCGCGGGCTATGACCTGGATACGAAGAAGCTATGCACCGTGCGGCTGGCCCGCAAAGTGATGCCCGGCCTCAACGGCTATAGCCTGGGCAAGCTCACCCAGCGCCTAGGCATCAACCACAGTATGCACCACCGTGCCGGCGGCGATGCACTGGCCACCGCCGACCTGCTGACCATTATCCTCGAAAAGGATACTGAAGGTGTAGTAACCGGCATGCTCAAGGGCCGCAACAGCGAGCAGTACCTACCGCCGCACCTGCCCGTGGAAGACCTGAGTATGCTACCCTCGTCTGCAGGTGTCTACTATTTCTACAATGCGGCGGGAAAAACCATTTATATAGGTAAGGCAAAGAACATACGCCGCAGGGTCAAAAGCCACTTCTCAAATAATAAAACAAACCGGCAGAAACAGGACCTGATGCGCGAGACCCACCGCATCAGCTATAAAGAATGTGCCACAGAGCTGATGGCGCACATACTGGAAAGCGCCGAAATACGCAGGCTATGGCCTGTGCACAACCGCAGCCAGCGCGGCTTCCTGGCACAGTTTGGGTTATTCTGCTACGAAGATATACAGGGATACAAACGTTTTGCCATAGAAAAGAACAGGCGCAGCTTTAAGCCTATATATACGTTTAACACCATCACCGAGGGACGCGCCCGGCTAAAGGAACTCATTGAAGAATTCGGGCTGTGCCCGAGACTGTGCAATATGGCCACCGAATGTGAGTGCGCCAGCCATTTTGCCCCCGAACAATACAACCTGAAGGTAGACAGCGCGGTAGAATGGATGCGCAAACACCTGCCCACCTTCGCGCTGATAGACAAGGGTATAGATGACAACGAGCATAGCTGCATATTAGTAAAGGAAGGCAACCTATACGGTATGGGCTATATTACCGACAAGAAACAGCAATTACTGAATATAGATACACTGCTGAAAAGCATAGAGCCGCTGCAGGATAATGATTATATACGTAACCTTGTATTCAGGCATGCCACCGAATACCCGGAAAAGTGCGTAATGCTTTCCTGAACCACCCTGCTTGCCGTGAAATTCTTTAACTTGCAGCATTATTTCCTCAGATCTTAACTATGGGCAACGCGATAATACAGGTAAAGAACCTTGTAAAGAAATACGGCGAACTTGAAGCCGTAAAAGGAATAAGTTTTGACGTAATGGAAGGCGAGATATTCGGGCTGCTGGGGCCAAACGGCGCCGGTAAAACAACAACGCTTGAAATAATAGAAACACTACGTAAAAAGACCTCTGGCGAGATAATAGTAGACGGTAAAGACCTGGACAAGGAGCCGCAGGCAATAAAAAACATAATAGGCGTACAGTTACAGGCTGCAGGCTACTACCCCAACCTGAACCTGAAACAGATCATTGCGCTTTTCTCCGGCTTGTATAACCGTGAAATGGACCCCATGGAATTACTGGACACCGTAAACCTGAGGGACAAAGCAAAGAACAAATTCAAAGAGCTATCCGGCGGGCAGAAGCAGCGCTTTTCTATAGCCACAACACTTATCAACCAACCGAAGATCATATTCCTGGACGAGCCAACTACCGGCCTGGACCCGCAGGCCCGGCGTAACCTGTGGGAACTGATAAAGCAACTGCGTGAGCGCGGCGCCACAGTGGTTATAACCACACACTATATGGACGAGGCTGAAGAACTATGTGAGCGCGTAGCCATAGTAGACAGCGGGCAAATAATAGCGTTGAGTACCCCGGGCGAACTTATAGACAGGTTGCTGGCATCAGGCTTCAAGCGGCCCAAGGCCGTGAAAGAGGCAAACCTTGAAGATGTGTTCCTGAACATGACGGGAAAAGAATGGCGCGATGGCTAAAAAGCACATTGGGCGCTCAGTCTACCTGGATAAAAGATAATGCCCTCTTAAAAGCAGTAATGCTCCTTTTCTATCAGCCTGGCAGCAATTCTCCTTCTGGCCTCTTTCGTGTTGAAGGCTGCGGCTTTAGTAAAGCGCTTCAACCCCATAAGCATCATCCTCTGGTCGTCACCATCGGCAAAGGCGTTAATGGCATTCTTACCTGCATGGTTTATCCTGTCAGCCGCATCACAGATAAATGTCCGCGCCACATCGCCGGCCACCGCGGCATTGTCATTGCCGCTACCGCTCATTTTTATGGCGCGTATCAACACAGACTCTGCCTGGAAAGTATCTATCAGCATATCAGCAAGGTTCATCAGTATTTCCTGCTCATACTCCAGTTGCATCATTAATTTCTGAGCGGCGGCACCCGCGCACATCAGTATGGCCTTTTTAAAGTTGGCTACCACCTTCAGTTCAGCAGCAAAAGGCGCATCATCAGCATCAAAATCGGGTATACTCATCAGTTCCTTTTGTATCGCCATGGCAGGCCCCATAATATCTATACGGCCCTTCATGGCACGCTTCAGGTACATATCCAGTGTCAGCAGCCTGTTGATCTCATTGGTACCTTCAAAGATACGGTTGATACGGCTATCACGGTAAGCCCGGGAAATATTATACTCATCAGAGAAGCCATTGCCGCCGTGTATCTGCACGCCTTCATCCACTACATAATCAAGGTTCTCAGATCCCAGCACTTTCAGCATAGCACACTCAATAGCGTATTCCTCAGCCGCGCCCAGCAATGCATTATCATGCTGTCCTGCGGCCTGCAATTCCCTTTCTTTGCTGTCTATCCAGCTTGCGGTCCTGTATAGCGAGCTCTCAGAGGCAAATATTCTTATTGCCATCTCTGCAAGCTTGTATTGTATGGCGCCAAAAGAAGCGATAGGCACCTTGAATTGTTCGCGCGTCTTTGCGTACGCAATAGATGTCTTAAGCGCCAGTTTGGCACCGCCTGTAGCTGCCGCGCACAGCTTCAGCCTGCCTATGTTCAGTATATTGAAGGCAATGATGTGCCCTTTCCCTTTCTCGCCCAGCAGGTTACCACTGGGTATCACACAATTCTCAAAAAACAGCTGCCGTGTGCTGGACCCCTTGATCCCCATTTTATGTTCTTCCTCACCAAAGGTGAGCCCCGGTGTGTTGCGCTCCACAATAAAAGCGGTAAAGTCTTTCCCGTCTATTTTCGCGAAAACGGTGAAAACATCAGCAAACCCGGCATTTGTGATCCATATCTTCTGCCCGTTAAGCGCGTAGCTGCTGCCATCCGCGCTAAGTGTGGCCGTGGTCTTGGCCGCCAGCGCGTCCGACCCGGAGCCGGGCTCGGTAAGAGCGTAAGCCCCCTTCATGGCCCCTGTGGCCAGTTTCGGAATATATTTTTGTTTCTGCTCCTCAGTACCAAAGTATAATATGGGCAGCGACCCTATGCCATTGTGCGCGGCCATGGCCACCGCAAATGAGTGTCCGCCGCCAAGGCATTCATTCACTAATGTAGCCGTTACAAAATCTTTACCCAGCCCGCCATACTGCTCGGGGAATGCCGCGCCAAGCAAGCCAAGCGAACCTGCCTCATCCAGCAGCGATTGCATCAGCCCTTCCTTCCTGTCGTCTAACTCCACAAGATGCGGTAATACATCTTTTTCAAGAAACTCGCTGCACATCTGTATGATCATGTGCTGCTCTTCGCTGAAGTCTTCGGGAGTATATGTATCCTCCGGCTTTGATGTCCTGATTAGAAAATTTCCGCCGGATATGATCGATGCAGTTGCCTGTGCGTCTGTTGACATTAGTTGGTTGTCGTTTTGTTAACGTCAAGTTACGCCATTTTCGTCAACCCGCAGCAAATCTGCACTCAAAATTTATAGCCCGGCACTAAACTTCACACAATTTTAATAGTTCGGAAAAACAATTTGCGGCGCCAGCTATTTGGCAGCTTTCCATAGCCTTTACCCAGTAACAGTTACCTGATAACGGACCTATAAAAACAGATAAGGAATCACTTGACCGAATAATTCTTAGGTATCGAGAACTGAAACTCCATGGGCTCATCAAAATTGAATTTCACAAAATTCATTTCCAGTTTGTATTGGTTATTGTTATTCTTCAGCACCAGCGTGCGCTCTGTAGACATTTTACGGTTATCAGATACCTCATAGGCGCTATACTCAGTAGTGGCAGTAGGCCCGTCAGGGTCATGTGTGCGTAGCTGGCCGGTATGCAGCGTACTGTCTGATTTCATGTACTGCACAACCTGTATATAACTGCTGTCTTCCACCTTCAGCGACCATGAGTCTTTAAAATTTGTAGCATCCGTTAATACACCTTCTCGCAGCGGCTCACCCAAAACAAGATTCTGCAATGAGATAAAATCCACTTTTGCCGGCAGCACCTTCGCCGCACTCGTCAGGGGCATACACACTGCTGTTTTCTGAATGTGGTTCACCATAAAAAAACTATCTGTGGTCACCAGTATACGGGCAAACGATATACCACCTAATGCCGTGATATTTATCCATATCACGCTGTCTTTCCTGATGCGGATATGTGCCGTAAAATCCTCTTTATCATCGGGCCCCTCGATATGCATTTTGGCTTTTCCCCAGAAGGTACGAAACTGTAGCCGCGACTTCCATAAAGGTGTAAGGCGGTCTACAAGTAATTTTATCATTTCCGCGCTATCCGTATTGGCAATGGCCGAATAGGGCTGCGGCAATGGTTTTCTTATTCCCACCATACCATTGGAGTCAAGGCTGTCATGCACCACATGCCAGTCATATATGCTCGGCTTTTTCCCTGCCACTAATTTGCGGAAGGAACAGGAGTAAAAAAAAGAAAGAAGCACTAATAGAAATGCCCCCTGAATGTATTTATTCATACAGTTTTCCTTCACTTATTTTCTTGTCTATTAACGCGCCTTCCGCGCCAAGGGCCTTCGCTTTCTTCCAGTTCTCTATGGCGTTAGCCTTGTCATTCAACTGGAAGCAGATATCGCCCAGGTGCTCATACAATGTGGCATCAGCATTCTTGCCATTCAGCTTAATGGCCCGTTCTACATAGTCCTTCGCTTTAAGGTAGTTGCCTTTTTTGTACTGTATCCATCCATAGGTATCCAAGAAGGTGGCTTCATCAGGCCTTATCTCCAGCGACTTTTTAGACATCTCTTCTGCCTGATCCAGCTTTGTGCCACGCTCAGAGAGATAGTAACTGTAGTTATTCAACGTGCTTGCATTATCCGGATCTATGGACAATGACTTATCAAACGACTTATCAGACAGATCGTCCTGCTTGTTGCTGTGATATATATCGGCCTGCATGGCATACATATCGGCAAGCTGCTTGCGCTCCTTCAGCTCTTTATCCGGCTGCATATCTATAGCCCTGCCTATGGCCCTGATAGCCTGCGGAAATTGCTTTTTATTCAGATATCCCAGGGCATTGTAATAGCTTACAATAGCCAGGTTAGGAAACAGGCGCATTGCTCTTTCCGAGTATTTTATCAGCGAGTCGGCATACTTCTTATCGGCATAGTTGACCATCAACCGCTCCCATACACCAAAGTTGGACTGCTTTATCTGCAGCGATCTCTTATACACGACTACAGCGCTGTCGTGCTGGCCGCTGTTTGATAGAAAATCACCAAAGAGCACCAGCACATCAGGATCATCGGGGTGCTGCTCTGTCATTTCCCTGAGTATTGGCAACCCGGTCGCCCCCATTGCAGAGTCATTGTCAAGTGTGCGCATATATGATGAGAACACCTCTACCTGCTTGTCAGCGTCCAGGTCTTTATTCAGTATCACCTTCTTTATCTGGGCATTATAGCCTGCTATATTCCCCGCGTTGCGGTAATTGAGAGCAATACCCAGTTGTATATCCGGATCATTGGGCAGCAGTCGCTCGGCATTGCGGTATACCTCACTGGCTTTTTCTGTTTCCTTATTATTGCTGTACAGGTCGCCGAGCTGTTTATAATATTGCCCGTTCTTCGGATCGGTGGATATCTTCTGCTTTACTACTTCAGCGGCCTTTTCCACATCATTCATCATCAGGTACACCTGTACCTTCCGCTCCAGCAGGTCTGCATCCATTACGTGCTTCAGCAGGGCTTTGTCCAGGCAGGCAATGGCCTCATCATACATTTTAGCACGTGTATAGTAGTCTGCCGCTGCCAGCGGATAATTATCATCCTGTGGCTGGTCTTGCATCAGCACCGCCATTACCTTGGCAGCTTCGGCATAAGCGCCGCGGTCAGCAAGTATGGCTGCGTATTCCTCGCGGTACCATTTGTTTTCGGGGTTTAACTCTATCGCTTTTTTTATGAACTCCTCAGCCTTGGCCAGGTTACGGTCACCATAACTCAGCCTTGCCAGTTCGTAATAGGCAGCGGGCACATCCTGCCGCTGCAATATATATTTCTGCAGCAATTCCTCGGCCAGCCTGTCGTCGTCGTGCATTTTCGCCTTTACAGCATCAAAGAACAACTGGTCTGCTTTCGCATTTTTCCCCACCACAGACATATCAAGGGTATCTGTTATTTCCCTCTGCGCGTACGCCCTTGGCATTATAATGCCGGCACAAAGAAATAATGCAGTAAACAGTATAGCGGGCCTAAAGCTCATATTTGCGCGGAAAAGTCACCGAGATTCAATTCTTTCGGTTTCTCTATGTAAGTTACGTTTTTCCCTAGTATGGTGGTATCCATCCGGGCATTTTTAACAATACTGTCTGCCTGGATGATGCTGTTGGTGATACGGGAATCTTCTATTGCGGCACCCTTCTCTACAGATACATGCGGCCCTATCACCGAGTTGCGGATGGTCACACCGCTTGCAATAAAACATGGCGCAATGATCACAGACTGCTCAATAGTAGCACCGGCTGACACTAACTGCTCCGTATCCTTCTTTATCTCAAGTATCCGCTGGTTAGTATAAATAGCAGCCTCCTTATAGCCACAGTCAAACCACTCCTGCACCTGGTCTGTATAGAACTTCACACCGTTTTGCAGCATATTTTCCATGGCATCCGTGATCTGGTACTCACCCTTCAGCATTATCTTATTATCTATCAGGCGCTGAAGTTCCTTTTTCAGCCTGTCACCATCTTTGAAGTAATACACCCCTATTATAGCCAGGTCTGATACAAATTCCTGTGGTTTTTCCACAAAAGCCTCGATCTCGTTGCCATTATTCAGTTTCACCACACCATATGCGCGGGGGTCTTCTACCTTCTGCGTCCACACTATAGCTTCCCTGTTCTTATCTATACTGAACTTTGCGTTGAACAGTGTATCGGCAAAGGCAATGAAGACATTACCGGTAAGTGTATCGCCGGCGCACAATATCGCATGCGCGGTACCCAGCGGCACATCCTGGTAGCATATCTTGCCCTTTGCGCCCAGCGTTTCCGCTACCTGGCATAAATGTGCTTCTACTTCCTTCCCGAAATTGGGGCCTATTACAAAGGCTATCTCTTCTACTTTCTCATTGCAGGTAGCCAATATGTCTTCCACCAGCCGTTGCACAATAGGCTTTCCGGCTATTGGCAATAATGGTTTTGCGGTGGTCAATGTCTGCGGGCGCATGCGCTTGCCCATGCCCGCCATTGGAATAATTATATTCATATTTAGAATTTTACCTAATTAATATTGTAATCAGTGCGTGCCGGAATGTCCGAAACCGCCCGCTCCTCTCATTGTATCATCAAGCACCTCGACCGCATCCCATTGCACGCGTTCATATTTAGATACGATCATCTGCGCTATACGCTCACCATCGGTGATCACCTGTTCTTCACCCGAAAGATTGATGATGGCTACCTTTATCTCTCCCCTGTAATCGCTGTCTATTGTCCCGGGTGCGTTCACTACTGTCAGCCCTCTCTTTATGGCCAGCCCGCTCCTTGGTCTTATCTGTGCCTCACAACCTGCCGGCAGCGCTATATATAATCCGGTGGGTACCAGCACCCTGGCCATAGGCGCCAGCGTCACAGGCTCTGTTAACCATGCGCTCAGATCCATACCGCTGGACCCTGTAGTTTGGTACACAGGCAGCTGGTGCGGCGACTTGTTAATGATGCTAACGCTTACGTCCATATTGAGGCGCAAAGGTAAGCACCACGACTTAAAAATCAGGGGAAAGAAAGGGTTATTTAGCATAAATACCCTTAAAAATTATATGCTGATTTTAACTTTTTCCGACGGCAGGTTTTCGTCTTTTACCCCATTTCACTATTTCATACCACGTAACGGATACAAAACCAATAGCAGAGCTTATAGCAAGGTTGCCTGCGCCCGGCTGACCAAGCCCGAAAAAGACCCTGACCGGTGTAACAAAAAGTATCACTGCCGACAATACCACTGTTACAGTAATGATAAGCAGTACAAGGTTATTCTTATACCTGGCCGTAGTGAGGATAGAATAGTAAAACGACCTGTTTAGCAGCGTCAGAAATATATTGGCAACAACCAGCGTTACAAATACCATTGTCCGCACGCCATCCTCACCCAGGCCGCAGCCTGCACCATAGCGGTAGGCCGCAAGAGTACCTGCTGTTATTACCAACCCCTGTACCACACTTGTGGCCAGCTCCGCCCACCCGAAAAACGTATTCGTCAGCGGCCGTGGCGGCACCAGCATAGCATTCTTTTCTATCGGTTCATTTTCGTAGATGATAGAGCAGGTAGGCGCCATGATAAGCTCAAAGAAAATGATATGCACCGGCGAAAAAATATTGGGGTATACCCATCCAAGCGCCAGGGGCAGAAGCACCGTAAGAATGATAGGAATATGAATAGATATGATATACTGTATCGCTTTTTTCAGGTTGGTGTATATCCGCCTACCCATAGCCACGGCATCTACCATCCTGCTCAGGTCATCGTCTGATAATATCAGCGATGAAGCCTGCCTGGCGATCTCAGACCCCCGCTTGCCCATGGCTATACCTATGTGGGCTGCCTTCAGCGCGGGGCCATCATTTACGCCATCGCCGGTCATAGCCACTACCTGTCCCCTGGCCTTCAGCGCGTTGATTATCTTTAGTTTCGCCTCCGGAAACATGCGGGTAAAAATGTTCGTTTCTATTACATTGTTTTCCAGTTCTTCTTTGGTTTCGCCCATTAGTTCTTCCCCGTTCAGTGCCTGCTCCGCACCTTTCAGGCCTATCTGCCCGGCTATAGTGGCCGTGGTCAGCGCATTATCGCCGGTAATTATTTTCACTGATATACCCGCCTTATAAAATGCTTCCAGTACCGCCGGTATATTCTTTTTAGGCGGATCGTAAAACGCCACCAGCCCCTTAAAAACAAACCTGAAGTCGTGCTGGTGCTCTGGAAAATCATCGCCCGAAAAGTCGGCATACCCCACGCCCAATACCCGGTAACCCTCACCTGCCAGTACCTTTACCGCTTCCAATACATTATTCTTTTCCTGGGGTGCCAGGCCAGAGACTTTGATCATTGCTTCGGGCGCTCCTTTGGCGGCTATGATCCGGTGGCCCGTCTTGCTTTCAAAAACATGCGTCATCATAGGCGGCACGCCATGCAGCGGATATTCATGCACCAGTGCATAATTGCCTCTTTCATCGGTAGCATGGGCCACGGCATAAGCATTGTGCAGGGCTACTTCCATGGGGTCAAAGGGTGCAGGCTCACTTGCCCACATCGCGTATCGTATCACCTCCAGCGCACCCTCGGGCATAGATCTGTCTGCGGGATACGTTGTTGCAGTGTCAAACACAAAGACCTTAGCAAGGGTCATGCTGTTTTCTGTAATGGTGCCGGTCTTGTCTGTGCATATCACCGTGGCGCTGCCCAATGCCTCTACTGTCTGTGTCTGTTTTACAATTACCCCGTTCTTCATCAGCCGCCATGCCCCCAGGGCCATAAAAGTTGTAAAGGCTACAGGTATCTCTTCAGGCAGAATGCTCATAGCCAGCGTAAGCGCTTTAAGCAGGCTATCCGCCACATTGCGGCTGTGAGCGTAGTTGATACCCCACACTATTACAAAAACCACCGCGCCAACAATAGCCATCGCCTTTACAAAATTCTGTATCTGCCTTTGCAGGGGCGTCACTTCTTCTGCTATAGACTCAAGGCTTGCTCCTATTTTGCCCAGGCGCGTAGCATTACCTACGGCAAGCACCCTGCTTACCGCCATCCCGCTCACTATTGTTGTTCCCTGGAATACGAGTGTCTCCTCACCACCTTCATGTTTGAAAACAGGCAGCGATTCGCCGGTAAGCATAGATTCGTTTACTGAGAAATCATGTGACTGAAGTATTGTTCCGTCTGCCGGCACAGAAGCGCCTTCTTCTACCAGCATTGCATCACCCACTACTATTTCTTCGCTCTTGATCTCTTCCACTTTCCCGTTCCGTATCACTTTGCTGCGTGGCTGCGTCAGCGCCTTCAAGGCCTCAAGCGCGTTGCGGCTGCGGGCATCCTGGTATAGCGATATAGCGCTCACCAATATGATGGACGAAACCATAAAAATACCATCGCTGATCTCCCCGCTGATAAAATAGATAACCGCCGCCGCAACAAGCAGCAGGAACATAGGCTCCTTTACCACTCCCAGCAGCGCGATAAAGAATCCATTTTTATTTTTCGCTGTGAGTACGTTAGCCCCATGCGCGGCCCTCGATGCCCTTACTTCATCGTCTGTTAAACCATTGGTCACAAATTGAGGTCCCGCCATAAATAAGATCTGTGAAAATAGGCGTAAAATTCATGCCCTGCGATGATATCGGTCAGTTTACTTATCCTTAGCCCTGGTACCTCTCACAATAAGAAGAACACCTGCCGCCATCCATATAATACAAGCAGCCTGAATATAATTTGAAGACCCTCCCGGCTTAGCGCCCGCGGCGTTTCCCATCACCTGGTACAGCCCCATCATACCAAATAACAATAATAATAATCCTGCTACTATCCTCCAGTTCATGTATGTACTTTATACCTCCAAATTATATGTTTTCGTCCAGATGGTGTCTATCATCCCGTACTTTCGTGTTGTTTTTTATCTTGCACTAATGGATCATACTTTTTCATACGATCAGTTATACACTTTTACCCATGGTATATTTACCGCTATTGGCTGCACCGATGCCCATGCCACAACTGCTGCCACCGCGCTGCTATCGGCAGACCTTCGCGGCATAGACAGCCATGGTGTGGCACGCCTCAGCGGCTATGTGCGGCTATGGGAGGCAAAAAGAGTGAATCCCGTGCCGGCCATCACTATTGTGCATGAGACCCCGTCTACCGCGGTAGTGGATGGCGATGCGGGCCTGGGCCTCGTAGTCGCACCATTTGCCATGCAGGTAGCCATAGAGAAAGCCGCGAAGGCAGGAACGGGATGGGTGTGTGTGCGCAACAGCAATCATTTTGGTATAGCAGGCTACCACGCCATGATGGCCCTGCAGCATGACATGATTGGCATGGCCATGACCAATGCCAGCGCCCTTGTGGCACCTACGTTTTCTGTAGAACGTATGCTGGGCACTAATCCTATAGCCGTGGCCATACCCGCTGCCGGTCAGCCGCCTTTTGTGGCAGACATGGCCACTACCACCGCAGCCAACGGCAAATTGGAAATATTGCAACGTAAGCACCAGCAAGCCCCATTGGGGTGGGTGCAGGACAAGGAAGGCAACGCATCTACTGATGCCGGGGAGCTGAAAAACGGAGGCGCACTGCTGCCCCTGGGCAGTGACCGGGAGCATGGCAGCCATAAAGGCTACGCGCTGGGCAGTATTGTAGATATATTCTCTGCCGTACTGGGAGGGGCCAGCTACGGGCCGTGGGCGCCACCATTCCCTGCTTATGTACCCATGCCGCAGGATATGCCCGGCCAGGGGCTGGGACACTTTCTGGGGGCTATGCGCATTGACGCTTTCAGGCCAGCCGCTGAATTCAAACAGCATATGGATCAATGGATCACCCGCTTCCGCAGTGCCAAACCTATATCCCCGGACCATAAGGTGCTTATACCCGGCGATATAGAACGCGAGGCCGAAAGCCTGCGCAGGCTACAGGGCATCCCGGTTGTAGAAAGTGTGGTCAATGACCTGCAAACACTGGGTACCCGTTTTGGATTATCTCTGTAAGTAAACACCAACTAATGAATATTAAAAATGCACATTAACTATTTGATAAAAATATCACATCATATAATGTTCTAACATTGTCGTCTAATTGTTTCAGACAATTATCTTTATACCAAAATTATCAGAAGATCAATGAATATTCCCACGGTACAGGCTAATGAAAAGGGTTCCAAAATACCAGTTGCGGATACCGGTACCGATATGACGGCTGTATCGATCAAAGACATAAAGTACATGGCCGATGCGATATGCCGGGTGCGTACGCTTGTGGGAATAGCTTCGGGAAGTGGGTTCATAGCAGCCGATGGTATCCCGCTCAATACTACGGTACCACCCTGCCCCGCAGATGAATTGCTGATAATTCCTGATCTTTCCAATGATAATAGTTTTACTGCCGACCCGGCTATTATTGCTGCCGGGGCACAGTCTTACATAGCATTACCGTTACAAACAGGGGCAGATAGCGTGTCCGGCACACTGTGCATATGGTGCACTGCCCGCTTTGAGCCCACCGCCGAGCAGGTAAAGGCTTTATCATCACTGGCTAATACCGTGGCACATCAGGTTAGCCAGGCGCAAACTATAGCAGCGGCAACGCAAAAACTGACCGACCTGGCAAAGGCGTATGCCGAACTGGATACCTTTGCAACCATAGCAGCGCACGACCTGAAAAGCCCGCTCAACGCTATGATATCGCTGACCCACCTGCTCCAGATCAATTATGGCACGCAGCTGGATGAAGAAGGTAATGAGTATATAAATTTTCTCGGCGTTGCAGCCAATAACCTCACAGAGCTCGTTTCAGGTGTACTGAACTACTCACGGTCTACACAGGTGATCACAGAACAAAAAGAAGACCTTAATTTCACCGACCTCGTAGAGGAAGTTACCGGCCTGATCCATATACCCGATAATATCTCTATACGCTACGAGAAAAATGAAGACCGGATACATACATCTCATGTAGCTATTATACAAATACTGCTGAACCTTATTGACAATGCTATCATACACAACGACAAGAGCCAGATCAATGTATCTGTATCCTTAGCTCAGGATAACAGGGTGTATATAGTACGCGTTCAAGACAATGGCCCCGGCATAGCGCCTCACGAGCACGACAGGCTGTTTGACCTGTTCAAAAAACCAAAGAAGAAAGGTGATAAAAAAGCCGCCGAAATGAGCATTGGACTGGCCATTGTAAAAAAGCTGGCAGACAAGTTAGGCGGCACAGTAAAAATCGAATCTGATACTGCGAGCGGCACCACGGTAACCGTATCCCTGCCCAAATAAACTATTGCGGCAGTTCGCCTTTATTTACCGCCACAGTACCCCTGGGGTTAGTGATCTGGTACCACGAAAAATCACTATTTGCCTCCATACCATTGCCATACAGCACTTCCGATGCCGATGTAATCTTTACAGGTTTCTCGGTAAAGAATTTATGTATCGTTTCGCTCCAGATGAGCTCTTGTGTATTTAATTGCTGGCCATTCGTACTTACCACCTGCACACTGTCCCATACTATTACGTCACCCTTGCTGGTATAATATCTGCACGAGTCGGCCGTAAGCGTATGCTCCACCTTGCCGCTGTCGTTAAAAAATTCTGCTTTCAGCCGTGTGTTCATATCTATATAGGGCGGATCCGCGGCCTCATCCCGCACAAAATCCTGCGCGTAGGCCCGCATTTTTATCTTACCGTCCTTGCTGTATATAAGGGTTACCTGCTCGGCACGGTCTTCTTGCCTGTTGTTGTGGCCGGTGAGCGCTTTTATTTCATCGGGGTTATTTTTACATGCACCGGCTACCATAAACAAAACACCCGGAACCAGGATCCGGGTAATTTTATTTAGCTGATATTTTAACCGGCCACTAATCATACTTGCGGGGTATGAACCATTTATCGTTGAGCGACACACCTATGGTAAAACGGGCATAGGTCTGCTGAATAAGATTATTGGTCGTAGTGCCCAGGCGGCCTACATCTATAGCCACATGTAGCCGCGATAATGAACGCCTGAACGGGAAACTGCCACCGGCAGTGACACCATATACCGGCAGCGTGGTCAACGACTGTCCGGGCAGTGTGCGCAGGGCAAGATAATCAGTACCATAGTACAGGCCGAAACGATAAGTGACCCGTGAGAAGTAATTGCGGATATTGTTTGCGTCGGGCGTATACTCACCGCCAAGGCTTATCTTGTATGAGCTGGTGCCCACGCCTGCATTGAGTATAGAGTCGGGCGTGCTCTTGTAGCCGCTCCACTGCGTACCCGCAAAATCAAGGCCCAAAGACCATTTCTCACCCTTGGTCAGCATCACGCCTATTGTGTACGAAAGCGGCAACTTAAGCTTGCCTGTGCTCTCACCCGAATTCAGGCTGGTGTCACTTACCGCGGTATCGCCAAAGTTATGGCTGCTGATCTGGAATGAGTTCAGCCGCTCTACAAGGTTTTGCTGCAGGCTCAGCGTGCCGCCTATCCTTATCGAATATTCCGAGTCTATCTTATGGTCATACATCAGGCCCAGCTTAAAATATAGCCCGCCAATCTGTGTATAATTACTGAACTCCGTGATGAAAGCTTTATTGATCACCGCTGTATCTATAGGCAGTGTAGCAGTCGTATTACGGATCGTGCCGAAGAGGTAACCCACGTTGGCTCCGATACTAAAGCCTTTACGCTTGGCGGCAGCGCCAATATATGCATAGTTAAGCTCCCCTTCACCATAATAGGTGCGCTCTACATTTCCTATGGGCGAGGGTGGATTGGTAGTGCTGGTTATCGTATCCACCATATTGTAGTAGGTATGCGTATATGGCCTGAACCCTATGCACAAACCACCATTCTTGCCTACCGGCAAGCCAAGGTTTACGTATGATATAGTTGCGGTACCTGTCTTATAGGTCAGCCCCGATCCGGTAACGGTACGGGTTGATGCAGTGCCCCCGCCTTCAAAAGTGGTGCGCTGCAGTAATGCATACGAAGCCGGGTTATCAGAATTTACGGTATATGGCGTGGCGTAGGCCGAGGTGATGTTGGCCATACCCCTCAGCGTGGTATTATTGCCATTCACAAACTCACCTATTCCGTACTTGGAGTAAGGATTATTCTCGCGCCCATTGATAGGATTGCTATATGAACTTGTTTGGGCAAGTAATTTTGTGTTGCATAAAACCAGTAAAACAAGTACACAGCACTTAGCGCGGAATAGACACATTATAGTTTAAAATTAAATTTAACCCTTTCAACAATAGATCAGGGTCAGCAAATATCTTACTTTTAATTTTGCTTGCAAAGAATGGAGCATCACCGCCCGTTAAGATGGCGTTAAAATCAGGGTATTGGCCCGCAAACTCCCGTATCATACCATCTATCTCACCGGCCATGCCATATACTGCGCCGCTGCGCATACAGGTTTCTGTATCGTAGCCCAGCAGCATCAGGTCGCCTTGTATGCCTACCTCAGGTAGTTTATCGGTAAGCGTGTTCATAGCCTGCAGCCTCATACGCAGGCCCGGCGATATCGCTCCGCCTCTGAATGTTTTGTTCTTCTGTACAAGGTTGTAGGTGATACAGGTGCCTAGGCTGATCACCAGGTTGTTCTTGTCGGGGTAGGTCATATGCGCGCCGGTCACCAATGCCAGCCTGTCAGGCCCCAGCGATTCGGGCGAGAGGTATGCGTTGTTGATAGGGGTGCGGGTATAGCCATCGAGCACTATCGCGCTCCTTATCTTTGATTTTATCAGTTGCTCTACATCGGCATCGTGGTGCACCACAGAGCAGAGTATCGCCTTCGACGGCGAATTTGCCTCAAGCATACCGGTCACCTGTTCCAGCGCCTGATCGGCAGAAAAGGTTTGTTGTTTTTGCAGTACGTCATCAACAAATATTGCTGCCTTAACGTTGGTATTACCCCAATCAATACAGAGATTTACAGACATCGGTCAATTTTTTTGTGAAAGGTTGCCAAGTTAATAAAAAAACGGCCTATTCCATAACCCCGGCCTGTTTTGACCGTTTTTTCCTTAAAGCTGCCAATTATTACAAATAGGCCTTATGAGTTTATGGGTATGTATTTCATCCTAACTTTACAAAAAAACACTCAGATGATCGCATTTATAGGCATGGGGCACCTTGGTGCCAACTTCGTAAAGGCACTGCTGCAAAGAGGGGAGCAGGTACATGTATGGAACAGGACAGCGGCAAAAGCCAGGGCGCTAGAAGCATCCGGGGCGCTGGCTTTCGAAACAGTGGCAGATGCCGTAAAGGGTGCCGAACGTATACACCTGACCCTGAAAGACGACGCCAGCGTAAACGAGATACTGGAGCTGGCGATTCCCGGCATGGCGCCCGGGGCCATCATCATAGACCACACCACCACATCGGCCGAAGGGGCTGCTCAGCGTACCCTGCTATGGAAAAGCAGGGGCTACACCTACCTGCACGCTCCCGTATTTATGGGGCCTATTAACGCATTAGAGTGTACCGGCACTATGCTGGTATCGGGCGATCCCGATACTATCAGCGCTGTAGAGCCTGAACTGGCAAAGATGACCGGCAAGGTCATCAACTTCGGGACTAAAAATAACACCGCCGCGGGTATGAAGCTCATCGGCAACCTCTTTCTCGTGGCTATGACTGCAGGGGTGGCAGACTCACTGATGCTGGCAAAAGCTCTGGGCATAGATACAGACGATGTAGCCACCCTGTTCAATTCGTGGAACCCGGGCGCTATGCTGCCCGCAAGGCTAAAGAAAATAACCTCCAAAACTTTCGACCAGCCCACCTGGGAGCTGAGCATGGCGCGTAAAGATACCCGCCTGATGATGGAAGAAGCACAGCGCAATGGTGCCACCCTGGCTGCTATTCCTGCTATTGCAGCTGAGATGGATAAATGGATTGCCCGCGGTCACGGCAGCGAAGACTGGACGGTAATAGCAAAAGACGCAGTTTAGAGGTACCACTGCTTTATCACCTTCATGTGGTGCATCATATGCCCCACAATAATGTAGCCCAGAGCCCGCGCGCTTATCGGGCCGGCTTTGGTTTTTGCCAGAAACTGCGACTGCACCTCAGATACCGGCGCAAATAACGCCTCAGTACCGGCACGCACCGCCTTAAATTCATTCAGCAGTTCCTCAAATGTTCTGCCGCTAACATTTGCCTGCTGCACATACAAATGATCGTTCATAGGGTGCAGGATCGTCTTACTATCACCACGGGCAGCCACCAGCGCACGGTAGCAAAACACACGCTCACCATCTGTTATATGGTTCAGCAGTTCCTTTACGTTCCATTTGTCCTTATCGTACCGGTAATTGTGTTTCTCTGCTGGTATAGCTTCAAAAAAGGCTGTTGCCGCCTTTGTATTTTCGTGCAGAATATCTAAAAAGTCGCCTTCCGGCACCATATCTATATACCCCTGGAAATACGCATTGTACTCACCTGCCTGTGGCCGTTGTATGTTGCTCATAGTAGCGCTTTAATGACTCTAAAATAGCAATAAAAACAAAAAATGCCGGGTTTCCCCGACATTTAAAGCATTTTTAATTATCATCCCGAACCCATCGAAGGCGCTCTTCGTTCTCTTTCGCCACTCTGCGATACGTTAGTCCAGCGCTGTAGCGTCTTCAATAAGCACACTGGCTTTATTGTTCAGCATTTCTACGAAGCCGCCTGATATATCGTAGGTCTCAGTGGTATTCTTGTCCTTCAGTATCTTCATCTTACCCTTGCCCAGCGACGCTATGATAGGCGCGTGGTTCTCCAGTATCTCAAAAGTACCTTCTGTGCCCGGCAGGTAAATACCGTATACCTTACCGCTGAATACCTTTCTTTCCGGTGTTAATATGTCTAGTTGCATGTCGTTAATTTGGCAATTTGCCAATTCGGCAATTCGACAATCACCTCATTGGCACATTATCGAATTGTCGAATTGTCGAATTAATTTTTGGCCTGCTCCATCAGTTTCTTACCCTTGGCTATGGCATCATCAATGCTACCCACCAGGTTGAACGCTGCTTCAGGATACTCGTCCACTTCACCGTCCATGATCATGTTAAAGCCGCGGATGGTTTCTTCTATCGGTACCAGTACACCCTTCAGACCGGTGAACGCCTCTGCCACGTGGAACGGCTGGCTCAGGAAGCGCTGCACCTTACGTGCGCGTGCCACGGTCATCTTATCATCTTCGCTCAGCTCGTCCATACCCAGGATCGCAATGATGTCCTGCAGTTCTTTATAGCGCTGCAATATCAGCTTCACACGGTTGGCGCAGTCGTAATGCACATCACCTACTATCATCGGGGTGAGTATACGTGATGTAGACTCCAGCGGGTTTACCGCGGGGTAGATACCAAGGTCAGCTATCTTACGGTCCAGTACCGTAGTGGCATCAAGGTGCGCAAAGGTAGTTGCTGGCGCCGGATCGGTAAGGTCATCGGCCGGTACATATACCGCCTGTACCGAGGTGATCGAACCATTCTTGGTAGAAGTGATACGCTCCTGCATCAAACCCATCTCAGTAGCCAGCGTAGGCTGGTAACCCACCGCCGATGGCATACGGCCAAGAAGCGCCGACACCTCAGAACCCGCCTGTGTGAAACGGAAGATATTATCTACGAAGAACAGGATGTCTTTTCCTTTGCCTGTGCCATCACCATCACGGAAGTATTCCGCTACGGTAAGGCCGGAGAGGGCCACACGCGCACGGGCGCCGGGTGGTTCGTTCATCTGTCCGAATACGAATGTTGCTTTACTGTCTTTCAGTTCGTTCATATCCACAGCACTCAGGTCCCAGCCGCCTTCTTCCATGCTGTGCTTGAATTTGTCACCATACTTCACAATGCCTGCTTCTATCATTTCACGCATCAGGTCATTACCCTCACGTGTACGCTCACCCACACCCGCAAATACCGAAAGGCCTGCGTATGCTTTCGCAATGTTGTTGATAAGCTCCTGTATCAGTACTGTCTTACCCACACCGGCGCCACCAAACAGGCCTATCTTACCACCCTTTGCGTATGGCTCGATAAGGTCAATTACCTTGATACCTGTAAACAGGATCTCAGATGATGTGCTCAGGTTCTCAAACTTAGGTGGTTTGTTATGTATCGGGCGGGCGCCTGTTTTATCAGGAGTGCCGAGGCCGTCAATGGCATCACCGGTTACGTTAAACAGGCGGCCGTTGATCTGCTCACCTATCGGCATGGCTATCGCCTTGCCTGTATCTCTTACCTCTGTGCCGCGCACCAGGCCTTCAGTACCGTCCATCGCTACCGCGCGTACGCTGTCTTCACCCAGGTGCTGCTGCACTTCCAGCACTAATTTGTCACCGTTCTCACGGGTCAGTTCCAGTGCGTTAAAGATCTCCGGGAGCTTGCTGTCCCCACCGAAATACACGTCCACAACCGGCCCGATAATTTGTTTGATTTTACCAACGTTTGGCATAAGTATGAGTTATAAAATTAATTAAGTCGCCTAAATTTTGCGCAAAGGTAAGGGTTGGCAACTAAAAAGCAAAAAAGGAAAATAGGTATTTTTCCACATATGCGCTAATGCATTTAATATTTTATGATCCGATATTGATTGCAGCTATTTAGTTTCAGTGGCTATGACACATTTGCATGGTATATTTCTATTGAGCACGCCGAATTGAAAAACCTCGTGGTGAGAAATAGTGAGCCCGTCGAACTACGAACCACGACACGCCGAACCAAGCAACGCAGCTAAATCAAGGCCCAGTCAAATTGAAAACTTGTCGTGGTGAGCCGCGCCGAACCATGACACGTCGAACCAAGCAACGCAGCTAAATCAAGGCCCAGTCAAATTGAAAAAACTGTCGTGGTGAGCCGCGCCGAACCATGACACGTCAAACCAAGCAACGCAGCTAAATCAAGGCCCAGTCAAATTGAAAAAACTGTCGTGGTGAGCCGCGCCGAACCATGACACGTCGAACCAAGCAACAAAGCTAAATCAAGGCACTCGCCGCATCACCCCCTTTTCCCTTTCGCCAGCCGCGTCAACTCCTCCATATCGCCATTAATAAGCGCTTCTTTCTTAGCATGGCTCCAACCCTTTATCTGCTTCTCCCTTCGCGCTGCATCGTTCACATACTTATAATGTTCAAAATACTTCAACTCCAAAGGTCTTCTCGGAAACGTATAGCATGTAGGGTCCACGCCCTGCCCATGCTCTTCAAGCCTTCTGTCCATGCTATTGGTCATGCCTGTATAGTAAGTACCATCAGCACACTGCAATATATAAACGTAATAATCATGACTGAATTTCATCTCCAATAATATTTCTGCGGTGCCCTGATACAGTTGCGTCTTAAGCCTCAACATGCCATGGTTCGGCACGGCTCACCACGACAGAATAAAATTAAGCTTTCATACGCTTTGAAAAACTCCTTCTCTAAAGGTATTCAGGGTGCCAATGCTTGGGCCTGGTGTTTTCTCGATCCCGAATTTATTCAGGATAGTAATCCCTGGAGAATTGGCAGTAAATATAAAAATCACTCTATAATCTTTGTCAATAATGAGGCATAAGATCATTAGTTTATATCTTTTATGCGTAGTTACACTATGCTGTTGTCCCAACTAGTCCAAGGTCCCGCTTGGTCTGCATTTCTGCAAGCATCCCACTTGCGAAAAAACATCCCCGTTTGTAATAAAATAATTAAACAGCGCATATTTCATTAGCAAGAGATAAGTGTATACTGATTGATAAAATGGCTCAATAAAAGTATTATCTTTATGTATATAACAAAATGAAGGATGAAGAAGTTATTACTAATACTGTTGTTACTGCCTGCGTTTGTGCAAGGACAAATCAGCAATATCGAAGCCAAATACCCCATAGATGGCCCTTCAATGAAAAATTTAAATGATGCCATTCTCGGCAGATGGAGATTTGAGGAAGATACCAACAAAAAGAATTTTTACGAAATTATCCGGCACGAGCCCTATCAGTTAGACAGATATCATATAAAATTCTGGGACAGGGGAGGAACTAATCCTACCTATGAATCCAATATGCACTTCTCAAAGATCGGGAACACGCAGTTTATCAATGTGCCCTATTTTGAAGAAAACTTCACCCACGAGGGCTTCTTTTTTCTCAAGATACTGAAAACAGATGCGGATCCGGTAACCGGTAATTATATAAAAATGACAGCCGCAGTAGTAAACGACACAACTTTATGGAACCTTAACCAGGCAGAAGTGAAGCAACGCATTATACAGAACATAAACAACCCTGCTTACTATTCAGATACGGTTCATTTTTACAAAATGAAGTGATTCCCGGCCAGGTTCCGTAGTGCTCTTAAAAGGAAAGTCGATGGGCGTAGATTTTATCTACGCTTAAACGCGCAGCCAGTCTCCCCCCGCTGGTCCTCGTTTGTTCTAAAAACAAAAAAATTGCACTCATCTTCGTTTGCAACGAGGTTGCCACGGAAAAGCGTTTGCAACCGATTGCAAATATTTCGCGAGATTGCTTCGTTCCTCGCAATGACCCGAGGAGTGCAGAGATGCTTCGTGCATCAGCATGACAAAACACGAGAAAAATCTGTGTAATCTGCGATTCAGACAACAAAATACCCCTCAATAAAACAAACACCAAAACACCCCCTGGTCTTATTTTCTTCACCAACACGCTCGCGCCACGCCCTCAGCAAAAAATCACTACATTAGCCACAGATGCCCGGGCACCGCTACTTTATCGTCAATAAGCCATTCCAGATGGCATCACAGTTTGTGAGCGTGGAGGCCGTGCCGCTGCTCAGCCATCTCGGCTACCCGTTCCCGCCCGGCACGCATGTGGTAGGCCGGCTCGATGCCCTGTCTGAAGGTTTGCTGATCCTCACCACCAATAAGCAGTTATCACAACTGCTTTTCCGTTCCGGCATGCCGCACAAGCGAACCTACCTCGTGCGGGTAAACAATGTAATGACCGCCGAAACAGTGCGGCAGCTAACCGAAGGCGTAACCATAAGTGTACGAGGCAAAGGCCAATATACCACAGCCCCCTGCGAGGCGCAACTACTCCCGGTGCCGCCAGATCTGCCTGCCTTCCAGTTGGAGCAAAACCCACGCATACCCCACTCATGGCTGCGGATATCGCTGTACGAGGGCAAGCGCCACCAGGTACGCAATATGGTACGCGCTGTAGGCCACCCCTGCAGGCGCTTGGTACGTGTGGCTATAGAAGACCTCCACCTTGCCGGCCTGCCGCCCGGGCATGTGCGGGAGGTTGAAGAAGCAGATTTCTTCCACCTGCTGAAAATTGACCACCGGGATCTATCCCCGCGCTCAAAACAAATTTCTATGACAGACTGAATTCCGTACTATCATAAAACTTTTTTTTGCAAAACCCCGTTACGCATACGACCTTTATACCGCAATAGCCACACAGGCTGCGAAGCCAAAAGATTTGCCAAATTCCAGACGAAACACCAATTCCCCACTGGGTAAGAAATGGGGAATTTTTGGGGAATTTTTATCCACATTTTTTTCGTAAAATGCTGATTATCAATGCCAAGGTGCGCAATTTGTTTTTTTGCTAAAACAGGGGAATTGTGGATAACTTAAGTCGTAGCGAGGTGCTCCCGGCCGGGTGGGGCAGCCATATTGGATGTGTACGGCGGCCCTGTGGGCGGCTACCCGGCAGAAGACCTATTAGGCGTATATTTGCCCTAACCACACAAATCTGAAACTATGCGTAAATTTATATACGGTATTATTGCTTTAGCCTCCATTATTAATGCGCAGAACGCAAAGGGGGCCAATGGTGCCGATACACTGTTGCCGGAGAATTTGTACAAGCACTATACAGGCACCATAGGCCACCACAAGGCGGTAATGGATATACGTTACGGCTTCCCGGGGGCCTCCAGCTACGGCGGCAGTAGTTACTACTTTACTGATGAGCCGGGTATCAGCTTTTTTACCATTACCGGCCCGGCAGCCTATTCGCACGCCAAGGGAATGAGCGCGCAGGTATTCCCCGAAAATTTACCCCTGGCCAATGTAAGCGATGCATACAGCATGCAGGTACAGACCACGCGATTTAGTTTTGTATTCATACATGACTCCATAAGGGGTAAGTGGTATAGCGGCACAGGGCAGGAGCAACTGGATATTAACCTTAAAGAAGACAATACTCCCCTGCCCTTCGTATTCAGCCACGCCGGCGACACCCAGGTTGTCACCGGCGCACAGGGCAAACCGGTAAAAGCCGGCGCCAGCTACGATGGTATAGAGCTGGCGGCAGGCACCTCCAAAAAAGACGAGGCATTCATCCGCCATGCTGTGGCACAGTTTGCGGCGGGGGGCAAGGCTAAAACAGGTTCGGAGCATCTGCTGTCGCAGAGCTTTATTCAGCACTTCATCTCACGGTTCAAGGAGACCGTGCAGGGCGGGCGGCAAGACGGCAGCGACTTCACCGGCATATTCATGCTGTTTCCCGTATACAGCAGCGATGGGCTGCTGGTGCTGCAACAAACCGGCTACCAGTACGACTTCAATAGTACCACATATACCGATCACACCCGCTACCTGTGTCTGGATATAAAGAACAGGAAAGTGCTGACGGCAGATGATATGCTCACGCAAAACAAAGATGTGCTGGCTGGTCTTCTGGAAAACGCGCTGCGGAAGAAATACCACATAGACGCTGGTAAGAAACTAAAGGATATACTGCTCACCGATACAATGCCCGTGACAGACAATGTCTTTCCGGTTTGCAAAGGCCTGGTATTCTCTTACAGCCCCATAAAGGTGTTTCGGGACGATGAAGACATATCAGGTATGCAGGAAATGCGGCTATTCCTCTCATACAATGAGCTGGCCGCTATGCTGCAACCCAAATTCAGGGAGCTGCTGGGAATAAAGTAAGAGTATCGGGTTTGGCGCTATTTAGTTCACCACGGGGTCAGCTATCTTGCCGTCTATTACGTGCCAGTTCTGAACAGGTGGCGGTGCCTTATGTACCTTTTTCATAGCCGCCTTACGTTCTGCTTCTTTTTTCTGTATATCTGCGGCCAGGCTGTCTTCGTGATGTTTTATTTCGGCACGTACTTCGGCAGCGCCCTGGGTCTTGCCTTCGGCCAGGCCTGTTGCATTTCCGTTTATCATACCTGCTTTATAGCCTTCGTCGTACGAGGTCTTTTTAACAGTAGGGTACATGATATATCCGCCCACAGTACATAGTATAATACCTAAAAGCAATCCGATCAGTAAGTTCCTCATAAATAAAAATTGTGTGATGATCAATAAGCCGGCGACGGCCACTATAGGAACGTAAGGTAAGGCAAAATATTTTACAATAAAAATGGAACGGCATAAGAATGCACCAATATTGCAAGACAAACAGCCCTATCTGCCCGGGAGGCGTTGACGGTAAGTAGTTGATACAATACAGGCATATGAATAACATAAAAGTGCCTCCCGATAACGGGAGGCACTCACAAACAAAGTTATTTTTATCTTAATGCTGTATCACTACCCTGCCGCAATAGCTGACAGATGCCGAGGTCACAGACACAAGATACAATCCGTCGTTGAGGCCTGCCAGGCTTATGGGTGCTTCGCCGGAGGATGCGTTGAAATTAAGTGATGAGGTGCTTACTACACGGCCTGTCATATCAGTGACCTTCACCTTTGCGTCTCCGGTCTGCTGCCCGGCCCATTGTATCATTAGCAAGCCTGGTGTAGGGTTAGGAAACAAATTAATAGTGCCCGTGCCGGCAGTCAATACAGCCGGCGTGGTAAGTATAGAAGAGGTAAGGCCGCCCACGTCTACGTAGCCATAACCAAAATGGCCTCCCGTGGCGCATGACGCAACAGTGAACTGTAGCGTCACAGTATGCCCGCCGTAGCCGGTAAGATCTATGCTGCCGGCCGTCCATGGCATATAGCGCACACTCGCATCAACGGTGGAAGTCATAAGCCCGGTGGTGGATGTGGAAATAATTAAAGAAGCAGAAGGTACCGGCGTGCCGGTGGCTGAGTCTATTGCGCTCACTTCTAATACAGGCTGCTGCGCAAAAGGATGAGCCGCGTCTTGCAGCACAGCGGCGTAATAATAGTCCAGCGTGTAGCTGCCGCCGGTGGGTACATGAATATTGTAGGCTGCGGCATCGGCATTATTGTCTATAGTATCGTGTGCCAGCTGCAGGGAATGGGTGCCATGCCCCACTACGGGAAAGCCCCCGTACGGATCGGTACCGGAGCCTGAGGTAATAGTATGCAGGCCGGCAACCGCTGAAGATGACGCAAGAGAATAAATATGGCCGGAAGCAACAGTGCCCCGGTAATACTCCCAGTTGGCGGTAGTACCTGTTTCAAAATCCAGGTTGGCGGGAACAACAGTCTGCGCTGATGAGGACTGATAGATGCCTTGTAACAAGACGGTGCAAAGAACTAATTTTTTAAGGGTCATATATTTTGGGGTTTTAGTTAAAAAATAAAATAAATGTACATGATTTTTTTGTTTTCCTATGTACGCCGAAAAAAATCCCCGCTCCTCATTTTACCGCATTGCTGCCGGGGGAGCGGGGATAGAAAACTCAAACGGATTTCGTTATTCCTTCAGCCATTTCAGCACCTCAGAGGTGTTCTTGCCACTGAGGCGGATGATGTATATGCCGGGCGCGCACTGCGAGCAGTCGAGCTGCTTTTGGCTACTGCCCTGCACCCATGGCTCGGCCGTTATCTGCCTGCCGGTAGGATCAAAAACAGCTATAGTGATGGACTCTGAAACAACCGAAGAGGAATTGATGTTGATCATATTGCCCGATGGCTGGGCTATCCAGTAAGTGTTACCTCCGTTATTGACTGCCTGTATACCTGTGGTACATGGCAGTGGTGTCACGGTAACATTGTATACAGTGATACAGCCTGTGCCAATGGTATATGTAATAGTAGTGGTACCTGCGGCTATACCCGTTACAATACCGGTAGACGAGCCCACCGTAGCCACAGACGGGGTGCTGCTGCTCCATGTACCGCCTATAGTAGCACTGGTCAGCGGATCGGTATACCCGATACATACATTATGCGATCCGGTAATGGCCGCCGGGGCAGCGTTCACCGTAACACCATGTGTGGCGGGGTATGCGGTGCCCCCGCTATATACATTGAGTGTCATGGTATAGGTAGTTGCTGTTGAATAACAAACAGTAACAGGCGATGCGTGTGGCGTGGATATGGTTACCCCCGGCATAGACCAGGTAAAGCTGTCTATGGTGCCTGTACTGGTATTGGTAAACGTGATGCAGCTATCCTCGCAAACGGTATAGCCCGGGGTGACGCTAAATGATGGTGTAGGAACAGATGTGGTAGATGTAGCGGTAAGCGAAACACTGTCGACAGCAAACGAAGGGTCGGTTCCTACCCCGTCGTTATTGTTGACCCACCTGAATCCTATCTTCACATTTGGGTTATTGTTGGCACTGGTAGGCAGCGCTACAACATAATGGTCCCAATAGCCCTGACCTCCCGGACAAATGGGCGGTGTCTTAGGTGTATTTACGAGCAGGCTCCACGTAGTGCCATTGTCCGGTGAATACCATACAGATGCATCGTCGCTGGTGAGGTCGCCGTCCTCGGTATAATAAAACGCCATGTTGATGCCATACCTGCCAGTACAATTGATGGTAGGCGAATTAGCACGGCGATCGGTAGTAGTATTTACTAGGCCACCGGCATCATAGCTTGCACCATTGTCGCCTAAAGTTCGCGACCCCACATGCAGGCTAGCCAATGTAGCTGTGGTACTCAGGGCCACGCAGCCGGTGCCGCACCCACCTGTAGTATACCCATTTTCTGCGCAGCTTACATACCATTGATTGTACCAGGTACCTTCTGTTCCTGTAACAGTTAATGTCCAGGGCCCGTTGGGGCTCACATAGGCGGATACAACAGTAGTAGGCCCTGTCCCTCCGGTAGAACCACTTTCAAAGTTCTCTACCCAAAACATCTGGGCATGTGTGGTAGCCGACGTAAGCAAGCACGCGCCTAATAAAGTAAGGATTTTTTTCATAGACATTTTTCTTAAAGATACAAAAATGCCTATATAAACAAATTGTTATGGAATTATTTATCAGGTTTTATCCTCACTTTTATCATCATCAAATTCATTCTCTTCCACATGCAGGCGATGAAAAAAGCGGTGTGCCGCCGGGGCCAGTATAAACCCGATATTAGTAATAAACACCACTCCGCTAAAGAGGGCGTATGCCGATGAGAACAACTTGCCACCCACACCTTTCACGTCTGCCACAGGCCCCATGCCGCTCAGTATCATTGAGGCATTATGTATGGCATCTATCCAGGGTATGGCCGCAAAGTAATGATAACCCAAAATACCAATGAGCAGGCAGACCAGCAGTACCGCCGACGCGATAAGCAGGTTGCGCATGATACGGCTGTAGTAGACTCTTACAGGCGCAAGGGGCATTTTCTTATTTTCGTACATGCTCAATGGCATTTAAAGTGTTCAAAAGGTTCTTTACAGGAAAGGCATTTATAAAGTGCTTTACATGAGGTAGGTCCAAACTGGCTTACCAATTCGGTTTCTTCCGATCCGCACCTGGGGCAGGATATTTTATCTTCTTCAAAGAGCCCGAGCGGTTCAAAAGCCTTACGGTTGGGCGGCGCTATGCCATATTCCTTCAGCTTTACTTTGCCGGCCTCGGTCATCCAGTCGGTGGTCCAGGGCGGACTGAGGCGTGGCTCAATGATCACCTTTTTCACGCCGTGACTTGCCAGCACCATCCTGATACCCACGGCAATAACGTCCATAGCCGGGCAGCCGCTATAGGTAGGCGTTATGGCTACTTTTACGGCAGGCTCTTCGCCATCCAGCACCTCCACGTCACGCACTATCCCCAGGTCCAGTATAGTAAGCACGGGCACCTCGGGGTCGCACACTTCAGAAAGCCATCCCATTATCTCGTCAACACTCATAAATATATTTATCTGCCTGCTAACCAAATCTTCCAACCGCGACGCAGGGGTACTCTACCCTCACGCCCCATATCACTAATACGATAAAATTACACTAAAAAACCTTCACTCATAACCTGGCAAACAATGAGAAAAACAGGGTACTCAGTTGCGCTCGGGCAGAGCAGGAAACAAATGATTATTGACCATCACTTTACCTCCCGGGCGCTGCCATATGACCAGCGAACCGGCAGGCCGGAGCAACAGTTCATCCATGGCTATATATGTAGGCGCCGGATTATTCATGAGCACGCATCTTATGGCCACACAATCATGACGAATATAAAAATACACGGCCGACCTGAACCACATGCCGTGGCTGTCTGTGCTTTGCCGGGTCAGGGCATCCCGGCTCTTTATGACCTTACCCCTGCTGTTCAGCTGTTCTAATGTGATATACGGCGATCGATAGTCGTCACGGCCAAGCAGGAACCAGCAGGAAAATTCATATAGCTCGCTATCCTTTGGCGGCGTTATGGGTATGGTCGTCCAGATACTATCGTCACGTGTAATGGCGGACAAAGCGCCCTGCCCGAAGAATGGCGCGGCAAAGTTCCCCTTATCAAAATGGTCTGTATAAAAATTGCCGGACCCGTTAACGATCGTATCCTGCCCTGCGATAAACGGTAAGATACGCTTTACGCTGTCGGCAAACTTACGATCATTGGCCGCAATACGGGTCGGGTAGCAGGCGTATACATTGCACTGTGAGTAATGACCTATATAGTCAGACGCACTGATAAGATATTTCTGATCGGGATTCAGCGTATCATTATCATAGTTCATCATCAGAAATGGCTTGTCACTATTTGTATTACTGAGAATAGGCTTATCCGTATAGCAGCCACCGGCAATCTTTACCTGTTGCTGCGCCTGCGACCATGAAGAGCGTGACATCATCGCATCGACCATGGGAAGATGTAATTGCAAAGATGCCTTACTGCCCAGTGTCACCATCCAATCGGGATCGCCGACCCAAAGCTTCTCTGTGCCTACGTGAAAGAACGGCATTAACAACACGGCCTGAAAATCAGTGCTGTCATAGTGATGCTCCCTGATGAATGAAGCCCAGTTCTGCTGATCCTTTGAAAAGATAACACCGTAATTATACTTACCATTGCCCGATAACCGGTGCGTATACTGCACATAGCCGCTGGCCTCATATACCCAAAAGCCAAGTGACAGCAGCAGTACCGAGTAAGCCGGCAGACGCCGGCCAGCAACCCGCAACTGCGCGTATGTGTGATACAGAACAACACAAGTATAGACCGTAATGATGTAATAAAATATCCAACTGAAACGCCCAAATGAACGAAACTGCCTGAATACAGAAGTATAATCCAGCAGCCACTCCATATGCCAGATGAACGGGATACCCATGCTGAACAACAGGACGGCAACAGCCATAAATACCCACACAGGTGAAAAGCCTGTATCCTCAGCTACTATCACAATACGTTTCTGCGCTATACTTTTACGCAGGGTAAAAAGGAAACTGCAAAACATTGTAATAAAAACAACAAGTCCAACATAGACATAACCTTCGCCCCCCTCGCTGACGAACCTGAACCGGGGCTTGCCCCCGGCCTTTTGCCACACAGGCGAATGAACGGATGTGATGATCTGTTTAAGGCGTGTGCAGGTCTCGTAAAATGTACTTAACGGTTTTACAGGCCTGTCTTTGACCGGGTCAGTAACCTTCATCACCACGGCTATTACTACCAGCACCAGTACCACACTCACAAACATAGGAAGCGAATGCCGGCATTTCTGCCAAAAGCGCCCGGCAGTAAATATATAGTAGCCCACTGCATAGCTGACTACCCATATGAGCATCATAGCCGCATAGTAGGGATGAAAGAACGACATAATGCAGCCGGCAACGAAAAAATAAACACAATAACGCCAGTGAAACGCCTCGTGGTATTTGATCGTCCAGTAAAAGAGCATGGGAATGATACAAGTATATGAGAGCGCGTAATGCCCCTGCAAGCGCAGTACCTGAGGGGTAAATACGCATATAAGACCAGCAAAAGCCATGGCCGCAAGCGGCGCAACCCTGAAGCGGACCAATATCCTGTACACAAAAAGAACAGACAGCACATAACTAAGGCTGACCAGCAACCATAATATCGCCAGCGCCTGCTCTGCCGAGACATTGCCAAGCGACGCCAGGAGCACCGACAATACAGGCTGCCCATCGGTATAGACGATATGCTCACCAAATGGATAATTCATGCCGGTGAACCAATAGCCATGACCAAACATGCAATGATAGAGGTAGGTAAAATTGTTCTTTGCCCCGTCACCACCTATCTCGGGGATCATATTGGACGGGTGCAAGACAAAGCCATCCAATGTAAATACAATAAGCGCTATTGCAAATACAACGGTGACACCAAACCATATTTTGCTACGTAACGGGCTCATGCTTATTTAAAAAGCAACCTGAAAAAGTTGATCATTTCGGGCAATAATATACGATAATCCATACGACGGAAGCGTACATTTTCATTAAGCGATACTTTTACCGCCTTCACCCTGAATTTCTTTGACTTGAAACAATAACGGATAAATTCCAGATCGAACAGGTACCTGTCTATTGTGGTCTGCAGGAAAAGCCCCGCGACCGGCCTCCTGAAACCCTTTAACCCGCACTGTGTATCCGTGACCGGCATTGCCAGGAATAAGCGTATAAGCAACCTGAGAAACTGAGAGATAATACGCCTTACAAAAGGAACATGCGCATAATAAGCATCGTCTTTTACACCCACTGCCACATCAAACTCATTATTGTTCAGGCCTTTGTATACCTCCAGCATGCTGCTCATGGCATACGGAAAGTCAATATCGGTATAAATGATGATATCCCCTTTTGCCACCTCCACCCCTTTCCTGAGTGCGTAGCCCTTGCCCATGTTCTTCTCATACTTAACTATCTGCAGGTTATCTATATTACGCGACAGGAACGAAAGCGCCTGATCTGAAACCGTACTGCCAGTGCCATCCAGTACTACAACGAGCCCGGCATCAACCCCTGCCAGGCCACAGAAAGACCTGTATGAGTTGCAAACATTTTGCTCCCAGTCTTTCGGAGGATTGTAACAAGGCAGTACCAGGGAGACAGACATTCAATAATATTGTCGGTAAAAATAACTGTTATCAGCGCTACCACTCCATGCCCGGATAAGCCCGCTGCATGAACTGTAGTTCTGCAAGTATGTAACCAAGGTGCTCGGTATGGCGTCCTTCCCTACCCCCTTGCTGCATCCAGGTGCCGGAGGGTATAGTAATAGTAGCCTCATCAAAGACGTCACGTACGCATTGCATCCATGACCCCTTCAGCACCGGAAGATCTACAGCTATGCCCTGCTGCACAAGTGCTGTATCTGCAGCTACCGGAGTAAACAACTCACCGGTGTACATCCACAACTCTTCTACTGCATGCTGCATGCGCAAATGACTTTCTTCAGTGCCATCGCCCAGGCGCACCACCCATTCACTGCTCCAGCGCAGGTGATAGGTAACTTCTTTCAGTGATTTCGCGGCTATAGCAGCCAGCGTTTCATCTTTGCTGCGCTCCAGCGCTGAAAAGAAAAAGTATGCGAACGCGTCATAATAAAAAGAACGGGCAACAGTATAAGCCCAATCATTATTAGGCTGCTCTAACAACAACGCGTTCCGGAAGTCCCATCCATCTCTCAGGTAAGCAAGGTCATCTTCATCAAGTTCGTTACCTGCCGCAATGTTATTCTGAAGGGTAACCGAAGTGAATACATTAGCTTTCCCGGCTGACGGCAACTGATTGAATTGCTCTGCCGCGTATTGGTAACAGCTCCTGGCCCTGCCCAAATGATCAAGGGATGTATTGGTGAGCGCAATGTCCTGTTCAAGAACAGGACCATGGCCGCACCATTCGCCAAGGCGATGGCCCAATATCAGTCCATCGTCGGCAAGGCGTAATGTATAATCCAGCAATTGATTCTTATCGCTCATGCAGTGAACTTTAGCCTACATATACTTTACCTCCTCGGGCAAATTATAGAAAGTGGGGTGACGGTATATTTTATCATTAGCGGGGTCATACATTGATGCCGATTCGGCAGGATCGGACGCATGAATATATTTGCTCTCTACCACCCAAATGCTTACACCCTCCATACGCCTGGTATATACATCGCGCGCATTCTCAACCGCCATCTGCGCATCTGCCGCGTGCAGGCTGCCGGCATGCTTATGATCCAGCCCTGCCTTGCTGCGGATAAACACCTCCCACAGCGGCCATTCGTTTTTATTTGTTGTTTCTGTAGCCATGATCTATTATACTTTAAGCGGCATGCGCTTCTTTATCTTTACGTGTCCTTCTTTTCTGAGCGTAAGCAGTAGCCGCATCCCTTACCCATTGCCCTTCTTCCCAGGCCTTTTTCCTGGTTTCCAGGCGCTGCTTGTTGCAGGGGCCGTTGCCTTTTACCACATTCCAGAATTCATCCCAGTCTATGGCTCCGAAATCGTAATGCCCACGCTCTTCATTCCACTTAACATCTTTATCCGGCACATCAAGACCTAATACCTTTGTCTGCTCCACGGTCACATCTACAAACTTCTGCCTAAGCTCATCATTTGTAAAACGTTTTATCCTCCACCGCACGCTTTGCTCTGTATGCGGGCTTTCGGCATCCGGCGGGCCAAACATCATCAGAGACGGCCACCACCAGCGGTTAAGTGCGTCCTGCGCCATTTTTTTCTGTATTTCTGTTCCATTAGAGAGCGTCAGCATGATCTCAAAACCCTGCCTCTGATGAAAACTTTCTTCTTTACATACCCTCACCATAGCCCTTGCATACGGCCCATAAGATGTACGGCACAGCGGCACCTGGTTCATAATGGCTGCACCATCTACCAGCCAGCCTATGGCGCCCATATCGGCCCATGTAAGTGTGGGGTAGTTGAATATTGACGAGTATTTAGCCTTGCCTGTGTGCAGTTGGTCGTACAATTCATCACGGCTAACGCCGAGGGTCTCTGCCGCACTGTAGAGGTATAAACCATGACCGGCTTCATCCTGCACCTTGGCCAGCAATACCGACTTACGGCGCAGACTGGGGGCGCGGGTGATCCAATTACCCTCCGGCAACATGCCTATTATCTCGCTGTGAGCATGCTGCGATATTTGCCGGATGAGCGTCTTGCGATAGTCATCGGGCATCCAATCTTTTGGCTCAATTGATATTTCTTTATCAATCAGTGAATCAAAGTGCTCCTGGAAAGAATGAACGGTCATTTATACTGAATTTACGGCTCAAATATACGATAATCCCCGATACCAAAAGGCTAAAAAAGCCGTGCAAAAGCCCCATATACAGCGAAAGCAACCGCTGATATTTACTATTGTGCAAATATAAATCTCAATGTAACCCCGGCACGCGTGGTGGTAGTGGGATATGAGTTAGATACGTAAGGAATGGTCTGCTGGCGATCGAAGAAGAAATGCAGCGTAAGCTTCTGGTTTACAGAGTAGTCGATTGTAGGCGATATACGTATCACCTTTTGCCCACGCGATACCACACTTATATTGTTGGCAAGGAAAGTATTGCTTGACTTATCATCCCTCAGGCCAATGTCTAATTTCGCGATCAGCTCATTCTTCAGCTTCTGCACACCAAAAACTTTGAATGGCAGTTTGATTCCTTTTTTACGGAAACCGAGGCCAACCACATATTCAGTACTGGCGTTTTCGCTGACCTGGTAATCAATGAGGCTGAGACTTTCCATCTTTGACTTGCGTATCTCGAACCTGGCCGTAAGGTTGTTTTTAAATGAGGCATCAAACCCTATCAGCGGGTTGAACGCCTGCGATATAGTAACGTTGGGTACCTGGTAGAAAGGTACATAGTTGTATGAATTAGAGTCAATAAATGACGGGAAGCCCAAACCGTACAGATCGTTGAACAGCAAGTTGGAACTAAAGCCATTCATAGACATAGTACCGGTGTATGCATGATTTACAACGAAATTTGAAAAGACCTTTGAGAAGAAAGGCAATTTACTCAAGCCGTTGTAAGTCACCCTCCAGTTGGGCAATGGCACAAAGTATTTGAATGGGTTATCCCTTATACCGGAATGGTTGTAATCTATCAATGGCTGGGATTCGGCGCTCTTGCCGGAGTATGCCGCTATAAATGACGGAATGAGCACGTCCTGCGAATATGGCCCATACCCTTTATAGTAACCCGGATTTGAGGGATCCGGCAAACCGTTGGTATACGGGTTGCTTGCACCCAGTCGTCGGGACACAATAGCCCTGTTTGCGAGGAACTGGTTGTAAACCGAGGAATTGACCGATGTATTTTTAAACATCGTATTCAGCGCCATATACGAAATATTGAATGAGCCATTTTCATATGGATTGAAATGGTGGAAACTATCAGCATGAGGCGCGACCGCGTTTGACAGAGACGAAGTATCCGCATACAATTCGTCGTGCGACTTACTGAATGTCTGGGTTAGCGTAAGGTCTATCCGCAGATCGCGGTGCGGCTGTATCGATGCCGAAGCATTAAGATTGCGGGAGAAATTCTGCTGCAACTGCGCATTGAACAGTGAATCTCTTGTAAGCCTGCCCGCCCCGGCCTGGGTAGCCAGCCAGGAATAATTGGGCTGGTAGCCATAGACAAAATTAAATCCGGGCGCCGCCGAATAGCTGTTTACACCCATAAAACGTGTACTGTCCATCCAGCCGGGCAATATCGTACCACCGGTCTCTGTATAATTGACCGTTACCCGATTGACCATAGTAAGTATGTGACCTACAACCTCTTCTACAGGCGATAATTCCGGCACTTTGCTTCGCCGCAATTTTCGCGCGGCTTTACGATCGGCTTTTCTTTTCTTTTTCGCTGCCAGCTTTTTCGCTTTATCCTGGGCCTTTAATACTTTCAGCAGTGAATCTATCTGGTGATCAGACATATTGGCTGTGTTCACATTTTCCAGTAGCGGATTTATGTTGCTATTCTTGCCATTATGCTTACCGGACTTATCGTTATCCTTTGATTTATCATCTTTTTCGGGTTCATCTTTATTATCTTCAGATGACCGCTTTGCAGTATCATCTTTATCGTTGCCGGAAGACCTACCGGATGGACCGGACAGATCACCAAACTTACCTCCTCCTTTGCCGGGGACGCCCTGTTCGGTAGGGTTCTTATCATGCCCGTTAGATTTACGGAGATCCTTAACCTTCTGCCGCTGCTCCACGGGCATGGTCGATGACTCGGGCTTTTTACCCTCCGTTGTTTTCTTATGTGGCGTATGCCTGTTATTTAACGCTTTCAGCCATCTCGATTTGTTATAGAGCGTCGTCATATTCAGCTCACCCGTCACAGTCTTCGTTTGTGTATTACCTATTGTATTACCCAGGTCGTATGCTATAGGCGCCGCACCTGTCCATGAATAGGTAGCATTGTATGCAAGCCTCATGTTGATCCAGTCGGTAACAGGCAATTTGGCAAGCGGCACATTATAGGATGCATTGAAGGTCTGCGCGTAAGACGTATTGTGCCCGAAGGTAGCCACCCGCTCCCATAATGAATCCCGTTTCTCTTTGGTGTTGATGTGCCCATAAGGTTCATCAATCCTGGATATATTGGTAGCCGAATAATCGAGTGAAAGCGATCTCATCAGCTCCCACCTTAGTGTATACGTTCTGTTCCACGTAAAATTTTTGTAGAATGTAGCCGGGATATGATAGCCGCTGCCGTCATTTATATCACGCACTTTAGTTTCTTCAGAAATACGGTTCAGATCATTGCGAAGCGTAAATGTGGACGGCAGTGGTGTTACATTAAAATCCTTAACAAGCGACAACCATTTGGACCTTGACTTTATTATCCGGCGGAACGGCTCCAGGGGTTTTGTTTTTAAGCTGTATGTGTACCCAAGCCCGTATTTATTCGTCTTGATCTCATCTTTTTCAATAGTTGGGCTATGCTTCAACTGATCGTTGTAAGAATAGCTGAAGTCGAAATTCTTAACACTCCAGGGCATGCGTATATGCTTTGCCGGTGTGGCTGTATTGCCCTGAATGCGGACGTTAGTAATGTTAAAACTCTTAATGGAAGTGAAATCCTGCGCTACCCTTTTTATTGAGTCCCGCGCAGCCTTGTCCTTAGCGTTATTTAACTGGTCGCTCAGCAATACGTCCTGGTTATACGGGTCGTACTTTGGCGTGCTTACATTCTGTGTATAACCAACATATACCGGCAGTGTTACACCCCAGTTACGCGGCATCAGTTTACCAAGGCTCAGGTTTGTAGCGGTATTGTACTGGTAGTAATTATCCTGCAAACGCTGGTCTATTTTCTGATCTATATTTCCGTAGCCGGGTGTATGCATGCTTCCGGAAAGGGTGAGGTTGCCGAGGTCTGCCAGCTGAACGGCTACTTTACCCGCAGCGGCATAACCGGCATTATCATTGATACCTGCCATGCGCAGCTCATCAAACCAAACCTCAAAACACTTTGGCAGGCCATCATCGCCGGGAGTCTGGTTGGTCTTCTTGGGGTTGCGTACACCCAGCATTACATTCTTCGCACCTCCAATGTTAGGGTTTCCGAGTACAACAATAGTATTGCCTTTAGAATCTTTTACCGAATATGGAATGGTATTTGGCCATCCCTTGGCGTCACGTTCTTTCTTGGCATCTACCAGGTCCTGCAGTTTGATGTCCATTTCATTTGAAGCAGGCCAGATAGCTACATCAGCAGATGCGCCAAACGGCGTAACAGCCAGCGGCATACTGTATTCGTAATAGTTTGTTGTAAAATCGCTACCTAACCGCACAAAGGCATTCACGTCAGCATTCTTCACGGGCGGTGAGCCGAGGATAGACTCGGCATGGAGGAACATTCGGAGGTAAGTATACTGCCTCATGTCTACATTCACCTCTTTATAAACAGCCCGTGCGTCGCCATCCTGCAAGGCACAGGTCTTCAGAGACAAGGACTGCTCATTGAGCTGGTACACCTGGTTTTGCTGCCCAGTGGTCAGTTGCCTGTTAACGCCGGGTGGTATTACATACGGTATCGGGTAACGGGAAGCATTCTCTTCGATGCTTACTGATGTAACCGTGAAATCGGTAAGCCCCTGGTGCTGCTGCGGGAGGTTCTCACCCGGCACATCAAGAGAATACTTGAAACTACGCCACTGGTTGCGACCAAGTTCAAGCGTAGCAAACCTGATAATAGCACTATCCTGCCAGCCACTCATGAACATACGCATGAAGCGTATAGACCTGAAATCTGATATACCACCTATCTTGTGATCGAAGTTTTCTACCGGTATCTTGAACTGGTACCAGTTCTCTGAATCAGAGCTACCATTTGGCAGCTTCACCAGGCTGTGCTGGACATTAATAATATAGTTAGACCCTACCTGCATACCGGGTGCAAGGTCAATGCGATACTGGAAGTAGCTTTCTGACTGGCTAAGCGTATTATCCCTATTTATGTCTTCAGATTCGGGCAATGTGGTGGAGGAAGTAGCATAGGTAGCATTGGCTGATGTGATCGGGGAGTTGCCCTGCGGATTATTGTATTTTTTATAACGTCCCAGCACACCAAGCCCATCCCCATTATTCAATGCATCATAATCAGTACCACGGTAAAAATGGTAGTTATCATTAGCGGGGTCGTTATACGCGGCAAGATAGGCAGGGTTACCCGCACCCAGCTTCTGGCGCAACTGGGTTAAGAAATCGGCGAATTTCGTACGTTCGTCAAGCTGGCCGGCAGTTGTGGACGAATCGGGTAAACCGTCATAACCAACATCCTGCAGCACACGCGCATTGGCGTCATTATCAAACGCGCGGGTAATCTGCTGCTCAAATTTAGGCACGTACCCGAATACGGTCGTGTCCAGTTTTGTTTTATCAAACGGGGAAGGGATACCATTCTCAAAAAACATCCTCGAATCCTTCAGCACATCTTCAGAAACATCACCAAGATCGAAATACAGGGAACCGCCTTTGGCGTTCGGATTGTGTATAAACGGATCCATCATCCAAAACTGTATGTACTCAACATTGGAAGCCTCAAAGTCTGTATTGTCGATGGGCCTTGTGATACCACCCCACCTGCGCTCCGGGAACATAAGGCTGCCGTCACTATTTATGTCATCGGCATCGAAGTTATATGGCCCCCTGTCTTTAGGATAATAGGCAACATCAAATGTGCTGGATATACTCTGCGTGGGCACATATGCCTTGTTAGGGAAAACGTCTTGCTGCTGCACCATTCTTATATAGTGCTGATTGGAATCTTTGGTCACATAGGCCGGCGTGCCGCTGCCCGGGTCTACCAGCGTTGGCTCTATGATATACCACGCCAGCTTAGCCCTGTTCACACCATTTTTCAGCGCGTCGTTCAAACTCGATTCAGGAAACAGCACCTGGTTATTCTGATTTACGGCACCAAACGGTGTAGACGCCAGCGACCATGCAATAGCCGGGAATTTAAGATCGTAGCTGCTGCTGGTACCCTCAAAGTTGTCTATATACACCGATCCTTCAGGGTCAAGGGCATCTATCTGCTTGGGGTGACCGGGCAACAGCGCCGCAACTTCCACATTGGTGTTCAGAAATGACGGAGCTGTAGTAGCGTATATGGGCAACTTATCCAAAGCGCGGGTAAGCGCGGGCACTTCTGTCTGATAATTTGCGTCCAGGCCCAGCACTGTATTTTTGATCGGGTCTTCACCATAAGAAACCTGCTGGGTAAAGGGCCGTTCGTTCAGCCTCATGAATGTACCGCCAATAGTCAGGTTCTTATTGAGATAGTAATCGAGCCTGGCACCCATGAAGTTCTGCTGTTGAAAACCGAAGGTGGCGTTGTCCTCATACTGGATATTGATAGGCACGCCTGAGTTCAGGATACCTGTATTGATGATCTTGATACGCCCCAAGCTATAGTCCATGGAATAGTCCTGGTTCTCTACAAGGCGGGTACCACCGGCGGATACGGATACAGAGCCGGGAGGGATATTGAAACCTCCCAGGAATATATCGGATGATGAAGATGACTTGTAGCTGCCCTTTAGAATGAACCTGTCGTTCTGCTGAAACTGCTGCGCTATGGTCTTGGTAGAGTCATACAGCACCTGGTAAATGTACTTTTTAGCAAGTATGGGATCAGGCTGCGCACCAAGGGCGGCGTCTGACAGGTCTTTACCAAAGGGTTCCAGCACCGGGAATATTATCTTGCCCTGCTGAGTGTTGATGGTGATGCCCTCATAAAAGTCGAATATACCATCGGGCGATGGTTCATTCTGCGAGTTCATACGATCAAGGTTCAGCAACGTGAGCAGTGGTATGCCTTTTGAAGGGCCATCCGGCAGGTACCTGATCTCACTGCCTGCCGGCTGCTGGTACAATACATTGAGTACAAAATTGTCTTTTGATACACCAAGTCCACCAAGGGCATACACGTTCTTCATCATCAGGTCCCATACCGGCAGTGTGGGCCTTGATGAAGTTCCTTTCAGCAATTTAAGAAAGATAACTTTTGAGTTGGTGCTGTCCGGCGGCAGGTCTTCTGCGAATTCACCCACCTGGTATACCTTACCACGATAGGTATAACGGTAAGCAATACCCAGCACATCTTCAGAATTGAGCTGAGTATTAAGCATGATATAACCAAGCTGAGGGTTAAATGTATATTCAGAGGCGGTAAGCTGGCGCGCAGTGGTAGCTTCATAATCGGTACCCGGCATCAGCCCAAGGCCTACCAGGGTATTGATAGCGGAGCTTTGCTGGCGGCCGAAAGGGCTTTGCAGTAGTTCCTTGTACAGGTAGTTGGCGCTGTTATCCGGCAGTCCGTTTCGCACCTGGCCATTCGGGTTGTACAGCGCCTGCTTGTATGGCTTTGCCTCACCAAGGTCCATAAAACACTCTACATTACGCACACCATTCACTACCCCGTTCTTATTAGTGACCCATACCTGTATCTTGCTGATATTGATACCTGAACTGATGGTAGGGAAGTTCTTTAAAAACGCGTTATAGTTTGCATGGAAGTACTGAGCCAGCAGGAAGTCCTTATTTTCTTCATAGTTGCTGGCTTTGATAGATATCTGCTGCGACTGCGCGCCACCCTGTATGGTCAGGCTTTTGCGTTGCGACTTCTGCTGAGAAAGCACTGCAGTGACCCACAACTTACCAAACTGCAATTGCGTCTTTAAACCAAACAGGGACTGTACGCCATTGATAAGGTTGCTCTTCAGTGGAAAGCTTACATTACCCGCCTCAATTTTTTTGAGCATTTCGTCTTCCTTACCGCTGTAATCAAGCTTTTGCACATTCTGGTAGTCGAAGGTAGCCTTGGTATTGTTACTGATGTTCAGCTTAAGCTTATCACCCACCGTTGCCAGCAGGTTGATATTCATCTGCATATCGAAATCAAAAACGCCGTATTTCTGTGCCCTTTGCGTAAGAGTAGGGTTTTTGATATTCTGCCAATTACCACCAAAAGTAACATCAACGTTACCCTGCGGTTTTACCTGTATGGAATTATTGCCGAAAATACGGTCGAACAGGCCTTCTTTATACATCTGTGGCAGTTCGGGCGTTTTATTGAAGAGCATCAGGCCATCGAGCCGGCGCTGAAAATAAGCGTCCTCATCCTGCTTGCCTCGGTATTTTTGGTATTCATCCAGCGTGAGATAGGTAGGGTTTCGCAGAAAATCACTTCCAAGCCGGTCACTGTAGTTATACCTGTTTGAATCAGGATCGTATTCAAATCCGCGGGACTCGTTTTTAGGATCATTCAGGTCAATGCTTGGGGGAATATCTTTATCTATCACTGGATCCCCTGTACGGTCGTAAATGGGGAATTTTAATTTGCGGGCAGTGTCTGATTTGGCGAGGCTGTCTTTAGAGGCTGTAGTATCAGGGGCTGGTGGATGATAAACAAAAAACGGGCGGTAGCCACGCGCTGCCGCATTAACAATAATGGCAGCCAGGGCTATAACACAAACTAATTTATATCCGAAATTACTATTCCCCTTCAAACTTAACTTTTTAAATCATTCTACAAAGCGCGTAAGGCTTGTTTGATCAGCTCCTCGACTGTAAGCGAAGATGCATTGTCTATTTTTTTAATAGCAGCCTCTGCAACTCCCCTGTTGATCCCCAGATTCACTAATGCTATTAACGCATCTTCCTGTGTTGTATTGTGCATTACAGGCGATAAAACAGATGTATTTTTCTGCCTGATAAGCTTACCTTTTAATTCTAATATAATGCGTTGGGCAGTCTTGGCGCCAATGCCTTTTACCTTTTCGAGCGTGCGGTTGTCTTCGGTAGCTACCGCACGCTCCAGCTCATCAGTAGTAAGTGAAGACAAGATGATACGTGAGGTTGCCGCCCCTACCCCGTTGATATTGAGCAGTTGCCGGAATGTAGCCCGCTCAGCCTCATCGGCAAAAGCATATAACACCCAGGCATCTTCGCGCACCTGCAGATGTATGTACAGCCTGCATTTCTCCAGGTTTTGCACCACAGCATAGGTTTGGAGTGTGATATTAAGCTCATATCCCACCCCGTTTACATCCATGTATAACAGCGACGGCGACTTATAAACGAGGCCGCCCTCTAAATATGCAAACATTCAATAAAATTTACCCGGGTGTACTCAAAGTAGCCCGATAAGCATAAAAAAAGGGTATGATCGCTCATACCGGCGGAAAGATACAAACTTTATACGAGCCCAAATTACATAAACACAAAATACTATACTTATACCGCTGAAATAGATAATATAAACCTTAATTTATCTACCCCTTCGGGCAAATTATCATATTGGAATAAAATAAAACTAAACAAATCAGGATAAAAGACTGAATAGGATCAGTAATTATTTGCCACGGTTAGCTCCGGCTTCCATCATGCTCATTTCCTTAGCTTTGGCAAGAAACTCTGAGGCAAATATGAAGGAGTTCAGTTTTTCATCTTTGCTGAAAATGATCTCCTTGTTTGAACCTTCCCATTGCTTGTTGCCCTGGTATAGGTAAACAATATGATCCCCGCTCTCCATCACGGTGTTCATGTCATGTGTGTTAATGATGGTAGTTATATTATACTCCCTCGTAATTTCTTTTACCAGTTTATCAATCACCAGCGATGTCTGCGGATCAAGACCCGAATTTGGCTCATCACAAAAAAGAAACTTGGGGTTCAGTACAATAGCCCTGGCAAGGGCAACGCGCTTTTTCATGCCACCGCTTATCTCAGCGGGAAATTTCCTGTTAGTGTCCACCAGGTTTACCCTTTCCAGCACTTCATTCACCCGCTGCAACTTTTCCCGGTAGGTAAGCTTTGTGAACATATCCAACGGGAACATTACGTTCTTCTCAACATTCTTACTGTCAAACAACGCACTGCCCTGAAACATCATGCCTATCTGCTGGCGCACCTCTTTCAGTTCTCCTTTGTTCAGTTTTGTGATGTCCTTACCTTCGTATATCACTTCACCCGAGTCCACAGACAGCAACCCTATCATTATCTTCATCAATACGGTCTTGCCGCTGCCGCTGGTACCTATTATAAGATTGGTCTTACCTGCTTCCATCTTCGCGGAAACATCGTGCAACACCGTTTTGCCGTTAAAACTCTTCTTTACATTCCTTACTTCGATCATTGTAGCTGCAATAGTTTGTTACCTCATACCTGTATAACCCCCATCTTGAATTCCTTTACCACCTGGGCATGATTTGCCGCGTTTATCCCTTCCGATATCAGTTTCCTCGTGTCTGCCGGGTCTATGATGTCATCCACCCAAAGCCTTGCCGCCGCGTAGTAAGAAGTGGTTTGGGCTTCGTACCGCTCCGTGATCTCACTGAGCAATGCTTTTTCTTTTTCGGCGTCCACTATCTCTCCCCTGGCGGTAGCCGATGAAACCTGTATCTGCAACAGTGTTTTCGCTGCCTGCTCACCACCCATTACCGCCAGCTTTGCATTTGGCCACGCAAAAATAAAACGTGGATCATATGCCTTGCCACACATGGCATAGTTACCGGCACCGTAGGAGTTACCTATAATGAATGTTATCTTAGGTACTACCGAATTAGCCACGGCATTTACCAGCTTAGCCCCGTCTTTAATAATTCCGGAATGCTCACTGCGGCTGCCTACCATAAAACCGGTAACATCCTGCAGGAATACCAAGGGTATTTTCTTCTGGTTGCAATTCATAATGAACCGGGCTGCCTTGTCTGCACTGTCGTTATATATCACACCACCCATCTGCATCTCCCCCTTGCCGCTCTTCACTATTTTTCGCTGGTTGGCCACAATACCTACAGCCCACCCGTCGACACGTGCATAACCACATACAATGGTCTTGCCAAAATCCTGTTTGAACTCATCAAACTCAGAATCATCCACAATACATTTTATCACATCAACCACATCAAAGTTCTTATTATTGAGCAGCGAAACGATACCATATATCTCATTCGGTTCTTTCTTAGGCAATACCGGCTTTACCCTGTCGTAGCCACACATGGGCTGCTCACCCAATTTATCTATTATTCTCCTGACCTGGTCCAGGCACTCTTGCTCGGTCTCAAATTTATAGTCAGCTATGCCGCTTACTTCGGTATGTGTTTTGGCACCGCCTAATGTCTGTGTATCTACATCCTCTCCTATTGCGGCCTTTACAAGGTAAGGCCCTGCCAGGAAGATGGAGCCGTTGCCTTCCACCATAAGCGTTTCATCGCTCATAATAGGCAGGTATGCGCCGCCGGCAACACAACTACCCATCACCGCGGCTATCTGCACAATACCCATAGCACTCATCTGCGCGTTGTTACGGAATATGCGGCCGAAATGTTCTTTATCAGGAAATATCTCGTCCTGCATAGGCAGGAATACGCCCGCGCTGTCTACAAGATAAATAACAGGCAAATGATTTTCCATGGCTATCTCCTGCATCCGCAGATTTTTCTTACCTGTAATAGGAAACCATGCCCCGGCCTTTACGGTGTTGTCATTAGCCACTATCACACACATTCTCCCACACACATAACCCAAGCCTGCAACAGTACCACCGGCCGGGCAACCACCATACTCCTTATACATGCCATAGCCAACAAAAGAACCTATTTCCGTAAACACACTTCCTTTGTCTATAAGGTATTGTATGCGTTCCCTCGGCGGCATTTTTCCTTTTGCCCTGTTCTTCTCAATCACCTTCTTTCCTCCTCCCAGGTTTATAACAGCCTGCCGTTGCCTCATCTGGCTCACAGCCAATCGCATCGCATCATCATTCTTATTGAATTCCAAATCCATAGCGGCAAAAATAGGTTTTAATTGATAATTTAATCCATTACCATATATCATTGTGGTGAATAAGACCAACAACTTATCCCTCAATAAATAATTAGATAATATTTACGAGCGAAATCTTAACCCGGATTCCACATTTCAAAATCAAAAAAATTATCATAAAAATAATTTTAAAAATATTTTATGCGCCTGCTTTTTGTCAACATTAATTATAGCCGCATATATATCTACTGAACACCTATGCAGAATAAGGCTTAAAAAAGCCGGCTTTACCATCCATGCTCGTTTTCAGACCAATCCCTATATCTTTGCCTTATGTCGGCTCATAAGATCATTATTGCTATAGACGGATATTCGTCGTGCGGCAAAAGCACGCTGGCAAAGGAACTGGCAAGGAAGCTGGGCTACAATTATATAGACAGCGGAGCTATGTACAGGGCTATTACGCTGTACTTTCTGCGCAATAATATTGATCATACCGATGCCATGCAGGTCCTGAGCGCCATGGCAAATATCCATCTGACATTTGAATTCGATGAACTGGCACAGCGATCAGACATTCATCTGAACGACGAAAACGTAGAACCCTTCATACGTGACATGATCGTATCTGAAAAGGTAAGCGAGATCGCAGCTATACGCGAAGTACGCTCATTTGCCGTGGCACAGCAGAAACGAATGGGGCGAAAGAAAGGTATTGTAATGGACGGCCGGGATATAGGCACAACCGTATTTCCGGATGCCGAACTGAAAATATTTATGACTGCCGACCCTGAAATACGTGTGACCAGGCGATTTAAAGAAATGTACGCTGAAAATCCACACATTACCATGGACGAGGTGCGACACAACCTGGAGCTGAGGGATTATATAGACAGCAACCGCGAAGAAAGCCCGCTGCGCCGTGCCGATGACGCACTGCTGCTAGACAACAGCAACCTGTCGAGGGAGGAGCAACTACATCTGACACTGGAATGGGTGAAGGAAAGAACTGCCGCTAAGATCGCTTAGGCCTGCTTTACTTCCGCAAAAGCAATACTTTTCATTCCTTCAATAGCATTACCTTTGCACGCAATCAATAGCATTTATATGCGTAATGTTATAATTTTACTAGCGGCAACAGCTCTGATAATCACATCATCATGCCGTGAATCACGTATCAAAGACCATACGGAATGGAGTAAGTACTATGATGAATATGGCATAAAGAATGCCTGCTTTATGCTGCGCGACAACAACCACGAATCTATCCACTATTTCAATAAAGAACGATCGCTGCAACGTGTAGTGCCCGCGTCTACATTCAAAATATTCATATCGCTGGTAGCGCTGGAAACCGCCGTAGCGCCAGACGACCAGCTGACTATAAAATGGGACAGCATAAAGAGAAAACCCGAGTGGGATAAAGACCTGACCCTGCGCGAGGCATTGAAGGTGAGCTCAGAACCATACTTCCAGGAACTTATCCGCAGGATAGGCGCATCAAAAATGCAACACTACCTGGACACGGTAAAATATGGCAATATGACCATGAGAGGCAAGCTGGACGAAGTATGGGAAAATAATTCGCTACAGATATCCGCCGACGAACAAACAGGATTTCTCAAACGCCTTTACTTTGCAGAATTGCCTTTTTCCGAGCGCTCACAGCGTATTGTAAAGACAATGATGACACAGGAGGAAACACCGGGCTACAATATGTACTACAAAACAGGAACTGCCGTGGTGGGCAACAATACTACATACTGGGTAGTGGGATTTGCCGAGAAGATAGAGCATGTGAAAGAACCAAAGGGCTCTATGAATAAGAGCGATGTACGTAATTACCCATATTTCTTTGCGCAGAACTTTGATGTACCGGTTGCTGACACAGGTAAGGACTGGTCCAGAATACGCCTGGACCTGGTGAACCAGGTGCTGAAAGACTACGGCGCGCTGCCAAAGTAGCCATGAAGATTTGAAAACTTTCCTTATTTTTAATCATACCAATAGATATCAATTAAAAACGTCACAATGGAATTTTCAGCAAAACAGGTAGCCGGTATGTTAAACGGCGTGATAGAAGGAAATGATAATGTGAATGTATCGAAACTGTCACGAATAGAAGAAGGCGTACCGGGATCTATATCCTTTCTTGCTAATCCTGCATACACGCACTACATCTACGATACCAAAGCATCGCTGGTCATCGTGAATAAAGACTTTGTGGCTACCGCCCCCATATCTGCCACCCTGATACGGGTAGACAGTGCTGCCAACGCATTTGCGAAACTGCTGGAAGTGTATAACCAGATAAAGCTGAATAAAACAGGTATATCGAAGCTGGCATACATATCAGAAAGCGCCAAAGTGGGGAATAATATTTATGCCGGCGAATTTGCCGTGATCAGCGATAACGCGGTGATAGGTAATAATGTAAAAATATACCCCCAGGTTTTTGTTGGCGAAAACGTGGTCGTAGGGGATAATACAACCCTGTTCGCGGGCGTTAAGATATATTCAGATTGTGTGATAGGGAAGGATTGTATCATTCATTCAGGCACGGTGATCGGCAGTGACGGCTTCCGGTTCGAACCGCAGGCGGAAGGAAACAAAAAAGTGCCCCAGATAGGTAATGTGATTATTGAAGACGATGTGGAACTTGGTGCTAATTGCGCTATTGACCGCGCCACTATTGGTTCTACCATACTGCGGAAAGGTGTAAAATTTGATAACCTTGTACATATTGCCCATAATGTAGAAGTTGGTGAGGGTAGTTACCTTACGGCATGCAATGTGGTAGCGGGCTCCACTAAGATCGGCAAGAATTGTATGTTCAGCGGGCAGGTAGGTATAGTAGGGCACCTCACCATTGCCGATAACACAATTGTTACCGCGCAGTCGGGTATTTCAAAAAGCATTACCAAGCCGGGAGGCGTATATATGGGATCACCTGCTTTTGACGCAAATAAATACCGCAAAGCCTTCGTTCACTTCCGTAACCTTGATACTATAGTACAAAGGATAGAAAAACTGGAGCAACAAAATAAAGGCTAATAATATGGTCAGGGCTGGTTGGCCTCTTCCACTTCTTTAAAGTATTCGTCGCCGGACATAAGCAGCTTATAATCTTCCGGATCGGGCGTTACCTTTCCGAATACACGCCAATAGTAGGCCTTGCTCATAAATACCCAATGTATGGTGCCATGGCTGTACTGAAAAGTCTGAAAAAGATTGAGCGTAACAAGAAAAGATATGACCGCGGAAAAAACAACCTTGACAACCATATTCTTCCAGGTGTAGTAAATCTGCCTGAACAGAAATGCCAGCATAAAAGCCACAAGCGGCAACGCATCAATGAGCGCGCGCGCGCCAAAACCACCACCATACCACCAGATACGCCAGCTGAATACAATGTAGACCATCAGCACCAATGAAAGTAAGAAGGCCGGAATTAACTTCCTTTCGGCTCCTTTCATGCAAAAGAACCCAAACAGCGCCACAAAAGCTACAGGTGTATACACAAACCAACCCTTCTGGTATCCAAAGAGGCCATCGGTGATATGCGGGTGCAAAAACCGGAATCCCTCGCCATGGTAGGAGTAATGTATCCAATGGCCGGAAGTATATTTCCAATAAGACATTTGTATAAGCGATACCGCAAAAAAGAGAACGAAAGACACGATAAGCCCTTTTGTATGGCCTCGCAGAAAAGCCAGACGCTCTTTAAAGCTCTTGCTGTCACCAACCTGCCAGAAAAATGGTATCAGGGCAACTACAATATCTGTTGGCCGGGTAATGATGATCATGCCCAGCACAAATCCTAACCAATAAATGTACTTGCTTTTGCAAGACGAATAAAACAGATCAGTCAAATACAGTACCGCTGAAAACAACACAAACTCGAACGGATGGCTCATACCGGGCAGAAACGTAGTATAACAATACAGGTTAGTGCCAAAGGCTATACACAAAATTGTGAACGCCGCGATGTTTTCATTGAATTGCCTTCGCAGGAAAGCCGCCAAAATCAGCAGACCTAACGACACCCAGAATAAATAGCATAAGATACCTGCAAACTGGTAAGGAAGGGTATATCCGTCGGCATTAAATGAATGCGTGGCCAGGCAAAATAAATGCGCCCCCAGGAAGAAAGGTAATTCAAAAAGGGCCGTACCAATGGCGTACTTATTTATCTTTCTGCCCGTAGGCATGTCATACAGGTTGTAATAGTCCACGCCGGGCGCAAATTCATATTTTGCGCTCAGTGCCGGGTAGAAGTCATACTTATCAATATCGTGATAAATAAAGACAGCCGGCAGATACAGGTAATAATTCGAACAGTCCCATGTAAACATATTTTGCCGGAAGGAGTTCCGGTTAAATACAATATATATAGATACTACAACAAACAGCAGTACCACTATACGGGACTTCATAACATACTGTCTTTAATTAAGGGGTAAATATACACCAGCGGCAATAACAAAACCAATTACCCTTTCTGCGGAAAATTATGCGAGCTCCATTTCATTAAAACCTATCATCCTGTTCTTCTCAGCATCCCACACCTTCAGGCGAAGGCAGGCGATAATATCGGATGGTTTCAATGTAGTTATTTTGGCTTTTTGCAATTCGGGTATAGCAGCCATAGCTTCAGGCAACCTGTAGAAGGGTATCTTGGAATTGAGATGGTGGATATGATGAAAACCGATATTGGCAGTAGCCCACTGCATAAACGGGTTTAGCTCCATGTAGCTTGATGATTCAAGGGCGGCATGTGTATAACTCCATTCCGCGTTCTTCTTAAAAGTAACACCCGGAAAATTATGCTGTGCGTAAAAAAGGTAAGCACCCAGCATCTGCGACAGGAAAAAAGGAAGGAAGAACGCCAGCAGGCAGGTAAGCCAGCCAAACTTGATAAAGATAAAAGCGCCTATGGAAAAATGCAGTATGAGCACTACCAGCGAATCCCAATGGCGCCGTGGGCTGCTCATAAATGACGAAATGCACATCCCAAACATGAATGTTGTAAAGTAGGCGAAAAACATATTTATGGGGCTGCGTATGGCCAGGTATGCAAACCGTTCGCTTTTGGTGGCCTCCATAAATTTTTGCCTGGTCATAATAGGAAACGACCCGATGCTGGCGCTGAATAGTTTCGCGTTATGATTGTGGTGATGATCATGAGAACGCTTCCATATATTGGGAGGAGTTATCATGTAAATACCGAATATGGTAAATATTATATTAGCTATCCACGAATTGCGCAAAATAGTATGGTGCTGGTAGTCGTGGAAAATGATAAAAAAGCGGGATAACATTATAGCCGTGGATATGCTACAAATGATCTTGGCGAAAATATTTGTTATAAATAAGCCTCCGAAAATAGAAGAAACAAGAAGGAAAAGTGAAGTAAGTGTATGGTACCAACTCTTCCAGCGTATTTCTTTAGCAAATGGTTTCGTAGCCAGAATCAGTTCTTTCCCTGTAAGCATGAATCAATTTAAGCCACAAATTTAAGGAACATTCAGAAATAATAAAAACAACGGGAAGATGAATATGTGTTAAAAAATGACTATTAGCCGGTTAATGAGCAGTGGAGTGGCACTTTTGTATAATCTGAAAAAATAGATAATAGCTGTTACCAGTCCCTTTTCAGCAACATAGCTCTGCCCGCAAAATAGTAAACGCAGCACCATCCGGCAGCCACCAGCGCGTATGTGGTCATAGATATCGTAGCCCCGCTGCCCATCATTGCCCTTGCCATTTGTATCAGCGGGAAGGGTAACAACTCATCACTTGCCTGCAATGGCATAAGATTACCTACAGGCAGATCGATATAATGGTTAATTATGCTTTTGGCAATATTCTCAATGATCATCGAGTACAATAAGAACAAACCAATAGCAAGCCCGCTCCTTTTTATCCATATCGCTATAAACAAAGCAAAACCCAGATAATCTACTGAAGTAAGAAAGAAATACCCTACCTGCTGAAACTCTGAAAACAGCCCGCTCAGTGAGCCGGAATTGACCGCCCCGAATATTATACCCAGGACAAACAAATACAGTGTAGCCAGCAGACTAATCAGTATTACCACCAGTACCTTGGCATCGAAGAATTGTGCCCTGGTCCATCCGTCCAGTATATTCTGCCGGTGTGTACGATAGGTAAACTCATTGGTAGTAACAATGATAACAAGAATAGACAGGAACATGATAAAAATACTGCCCCAGAAGCCAAGGTTGCCCCATACCTGCGGAAAAGAATAGGCTGTATCCAGTATATTGACCCCACCCTTGCCGCTTCCCCCGAATTTCAGAAAGCCGTTAGCTACCTCAAGGTTCCATATTGGCATCAATACAAGGAAAAGCCCGGCCAGTACCCAGAAAGTGCGGTATCTTTTTATCTTCAGCCATTCTATTCTGAGCAGTTCCTTCATTATGACTCTTTATTCGTTAACTCCATGAATTTTGATTCCAGGCTTCTCTTTTTCAGTTGCAGATGAGACAGCACCACACCCTTGCTCATACAATATTCGTTCACTTGCTGCGGCTCTGTATTAGCATCACACGTAAGCTGCAACACACCATCTGCCTGTTTTATTTTGGTAATTCCGGGCATGGATCGCAGCACAGATTCTAATTTGCCCATATCTGCTGCTCTTACTTCCAGTTGGTCTTCGCTGCGCAGCACCTCATCAACCGGGCCGCTTAACAACAGGTCACCCCTCTTCAATATGGCCACATGCGTGCACACTTTCTCTATTTCATCCAGCAGGTGGCTGGCAATGATGATGGTGATACCCTCCCGGTTCATCTTCCGTATGAGCTCCCTTATTTCAGCGATACCCGCTGGGTCCAGTCCGTTAGTAGGTTCGTCAAGCACCAGTACTTTGGGCTTGCCCAGCAGGGAAGCGCCTATGGCCAGCCGCTGCTTCATGCCCAGCGAAAAAGTCTGAAACTTACTGTCTTTACGCTCCAGGAGCCCCACCTGGCCCAAAACACGCAAACGGTCTTCGTTACCGTTACGCCTGATAGCCGCATTTATTTCCAGGTTATCAAATGCTGAGAGGTAATGATAGAAATTAGGCGTTTCCAGCAGCGATCCTATCTGCTTACGGGCATCTTCTGCCTTCATGCCGCCAAACCAACTGTAGGTGCCGCCATTGGCCACCAGCACATCTAGTATTATACCCAGCATGGTTGTCTTACCACTGCCATTGGGCCCCAGTATGCCGAATACACTACCTTCGGGCACCTCAAAAGATACACTCTTAAGCGCCTGGATAGGGCCGTATGATTTGGATACATTTTGTATTGAGAGAACCTGCTGCAAGAAAATATTTGAATAAAGATAAGTAACTAATCAAAACAACCTTCACGAGACATATAAATCCCGTTGTAAATCCCCTCCCGGAGTTACTGCGTACCGGTCAAGGTCTGTTATTCCCTCTGCCGCCAGCACCTCTTCATCCAGGAATAAATTACCGGTACACTCTTTCGGGGCCTTCCCAAGTATATAGAATGCCGCATCCGCCAGTATCTCAGGCTTCCGGCTGCGCCTGACAAGCATATCACCACCCAAAATATTTTTTACGGCGGCAGTAGCTATAGTGGTCACAGGCCATAGCGAATTTGCTGCTATGCCATATTGCTCAAATTCCTTTGCCCAGCCAAGGGTCATCATGCTCATGTTGAACTTGCTCATAGTATAGCCTACATAAGGCGCTATCCACTTTGGATCCATGCTTATGGGCGGCGACAGTGTAAGTATATGCGGCGCTGCCGATCTTTTGAGAAAAGGCAGGCAGTGCTTAGTTACCAGGAAGGTACCGCGTACGTTGATATCATGTATCAGATCAAAACGTTTCGTCTCGGTCTGTTCTGTATTACTCAGTGATATTGCGGAGGCATTATTGACCAATATATCAATGCCGCCAAAAATGGTGATCGCCTTTTGCACAGCGGCTATTATCTGTTCTTCGTCACGTATATCGCACTGCACGGCAAGGCCTTTGCCACCGGCCTCAGTTACTTTCTGCACAGCGCTATGTATCGTTCCGCCAAGACGCGGATCCTCTTTTACAGATTTTGCAACAACAACTATATTAGCGCCCTCAGAGGCCAGTTTGATAGCAATGGCCTCACCTATCCCCCGGCTGGCGCCGGTAATAAAAACAGTCTTTCCCTGGAATGACATCAGCAAATTTTTAGTCTTCCCGAAGTTAAGGATTGCAACCTAATAAAAAACCTAAATTATTTGACCTGCAGCCGCTGCCTCACCGCCTCATATAATATCATACCCGCAGCAACGGATACATTCAGTGAATCAAAATCTGCGGCCATAGGTATGCGGATCAGTTGGTCTGCCCGCTTCAGCACATCCTTGCTGATGCCGGTGTCTTCAGCGCCCATTACCACCGCGGTAGGTATGGTAAGGTCACTTTCATATACCGGTACACTGCCCCTCATCTGGGTACCCAATATCTGTATACCGTTGAGCCGCAGTATATCCATTGCCTGCTGCACAGATGGGGTCCGGCACAGCAATATTTTGCGCAGCGCGCCTGCAGAGGTCTTTATTGCCTCCTCGGTAAGTGAGGCTGCATGAGAAGTAGGCAGTATGATACCCTGTGCGCCACAGCATAATGCGCTGCGGGCTATAGCACCCACGTTTCGTACATCTGTGATGCCATCCAGCAGTAAGAACAATGGCGTATCACCCTTCTCTACCACATACGAGATCCCCGCCTGCAGGTCTACATACTGCAGCAATGATGTCCAGGCTATTACCCCCTGGTGCTGCACCCTGGTCATATGGTCCAGCTTCTCAGCCGGCACCTGGCTAATGGGTATGTTCTGCTCCCGGGCTTTATGCTTTAGGGTATTTATTTCCGGGCCCGAGGCGCTCCGCAGCAGGAATATCTTTTCAATGGTCACGCCTTGCTCCAATGCCTCTAACACCGGCTTACGCCCCACAAGCAATGGTAATGAACGAACAGGCTTCATAAGCTAAACCTACAATAAAAAAGCGATATGGTAACCATACCGCTAATGTGAATAAATAAGAATAAATGAACTAACTAAGCCATGTTATGAAACACATGCTGCACATCATCATCTTCCTCCAGGCGGGCTATGAGCTTAAATACATCTTCAGATTGCGCTTCAGATATCTCTACTGTATTTGACGGCAGCCACTCTACTTCTGCCGAAACCGGCACAATCCCTTTTTCCTCAAGCGCTTTCTGCATATTACCGAAATCCTGGAAACCACACCTTACGATCAGGTGACCTTCACTATCCTCCCCTACTTCCTCCAGCCCGTAATCTATCAGTTCCAGTTCCATATCTTCCATATTCAGTCCTTCCGGCTTCAGCTTAAAAACACCCAACTGCCTGAACAGGAACGCAACCGAGCCGCTATTGCCCAGTGAACCTCCGCCTTTATTAAAATGCGAACGCACATTGGCTACGGTACGGGTTGTATTGTCTGTAGCAGTAACTACCAGTATAGCGATACCATGCGGCGCATAGCCTTCATACAGCACCTCGTCATAGTTGCTGGTATCCTTACCCATTGCGTTCTTTATGGCTGCTTCAATACGGTCTTTAGGCATATTAAAGCCCTTGGCATTCTGCATTACCCGGCGCAGCATTGGGTTTGTATCGGGGTCAGGGCCACCTTTCTTTACAGCTATTGCTATTTCTTTACCCGCACGACTGAATTGCTTCGCCATACGGTCGTAGCGCGCAAACATTGATGATTTTCTTACTTCAAATATCCTACCCATACTAATAATTTTTATTGCAATTGAGGGCGCAAAAATAAGAATGTTTTTTAAGTAAACGATTAAACGAAAGAGCAAAAAGCGTTCGCTTTTTGCTCCGGTCGTCTAAAAATATAAAAAAAACTTGCGCTAAAACTTCACTGCGAGGTAAAAGACGATTGGCAAATTAATATTTGCCTGCGACACAGTAGGCTTTGAAGACGTTGTTGTTATGTTTGGAAACGACCCGCCAAATATTTCAGTCACTGTCACTGTATTCTCCTGGCTGCCTGTCGTATAGTAGAAGCTTGCCTCAGTGCCTATGCTTATCCGTTCAGTGATATGGTACCTCAACCAGCCCATTGCCCCAAACCCATAAGACGTTATCTTAGTCTTCGTGTCGGTATACACTGTATCAAATGAATGAATAATTGTATTTGTATTGTCGTCATTTAAATTCAGCAGCAGGTCACCACCCACGCCGGCACTCCATTTGTCAGACAGTGCGAATGACTTTTCTACCCCAACACGCAGCGCCACATCATTTATTTTGGTGGTACGCTCTGTGATACCGTCATTGTTCCAGGTAGAATTGTAGTTATAGCCAAGCCCTGCCCTAAAGCCCCAGTGTGTTGCACGAGAGCTGATATTGTATGTGAGGAGGTACGGGTTAGTAACAGGCGATGTGGAACTGCTGTTGAAATTAAACACCTGCCTGATCAGCCCGTTTAGCTGAACACCTATGTATTGATCTGTTTTCTTCTCTTTTTTTGCCGGTGGCCCTACAGGCTCAGTTTGCGCATAAGAGGTTACTATGCATCCTGATAAAAGGATGGCAAATAAGAACGGTTTTCTCATTTTATCAATTGATTTTAAATGGGTTTGAGAATTTAACGTCAACGGCTGTTTTGTAGTCGGTAAGTGTACCCAGGAAGGCTACTATCGCCTTCTTATCTGATTCACTGATGTTGAATGACCTTGCATTTCCGTACTGGTCTTTAAATGCGGTATCGAGGTTATCAGACTGCTTGATATTATGACTGTAATGCTCTACTACTTCGTCCAGCGTATTGAACCTGCCATCGTGCATATACGGGGCAGTAAGCGCCACATTGCGCAGGTTGGGCACCTTGAATTTGCCTTTATCCTCGCTCCTGCCGGTGATGGCTGATCGGCCCACATCGGTATAAACACTTTCCAGGCCAATATCTTTGAAATCCTGGATACCGGAATATCCTCCGCTGCCGCCACCATGGCAGCTGCGGCAATTGTACTTGATATCAAAAAGGTTCATACCTTCTATTTCCTGCGCGGTAAGCGCTGATGTAAGCCCGGCCTGGTATTCCTCAAACCTGGACATATTGCTGCCCGGGCCGATAGCCGTAAGAAAAGTAGATACCGCGGTAGATATCCGGTCCAGTGTAACATCAGGAGTACCAAAAGCGCTTGAGAACAACGCGCCATAATATGGCAGCGCGGCAAGCTTTGAGGGTAGCACTTCCGCATTATCTATACCCATTTCCACGTGGTTGGTTATTGGCCGGGCTATCAGGTTTTTCAGGTTAGTTTCCCTGCCGTCCCAAAACAAACTTCCAAACAACTTCATTGACGTGATACCGGGGGAATTCCGTCCCGTAAGCCTGCCTTCGTAACCTGCGCTGAATGCCGAATTATCTGCAAAACCGTAAGCCTGCTTATGGCAGGTGGCGCATGCAATAGAATTATTCAGCGAAAGGTGCTGGTCGTAAAACAGCACACGACCCAGAGTAGCCACCCTGTTGAGGCTGTCGGAGTTAAACCCGCTTGAAAAATATTTGTAAGGAGTAGACGGCAGTTCAAGCGAAACTGTGCCTGAAGGAGTGCTGCCTGAGTGTTTTTTACAAGAGTATGCTGCCAACACCAGCATTACTATTGATAAGAGAGCGGTTATCTTTTTCATAAGTAAGAATTTATAAGTTACTAAAGGTTTTATACTAATAAAGTAAAATTACAAAAGCCTTCTCAATAAATCAATTTTATTATATTCATTAACTTTCGATTAATTTACGACTATAACTTAGGTACATACACAACGTACTTATCCTCAAACGCTGGTTCCGGAAAAATATTATGTACGCTCCATGCCTGCACGATTTTTTTTAGCCCCGATTCGTTTATTTCTTTTGTCAGATCACCTCCTTTCAGGCATACAAGGCCATTGGGCAGTTCGTCCGTACGTTGCCCCGGGCGTATGACCGGGCTGATCCATTTCCACAATTCACCAAGTGGTGCCACCGCGCGTGATACCGCCATATCAAACTTCCTCCCTTTAATTTCTTCTACCCGCCCATGTATTGCCGTTACGTTTTTCAGGCCTGTTGCGGCCACTACCTCCTGCACTACCTTTATTTTCTTGCCTATGCTGTCTGCCAGCAGAAACCGCACATTCGGAAAAAATATGGCCAACGGGATTCCCGGAAATCCACCACCTGTACCTATATCCACTACTTCCGTCCCATCCTCAAACGCGCATAAAGCCGCTATAGCCAGCGAGTGCAGCACATGCCGTACATAAAGCGAATCAATATCCTTGCGCGAAATGACATTTATTTTTTCATTCCATTCCTTATAAAGGCCCTCCAGCAGCGAAAACTGCCTTAGCTGCTCTTCTGTAAAATCGTCGAAGTATTTTGTGATTATTTCCAATTCATTTTGTTTTTAAACGCTATATACGGAAAGAACGCAAAGTTATAGATCATCCACCCGAAATCGAATAAGGGGAAAGAAAATGCGAACGGCAAAGAATAAAACCTTCCCTTTTCACTCAGGCGCCTCGCCACAAATGCCCAGCAGTACCAATAGACCATGCACCTTAATGCCATAAGTGCCACGGCTACCAGCAAAATTTCCGGTGTTGCACCACCTGCCGTAAAGATAAAAGCTACAAAACAAAACCACATCACCGCATGCGACAACGCATAGCCGCCCAGCAGCCTTTTTACCACGGGCTTATAGTATTTGCCAGTAGACAGGTGCCGCCTTTTTTGCCTGGCCCATTCATCCCATTTAGCCTTGGCATCTGTCTTGGTCTGCGCCTCCGGCGTATAAACGATCGCAGTATTCCTTTTGTTACCACACACACTCACCAGCAGATCGTCATCGCCCGATGGAAGTTTGTTCCATACCTCATTCTGCTGCGCCCTGTTCAGCACCTGCTTTGTACAAGCCATATTGCGGCCAACCGCCATGTACGGTATACCGGTAAGCGCATAAGTACTGTACTGAACGAATGTATGCAGGGTCTCCCATCTTACAAATGCATTCAGCAAACCCGGGCCCGGATTATAGCCACCGTAGCCGGCAACTATTTCCTTACCCTCAGCCAGTGGCGCAACCATTTTTGCCAGCCAGCCGTTACCGGCCACCCGGCAATCGGCATCCGTAAGCAGCAGCCAGTCATAAGCCGCCCCGGCAACGCCAATGCTTAATGCGTGCTTCTTCCCGCTCAGTACGCGGTCTGCATCTAAGGGTATAGTTATTACTTTCAAATGCCCGTTTGCTTGTTCCAGTTCGGCAAGCACTTCTGCCGTATTATCATCAGAAGCATCATTTACCACCACCACCTCGTATGCTGTCGCATATTCCTGCGAGAGTACTAAGGGTAAGTACTCCGATAGGTTGGCAGCCTCGTTGCGGGCACAGATCACCACGCTTACGCGCTGCATGGTTACCCCCGGTCCTGCCGTAGCCCCGGCCAACTTGTTTACACGCCTGAAAAACCAGGCCAAATAACCAAGTTGTACCACAACGGCACCGGTAAATAACAGAAACATTATCACGGGGTAAAGGTAAGCGATGCAGCTAAAGCCCTGAAGCAGATCATACCGTACAAAAATTAAAAAATGATTTATATTTGTTGTAAAATAATATTTTATGGCTAGCCTCATCACCTCCGCACTCATCACGCAGTACATCAGCGAAAGAACACTGGTAAAAACCACAATAGCACCAGACGATCCCGAACCGGCGAAATTCACCTTTCCCGACTTCATACAGTGGCTGCACGCGAAAAAATACAGTGATATAGAGCAGAAACTGGCAGATACGATCACGGAACTGAAAACGCTCAACTCCACACTTAAGACAAAATTGCCATAGGCGATACAGCTACAATCGGCGCAGACCGGGTATATTATTAACTTTGGAAGCCCTTAAATTTATTAAGGCCGGCTTCTATACATTTGCATCTCATGACCACTGTTGAGCAACTATGTAAATGGTGCAACGGCACATGGCTGGCCCGGTCGGATGACAATATGCCTGTCGGCACACTGTCAATTGACACCCGTACCATCGAGGATCCCGCAGGTGCCTTGTTCATTGCGCTGAAAACTTCTGCGCGTGACGGGCACAGCTACATACCTGACGCGTGGCAGAAAGGGGTGCGCAACTTCCTTGTATCAAATGATATGGACACCGCCGGTATCAGCGGAGCCAATATCATACAGGTCAAAGACACCCTTGCTGCTTTACAGCAGATCGCAGCCGCGCACCGCAGGCAGTTCAGCATTCCGGTTATTGGCATTACGGGCAGCAACGGGAAAACCATGGTCAAAGAATGGCTCAACCAGCTCCTCGCCACAAACTATAATATAGTCCGAAGCCCAAAAAGTTTTAACTCGCAGGTGGGCGTGCCGCTTTCGGTATGGCAGATGAACAAAGACCACAACCTTGCTATTTTTGAAGCAGGCATTTCCCAGCCCGGCGAAATGGAAAAGCTGGAGCGCATCATCAGCCCCACTATCGGTGTATTTACCAATGTGGGTGAGGCACACAGCGAAGGCTTCATGAACAACAGGCAGAAGATCAATGAAAAACTGGTGCTCTTTCGTAATGTGCGGCAACTGGTGTACTGCCACGACCATTCTGAGCTCAACCAATGTATCATACAATATGTACACCAGGTACGCGGCGGCAGAACAGAAGAACCGTTGCAATTGTTTACATGGTCACAAAAACAGGACGCAGACCTCAGGATCACAGACATTGGCAGATCGGCTAATAAAACCGCTATCACCGCCTTATACAAAGGCAAGGAAATAAGCATCAGTATCCCCTTTACCGATGATGCCTCTATAGAGAACGCCATCCACTGCTGGTGTATCATGCTGCTGCTGGGCGTACCAAACAAGGACACTAAAACACACATGGCCGCCTTGCAGCCCGTGTCTATGCGCCTGGAGCTGCGCCATGGCATCAACGATTGCACCATCATCAACGATGCATACAACTCAGACCTCACTTCGCTGCAACTGGCGCTGAACTACCTGGACCAGCAGAAACAGCAGAGCCAGCACACGGTCATCATGTCTGATATACTACAGATAGGCCGCCGCGATCTGGACCTTTATGATGAAGTGGCTACACTCATCAGCAAGCGCAGCATCTATCGTTTTATTGGCATAGGCCCTGCCCTCTACAAAAACAAAGCCGCTTTCAGAAAACATAAAAAGCTCCGTAGTATATTTTTCAAATCCACCGAGGATCTTTTAAAGAATTTTCACCTGCTTACCTTCAATAAGGAAGTAATATTGCTAAAGGGCGCACGCGTGTTCACATTTGAGAAAATAGGCCTGCTGCTGGAACAAAAGGTGCACCAGACAGTAATGTCTATAGACCTATCCGCGCTCACCCACAACCTGAATGTATTCAGGTCCAACCTGGCGCCCGGCACTAAGACCATGGCCATGGTCAAGGCGTTTGCATATGGCAGTGGCAGCTTTGAGATAGCTAATGCCCTGCAATACGCCGGGGTGGATTACCTGAGTGTAGCCTATACCGATGAAGGCATAGCGCTGCGGAGGTCAGGCATCAAAATGCCTATAATGGTAATGAGCCCGGATGCGTCATCCTTTGACCGCATGATAGCATGGAAGCTGGAGCCTGAAATATTCAACTTCCGGTCTTACGAAGAATTCCTGCGTATCGCATCAGCACTTGAAGTAAAAAAATACCCGGTACACATCAAATTGGATACGGGCATGCACCGCCTTGGCTTTAACCCGGCAGATATGGATCAACTGGCCTCTCTTCTTAAAGACAACCCCCATATACAAGTAGCCAGTATTTTCAGCCACCTCGCAGCCAGCGAAGACCCCAAAGAAGATAGCTTTACCGCACAGCAGGGCCACCTTTTCAAACGTATGTGCGATGTACTGACCAATGCACTTTCTTACAAGCCGTTATGCCACCTGTGTAATTCTGCCGGTATTGTGCGCCATCCTTCCCTTCACTTCGACATGGTGCGGCTGGGCCTGGGGCTATATGGCGTAGACAGCAGCCATCAGCTACAAAACAAACTGAAACAGATAAGCACACTCCGAACCAGCATTGCTCAGGTACGCCATGTACCTGCCGGTGACAGCATCGGTTACGGACACCACACTATAGCAGAGCGTGATATGCGTATCGCTACAATATGCATAGGTTATGCCGATGGCTACCCCCGCACACTGGGCAACGGCAAGGCGCATGTGCTGATACATGGCAAGCCGGCCAGTACCATCGGCTCTATATGCATGGATATGTGCATGGTAGATATATCCGGCATACCCGACGCTAAAGAAGGTGATGAAGCTGTCATTTTCGATAGCAGGCTTACCGTTACACAACTGGCGTCATGGGCCGGCACCATATCCTACGAGATCATGACCAGCATATCGCAGCGCGTGAAACGGGTGTATGTAAATGAGGAATAATGAAGGTAATCAGTGCGCTAAGCCCGGCCTATAATTTGCTCTTGTAATATTTTATCATGCCGTCCATCGGACTTTTCATCACATTGCCTATTTCCAGTTCGTACTGGTCGCAAAGGTTTTCAAGCACATCACGGAATTCGAATGCTACCGACCCTGAAAAATACAACGGCATATTCCACGTGTTGCGGTGCTTAAGAATACTGGTGTGAAAAAAATCATTCAGGCAATCTTCTATGATATTCTCTACCATGTAGTGCCCCCTGTTCTCTTTCAGCAAAGTCACAAACGACGCAAGATAGCGGTTGGGACTGGGCTGGTGGTACAGTGTATTGATAATGGCACGTATATCATCGCCAAACTTCATCTCAAACACCATCTTCAGCTCTGAATCAAATGTACCGTAGGCATAGTACTGGAGTATACGCTTGCCCATATAGTTGCCGCCCCCCTCATCACCTGCTATATATCCCAGCGATGGGCGTTGGTCTTTTATACGTTTACCGTCGTAGTAGCAACTGGCACTACCCGTACCTAATATACATACCACTCCCGGCTTTGTACCGCACAGCGCCCGGCATGCCGCCAGCATATCGCCTTGTACCTCCGCCTTTTTTATCCCAAAATGCGCTTGCAATATTTTCTTGAGAATGATCTGCTTTTCCGGATTTGCGGCACCTGCACCGAAGTAATGCAACTGTTCTGCTTTGTATTTCTTGTTATCCCACGGCAGCTCGTCCTTTAGCATTTGCGCTATAGCCTGCCCGGTCTGTATGTAAGGATTGATACCTTGCGTGCTGAACCGCACCGGCTTCTTACCTTTTCGCAAAAGGCACCAGTCGGTCTTGGTCGAGCCACTGTCTGCTATGAGGTATGTTGCCATTTTCTTATTACTAAACAAATATGCAATAATTACCAGTAAAATCCTAATCATTTTACTAAAAGAAAAAGAAGCCTGTTGGCACCACTTACTATTAAATCTTTACAGGCATTTCTTTCGTATACTTAATATCATGCGTTACAGCTACATAATATTACTACCACTGCTCCTGGCGCCATTTCCAGCCATTTGCCAGGCCATTGACAATACGCTTTCCTATAAAAATATCAACCAGGACAGGTATTTCAGGCTCAATTATGAGAATGATGTTTTTTCCGCCACAGACATCTACTACACACAAGGCATTCACCTTGAGTTAGTTAGCCCCGCACTGCGGCGCTTCCCCCTTTCGCGGCTACTCATCCGCCCGTCTTATCACTATGTGCGGTATGGCATAGGACTTGAGCACAACGGCTATACACCCTCCAGCATCAGCAGCGATGCTATTCTTTATGGAGACCGCCCGTTTACTGCATGCCTCATGCTGAAAACATTTCTACAGGCTACAGACAGTGCCGGGAAGCAAAGGTTTTCGGCAGCGCTAAGCACAGGGGTTATCGGCCAGGCAGCGGGGGGCATGGAAATGCAGACGGGCATTCACCGCTGGCTGAATAACATAACGCCTCATGGCTGGCAAAACCAGTTACATAATGACGCAATAATCAACTACCAGGTCGATTATGAACGTCAGTTACTATCCTACACCAGGCTGTTCTCATTAAGCGCCACCGGATCGGCCAGGTTAGGTACGCTCAGCGACAAGGCCGGAGCTGGCGCAGTATTGATGTTCGGTTATTTCGAATCGCCGTATGCCACAACTGCCGGCAACAAAAAGAACCTCAGGATATACGCCTACGAACACCCTGAAGTAAACCTGGTAGGCTATGACGCTACACTGCAGGGTGGTTTGTTTAACCACAGTAGCCCTTATACACTCAGCGCCCGGGACATCACCCGTGTCACATTCCAGAACCGGTTTGGATTCGTGGTCATTTACAAAGGCCTGTACCTCGAATACTTCCAATCCCTGCTTAGCCACGAGTTCGAAACAGGTAACTATCACGTTTGGGGCGGTGTTCAGATCGCCGTCGGGCTATCGCCTACCCGGAAGTAACAGTTTGGCCTAAATCAATTAAATTTGCGTAAACAATCTATATATTGCAAGCAGTAGTTTTTTATATCACACTTCCATTCATTTACCTGCTTTCCATATTGCCGTTCAGGGCACTCTACGCCATATCAGATTTCTTATACTTCATTATCTATAGCTGCATTGGCTACAGAAAGAACGTAGTTATGCAGAATCTCAGAAATTCATTCCCCGAAAAAACAGAACAGGAACTTTCCACCATTTGCCGTGCATTCTACCATAACCTGTGCGACTTTATGGTAGAGACCTTTAAAATACTTACTATCAGTAAGAAGGGGATAATTAAGCGTTGCCGTTTCCGGCCGGAAGCACTGGCATTGTTTGCAAAATATGCCGATGAAGGTAAAAGTGTCATTATGGTTATGGGACATATTGGTAACTGGGAGTGGGCCGGACATCCTTTCAGCCTGCTATGCAAGCAAAAACTCGTTGTGCTGTATCACCCGCTTTCCAACAAACGTTTTGACCGCCTTATGTTCGATATGCGCAGCCGCTTTGGTACCAGGATGATACGGATGAAGACGGCCTTTAAGGATATGATAGCCGCAAGGAAAGAACTAACCTGCACCGTCTTCATATCTGATCAGACACCGATGCCTGAAAATGCCTACTGGACCACCTTCCTTAACCAGGATACACCTGTATTTAAAGGAACAGAACTCATAGCCAAAAAATTGAACCAGCCGGTGGTTTATGCACGGGTAAAGAAAGTAAAACGAGGCTATTACGAAATGGAAGCTGAAACACTGGTAGAGAACCCGGCCGACACCGCCGATGGGGAAATATCCGAACTGCATACCCGCCGGGTGGAAAAAGACATCATAGAGATGCCCGAAACTTGGCTATGGTCGCACAAACGGTGGAAATACAAACGCCCCGTGGCATAATATATGTAGTGGCTGCCGTGCACTGCGATCTATAACTCCCGTCAAAACATTATCAGTAATTAAATCTACACATCCATTCGCTAAACCACCCATTATCATAGCTTTGCAGCCGGATATGGATATAGTTTGTTCGAACGATGAGCTGAAATTATTTGACCTGATAGCCGCGGCGGCAGGCAGGCTGGGTGTGCATTGCTATCTTATTGGCGGTTTTGTGCGTGACAAGCTGCTTGGCAGGCCGGTGAAAGACATTGACGTAGTATGCACGGGCGATGGTATAGCGCTGGCGCATGAAGTAGCGGCATCACTGGCCAATAAACCCCAGGTAAACTTTTACAAGACATTCGGCACCGCGCAATTCAGGTATCACGGTTACGATGTGGAGTTTGTAGGGGCCAGGAAAGAATCATATTCATCCCACTCCCGAAAGCCTCAGGTGGAACCGGGGTCTATAGAGGACGATCAGCTGCGGCGTGATTTTACGATCAACGCACTGGCTATCAGCCTCAACAAGGATGACTATGGCAAATTGATAGATCCTTTTCATGGTGTGGACGATCTGCAGCACAAGATCATCCGCACGCCGCTTGATCCGGGCGTCACATTCTCAGATGACCCGCTGCGCATGATGCGCGCCATCAGGTTTGCCACCCAATTGGGCTTTACCATTACCAACGAAGTTTTTGCAGCCATAAAAAACAACCGAGAGCGGATACGTATCATATCGCAGGAGCGGATCACAGATGAGCTTAACAAAATAATGAGCACCCCAAAGCCATCCATAGGCCTGGATATGCTGTACAAGGCCGGGCTGCTGCATGAATTCTTCCCTCAGCTGGTAGACCTGGCGGGCGTAGAGTTCATAGAAGGCAAGGGGCATAAAGACAATTTCTACCATACCTTACAGGTAGTGGACAATGCCGCGTCAAAAAGCAACGACCTGTGGCTGCGTTGGGGCGCGCTACTGCATGATATAGCCAAGCCGGCCACCAAACGATTTGAAGAAGGCCACGGCTGGACCTTTCATGGCCATGAAGTGGTAGGTGAGCGCATGGTACCAAAGATATTCCGCCAGCTGAAACTGCCGCAGAACGAGAAGATGAAGTATGTGGCCAAACTGGTAGCGCTGCACCTGCGCCCAATAAGCCTGACCAAGGAAGACATCACGGACTCGGCCATGCGGCGCCTGCTATTTGATGCCGGTCCCGAGCTAGAAGACCTGATGATCTTGTGCGAAAGCGATATCACTTCCAAAAACAAGACCAAGGTAAAACGCTACCTTGAGAACTTTGAACTGGTCAAAGAACGGCTAAAAGCGGTTGAAGAAAAAGACCGCATCCGCAACTGGCAGCCACCCATCAGCGGTGAAGAGATCATGAAGATATTCAACCTGCCGCCTTCACGGGAAGTAGGCGTATTGAAGACAGCAATACGCGAGGCGATACTGGATGGCCTTATACCCAACGACTACGACGCGGCATACAAGCTGCTACTGGAAAAAGCTGAAACCATACATCTGAAACCGGTATTATGACACAGGTAAGCATCATAAAGGGCGATATCACGAGGCAGGTTGTTGACGCTATAGTGAACGCTGCCAATAACAGCCTGCTGGGCGGTGGTGGCGTAGATGGCGCTATTCACAGGGCGGCCGGCCGCGGGCTGCTGGATGAATGCCGGGACCTGAAGGGGTGCGCTACAGGTGAAGCCAAAATAACCAAGGGCTACCTGTTGCCGGCAAAGTACATCATACATACCGTGGGGCCTGTATGGAGCGAAGATAATAGTGACGCGGAGCAACTACTCTATAACGCCTATTACAACAGCCTGATGCTGGCGGCACAACACGAAATCCGCACGATAGCGTTCCCTAATATCAGTACAGGGGTGTACCGGTTTCCTAAGACCCGGGCGGCGGAAATAGCCCTAAGGGCGGTGAGCGACTTCTGCATAGCCAACCCCGATATGCTGGCGGAAATAACTTTCGTTTGTTTTGACGACGAGAATTACGCCATCTACCATAAGATACTTTCATAAAACAGGTTTTATCTTCACGAAGGAAACAAGCACATAATGACCAACCGCGAACTTTTCCTAAGGCATGTAGCACAGACCTCACCGGCCCCGGTGGCACTGGATATCTTATCGGCAGAGGGCAACTACCTTGTTGATGTTGATGGCAAGCAATACCTGGACCTGATAGGCGGCATCAGTGTATGCAACATAGGCCACCGGCACCCCGCGGTGGTAGCCGCCATCCGCAAGCAGGCCGACGAATACCTGCATGTGATGGTGTACGGCGAACTGGTGCAAAGCCCGCAGGTGCAGTATGCCCGGTTACTGACCCAACACCTGCCTGCAACACTTGATAGTGTGTACTTTACCAATTCGGGCGCTGAGGCTACCGAGGGGGCTATAAAACTGGCCCGCCGCATTACCGGGCGCACCGATATCATAGCCTGCAACAAGAGCTATCACGGCAATACGCTGGGCGCGCTCAGCGTGATGGGCGATGAATACTGGCGCAATGCCTTCAGGCCGCTAATGCCGGGTGTATGGCACTATGACTACAATACACCCGAACTGATCGGCGCTATAAACATGCAAACCTGCTGTGTGATCATAGAGACCATACAGGGAGAGGCGGGCGTGATAGCGCCTGACCCGGAGTGGCTACAGCTACTGCGTGACAAATGCAATGAAACCGGCACGCTGCTCATCATGGATGAGATACAATGTGGCTTTGGACGCACAGGCAGGCTGTGGGGCTTTGAACATTATGACGTAGTGCCTGACATTGTACTGCTGGGCAAGGCGCTGGGCGGCGGTATGCCGCTGGGTGCGTTTGTTTCGTCGCGCGAGCATATGCAGACACTGACCTCTGATCCTGTACTGGGCCACATTACCACCTTCGGCGGGCACCCTGTATGCTGCGCAGCCGGCATGGCAGCCATGCACGCGCTGATAGACGAGCAAATGACAGAAACAGTGGCTGAAAAGGAGCAACTGTTCCGCTCCCTGCTGCGGCACCCATCTATAAAAGCCGTGCGCAGCAAGGGGCTGCTGATAGCAGTAGAACTGGCCTCAGCCGAAGCGGTAAGCCATACACTGCAAGCCTGCCTGCAAAAGGGTATCTTCTCAGACTGGTTCTTATTCGCCCCGCAGTGCATACGCATTGCGCCGCCGCTTACCATTACAGCCGATGAGATACGACATGCCTGTAACACGCTGCAGGAATGCTTATAAAGCAGGGAGCGGGGTAAGCCCCGCTCCCTCAATATTATGCGGCACCGGAATTACTTAGTGAGTGTGAGTGTGTATACGTTCGTATTGATATTGAGCAGCGCGGTATTATCGCAGGTACCGGAGCCGTAGTTAAGCACCCTCATTGGCGGGTTATAACCGGTAACATCCACCACACCAGACTCGGCAAAATCGCAACCCATAGCAAACTGCAGCGGCGTAGCAATATCGCAGCTGAACTGGTGGCCATTAGGGCGTGTAAGCGTAGCATTACCCGATATAGAGAAGATATCATCACCCCTGTCTGAGGTAGTGAGATAACCCTGAACCCATTTGCGCACCAGGCTGCCGGTCCATGTTACATACTTACTGTTCAGCGGATCAAGGCTTACGTTCATAGAATCTGCAACTATGACCTTGTAATACCAGTTGCCTGTAACAGTCGTGTCTACGCGTATGGTCTTGATGCTACCAGTCATTTCGTTGTCATTCACATAGTAGTGATCGAAAGTGATGGTATGCAGCATACCCGAATTTTTATACTGGCCGGAATAAGAAACGATAATGGTACCGCGGCGCATCCTGCCATCGAGGCATGAACAATCTGACGGGCCGAAACGGATAGTAAGTGTGTGCGGTGTGTGAATGGTATCAGTACCTACTGTGGCACAAGTACCCAGGGTTGTACCCGTGGTACGTACAAAAGCGCCGTTATATGCATCACCGGCAGCATCAGCTATAGAAATAACATCGTTATTGGCCCACTCGATCCTCGAAAGGTCTGAGGCATAACCGCCGTCGTCGTCACCGTCTGAAAGGGTATTAGTAGAAGTTCTTGTACAGCCGGCAAAGATTAACACAGAAGCAAGCAGGGAAAAGGCCCCCTTTTTAATAGTTGAGATGCAATGCATAGATATGTTTTGTTTAGACCGTTACGGCGAAAAACACGCCCCAACGATAAAATTATGCGCTAATATAACGAATAGTGTCTAATATTTCATAATGACCACCACAAAATCTAAGCTACGGCACATATTTCCCCATTTTATTTAAAAAAACAGCATGCTATAAAACGGGCGAGCCAGTTGTTACTTGCCTTCTATGGCTTTTATTGCAGCGGCAACATCGTTATACAAGAAATGGAAGCCTGCGGCCAATGTTTTCTTTGCGCTGACGTTGCAGCTTTTCAGTACTTCTTCGCTCATCTCACCCAGTACCAGCCTGAGGACAAAAGCCGGCACCGGCACAGGTATGGCCGGGCCACCCTTTACCCTGGCAATGGCACGCATCAGCTGGCGGTGGGTGACGGGCTCAGGCGCTACCCCATTGTAGGTGCCGGACAGGCCAATATTCTCAAGCATATAAAGGAACATGCGAGCAAGATCGTCAATAGCTATCCAACTGACCACCTGGCTCCCCGAACCGAGTATGGGCCTGACACCAAAAGATAATGGTCCCGACAACTGAGGGTATGCACCGCCCCCCTTACCCAACACTATACCAATGCGAATGACCACTGTGCGCATCAGCTCATTACCCTTGCGCAATGCCTCTTCCCACTGGAAACAGGTATTGCCGAGAAAATCGGCGGCGGGAGGCGCGCTCTCGGTGAAAGGGGGTGCGCCGGGCTTACCGGCACCATAGAAGCCAATGGCAGACGCTGCCACCAGTGACTTGCAGCGTGGCGCATACAAGCGCAACTGCCCCAGCAGGAACTCAGTACCCCGCACACGGCTGCCGATGATCTCTTCTTTTCGTTTTGCGGTGAGCCTTTTATCTGCAACACCTGCACCCGCGAGATGGACAACGGCATCGAGGTCTTTAAGCGCATCGGTGTCGCATTCATTTTTACCCGGGTCCCAGTGCGCGTAAGAAACTTTGCCATCCTGCCGGCGAGAAGCGGAGCGTGTAAATACGACCACCCTGTAACCCTTATCTACCAGCAACTTAGTAAGGTGCTGCCCGATAAAACCTGTACCGCCGGTGATGCCTATGGTGCGCATAATATAAATGTAGTTATAGATAAGGATATAAGAGATACTTTATAAAACAAATACCCCTATGTAGGAAGAATAAGTATTTGCTAAAGGCTGAACGTCCGGGAAAAGGTGACGTTTTTTTGAAAAAAATATTTTTTGTTAAACTTATTGAAAATCAATAAGTTACAACGAAAAAAGTTACAAAAAGGTTACGAAAAGGTTACAAAAAGGTTACACTTTCTACCCGCGGCCGGGGCAAATACATTATTAAAAAACAACAATGGTACTGACCGTACCACAAAGGTAAAACAGCCTACCATACCTACCAAATAAAGATACCCACAAAAATGGCCTGTGAATATGATTGAAACAGGCTGCTGTAGCGGGTTTGAGGGTGGTTTATTTTTGTGGATAGATTTGTCGGAACAGGCCGGAGTAGGAGCCTGTGAGATTTGATATTAAAACATTGTATAAATGTATTTCAATATAAGAAGGCTGGTGCGGCATAGCAAATACCATGCCCTGTACTTCAGGATGGCAACCGGGGAAACAACAAGCTAATTGTAAACTATATCCTTTAACATTAATTTTCATTTCTGATACAATATTTGGCCGCAATGAGCGTTTTTTTGACAAACCAAACTACTCAATGAACAAAACTTTACACAAGAAACTTACTGAAAAACCATTTCCCGGCCACCTGCAGGCGTTGTCATTTGACCACCAGGGTGGTACTGTATTGCAGGAAAAAGGACTTATGCAGGAAATAGCAAAAGACCTGCTACAGCCCAGGCCACAGGCTATAGCCCGGCTACTGGAAATGACGCGGGAACTGTAAGTAAGCGTTATTCCTTCCGCTGCGCCTTCCACTCGTCGCGGTGCTTGCGCAGCGGGTGCTCCTTCGATTTGTTGAAGATCATCATGCCGTTCTCGCGACCGGCACGGCGGGCGCGCTGCTGGTCGGGAGGGAGGTTCTTCTCCGTGCGACAGTCTTCGCTGCAACAGCCCTCATACTTTTGCGCACATGCAGGGCACTGGATAAAAAGCAGGTGACAGCCATCATTCTTACAGTTGGTATGAGTATCGCAGGGTGTACCGCAGATATGGCACTGGGCTATCACATCGTCAGTGATACGCTCGCCGAGCCGCTCATCAAATACAAAGTTCTTTCCTTTGAACTTAATGGGGATATTTTCTTCCCTGGCCCGGCGGGTATACTCTATAATACCACCCTCTACGTGAAACACATTCCTGAAACCATTGTGCAACAAGTAGGCACTGGCTTTCTCACACCTGATACCGCCCGTACAGTACATGATGATATTGCTGTCCTTCTTATCACTGAGCATATCTGCCGCCATAGGTAGCTGGTCGCGGAAAGTGTCTGAGGGAACTTCTATAGCATTCTCAAAATGGCCCACCTCGTATTCGTAGTGGTTGCGCATATCCACAATAATAGTATCCGGCCGCGCAGCCAGCTCGTTATATTCCTTAGCCTTGAGGTATGTACCTGTTTTACCGGGATCGAATGTAGGATCGTCTATCCCATCAGCCACTATCTTGGGCCTCACTTTGAAGCGCAGCACCCAGAATGATTTGCCGTCGTCATCAACAGCAATGTTCATACGTATGCCATTCAGATCAGGATCGGCGGCATAGAGCGTGTCACGAAAAGCCTCGTAATTGCCGGCGGGCACACTTACCTGGCCATTGATACCCTCATTGGCCACGTATATACGCCCAAATACCTTGAGGGCTGTAAATTTCACGTAGAGCGCGTTGCGGAAAGCTACCGGATCGGGGATATGAAAATACTTGTAAAAGGAAACTGTGGTGCGTGGCTCGGTCTCGGCCAGCATGATCTGCTTCAGTTCCTCATTATTTACGCGGTTGTGTAGCACTGGCATGGTGTACCTTCTTTGTTTTAACTATGAGATAACGCAAAGGTACGTAACCCGATAACAAAGAAAACTGATAAAAATCATAATTTCGCCAGATGAAAGTGTTGAGGATACAGGCTATATTATTACCAATTCTTACATTAGTTCTTGCTTTACCTGCCATGGGGCAGAAGAAGGCGCAGAAAAAGGCGCCTGTAAAGAAGACCATAAAGGTGCCTGAAGTAGACACCAATGAGATAATACACGATATATATAGCGGTATTCTGCCATCGGCAAAGGGCGATAGTGTGGAAACATTGCTGGCCCTGCACCACAAACGGAACCGTGCTGAAGGGACCTTTGACCTGGACGAGACCTATATTAAGCAGGGAGCGCGGGGTTTTTCGCTGAAGACCATGGGTAACTGGCAAGAACGCAAGGACTATCCGGACGATATAGACGCTACCATGGTGGAACTATCGAACGCGGACAGGATAGAATTCTTCCTGCGCCGGGAAGACGGCGACCTGCAGCACCTGTCGCCCATAATGAAGGAAATAGAACCCGCAGGCAACTATATACTGGCCCTGCGCCACAGCGGCCCCACACAAAAAACAAAAGACGTGCCCACACAGTATGAAACCGAGATGCGGAAACTAACGGGCACCTATAGCGGTAAACTGCCCTGCCCACACTGCAACTCTATATCATCGACACTGGTACTGCGTTTTGGGAAAGGACATGCCACAGCAGGCGACTATATACTCACGGACAAATATATAGGCGGGAGCAAGGGCGATGTGACCGACGTGAAAAAAGGCAGGTGGCACTATGAGTCTAAACGTATAGAGGCAGACCATAAGAGTACCATTATAGTGCTGGACTATGATAAAAAGGGGCGTGAGACCTACTACTTTGTAAAAAAGAACGGCATTATTCAATTAGACAGATCGCTGCAACCGATACCATCGGCAACAGACCAGACCCTGAAGAAATACTAGCACTGTCAGTTATTGATCACTATCCGCTGTGATATGCTACCCGAAGAAGTAACCGCATGGACAAAGTATGTGCCCGGTGGCACCGCAAGCTGTATATGTGCAGGCTGACCGGATGTAAAGCGCAACTGCCGGACAACATGCCCCATAACATCCGTGACAGACAGGTCTACCACCTGCGGCACAGCGGCGGTAACGCTGACGCTAAAAGCACCATCGGCCGGATCGGGGAAAAGCAACATAGATACAGCGCCGGGCGCACGGACGCCAAGTGTGGGGCTGCCATTGACCTTACGCACGCGGTGGTTGTTATAATCGGCGATATACATATTGCCCATGGCATCGATATGCACCCCGGCGGGATCTTTTATCTTGGCCAATGTAGCCAGCCCACCATCGCCACTGAAGCCGCTACTGCCATTGCCGGCAACCGTAGCTATATTACCGGCAGTGTTGACCATACGGATGCGCTCATTGGCATTGTCAGCAATATAAAGGTTACCAAACACATCGAGCGCAATACCCCATGGGTTATCAAACTGTGCGGCTGTGGCAGGGCCACCATCGCCACCAAAGCCGCCTGTGCCACCACCTACTCCGGCAACTGATGTGATGATACGCGAAGGGGTGATCTTAATAATGCGGTTATCCAGCGTGAGCGAGCAAAATACATTACCGGCGGTATCTACGGCTATGCCAAAGGGGAAGCCTATGGCCGCGGTATCGGCAAACTCCTCGTCGCCGGGATAACCTGTGGAGCCGCTGCCCGCAAAAGTGGTGATGATACCGGCAGTATCTACCTTACGGATGCGGTTGTTATATTCGTCGGTAATATAAAGGTTGCCGTATTTGTCGAGGGCTATGCCGCCGGGATAATTGATCTCAGCCGCAGTAGCAGCACCACCATCGCCGGTAAAGCCGGGAGTGCCGTTGCCCACAATGGTATGTATGACACCCGCAGTGTCTATCTTACGTATGCGCTGGTTATCGGCATCGGATATATAGATATTGTGCATGGGGTCTATGACCACGCAGTTTGGCCGGCTGAGACCGGCATAAACGGCGAGGCCGCCATCGCCGCTGAAACCGCCCGCGGGGTAGCCGGCAATTGTAGATATAACACCCGAGGGGCTAACCTTACGGATAACATTATTATCGGCATCGGCTATATACACATTACCCGAATCGTCAGTAGCCATACCCTTGGGGTGAAATAGCTGGGCATCTGTGGCCGCGCCGCCATCACCGGTGAAACCGGAAGACAGTGACCCGGCAAGCGTGCTGATATTCTGCGCGCCGGCAGCATAAGACAATAACAAAAGTGACCAGATAATAACCCTTTTCATAGACTGCTTTTTTACTAATTTACAATATTATATTTTTACAAAAAACACCCGAAATGAGAGCAGACTACTGGAATGTTGAGGATCAGCAGGTTATAGAAAAAACAGGAAAGAAAATAGCTGAATGGAAGAAAATACTGGATGCCTATAAGGCAGCAGACCGAAAATCGAACGATGTGGTGGCCTACCTGCAAAACGAGCATGCCATACCACGATACTGGGCACGAACGCTTACCACCAATTACCTGAAGGGGAAAGCGTAAGTAAATGCGCCCTATTAATTACATTTGAGCAGATATTCAACATTTGACTCCAGATAAATTATCCATGTTCTCTAACCGGCTGCAGAAAGTGTACAAACACTTCAGCAAGCTGGCGCGAAGGCAGGAGGTAGCCTGCTACCGGTTTTACGACCATGACCTGCCCGAATTCCCCTTTGCCATTGAATGGTATAATGGCGTGGTACATGCCGCCGAATACAAGCGCAGGCACGGAATGGAAGACGAAGAGCATGCCGCATGGCTGCAAGGCTGCAAAGAAGTACTGGAAACGGTGCTGGAAACAGAACAGGACAACATCTTTATGAAAGTGCGGCAGCGCAAAGCAGGCAGGCAGGGGCAATACGAAAAATTTGACGAACTGAAAGTAGAGCGCATAGTACCTGAAGGCGGCCTTAACTTTATCATTAACCTTACCGACTACCTGGATACGGGCCTCTTCCTGGACCATCGCATAACACGGGGCATGGTACGTGATGAAGCCAAAGACCTGAATGTGCTGAACCTGTTTTGCTATACGGGCTCCTTCAGCGTGTACGCCGCACATGGCGGTGCGGCCACGGTGACATCTGTGGATATGTCCAAGACCTACCTGAACTGGGCTAAGCGGAATATGCAGTATAACAAGCTGTATAAAGACACGAAGCATGAATTTATACACGGCAACGTGATAGAATGGCTGGATTATATGCCTGCCGACACATACGACCTGATAGTGTGCGACCCACCTACCTTCTCTAACAGTAAGCGCATGGAAGACAACTTTGATGTGCAGCGCGACCATGTGATGCTGCTGAAGAAACTGCTGAAGGGCTGCGCCGAAGGCGGCAAAATATACTTCAGCAACAACTATCGCAACTTTGTGCTGGAACGGGACAGTATCCCCGCCGTGACTGTGAAGGATATTACGGGGGCCACTACCCCGTTCGACTTTCAAGGCAAACTACACAGGAAATGTTATGTGATTGAGAAATAGCTACGCCTCCTCATCGAAATATATCTTGTAGTAGTTCTTGCCCACCTTTGCGTCATAGCCCTTTTCTATAAGGCTCTTATCGCCGTGGATATAGACGTGGAAGTTCTTATCCAGCTTGAGTACACTTTTAAAGACCCTGTTCTGCTTTTTTACCGCCTGCGATGAAATGTCAAATTCGGTATCAAGCTTTAGACCTGCCTCTGAGGCATAGACATCTTTAAAAGCCTTGAACGATTTGATGACCTCTTTGTCACCAAACACATTCTCAAGGAAGCCGTCTTCTTCAAATGTCTCATTGCCCTTGAAATAATCAACAGTGCGGTTGAGGAAGTCTATTTTGTCGGTTTTGGTGACCTCGTATTCCTGCTCCAGTTGCGTGGTAACAAAGTTTTTGCAGGTATCGAGGTAATTATGGGTGAAGTGGTAGTTATCTGCTGCGGGCCTCAGCTTCAGGAATTCGTCTTTCCAATACTGGGCCTCCGTGCCCCTGCTGATGTTATCTACACTGGCCACTACGTAGCCCTTTTCTTTCTGGGTATTGAGAATGATACACCCTTTATCCAGCTTATTGGTGTTGGTGCCATCTTCGTAGCCCACAAGGTAGTCGCTGCCGTCAAAATCCAGCTTCAGGAAAGTGTCTTTGTTCTCTGACTTGAATATGCCAATAGCGTCTACTTCTTTGTTATCATAGTAGCAGCCTTTGAAATAAGCCACATACAGCTCACCGTCCTTAACCTTGGGATGAACGGAATATTCATACAGCAAGCGACCCAGTTCCTTCGATTCTTTTGCAAAACCACGGGGGTTACTGAACATTTCTATAGCAATGGCATAGACCTCGTTCATGCTTAGTTTGTTCACATGGGTGAAATTGTACTGAGGTACGTTGTCAAAAGGCTTCAGAAAGTAATTGCAAAGCACGCGGGCTATATCGGTATTATGCGCCAGATCTACCGGCCGTTCGGACAATTTATATCCTTCATCAGCGGTTTTATTTCCCACACGGTGTATTATTACTTTATGAAGGGATGCCCTATCGAGTTGCAGCATGGTTATTTATTCTTAGAGCAAAGATGCTGAAAGGGTAATAATTTAAAGAATGAAAATTGACAGGTTGTATTTAAATTATATCAATGCGTTCCGTTTATTGCGAAAAATCGGAAGAATGATAGCACAAAGTGAGATACTCCACAGTTTGGAGGAGGATATTTATGCGAAAACAGCAGCCCTGCAATTGAATAAGAGATATTTTAAATATTAACTGTCAGTTAGTGATTTTTCAGTCTTCTCCCCAAAATTCTTTAATTTCATACCATATTAACAAAGCCTACCCAACCTTTTAGAAACGGGTTTGGTCTATATTATCGTTAGTTTTTAATTACAAAATTACTTGTCTATAGCTTTGGCATATACTAATACGGGCCATGCCAGTGAGTTGGAGCAGCTCATTCAAGGGTGCATTCGCAATGAACGCGGTGCGCAGGAGAAGCTGTATCACCTGTTTTATCCCAGGATGATGGCGGTGGTTAGGCGGTATATAGACCATGAGATGCAGGCAGAAGAGATCATGAACAATGGCTTTCTGCGGGCGTTTCAAAAGATAAAGCAATACAATTTTCAGGGCTCTTTTGAAGGCTGGTTGCGTAAGATCGTCTTTCATGCCGTGGCAGACTATGTGAAGCAGAACGCGCGCTACACCAATAATGTGGTGATGGTGGAAAAAGACGAATATGTACATAAAGACCATGCAGACAAGCTGTATTACGACCAACTGGTGGAACTGATACAGGCACTGCCAGAAGCAACGAGAAATGTGTTTAACATGTATGTAATGGAAGGGTTTACACATAAAGAAATAGGAAATTTGATAGGGATAAGTGAAGGGACATCTAAGTGGCATTTATCTGAAGGGCGAAGGGTGCTGAAGGAAAAAATAGAGAAGCTGGGATTGCACCTCAAGATGTAGTTTTTGAGTTAAAAGCCGGAAGTTAAACCCTGAAAGTGACGAGTGAAGATGCGGAGGATGAAAAGAAGAGAGTAAAGTGAAGAAACTGAGTTTAAAAGTATTGCAAATAAATTAAAATTTATCCACATGGATAAAAATCTGATCAATATCGATGACCTGGTAAGGCAGCGATTAACAGGAGGGGAGGAACGGGAGCGTCCCGGTGCCTGGCTCCGGATGAGTGAGCTGCTGGAGAAAGAAATGCCACGGGTACGCCCCGCGGGCTTCATATGGCGCCGCATGTTTGGTGTGCTGGCCGTGCTGGCGCTGGTAGGCGGCGTGAGCATTGGCGGCTACGAACTGAACGCGTACCGCCAGTTGCATAACGAAGACGGCAGCACAACTGTTGCCGCGGTTTCCCCTGCACCATCTGCAAACGCTAAGACCGATGCCAATAACGAAGCAAACAACACAGAACTAACCACTGCCGCAAACAATACTGCAAACCGGCAGGAAAACAATACTAACGATAACCATACAACAGACAACCATAACAATAACGGCAGCAATAACAATCGCACAAGTGCTATAGCAGCCAACACCGGCAGCCATAAAGCAGTAAAGCATACCTCTGCAACAGCCGGCAACAATGAAGTAAAACACCCAACCGCAAATGCAAATAACTCTACTGTAGCAAGTAATACAACTAACACAACCGGCAAACACAATGTAAGTGCCAATGCCGATAAAACCACTGCAAACAATAACGACAATAATAACAATGATGTTGCCGCAAACACAACAGCGGTTGTGAAAGAAAAAACCGCAAGCGTGGCCACTGCAAATAACAAGCCAGCGCATAAGGCGGTGAAGAAAGGACAACCCGCGCAAGCTAAAGACAAGCAGAGCGAGGCAACAAACAACACTACCGATGTAGCTGCCAACAACAACCTAGCCAACAACGCAGTTGCCGGCAGCGATAACAGCAATACTGAAAACAAGACCGCAAACACGGACAATACAAGCAACACGCCTGCTACAGGCAATGAAGCCACTACCGGAACAAGGAGTGCTAAGAAAGGCAGCAGCAAACACATAGCCGCCGCAAACACAAACAGTGACAAACCGGTAGCAGCCAACCAGCATAAGCCTGCTAACAAAAACAGCAACAAAGGCAATAAAACAACCACGGTAAAAGACCTGGCTTTAGGCAGCAAAGCACCGGCAACAAAAGCCCCCGGCAAGACGACAGTGCCTGAAGCCAACACCGCACTACCCAAGGGTGTAGCCACAAAGAAGAACCACAGTAACCGCAAACCTGCATTCGATCCGAATGCGAGCGCACCGCACGACCTGGGCGCAGTATCTGTGACCGGGGCAAAAAACAGAAAAACACCGGGCACAACCAATACTACCGGCAAAACACCGGCTATAGCTGCAAAAGGGAAACCCGCGGGAACCGGCAACAACAAGCAGGAAGATATATCTGCCATAAACAGGCGGAAAGGCAAGCGTGTAATAGAGAAGATGGTGGTATATCAGCGTAGTATTAAAACCAGCATCAACGAAACAAGCAACTGGCTGGATACCGTATCTATAGAGAATGTAACGGAAGAATACGATATAGCCGACCCGGTAAAACTGGCACAAAAGAACAATGGCATAGTAACCGGCAACGAAGTAGCATCGTCTATAGACCCGAACGCGGACAGTTCCCCATTCAGGCCGGGCTCATCTGAGAAGACGTCTTCTGACATGAAGGAAAACAACTTTGAGAAAAAGACCAAGGGAGCGAAAGCGCTTGAAGGCCTGAACGCGGCATTCAATGACGTGAAATACAAAGTAGGCCACGCACAATTCCAGACAGGTATTGTAGCCGGTGTGAACGGTACCTTCTTCGGGCCTAACAGCTTCAAGGGTTTCCAGTTCGGGTTGAGCGGCAAATTTGTATTCAGCGAGGCGCTGAGCCTGATGAGCGAATTGAAATACTTCAACCGTATCAACAGTAACTACTCACTGCATGACGACTATTATAACTATACCCCTGTAAGCGGTGGCTACAGCAAGGAAAAAGTACTGAACCCCTACAGCATATCTACGCTGCACAGTATAGAAATGCCTATATCGCTGCGCTACAGCCAGGGTAATTTCAATTTCTTCTTTGGCCCTAACCTGGTGTATACCTTCGCGGTAAATACCGGCGACTATCCGCTGGTAGACCCAACAAGCACACCGGTAATAGTAAGCACTCCCGGAAACGACAATATGCCTAAGCTGAAAGCCGGCGACTTTGACTCAAGGTTTGGAGTGGGTTATTTGTTTGGTGTGTCTTACCAGGTGTCACCAAAGGTGATGATAGACTTCCGTGATGTACAGACCTTCTGGACAACCGCGAATACCGCAGGCTCTAAGTACATATCTACCCAGCTATACAAGAGCCCGTCGTTCCAGTTATCGATCGGATATCGCCTGGGTGGCAATAAAGAGCGGAATAAATAAGCAGTCTTTGTTTTTGAATAGTATATGAGAGACCGGGGGTGTGCGCCCCCGGTCTTCTTTTTTAGTTGGCGGTGGCGGCGGCCAAATCTTCTTTGCCCATGGCCGCATTCTTCATACGTATTGCGGTCTCGTGGCCAAAATAGGCCTCTATACGGCGCTCCACAAAATAGATAAGCGGTGTAAGCACAATAGCCATTGTAAACTTGTAAGCATAGTTGACCATACCTATAGCGAATACCCGCTGATAAGACCAGTCTTTACCTAGCTTAAAAGCAATAAACAAAACGATAAAGCTGTCGAACAACTGTGACACAAGTGTGGAACCCGTGGCCCGTAACCATACGTGGCGCTCACCGGTCACCTTCTTGATACGGTGAAAGATGGATACATCCAGCACCTGGCTCACGAGGAAGGCGGTAAGACTGCCCACAATGATCCACATACCCTGCCCGAAGATGTTAGCAAATGCCGATTGCATATCAGGCACACCCGCAGCGGCCTGGCTACCTGTCCAGAACGATGTATCGGGTGGTAAATGAATAGATACAAAAAAGACAACGAACGCATACAGCAGTATACCAATGGCTATATAAGATATGCGGCGCACCACTTTAGGGCCGTAATATTCATTGACAATATCAGTAAGCACAAATTCCAGCGGCCATAGCAGCACACCGCAGTTGAGTGTGAAAGTAAGGCCGTCTTCGCCAAACAGCGAAAAAGGATGCGGCGCAAAACCGAACAATTTTTCGAGCGAGAATAACTTATTACCTATGCACTCGGCGATGAGCGCGTTAGATACGAAAAAGGCTGAAAAGAACAGTAAAAGCCTGGTAGGTTTGTCTTTGAGCAGTTTGTGAAGCATGTATGTGGTGTGATTATGGCGTGTTTATGGATACCGGTATTATCTTCCCGTTCATCAGGGTAGCAGCATGTTCACTGAAGTAAGCAATGAACTCTGCCATCTCATCAGGATTTACCGGCGCTATATGATTGGGGAATGCCCTTTTGAGCATTTCAGTATTTACCGAACCCAGTGCAAGGCAATTAACCTTGATATTATCTTCTTTCAGCTCCTCGGCCAGGCATTCGGTGAAATTGGCAAGGGCTGCCTTACTGGCGCTGTAGGCGCTAAGGCCGGGAAATTTACTTGTACCCTGTAGTCCACCCATACCACCGATATTTACAATATGTGCCTGCCTGCTTTTCTTTAGGTAGGGCAGCAGAGCTTTTGTTACCTCTACCGCGCCAAAGATATTTACCTCGAACATAGAACGCCACTCTTTTATATCCAATTCTGTAAACGGCTTATTGATAAGCAGCCCGGCATTATTGATCAGTATATCTATATGCCCCAGGCCCACGGCAATTGCCTCCAGCGCCTGATGGTCAAGCTTAGATATATCATCAACATGAATATGTATATTATTATTATTTCCATTAGCGCTGGCCTTGTCCTGCAACCGTTGCAGCCCCTCACCATCCCTGGAAACGGCAATGACCTCGTTGCCCGGGTCAGCAGAGAAGGCCAGTGCCGTCTCAAACCCGATCCCCTTGCTTGCTCCTGTTATTACTACGTTCATTCAGAAAAGTTGTAAGAAAAGTACAGTAAAATAAAAAAGATACTCAAAGCTATGGGATATTTTACGAACAGCCATACGGGTTTATCAGTTTAGCGTTAACTTTACTACTCGTTTTTTTGTAAATTGATGAGTATATCCCGGTATGTATTACCAGTTGTGGTGGGTGCAATGGCAGGCATGATGCTGATCAGCGCCGGAGAGCAGGCCGTGCATACGATGTACCCGTTTGATGCCGGCCTGAACCTGCATGACCGGGACTCAGTGGCCCTGGCAATGGCCGCTATGCCGCTGGCTGCGTTTGTGATGCTGCTGGTAAATTACGTAATTTGCTCGTTTGGCGCCGGACTGGCCGCTACAATGGTAGCGGGAAGAACGACCGCCCGGCCGGCGGTGGTTGTGGGCATAGTACTTACGCTTGCCGGCCTGTATAATGTATTGAACCTGCCGCACCCCTTGTGGTTCATTATATGCAGTATACCTGCTTACTTGCCCGCCGCGTACATTGGGTATGCGGTAGTAAAGAAAAAGAAATAAAGGGCCACCATCATGGCACGGAAATAGCTGTATTTAAAGATAGCGACTGTAAATAATAAGGGTTAATGCAAAAAATAGTATTGTACATAATGTTTTTGCTGATTGCGATGCCGGCCAGGGGCCAGCACGCAACGGATACATTCAAGTTGTATTTCGACCTGGATGTGGCCAACCTGAATGCCGCCACCGAAAAAAAGATAGACCTGCTGATATACAACGATAAGATAATCAACGGCAGTTCTGTAATGGTAATAGGCTATGCAGACTACCTGGGTACTGAAGGATACAACAAAAACCTGTCTATGCGCAGGGCGCAGAATGTGAAGGCCTACCTGGTGAAATATGGAATAGACGCAGCCTATGTGAAACTATGCCTGGGCAAGGGTGAAGTAGAGCGTACGGGGCACCGGGATAAAGACGGGTACCCTACCGACAGGCGGGTAGACATTGTGGTAAATAACCAGACAAGAGGATTTGCGACCGGTCATCAGCACCCGGACAACCGTAAGAAGGCCGATACAATGCAGAAGGGCAGCGTAACCAGCGTAGACGAAATAAAACGGTTGAAACCCGGGTCTACCTTCCTGCTTAAAAATGTCTATTTCCCACCGGACAGGCATATTATCAAGCCCGAATCAAAAGAAACACTGGAAAAATTGTACATAGTACTGAGGGACTACCCCAAGCTGAAAATAAGTATAGAAGGCCATGTATGCTGTATCAAAGACGCAATAGATGCGTGGGATGTGGATACTTATGAGCAGTCGTTATCGGTAAACAGGGCCAAGGCTATTTATAACTATCTTATCAGCCGGGGAATAGACTCATCGAGACTGCGATACGCTGGTTTTGGCAGGCGGCGGCCCGTGGTAGCTGATGAGCAGAACGAACGGGATGCTGAACTAAACAGAAGAGTAGAGGTAAGAGTGACGGAAAACAAGTAATTCATTCTCGAAAGTAAAACGGTGCATTCTCAGTAAAAAGGTATCTGTATCTGCGTACCTGTAGCGCGGCCACTCAGGGTTTTATGCACAACTCCATGCACCTTTTTCACCTTCTTGCCACCCGTGTCCCGCAGGGCCATCTTTATAGCGTCTATCATATTATCAGCAATAAGGCTCCTTTTATCCTTTGACTCGGTGCGCTTACGGTTCACCAGGTATACATCATCTTCAGACAGAGTGAATACTACCGGTATACCCGTAAAATATATGCTGCTCACCAGGTTGTTATATACCTCCGTGATACGTGGATTTGACTGCTGTGCGGCAAAGAAGACGAGATCAGGCTTTACCTCTTCAATAAGCTCATTGATATTATCAAGGTTAAAGGCTGTAATTACCAGCAACCCTCTTTCTCTGAGCAACTGTGCATCTGCTACGAGTGCCGCAGGTTTGTCCCCGATCAATAATATTTTCAGTCGCATAAAACACCTGTTTATAACATTATATACCTAAAAAATCGTGCCAGACTTTCCGGGGCATTATGCTATAACCTCATTGGGGTATAAACGAAAGCTATACATATAGCTACAAGGCGAACAATATTAACCTATTGTTAGTACGAGCCGGTGTATCGGCGCATTAGCCCCTGATCACCTGTATAGCCCCCTCGTCATCCATGCGTATAAGACGAGAAGGGGCGCGCAGCTCATCATCATCCTGCCGGTGCTTTACAACGTAATCTACGCCACCAATGATGGAAGGTGCAATCATTTTATAGATAGCGGGAGTGGGCTCGCCGCTGATGTTGGCCGATGTGGAAACAAGCGGCTTCCTGATCCGTTTTATCAACGCCTTGCAAAACGGATCGTTGGTTACACGGATAGCTATACTGCCGTCTTTATTCACCACATTGTCGGGGAAACCAAGGGCGTTGCTGTAGATGACTGTGGTAGGCGAGGTAAAGCCCTCAATGATGGCGATAATATCGGGTGGCGGCGCAGCTACATATTGCAGTACATCCCGGGCATCTGCCAGTAGTATGATCATGCTCTTTTCCCTGGGCCGCTGCTTGATGGCAAATATCTTATCAACAGCAGCAGCATTGAGTGCATCGCAACCGAGGCCCCATACTGTGTCGGTGGGGTACAATATTGTACCCCCCTGCTGTAAAACGGCGATACACTGCTTTATGTCGTTTTCGAGATCCATGACAGCAATTGTTCGTTGGTAATATCATTTGCGCACCTGAAGTGGCCCAGAGGGCATGCCTTCAGTCCATGGAGGCCACACGGACGGCAGCTAAGCCTTTCGGCCACCTCCACTACCCTGCCGTTATTACGCACCGGACCGAAACCAAAGGCCGGCACTGTGGAGCAGAAGACAGCAGTAACCGGCGCATTGAGCGCGGAGGCAAAATGGAGCGGCGCGGAGTCGTTGGTATAATTCATATCGGCAGACCTCATCAGGGCCGCCGACTGCAAAAAACTAAGGTTGCCGCAGATATTGTGGCAATGCGGATGTTTTACTTTGCCCAGTATCTCATCACCAAGGGCCCTGTCTGACGGCGCCCCGAGCAGGTAAATACGGTATTGCCCGGGTAAAGCGTCTATGAGCTCCACCCACTTATGTGCCGGAAACTGCTTTGTAAACCATACCGAGGAAGGAGCGATACATATGTAGGGCTTTACCAGGTACTGATCTATAGCGTCATAATCAGCTACAGAAGGGTATAATTTTGGGAAACCCGCGTCATGACCGGCAAGCACAGATATCAGTTCATTGTTGCGCTGCAACTCGTGCACAGGGTGATCGGAATAAGGCGCTGAAAGTTCGTGCTTTACCTTGCGGGTATAGCAAAATGAGAAAGGGTTTTTGTCGAACCCGGCCTTGTAACCCGCACCCGAAAAACAGGTAATAAAGCCCGAAGCGGCAAAACGGTGCGCATTGATAACATGCGTGTACCGCTCCTTGCGAACAGCACCGGCAATACGCAGCAGGTTACGGTTTTTATTGTTCTTTTTATCCCAAACCCATAGATTTTTAATAAATGGATGTTCGTGCAGGAGGCCTTCATTCCCTTTTCGCAGCAAAAAATCTATCTGCGCGTCGGGGTAGTGTTTGTGTAGATTTTCGATAAGTGCGGTAGCCAGCACCACATCGCCGGTAAAAGCCGTCTGAATAACTAAGAATTTATGGGCCACTGAGCCAAAGTTACGATTGTATCGGTTTTGGAAGGTTTTAACAATAAAAAAATAATTTTTTAGTTTTTTGGTGCTAAATTTGTTTATACTGAATAAACAATAAAATACATTTAAAAAATGAAAAAGGTCATTCTATCATTAGGAATATTGCTATTATGTGCAAGTGTGTCTTTCGGACAGGGAAAAAGGCATAAAAAAGATAATGCGGCAGTGGAAAGCCAGCAGACCGCAACTACTGTAGCGGCCCCTACAACAGCAGCACAGACTTCGTTGACCCCCGACAATATGGCCTTCGCGGATATGACTCACGAATTCGGCACTGTATCCGAAGGACCGGACGCAACCTGTGAATTCACATTTAAGAATACCGGCACCGTGCCGATAGTTATAGAAAAAGCGCAGCCATCATGCGGCTGTACAGTTCCTTCTTTCTCTAAGGCGCCGGTACCGCCGGGAGCTACCGGAACCATAAACGTAGCGTACCATACCAAGGGTAAACCTAACCCGTTTACCAAGACCATTACCGTAGTATCTAATGCCGGCACAAAAGTGCTGACCATTAAGGGTGTAGTGGAAAAAGCGCCTACAGGATCTGTGCCTGAGGTAAGCTCTATGATCAAAACCAACTAATACCAGCGGTTATATCCTTACAATGAAAAAAGCAGTCATAACCTTGTTGTGCCTTTGTGCGAACATGATAGTGGCGCACGCGCAGGACGGGCAGACCGGCACCCCTGCAACGGAAGTTAAACCTCAGCCCAGGCTGCAGTTCAACCCCGAAGCAGGAAAGTTCAGGTTTGAGGAGGAAACTCATGACTTTGGCGAAGTGGTGGACGGCCCACCGGTGGAATGTGATTTTGAATTCAGAAATGTAGGAAAGAACCCAATCATCATATCTGAGGCACACGGATCGTGCGGGTGTACGGTACCCAACTGGCCGAAGGACCCAATACTACCAAAACACAAAGCGGTAATACATGTGACCTACAATACAAAAGGACGCGTAGGCCCCATAAATAAAGATGTTATCATTACCTCTAACGCGCAGCAAAACCCGATGAAACTGCACCTGACAGGCTATGTAAAACCCAGGCCGGAGGAAGAACGGAAACCGGTACCCCCTCCGCCGCCTCCACCGCCCCCCGAGAAAAACAATTAATGATCAAATAAAACGAGCACAAAAATGAGAAAACTATTCATCCCTTTATTCTGCCTGGTATTAGGCCTGAGTTTACAAGCCGCTGCCCAAACCAAGGACGGCCCTCAATTCAAATTTGAAGGTGGCGACACTTATGATTTTGGCGAACTGACCCGCGGCCCGGTAGCCATGCACACATTTGAATTCACAAATACCGGCAACAGGCCGCTTAATATCATGAACGTGACCCCATCCTGCGGATGCACTAACGTGGATTGGCCAAAAGCGCCTATAATGCCGGGGCAGAAAGGCAAGATACAACTGGGCCTGAAGACCGAAGAACAGCACGGGGTATTCAACAAAGAGGTGTACATACAATCTGACGCGGTAAACAACCAGCGCGGTGAGAAACGCTATACGATATACATAAAAGGAAACGCACTGGACCCCAAAAAATAAACTAGATCAATACATAAAAAAGATGGCTGCCCGCGGGCAGCCATCTTTTTTATGAGCCTTTATTTTTACCCTGTAACATAGGCACAAATGCATAGTCCCCCATTTCCTCTTCTGCGACATTACCATCCTTGTCCTTAGTGACCACCAGCATTTTCTGCCTGCCATCATCGCCTACCGGAATAACCATGATACCGCCCGGCTTCAATTGCGCCAGTAACTTTGGCGGCACATATGGCGCCCCGCAGGTAACCAGCACCTTATCAAAGGGGGCGTAAGACGGCAGCCCTTCGAACCCATCGCCATAGAACCGCTTTATATTAGGATATTTTCTGAGCAGAAAAAATTTCTCGACATGGTCGTACAACTCTTTTTGCCGCTCTATTGTGAAAAGCGCCATGCCCATCTCACCAAGCACCAAAGCCTGGTAGGCGCTGCCGGTACCAATTTCAAGCACTTTATCATATTTCTTTAGTTGCAGCAGCTCCGTTTGCCGTGCTACTGTGTATGGCTGTGAGATTGTTTGTCCGGCGGCTATGGGAAAAGCCCTGTCTTCGTATGCCTGGCGTTCAAAAGCCGGATCTAGGAAAAAATGACGGGGTAATGATTCTATAGCGGCAAGCACTTTTTCATCCTTTATTCCTTTTTCCCTCAGGCCCTGTACCAGTTGTTTTCGCAGGCCTTTGTGCAGGTAATTATCTTCTTTTGGTAAGCTATGCAGCATACCACAAAGTTAGTGCGTAAACACGCAAATAAAAGCAAAATAATAACCACAGTTGTGTATAACCGCTTGCGGCACATTCATTTAATATACACCGGGCATCTATACCATTTATAGCATATCCTATGCTTTAACAAAGCATATTCAAACGGCTTAAACTTCGTTAAATCACAGTTAAACCGTATATTGCTTACTGATGCAATAGTAGTGGCATCTGTACATTTGTTCCTTCATGAAAAGAATATTTCCGCTTATAGTTGTTCTCATCACACTTTCGGTAGTGGGCATACTGTTCATACAGATGTCGTGGATAACCAATGCGTTGAAACTGAAGCATGAGGAGTTTCAGCGGGAAGTCGATAACGCATTGGCGCAGACAAGAGACGCGATACACAGCAAATTCATATACAAAGCAAACCAGTATATACCCAATGAAGAATCAAAGCAGTTCTTCCTGCAAAACAACTTCAGGGTAGACGGCGTTTTCTCAAAAGAAGACATTCATGAGATACTGGAAAAGCAGCTTAAACAAAACAACATAAAGCAGCCTTTCGAGTTTTGCATCTATAACATTTACAACTTCGCCATCCTGCAGTCAGACGGGTTCCAGGTGGGCGATGAGCGCAGTGCCAAGCCAATAGACCTTGCGCCCGATGACGCGCTGCGATCGCACGAAAAACTTTACCTGTACATCTTCGAAGATAAAAACCAGATCATACGGGAAATGAGCTGGATGATCATAGCATCTGTATTCTTTACCACCATCATAGTACTGGCGTTCACACTAACGATCCGCACCCTGTTCAACCAGAAAAAACTTTCTGAGATTAAGTCTGACTTTATCAATAACATGACCCATGAGCTGAAGACACCACTAGCTACCATATCCCTGGCCATAGACGCGCTGACCAACGAAAAGGTGATACATGATACCGACAAGATAAAGATATACAGCAGCATGATAAAAGAGGAGAACAAGCGCATGAACAAGCAGGTGGAGAAAATACTGCAGGCTGCCAGGCTGGAGAAAGAAGAAATAAAACTGAACATACAGCGGTTAGATACCCACCAGGTCATCAGCAAGGTGGCAGATAACCTGGCATTGCAGGTGCAGGAAAAGAACGGCACACTCACACTTAAACTAAACGCGACCAATCATATAGTTGACGCGGACGAAGTGCATTTCTCCAACATCATCTTCAACCTGCTGGACAATGCCATGAAATACTCCAATGACGGCCCGCATATTGAAGTGCAGACACTGAATACCGGTAACGGCATGCTATCCATAAAAATAAAGGACGATGGCATAGGGATGGACAAAGAAACCCAATCGCGCGTATTTGAAAAGTTTTACCGGGCGCACACCGGCAACATACACAATGTAAAAGGTTTCGGGCTGGGACTCAGCTATGTGAAGGCCATTGTAGACGCCCATGGTGGCAAGATAAAAGTAGAAAGCACACCGGGCAAGGGCAGCACCTTTACCGTGATACTACCCCCCGGGGCAAAGGCATAACTCCTATAGCTATCAGATAATAACACACAGGCTCTTGATCACAGAACCAAGGCGCACAGCATCGTAGATGCGTGGCTCGTCAGTACCCAGGTGCCTTAGCGAATGCTCGTGTGATGTGACACAACGCTCACAACCATTGACGGCAGATAATACAAGGCTCATTAACTCATACAATTCTTTACCTAATGCCGGGTTCATCATTACGCTCATTCGCAGGCCGGCAGGCTGCTTGTTGTAAAACTCATTGCCATGCATAAAATGCCTGAACCGGTAGAAGATATTATTTACAGCCATCAGCGACGCGCATGCATGCGTTTCGCTAATATCCTGACCGGTAGCGCCCTCACGCACAGCCAGTCTTTCAAATGCCGCTACAAGCACATCATGATGATCAGTAACCGCTACAGCCAGCGCCAGCAGGTTTGCCTCCCTGCGGCTGAGGCGCATACTGCCTATAGTAGAAGACACATTGAGTCTGAGATCGCGCAGGTAGCGGCTATCGGTGGCGGCAAGCACCTCCAGGCTCTTGCTGCTATACGCAGGATCAATGCCCAGGTCTGCCAGCAGGCCGGCTACAGTTTCATGTACCATATCAATGCGAAGTTGAGTTATATTTCCGTGACTATGAAACAATTGTGTCAGCACCCTTGGTCCAGTTGCACGGGCAGAGTTCATCTGTCTGCAATGCATCCAGCACGCGCAGCACCTCAGCTACGTTACGCCCCACACTCAGGTCGTTGATGCACAGCCAGCGCACAACACCCTCCGGGTCTATAATATAGGTTGCCCTGTATGCCACCCGCTCCTCTGCCGACAGTATCCCCAGCTCTTCCGCAAGGCTTTTGGAGGTATCTGCCATCATTGGGTAACGCAGATCATGAAGATCGTTATGATCACGGCGCCACGCAAGGTGCACATATTCGCTGTCGGTAGAAGCGCCCAGGAGCACTGTTTCCCGATCGGTAAAATTGGTGTAATTCTTATTGAACTCGGCTATTTCCGTAGGACAAACAAGCGTAAAGTCCTTAGGCCACCAGAAGATCACAGCCCACTTGCCGTCAATATCTTTGTTGCTGATATGCCTGAATTCCTTTCCCTTTTCCATGGAAACGACAGATTTCTTATTAAATGCCGGGAAGACACTCCCCACTGTTACAAAACCGGTTGCCATACTTTTCATTATTTAACACAAATGTCGTTCTTTCAAAACAAAAATACCATGATGCCGGTCATTGCATAGGGTTATGGCGCAATAACGCATTTCAATGGAATATTGGGATACAGTATACCCACAATCTAATCATCACTCCCGGGTTTGCATTGATACTATCCTTTCCTCAAAACATATTTATTATATGCGGGAGCATTGTAGCTGTAAGAAGTTTTATATTTTTATATACCATGAAGACATTGCTGACCATACTATTGCTGGCCGCATATGGCGTAGCCATTGCGCAGCAGGGCATATCCGGCAGAACAATAGACGAATATGGTTCAGCCATTGGCCTGGCCAATGTAACCATATGGCAGAAAGACAGCCTGAAAAAAAATACAGAAACCGGCAACGATGGCAGATTTGCCTGGAAGTCAGCAAAGCCCGGACATTATTACATACAGATAAGCCATATGGGCTATGAGGTATACGAGGGCAGCTTTGACCTTAGTGATACAGGCACGGCACCGGGCGATATAGTGCTGCGCCAGGCAGGTCATATGCTGAGCGAAGTAAGCGTAGTAGAGAAAGTGCTGGCCATGGTGCAGAAAGACGATACCATAGAGTATAACAGCGGCGCTTATAAAGTGAACCCAGATGCCGATGCAAGCGACCTGGCACGCAAAATGCCGGGGATACAACTGAACGACAAACAGATAACTGCGCAGGGCGAAACAGTGGTAAAAGTACTGGTAGACGGCAAGCCATTCTTTGGCAATGACCCATACGCGGCACTGAAAAACCTGCCTTCCGACATCATAGACAAGATACAGGTATACAACGAAAAAAGCGACCAGGAGCGGTTCACAGGCTTCAGCGAAGGCAACACCAGCAAGACTATAAACATTGTCACCAAACCCAACAAACGGAAAGGCGTATTCGGATCATTGTATGCCGGATACGGACAAGACAACAACAATGAAGGCATATACGGTACAGGCGCAACGCTGAACCAATTTGACAATGAGCGGCGTATCACCTTTACCGGGCAGGCCAACAATATCAATGTCCAGAATTTTTCGGCGGATAATGCCAGCTCCGTAAGCGGTGGATCAGGTACAGCCGAAACAAAAGCGGCAGGCATTAACTATTCTGACAAATGGGGCAAGAAAATAAACGTCAGCGGCAGTTATTTTTTCAACGGGGTAAATTCCAGTGTATCAAGGTCAGTGCAGAAGACTTACCTCCTTTCGGCAGACTCGGGACAGGTATATAATGAAGTAAGCCCATCGGCCAATGAGAATTTCAGCCACAGGGTAAGCCTGCGTATCAACTACGCGTTAGACAGTCTAAACTCTATCTTATGGACCCCCGCGCTCACGGTGAACAAACGACTGACCACAACCTCACGTGATGGTAATACCCACGAGGGTGGCCAGCCTGTGAATAGCCTGGTGGACGGTAACAGAAGCACGGGTGACGCGATCAATTTTTCCGGCAACCTGCTGCTGAGACATAAGTTCCGCAAGCCGCACCGAACACTATCAGTAAGCATGAACACCAGCGCAAATACCAACAATGGCGACTCCAGGCACACATCACAAAGCACCTTCTATGCCAGCCCGGCGCTCAACGACACGCTGGATCAAAGCTCCACACAAAACCAGAACACATGGAGCATTGCCGGTAATGTTACCTATACCGAACCGGTACAAAAGAACGGCATACTGAAAATGGAATATACCATGAGCTATGTACCTGCGCACTCCGAAAGAAACACATATGACTATTCGGCGGCTACAGGCGCCTATACCATGCTCAACGACCAATACTCCAATTCTTTCTACAGCGGCAATACGGCCCATAAAGGAGGTATAAGCTACCAGGGCCACACCACCAGATCAGAATTTTCCTTTGGCATTAACTACCAGCTCACACAACTGCGTAATGACCAGGCACAGCCATATGAATACCACCTTAAGGAAGCCTTCAGGGACGTACTGCCAACGGCTACATTTCATTACAAATTATCTAAAACACGTAACCTGCAATGCACCTACAATACCAACACACAGGTACCCTCTGTCAGCCAGTTGCAGGATGTGGTCAACAATACTGATCCGCTGCATTTGTATGCGGGTAATCCGTCTCTGAAACAACCATACCAGCATAACCTTACCGTGCGCTACAGCGCAACGGGCAACGGAGCAAAAAACACCTTCTCACTGACCATGACCGGCAGCTATGTGCAGCGTTATGTAACCTCCGGATCATACATTGCGCCCAATGATACTGTTATCAGCCACAACATACCACTGGCCAGAGGTTCGCAACTCACCGTACCCGTTAACACTGATGGATATGCCGTTATGAACAGCTATATCAGCTATGGCCTGCCGCTGAGCAAAATAAAATGCCACCTGAACCTCAACGCTAATGCCGGCCTGGCCACCATACCATCAGTGATCAACAATACCACCAACTACCAATACAATAAAACCGGGGGCGGTGGCACGTCATTAGGCAGCAATATCAGTGAGCACGTGGATTTTATACTGTCATCCAATATCAGTGTGGTAGCCACAGACAACTCTATCAACAAACAAACCAATACTACTTACTACAACACTACCACAAGTGCGTCAGTGAACCTGCTGCTATGGAAAGGCATAGTATTTACTTCATCGGTCAACTACCGGTCTAATAAGGGCCTTGCCGCAGGCTATGACCAGAACTATACGCTATGGAATTTGAGTATAGGTAAGAAATTTTTTAAGCGGCAACAGGGCGACCTCAGGATATCGGGATATGACCTGCTCAACGAGAACAGCAATATACAGCACAGCGTTACAGACATATACATACAAGACTGCAGAAGCAACATTGTGCAACGCTACTTTTTGCTCGTATTCACTTACAAGATCAGGGAGTTCAGTAACAAGTCAACAGCAGGCAGCGATTAATTCAGTGATATGCCGGGCATACTTACCGGCAATGTATTGTGAAACAGTAACGGATGGCACGTAACATCTACTACGTACTGGTAAATAGGAAAGGCCAGTACCATGGCATTTGCCTCCTGTTCGTCTTCCGCATTGATCACACACCATAGCATGTTACGGCTGGCAGATACACTGTAAGACAGTATCCTGCCCTCAGAGAAAAGCTTATTTATATGCTCCCTGTGCACAGGAACAATTGCCTCAATATCATCGTTAAATTCAGGTAGCTCTACCTGGAACAAGAATGCAGCCATTAGATGAATTTTACCACGAAGCCTGCGCCTTACCTCAAAAGGGTAACGTTACCATGCTTCTTTATACGCTTGCCGCTGGTGCAGAACCCATCAGCTTCCCAAACATATACTCCTACCGGAGCAGCTTTGTCGCCTACAGTACCATCCCAGCCCTTTGAAGGATCGGTGGTCTCAAATACGATATTGCCCCAGCGGTCAAAAATGCGGAAGTGATCAAGCTTGATAATAGCTTTATTCAGGATACCGAACCGCTGTACCGCTGTGCTGGTGCTGTTTGGCGCAAACGCGTTGGGCAGGTAGAAGTTGCCGCAATCGGCATGCACTACCACAGTATCCATGCTCTTACATGCAAAGCCATCATGGATCTCGGTAACGGTAAGATAATATGTATAATCGTATGGAGGATATACGTAAGGATTAGGCACAGTAGAATCGCTCATGAACTCAAACGGCTCCCAATGGTATATGTAGTCACCCGCAAGCGTAGTGTACGGGCCTCCAATGGTAGACGTAGCGCCGTCACGTATCCAGCGGTCGGGGCCGGCATCTGCGTGTACTTTGCTCACATGCACCCTTACGGCAGTATCTACGATGCAGCCAAAGGGATAGTGGATGACAACAGGATAAGTATTCGAATAGTCCGGCCATACCCTTACCGAATCACGGTAAAGATAGTTTGTATCAATGTTGTATCCTGTCTGCCATTTAAACGAATCAGCAAGCGTGGATACAGCATACAAAGTGATGGTATCACCCTCGCATATTGTCGTATCTGTATTCATTGCGATAGGAGGATAAGGCAACACGGTGATCGCCTTGCAGTCTACACGCATATTGGGCTGGCCCTGGTTGATCACGAAGTACACATTGTAAACACCGGCGGTGTCATAGGTATACTCGGGAGGCTGGATCTCAGAGAAAGATGGTATAGAAGAATTAACACACTGCGAGAAGTTAAGCCTTGTAAGGGTGCTGTCGCCAGAATTTACTACAAAGCCGTAAAGGTCATCCTGGCTGCGTAATATGCTGGATATGCCTGTAGGCAGGTTCATAAACCCTTTGTTGTTGTAATCTACCGCGTTATACGGGCCGGTTACCGTGGTCATCTGTATACCTATCAGTTGGCTTGTAGTACGGTCTGTAATATAAGCGTAAAGATCGCCGCAATCCCTGTTTACAGAGATGGAGGACGGCTGGTCAATACGGAAGTTGAATGTATAAGGTGAAGGATCAAGAATGTCGCTGCTCCTGATACGCACGCTGCTTATAGTCAGCGGATCGGGGGCCAGAGAATTATCAAGGTCTATACGTGTTACAGAGCTGCTCACACCCTCGTTGGTAATGAACAAGTACCACTTACCTTTATCAAAGATGCCTGCAAGGTCTGTGGGGTTGCTGATATTACCCAGCACATTGCCATAGTCGAACAACTGAGGTGTATTTGAAATATTGTACGTGAAATCAAGACGGATAAGATTGCTGGTAGTGTGGTTCACCACGTATCCATACCAGTTATTATCAGCATCCTGTGCTACGAAGATACCCTTGGGGTAATCGAGCATATTCATGTAGTTGCCAAAGTTGGCCACGTTGGGCTTGGGATTACTGAGGTGCAGGCCGAAGTCTATACGCCCTATGCTTGAGGTAGCATTATCAAACCCACCGGTCACAAACACGAACCATTCCCTTGATAATGTGTCTCTTACGATAAACAAAGAAGTAGGATTAACAGGCAAACCCTTGGTAAGATCACCAAAGTTGGTAACCGTAGGCGTATTTGTAAGGCTGTTACCGAAATTCAAACGTAAAAATTCGGTGGTCTTTGAATTGACAACGAAGCCGTAGTAATTGCCGCTGTCAAAAACGATGTCGATGTTGGCGGGGATATGAAAACCAAAATTATCACCTAGATTTACACCCGTTGGCGCGTTCATGAGGTAACCCGAACAAAAACCCCAGTAATAGTTCATTGCATGGAAAGCGGCAGTATCCGGCACAAGATGAATAGGCTGGTTGATACATACCGTATCAGGGGCAAAAAACAGTGAGTCTGGGGATATTGTAAGCTTTTGCGCAGAGGCATTTTGGGCCAATGAGAAAAGTAGAACGGCAACAAGTAATAAATATTTTTTCATATTTTCAGCAAAGCGTGAACCTAATCGTCCGCTAATATAAGATAATACTGTAAAAGTTCGGGTGCAAAAGTGTATATTTATTTCTGTAAATCAAAAAAATATATGTCTGGTATATCAAAAATATCTATTTTATTAACTAGGGGTTCAATACTTTTTTTTGCGATTTTTTTATTTACCGGGGCAAACGGCAAGGAAGGCATGTGGATACCAGCCACATTGAAGGATAAAGAAAAAGACATGCGTGCCATGGGGCTACAGATACCGGTGGATATGATATATAACGAAAACGGCACCGGGCTCAATAATGCGGTAGTACTTTTTGGGCGCGGCTGCACCGGCGAGATCATTTCTGACCAGGGCCTTGTACTCACTAACCATCACTGCGGATACGGCAGTGTGCAGGGGCTTAGCAGCGCCGATAAAGATTATTTCGCTTATGGGTTCTTTGCGAAAAACATGGCAGAAGAACTGCCTGTGGGCGGCCTTACGGTTACGTTCATCAGGAGGATGGAAAACGTAACAGCCCAGATACTTGATGGCATCAGCGACACAATGCATGATGCCGGCAGGGACAGCATCATTGCGATCCGTATTGCCGCCACCGAAAAAGAATTCAAGGCCAAAACACACATGGATGCCCTCATAAAACCTTACTTTGAAGGTAACCAGTACTGGGTAGCCATAGCCGAAACATATACCGACATAAGGTTGGTAGGTTTTCCGCCCAATGGTATCGGCACTTTTGGCGGCGACGTGGAAAACTGGATATGGCCACGGCATACAGGCGACTTCAGCTTATTCAGGGTATATGCCGGCGCCGACAATAAACCCGCGCCATATGCCGCCTCAAATAAGCCATACCATACAGATCAATACCTGAAGATCAATGTGGCTGGTTACAAAGAAAAAGATTTCACGATGGTGTATGGTTTTCCCGGCACCACGCACGAGTATATATCATCTTACGAGCTCAAACAGGTGTACTCGATCACAGACCCGATAAGCATAGACGCGCGCACACGTAAGCTGAACGTATGGACAAAGCATATGGGATGGTCAAGGGAAAACTTTCTTAAATACACATCCAAGAGGGCAAGCGTAGCCAATGGTTGGAAAAAATGGCAGGGCGAGGTGCGCGGGCTGGAGGTAAACCATGCCATAGAGAAAAAACAAAAGGCTGAAAAAGAATTTCAACTGTGGGCAGACAAGGCCAAAAATTATCCTTACGCTAAATCACTGCTCCCGGAAATGCGGAAAGCTGCCGAAGCTGCCGACAAACTGATAATGCAAGACCAGTATAACCGGGAAGCCGCGCTGGGCGTGGAACTGGTGGCACAAGGGGAAGCGCTGGGCCGGATGGCCGGATGCTTTCGTATGGGACTACCGGATAGTACACTTCGGGATACACTGCAAAAAATGACCGTCCAACTGAACGGCTTTTATAAAAATTATGACGCGGTCACAGACAAAGATGTGTTCATATCCCTGATGGCACTGTACTACACCAAATGTGCCGCATGGCTGCCCGAATATTATAAGGCCGCCTACCGCGCGCATAACCAGGATCTGACAGCCTGGGCCGAAGATATCTATAAAACATCGTTGCTGGTATCAAAAGATAAAATGATGGCGCTGGCAAAGACGGCAACCGCCGGCGACAGTGTGCAGTTCCTCAGCGACCCTGCATGGCAATTGTACAATGCCATAAACACGATGCGTAATACCGACATAGGGCCGGGGCTCAGCGCCTACCACAAGCACATGCGCTACCTGAACAGGCTGTATATGCAGTCGCAAATGGCCATGAACAAGAACAAAAAATATTACCCCGACGCCAACCTTACCCTGCGCGTAGCATACGGACAGGTGCAGGGCCTGGACCCCGACGGGCCACCGAAATACTCCTTCCGGACAACACTGGATGAAGTAATAGCACTGGATGATCCCAAATCAGACATTTTCAAAGTGCCGGGAAAACTCAAAGACCTTTACATAAAAAAAGACTACGGGCGGTGGGGCGTAAATGGCGTTATGCCGGTGGCATTCGTAGCCTCCAATCATACATCGGGAGGCAACTCCGGCAGCCCGGTACTGAACAAAAAAGGCGAACTGATAGGGCTTAACTTCGACAGGGCGTATGAGGGCACCATGAGTGATTATCTGTTCGACCCAAACAGGTGCAGAAATATATCGGTAGACATACGCTACGTACTGTTCATCATTGACAAGTTCGGGAATGCGGGTTGGCTTACCAATGAGATGAACATTGTGAAATAACAGCCGGGATTTGTTTGCGCGGCCGTTAACCCAGGAGCTGCTTAAGCTCGTCTTTAATAATACACAGCGGCGAGGCTATGGCGTTCACATACTGGGTATTACCTTCTTTGTCATTTTTTATTGAGAACTGTATGCCGCTCGCCTCACTTTGAATGGCATTGACCACATACTTGCCCAGGGCACTATTATATACAAGGTATGGTGCGCCCGATGACCCGAACCTGAAGTACCCCTTAACGAGATACCTGTACCCGTCAAAAACATAATTTCCACCGATGTCGTCCGGAAAAATATTGAAGTGATCAAGCATACCTTCTATACTTGCTTCGTTGAGCAGCCGGCCGGCCGGGCCGCTGGGCGAGCTTTGCAGACAATACAGTTTATCGCCGTCCCCATCAAGAAAGTTAAAGTCTATATCCACAGCAGGTATCTTACTGATCACCTCCTGGGGCATATCGGTCAATCTGTACAGCGCTATATCTGCGCTGTAAAAGGCCATTACCAGTTGAGCGGCGGCAAGAAATGTGTACTTCTGCCCGTCGGCATCATACATTCGCCGTGTCTCGCTAAAATGCCGGATAAGTGAGGGGTCGTTGTAAAACGAATCATTCCTGAACTGAAAAACCATGTAAGGATTACAAATACCTTTCGCAGCAAAACTAACCCACCTTGTATCAAACCGTTTTTGTTTGAGTACCGCAGCAATAGCGTTGAGGTTTGCGGGCTCCACACTGTTCAGGTATTTTTTACGCGTGTACGGATCGGTAAAATAATGCGTGTCCAGCAGCCGGCTTTGAGAGCCATCCAACTTAGGGAAGAGTTCCTTTTTATACAGGTCTTCGTCTATAGACCTGTAGTAGCCTGCCTGCTGCCTCAGATTATGCGCTACTGTCATAAAATAACCATTGCCGATATGAAACGTGCAGATATTATTTTCAAAGGTGCGCCTTTCAGGTTCATCAATATTGTATATCCACATCATACGCTGTAGCGGCGATGTCTGCTCATTGATCAACGCCTGCTTTTTGACGATCATATCTGACGTAGCCTCATTGTCCTGGAAGTGTAAAAACATGGTAGTTCTTTAAAAAAGGTTAAGTTCACAGCCCTGCCGCCGGAGGCAGCATGCTGAAAAACAATTGCCGGATAAAGATATAAAACCAAAAGAAGCAACGCGCACACGCAAAATTACCAGGCCATATTGTGGTGGTGCTGCTTTATGGCGGCTCAGCAAAACGACTGTACCTGTCCGGCATCTATATGCCTTACCAGCACCCTCTTGGCTACCGGCAGCAGCGTTTCGTGAAATGGCAGGCTCAACGGAAATTCGACCTTGTATACGGCAGGGTTAGGTAACGCCCTGAACGCGCGTATCACATCAATTTTTATCTGCTCATAGGTATGGGCGAGATCGCGGGTACGTGTGTCTATATACTCCATTCGTATACCCTTATAGCGTGCACTCCTGTGCTCAAAGAGTGTAACCGTATAATTGTATATCCTCACATCAGCCCGCTCACCGTAACTAAGGAAAACATAACCCTCATTCTTATACAGGGGCATAATACCTACCGGCTCTATACACAGTTTCCTTTCTACAAATTCATATATCTCAGCACCCTCCTCTATTGTGCCCTTCATCTCATCTATCGCATACTGTGTGATCTGCTCCAGCTCGCTCATTACCTCGTTGTCGGCCAGCAAATGTTCATAGATCATTTCCAGCTTTTGAACGTTTATATTATCCAGCTTTTTGGGGAATTGGTCCTGCAGTACTTTCTTATTGGTTCTGAACGCTACAAGATTATTATAATGAAATACCACGTCGGCCAGCTGCGGATAGAGTTTAGACTCGTTAAAGCATTGTTTTACCTCCTTCAGGTATGCAAGCAACCTGTACCGCTGCAGCTCGAAGTCTATGTAACCTTCCATGAACCATGTTTCGCTTAAAGTCATAAGTAATGGGCGTTTATATAAAATTATACAACAAACCGGATGCCAGACTACATATTAAACTATACTATCGTGCGGAAATCACACGTTTTCCACAAATCAATAACGTACCGGCGGGGAGCGGTATTGCATAGCAACAAATATGATGGATTTTTCAGGCCATATCCGTTATAGTATTGGATTTTGATTATATTTACGCATAAATTTTCATAGATAAATACGGAAGTATCCTTTTTTCCAAAGGGGTTTGCTGTATTTGCCTGTGTATGTTTATTGAAAAAACTGCACTGCCGGTAGCTTTAAAAACATTTGCGTACCGGGGTCTGGATGATTATCTATTTAAAAACATGATTATGAAGAAATTATTCCCTTTATTTCTTTTTGTAGCATTCTCTATCACTACCAATGCGCAAACTTCCTTTAGCCTTTTGTCACCTGCCTGCCACAATGATGGCGTATTGTCGGCATCTTTTACCGGCCTTACTCCGCCCCTTACCGTAAAATGGTTTACACAGGGCTCGGCAGGTACCACCATAGTGCATACCAGCGTTACAGGCCTCAGTGATGTGCTTACAGGCTATTCAGGCGGCCCGCTCACCATCTCAGCCACAGACGCCATGGGCACGGTAGATACCGGCTCATATGCGGGTGCCCCGCCGTTTATTTTGTGCTCACCCATTGTTACAGGCGGCGTTTGCCCCACACCCGATACACTGACTGCCAGCGTATGCAGTGGCGGCACAGCACCTTTTCATTATACCTGGTACAATATTAGCACGTCTGGCATAGTAGGCACTATGAACCCCATATCTGTGACACCGGGCGATATCTACGGAGTTACCGCTACCGACGCGGCGGGCTGTACTTACGGGTCATTGGTAGATCCGTTGCAGATATATGCCTATACGCTCCCAAGCTTTTACGACACCATGCACACTACTGTAGCTAACTGTACCAATGGTACTGCCACCACATCAGTTTACGGCGGGGGCATACCTCCATACACTTATTTATGGTCTACCGGCGCTACTACGCCCAATATCAGCGGACTGGTGACCGGCCTGTACTACGTGACCATTACAGATGCGATAGGCTGTAGCTATACTGACGTTGGCTTTGTAAGCCAGGCAATAACCATTTCCGCTCCCATAGTACCCACGCCTACTACCTGCCTTGCCGCAGATGGCGCGGTGATAGCTTTTGGTTCCGGCGGAACCCCCCCATACAGCTACATATGGAGCAATGGCGCTACTTCCAGCTCACAGACAGGCTTAACCAGTGGCCCTTATAGTGTGAACGTTACGGACGCAAACGGCTGCATAGGCTCAGGAGGTACTTATGTGGGTGCTTCCACTCCTATTTCAGTTACTTATACTACTACCCCCAGCCTGTGTACCAGCCCTACCGGTACCGCAACGCTCACTATCACAGGCGGCACACTGCCATACAGCACTATGTGGTACACGACACCCGCACAAACAGGCACTACTGCTATCGCGCTCACCTCAGGCACCTATTCTTTCAGGGTTACTGATGCTATGGGTTGCGTGCAGAGCGGCACCACATACATTCCGCCGATCGATGTCATCAGCGCCAGCTTTTTAGCTACGCCTGCGGTATGTACTTTGTCAACCGGAAGCATGACTGCCTATCCTACAGGCGGTGTTACACCATATACTTACCTGTGGAGCACAGGCACCGGCGGGGCAACCATTTCATCAAGGGCTGCCGGCTGGTACAGCGTTACCATTACCGATAACCTCGGCTGCAAACTGACTAAATCAGAATACCTTCCGTTTACCTCACCGGTGCACCTTGGCGCGGTATCTACGCCAGCTACGTGCATCTATGCCAATGACGGAACAAATACAGCCTATGCATGGGGCGGCACCCCTCCATACTCGTACGGCTGGAGCACCGGCGGTACTACAAGCACCATATCCGCACTGCCCACAGGCCCATACTGGGTGCATGTGACCGACGTTATGGGATGTACCACTTATGATCAGTATTCTTATGTTGGCTATGATACATCGGGCACAAGCTGCTACTGCACAATAGACGGTACTGTGTACCACGATGTAAACAATAACTGTATCCAGGACCCGGGCGAAGACGGAATACCCAATATTCAGATTCATATCTCTGGAGGCCCCGGGGTGAACGTTTATACCTATACCGATGCCAGCGGTTACTACTCTTATAAAGTACCATCGGGCAGCTATACCGTAGCTCAGAAAGTACTCGCATTTTATCCGCTCGCCTCTTGCCAGTTGAACAATGTCCATGTTACCGCGGTGGCAGGTACAGGATGTATCAATACGGTGAATTTTGCCGACTCTATGGATACCATCCACGATATGCACATCAGCACATGGGATTATATGTATCACGGCCCTGTAATAGGCCATGGCTATTCGCAGGTATCTGTTATCAGTAACGACGGTACGGTTACCGAAGACTCCATCCTTGTAGGGTACAAGCCCGACGGGCAACTCTTCGGCCCCACTTTCGTGCCGGGCAGTTATTTTTCAGGCTCACCTTACTACTATGCCACAGACAGCTTTACATCGCTGGCACCCGGCACCAACAAGGCATTCCTGATAAACTACACTGTACCTACCAACATACCGATAAATACTTCAGTCGTATTCAAGGATACGGTAGTAGCTGCCGGCCCTGCCAGCAACTGGGTCAACGACTACTCGCCATGGAATAACGTAAATTATTTTACCACCACTACACTCACCTCTTTCGACCCCAATTTTAAAGAGGTTAGCCCTAAAGGCACCGGTGCCGCAGGCATCATATCATATACCGACTCTGTGCTGGAGTACATGGTACACTTCCAGAACACCGGCACATATATGGCCGAAAACATAGTGGTGATAGATACACTGGATGATAACCTGGACTGGACGTCTATGCGCCCGGTATATGAATCAGCTCCGTGCAAAGTAACGCTGACCCAAAACGGCGCTAAAAAGATAGCTAAGTTCACATTCAACAATATCAACCTGCCCACACGCACAAGTGATGAGGTGCGCAGCAATGGTATGTTCACTTATACTATACACATTAAACCCGGTCTGCCGGTGGGCACCCAATTCAAGAACCGTGCTGCCATATACTTCGACTACAACGAGCCTGTGATCACCAACTCTACCCTCAATACACTCGGCACCGCAGCGTCCGGCGTATACGTAAACAATGTGACACCTGCCCAGGCCGGGTCATTTGCAGTATACCCCAACCCCGCAAATAAAACTTTCAACGCGGTCATCGCTAATGAAACTGCCGGCAAAGGAACAATAAATGTAACCGATATTACGGGCGCGGTGATCGTGTCACGCACGCTGGCATTACAGAAAGGCTCGCAGACCATATCTTTCGATGCAGGCCATTTCGCGGCAGGCACTTACTTCGTGACCTTTAATAATGGAACCACTACCCAAACACAAAAACTAGTGATCATACGCTAATAAAATATATAAGTATACGCATAACAGGCCTCCATACGCGGGGCCTGTTGTTTTTCTGCCAAAAGCTACCATAAATTGGCAGTCAAGCCATTATATTATTAACTGTCGGTAAATACTGTTCCGCCGCGATAAAATATTTTAGCCCTCATCCTAACAAATAGATATACAAACTCGTCAATACCAATAACAAAAAACTGTAATTATGAAAAAACTCTTAAACCTGGTGCTCTTCCTTGTACTGGCAGTCACCGCAAACGCGCAGATCTCGTTTACGCTCACCACCACCCCATGCCATAATGATGGGGTGCTGACCGCTACCGCTACGGGAATGACCCCACCACTCACTGTGTCCTGGACTACCTACGGTACCTCCGGCACAACGATCGTTCATTCCGGCGTTACCGGCAGTTCCGATGCGCTGACCAGTTATTCCGGCGGGCCGGTGAGCATTTATATCACCGATGCTTCAAGTGCCACCTCTTCAAACTACTATCCAGGCACTCCGCCGTTCACATATACCGTAACTACTACACCTGCTTATTGTCCGGCCTTGGGCACGGCCACGGCATCCGTTACCGGCGGCACCTCGCCATATACCTACCAGTGGTATGATATACCCGGTATGTCAACCGTTAGTACATCTAATCCGGCCAGTCTTGCCGGGGGTGGGTACGGTGTAATAATTACAGACGCGGCCGGCTGTACCTATGGCTCTGATGTTTCTTTCGACTCTGTTGCTATATATTCTGTTGCGCCTTACATGGTCTCCGTAAATACTACACCTGCCAACTGTACCAATGGCACAGCCACATCAACCATCTTCGGTGGCACAGGTACATTACCATACAGCTATAGCTGGAGTACCGGCGCCTCTACAACCGCTTTAAGCGGTCTTACTATGGGCAACTACTGGGTTACTGTAACCGATGCCGCTGGCTGTAGTACTACCGGCTACGCATATGTACCGCAGGCGGTGACCATCAGTGTTCCGGTAACACCTACCCCGGCTACCTGCCTTGCCAGCGATGGCGCTGTTATTGCCTTTGGATCCGGTGGCGTTGCCCCTTATACTTATTTATGGAGCAACTCAGCCACAACCCAGTCACAAACAGGCTTATCTTCAGGCTATTACTCAGTTGTGGCTACAGATGCCAATGGCTGCTTCGGCACCGGCGGCGGGTATGTAAGCGCTTCTACACCCATCACTGTTACTTACACCGCTACATCAAGCCTTTGTACCAGCAATACAGGCACTGCAACAATAACCCCAACAGGCGGCACTACACCATACTCTATTTTATGGTACACTACCCCTCCGCAAACCACTACCACAGCTACTGCACTTCCTCCCGGCACACATGGATTTAAAGTAACAGACGCGGCAGGTTGTGTCCGCACCGGATCGGCTGTAGTACCACCCGTTAATGTGATCTCTGCCAGCTTCACTGCGTCCAGCGCCTTGTGCGCAAGCGCTACCGGCGGCCTTACAGTTGCGCCATCAGGCGGCACTACACCTTATACATACTCCTGGAGCACAGGTGGCACTACATCGTCTATCAGCAGCGTTACCGGCGGCTGGTATACCGTTAACATCACCGATGCGGCAAGCTGTAGTGTAACAAAAACCGGCTATGTGCCCACCAATTCGCCAATGGGCGTTGGCGTATCTACTACTCCTGCGTCATGCATTTTTACTAACGATGGCACCGTGACAGCTACACCATTTGGTGGTACTACACCATACACCTACTCATGGTGGGGCGCCGGATCGGGTACTACAAGTTCTTTATCAGGCCTGCATTGGGGTGACTACTGGGTCCATGTTACTGATGCCGCCGGTTGCACCAACACTACACATACCTATGTTAACTACAACGCTACCACCACCAGTTGCTACTGCACCATATCCGGTACAGTGTATCATGATGTGAACAACAACTGCGTACAGGATCCGGGCGAGCCTGGCATCCCAAACATACAGATTTATTGCAGCGGAGGTATTGGCTATACCTATACCGATGCCAGCGGCAACTACTCTTTCAAAGTTCCATCCGGCTCATACACAATTACAGAAACAGTATTGTCGTTCTACCCGCTGTCTACATGCCAGCTAAACAATATTCCTGTTACGGCCGTAGCCACATCAGGATGTGTTATTCCGGTAGACTTTGCCAATGCCATCAACCCAATACATGATATCCATATCAGCACATGGGATTATACTTTTGCTATACCCGGCCACGGCTATAGCCAGGCATCTGTCATAAGTAATGAAGGCACACTGACTGAGAGTGGTATTTTCGCAAATTACAAAACAGACGGTCAGTTGTTCGCGCCTACATTTGTACCGGGTGGCGTATTCACCGGCTCATCTTACCTCTACAGTTCAGGCACCTTCCCTACGCTTGCTCCGGGCTCTTCATATTCTCTGCTTATGAACTATGCAGTGCCTACAAGCATTCCGCTGGGCACAGATGTAGTGGTGAAAGATACAGCAGTGTATACAACGCCCACCAGCGGATGGACAACCGACTACTCGCCTTGGAACAATGTTAACTATGTACATACTACTATTGTCAGCTCATACGACCCTAACTTCAAAGAAGTGAGCCCTAAAGGCACAGGGCCGGCAGGTACCATCACGGGCGCAGACTCTATTCTTGAGTACATGGTACACTTCCAGAACACAGGCAGCTACCAGGCAGAGAACGTAACAGTAATAGACACCCTCGATAATAACCTCGACTGGACAACGCTTCGCCCGGTATATATGTCGGCAAATTGCAAGGTAGATGTGAAACAATCCGGCAGCTACAAGATCGCCACATTCACTTTCGCCAACATAAACCTGCCACCGGCCAGTTCTCAGCCTGTTACCAGCAATGGCATGTTTACTTACACCATCCATGTTATGCATGGCCTGCCGGTAGGTTCTACTTTCAAGAATAATGCCTCTATCTACTTCGACTATAACGAACCGATAAAGACGAACACTACGCTTAACACACTGGGTTCACCAACGGCAATAACCAATGTAGACCCCACTGAGCATAATTCGTTCTCTATATTCCCCAACCCTACAACAAGGTCATTCAACGCGGTGATCAACAGCGATAATGGCGCTTCTGCCGAAATGATCGTAACTGACATCACAGGCAAAACACTCATTAGCAAGACCCTGCAGTTGCAGAAAGGCGCTCAGACCATTGCTACCGATGTTAGCCGGCTTACCCCCGGTATGTACCTTGTAAGCTTCTCTGAGAATGGCAAGACTCAGACCCAGAAGCTGGTGATCATGAAATAATAGTGATACCCTTACCTTCGATTTGGCCCGCCCCGTTTTTCGGGGCGGGCTTTTTTTGTGTTATATACCGCAGCCTGCCCTTCAATTAATCAACTTATATTTGCCGGATGGCAAAATTCTTTTTACGTAAAAAGATCGGCGACAGGGTGGTAAATGGCCATCCCTGGATTTTTGGCAACGAGCTGGGTGATACCGAGGGCACAGCTGAGCCGGGCGACATAGTGGAGGTATATTCATACAACGGTTCGTTTGTGGGAAAGGGTTATATCAATCCCGCGTCACAGATACGTATCAGGCTGCTCACGCGCGACAAACAGGAAAACATAGACGACCAGTTTTTCTACCGCCGCATAAAGGAAGCATGGGACTACCGCCGGCACCTCGGTTATATAGAGAACTGCCGCCTCATATTCGGTGAGGCAGACCAATTGCCGGCCCTCATCATAGATAAATTCAATGACCACTTTGTGATACAAACGCTGGCGCTGGGTATAGAACGCTGGAAGGATGCTATTGTGGCCGCCATACAAAAGATATTCAGCCCCAAAGGTATATACGAGCGCAATGATGTGCCTGTGCGCACCGTGGAAGGAATGCCGCAGATAAAAGGCTTCCTCTCAGACCCGTTCGATACTAACATCATCATCAACGAGAACGGACTTAAATTTCATGTAGACATTGAGAACGGCCAAAAGACCGGCTACTTCCTTGATCAGCAGGACAACCGCCGCGCCATACAGCACGTAGTGAAGGGTGGCGATGTGCTGGAAGTATTCTGCTATACCGGTACATTCTCGCTGCATGCTGCGCAATATGGCGCTAAAAGCGTGCTGGGGCTGGACATATCAGAGCATGCCGTAAATACCGCCCGGCGCAATGCTGAGCTGAACGGCTACCAGGATATATGCCGGTTTGAGGCTGTGAACGCGTTCGATGTGCTGAAGCTGTGGGGCAAAGAAGGCAGGCGATACGATACCGTGATCCTCGACCCGCCGGCCTTTACCAAAAGCCGCGAGAATATTCAAAAAGCCGCCACCGGTTATAAAGAAATAAACCTGCGGGGCATGAAGCTGATAAAACCTGGCGGCTTCCTGGTAACCGCGTCCTGCACCAACCTGGTATCACCCGAGATGTTCCTGAAAATAATAGGTGAAGCCGCAAAAGATGCCAGGCGTACACTGCGGCAGGTAGAGTGGCGAACACAAGCATCAGACCACCCAATACTATGGAACGTACCTTCCACCCAGTACCTGAAGTTCCTTATTGTGCAGGTATTGTAAACTGATAGCCGCGAATTACGCAGACAGCACGTATATAGTGTTGGTTCAAAAAATCTGTTGCCCCGGACGTTGCAATAACATCCGGGGCAACAGCAATAGCGCAACATACCTGGCGCCAAAAAACAGGAATATAAGCAGATGTAGCTGTTCTTACTATTTAACTACCCCTATCCTCGCATTCAGTGGTATGTTATTCGTTGACAGGCAAGGGGTCTGTCCGTGAAAATCAAAATCTATCTCCACACCCGGCCTGAAGATGAGACAATGCGTAGATCCTCCAAAATGGAAAGTACCTATTTGCTGGCCTTTTTTCACCTTTTGCCCTTCTTTCACCGTGATTTCACAACTGGATACCTCCGCCATGCCGATAGGCACTACACACATAAGCCCAATTTTCGGATTATCGGATTTGATAAAGATCAATGCTCTCGTTGCCAGCTCAGCTATATAACCCTGTGAGTCATTCGGGGCAGCCGGGTCAAACCCTTCCACCGGGGCCTCTGCGTAATATGTACCCGGAACATTTTTTACTTTCACTACTTTGCCATCGACCGGGCTATGCCATCTGTGATATGTCTTTGCGCATAAAAAAGCCTGGTAAACTGTACAGCCATCCCCGAACTCTGCGGAATACTCGTGGTCCAGTATGTCTGATACAGAATATGGCTGACCCTTCATCCAGAACTTATCCTTCATTTTTGCATTAGTGACAAGGTTGTATGGTGCAGATTCACAGGCATTAACTATCACATCCTTATTCGCCATATCTTTTGCGCTGACATCCCTCACCCCGGGATTGAACTCACGGGTAAAAAAGTCATCCCAGCTTTTATAACCCCAGTGTTTTTTTGTAGGATCACATTTGTAGTTATACACAAAGTTTTTGTACGCATCCTTGGGGTCCTTTCCTACACCTCTCAATGGGTCCATTGCGGCAATTGCCTCAAGCGAATCGCCGGTGAGCCATCCCACCGGGTTTGTATAATCCGGCTGTTTTTGATTGATCGGCGTATCCACCAAAACATAGGCCGATGCTTTGCTTACTAAGTATCCACTCCATTTCTTTAGGATAGCCTGAAATTTCTGGTTTACTATCGGGTTCGTGAATGCCTGGTAGCCGCCAAGGGTGCCCATAGCCCAGTCCAGTATGGCATTGATCGGAAACCCTATCATACCTATCTGGTCCTCTATCACACTATAACATGGGGCCTCTGTCAATAGCTGATTTATTACCAGCAGCATTGTATCAAAATTCTTCACCTGTTCATTGTACCCCTGCGGTATGTCGTCGTACATGCTGGTGAAGTACATGTATAATATAGGGTTTGAACGGATCGCCTCCCCAAGGGCCGCTACAGTAGGGTCAAGCGGCAGATTGGCTTCTTTTGCCGTTTTGATCTTGTTCTTAAGCCATGTATTCAGAAAGTTTCTGTCTGAAGGCAACCACCGGCCAACACGGTAATTTACTTGTTTCATTTTTTTGTCTGTTTAGGTTCTTGAATATTCCTACTCATAAGGCATTTCGGATTCGGGCCCCGTTTTTTGAGATGGGTACGGCCCCATTTTATATATAATTTCGACTGGTCGGATAAGTCATTCCCAATCAATAAAATAGATTTCCTGATTTAAATTCGTGAAACAAAGTCTGAAAAGAATTTCCGAAAGATATTGTAGAATAGGCACCCAAAACACCGTTTATTAACGGTATTTTCTTCAGGGTTTAAACGGTATTTTTCACCGTCATAGACCCGTATTTTTACTTGAAACCTCTGCGGATAATACCATAATTTCTGTCAGAAGCAACGCTAAAATTTCTCAACTCATAAAATAAAAACATAATCAGCAGAAAAAAGCCCGAATTAAACCTTTCGGGCAAATACATGAAAAAAAAATAAACTAAACAACCCTAAAGCGGGCTGACGGCACCCCGGTTATCCTGGTCAAACCACATTCAACTTGAAAAGAAATCCCCCACAACAAACTTTTTTCTGTCATAGACTGAAATTCGTACTGTCATAAAACTTTCTTTTTGTCAGGACAAAAACCTGCGCCAACTTTGTGGTGCTAAAGCTCAAAATCAGGACGAGACACGGGACAAAAAAAATTCCCCACTGGGTAGAGAATGGGGAATTTTTGGGGAATTCTTATCCACATTCTCATCATAAGTAGCTGATAATCAACACCAACACGCGCAATTGGTTTTTTTAGAATAAAAAGGGCAATTGTGGATAAAACAGCGGGCGGCAATAAATTGGTCGGGGGCAGATTAATTGCTGCAAATCGTGCACATTTTATTTATCGCAAAATGATACCTGTGCATTAAGGGGATATTCCGCTTACATAACACCCCTCAACACTCGCTCAGGCTTATCGGCAACTGCACTGCCAGGCCGCCTTCGGCAGTCTCCTTGTATTTGTGGTTCATATCCAGTGCGGTTTCCCACATGGTGTTTACCACGGCATCCAGCGATATGCGGGCATGGTCGGGATTACTTTGCAGGGCAAGCTGCGATGCGGTGATGGCCTTAATAGCGCCCATGGTGTTGCGTTCTATACATGGCACCTGCACCAGTCCGCCTACGGGGTCACACGTAAGGCCCAGGTGGTGCTCCATAGCTATCTCTGCGGCCATCAGGCTCTGATCTACGGTACCGCCAAGCGCCTCGGTCAGTGCCGCCGCCGCCATAGAAGAGGATACGCCTATCTCGGCCTGGCAGCCACCCATGGCCGCAGACAGTGTAGCGCCTTTCTTGAATATGCTGCCTATCTCTGATGCCGTAAGCAGAAACCTGGTGATTTTGTCATTATCGTATCCGTCGCAGAAAGCGACAAAGTACAGCAGCACGGCAGGCACCACGCCGGCGGCGCCATTAGTAGGGGCCGTTACCACACGGCTAAAGGAAGCGTTTTCCTCATTCACCGCCAGGGCAAAACAGCTTACCCAGTCCAGTGTGTACTTGAATGAGCCACCACCGCTGCGAATGACATCGAGCCATTGCTCAAATCCATTGTAGGGCTTATCACCCGTAAGTTTTTTATTCAGTTCATAGGCACGGCGCTTCACCCTCAGGCCGCCAGGCAACTCACCACCTATATGACAACCACGATAAATACAATCACGCATGGTCTCCCATATACGCAGCACACCGGCCCGCGTCTCCGCCTCACTGCGCCACGTATGCTCATTGAGCATTACCACGCCGGATATGTCGAGGCCCGTTTTATCACATGCTGCCAGCAGGTATTCCGCGCGCTCTATCGGGTACGGCAGTTGTACCAGCATGCCGTCTCCATCCTCCTCGCCCTCCTTTACCACAAAACCACCGCCAATAGAATAATATGTCTCAGCAATCTCGTTGCCATCAGAAAAAGAACACAGGAAGGTAAGCGCGTTGGGGTGGTAAGGCAGGCTCTCATCAAAAAGGAAAACAACATCAGCTCCCGGGTCAAAATCAATATGGTGCTCACCATTGAGGTTCATCTTTTTCTGCCCGGCTATCTGCGTCATCCGCGGTGTGATCTCGTTCACATCAAAGGTAACAGGGTCTTCCCCACAAAGACCCAGCAGCACGGCCACATCCGTACCGTGCCCCTTACCGGTCTTCGCAAGCGAGCCATAAAGCAGCACCCTAACTCCGGTAACTTGCTCTATTCCCTTGCTTTTTAACGTGCCGATGAAACGCTGAGCCGCCCGCCAGGGGCCAAGTGTATGTGAACTACTGGGGCCAATACCAATCTTAAATATGTCGAATACGGAAATGCTCTCCTGTTTCACGCCGCAAATATAGCGCATTAAAGAAATGAAAAAGTTAAAACGCGGGCAACAGGCCAATACCTTGCAATAATAACCCCCGCTTCCCGAAAACGGGAGCGGGGGATTTCAAACCACACATCAACACAAGTATCAGCTAAGGCATAAGTACTGTGTCAATAACGTGAATAACCCCGTTCTTCTGGTACACATCTTTTATGGTTACCATAGCAGAGTTTCCTTTTGTGTCTTTTACCATCAGGTTATGGCCTTTTAGCCATATGGTTATCTCTTCACCCTGAACTGTTTTCAGCACTGCCTTGCCATGGCCCTCTTTTACCTTCTGCATCAGGGCTTTAGAGTCAAGGGAACCGGCTACTACATGATAGGTAAGCACAGCGGTAAGCTTGCTTTTATTCTCGGGCTTCAGCAGCCCGTCTACCGTGCCGGCGGGCAGCTTGTTAAATGCCGCGTTGGTGGGCGCGAATACCGTGAACGGGCCGGGGCTCTCAAGCGTGGCTACCAGCCCTGCTGCCTTTACGGCAGCTACCAGTGTTGTATGGTCTTTGGAGTTCACTGCGTTCTCTACAATGTTCCTGGATGGGTACATGGCGGCCCCGCCTACCATTACCGTCTTCTGCGCAAAAGAAGAGACTGCATTTCCTGCTATCATAGCTATCGCTATAACGGGAATAAGAAGAATACGTTTCATAAATTGATGTTTTGAATGGTTATAAATTGTTTTACCATTACATCTACGTCAACTTATGTTCTTTGGATTTCGGAAAGAAAAAAAATAACAGGAAGATGGCAGCAGCGGCTAAAATGCACGGCCCATGCGCCTCAGCACTTTCTCTATATCTTCCGGAGTATCAATGCAGTGGCTCTCAAAACGGGTCGTAACACACTTTATACGAAAACCATGCTCCAGCCACCGAAGCTGTTCCAGCGATTCGGCACGCTCCAGCGATGATACCGGCAGGCGGGTTATCCGCTCCAGCACATCTCTGCGGTAGGCATACATACCTACGTGTCGGTAGTACGTGTGGTGGTTATGCCACTCCTTCTCATCAACACCTTTGATAAAGGGTATCACCATACGGCTGAAATACAGCGCCTCCATTTTATCATTCAGCACAATCTTCACCTCACCCGTATCAAACAACTCTTCATGATTATTTACCGCTATCATCTGCGTTGCCAGTTCCACAGTACCGTCTTTCAGTATTGCGACAAGTTCATTGATCTGTTCGGGATCCAGGAAGGGTTCGTCACCCTGTATATTGATCACATATTTATAGCCATCACCCAACTGTGCGGCAGCATCATTGCAGCGGTCAGTGCCACTGGGGTGGTCTGCGCCTGTCATTATCGCCTCCCCTCCAAATGACTGTACGTGTTGCAGGATGCGCTCATCGTCTGTAGCCACTACTAGCCTGTCCAGGTTAGCCTTGCGGGCCGCTTCATACACCCATTGTATCATCGTCTTGCCCTGTATATCTATAAGGGGCTTGCCCGGGAAACGGGTGGAGGCGTACCTCGCGGGTATAATACCGGCTATCATGGCTGCTGTTGTTCTATGATTTTGGAATCGGCTAATGTGTAAAATGCGGGTACCGGTTCATTACGCGCCACTATATAATCATGGTACCGCTCAGAGTAATGCACCCTTTGCATGATGGTCTCATCATAGCGGCCACCAAGCCCCATAAGCAGCTCTGAGGCTTCTCTCAGTGCGTTATTGCCGCCGCCGGCCTCGGTAATATAGTCGGCAAACTTGTGTTTATGCACCAGCGATGTAAACAACGGGCTGCCGCTGCGCCCTATCATTACGCGTAGTCCGCATATCTCTGCCACAGAAAGGTCAAGCACATCGTCAAAAAAGAAAGCCACTTCCGAAGGATCTAAATGATACTGCTCACAAAGGTGTACCAAAGCTTTTTTCTTGGTCTTGATGCTGTAATAGATACTGTGAAAATGCTCACGCCTGGCCAGTGTAAAGGCGGCGCTGTTATTCTCTCCGGTAATTACTGCCATTATGGGGTTGGCCCCTTTTTTCAGGAAGTGATCAAAGCGAAGCATGTTCAGTCCCATTGAATCAACCTCATTGAACGGGCTTGAACCGCTTGCGTCTTTAGTCCCATTGTTGAACACACCGTCCCAGTCAAATACATAAGCTTTTATCTTAGTAAGTTTTTCCTGCAGTATCATTGGCTCCGCAAGAAAACCACCTTTAAAAATGCTCTTTATTTGATTCAGATCGGTTATGCCCATTATGTCTTTGATCAGTATCTTTTCAGGTCTTGAATATCCAGCATGCCGCAGGGCTTGCCGCCATCAGTGACCAATATAGTATCCACGTTCATCTTTTTGAAGATGCCCGCGGCTTCGTTCAGCAGTGCCTCTGCATCTATGCTTACGGGTGTTTTGTTCACCAGGCTGCCTACTTTTTTATCCAGGATGTGTTCGCCATCGCTCTGCAACAGCCTTCTGAGGTCACCATCTGTAAAAATACCCTGCAGGCCGCCATGGCTGTCTACAACGGTTATACAACCGAAACCAAATTCGGTCATCTTCACGATAGCATCTTTGAGATTCGTGTCGGCGTTCACTAACGGGTTTGTACCGTTGATCGCTTCCTTCACTTTCACCGTCATCAGGCGGGTATCAGCCAGAAACTGCTCCGTACCTATGGTAGTAAAATTATTATCCGTAAGGCCCTTCAGTATCTTTAGCGGCACCGTAATGGTATGCACTCCTATATTGATGGCATTGCGCACATGCTCGGCATTGCGCACAGAGCTGAACATTATTTTGGTATTGTAGCCATACTGATGCACTGCGTCTACGCACTGCGCCACAAGCGCCAGCGCGTCATGGCCCTGGTCTTGCAGGCGGCCCACAAGCGGGCACACATAAGTAGCTCCGGCATGCATGGCCATATAAGCCTGCTGCAATGTGTACACGAGGTGCACATTCACCAGCAGCCCGTCGTTGCGCAGCAGTTTGCAGGCGCGTACACCTTCAAGTGATACGGGTATCTTGAACACAGTACATTTTGGATCAAGCCCGAGGTCTAACTGGCGGTGAGCTTCTTTCACCACATCTTCAGCGGTATTACCCAGTGCTTCTATCTGTAGTACGGGTACCATTTTAGACAGCTTCACGATCATAGCATCTATGTCTGCTATGCCTTCGCGCTGCATGAATGTGGGAGTAGTGGTCAGGCCGTTGAGAAACCCTAATTTAAAGCCTTCTTCTATTTCTTTAAGATTGGCTGAATCTAAGTATAATTCCATTTGATTTGTTTATGCTTTATCTGTAACACCTGCTAATAAACAGCAGATTGTCTTAGCAACCGTTTTTTTACCCTGTTTATGCGGCAAAATTATCAAATTAATACGTATAACCAAGTATTGGCCCTAATCAGCCCCTGTACTTCACTTCTATGGCGTGAAGTTCTATCAGCGGCTTCAGAAATTCCTCAAGAGCGTATACGTTTAGCTGGCTTGCGGCATCGCAAAGCGCCTTTTCAGGATCGGGATGTGTTTCCACAAATATACCGTCCACGCCCGATGCTACCCCAGCCCTGCTCAATACCGGCAGAAACTCTCTTGCGCCGCCCTTGGCATCAGCACTGGGGATGCCGTATTTGCGGATAGCATGGGTTATGTCGAAAACCACAGGATAACCTATCTGGTTCAGGTGATAAAAACTACGCGGGTCTACAACCAGGTCGTTATAGCCCATGGTATAGCCGCGCTCTGTAAGAATGATCTGGCTGTTGCCTGATGCTTCGCATTTGGCCACGGGGTGCTTCATGTTCTCCGGTGCCAGGAACTGGCCGTGCTTGATATTCACTACCTTACCCGTTTTTGCGGCAGCAACCATCAATCCCGATTGCATACACAGGTATGCGGGTATCTGCAGCACATCACACACCTCAGCCACCGGCGCGGCATGATCGGGATAATGAATATCAGTAAGCAGCGTAAAACCAAACTGCTCCTTTACCTTAGCCAGTATCTTAAGGCCTTTATCCAGCCCCGGGCCATCATAGTATTTCAGGCTGCTGCGGTTATCCTTGAGAAACGAGGATTTATAAATAATGGGGATGTTCAGTTTTGCGCTTACCTCTTTCAGGTGCTCAGCCGTCTTCATCATTATTGATTCGTCTTCTATCACGCAAGGGCCCGAGATAAGAAACAACTCATCCGCTCCGCAGTTAATATTACCGACTTTTACTTTTTTTGTGCTCATAATTTCAGTATATCCTTTGTGTGGCACGTCTTATTATACGTACCATACCGTTACATTCTTTTATACAATTCCTTGATAGTATCTATTGTCACTTTTTCTTTCCAGTCCGTACCGATAGCGTGGTTCCACATATGCGGCAGGTTGTATGCCACCTCTGCCATGGCGGTTATTGTTTCGTCAGTCCATTGCTTTGCCAGCCCTTGCGGCAGCTCTACTTTGTGCATAGCCAGCATCTGCTTCAGTTCACGCACACCATCACCGTAATAGTCTTCAAGATGCTGGAAAGCAAGGCAATTAGCATAGCAATGCTTCTCACCCAATATCTTAGACAGTCCGTAAGACAAGGCGTGGCATACGCCCACCTCTGAATAAGTAAGGCTGAGGCCACCCATCATTGAGGCAACCATTAGTTTATCATCATTCTCAGCGGTCTGACCGGCATTGTCTCCAAGATATATTTCCCGGCATAGCTTCAGCGATTGCTCGGCATAGGCATGACTGTAGGCATTGTTCAGTATACCGTTCTCAGATTCTATGCAGTGGATGTAGGTATCCATACCTGTGTACAGCCATTTGTCTACAGGTACAGAAGCTATCAGTTCGGGATCAAGTATCACCTGGTTAAATACTGTCCAATCGCATTTTAAGCCTAACTTCTTTACAGGGCCGGTGAGCACCGCAGTCATAGAAACCTCGGCACCGGTGCCTGATATGGTAGGCACGCCAAGATGATAAATACCGGGCTTCTTGATCAGGTTCAAACCCTGGTACAGGGTAGATGATCCTTCATTGGTAAACATCAGCGATATGGCTTTGGCAATATCCATAATGCTGCCACCACCTATGCCTATCACACCCGCGGGAAGGCCCTTCTCAGCCAGCACCTCATCACGCAGATTATCGATCTGCTCGGTAGTAGGCTCATGAGGATCTACATCAATGAACCGTACAATGTCCTCCGGCTTCGCAGGGAGCCTTTGCTCAAGGTCTTTTCCTTTAAAGTAGTTGTCTATTACAAAAAGAAAAAAACGATTGTTCTCGTTTCGTTTCTCTGCCAATATGTTTTCCATTTCAGAAAAACTGCCGCGGCCAAAAACAACTTTATCTATGTTCTTAAAATTCTTGTGCATTAGTGCTTATTATATCATGCAATATTTCTGCCAACCTTATGCGTGCGCCGGCATCGCGGCTTCTACACAGCCGGCTATTTTCTGCGCCAGCGACTTTATTTCCTCCTCAGTCCATGTGCAGCGCACAACGAATGAAACAAGGCGGCCTATCACCTCCTGTGTCTTGGGTAATTGCAGGTTTTTATAATCCTGCGGGATACCTAATACCTCAGCCGGCAGTTTGGATACCGTTTCCATATTCTTCAAATGATCCCACTGGTTGATGAAGTGATACATGTTGAGGAACCAGTAGTTAAACCCGCCAATACCTGCTTTGTTAAATTCGTCAACAGTGCGTTTTGCCGTTTCTGTATCTGGCAGCAACATATTGAGGAATGTGGCAGAATCGCCCGCCGGGTCAGGAACATGGGCAAAGGAAATACCTTCGGTCTGTGAAAGTATATCCTGCAGCATGGTCTTGTTCCTGCGGTTGGCCTCCAGTATCTGTGGCACCTTTCTTGTCTGCGCCAGCGCTACCGCTGCATGCAATTCAGATATTCGGTAATTGAACCCCAAAACAGGATGCTGCTCCATACCGCGGTTGTTGCCCTGGTGGTTGTGCCCGTGGTCAGAATAAGCGTCGGCATATTTGTAGGTCTGCTCATCGTTTGTTACAAATATACCGCCCTCTCCGGCTGTCGCTATCTTAAAGAAGTCGAATGAATAACTGCCCGTTTTACCAAACAACCCCACAGATGTTCCTTTATACGATGCGCCAAACGCCTGGCCGGCGTCTTCTACCAGCACAAGGTTGTTTTCTTTCACCACCTGCATGATACCGTCCATATCGGCCATGCCCCCGCACATATGTACCAAGCATACACCCTTCGTTTTGGGTGTAAGCGCTTTCTTTATCCCTTCGGCGCTCAGGCAGAGTGTTTCGTCTATCTCAGCGAATATAGGTATCGCGCCAACGAACAGCACTGCTTCCACACTGGCTATGAATGTGAATGGCGGGCATATAACTTCATCCCCCGCGCCTATACCAGCCGATGCCAGTGCAATGGCTATCGCCGCCGAACCGTTGGAAACGGCATGGGCATATTTAGCTCCGGTTATCTTCTTTACTTCCGCCTCAAACTCGCGGGCTTTCCATATCCCGTTACGCTGCTGGTCATGGTTATAGCGGAAAAGCATTCCGGTTTCCAATACGTCATTTATTTCTTTGCGTTCTTCCGCGCCGAATAATTCTGTTCCTGGCATATTAAATTTTTAAGATTGCAAAATTACGGTAATAAACGCAAACGTTAAAACCCCGGTCTTATTGTTCACCCGAGCCATTGCTCACGTTTCACAACATCTAAAATGGCTCTTGCTGCGCCAGTATGCTCTTGCATGAATTTCTTAAGTGAATCACCTATGTTTTGGCGATAAGTAGCTGACGCAAAAAGCTTTGTTAATATTTCCCGGCACTCCTTTGAATTGCTTACAGGAAAAACATAATGTAACCCCGCTAGTTCCCGTGCTTCAACAAATTTTTGATATACCGGCCCGAAGACCACAGGCAATCCAAACACAGCCGGCTCAAGTATATTATGTATACCCCCTTTTTGGAATCCCCCGCCTATGAATGCCACATCGCCATAGGCAAATATGCGGGACAGCATACCCATATTATTCACTACAAGTATTCGCTTATCGTGCCCGGTATGCTCCGCATCTAATTCTGTATAAAGAACGGGTTCATTATTAAAAAGCTCCTGTATCTTGCGTATATGGGCATCGCCGATCTCATGTGGCACAAGTATCAGTTTCCAGTCGTCGGGCAAAATATCCAGGCAGTCCCGGAGCACGCTTTCATCACCCGGCCAGGTGCTGCCGGCTATCAGTATTTTGTGCGTGCCTTTAAATAATTCCACAGCAGTTATGGGCTTTATGCGGCTTGCTATTGCTGATACACGGTCGTACCGGGTATCACCGGATATAAGCACGTTATCATGGATACCTATGTTGTTGATCATAGACACCGAAAGCCGGTCTTGCAGGAAAAAGAAATCAAAACACCGGAGCATATCCCTGAACAGGCCACCATACCATTTAAAAAATACCTGCTCCTTTCTGAACGCGCCTGACACCAGCAATACGTGTATATTCTGCCGCTTCAGCGCTACGAGGTAATGATACCAGAATTCATATTTTACAAACAAAGCCAGCGCGGGATTGACAGCACTGATAAACTTCCCGGCATTGCGCTTACTGTCATGCGGCAGGTAAAAAACATGATCTGCCAGCGGGCTGTTCTTACAAGCATCATAGCCGGATGGCGAAAAAAAGGTAACTACAATTTTGTACCGGCTGAATTCGGCTCGCATTAACTCTATTAATGGCTTTGCCTGTTCAAATTCGCCCATTGAAGAGCAATGTACCCAAATCCTCTTTTCCTCAATACCGGCCAATGCGGCAATATCCTCTTCCTGCAACTTTCTACCCGAAACCCACTTTTTTGCTTTGTCATTAAACGGCGCGGCGATCATTACCGTAAGGCGGTACAAAAACAGCATTAGCCGGTACACGGCCAGCATTACCGGCCTGAAGGGCAGTGTTGGTATGCGATGAGATATATTTGCTGTAGTGTCAGATCCGTCCTTTCTCATACTCCAGTTGCTTAAAATAGGCTACATCTCTCTGTAAAGAGCTTCTCTTTACAACCTGCTTTATAAGCGCGGTAAATGTGGATATAGGGGAAAGAATAAATATAGCCACCAACAAGAGGTTCTTGAATATCATTACCCTGCCGGCACGGGCAGGGTCGCCCGGGCCGCCTTTTTTGCGGATAAACTCAGACCAAAACCTGAAATTCTTTATGCCTCTCTGCTCCAGTATCACAAGGCCCGGCCTCAGTTTTATTGCTTTTTCCTGCAGCAATTCCCGGTGCAGGTCTATGAGGTTATTATCCTCAAGGTGCTTTAAGATCACATAACCAAAACGACTGGCGGCTGCTATATCTTCATCCTGCACGCCTGCGGCAGGCAGAATGCCTGATGGCGCTTTCTGACCTTTAAAAGACCACCTGATCACTGTTAACAATGACACCAGGTTGGGGTTACTGTCCGTGAGTACAATATTTCCCACAAGCCGGGCACCGGCCGTTTCCAGGTATGCCTTTACTTTTTCCTGCGCGTTCAGCCACATATTCCGGCACCCTACTATGGTAACTACGGGCCTGTTTTTGAACAAAGATGTGGCGCCGCTCTGCAAAAAAGCAGTGGTAGGCTGCGATGGGTTGAGGAACCAGGGTTGGTAACCGAGTACTACGAGGTCGTATTCTTTACTAAAAATACTTTCGGGCAATGGTTTGATCGTAACCGGCAGATGAGCCACAGTCTCAGGCATGGCATCAAAAAATGACAGTGCCGTCCATGGAAAGGGGAATGGCTCTACAGGTTCTATTGTCACATATTCAATTTCTACCTTGTCCCTGATACCGGAAAAAATGCTATCCAGTATCTGGCGCAATTGGCCCGTTTGGGTGTAGTATAGTACCAGTATCCTATGCTTCATTGCTGCTAAAATAGAAATTAAACGATTGTAAGATACATATAAGCCCACTAATCAGGAGCATCCACTGCAAACCAAAAAAATGATCAACTTTTGTAAGAATACCGCCATAAAACAGCCGATGCCGTTTTACAACCATTAAACAACAGTAAGGTAAAGATACACGTAGGTAAACCGGGCACTCTCAGGTACCATAACAAGGATACGCTCTCCTTTTTTAAGCCTGCCGCTATAAAACAGCTCCTCCAGCATAAGATAAGGCGAAGCACTGCCTACATTACCTACACGGGTAAGGTTGTAGAACCATTTCTCAGGCGCAATGTCCATACCTATGGACAAAAGAGTGTCTTCCATCTCTTTTTTAAAGAACTCGCTTGACATATGCGGCAGGTAATGATCTACCATATCAGCGTTGAGTCCACGCTTCTTCATGATCGTGCTCAAAAAAGCACCACCTTTCTTTATGATATTTTCTCCCAGCAGGCGGGTATCCTGCTTCAGGGCAAACACACTTTCTGTAGCCCACCGTTCCACACTCATATCGGCCCAGCCGGTGAGAGAGCCATCCTCATTTTTTACCGCCCCCGAATACATACAGGCTTCCAGCTCATTGGCAAAAGAGGCTATCTCAATCCACTCTATTTTCAATGAATTTCCATTGGCATTGGGCTCCGGCTGCAGCAAAGCCGCCCCGGCCCCGTCGCTGAGCATCCACCTCAGGAAATCTTTTTCAAAAGCCAGGTAAGGGTTCTTGTCAAGGTCTTTCCAGCTTTCGGCCTCAGATTGAAAACAACTACCCATGAGAGAACCTGACAGCCGCTCAGACCCGGTAGCGGCCGCCATTTCAGCCAACCCGGTAGCCACAGCCATATATGCGTATTTAAGTGCCTGCATACTGCTGCAACATGAGCCAGACATGCTAGCCAGCTCCATATTACCATTACCCAGCTCGCCATGTATCATGGAAGCATGAGAAGGAAGTGTTTGCTCGGGTGATGTGGTACCGGCTGCCAGCACTTCGAGGTCACTTATTTTAGATACCCCATCAAAAAGGCCCTTGACAGCAATAGCCGCCAGTTCATGATTTGTATGCGTTTTATGCCCGTCTTTAATGGCATAATAACGTGTTTTTATGCCATTATTCCGCAATACAATGGACCTGGCCCGCGACGGCTTGCCATTCACCAAACCCAATACCCCTTCCATTTCATCATTTGGAATGGGATCATTTGGCAAAAATTTAGAAAGTCTTGTGATATAAACTGACCTCACAGGTATCATTTTGGGTGTGCAAAAGTACAATAATCTGAGGTTATTAAACCCCGTAAACCAAACTAATAACAAAAACCATGCTCACACTACCATAAAGAAAAGTTATAATGCCGATTTCGTTCGGATCGTGTACAATAAAAAATATTTATTCCCTTTTAACTAAAAAATTAGTTTATTAACTAAATAATTAGTAATTTTACGAAATAATTAGTTAAACAGTTTTTATGAAAACAACATTCAAGCCACTTACCAAAGCCGAAGAAGATATAATGCAAGTACTATGGAAGCTGGAAAAAGCATTTGTAAAAGAGATAGTAGATGAATTTCCGGAGCCAAGACCGCATTATAATACCATAAGCACTATGATAAAAATACTGTCAGATAAAGGTTTTGTTTCCTATGAGACTTTCGGAAAGTCTAACAGGTACTACCCCGCAGTAAAAAAAGAAGAATACACCAAACGATCGATGAAGCAATTTGTGAAGGGATATTTTGAAGGCTCGTACACCAACATGCTATCATTTTTTGCAAAAGAAAAAGATATAAGTATCGATGAACTGGAGCAAATACTGAAGGAACTAAAAAACGAACAAACCAAAAAGTAACCCGCTATGATGTACCTGCTGCAAATGACCATATATGCCGCCCTGATGTACGGCATATACTTGCTGACACTAAAGAACAATGTATCTTATAGCCTTAACAGGGTATACCTCCTTGCCTGCGCATTGCTGCCCGCTGTATTGCCTCTCATAAAATTGCCATATCCCGGCAGACCTTTACTATTCGTTAGTAAAACTATGGACGTACTGCTGCCGCAGATAACAGTTTTATCGGGAAATACACCCGCTAAGCCGGGCGTGACTGGGTGGGACAATGTTATATTATATACCTACCTGCTGATAACAGCAATATTAATGGTAAGGATAATAGTGCAGTATTACACTATCCGGCAGTTTGTGCGCGGATGTAGCTGCGAACAAGTGCAGGGAGCAAAGGTGCTGCGCAACACCGGCGCCGGCCCCGGAAGTTTCCGGAACTATATTTTTCTGCCGGACGCTGATATCGCCCCTGCTATATTTGAGCATGAACTGGCACACATCAGGCTCAGGCACAGCACAGATATTATGATCATCAGTATTCTGCACGTGATCTTCTGGCCAAACGTGGTATTGCACCTCATAGCAAAAGAACTGAAAACCGTACATGAGTTCCAGGCCGACAGTTATGCGGCAGGCGACAAAACCTCTTATATAAACACACTGCTGAACAACACATTCAATACACAACAATTTTCGTTATCCCATACTTTCTTTTATCACCCTTTAAAGCGTAGAATCATGATGCTGAAAAAAAATCCCCAGAGCCGGAGCAAGCTTCGGCTTACAATTGCCAAAACCGGACTAATCACTACAACCCTGCTGGCAGCAATCGTTTACCTGCAGAGCTGCGACAAGAAAAAAGATAGCGCCCATGCAACATCTGCCACTGTGGCAAAGGCAGGCAACCAGCCCAGACGAGATACTGTAAGGGACACCATAAATGTATCCCGCCCAATGGATATGCACCTGCAAAACGGGAAACATTCATACAACATTGGGCCCGGAGGGATCAAAAACACTGTTGCTGCAAATGAGATATACAAGTCTGCAGACACAATGCCGAAAGCAGGATATGAGCTATCAGCATTTCTGACGAACAATCTGAGATATCCCGAGTCTGCCAGAAAAAAGGGTATAGAGGGCAAGGTTGTGGTAAAATTCGTTGTGGATAATAATGGTAAAATTTGCTTTCCGGAGATAGCCCGCTCCCCTGATACAACCCTTTCAGCAGAGGCGCTGCGCGTGGTGAGCCTTATGCCAAAATGGAAAGCCGGTATAAAGAATGGTAAGCCGGCCAGTGTATACTTCTTCCTGCCTATACTTTTCAAACTATCATAGAACCTATAAAACCTTAGTCGCGGCACCAGCCATAACTAAGGTTTTTAAAGTATTGATATAACGAAATACCTGAATGGCTCGTAGTGATATTTATGAAAAGAATTGAGCCGCTCCGTATTATCTTTGCGGCATGAGCAAAGAAATAGTTGTAAGCGGTATACGCTCAACCGGTTATTTACACCTTGGTAATTACTTTGGCGCCATTCAGAATTATGTGCTGATGCAGGAAAACTATAACTGTTACTTTTTTGTGGCAGACTATCACTCACTTACCACGCATCCCGACCCTAAAGACCTGAAAGCAAATGTATACAGAGTAGTTGCAGAAAATATAGCCAGCGGGCTAAACCCCGATAAAGTAGCGCTCTACGCACAAAGCGACGTGCCCGAAATACCTGAGCTATACCTGATGCTGAATATGCTGGCCTATAAAGGCGAGCTGGAAAAAGTACCTACATTCAAAGACAAAGTACGCCAGCAACCTGATAACGTAAACGCAGGGCTGCTTACCTACCCTGTACTTATGGCTGCCGATATACTGATACACAACGCTGTAAAAGTACCGGTAGGCAAAGACCAAGAGCAACACCTGGAAATGGCCCGCAATTTCGCGCAGCGATTCAATCAGCGATACGGAAGTTTTTTCAGCGAGCCTGAGGTGTTCAGATTCAATACAGAGGCAGTGAAGATAATGGGACTGGACGGCAACGGTAAAATGAGCAAGAGTGAGAATATCAACGCCACCATATACCTTAGCGATGACGATGATACCATCAGAAAGAAAATAATGAAAGCCAAAACAGATGCCGGGCCTGCCGAGCCCAACGCGCCAATGCCTGACTACATCCAGAACCTTTTCCTGCTGATGGACCTCACTTCAAAAAAAGAAGTGGCAGAAACATTCCGGCAGCAATACAACAATTGTAATATCCGCTATGGCGACATGAAGAAGCAACTGGCAGAAGATATGGCGGCCTTTGTAAAACCGATACGTGAACAGGCTGCTGAGCTACAGCAGGACGAGGACAGGATACGGAAAATACTCAAAGAAGGCGCCGAGAAAGCAAGGAGCAGCGCTTCAAAAACAATAGATGGCGCCCGGAAACTGATAGGCATCAACTACTATTAGCACGCGTGCCCTATACGTGACCTTGTATTTAATATATATCTGCATCAGGTATAGATAAGATTACAACAACTTTTCCTTTTGTTGAATTTGCTTCCTATATTGTGTAACCCTACCGCCCATAACTTAGATATTACAGACATGCCTCCAAAATCGACCACCAAACATATTGCCATTGCCGGGAACATCGGTTCCGGGAAGACTACTCTTGCCGGTATGCTTGCAAAGCACTATAAATGGCAGCCACATTTTGAGGATATCGACCATAACCCGTACCTCGTGGATTTTTATGAGGATATGCCGCGGTGGGCGTTCAACCTGCAGATATACTTCCTGAACACCCGTATAAAAAACCTGATAGACATCAGAAGCGGTACGGAAACCGTGATACAGGACCGCACCATATATGAGGATGCCTACATCTTTGCTCCCAACCTCTTTGATATGGGGCTTATGACCAAGCGGGATTTTGAAAATTACACCTCCTTCTTCCAGAACCTGAAGGCACTGATAAAACCACCGGACCTGCTTATATACCTCAGGGCATCGGTACCGGCGCTGGTAGACCAGATACAGAAGCGCGGCCGGGAATATGAAGAAAACATAAGGCTCGACTATCTGAAAAGACTTAACGGATTCTACAATAAGTGGATAGACAAATACACAGATGGCCCTCTGCTGATAATAGATATTGACAACTGCAACTTTGCAGATAAGGAAGACGACCTGGCCGATGTGGTGCGCAAAATAGATGCCCAGATACACGGCCTGTTCAGTAAAAAATAGACGTCAGATCATTCTTCCTCACCCTATTAATTCTGCATGCTACCGATGAAGATACCTGCCATACTCGTTGCCCTGCTCATTGTGCTAATACCATCTGCTGTATATGCAGGTGTGTTAAAGGGTAAGGTAACTGACGAACATGGCCAGACACTACCCTATGCCACCGTATACCTGGAGGGAACTACAATAGGAGTGTCGGCAAATGGCAATGGCGATTATGAATTACCCGTAGCGCCCGGCCTGTACAAAGTAGTATGCCAGTATATAGGCTTTAAGCAAAGTACATTCAACGTTACTATTACCGGCGATGAAGTAGTACAACACTCTTTTACTTTGAAAGACCAGAGTCTTGAAATGAAAGAAGTAGTGGTACATGCCAATGCTGAAGACCCCGCCTACGAGATCATTCGCAACGCGATAAAGAAGCGAAAATTTCACCTTAACCAGGTGAAGTCGTTCCAGACAGGAATATACCTTAAGGGTGTAGCCAGGTCGCGGAAAATGCCCAAAAAATTCATGGGGCAAAAAGTAACAGACGAAACCGATGCAGTAGACAGCGCCGGCAAGGGTGTACTGTATCTGACCGAGGAAAATGCAGACTATTACAGCGAGGGTGACAAGGATAAGACTGTGATCCACTCAGTACATGAAAGCGGTAACGAAAGCGGATTGGGCTTTTCCCGGTTCCCTTCTGTAATCACCTTTTACGAAAACAATGTGAACGTATTAGGTAACAGCTCGCGGGGATTCATATCACCTATCAGCGAAAATGCACTCTTTTACTACCGCTATAAGTTCCTGGGGCAGTTTCAGGAACAGGGGCATACCATCTACAAGATACAGGTAACCCCAAAACGGCAATACGAACCGTGCTTTGAAGGTACCATATACATTGTAGACGAAGACTGGGCCATACATAGCCTTAACATGACCCTGGCCAAGCGATCGGGTATGGATATTGTGGATACGCTGAAAGTAGATCAATTGTTCCTGCCGCTGGAAAAAGACACGTGGGTAATAAAGAACCAGGTGCTGTACCTGACGATAAACCTGCTTGGCTTTGACATAACGGCAAGCCTGGTAACCGTATATAACAACCAGAAAGTAAACCAGCCTATCCCCGACTCCATATTCGCGGACAAAATAGTGAGTATCTATGACCACGAAGCCAACAAAAAAGACAGCGTATTCTGGAAAGACACCCGCCCAATTCCCCTTGACAAAGATGAGACCAGGAACTTCGTGGTGAAAGACAGCCTAATAAAGAAATACTCAGACCCTGCATACCTTGACTCTATGCGGCGGAAAGGCAATAAACTAAAGCCGTTAAGTATACTAACGAGCGGACTTTCATTCAACAGCAAAAAGTACCGCGACAATTACAGCACCAACAACCTGCTCATAGGGCTGGGCACAGACAACATCATCAACTATAACACGGTGGAAGGCGTAAACGCCGTACCAAAAATAAGCTGGCGCCACCGGATAGATACAGGCCACTACCTGTATGGCAATGCCGCTCTGCGCTACGGATTCAGCAATACCCACTTTAATGCTATAGGCAGGCTGTATTATTACCGGTACGACAGGACCTTCCCCGGCCGCTCATGGATATACGGCATAGAAGGCGGCAAGTATGTCTTCCAGTATAATCCAGCGAACCCGGTATCGCCATGGCTAAACTCATTGGGCGCGCTTCTGTACCGCGAGAATGACATGAAGATATATGAGCGACAGGATGTTACCGCGTACCTGGGGCACAACTATGGCACCGGGCTATCGTGGTACCTGCGCGCCTCTTACCAGCAGCGGCTGCCCCTGCAAAACACCACAACCTACAGCATCATAAAAGGTGATACCGGCGGATTCAAAACCAATACACCGGCAAACCTTGCAGCAACTGCCACCGTATGGGAAAAACATGATGCCGCGGTGATTGAGGCAGGCATCTCTTATAAACCCGGCTACACATATACTCAATACCCTGACCGCAGAGTGGCGAACGGCAGTTCGTGGCCGGTATTTACGGTGACCTATAAAAAGGGCATACCGGGTGTTATAAACAGCAAGTCAGACTTCGACCAATGGCGCTTTAGTGTGCAGGATGATGTGAACCTGAAATTGCTGGGCGTACTGAAATACCATTTTGCGATGGGAGGATTTCTGAACACAAACTATGTATCCATCCCTGACCTTATGCACCTCTATGGCAACAGAGGGATAGGTCTTGCCTCGCCGTACCTGCAGAGTTTCCAGTTTGCGCCATTTTATGACTTTAGCAATAAAGAGCCGTTCTATGGCGAAGGGCATGTGGAATACCATCTGAAAGGGCTGCTGAGCAATAAAATACCACTGCTGCGCCAGGCAAGATGGTTCCTGGTATTTGGCACGAACGCCTTCTACGCAAATGACAAAATGTATTATACCGAAGCATTCGCCGGCATAGACAATATAGGATACAAGCTGGTCCGCGTGGCGCGTATAGATTTTGTACAATCATGGGACAGTCATTTCGGGCAAAACTCCGGACTAAGAGTAGGGATAAACGTGAATGACGGCGGAAAGCTTAAAACACATCCGCTGCATAGTGAATGGTAACAATCCCAGTCATCGAATATTTGCTTATTTTTACATAGTCATCGTTCACAGTTTCATTAAATACTACAGTATGCGCATTTTATTCTACCTCTTAACATTTGCTATACTGACATCTGCCAGCGGCCAGGATTATTGCAAGAATATCAAGAAGGATGTGTCGCCTGATAAAAAGCTATTCGACTACTCTACGCCGGTAAACCCGGATGAGGTAACCCCAATAAAAGTAACCCGCAGTATAAACATAGACCCGGATTATGCGTCAGACAACTTCCTGATGATCTTCCAGGTGCCTGGCAAACTGGAAAGCATCTACACCAAGGATGAGCAAGGCGAAGAAGTAGAAAAAAGCGAACAAAAGCTGAGCATTGTATTTGACGACAACACCACTTTTAACGACGATACGCTGGTTGTAAGCCATGACTTTACCCCTGACAGGCTCCAGGCGATAAGGATAATATATATGCCGCTGACGGAAGCCACGTTAAAAGACCTTTCTACCAAAAAGATAACCAAGTTCAGCATAGCGGGATATGAAAAGACCATGGCGGCAGATGACGCAAACGCCATTATGCATTATGTGGACTGCATGACCAAGGTGAAATAGCGCACCGCACTATAACTCATTGGATCATAACAAGCCAAAAACCAGACACCCCTGCCATTGCTTATTTTCTACGTATTTATACGCATGCGAAAATACCATGTAGCGGGTATTTACAACCACCTCAACCGCTTCTACTTTTGATGTCATAACAAAACTATTAATTATGGCAAACAAATCCTTAGCGGTATTAATCTTCGCCGCAGTACTATTCAGTTTCGCATGCTGCACAAAGAAAAGCAGCACATCACCATCCGGCACAGGTAAATCTTTTTACTGCAAGCTTGACGGGACGGACTTCACGCCGGCAGGTGGCGGCCGGTATTACTCACTTACCGGATCTATACCCGGCATACAGATAGTGGGTGACACCACATTTACAACTATAGAAATATACGTATCGTCTGATGCAGTGGGCACTTATAACCTGGACAATACCGGTGGCAGCAACTTTGGGTCGGTATATATAAATGCCGGTAACAAAACGTACCTAAGCACCAGCGGCGAAGTGAAGATCACAAAATCTGACGGCAGCAAGATAAGCGGCACTTTCCATTACAGCGCCACTGGTACCTCAGGAACCACAGCTGTGACCGACGGAGAATTTAACGACATACTGAAACAGTAGGTGCGTAATAAAGGCTGAAAAATGCGGGGGCTTCGGGCTCCCGCATTTTTTATGACATAAAGACCATAAGCATCGCTATGAGGAACAGCACGAATACTGTTACAAAAGCAATAAGGGCCTTCTTAGCAGCCGCTTTCAGCACATCATCAGACATCTGCTCCCAGCGAGCGATCATCTTAGCATAGGCGGCTGGGCTGCCGATAGTAAAGTGTAATATACCCGCCGTGGCCGCAATAAGCCCAAACGCAAGCACCTTGCCTACAGACCTGCCCGACAGACCAATCCTCAAAAAGAAATGCGCCAGCGCACTACCCTGCGATGAGAACCTGCCAACCAGCACCACCGCTGCAATGAGCAGAAGCGTAAGCATAGCAGCGATGAGTATGGTACCATTGGTACGGCCCTTCAGCGGATCGCGCCCGGTTTTTTTCAGCTCATTATACTGGCTGCAATAAATAGCCTCAAAAACGTTCATAATGGCAAAAGTCTATTTGTAAGCTATAGCTGCGCTGGCCGGACCAGCCAACGGCATGATAGCTGTACTTGTGAAGCCTGCCTGTTTCGCCCATTTATTAAAATCGGCAAAAGTATAGTCAAATCCACGACCGGTCTCAATGAGCATATTGACACTGATCATCATCCCGAACACATTTTTTCTCCTTTCGTCGTCAATAATATTTTCTATAGCAACAAACGCACCACCGGCGGGCAACGCATCATATGCCTGCTTCATCAACAATATTTTTTTATCCTCGTCCCAGTCGTGAAGTATATTGCCCATGACCACAATATCTGCAGCAGGCAACGGGCCCGCAAAAAAGTCGCCACTTGCTGTTTTGACCTTGCCTGCCAACCCGAACTTATCTATATTGGCCTGGGCCACAGGCTCTACAGGCGGCAAGTCGAAGCTGGTGCAGGTGATACCCGGCTGATGTTTGGCGACCATAAGTGACAACATAGCACCTGACCCTCCAATATCCACAAGCGTCTTGTATTTAGAGAAATCAAACTTCTGCGCAAAGGCCATGAAGTTGCCCATTTGTATGCCGCTCATGGCATTGACAAACTCATTAAGCTTTTCAGGTGTCTTATACAATTCTGCAAATGGATGCTCTGCGCCGTCTTTTATTTCGTTCTGCGGCAAACCGGTCTTCAATCCATCTTCAAGATCGTCCCAAAAACCGTACAACCGGTTGTTGGCCATTTCGAGAAGGCCACCGATATATGACGGTTTATTTTTGTCGAGGAAAATATTGGTATCCGGCCCATTGGCATAGACAGAGGTCTCCATTATGCCCTCACGACTAAGAAAGCCGAAAGTGGTGAGCGTGTCGAGAAAGTCAGCAGCATTGCGCACAGTGCAGTTGAGCTGTAAACGTTTCATAATATCAGTTATGCTCATCTTCCCTTCAGCGGCAAGCATAGTGAAAAGGCCGAAATTGACTGCTGTCAATAAAATTTTAGAAGCCATAAAGCCGGTGCCAATGCGCATGATCATTTCGGGCGTGGGCTGTGACTGGTCATTTGATGGTGTCATGAATATTCAGATTGGAGTGTGAAAAAAGATTTTTGTTCAAACACAAGATAAAAAATTAATCAATTGGCATGAAAATTTGATAGCCAAACACACGAACAGCCAAGAAAAAAGTGTCGTCTTTAATGAAAAATTTTTATTTTTCATTAAATCATTGCATATCAATTGATTAACATCATAAAACTACCCGAAAAGGTTACGAAAAGGTTACAAAAAGGTTACACTATTTACCCGCCTCTATCAAAAAAAAAACCACATCAAAATATCTATTGCTGCACTAACCCTTTGCAAGGGAATAAAACGCAACAAAAAAGCCACAACAAACATGCCTGAAAAATCGGAGTTATCCACAAAAAATCTATAAAAACTACCTGTTGCGCCTGCGAGGAGCGGGATACATTGAAAATGAAAAATGTGGGTATCTTTTTTACTGCCGGGGCGTTATAGGAATCCAAATGTCTTCTTCTGACATGGGGTCTTCCCGTTTGTATTTTTCGCCCATTATGTCGAGATGCGGACGAGTGTCGAGGCGGTAGCCCGAGGCGGGTAACCAAACGGTGTAAATATGCTGATATACAGGCCCGGCGGCACTTGCGGCCCCTACGTAAGAAAATACCGCATACAGGCCTTGCGGCAATATACAGGTTTCCATGCCGGCGGGTATGTGATCAAAATCAGACACCTCAACCGCTGCCCACTTTTCGAACGTAGCAGCAGGTTTGAACGACGAAAAATACCCTGCATCATATATGCGGAGCGAATACAGATCTGCACCCACAATATTCATTATCTCTTTTCGGCGGGGCATAAATCCATGCCATAGCTCATATGTTTTGTTTTGAGCCAGTGACATAATGACACGCATGCCAAGCAGTTTTTTCTGCGGCATAGTCTCTATCCTATGTTGTAAATTCATCGTTGCGTATGTAATGTAGTGTCTTTTAACTTAGATGTGTCATGCACATATATCTCTGACCAAATATCACCAGCCCGTGCGGTATAAATGACATGAAAACCGGAATCTTTAATAGCGTGCTCGTTTGCAGGGTCCCACCATACATTGTCTAATATCGCATAGTCTGTATTAGGGCCAACAAGACCCCAATTAATGCGCGTGAATGTGCGGGCAGACCCCAGGTAACCCTGCATAGGGTCTACCAAATGTGCTAACTCCCAGAAACCACTACCGGCCACTTCTTTGTCGTAAGCGTCGTGGGCTTCCAGGTAAGCGACTATTTTCTTCTGTACGGTCATTGCCCGGAATGCGTCAAGGTCTGTGTCGTCATGGCCCTCGTCATACTTAAAAGCAAAAACGGCGATAACAGCGATACCGGCAACAGCGCTATAAAAAAGGCTGCTACCAAATTGGCGGGCAAACGTATCAATGCATACAGCAACGAATACCAGCAACAGAACGATATCTACGAGCAGGTAGCGATATGTGAGCACGCTGAGTGACGAAAAGCACAAGTAGGCAACAAAACTAAAACCCAGAAGCAGCAGGAAACGGCGCGAGGTAACGGTCAAGTCTTTGTTGCATAAAGGCAAATAGTAGAACGGAGCAGCATAAAACAATATGAACAAACCGACCAACAGGCCATCGCCGGTATGCTCAGCAATATACTTGTTGCATAGTAAGCCGATTATAATACCGGGTAAGAACAAAAAAAGATACCTGGGATCCCTCTTGCGGATAGCCGGGAACAATGATAATAAAACGACAAAACAGAAGAGCACAACATTGGACTTGTCGCCACAGAACGTCCATGTGAGGCAGGAGCGGAACAGGGGATAACATGCATCCCAGCCGGTATGAATGAGGCTGCTATGCAACGGCAACAGGTACCAGCCCTCTTTTATCTTCTGCAATACAAAAAACACCCCTACCGGCAATACCGACGATACAACAGCAACCAGCCGGAGGGTACGACGGAGGAGTGTCCCTCTCTTACGAATGAAAGAAATGAGCGCATGGCAACCTATAACCAAACCAAATACAAGGCCGCTCTCTTTAGTGAGATAGAGCATGGCAAGCATAACAGCGGTAAGGAGCAGGCGATCATACGCATAAAAATACAAACTCAAAAATGCCAGCAAGGATACCATCACCTCCATCTCGACAAAGGACGCCTGAACAAAAAATATGACCTGCGTGGCAACCAGCAGCAACGCCAGTACGGCAACCCTGCGGCCAAACAGGCGCAGGCACCCCTCATGCAATGCAATAAGAAATATTACCGCAACAGTAAGCGCAAAAGAGTGAAGCGCAAGATCGGAATTACCAAAACAGCGAATCCATAACCCGCAAAGAAAGTGGAATAACAACGGATGGCCCCGCGAATATACCGATGGAATAATGCCGGGTAAAAGGCCGGGGCCGTTGATGGCCATATACTTGACCGCGGGAGCATATACCCAGCCCTCATCGCAATAGTATGGATAGAACAGGTGTGGAACCTTAAAAAAGACAAAGGCAACCAGCACAATAAGTAAGACCCATCTTGTCTTCAGAAAGGAATAAACGCCTGCAGATACCATAGGTAAATATAAGAATTTAGCATAAGAAATGTCCGGATTTCGTGATAAAGTGAAGCATGCTTTATACCTGACTCCCCGAGACCCATAAGTAAATGAGGGGATGAGCATATATCCACCTCCGGAAGATATTTTTATACAAGCGAAGGAAATAATCCTGACCTTCGTCTAACCTGATAACTAACGGACAAATCGTATGAAAAAGACCATATTATTACTGCTGAGCCTGACAGGAGGCCTAATAGCCGAAGGACAGACAAGCCCCGCGATAACAGGATGGCTGAGGAATACCACCGGCATTACAGGCCGCCACTATGTTTCGGGAAGCTCTATACCTATAGTAGACCCCGACTCAGCTAATGTGCAAACCGTTTTATACTCCGCCAACTGGTCTTATATCCGAACAAAGGGCATCCCAGCATATATCTCAGGGCCATTCCTGGACGGCAATCCGTCGATAGCCACAGCGCAGAACGCCATATTCAGATTTCCGCTTCACCCGACCCCTAATACAGGAACAGGCACCTCAACACCAGGCGGCAATATAGGCATACTCATTAACGGAGTGGCCATATTTGATTACCGCGATGGCGTATCGTGGAAAAACTCTACCAGTTCGCTGGCCGGCGGGCCGCTGGGAGGGATGGGCGACGGAGTATGGAACAGGGATGCTGTGGTAGGCGAGCGCCTGGGCTTTGATTGCTCCAAAGCGCATCCGGCAATGGGCAATTATCACCACCATCAGAACCCCAGCGCTTTCAACCTTGACCTGAACGTGATATCGACTGTATGTAACCTTTACACCTCTGATGCACTGTATACCATAGACAGCACACACCATTCACCACTCCTGGGATTTGCATACGACGGCTACCCTATCTATGGCGCATATGGGTATAAAAATGCCGATGGTACCGGAGGTATAGTGAGAATGAAATCGAGCTATGTGCTGCGGAGTATTACCACACGTACCACCTACGCCAGCGGGGCCACTGTTACCCCGGGGCCACCCGTAAACATGACTTATCCACTAGGCTACTTCAGGGAAGACTACCAGTATAACCCTACATCAAGCGGAACACCGGACTATCTCGATGACCATAACGGGCGCTTCTGCGTAACCCCGGAATACCCAGGCGGCACATATGCCTACTTTTGCACCGTGGGCGCCAACTGGAATTCGGCATACCCATATATAATAGGCCCTACTTACTACGGTGTAGTATCGGGTGGGAAAGTGACCAGCATCACCGAAAGCACTACTACTTATAATCCTTCGCCTTCGGGTGTGGGCAATACAGAAAACGACCAGCCGACAATAAACATATACCCCAACCCCGCGAGCGACCTTATAGCCATACAGCTTACCGACCTGAACAAGAGCGATGTGGCCATAGAACTTTATGATGCCACCGGACGCCGCATACAGCAGACCACACTATACCAGGGCAGCACTATTGCTTACTTTGACACACAGACATTATATGCCGGGAACTATGTGATAAGGATACATACGGATGGCGGCACCATGACCAGAAAAGTAGCCATAGTAAAATAGAGGCCGGGGAAACGCGATATAAAAAAGGATGCCCGGATAAGCGGCATCCTTTTTGTACTTTTCGGGCACCGGGCCAATAAAGTAAATCAAATATGCGTAAGTATATACTAATACTAACCACCGTACTGCTGTATGCATTTACAGCAAAAGACGAGCTTATAGACCTGCCACCCAACTGGCCTGCGCCGGCTTATGACCTTACGAAAAACCCACTGTCAAAAAGCAAGATATTCCTGGGGCGAACACTGTTTTACGACACACTGCTATCTGCCAACAATACGATCTCATGCGAGAGCTGCCACTCGCCATACTCGGCATTTACACATATAGACCATCCGCAGAGCCATGGCATCAACGGCCAGATAGGGACAAGGAACTCGCCAAGCCTGATGAACCTGGCCTGGCAGAAGTCGTTTATGTGGGATGGCGCCGTAAACAACCTGGATATGCAGCCACTGTCGCCGATATCTAACCCGGCAGAGATGGGCAGCTCGATAGCCGAGGTAGTAAAGAAACTAAACGCGTCGCCCAAATACCACAAACTATTCTACGACGCATTTGGCGACAGCACAGCAACGGGCGAGCGGACGCTAAAAGCGATTTCCCAGTTTATGCTGACGCTGGTAAGCGCCGACTCAAAATATGATAAGGTGATGCGAAAAGAAATGACCTTTACAGACCAGGAGGCCAACGGGTACGCACTATTCAAAAAAAACTGCGCTTCGTGCCATACTGAGCCGCTTTTTACCAACAGCAGTTTTGAAAACAACGGATTACCTATGGATAGTGTGCTGAAGGACATAGGCCGGATGAAGGTGACCGCAGACCCGAAAGACTCACTGAAATTTAAAGTGCCCTCGCTGCGCAACATAGAATATTCCTACCCTTATATGCATGACGGAAGGTTTAAGAAATTATCTGAGGTGCTGCGCCATTATACCGAAGGGATAAGGCAGTCTCCCACACTGGCACCGCAACTGAAGAATAAGATAGTACTTACATCGAATGAGCAGGTAGACCTGATCAGTTTTTTGCTGACATTATCTGACAGAGCGTATATCTTTAACCCGCAGCATCTGTACCCGAGATAATATTGCCGGCAGTTGAGCAATGAAAACCTGATACCACACTATGACAACAATACCATTAGTATCCTGTATCATGCCTACGGCCAACAGGGCACAATTCATACCGCTGGCGATGAAGTACTTCGCGCGGCAAGACTATCCCAACCTGGAGTTAATAGTGCTGGATGACGGCGACCCGGTGAGACATCTTATACCTGACGACCCGAGGATAAAGTACGCGCGGCCGGGCGAACAACTGACCACAGTGGGCGCAAAAAGAAACTATGCCAACAGGCTGGCCAACGGCGAAATACTTATGCACCTGGACGACGACGACTGGTATGCGGCAGACTGGGTAACAAAACAGACCGATACCCTGCTGACAACGGATGCTGATATATGCGGACTGAGTGAATTGTTTTTTTATTCGCCATCTACAGACAAGAGCTGGAAGTATATTTATCCCACCGACGAACGGCCGTGGGTGGCAGGGGCAACGATGGCTTACAGAAAGGCCTTCTGGGAGCAACATCCGTTTCACAATGCGCAGGTGGGCGAAGACAACCAGTTTGTATGGTTCTCAGGCGGAAAGGTGGCCACGAATACCTACATAGATGGGTTTGTGTCTATAATACACCCGGCAAATACCAGCCCCAAACACATCAACACCAGCAGGTGGGTAAAATGTGAGCCGGGACAGGTGCGTGGGGTATTGGGGATGGATGCTCTGCTGTACTGAGCAGTACGCAGGCATTGTTATGCAGCCAATGCGAAAATAACCATCACCGGCAAATCATTCCACATAATGGGACTTATCGTTATCAGCCAGGGATATCATTTGCCGCCCTCCATCGGCAGTAAGAATCATTAAAGTGCCTACAGAGCCTGTCCAGATGTACAAAGCATTGTTACCAACAATTTGTTTCTGACCGGGATCGCCCCATTGCCTGACCACAAGGTCTTTTGCCTGCTCTTCAGTAAATGCGGGATCGCCCATAATTATAGAGATACGCACTAACTTGTCTTTATGAAATATGAGGCGCTGTATTGTAGCCTGGTCAAATACATTTTTATCAATGATCTTTCCGGCCCTGATCCCTTTTTCAGGCTTACTTCTTGATGAATCTACCTTAAAGCCCGGAAGGTCTTTCATCTCATTATATGAAGAACCCAGCTTGTATGGCCCTAGGAGGTTTACTTTGTTAACCGATGTCTTAGAAGACTGAGCGGTAACAGAAAGCGAAAACAGCGCAAATGAAATGAGTAAGATGAATCGCATATAAATAGTTTGTTTAAAATTATACAAATTAACCGGCAGTTTTATCTGAGCTAATGAAAAAATAAATAAATGATTTTGCACCTATTGAGATGGATCCGCGGTTAGTCGAATGTTACCCAGGCTATCTTTCCTACAATGCTTTTCCCATCCCGCTCTTCTATCAATGTAGCATATACATTCAGATCTTTATTGAAATCCGATGACTGTATGTAACAATAGGTAGAGGCGCTTCCGTCTTCAGGCTTACCAAAGAGAAAAGACCTGTCTATTTTCGTCCCATTCAGCTGAAAGCACATTGTATTGGTCCTGGATACTTTTGCTACGGTCTTCCTTTTTTCTTCATCCTCATCTTTTTTCGCATTGGATGGAAGATCATTGAATATCACATACCTTCCTTTACCTGTGTAGATGTAATCGTAAGACAGGAACTGATTATCGTCTGACTTAATGCCCTGGGTCATCGGATACTGAAAAACACCATTGTTGCGTCCTGCCATGTAGAGTATGGGCAGTGTGCCTTCCGCTTGTTGTTTTTTAGCTATCGCATAGCCGCCTACCTCATCGCCTGAACCGGACAATTCGCAAATGCCTACAGGCCCCAGGTAGGTCTTAATGCTGGTACGGCCATGTTCCATACCGGTTCCCGTCGCATACATTCTCCTTTCCGTAACATTGGTAAGATCTTCCATAAGTATTGTGATGGTGTTGTCCTTATTCAATACCATATTCTGAGGTACGCCATCAAATTCATAATCCTTGTCTATATTCTGTTTGCCATACGCATCTACTTTTTCGGCTATCACCGGTTTCGTACTTTCCAGTTTTAGTGTCTCCGGATCTATAATACTGAGCAATGTGATACATGAAAGTTCATGTTTATTATAATAACCAAAGTCGGTAGCACCGACACCCCATGCTACATTTGCCAGCGGGCCGGATTTACGATAGGTTACAGTCATCAGCTGGATCTTATTCGTACCGTGATTGTACAGCATTACAGACTTGGTATCATTAAAATCGTTGGATACTTTGATGAGCGAATGAGTGAACTTTGTTTCCCCGACGTTGACTCTCGACACTATGACTGCAGGATCATTATCTTCGTCCGCTTTACCGTTAAAACCGTAGGTAGTGATGTATACCCGTTTATTACCGTCTACAGACGCGCCAATGTACCTCAGATATTTATACTTCCCCTGCGGGGAATCGTATAATGCGGTATTCAGCGCTTTATGTGTGCCATCATAATGGACCACTTTTATCCTATCGTTACGGTTATTGGACAGCCCATCAAAATAGATCACCGCATAGCAATCTGAATTAGGATCTTTTTCAACAACGATGTCCGGCGCGTCCGCATGGCCGAATGCTACTTTGTAGCCTGCCATTAGGCCCACCCTAGGCAAAGCGCCCAGTTTGGCCTCACCCATCCTTCCCCCTGTGTTAGGATTTATGAGCATACGATAAATTGTTGGCTGGCGGTCATCACTTTGGGCCACGAACAGAACCGGCTGTCCATTGATCTCATATAGGCCCAAGACTTTCGTCGCCTTCATCTTCCCAACATCCCACAAATTGCTTTCCAGCGTGTGTGAACCGATTTTTTTGCGTTGTTTATTGTAGACGGTCACTTCTATACCATCTTTCCGGGTACTATGAAAATAGAACGTATTACCGTTCTTTAACTGCAGCAATTTGTTCCAGCCAAATTCCGGCTCATCAAATTCTGCACTTTTTTCTACATGGAACTGTTGTGCAGTAAGCGTAAGCACCTGAAACAGCAGGGCTGCGAATAGAATTATCTTTCTCATAGTTGTTTATACATTTTATATTTTGATGCTAATATAATATCCATCCGCCTTGTTTCATACGGTTTGGATAAACCTTTTATTCCAATCATACTCCAGGCGCATATAAAACCCACTCAGAGAGCGGGTTTTATATGGTGTGCCAGACTGGAATATCCAACCAATTAACGACTGTTTTGAGGCGTATTAGTGAACTTAGCGCACAGTTTGTGTCTGAGCTTCATCCCTTTTATTTACTTTGTACTGACTTAACAATGTAGCGACGAGCACTTTTTTCGAGTCGACTAATGCTTTTACTTAAGTTTTAATTTAATACACCATGGTGGAAAGTGTAGTTAGCCATTTTGAAAAATATCTACCGTTAGACGATAACGAAAAACAGGCGTTATCAGATCGTCTAAAAGAACGGAAAATAAAGCGAAAGCAGTTTGTTTTACAGGAAGGGGAAATCTGCAAGTACTTCACATACGTTGTAGAGGGCTGTTTAAAAACATATGGGATCGACAATTCCGGCACTGAGCATAACCTTGCATTTACTACTGAGAATGACTGGATAGCAGATATCGGCAGCTTACATAAAGAGCAACCCTCAAAACTATTTATTGAAGCGATTGAGCCTTCAAAAATTTTACAACTTTCAAAAGCTGACCTTTGGTACTTATATACCAACTTCCCGAAATTCGATCGAAATTTCAGGGTCATTATCGAAGATAAATATATTGAACTTCAGAACAGGCTTCTTCAAACGTTTAGCGCTTCAGCCTATGAACGTTATGAATCCTTCCTGGAACAATACGCTCGTTTGGCAAATCGCCTGCCCAATACTCAGATCGCTTCTTATTTAGGTATCACGCCTGAATTCCTCAGCAAAATCCGCAATGAACGCCTGTCCGGTAAATAGCTTAATCTACATTAAGACTATTTCTTAATATACATTATTCATCAGAGGTTTGGCCTGTCGCAACTTTGTGTTGTCAATTTTGATACAAAACAAAATATTATGAAACAAACTACAGAAACGCCGGCAATCGAAAAATTACTTTTTTCTTATCGTGACGCATTAAACGCATCGGATGTAAACAAGGTGCTGACGCTCTACACCAAAGATGGTGTTTTTATGCCGTCAAATGCTCCTTCTGCAACTGGACAGGAACAAGTCAAAGCGTCATACGAATTTGTGTTTAAGACAATTCAGCTAAACATACAGTTCTTTATCGATGAAATAATTGTCAATGGCGACTATGCTTTTGCAAGAACTACCTCAAAAGGAACGACGCTAATACACGCAACTCAGCAAACCATACCGGAAGAAAACAGGGAACTTTTTGTACTGCAGCATATAGACGGGGAATGGAAAATATCCCGGTATATGTTTAACAAGATGAAATAAGCAGTAACAACGGGTTTATTACCTCGCGCCGCAAAAGATCAATCAAAATCTTTCAAGCTTGCAAAACAAAATCGCGGGAGCGAGGGAAAAATGAGAAAGGGAGGGTTCGCTCTCGCTCACCGCTCCCTTTCTCATTTTTGTGCCCGGGACTGGATTCGAACCAGCACATCCTTGCGAACGCTGCGACCTGAACACAGTGCGTCTACCAATTTCGCCACCCGGGCTGTTTTAGTGTAAGTTGCCGGCAGTAAGGGTAAATCTTATGCCTGTAACCTGTATCAGGGGCTGCAAATGTAATAATTTTGTTTGAATTAGGAACGGGAAATAGGAAATAGTGAAAATTCATAGTAATGCTGCTATACCGCCATGAGGCTACAGCCCCTGAGGGCGCTATGGTCTAAACGGCCCAATACCTCAAAAGACCCGTCGGGGGCAAGGCGGCCAATGTCTTCTGTAGCTATAAATGAGCAGGAATTAAGATTAGCAAGATCTATTATATTAATAGCGCCGGTGCCTTGTTCGGTAACCTCAAGAGGATCGTTAATATCCCGTATCAGCGCCCGCATGGTAGCGGTACACCTGAATATACCCGCGGCAGGCGCGTAAGCCTGGGAGAGGAGCTCGGTCATTCCGTATTCGGAGTGTATATTGTCCAGTCCCAGGTTTTTTTTGAGTACGAGGTGTACCTCATCGCGGGTGAGTTCTTCGCCACGGCCCTTCATACCGCCGGTTTCCATGACTATAGTGTTACGCAGCGCCATTGGATGCGCGGCTGCAAAATCGAGCAGGGCGAAGGTGACACCGAGCAGCAAAGTTTTTTGCCCGGCCAGCTCAAGGCTGCGTAATGTGGCAGACAATTTGTCCCACTCGTTTATATAAAATCCGTTGCAGGCATGCCCGCTTTCGCGCATAAGGGTCTTAGCCATGTATACCAGCGAGGCATTCTGCCGTTCAAGATATGAAGGAAGGAGCGCCAACACAGCATAGTCGGCAGGAGGGCCGTAAAACTGCCTGAACCCCATAAGCAGGCTTTGCTCGTAAATAGCGGCATCGGTAATGTAGTGACGTGAAGCAACGCTGCCGGTGGTGCCGCTGCTCTCAAAGACGAGTTCGGGGGCCGAAGCCTGGCCGCAGATAATGGTATGTGTTTTAAAAAACGAAACCGGCAGAAACGGAATGCTGCCAACACCCGTAACAAAGGCAGGGTCTATGCGCAGTGCATCGCAATACTGACGATAAACCACATTGTGCTGATGCTGAAAACGGAATACCTCGAGCGCAATATTTTCGAAGTTTGCCGCGTTTACATTGAGCACAATTTCCGACTTTATTAACAAAGGAATATCAGACACTTTCGTTAACTTTGACTATATGAGTATCCGCGCCGTGGCTTTGTTACTGATCACTATCCTGCTTTTTGCCTCGTGCGAAAAGAATTCAGTGTCAAATATACCACAGATATCGCTTATAGCCTTTGTACCTGACTCCATGAGGGCAAACATAGATACTGCCGCCATAGAGTTTGGTATTATAGACGGAGATGCTGATATAGGCAATGATACAGCATCCGGCATTTTCCTTAAAGACAGCCGTTTTGAGAGCCTTGGTTTTTTGTACACCCCATTTCCGTATATCAACATCTCAAGCGAAGACCCCAAAAAAGGTTTGAATGGCGTGTGTTTATTCTTCCCGGTACCGGTGCCGGTACCAAGACCGGATTCATTACATAAGACAACCGGCGATACGCTGGTATACGAGTTTTATGTGACCGACCGCGCGGGGCATCAGAGCAATCATATAGTGACCCACCCACTCATCATCAGGCCGTAAAAGCCATGCAACTTTCCCAAATTTCTTCTGTTGTATATGCATGTAATAACTACTGGTTAATAAGTATATTTTTAATTTAAAAAAACATTGAAAATATTTTTTTTCATGCTATTGAAATGGCTACCTTAGTTAACAATAAAAACACACTAACATGAAACCTATGTACTTATTAAAATCTACCCTTGTAGCAGGGGCATTATTAACAGCCGGCAGCGGCAGGGCCCAAATGGTGGGTACCGATATCTTCCTCAGAGGCACCTATGTGGAAGTAGGGATCGGTCATCTTGGCTATTATGGTTCTGATGGCTTAGCGCCAACCGGCTACCATCCGCATACCGGGTCAGGCACTACCGGCCATATTGGCTTTGTAGCAGACCCACTGGCAACCGGATGGAGTACCGGTACGTCGCATTATATGGGCGACTTCTTTTATCCGGGATTTCCGTTTGAGGGCTGGGCAATGCAGATAGACGGCACCGAACGCTGCCAGGGATATAATACAGCAAGTTCAAGCAGTTATTTATACATATCCACCACATCGGGTGCCACGGGATCCGGCGCCAACGTAAGCTATGCATCTGCCGGAAGCACCGTATCCGGAACATGGCAGGGCGTATTTGACAGTGTACAGATCACGCAGGTAACAACGCTGGATACCAATGACCTTTACTTCAGCGTAGAGTTGACGTTTACCAACCTGGCATCAGCCCCTAAGAACAACATATACTACTTCCGCTCACTGGACCCGGACAACGATGAATCATGGCCAGGCGGATCGTTTTCTACAAACAATATGATCAACTACCAGATGCCAGACACATTCAATGTATCGGCTGTAACCGCAACGGCTTTAGGTGACACCAACTCTAAGGTAACACTAGGTACGACGGATACCGCATCAAGGGCTGTGATCTACAACTCATGGCCGATATCAACAACCGAGGACCTTGCCAGTGTGTATGCCGGAGTAACTTCATCGGGCGGCACATCTTATTATACCGCCGGGATAAACCATCCCGGGGATATAGCGATCGGCCTGATCGTCAATATCCCGCACCTGGCTACTGTAGACAGTGCTGGCGACAGCGTATTACGTACCACCGCCGGCAGTACACTGCACCCGGCAAATACCGCCAAGCGCACCTTCTTCTACGCATTTTCAAAGCCGGGACTTGACTCTGCCATATCCCGTTCTCACGGGGCATCAGGAACACCTACACTGGGTGTAAAGAACATCAACAGCCAGGGAGCTATCAATGTGTATCCAAACCCATCAAAAGATATAGTGAGCATTACAGGGCTGAGCACTACAGACCATATATTGCTGTATGATATGATGGGCAGGGATGTAAGCCAGAGCTGGACAATAAACAGGGACGGGCTGAATACCTTCAGATATAACAACCTGGCCCCGGGAGCCTATATAATAGTGATAACCGACGCAGGGGGTAATATGAAAAGCCGGATACCCGTACGTAAATTATAATCTGTAATATATTAGGATAAAAAAACGGGAGCATGCTCCCGTTTTTTCTTTTACTGCAAATTAAAGCAACTGTTGAAAACACCAACCATCCGGTAAAAAAAACCGTCTAATGGGATATACGCTTAAAATATACAGTTATGAAATACTACTGCCTGCTTATAGTTACCGTTATTTTGCTGCCGCTGAATATTAAAGCCCAATTAGTCGGTAACAATGTTTTTCTACAGGCTAGATTCCTGGAGGTAGGCATGGGGCATCTGGGCTATTATGGTTCCGACTCATCTGCCCCGGCAGGGTATCACTACCACACTACCGGCGTAAGTACATTGGTGCCCATGGGCATAGGTTTTGTGACCGATGTACCTATGGATGGCTGGACCGTAGGCACGCCACCAATGATGGGTGACTATTTTTTACCAGGCTCCCCTTTTGAAGGCTGGGAACTACAGATCAACGGCCGCCGCTGCCAGGGATTCAACTTCGGGCCGGCATCCACGTTTCAACTATCAGATACATCCCTTGCGATAAGTGGCGGCGTAAGCGCATATAATACCAGCGGTGGCATTACAACCGGCATATACCAGGTAACAATAGACAGCGTAGTAATGACGCAGGAAACAATACTGGATACGAATAACCTCTATTTTACCACGAAAGTGACCCTGTTCAATCTGTCAGCAACACCACGAGACAGTATTTATTACCTGCGGACATTAGACCCGGACAATGACGCAACATGGTCGTCTATAGGCGGGCGTTTTTATACCTTCAACAAAATTGAACACCAGTCTATTGATACAACCGTTGTTTCGGCCACAGGAGTGAGCTCTGCCGCGCCTTACATGGCACTGGGATCTACCTACACCAATGCAAACTGCCTGATATATCGAAATTGGCCGTTGAGTACCAGCGTTGATCTTGAAAGTATGCATAATCAGACATACTCTGATCCAGGGGTAATGTATATGCCGGGTGACACCGTAACCAATGACTACGCGCTGGGCATTTCTTTTTTTGTGCCTCACCTGGCCAGCGTAGATAGCGCAGGCGACAGTGTACTGAGAACCACATCTATGCCCGGCCTGCATCCGGCCAACAGCGCCACATTCAGCTTCTTTTATGCATTCAGCCCCGCCGCAAGAGACCTGGCGATAACAAGAGGCCTGGGGATGACACCTACGGCGATCCATACCAAAAATATAACGACCGGCAATGACGTCCACGCCTACCCCAACCCATCGGGAGCCATGGTTAATGTGACCGGGCTACGCCTGACAGACCATATAGCATTGTATGATATGACAGGCAAGCACATAGACCGGAGATGGAAAATAACCAAGGACGGGACAAACACGTTCAGCCTGAATAACCTGCCGGCCGGCGCATACCTGCTGGTAGTGACCGGCGAAGAAGGAAATATAACGGCAAGCATACCGATACGGAAACAATAACAACCCGATGTACCCTTCATAAACAGCCGGGCCACCTAAATTTTGATTTTTAACACCATATCAGTAACTTCAACCCTGAATAAATCGAACATATACATGAATTTCCGCCGTTTATTGTTTCCGGCCCTGGTATTTGCAGGCTTATTATCTGTAAGTTCTTGTGTTAAAAGCTATACCTGCCATTGTGATATTAAGTACAGCGGATACCCCGGCCTGCCCGACAGCACGTTTAAAGAATACGATATAAAAGACACCAAATCGAGCGCCAAAAGCAAGTGTGAAGCCGAGTCCGCAACCTTTGACAATAACGGCATACACACTGTAGAGACCTGCTACCTTTATTGATTTTTATGTAGGTTTGCATCTATTTTATGGACTCCCCAGTACAAGGCAGCAGGGCATTATTTTACGTTAAGCGTATTTTCGGATTGATATTGTTGCTGGCATTATCTGCCACATTTTTTTATTCTGCTTATACCAAATCGGGCATCGAATTCAGCGGGTTCTACCTGGTAGAAACACCCAAGGCAACGAATGCATTCGACAGTTTTCAATGGACATTCATAGACCTGGGCATCAACAATATGATGGTGTCTGCGGTAATGGCCCGGCTAATGGTAGGCTTAGAACTGTTGCTGGGGCTCTTCCTGCTCTTTCATATTTTCCTTAAGAAATTTACATACAAGGCGGTAATAGCCATTCTTAGCATTTTCATTATCTACCTGCTTATCGTGATACTAAAGCAAGGCAATACCGGGAACTGCGGCTGCTTTGGCGATTCCATCAGCATGAAGCCCCTCACGGCCATCTGGAAGAACCTTATCATGATTGCGGCCACTGTAATATTGATGTATATCTACCCGGTAAAGCCATACCGTTACCAGGAATATGCCTGTATGGCGATAGGCCTTGTAGGTATCTGTACCCCATTTCTTGTAAACAGAATGTATACGGGCACTGCTCCCGTGAGCTATAAGCAACCTATAGACCTGAACCTGCTGTATAAATACGAGCCTGCACCAAGTATAGACCTGCGTAAGGGAAAGCACATTATAGCCTTCATGAGCCTTACCTGCCCTCATTGCAAGAAAGCAGCGTACCTGCTCCAGGTCATACACCACCAGCATCCTGAGATACCTATGTACATAGTGCTGGACGGGCCTGAGCTTTATGAGAAAAAATTCTTTGACGAGACCCACGCGGAAAATGTGCCGCACTTAATATACCGGCATCTTGAGGAATTTGAAGCAATGATCAACTCAGGGCTGAAGAAGGGTGACAAAGTAGGCGTGCCCGCCATATACTGGGTGAATAACAGCAACATTGAATACAAGAGCGTCTACGCTTATTACCAACTGGACCCCAGCTATATGCTGGACTGGATGCGGAGGTAAAGAATGTGGCAATGTGATTAATGTGGTGAATGCGATAATGTGGTGAATATGGTTTGTCATTTTTTCACCAGAACATTATTTACTGCACCTTAGCATTTATAGCACCTGATCTATACCAGCATCTTATTCTTTTACCAGCTTACCGGCTATGCCATCGCCGGCTGATGTGCGCAGCAAGTAGAGATATTCGCCCACCGGCAATGCGCTGATGTCAAGAGGAATAGTATGCGAACCGGTTGACAAACCAACCTGAGTTGCTGTATTGATAACACGACCGTTCATATCCATTAGCTGCACAGTAACATTAGCATTAGCAGTGAGGGAAAAACTGATATTAGCAATGTTTACAGCAGGATTAGGGTAACTGCCGTAAAACGTAAGGCCATTCCGCTTAACGCCGTTCACACCGGCGGTGTGGCCCATAACAATTATGGGGTATATGGCCAGGTTATTGAAGAGCGAATCGTTCTGAGTGTAGTTGTCGTACCAGGTGTTGTTAGATTCAAGCGTTGCGTTCTGCACATTGATAACAGTGTCCAGCACAGTGTCGCCAAAATCTGAAACGTTGTAAACAAGAGAATAAGTAAAGGCCGGATGGCGTTCGCCGTTCTTAGAGCATACAAGCCCCAATGTATCGCCGCTGAGATCGGCAAAATTATAATCAATGCTGTACCCGATAAAGAAAGCGCTGTAATAATGCCCATCGTCAGGAAACATAAATTTCTTCAGGGTGTCTGTAGCAGTGCCAATACCCAGTTGTGTAACAGGCACACTCAACGAATCCATGAGGCTACCCGGGAAACCACGAAAAGACTTGCTGCCGGTGATATATTGCCCGGGGCCCTCGCTCCATAGTTTTAAAGTAGCTGTTTTAGTCGATGCGGGGTTTATCTTACCATGAAACTGGGCAAAGCAACCTATAACTTTCATATTCTTACCAGTATCATCATTATAGTCATAGCGCTCAGCAAAAGCCTTATCATTCCATGCATTGGTGCCGGTAGCGTAGCCACCTGAGGATACCCTGTATATGGCAATAGTATCTGCCGCCGTAATATGCTTCAGCGTTAATGTGTCGCCGGTAGCGGTTGTCTTTGCATGCGGATCACCCGCGGAAGAAATAATATGATAAGGGTCAAAGGAGTGTACTGGCTCAGCGGTGACCATAGATGGCCGCTGCGCAAAGCCGATAGTGTTTATAAAAATAGCTGAAAATAGTATAACGATTTTTTTCATTCCTGCATTTTGAATTTGGGCTAAAATTAAGCTTCCTGAATTATTACCTGAATCTTTTATTCATAAAACTGCGTTAATAGTACCGTTATGGCTCATATTTGGCCACCCGCAGCCCTGTGCGCAAGCACGAGATCGGCGAGTGCTATGGCGGTAACCGCCTCAACCACCACGGGCACCCGCAACGCGATACACAGATCGTGCCGGCCTTTTACAATAAATGGCTCCATAGTGCCTGACGAAGCGTTCCATGTATGTTGCTCCTTAGGGGTACTGCTGGCCGGTTTTACCGCAACCCTGAAGTACAGTTCATTGCCATTGGATATGCCCCCATTTATGCCGCCGGCATTGTTGGTTTTTGTAGTACCCACGGCATCGGTTATCGCGTCATTGTGCAAGCTACCTGTCATGCCCGAAGCCGCAAAGCCACTGCCGAATTCTATGCCCTTGATAGCCGGAATGGAAAAAACCGCATGGCTGATCACAGATTCGAGTGAATTGAAAAACGGCTCACCTATACCTACGGGCAAGCCTTTGACACTGCATGATACAATGCCACCGATACTGTCCTGGGCTTCAATCGCTTTTTTTACGGCTTCTTCTATATCAGCTATTCCGCCAGCCTCTGATAAATGCGCTGCTACCGAAATATTGTTCAACAATTTTTTAGCCACAACACCGGCCGCTACTAACGCCACTGTGAGCCGACCTGAAGCATGCCCCCCGCCCCTGTGATCATTGAACCCATTGAACTTTTTATCGAGTACAAAATCCGCATGGCCGGGACGGGGTGTCTGCTTTATAGCATCATAATCGGCGGATCGGGTATTGTTATTTTCAAAAACGATAGTGAGCGGGCTACCGGTGGACTTACCATTGTACACACCACTCACGAAAACCGGCCGATCGTCTTCTTTGCGCGGTGTAGTGCCTGCCGCGCCTGGTCTTCTTCTTTCAAGATCGGGTAGAAAATCTTCTTCACCCACATCAATGCCGGCCGGGCATCCATCGATAGTGACTCCTACCCACCTGCCATGAGACTCGCCGAAAATACTTAGTCTGAATATGTTGCCGAATGAGTTCATTTGTTATTGCTAAAAGTACAGTTCCCGCCGCATAAAATTAAATCCTTAAAAAAACCAGTGTATGACTTACTTACAGACTCAGCGAAAGAAATGTCCACAGGGCCGCTTGCCCTTAACGCACCGATAGCTGCCGCCATTACAATACGATGATCGTGGTAAGAGTCTATAACAGTGCCCTGCAGGCGCTGCACGCCGGCAACGAACAGTGTATCATCTTCTACCGAATAAGGTACCGCGAAATCGTGCAGCATCTGCGTGATGCTTTCCACCCGGTTGCTTTCTTTATGAAAAAGCCTGTGTACCCCACGAACCGAACTTTCACCATCGCAGCATGAGGCAAGAACAGATAAAACAGGAAAGAGATCGGGACAATGCGTGGCGTCAAAATCGAAGGCGCGCAGCGTTCCCCTGTTCACCGTGACACTTTTTGCTCCCCTTGAAACATTGGCACCCGCATTTTCAAGTATTCCGACAATTGCTTTATCTGCCTGCAATGAATCAGGCTGCAGGCCGGTCACCGTTATATCACCGGCTACTGCGCCAGCCACAAGGAAGTATGCCGCACTGCTCCAATCACCTTCAACAGTTATCTCCACATTCTCATTGTGCGTAAATGTTGCCGGATCAAAGCTGAACCTTTTATAATTTTCATGAGTTACCCGCTTCCCGAAATGTTCCAGCACCCGAAGCGTAAGATCTATGTATGGTTTGCTTTTAAGATCAGCAACCTCTATAACAACCGGCTCCCGGGCACTGCCGCTAATAGCAAACAGGATGCCGCTGAGCAACTGCGAACCCGCTCCGGCATTCACCCTTATATGGCCGGGGTTTAACGGCCCATGCACGGTGAAAGGAAGGAAGCCGTCAAAATCACGCAGAGTGACATTTAAACCCGCTAATGCCTCTCCTACTTCATCCATCGGCCGCATCAACAGCGTTCCGTTTCCTTCTATCTGTATAGGCTTATTGCTGAGCGCGGCTATAGGGGCAAACAAACGGGCCGCAAGACCACTCTCGCCGCAAGGAATACATGCGGATATCGGATCTACACCTGAGCCGGTAATCAATACATCGCCACCCGGATGAGTTGTTATTTTAGCGCCAAGCTGCCGTATCACCTGCAGCGCCGCATTCTCGTCGTCAGACGTACCCGCATTGTGAATGGTGGTATTGCCCTTGTGCAGCAATGCGGCGGCATATACCCGCTGTGTCATGCTCTTTGACGGTGGTATAGCAATAGTGCCACTGACATTACCCGGCTCAATTACTGCCTTCATACGTAAAGAGTGCTTTTTGTATCACTTCCAATGGCAGTGCGTGAACGGCTGCTTTCCCTTTCTGCTCCAGGACGATATAGTCTATCATATCGTCATGTCGTTTTTTGTCCATCTTCAGAATTTCCATAGCCTTCTTCGGGTCTATTTTGAACCGTGCCGGCAAACGATATTTTCCTAATAATTTTTCAAGGTCCGCGATCACTGATTTTTCCAGGCCTGCCACCTGGGCTGATATCATAGACGCAATGATCATGCCTATGCCTACGGCCTTCCCATGGGGCAGCTCGTACAGGTTTTCTATAGCGTGCGCGGCGGTATGCCCGAAATTGAGCAGCTTCCGCAAGCCTTTTTCCTGCTCATCTTCTGCCACCACCCTGTTCTTATGCGCTACGCAGCGGCCTATCAGCGGCTGTAATACCCCATTATCGTTGCTGCGATAGTAGCTGATATTATGCAAAAGCAATTCATCAAACAGGGGTGCGTCAAAAATGCAGGCATACTTTATTATCTCGGCGAATCCGTTACTCCATTCATCATCCGGCAAAGTATCGAGAAAATCGGTGTCATATAGTATGAACCCGGGCTGGGATATGGTGCCAATGATATTTTTGTTGAACCCCAAGTTAACGCCATTCTTCCCCCCAATAGCAGCATCTACCATACCCAGTAATGTTGTAGGCACGAAACCAAAACGAACACCCCGCATATATACCGACGCCAGAAAACCTGTAATATCAGTGACTACGCCACCACCCACCCCTACAAGCAGGATATTGCGGGAGACCTCCATCTGAAGTAATTCCCTTGCCAGGGAAGTGATCGTATCCATGTTCTTGCTATGCTCGCCCGGAGGTATGACCAATATTTTCCGGTTTACGAAGAGGTGACGGTACAGCCTTGCGATATGCTCGTTGGTAATGATCACCGTATGATCAGGATCATAATTATCCCAGATGTCACTAAAATGGCTTTGGAATAAATAACTAACCGTGCCCGAAGGAAAAATGACAGATTGCTGCATAGGCTCACTACCGTGTAAAATTAACCTTTATAGCCGTTATAACCCGCCTATAGGCATATAAGTAGGCAGAATCTTGTCATAGTGGCGATATTCGTATCTTTGTGGCCTTATTATGAGCAGGAAAGGCAAGGTATTGGTGGCCATGAGTGGCGGTATAGATAGTACCGTGAGCGCACTTATGCTTCACAACCAGGGATATGAAGTAGTAGGGGTAACCATGAAGACATGGGACTATGCATCGGCAGGTGGCGGCAAGAAAGAAACCGGTTGTTGTAACCTTGATTCGTTTAACGACGCACGGGCAGCCGCTGTGGAGCATGGTTTTCCTCATTATGTCATTGATATCAGGGAAGAGTTTGGCGACCATGTGATCAATAACTTTGTTGATGAATATATAGCAGGGCGCACCCCTAACCCCTGTGTGCTGTGTAATACCCATATAAAATGGGCGGCACTGCTGAAACGCGCTAATGCCCTGAACTGTGATTATATAGCAACCGGCCATTATGTGAAAGTACGTGAGGAAAATAGCCGATTCGTGCTATCGAAGGCACGGGACCTGACAAAAGATCAGAGCTATGTGTTATGGGGGCTGGGACAGGAGTGCCTGTCGCGCAGCATATATCCGCTGGGGGATATGCTGAAAACCGAAGTACGGCAGCTGGCATTTGATATGGGATATAAGGAGCTGGCTACCAAGGCAGAAAGTTATGAAATATGCTTTGTACCCGATAACGACTACCGTGGGTTTCTGAAAAGGAATGTGGCCGGACTGGAGGACAGGGTAAAAGGAGGTGAATTCGTAACAGCTGACGGCCAGGTAATAGGTACTCACCAGGGATACCCGTTTTACACTATAGGACAGCGAAAAGGCCTGGATATTGCAGTGGGCAAACCTATGTTTGTGACCAACATATTACCGGAAACCAATACGGTGGTGCTGGGCGAGGCACATGAGCTACAGCAAAACGAAATGACGGTACGTGGTCTGAATATGGTAAAATATGCCACAATACCCGATGGGATGGAGGCAGTAGTAAAGATAAGATACCGGGATCCGGGCATGGAAAGCATACTTACAAACATTACAGATGGCATTCATGTAAATTTCAAACATACAGTCAGCAGCATAGCACCAGGCCAGTCGGCAGTGATATATGAAGGCGACGATGTGGTGGCAGGTGGCATTATACAGAAAGCAATTTAATAATATGAGGCTTTCGGGATAACTATTTTTAGCTATTTTCGATTCTTTAATTATATTTACGTGAAATAACAGCAGGGATTATTATGGTCAGGAAGATCTTACCTATTTTTTTGTTAGTGGCTTTATGCATGTTTTCAATCTATGGATGTAAAAAATCCAGTAACAGTACTGCTGATGCTACACGTAATTACTTCCCGCTGACACTCGGAAAATATGTTACTTATGCAGTTGATTCTATATATTACTTAGGTGCAGCAGGAACTAAAATAGAGACGAGGTGCGAATTAAAATACGCCATAACAGATACATTTACGGATAAGAAAAAGAAGTTCAATTATATTATGGATGTGTATTACCGGCCTTATAACGGGGCTGACTTTTTACCCAGCCGTGTAATAATACTCACCACAGTGGCTGACAGCCTTTTCTACGCACAGGACGGTACACAATACATAAAGCTGATTTTCCCGATAAAAGACGGATTTTCATGGCCAGGTAATTCGCACGCACAGGTGCAGGATTCGCTGTACATGTACCTGAAAAACTGGAATTACACCTACCAGAACTACCACCTCAACTACTTCAACGGATTCGCCAATTTCGATAACACTGTGACGGTACTTGAGAATGATGAAGACGTAAATTATCAGAATGTGGATTCAATTGTATCCGGTTATAAAACTTACGCCAAGGAAGTTTATGCCTATAATATAGGTATGATCTACAAAGAATGGACACACTACACATTTGGCGCCCCAGATACGACAAACAACAAGAATGGCTATAGCGTGATCATGCGCGCCATAGACCACAACTAACATTATGTGCAGGAAAGTAGTCGGGGTATGGCTGATCATAGCATTTTTGCTTTGTGAAAAAGCAACCGCTACCCAATATGCGTTCCAGGTAAATTTTACAGACAAAAACAACACCCCTTATAGCCTAAGTTTACCATTATGGTTTCTGTCGCCACGGGCTATAGCACGACGCACCACACAGGGAATAGCCATAGACAGCAGCGACATACCCGTAAACCCGAACTATATAGACAGCGTAATAACCCTTACCGGGGGCATACTGCACGAATCATCACGCTGGCTCAACCTTTGCGTTATCCTTTTACCGGACTCTTCGCTCATTCACAATCTTGACAGCAAACCGTATATTAAAAGCACCAAAATGGTAGGCTTTTACGCGGGCACACTACACAACAAAGTGAGCTCGGGGCCGAGCGCAGTGGCGAATAAAACATCATCTGCCGATAATGTATATTATGGTCATACCTGGAGCCAGACAAATCTTGTAAAGGGCAACTACCTGCACGACAAGGGGTACAATGGCGCCGGAAAACTGATAGCAGTGCTTGACGCGGGTTTTATATCTGCGGATACACATCACGGATTTGACAGCCTATGGGCAGACGGCCGGGTGCTGGACCAGCATAATTTTACATTAGACACCAGCTATATTTTTGCCTACGACGATCATGGCACAAAAGTATTGTCTACAATGGCAGGCTATGTGCCTGATACCTACGTAGGCAGCGCGCCATTAGCTACATATGCACTGTATGTAACAGAAGACAACCATTCGGAACAGCCGATAGAACTCCTTAATATGCTGTGCGCCGCCGAGCGGGCAGACAGCGTAGGAGCAGATGTTATTACTACATCGCTGGGCTATGATACCTTTGATAATCCCGACGACAATTTCATATTTGTCCTTGACCTTGACGGCAAGAGCACAATAGCGGCTAAGGCCGCAAATATGGCTACGAAAAAAGGGATACTGTTTGTAGCCACAGCAGGCAACGAAGGCGGTGGGCCATGGAACAGGATACTTACACCCGGCGACGCAGACAGCGCGCTAACCGTAGGATCTGTGGAAATACTGGGCTCACCGTGGACCACCAGCGGAGTGGGACCCAACGCTGTGGGGCAGGTGAAACCTGATGTGTGCGGACTGGGGCATGTAGCCAGCATATTTAATATTGGCACCGGGGGATATGACGCGCAGGAAGACGGAACATCGTTCTCTACACCACAGATAGCGGGATGGGCAGCCTGCCTGTGGGAAGCCAATCCGCTGGCCACGCCATACGAGATAAGGAGGGCTATCATCACTTGTGCCAGTTCTTATCTTACTCCCGGCCCGCAGATAGGTTATGGCATTCCTGACTTCCAGTGTACCGGGCAGGTACTGGGTACGCAGGATACTCCTGCACCGTTCACACAATCAAGGTGGATCATTGCTTCGCCGGTGCCATTCAACAATGAGATAACTATATCCGCTGAGCCAAATGCAAATGCTTATGTAGACTTTAAGCTTACGGATATTACCGGTAAAACCGTATATACACAGCACTCCTACATGTATAAAGGTTATAATTCGCCATTTACCATTGCGGTGCCCGGCCTGCCTGCGGGTGTTTACATCCTGAAAGCGGTATCCCCTACACAGCAACAGGTAGTGAAATTAGAAAAACGATAAACCTCTGCCGGCCAAAGAGATGTGTTAATGCCCATTACTCATCAGTCGCTATTTTTCTGCCACAAAAACATAGCGGAAGTGAACACCGCAAAAAACATAACGCCCCGCTGCAACGATAACGCAGATTCTGTAAAGAAAACAAAAGCGAAAATAAGCAGCAGGTACAAATAAAGCGGATCCCTGGCGCGAAGTGCCGTATAGAAGTGAAGCAAAAGTACAGCTACCAGAACAAGTATACCTGATATACCAAACGACAGCCATTCGTAAACATATTCATTATGCGGATCGAGATAGGCAACGGGCAACGGATCTGACAATGAATAAAAAAAATAGTGCTGCTGCAGTACGGGAAACAGCTTACCGGGCCCTACGCCCGTAAGCCAGTAGCGGTGTACAAGCCGGGTATCCATATCCCATATCGCTTCCCTTACATAAACTGAATTATCCGCCAGTCTTCGGGCGGGGGCATGGGTAAAAAATCCTGACAACTCACTGATGCGCTGGCTAAAGAACGGCACAAACATCCAGGCGGCCACCACCGTAAGCACAATACCCACAAACAGCATGCGATACTGTGCCAGTGAACGCCGATGGCCCCATGCATGCAGGACAAGAATAACGAGAAGCGCTAAAATGGGCGTTTTGGCGCCAAGCGCCAGCAAAAGAACCAGGGCGATAAAGATCAGTATATTCTTCAGCGCAAGATGAACACGACCCGCAACGTCTGTAAGCAACAATATGCAGACAGACCAGCAGAGGTACATGGACATATAGGTGGGGTGAATATCCGCAAAGTGATGCATAGCAGTGCGATAGGCCACATGCGACACATCACCCAACGACAGGTGGGAGGTAATACAGCCATACACGAATGCAATATTGGCGCCCACAGCCGTAATAAGACAGCCATATACAAAGAACATAAGCTCACCCCAAAACACCCTGGCGTAAAACGGCATGATAATGGCAAACAAAAAAGGCATAAACAGCAGGGAAACCCGCTGCTGACAGAAGGTCAATACAGCCTTCATATAATCGTGAGGAGTAAAAGGTATGGCAAACAGGTATAGGAGGTAAGGGGCGCCTAAAACAAACGCCCATAAATAACTGCGTCCATTGCCTTGCCGGCGCAGACGCAGCGTATTTACAACAAAGTATACCCCGGTGGCCATGGTGACCCAAACCTGCAATTTCATAGGCAGGAAAAAGGACATCATCAACGCCCTGGCGGCATACCGGTCTATACGATCTGTGTTATTCATACTACCCATTACAGCCTTCGTTAAAATTTTTAGTCCCAGGCCGTTCACACATTTTTATGCGCATTCATCTTGTCCGCCACAAAAGCACCAAACTCACGCCTGAACCGCTCTTCAGAAAACCTCAATGCATTTTGCCTGATCAATTCATGACCGATAAGCGGCTGGTACTCAAACCTGCTTACCGCATCCCTTATGCTATCCTCAGTTTGGCCGGCAAAAAGGTAGCCGGTCTGCCCGTCTATCACCGTCTCACGATAGCCACCATAATCCAATGCCAATACCGGTGTACCACAGGACTGTACCTCCACGCACATAATACCGAAGTCTTCCTTAGCAGCAAAAATACACGCCTTTGCTTCCTGCACATATGGTATCATCTCCCGGTCATTCTTGTAGCCCAGCCATTGAATATTATCATGACCATTTATCAGACTGCTGAGTTCGCCGGCACCCCAGCCATCGCCTATCAGCAGCAGCTGCTTATCCGGCATCTTTTGGAAAGCACGTACAATAACATCGATGCGCTTGTAAGGTACCATACGGCCTACACACAGATAATAATCTTTTCGCTTCCCGGTGTTCAACCCGAATTTATCTACCCTAACGGGAGGATATATAACCGTTGACTCCCGGTTGTAGCTGTCCGCGATACGCTGCTGCACATGCCTGGAATTAGCTACAAAATAATGTATCCGCTTTGCGGATGCCTCGTCCCACCGCCGCAGATAGCGCACATACCACCGGTAGACGAATGAACGCCCGAGCCGATGCGTGGCGGCATAGTCATCATACATATCCCATATAGGCCGAAGCGGCGTGTGACAATAACAAATACTCAGTGTATCAGGGTTACTGCTATACCCTTTTGCCACAGCATGAGAAGTGGACAGGATAAGGTCATATCCGCTAAGCCTGAACCGCTTCATCAACCAGGGCATGAGCGGGAGGAAATACCTGTACACCCTGTCGATAAACGGTACGTACTGCAACAGCGATGTTCTTACGGGCTTATCGTGCAATATCTCGCTCCGCGCGGATGGCGAAAACCGATCGAAAAGGGCGTAGATAGTTACATCTTCCCCATCGTAAATATCAAGTATGGCACCGGCCACCTTTTCAGCGCCACCGTTTGCGTTAAACCAGTCCTGTACAAATGCCAGCTTCATCCGGGGCACAATTTACTCCATTTAAAAGAGTATATATACTATCCGCGCCACTAAGCGATGAGTTTGAGGATAAGCCAGGGCACCCCTAATGCCACAGCCGCGCCATAGGCAGCATCGAGCCAGAAGAAAGAACCTAAAGCCCCGAGATAAATAAAACCTACAATGGGCGCTACCAATATCCTTGTGATGAGGGGATTTTCTTTCTTGTTCACCTGTCCCCAAAGCGATGCCGCATCCCCGGTGCTGGGGAAGGCGTGCATAGCTATTGAAACACCGAGGTATATGAGCACAAAATCCAGCGGGCCTGTGACATCAAATTTCTGTTGTATAGCTACCGGAAACGCAATGAGGAAACCCAGCAGCGTATTGACAAAGAACGGACCTATACTGATAAATACCGCCTGCCAGTGCTTAGACGCCTGCTCATGGATAACATAACCCACGGGGTTCTGGGTCCTGAAGTAACAGACCTCAAAGACCGGCACTTTAAACAAACGGCAGAATAGCTGGTGTGCCAGCTCGTGAACTATAACACCCGGAAATGTGACTATGCTGATAATAACACCTGGTACAAACATAAAAATCTGATTTACCTATATGATTCAGTTCCGTTAACAACCCGCAATACCCTGTTATAAACAATCAACTCGCTGTCTGCCTCTTCATTCTTTATGCGTGCCAGCATCTGCTCACATTCCTGCTTCTTTCCCGCAAACCAGGCAACCATAGCCATAGCCTCCATGGCCGAGATATCTTTGCTATCTATCGCATAAGCTCTTTCAGCGTACGAAGCAGCCTCTTTATCATGTTTTCGCTTCAGCTCTATCCTTGACATTTGGCTGATCGTACCTACATCTTCATGATTTATTTCCAGCAACTTATTACAGTCAGCAATAGCCTCATCATATTTTCCAAGATTTCTGTGCACAGGCGCCAATAACGAAAGCGCGAGATAATAATCGGGTTCCCGGCTAAGTATCGTATCTAACATAGCCTTGCAGGCAACGTAATCTTTCATATCGTAGACCGCATCTGCAACTAAGTACTGGAGCACGTTCTTATCATTCGCGTATGCCGTATCCAGCTCATGAAACAGCTTACGTAGCCCCGGCACCGAATCTTTTTTTGCCGCCATAAGCCTGTCGGAAAAGGTGGTGTCCTGCGGTACCATATCAGAAAGAAAGGCCACCGCAGTATTTATTCTGCCCACCACGTCATCATCAAGTGTTTGATGTTCTAATTCGGCATAAATCCCCCCGGCTTTTTCAAGCTCTTTGTTATAACAGCAAGCGATGAGCATATACGCCTTTGCCAGTTTGAACGATGGGAGCTTCCTCAATACCTTCTCGATCTCTCTTTGAGCGGTCACATAGTTATGCGACTCAATAGCACTTTCGGCACGGGCAAAGTCTGCGGCAGCACCCATATACCGTGGCAACTGCGCCATGCTGAACAGCATTATAACCAGTACACCTGCGCCAAAGCCGTATATCCATTTGGGGATGGGATACCTGATGAACCGCTCCCGACATGTACTGCACAACTTTGACAGATAACCGTCCAATGCAGGCTCAATCCTGCAATTGACGCAAACATTTGGATCATCAGGCAAAAGAGCTCTATCATTATCTTCCATAAGGCAGGTTGTTAAATAAAGATAATCAACCATACCTAACAAACAAAATACCCGGGAATAATAAAACGAGAAAAAAGCAGGCAGTTAAAGCACTTCTTTTTCCTTCATCTGCTCTACGGCAGTGTACAGGTCATAATAGGCACCCCGGTCGTTAATGAGTGACTCATGGTTGCCGCGCTCTCTGATGGTGCCATGGTCCATAACCAATATCTCATTTGCTTTCCTGATAGTAGAAAGCCGGTGCGCAATAACAATAGAGGTGCGCCCTTTAATAAGGGTATCAATGGCGTGCTGTATCAATTGTTCACTTTCACTATCTACCGACGATGTGGCCTCGTCGAGGATAAGTATTGACGGATCATAAAGCAACGCCCGCGCAAATGAAAGTAGTTGCCGTTGCCCCTGCGACAGTGTATTACCACGCTCCATGACATCGAAATCGTAACCACCCGGGAGCCGCAAGATGAAATTGTGAATGTCCAGCATCTTTGCTACCTCAATAACTTTTTCTCTGGATATGCCGGGATTGCGTAAAGTAATATTATCGGCTATTGTACCTGAAAAAAGAAACACATCCTGCAATACTATACCGATATGGCTGCGCAGATGGTACACATCGTACTCGCGTATATCGCGACCATCAACAAGTATGCTGCCGCCTTCAGTCTCATACAGGCGATTGAGTATACTGACCATTGATGTCTTACCGGCACCAGTATGCCCTACAACGGCGAGCGTCTTACCGGCATCCAGCCTGAAAGATACCCCCCTGAGCACAGGTGTTCCGGGTTTATAACTGAAATGTACATCACGAAACTCCACGTCGCCGCGTATGATATCCGGCTTCAGTGTACCTTCATTTACAATATGCTCAGTGCTGTCCAAAACCGTAAACACCCGCTCACCAGCAATAATACCCATCTGCAGTACATTGAATTTATCGGCCATCATACGCAGGGGGCGGAAGAGCAGGTTGAGATACATGACAAACGCAATGATGACACCCGGACTGGTGTGGTACTCCATTATCCTGTCTGCACCATACCAAACCAGCAAACCCAGCGACGCGGCCAGGATGATCTCTACGATAGGAAAGAATACAGAATACGCAAAGATCCCTTTTATGTTAGCGTTGCGGTGCTCTTTGTTTATCTCTGTAAACCTGTTCATTTCCCGGCGTTCGGCAGCAAATGCCTGCACTATATACATACCGGTGAGGTGTTCCTGCACAAAAGCGTTTAACGCAGATACCGCGTTCCGCACGCGCTGAAAAGATTTATTGACAGCCTCTTTAAACCACCATGTTGCTATTATAAGCAGCGGAAATGTGGACAGGCAAACCAGTGTGAGCCGCCAGTCTGTAGCCAGCATAACAATAATAATAGCTACGATGGTAAGCATATCAGCCACAATAGAAATAATACCTTCTGAAAAAATATCATTGATGGCTTCAATGTCGTTGATAGTACGGGTAGTAAGCGTACCAATAGAAGTCTTGTCGTAAAAACCGATATCCTGGTATAATATCTTCCTGAAAACTTTATTCCGAATATCATTGACAACTGTCTGCCCCAGCCAGTTAGAGCGATAAGTGAACAGGAACCTCAATCCACTCTCCACAATGAGCAGCCCAAATTGGAAAACGCTTATCCATATGAGCCCCAAAAGAAGGTTGTGGCTGATATATTTGTCAACAGATACTTTTATAAGATAAGGCCTGAGCGGCGATAGTACCGCCAGTACTATAGCCAGCGACATGGCAAAATAAAGCGTGCGCCGGTAAGGGCCGGTAAAAGAAAATATACGCCGCAACAAGCGGAGGTCAAATACTTTCTTTTTAGTTTTTTCTTCTGCCATGCCCTGATCAATAGTTCGATTCAATATTACAGCCTGCGGTCTGCCTCAAACGGTATGTTATTCGGCGGGCGCGTTTATGGTCATCAGGTACGCCTTGATGAATTCATCAAGATCACCATCCATTACCGGCTGCACATTACCAACTTCATACCCGGTACGGTGGTCTTTTATCATTTTATAGGGATGGAACACATAAGACCTGATCTGCGACCCCCATTCGATCTTTTTCTTTGCCGAATTGGATGCGTTAAGTATCTCCTGGCGCTTGCGCAACTCTTCTTCATAAAGCCTGCTTTTCAGCATGGTCATAGCTTTCTCTCGGTTCTCGCCTTGGGTGCGCGCCTGCTGGCATTCTACGATTATACCCGTAGGTATATGTTTCAGGCGTACCGCTGTTTCTACTTTGTTCACATTCTGCCCGCCAGAGCCACCCGAACGGAAAAATGCCCACTCCACATCGGCCGGGCTTACCTGTATGTCGATAGTATCGTCAATAAGCGGGTACACAAATACCGATGCGAATGACGTATGCCTGCGTGCGTTGGAGTCGAACGGTGAAATACGCACCAGCCTATGCACGCCGCTCTCGGCTTTCAGTAAACCATACGCAAATGCCCCGTCAAACTCAAGGGTGGCCTGCTTTATACCAGCGCCATCACCGTACTGAACATCTACTTCGCTTACCTTCCATCCCTGTTTTTCGCCATACATGCGATACATGCGCATCAGCATCTCAGCCCAGTCCTGGCTTTCTGTACCGCCGGCACCACTATTGATGACCAGCATAGCCGGCATTTCATCTTCGGGCTCATTGAGGGTAGACTTAAACTCAAGCTCGTCGAGCGCTTTTATGGCATGATCGTATAGTTCCTTTACCTCTTCTTCTTTAGCCTCGCCCTCTTTCCAGAAATCGAATAGCACAGCAAAATCATCAACCGCAGCTTTAACGCTATCAAAGAAATCGGCCCAGTATTTATTGATCTTGATCTCTTTCAGTACACCTGTGGCACGGGCATTATCGTCCCAGAAACCCGGCGAAAGGGTAAGTTGCCGGTCGTTTTCCAGTTTTGCCAACCTGTCATCAATTCTTAGAAAACGATGCAGGTGGTCCATACGCTCCCGCATCTCTTTCAGGTTTTCCTGTGTCATAGCGGGTGCAAATGTAAGAAAATAACCCCCCAAACACTTAAAAACCCATAGCAATTGCAACACAAAATATCATAATAACACCGATGCTATGCCTGCAAACCGGCATATAGATAACAGATTGTTATCGGGCTAACCATTTGTGCTAAAAGCATTAAATTGTACCCTCAATCCATATTGCAGCGCCTTATGCGTGAAGGACAATTCATAAAAAGAAACCTAAAGCGCTGGGAAAACTACCAGCAGAACACTGAAGACCCCGACGAAGTGGCCAAGCGTTTTACGTACCTGGTGGATGACCTGTCTTACGCAAAAACCTTTTATCCGGGCAGCAACACCATAAAATATATTAACGGTATAGCCGCTGATATCTACCTGTCTATTTACAAAAACAAGAAAGAAAAAAAACACCGGCTCATCACTTTCTGGACAACAGAACTGCCATTGGTGATCCGCAGGCACCACAGGTTGTTGTTGTTTGGGTTTATCTTTTTTATGGCTTTTGTTTTCCTGGGTGTTTTTTCTGCATACAATGACCAGAGTTTTGTGAGAGCGGTGCTGGGTGACGGCTATGTGGACATGACCGAACGCAACATAGCCCGCGGCGACCCTTTTGGAGTGTATAAGGACAGTAACGAGTTTGCGATGTTCATGTATATTGCGTTCAACAATATAAGGGTAGCGTTCCTTTGTTACAGCATGGGTATTTTTCTCAGCGTGGGCACCTTATATATGCTGTTTACCAATGGCCTGATGGTGGGCGTATTTGAATACATGTTCTTTCACCACCACATAGGCATGCAATCGATACTGGTCGTCTTTATTCATGGCACACTTGAATTGTCGGCTATAGTAATAGCGGGCAGCGCGGGGCTTATGATAGGCAATTCAATGATATTTCCGGGCACATACACACGCCTGCAATCGCTGAAGCAGGCTGCAAAAGACAGTATTAAAATAGTAGTAAGCCTGATACCGATATTTATTGTCGCCGCTTTCTTTGAAAGCTTTGTAACCCGGCATACCGAAATGCCCCTGTGGCTAAGCCTTACTATACTGCTGTCATCAGCAAGCTTTATCGTATGGTATTTTATCATTTACCCCATCAGGGTAACCCGGAGAACCCCGCAAAACAACGATAAGCCGGAATGAGTTGTAAACAACCACAAATAGCAATACAGGCGTGGCATGAGCGAACCTTTTTACGCCCCGCAGGCAGGCTTTTGCTCATGGCTATATTGCTGTGCCTTGTATACCTGTCTGCCAGTACCCAATGCCTTGCGGACACCACAACGCCGGTGAATGTGGCGGCCCAATGGCAGCAACTAAAAAATGATAAAGCATTCGGCTATAAAAATGACCGGGAAAACATTGTGACCCCAAAACAATACAAACCCGGTGCCCTTCAAAAATTCTTTACCGCTTTCTTTGAGTTTTTCGGAAGCAGGGCAGGCACTACAATTATATGGCTCTTCGTCATTTTCGTTGTTGGCTTCGTATTGTATAAGCTCTTTGTCAGCAATAACAGTTTCCTGTTTGGCAGAAATAAAGGAGCAATAGACAATAGTGGCAATATGCCGGAAGAAACGGAAGACATTGCAACAACTAACTGGGAGGCCCTGCTACAGCAAGCTACCGCCAATAACGACCTGCGCCTGGCAGTAAGGTATAGCTATATGTGGCTGTTGCAGCTTTTACAGCAACGCGAACTGATAGGGTACCGTAGCGACAAAACCAACTACGACTACTACCTGGAACTGGCCGAAACACAATACAAGCAACCATTCAAACAGCTATCACGGCAATATGAGTTTACCTGGTATGGCAAATTCAACCCGCCAGCCTCGGTATATAATGAGTATATATCCCTCTTCATGAGTGTAAAAAACAAATTACGCCCATGACCTCAAGGTATATCACTTACATAGTCGCAATACTGCTTATCATGTCTTCGGGCTGCTCGAAAGACAATCCCCTGCTGGAGCAACAAAAATGGAACATCACGCTGGACAACAGTGACAAAGGGCCGTATGGCACATACCTGGCCTATCAATCGCTTAAATATTATTTCCCTCATGCCCGCGTTGAAGTACTGCCACACCGCTTCAGGTATACGAATATGGACGATGAGATGAGGTACAACTCCGAAGGCCGGAATGTGATCATACTGGAGGGGCTGTATTTTTATCTCACCGAAGAAGAATGGTATGAGCTGAAACGATTTGTGAAGAACGGTAATGAAGTAGTCATATTCTGTAGCTGGCTGGATAAAAAGATAGAAGATGAATTATACTGCTACAAAGAAGGCAGCGGCGAAGAGAACAACAAGTACTACACGACAAAAGAAGACTTTGACAACAAGAATATTCTTAGCCTGGCCGGCGACACACTAAAGAAGTATGGCTACGCCGGCCGTTCGCTAAAAGGGTATTTTGGGTTTGTCGATGATACCATCACCGCTGCAACCGACAGCGCCACCGCGGGCTCAGATACTGACGCTGCGCAAGCCACGGCCTCTGCCGACACAAATACCAACGTGGCACAAGCCGAGGCCTCCTCTGCCATTGAGAACGTACTCTATGGACCGGACACATTGGGCTATGCCGGAAAGGAACCAAACTTTATCCGGTATAGCTTGGGCGAAGGGCACATAACACTGCATGCCGCCCCCCTTGCGCTCAGCAATTACTTCCTGCTGCAGGACGGAAACGAGAACTACCTGTCAGCGATATGGCAATCCCTGCCGGAAAATGTAAACCGCATTTACTGGAATGACTTTTACATGCGCGATACAACATCATCCAGCATGGACATATTATGGCGGCACCCCGCGACACGCATAGCGCTCATCCTGGCCATTATTATACTCCTCCTTTACATCCTCTTTGAAGGAAAAAGAAAACAGCGTATTATACCCATACTACCGCCACTAAAAAATGATTCGGTGTCTTTTGTAGAGACCGTTGGGAGGCTGTATTACAACAAGGGCAATCATACCAACCTGGCCGATAAGATGGTGCAGCAATTCCTGGAATGGGTACGATCGCATTACTTCCTGAATACCAATCAGATCAATGAGTCGTTCATTGCACAGCTCGCGATCAAATCGGGTCAACCGGAATCTAAGGTACGGGGCCTAACTGATATGATCCATGAATTAAGACTAGGCGGCACTGTAGATGACGCCTACCTTTACCAGTTATACACTACTATTCAGCAATTTTATAACAACAACCGAAAATGATGGAAACAACAGAGCAGGGAAATATCCCACCGATCGAACATCCGCTCACGGCGCTCATAGAGCAGGTACAGGTGCAGATACGGAAAATAATAGTGGGCCAGCAGGGTATGGTAGATCAACTGCTGGCCGGCCTGCTGGCAGATGGCCACATACTGATAGAAGGTGTGCCCGGCGTGGCCAAAACGCTTACGGCAAAATTACTTTCCAAACTAATAGACACCCGTTTTTCCCGCCTTCAATTTACACCTGACCTCATGCCGAGTGATGTGCTGGGCACGAGTGTTTTCAACCCGCAGACATCTTCGTTCCAGTTCAAGGCAGGGCCTGTGTTCAGCAACATCATCCTTATTGATGAGATAAACCGCGCGCCTGCAAAAACACAGGCAGCCTTATTTGAGGTAATGGAGGAGCGGCAGGTAACCGTTGATGGCATTACACACAAAATGCAGGCTCCGTTTATGGTAATAGCCACACAGAACCCTATAGAGCATGAAGGTACCTACCGGCTGCCTGAAGCGCAGCTGGACAGGTTCCTGATGAAGATAAATGTAGGATACCCTACACTTGAAGATGAAGTAAAGATACTGGGCATGCACAACCAGGAGGCGATCACGGAAACGCTGAACAATGTATCGCCAGTCATAACTCCGGATACGCTTAACACCGCGCGCATGCAGGTAAGGGATATACATATTGAACCCAGGCTGATCGAGTTCATAGCAAAGATAATATGGGAAACACGTAACGACCGGTCGCTGTACCTGGGCGCGTCGCCACGGGCTTCGATAGCCATGCTGCAGATAGCCAAAGCATATAGCGTGATCCGCGGCAGGACCTTTGTGATACCCGAAGACATTCTGCTGGCGGCGCCTGCCGTGCTGCGTCACCGTATAGGCCTCACACCTGAGCGCGAAATGGAAGGCGCCACTACAGACGATGTAATAAAAGAGATAATAGCAAGAATGGAAATACCAAGATAACCATGAAGTATTTTCAGAAATACATAGGCGACCTTTACATCAATACCCGGTGGTACCTGGTAATGGGAGGGTGCGCCATACTGCTGTTCCTGTCTTACTTCATTCACTTCCTTTACCAGCCGGTACTGGCATTCACAGCCTCGCTGCTGCTGCTTACGCTCATTGACTATGCGCTGCTTTTTTTATCACGGGGAACGATAAAAGCCGCACGGTTGATGAACCCAAGATTCTCCATAGGCGATATTAACAAGATCACCTTATCTGTTACCAACACCTATCCATTTAAAGTAAGCTTGCTCATCATAGATGAACTGCCATTCCAGTTCCAGGAGCGAGCCTTTAGGCTTATTACCAGTATTGGCTACCAGTCGAAAGCAGACATTTCTTATGACCTTCGCCCCCTAGCCCGCGGTGAATTCGATTTCGGCTTTCTGCTATGTTTTACATCGAGCCCCATCGGCTTCTTGAAAAGGCGTTTCAGACCTGCCGAACCTGTGACCGTGAAAGTGTACCCATCATACACCCAACTGAAAAAATACCAGTTGCTGGCCATTTCCGGGAGTACACTTACCGGAGCCAGGAAAATACGCAGATTGGGGCATAGTCTTGAGTTTGAGAAGATAAAGGACTATGTACAAGGTGATGATGTACGCACCATAAACTGGAAAGCCACCGCGCGGAGTAACAACCTGATGGTGAATACATATACCGATGCCCGCCAGCAGCAGATCTATTGCCTGGTAGACAAAGGACGCAGCATGAAAATGCCCTTTGAAGGGATGACCCTGCTGGACCATTCCATCAATGCCTGCCTGGCAATACTAAATGTAGCTCTACTGAAACAAGACAAAGCAGGGCTCATTACTTTCTCAAATAAAATAAGTGACATCATACCGGCAGACAGGCGCTCAAACCAATTGCAGCGCATACTGGAAACATTGTACAAACAACAAACCCAGTTTAAGGAAAGTGATTATGAAGCGGTATGGAGCCAGGTGCACCGGGCCATTACCCAACGCAGCCTCGTATTGATGTTCACTAATTTCGAAACTTATTCTTCACTGGAGCGGCAGCTGCCATTCCTGAAAAAAATAGCACAAAGGCACCTTGCCTGCGTGGTATTTTTTCAGAATACCCTGCTGAAAGAGATACACGAATCGAATCCCGACAGTATGGAGGGCATATACATTAAGACCATTGCCGACCAGTTTGACCTTGAAAAAAAGCAAATAGTAAAGGAACTCAGGCGTCATGGTATACTGTCTATTCTAAGCACGCCCCAAACACTTTCTGTAGATGTGATCAACAAATACCTGGAACTGAAAGCCCGGCAGATGGTATAACACGTTAAAAAAATACGTCAAATACCGGCATCACACCCAAGGTTCTTGTTTCTTATTACGTCTATATTATTAAAGACCTTGACTTCAACTTACTTTATAACCACAAAAATACTTTATGAAAAAAACTACACTCGTTATCAGTTCTCTAATTATGTTATGCACCATCTCGTCCTGCTCCAAAAAGGGCGATACCGGTCCGGCAGGCCCGGTTGGCCCGGCGGGGCCATCGTTCACCGGGGCTATTAACGGCCATGTGATCATTTATGACCAATATGGGAGCAGGGTGCTCAATTGGCCAAACAGCGTCCAGTTGACCCTTAAAGGTGGTAAATCCACAACGGCAGATTCAACCGGGTATTTTGTCTTTGGCAATGTAACTACCGGATCATATACTATAACCGCCGCGGGCGAAGGGCTGGGTGGCACGCTGGTAAAAAACATACCCTTTCTTAGTGACACATTCAACACTGACATAGCCCTTACAAGAAAGCCCGATTTTAACCTCGCGGGTTTCACCGCATATCACAACACAGGTTCCCAGTTCGACTCTTTGGTCTTCGCTGTGCCCGCGGATACAAAAGCCCGGAACCTTATTGTGTTTGTGAATAACAAACGATCTGTAAGCAATGACCCGAACAACTACCTGCTTGCATATGTTAAAGCAATACCTGCAAGCTCATGGGTGGGAAATGTAAATGTCATGCTGCGCATACCCGCATCAGATCTAAACAATGCCAATATTTACTATGGCGAGCAGATATATTTTGCGGCATGCAGCTATGTGGTCAATGATGTGTCGCTATACGAAGACCCTACCACGGGCAAACAAGTGTATAATGCGGTAGGCACGGCACTTGTTGACTCGACCATAGCGCCATAACGCATACAGGTAAATAATTTTTCCTGGTATTAAATTTAACTTATGAAACAACTATTTTCCGCCACTATGGCCTTATTCGGCGCATCCATATTCCAGGCCGGCGCACAAATACCTTTCAACACTAAGGATTCGGTAGACATCAATAACATTAACGCTGCAGTTTTAGTACAAGGTGATATGTTCTGGGACCCTGCACTGGAGGTGGCTCAATGCGGGTTCCCTAAAGGAACCGGTAAGAACTGCAACTTCGTTAGTGCTATTTGGATGGCGGGCTACGATGCAGGCAATAATCTTCATGTGGCAGCACAGACCTACCGGCAGACTGGCAATGACTATTGGCCCGGACCGCTCGATGCCGCAGATACGCTCACTTATCATACATCGCACGACTGGGCCAAAATATGGAAGGTGAACCGGACAGACATACAATACTTTCAGTCGTTGAGTACGCATACAACCGCCAACACACCGGCAGCCATTCTTACCTGGCCGGCTAAAGGAAACACAAATGCGAGGGGCAATGGCGGCATAATATTGCATATTACCGGCGATATGGCTCCATTTGTGGATCTTAACGGCAACGGCATCTATGAGCCACTCCTGGGCGATTATCCGGATATAAAAGGAGACCAGGCGCTGTGGTGGGTATACAGCGACAACGGGCCGGTACACAGTCAGACAAACGGACGGCCATTAGGTGTGGAAACACATGTTATGGCCTATGCCTATCACAGAAATTCGCTGATAGACGATGTTGTTTATTTCGAATATACGTTGATCAACAAGTCACCGAACACATATCATAATTTCCGGTTCTCGTTATTTGATGATGTAGATCTGGGTTACTTCCTTGACGATTTCATTGGCTTCGATTCAAGCTGGAGAATGGGCATCTGCTACAATGGCACAAAAGATGACGGACTGAGCGGCGGCCATCCCATAAATTCGTATGGCACAAACCCGCCTCAGGTGGCCATGACCATGATAGTGCTACCGGGAGATGTAGGTAGTAGCTTTATTCCTGCGGGATCTTTCGTTCCCTTTTTTAATGACTTATCGGTATCTGGCAACCCTGGAGTAGATACTGAATACAACAATTATATGCGTGCGAGGTACAGAAATGGCGATCACTTTAAAGACAACCATGGCATAGACGTGAATTATATGTATACCGGCGATCCGTCAATTAGCACGCAATGGTCTGAATGTGCATTAAATAATAATCCGTCCGACAGGCGATTCGTTTTATCCAGCAATGATTTTACGCTAAATGCGGGCGGCACTGAGAAAATAGTTCTTGGTCTTTTAGTAGCAGACTCCGCCGGTGGATGTGGCGCTACCAGCTTCGACCATATCCGCACTGTAGCCGATACTGCATGGGGCAACTATTACTCCCCGCCACCACCTCTGCCGCCAAATACCGTCAAAGACCCGCAGGACGGTAAGATCGCTATCTACCCAAACCCGGCAAAGGACTGGCTGTTTGTAGAAAATAAAGGTACAATAACCGGCGATGTCTCAATCACTGTGTGCAACACTTTGGGACAAGTCGTCAGTTTTGCTACCGGCATTACCGCTGCAAAGTACGAAGCAGACATAAGCGGTCTGCCCACGGGTGTATACTATGTGCTATACCGTACCGCAACAGCGCAAATAGCCGCGACATTTGTGAAAGAGTAACTGTGATGATGGAAAGGAAAGCCTGCACCGCGTGTGCAGGCTTTTTTTGTGCGTTTTATGCATAGTTATTTATATTGCACCTCAATTGCCCACTCCGGGGAACGTGATGAACAAACTACACTATCTTATTTTCATTTTATTCCTCTTCAGCTCCTGTAGGAAAGATATGCTTCACCTGCAGAGTGTACAGCGGCTGGCAAGTTACACAGACAGCTCAAGGCTTAACAGAATATTCTTCATCAACGACAAAACCGGGTTTATAGTGGGTGGACGACGGTTTTCTGAGTCTGTCATCTTGTCTACCAACGACGGTGGCGCTACATGGACCAACAACTCCTTCCCTGTTGCCGGTAAAGGCCTGTATGATATTACCATTAGCCCGGGCGGAGCATTATATACCATTGGTTTCGACGGAAAATTATTACACTCTACAGACACCGGAAAAACATGGAGCTTTCAGCAAATTGAATATTATCCGTTTACTGGAATAGCATTTACAGATGCTGTTCATGCCATAGTAGTGGGCGGCATCAGCTTCAGCAGCGGCATGCGCCACTACATAGACACTTTTGGCAATCTCACCCGACGGGATTCTTTCGCCTATCAGTTCAACAGGATAATAATGACCACACCGCAAACCGGCTATCTCTGTGGCTATGGTATTATGCAGAAAACTACCGACGCGGGCACTACATGGAATTTTCAGGCAGTGGACAAAGACGATTTTACAGATATGGATATACATGGCGATGAGCTGTGGATGTGCGGATACAACGGCGGCATATACCATACCACTGATGGAGGCGCCCATTGGGAGCGGCTGCGCAACGGCAACGACATCACACTACCCAGATATTACCTCTACTGCATTGCATTTAAAGACAGCCGGCATGGCTGGGCTGCGGGCGAAGGTGGCAAACTGATCTATACCGACGACGCGGGGCGGCACTGGTCGGAATATGATAGCTTTACAGGAAACACTATAAGAGATATGGTCATTCGGCCTGACGGCTCTCTGCTGCTGGCAGGTGATAACGGCTCCATTTTTCGTGTAGTACCAAAATAGGCCAACTAAAAGATCAATGCATACGATCGCCACGGGGCGCCAGCATCACTAATATCTTTTCTTCTATTGCCAGCCATTGCTGCCATGCGGCCCGCACTTTTTCTTCAGGGTAGTATTGCTCCGCAAGGTCTACAAACAGGCGATAGTGCCCGGCCTCGGATATCATGAACTTATAGTAGAAGTCGCGAAGCGCCTGCTCGTCCAATCCTTCAGACAACAACCTGAACCGCTCGCAACTGCGTGCCTCTATCAGGGCGCCTACCATCAGCTTATGCAGCAGCTTGTCTTCCCCCGGTATATTTTTGGGTTCGTTTTGCATCAGCAGGTTCACATAATCGTCTTTACGTTGCCGGCCCAGTTTGTAGCCACGTTTCTTCATCTCATTCCACACCATACGAAAGTGTCCCCACTCCTCAGTGACCACCGGCGACAATGCATTTACAAGTTCTTCCTTATCGGCATAGCGTTGTATCAGCGATATACATTGGGTGGCCGCTTTCTGCTCACAAAAAGCATGATCTGTAAGTATCTCTTCCAGCGACACTGCCGCTAGGTCGGGCCACCGTGGGTCGGTGGGTAGTTTTAAACCAAGTATACTGTTGTCGGCTGTACTCATCTAAACAAAAAATTGCGCGGCTAAAAATAATCTATTCGACCACAAATTTCTTAACCGTCTTCTGTCCTCTCAGGTCTATCATCCTGATAAGATACATGCCGCGCGGCCAGTACTGCAGAGGCACATCATAGATACCGTTCACTTCGCCCGAGAAAGCAAGCCGTCCTATGGAGTTATAGATACGGAACTGCAGCATGCCCTTGTTACCGGATGAAATACGTAAAGTAGTTTTCACCGGAACAGGGTAAATACGTATAGATGTATCGGTACCATCGCTGTGCGTAACAGAGAAATTGTACTTGTTCACGTTAAAGAAAACATTGCCTGTACCTTTCACTTTTATACGGGCGCGGGTAGTTGTGGTATCCGGATTGGGCAGCGGTACTGACGCCGACCCTGTATTAGGGAATGTGCCGATATGGTGCGGCCACGTATACCCCCCATCTTCCGACATAAATATCTCTACTGTTGCGGCACTTATGGGTGCGGCGTTTGTTCCTGCCACATCCCAAGTTATGTTCTGCAGGCTGTTGCCTACATAAGTAAGTGTTGAATCGCCCTGGCTGGTTACTTTGAACCCGGAACCGGTATTGATCACATCAAGGTGAATGGTATCGTCAGGTATAAGTACACATCCGTGCCCCTGGTATATATTGCGCATAGCCAGCCTGAAGGTGAGGAAACGGGCTACATCAGGTGCGCTTTCGCCTTCCCAGTTATTATTCCCTGCATCGCTCAGCACTCCCTTCAGCACCATGGTATCTTTCGGAAATATTCTCGTAGGCGAGGTAACAGGCTTAAATGAGCGAAAGATAGGGCCCGCGTAATGCGTATTAATAAGGCGCTGGCCCACATCGCCCAGGTTCCATTGGTCCCAGCAGTAGTATACCGCACTACTACCTACAGAATCAACGGCATCAGGCGCCGTCAGTTCAAACGGAGTAAGGAAAGGAATAGAATAGGTAGCCTGGAAGGTTGGTAATGCCACCGGCTTATTGTTCGTAGGTGTTTTTATCGCGCATACATCCCCACCTGTGGTCAGGTAATATTGTATTTCCATCAGGCTTACAGTATGAAAATAGTCATCGCTGTGCGGTTGTATATTATCAGGACTGCAAATGCCGGCATAGGCCATAATAGTAGAGCCACTGCCGGGTTCGTAGGCGGTTTCAGCATTGATGTTAAATCCTCCGCAACTGCCGTCATGACTATTGTTAAAAGTATGTTCGGCGCCAAACTCATGCCCCATTTCATGCACTACATAGTCTATATCAAAGCCATCGCCGTAGGGATGAGCCTGCCCGGTAACGCTCTGCGCCTTTAACCCCGCTTTGCATAGCACACCTATCAGCGAATAACCACCGGCATTGGTAGTAAATACATGACCTACATCGTAGTTAGCCTCCCCTATCCTGTCGTCGCAGGCGGTTTGGTTCGCAGGCAGGCAAGCACTGGAGTTACCATCAATGGCACTGAACGGGTCCGGGCCATTGGGGCCTCCTGTATCCATATTCCAGATCAGTGTGTCTTCCTTATCCACAAACATCATTGTTGCCGAAATTTCACGCTCATAAACACCATTTACACGGTTCATGGTAGTGGTCATTTTGCTGAGCACCTGCGATATGAGCGGTGCCGACAAGCTTGTTACCGCCGCAGCATACTGGTGCGAACAGGAAAGTGCAATACGATAGGTACGCAACTGGTACCCGTTAGAAGTTTTTGCGGCGCCATAGGTCATCATATCCACCCCGCCACCGTTAATTACCGGCTCTATATGCCGCGCCATACAATTTGCCGGAGTACTCACCTGCGCCACTTCATCCTTCTTGTAATGCACCACATAGTAGCCGCTGTTATTATCATCGGCAGGATCTATGAACGAGATTCCTTTATCTTCAAATATCATTGCATGGAAACCATAGAGGGTATAATCAAGTTTGGCCGTAACACCGGGATCATCCATTGCAACCCCTGTGAACGTTCGCAGGCCAGGATAACGGGCAGCAAGACCCGCGGGCATTATGGGTGAGTACCAAACCCTGAAATACCTTGTTGTACCATCCGGTAAAGGCAATTCTACAACCCCACCCTCCTCACGTACTGCCGAAAGAGAAAACAGTTGCTTCCTCAGCATATCAATGTCTGTTTCATAGACCATGTATGCCGATAGGTGATCGGCCAGCATGGGCCTGGAAGCAAAGGTATTATCAACACGCATCCAGTGGTTATCCGCGAATACCGGACTCGTAGCGGCAAGCAATAATAAAACAACAGGCAGGATGAAATTTTTTCTCATCGTATATAGTCTCGGTATGTAATAATTGGTTAAAGGAATTAGCAGCCCCTGAAAAGGCGGTTTAAAGTTACTAAAAAAACAGAAGCGTATGGCACACAGGTGCCATACGCTTCTTCAATAACTTCATCACTATCTCAGCACTATTGGCTTTACCACCTGTCCGCCGTTTGCCGGGTCAATAAAGCGGGCATAGTATACGCCCCTTGCCCACGAGCCTACAGCTATAGAGGTATTGCCGCTTATTTCGCCTGTCCATACCACCTGCCCGGGGGCATCGTAAATAACCGCCTGAACCGGGCCGGGCAAAACGGATGAAATATTCAGGATATTGTCTGCCGGCACCGGGAACAGCTTAATACTGCCGGCCAGCGCGGCCGGATCTGCTACCGCAGATCCCACAGAAGAATTATGGGTCACTGTAAAATTCTTACCGTTGACATTAAAGAACACATTGCCGGTACCCTTTACTTTAAACCTTGCGCTGGTTGTTGTAACACCGGGGTTTGGCAGGGTTACGTTAGCCGTACCGTTATTAGTAAAAGTACCCAGTGTGTAAGGCCATGTATTGCCTCCGTCTGCCGACATATATATGGTCACTGTCGCAGCACTCACAGGCGCTGCGTTAGTGCCAACCACATTCCATGTTACGGTTTGCGTAGTACCACCATTATAAGACAGACCGGTAGTTCCCTGGCTGGTCACTTTAAAACCTGCATAGCTGTTAGCAGCACCGGTACTCACAACGTTCAGATGTATGGTATCATCAGGAGTGGTAACACATCCATGGCCGGTGATAATATTACGCACAGTCATTTTAAACGTGAGAAAACGCGCGGTATCCGGTGCCTTCTCACCTTCGTTGCCCTCAACCCCTGCGTTGCTCAATGTACCCGCGAGCACCATACTCAGTTTAGGAAAAATACGCGTGGGGGTGGTTACCGGGTTGTAAGACCTGAAAATAGGCCCTTTCAAAAAAGTGGTCACTAAGGTATTCCCGAAATCGCCACGGTTCCATTGCTCCCAGCAGTAGCTATTTAAGGTGTCAGCCACCGAATCTACCGCCGTAGGCCCCGTAAGCTCGAACGGTGTCTTGTACGGTATAGTATAGGAAGCAGTAAAGGCAACAAGGCTTACCAGTTTATTACCCGTAGCAGTGATCACGGCGCATGAGTTCTCTGAACCGTTCAGCGCGGTAACGATCTGGCTTACGCTCCTGGCATGAAAATACGCGTCACTATGATATTGAAGATCGTCGGGGCCGCAAATACCGGCATATGCCATAATAGTTGATCCGCTGCCCGGCTCGTAGGCCGAGGACGACACGGCGTTGCCGAAACAACTACCGTCATTATTGTTATTAAACGGATGCTCGGCGCCGAATTCGTGCCCCATTTCATGGGCCACGTAATCTATGTCAAAACCGTCACCTACCGGCGATCCGCTGCCTGTGCAGCTCTTTGCTTTTGAGCTGTTATTACATACCACTCCAAGTGATGAGATACCACCTCCCCCGGTGGTAAACACATGCCCCAGGTCATAGTTTGCCGATCCGATCCTGTTGGTACACTGTGTCTGGTTTGCAGACATGCAGGCACTGCCGTTGGCATCAATAGTGTTGAACGGGTCGGCCCCATTAACGCTGCCTGTATTGGTAGGCCATATCAATGTATCTTCCTTCGTGCAAAAATTCATTTGCACGGAGAACTCACGATTGTACACACCGTTTATACGGTTCATAGATGTGGTCATCTTACTCAACGCCTGTGCTATAGTAGGTGAAGACAGGCCGGTAGCGGCCTGGCAATATTGGTGATCCGCAGACAACGCAAGGCGATAGGTGCGCAGGTTCAGTCCGTTCACGGTCTTACCAGCACTGGCTGTTTTATGGTCATCCATTACCATCAGGGTCTCTCCGGTAGGCACTGCCAGGTCATTACTTTTTACAAGGCATTTCATACGGTCTGCACCAGCCCGGGTCTCATCTCTCTTATAATGCACCATGTAGAACCCATCATGATAATTATCGAATGGGTCTATGAACGAAGTATTGTCGCCGTCAAATATCATTGCGTCAAAGCCGAAAAGAGTAAAATCGAGCTTGGCAGTAACCCTGCGGTCGTCTGTAGCCTCGCCGGTAAATGATCTTATATCAGGATATTTTGCCGCCAGTTCATCGGGCATGAGTGAACTTTGCCATACTTTAAAATTCCTGAAAGAACCGTCAGGCATCGGCAGACTGATCACTACCCCCTCGGCAGGGTCCGATGACAGGTTCCACATTTCAAATTTAAGTGTCGCCTCATCCATCGAGTATACAAGGAATTGAGTCGGGTGCATTACCTGTATGTTTTTAGGTGCGGTAGCAGGATCAGCCAGGGACCATATGCCGGACGCTAATACAGAAAGAGAACTACACAGAAACGCGCACACACACAAACTCACACTAAATTTTTTCATTACTTAATGATTTATAAATTATTGATAAATAAAAACTATACAATTAGCAAATAAAGTATATGCGAAGGGTACAAAGTAATAACGCAAGTATGCATATTCAAAAATAATGGGGTGAATGAACTGAAAGCTGACATTTATATTTATTTTAGCCTGCAAGATGGCAACCGAATTACTGAGGCTGAATTATACCCCCGATACTATTGCTGAAGCTGCGATAACGTTCTGGAAAACACTGAAACAATATCATGTTTTGGCATTTAGCGGCGACATGGGTGCCGGTAAAACAACCTTTATTCATAATATCTGCGACCATCTGCATGTAGAAGATGTAGTAAGCAGTCCTACGTTCGCACTGATCAATGAATACCATTTCACTGACGATACCGCTGCCGACCGCACCATTTACCACCTGGACTGGTACCGCCTGCGCGATACACCCGAAGCTATTAACGCGGGTATGGAAGACTGTATCCATGAAGCACAACTGGGTAACGCATATTGCTTTATAGAATGGCCCGAAAAAGCACAAGACCTGCTTTCTATGACGCACGTTTATGCCACCATAGAATCTCTGAGCGATACAGAGCGGCAAATGACAGTTACATTGGTATCGTAGTGCACTCATTTTTTGCCGGTTTGGGCCAATAGTTAGCGCGATCAAAAAAGACAGGTGAGCTTATCCGTAATTCGGCGGCCGATAGCATTTCTTATGGTTGGGGTTTACAAATTAAATGCTTACATTGCAGTCTATATATATAACCGATAAATATTTACTATATGTATTTTAATGGTACAAAATGCGGTTCACTTGCATTGTGTTGTGTGTTGTCTTTATCGCTTTCTGCAAAGAACGCTAAAACAGCATCCGTAGACAGGGATTTGCGCAAACCGATATGTTTTGTAGAGAATAAAGGACAGGTTGTGGACCAGTACAGCCACCCTCGTACTGATATTCAGTACAAGCTATCTACACCCGGCATGACGCTGTATGTAGGCAACGGTCAATTGCATTACCAGTTCAGAAAAACAGAAGGTAATCCAACCGACGATGCCAAGATCACTACTTACCGCATGGATATGAGCCTTATCGGTGCCAATCCATCGGCTGTTGTAGTGCCGGCTGACAAACAGAATTATTACGAAAATTATTACCTGGCACAGTTGGGCAATACTGGTTTTTCGGCTTATTCGTGGAACAAAGTCGTGTACAAAGATGTATATCCGAATATTGACTGGGTCCTGTATGTTAAAGGCAGCAAGGTAGAATATGATTTCGTGGTTCGCCCGGGTGGTAAAGTCAGCGATATAAAACTGCAATATGATGGTACTACTTCGCTTAATATAGCCGAAGATGGTGGCCTTGCCGCGGAAACGCCGATGGGCAGCGTTCATGAAAAAAAGCCTTTTACATTCGAAAATGGAACGGGTAAAGAGATCGCTTCTTCATATAAGCTTCACAATAACATTGTTACATTCCAGACCGGCGCTTACAAAGGCGCTATCACCATTGACCCAGCACTACAGTGGAGCACTTACTTCGGCGGCACAGGCGATGATGTGGCTACCTCTATCGCAGACGATGGTGCGGGCAATACCTATGTTGGCGGCTATACAGCAAGTGCCAGTATGGCTACCGTAGGGGCATTTATGTCAGTATACCAGGGCGGTGTATATGATGCCTTTTTTGCAAAGTACGATGCTACCGGCGCGCTACAGTTCGCTACTTATGTAGGCGGTACGGGCACAGATCAGGGTACGTCGGTAGCGGTAGAGAGCGGCGGTGCCAACGCCTACCTGGCTGGCACTACTACATCTGCGGCAACCGGGCTTACTACACCCGGCGCGTACCATTCTGTGAACAATGGCGGCAATGATGGTTTCCTCATTAAATTCAGCAGCCTTGGTATACGCCAGTGGTGTACATTCTACGGCGGCCTCGGTAACGATCTCTGTAATTCTGTCGCTACAGACCTTTCCGGCAATGTATTCATCGCCGGCCAGACCAGCAGTAACACGTTAATTGCTACCGTGGGGGCATACCAGGCAGCGCGCAGCGGCACCAACGATGCGTTCCTGGCCAAGTTCGATGCGGCAGGCACCATTCAGTGGTCTACCTATTACGGTGGTACGGCGCAGGAGCAGGCTACAGCCGTAAAATGCGGCACTGCGGGCGACATCTACATTACCGGCCAGACAAACAGCCTTGTAAATATGGCCAGCGCGGGCGCTTACCAGGCTACGCTAAGCGGCACAAACGATGCATTCATTGCCCGCTTCAATACTGCCGGCACAAGGGACTGGGGCACTTACTTTGGCGGATCGTCTTCTGAACAGGGAAATGCAATAGCAGTAGATCCGGCTTCAGGCAAAATTGCAATTGCGGGCAATACCAACAGCGCTACCGGTATTGCAAGCACCAACGGGTTCCAGGGAACATTTGGTGGTGTTCAGGATGCATTTGTTGCTTATTTCGATGCTTCCGGAGGAAGAATATGGAGCACTTATTACGGCGGTCTTGCGCTTGATTATGGACAGGCTGTATGCTTTGATATATTCGGCAATATTGTGGCCGCAGGCGGTACATTCAGCTCAAACGGCATTGCCAGCGCGGGCAGCTCTCAAAGCACAATTGGCGGCGATTACGACGCTTATATTGTCAAATTCAACACGCTTGGCCAGCGGCTATGGGGTACTTACTTCGGTGGCACTTTCTATGATTATGCCAACGGCATCACCTGCAACAGCAACAACCAGCTTACCATAGCCGGCCACACCTCAAGCAATGGCTTGTACGGATCAGGAGGTATTGTTACCGCGGGTGCGGCCCAGCTTGCCTACGGCGGCAGCATACATGATGGTTTCGTAGCTAAGTTTGAGGTAGACACATTCGTCGTTATCAGCCAGCCATTCACAGACACCCTTGTTTGTGCGGGGGGCAACCTCAATGTTACTTATACCGTATTCCCTACTACGGCTGTTTTTCAGGCCGGCAACACTTTTACCATTCAGTTATCAGACGCTACTGGCAGCTTTGCTTCGCCTGTTAATATAGGTTCGGTAGCAGCCGTTGGTTCTGGCGTTGTGCCATGTACCATTCCCGCGCTCACACCTGCCGGCAGCAACTACCGCATCCGCGTTGTAGCCAGCAATCCGGCTTATACATCACCTGATGACAATCTCGATATTCGGGTTGCGGTATCAATAGGTACTTCCACCGCTTCTGCCATTACTCCTGTATGTGTAGGCAATGATTTGCACCTCTATACTACTTCGCCATATACTGTTTCCAGCTACAGCTGGTCAGGCCCTGCCGGTTTCACATCTGCTTTGCAGAATCCTACAAGGTCTTCGGTTACACTGGCCTATGCCGGCACCTATATTGTGACCACTGTTCATAACGGATGCCCGGCTTCAAGTTCCAGTGTTGTCGTTGAGGTAAATGACTTTACGCCACCTACTCCTTCCATCACTGCAACTTCAGGATGCGCGGGCAGCACATTATTTCTTTTTTCCAGCCCCGATACTGTAGCCACTGGTATCATCTACAGTTGGGTAGGCCCGGGTGGTTTTACTTCCACACTCCAGAACCCAACAATACCGTCTGCTACAACGGGCAATTCAGGATACTATTTCGTACAGGACACCATTGGCGGCTGCCCGTCGGCACAGACCTTTGTGTATGTTACTGTTCACCCGGTACTGCCTGTTTCTCTTTCCATCAGTGCTACACCCGGTTACACTCCGGGTGCCCCCGGCGATACCATTTGCGCGGGAACATTAGTTACGTTCACGGCATTCCCTACCAATGGCGGTTCCACACCCACCTACCAGTGGATGACAGGTCCATCATCGCCTGTTATAGGCGCTGTATCCAACACATGGGCAGCGTCTACGCTTACTGATGGCATGGGCGTGTATTGCGTACTTACCAGCAGCGCTCTTTGCCCGTCACCTGCAAACGCCAATAGTAATGTGATAAAAATGAACGTGATCACGCACTCACCTGTGATCTACATTTACGCTACACCAGGGGTACATGTTACACCGGGCTCCAGCATCACGTTCCATTCTGCTGTTTATGACGCGGGCATAGCCCCTACTTACCAGTGGAAAAAGAACGGCATCGACATACCTGGCGCCACTAACGATACTTATGTCCTTGCTGCTGTTACCCATGCAGACACCATCACCCTAGAAGTTACCAGTACTATGGCCTGTACCGCAAACCCGATCGGACTCAGCAGTCCACTGGTGGTAAATACCAATGTAGGTGTAACCAATATTTCTGCGGCACTGGAGCAGATAGCTTTGTTCCCAAATCCTAACAATGGATCTTTCAGGGTAAAAGGCTTACTGCAAAATGCGGCAGGAAGTGTTATCAACTTCGATGTTGCTAACCTGCTTGGGCAGGCTGTATATAGCAGCAATGCTAAGTTGGCCGGCAACGATCTTGATCAATCTATTAACATCAGCGACCTTGCGCCGGGAGTCTACTTCCTTCGTGTGAGCCTTGATGGTAACAGCAAAATATTCCGCTTTACGGTAGCTTATTAATACTAATGAAGTTTCTAAAAAAGGCCCCGGGTTTCCGGGGTCTTTTTTTATGGGTATAATTAGCCTGGGGTTGTAGAGCTACGCCCATTCAATTTTCACTGAATTTATAACCGGTATGTTGCTCTATTTCTTTTAAAGTGGTCTTAAACTCGTCAGGACGGCCGGTCACCGTTGTGGTGTTGGGGAAAGAATATGCTTCATACCTGCCATTGGAATAGATCACCTTCCAGCAGTACTCCGGCACTACTACCGAGTCTGGTCCTATAGTCTCTACCTGCCCATAGCTTCCTATATACACTTCCACCTTCCCGTATTCCATCGCCTTTATGCGTTCACGTCCTTCCAGCATCTTCCATACACCCCTGTTTAGCTTGGCCGTTTGCGGAAACATATTGCTGTAGTAAAAGCATTCTTCCATGCCCTCCTCGCTGCACCGGTTATCCTCAGCCGGCATATTATGCCCCTGGTCATAGCCCGAACCTTTATAATCCTTTTTAAGGGAGGTAGCAGCGCGCAGTTCGGGATCTGCCTTAAAGTTATTCGTTCGTTCTACCCGTTCTTCGCATGCCAGCATATCCTTTGTAAGCGTGTATTCCACTACGAAGGGGATATGTTTTTGTTCATCAAAAACGGTCGTATAATATTTGTGCTTGATCGTGGTATGCTGCGCAAAAACTAAAGCAGGCAGCAGGACAATGAGTAAAATAAATAGCTTTTTCATGGGATGATTTTTATAAATATAATCACTTTATCCCACTAAACAATACAGGCGATCTTAATATTTGAACCATATCTCAGTAGCCCCAAAGCCATATTTACCGCTCCATTCATTCTTATAGCGGCTTACTTCGGGCGTATGTTTCAATACCGCATGCACTTCATCCCTCAGCCTGCCCTTGCCCAGGCCATGTATCACCACCATACGTTCCAGCCTGTGTACTATAGCCAGGTGCAGGTAACGCTCCAGCGTGTCTAACTGTAGCTTCACAATGTCGGCATTAGACATGCCCCTTTTGTTATCCAGTAATGCCTCGACATGCAGATCCAGCTCAGTCTTTGCCGCGTCAATAGTTTTATGCGAAACAATGGCCGTTTTATTGATAACGGGTTCATATCGCTCTACAGGCTCCGGCTTTTTCTTAGGCGCAAATTCTTCTATAAGCAGGTAACTAAATGACGGCTCATTATTCTTCATTAGTTTACCGATGTGCTCAAAAAGTTTAGATGGTTTTATACGCAACACACCCTCTGCCGGCTCCACATTCTGGCTTATCGCGTCAGCAACCTGCCAGTTGAACCTTGGCTGGTCATTCATATCGGCATAGCTGATGCTGTGAAGATAAATATTGCCGAACTCGTGCAGAGTACCCTCATGGCTGAAGGCACTCTTCTGCGCGTACCGCACATCATAAACAAATTTTATCGGTACTGGCATTTCATTTAGCAGAAATATCTTGAGGGCATCTACCACATCTTCGATCCCGTCAAATTTATATACCGGCATAAAGGAAAGATAAACACCCCTGGCCAGGCGTTGCATTCGCCCGGCAATTTTCTCCACCGGCAATTGTTCTGGCAATGATGGTTTTTTCTTTTTGGTCTTATCGGTAAACCACTTCAGGTAAGGGTGGTCTATATCGTCAATATGCACAGGAAACACAACGCCGTTCACCTCCACCTCCAGCATTTGCTGGTTGATATATGCGCTTACATGGCCCTCTTCGCCTGTTTGCTTCAGCAATACCCTATCCCCTATCGAAAATTTCATACTACGGTTCTACCTGCCTGCAATATTTTGGGTTAACCATTCTACCATTTTCTTCACAGCCTTGCCTCTATGGCTTATTTGGTTCTTAATATCCAATGGCAGTTCGGCAAATGTCTGCTCATATCCTTCAGGCACAAAAATGGGATCATATCCGAAGCCCCCGCTACCTCGTTTTTCATAAATGATCCGCCCCTCGCATATCCCCTCAAAATAGAATACTTCATCATCCCATACCAGGCAGATCACTGCCTTATAAAAAGCGCTTCTGTCCTCATTATTCCCCAGTTCTGCCAGCACTTTCTGCAGGTTCTTTTCATCATCACGCGCTCCGCTATAATGCGCACTATCCACACCCGGGGCATTATTCAGCGCACGTACGCATATACCACTATCATCGGCAAATACATTTTTCCCGCAAAATTGATGAATGGCAGATGCCTTAGCCAATGCATTCTCTTCAAATGTGTGGTACGGTTCATCGATATCCGCACTAAACCCTACGTCTTTTAGCGACAAAAGTCTGATACCGTCAACCAGTTCCCTGATCTCCCTGATCTTCCCCTCATTATTAGATGCTATTACCAATTCCAGCATGGTGCAAATATAGCACATTGGGCATGGCCATATCCTATGGAGTTCAGGGATTTACAGCATAAAAAAAGGGCAGCCACTACCGGCTGCCCTCGTATAAAAGTATATTCAATTTACCTCTTGCTGTCGAAACGCTCGCTTACTACCAGTTCCTTACTGCCGGGAGTATATTTATAGAACCCTTCACCCGATTTTACACCCAGGTAACCGGCCTGCACCATATTGGCCAGCAGCGTAGCCGGAGCATACTTCTGGTTGCCAAAACCCATATGCAGCACGTGCATAATAGAATAACAGGTATCCAGGCCTATGAAGTCGGCCAGTTGCAATGGCCCCATAGGATGCGCCATACCCAGCTTCATAATAGCGTCTATCTCGGCAATGTCAGCCACTCCTTCCTGTAATGCCAGCACAGCCTCATTGATCATCGGCATTAATATACGGTTAGATATAAAACCGGGATAATCAGACACTACGCATGGTACTTTACCAATACTTTCAGAAAGTGCTACTACCGTTTTGGTCACGTCAGCCGTAGTTGCATAACCATTTATCACTTCTACCAGCTTCATCACGGGTACAGGATTAAAGAAGTGCATGCCTATTACCTGGCCGGGACGCTTGGTATAAGACCCTATACGCGTAATAGATATCGATGAAGTGTTGGTAGCCAGAATGCAATGCGGCGGACAAAACTTATCTAACTGCTGAAAGATGTTCAGCTTAAGTTCTATGTTCTCTGTAGCCGCTTCCACCACAAGGTCGCACTCTTTTACCGCCTCTTCCATTGAAGTATACGTCTTGATACGGGCCACAGCTGCTTGCTTCGCATCTTCCGTAAGCGTGCCTTTTGCTACCTGCCGGTCCATGTTCTTGCCTATCGTTGCCAGGGCCTTATCCATTGCCGCCTGGTTGATATCCATCATATGCACATTAAACCCGTTCTGCGCAAATACATGGCAAATTCCATTGCCCATGGTACCCGATCCGATTACTGTAACTGTTTTTATACCCAAAGACATAATTGTGTTGTTTTGTTTACTGGTTGATGCTGATTCTACTTCCAATATCATGATTATATATTCTTTTTTTGAGCCGCCAAGGTACGTATTGCCGCTGGCAAAATCAAAAAGAATAAATCTTTATAGGAATAACAGTGTGAATTGAATATCTGCAAAAAAATCGTCCTTTTAAGCGTATTCCGGGGCAAAACATGCTTTTTGAACATCCGCCATATCAACCTTTTCGCCAATCAACTATCTTCGCACTCATGAAATTCCTCATCGTTGGCCTGGGCAATATAGGTATGGAATACGATGCTACCCGGCATAATATAGGTTTTGAAGTTGCGGACACTTTTGTCATCAAAAACGGAGGCAATTATTCGCTGGACCGTCATGCATTCAAGGCAGAAGTAAAATGGAAAGGAAAGACGTTTGTGGTCATTAAACCCACCACTTATATGAACCTCAGCGGCAAAGCTGTTAAATATTGGTTAGACAAAGAAAAGATACCTGTTGACAATATGCTTGTTATTGTGGATGATCTCGCGCTTCCCCTCGGCACTTTACGCCTGCGGGCATCGGGTAGCGATGCTGGGCACAATGGGCTGAAGAATATTAACCTCCTTATGATGTCTGACAAATATCCCCGCCTTCGCTTTGGTATCGGCAGCGATTTTCCCAAAGGCCGGCAGGTAGAATTCGTCCTTGGCAAATGGAAACCTTCGGAAGTACCTATAGTAAAGGATATGCTGCTCAAAAGCGTGGATGCCATAGAATGTTTTGCCTCGCAGGGTATCGGTAAAGCAATGACGGAATTTAACAAATGATGTAACTTAGTGTTTGTCATTGGGTAGCCCTTCCGTTTGATTTTTGCCTTTATCCTCAAGCTCTTTCATTTTGTCTTCAAGCATTCTCCTCACCCTGAGGCTCACCATGGCGCCGCTAAATATGGTGACCATCGCCAGCAGGAAAAGATCGAGCAGGAAAGCGAAGAAGATGATCTCATGAATCCGCTCAAAACAGAAAAAACAAACCGTTACAGATATGACCGATGTGATCAGTACTGTAACGGCAATTCTCTTTTTCCTACCGGCATCCATACAATAAAGGTAGACAAAACAAGCAACACCCGCCTACCACCTTCATGGTATATTGTGCTTAATCCGCATGGTGAAACGGATACCTGTAATCAACCGGTGGCACATAAGTTTCTTTTATTGTTCTAGGGCTCAGCCAGCGATAAAGGTTAAGCACTGACCCCGCCTTATCGTTTGTACCCGATGCGCGCGCGCCGCCAAATGGCTGCTGTCCTACTACTGCACCGGTGGGCTTATCATTAATATAGAAGTTGCCGGCGCTGTTCACCAATGTTTTTGTCATAAACTCTATAGCATGCCTGTCCTGCGCGAAGATAGCGCCCGTAAGTGCGTAAGGCGATGTATTGTCCAATACGTCTAGCTCCTGTATCCAGTTGTCGGTTTCATACACATAGATGGTCAGTACCGGGCCAAATATCTCTTCGCACATCGTCACATAAGACGGATCAGTTGTTTCTATTATGGTAGGCTCCACAAAATACCCTTTTGAACTATCGCACTTGCCACCACACAATATCTTAGCGGCACCATTACTGTTTGCAACGTTCTTTATATAACCCGCTATACTATCAAACGACTTCTGGTCTATAACGGCATTGATGAAATTAGTAAAATCATCAACCACGCCCATTTTCATGGTTTTCAGTTCGGCTACCAGTTTTTTCTTTATCTCATCTGCAAGATTTGCCGGCAGGTAAGCCCTCGAAGCAGCCGAACACTTCTGCCCCTGGTATTCAAAAGCGCCTCTGGCCAGGCCCGCTACCACCGCGTCTGCATTGGCTGTTGGGTGTACAAACACAAAGTCCTTACCACCTGTCTCTCCTACAATACGCGGATAAGATTTGTAACGGGCTATATTATTGCCTATGCTTTTCCACATACTTTGGAACACACCCGTAGAACCGGTAAAATGCACACCGGCAAAGTAAGGGTGCGCGTAGCATATCTCACCTACCACCGGCCCCGATGGATAGATAAGGTTGATCACTCCTTTTGGTAATCCTGCCTCTATAAGTATCTCCATAAATACACTGGCAGAGTATACCTGTGTATTGGCAGGCTTCCACACCACCACATTACCGCACATAGCAGGTGCCGTAGGCAGGTTACCGCCAATAGCGGTAAAATTAAACGGTGTTACAGCCAGCACAAAGCCCTCCAGTGGTCTATACTCCATCCTGTTGTTCATACCTTGTGGTGATAAAGGCTGCTGCTTGTATATCTGGCTCAGAAAGTGCACATTGAACCGTAGAAAATCTATGAGCTCACACGCGCTGTCTATTTCGGCCTGGTATGCGTTCTTGCTCTGCCCCAGCATAGTAGCCGCATTCATGCGGTAACGGTATTTTGTAGCCAGCAATTCAGCCGCCTTCATGAATATAGAAGCCCTGTGCTCCCAGCTTGTTGCTGCCCAGCTTTCACGCACGGCCAGTGCTGCGTCTATAGCCTCATGCACATGCTGCTCGTTTGATGCGTGAAAATGTCCCAGCAGATGGCCTGTTTCGTGTGGCGGCCTGATTTCCTTCTTTTCGCCGCTGCGTACCTCTTCCCCATCTATATACATGGGTATGTCACGCACCTGTCCTTTTAGTTCTGCAATAGCCTTCTGCAGTGCTTTACGCTCAGCACTTCCTGGCGCATAGCTCAGTACAGGCTCATTCTTAGGTTCGGCAAAATCAAAATATGCATTATTCATATGTTATTCAATTTATCCTGCTATAATTTGGAGGTGCAAAGGTAGGACGTTTAAAGGTAATATTGCATCCATTGCCAGAGCATCCATCCTTTCAGGGCTAACATATGCTTTTTTACATACAATCAGCCGCACCGATCCTGTGTATTCGCCCCTTCATCACTAAATTATGGAATTTCCGCTATTGTGCTTCTATAATACATACCGCTTTGTAATTTGCATACAAATAAAAAATTTGCACGGCACAAACCAACATAGTAATCTCACCGATGAAGAACTTATCCAGGCATATAGGCGGGATGAGGATAACCAGTGGTTGGGTTACCTGCTGCAGCGTTACACCGCCCTGCTGCTGGGTGTGGCGCTCAAATACCTCAAAAGTAAGGCCTTGGCCGAAGATGCTGTACAGCAGGTATTTATGAAAGCGCTTACCCACATGCCAAAAGACGAAATACTTAACTTTAAGGGTTGGCTGTATGTGCTGATGCGCAATCATTGCCTGCAACAATTGCGTGATAAAACCTATAATGCCGATGAAAGCGCGCTTATGCACCTTTCGGATACCACAACTGACAATGAAGAAATAAAATGGCAGGAACATACCATACAGCAAATGAACGAAGCAATACAATTGCTTGGCGAAGAACAAAGGGTTACTATTGTACTGTTTTATTTAAAGAAGTACAGTTATGAGCAGATAATAGCGCATACAGGCTATACCTTTATGCAGGTAAAAAGTTACATACAGAATGGCAAACGGAATCTTAAAACTATATTATTAAAGAAATTAGGCAATAATAAGCAATGACCGAACAGGACAACATATTGCCTTTTGATGACGGCGCGCCGGGAAACCGCCTGCCCGAAGACAAGCTGCTAGCTTATCTTGAGGGCAAATTGTCGCCTGCCGAACAACATGAAGTTGAGCAATGGCTTGCCGACGAGGGTATGGAAAGTGATGCCGTAGAGGGGTTGCGCCAACTAAATCCTGACGACACAAAACATTCTGTAAATAAGATCAACCATAACCTGCGCAAAATTTTAACAAATAAAAAACGCAAACGCAGGCCATTGAATACCAACTACCTCTCTTGGATAGCAATTGTCTTAATACTTATGTTGGCAGTTCTTGCCTATATTGTGATTAGAAAATCGCTTTGACCGACATTGAGTATTGTGTATATGGCAATGAAACAACTGGTTACTCTTCTATTTTTTTGTGTTAGTTCTTTTACCACCTTAGCGCAGGCTGATAGTGTACGCGTATGGAACAAATGGTGTGCGAAAAAAGACAGCATGCTGCTATTCACAGAAGGCAATAACCTCATCCAGATATATTGTCCCGGACTAAAACCTGCTGAAATAAAAGTACGGAGCCTGGACAGGAGCCTCCGTATCGGTAAGCCGGAGATAAAGGGGGACACGCTCAGCGTACTTGCCATGCCATTTCCCGAAAAAGGAAAAAATCTACGCCTGTCTGTAATGCACGCCAGAACATCGAAACTCATTAAGACAATTAATTTCACCTGCGACACACTCCCCGATCCTGTTGCCACGGTGGGCACCTTAAGAGGATCTGATGCTAAGCGCAAGGACATACTGTCCCAGATGGTGATGAGGGTAGTCTTTCCCGGATCGCTGTATAGCTACCCTTATGTTATCCGGCAGTACACTTTCAGAATAAGCACACCCAAGGGCAGCGCCATGATCCCCGTAAAAGGATACTACATTATCAATGATATATTGAAAGAGATAAGTGCCGCGCCCGATGGCACCCAGATACTATTCACTGACATCAGGGCCACATGTCCCGAATGTGCCACACGCCAGCTGGAAGATATAAAAATGAAGATCAGGTAATAAATGGGTCTTTCTAATTAAATCCTCACCCCACATTAATACTTCCGGTCTATCACAAAATTTACCAGCTCTTCCATTGCCATCCGTTCAGGGCTTTCGGGGTAAGTATGTAGTATATCCAGGGCCTGCTGCCGGTACACCTTCATTTTTTCCTGCGCGTATGCTATGCCGCCAGACTGCTGCACCAGTGTTATTACTTCATTCACCTTGGCCCTGTCCGTGCTATTGTTCTTTACTATGTATATGATCTTCCTCCTGGTTGCGGCATCGGCATTGTTCAGCGTATAGATCAGCGGCAGTGTCATTTTCTTTTCCTTTATATCTATACCGGTGGGCTTACCTATATTATCCTGTCCATAATCAAAAAGGTCGTCTTTTATCTGGAAAGCAATACCTACTTTCTCACCAAACAAACGAAACTGTTCAGATACGCCTTCATCATCTGTAGCAGAATAGGCACCCGCCGCGCAGGCCGAGGAAAGCAGCGAAGCTGTCTTAGCCCTTATGATCTCAAAATATACCGACTCATCTATATCCAGCTTCCGGGCCTTTTCCATTTGCAGCAGTTCGCCCTCACTCATCTCCTTTACTGCCCTCGATGTTATTTTCAATATCTGGTAATCGCCATGCTCTACCGACAGCAGCAACCCTTTAGACAACAGGTAGTCCCCCACCAGTACCGCTATCTTATTCTTCCACAGGGCGTTTATAGAAAAAAAATCACGTCGCTTCATCGAATTATCCACCACATCATCATGCACCAGCGTGGCCGTGTGCAGCAGTTCTATTAGCGCTGCAGCTCTGTAAGTTGCGTCATTTATAGTACCGGCTATCTTGGCCGACAAAAACACGAACATCGGCCTCATCTGCTTGCCCTTGCGCTTAATGATAAAACGCATAATACGGTCCAGCAGATGATTGGAGCTCTTGACACTATCTGAGAATTTTCGCTCAAATAACGACAGTTCAGTACCTATAACTTTCTTTACCTGCTCCATTCAGTTCGGGATAGTATCAAGTGTAAAAGTCGAAATAAGAATTCTATTAACCGAATTTTTTTGCAGGCATATCTGATATGTACAATAAATTTGTAAAATAGGGGTTTATTTAAGGGGGTTTTTTGTTTTTTGAGCCCCTCCTGTATACCTTTGTCCGGTATCTTATCTGGCATAAAGATAAAATATAAAAACGCATATCATGTTTCAAAAAAAGTATTTATTGCCCGCGGCGCTATGTATGTTTTTTGCATATACGCTTCAGGCGCAGGAAAGTCAGACACAAACTCCGAAAACTAATGCACCTACTTTGCAATGGTCTAACCGTGACATGACCTATCGGGGTAAAAATTATGATGTGTTAGACTCTGCATACTACCCCAAAGGCAAAAGAAGCAAGCAGTTCCATAAATACATGGACCATCAGGAGCTGTTCCCGCCAAAACCCCGCAACAAATGGGAGGTCGGTATGGGATTCGGCCTTTATAATGTTATCGGCAATGTGCCCACACTTATGCTGTGGCAGAAAGGCGGTGGCGGCGTTAATTTCAATGTCCGCAAGTCGCTGGGCTATATCTTCTCTATGCGTTTGCAGTATATACATGGTGTGGGTAAAAACCTCGACCGCCAGGCCACAACCGGCTACGATGGCCCTTACACAAAATTTGGCTACAATCCTGTATTCTACGCTGCCTCTACCGGCACCACACCTAACCCTGTGTACCGCGCCACACGTATGGAGGCTGCTCAGCTGAACCTCGACTTCATGTTCAACGCGTACAATATCAATTTTCATCAGGCACGTAATGCTGTTTCTATCTATGGCTACTTTGGTCTTGGTGCGCTGGGGTATAAAACACGCATTAACGCCCTCGATAGCAAATTCGCACCTTACGACTTCAGCACCATCGTCAAAGACCCGAACGCGAAGAATAACAAGGTCCGTAAAGAGCTGCAAAAGGGAATGGACAAGACATTTGAAAGTGCAGCCGACAACCCCGGCGGATCTCACATCCTCGATCATAAAACGCTCGACTTTGCGCCAAGTATAGGTGCGGGTGTTCAGTATAAAATAAACAAGCAGTTCAATGTTCAGCTCGAAGACCGCTATACCTTTCCTTCAGACCGCTATCTCGATGGTTCGCCATTCGGCAAGAACCTGGGCAATAACGTAGCTACCGGCAAGGCGTCTGATGCCATCAACTATTTCTCTATCGGCCTCAACTACAACCTCAATACAAAAAAGAAATCTGTTGAGCCGCTTTACTGGATCAACCCGCTCGATCATGCTTACAGCGAGCTTTCTTACCCCCGTCACATGACACTGCCTAACCCGGTACTGCCTGACGAGGATGGTGATGGTATTACAGACCAGTTTGATAAATGTCCGAAAACACCTGCTGGTGTAGCCGTTGATTCGCACGGTTGCCCAATGGATACCGATGGCGATGGTGTACCTGATTATAAAGACAAACAGCTCATCACTCCTACAGAATGCCAGCCTGTTGATGCAGATGGCGTAGGTAAATGCCCATGCCCCGATGCATGTAAAGACATTACCGGCGGCGGCAAAAATGGCCCTTGCGGCAGCATAGGCGCGGGCACTCTGCTTTTCACCAGCGCTAACCATATCACCACAGGCATGGAGTCGCAGTTAGGTGTTCTGGCAGCGCAGATGCAGGCAAACCCCACATGCAAGGTAGTGATACTCGGCGGTGGCAGCGGCAGCAAGGCCAAGGAACAGCATTCATGGGAGCATGTAAATTCAGTGATCGAATACATGAGCGAAAAGAACAACATAGGCCGCGACCGCTTTATCTTCAAATATGGCGAAGCAGGTGACGAGAATATTGTTACCTACCGTTCAGCTAACGCTGACGAGTCAGGCTCTTCTAATGTTCCGCCACCACACCCCGAAATAAAATAATTTACAGCCTCGCTGATTAATAGAAAAGCACCGCATCGCGGTGCTTTTCTATTTTGTTACCATCTACGGTATTGTCCAATATCGTCAGTCATGGTCAGATGCTTCAGTTGTTATTACCGGCATTCTCGCACGTTACATTTGTAAGAAGTATTACTATCTGCAAAGTAGAATAACCGGATTAATTTCGTACCCGGGAAAGAATAAAGAAATGGCAATAAAGCAGACCATTCGCGCACCCGGTTCCGGATGGCATATCTTTTACCGGTTATATGGAAGTTTGAATTTTACGGACGTGCTACGTCAAAAACACCATTGGTGGCATCCACAGAGTCAGCCGTAAAGCTGAAAGTACCTCGCAGCGCATAGGCTGTATCGCTGCCCATCGTTATCACCCCATGTGTTGCGAAGTGGCGGTCGTTGCCCGAATAATAGGTCAGTGTATTCAATGGCGGATCAATAGCATAGGTACCCGGCCCGGTATAGTACGCAATATTGAACGTCATTGACGTACGGGGGTTACTAAAATTAGTGGCAGTTATCAGCAATGCTATCTTACTGCTGTCGTCCCCTGAATTCTTAACGTAGTATGCGTAAGCGGAATCTGTATGCCAGGTAACCCCGTTTATGATGGCGGTAATAGATACTGTAGAGTCCAGGTTGTTGTTGGGCTGCACACTATTACCATTTACCGGTCCCTTGGCTTTTTTACAGCCTACAGCCCAGCAGGTCAGTAAGATCAACGATATACTAAGAAACCTATTCATATAAATACTACCGGAAATAAAACGTCAGAATACGCCAATTTAGTATTCGGGATAGTATTAATAAAAATACCAGGGTTTTCCCACGCTGAATGTGCCATTGGTAATATTGAGGCCACTGGCGGTTGTAAATGAGAAATAACCGATCAGGCTGTTATCCGTTATTTTAGTAATAGCTACTATACCACCCAATGCCGGGTCCGATATCCCGTTATGTATATATGTGGCACCCGCCTCACTCTTCACTATCGAAAAAGTGCCGGTCAGTGCTTTATAACGCGTTACCGCAAGTATTATCTTGTCATATGGCTGTACCGCGTCCGCCGAATTACCGGTTATGTACAGCACAGTAGCCGTATCATGGGCATGTGATTGAGTATCAGCTATAGAAGGCACCACAGTATTAGCGGTAAAGTTATATGTGCCTATTGAAGCAATCATATAGGGGTTAATAGTAGTAGTATATGGCGTATTTTTGATACAGCCGGTATTCAGCAGGCTTAAACTAATCAATACAATTATGGAAAAAAACCCTTTTTTCATAAAACGATATTTGCGCTAAGATAATCCAAAATATTGCTAAAGATAAACACTTTTGCCTGAAAGTAGCACCTCCTGCCCTTTTTATCATTGGCATTTTATTATTAGCTAATTTTTATTAGTTTTGAATATATACAAATATTAAAATAAAATTTGCGACCTGTATCCACCTCCTTCATGCAGCGTCTTTGTAAAATATTTTTTACCGCTAAAACAATATAAAATGGCTTCAAAAATGCTAAAAGGATTCCTGATTGTCGCATTAGCTGTGGCTACACTCTCTTTCGATCTGCCTAGAGGCTGGTTCAGGGCAGGCAGCGAGCCTGATAAATACGATATGGGCATGCAGTTCGGCTCAGGCCGAACAAGCCCTTATGCCGCCACCATACAATCCAACAGGCGCCGGATCTCGGGTTTCGGTACATTGATGCAAAATATCTTTCCTGATAACTATAAGGGCAAGAAAATAAAGCTGAGTGGTTACTTAAAATCGCAGGATGTGAAGAACTGGGCCGGGTTTTGGCTGCGGGTAGATGGTCCAAACAGAAACAGGTCACTTTCTTTCGATAATATGTCTGACCGGCCAGTAAAAGGCACCACCGAATGGCGGATGTACGAGATCATTCTGGACGTACCCGAAAATGCCACAAATATCGCGTTTGGGGCATTGCTCGCCGGTACTGGTAAGATCTGGTTCGACGACTTGAAGATGGAAGTAGCACAAAACAACTCCCATACTACCGGCCATAGCAACACCACCGAGCCGCAGAATATGAACTTTGAACAAAATTAGCAGCAAAGCGGTAGTAAAGAATTAACAACCTCATATCTATACCTGCGCCGTTCTGCGGTACCTGTGTGGAATATCTTTGCTATTTTTGCACAAACGGCATCACTTGAAAATTAATACACAAGGGCTTGTAAAACATTATGGTAAGCGCACGGTGGTCAACCATGTGTCTTTCGATGTTAACCAGGGCGAGATCGTTGGTCTGCTTGGGCCAAACGGGGCCGGTAAAACTACCTCGTTTTATATGGTAGTTGGCCTGGTTAAACCCGATGAGGGCGAGGTATTTCTGGATAATGAGAATATTACCAAGCTCCCCATGTACAAGCGCGCGCAGATGGGCATTGGTTACCTGCCGCAGGAGGCATCCATTTTCCGCAAACTTTCTGTTGAAGACAATATTTCGTCAGTCCTTGAAATGACCAAACGCACCCGCGCCGAGCAGCGTCGCAAACTGGAAGAGTTGCTTGACGAATTTCATCTTAACCACGTACGTAAAAGCAATGGTGATGTGCTAAGCGGAGGCGAAAGACGGCGCACCGAGATTGCGAGGGCGCTTGCGGTCAACCCCAAATTCATACTCCTCGACGAGCCTTTTGCGGGCATTGATCCTATAGCTGTCGAAGATATCCAAAGCATTGTGGCCACACTCAAGTATAAAAACATCGGCATCCTGATCACTGACCACAATGTACAGGAAACCCTTTCTATCACAGACAGGGCTTACCTGCTCTTTGAGGGAAAGATACTCAAGGCCGGCACCGCAGAAGAACTTGCCGATGACGAGCAGGTAAGAAAAGTATATCTTGGACAAAATTTTGTACTGAGAAGAAAAGACTATCTAAAACAAACTCCGGCAACACCCTGATCGACATAAAGAACTTCTGGATAAGGCTGCTGCACTATAGTCCTGTCCCGAGCACCGACTAAATAGTTTTAAGTAATAACAACCAAATAATACCAATAGTACCTCTTAGAAGTTAAGCGTTTATGAGTATCATTAGTCCTGCATTTAAAGGTTTTATCAAGTTGCGCCAGAGCGCCATAGATAACTTCATGCATAATCCTATTGATACCCAGCAGCAGGTTTTCAACCATCTTATAGGCTCGGCGCAGTTCACCGAATACGGCAAGAAATACAACTTCGAGCATATTGACAGCATCTCAGATTTTCAGAAGCAGGTACCTATCAATGATTATGAAACACTGAAACCTTATATACAACGTATTTTTGAAGGCACCCAAAACATACTGTGGCCATCACCCATCACCTGGTTTGCCAAGTCAAGCGGTACCACCAGCGATAAAAGCAAATTCATACCGGTAAGCAAGGAGTCGCTGGATGACACCCACTTTCGGGGTGGCAAGGATGTTATGGCTTTGTACCTCAGGGAAAATGCTCAGTCAAACGTTACCTCGGGCAAATGCCTTGTGCTGGGCGGCAGCCACCAGATCAACCAGATGAATGCCGCGTCATTCTTTGGCGACATTTCCGCTGTAATGCTGCAAAACATGCCATTTGCCGCGCAGTTGTTCCGCCTCCCCGAGTTGTCCATCGCGCTCATGACCGAATGGGAAGAAAAGATAGAGCGTATGGCACACAGTACTATCAGGGAAAATGTCACGTATATCGCCGGTGTACCCACATGGACCATCGTTCTGCTTAAGAGGATCTTTGAAATAACAGGCACACAAAACCTGCTTGACATATGGCCCAACCTTGAATTATATATACATGGCGGGGTCAACTTTACACCCTACCGCAGGCAATTCGAGCAGTTCATTCCGTCTAATAAAATGTACTACCGCGAAACCTACAATGCCTCTGAAGGTTTTTTTGCCGCGCAGGACCGCGAGGATGAAGAAGGTATGCTGCTTTTCCTTAATCATGGCATCTTTTACGAGTTTATGCCGCTGGAAGAATACGGAAAAGAAAATCCGCGCACCCTTACCCTCAAAGCGGTAGAACTAAATAAGAACTATGCTATCGTGATCAGTACCAACGGTGGTCTTTGGCGGTATGTCGTTGGCGATACAGTGCAGTTCACTTCACTTTCACCGTTCCGTATCAAGGTTACCGGCAGGCTCAAGCATTTCATTAATGCCTTTGGCGAGGAGGTAATAGTAGATAATGCTGATAATGCCATAGCTATTGCCTGTGCCGAGACAGGCGCGGTGGTGGTAGATTATTCTGCCGCGCCCGTATATATGACCGGCAATGAGACGGGCGCGCATGAGTGGGTTATAGAATTCGAACACCTGCCTGTACCGCTTCGCACATTTACTACAATCCTCGACAAGTCTTTGCAGGCCATCAACTCAGACTACGAAGCCAAACGGCATAAGGATATGGCATTGCGTATGCCCATCATCCATGAAATGCCTAAAGACGGCTTCAAACAATGGTTAAAAGACAAAGGAAAACTCGGAGGGCAGCATAAAGTGCCTCGCCTCAGCAACGAACGCAAATACCTTGAAGAAATGCTGGTATACGCGTACAACTCATGACCTTTTCTTACCCTGCTTCCGCACCACCACCGGGGGGGCAACCTTCTTAGCCGCAGTCTTAGGAGCCGGAAACTCCCACTTCGTTATTGCTGCCCCCAGCCGCTGTACGATCGCGCTATCGGCCATATAAATAAGCATCATGGGCAATGCCTTGAATACGCCTCGTTTTGTCGTGTTATCAATGTCGGCCAGTGGAAGCAGGTAGCCTATAAAAGCTAGCCCGAAAAAGACAACGGCCACGCCATACAGCATCACCTTCGCTTCCCGGCTGAACTTTCTGAAGAAAACCAGGTCCAGTGCCAGCACCGTGTAAAATGTGTAAATGAAATAGCCGTAAATATTTATGCCCCTTGGCGTAAATATCAGGCCGTTTTGCAAATCCCATAGCCTGCTGAAAATTACAGACACATCGGCCGGGTTCTTCGTTAGCTGACCTTCTACATTAAGCGGTATGGGTACAAAGTTTTTTACAAATACATTATTGCATACCAGGTAAAACAATATAGGCATAGCTGCAAAAGCGCCGGTGAGCAGTATTATTTTTTTGGTCTCCGTTTTGTTTTTATAGAGGTTCAGCAGCAGCATTGGGGTTATCATTGCCACCAGTATCAGCGTCTCCGTTCGTATGTAGGTTGCCAGCCCCAGCATGAAAGCCGCAAACATAAGCTGGTGTATTGTGCGCTCCTCCATATACCTCGATAAATAGTAAAAGCCAATGAAGAAGAACACCATGTTGCTGTAGTCGTACAGCAGCACGAATGTGTAGGCATATAGTTCTGGCATGATAAGAAAAAAGAACAGCAGAAAGCCGGCCACAAGTGCGTGAACCCTGTTCCTTAGTAGCGGGTATAACCACACCATAAACCCAATGAAAATGACAGACAGCCACACCTGCCCAAACGAGCACACCAGTAATTTGTAGTCTATCTGTAACCCTGTGATGAATGGTGATTTGAAATAATTGTTGGTCGTCTGCAGGTCTATCGTGTACACAGAACTGATCATCGTTTGCTCCTTCACTGCATATTCTGCCAGCAGTTCAGGGCCTGCCAGCATATCACGTGCATACGACGGATAATAGAAACAGCGCCACACACTCTCCAGCATCAGCAGCCCGCACACAACAATAAATGGCCATTCATAAAATTTTGGCAAAGATGGTTTACTCCATTTCGGCATGCTTAGTGGCAGAAACAGCGGCACGCTGCATATCAACGCCGTAATAACAATACCCACACTCACATGCATCACATCAATAGGCATATGCAACAACTGAACAAAACATGGCACGAAAGATATTATCGCAACACCTATAAGCATGGCCATAAAGAAATTTATGGCAGGCTTCAGTTCCATTTTAAATAAGCGCAACATACCTTTTCCGCATAGGTAATGCGCCGCTAGCAAAAATAAAAGTCCGGCAAAGTTCATCAGTGGGGCAGGTATTTTTTGTACTTGGTTATAAGGGTATCCAGGTCATTCTTGCTTGGTATCTTTTTCACTATTATTTCACCTTTACTGTTTACGTCCAGGTCGTAATTGGCCTTGTATATATCCGGGCTCGTTACCCATACCGATTTCATACCGGTATAGTAGTAAAATACTGCCGGCTCAGGCATAACTACTTCATTGATCATTTTTCGGGAATGCATATATTGGGCGGGGGGCAGCAGTAATGTTACATCGCCCAGTGTTTTCATCCTTTCCTTCAGCGCCATATATATCTGGTAAGAATACCCGTACCGCGATATTTTTCTTCCGTTCTCATCAAGATGCGTCATCTGAAAAAACACATCATTATTCTGCAGGATTTTGGTATTCAGCCATTCATTGTAATGGGGTGTACAAAATAATAATATGATTGCCAGTATCCCGGAAAGAAATAAGTTTATTTTCCTTGATGTCATAAGGCCGTTTATTATTTCAAAAATAGCAAAAACACATACTATCAACAAAATCACCGGCTATAAAATTTTAACACCAATTTCGCCCCTCATGGCACACTATTTATGCATATATTATTTTGACCAATTATTGTTTCAGCATTCACAAATGGAAATGTTATGAAAAATTCAATTGTAAATTTCCGGTTAATCATGCTTGCCGCCCTGGCATGTATCAGCACTTCAGGTACCTGCATGGCAGCCTCTGCTTCCCTGCTACGGGTCAGCAGCCCTTATAATGGCCCCTTGCCATATATTGTGTTTGGGGTTATAATAGCGCTTATGATCTACGTTGGCTATCGTTACATACACGATAACGCCAGGTAACCTACCACGCACGACAGCAACCTTTCAATCTTCGGTATAGATTTTGACTATATCATCTAATTTTTGTATGTTTGTAGTCTAAATTCTCAGCCCGATGACCATTACTCAGTTAGAATATGTTGTTGCCGTAGCTACTTACAAGAGCTTTGTATCTGCTGCCGAAAAATGTTTTGTCACGCAGCCTACGCTCAGTATGCAGATACAGAAACTTGAAGACGAGTTGGGCGTGCGTATTTTCGATCGCAACAAGCACCCCATTGCCGTTACAGAGCTGGGGGAAATGATTGTAGCCCAGGCACGTACGGCACTCGCTGAGTGTGAGCGCATCAACGAATTGATTCAGGAGCAGCAAAAGACACTGAAAGGCACCTTTAAATTTGCCGCAATACCTACGGTGGCGCCCAATATTCTTCCTGCTCTGCTGGATAGCTACTCTAAGAAATACCCGGCTATGAAATTGCAGGTGAAGGAAATGGAAACCAACCAGGTAATCACTGCCCTCCACAACAATGAGATAGATGCCGGACTTGTCAGTACTCCGCTGGAAGAAAAAGGGATCAAGGAATATCCACTATTCTACGAACCTTTTGTTGGCTATTTTGCCGATGGCGAAAAAGCCCTCAAGAAACGAATGATCACACCGCAGGATATTCCGCTCGATCGTATTTGGCTGCTCAACGAGGGGCATTGTATGCGCAACCAGATCATTAACCTCTGTAGCGACCAGATACAAAAATTACAGGCAGAACGTCCTTACCGCTACGAATCGAGTAATGTGGAAACACTGCGCAAAATGGTTGAAAAAAATGGCGGCATGACCATTCTTCCTGAGCTTGCCACACTCGAATTTACCGAAGATCAGATCGAGCGCATTCGTTATTTCGAAGACGTAGAACCTGTACGCGAGATCAGCCTCGTTACCAGCGATCATTTTGTAAAAATGAATGCCCTGCAGACCATCATGGATGAGATCCTGCTCTTGGTCCCTGACAAAATGCGTGTGCAGAAAAAGAACCGCAAAGTATTGCGCATACAGAGCGCTAAACTGCAATTATGAAAGTAGTCTGGCTATTTTCTTTCAATAAAAAATATTAACACACGGTTTATATTGCTGCAAATTAAAAGCCGGCTCTGCCCATAACAGTCCCGGCTTTTGTATTTTAGTTTTGCGTAGCCTACGCTTATAGCTCAGCCTGTATTACGGCTACGCTGCTGCCTCACCTATCAATATCCTGTTCAATCCGTTCTTTACTATTCTGTTGCCCGGAAACACTCCGCTGAATACCCCTTGCACCACGTCCCATTCCTGCTCATTGTTTACAATATAGTTAAACGCCACATGCCCGCCCGGCATCAGGCTGTTCCGGCATTGTTGCAGGAAATCCTGTGTAAAAACAAAATCCGGCACCTCACGCCCCTTAAATACGTCTATGAATACAAAGTCATACTTGGCTGTATTCTCTTGCATGAATATATAGGCATCATTGCAGATCGGTTGAGTCTTCTCGGGCCCATTGGGCTCCAGGAATTCCATGGCCCATTCCAGCACTACTTTATCTTTTTCCACCAGCGTAAAGAACGGGTCAGTTTCCTTGCGCCTGATCACGTGCACCATGCTGCATAGTCCGGCGCCCAACACCAGTACACTACGCATATACGGTACAAAACTCTTCAGACTTTTCATTGCCGCAAGTGCCGGGGTATACCTGTCGCCATCTGAGTACAATGCATCATTGGTAGCCAGTTGCAGTTGGTTCCAATAAAGGTTCACCTCCAGGTAGTCATTATCGCTACCTGCAGACCGCCTGATTGTTACCGGATAGAAATAACTAAGCAGTCGCTTATAAAATGGAATTGTTGTACGGATGGTTATATATAATTAGTGAAAATAATCGCTATACCAAAAATATAAAGAACATTCCGCATTTCATAGCCATAGCAAACGGTAAAATTTTGAGATTTAATCTGTAACTTTTAAAAACAATAACTATATGTCACCACATACGCCCATTACAGGCAATAAATATTGAATCGGGTTAACATATAGCTATACTCAGTCGCATCCAATATCGCTTTTAACAGACAGATATGGCAATACAAAGCGGCGACGCTATAACTAACTAAAAACCATAAAGTGAATTGAAAACCGGATATGCTGGCAGTTAATCCCTGTCCCTCATCCTGCGCTTGCGAAACAAAGGCACCTTGCTTTCGTTACCATTCAGCAGGCGGCTTATATTCTTATGGTGCGTAAGCACCACCAGGAATGCAGTTGCAATGGCAAACAGGCGATAACTTAACTCCTGCGCGTGCGAACTAAAGATAGATAATATAAGCAGCGGAAACGCTATACTTGCGGCTATTGAACTAAGAGATACATAACGGGTGATTACCAGCATCAGCAGGAACACAAGCACAAGGCTTACCGCTACACCCCACTCTATTGACAATATCATCCCGAAAAGCGTAGCAATACCCTTACCCCCCCTGAAATCGGCCCAGATGGGGAATATATGCCCTAGCACAGCCGAAAGACCAAGGAAGATCTGTAGGTTCACATAAGGTTCGCTCTGAGGTACTAAATGAGAAAATAAAGCCAGCTTCACGGCTATAAACCCTTTGAACATGTCTACTACCATCACCATAGACCCCGCCTTAGAACCCAGTATCCTGAAGCTGTTTGTAGCCCCTGCATTACCACTGCCGTGTTCACGTATATCTATACCATAGATCCACTTGCTTACCCATACTGCCGTAGGAACGGAACCGATCAGATACGCCAGAACTAATAGTATTGCAATCGTCATTATTATTTCAATATTAATGAAGCAAACAAAAATAGACGTTCCTTTTCACAAATCCTAATGCCCTTAGTGCGTAGTAACATATAGATACAAAGAACTTTAACATAATAAATTATGCCTTCATATCTTCTTAAAAACCATGGCTATCCAGGCACTTTGCTCCAATATACTATTATAGGTCAGCCCGGCTTTCACAGCTGTATCACTAATGATCTGTTGATCTTCTGTGAGCAATCCGCTCATCAATAAAGTACCCCCTTTTTTTAACATTCTGCACAACGCCGGCATATGCTCCAGCAATATATGCCTGTTAATATTTGCCAGTATTATATCCTGCTCCTCTGCTGCTATATCTTCCAGCGATGCCCTTTGTACAGTTATATTTTTGCAGGCGTTACGCGCTATATTTTCCTGTGTGTTGGTTACACACCATTCATCATTGTCTATTGCTAATATTTTTTCAGCACCCAGCATTTCCGCCAGTATCGCCAGCACTCCTGTGCCCGTCCCAAAGTCTACCACCGATGCGCCTGCCGGTATTATGTCCTTCATCAGTCGTATCATCAGCTGAGTGGTAGCATGATGCCCGGTTCCGAAAGACATTTTGGGGGTGATCACTATTTCATAAGGGGTAGTAACTGTCAACTTATGAAAGTCCGCGCGAACTGTACAAAAACCGGCCACTTCTACAGGCTCAAAATTCGACTCCCATAGTGCATTCCAGTTCTGCTCGGGTATTGTCTCTATCACGTACTCAGCGCCAAGTTGTTTTGCTATCGTCGCTAATTCTTCTGCGTCATATTCCACCTGCCCTATGTACGCCAGCAGCCGGTCCCCGGTCTCTTCAAAACCCTCGTAACCCGCCTCAGCCAGCATAGCTATAAGCAGTTCGCATTGCTCCTCTCGGGCAATCTCAAACGATACTCTTACATGTTCCATAAAATGAAATGAAAAACGGCTATCTCGTAGCCCGCCTGATAAGTTTTATCGCCAGCGCCAGTATTACAGCCCCGGCTAACGCGGTAATGATGCTGTTTACAAAACCATTCGAGGTGAGGTACAGCATATGCCCAAATACTTTGACCCCTACAAAGCTGCCTACTATGCCTATTACTATGTCCAGCAAAATGCTTGAGCTGTCGGAGTCAACAATATTTCCCGCAAGCCACCCTACTATGGCGCCTACAATTATCGTGATAAGTAAACCCTCATTCATAATATCAGTTTTTATAAAAGTAATAAAGGTTGCACTTTCATGCAACCTTTATTTAAAATATGCTATAGAAGACTTCGTTAGTCGTCATTATTTGTGTTCTTGCCTCCCTTAGGTGCCCCGCCGCCTATTTCATCATCTTCTTCAGGCACGTTCAGGTTTTTCTGCTGCTGATCCATTGTACCGGGCATAGCGCTGTTGTATAGCACACGCCTTGTAGGCACATCTGTAATGATACGGAATTCTGTACGACGGTTAAGCTGCCTGCCCTGGGGATTGTCTTTCCCATCCAGGCTGTTGGGCGCTGCCGCATTTTTAGATCCAAACCCTTTTGCTGTCAGCCTGTTCCTGTCTATACCACCTTTTTCCAGGTAGTCAAGCACAGATTGCGCGCGGCGCTGAGACAGAGCCATGTTATACTCATCCTTACCTTTCGAATCCGTATAGGAGTAAATCTCTACAGTAATAGAAGGGTTGTCTGTAAGGAAATGAACAACCGAATCAAGAGAAGCTACAGACTCGGGACGAAGCGTTGCTTTATCATAGTCATAATAGATATTGCTCACACTGAAACTGTTCTTTATACTGTCTAAGTAAATTGTAACCATCACAGTATCATCTGGGTCAGAACGTTTCACTTCCATAGTGCTTACTGACGCGCGGGTCGATGTGTAGCCTGGCTTGTCACCGGTTACCACATATGCGTGGCCACGTGACATCTGGAAAACAAAGTTACCGTCCTCAGAATTGTACGTGGTCATATCACCCTTTTGGTCTATCATCTTCACCACGGTCTGCGGCATCAGGTCCTGTGTCTTTTTGCTTAATACCTTGCCTATGATCATCAGCTTTGGCTCATACTGTATACGCCAGATGTCATTACAACATGTCGGGTTTTTCAGTGCGAATGATCCTATACGGTTAGATACTACATACGCATCTGGTTTACCTAATGGGTCCTTTACAAAATACAGTTCGTCTGCTGATGTATTAATTGGATAACCCATATTGTTCACAGCAGAATAACGCGAAGGGCCTCCGTCTGCTGCGTAGATATCAAATCCACCCATCGACTGAAGTCCGTTTGACGAGAAGTAAAGTTTATTCACACGTGAATCGTAGTAAGGTGTGATCTCATCACCTGTAGTGTTGATCTTCTTACCACAGTTCTGTGGACGACGGTAAGAACCGTTACGTGGGTCTACTATCGAATACCATATATCATATCCACCCCTGCCCTGCAGCTTACGGTTAGATGAGAAGAATAGTACTTCCTTCTTACCTACCTTGGCTACCCATGGCATAGTGTTAGATGATCCGGGTTCGTTTACGTTACCTGGCACCAGTTCTGCCGGACCCCAGTTATGAGCCCCAAATTTGGATACGAATATCTGGCAGGTAATCACCATAGTATCACCTTCAGAGCACTTGGTAAAATAGAAGCGGTCTCCGCCCGGGCTGTAACAGCCATTACCTGTATGGCGGGAAGGATCATTGAAGCCACCATCGTAAAATGGTAAAGGCCACTGAAACGAATCCACTACCGGGCCGGGTTGCTTGTGAGAATACAGGAAGTGCTCTTTATACTTTAGTTTGTCATAGCCGTTAGACTCTATCACCGCGTTACGCCCCATTGTAGAGAACAGCAACGCAGAGTCGCCCAGTGGCAATGGTGAAAGCTCAGTGTAAACAGTATTTACGTTCGGTCCGCAATTGAGCATTGTTACAGGCTGAGGCTCCTTAATGGATTTAATAGCCATGTTACAGCCATCTATTTCCACCTTGGTCTTTTTCTTCATGATCTTCAGCGTCTTAGGCGTCACAGTCCTGTCCGGGTCATTAAGAATAGCCGGATCTATGTTTGACTGTGTTCCGCCTGCGGCTGAGGTCTTTTTATTATCCTCAAGAAACTGGTTAAATGCATTGATAGCAGCCTGGTATTCACCTTGCTGCTTCAGCATTTGGCCCGCATAATAAAGAGACAATGGATAATCCTTCTTGTCAAGACTGTACGCTTCAAGATAGTAATGCGCCGAAGGCACATAATCACGCGTCGCACGGTAACAATATGCTAACTGGTAAGTAAGATACGGATTACGTTCATCGTTGGCCTTTAACTGCTGGTAATAATCAATGGCATTAAAGAAACTTCCCTGACGGAAAAGGTCATCCGCCCACCGCAGTTTTCTTCCATCCGACAGTTTGCCCACAGGGTCATTCGCCTTACTTCTGTATTTCCGCGTATTTTTAGTTTGGGCATTTGCTTCATATTGAACAGAAACGACTAACGTTGCTAATATAATGAACAGCCAAGTTTTTCTCATGTGCGTGAGCGTTGTTAATGGATATAAAAGTATAAATTGGTTTTAAAAAAAAGAAGGGCTTTTAAAAAAAACTTTAGCCCTTCTCCTGAATATCTATATTTTTCTTAGAAACGTGAGCAAGGAATGGTCCTTTTATATGCAAATTTAATAGGATTCGGCGCTATATATTTAATAGCTATTTCAAATCCGCCGTTTCCGTTACTGGACGTATTAAGAGATGATATATTATAGTCATATGCAACCCCTACACGGAAGCCCTTGAATTCCACCCCGGCGCTGATCATTGTTGCATCGCCCGAACGGTACCATGCACCTAAGAACACTGCGGTAGAAAAGTTGCTGTAACCGGGATTGTTGCTTACTTCATAATGAAATTCGTTACCCACTATCATCTCAGATGCGGTAGCCTGCGTCTGGTACAATAATGCCGGGCGAAGGCTCAGCCTTGGGCCTGTCAGCCAGGTGATACCCAGTTCGCCCGTATAACGCATATCAAGACCTGTCTGGCTGTTTTTCTTCTTTTCAATAGCATCATTAGGCTGGTTCAGATTATTAGCACCTGCGCCTATTGTATAACCTACCTTTTCGCCACCATGAGAGAAGCATACACCTGCATTCACAAGGTAGTAGCTGATGGAGTTACCCAGGCCCAGGTGATACTCCTGCGACTGGCCCGGAATAAAATTACCGTTCATGAATTCGTCCCCGAAGTACAGCTTCGAAAGATCAATGCTTTTCTGCGAATAACCGCCCTGCAGGCCTACTGCAAGGTCGCTGTTACCACGGTCACCCTTGCCCAGGTATTTGTGATAAGCCAGGGATACAAGGCCCGTAAAATTTTTGAGGTTGCCATCACCCGCCTGGTCCTGGTACAATTGCAGACCCGATGCAAGGTAATCACCGTTGCGCTCTATCACCAGTGGCATGTCCACATAGGCACCAAAGGTCACATAAGGCACTGTTACACTCGCCCACTGGTTCCTGTAGATACCACCTGCCCGTACCCTGCCGTCAAACATCCCGCTGAACGCCGGATTGATTACCAGCGGCTCCATGTCAAACTGCGTGAAATGTATGTCCTGGGCGTAGACCGCAGGTGCTGCTAATAATATAGCTGCGGCGAGACTTAAACGGGTAATAATATTTCTCCTCATCATTTTATATAATAATTATCGTTGTAAAATTATCTTATTAATGTCAGGTTTCCATGTTTTCTGAATATTTTTCCTGTACTGGTAACCGCCTCAATATCATAAACAAACACACCAAAGGGCTGCGGAGTGCCGTTAAATTCGCCATTCCAACCCTTATCTATGTTGCTTGTTTCAAAAACCATGTTCCCCCAACGGTTGAAAATACGGAAATAATTCAAAGTAGCAATGCCTTTCTTAATAATTTTAAATTCACCATTCACCCCGGATCCTGGCGTAAAGGCGTTAGGAACAGCCAGAATACTCTCCGGATCTACGATAATATCCACTGAATCCGATGCTTTACAGCCATTTTCCGTATAACCCCTCACTATATATTTCGTACTTATTTCAGGCGATGCTATAGGATTTGAGATCATCCAGTCATTCAGGCCGGCGGGTGGGTACCATGTAAACCGGGTACAGTTCGTCTTCGGATCCAGCTGGGCAGTCTCACCCGGGTGCAGCACTATTGTATCATCTCCCAGCGACAAAACAGCTCCCGCATGTACTATTGCTTCAAAATGCAGGGTATCCTTACAGCCATATATGCTGGTTACAACTATCCGGTAGGTCTGCGATGTGATTGGTTTTATCACAGGCGCTGCACCCATGCTGTCACTCAGGTACAGCGATGGGGTCCAGCTATAGCTTGCGCCGCCGGTAGGCCTTAGTACCATCGAGTCATGCGGACAGAAATCCTTCACCGGCGGATCAAGCTGCGCGAAATCTCCGGGGAAAACCGTTATGTGCGCAGAGTCTACGTCTATACAACCCGCAGGGGTAGTAACCGTCAGCACAAGGGTTGAGGTATCACCTCCCGTGAACACTACCGTTGACGCGTCAGTTACATCAAGGTTTGTCGCGGGTGTCCAGCTATAAGTGTAATGAGTATACCAGGCTGGTGATACAGACCCATGAACATGAATAGTGTCATAAGTACATACAAACCGGTTGCCGCCCGCAAATACGGTTGGTTGTGGCTGCACGTCTACACGCAGTGTATCATGCATGTCAGGGCATTTTTCAAACCTCGCTGTCACCACATACAATTCAGATGTATCGGGCGTTATCAGCGGGTCTATTATATCTGATATGGTAACTCCCGCCGTTGGCAGCCATTGATACGTGAACAGCGGATAAGATGCGCCCGTCACCTGTATAGACTTACCACGGCACACCGCAGTGTCATTGGGCTTGATCGAGATCGAGTTGGGTGTGACTAGCAGGTTCACAACACCAAAGCTCGTACATCCTGCCGCGTTCGGCTGTATGGATACAGTCCACGAGTAGCTGCCCCATACTGTAGGTGCAAATACAGGATTCGGTATCGTATCATCACTTACATAAGTGGCCGGGGTCCACTGATAATGGTAATATCCCGGGATATCAGAAGTGAAATCATAAGTTGCGGATTGCCCAAGGCAAAGCGTATCTGTATAAACCGCAGTAGGCGCCGGATAATCCACCTCTATGTTGAAAGAATGTACCATGTCAGGGCAATGAGCATACTTGGCCGTAACGGTATAAGTAGTAGTAAGCGTTGGTGTAATTATAGGCTGCTTTATTGTAGTACTGGACACACCTGTAGGCGGCGCCCAGGACCATGCAAATTCATTGCTGCCGGTAATACGTACCTGCACCGATTGCCCTATACATATAGCTGTATCCGGGTTCTGAAGTATAAAATCATTGGGCAATGTATGCACATGGATAGTATCCGTGCTGCTACACGTCAGCAGCGCGGTCGGACTCACCGTCACCGTATACGTAATATCGCCCGGGGCGCTTGGGTTCACCGTAGGGTCAAAGACCGTTGTACCCGAAAGATCGGTAGCCGGGGTCCATAAATACGAGTGGGGAATACCACCGGGCCCCGCATATACATGCAGTTGCACCGGCACACCCACACAGGTTTTCACGTACGGCGAATCGGTTGTAAGCGTCGGGCGGTTGTATACGGTAATAGTAATGCTGCGGGACTCCACGGCACAGCCCAGTGCAGGTGCGGTACTGTCGCTCAGCGTATACGTCGTGGTCACAAAAGGCGTAGCGGTAGGTGTCAGCAACGTATCATCGCTCAGTGTCGCTCCCGGTGTCCAGCGGTAATGAAGTATGCCGCCAAAAAGCGTATCGCCTACGGCTACGATATCTACATGCTCACCCTGGCAGATAAGTGTATCGGGAGTAACAATGTGAAAACCGAAAGAATCAAGTATGGTAAGGCTGGCTGTAGCGCCTACTGAGTCTGTACCATGGCAAAAGTCATGAACAAGTATACCCAATGTCACCACCCTTGGGCCGGCGGCAGGCACCAGCAGGGGATCTATATCCAGTATGGACGTAGTGGTATGCGCCAGTATGACGACACTATCGGCTATCGTCGTATAGTCGTAACCATTTACAGCGGTACCTGATATCACGTACCTCACCGTGGTATTGGTATCCCTGGCTGTAGGAATATTAAAAACGAAATTCCCCGGCGCGCAGCCGCGGATACAATAAGGAAGCCCGCTGGTACCAAGCGCAGTAATAGTCGCCGGAGGATTAGAAGAAAGGCTGCCTCCTTCTATGAACACACCCGAATCAAGCGCGCGGTCAGAAGCATCAGCCACACCCAATTTCAGATGATAGGTATCACATGGGCTTACTAATGCCGTAGCTGTCAATACTGTCGTCAGCCCATCATAAACAACATAGTTGTATCCGGGCGCGGTAGAAACGGTATTGTTCACATAATAGGCGCAAAACGGCGATCCCGGCCCCATCGAAGTACATGTAGACAGCACCCCACTACCGGTAGGACCACAATTCACACTATTAATACATACAGGTATTGACGTTCCCGGCACCAACGCCAGGTTGGTAGGTGTCACATAAGTACCACCGGAGATAAAGAACCCGAAAGCGTCGTTAAAGCTCGTACAGGCAAAGGATGTATACTCCTCAGACCCGAAAACATATTTGAAACTAACTGTATCACCTGCCGCTTTAAAATCAAACTCAAGTACACAAGCGTCCAATGTAGGATTATGGGCCAGCGCTGTAAGGTCTGCATCCCCACCCGCGCCATTATCCTTGTTGGCAAAAACCGAGGACGGATTAGCCACTCCATTACCTCCCAATGTATCATTCGCATTTCCTGATGTCAGCACTATCCCGTTCGGTATACCTAACGGCGATACAACCCCTGTAGTGAACGTGGCATTTGCATTACCGGGGCAGGTAAGCGTAGGACTGAGTATCGTTACCCCCGAGCCAACTAGTGCAGACGCCAGCGCCGTTGCAGTTCGGTTCGCCGATACGATAAGTTGCGCGTGCATCGCATTCGGAAAATAGCATATTGCCACAAACAGGTAAACGGCTTTGGATAGAGTGCCTCGATGCAGGTAGGTAAAAAAACGGCTCATATTGTATATTGTATTAAAAACATAAAATGTACACTATAGTATATAGACAGCTCATAAAACAAAAACGTTTGTTCCGCCGCCGATTTTATTACCAAAAATAAAAAATTAATAGAATATTTTACTATATTAGCTAAAATTAAATCTTAAGGACCCCCTGATACCGTAATTTTGTTTTTATTATTGTATTTTTAGCCCGTTTATCGCCAAAATGGCCAAATCAACCAAAAATAAAAAATCAGCAGCCGCTCCCATTAGTGACAACACACTGACCAATGTAGACAGAAAGCGCCAGATCAGGTTAGGTTTTGGTATCTTCTTTATGCTTACAGGCGTTTTTCTGTGCTTTTCCATCATCAGCTATTGCCTTTCATGGACAGCAGATCAGGACAAACTCATCGCGGGCGGCAGTATATGGAATTTTTTACTGCATGACCATAGCCCCATTGCCAATTGGGGTGGTCGTCTCGGTGCTGCCCTGTCCCACCTGCTCGTATTCAGGGGTGCGGGCATAGCATCATTTGTTATTGGTATTGGTATCGCCGCCATTGGCCTGCACCTCATTTATGGTAGCAAGGTCGTGCCCCTGCTCCGGTACCTTCGGTGGATCTCATTACTGCTATTGCTTGTAGCGCCCATCCTCACCTACTTGTTCCCCGATAGCAAATTCCCGGTCGGAGGGGCGCTTGGCAAGATCGGCATTGAATACCTCAATGGCCTCCTCGGTACCGCAGGCACTGGCATGGTGCTGCTGTCCACTGTGCTGTTCTTTGTATTTGTCATTTTCGCGCTGGATATCAGGCCCCTCATCAATCGCATGCGTGGCCATGCACGCAAGGTGGCTGATGCCCTCACACCTGCACCCGTCTTCAACGATCAGGCTGGCGACAACGGATCATTGAACAACGGCATGACAGAGGCCGCCATCCCCGACCCCGCGGCTATTGACACCATGAGCGCCAACCATCTTAACTATGGCAGTGACCCCAATACGCCCGCCGTTGTCAACGATCTGTCTTCGGCCAAAGAATGGGAAATGACGATGGTAGAAAAACCTGCCGAAGAAGAGCCGGAAGAAGAGCCCGTCGAAGAGGAAGAAGATGAGGAATATGAAGCTTATCAGAAATTCGTAGAAGAAAAAGAAGCCAGGGCCGCTGAGCAAAAACCAACACCCGAAACTAACGACCTCGAACTGTCATACGTTGTAAAACAATCAGACGAGCCACGCATAAAACACGGCGACCACATTTCCATTGCCGATAACGAACCCTTTGCGCCCGAAGAAAGTCTTCGCGATTATAAGTTCCCCACGCTCGATCTGTTGGAAGAGCGCACACAAGAGGCTATCTACCTCAACAAGGAAGAACTTGAGCGGAACAAAGACCAGATCATACAAACACTCCGCAGTTTCGGTATCGAGATAAAGACCATTACAGCCACTGTAGGCCCTACCGTTACTTTATACGAGGTCGTGCCGGCAGAGGGTGTGCGCATATCCAAGATCAGGAACCTCGAAGACGACATAGCCCTCAACCTCGCCGCCCTGGGCATACGCATCATCGCGCCTATCCCCGGCAAGGGCACCATAGGTATAGAAGTACCTAATGCCAATAAGCAGATAGTGGCCATGCGTGCGCTGCTGTCCAGCGAGAAATTTGTCAACAATAAAATGAGCCTCCCTATTGCCCTCGGCAAAAAGATAGACAATGAAAATTACATTGTCGATCTTGCCACCATGCCCCACTTGCTTATGGCCGGTGCTACAGGCCAGGGTAAGTCTGTAGGTATTAATGCCATACTCGTTTCATTGTTATACAAGAAGCATCCTTCACAGTTGAAGTTTGTAATGATAGACCCAAAGAAAGTGGAGCTGTCTGTATACCGCACAATAGAAAAACACTTCCTGGCAAAACTGCCCAATGAGAATGAACCCATTATCACAGACACTAAAAAAGCCATATACACGCTAAAGGCGCTCTGCGATGAAATGGATAACCGCTACGAATTGCTCAAGGAAGCCGGTGCCAGGAACATTAAAGAATATAACGAGAAAATAGTAAACCGCAAGATCAGAAACCCCCAGGAGCATAAATACCTCCCCTTCATAGTATTGGTCATAGACGAGTTTGCCGATCTTATCATGACGGCCGGTAAAGAAGTCGAAATGCCCATTGCCCGCCTGGCGCAGCTGGCCCGTGCGGTTGGTATACACCTCATCATTGCCACACAGCGCCCGTCGGTCAATGTCATCACAGGTACCATCAAGGCAAACTTCCCTGCGCGTATTGCCTTCAAGGTTTCTGCTAAAGTGGACTCGCGCACCATCCTCGACGTAGGCGGTGCCGAGCAGCTAATAGGTCGTGGTGACATGCTGGTATCACATGGCAGTGAGCTACTACGTCTCCAGTGTGCCTTTGTTGACACCCCGGAAGTTGAAGAAATTGTTAATTTTATTGGCAACCAACGCGGCTACCCAAGCGCCCATCCCCTCCCCGAACCCGAAATGGAAGACGATGAGGGAGGCAGCAAAGGCGTTGATCTCAAGAATCGCGACAAGCTGTTTGACGACTGCGCCCGCCTCGTGGTACAGATGCAATCCGGCTCTACGTCTAACTTACAGCGCCGGCTCAACCTCGGTTACAACCGTGCCGGACGTATCATGGACCAGCTCGAAGCAGCCGGTGTTGTAGGCCCCACTAACGGCAGCAAGCCACGGGAAGTATATTTTAAATCCGAATCAGAGCTGGAAGAGTTTTTGCAATCTTTATCCTAACTTCGCGCACCCGTTTTTTATGCGGTATTTTCTAACAGAAACATACGAAATGAGAAAACTATTTCCGGTATTTGCGTTGATATTATTTGCGGCGGCACAGCCTGCTATGGCTCAGAATGATGCCAAAGCCAAAACCATACTCGAAGCCGTTACTAAAAAGATCAACTCCCTGAAATCTTTAAAAGCAGATTTTCTGCTCACGCTCACCGGTGGCAAGGGCGGCAAGGTTACAGACTCTAAAAAAGGCGCTATATCCCTCAAAGGCCAGAAATACCATGTACTCATAGCCAACCAGGAAATTATCTGCGATACCAAAACCGTATGGACATACAATAAGGATGCTAAAGAAGTGCAGGTTAGCAATTACAACCCACAGGAGCAGTCTATGTCACCAGCAAAGCTGTTCACCAACTTCTATGACAAAGAATACCACTATGCCTACAAAGGCACTACTAAAGAGCAGGGCAAGACCTGCGATCTTATAGAGCTCACCCCCAATGACAAATCAAAACAGCTCAGCAAGATAGAACTGATGATAGATAAATCTTCATCTACGGTTATCGGCGGCAATTATTGGGAAAAGAACGGCAATAAGTATAAAATAGCCATCAGCAATTACAAGGCCAATGCCGATGTGCCGGACAGCTACTTCTCATGGGATGCTAAGCAGCACCCCGGCATAGAAGTTGTAGACCTCCGCTGATCTTAGCTGATACCGTCAGTAGCCGCTTCCTTATTTATTTTCTTTACCAGGCCCTGTAGCACGCTGCCGGGCCCCACCTCAGTAAAATGACTGGCGCCTGCCGCGGCCATATGCTGCACCGTCTGTGTCCAGCGCACAGGTGCGGTCAACTGGTTTATCAGGTTCTGCTGTATCTGTGCCGGGTCTGTATATGCCTGCGCGTCCACATTCTGGTACACCGGGCATGTAGGGGTATTGAAATTTGTTGCTGCAATAGCTGCCGCCAGTTCCTCGCGTGCCGGCTGCATCAGCGGCGAATGAAAAGCCCCGCCTACCGGCAGTATCAGTGCCCGCTTGGCGCCTGCCGCCTTCAGTTGCTCACAGGCCTGCCGCACACCTTCGTTACTGCCGCTTATCACTAGCTGGCCGGGGCAGTTATAGTTTGCCGCTACTACCACCTCGTTGGTAAATGCGCCGCATATCTCTTCTACCTTTGCGTCGTCCAGCCCCAGCACTGCCGCCATCGTAGAGGGGTTTATTTCGCAGGCACGCTGCATTGCCGCCGCGCGCTTGGCCACAAGCCGCAGCCCGTCGGCAAACGACAGCGCCTTATTGGCTATCAGCGCCGAGAATTCTCCCAGCGAGTGGCCTGCTACCATATCAGGCTTCAGCCCGTCTGTAGTTTCAAATAGTATTACCGAGTGCAGGAAGATCGCCGGCTGTGTCACATTCGTCTGCTTCAGTTCCTCGTCGGTACCGCCAAACATTATATCCGTTATCCTGAAACCCAGTATCTCGTTGGCATGTTCAAAATATTCTTTTGCCGCAGGGTTTTGCTCATACAGGTTCTTACCCATTCCCACAAACTGCGCCCCCTGGCCGGGAAAAATATATGCGTGACTCATAGCTTCGTTTTAGCCTGCGAAAATAGGTCAAATGTTCACATCTTCATAACCACGCGGTCATATTAATAAAGGGTATGCGCCTCATGCGCGCTACCGCCTGTGAGTACCCTGTTACAGCAGCCCCTCTGTGCTCCCTGCTCCCTCACGCACCAGCACCGGCGCGCCGCTGGTACAGTCTATCACCGTAGAGGCAAGTATATGGCCCGGTCCGCCGTCTATCACTATATCCACCACATTACCAAAGAGTTCATACATATGCTCCGGGTCCGTATAGTAGGCCACATCCTCCACATCCATCGGTAGCGATGTGCTCATCAGCGGGTGCCCCAGCTCCTTTACTATGCTGTGGCATATTTTGTTATCAGGTATCCTTATACCCACCGTATCCTTCTTTGTCTTTAGTTGTTTCGGCACCTGCTTGCTCGCCGGCAAAATAAATGTATAAGGCCCCGGCAGCGCGGCCTTCAGCAGCCTGAAGATCGGCGTGTCCACACTCTTGGCATAGTCGCTCAGATGGCTCAGGTCAGCGCATATAAACGAGAACTGCGCCTTCTTTGGGTCCATATTCTTTATGCGCGTTATCCGGCCTATTGCGCCGGCATTATAAATATCACAGCCTATACCATATATGGTATCTGTCGGGTAGATGATCACACCGCCCCCGCGCAGGCAGTCCACCACAGTGCTTATATTACGGGCCTGCGGGTTATCCGGGTGTATATGCAGCAACATGCCATAAAGATAGCGGAAAGTAACCGGCACTTGCTAATTGTACCTTTCACATAAACACCCTACTTTTACCCCTCGGCACGTACCTATGTTTTCAATTATAATACCTACATGGAACAACCTGGCTTTTGCAAAGCTATGTGTGGATAGCATCCATAAAAATTCCGCGTTCCGCCACCAGGTCATACTGCATGTCAATGATGGCGCCGATGGCACACTGCAATGGGCTATCGATAACCGTATAGACCATACACACTCCCCCGGCAATGTAGGCATATGTGCCGCCGTCAACGAGGCTGCCGGCCTCGCCACTAAAGATTATATCGTCTACATGAACGACGATATGTACGTATGCCCCGGCTGGGACACGCACCTCGCCGACGAGATCCGCGGCCTCGGCACACAAAACTTCATGCTCTCCAGCACCATGATAGAGCCCACAGACCATCACAACCCCTGTGTAATAGTAAAAGACTATGGCACTACCATCGAAACTTTTAAAGAAACTGACCTCCTCGCCGAGTGCAACACCATACCGAAGGCCGACTGGACAGGCTCCACCTGGCCACCCACTATAGTACACCGCAAGTACTGGCTCATCACAGGCGGCTACAGCATAGAGCTCAGCCCCGGTGTCAGCAGCGACGACGATTTTGCCATGAAGATGTGGCATGCCGGGTGCCGCATATTCAAAGGCGTCGGCAAGAGCCGTGTGTACCACTTCCAGTCAAAGTCTACACTCCGTGTAAAAAAGAACAATGGCCGCAAGCAATTCCTTATGAAGTGGGGTGTCAATCAGTCCACCTTCAGCAAGTACTATATCCGCCGTGGCACACCATACACAGGCCCGCTGTCCCAGCCCACCGGCTCGCACATGCAGTGGCAGACATTCCGCGCATGGCTCAAGCGTAAGATCATGTGACCGGCATCCCATTAAAGGACATCACTCAATTAGGTATATATTCCCGTTTAGACTTGGTGCGTGGTGTTGAATGAAAATTTCCCATACCGGTTCTCAGTGCGTACACTGCCAGTCCCACTCGGGAAGATATATTTAACTCTGTGCGCAGTCTCAGGCAGTAATTCTCTACTGTTCTTGGACTAAGATTCATTTCTTTTGCTATTTCTGCGCACGTAAGGTCCGTGCAGCACCACGACAAGAACTCTGCTTCCTGCTCCGTGAAAAGCCGGTGATTATAATCCTTACCCTTTCTTGAAATATCCGGCACCTTCTTGTATACATCACCGCTGAAAAAATCATTCCCATTGTACACTTCGGTTATGGCACGAACCAATTCTTCAGGTTGCGCATTTTTGATCACGTACCCTTTTGCTCCGTTTCTTACCATCCTGATTATAGAAATATCTTCGTCATAGGCGGTGATGGCCAGGCAACGGATATGAGGATATAGTTTTCTGATACGTGCCACGGTCTCATAGCCATTCATAACTGGCATACCTATATCTATCAGGCATACATCTGGCTGATAACGCGCATGTGCTATTTTGTCCAGCAGGTCTTCACCGTTCTCGGCATCAATAAATACATTAAATCTGTCGTCTGCCAGATGGAGTAGGCTAATGAGCGCCTTACGGATCAGCGTTTGATCTTCCGCGTACGCGATATGGATCGTTGGTTCTTTTTTCATAGTGGGTGTTTTTGGGATAACTAAAATACAATAACGAACCCGATGTTTTTTTTATTGTTTAGTTAATACCTCGTTTTTATTGTTAACGCTTGAATAAAAAAATGAGTATAAATACTCTTGTGCGGTTGGATAAAAAGCTTTTATTAGCACCCTTGATTTTGCCCCGGAATTAACAAAAAAACACCAAAAAAAAAGTGTTTTTACTCTTGTTCGTGCACTCCGCTCATCCATAGCTTTATTAAAAAATACTCACCATTTTTTAATCTTTTAAACCAGTAAATGTTATGCCAACTCCAATTGATCAGCTTATTCAGTCCATACAGGCAATGGCCTCGGCTTTCGAGCAATCATCCTGTTCAGCGAAAGAACCTTTCGTAAAGCTACCCGACTCAGGCAACCCCCCGGTGCTTGACTACAACATTCCACAGGAAACATGCTTTACAAGCTACGGCAAGATAGCTAAGTATATTCCTGTTGAATACTTTAAAGCGTTTACGCTCAATGTGCCTAAGTTTAACTACTACGACACTATTGCCAATATGAACGCCGCCCAGCTAAACCAGTTCTTTCACCCCTATGTTGCCGCACCTGCACCCGTACTGGGCACATTCTATCCCATGGCCGGGGGTGCCGCTCCCATAAATGTTGCGGCCAGCTCGGCAGCAGCAGTGCGTAACACAGGTATTGCCGGATCCCCGTTTGTAGCATCGCACTCCCCCACCACCGACATTTCTTTCGAAGGCACAACCCTTCCTGGGGCTGCCGCAGGCACGGCAGCCAGCGCCGCCTATTCCGCCGGCGGTTCAACAGCGGCCGCCGCTACGGCCTTTCACCCCGGCGACCCGGTAGTAATGAGCGCGAGTACAACTACTACTGCTCCCAGCCGATATGCCGACCTCGCCCAATTAGGCTTCAGGCCCGTGATGGTAAATACAGTTGCCAACAGGCTGGAAGTAGCCAAATACATTGCCCGCCCGGCACAGACAGTACCACGCATTGTGATCATTGAAGAGTACCGCACATGCTCATACCTGGGCAATTATGGTGCCGGAAAAGTGGTCAAAACTTTCTCCCTGCTCCCAGGCGAGCGTACTACCATCAGCGTTCGCAGCTATAGCGATAGGTCTTCCACAGCCGCTTACTCCGATAACGTCCTCGATAGCTTCTCAGACACAAGCGCTATTGAGCTCGACAGGCTCGTACAACACGAGAAAGGCGGCGCATCTGGCGACAACTGGACAGACGGACGGCACGACTCCAGCTATGCCGACAGCTACGACACCAAAAATTCCAGCAGTTCATTCAATCTTAATGTCAGCGGCGGCCTTGATATAGGCATTTTCAGCCTCCACGTAGGTGGCGGTTATGCGCAGTCCGACAGCGAAATGTCTACCGCCAGCCATGGCGAAGCCCATACCTACGACTATTCCCACACCGGCATACGCTCATCCAATTTCAATGATCTGGACAACGCCCTCGAAAAGCACGTAGCACAGAGCAACGCTAACCGCCAGATGGAAGTTAACCACTCTACCTCTACTACAGCCACCAGCGGTGAGGAAGATGTGACCGTAAGGGAACTGGTCAATTTCAATAAAAGCCGGGTGCTCAATTTCGTTTGGCGCCAGATGCTGCAGGAATATACAACAGTTACATCTCTTGTAAATCTCAAGTTTGCATACACTAATGGATATGCCGAAACACTGACTGTCGTTGGCCTCAACAACCTCCTCAACATGCTTACAGACATCATCGACCCATTGCATATAGATGATGTTTTGTGCATCCTCCTTAAGAATTACTGTAATGTGATGAACTACCAGGATACCGATCTGGATTTTGTAGAGAAAGTAACTAGGGAACTTGGCGGATGCCTGCAACTGGCCTCTTGTACCGGCACCGAAACCTTTTACCGTATCAAGAAAGACCTCCTCGACACCTACACCAATGGAGACCTCGTCGTGAAGGTTAAGGGTGTTATTCTTAGTGTTCAGCAGCACACCCTTCATACAGACTCTCTCGTTTGCGATGCCGTTCTGGGTCAGGGCGAAGCGCTTGATTGCTTTAACCAGAAAGCACAGGATGCTGAAACACAACGTATATACATCAACAACCTCGCCAATGCTCAGCGTATCATTAACAGCATATCAGACCAGCAAAACGTGGCCGATATTCTTACGCAGCAGATAACTACCGTCAACGATATCACGGACCCTGTAATAAAAGCAGAGCACTACAAGAAGGTCTTCGGCGACTGCTGCGATGTACCACAGTCTTGCTGTGGTGGTTGCAACTGCTCCGATACACCAACAACACCATAATACCATCATATGTGCCATCACGCCATCGCGTGATGGCACATTTACCCCCTCCTGTTTATAGGGGGTCAGCATCCGGGGTTGTAGGCTCGCGCATCCTTAAAATTCTTAAATCCTGAAAATACTGATTCAGGCAATTATTATTAACTTTATAAAACCGCAATATGCCATCAGATTATAGTGATATTGACTACGACTGGTACCGGAAAAATACGGCCGGCGACTATATAGCCCCCGATACCGCCGACTATGAAGACGACCGAGGCGACTACGGTCTGTTTGGTGGGGGCGATGGCTCGGGTACAAGCCTTTGGGGCCGGCACAGCGACCATAGTGGTGACGATTGGGGCAATACCGGTAGCACTGCTCCTGCCCCCCCTGTGTTAGTCCCGGACAATCATCGTCATGGCCGCAACCCGGTTGCAGACAAGTCACCAGTTACAGATACATCCGCTATGTTCCCCAACAGGGGACGGGCGCAAAGCATGCTGGGCAATGATTCACCCGCCGCAGCTGGTAACCCGGTTGGCGACCTCCTCGATCTCCCCCTCAATGCAGGCCCCGGCAAATACTCACGGCAGAATGTGCGTAGCCGTGCCATGATGCTGCCGGCCGTCCGGCAGGCAATAAGCGATGGCCGCCAGGTAATGCTGGTTTGTAATATCACAGTCAACCGCCAGCCCGTGCGTGGCATTGAGGTCCTCTCCCGTGGCCTTAGCGATGACAACCCCATGTACGTTACCTTTAGCGGCGACTTTAATGCCGATGGCAGCCAGGCGCGTGGCAGGCACGCACGTATGGAGAACAGCGATGAGTGCGACTGCAGCACCGGCGGCGGCTCTGGTAGCGGCGGTAGTGGTGGTGGTGGCGGAACAGGCGGCGGTGCCGGTGGCAGTGGCGGAGGAACAGGCGGCGGCCCCAGCGGCAGCGGCGGTGGTGGTGGCGGAACAGGCGGCGGCCCCAGCGGGGGCAGCACACCCGGCACAGGTGCCGGTGGCGAAGCGGCTGATGGTAGCACACCGGAAACCGGGAGTACGCCTCCGGCTGTAACAGATAGAGAACCGGTGACAGACAAAGAAGCTGTGACGCAAAAGCCTTATGATTGGGATAGTAGTAGTGGAAGTTCCGGTGGAGGATCTCCAGCACCTGTGCAAACATATAACCCAACACCCACTTATGCGCCAGAGACAAAATATGGTGGGGAACTTCCAGAAGTTGTTGTTAAGCCAGAGATGCCTGTAAGTGTGTTTAATAAAGAAAAAAATAAAGACAAGTATCATGTTTCTGAACCCATTGCTAATTTCCTTGAAGGAGCGTTGAGTATACCAGTAGACATTAGTTTAAATACGACTTGGAAACCGTCTACATTAACCCCGGATGGTGCAGATGCGATTACCGTTGGGGAAACTGTTAGATTTACCCCCGAAGATTTAGGAAAACTTGATGTAGCATTTTGGGTTCCTTTAATTGCCCATGAGCATACACATAGAGTTGATTATGAGAATCAAGGGAATGGTAGTTTTATATATCAATACGGAAATCACTTCTTAAAAGATTGGCTAGGCGGTGGTATGTCAAAAGATGAAGCTTATGGAAATATCCCTGCAGAAAAAAAAGCCTATGCCAATCAACGTATTATTGACGAGTTTTTTGATGACAAAAAAAATAAAAAAGACTTTACAGAAATTTTGAATTCAAAGGATTTGTCCAAACAAGAAAAATCCGATCAACTAAAGGCATTAGCTTTAGAAAGAATCAAACTTCTTCAACTAATGCGAGAAAAAAAAGAAGCAGAAAAAATTCTTAAAAGAGAAAGAGATAGTAAACTCATGTATATTAATCGCCCCAAAACACCTATGGAAACAATCATGGAAAATCATTTAGAAGATATAGAAAATAGAATCAGAATAATAAAATACTCAATACAGAATTTAAGGTATAAATTATGGCCAAGGTAAGAACATATCTCGTCGTCATTTTTATCGGCATCGGAGCCGCTATAATTTTATTGCTATATTTATTTTGGTTCATTAATAAAAATGATGTAAAAAATTTGAGCTATAACGGCATCGTAGTTATAAAATACGAAGATTACCCATGTCATGGAAGCATAGTGATTAGTCATGGCCAAAGATATGATACCATAAAAAATATTAACTATTGTGGAGATTCCAGTAGAGCAATATGGAAGAACGCAGAAGTTGGCGATACAATTACAAAAAATGAAGGAGAAGAGATCATATTGTTAAATAAAAAAAATAAGAAGATGATTTTTGAATATCCTAGAAAAGCATCATAAAAATATTCAAAATTCTTCCGTCCCAAAGGCCGAGTCTCTCCTTGCTTAGGTCTTGTGCATTGGTGAGGACTGGCTGCATCAAGGCATAGGAGATGAACTAATGAACAAAACAACAAACATAAACTACACCGCACAGAATGCCCCCGGGTCCCTCGGCTACGCACAGAGCCATGGGAGGAGACCCGGCGGAGACACAAAAATGAAAAAAAATTATAGAAAATGATGAAAACAGGCATACTGATCTTACTCTTGTCCTTTCCTTTTTTTGTATTAGCTCAATTGGGCAATTGGGATACTTCATTTTCTGCCAAAAATTTGTCTGTAATATCTGCTAAACGTCTAGTAGCATCATATATTATTTCCAAAGAACGAAATCCTTTTATTACAGCAGTCGACATCAATCAGTACATTAATGACCCTTATGATGTCATTTTTTTAAAATGCACTTTAAAACACAAATCTTTTATTGTCGATAAAGAAGAAAATTTCGTTTTTATCAAGATTCAATTACAGCCTAAAAATGGAATGCGATTTTTGGAAAACATTCACAGTTTACCGGATATTTATCACAGATGCTTCTGTGCTGTATACTACCATAACGAGTTATATAGAATTACAGGTTTCGACAACACAGATATCGAATACTTTATACGCACGATGTTTAAATATGAGCAGCATTATATGCTGCTCGAAAAAAAAGCACACAATTTCGGAAAGCATATAAATACTTTCTTATTGGTAGAAGAGCTTGACTTACAAAATGTTTATATTACTGAACATAAGTTGTTAAAACAAAAATTGAAACTATACCGAAGCAGATCTAAATTAATGTGCTCAGAACCGGTTATTGGCCCTAGTTATATAAAATAACATTTCTTCGCTCCAGCTTAGTCTCTCGCGCTTAACACTTTGCCGTCAAGCACTCAGTAGCTAGGGCACAAGAAATAAAAACAACAAACAAAACAGCCCCTTATGCCAACAGATGTTACAACTACCGAAAAGCAAATATTCTACCCACTCATAAGTTGCATTATGCCCACAGCGGGCAGGCCACAGTATGTGGCTCAATCCGTACGCTACTTTTTAGAGCAAGACTACCCATGCAAAGAACTGATAGTAGTATATAACAAGCCATCAGACTTACCACCCATACAATTCCCTGCGGGTGTAAAGCTAGCACAGATACCTGCGCGGATAATAGGCGCCAAGCGCAACGAGGCATGCCGCCATGCAGCCGGCTCCATCATTGCACACTGGGATGATGACGACCTCTACAATAGGCAAAGGTTGAGCCTGCAGGCAGCGCCCATTCTGGCAGGCAAAGCCCATATATCAGGCCTCCGTAATTTTGTCTTTTACGATGTGTCGTCAGGCAAAGGTTATATACCCACACCTTTCCTTTTTGCCCAAGCATTCAGGGCTACGGTAGCATGCGGCACCGTGATGTACGATCGTGCTGTATGGCAGCATGCGGCCAACTACCCAAACTGGCGCACTGGCGAAGATTACGGCTTTCTGTCCAAAGCTATAAAGCAAGGCGCCGTAATAGAGCCTATTGATGCCTACGACCAGTATGTATACATACGCCATGGCGGCAATACATGGAAATTCGAAAAAGATAACTTTCGCCGCTATGCAGGCTGGCAGCCCTCCCCTCTGCCGCATTGGGCCATAAACCCGGCCACATATCACCGCAACCTACGCCCCACGCACGCCCATTAACACCCGTACCACTCGTGTTGCCCGTCGTGTTCAAAAAAACCGTTAAGCGTAGATTTGTCTACTTTTTCCGCCTTTGTTGGTCTTACCTTCTGACCAACAAAGCCTCGCGCAGGGCCCTATGTTCCCCACTTGGCTTTCCTCACCGGCTAACAAATCCAGCCCGCCCCACAACTTTTTTCTATGATAGACAGCTATGCGTACTATCATAAAACTTTCTTTTGTTAGATCCGTATCCCTGCCCCACCTTTGTACCGCCTTTAGTCACTTATCAGTCGGCAACAGCATTTTGCCGGCATCAGGTGGCATATCACACACCCACCCTTTATGGTATTTTCCCGGCACAGGGTGCATTTTCACAGCGGCTACCTGGCTGCTGCCTGGGTGGCAGTAATTAAATTATGTTTATATATAGACGTGGGCCATTCGCCCCATAAGCATTTTCTATGGGGCAATGATGGGGCAATGCTCACGGCCGGCGGCACAATAAATTAAAAAAATAAACTACTATTACCTATTGATTATTATGCACATAATACACAATCACACACTACACAAGCACACCACCTATGCCCCATCCGGGCGGTAAAAAAAGTATGGGGCATGGGGCATATTTACTAATAGCCCCCTTACGGGCAGGTCTGCTGTTTATTCACATAGGGGGCTTACTCCTGTGTTTCAGCTTTTTTTGCAGCCATAGGTTACCCTTATACGCCACCCATGCCGATGCTGCCCCCACCACAGCCCCGGCCAGCACATCGCTCGGGTAGTGTACGCCCAGGTGCAGCCTCGAGTATCCTACAGCCGTGGCCCACAGATAAGATGGCGCCACCACATACCACCGAGGGTAGCATATGCTCAGCGAGGTAGCCGCGCAAAACGCAAACGATGTATGCCCCGATGGGAAAGAATGGTCGGTATATGGCTCATACGGCTGCAGGTAAGGGTATTGCACCACCGGTCTCGGTCGGTTTACTCCATATTTCAGGGCGTAGGTGATCACCCCTGTTATCGCAAAACCCGCCACCGTTTGCAGCCCTTTTAAGATAGTAGCGGTGTCATGGCGTGCGTACCCTACTGCCAGCTCTGTAAACGGTATGGCCAGCGATACCGGGTAATCGTAATCCGTTATCAGCAGCATAGTGTTGTCCAGGCCCCTGTTGCGGTGCACGTTTATGTCCCGCAGCAGGTCTATATCAGCGTTTTGCCCGCTGGCAGGTATGCACCCGCGCAGCAGTATATATAATACCAGGCAGTATTTCAGCGGCAGTGTGCGGCTCATCAGGTATAAAGCTATGCATTAATCGTTTACGCTGTTTCATTTACCCCCGCTGTGGCACCGTTTACCCCATAGCTATCATTTATTTTTAAAATACACACCATAAACCATAAATAAACCGTTATCAATCCAAACATACACACATGAAAAGATATGTCACACCGTTTTTTCTGGTACAGTTGCTATGTTATTCCGCTGCCGCGCAGCTCAGCTTCGAGACCCGCGTGCTCAAAGACTCCCTCTTCATCCCCTGGGAGCTCGTTTATGGCCCTGATAACCACCTCTGGTTCACACAGAAGAATGGCTACATCTGCCGCATGGATACCGCCGGTATTCATACTGATACACTCTATCACGAGCCCTCCACCGTCACCATCAAAGAGACCGGCATGCTGGGTATGGCCCTCCACCCCGACTTTGCCGCCAATCCATACGTATATGTAGTGTGGGAGTACCTCAACCCCGCCGGCAGCTTTAGGGAGCGTATAGAGCGTTATACCTACTCCCCCGGTGCCAATACCCTTGGTGCCCCTCTTGTGCTGCTGGATAGCACCGCCGGCTTCCGCTTTCACAATGGCAGCCGCATCGTCATTGCCGGCGACAAGCTCTTTGTCACCATTGCCGATGCGTCCAATACCGCCAACCCACAAAACCTCAATACCATCAATGGCAAGATCATCCGCCTCAACCTCGATGGCTCTATACCCGCAGACAATCCCATACCCGGCAGCCCCATATGGTCGTGGGGCCACCGCAATCCGCAGGGGTTGGTATACGCCAATGGCATCCTGTTTGGTTCAGAGCATGGCCCCGATACCGACGATGAGATAAACATCATAGAAAAAGGCCGCAACTACGGCTGGCCTGTGGTGCGCGGCTTCTGCGATCAGACCTGGGAAACACAGTTCTGCATAGACTCTAACGTCCGCGAGCCGCTATGGGCATGGACACCCACTATAGCACCCTGCGGCCTCGATTATTATCACCACCCTATGTTCCCCTCACTGGGCAACTCCCTCTTACTGGCCACCCTCAAAGACAAGCACCTCTACCAGCTCAAGCTCAATGAAGCCATGACAGCCATCACAGATGTATCCGTCATCGCCGGCTTCGATCAGGGCCGCCTCCGCGATCTGTGCATATCACCTGAGGGCAAGATATTCGTATCTACCAGCAACTCAGACCCAAACGATACCGGCGCCAAAACAGACCGCATAGTCATGCTCTGTGATCCAGCCTTTCATAAAGACCACGACAGGTTCAGCGTCTACCCCAATCCCGTTAAAGACTATGTGCATTTCTTTGTCCCGTCGGCATACAACTGGCTTCGTATCATCATATCCTCCGCCGATGGCCGCAGGTACGCAGATACATCGGCCACCGGCACCACCTCACAGGTACCCGTCACAGATTATCCGCCCGGTATGTATAACATTGCCATCGTCACAGACTACGGCGATATTTTCAGGGGCAGATTTATTAAAAACAAGTAATTGAACTCGTTTTTTGTTGTTTCATGAATATTGCTATCTTTGCACTCCCAAAACAGACTGGTGCGGTAGCTCAGTCGGTAGAGCAAAGGACTGAAAATCCTTGTGTCGCCGGT
>CAZBAP010000002.1:0-1014104 GCA_964489795.1 uncultured Flavipsychrobacter sp.
CAGACAGGCCGGTAGATGGTGACCATGTCCATTTGCTCCATGTCCATGATTTTTCCTCAGCATATACGAGATCTATAGGAACAAGTGTAAGGCCGGGGTTAGCGCAGGCATTGTAGGTATCAATAACAACATTAGGATATGGGGCTGGCGGCTCCGAGTAATATCCGCCGGCAATGGTGCAGCTCGGTTCGCGGAACGCACTGTCGATACCATTGTCGCCATTAAAGATATATGCGCATGAAACAACAGCACTGTCAAATGCCGCAATGTTACCCACCTTAAATACAATACCATAACCAACGTCGTTAGTATAAGTACCCGCATAAGTGTAACCTGATGCACCGCCGGTACCTGCCCACAACTGATCTAACTGATTAATGGGTGTAAGGCCAAACTGGCATATATATACCTTAGCGCGGCAGTCTTTTGCGCCAAGCGCCATATAGGTATAGGCACCTGTACCGCCTGTAGCCGATACCTGTACCCTGTGATCAATATCGTTTTGATGCACAATAACATTGGTAGTGGTAAAGCTACCGCCGGGCCATGTTTCATCATTATCCGGGTCACAGGTCCTGCCCACATATACGTCGGGAATAACCGAGCCGGTGGTGTTGTACAACTTGGTAGTAATTACCACCCATGATGCCTCTGTATCCACACGAGTTTCCTGCTTAATAGAAAGACCACCGGCTGAAGCCGTTCCCAGCCATTGGCTGCGTATGCTGCCGCTGGAATTGGAATAAGATGAAATGGTACCAGTAAGCGACCCTGTACCGGGGAAGCCACCTGCCTGCCAGGCGTTATTGTATTGTCCGTTTACCTGTATGCTCCAACCCTCAGTAGGGAAACCAGGCAGTGTATAGTCACCCATATAAGGAGGTGAACCTACCGCCCAGCCATCGTGCCCATAGTCATATACTTCTGCCAGGCCCGACCCGAAACCGGGGTGGGCATGGTAGCCACCGGGAGACGAGCCAGTACCAAAGGCACCATTAGTTATCTCACCGATCTCTACCCAATGGCCCTGCAAAAAGCAATTAGTACCAACTATCTGGGCAAAAGAACCAATACTGAAAAGCGAGAAAATAAGGGTAAATAAAAAGTATTGTTTTTTCATAAAATACTATTAATAAGGTGTTTAAATATGTTTTCCGCTATTACTTTTTATTAAATTTTAATAACATAATACCTGCATAATCCAAATCCACATCACCACGCATAAATGCATGTAACATTATTAAGACGGAACAATAATAATATAAGGTTGGTAAATTTATATATATTTATCTTAGTAATGTTATGTTGCCCTGGTGGTGTTCTTTTTGCCCATCTTTAAATGTAGCGTCAATAATATATACATATACACCAACCGGCTGGTCCACGTCATTGAATTTACCATCCCATCCCGATCCTTCGAGTGAAGTGGTCTCAAATATGAGCTGGCCCCAACGATTGTATATATCCAACTTAAATGAAGTAAGCCCCTTAGTGAGATAATCACGCGGGAAGAAATAATCGTTCATTCCATCGCCATTGGGTGTAAATACATTTGGTATGTTCATGTAGCAGTCATTGGCAACCCATATAGAGTCTGTACCATGACAGCCATCGATACTTACATCAACTACATAAGCACCGGGCGCTACTACAGTTATGGTAGGTGTAGTCTGCCCCGTGTTCCATTTATACTTTGCATTGGCACCATTGGCATGTGTCTTATCGCCTATTACTATAGATTCACTGCCTTTGCATATAGTTGTGTCTGAGCCGAGATATATTTCCGGCGAAGGATAAACGGTCACGATTTGTGAAGTAGTTGTATCCTTACATGCCCTGTAATGCGCAGTAGCGGTAACCGTGAAAGTACCCACAGCATCATAAGCATGAGGCGCAGGATTTATGTTTTTCAGCGAATCGCCGTCACCAAAATACCAGGTGACACCTGTGTTGCCGATACTGGCATAAGTGCCTTTAAACGTAACATAGGTGCTGCGACATAATACACTGTCTGTTACCGACAGATAGATAGGACTAATGGTATCTACATAAATAGTAGCATACGCAGTGTCGTGACAAGGAACAAAATCGGTAATGGCCAGCATAGCCTTGTAGACCCCTGTTATATTGTAGGTGTGGCCGGTATTCTGAGCGTTGGATGTAGCGCCATCGCCGAAGTACCACGCATAGCTGAGCCCTGTGCCCACAGAAGTATCTGTGAAAGTAACCGAATCATGCTGGCACAAAATAGCAGGCGTAAAATCAAAGCCCGCGTGCAGCGGATGGATAAGCTGAATAGTTTGCGTAAGTGTATCCTCGCACAGCGCGTTGATGGCGGTCAGTTTTACGTGGAAAGAGTCTTGTGTGTAGAAAATGTGCGAAGGATTAGTAGCGGTATCGCTGGTTCCGTCGCCAAAATCCCACAAGTATTTCAACGCACCCCTTGAGAAATTAGTAAAGATAACGGTATCTGCCTGACAGCCGAAATGCCTCTGGTATGTGTAAGACGGAATGATGCTATCCAGCACAACCACATCAAACGGCTGGCGGGGCCCTTCACATCCATTGACCGTTTGGCTGGCGTATACGGTGTAGGTGCCCGGCACGGTGGTATTGATGGTAGGCGCGGTAACGCTGCCCACACCACCTACCGCAGACGGATACCATAAAATACCTGTGCCCGCAACAGAGAACGGTATGAATGGCTTACCCCAGCAATAAGGAGTAGGATCTGAGATAAACGGAGGCGGTGGCAGTGGCTTTACGATCACCGTATCGGGGTTTCGGAGACTCTGGCAAAGGCCGATGGTCTCTGTAACAAAGTAGATAGTGGTACCGGGGGTAGCTGTAGAAGGCGTAGGGGCAACAGGATTGCCAACGCCGCCGGTAGCTGATGTATACCAGAGCAAGCCCATACCCGGAGCCGTTAAAGGAACAGCTACATCGTTCTGGCAATAGATAACAGGCGGCAGCGGGGCCGGGGAAAAGGTGGCATGTGTAAGCGAAAGGTGATACACTATGGAATCGCAGCCGCCAGCGGTATTAGTACCTGTAATGGTGTAAACGATATTGCTGGAAATACTGTCGCTATGGATAACCGTAGACGTGCCGGATGGGAACGCCAGGAATGAATCGGGAGTCCAGGTCCAATGGTAGAAGCCACCATTGAGGATATTCACCGATATTGAATCGGGTACATAGCTGCAGAGGTTGATGGTGTCTGAAGAATCGAAATGGGTCCCGTTAACGGTAAAGCCGGGCAATGTAGCGTTCAAGGCACTATCAATATACGCGGCATTGAGGATGTAGGCATAAGTGAGCGATGTGCTGTCGCCTGCGGCAACGGTACCTATATTATATACAAGGCCAATGCCAACATCGGCAGTAGAACCTGTACCTACGCCAAAAATGCTGGCCCCAAAACCGCTGGCTGGCAGCTCGTGCCACAATGAATCGCAGGAAACCGAGGGATCCAGGCCGGCGGTAAATATCATACACTTAGCGCGGCAGTCTTTAGTGCCTAGGCCAAGATAGTCTATAGGATAAGTAATGCCTGTAGTAGACACCAGCACTTTATTTCCGGGGTTGGGCAACTGGTAAGCAATAGTGTTCACAGTAGTATAGCTACCTGCGCCGGGTATACCACCATCGGTTACTGTTTCTTCGTTGTCCGGATCAAGTGTACGCAGGTAATAAATGTCTGTAAGTGGTGTACCGCCTGTATTCTTAAGAACTACGTTGACGGTGAAATACAATTTAGTAGAATCAAGTATAGTTGTCTGACGGATAGACAATGCACCTTTGTTGCCCTGCCATATACCTTTTATGATACCACCAGTATTACTGTAACCAACATTTGTGCCTGTCATGCCGCCGGTATAACCGGTAGTGCCTGATGTGAGGTAGCTTGGGATGTAGGCATCAGACTCTGCGCCGCCTACTTCTATGGCCCAGCCCTCCTGCGGGTGCCCCGGCATATAAAAATCGCCGAAGTAAGCAGGCGTACCTACCGTCCATCCGTCGCGCCCGTAGTCTGCAACGAAGCCCAGCAGGGTACTGCTTGTAGAGAAGGCTGCTGCACCCGGATCCCAAAAAGTGAACGTAGTGCCCAAGTGAGGATGATAGCCCGAAGGTGCTGAAAATGTACTTCCATAGCCGCCATTTGGCGCAATACCGATCTCTACATAACGCCCCTGGAGGAATACATTATCCCCGACCATTTGCCCATATACGCCGCCCCCGCAAATAAATAACAGGAACGATAATAAAATTAAATAGTAGCGTTGCTTCATTTTGAGACCTTTAATACCTATAAAATTACTGATTTTTACCAATCAAGAGTGTATAAAAGACATACTTTCAGACCTAAACCGTTGGTGATGGCTTATAGATATATTTTATTAATAGTTAAATTATACTTTTACTCTGCCGGGAGGCAGTAGAAAATGATAACATGTAAATTATGCTACTATTATTATGCAGATAGTTTTATCTCATTAGTGTCACATTTCCCTGGTGATGTTCTTTCTGCCCATCGCGGAAAGTGGCATCAATGATGTATACATAGACACCCACCGGCTGATCGGTATTATTAAATTTGCCATCCCAACCGGCGCCATCAAGGTTAGTGGTCTCAAAGATCAGCTGTCCCCAGCGATTGAACAACTGCATTTTAAATGATGTCAGTCCCTTTGTAAGATACTGGCGGGGGTAGAAATAATCATTGAGCCCATCACCGTTCGGACTGAACACATTCGGAATGTTCATGTAACAGTCATTGGCTACCAATATCGTATCGGTAGCATAGCATCCATCTATATAAACTGCTGCCGAATACACACCGGGTGCAGTGACCTCTATATAAGGGGTAGTTTGTCCTGTACTCCACCTCCAGGTAGCTTTGGGGTCTTTGGCATTGAGATAGTCGCCGATAACAATAGACTCGCTGCCCGGGCAGATAGAAGTGTCTGACCCAAGGTGCAATGACGGCGGGTAAACAATAGTAATAACCTTGCTGATGCTGGTATCGCGGCATACCCTGTAGTGCGGAGTGACCGTAACGGTGAATGTGCCGGCCCTGTCGAATGCATGCTGTACGGGGTTGATATTGGTTATGGAGTCACCATCACCAAAATTCCAGGTAACGCCTGTATCACCGATACTGGTGTAATTGCCCGTGAACGTAACGTAGGTGGCGCGGCACAGGATATTATCGGTGATGGTCATGCCAATATCTGTGGCAGAGTCTACGTATACGAGGCCGGAAGCAGTATCGCTGCAGGGGATGAAATCGGTGGCTACCAGTTGCGCATGGTATATACCGGAGTTAGCGTAAGTGTAAACCGCGTCAGTACTGCTTGCGGTAGCGCCATTGCCAAACATCCATTTGTAACTGAGCCCCGTACCTATGGAAGTGTTGGTAAACGTTACGGGATTATTCTGGCAAAGCAGGGACGGCGTAAAAGTAAAGCCAGCGGCCAGCGGATGCACCAGTGGCACCAGTTGCGCAGCGCTGTCTCTGCACAGCCCGTTAATAGCCAGCAGCGTTACTTTGAAAGTATCCTGAGCGGTGTAGATATGCGTAAGGCTGGTGGCAGTATCGCTGGCGCCATCGCCAAAATACCAGGTGTACTTCAACGCGCCTACAGAGCTATTGCTGAAAGTAACCGTATCTGCCTTACATCCGTAATGAATATTAAAGGTAAAACCGGGATTAATAGGATCAAGCACTTTTACCGGTACTACCTGCCTGGGGCCCTCGCAGCCGTTTACGGTCTGGCTCACGTAAAATGTATCATTACCCGGAATAGCAGTATTGACAGTAGGTGTAGAGGATGTGCCTATACCGCCGGTGGACGCTGTGTACCACAATACAGCTGTACCCGCAACAGTAAACGGAACGAACGGCTGCAAATAACAGAACGTAGTAGTACCGCTGACAAAAGGCGGAGGAGGTAATGGCTTTATGGTAACCGTGAGCGCCACACGCGGGCTCTCACATGGGCCCGACGTAGAGGTAACATAGTATGTATATGTGCCCGGTGTGCCGGTAGAAGGCGTGGGCGCAACGGAACTGCCTACCCCACCTGTGGCCGATGCATACCAAAGCAGACCGGTGCCAATAGCAGTAAGCGGAACAGGCACATCGTACTGGCAATAGCTAACCGGCGCCACCACCGGATTCACGATGGGTATTATAGACACATCTATGGTATCGGAAGCAACGCAGCCCGCATTGTCTACCGCGAGCCAGTACGTACTGCCAGTGGAAACAGAGATAGTAGCAGAAGTAGCCCCGGTGCTCCATAAATAAGTATCTGTGGCATAAACGGCACTATGATCCTGCAGGGTAATAGTTGCCGCACCGCATATCAATGTGTCATTGCCCAGGTCTACGGCGGGATACGGATGTACGGCCACCGGCACAGTGCCGCTATCGGAGCAGCCGGGGGTGGTAACGTAAACGTGGTACATACCTGAATCGGGAACGCCGGAGCCCAGGATAAAAGGATTGCGTAATGTGCTGGTAAAGCCGCCTGGGCCGGTCCATAAATATGTAGCTGTGGTAAATGAGTCGGCAAATAATTTGATGCTATCCCCTACACACACACTGGGTGTGGTAGTGAGCGGATTGGGGTTAATACCTCCGTAGTTGCTGAAGTAGCCGAAGCTGGCACCGCTGCCGGGAGGGCCGCTGCTCAGGTACCCCATCTGGAAGAGATTGCCGGCATTGCTTACGGTGAGCACAGAACCGAGCGGATAAGAAAACACGGGCAAAGTAACCTGGGCGCTGGACCACACACCACCCGTGGCAGGTACGGTTGTGAACATGCCGGGCGTAATAATGCCGGGCGTTCCGTTTACAAGAAAGCTGCCCGTACCGACAGTCTTCACCAACAGGTTGAGTTTAAAATCTATAGACGAGGATTGCTGAATGGACACGGAATTGCTACCCGTACAATTGATCTGTGGCAGCAGCGCGCTGCCCACTTCGCTATGAATACCACTGAGCTGGTATATGTAAACAGGATAAGTCGTTTGTATGTAGCCTGAAGGTAAAGGGCATGTCATCTGGTAGGTAGCTCCGGCAGTGGCTATGGTGGTGACCAGTACGCCATTCAGCCTGACATCAGTGCCCGGCTGAGTGGCAGTGATAAACAGCTGATCGCCGGGAGTAGTGAGATTGCCGTACATAGGTATGTACTCTGTGCCCAGCACATTTACGGGCACTATCTGGTCACCGATAAGGTCCGCGCCAAAAACGCCAAGCGAGGTCATACCCAGCAAATCATCTTTCTCAGTGATAGCTATGGGCTTATCAGAGGTAACCCTGGAGCCGGAAAGATGGTTGGCTGCCAGTGTGCTTGCCGCTGTTGCCGAATAGCTTTGACCTGCATTGAGCATCACAGAAAAAGTAGTACCCGCAAGGTGGCCTACAATATCATGAGATGGTGTAATGGTAACAGTGGTACCGTTTTGCGTGGCCACAATATCGAAAGAGTTATGTGGTGTGGGCGTATAGCTGAGGCTGTTGTCGAGAATGTTTTGCCCCGGTATCCAGAAATCAGTGCCGAGGGCATTATGACCTTTGAGCACAAAATGCTCAGGATTGCAAAGGCATGAGCCGCTAACCACGTGATAATATGCAGAAATAGGAGCGGTAGACAAAATATGTACCCCATAGTTCAGCACTGTGTTACCGGGTTTGTTTTCGAGAAAGTCTATCCATGGTGTCATATCCACCGATACCGTACTGTTGGCCGGTATGGGGATGACGGTGGTAGGCATACCACCACCCGCGGGCTGCGATATAGTGACGACTGCCGCAGTAGCAAAGGCCGTCATGCGCAAAAAGATAGGGCGGTCGAGATTTGACGACCCGGTCTGCGAAACCTCGGGGGCAGCAAACCAGAATTCCGTATCCTGCTGGGCAAATGCCAGCAAGAAAGAAAAAGAGAAAAGCAAAGACAGTAAAAATTTCTTACTCACGTTTATACGTTTTTATTCAAATGATGTGTGCATGTTTGGTATGCTAATGTTACTGCTGCCATAAAGACCTGTGCCTCAGCCGCCTGCAGAAAATGACATTACAAAGTGCCGCCACAAAATTACCCGTCTGTTAGACGTGTTTTTTTGAGGAAAGGTTTGTAACTATACAGAAAAAAGATACTGTATAATCAACTTTATTATCAAAGATATAATGAAATTTTGTTTGTTTCTACTAATCCGCCTTTAAACTTTTTTTATATATAGGCACTGTAGAGCAGGGCTCGCCATACATTAGTGACTTGACCACCGGCCGCAGGAGATGTGTAACGGCCACATAGGCCACCGCAGGAATATCTATGTCCCCGCATCCTTTTATAACCACCCGTTTGTCGGTGTATTCGAGGGGGTCTATCTGTTGTATGCGACGGGTGATGAGCAACTTCTGCATTTCATCCGGCGAGCCAAAGTACACAGACGCTGCCACGGGTTGCAGCCATGATGCAGCCAACATATAGGCCCAAACGGGGATGATGGCCTCGGCACTGCAAAGTATGGCCACATGCCTGCCCTTATACTGCGCCCAGTCATGCGCCTGCAAGGCAGCACGGTAATCTTTCTCCTTCAGTATCATTTCCATGAACAGGAAAGGCTTCAGATCAAAAACGGCTGTATCTATGCCCTGAACATAGGGCGCAAGGTCCAGCGTAATGATACCACTTTCGGCAACTTTATTTACTATAGTTTCCATAACAGAACCGATGATGCAAAGTTAGGTTAATTTGGCACGCAGGACTTGTTAAATAGCAGCAACAGCCATGTATTAATACTATAGCGCATTAGTCAAAAATGATAATAACCATTATAGCGGGCAGAATTGCCGGCAGCACTTTCGGATAAGGATCAGAAAGTCTCGTATTGCAGCTTGTAGGCCTCGTTCACCGTATTTTTCAGAACACTGTCCTTTATCACAACATTTGAGTTGGTGATCTTGCTGTCAGCGTCTATTGTATAATCAACGGTTGTAGTGTTATACACAGAAGATATCTTGTAAAGAAGATGCACATTCTGGTATATATTGACACCGTAAATGGTAAAGGAATTCAGCTGCAGATAATCGCCGGTGCGCATTGCCAACTGGTCGTATATCTGGTAGAACTGTGTAGCAGGATAGCCCGCCGGAAAGTAACCTGTACGTGGCCGCACACCATTGACATCAACCGCATCAACAGTAATATAATTTGAAAAATACCCGCTCAAGGCATCTGTGTAAGTGACACCCGGATGTGTTACCGGAACTACACTGCCATCGGGTGAAAAAATATTCCATGTCACATCTACCGGGAATGTCAAAGTAGTATCCCTGTATGGATCGCCGGGAATATATGATGCCCTGATACCACTGTCGGGGAAAGTAACGGTAAGGTTTCCGTCAAAATTCCTGTTGAGGAAATCGCCATTGTTGGAAGTATAGGTAAGGTGCGCGCTCACAGCAGTACTGGTGTCCCTGTATATAACTGTTTCATTGGCCAGCAGCTTGCCATAATACAGAAAGTGATGCACCTCATTGGGGAAATAAGCGTCGACGATCTGCCCTTGTGAATTCTGGATAAAGGTGTCACGCTCCATTACGTTTGAAGTGTTAACATCTGTGCTGGTTTTATAAATAGTATCTGGCGAAACATATGTAAATTTAATGCTCAGGTTTCCCAATCCTATTTTTAGCTTGTTAGAGTCGTTGGAAGTAAAGTAGATAATGGACACCCTGTTATTTCCATCATATTCAAACCTGTAATTATCAGTAACAACCGGTGTAATGGTAGGCGGAGCAATAATGGATTTAGTAGTAACCTTAGAATAACTCCAAAGCCTGTAATTATCCGGCGTAGGGTTGGTGGAATGGCTGACCTTTTTACATGAGGGTAAAAGAAAAGCAATTGCCGCAAAAACGGCAGCAGCGCATAACAATACTTTTTTCATACGGACAATTTTACGCATTAATTCTCAAAAATAGTAAATACAGGTCAATATCTTGAACTGTATTTTTATTATATATTATTTTATTTCTTTTGCGAATTCTATCATCAATTTCGCAAAATCATCTATATGATTCAAAGATAGTTCGTGCGCTTTGTCAAATATATCGTGGTAGTAGCCTTTACCCCCATCAGAATAAATGAAGAAAGAGGGTACGCCGGCCTCGGTGAAGTAATAATGATCGCTATTGGCGGCCGGGCCCCTGCTATTAATTTTCGGAAGATATTTTCCTTTCTCATTGATCTGCTGCAGCAGGGCAAACTGATCGGGAAATTTGGTCGCGTTCACCACGGTAACGCCGTTGGTGGCATCGCCCATGATATCAATGTTGGTGAGAAACTTAATGTTTGACAATGGCACAAACGGATGCGCGACATAGAATTCAGACCCCATCAAAGCCGCTTCTTCACCGGCAAACGCGATGAACAGAACGGAGTAATGCTGAGGATGTTTTGCAAAGTAAGAAGCCAGGTACAACATCATGGCCACGCCGCTGGCATTATCGCTGGCTCCGGGAAAATATGCCGTATCGCCCATCATGCCCAGGTGGTCATAATGCGCCGTAAACACGATATAACTATCAGTAACCTCACCCGGAAGAGCCGCAATAATGTTATCATTACGCTCGCGCTGCACTAATACCGCCTTAACATCTATATCCGCTTTCTTCAGCTTTTTAGGCATTATTTCCCTGTCTACATAAAATACCGTGGCCGCAATCTGATCGCGACTTACAGACCATGTGAGCTTGCCGTCCTCGGGGATCATAAAACATCCCTTTGGCAGTAGCGCGGGAAATTTTCGTTTGCTAATGTTCAGCACTTTAGCACAAAAAGAATCGAGATGCTCAAAGCAGTACATATACCCGACATCAAAGCCGGCCAGTGTCTGCGACCATTTAGCGGTATCCTTAACATCATCAAGGTCAATAACTTTTATCTTCAGGTTGTCGCCGGTAAACGAGGGGCTTGCGGGATCAATAAGGAAATCGACACCGGCCTCCAACGAATCACCATTAAGGTTAAAGTACATGTTGGCGGGGAATGTATTGACCGGAAAAGCGAAGCCCTGGGCCCACGGGCCGCCGGGCGTTACTGTCTTAAGCTTCAGCTCCATGAACTTCTTCAGGATGTATTTGGCAGCAGTATCCTTGCCGCCCTTGACATATCCCCTGCCATGCATGGACCGCGATGAAAGGTTGGCGATTTGTGTTCTGATCCATTTTTTAAGGGCTTCCGCCTTTACCCGGTCGGCTTTAGCCTCTTCAGTCAGTTCGTGATGGGTAGTATCCTGTACGATATGGTGTACGGTATCCACAAATGTGTCTTTCGGGATCACAGTATCGTATGAAGTGTAATCGGTGGTATTTACGGTATCTTTTTGTTTGCCTGTCTGCGCCTGAGCGTGAAAAGAGACAGAACAAAAAAGAAGCAGAAAAAAAGCAAAAAAATTACGCATACTGATGTCGGAAAGCGTTTAAAAGCCCATACAAAGCCTGTTTTCTCTCATGCAAAATAAATATTTTTACCTTATAATTTTTTACGGCCTGCTGTTATTTTATACGTCCGGCACGCAAAATGCACCATGCCATAACTCCGAAAAAAATTATCCTCCGATCACATTATCTAATTGCCACATGCATATTATCAATAAGCCGACCGATGTATAACGGGCGCAAGCCTGACCCTGCCTATTATTGTTGTTTTAGCAGTATATTTTGGCTACCTTTGTAAGGTTATAAAATTTCTGAAATAATATAATATCGCCATGCAATTAAGGATGGCGGTCATTGTTATTATGCAGTATAAATGATTTAGTGATCAACAACAATATGCAGACTGAAAACGATATTTTACAAGTGACACCCGCAGAGTATGGTGCAGATAGTATTCAAGTTTTAGAGGGCCTGGAGGCGGTGCGCAAGCGACCGGCGATGTACATAGGCGACATAGGTGTGAAAGGCCTTCACCACCTTGTGTATGAGGTGGTAGACAACTCGATAGACGAGTCGCTGGCGGGCTACTGTAAAAATATCACGGTCACCATTCATCCCGATAATTCGATAAGCGTACTGGATGACGGACGCGGCATACCTACCGGCATCAACACCAAAGAAGGCAGGTCTGCGCTGGAAGTGGTAATGACCGTGCTGCATGCCGGCGGCAAGTTTGACAAAGACAGCTATAAAGTATCGGGCGGCCTTCATGGTGTGGGTGTAAGCTGCGTGAACGCGCTGAGCAGCCTGATGCATACAACAGTATACCGCGAAGGAAAAATATTTGAACAGGAATACAGAAAGGGTATACCACAATACACCGTGCGGGAAATAGGCGATACTGAACTGCGTGGTACGCTGCAGCATTTCTACCCTGACGCAACCATTTTTAAAGAGACAGTATACAACCGTGATATACTTGCCGGCCGCCTGCGCGAGCTGAGCTACCTGAACAAGGGGATACGCATAATACTAAAAGACGACCGCGAACTTACTGAAGACGGACAGGTGGCTACCGAAACTTTTTACAGCGAGGGTGGTATAGTGGAGTTTGTGCAGATGCTGGACAAAACAGCAAAACGCGACCCGCTGCTGTCAACGCCCATATTTGTAGAATCGCACGATAAAGAAACAAATGTGGCCGTAGACGTTGCGCTGTCTTACAACACATCGTATAACGAGCATATTTTTTCTTACGTAAACAACATCAACACCATAGAAGGAGGTACCCATGTAGCGGGCTTCCGCAGAGCTATTACCAGGGTATTCAAATCTTACGGCGACAAGAACAAGCTGTTTGAAAGAGCCAAGGTAGAGATCACCGGTGATGACTTCAGGGAAGGACTCAGCGCTATCATATCAGTGAAGGTACCTGAACCACAGTTTGAAGGACAGACCAAGACCAAGCTGGGTAACAATGACGTAATGGGTGTGGTAGATGTGTGTGTGAGCAGGGTGCTGGACGCATACCTGGAAGAGCACCCCAAGGACGCCAAGATGATTATAGACAAAGTGATCATTGCGGCGCAGGCCCGCGCCGCGGCGCGCAAAGCCCGCGAAATGGTACAACGTAAAAGTGTACTGACCGGTGGCGGTATGCCGGGCAAGCTGGCTGACTGCTCTGAAAGGGACCCTGAGAAATGTGAGCTGTACCTGGTGGAAGGAGATTCGGCGGGTGGTACCGCCAAGCAAGGCCGCGACAGAAGCTACCAGGCCATATTGCCGCTGAGGGGTAAAATACTCAACGTGGAAAAAGCGCAGGAATACAAGATCTACGAGAACGAAGAAATAAAGAATATGTTTACGGCACTGGGTGTTACCGTGGGTACGCCAGATGACCCCAAAGCACTGAACCTCAGCAAACTGCGCTATCATAAGATCATCATCATGACCGATGCCGATGTGGACGGATCCCACATTGCCACGCTGATACTCACCTTCTTCTACCGCTATATGAAGGAACTGGTACTGCAGGGCTATGTGTACCTGGCACAACCGCCACTATACCTCGTAAAGAAAGGCAAGGACCAGGTATATGCCTGGGACGAAGAGAGCCGCAAAGCCGCTGTGACCCAGTTAGGCGCGGGGAAAGAAGACTCTGTGAACGTACAGCGTTATAAAGGCCTTGGTGAAATGAATGCCGAACAGTTGTGGGATACGACCATGAACCCTGCCACCCGTACGCTAAAAAGTGTTACTATAGAAAGCATGACCTATGCGGATGAAATATTCTCAATGCTGATGGGCGACGAAGTACCCCCACGCAGACAGTTTATAGAAACGCATGCAAAATATGCTAAAATAGATATATAAACCGTCTGTGTAAATACCTGATAAACAAATGAATAGTTGTAGATTTTTTCTGCGCTTCGTTTTTAGCCGATTATTTCATAATATACATTAGTATTAAAGCGATAATGCTGCCTGCTATTAACGGATAAAATGTATTTTTTATTCGTTTTAGGTAATATGCGTGTAGGATTAATTCGTATTTTTACTATTGAAAGGGGTATACAATCAGTAAAATAAACGTAAATGAAAGATAGCTCAATTCTCGGTGGCGAAGCTTATCGAATTGCAGCGCTTTATCAATTGCAAATACTTGACACAAAACCTGAAGAAGATTTTGATGACATAGTTTTGCTGGCATCCCAGATCTGCGATACACCGGTTTCCACTATAGGATTTATAGATAAGGAAAGGGTTTGGTTTAAAGCCAAACACGGGCTGGAAATAAAAGAAATACCCAGGCAACATTCGTTCTGCGCACATGAGATCGTTGCAGACGATATACTCATAGTTCCGGATTGCCGGGCGGATGAACAGTACAATAAAAATAAACTGGTCAGCGGCAAGTCTGGTATCCGATTTTTCGCGGGGGTACCGTTGTCTAATGATCAGGGCCTGCAACTCGGCTTTTTGTGTGTTATGGACACCAAGCCCAGAACACTGACCGATACGCAAATATCCGGACTGCGTATGCTGGGCAAACAAGCTGAGATATTGCTGAAGCTGCGCCTGCAGATCATAAAACTGAAACAGACCGAAGAGGAAGCCCGCGCAAGCGAGGGGCTGATGAACACGATATTCCAGAACTCGATAGACGCGGTAATAGTGATGGACAGCCAGGGAATAATAACCCAATGGAACCCAAAGGCTGAAGATATCTTTGGCTGGCAGCAGGACGATGTCCTCGGCAGGTATTTCCATGAGATCATAATACCCGAAAGAATACGCGAGGAGTATATAAACTGGATGAGGCCGCATGAGTCGGTAGACGACTCGGCAGCACACACACGAACCATAGAAATAACAGCGCTGCGTAAAGACAAATCGGAATTTGATATAGCGCTGGGTATATCACCGGTAATAATAAAGGGCGAAAGCTATTACATCAACTTTGCCAGCGATATCACCGACCGCGTGATTGCTACCAAGAAGCTGGATAAGCAAAAGGAATTTTACGAGAACATACTTAACAAGCTACCAACAGACATAGCGGTATTTAACCCTGCTCACAAGTATCTGTTTGTGAACCCCGGCGCCATCAAAGACGAGGAGCTCAGGAAGTTTATAGTGGGGAAAGATGATTTTGAATATGCCGCATACCGCAACCGTGACGTAAAAATAGCCGAGAAGCGGAGGCAGCAGTTCATGGAGGTAGTAAACGGTGGAAAAGAGATAAGGTGGGAAGACACCATAAAAGACCCCGACGGCGTGCCTATAACCCATTTGCGCAGGCTGTTTCCGGTGCATGATGAGAATGGCGAACTTTCTATGGTGATCGGTTTCGGGATAGATATAACCGACCGTAAAATAATGGAAGAGAAGCAGACCGCGCTGGTGCAGCAGCTTTCTACCCAGAATACGCAGCTTATTGATTTCTGTAACATTGTCTCGCACAACCTGAGGGCACCACTGGTAAATATGTCTATGCTGGTGAGTTTTATAGAAGAAACGCTGGATATTGATGAACAAAGAACACTTATATCCAAGCTGAACCCGGTACTGGACAACCTGCATACCACATTCAACGAACTGGTAGAGTCTATACAGATAAAGCAGGACCTGGAGATAAAGTCTGAAAAGAACAGCCTGGAGGATTGCCTGCAACGAACGATAGACGGCCTGAAAATGGATATCAGTCAATCGGCAGCGGTGATCACAGCTGATTTTACGGAAGCCCCTACAATTTTTTGCCCTTCTAAATATTTATTTAGTATTTTTCATAATTTAGTGAGCAATGCGTTGAAATACAAGTCGCCCGAGCGAAGCCCTGTGATAGAACTGATGGCGAAGAAAAAGAACGACAGTGTAATTTTATCGGTTAAGGACAACGGATTGGGCATAGACCTGGAGAAGCACAAAGAAAACTTCTTTAAGATCGGCAAAGTATTTCACCGCCACCCCAACGCAAAAGGATTTGGCCTGTTTATGACCAAGACACAAGTGGACGCAATGGGCGGAAAAATATGGGTGGAGAGTAAACCAAACGAAGGCTCTATATTTTATATAGAATTCATAAAGCAATAAAAAAATGGCCGCGGCAAAAAACATTTACATTATTGACGACGACAAGCTCTTTGTTTTTCTGACGAAGAAAAGTATTGAGGAAACAGAACTTGCCACGAATATTAAGGAGTTTGGCGACGGGCAGGCGGCAATAGACCATCTGAGAGAAATAGCGGGCAAGCCTGAATTGCTGCCTGACATCATTTTCCTGGACCTGAGTATGCCTATTATGGATGGCTGGGAATTTCTGAAAGAATATGTGGTACTGGAGCCTAACATAGGCAAAAAAATAAAGCTGTATATTTTCTCGTCTTCAATATCGCCGCACGATATTGAGCGGGCGCATAACATAGGAGCGGTTACAGATTTTATCATCAAACCACTATCTAAGGAGAAATTCACCCAGATGGTCAACTCTTAAGCAGCCGGTACCCATTGATAACTGTAACACCAAATCTTATACACGCGCATAATGGATAATAACTCCATTAACTTATCACTACTAAAGAAAAGAGCCTACAACCTGAGATGGGCTACGGTGCCGGAGGGCGTTATACCGCTTACGGCCGCAGACCCCGATTTTCCATGCGCGCCTGAGATAGCCGAGGCTGTATCCAGGTACGCGCAAGACCGTTACTTCTGCTACGGGCCACCCGATGGGTTGCCGGCTTTTAAGGAAGCAATGGCAGGTTACTTTCGCACGAAAAGACAGATACCGGCATCGCCGGAGTTTATTTTCCCGGTAGACAGCGCCGCCTTCGGCATCTATGTCACCTGTAAAGCATTTTTATCCCCCGGTGACGAGGCCATTATTTTTGACCCGGTAGATTTCCTGTTCCGGTATTCTATTGAGTCTGTCGGTGGCGTGGCAGTTCCGTTTCAGATACCGCCCGGTACAGGGAGCATAGATATTGAGCAATTTGAGCGGCTGGTCACCGATAAAACAAAAATGATCTGCCTTTGCAACCCGTTGAACCCCACTGGGAAGGTTTTTTCTAAAGAAGACCTTGCAGCGCTGGGTATGATAGCAGTGAAACATAACCTGGTCATACTGTCTGACGAGATATGGAGCGATATTGTTTTCAGCCCGCACGTATTCACCAGTATAGCCTCAATAAACGAAGCGATACGAAACAATACGGTGACCATTACGGGTTTCAGCAAGTCTTATGGGCTGGCCGGTCTGCGGATAGGCGCGGTGATGGCATCAAACACAGGCTATTACAAAAAATTATTTGATGTATCTTTGCACCAATCAACAATACATGGCGCGAATGTATTGTCGCAGGTAGCGGCAACTACAGCGCTGAATGATTGCGGATATTGGCTGAATGATTTTCTATCGCACCTGCATAAGGTCAGAGACCTATGCGTGAGCGAATTAAATACGATAAATGGGTTCAGCTGCATTGCCCCAGAAGGGTGTTATGTAGCTTTCACAGATATCAGGGGAACAAAAAAGACGAGCAAAGATATACAGCAGATCCTGATGGAGGAAGCAAAAGTAGCAGTAGTACCCGGACTTAAAGAGTGGTTTGGAAATGGCGCGGAAGGATATATCCGGATGAGTTTTGCTACATCGGCAGAGATCCTGGGTGAAGCGCTTGACAGGGTAAAAAAGACGCTCAGTAAGTTATGAAAGTAGTTGTTATAGGAGGAGGTATCGCCGGACTGACACTTGGCAATCTGCTGCATCAGAAGAATATCGATGTGGTGGTCAACGAGCGTTCTGTGGGTATCCCCGAACGCGGGCACGCATTCCTGATGCATAGCGACGGATTAACTATTCTGAATGAACTAAGCGCTGAACACCACGCTCCGCTTCCAGGTAAAAAAATACACTCATTCAGCCTCAGGCGGCCTGACGGCAGAGAAATAAAGCACATAAAACTGGGCGAATGGCAGTGCATCAAACGAGTAGACCTCATCAGGTTCTTATACTCTTTACTGCCTTCGGAAATTATCAAAGAAGGCCGGAGCTTTTCACATTTCATTTATAACGAAAATAAGGTCGTGGCGGCCGCATTCACAAACGGCGACGTAGAATACGGCGACATATTTGTAGGCGCTGACGGCGGCAACTCAAAGGTGAGGGAACTGACACTGGGCAAGGTACACTTTACGCCGGTGCATGTGAAAGAAGTTGTAGGGGTGACCTCCAATATCAAAAGAAAGTCGAAGCAATTATCCAATGAGTTTATAAAATTCCAGAACAAAAATAATGGCCTGGCATTCGGGTTGATACCCACTTCACAAACGGAATATGTGTGGTTCATGCAGTTTGACCCGTCTATTTCCGATGTGTTACATGGCACACCCGAAGAGCTGAAATCTTTCTGCTATAAACTTTTAAGGAAATTCCCCCGCCTGGTAACAGATGTAATAGACGGCAATGATTTCAGCACCAGCTATGTGTGGAACACGCGCGACTACGACCTCTTACCATCGTTCCATAACAAGAACGTGGTGCTGATAGGTGATGCTGCCCACCTGGCCCTGCCATTTACCAGCGCGGGTACAACCAACGCAATAGTAGACGCGAAAACACTGGTTCAGTGCCTGGAACTCTATCGTGACCACGAAGTAGCTTTCAAAAAATATTACGACATCAGGGCTTATGACATTTCCAATCATATTCATCTCGGACGTGAGTTAAAACAACTGTTCCTGAACCCGCAAAACCACAACGACGACGATATACCCGTGCCACTCATATCCGCTAAGGAAGATTATGATAAGGCCGCAAAAGGAAAGCAGATACAGGTAACCTATTTTACAGACCCTATATGCTCTACCTGCTGGGTGATACAACCACTGCTGCGCAAGCTGAGCCTTGAATACGGCAAGTACATAAACATAGAATACCGCATGGGCGGCCTGCTGCCATCGTGGGAAAATTATAATAAGGGGATGATCAAACAACCCCTGGACGCGGCAAAACACTGGGAAGAAGTATGTGTATCCCACGAGATGCCGCTGGATGGTGATATATGGAAAGAAGACCCGCTGCCATCATCATACCCACCCTCTATTGCCTTTAAAGCCGCGCAGATGCAGGACACTTACAAAGCGATCCTATTTCTGCGCCGGATAAAAGAAATGGTGTTTGTAGAAAAAAAGAACATCTTTAAAATACAGCACCTGGAAAAGGCGGCCTTTGAAGTAGGCCTGGACTCCGCGCGGCTCATCAGGGATTTTGAAGGTAAGGCAAGAGAATTGTTCAGGCAGGACCTGCAACTGGCAGAGCAAATGGGTGTAAGGAGTTTCCCCACGCTGTTCTTCAAAAACGGCGCGCCCCAGCAGTATACCATCAGGGGATTTCAGCCCTACCAGAATTTTGAAGATATAATTTATAAGCTGGTACCAACCGCACAAAAGGAAGATATAGACGCAGATCCCAAATACCTGTTCAGGCAATTCCCCACAATGACGAACAAAGAATTTGCGCTGCTGAGTAACCTGCCAAGGGAAGAAGCATCGTCGGTGCTGACGCGGCTATACAGCACCGGCGCAATTGATAAATATGAGAGTAAGAACGGGGTTATCTGGATCAGCAAATTTGATTCGTAGCCCGGCATCACCTTAGTTATTCAGATATTATCACCCCTCTGTAATCGGCTCCATACAGTTGCAGCATAGAGAAATAAGGTGTTAACCTGCCGCTACCTGACCTGTAAAGCCAAGACCTCCCCAAATGCGCTCCGGCCCGATTTTTCTTTTTAATTAATAACAGAAACAGGCTATTATTTAATAGTGATCAAAAGATTTATGCTTTGTTGTACTTTTAGTTGCACGATAAAACCAAAGTAAATGGACATTAAGAAAAACTGGCTTGAGCTCCACAGAGAGTCATTGAGCTATGGACAGAGGCTCGCAGACTCAGTAGCCGCAGGAATGGGGTCCTGGAAATTTATCATTATCCAGACAATTATAGTGATGGTATGGATGGCGCTGAATATTATGGGATTCTTCTACCACTGGGACCCATACCCTTTCATTTTGCTTAATCTGCTCTTTTCCACACAGGCCGCCTATGCGGCACCCATCATTATGATGGCGCAAAACCGGCAAAGCGAAAGGGACAGGTTACAGGCTAATGCCGACTACCAGACCAACCTGGACGCAAAAGCAGAGATAGAAGCCCTGCAAAAAAAGCTGAATGATATAGACGTAGAGAAACTGGACAGGATCATAGGGATGCTGACCGAAATGAAGAAAAACAACATGATATAGAATAAGAAAGGGTGGTACTTAGCCACCCTTTTCTATTTGTAATAGTAATCTCTGTATTATGGTTTCACCTCGATGTCGTATTCGATATGTGCCTGAACGTGTAAAGTAGTAGTAACAGGGGTGCGCAGCAGGCCACTTATGTTATAGTTTATGGTCACCGGGCCGGATGATGGCAGGTAAGAAACCATATTAGATGTGTTATTGATAGGTATATCTAAAGTTTCGGCATAGGTATTAGGGTTATTGGTCACCTCACCCAGTACTGCCGTTGTAGAATTGGCACTTGTAGAAAATTCTGCCTTTGCCTTTTCAAAATTGGCGAAATTGTTCGCGGTATCCGGATTGAGGATAGTCAGCTTGCAAGATTTGAACGTAAACTTGGTCAGGTTTTTAAGGCTAAGCGCATTGCTTGTATAGGCCTTAATAAAACTGTCCAGGTCGTAAGTAAAAGAGGCCGACCCAATGGAGGCATACGATGTGCTGCTGGTTGGTGGCACATCAAATGTAACATCAACTCCGTTCCATGAAATGGCTTGCGCCAACTGATCAGCTATTTTACTGCAGGAATAGAACGAAAAGCAGCAACTCAAGAAAAGTACCGCCGTCAATAGTAATTTCTTTTGCATGACTATAGTTTTTGTTAAGCTATAAAGTTAAGCCTTTTATTTATACCCTGCCCAACGCATAAGCTAAATTCAAATTTATTGCTATTCAAATATATTTGCACTCCTGTAATTCCTTTTTTGAATAAAGACCCGGTACGTGTACTTTTGCACTTAATTTTAATTTAATCAAAAGATCACAAAAGGTTATTGATAGCAATAACATGAGCTGCCTGTGTATTTGTTACAGGTATCACCCTGGCCTTAACCCTTTATAATATTTCCAAATGCGCAAAAAACAGACCTGGATACTGCTTACCGTCATTACGTTTTTCGTAATAATGAGCGCAGACCGTTTATTTCTGCTCTTCACATCGGCCCATCTCAACGGCATTTCAAAGAACATATTCAGCGCACTATGGCTGGGCATGCGATACGACCTGAGGGAGTTAGGCATAGTTGCGTTTGTGATGCTTATACTTTCGTTCTTCCGTTTTCTCGATCCGTTCAGATCGGGCATAGGCAGAAAAGTATGGCTGGTTATCTTATCGGTAATATCTGTTGTGGCAGTATTGGTATATGTCGCAGACACGCTGCACTTTGACTACCTGGCACAACGGCTCAATGCAAGTGTGCTGAACTTCATACCAGAGGGGCAGACCTCTGCAATGATGGTATGGCAGACCTATCCCGTTTTAAGGATACTGCTGCTTACCGCGGTGCTGAGCATTGTGATCATCTACTTTCTGCGCAAGGCCATGCATGTGGCAGACAGGCAGACAAAACCGCAGGCCAAAAAATGGAACGCGGTAAGTATTACCGGCATCATACTGCTGGCCGCCTTTTGCATTTTTGGCAGGCTGAACCAGTACCCGCTTCGCTGGAGCGACGCTTTCGGGCTGCGCGACGGGCGCCTGTCGCAGCTGGCCCTCAACCCCTTCCAGAGTTTTTTCAGCACGCTCAGCTTCAGGAAGGTATCATACGATGAAAAAACAAGCAGGAAGTATTACCCGTTGATGGCCGCATACCTTGGTATAGATACCACAGTAAAGCAGGAGCCGTGGTATTATCGTAAGACCGCAGGTACCGCAACCACCAAACCCAATGTAGTACTGGTGATCTGTGAAAGTTTCAGCGGCTACAAAAGCTCTATGTGGGGCAACCCCCTGGACCCTACCCCGTTTTTTAATTCGCTGAGCAAAGAAGGTATTTTCTTTGACCATTGCTTTACGCCCCACTTCGGCACTGCCAGGGGGGTATGGGCTACCATAACCGGCATACCGGACGTACTGCTGGATAAGACCGCAACCCGCAATCCGCTGATAGTAGACCAGCACTCTATCATCAGTGACTTTGACGGATATGAGAAAGATTATTTTATAGGTGGCAGCACAAGCTGGGCTAATATCAAAGGGCTGCTGGAAGACAATATAGAGAATGTGACCATACACGAGCAAGGCAGCTATGATGCCCCTAAAGTGGATGTGTGGGGTATAAGCGATAAAAACCTGTTCCTCCAGGCCAATGAAATATTGCGCAATAAAAAGGGCCCGTTCTTCACGGTGATACAAACCTCTGACAATCACCGACCGTATACGATACCCAAGGATGATCGGGCTGAATTCAAACTGAAGACCTATCCGAGGGATACCCTTGTTAAATACGGATTCCAGACGAATGAAGAATTGAATGCTTTCCGGTACACCGATTTCTGTTTTGAGAAATTTATCGAAGCTGCCCGCAAGGAAAAATATTTTGCCAACACACTATTCGTATTTGTAGGCGATCATGGTATCAGGGGTAATGCCGGCAATATGTTTCCTAAGGCCTGGACAAACAACTCGCTCACAGCATTCCATGTTCCGTTACTGTTTTACGCGCCATCATTCATCAGCCCGCAGCGGCATAGTATGATAGCGTCGCAGGTAGATGTACTGCCTACTATCGCGGGTATTGCAGGTATCACGTACAATAATTCTGCATTGGGCCGCGACCTGCTGCACTTGAAAGACACCGCCACCAATACCGCTTTTGTCATAGACCACGATGTTCGCACATTGGTTACCATTCATGGCGATTATGTTTTTCAGCACAACTTTGTTAATGACGATGAACAGCTTGCTTCCATACGCACTAACGACCGGGTAGCTAAAGACATATCAGACAGTATCAGCAACCGCATGCGCGAAATGACGTTTGCTTTTTATGAGACATCGCGCTACATGCTGTTCAACAACAAGAAAAAAAAGAAGTGATTGCAGATTTAGTTGCAAGTAGTTGATAATGAACGCATAACGTGTCATGCAACCGCACATCCGGTATCAGGCCTGTACTGCCGCAGATAGTAAAATCGCTATTATTTTATTACATTCGTTCAGGCTAAAATGATTTCTATGCGAAACTTTATTCTTATTGCGTTAGCGGTATTTATTTCTTTTACATCGCTGGCGCAGGTGGGTTCTATAACCAGTGATACCACGGTATGTGTTGGCGGATCCGTTACCCTGTCATGTACCCCCGGCGGTGGCACCTGGAGCAGCTCAGATCCTTCTGTGGCCACAATAGGCTCAGCCAGTGGTACAGTAACCGGTGTTGCGGACGGTGTAGTTACGATCAGTTATGATGCCGGGGCCTCCGGTATCGCCACACTTTCATTTACTGTAAACCCGGTACCCGGCAGCATAGTATGCCCTATATCAGGTTGTAACGTATGCGAAGGCGCTACAATAACCTTGACCGACCCAACATCAGGCGGCATGTGGACCAGCAGCGATCCCGGCGTGGCCACTGTGGGTTCCGTTTCCGGAGATGTAACCGGCGTAGCCACAGGTACTATATCTGTTACCTATACATTACCAACAGGCTGTTATGTAACCGGAAGTGTAATAGTAAACCCTGCCCCCGCTCCTATAGGGGGTACAGGGGTTATTTGCATGGGCGGTACACTTACATTGACAGATGCCACACCCGGCGGCGCATGGAGCAGCTCGGGAGCAGTGGCCTCTGTATCTTCAACCGGCGACATTACCACTGTAAGTGACGGTACAGAAACAATAACCTATTCCATACCATCTGGCTGCTCGGCAACTACCGATGTAACAGTAGACCCGCTGCCCGGGCCAATATCCGGCCCTTCGCTGATGTGTGTAAGCAGTTGCGTATCACTGTCTGACGCGGTACCGGGCGGTACCTGGAGCAGCAGCGATCCGGGCGTGGCAACCGTAGGCGCTTCCAGCGGTACATTATGCGCGGTAGCTCCCGGTGTGGTAGATGTTACCTATACAATGAGCGGAGGATGCTTTGCCCTCATCAGCATTACGGTCAATCCCTCACCATCGCCCATTTCAGGAATTTCGGAAATATGCGTGGGCGCTACTACCACCCTTTCCTGCAGCACTCCGGGCGGCACATGGAGCAGCGGTGGCGCGTCAGCTACCGTAGGGGCTACAACCGGTATAGTAACGGGCACTGGCCCCGGTGTGGAAACCATAAGTTATGCCTTGCCAACCGGCTGCTCATCGTCATATTATGTAACTGTTGACGTAACGCCCGCGCCTGTATCAGGCGGTATGGGCGTTTGTCTCGGCTCATCACTCACATTAAGCAGTTCCCCATCGGGCGGCGACTGGACCAGCGCCAACCCCGCAGTAGCTGCCGTAGGCCTGTCGTCGGGCATTGTATCAGGCATGACGCTGGGTGTCACTACTATCACTTACACATTACCTACAGGTTGTTTTGCCACAGGCGCTATGTCTATTAACCCCGTTCCCGGTACTATTTCAGGCGCAGGTATTATATGCGTAGGCAGCACTACCACAATGACGGTATCACCCGGCGGCGGCACATGGAGCAGCGCCGACACAACCATAGCTGCTGTAGCAGCAGGTACAGGTGTGGTTACAGGTATTGCCACCGGCGGCACAACGATAACTTATACACTGCCCGGCGGCTGCTATTCCACAGCTACCATCAGTATCAACCCCATTCCTGCCACCATTACAGGCGGCACGTCAGTATGTATCGGTTCTACCAGCACCCTGTCTACCACCACCCCCGGTGGCACATGGAGCAGCAGCAGCACTGCCATAGCTACTATAGGCACAACAGGCCTGCTGACCGGCATTTCCGCCGGTACAGCCACTGTCACTTACCTGTTGCCAACAGGCTGTTACAGAACAGTAACCGTGAATGTCGTTTCGTCACCTGCTCCTATCACCGGGCCCGGCACAGTTTGCGTATTCGGCACAATGACACTTGCCGATGCCACACCGGGCGGCACATGGATCAGCTCTAATCCTGCGCTCGCGCCCATCGGCTCTTCCAGCGGGCTGGTGACCGGCGTATCAGTAGGTACGCTTACTATTTCGTATTCTTTGGGCGGTGGATGTTTTACCACCACCACGATAGGTGTTGACCCGCTTCCTGCCCCTATCACCGGGCCTGCCAATGTGTGTATCGGGTTTACTATTGTTAAGGCCGATGCAAGCACCGGCGGCACATGGAGCAGCAGCGGCACCTATGCTTCGGTAGACCCGTCTACGGGTGTAGTTACCGGCGTTGCCGCAGGGTCTGAGACCATCACTTATACATTGCCTACCGGCTGTCTTACTTCAGCATCGGTATCTGTCAACCCGCTTCCATGCCTTACGCTTGATGTGCCTGCGGTTACCAGCTATGAAGTAGAAATGTTCCCTAACCCTGCATATGACGAGCTGACTATAAAAACAGATGCGGGCGCGTATGACCAGGTAACGATCACTAACAGTGTGGGCCAGGTACTGGTATCCACACAGATCAAATACACACAGACAGTGATCAATGTTAGCCAGCTTCCCCCGGCACTATACCATGTAACACTGAAAGGTGAGCATGGCACTGTGGTACGAAAATTTGTGAAACAGTAATACTTTATCCCTTTCAGGTATGCAAAAGAGTATCCTATACGGATACTCTTTTTGTTATTTTTTAAGCAGGATAGACAGTGTTTAAACGATTTCTATTATCTTACAATACTAAACCAACATTTTATGGCTGCATCTGAAAAAAGGATCGTTTTGGTAACAGGCGCCACGGGCGGCCTGGGTACCGCCATGTGTAAGAAACTGTATGACGACGGCTATACCGTTCTGGCCAATTACCGCAACGAAGAAAAGGCCAAAGAATGGCAGAAAACACTGCACGATGAGGGTTATGATATAGCTATATATTATGCCGATGTGGCTGACTTTGACTCGTGCGGCAAGATGATAGAAAAAATACAGGCCGAAGTGGGCACAGTAGATGTGCTGGTCAACAATGCCGGTATCACCAAGGATGGCGCTTTTCGCAAAATGAGCTACGAAAACTGGCGCGCTGTGTTATCCACCAACCTGGATAGTGTATTCAACTGTACCCGCCACGTTATCAACCCAATGATAGACAAGGGCTATGGCAGGGTGATCAATATATCATCGGTAAACGGCCAGCGCGGCCAGTTTGGCCAGGCCAACTACTCGGCGGCAAAAGCAGGCATGCATGGCTTCACCAAGACCCTGGCAATGGAAGTAGCCAACAAAGGTGTTACGGTAAATACTATCTCGCCGGGCTATATTGGCACGGATATGGTAATGGCTGTAAAGGAGGAAATCCGAAACCAGATAATAGCACAAATACCCATGGGCCGCCTGGGGGGTACCGAGGAGGTAGCATATCTTGTTTCTTTCCTGGCATCAGAGCACGCGTGCTTTATCACGGGTGCCAACCTGAGCATCAACGGCGGGCAACACGTTTATTGATCAAATAAAACTGATAGGCTATGAAGCGAATAATAATTTTGGTTACCACACTTGTTTTAGCTGTAGCGGTATATTCGGTATTGTCGTGGAAAACAACTGACAGTAAGGACGGCATTCATTTCTTTACCGGCACATGGGAGCAGGCCCTGCAAAAAGCGCAGCAGGAGCGGAAACCCATATTCCTTGATATTTATGCCACATGGTGCGGCCCCTGCAAAATGCTGAAGCGGAAAACATTCAGTTCTAAAGAAGCCGGCGACTATTTTAACGCAAACTACATAAATACGTCGTTTGACGGTGAGAACGGAGAGGGACAGATGCTGGCTGATAAATACCACATAACAGGCTACCCTACGCTCATCATACTGGATAAAGACGGAGCCCTGGTAGATAAGCAGACCGGCTATATGTCTGCCGGTGAGCTTATAAAATACGGCAAGCAGTCCATGCGTAAATGATGCACTGTTATTTTGCTCTTAAGGCCTGTACCTCACCCGGCGTAATGGTGCAGGCATTGTTACCGAAGTTGCTGTACACATAGGTAAGCACAGCGGCAATTTCAGCGTCAGAAAGTGATTGTGGCGGCATAGTGCCGTTATAAGTTTTTCCGTTCACCGTGATATCACCTGTACTGCCCTTCAGTACCTGCTTTATTGTTGCTTCATGATCGGCCAGGTAGTCCGATTTTGCCAGTGGCGGGAAAGCACCGGCAACACCCTCTCCGCCTGCCTGGTGGCATGCGATACAGGTTTTCTTATACACTTCTTCGCCCGTAGGTGTATGTGTAATGACAGCCGGCCCGGAGGGCTGGCTATCGCCCGACCCGCCGCCGCATGAAGACAATAATAACAATGAAGCTATAGCCGATAAACAAAGCTTTCTCATTTTGTTGTTTTTTACTTAAATAAATAACTAAATTTATACTTAACAGCAGATTCTCTACCGCAAAATAGGAAGAATCAACAACTTTAGCGCATTGAAAAAAATCTCTGCATACTTTTTGGCGTTCGGTTTTGTTGGCTCACTGCTGGCCTCATGTAGCGCGGGGCAAAATGACCACGCCACTACCGCCACCAGGGAAGTGGTCACCTATCCCGAAAAAGGCGAAATGTACCTGCTCACAGACAGGCCTCCACAACTGGAAACACCATTGAAAATTTTCAGGCAGGACATTACCCCCAACGAATATTTCTTTGTGCGGTGGCATATGGCCGGTATAGTCACCAAAATAGACATTGATACATTCAGGTTATACATCGGCGGCGCGGTAGATAAGCCATTGGCGCTTTCAATGAATGACCTGAAAACAAAATTCACACCCGACTCCGTTATAGCGCTGGCTATATGCGCCGGCAATTCGCGTGCTACATTCACACCCAGGGTACCGGGCAGCCAGTGGAAAAACGGCGCCATGGGCAATGCCGTATGGAAGGGCGTAAAGCTGAAAGACATACTGGGCATGGCAGGCGTAAAAAAGGGCGCGTTCGATGTTTCTTTCCAGGGTATGGACAGGCCGGTGCTTCCGGCTACGCCTGCGTTCATCAAGTCGCTGGGTATCAGCAAAGCCATGGAAGACGAGGTGCTGGTAGCCTATGAGATGAATGGCAAGCCACTGCCTATGCTGAACGGCTACCCGCTGAAGCTTGTAGTTCCGGGCTGGTATGCTACCTACTGGGTAGGCGCGCTTAACTCCATTAACGTATATACAGATACCTTTCATAACTTCTGGATGGACAAGGCCTATCGCATCACCACAGACCCGTCCCTGTCAGAATCGCCGGACAGCATGGCAAAAAACACCACCCCGGTATCCCGTATCAACCTGCACTCTGTTTTTGTGGAGCCTGAACCCGGTGATAATATTGCCGCAAACAAAGAATGCCTGGTAGAAGGGCTGGCCTTTGACGATGGAACAGGTATCAGCAAAGTAGAGTTATCTTTAGATAACGGAAAGACATGGACAGATACAAAACTCGATCCTAACCTGGGCAAGTACTCCTGGCGCAGGTGGCGATACCACTGGACCCCGGCCACAAAAGGCACATACCACCTCGTGGTAAGGGCCACTGACTGCGCCGGCCACACCCAGCCATACCAGCAATGGAACAGGAGCGGCTACGCCCGTGGATTTGTTGAACATTTAGATGTTACAGTAAACTGAACTTATGACCGGTAAATTGCTTTACATTTTCGTACTTCTGTCCGGGGGCATATTAGTGCTCTCTGCCGGTTGTAATGAGCGCAAGCCTGTAGCGGCGCAAAAACCGGAACATACTTTCACAATGAAGGGCTCTGTTCGCGAAATTAAAATACAACCCGAAACCCCTGACTTCCCCGAGCATGAAGGCAAGGCCGAATTTGTCTCTTACTGCTCCATGTGCCACTCCCTGAAGTACATAACAGCCCAACCCGATCTTCCCCGAAAGGCATGGCAGGCAGAAGTAACCAAAATGATAACGAAGTTCAAAGCACCGATCGATTCGGCAACCGGCAATAAGATCGTTGATTATATCGTAGCCATAAAAACAAAAGCCTGATCCCCGGTGCCGGGTACAGCTACTTGAAATGAAACTACTTACCGCATTCCTCCTGCTTACGGTTCATTATGCTATTGGCCAGCATTTCCGGCTTGAAAAAACAGAAACCGGTACCGGTTCTTCTTTCCGCGGTCTTTCGGTGGCAGATGACAGCCTGGCGTGGGCAGGCGGCAACAACGGGTGGGTGGGCAATACTGTTAATGGCGGCAGGACGTGGCAGTTTAAAAAAGTACCGGGTTACGAACATTGTGACTTCCGCAGCATATACGGCTTCAGCAGTACTACAGCTGTTATAGCCAACGCGGGCGCGCCCGCATTCATACTCCGCACGGATAATGGCGGTAACACATGGAAGGAAGTATACAGAAATGACGATACAGCAGCCTTCTTCGACGGTATCGCCTTCTGGAACAATAATGACGGTATCATATATGGTGACCCTATAGACGGGCGTATGCTGCTGCTACAAACAAAAGACGGCGGCCGAACATGGCAACCGCTGCAAGGGCCTGCATTAACACCCGGCGAAATCTCCTTTGCGGCAAGCGGCACAGCCATCAGGTGCACTGGCAACAGGAAAGCGGTAATAGCTACGGGCGGCAAAGTATCGCGGCTGTGGTACACCGGCGACCGCGGGAGCACATGGCGCTGTGTAAAAACACCCATTATACAAGGCCGGGGCTCTACAGGTATCTTTTCCGTAGCCCGCAGCAGTGATGGGCACACAATAATAGCAGGCGGAGATTACCTGCGGGATACAGCCAGAACAGATCATGTTTTTGTATCTGACAATAATGGCGCGACCTGGATAAGACCCGCCACAGCCACCGGCGGATACCGCGAATGTGTTGAATACATCAATAACAATACCGCCATTGCCACAGGCCCCGCCGGAACAGATATTACCCTTGACGGAGGAATAACATGGCGCCCCCTTTCATCCGAAAAAGGATTTCACACCATAAAAAAGGCCCGGAGCGGGAGTCTTATTGTTATGACGGGCAGCAACGGGATAGTTGCCGTGCTCACACTACAGGCCGCATTGCGCTGACCCTGACTGAGGGCATGATACCGTGAATTACATTCAGCGCACATAATACATCTTCAGCACACCCTTGTTCTTTGCCAGTATCTCGCCACGGTAATTGCAGGTAAACCTATGCTTCACCAGTTCGTACGTAGCCTCCGATATATTTATCTTTCCCGTTTCAGAATTCTGCTCCATACGTGAGGCTATATTTACGGCATCGCCCCACACATCATAGGCAAATTTTTTCTTGCCGATAACCCCCGCTATCAGCTTGCCGGTATGTATTCCTATGCGTATATCCAGCTTAGGCTGTCCGTTTAATTCGCGCTTCATATTCCAGTCGGCTATCCACTGCTGTATCTCACGCGCTGCGTCTACGGCATCTACAGCATTGGTCCTGTTTTCCACGGGTAGCCCACCGGCACACATGTATGAGTCGCCTATGGTCTTTATCTTTTCCATCCCATGCCTGTCCACAATATCGTCAAATGCGCTATAGCACTCATTGAGCATAAATATCAGCTCGGCAGGGCTTACCTCTGACGCCAGTTTTGTAAATTGCTGAAAATCGGTGAACAGGATGGTCACCATATCATAGTGCCTGGCCGTGGCCTCGCCTTTCTCTTTTAGTTCCGCGGCTATTTCTTCAGGTAGTATGTTCAGCAGCAGCTCATCGCTCTTTCGTTTCTCCTCCAGCAGCTCCTGCGTACGCTCCTCTACTATTTCTTCCAGTTCTTTATTCTGTATGTCCAGCATCCTGTTCTGTTCTTCAAGTTGCTGGTCCTGGTAATAACTTTTTATGGCTTCGCGCACCGTAAGCAACAGGTCATGCCCCTCCCATGGCTTGCTGATGTACCTGTACAGGTTAGCGTGGTTAACAGCTTCGGTAACCGCTTCAAGGTCAGACTGGCCGGTAAGCAGTATAGTGTAGGTGGCCGGCGACAGCTCGTGTACCAGCTTTAGCAGTTCATGCCCCTTCATGCCCGGCATCAGCTGATCTGATATAACGATAGGAATATCTATGCCCGATTCCAGTATCTCCTTTACCAGTTCCAGGGCCTCTTCCGCGCTTTCTGTCACCTCTATCGGGTATTCATCACCAAAACCCCGGCCCAGCTGAGACTGCAGCCCGTTCAGTACTACACGTTCATCATCTACGCAAAGAATAACTCCTTTTTCCATTACTATCCGTTTATTAAATTGATCAGGTCTTTTTCATTCCATGGCTTGTAGATACATTTTATCTCACCGTCATTTCTGTCTTCTATTGCCTTTACCACAAGGTTATCCACATGGCCGGTAAGCAATATGGTCTTAACATTATTTACCCTGCTGCGCACCTGTTCCAGCAGTTCATCGCCCTTCATACCCGGCATCAGCCAGTCTGATATGACCACGTAAATAATCTCATCCGTTTCACTCCTCAGATCGTCTATTATGGCCAGCGCTTCTTCTGCCGACTCGGCAAACTCATAATTATAGTTGTTGCCGAAATTCCTGGTCAGCTGTGAGTTAAGGCTGTCCAGAACAATTTTCTCATCGTCTACACATACTATGTTCAGTATCTTTTTCATGCAAGTGTTTTTATTGGTAGTTTTACGTAGAATGTTGTGCCCACTCCTTCTTCAGAGTCAAATGAAATTTTTCCCAGGTGGCTGTCTAATATCCTTTTGATAATGTCCAGGCCCAGGCCACTGCCTTCGCCCGACACCTTGGTGGTAAAAAACGGTTCAAATACTTTTTGGTGTATATCCTTAGGTATTCCCTTGCCTGTATCCTTTATACTCACCACCACAAAATTATCTTCACGCTTTATCCCTACGCGCAGTATACCTTTATTGTCCATAGCCTGTACGGCATTTACTATCAGGTTGGTCCACACCTGGTTCATCTGGTCGGGGAATACAGATACGTCAGGTACTTCTTCATATTCCTTTATTACGGTCACACCTTGCTTAAGGCGGTTATGGTATATGGTCAGCACCGTTTCTATGTTCTCCCTTATGTTGGTGGATTCCGGCTTTTCGCTTCCTGTTGTGTGCAGGTATGTTTTCAGCGCCTTTACCACCCGCGATGCCTTATCTACCGCCATTATTATGGTATTATTATTCTTCCTCTGGTTCAGCATATTATAGGTGATCATTACCAGCTCTTCAAAGTTATCAAATGTAGTCAGTTTCCTCATTGCCGGCGTCAGCTCGTACAGGCCTACCTGCACCAGCCTGTCGGCAATAAACCGGGCGTTTGCCACACCTATATCTTCCAGCTTTGCCCTTAGTTCTTTTTTCTTTTCCCGCTCCTCAGCAGTAGTCAGGGCTTCTATATGCGGTTCAGAATTGGTAATGAAGTCTACAAAATAATGTTTTTCTTCCTCTGTCATTTTTGCCAGCGCACCGGGCAGCCGCGAAATGATCTCCTGCGCCGCCAGCGAAGATTCCTCTGCCGATGATTTTATAGCACCGAGAGGTGTATTTACCTCATGGGCCACCCCGGCAGACACTTGGCCCAGGGCCGCAAGTTTTTCCGAACTTACCAGCTTGGTATATGTTTTCATCAGTTCCCGGGTTATTTTTTTCTGCGTCTCTACATAATAAAGGAAAAGCGAGAAGAATATAGATGCGTTGAATAGTATGTTGAGCAGCAGAAACAGGCTGGTAATACTCTGCGGCCAGCCGTTGCTGAATGTCATTTTGAAATAGTCGTCGGCAAAGAAAGAGCCCACAGTGAGCAATATAAATGCCACCAGCCAGAATAGGCTCGCCTTTATTTCAAGGTAAGTAGCAGATGATGCCAGCGCCAGGATAGACCACAACATTACCGCCCCCGACTGCTCAAAGCCTCCCAGCCACCATTGCAGCGTAAAAGGCAGCAACAAGCTAATAGACGTCTGGATATGACGAACAGCCGAAAAGTATTTTGTAGTGTGAAAGAACCAGAAGTTGAGCGCGGTTAACACCACATACCCAAACGGTATAATAGCAGGTGCGGGTATCCCGGCAACCAGCAATATGGTGCCCCATAAAATACCGCCAAAACTCATGGCCGTTCCTTGGTATATAAGAAACGTTTTTTGAAATATTACTATCTCACTGTCATTCTCTTTTGATCCGATCTCTGTTAATTTCATAGAATAAAAATTCACACGTTATGGCACAATATTTTCTTTTTCTATCTCTTTGAGCATAGTTTCAATATGATCTTCCTCAGCTATTTATTTTAGCTATAGGGGCTGCCCGTAGTTTATTAGCTGTTTTTCTATTTCTTTATTCTTATGATCAAACCATGACCAAATAAAAAATATGGCTACAGCAGCTAAAATGATGAGTACAATTATTGATATGCTGTACTTATTTACCACCTTGTCCTTACTTCTTGGTTCCATCGCACAAACCTACTCGCCCGGGCACCCCTTTTCCAAATTTTTAGCGTTACAATTCCGTTTCATTGGTGATACAAAACTGTTTCACAGGAGCACATTTTTGTATACTACCTATATTACAATAAGTTACACATAAATGTATTATATATAAAATTTTAATCGGCCGCTATAAAACTAAATGAGAACATGAAGAAAATTTTGACCGCCGGCATTCCGGTGACTGGCCGCTTGTATAAATTATTGGCTAACGTTTGATAAAATATTAATAGTAAGCAGTATATCTGTAGATCATATGCTGTCTACTATTTCTTCTATCATTTCATCTTTCTCTAATTTCAGCTTCTTGCGCAGCCTGAAGCGGTATATCCTTATGGTGCCCGGCGACACTCCCAGCATGGCAGCCATATCCTTAACAGATAGCTTTAATTTTGTAAGTGTAAGGAAGCGTAACTCCGCCGGCGAAAGATCGGGTATCTTTTTCTTCAGGTTATTGAAAAATCCTTTGTGTACTTTTTCAAACAGTTTACAAAAGTCATCCCACTGCTCATCTGTAACCAAGACAGACCGCTCCAGTTGGTTGCGTATCCCCAGCTCCTCCATCTCCAGTTCTTCCTTCTTCAGCTGCTCCATCTGCTCGTTGATGTGCTCTATCAGCTCTTCTTTTTCATCCAGTGTCTGGCTGTAGCTTATCAGCTTAGAGGTTGCTGCATCCAGCTGTGCCTCCAGTTTTTTCCGGTTCAGTCTTTGCCGGTTTATGAACAGCAAACCTATTATAGCCAGCAGGATAATAATAACGATGAGCGAATTGCGGAAAAATACCTGCCGCTGCCTTTCCGATCTCAGCCTTTCCTGCTCAAATTTCTGTTGCAGAAAATCTGCTTTTTCGCGGGCTTCTATCAGGTTAGCCCTTATCTTCACTGCAGATGCCGAATCACTTGCGGTTAATGCGGAGTCGGCATAGGCATAGGCGAGTGACAGATTTCCTTTTGCGGCATAAAACTTTGCGAGTGTAGAATACAGTGTTTCTGATAATGTATAGATACGGTTGAAGCCTGCCGCGTCAAAAATACTTTTTGCCTTTACCAGCAGCTGTTGTGCCCGCTCATAGTTTTTAAGGTGTATGTATATCTGCGCCAGCAGGCAACTGGAAGATATAGCGTTTCTCCTGTCTCTTTTTTCTATACTCTGTGCTACATTTTCTTCCAGCAGAGGTATGGCTTCCGTATACTTCCCCTGCAAAAAGTACGATACGCCTATATTGCCGTGTATGATACCTAACCATATATCCGGGCCTGCTTTATTTGCCCGGTCCAGTCCTTAATTAAAATATAGCAGCGCACTGTCATACTGCTGCATACTCTGGTAGCACATACCCAATGTGTTGTACATGGAAATGGTTAGGTCGTGGCCTTTCCTTTGATCTGCCCCGGCGCTGTAACCAATAGCTATGTTCAGGTATTTTATGGTATTTTGTATATCACCGTAATTGTAGTAAGACATGCCCAGCGAATACACATACTCCTGCTTTTCCGGAAAGTCGTGCTGGCTAAAATTCCTGTAGATATTGTAAGCCGTCAGGTAATACTCAAATGCCGTACTGTTCTTATTATAATAGTAGAGGTAAGATTCTGCAAGCGCCTGTAGGATCTCAGCTTTGAGATATTTTGATGTGCCGCCGTACTCCTCCAGCAGGCTATTCAGCCCATGCTCATAAATTCTGTCTGCCTTCAGGTGCCTTATGGCGGCTTCAGTTTTGTATTCAAATAGCAGCAACATGCCGGCCAGCTCTTCATCCCCGTTTTTCAATGCCCAGTCTGCCTGCGTCTTTGCGTCGCGGGCAAATTTTTCAAACTGTGCTCTGTCGGTCCTCTTGTCGTTGAGTGAGTCTATGTAAATAAACTTATTACTATAGGGTTTGTGCAGCAGGTGCACAGGCTGTGCTGCCGTCCTCAGGCAGCCCAATAAAATAATGAGGATGCATATTACACCCCCCTGCTTACATACCCGTTTGTTACCGCAAAAGATCTTCATGCTGTTCCGCTCTTTCCTTGTTGCCCTGCCATAGTTGTCATCTGCTCCCAAAGTTATTATTTGTTTCGGTTGTTCGGCTACCGCTTCTGTCGCATATATGCATATGCTTGCTCACGCGCGGCATCAGCTACTATACAATTCATTAACCATCAATAAGTTCTGTGTATTTTACTCCTTTGCCCTCTCGGCAATTTTCATTTTGCGCACTCGTGGCCACATCCCAATTCTTCAGGTATATATCGTCAGGCGTTACGGCAATATGCTACTTACGCCTTTGGTTCTTTCTTTAGCTTGCTTTTTACCATGGCTATGTATTCGTCTTTTTTCTGCTTGCGCAGTTTCTTGGCAGATGCCGTGAAGTAGTCATGCTTTTCTAAAAAGCGTACCTGTAGTTTGTTCCAGTCTTCTTCACTGTCCAGCATGCCATACATGCACAGCTCTTCATACAGGCCATTACCTATCTTGAAAAAATCATCACGTCCAAGGTAGTCCAGGTCGGCATCGCATATTATTTCCTCCAGTTTATTGTGTGGTGTCTGTGGTATTTTGGTAGCCATTATCATGCCGCAGATCCGCTCTATCTGCTCACGCGAATAGCCGAAGCCCGGCAGGTATTCAGTAACTATCTCGCACGATACCCGCTCATGCTCATACTGCTGCCACAGAAAGCCCGAGTCGTGAAACAGCACAGCCGTAAGCAGCAATATCAGATCTTCACCTTTCACGCCCTCCAGCTTGGCTAATATCTTCGCAGACCGGTACACATCCTTTATATGCTCGGCACTATGGTAAGTAAGATTTTTAGGAAGCTCTTTTTTCAGCTTCCGCAGTATGAACGATTTTACTTTTGTAAACTCCATGGCGCTCTTTTTATGCTGCGTACCCTTATCCAAAATCTTTTAGGACAACCAAGATAAAATATATTTTTAGAAATACATATATTTGTGGCAAGATTTATTCCCATAAAGATAGTATTCATAGCCGGAGGATGGATATTAAATACATCCATCAATAAAGATATAAGGTATTTACCCCAGGTTCAGTATAAGTTTATTTAGTCCCGATAGGATTTTTTTGCCGCGCCCGCAACCCTGCCCTGATAGCCCCATGCAAACTTTTTTCTATGATAGACCGAAATACGTACTATCACAGAAATTTCTTTTGCAAAATCCAAACTGCCACGCGACCTTTGTGCCGCAATAGCTCATTGGTTCACTTTCTCATTGATATTTGACAGTTATACGTTATTTATTTAAAATATTCATTAAATATTTAGTGCTATTGCGTAACCTTTTCGTCACCTTTTTGTAACCTTTTTGTAACTTTTTGACACTTTAATTAATTGATTATCAATATTTTAGTATAAAAGTAAAATTTCTGTTACTTTTTGGCTTTTATCGGTAAATTTATTTCTCTTATATGCATAACTAACCTTTAATAACATAGAAGCCTGGCTTACCATCCGGATCATATTTAAGATATCATATTGCTTTATCAATTAATCGATCGGCATCTTTATGATGAAAGTGATAATTAGACAAAGGGAGATAAAAATAGCGTGGTGATGAGCATGGCCATCAAACACCATAAAAACGAAACAGCCCGCATAACCGCCACCTTGAACAGTAACCTTTAGATATAAATTCTGTACCAACCCTATTATTGTTATCAAAATCTAAATATTAGTGACGACCAGGAAAATTTTGGGTTACCTAATATGCTTTTGGGTATAAATTGGATAACCACTTTAAAAAACGGGATCATGAAATTTGTAAAATTCAGCGTAATCGCTCTTACTTTAGGCCTTTTTGTTACATCTTGCGGTAATGGCAGTGCCGGTACCACCAATAACGACTCGACTGCGGCTACTACCGCACCGGCTCCTCATATGGATACTACCACCGCCCCACCTGCTAAGCCCGTAACAGATACAGCCGCGGCACCTGCTACTGCTGCCCCTGCTACAGCAGAGCACAAATAGTAAATAATAATTAAATGTATGAAGAGCCATCCTATATATAGAATGGCTCTTTCGCATATAAAAACCGGGGAAATAAATTTTTTTTGAAAGATTGGGTTACCTTATTCCGATATGGGTATAAACATGCATAACCATCTAAAAAAACGGTATTATGAAATTTGTAAAATTAAGCGTATTCGCTCTGACAATGGGTCTTTTCGTAGCATCTTGCGGTAGCGGTAGCGGCGAAGCTGCTAAAACTGATTCTGCAGCTGCAACTACAGCTCCGGCTCCTGAAGCAACTCCAGCTCCAGCTCCTGCTGCTGACACAACTCATGCTGCTCCTGCTGCTGACACAACTCATGCTGCTGCACCAGCTGCTGACAACAAAATGGAGAAGAAATAATTTTTCTTTCTCAGTAATAAAAAAACCACCTGTATCCAGGTGGTTTTTTTATGCGCAGCTTAGTTGCTTATTTCGAGTTGAGCTCTATAGGCATAACGATCTCTTTCCCATCGCGGGTAACGGTAACATTGGTCTTGTCGCCGGGTGAGAATTTTCCAAGCGCTTCCATATAACTCTGCATACTGTTGATCTTATTGTCACCAAGGCGGGTAATGATATCACCCGTTTTTATACCTGCCTTCATAGCCGGGCGGTTGTCGCTTACACCATCTACTCTTACACCACCCTCCTGGAAACTGTAGTCGGGCATGATACCGAGGGTAACTTTAAATGGTGTCTGCCCCATAGTTTTCTGCTTGGTAACAGTGAACTGCGGCTTTTTGTTTTCCTTATTTTCTTTAGCCACTATCCTGTTCACATATTTTATCACCTGTACCTCCCCGGGATAGTTGATTAACTCAGCGCGGTCTGATGGCTTGTGGTAGTCTTTATGCTGCAGCGTAAAAAGGAAAAGCACAGGGATACCCGCATGATAAAAGCTGGTATGATCTGAAGGGCCTATACCCGAGCTGTCAAAAGTGAGTTTGAACTCATTACCGGCCAGGCCGGCCACATCATTCCATGAGGGTGATGTACCCACCCCTCCCAGCTCCAGCGCGTGGGTACTGTCATTCAGCCTGCCCACCATATCCATATTGATCATGTAGGCGAAGTGCGTGCTGTCTATACCCTGGTCCTTTACAAATGCCTTAGACCCGAAAAGCCCCAGCTCCTCACCCGAGAAATTAAGGAAGAGATAATTGTAGTTAGCTGTCTTTTTGTGGTTGTTGTGTATCCAGTTGGCTATCTGCAATACAGCCGCGGTACCGCTGGCATTATCATCCGCGCCATGGTGTACCTGGTGCTCTTTTACCGCATTGGCAAAAAGGCTGTTACCATCTTCGCCATAACCCAGATGATCGTAATGGGCACCGATGATTACCGTATAAGGCGCGCCATTATCTATATAGGCGGCAATGTTATTGCCGGTCCGCTCGGTTTTATTGATAACTATATCAAGCACCAGCGGTACACCCCCTTTGGCCGTAGAGCCAACAATGTACTTCTGATAAGCGGTATTGCTGAGGTAGATGACAGGGATATCCAGCGTTTCGTAGGTAGAATGTTTATCGAAAGAAGGTGGCCACTTGCCTCCGTAGGGATCGTAAAAGATAACGCCTGTGGCACCTTGTTTTTTGAGCTCACGGGCTTGCTCATACATATATTTTTCGCTCTCAAAGTGCGCATCAGCAGCCTGTTCCTTGTCTTTGTATAAGGGCGCTATCCATACATTACCCTGCTCGTTGACCTCGGGGATCATATCTGTAGCCAGGTGTTTGTTTGGAGAGAATGGAAGCGGAAAAGCATCTTCGCCAAGGCGCATCAGGGTACCGCTGATGCGTATCTGTGTGGCACCTGACAGCTCTTTGCCATAAACGAAATGAAATGGATAAAGATATTCATGCTTGTACGGGGCTATACCTATTTCCCTGTAGCGCCGTATGATGTAGTCCGCGGCAATGCTTTCGCCACGTGTACCGGTGCGTCGGCCCTCAAGCTCGTCTGAGGCGAGGTAGCCAATATCGGTCTTCAGTTGCATGGTCATGAGCCGGTCTGCTTTTTTCTGAGCATGTGCCAACTGAGCAACTACGAGCAAAAGGAAAAGAAAGGAGTAGGAACGAACCACCATATACAGCATTTAGTGCAAATGTAACAAAAAAGCCATAGGTTATAACCGGGCACGGTAATACTACGGAGGCAAAAAAACCGCTTCAGAAGGAAGCGGCGGGTTGTGAATTTGTAATGTGTTTTACGAAGCTTGTTTTAAAGTACCTTGCTCGTTAACAATTACTAACCCAGTAGCGTCATCAGGGACTGCCTCCTGCGCGCTTGTAGGCATCACGATCTGTATATCTGTGATGTCCTTCAGCTGCGGGAGCTGTGAGGGTGAGTTGATACCCAGATAGTCCATGAAATTCTTTGACGTAGTATATATAAGCGGCTTGCCCACCATATCCTCATTTCGGCCGGCAATTACGATCAGTTCTTTTTCCAGCAGCTTTTGTATGCTGTAATCTGCACTGACGCCCCTTATATATTCGATCTCGCTTTTTGTGATCGGCTGTTTATAGGCGATGATAGAAAGTGTCTCCATAGCAGCGGTAGACAATTTCTTGATATGTTTTTCGCCATTGAGCTGTAAAACGGTCTTATGGAACGCCTTTTTTGTGAGGAACTGGTAACCGCCACCTATTTCTCTCAACTGGAAAGGATAGTATTCGGCATCATATTTCTCACGAACGGCATCAAGGCAGGTGGCAATGCGTTCTGCTTCTATTACTGTCTCCAGGGCCTGGCCGAGGATCTCTGTCATTTCTATTTGTGTGAGCGGACGTTCGCTTGCGAATACAAGTGCTTCAACGTGCGGCATAAGTTGTTCGATATCCATGCGCTTCTTTGTCTTTTTTCACTACCGAAATTAATGTACCCACAGTATCCCGCAAGGCAAAGTAATGCACAGATGTGCAAAACTCAGGCAGCGGATTTCGGGGATATTTCAATGTGCAAAAATACGAAACAATATTTTAATAAAATGTTTAATTCGATGTAATTAGTAGCCACAGACGTATACTTGAACTATATTTGTTATTAAATGGGGAAGGCCGTAAGGACATACAATAAAAGACCTATAGGGCGGGGCGACCGTGTATATGCTGCCGCGCTCTTCGGCTTGCTATGGGTACTGCTGTTTTGCGTGTACTTTCCGGCGGCCAGGGCGGGCTTTGTGACCGACTTTACCGGGTGGCTGGAGCAGGTACGAAGCCAAGGATTCTGGGATTTTATTAACCGCACCCATTTTCAGGCAAAAAGCCTGTACCAGCTCACACAGTTTAATACATATGTGTTGTACAAACTCTTAGGCACAAGCGCCTGGTTGTGGCACCTGTTATTCATAACACTGCATACGGTCAATGCATACCTGCTGTTTGTGTTTAGTAAAGATCTGCTGGAAGACGCGGGTGAGAAGCAGGGACGCATGATAGCATCAATAGGCGCTTTGCTGTTCTGCCTGTCGCCATATATATCGGAGGTGATCATCTGGGAGCCGGCTTTTCATTTTTTACAGGGTTTGCTACTGATATTACTCATTCTGCGGTGCGTGCAGCTATATGTGCATACTGACAAGGTAAAATACCTGGTGGTAGCAGGTGTGCTGTATTTTCTTTCCCTGTTCTCGCTGGAAGTATTTTATGTAACGCCATTGCTTGTTCTGTCGCTGGGGGTTTTCTACAGTAAGGTGCCAAGAGTGAAGACGGATACATTCAGGCGGGTGGCGGTATCCCTGTTTGGGCCTATGCTGCTGATGCTGGTGACCAGATTTGTGTGCTACCGGTTGCTTTACGGCGACTGGGTATCGAGAATAGGCGCAAAGACTGTAGGGCATATAACCTTTGAGAGTTTTGGCAAACCAGCCAAATATCTTTTTCACCTGGTTGTAGCAGGCCGATTTTTCCCTGATGACCTGAGAAAAACGGTATACGATGTATGCGATTCTACGGCGGGCATATTGGTTTTTTACGGGCTGATAATTGCAATGGCGGTGCTGATATTCAGACTCTACGCGCGGATGAGCGGCGCGGCAAGGGTAGCCTCCCTGCTGTTTACATGGCTGGGTATGTGCCTTTTGCTGCTGGTGCCACTATGGTTTCAGTCGGATATGCTGGTGTGCTTTGACCGGTATATTTATTTCGCGGCCGCATTCTTTTACATGCTGCTTGCGGTTCTTATCTCGTTTATCACGGTAGTTTATATCAGGTTATCAGTTCTCGGATTTTTTGCCTTACTAAACCTGCGGTTTGCGATACAGGTGAGCCGGTACTGGGGAAAATCTTACGCCGTAGTACGCAGCCTGCTGGAGGGCATACCCGCAGAACGTAACAAGACCATGATACTACTGAACCTGCCAATGAACATGCATGGCGTACCGATGATAGGCGCTGAAAAAAACAGCGAGTATAAACTGATGCATGACCTGCTGCTGCCCGAGCACCCGCTTACCAATACAGTATATGATGTGCTTGCCTATAATATGCAGACACCCACCGATGGGGCATATGTGAATGTAATGAATGACAGCCTGGTAAAAGTAACCCTGAAACAATGGGGCACATGGTGGTGGTTTGAAACAAGAGGCGGGTGGAGCTATGAAAACAGTGACTACAAATTAAACCTCATAGACCCGGGACACTGGTATGAGCTGACGCTGAAAAAACCGGCAGACCAGTATATATTGTTATTCAGTTCGGGCGGGGAATGGAGGCGTGTAGATATGTCTAAGAAGGAGACGGCACAGTATTAAGCGTCTAGTGTTACGTCGCCGCCAACCGGATGGCCGACACAGGTAAGTATCATTCCTTTTTTAAGATCGCTGTCCATGAGCACTTCATTATACGACATCCATACTTTGCCCTGAGTGCAGATAGCGGCACAACTGCCGCAGCGCCCTGTTTCGCAACTATAAGGTAAGGATATGCCTTGTTTTTTTGCTGCCTGCAGAATAGAATCGGGATAATGAATAGTAAAGGAATATGTCTCACCCTGTGTATGTATGGTTATGTTATGCGCCTCTTTATCGGGTGGCTCAGCTTTTATTACTACGCGGTCATTTGTGTTAAAGTTCTCTTTTTTTATCTGATCGTCATTTATACCCTGCTCTTCAAGCGAGAAAATAGCCATGCGCATATACGAAAATGGCCCGCAAATGTAAAAGAGCATCTGGTGCCGGGGGCAAGTGCCGTATTCATTGAGCAATACAGGCAATAGTGTTTTATTCAGCCTGGCACGGCTGAGATCGAACGATGTGCTGTAGAGGAACTCAATCTTAAAGGTTTCGGGGTATTGAGCTTCAAGAGCAGTAAGCCGGTGGTAGAATACAACGTCGTTAGGGGCACGGTTGCTATAGATCAGCACCAGTTGTATACCGGTGCGCAATGCCAGCAGCGACCTGATAAGGGAAAAAACAGGGGTAATGCCTATGCCCGCGGCAAAGAAAAATATTTGTTTGTAACGATTAAGATCAGGCGGTAAGGTGAATAGCCCCGCGGCCCCGGTAGTGTATAGCCGGTCACCCACCCGCGCCTTGTCTATCAGCAGACGGGAGTAGGCGCCATTGTCCAGGCGCTTTACCGTGAATGACAGTTGCTCACCTGCAAACGGGGCAGAGGAAATGGAGTATGACCTACGCTCTTCCTTACCGTGATGCGTAAACACAAAAGTGATAAACTGCCCGGCAGTATAGGCAATAGGGATGCCGTCTTCACTTTGTATAGTGAAGGTCTTTATACCGGTAGTTTCTTCACGGATGGATGTGATAATAACAGTCTGTGCTCCCCTTAAAAGGGAACCTCTGTCCAGGTCTATGGATGTAGTATCAGACAAGGACATAAATTTAGGAAAGTAAACGGACTCCGTTTTATCAAATACCGTGGCAAACATTAGCCCTTTATACTGTGGCTTCATACCTTTGCTATGTGAACGAGTTTTCTTCTGAAATATCTTTTAAGACCGCGCGCAGCGGCGGCAGCGGCGGCCAGAATGTAAATAAGGTGGAAACCATGGCTGAGGCGCTGTGGCATGTGACCTCATCGCGCTTTTTTACAGATGAAGAAAAGGCGCTGATACAGGATAAGCTGAAAACCAAAATAAACAAGGAAGGCTACCTTCATATAAAAAGCAGCGAGACCCGCTCGCAATTAGAGAATAAACAAATAGCCCAAGCCAAACTACTGGAACTGGTAGCCAAAAGCCTCATAAAACCCAGGAAACGCAAAGCCACAAAGCCGAGCAAGGAAGCTAAAGAGAAACGGCTGGATAGTAAGAAGAAAGAGGGAATGAAGAAGGAAATGAGAAAGAGGCCAGAACGGAATGAGCGATAAATTTACTTTTAAAACTAAACATATAAATATAAATACTTATGTTGCTGCTTATACCTAAATTAAAAAGACCTACTTCAATCAAACATGAAGATTGACATCTCTGATAGCTATATTGAAGATTGTATAAGAAATTACATTGCTACATGAGCCTGATCCGCAAAGCATAAGTAAACTTCCATTCATTCACGAATAAGATCTAAAACAGCATCTTATACACATCCTCTACTTTATTCACGGTCTTTAGTTGTTTTTATTCCCTAAAAGGATTTTTTATTTTCAGCTTACCCTCTATCAATTGTCCCTCATGCATATCTTCAGTAAATAACAACTCACAATCATTTTCGAGGGCGGCAGATATAACCAGGGAATCCCAATATCCATATCCATACTTTACAGATAGATCAAAAGCAGTTTTGATCGTTGAAGGATGAATGTTTATGACTGTAAGACTGTTCAACATGTCCCTGCCATGTGCATAGGCTATTTCCTTGCTGAGTTTCAATTTTTTCAGGCAGACATTTACATTCTCGTTTACAATTTGCGTGCTAATAATATATTCTTTTGAGAATAAGGTAGCAGCTATCTTTTTCCTACGCTCATCGTCAGTAAAAAGATAAAGAATAATATTGCTGTCTACAAAGATTCGCTTATCGTTCATTTATCTCGTCTCTGTTATATTTGATATCCGAAACGGGGAAATGAAATTTTGAGTAGTCAAGTGAAGTACTTTTAGGCTGCTTACCATTCTCGCCTCTTTGAGATACTTTGAAAAAATCCTTTATGATATTTAACAAAGATTTCTTCCCCTCATTATCAAGCAACGACAGGTATTTTCTTATTTCAGCATCAAAAGTATTTGCTGCCATTTTAGATTCTTTTATACAAATTTAAAGATTTTTGTATCAAAAACAGTCAAAACAGCATCTTATACACATCCTCTACCTTATTCACGGTCTTTATCTGAATCTTAAAGCTGTTCTTATCCAGGCCTTTGGCATTGGCGCGGGGTATAAAGATCACATCCATGCCCAGCTTATCCGCTTCGGCTATGCGCTGGTCTATCCGATTTACGGCACGTATCTCGCCGCTCAGGCCTATCTCGCCTACAAGGCAGATGTTTGAAGGGAGGGCTTTGTCTTCATAAGAGGAGAGCAGCGCGCACACTACTGCGAGTTCTATAGAGGGGTCTTCTACTTTTATGCCACCGGCTATGTTTACAAATACATCTTTAGCGCCAAAGTGGAAACCGCCCCGTTTTTCCAGTACGGCAAGAAGCAGTTGCAGGCGGCGCAGGTCCAGGCCGCTTACCGTGCGCTGCGGAGTACCGTATACGGCGGTTGTCACCAGTGCCTGCACCTCTATCATGAGGGGGCGTGATGCCTCCATGGTGGCGGCAATGGCTATGCCACTCAGCGGCTCATCGTGCTGGGACAACAGCAGTTCGGATGGATTGCTTACCGGGCGCATACCACCGGTAACCATTTCATAGATGCCCAGCTCTGAAGTAGAGCCAAAACGATTCTTCAGCGTGCGCAGAATACGATAAGCGTAATGGCGGTCACCTTCAAACTGCAATACGGTATCTACCATGTGCTCCAGCACCTTGGGGCCGGCGATAGACCCCTCCTTGGTTATATGCCCTATGATGCAGATGGGTATGCCGCTGGCCTTGGCAAACCGTTGCAGCTCCGCGGCACATTCACGTACCTGCGATACGCTACCCGCCGCAGACTCAACATAAGGGGACTCTAAAGTCTGTATAGAGTCTATGATAAGCAGGTTAGGGCGAAGCTTTTTTATTTCCTGGAAGATGGTATCCGTGCCTGTGGCGGTGAGGAGGTAGAGGTTATTATTTTTTATTCCTATACGGTCTGCGCGCAGTTTTATTTGCTGGGCGCTTTCCTCGCCCGATACGTAAAGAATGGTAAGACTTTTCCATAGGAGTGCGCACTGAAGAAAGAGCGTGCTTTTGCCAATACCCGGATCGCCGGCCACCAATACCACAGACCCCGGAACCAAGCCTCCGCCCAGTACGCGGTTCAGTTCACTGTCGGGGGATGTCATGCGCGCCTCCTGTGTATGCACTACCTCATCAAGCTTGTGGGCTTTGCGCTGTTCCTTACCATTATCGTCCCAGGCAATGGCATCGGGTTTAGTTTTGTCTTCGCGCTGCACTACTTCTTCCACAAAAGAATTCCATGAACCGCATGACGGACATTTGCCCGTCCACTTTGGTGTCTCGTAGCCACATTGCTGACAGAAAAAAGCTGTTTTAGTTTTTGCCATAATCACCTCAAAGCCCTAAAGGGGTTCACATGTTATTTAAAAAGTTCAACACAAGATAATTAAAACCCTAATGGGGCTTTACCGCATTATTTAAAAAATAAAAATTGTTTTCATGATCTTAATTTGATAGCGAGGCCATGTGACAAAATGTTTTCCGGTAGAATGATTTTATTTTTCTGATCACGTAATAAGATAAAACCACTTCAGGAGTTGAGGGCAAATCCCCTTTGCTAAAAACAACTATGGCGTAAAAAGAAAAAGAGCCGCTGGAAGAATCCGGCAGCTCTTACTTACTAACCCATTAAATTCACAACTTGATACAAATGTAGTATTCGCAGCGGTAGGAAAAAAATGGATTTCCTATTGTGTTCCATCACTTTTATAGATATAGTGGTAAATAATATTTCATTTATTTTTAGTATTGATAATCAATGAAATGAAGTGATTTTTTTAAACATATTTGAATAATAACACTCTTGTTTTAGTATGTTATATTATAATTAATAACAAAAAGAAATATTTCTACATAACACATTATCGTATTGCAGATGCAAGGAATGGTTAAAATAAACTTTTACGATCGTGCAATTATATAGTAAACGTATTTTGCACCCTGAAAACAGTATTATGAGCATAGCATTTGTACCAATAAAGGCAAAAGAAAGGAAATTATTACCGGCAGATTTTAAGGTGACCAACTGGGAAAATCTGCAACCGTGGTTTGAAGAATTAAAAAACCGGCAGATAGAAAATAAAGAGCAGTTAGTAAAATGGCTGGAGGATGTGAGTGAACTGGAAGCTGTGATAAGCGAGGACGTATGCTGGCGCCAGATAAAAATGACATGTGATACAACCAATAAGGAATATGAAGAAGCCTTTACGTATTTCTGCATGGAGATAGAGCCAAAGATGAAGCCATATAGCTTTGAGCTGAACAAGAAATTACTGGCATGCCCGTTCACATCAGAATTAGACAAAAATGTTTTTTATCCATACCTGCGGAGTGTAGACAACGCAGCCAAACTGTACAGGGATGAAAATGTACCGCTGCAGGCAGAGATGAGCGTAATGGCGCAGCAGTTTGGCGCAATATCGGGGGCTATGATGATAGAGGTGGACGGCAAGGAGTACACACTGCAACAGGCAGTAAAGTTTCTGCACAGCCCTGACCGCAGCCTGCGTGAAACTGTATTTACGAAAGTGGCTACGCGCCGGCTTGAAGACAAGGACAAACTAAATGACCTGTTTGATAAGTTGCTGGGCCTGCGGCAAAAGATAGCAGTAAACGCTGGCTTTGATAATTACCGCGACTATAAATTCCGTGAGCTGGGCAGGTTTGATTATTCGGTAGCAGATTGTTTTGCGTTTCATGAGGCGGTGAAGCTGCACATATTACCGCTACAAGCTAAGCTGGTAAAATACAAGCAGCAGCGACTGGGGGTAGACACCATGCGCCCATGGGATGGCGACGCGGAGCCGGTGGGCACCGAGCCGCTGCACCCATTCAAAGACGGGAAAGAACTCAACGAGAAAGCGATAGAAGTGTTCAGCCGGCTGCAACCTTTCTTTAGCGGCTGCTTAGACACCATGCAGCAGATGCACCGCCTGGACCTGGATAGCCGTAAAGGCAAAGCCCCCGGTGGGTATAATTGTCCGCTGGCAGAGACTGGCGTACCTTTTATATTTATGAACGCGGCGGGCACCATGGGAGATGTAATAACCATGATGCATGAGGGAGGCCATGCGGTACATTCATTTTTATCCCATCCGCTGGCACTGTCCGCATTTAAAGAATACCCGATGGAGATAGCAGAACTGGCCAGCATGAGTATGGAACTTTTCTCGATGGAACATTGGGACGTATTTTTTAAAGATGAGCAGGAATTACAGCGCGCCCAACTGGAAGAAATGGAACGTATCATCAGCGTGTTGCCATGGATAGCTACAATAGACAAATACCAGCACTGGCTATATACAAATCCGGGGCATACAATAGCGCAGCGGGAAACTGCCTGGCTGGAAATACTTACTGAGTTCTCAACAGGTATTACCGACTGGAGTGGTTTTGAAACATACCGCACCAATCTATGGCAAAAACAACTGCACCTGTTTGAAGTGCCGTTCTACTATATTGAATATGGCATAGCGCAGCTGGGTGCCATAGCTATGTGGCGGCAGTACCGCCAAAACAAAGAGCAGGCCCTGCAAAACTATATGAAGGCGCTAAGCCTCGGCTACACAAAAACGCTGAAAGAGCTGTACGCTGCCGCAGGTATTCAGTTTGATTTTTCGGCGGGATATATAAAGGAGCTGGCAGATTTTGTGACCCCGATATTGAAAGAGAAAGGCGTAAGTTAAAGTAACCCCGTGTATCACGAGGGACAAGGTTTAATGATAGAATACTTAGCTTTGGAACACAATGAGACCACAAAGCCATCAGATGACCGGATACCGCAGTATTTGCCCCTGATAGAAAAGGATGATCTGCTATCAGATAAGATTGACCAAACAATATTATAAAAAAGGGATGAAGTACTCACGCGCCTTAATTCGTCAGAACATTATACGCGTGATAATTTGATTGAAATAATGAACAAATGATAAAAAGCGGTATCTTCTTTTCGTGTCTTCTCTTCATTTCCTGCAATGCCTCCAAACATTCCGGAAATTCAAAAAATATTATGCCCGGCACCTGGCAGTCAACACCTATCGTGATAGATGGTGATAATAAAGACTGGCCTTCGCCATACCCCAACTATGACTCAAAGGCCAAGGTGGCCTATGCTACGTCTAATGATGCTGAGAACCTGTATGTAACACTGGAAACAGGCGACGAGATGACCCAGGTAAAAATACTGAAACAGGGAATGACCCTGCTTATAGATACGGGCGGCAAGAAAGACGCGGGGTTCAGTATCAATTTCCCGCTGCAAAACGGAAATGAATCCATAGACATGATAAAACAAGACCTGCTGATGAAGGAAAACAGGGGAAGCCTTATGAAAAGACAATCGGACGAACGGATCATGAGATTGTCGCAACAGGCAAATCAAATGACCCTGGAAGGCTTCGCAGGCTGTAGTGGCGGGTTTGTGATATCACAGACCACACCATGCGGTATAAAAGTGAGCGCACGAATAGATGCCTATAAAGAACTGGTATGGGAAGCAGTAATACCCTTCAAGGTACTCTATAATAAAGACAGTATATCCGGCGCAGATGCCGGCCACCCGATAAGTATATGCTATTCAATAAAGGGATTTAAAGCATCCAGCCCAAAGAACGCAAATAATGCCAGCACCACGGGCACCAACGATGGAATGGGCGGCGCCGGACGCAACAGTGCCATGCAGGGAGGGGGCGGAGGTGTGCCACAAGGTGGTTCACACCGTGTCAGCTACAACGACCCCTACCAGCATTTATACGAGTCTACCAAAACCTGGAAACAGTTCAGCATAGTACGGAGGCCATAAAGCAGGAAGTTATTACCTGACCCAACCTTTTGTCTTTGGCCATATGTCTGATTATACAAACCTTGTAATCCCCGTTACATCATATTTATCATAAACCCGCTTTGCGCTAGCCCCTATAGGCTATTTTTTAGTTTACCTTATTGCTTTGCGGACTTATCCGTAAATTAGAAATGACAGGTTGACCGGTGTTATGGTCAACCTGTTGTTATTTGTCTATGTCGTTGGCTATTCGGCAGTTACATAAGTATGCGAACACCCCCTGTGGCGCCATGCCGCGCGATGGTACATTTTTCTGCCGCCATGCCGGTGCCGCCTGCCGCCAAAAAGTATACGGGCCAGCAGCAAAATACCTGCCGCCTGCCATATAGAAATGATCCCTACATGTAATACGTGAGGCAAAATATTATTCCATAGCAGCATAACGATACCGCTGAATAAGGTAATACCCAATATGACCATAGCTATCATAAAGACCGCTGAGCCAACAAAAAACTTTTTCATAACAACTGATTTTCCACAAATGTAGAGACGGTGTCCATACCGGTAAAAGGCTATTCGGCAAACGGCATATTAGCGCAGGTAAACATGGCCAGCAGGATGATTAATAACAGGCCAGGCAAAAAAAGCCCCGCTACAGCGGGGCTATATCTTAGAATTTCGGACAAACCGTCTTTCGGGCCAGGCCCTTATCTACATAATTGCCGGTATAGAAAAGCGTGAACTCGTAGCCGCCCTGTGCTTTACTTGCATCCTTGAGGGTAGATATATTGACATCGTAGCTGATGCCAACCGCGAGGCTTTTGTAATTCAGTTTAAATACAGGGATAAGCGCGTCCTGGTGACGGTAAAACACCCCAGCTGAAAGAATGAAAATATCTTTTTCTGCCACGGCGGCCTGTGTCCAGTTGACAATGCCACCTACCATGATCTCGCGATATGTGCCTTGCATAGCATAGTTTGCCTGCGCCATGACCGACATACGGTCTGTCATAATACTACTGATAGCGGCGTTACCATTCAAACGCATATTCTCAGTGATGCCCGCTTTCTGATAGTAAGAGAACTTAGGCTGCGTAAAGTGATAACCCGAAAACCCGATAATGAAAGTGGTTGTGTTATTTTCCCCTTTGCTTGTATTAAAGTTTACACCGGCGCCTATATCCAGTACATTCAGTTTTGCATTTGGCAGCACTTCGCCGGTAGGGTTGTTCACGCTAAAATGGCCGTAGAGAAACTGGTTGTTGAAGGTGGCCTTGTTGGGATCAAAGCTGTATTGCATGTAGCCCCCGGTAAAGCCAAAAGACAGGAAGGTATGATGATCGGGATTGAGGGATTTGTTGTAATTGATAGCCGGGTATACGGTGGTTATCTTCTGATCAATACTGCCTGCTTTATCATAATAGCTAAGGAGCCCGAAACTCAGGAAATCCTCTGATGTTTCCTTTACCTGTATATGTGTTTCCGCGCTTACCAGGAAAGTGCTGTACGGGTTGGATATACTGCTCCATTGGTTGCGGTAGTACGCGCCGATCTTATAATCATCAGCGAAAACACCGGTCAGGGCCGGATTACGCAAAATAGATGTCTCATAGAATTGAGAGAAATGTATATCCGCCTGGGCACTCGCCACAGTGCCGTGCAGCAGGGCAGGCACCAGCAAGGCACCTGAAACAATAGTATGTAGTGTTCTTAAGAGCGTTTTCATAAGCCTCATTTACCTGATTATAGTTACGTCACCTTTAATATTGATCGGTTCACCGGTATCGCATATTGCCTCCAGCACGTAGACATATACGTCCGGGTGAGGTTTGTCGCCCATATAAGTACCATCCCAGGCATTAGATGCATCGTTCAGATTAATACCACCTCGTTCGAATAGCAGTTGTCCCCAACGATTGTAAATACGGAAAGACTTAACGGTTTTCACGCCCGCTCCCCTGGGGTAGAACACATCATTCATACCGTCGTTATTAGGCGTAAAGGAGTTAGGTATAAATATCTGGCTGTTGTCGCAGAAGATATGAATAGTAACAGAGTCTGAATTCTTGCATCCGAAGTCTGAGGCCACAGTAACAAAGTATGTGGTAGTAATAGGCATGGATGCAACCGGGTTATAGCATGAGTCGCAACTCAACGTTCGGGCATCATCCCACCATATGTCATGTATAAGATGACCGGTGGCGCTAAGCTGGGCAGTAGAGCCTGCCACAAGTGTCTGATCCGGCCCGGCATCCACAGTAGGTATCGGGTGAATGAGTACAAGCACATAATTAGTATCAGGGATACAACCTGCAAGCTGCGCAATGACCGTGTACTTGGTAGTAGCACCCGGTGTAGCCACGGGATTGGGTGAGTGCGGATCGCTGAGCCCTGTTGCGGGTATCCAGGTATATTTTGTGCCACCCGAATCATAAAGCGGTACAGGTACTCCCGCGCATACTTCAGTATCGCCACGAGCAATACTTACGGTATTGGTTTTGAGCGAAACGGTAACGGTATCAGTATTAGCGCATCCATGCGTGTCTGTGCCGGTTACTGTGTATGTAGTGACCACCGTGGGCGACGCGCTGGCAGGGTTGCATGTTGTGCAACTAAGGGTGGCGGGTGGCGACCAAACATATGACACCCCGCCATATGCGGTAAGCGTAGCCGCATCACCAACGCAGATAATTGTATCGGGGCATGCTTTGATATCCGGCAGATCATAGATAGTCACGTCTTTTGTAACCGTAGCGGTACAACCCCAGCCATCTGTAACCACCAGCACGGCAGGGTATACACCCACACCCGCAATATAGAACGATGGCGATGGAACGGTAGTACTGCCGCCATTCATGGTCCAGTTCCAGTTGGTGATCGTTGACCAGAAGCTGTATGAAGAATCTACCAGCGTAAAGGTATCACCAAGGCATACGGGGTTGGGAACGGTTTTGAAGTTTGGTGTTACGAGGTCCACTTTTATGGTATCAATACCTATGCTGGAATTCTGGCAACCGGTATTATCGCTAAGTATGAGCTTGGGTACATAAGCGCCTGGAAGCGTATATACGTGCGAAATAGTATCAGTAAAAGCAACAGTGCTGGTATGCCCGTCGGCAAAGTCCCATATTATGTTAGGAACATTCAATGTCGTAGCGTTAAAGTTGACCGTGAGAGGGGCACAGCCCGTAAGCGGTCCGTAGCTGAATGCGCCGGCATAACCAAAGATATTGACATGGCCCCATGCGGTATCCCGACAACTATACATATCCGATACAATGAGCCTCACCGTATCAAAGCCGGTGGTGATGTAAAGATCTGAAGGGGCAAAAGCAGTAGATGAACTGCCATCGCCAAGATCCCAATTGTAGAATATGCCGCCTGTGCTGGTATTATTGAATATAACCATTAGCGGCGGGCAGATGGATACAGAATCGCTCATGGTAAAAGAAGCATGAGGCTGGTGCACATTAATATAATTGACCCTGGTAGATGTATCGGTACAGCCATGCACATCAGTTACCACAAGTTTTACGGTATACGTTCCGCTTGCTGTATAAGTATGCCAGGGCGAATTGGCAGTGGATGTTCCACCGTCGCCAAACATCCAGAAGGAGCCAACAATGCCGGTAGAGGTATTGGTAAAATGTGTACTGTCGTACCGGCATATGTGAAGCGGCGCCGCGCTGAATACCGCGGTAGGCCGGTACACAGTGACCAGCGATGAAACAACGGTATCCTTACAGCCTACATTGTCCGTGACTATCTCGGTAGTGGTGAATGTGCCGGCAGCCGTAAATGTATGGTTGACCGAAGGCGCGGTAACAGAAGCAAACCCGCCATCGCCGAATGTCCAGGCGAAATTGGTAAAGAAAGTTCCCGGTACGTCTGTACTTGCGTCAGTAAATGTAGTGGTTAGTGGCCAGCAACCGGTAGGCGGTACCACATTGAAGTGTGCTGAAGGTTTGGCTACGAGCATATAATTGACTCGCGTGACGGTATCGGGGCAATTATTCTGATCCAATGTAACGAGCCGAATGGTGTAAATGCCGGGAGTGTGAAATGTATCACTGATGGAGGGCGGCCCGGTAGTCCAGAACGCCGGATGCCCCCATTCGTAGAGTGAAATAGACCCACCTCCGGTAAAGGTAGCTGTAAAGACGACATGATCATCCTTGCATATGGCGGTATCCGGGGTACTAAAGCTGACAACAGGTCGATGGAAATCGAGTACCCTGCTTGTAGTGTCCCTGCATCCGCTGGCAATGTTATATGTTGTAAGCGTGACCGTGTACACAATGGCCAGGGGATAATCGTGCAGCGGGTTATCTAATGTTGATGTACTACCATCGCCGAATATCCACACATGTGTATCATCCCCCAGAGAACTATCGCCAAACTGGACTCGTTTGGGCGGGGAGCAGAAAACGTTGGCGCTGATCACAGACATTGGCGAATCAAGCGTTATATAATCCAGGATAGAGAAAGGAGCCCCCGGGCAGCCGTTATAATATGGGGTAACCGTAACCGAAAACGTACCGGGCCGGGTAAAGTGATATGATGTAGTGTAAGCTCCTGTGGTGAGACCTCCTCCATCGCCAAACTGCCATACAAACGAATCCACAGGTCCGGTAATGACGTTGACAGTGAAATTGATCACGTTATTATGATAGCATGTATGCGTGGGTGTGGCGCTAAAGGTAACTACCGGAGGCGTTCCTACCCTGATCTGTACCGTATCATAAATGGTACATCCGTTGCTGGTAACTGAGGTAAGTATTACGTTATAAACACCTACAGCAGTATAGGTATGTGTTGGCGACATAGCCGATGAAGTCGGCGATCCGTCGGCAAAATTCCAGGAATAAGTGGCTACAGGAAAGGGATATGGGTGCAATGTGAGTGTATCCGGCATCCAGGTCATCATATGCGGTGTGAAAGTTACCGGCAGTGGTTTACAGCCTGAATAAGGAGAGGCTGTTATCCAATGTATCATATCAAACAGGGTATCTATTTGCTTTACAGTATCCCGGCACCCGGTAACAGGGTCAACTGATATCATTTTTATTGTATCCACTCCCCTGTAGCCATAAGTATGTGTAGATGTTACGCCTGACCCTGTGCCACCATCACCGTATAGCCATGTAACTATAGTACCCGATGGAACCGTAGCGGCAAACGACAAGGTAACCGGCGGCGGACAGGCATGTGCCGGAGTAATGACAAAACTGGCGGTAGGGCCGGGCAGTATGGTTATATCGTGTGTTATGGTGTCGTAACAGCTACCATCAAAAATAATGAGCCTGACATGATAGACGCCGGGCGTAGAATACATGTTTGAACCCGGATCGCCGGTAGAAGAATGTCCGTCACCGTAATCCCACGAACTGGAAATATGCGGGGTACTGGTATTGGGGAAAGTGACTGTTGAATATACGCAGGCGGTAGTGGGAAATGTAAATGACGCATGAATATCACCTACAGTAATATAAGAAGGCACAACAACACTGTCAGTGCACCCATGCCCGTCTGTAACCACCAGCGTTACCGGATAAGAACCTGTAGATACATAGTCATGCGTGGGGGTAGTGCCTGTGAACGGACTGCTGCCATCGCCAAAGCGCCATGTGTAAGAGAACGGGCCAAAGCCGCTGGTAAGGTTAGTAAAAACCGCATGCCCGGGAGGATGACAAAAGTATGTGCTGGACGACGAAAAGCCCGGTGATGCCGGTGTATACACCCATATATAAGCAGGCTTGGTCAGCGAACTTACGCAACCATCGCTGTTGGTAACAGAAAGGGTGACGTTATAAAGACCCGGTGAAGTATACGTATGAGTGGCGGTAAGGCCCGTGCTGGAAAAACCATCACCAAAATTCCATACGCATGTCATAGTGCCGGGCACACCCGGTGTTGAAGTGCTGGTAAATGTGACCGTGGTGCCGGGACAAATGGTAGTATCATCGGCATAAAATGAAACGGTAGGAGAAGGATAAACTGTGATGGTAACGGAATGACTGCTGGTGCTGCTGCCGTTGTGGGCAGTAAGTGTTACTGTGTATGTGCCGGGGGCAATAAAACTACCTGAACAATCGGTAAGATGAAGAACACCTGTACCCACGCCATACCAATCGAAAGTGGTACCTGACATAGGCGTAGTGGTATTGTGAAAATTCACAACAAGCGGCGAGCAACCGGCGATATGGTCGGCCGTAAAATTGGCAACGAGCTGAGCCCGCGCGCAGAAGGCAGACAGGGTGCAAATGAAAAACATCAATGCACTTCGGGTAAATAGTTTCATAAAACTTATTGATTAATTAATCAAAAAATATATGTGAACAATAAAGTTAATTCAATGTTCTTAAAAAGACAAAGGTATTCGGGTAATTCGTTGGCTTTTTTTTAACTAATTTCGGATATTAACCATAAGGAATATTATAAATCAGTCTTAATTGATATTTATATTAAAATATTAATTGATTTGTAAAATAATTCTATGCATTTGGCCGCCGACACAAAGCCTTTCATTTGTAAATATATCCCAAATCATTTGCTGCTGATAATTACCTGATTATTGTTACGTCCCCTTTAATAAAGATGGGCTCACCGGTCTCACAGATAGCCTCTACCACGTACACAAAGACATCAGCGCGCGGTGGGTCGCCTTCAAACCAGCCGTCCCATGCGTTGGAAGCATCATTAAGATTAATATTTGATCGTTCAAAGAGCATTTGTCCCCACCGGTTGTATATCCGGAATGACTTAACTACACTAACACCCGTACCCCTGGGATAAAAGACGTCATTTTGACCATCATTGTTAGGAGTAAAAGAATTTGGAAGAAAAATCTGGCTCTTATCACAGAAAATACGAACAGTCACAGTGTCTGAACTTTTACACCCAAAGTCAGATGCCACGGTTACGGTATATGTGGTTGTAACCGACACCGTGGCAACGGGATTGGCACAGGTGTCGCAATTCAGTGATTGAGGATCATCCCATTTATAGGTATGTATGTAGCGGCCGGTAGCCCCAAGCTGAGCGGAAGCGCCCTCTACAACACGCTGGTCGGGCCCGGCATCCACGGTTGGAAATGGGTGTACGATCACATTGACATAGTTAGTATCAGGGATACAGCCGGCAAGCTGCACTATAACCATGTAATTGGTTGTAACAGTAGGCGTGGCAACAGGATCGGGAAGGTGAGGATCGTTAAGTCCTGCGGCAGGTATCCAGTTATATTTGGTCCCACCCGAATCAAATAAGGGTATAGGCATGCCCGCGCATATCTCTGTATCACCTGCGGCATGACCGAATGTATGTGTGCGCAGTAATACTGTAACCGTATCCCAGTTTTTACAACCATGAATATCTTTACCCACAACGGTATAAGTGGTCACCACCGTTGGTGACGCGCTTGCCGGGTTACAATTGACACAACCAAGTGTGCCGGGCGGGCTCCAGGTGTACGATAAACCGCCATAGCCTGTAAGCGTAGCGGCATCACCCACACAAATAATGGTATCTGCGCTGGCGGTGATCACCGGCAGGTCATAGACATGGATATCCTGGGTCATGGTATCAGTACATCCCCAACCATCGGCCAAGGCGATAGTGACAGGATATGTGCCTACAACTGAAATGTAAAATGAAGGAGAATCGAGTGTCGAGGTCACGCCATTAAATGTCCACAGCCGGTTAACGATGCTTGACCAGTAGCTGTAGGACGAATCAATAAAGAAAAAAGTATCACCGACACAAACCGGATCGGGGAATGTGGTGATCTTAGGATAGATAGCATCTACCTTAATGGTATCAAGACCTATACTCGAATTCTGGCACCCTGTATTGTCACTTAGTATCAGCTTTGGCACATAGCCTCCCGGCACTGAATAAATGTGGGAAATGGTATCGGTATAAGATACAGCGCTGGTATGACCGTCGGCAAAGTCCCATATAATATTAGGGACATTGATAGTGCTGGCATTGAAATGCACGAGCAAGGGCGCGCAGCCGGTGAGCGGACTATAGCTAAACGCACCTGCATAACCGAATATATTTACATGTCCGTAAGCGGTATCATGGCATCCGTACATATCTGTAACTATCAGTCGAATTGTATCATAGCCTGTAGACGTGTAGAGGTTAGTGGGTGAGAATAAAGCCGAAACGGCACCGCCACCAAGGCTCCAACTGTAAAGACTGCCGCCTGTACTTGTATTGTTGAAAACAACACTGAGCGGCGGGCAAATAGAAACAGAGTCGCTCATATAAAATGAGGCATGCGGCTGCGTTATGGAAATATAATTAACTGCCGTGGCCGTATCTGTGCAGCCATGCACATCAGTTACCACCAGCTTAACCGTATAGCTGCCCGTAGCGGTATACGTATGCCATGGAGAAGTAACCGAAGATGTGACACCATCGCCAAAAAACCAAAGCGAACTTACAATGCCCGTAGACAAGTTGTTAAAGAGTGTACTGTCCCACTTACAGAGATGGGTACTGCTGGCTGAAAATGTGGCTGTGGGCCGGTATACGGTAACAAGCGTCTGTGTAATGGAGTCCTTGCAACCAATATTGTCAGTGACTATTTCCTTAGTAGTAAATGTACCTGCTGAAGTGAAGGTATGCGACACTGACGGGCTGGAAACAGAGGCCGTACCACCATCACCGAAAGTCCATAAAAAATTGGTGAAGAAGGTACCGGTTACATCTGTGCTGGCATCTGTGAATACCGTAGTAAGCGGCCAGCAGCCTACCGTAGGCGATACCGTAAAATGGGGTACGGGGTGGGCAATAAGGACATAGTTTGCCTTCACAGTAGTGTCAAAACAGAGATTCTGGTCTTGGGTTATCAGCGTAATAGTGTAGATACCCGGTACATGGAAAGTATCAATGCTTGTGGGTTGAGAGCTATCCGCGCTTTTGGCAGACATATGCCATGCGTAGTTGAGCACCGTGCCACCCGTGACCGTGGAAACAAACTTAACAATACTGTCTTTGCAAACAGCGGAGTCTATGGCCACAAAAGACACTGTTGGTTTTGTAAGATTGATGTGAACAACAGCTGTATCCCGGCAGCCGCTGGTAATATTATAAGTAGCTAATGTGACAGTATAAAGCGTGGGCAGCGGATAGTCGTGAATGGGATTATCGAGCGTAGAGGTGGCGCCATCGCCAAAGATCCAGACATGGGTATCATCGCCTAACGACATATCCCTGAAGAGCACCCTTCTCGCAGGTACACAATAAACACTGTCGCTGATAGCGGCCATAGGAGAGTCTATGATGAAAGTAGAGCCAAGGACAAACGGAGGCCCGGGACATCCGTGATAATAGGGTGTGAGCGTAGCAGTGAAAATGCCCGGATGGGTAAAATGATAAAAGCCGGAAGTAATGGGGGAACTCAACCCGCCACCGTCTGAAAACAACCATACAAATGAATCTATAGGACCCGAAACCACTGTTGCTACAAGTGTAACCCCATTATTACGGTAACATTGATGCAGAGGCGTGGCGGTAAATGTGGCCACCGGCGGGCTGCCAACCAATATGGTAGTCGTATCATGAAAGGTACAGCCATTGCTGGTAACGAATGTAAGTACAGCTGTGTAAGTACCTACCGCCGTATAGGTATGTGATGGTGTGGCCAGTGATGATGGCGCGGAGCCGTCACCGAAATCCCAGGAGTAGCTGGTAACAGGGAAAGGATAAGGTATCGGAGGCGCTGTAGTATCCGGCTCATAAGTGATCTGGTAAGAAGAAAAGTTTACGGGCAGTGGGTAGCAACCGGAGTATGGTGTAGCAGTGATCCAATGCTGGATGTCATAGAGCGTATCTAACTGCGTGACCGTATCAATACAACCTGTAGCACCTACACAGATCATCCGTATCGTGTCTACACCCCTGTGCGTATAGAAGTGCGAAGTACTGGTACCGGCACCTGAAGTACCATCGCCATAAAGCCAGCTCACCATGGTGCCCGGGGGCACGGTAGCGGCAAAAGACACAGATACCGGCGGCGGGCAGGCATGCGCCGGTGTAATGGTAAATGTGGCCACAGGGCCGGGATTAATAGTTATTGTATGCGAAACGGTATCAAAGCAGGAGCCGCCGTCTGAGATAATGAGTGTAACTGTAAACGTGCCGGGGGTTGAGAATATATTTACCCCGGTATCAGCAGAAGAAGTATGCCCGTCGCCAAAATTCCAGGAACTGGTGAGGTGCGTGGAGCTGGTATTGGGAAACGTTACCGGCGTATTCACACAAGCCGAAGAAGGAAAAGTAAAATGGGCGGCGAGGTTACTGACATTGATATATGCCGGCGCTACAAGGCTGTCTGTGCAGCCATGGCCATCTGTGGCAACAAGTGTAACCGTATACGCGCCCGGCGAAGTATAATCGTGTGTAGGGCCGAGCAGCGGTGACGGGGCAGAGCCATCGCCAAACCGCCAGATGTATGACAATGGCCCAAACCCGGTTGTAGCATTTGTGAATACAACATGGCCGGGAGGGTGGCAAAAATAAGTGGCGCTTGCTGAGAAATTAGGCACAGGCGGTGTGTAGACCGTCATGTAGCCGATCTTAGTGAGTGAACTCACGCAGCCGTCGGAATTGGTCACGGACAATGTTACGTTGTAAGTACCGGGCGCAGTATATGTATGCGTAGCGGTACTGCCGGAACCGGCGGAACCATCGCCAAAATTCCATGTGCAGGTGACCGGGCCGGGTACACCACTGACCGAGGTACTGGTAAATGTGACTGCTGTACCGGGGCAAATGGTTGTATCATTTGCAAAAAACGAAACAGTAGGCGCGGGATAAACAGTAATGGTAACAGAATGAGAACTGCTGCTGCTGCCATTGTGGGCGGTAAGTGTGACCACATAAGTGCCCGGTGCAATATAACTGCCGGAAACATCAGTGAGGTGAAGCACACCGGTACCTACGCCATACCAGTCGAAGGTGGTACCGGACATAGGGGTAGTGGTATTATGGAAATTAACCACAAGCGGCGAACAACCGGCAACAACATCGGCCGTGAAATTCGCACTAAGCTGTGCCTCAGCAAAGGCTGGTGAAAGGACTAAAAGAAATAAGAATAAAATTTGCAGCAAGAACCTGTTCATAAGGAGGGCATTAGTTATTTTGGTATGTATATATAGGGCAAATATTAAGCTGACAATAAAGTTAATAATAAATACCTGAACATAATAAAAGATTAAAATAAGATTTTTTCCGAAAACTACTACCAGACCAGGGTAAATACAGGCGCATGTACTATAAGGCGTATTAGCCCGGATAAATGTTAGTACATACCGGGGTGTTATTTATGGTTGATTTTTACTTTCTCTTATCTTTGCCGCACTTATGTCATTGTTACACGAGCAAATTCAGCTGCATGAGCAGGAAATAAATGCCTTCAGCCCCGCTGACGCGGGTGAGTTGGAGCAATTCCGTATCCGTTTCCTCGGTACCAAGGGTATTGTGAAGCAACTTTCGGGAGAGATGAAGAGTGTGCCGCCGGAAGGAAGGAAGGAAGCCGGGCAGTTACTTAACGCTTTCAAGCAACTGGCAGAGGAACGATATGAGTCTTTTAAAAATATGCAGCAGGCTTCCGCAGGCAAAGGCCCGGCTGTAGATGTATCGTTGCCCGGCGTGAGTATGCCTGCCGGCACCCGGCACCCGCTGCGTATAGTTGAGAATAAGATCGTGTCGATATTTGAAAAAATAGGCTTTACCGTAGCCACGGGCCCGGAAATAGAAGATGACTGGCATAATTTCACATCGCTGAATATGCCTGAGCACCACCCTGCCCGTGATATGCAGGACACATTTTATGTGGCTCAAAACCCCGACTGGGTATTGCGCACCCACACATCATCAGTACAGGCCAGGATACTGGAGACACAGCCTCTGCCGGTACGTGTCATTTGCCCGGGCCGTGTATACCGCAATGAAACTATATCAGCCCGGGCACATTGTTTCTTTCACCAGTGTGAGGGATTGTATGTAGACAAGAACGTTTCGTTCGCCGACCTGAAACAGACACTTTACTACTTTGTAACCGAGATGTTTGGCGAGGATACGAAAGTGCGTTTCCGCCCCTCCTATTTTCCTTTCACTGAGCCGAGCGCCGAGATGGATATTTCTTGCACAGTGTGTGGCGGATCGGGGTGCAACCTGTGCAAACATACCGGCTGGGTAGAGATACTGGGCTGCGGCATGGTGCACCCTAATATGCTGCGTAACTTTGGTATAGACCCTGAAGTGTACACGGGCTTCGCTTTCGGGCTGGGTGTAGAGCGGATCACACAGATAAAATTCCAGGTCAACGACCTTCGGCTCTATTCACAGAATGATGTCAGGTTTTTGAAACAGTTTCAATCGCTATGACGTATTCCTCATTTAGTTAGTGACGGACTGCGCCATTCTATTTTCACCGCAGAAATTGTTTCTATTTCAAGCCGTGTGCCATGTATGACCACAAAATCATTTTTCAGATAAAATGGCAGCGGCGAGTTATATGGTGTACCATTTTGTTTCACGGCATTGCTATGATCTATTGCCCAGCCACACAGCATAGTATTGCTATTTTTCAACTCATCGAGCAACATTTGTCCGTATCCTTTTCTTTGCTGATCGTGATGGAGCAGTATTGCAAACCACGGTTCCTCATTCCTTGAGAACCTGAAGGCCCAGCCGTCTATACTCCCCGAATCGCCGGTGAGCAAAAAATGTGCCTTATCAGTTAGCCCATCAAGGTAATTATTGAAGTCAACAAGACCACGATAATTAATGGATGAAGGGTATTCCTCATTCCAGATAGAAAGTATTGCCTCTTTTTGCAGTGTGGTAAGTGTGCCGGTAGCTATTATTTTCATCTTCTGATCGATCTGCGTTTCAATTGTACAGCGCCTGATGTTTCGTACGGGCCGGGGTTATTTAACGCCATATTTCCGGTAGGTAGGTTCGTGATGTTTTTCAAATCCATGCTTTTCATACAACCGCACCCCATCGGCTGTGGCATGCAGTTCAAACGCGTCAATATCCAGCTCCCTGCCCGATTCTATAAGCTTTTTCAGTATGGCGGTGCATATACCCCGCCCCCGGTATTCGGGTATGGTGTACATATTCATTATGTAGCCAGTACGGCCCGTAGGATTCTTGAAGTTGCCCGGTTGTTGCCTGATGGTCATACCACCCATACCCACTATTTTATCTTTGGACTTCGCAACGAAACCGATATAGCTTCTTTCTTTCAGCGCACCACTGAAATAGTGCTCCAACTGACGGGTCACCTTGCGCACCTGCTCATCGGTCTGCGTGCCTGATATCTCTGAGAGGAAGATCACACGGTACCTGGCCATATCCTTTATATCAGACTGATTGGCTATGTGGTATTGTACATCGGTCATAAAAAATGTTTTTTGGTGTGTAGCTATTATCGGGTTATCGGTCTCGTGCGATCATCTTCAAGCATTGCGTAGATAAGGCCGTCATGCCACTCACCCCTTATAGGCAGCAGTTTTCTTCTCATGCCTTCATACTTCATCCCGGCTTTTTCCATCACCCTGGCCGATGCCGCGTTTTCCCGCGCGCAGCCTGCCTCCACCCTATGCATGCCCAGATCGTTGAAGCAAAAATCCAATAAAGAGTTTACGACCTCTGTAGCATATCCCTGATTCCATTTTTCAGGATGCATCTTATACCATAGCTCGGCATTTCTGTAGTGTGGTTTTCCTATCCGTATTCCGGCCAGGCCCACAAACCCGGCATCAGTATCTGCAACATAAAAAGTATATCTAACCGGCGGAGTCTTTTTACCTTCCTTTATCCATTCTGAAACAATGCGCTTTGTTTCTTCAACCGATGCGGGGAGGCCCTGTGTATTATACCTGTCGGTCTCGGGCATAGCATGAAGCTCATGTACCCGGCGCAGGTGCCGCAGCGTGATTTTTGTAAGAATAAGACGCCTGGTAGTGATTTTCATAAAACAGCGATGTATCTAAAGTTAGCACAGTTAAACTAAACCGGACTATCGCCTGCCGGTTTTTTTCGTTTAGCTTATATCCAGTGTGTATATCCAGAACCGTTTGTTGTAGCGTAGCGGCAATTCTTTCAGAACAGTAAAACCAATGCTTTCATAAACATGGCGCGCGGCATCCTGAAACTCAGAGGTATGCAGGGCCACAGTCTTTTCATTTGTCTGCCTGGCATAGTCAATGCACATATGGGTCAGCTTAGTGGCAATGCCCCTGCCGCTATAATGGGGGTGTACACATACCAGGCGCAGATAGCACCACTCAGGCAAATACATTTCAGTAGGGTTGCCGCGGGGTATAAAGAAAGCCATACCGATCACCTTATCCCCGTCGGTACACACAAATAACCTGGAAATACTGATGAGTTCATTCATCTGGTTATCGTCAGACAGCCTGCTCCTCATCACGGTCCAGTGGTCATCGCCCAGAATGTCCTTATATTGCCCGAAAGCAATTACCGCCAGGTCTTTCAGCGCTTCCTTATCATCAACGGTGCCATGCCTGTACTGTAGTGTTTCTTTCATTAGTAGCAGTAATAGTGTTAAAACAAAATTGATGAAAATAGACTTACCAGCACAGACACAATTATGTTATTTTGCACCGGTACAGTTTTTATGCCGCACAGGTGTAGAATCATTTCAGCACGCTAGGGTATTCCAAGCAAAATTTGCTGTAATTTTAACGCCTTGCTTGTTGTGGATCGCAACTAGGCCTGGCAATAAGGAACTATTTTCATTGCTTAAAATCTACATACTGACAATGTAGCATTTTGCAACTAAGCGTTTGAAAATCAACTAAATAGATTTTTTATGATGCCCTGGTCTTTTAAAAAGTGTGGCGCAAAATGCAAATCGAATATATTATATAAGTACGGGCTATCTCTTCATCCATGGTATTAGTTACAGGCGCAAGTGGTTTTTTAGGCAGGCACCTGGTGCGGTATTTATCGCAGCAGGGTACAGCATTACGCGCCTTGTACTTTAATCATCAGCCGACAGACGAACTACAATCGCTGCAAGGAGTGGAATGGCGCCGTTGCGACTTGCTGGATGTATATGATGTGGAAGATGCAATGAATGGCATCACCGATATTTACCATTGCGCAGGCATAGTAGCATTTGATAAGGAATCAAAAGATGCCCTGCTCCATTTCAACCCCGAGAGCACAGCTAACCTGGTGAACCAGGCTTTATCGCAGCAGGTACGGAAGTTCGTGCATGTCAGTTCGGTAGCTGCATTGGGCAGAACAGGTGAGACAGACAAAGAAATAACAGAAGAAGAAGAATGGGGCGAAAGCAGGTACAATTCTGCTTACGCTATCAGTAAGTATATGGCTGAAAACGAGGTCTGGCGCGGCATTGGTGAGGGCCTTAACGCTGTTATCATCAATCCCGGCGTCATACTCGGTGTGGGGCATATGCACGACCTGGCTATGCGCCTGATGCGGCTTGCCTATAAAGAATTCCCTTTTTATTCTAATGGCATCAGCTCTTTTGTAGACGTTGACGATGTGGTGCGGATCATGGTCTTGCTGATGCACTCCGAACATGAAGCTGAGCGATACATTGTGAGCTGCGGGAATTATTCGTATCACGAACTGTTCACACTTATGGCAAACACCATGAACAAGCGCCCTCCGCGTTATTATGCTAATGCTATAATGACCAATCTTGCATGGCGGCTGAGTGGTTTATTGTCTAAGCTGACCGGCAAAAAATCTATCATCACCCGTGAGACTGTGACCAACGCAAATTCTGTCTGCCTGTATAACAACAGCAAGTTGTTAACAGCGCTACCGGGCTTTTCTTATACGCCTGTTAACAGGGCTGTAGACCTGATGGCACGGTCTTTTATGGATTTGAATAAAAAATAGACAATATTTTTTTATTACGAAAAACAGTCGTAAACTTGCAGCACGGAAACAATTTTGTTCCAGCCTTTCGTACAGTTTATCTGATAATTCACCCGTAATTTTAAAGTAGAACATCATAGATAAATTAGTGAGATCAAATTTGTTGATTATAAAATCATTATTCAGAAAAAAATCCACATGCCTTACGACATTTTGCAGTTAAATGACATGCTCATTCCTGAGCTTTTAGACGTAGCTGACGCTTTACATATCACTAATGCCCGCTCACTTGACAAACAAGCCTTGGTTTATAAAATACTTGACCAGCAAGCCTTAAACGGTAAAGCAGACGAAGAGCCTAAAAAGCGCCGCGGCCGCAAACCAAAAGAAGATAATACGCCCGCAGCGGCAGAGCCGGCCAAATCGGTCGCCACAGAGGCACCTGCTGATGAGCAGGGCGAGAAAAAACGCCGCCTGCGCAAGCCAAAGGATGAAGCACCGGTACACGCCGCACCCGCGCAGCCTATAGCCGCACAACCATGGGCAAATGCCAGGAAAGAACAAGCCGCCGCCGCACCCGCGCCAAAACCAACGACAGAAGAAAGCACAGGCATAACAATGCCCGCCGAATCACCGGAAGTACAGCCTCCGCAGCAGACAGGCGAGCATGATGCAGCGGCACCGGCAGCACCGGCGCAGCAGCACTTCAACCGCCATCCGCGCCGCGAAGAAAAGCCGACCAATTTCAACATAGAGTTTGAAGGAATAGTAGCCAGCGAAGGCGTACTGGAAATGATGCCTGACGGCTATGGCTTTCTGCGCAGCAGTGATTACAACTATCTCAGTTCCCCGGATGATATTTACGTATCTCCGTCACAGATAAAACTTTTCGGGCTTAAAACAGGTGATACCGTAAAAGGCAATGTGCGCCCGCCTAAAGAAGGTGAGAAATACTTTGCGTTACTTAAAGTGGAAACCATCAACGGCCGCCTGCCCGATGAGATACGTGACCGTGTCCCGTTCGACTATCTTACCCCGTTGTTCCCATTTGAGAAACTAAACCTTACCACTACAGGCAATAACTATAGCACGCGTATCATGGACCTCTTTACCCCTATAGGTAAGGGTCAGCGCGGACTTATAGTAGCCCAGCCCAAAACCGGTAAGACCATGCTGCTGAAAGAAGTGGCTAACGCCATTGCCGCAAACCACCCCGAGTGCTACCTGATGATAGTACTGGTAGACGAGCGGCCTGAGGAAGTTACAGATATGCAGCGTAGTGTGCGTGCTGAAGTTATCGCGTCTACCTTTGATGAGCCGGCCGATAAACACGTAAAAGTATCTACAATAGCATTACAGAAAGCCAAGCGCCTTGTAGAGGTGGGCCACGATGTGGTGATCCTGCTGGACTCCATTACACGCCTGGCCCGCGCCCATAATACAGTAGCACCGGCAAGTGGCAAAGTACTGAGTGGTGGTGTGGAAGCAAATGCTATGCAGAAACCAAAGCAATTCTTTGGCGCTGCCCGTAAAATAGAAAACGGAGGGTCGCTTACTATCCTTGCCACGGCGCTGATAGACACCGGCTCTAAAATGGATGAAGTGATCTTTGAAGAATTCAAGGGAACAGGTAATATGGAATTGCAACTGGACAGGAAACTTGCCAACAAACGCATCTACCCGGCCATAGATATTACTTCATCAAGCACCCGCCGCGACGACCTGCTCCTCGACAAGGACGTGCAGAACAAAATGTGGCTGCTGCGCAACCATATAGCCGATATGAATACCGATGAGGCCATGCACTTCCTCTTAAAGCAGATGAAAGGAACTAAGAGCAACGAAGAATTCCTGGCCACAATGAACAAATAAGTCTGTATCAAGTATATTCAGGAAAGGCTGCCCACCGGCGGCCTTTTTTATTTGCGCGAAATACAGTACCCAGGCATCTGTTTAAACAATAGCCCGGTCTATACCTATTCGGAAAATATTCCGCTAACAAGAAAGTTATGCGATAAATTTATATCTTGAGGCCCAAGTGAAACAACTTAAACCCTGGTTCAATAGCTCACCGTACCCCTTTTACTGGTTAACGGTACAGTGCGCTGTTGCGATAATAAATACCCCTGATCGATCACCATAATTGTCTGAAAACAATGATAACACAACATCGTGCGCAGGCACCGGATTTTGCTGACGCAATAAGACGCAAATTCAATTCTGAGACAGCCGAAGGTAGGGCATACATCAACTCTTTTTACAGGCATAGCTATGAACTGGTAAAAATATTCTGTATGAAACCCGCAATACTCATTGCATGGGACGACCTAATGAACGAATTCAATACCAACGACATATCGCTGGGGAAAGTAAGCACCGAAACAGCAGGCAAAATGAAGGCCTTGCTAGACGAGGTTCATCAGCTTGCGTCTGACGGATTACGTGCAACAATAGATACCCACAGATCCGAAATTGATCAATTCCCGGATACTATGGCTTTCATGCTGTTTTCTTTTTACTTTTTTTAAGAAGTACCAGGATCGTGCTCAAGGTGGTTTCATATATGCGATATGTGCCGGCAGCTGTCACAGGGTAGCACCTTTAGCATTGCCCGGTACTGCATTATCCACCCGCTTTTACTATTTGATCTTTATTTATCATCCATGACTAACTAATGCGCAACACAGTATCATTATGAAGAAATGTATCATGATATCCGGACTATACTCCCCCGGCGCCGGGCTATCTAATGTTATGTGCAGTCTGATACAATACCTGGGCTCATCTTTCAGCATCGTATGCATTGGCTTCGATCCCGATAAAAAAGATGATGAAACAACCCATAGCCAACTATCCGGGCACGATCTATATACTTACCCGGTTGGCGGCACTGCCAACCTGTTCAAGATAAGCCGTGAAGACCTACGGTCATACTTTGACCGGTACAAACCGGTATGCATACTTACCCTTGGCCCTGTAATGTTCAACAGGTATTTATTGGTTCAATTGCAACAATTCAGAACGGAAGTAAAAGTGATTTCGTACCTGTCAGTTGAAGGTGAATTGGTGGACGTAAATTTTCTTAAGTATATAAACCTGGTAGATGCCTGTGTCTTTTATACAGAGGCAGTGCACAATTCCTTTAAAAAATTATTGCGGGAAAATACACATCCCGGCAGCGGACTTGAAGCGGTGAGATCATCGTTCATAGGGCATGGGGTTGACAAGCGAAATTTCTACCCTCTAGCATCAGATAATGATAAAAACAGGCGTAGCCGATCCAGGAAAATGATCTATGCTGATAGGGGGGTAAATGAAGATTCATTTGTCGTTTTGAATATGAACCGTCCGAGCCACAGGAAAAGGATAGAGGTGACCATAGAGGGGTTCAGGCTATTTGCCGCAGATAAAGAGAATGTTTATTTACACCTGCATATGGGACCAACGGATAGTAACGTTAAAGAACGGTACAGGGGCTTTGCCCGCAAGGCGGGCATTAAAGACCAGGTCATCATTACCCCTGATATAGCAGATATGCAGGTAAAACCGGAAGACTGGCTGAATAATTTATACAATGCCTGTAACGTGGGCATTTCCACCTCCAGGGGCGAAGGATGGGGCCTTGGGCTGTTCGAACATGCTGCCACAAAAGCCGCGATAGTAGCACCCGGGCACACCGGCTTTGCAGAAAACTGGGAACATGCCGCCATCCTGATGCCCTGGACGGAAAAACAATTCGTGTTTTATGAGTATGCTCATATGTTTACCGTGTCGCCTGAAGAAGTTTGTAAGTCGCTGAATATGCTGTATTTTGATAAAAACTTAGCGGATAAAGTTGCCCTGGATTGTTACCACCGAACACAAGACCCAAAGTATGATTGGGAAAACGTGGCCAACAGGTTCAGGGAAATAATATTGAGCATGTAGTAATTATTGCGCCAATGCCACTTGTTGTTATCATTACGCCCTGTTATAACGAAGGAGCGGTAGTCAGCATATTTCTTAAGAACCTGGAACAAGTCCTGGAGCGCCTGCCTTTTACTTTCAAAGTAATAGTTGTAGACGATGGCTCTGCAGACGATACTTCATTTATCCTGAATAATTTTCAATTTGCCGCACCGAATTGTGCGCTGGAAGTGGTAAGCCTTACTGAAAATACCGGCCATCAGAATGCTATATACCGGGGTATGGTACATGCTATGGCCTATCAGTGCTGCCGGTACATAATTATGGATTCAGATGGTGAAGATTCCCCGGCCGTGATCCCGCGGCTACTTGCTTTTCATGATACAGATGTTGTACACGTGGTCAGGAGCGGGCGTAATGAGTCTGTATTGTTCAGGGGGTGTTACTATTGCTACAGGGGGATGTTCCGGCTGATCACGGGCCGACAGATGAGTTTTGGAAATTTTTGCTGCATCAACCGGCATGCGCTGGAACTGGCTGTGCATAGGCGCTTTTCACACCTTGCGGCCTTTTTATCGAAACAAGAACTTAATACGGGCTTCGTGACGGCAAAAAAGGAACAACGGATAGGGGGAAGGTCTAAAATGAGTTTCGCAAAGTTATTACGTCATGCCGTGCTTTCATTTATTGAATCGGGGTACAGCAGGAAGCCGCAGGCATTCAGAAAAACAGTTTCCCGTTAAACTATGCGCATGAAGCCTTTATTTGCAAGGTATATAGTTATATTATTTGTTACTGCGGTGGTGCTGCGGCTCATCATCATACCCTGGTACGACAATAATTTCGGGGGTATTGAACCTAACATTATCTACGGTATCCAGCGCCTGCTACAGGGGCAGCCCTTGTACCAGGATCCCTCTTCTGGTGTTTATGCTATAATCCAATACACTCCGCTCAGTTATTACTTCACGGCCTTTATGGCGCACATTGTCAGCCCCACCGCATATGACCATGGGCTGGATGTGCATGGCCTCTATACGCTCAGCAGGGCATTGGCTTTGCTGTTCAACCTGCTTACGGTAGTTGTTTGCGCCGCAATTATTCGCAGAACGGGGTGGAGCCGGGGCAAGTCCTTTGTCTATGCTTTACCGGTCTTTATCTGCCTCACGCCCCATTATTACACCCGTGGGGATAGCATGCACTTGTTTTTCTTTGTTTGCGCACTCTATACATACCTGCTCTACAGGGATACACACAGGTGGCCATGGCTGCTTTCTGCAGCCATGTGTACAGCCCTGTGCATAGCCTCAAAGCAGAGCGGGATACTATGCGCGGGCATCATAATCTTAGACCTCATGGTTACAACAAGAAAGTATGTGACCGCATTGCTTTTTTTGCCCAGCTTAGCCGCCATCACGTGCGGTATATTGTACATGGCCGGAGGCGCAAATGGCTATATCATGTACCAAAACATCATCCTCGGACTTAAAAACGGTTTTGACCCCGGGTTTTTATACAGGATGTTTATAAGCAGGTACTTCCTGGATATGGTGCCCTGCTACCTGCTTTGCTGCTTCATGTTATATGCCGTCGCCGGCATAAAGAGAAACAGTACTGCCAGGTTGCTGGTCTATGGGGCTGCTCTTTGCTGGCTGTTTGCTGCCGCTACAGGTATTAAGACCGGCAGCAGCAATAATTACCTTACCGAATTTTTAGTGATGGTTATCCTTGCCTTACCTTATATGCTTTATGATGGCCAAACCCATATCATTCCGGTATCAGTAAAAGGAAGGAAAATATCGTTGCATGGTTTTGCCACAATAGCAGTATTTGTTTTGATCACCTCAAAAACAACCGGCCTTTTTTCTGCAGTATTTGTAGAAAGAAACTTTAAAAACGATAAAAAGGAATATGCAAAGGAGCTGGCCCTTTACAAATACTTCAGGGAGGAGCTACGGATAACCCCCGGTGAGCATATTTTCTTCACAGAGCGCCGTTTCCTAGACAACCTGTTCTTTGAATATTCGGTAATGCCTGTAAAAGATGTGGTAACACAGGTATACACCACAAACAGTACAACCTTTGACTATACAGTATTTGCAGAGAATGCTAACAGGGGGATGATAAACTATATCGTTACTGATGAGAAGAGAGCCGATATAAACGTATGCAACGATTCGCTGCCTTTTATTCATTTTGATAATAAGAAATTCAGGCTGGTAGCCACGATATCGGGTTATTGTATTTACCAATATACCGGGTAATGCCACCAGGCAATAAAACGAACCAATACCTATAGAGATCCCCGATAGGTATTGGTTCGGAAGTAGCTCCTATTTGTTAAACAGTAAGAAGCAAACAACTACTGCGGCTAATAATGCAACAAACGCAACACCGTATGTTGCCAGGTCTGATTGCTCAAGTTCGTTCCTTTTCATAATTGCGTATTTTAATTATACCAAATTTACCCATGATAAAAACAGTAACCAAGGAACTTATGCCTGTTTGAGAATAACGATTAGTTAATCCCCATAATTTGTTGTTTACTTCTTAATAACAAGGCGTTGTTAACCATTTGGTAACAAAAACTGGCTGAGTTTTTGATATCACTTTAGCCGCCGGGGATCAGAAGAATATTTTGATAGAACGGTACCTGAGGTTACCGGAATTATTAAGCCAAAGACCCAGCAAAGTGGCCGCAGGCGCGCGGTTCAGGGCTATCTCAAGGCAGCCCGCATCATTGAAAAGGCATAAGGGCTGATTTTCAGCAACATCATTATAGTTGTCACTCACCTTCGTGATGTCTTCACTGCGCATGATCTTTATCCTGAACGGACGCCCCTTCAGCACATTGTCGAAATGCTCTTTCGTAATATCTAGCACCACATTGCCGTAGCTGTCTATATACAGTACGTTGCACTCTATACTGTCTTTGGTGACGCGTGGTTGCAATTTATTAGGCCTGACCATAACCTCGTCAACCGAGAATAAAGAAGTGCCGCCTGAGATAAGCGTGGAAATAGCATTGCCCGCATGACCCAGCCAGCTTTGGAATGAATACGGTTTATCTAATGTCGCGCAGAGCCATGTATTATCCATTGGTGTACCCAATGCCAGGTGCAGCAATCCGTTATCCGGTGTCATAAAATAAAAGCCGTCCTTTTCACTCAGCAGCAGCCGGGGATTGCTGCCCGCGAATATATCTACAGCCACCACATGAATTGTACCTGCGGGAAAATGCCTGTATGCCGATAAGAGCAGGTAAGCAGCCTGCTGCAGGTCGTAGAGCGCTACCTGGTGCGATATATCTACAATAACGGCACCGGGCACATACTTAAGTATGGCTGCCTTTGCCGCTACAACAGATGCATCCTTCGTGCCCAGGTCTGATAATAATGTGATAACAGGAGCGCTCAACTTTTACAATTGTATCGTTATTGCTTTGGCAAGATTACAATAAATGCGCTAATCGGGGGTACAGTACTATGTATTTTTCTATTTTGCCGGAATGCCCCGGCACAGCTATGAGCAACTCTAAAATGATAAAGCCCGCATGGAGCGGACTTTATCAGAAAAATTATTTATTGATGCCAGGGGAAATCAAACCGCCCGGCTTATACTAAAGATCAGAGTGTGCGTTTTACTTCCACCTCATCAAATCCTTCTATGATATCGCCGGTGCGCATATCGTTGTAGTTTTTGATACTAAGGCCACATTCATAACCGGCATTTACTTCTTTTACATCGTCTTTAAAGCGCTTCAGCGAAGCAAGCTCACCGGTGAAAACAACTATGCCGTCGCGCACAAGGTTCAGCTTGGTCTGGCGCGTCATCTTGCCATCAAGTACATAACAACCTGCTATCGTACCTACACCGCTGATCTTGAATATTTCGCGCACCTCTATATTGCATACCGTCTTCTTCTCTACCTTCGGTTCCAGGAGGCCTTCCATAGCGCTCTTTATCTCGTCTATAGCATCGTAAATGATGGAGTAAGTACGTATCTCAATATTTTCCTGTACGGCCAGCCTACCCGCCTGCAATGACGGACGCACCTGGAAACCAATAATGATGGCGTCAGATGCTGTCGCAAGCAATACATCGCTTTCTGTGATCTGGCCCACGCCTTTGTGCACCACATTAATGGCCACCTCTTCGGTAGACAGCTTCTGCAGTGAGTCACTAAGTGCTTCCACAGATCCATCGAAGTCGCCCTTGATGATAACACCAAGCTCTTTGAAGTTACCCAGTGCAAGACGACGTCCGATCTCATCGAGCGTAATATGCTTGCGGGCACGGATACCTTGCTCACGCAATATCTGCGCGCGGTGGTTAGCCAGGTCTTTGGCCTCGTCCTCGTTCTCAAACATCTTGAACTTCTCACCTGCCTGTGGCGCGCCGTTGAGGCCCAGCACCTGCACGGGCGCAGATGGCCCTGCCTCCTGTACGCGCTGGCCGCGCTCATTGAACATGGCTTTTATCTTACCATAGTACTGACCTGAAGCGATCATATCTCCCTGTTTCAGGGTACCGTTCTGTACCAGTATGGTAGACTGGTAGCCACGTCCTTTGTCCAGCGAGGCCTCGATAACGCTGCCTGTAGCGGTGCGGTCGGGGTTTGCTTTCAATTCAAGGAGTTCAGCCTCCAGGCCAATCTTTTCCAGCAGCAGGTCTATGTTTATGCCTTTTTTGGCAGATATCTCCTGACTTTGATATTTGCCTCCCCAGTCTTCAACCAATATATTCATATTGGCAAGCTGCTCTTTTATCTTTTCAGGATTGGCTCCTTCTTTATCTATCTTGTTGATAGCAAATATCATAGGCAGGCTTGCGGCCTGGGCGTGCGATATTGCTTCCTTGGTCTGCGGCATTATGGCATCGTCTGCTGCCACCACTATCACGGCTATATCCGCTACTTTGGCACCGCGCGCACGCATGGCGGTAAACGCTTCGTGACCCGGCGTGTCTAGAAAGGTGATCTTTTTACCAGACCCGGTAGTAACCCTGTAGGCACCTATGTGCTGGGTGATACCACCGGCCTCGCCGGCTACCACATTGGCACTGCGCACATAGTCCAGCAGCGATGTCTTACCATGGTCTACGTGACCCATGATGGTAACGATGGGCGCCCTGGGCTGCAGATCAGCCTCATCATCTACCTCTTCTACCTCTTCTTCTGCTTCCTGCTCCAGGTTTATGAATTCAACGTCATAACCAAATTCGCTGGATACAAGCTCAATAACCTCCGCATCCAGGCGCTGATTGATAGACACCATTATGCCAAGACCCATACACTTGCTGATCACGTCGGCAAAGCTTACGTTGAGCATGCTGGCCAGTTCACTCACCGATATGAACTCTGTAACCTGTATTACGTTATCCTGTTCAGAGTTTTCAGCAGCAGCACGCTTGTCGGCCATTTCATCGCGTTTGTTACGGCGGTATTTGGCTTTAAGGTTCTTGCTGCGTGTAGAGCCAGACAGTTTGGCCTGGGTCTCACGTATCTTATCCTGGATAGCTTTTGTATCAATTTCCTGTTGTTGTGCAGACACGGGCGCATTCCTGGGCGCACCGCGGCGGTCACCGCCTCCCGGCCTCAGGTTACCGCCACCGCCTCTCTGGCCCGGCGCTCCCTGCCCCGGCCCGCCCGGGCGACGATCACGATTGTAAGGACCTGTACCTGTTGGCCTTGGGCCTCCCGCCTGACCCGGAGCCTGACCCCTGTTGTTAGGATCGGGTCTCAGTGTCTCAGGCTTTTTGTCTACAGGGATACGCTTACGTTTGCGTTTTTCCCTGTTATCCACTCTGTCTGCCTGCCTGCCTGCGCCACCTGTGGGCTGCGCCACGGGCAATTCTATCCTGCCTATTATTTTAGGGCCTTCCAGTTTGGGGGCCTTCATTTCTATATGCTCACGCTTGCTGGCCGCATCGTCTTCGGGTGTTGCCGCGGGTGCGCTGGTTGTTTCCGCCTCAGCTACCGGTTCAGGTACTGCCGCTGCGGTTGCAGCTACGGCTTCTTCTTCCGCTTTGGCCTCTTTAGCCGCAGCTGTATCTTTTTTGGTTGTTTCCTTTTTCTTCGCCGCGCCTTTTTTAGGACGTGAAGCGAGGTTCATGTCCTCGAGGTTTATTTTACCAAGTATATTGGGGCCGCCTATTTTCGGGGCTTTCGTATCTACATGCGCGGCACCTGCCGACTCATCTGTCTTATCATCTTCAGCAGCAGCCGGTGTTTTCTCTGCTTTTGCCGCGGGTTTTTCTGCTGCCGGTTGTTCGGCTTTCTCTGCTACCGGCTTCGGCGCCGGTTCGGCTTTAGGCTCAGCTTCTTTAGGTTTTTCGGGTTCCGGTGCCTTGGTTTTCGCTTCGGGTACGGCAGGCGCCGCGGGTTCTTCTTTTTTGTCTTTAACGGTGATGTCCAGTTCTTCTTTTGTTTTCTTCAGGCTGTCCAGCAGAGACCCTTTAGGCAAAGCAATTTCTTCACTCCTGCGCTTGTCTTTTTTGTCTTGTGCAAATTCGACCTGCAGGGCGCTATACATTTGCTCCGTCAATTTGAAGCTGGGGTTACTGTTTACCTCAAATCCTTTATCAGAAAGAAACTCTATAAGGGTTTCCTTACCGATATTAAATTCTTTTGCGGCTGCCAGTAACCTGGGTGTTTTTGTTGTTGGTGTCATTCTCTTGTTTTCCTTCAAATAGTTTTAGCCAATGTTGCCATATGCCTGAGCCTGGTTTACAAACCTACACCATTTTAAATTAAAAAAATGGCTGATAAGGATAAGTATAAATAATAGTAACAGGGTAAATCCTTGTTACTCATTATTAAACTCAGCTTCAAGTATCTTGCGTACCTCCTGCACCGTTACTTCTTCAAGGTCGGTGCGGCGTACAAGTTCTTCAGCCGATAATCCTAATACACTCAATGCCGTATCGCAACCAATACGTTTAAATTCGTCAATGATCCATGGTTCAATTTCGTCTGCAAATTCATCCAGGTCAATGTCATATTCCACATCTTCTTTTACATCACGGTATACATCTATGCTGTAGCCGGTAAGCTCCTGCGCCAGTTTAATGTTCACACCTTTTTTGCCTATGGCCAGGGATACCTGGTCAGGGTCCAGAAACACATTAGCCTTATGGTCTTCATTGTTCAGCTCCATCTTATTGATGCGTGCCGGTGTAAGCGAGCGCTGCAGCAAAAGCTGGATATTATTGGTATAGTTGATGATGTCTATATTCTCATTACGCAGCTCACGCACTATGCCGTGTATACGGCTGCCTTTCATACCTACGCACGCGCCTACCGGGTCTATACGATCGTCGTAGCTTTCTACCGCTACTTTGGCACGCTCGCCGGGCTCACGTACTATTTTCTTCACCACTATAAGGCCGTCCATGATCTCCGGTACTTCTATTTCCAGCAGTTTCTCCAGGAATGAAGGGTGCGTGCGGCTAAGGATGATGATAGGCGAGTTATTACGCATCTCTACCTTCTTTACCACGGCGCGTACCGTCTCTCCTTTCTTGAAAAAGTCGGTAGGTATCTGTTCGCTCTTGGGCATGATCAGCTCATTTCCTTCATCGTCCAGCAGCAGTATTTCTTTCTTCCATATCTGGTATACTTCACCGCTTATTATATCACCTACACGATCAGCGTATTTTTTAAGCAGGTTGTTCTTTTTAAGATCGCCGATACGCGCGGCAAGCGTTTGCTTTGCGGCCAGTATGGCGCGGCGGCCAAAGTTGCGCACGTCTACTTCCTCATATAACTCCTCGCCTACGTTGTAGTCGGGCTCTATTTTAATAGCGTCAGAAAACTGTATCTGCAGGTTGTCGTCTTCCAACATACCGTCCTCTACTATCTCGCGCCGGCGAAATATTTCAAGGTCACCCGTCTGATCATTTACGATCACGTCAAAGTTTTCATCTGTCACATACTTCTTACGCAGCAGTGTTTTGAAAACGTCTTCTAACACCTTCATCAGGGTAGGCCGGTCAATGTTTTCGGCGTCTTTAAACTCCTGGAAGGAGTCAATGAGATTGATACTTGCCATATGTGCTCTTTTTCGCTCCCGCTCCTGCGGAGGGGGGTTAAATTAAAAAATGATTTGTACGACTGTTTTTTTAATGTTTGTAAAAGGTATTTGTGTAATTATAAGTGCTTGTTTCTGTTTGGCCGGTTTTATTTCCAGTGTAATATGCTCATCTGTTACGTCTTTGAGTATGCCTGTCTTTTCAGTTCCTTCGTTATCGGTTACCGTTACTTTGCGGCCTATATTTTTTTTATACTGCCGCATCTGTGTCAGCGGCTCGTCTACGCCCGGGCTCGATACCTCCAGTGAAAAATCACCCGCCGGAAACATCTGCGCCTCTTCTATAAGCGCGTACAGCTTCCTGTTTACAAACGAGCATTTTTCTATAGAGAAGCCACTATCCGCATCAAGGTATACCTTGATATTATTTATCGGTTTTACTTTAATGTTTACGACAAATATATCAGTACCATCCAGTAATGGTTCAAGTAAAGAATAAACTTTTTCCGTTATTTCGGCCATATTTAATAGACGAGGGGACAACCAGTGTCCCCTCTCTTTTGTTTTATATCCAGTGCAAATGTACAACAATTTCCTGTCTTAGCAAGATATAATACTTTGAGGCAGATTATATTATCATTAACACGATACTTATACGATCAAATGGGCTTTTAACAATTTTACGTTAACATAGATTTTACGATTTACCTACCTTTGTATACATGTTGTTCAGGATAATTACGTGGATATTAGTAATTGGTTTAATATACAGGGTAGTAGTGCGTTTTCTTTTCCCGGTGGTACATATCACATCTACCGCTAACGACCGGCTGAAACAGATGCAGGACCAGATAAACGAGATGAACCGCAAGGCGCAGGAAGACGCCAAAAGAAAAGAGGTAAAGAAAGAAGGCGACTACATAGACTATGAAGAGCTGAAATAGCTCATCAGTTTTGCGGTTTAAATATATCGTTCTCTATTGTCATACCCGGCTCCAGGTATATAACCTGAAGGCCCAGTTGGCCGGCGGCCTCCACGTGCTGCGGGCTATCATCTATAAATAATGTATGCCCGGGCTGCAGGCCGCTGTCTTCCAGCACACGCATAAATATTTCCTTCATTGGCTTGCGCAGGCCTATACGGTGCGAATAGTATACCTTGTCAAAAAACACACCGATATTAGGTATACCATGGCTGCGCATGAGTATATCGTTAAACGCGGCCTCATGTATCTCGTTAGTGTTGCTGAGCAGGAAGAGATCGTAGTAGAGGTGCAACTGCTGCAGTATCTGCAGGCGACGCAGCGGAAAATCGAGCAACATGGCATTCCACGCTGCCGCTACCTGTGCGGGGGTGACCGCCCGGCCCGACGCCTCTATGAGCGCCTCAATAAATGCCTCACGGGGTATCATGCCCATCTCAAAGCGGTCGAACAGATCGGTCTGGCGCAGGCGGGAAAACAACTCAGAAAAATTGTTTATACCCAGCTCTGCAAACGCACCGGCTGTGAGGTTATAGTCAATATTTAATAATACACCGCCGAGGTCAAAGATAATATGCCTGATGCCCTTGATCATAGCCACAAAAATAGGGTTAAATTGTTTTTCCGTTTTTTAAGAAAAACCTATACATTTGCACTCCAATTTTTAGCCTAACGGCTATAGGGCCTATAGCTCAGTTGGTTAGAGCACCTGACTCATAATCAGGTGGTCCTAGGTTCAAGTCCTAGTGGGCCCACAGAAGCAGAGCGGAGTGCGAGTGATGAGTGCGAAGCTCAGTGATAAAAAGCAGTTGCGGTGTGCAGCTGCTTTTTTGTTTTCGGGCGTCTCAAACGCGGGAGCGGAGTGCGAGTAACGAGTGCGAAGCTCAGTGATAAAAAGCAGTTGCGGTGGGCGGCTGCTTTTTTTTGTATGGTGCAGGTATAATCAAAAAAAAATAGCGCAGATGGTGTTTACAATGCCTGAAAGCCAGTATTTAAAGGGTTTATTATAATTATTATTTATGTATATTCAGGTATAATCGGGTATATTTAGGTATAATCAGGGTATATTTCGGTATTGATCTCGTTGGCGTGGGGTATAAAAAGGTATAATCTGCGGCCTTTATACCTTTTTATAGAGGAGCTTCTTCTGAGAAGGGGGCACAAAAACCTCTAATTATAACACAAAGGTAGAACAGGCATTTATTAGTGCCAAATAAAGATATCCACTTTTTTCTATGGTACTGTGAGTGAAGATGGTGGAATGCTATTGAGCAATTCAGGTGTAAGTTCAAAAGAATCTATATCCCGAAGCTGCTCACCTGTTGCATACCATATTTTTTGGTCTCGATTATTTCCGCTGCCTGTTCTAGGGTTCTGTATTTATATACAATATCGTATAGGTTATAAGGCTTGATTCCGAGTTCAAACATTCTCCCAAAAATTTCTTGCATTAGTGTTAGCTTTGAATGAAAGTTACGAAAAAAGGCCGCCAGCGAGGACGTATTAACTGGCCCTATTGCGGAGACGGTACAGTCAGGTGTTTAGAGAGAAAGATGAGGAGGGTAAGATGAGTGCGGAGTGAAGGTTTCGCAAACATGACGCTTGGCCTAACAAGGGCAATTTTTTTGATGATCTATTTTATCTCAATAAAAAACAAGTAGAAAAACATATTTCCCGAAGATCGTTAAGATCAATTAGTTCATAAATGGGTTGAAACTATTTTTACTGACTTTAAATTTTTAGTGCCATGCAACTCAAGGCCTTAAAAAAATTGCATAATTTTTCGGTTTGTTTAGCCTTACTTTTTCTTGCAGTTTTTGTATCTGCTTTTAGCTGCCCCGGAAAGGATGCTAAAAGCAGATTGAGCGATGCCCTGCATTTTAATGAAATTGGATGGAACAAACTGATATGTTTTAAAAACGGCAATACACTTCTTTTTCACTTTGAGCCGGCCAAAAGAATATTGGTAAAAGTCTTTGATAGTGCCGGACACGAAATAGCAAGCCATAGAGACGCACATTATAAAATCCTAAGCGATTATAATATGCGTACAGTTGTTTTTAAGGGGTTACTGGATATTAATAATGAAGCGGTGCTTTTCCTGGAACAAGAAATCAACGGTAAACACGATCTGATAATGCTCCGATACAGCGCTACATCGGGAGAACTACAGGAAGAAAGGCTTATTGGAGCATCGGAAGGCCCAAACAAGCGGGTGCAATATTTTGTAATGAAGGATAAAAAGGAAAGCGGATATTCTATTTTGTTTTGCAGGGATAATCAGCTTTCAAAAAGCACCGCGCTGTCTATTGTTTATTTCAACGAGCAGAATAAATCAGTAAGAGAAGTGAAAATACCTATTGACAGGGAAAAATATGATTACCTGGACGTTTTAGGAGCAGAATCTTCAAATGGTGAATTTGTGACAGTAGGCGTTGGAAAAAAAGTTATCTATGGAACCGGCGAGCATACAGAGCCGATCAATCCGAAAGAGTCAATCTATGATCACCGGCTTTTGTGTTACTATATTGCCCCGGATCAGAATAATGTCAAAAGCGCTGAACTGGATCTTGCGACTTCGCCAACACCATATTATACTCTTACAGTGCCTAATGCACTTACAAAGAGTCATAATGTACTTTTATATAACTACCGCCCCATTTATGAAGACCAAGGCATCAACGTAATAAAAGGGAGCTACAGCAGCAGCATATTTTGTACGCTAAATGATTCAAATTTCAGGATAAACTACAAGAGGCTAAAAAATGAAAAAGCCAATAGTTTTTTAAGATCACAAGGGCGAACAAATGCTTATTATGACGGGATCCCTATAGTTCTTTACGCTAATGGCGGTATTGTCTCTTTAATATCAGAATCTATAACCGCCGACAGCGTTGAACAAATTGGCATTACAAAACTGGACACAGCGGGAAACGAGATTTTTGGGACATTACTGCCGTTCCGGCAATATGGTACCGGCTATAATACTTCACGTGGTCAGGCTAAGCATTGGCAAAGTGAAAATATCTTCAATGAATTTGGCGATTTTTCAGATCGGCAGTTCCTTTCCTTTGCCGCCTGTTTTTCGGAAAGTAACATTTTCATAGTCTGTAATGACTATAAGATGAATTTCAATTCAAGCATTATGAATCCGGGTAAGGTGGTCTATTCCTCATATAATACAACAGCATGCTATTATAAAATTGATAGCGAAGGTAACTCTGTCAAAAAATATCTCTTTGGACAGCCGAATAATGAAGAAAATACGGCTACAAGCACCGGCAGTGCATACTTTGATGAAAGCCGCTCCAGATATGTGAGTATCGTAAAAAAGACAAAAGACAAAGATGTCTCATTCTATGTCTGCTGGACTGAGCTGAAGTAAATTATAGCTTGTGTGGAAAACAGTAGTCTTGTTTTTGCTGCTTACGGATGTTCTTCGGAATATAAAGGAGGACGGGGGTAGTAATTTCTTACACCTCAGTAAACTATTCTTCACCATAATAAACAAATATTACGAACCATATTATATGCCTATACTGAAAATGTGCTACATCAATAATTGTCTGGCTATCGGATAGTGTTTACAATTGCTTGTTTCCAGTTTTCTAAACTACTAACATCGATTATTGATTTCTCTTTTGACTTGTCTCCAGTTACAACCTTTTTCGTTAATGTGTTTAAGGAGTTGTTTACAGTACCCAAGTACTCTAAATACGATATTATCCCCTTAGTATCCAAAGAGGCCACCAACTTTTTTTCCTCATTTCTATTGTAAAGAAAATGCATAATTGCCAAATTCTCTTCGTCCTGAAAATTCACTACATTTTCCGGAACCCCTTGTATTAGTCTTTGACATATTGGACATGAGCAAATTAAATCATCACGTACTCGTAAAATTTCAACAGCATTTTCGATGGTAACAAACTGGTGTAAATCGGTGATGTAATATCTAATTGGAGCTGGGCCGCTATTCTGGCTAAGCGATAATAGTAAATTTCGATGTTCCGAATATGCTAAGCCATGACAAACACAGTTCATGCCAAGCTTGTATAATAATAGGCTAAAGAAACCGCCATAAAGCATTATAACTTGCTTATTACCCTTTTGAGACAGACCCAATACCAAATTGATGAAACCGCCAATTTCATCTTGGTCGGCATACCGTTCCTCAAAATTATTAACCCATATTGTAAACCCCTTGAATTTTTTATAAGAATTCAATTTCGAAAGTAACTCTGTTAGATATTGAGGCTTTTTCAAGGAATTTTGGTCAATGAATACCAATGGGAAGATATCGGAAGTATTCCATTTATCTGACTTTTCACAATAATCTAAAATGTCAAAATTTAGAGCAGATTCGGGATCATTTTCACGAAATAAAAAATACGGGGGAATAATAAAGATTGGTTTCAGTGACGCTGAAGAACTTACATCAACATATTCTTGTGCTGATAATATTGTCTCTTCAATTTTGTTTATCTGAAAATCTAAGCAGTTGTTGACAAAGGAATGCAAATTATTCTTTGAGGCAGCTAAGTATGCCGTTAGTTTGGAATTATCATTTAAGAACTTTTTTGGATCAACGCCATATCCAATGAGCAATTTCTCGAATGATGGTTTAAAAGCATTTCCTTTTTCCAATTTTTTCTTAAACGCTTCAAAAGGCTGAGCGAAAAGATAACTCATTGGGTCAATGAAAAAAGGTCGATTAAGGTGATATATTATCGCCGGGGTTCCTTTGTACTGATAAAGCAGAATATTGGCAGGGATTACAATGCCATCATAAACTCGGCTTAAGTCTTTAAGCAACTCCTTTGTACGAGGCAGTCCATATCTAAGGAAGGTTTGCGGAGTATCATTTGATTTAAGCATAAATTACTTTTCCATATTGAGCATAAAATTCTCTGTACAATAATTTTTTGTATACTCTGTTCATCTTCTCGCTATAGCGAGGCTCTAATACGGCCATAAGATCTATTTTCCCATTTGTTACTTCATAAAAAAATAGCCCTAAACCCTCATCACGAAATAGTTCTACTTGGACATTCTTTTGCATATGGCTTGGCAAGATTGCTATTGAATAGTGGCAATAAATTTTCCCTCTTAAAGATTGAAAGAAAAGCTTTTTCCAATTGTCTCGTTTTATTTCGATATTAGTTAAGCATAATGTGTTGTTGTCAAGAAAAACTATGTCAAGTTCAGCGGGGGGGATTCGTAACCCTTGCAAAACAAAATACTTTTCCTTAAGTTTTACTGAAATTAAGTCATTAATCTCTTTCTCAGATAAATTATTCACCATATATTTTAAGTTTCTCCCAATCTTTAATTAATCTATGCCTGTGATAAAATAATTGCACAAATGAGGATATTCCATATGCAAATACAAGCAATATGCTAAACGTCCAAAAATTAACCACTGTGTTTAACGTGCCTACTTGATTATCAGCAGCTATAAATATTACGATTCCTACAATGCACAAAATAGCGAGTATTATACAGTATATCCATGTTTTTTGACAATAAGATTTTGTTTTGTTGTACTTCAAAACGTGAACAGAAGTTTGTTGGTATCTTTTTTCTAAATATAGGAATAAATCTTGTCCAGTTTTTTGGGCAATTCCCTGCCCAGAAAGATCATTAATGACATCTTTGGGACTTTTGCCTACTATTAATTTTATTTGATCATCATCATCAACGATTTTATATTCATATGTACCTGTAGTAGGATTAAATTGTTTAAGGTAAAAAAGACTTATAGCATAATTATAGCCCAATTCGATATTTTTTGATAACTCATCTTGTAATGGCTTTACAATCTGTACATCTTGTTCGTTGTTAACTAAATCTTGGAGTCTAGATAGGTTTTCTTCACGCAATGTCTTTTCATAGCCCAAGAAAAACCAAAACAGTTTTACGAAAAGGATTAAAAATGCAAATAATGCAGTAATGACCGTTAAATTAGGCTGGATTTGCTGTAAAAATTGTGCTGTAGTCATCGCTATAAACCTAGGCTGTCTTTAATTTCCGACTCGGAAGCATATTCTGGAAATTTCAAATATACATATCTTAGAAATTTTTTCAAATCCATTTTATTGAAATTTCTCTTCAATTCAATAATATCTCTCTTCTCGACATCTGAAAGCTTATTCCATATTGCCAATGCCTTTTGTCGTCCATTATCGGTCAGCCCAAACACATCAGTGCCTTTTTCACTGTGAATAAAGTTTGTTTTTTGGTATTTATCTAACAATAAATTACTAAACAATTCATCTTGAGATGCAGTATCAGCGGGGGTTTCTTTACTCTCCTTTTCTTTTGTGAGCAATCCCAGCGACTCTAAGAAATCCACCTCATCGTAAACCTCATTTGTCCAAGGCCCCATCCGGAATGGATAAAAATTAAAATCATCTTGAGGCGCAGCATTACTTAAAAATCCCTTTTCTTTTTTTAACAAAAAAAGCAACTTTTCAAGTCTTGTTATACCTTCAATTTTCGAACTATCACCTGCATAAAGCAAGGCCAACATTAAATCAGCCTTATTTTTTACTCCCAAATTCATATTTAATCTTCTTAACGTAAAGTTACTAAGGATTTTCCACAACCACATTTTCGCCTGCCAGTTTCTTAGGGTCTTTGCGCACAATCTCAGACGGCTTATCGGCCCGGCCACGTACCCCCCAGCCTACGCCGGTAACATTGGTATGGAGCTCGTCGTACGCTGTATTAAGTATTGCGGGCGTTATACCCGGTACCGGCTCCTCTAACTCCATGAGCGCAATATCAAGCCAGTCTTGTGTGGCAGAATCTAAGTAATGAGGGTAAACGGTGAGCTTTTTGCACTTGTACTGCCTGCCGTTAAAGACCACCGAATAATCGGCCGCGTTGCCGATATGCTTATTGTATGGTTCGTTGACCGTTATCAATACTCCGTTGTTATTTATCTTACGCTCCCTGTGGTCTGACTGCACAAAGACGTGGGCGGCAGATAAAACATATCTATCGCCTATGAGCACACAGGAGGCCTGCATCTGGCCTGAAAGCAATACCTGGCCGACACAATCGAATTGAGGCTGGGCACCAAGGGCAACATATTCACTTTCTTTTTTGTCGTGCCGGTATATGCCAGCTATTGCCGCACAGGATATGAGTAGCAGGGGCAATAAAATATGATGCTTATTCATAAATAATAGTTGTCAACTACAACGTATATAACTAACAATTATTGCTCTATCCTATTCCGCACGCCAATACAGGAACAAGCATCACTGAACCGTAATATGAATGGCCGGAGAGCAAGGGGAGAAAATATCAATATATTAATGTGGGTTTTGATTCTTTTAAGATAACTGAAATAGCTATCATTATTAGTACTATTTTACAAGTGTTCGTTCTCCCTAACGGCATAGCCGCGGCTATCAACAAAGCGTTAAAACTTTTTGTCTATGGCATATCCCACACAAATGATCACTACTTTAAATTTTTAATTTTAATTTTGATTTCGGTGACTCAAATCGGGTTACTTTTTCCAAAAACAAGTATTAACTGGTGTATAGCCCAACAAATACCGAGCAGCAGACCATAGCTGCACTAGCGAAAGGTGAACGTACGGCGACGGAGCAGATATACCGGCAGAATTACCACATAGTTAATGGTTGGTTAATGAAGAACGGAGGATCATCCGCAGACGCAGCCGACCTCTTCCAGGAAGCGATGGTGGTATTGTTTGGCAAAGCACAGGACGAGCACTTTACGCTTACCTGCAGTATAGGCACTTACCTCTTTGCAATAAGCAAGCATTTGTGGTACAAAAGGCTGCAGCAGCAAAACAGGGCACCGATAGTGCTACAGGACAACACAGGATCGGAAGAGGAAGACGAAGGAATAGCATACGAAGACGACATAAATGTGCACCATGAGCGCGAGCAGCACTACGAATTACTAAATGCCGCGCTGGACCAGATAGGCGAACCGTGCAGGTCTTTATTGAAGGCGTATTACCACCACGATAAAAACATGCAGGAAATAGCGGCAGACTTTGGGTACACGAACCCTGAGAATGCTAAAAACCAAAAATATAAATGCCTGGCACGGCTGAGAAAAATATTCTACAGCGTGCAGGCCAAATGATAAATAAGATGTCTGTGAACTCGAATACCTGGGAATTGGCCGAAGCGTACCTGGCAGGTACAATGCCGCAAGCCGATGTGATAAACCTGAAGCACCGCCTTGATACCGATGCCGGCTTTGCAGCCGAGTTTCATGAAAGTACCAACCTTATACGGTCTTTTGAAGGCAGCGGTAAACAGAAAAGGTTCCGTACTATGCTGCGGGATATACATGCAAAGCAGCAACAACCCGCAAAAACGGCAAAACGCATCCACCTGCCATCACACTTCTGGCGCACAGCAGCAGTGGCAGCCGGTGTGGCACTGCTTACCTCTACCATTACCTATTCGTTACTGAACCCATCTATAAAAAATACCGACTCCAAGTACAATATCATACGCCGCGAGGTAGATAACATAAAAGCATCTCAATACCAGCTGAAAAAATCGCAGAACCAGCTGGAAAAAGATATAAAGAAAATAAATACCCCTACGGCCAAAGTAAAATATACCGCCACCGGCTTTGCCCTTACCAATGACGGCTACTTTATTACCGCCTACCACGTTATCCATGATGATAAGGGTGATTGTGACTCGGTATACATACAGACCAACAGCGGCCAGTACTACAAAGCCTATATGGTAGCCAATAACCCTGAGACTGACCTGGCCATACTAAAAGTGGAGAAAAAAGGGTTCCGTTTTGGCAAGGGCGACCTGCCCTACACCTTTGCCACTACCAAGTCGGGATTGGCATCGAAGATATTTACACTAGGGTACCCCAAGGACGATATTGTGTATAGCGAGGGTTACATCAGCTCTAAAAACGGTTACCGCGGCGACGATCAGCAATACACACTGGAGCTGCCGGCGGGCCATGGACAGAGCGGATCGCCTGTAATAGACAACAAGGGCAATGTGCTGGGCATACTTACAGCGGTGGGCAGCCAAGGCGAGGAAAACACCTATGCCGTATGCTCTAAGGCGCTGAACGATGTGCTGCACAAGCTGGCAGATAACACCATACACCTGCCAAAAACAAACAAGCTGGGCAAGCTGGGCCGCGAGGAGCAGATAAAGAAAATGGAATCATACGTTTTCTCAGTGAAAGTATATAAGAAATAAGCGGCAGCAGGGTATCTTATATAAATTCTCAATCTGTTTTCCTATCACACCTATTCGCTACCTTTGCGCACCTAAGGCGAATAAACATTGGGCTTTTTCAGTAATTTTTTAGGCAAAAGAAACACCAATCCGCAGGGCGAGATGAATTTTCTCGATCATGTGGAAGACCTGAGGTGGCATATCATCCGGTCTGCTTTTGCCATATTTATAGCGGCCATCCTTATATTTATAAAAGTAGAGTGGATATTTGACCGCATCATCATGGGGCCTACCAATGACGATTTTATATCGTACAAGTGGTTTTGCGCGCTGGGCAGGCTGCTGCACTACGATCAGTTCTGCCTGAGCAAGATCAACCTAACATTTCAGAATACCGCGGTTACCGGCCAGTTCATGATGAGCCTTTCGCTGTCTATGATGCTGGGCTTTGTAGTGGCGTTCCCGTTTGTGCTGTGGGAGCTATGGAAGTTCATAAGGCCGGCCCTGAAGCCTACCGAAGCAAAAATGGCCAGGGGAATTGTGTTCTGGTGCTCGTTACTGTTCTTTACCGGCGTACTGTTTGCCTACTTTATCGTTGGGCCCTATGCCATCAATTTTTTTGGTAATTACCAGCTAAGCCCAAAGGTTAAGAACATCATTACGCTGGACAATTATTTTGAGATGATGAGCACGCTGGTGCTGGCACTTGGCGTTGTGTTCGAGATGCCGGTACTCATGCTGTTCCTTACGCGGATAGGCATACTTACCCCCGATCTGCTGCGCAGGCACAGGCGCATAGCATTCCTGGTACTATTCCTCCTGTCTGAGATCATTACTCCGCCCGACCTCTTCAGCTGCCTGCTGGTGTTCATACCCCTGTATGGCCTGTATGAGATAACGCTGCTGCTGAGCAACCGTACCTATAAGGAAAGGCAAAAAAGAAAAGCACAAAAAGACCGTGAATAATATGAGCAACTTAACTTTCAACCGGGACCTGCCGATAGCCGTAGGCGCAGACCACGCAGGCTTTGAGTACAAAGAAGACATCAAAAAGCTGCTGACCGGCATGGGCTGGAAGGTGGAAGATAAAGGCACCTACAGCCTGGACAGCGTAGACTATCCCGACTTTGCGCACCCGGTAGCGGCAATGGTAGAAGCAGGCGACGCAGCAGCAGGCATACTTGTATGCGGCAGCGGCAACGGCGTATGCATGGCCGCCAACAAGCACAAAGGTATACGCGCCGCCCTCTGCTGGAATGAAGAACTGGCATTACTGGCACGCACGCACAACAATGCCAATGTGCTATGCGTTCCGGCGAGGTTCGTACCAACGGATATTGCCGAAAAAATGACTAAGGTGTTCATTGCCACACCGTTTGAAGGCGGAAGGCATGAAAGAAGGGTAGAGAAGATATAAGCCACGGCTACAGCGGCATATCTATGCGTATCTGCTTAGAAAAGAATTTGCCGTTGGCATCTTTACCGTCTATTTTCCACATCACAGATCTGAGGACCACATAAAGCGGTTTCTGGTTAGTGGCCCGGGCGTTGCGAACGCTGTTTTCCCAGTCGCGCACCCGCCTGCGGCTCATGCGGTGCCTCCGTGCCGATTTTGAAACAGCATTGCGAATCTCGCTCCTGCCGGCCTCAGAATAGTCGAGCGATCTTTCATCGAGGCCGGTGATGCGGTATACATTGTTCACGCCTTTCAGCGGCGTCCATGCCACCAGGGTGGTGAGCGACTCCAAAGGCAGCACACCCAGTTCATTCTTCAGTACAATCACCGTCTGGTACCGCTGTGATACTTTGGTTATATTGGGTGATACTTTGAGCAGGTTATTGTTTATGCTGCCGCTTGTCCACATATATGTCGCGCCATTGGAATGCTCCAGGTTGGGGTTACCTGATTGCTTTGCCACTACGTTGGGTATCAGCGCAGACGCTACTTTAAAATCTATGGTAAGCCCTGTGCCTGCCGGTACGGTTGCATTCTGCTTTGGCGGGGTTGCAGCAGCAGTCTGGGCCGGCTTGCTTTCCGCCGCCTTCGGGGGTGCCTGAGCCACAGCGGTATCCTTTGTTTCGGCCGGCTGAATAGTGGGTTTCAGGTCGGTCACCAGATCCTGCAGTCGCTGCGGGTCTTTCTCTGTCACAATGGTTGAAGAGTCACCCAGCACTATAGCACCGTGGTTCTGCGACTGCGTGTTCTTGCAGGAATATATTCCTGAAGAAGCCGCGAGTAACGCTATATAAATAACTCTTTTATCCATACCTACCGTATTTCAATTACGAAAATAACTCACAAATGGCCAAAAGTCAAAAGGCCGGCGCTAAATATCCGGACGTATCCCTGATTTAATATGACATCAACTGCTGCACCTTGTCATGCAGCCGGGTGTTTGCCATAAAATTCTGCTCCAGCTCTATAGCGAAAGGGATAGGGGTATCCAGGCCACCGCAACGCACTACCGGCCCGTCGAGATCCCGGAAACAATGTTCTGCTATCCATGCTACTACCTCGCCGCCAATACCGCCGGTAAGTGTGTCTTCGTGCAGCACCAGTACTTTGCCGGTGCGCCGCACAGCCTCAGCTATGGCATCATAGTCCAGCGGCAACAATGAGCGCAGATCCAGTATATCCACAGATATGTCTGTGTGCAGTTTTGCATAGTCCAGCGCCCAGTAAACACCCATACCATATGTAATGATACTGATATCACTGCCCTGCCGCACATGCCGCGCCTTACCTATCTCTATGGTATAATACCCATCGGGTACGGTGCCGGTAATACTGCGGTACAATGCTTTGTGCTCAAAGAACATCACGGGGTTCGGGTCTTCGATAGCGGCTATCATCAGCCCCTTGGCATCTTCGGGTGAAGAAGGATAAACAACCTTAAGGCCCGGCGTATGCGCGAACCATGCTTCATTGCTCTGTGAATGAAAGGGCCCCGCGCCTACGCCACCACCCGTGGGCATTCGTATCACCACATCGGCGTTCTGCCCCCAACGGTAGTGTATCTTGGCCAGGTTATTTATGATCTGGTTAAAGCCCACGGTCACAAAGTCGGCAAACTGCATTTCCATCATAGCCTTGAACCCCTTGATGGAAAGACCCAACGCGGCACCTACAATAGCGCTTTCGCACAGCGGCGTATTCCGTACCCGCTCTTTACCAAACTGCTGCACAAAGCCCTCCGTAACCTTGAACGCACCGCCATACTCTGCTATATCCTGGCCCATCAGCACGAGGTTGGGATACCTGACCATGCACTCTTTAAGGCCATCACTTATAGCTTGTATAAATTTCTTTTCAGTGCCGGCACCTGAGGGTGGGGTTACAGTGGCAGTCTTCAAGGGTGCATATACATCTGCTATCTCTTCAGCCGTATCGGGCTTCACGGGTGGCGCCGCAAAACCTGCGGTGAGCCCCTGCTCTATATCCTGCTGTATCCTTTCCCTTGTCTCTGCTATTTTCTGATCATCAAGCACCCGCTGAAACACAAGGTACTCTTCAAATTTAGCAACCGGGTCTTTAAGGCTCCACTGCTCAAAGAGCTCTTTAGGCACATACTTCACGCCGCTTGCCTCTTCATGCCCACGCATACGAAAGGTCATGCACTCTATCAGCATTGGCTTCTGATGGCTGATACAATACTGCCGCGCCTGCGAGATGGTTTTATAAACCTCAAGAATGTTGTTTCCATCAATAGTCACCCCCTTCATACCATACCCAACCGCCTTATCTGCCAGCTGCAGGCATACAAACTGCTCACTCACCGGTGTGCTGAGCCCGTAACCATTATTCTCTATTACAAATATGACCGGCAGGCCCCATACCGCAGCCACATTGAGCGCCTCATGAAAATCACCCTCACTGGTACCGCCATCGCCACTGAAGGCGAGTGCTACCTTATTTTCTTTTCTAAGTTTATGCGCCAGCGCCACACCATCTGCTATGGCAAGCTGCGGGCCAAGGTGGGAGATCATGCCGCATATATGATATTCATTAGCGCCAAAGTGAAATGACCGTTCCCTGCCTTTGCTGAAACCTTCTTTGCGTCCCTGCCATTGCATGAATAATTTGCCGAACGGCATATTGCGGGCCGTAAACACCCCAAGGTTGCGGTGCAGCGGCATAATATACTCATCAGTATCCATAGCCAAAGTAGCGCCCACTGCTATGGCCTCCTGCCCGATACCGCTGAACCACTTGCTTATCTTTCCCTGGCGCAGCAATACCAGCATCTTCTCTTCTATCATACGGGGCCTCAGCAGCGCCGCATACAGCTCGTATAGCTGCTCATCTGATATCCCTTCACGGTCAAATTGCATAAAACGTATTTGGCTGCAAAAGTAATGTGGAAATGGGTAACCACGGAATCAACACCGGTTTTTTATATGCATAACCCATATGTAACTATGGTACAGGTAGCTACAGACTAAATGTATTCATCCGGTATGTGGTCAATTACCTGCCTCGGCGTCGCCGGGCTGCGCCTGTGTACCCTTTGTCTGTGGCGATGGTTTGGGTTCCGGTACTTTAAGGTCGTTTATCGCTTGCTCCAGCCTGCGTTGGAGCTGCTTTATGTTTTCCGCGCCCTCTGTGATCAATTGTTCCAGGTGTGCTTTAAGTTCGCCGGCCTTCTTACCCGGGGTAATGTTATTGAGGCCTTCCCTGAAATCAGCGATCTTATCTTCCTCCTCTTTTATTTCCAGCTCCAGCTTGCCTACAAGGCCTTTTGCCTGCGCCACGCGCTGTACTTTCTGGGCTTCAGCATATTGTTTGCGCTGCTCGCGACTGGCATCCTTGCGGGCAAAGAAATGCTTGCGGGCGGCATTGAATTCCTCCCACATGGTATCGCCATAGGAGCGGGGAATGGGCCCTATTTTCTTCCACTGCTCCAGCAGGTCCACCATTTCGTTGGTCACCTCACTCCAGTTGCTTGAATTCTTGAGGCGCTCCGCCCGGTCGAACAGTTCCTTTTTCAGGGTGTAATTATGCTCAAGCGTAGATTTCTGGTGACTGAAATGAGTCTTTTTTGCTTCGAAAAACACATCCTGGGCGGCGGTAAACCGCTCCCACAATTCATCGCCTTTTTCTTTGGGCACGCGGCCGGTTTTTTTCCACTCATCCATTAGGGCGGCATAGGCCTGTGTTGTCGCATTCCAGTCCCTGCTGTTTTTCAGCGCCTCAGCGCGGGCTACGAGGTCTTCTTTTAAGGCAAAATTATGTTCCTGCTCCTGCTGTATCCTGCCGGAATGCTCGCGTTTGCGCTCAAAGAATGTTTTTTTGGCGGTAATGAACCGCTGCCATAATTCTTCATTCTTCTTATGTATCGTATGCCCAATGCTTTTCCACTCATCTGTAAGCGCCGTAAACGCGTCGGACGTTTTCCTCCATTCTTCCGACCCTGCCAGTACTTCCGCTCTTTCCACAACGTCCAATTTCAGATCCAGGTTTACGAGCATGTCTTTTTCCTCTTCTTTATGATGCTCCTGCTTCCTGTCCATGAATTTTCTGCGTGCCGCCTCTATGCGGTTCCAAAGGCTGTCGTTCCTGCCCTTGTCTATATGCCCGGTCTGCTTCCACATGTCGGCAATATCTTTGAAGGCCTGTGCTGTTTCCTTCCACTGATCACTGTCAGCAAGGCTTTCGGCCTGCTCTGCCAATTTCAGTTTTGCCGCGTATATTTCTTCGGTGAGTTTGTATATTGTGTGCTCCCAGTCATGTACTAACAGACCGGGTTTTAAATAGTCGCCAATGGCCGTTGCGGTATGCAGTAGTTGTTTTGCCTGGGCTACCTTGTCGGTCAGCTTCAATTTATCTTCCGCTGCCAGCCATTCCACCTCTATCTCACGAATCTTAGATTCCACTTCAGAAAACTGCTCACAAAGATTTTTAAGAACAGCATCGGCGTTTTCAGGCGACACATTGGCTATCACCCGTTCGGGGATGGTATTGTTTGCCTTCAAAGTGATATCGCCGTTCTCGTTAAGTGTAAATAATTCTTTGCCCTGGAATGACTGCTCATCCCACCAACTCATAAGATCAAAATTCTGCTCCTGTGACATAACCCATTTTCAATTTTATAGGAATACGGCCATTGCCGCTGTAACTGCAAGATAAAACTAAATGTTAATACAGACCAAATCGCAACCACGAATGGCTGACCATTACTGTCTCTACGATAAATTATCACATTAACTTAACCTCACAGCAGGAAAACGAACGCGGCAAAGCACAATATCCCCCTAAAGACGTGAAAAAGGGCCTTTTAGTGCGCGCCAAAAACCTTCTTTAGCAAATCGGTAACCCTGGCGGCGGGGTTCATCCTTATCCTGGCCTCTTCATCGGCAATGTAGAAAAACACCCCGTCAAGGGCCTTTTGTGTCACATAAGCCGCAAGATCAGGGTTGATCTTATTAAATGTTGTCGGCAACTTGTTGTAGGTATTGAACACTATGGCCCAGTACTTAGTGGCATTTACCCTGTCAAGCGATGCCTGTATCACCGGCCGGAACGCAGCCGTAAGCTGCGCCGAGGTTTTGCTCTTCAGATAATTGGTAGCAGCATTATTTCCACCCTTCAGTATGGCCACACCATCCTGAATGGACATACCCTTTATTGCATTGATAAATATAGGCAGCGCCTTACCTGACGCATCCTCCGCGGCACGGTTCATGGAAAGTATAGCGTCATCTACCTGATCGCCAAGGCCTATGGACCTTAGTGTAGTTTCCACCTTCTTAGCCTCCGGCGGCATCAGTACTTTAATAAGGGCGTTGCCAAAGAAGCCGTTCACGGTGGCTATCTTACCAGTAGCGTTTTTGGCGCCTATTTGTAATGCTTCCCTGAGACCATCAGTTATTTCGGACTGTGTGGGAGTGCCTTTACTGTTCTTACTTTTTACACCTTTTATAGTACGGTCGGCGCTATTGATGTAATCCCTGAGCAACTGCGCGTTTGCATTGGCCGCCGCCAACATCATCATTACTGCTACTACCGCAAATCTCCATGTCTTGTTCATATCGTTTGATTTACTTTACCCTTGTCATTCAAAGATAATGCCAAATTACGAATGCGGCACCGGAGGGCAGATCTTCTATTTGCGCGATCCACCACCACCACCGGCATTCATGCCACCACCGCCCTGGTCGTTGTCATCGCCTTCCTTCATATTCTTTTCCCTGTCTTCATCAGATGGTTTTTCCACTTTAGGCTTCTTATCCATTGACCTGTCGGCTTTTGCGCCTTTTCCTCCCTTACCCACATCAGACTTGCCAAAGCGATAGGTGAAATTAATGTTAAAGATGCGTGTTTCCTTTACCCGGTTAATTGTTTCGGCATAACGGGCAAGGTCGTAGTTGGTAACAGTGCTATGCGTGTTAAATATGTCAGAACAGTTAAGGATAATAGTTGCTTTATTCTTCCACAGATTTTTCTTTAAGGCTACATCCACCCAATAGGTCTCTTTAAGATTGCCCTGCGTAATAACTTTCGGCGATTCATAATTGACGTTAAACTGCAGCGAAAAATTTTTGGGCAGCTTCACGTTCGTATTCACTTTACCAAACCAGGTAAATCCGCTGTTGTTCTTCAGCAGGGAATCAGCATTGTTCACATGCAGTTCGTTCTGAAAAAAGTTGAGGTTCACGGTTGCATCCCATATGGGCAGTAGCTGCAGGTGTCCTGTACCCTCCAGGCCATATGTAGTACCGGAGGCAATATTTACAGGCTGCGCCAGCAGGGTATTTTGCGCCACATTATACCTTTTTGCGGTAGCAGAGTCTATGGATGTGGTCACCTTCTCAATCAGATTTTCCGTATTGGCATAGTACGCGCTGATGATATAGTTATTACCTTTTTTATCTGCCTTGCTGTAGCTGAACTCCACGCTGTTGATGAACTCGGGAATGAGGGCCGGGTTACCAGTATTCACGGTGCCCGGATTGGAAAGATCAATAAAAGGCAGCAGCTCCCTGAAACCCGGCCTGTTGGTACGCCTGCTGTAATTGAGATAAATGCTTTCCTGCGTTGTCAGCTGGTAGGCAATAAATGCTGATGGAAAGAAATTAAAGAAGCTGTTGTGAAAAGATGTATCCCTTGCCGATGAATCGCTGGGCAGCTTTCCCGAGCCGTCATAGACAGCGTCTTCAACCCTTAGACCTGCCTGGTAGCTGAACTTACCAAGCTGGTCATTCCAGTTGATATACCCGGCATGTATCTGCTGCCCATAATCATAGTCGCTAAGCAAGTTATAATCAATAGCCGGAGCTCCGGAGCCACGGGTAATGGTAGGCTGGTTGCTGCTGCTAAAATTATAGAACTGTGACTTAAAGCCCAAACCCAGCTTGCCGTTCTTAGTAAATAAAGGGTCTGTATAATCGGCAGAAATATTTACCGAATTGTTAGCGCCGGTAGCCGGGGAATGCTCATGCACCGTGCCTGAGATGGCGGTATCCAGGGTGGTAAACTCCTGCTTACGTGTGAAGTTATGGTTAGAGACAGTGGCATCAAAATTCAGCTCCTCATCTTTCTTTTTAAACTTGTGCTTGTAATCGGCAGAGGTGGAAAAGGAAAGTATGTCTACCGCAAAGTCCGTAAACCTGTTCTGATGGAAAGATGTTTTGCTTGCGTCATAATACGGATCGTTGTAGATGTAATAATCTGAATAATCCTTGAACCCAAACGTCATGCTGTGCACATTCTCTGTAACAGTAATTGAGTTGTACTTGTCCGGATCGAATGACGCGCCGATGGTATTGAAAAAGCCATCAAAATGTCTTGGCACATGCTCGTATGTATAGTAAGAATGTACAACAGAGGGTGAATCGGTTGCCAACTTATCCTGCCTGTCTGTAGATACATTGTTGTAAGTACTGTTGAGCCTAAGGCTGCTGTTCATGAAGGCATTCCACTTACCCTTGCGCACGTTCAGCCCCAGGTTTGCGTTGTATTTATCGTTTGTGCCCGCGCCCAGTGTCACTGTTCCGTTAACACCCAGGCGGCTGTCTTTTTTAGTAACAATGTTTATAATGCCCGATGTACCCTGGGCATCATATTTGGCAGAAGGGTTAGTTATTACTTCCACACTTTCTATGCTGGCCGCAGGCAGGCTCTGCAGCGCGGAGGCCACGTCTGATCCCAGCATGGTTGCCGGCTTACCGTCTATAAGTATCGTTACATCGCTCTTACCCCTCAGGCTCACATTTCCATCGGCATCTACCGATACGGCAGGTACGTTTTGCAATACGTCGGTAGCGCTGCCACCCGCGGTGGTCGTATTCTTTTCTACGTTGAAGACTTTTTTATCTACCTTCAGCTCCATTACAGGCCGCTCGCCTACCACACTCACCTCACCCAGTTTATTTTCCAGCGCGGCAAGGGTTATCTTGCCCATTTTCACATCAGGATCTGCTACCGGTATGGTTACACTGACTATCTTTTTTGCTAAGCCGATAGACTCTATCCGGAGCAGAAAACTGCCGGTGCCGGTGGGTGAGATACTGAACGTTCCATCGTCTTTAGACAAGTCACCGCTTACTACGGATGAATCTGTCTTCAACAGTGTAACGGTTGCGTATGATACCGGTGAATTGCTTTTATCTACCAGTTTACCTGATATACTGCCGGTAGTGGGTTTACCGGTTTGGGCATATAATCCGGCTCCTGCTGCAATGCAAATAACCAGAAAAAAAGAGATTCGGAACAGGCGCATAAGTGGCATATAAAGCGCAAATGTGAACGAATTATGCGAGATTTGATTTTTTGAAAAAATAAAATATTGTTAATACCTCCATGCTTTCATAAGTGTACTTATAACCAGCAATAAATAATTATAATTTACCTATAAGATGTGCTACTAGAGGCCTATTTTTTCGTCGGTGAGATAGGAATTCCTGTCAGACGCATTACGGACGATCAACTCACCCAGGAAACCCGTAAGAAAGAACAACGTACCAATGACCATAACAGGCGGGGCAAGGTAAAAACCTACCTTGCGGGTGAGCCCGAATTCGGCACCTTCCATGAGGCGCTCCACGATAAGCCAAATCACTATTACAAATCCCAGTAAAAAAGTCAGCGACCCCAGCAGGCCAAAAAGGTGCATGGGCTTCTTACCAAACCTGCTTACAAACTGAACGGACAACAGATCCAGAAAACCATTGATGAAGCGCTCCCAACCAAATTTAGAAACACCGTACTTCCTTGGCCTGTGCTGTACCACTTTCTCGCCTATCTTGCTAAAACCCGCATGCTTGGCCAAAACAGGGATAAAGCGGTGCATCTCGCCATATACCTCTATGCTCTTTATTACTTTACGCTTGTATGCTTTGAGGCCGCAGTTCATATCGTGCAGCTTCAGTCCGCTAAACCACCTGTTTACCGCGTTATACAGTTTTGACGGAAGGTTCTTTGTAAAGGTATTGTCATACCGTACCTTTTTCCAGCCGCTTACCAGGTCATAGCCTTCCTCGGTTACCATCCGGTATAGTTCAGGTATTTCATCAGGGCTATCCTGCAGGTCTGCATCCATAGTGATCACAACATTGCCGGCAGCCGCCCTGAATGCCTCGTATAAAGCGGGGCTTTTCCCATAGTTGCGCTGAAACTTAATGGCCTTTATTGCCGGGTAATCGGCCGATAGCTGCCTGATGACCTGCCAGCTGTTGTCCTTGCTACCATCATCCACCATAATGATCTCGTAGGTGTATTTATGCTCGCTACATACACGCGCTATCCACGCTACCAACTCCGGCAGCGATTCTTCTTCATTATATAACGGGATAACGATAGAAATGTCTGGCAACATAAGGGTGCTAAAATAAGGGTTTTTATTGTAACCGCCCCCAACCGTGCCTGGGGCAACCTGGGGGCGGATAAATATTCAAAAATCGTTACAATGAGGCCTGGCTATGTCTTTTGTCGTAGCGCAGGTTATAGCATTAAAAAGTATTTCCCGATGTAATGGGACGTTCCCCGCTCTTTTTAGCGACGGCACCCCCAATAAGTGAAAAAATGGCACCATAAAACAATGTACCGAAGATGGCCGCCGATATTACCAGCACATTCCAATACTTGCGGGTGATATTTAACGCAGCATCAATCATCTCATCCGTCATTTTCGGGTTTTTACTCATTTCATCATGTGTCATATTAATGGCCTTGTCCTTCATCTCCGGAAATACAAAAATGGTGATGATAGCCCATGCCACCGTCACCAGCGCTGCCACCATGGTAGCTTTAAAGCAACTGCCGAACACATTACCGAATGTAACGTAAGTATCATTGGCCTTAGAATAAGCCATGGCGTTGAGCACAATGCCTACCAGGAAGGGGATGAATGAAATGTATTGCATGCCCGGTTTAAACGCGATGCCTGCCAAATAGACAATAAGGCCGACAACGGCCATAGCTATGCCGCTTACGAAGCCATACATGATGTGTGTTTGTTTCTTTTCCATGTGTTTGTGTTTAAGTTTATTTGTTTAAGTGTAGTTTGTTCCCGTTGATGATACCTATAACCTTACCGCTCAGTTTCTTTCCTAAGAACGGATCGTTGCGGCTATGAGACCGGGCATCCTTCTCTGCCAATGTGTGGCTGCCGCCGGGGGTAAATAATGTAAGGCATGCATTGGCGCCCTTGTTTATTTCCCTCGCTTCCATACCGAAAATATCCCTTGGTATCAGCGTCATCGCCTCTACCATGCGCTCTATGCTGATATGCTCTTTCAGCGTATCCCAAACAATATTAAAAGTCAGCTCCTGAACTGCCATACCGTCGGCCGCATATTCAAATTCTTTTGTTTTTGCATCCCACTCGTGGGGGCGGTGGTGCGAGGCGATACAATCTATAGCCCCATCCTTTACGCCTTTTATCAGCGCCTGCCTGTCGGCCTCGCTGCGCAGCGGCGGCGATACTTTATACACGCTATCATAATCAGTGAGGAAAACATCGGTAAGCGCCAGGTGATAAGGCGTTACGGAGCAGGTGACCGAAAGCCCCTGTGCTTTCGCCTTGCGTACCATGGCTACAGACTCGGCCGTAGATATGCCCGTGATATGCAGCCTTGACCCCGTATAACGAAGCAATTCTATATCCCGGTGCACCATTATTGTCTCTGCCAGCGCAGGAATACCCGCCATGCCCAGGCCGGTAGATACTATCCCCTCATTCATAAGGCCACCGGCAGCGATAGAGCTGTCTGTAGGTATTTGCAGCACCGTACCATGGAATGCATTGACATATTCCAGCACTTTGAGCATAAGGTTGGCGTTTTGTATTGGCTTCCAGCCATCTGAAAAAGCCAGCGCTCCATTTGCGCGCATATCCAGCATCTCGGCTATGTCTTTGCCCTCAGTGTTTTGTGTGGCGGCACCTACCGGGTGCAGCCTCACAATATTGCCCGCAGCCTTCTGCTGCACATATTGCACCGCCGATTTGGTGCCCAGTACAGGCTGTGTATTGGGTGCCAGCATCACATCTGTAAAACCGCCCGCGGCAGCACAGGCCAGGCCACTCTCTATGGTTTCTTTATGTTCATATCCGGGCTCGTGATAATCTGCAAACACATCCACCCAACCGGTGCTTACGCACAAACCTTTTAATTCAATAACCTTTTCCGCCTTAGTATTGATGCCAGAGCCAATGTTTTTGATAATGCCGTCTTCTATCAATAAGTCTGCAACCTTATCATGAAAAACTGATTGGGGGTCAATTACTTTTGCTTTGCGGATCAGGACTTGCATTTTGCGGATTAATTTCAATTTTGGTCAAAAGTATGCAACACAATATATGTAAGATGTGGCAAAAAATTTAATGAAAATTGCAATGTCAACTATTATTTTCAACGGGGTCAGGCGGCCACAAGTTTTGGTTTCACGAGTAAAAAGGTTTCCGCGGCCAGCATAACAAGAGCTAAAATTACACAAACTTTCCAAAGGGGAAAGTGCTCATTGTCATTATCTGTGAAGTTGCCGCTGTCGTTTATACTTAGCCATTTTATATTATCCCCCTTCCATTGCGCCCTTAGCGCGTCTATGTCGCGCAGCGGCGATTGAGACTCCAGTTTGTCCTGGTTGAGTGCCACCATGGTCGTATCCCCCCCACCTGCCGCGCCTATGGCATAAAAGCCGGGCTGCCGCACAGCCTGGTCAATAAACACGTCCAGTCCCGATCCGTTTGGCCGCTGCGGAGGTATAATGTCTACCCCATTGCTATAAACATGCACCGTGTTGCGTTCAGAGACATTGGCCATAGATATAAAAACCGGCTGCTGCGACCCTTCCGTAATAGAGTATATATTACTGCTGCCGCTGAGCACAGCCATCTCATACAGGAAAGGAGTAAAAAAATAGCTGCCGGGGAAGTTGCCCGACCTCAGATCGGCAGAGGTGGCGCAGATATATAGCTGGCCCCTAGAAGGGGTGTAGCGTGCCAGCAGCGGATCGCCATTACGGAAGCTAAGGACAGACTGCTGGTTGGCGCTGAGGCCTGAGGTTATAGTATAGTGCCAGTTGGCTACGGGCAACTGTACATTATCCGGTATACGCTCAAAAAGGTCTTTTACCAGCGCGCTGCCCTGCTGCAATGAGCCCGCGGCCTGCGGCACCGTATCTATACCGGCAATATGTATGTCGCCTATCTGCCTTAGACCGGCATTCAGTGCCTCAATATTATTGGACTGGCCCGGAAAGACGCATATACTCTGCCCGGCCAGCAGCGCGTCGGCCAGCATTTTACCCATAGCCTCATCTATCCTGGTCACGCCGTTTAGAATCACCAGGTTGTATTCCCGCCATTCTTTCGGCGCGGCGCTTACGTCTGCCTGGTTGAGGCGAAAACCATTATATGCCCTAAAAGCCGCCTGTATGTATGGATTAGGCTGCCCCTCATTAAGCACCAATACCGAAAGGCTGGGGGAGCTACGCGCAGTGATGCGGAACGTATCGTCAAACCTCATACCCGCGTCATTTATCCTCAGCTCTACCTGCTGCCAGTTGCCATTGTTTACCTGGAAACCCAGTGTGTCAAAGCTTTCATTTTTAGCGGAGAAGTCCAGCGAGGCCGCGCTTTTTACCTGCCCATTGATCAGCAGGTTCAGTACCGGTTTATCTTTTGGCGCGGTACCAGCAACTCTTGTATGCACTACCAGAAAATTATTTTTGCCGGCTTCCAGCACGGGCGTTGTCAGGTAGGCTGTGTCTATGTACACATCCTGAATAGCGCCCGGCTGTACCGGCAGCGCATAAAAGGTGATGTTCTTCATCAGTCCGCCGGCAGGTACAGCAGGTACAGCACTCTGCTGAAAATCGGAATAATAGTAAAGGTCGGCACCGGTGTTTTTTTCACTCTCTATAATATTCTGAGCAATGCCCAGTACCTGTGTTATCGTTTTCGTATTGGCCGAGATATCGGTTGCGTTGATCTCCGCAAAAACCTTGTCTGCCGGTTCGGGGCGGTAGCTTACGGGTTGGTCGTTGGTGAGCAGGAGAAATTTCGTACCCGGTACGGCGTGCTGCACCTGGCGGCGTGCCGCCACTTTGGCTATATCCAGCATATTGCTTACCCCTTTGCGGGCACTCATACTGTAGCTGTTATCCAGGTATATGATCTGCAGCCTGTTGCCTGATGTAGTTTTATTACCGCTGCTAAAAAAGGGTTGCGCAAAGGCCAGCACCAGGCTGGCGAGAAACAACATACGCAGCGCCAGCAGCCATTTATACCTTACCTGGCTTTGTTTTCGTGAGTTGAGCTGGATGTTTTTGAGGAACCTTGTATGCGGGAACAATACGGTTTTATACTTGCGGAGATTAAACAAGTGTATAAGGATGGGTATTGCCAGCGAAAGGCCTGCAAGCAGGAAAAGCGGATATAAAAAACTCACCTGACAAATATAAGGGTAATGAAATGAATGCCTATCGAATGAGGATATTTTAACTTTTTGAAACTCCTTATATGCATATGTTTACAAACCCTGCCCCATATATAGTCAGGTTTTTATTACTTTTGTTTTCGGTATATGCGCATCATCTTTCTTGCTTCCCTTTTATTACTGAACATCTGTTCCCGGGCTCAAAACCATGTTATCTGGTATGACGCTATACCTGTAGCAGGTAAGACCTATGGCAACATACACCCACGCGTGACACTGGACCAGGCGGGTAATCCCATAGTTTTGTGGGGCGACGCTAACGGCCGGGTATATATAGCCCTCTGGACAGGAAAGGGCTTTGGCGATCCCGAGCAGATAAACCCTGCGGGTAAGCAGGCCTTTGCAGAGTCATGGGCAGGGCCGGAAATAACGAGCAGGGGCGACACCATTTATCTCGTATATAAAGAAGTGCCGGAAGAAAATAACCACATTTATATCAAGCACTCTTATGATGGTGGTAAAAACTTTTCCATTGAAACGCAGGTGGACGACAGCGATGGCCTAATATCGCGTTTTCCTACTGTAGCCATGGACCCCTACGGGCACCCGCTGGTAGCCTATACCAAGTATGATGCAGGCTATACCCACCCAAGGCATGTGGTAGCCAAATCCAAGGACCTGGGAGAATCTTTTGCCGGCGAGGCGGTTGTTAAGACCACATCCGGTGGTGTTATTTCGGACTGCTGCCCTGCTACGGTTGTGCAATCGGGCAATGGCACTGTAATCCTGTACCGTGACAACCTCAATGACTACCGCAACATATGGGCAGGCATTTCGCGCAATTCAGCGGTTTCTTTTGACCGTGGGATCCAGATAGATTCTACAAACTGGCAGTCGCAAGACTGTCCGGCTCAGCCGCCCCACGGCACTATAATCAGCGATACACTGTATACTGTGTATGCCAGCGGCACGGGCGACAGTTCATTGGTGTATATAAGCCGTACATCACTGTTTGGGCAAACCACAAATTTCACACCGCTCACAGGCAGGTTCCCCGGCCTGACGAGCCAGAATTTCCCCCGAATTGCCAACTCAGGTAATTCGGCATCCATCGTTTGGGTGCAATCCATAGGGGTAAATATGCAGGTGTGCATGATGTTTTCTAATGATATCACCACGGGGCTTATGGAAAAGTATAATGTCGCGGCGCATGGCGTTTTTGAAAGTGCTGATGTGGCCCTGGGCGGCGGGCATATATACGTGGTATACGAAGACGACTCCTCGCACACTATTATGTGCCGGATAGGCCATTACGAAGAAACACAGGCAAACAGGCTGCTGGCTGAGAATACCACTGTTTCGCTTCAACGGTCCTCATCCGGCAAGTATTTTACCGTTACACTCCCCAACCTTTCGTACTGCATGATGGTAGACATGGACGGCAAAGAATACGAAATGGATATGAAGTGCCGCAAAAATGTTTGCAAGGTCAATACGGAAGAGCTGGACCCCGGGCTATATATCGTTCGCCTGTACTGCAAAGACGAAAAGATATACACTTACAAATATGAAGTGAAAGAGGTAGAGGAGAAAGAAGAAAAAGAAAAAAAATAAGCTATCCCTGAGGGTGCACCAGCTTATAAATATCTGTTGCTGAAAAGTCGCCCGAAATAAATTTTATTAGTTTCTTGTCCTTATCATACAGCGCTATATCAGGGATCGTTCGGGCCCGGTAGTGCGAAAAGCAGAAAAATTCATAGTCCCTGCCCACAGCCCTGATATTCTTATGTTCGCCCATGTGGTGCTCTTTATAAAAATTCCGTATCAAGGTCATACTATGGGTAGGCGTGACCAGATAAAACTGCACATCGCTTACGGAGTCCATACCCTTCATCAGGTTGCCTAATGTATACTTACAATGCTTGCATTCGGGATCAAAGATGATAATGGCAACAGGGTTTCCTTTGGGTATGTTGTAGGTATTAAATATAGTCACGCTATCCATAAGCCTGATGTTAAAAACAGGCACAACAGGTTCTTTTTGATATGGAGCTACGGTGTCTTTAGCCCACTCGCGCATATCGGGCGGCGGCGGATCATGTTGCGCAAGCACACTTGTTACCGAACAGGCTAACAGCAGGCATAATATCCATGACTTCATCATGGCACTAAATTACTTAAAAACACACAAATGAAAACGCCCCGCAATGCGCGGGGCGTTACATTAACTTTTATTTAAACCCGATTACCTTATCAGGGTTACGTTGCCATGTTTTACAAAGCTCCTTCCGGTGCTGGTTACCGCGCCCACTTCGTATACATATACACCAAATGGTTGTGCCTTTCCATTGAACGTACCATCCCATCCTTTGTCAATGTCGGTGGTCTCAAATACCTTCACACCCCAGCGGTCCCATATCCTGAAGTAGCTGAGCTCCGCGATACCCCTCTTCAGTATCTTGAATTCGTTGTTCACGCTGCTGCCCGGTGTAAATGCGTTAGGCAGCGTAAGCAAAGTCTCAGGGTTCACATAGATGTTTATAGAATCCACAGCCGTACAACCCCAGCTTGTTATACCATGCACCACATATTTTGTGCTTATCTGCGGGCTGGCTACCGGGTTAGAAATATTGGCATTATCGAGCCCGGCCGGCGGGAACCACGCAAAGGTCACACAGTTCGTCTGCGGATTCAGCTGGTAAGACTCACCCGGATATATCGTCACTGAATCGCCGAGGTGAAGCACGGCTCCCGAATACACATTCAGGTTTACATAGGCTGTATCGTAGCAGCCGTATTTATTAAGTGCGGTCACCGAATAGGTCTGGTTTGTAATTGGCTTTGCCCATACACTAGCCCCTACCGTATCTGCGAGGTACAGATAAGGCGCCCAGTGGTAGTAGGTCAACGGATCTGGCGTGGCTGCCACCAGCAATACAGAGTCATGCGGGCATACACTTACAGACTGGCTGATGGTAAGATCAGGCTTCGGATTTACCGTTACTTTGAACGAATCCAGCGCGCTGGTACATGCCATTCGGGTCTGGGTCACATAGAACCACATAACGGTATCAGACTGTGTAGGAGGTTTAGGAGGTGTAAGCGTGCCTCCCGAATTCACATTGCCTGTAGGATACCATAGAATACTGTCACCATAGGCGTCAAGATAAGGCGCATCAAAATACTGGCAGAACGTGAGGTTCTTGAGCATCGGTACCGGAGGCGTTGGCCTAATGATCACGGTATCATTTACCGGCAGCGAAGCGCAACCATTGAGGTAGGCTATTGCCTGGTACACACCTTCCAGCTCTGATATCACAGGTGTACGGAAGGGGTTCTGCAGGGACGAAGTAAATACATACGGCCCTGTCCAACTGAATGTAGAACCCGGATTACTTGACGCCTGCAGGAACAATGTATCATTCACACCGGTACACACAGGGCTATTGCTTGTGGCTATGAGCGTAGGTGTAGGCGTTATGCTTACCGTTATTACCGTAGACTGGAAGCATGCACCCAGTGATGCTGTCACGGTATAGTTACCCGTTGCCGCCGGCATCACGTTCACTATTATCGGGTTTTGCTCCGTAGAAGTAAATGAGTTGGGGCCTACCCATGTGTAAGATACGCCGGCCGTTGCATCATTAGCGGTAAGCCGCAGTGTATCACGCTCACATATGCTTGGCACACCGGGTGAGTTACTGCTGGCCGTAGGTATCTCAGGAGTAGAATCTACAACCACTATGAGGCTCGCCGTATCTGATGTGCATCCGCCCAGTGTGGCGCTTACATAATAAGTACCTGTGGCAAACGTAGATGCCGGCGTTATGGAGGGGTTCTGTATCGCAGATACAAATCCACTTGGCCCATACCAGTCATAAGTAGAAAACGCAGTTGAAGTTGCAGATAGCAGTAACGCATTGCCCGAACATATGGGCGCGTTACTACCCATTACCGGCAGGTATGGAGTGGAGTCAACGACCACAGTCGTTGTATTCCTGTTCCGGCAAGTAATGCCATCGGCGCTGATGGATACTGTCACTGTGTATACACCAGATGCAGGTACATGCGGACTTGGTATAGTGGGGTTTTGCAAGCCCGAGCTAAACCCTGCCGGGCCTCCCCAACTGTAGCTCACCCCTGATGTAGCACATGAAGATGTGAGTTTCAGTGTATCCCTGTGACCCGAACATACCGGCGTATTGCTGCCTATTGTTGGTAATGCAGGCGTGGTATCTATGATCACGTTAACTATGCCACTGTCTTTGCAGCCATTAAGAGTAGTTACCACTTTATAGTTGCCGCCATAAGAAACCGGAGGATCAACAACCGTTGGATTTTGCAACACTGAAGTAAAGGCGTTAGGCCCTGTCCATGCAAATGTTTCACCCACCGCAAACAATGTAGCAGACAGCAACAGCGTATTGGGCGGACCGGAGCATATAGGCCCGTTGCTGGTAGCTGTAACTACAGGCAACGGCTTCAGCACAACATGGGTACGCGCGGTGTCGTGCGCGCTGCCTACAGTCCTTACCACATAATACCAGCCGGTATCAGCCATTGTCATACCTGTTCTGTAAGTATATTGTGTAAACGCAGTAAAGCCGGTAGGCCCGTACCAATAGTAGGTCGCACCTGTAGAATCGCCGTTAGCATGCAGTATCAGTGTATCAGTGATACATATAGGTCCGTTATTGGTAGCGTTGAAACATGGCTGCACAAACATGAGGAATGTCTTGGTGCCACACTGTCCATGTGCTGTATCTTTTGTTCCGGTAATGGTGTAAGTCGTTGGTCCGCTAAGGCCTGTCAGGTTCACGGTTACGTTAGTTCCGGTTGTAGCCGAAAGGCCGGTAGAAGGCGCCCAAGTCCAATGGCTATAAGTCCAGTCTTTTGAGTTACCATCTTTTAATGTTGCTGTAAATGTATTTCCCGACACACCGCAGCCACTCATAGTACATCCTAAAACGGTGTCCAGTGAATCATGGGCAATGCCCTCGGTCATCAGTTTAGGACCGGGGAAAGCACTGTCTATCGCCATTGAATCAGAGAATATCCAGGCATATGACAGTACTGTACTGTCACCCGGAGCAAGATCGCCAAGATTAAAGATCAGGCCATAAGCGATATCCTGTGAAACAGTTGTTGAGTACAAGGAATAATAGCAGGTACCCATACCTGTAGCCGTACCTGCCCATACGAGATCCAGGTTATTGCCCGGTGTAGTAGAAGGCGGCCAGCTTTGGTATATCATTGCCTGTGTACGACAGTCTTTTGCGGCAAGGCCTGAAAAAGCGTCGGGGTGGCTGCCAGGGTTAGGTACTGCCCATACCTCATGCCTGTTCTGCGCATCTCCCTGGAAGCAGATGTGATTGTTTGTAGGAAAGCTGCCGCCCGGTAGTAATTCATCATTATCAGGGTCTGCTGTAACAAAGTAATACAGACCGGGCATCGTAGCGCCACTGGTATTTTTGAATTTTGTAGTTACAACCAGCCATGAAGCGAATGTATCCAATGTATTTGTTTGCGTGATCTGCAGCGCGCTACCGGGCCCGGCAGTACCTTCCCATGTTCCGGCTGAACTGCTTTGTGTCCCCGCGCATGGCGATCCCGGAATGTATGTATGCCCGGTTACCGTACCTGTAAGTGTACCGCCGGCGGCGTTGTAAAATCCTCCTGATCCACCATCTGTATAATAAGCATCGCTCCTAACGCCGTTCACCTGCATAGACCATCCGTCAAAAGGAGTTCCGGGTAAGAAATATGCACCATAATAAGGTACCGCACCTACAGTAAAACCATCGTGGCCCTGATCGTATGAAAAGTCTATACCCAAACCACCCGGGGCAGTGTGCAATACAGGATCTGCGTAACCGCCAATGCTGCCGCCGCGTGTATAATATCCGGCAGGCGCTGTAACGGTATTACCCCATGAACCATTGGGAGCTATACATGCCTGCAACCATTGGCCAGACAGGAATGCATTATCCGTAACTAACTGCGCCGACGCATTATTTACAGATATTATCAACCCCAGAAAAAGTAAAATAAGGTAACGATATCTCATATCATATATGTATTAAATAATTTCAAAATGCATTGTTGTCTATCCTTCCGTATAAATATAGGCTATTATTTTTTATCGAAAAAATGCCCCACGGTATTTAATGAAAAATACCACATAAATAGACGGCAAAAACTGCGATTTGGATGGGTATTTCTTCAAAAAACAGTAATTATTTACGATTTCTTGCCTTTACAAATAATTGAAACTTAATAAGTAATTATACTTTATTTAAATACTGTTGACAGTCAGTCCAATTAACCGCAGTAATGAAAAAAAGCGCACCATGTGCGCTTTTTTCGTCTATTCAGAATATTGTTATGCTATTAATGGAATGTATTGCCCGGGTTGGGGTCATCTTCAAACCTTGGGCACATTATAGGGTCACGCGGATTCTTTTTATGGTTATAGTTGCCGCGCACATACAATGTTACTTCTGTAGCGCTGGTGCCGGTACCGGATTGAGCGCTCAGTGATGAATTGTTCACATCGTAAGAAAAGCCGAGTGATGTGTTCTTGTAATCAAATTTGAAAACAGGTATCACCGCATCCTGGTAGCGGCTCAGCAGTCCGAAATGGAAGGCGAAAATGCTTGGCAAACCTACCTGCAGGGCTTTCCACGTAAACAGGCCACCGAAGATAAACTCCTGGTAGGGCTGCTGTACGCTATAGTTGGCATGAGCGGTAAAGCTGAATGATTCACTGATGGGGAAATGCACACCACCGTTGAACTCCCATTTCATGGGTAGCTTGGTAAGCACATCACCACCTTTAAATATCTCTGTAGGAGTGTTGATATGATAGACACCTACACCAAGATAGTAGTTGGAACGGCTCTGCAGATCAAGCGAACTATTGATGCTGACACCCGCACCCACATCATAGTTATGCAGCCCTTTGTAGACATAGCTTTCGCCCGATGGATTGGTAGAAAGATAGCTGCTGTTCAGATACTGACTGCTGAAGGTCATAAGGCTCATATCCACCGACCGGCTGATATAACCCGCGGTAAGCCCTACAGACAGGTAAGTATTATGCTCGTCTTCCATAGCCTTGTTGTAGCATATAGACGGATATATCTGGTTGCTGGTAAAGTTGATGGTGCCTGCCTTATCATGTGTATACGCCAGGCCGAAGCTGATATAGTCCCCTACCTCCCTGTTAACAACGATACGCGTCTGCCCTGACAACATTACCGTATTGAACGGAGTGGCGATAGAGCCCCACTGCGTACGATAATCAACACCGAACTTATACTCGCCGCTGAAAACGCCTGTAAGCGCGGGATTATGGAATATCTCATTTTCCCAGAACTGCGAGAAATGGATATCCTGCGCGTTTCCTTTTGTGCCGAGGCCAAGAAGGATGACTGCAGAAAATATGGTAAAATAACGTTTCATCGTTCCTTTTTTTGCTCTTAAAAAATTCATTACTTCACTATGGAGATATCGCCCGTATACGTATAGGTATTCGTACCCAACTCACAGACAGCCTTCACTACATATACAAATACATCCGGCTCCAGTACCTTCCCTTTAAATGTTCCGTCCCAGCCCGTAGAAGGGTCATTGGCTTTGATATTGTGGGCTTCATACACCACTTGTCCCCACCTGTTCACTATCTGCATCAGGGTCACCTCGCTTATGCCTTTGCCACTTACGTAGAAGCGGTCGTTGATGCCATCACCGTTCGGGGTAAATGTATTAGGTATGAATATCTGGCTGTTATCACAATAAAGATCCAGCGTTACAGAGTCGTAAGAGGTACAACCGTATATAGACGTAACGGTAACGGTATAAGTTGTATTCACCGTGGGTATTGCCACAGGGTTATAACAACTGTCGCACGTCAGTGTGTTGGCAGGTGTCCATGCATAGCTGCCCACCGGCGTATTGGTTACAATAGCAGTGAGCTGTATGGGGGTTCCCGCAACTATATTCGGCGGCGTGGTAGCGCTTGTTGTTATAGTGATAGACGGATACGGCTGCACAAACACAGTCACAGACAGTGTATCATCAAAACATACATTCTCATGTATAGCCACCGAATAGGTTGTTGTTACCGGCGGATTAGCATAAGTAGTTTTGTTGAACGGATCGCTCAGGAAGTAATTGGGCAGCCATGTAAATGTGGGGATGTCCAGGTTACTGATCACGCTGTGGCTTGTGGCCATAAGCAGGGCCGAGCCGCCAATACAGATGTTGGTATCAGGCACTATCCAGTTTACGTTAGTATCCAGCACAGATACTTTAACATCAAACGAATCATAGCAGCCGTATATGGTTGTACACCTGAGCCTGTAAACAAGGTTAGCAGTATCGGTAAGCACGGGGTTAGCGCATGTATCGCACGAGATGAACAGGTTTGGCGCCCATGTATATGTATTGGTAGCGTCATCTGTGTTGGGGCTAGTAGCATGAACGGTAAGTGGTTTGCCCTTACACACAATGGTAGGATTTGGATTCACATTGATCAGCGGCAACGGATTTACATTTACCGTGAATGAAACCGAATCTTTACACCCAAGATCGTCTATAGCCACTGCCCAGTAAGTTGTTGTTGCCGTAGGGCAGGCAACCACCGTATCACATATTGTACACGACAGGCCGCCTATGGGATGCCATGCAAAATAGCTGCCGGCACGGCCCGATGCTTTGAGCGTATCGCAGGTACCATTACAGATGCTGTCCTTACCCACTATCTTCATATGATTGAGTGAGTCATCAACTACCACCGTTACTGTTGTAAAGCTGTCACACCCAAACGCGGTTGTTCCTGTTACAGTATACGTTGTAGTAATGGTAGGAGTTGCAGACGGGCTGGCACAATTGGTACAAGACAGGCCATAACTAGGTGTCCATGAATAAGTACCACCCGCACCCGCACCTGAAGCCGTGATAGTTACAGAAGCATATTTACACTTAATAGGTGTAGGATTTGGGGAAACCGTAATAGTTGGTATCGGGGTAACGGTAAAACTCAAACGGGCCGAACATCCGCCTGCAGGAAGTGTATAATATATGGTGTCTATTCCCAGTCCCACACCGGTCACAGTATCCACCACACCGGCGGTGCCTATCGTTATAGCCGGATATGTATTCGTCCATACCCCACCCGGTGTAGGATCTGACAAGGTAACGCGCCGCGCGAGGCACACATGATTCGGGCCTGCTATTGGTGAAGGTGTGAGGTTCACTGTTACTACTCTCGATATGGAACATCCGGTACTGAGTGTGTAAGTTATTGTATCCGCTCCGGGCGACAGTGCCGCCAGCAGACCGGTAGCCGGGTTAATGGTAGCAACAACCGGTGTACTCACCGACCATGTGCCTAATGCGGGCGTATCTGTATATATAGTAAGGGTACCCGTACACACGCTATCGGGGCCAATAATAGCACCCGGCAGTTCATCCACTCTCACGCTGTATACAGCACGGCAGCCGGTAACAGGCATAGTATATGTAACGGTATCCACACCAGGCTCCAGGCCGGTCACTACACCACCGGGGTTTACCGACGCAAAGCCATGGTAAGGCGTGATCATGTCCCAGACACCACCCGATGTGGTGTCTATTAATAATATAGACGATCCGACACAGACACTATCCGGCCCGGATATGGGTGAGATAGGATTGACCGTGAGGGTAAACGTGACGTAGCAGCCGGTACCTAACGAATAGGTCATTGTGGCCACGCCCGCCGATATTCCGGTAACAGTACCTGTTGTGATATTAACGGTAGCGATAGCATTATTAGAACTTGTGTATGTGCCGGCACCCGGTGTAGAGCTAAGCACAAGCGTATCCCCCACACATACCGCACTGTCTGCCGCGGTAATAGGTGTTGGCAATGGATTGACCGTAACTACTGTTGTGGCCGAGCAACCCGTTGCCGTTACAGAATAGGTTATCGTAACAACACCCGGCCCTGTTCCGGTAAGGTTCCCTATCGCATCTATAGAACCAATGGCCGTATTACTACTGATCCACATACCCCCGGGTACAGCGTCGGTATAAGTAGTGGTACTGCCCACGCAAATGAACGTGGGCCCAACTATCGGCTGCATCGGGTCTACCGTTACTATTAATGTAGAAACACAACCATCAGGAGTAGTATAAGTTATCGTAGTAACACCCGGCGTTACACCGGTAAGAACAGCGGTAGTATCGGGGTACACCCCGCCAACTATAGTGGCCACAGACGTATTACTGCTCACCCATGTGCCGCCGGGGTTACTGTTAGTGAGTACAATGGGGTCTCCCTGGCAAACATGATTTGGACCTATAATGGGCAGATTAATATTAACTACCAGGGGATACACCACCGAGCAGCCGCCATTGGCCGTGTAAGTAATATTTACAGTACCCGCCATGATACCATGTACCCAGCCAGTAACCGGATCTATGGTTGCAAAACTTGGATTTGCACTCGTCCAAACTCCGCCGGGCAAAATATCTATGAGCTGCACAGAATCACTTTGGCATACCGGACCACCGGATACGGGACCAGGTACCGGAAAAACAGTAACGTCAAAAGGAGCAGAGGAGCAGCCACCAAGTTTGTAGGTGACTTGCACGGGTAGCGGATTGGCAATGATGCCGGTATCCGTTCCGGCCACAGAGTCAATACTCAGACGTGACGGATCAGCACTGTGCCAGATACCGCCGGGTGTGGCGTCGTACAAGGTAGACCATGATCCCACACAAATACTGTCGGGCCCTGTGATAGGCAGCGGAACCGGGGATACAGTGATGGTATCACATATAGAGCAGCCCGTACTTGTAAGGGTGTAGCATATGCGTGCTATACCTGGTGTGGAGGTAGTAAAGACACCGGAAGTGGGGTCTATCGGAACAGCCGTAGTTATAGGTGCGCTGCTCCATGTACCTCCGGGGGTAAGATTGCTATCCACACCTGCAAGGCCCGCACATATGGGGTTAGGGCCTCCGAAGATGGGAGTAGGTAATGTATTCACCGTCACATTATGCACCATCCTGCAGGTGGTAGGCAATGTATAGAATATAGTGGTGACACCGCCCGATACGCCCAGCACATACCCGGTAGACGGATCTACCGAAGCTATAGCAGGGAAACTTGAGGTCCATGTACCGCCCGCAGTGCCATCTGTAAGCAATATGGAGTCATTAACACATACGGCAGATGGGCCTACAATCGCGGCAGGTAGCGGATTAACAGTTATAAGGCGGTATACGAAACAACCCGTAGGTAAAGTGTAAAATATGGTATCAATACCTGCGCTCACCGCTGTCACGACGCCCGTACTTGGATTAACAGTTGCGATGGAACCGGTAGAACTTGACCATGTGCCGGCTCCTGTAACATCAGTTACGGTCATGGTAGACAATTCACACACAGTGCTGTCTCCCCCTATCGGAGCGGGCAAAGGATATACTGTTACTGCTGTATCTGTTTTACAACCAGTGGGCAACGTATAGAAAACGGTATCTATACCTGCTGTAAGACCGGTCACTACACCTGTGCCGGAACCAACGCCCGCATGGGTATTGGATACAGACCACGTACCGCCAACCGGTGAAGAAGTGAGCGAAATAGAAGACCCCGCGCAAACCGCGTATGGCGGTGCAAGTATTGGTGTTGGTAACGGATTTACCGTGAAGATAACTGTAGTAGCACAACCGGTAGGAAGCGTATAAGTGATACTCGCGGAGGTACCCGGAGCATGGGCATATACTGTGCCTGATCCAGATCCGGGAACAGGTGAGGTGTTGATAACGGTAACCAGTGAAGCGCTGTAAAGACCGCCATGGTCAGCACCCGGCGCCACTGTTACAGTAAGCGAATCGAACCATGCACACATATTGTGAATACCCAACAGCGCAGGGGCCGGAGGGTCTACGGTGATCCTGATGGAATCGGTACAGCCGGATAGCGTAGCACGGATAACCACATTGCCCGCGCTCACACCGCAAACCAGGCCGGTAGCAGGGTTTACAGAAGCAATAGACGTATTGGTGCTGGACCATGTAACACCGGGGCTGGAGGTAAGCGTGATGCATGACCCCAGGCATACGTGTGTAGGGCCGGTTATGGGGGCTGGTATCAGGCCAAGGATACCGAAATTAGTGCCGCCAGGGCCAGAGCCCACCAATATACCACCCGAAATACCGCTTACAAACGAGGCATAGATATGCCCTGTAGCTGATAACATGGTTGTTGCCTGCACCTGCAAGCCTACTACGTTTACAACGTCCAATGATGATGTACCGGTGGTATTGATATTAAGTACGAAACTGGTAGGCGTATAACCTGTGATAGTTACACCCAGTATGTCACTGCCCGTCCATGTAGCGGTAGGCGATGTAGGCCCGAATTGCCAGCCTGTAGGAGCATTGATGATGATCTGGTTTGAGCCCGCAATAAAGCCGTTGGTTACTGTTTCAGAGATAACGATATTACCCAGTGTTGTAAATGCAGGCGTGCTGCCGTTGGCAGCAGTGCGGCTGCATATAAGTGTATCATTGGCAGGGCTTACTGTAACTTGCGCAAAGCCGCTGAAACTGATGCACGATAGGACGAAAGCCACAAAAAATATTCTTGCGGCTCTCATGTGCTGTTTATTACAGGTAACAAAAGCAGGTATTAATTGTAAATAAAGTTTTTTCATGAGCCTTGCCTTAAATAATAAATCAATTCCACTAAATGGATGGTAAACATACTAAAAAATGCATTACCAACCGAAAGTTACGTTAATTTTTCCGTAAAACAACACCAAATAACATCTGTATAATTTATATTCAAACCACGGGTTAATATCCATAAAAATATACTCATGTGTCTGTGCTGAAAAACCATACCATGCAAAAAAATATCAATGTATTCCGGTGGCAAATTTTCGGGTAGCAGATCGCCTCCAGGCTTTTTTTAATATTACTTGGAAATTTGCGGTTTTTAATTTTAATTTTATAGTGCTGTTCTTTTTTTGTGCACCCCTCTTATGGGTCATTTTTAACGCATCGATTACTTCATCTTAAAAAACGATAATTATGGAAGTTATGGATAAGATTAGTATCACGCACATCAACAACGCACATACCGACTGGCTTCGGGCGCTGGATTTCTACAAGCAGGAGATCAAGATCCTCAAAAAAAGGCTCACCGATATAGCCGGTAAAAATTCGCATCACGATGTGATGGTAGATATTGAGCATTTCGAAAACCAGTTTGACATCCAGGCCGAAAATATCCACAGGCTTGCGCACGATCTGAAGTCGAATGTGAAAATGATAGCATCAGAGGCCAGGAATTCGGGTGCAGGATACATTGACGGCATGCTGCTGGACAAACACAACGAGCTTGGTCAGCGATATGAAACCGAAGAAAAGACGGTGAACGAGCTAAGGCAGTCGTTCAACCTTTTTGCCGCGGCCTGGATGTAGGTCCGCCGGGCAAAAAAAAGATTGATGGCCGGGTTAGCTGACCCTGTCCTTGTTTTCTTATACCCTTGATACGGTCGGTTCACGCCCTGTGATGATCGGCGCGCCAGTTGGTTATTGCTTTTTTTATCGCGTCCGGGCCCAGGTTTTCGTCCGCTGCTTTTTTACACAGTTCCACAAATTCCTCATCATGCGCAAAGCGCAGCGCCACTATCTGCCCCATCGTGAGCCGGTGATCAAAAGGCTTACCCGTGAGTATAAAATGCCTGAGGTTTTCTTCAGCCCGTATGGCCCGGTCCTGCACTTTAGTGGCAAATTGCCTTGAATACCAGAACAGCAGCAAAAGAACAACAGCTATGAGTACAGGTAATAGGCCGGTATACACGATATCTGAGAACAGCCACTGCCCGCTGATCATGGACTGCACCAGCTTATACGCTGCCAGCCCGAATATTATAACAGCCAGTAACGATGTAAAAAAATGAAAGCCCGGCACAAAACGCCTGTGATTGGTATAACTCTGCTGTCCCATAAAATAATTTTTTGTGAAAATACATATTAATTCCATCGCAGCATCTGCCGGGGCCGCACTACTGCGCCAGCATCCTGCTTAGCACTTGCTCATCCCACCCCAGGAAGAAATTTCCGTTACCCATATCCCATACCGGCCGCTTTATCACAGAGTTGTACCGCATCATCAGCGCTATAGCCTTGGGTTTGCTGCCTATACTAGTTTTTTCTTCATCACTCAGGGCACGGTAAGTAGTACTTTTCATATTGATAAGTTTATCCGTCGGAAAGTGCTTCAGCCAGAGGGTCAGCGTGTTTTTATCTATGCCCAGTTCTTTATAATCGTGAAATGTATATTTCAGTTTTTTTGCATCCAGCCATTTCATTGCTTTCTGCATAGTATCACAGTTTTTTATCCCATATATTGTGATCATGCGGTAAAAATAAGAAAGCGCTGAATAATCGGACTGAATAATTATATTTGCACCCCCAAGGGGAATTAGCTCATTTGGCTAGAGCGCTTGCATGGCATGCAAGAGGTAACCGGTTCGACTCCGGTATTCTCCACTTCAACCGGAAACATCGAACTGATGTTTCCGGTTTTTTATTGACAAATATTTTTTTAATATTTGCAGTGTATGGATCGGATAATTTCAACGAAGGCTGAGCTGAAAGATAACCTTGTTCGTTTAATGTCAAAGCATTTTAAACTTAGTGATTACCATATACTTCGGGTATATGATACACACATTAATCCTTACATTGAACAGATATTAGATGGAGCGTATATTTTTATCGAAGCACCATACGTCGATAAAGTTTACCGAGATAGTTACTATTCATATTATTCTTCTAAATGGGAACAGTACGAGCGAAATTGCATTCGACTGTCTTTTTTTGATGGAGAAATTTTTGCTGGGCAATTTCAAGATGCGAATGAAATAGCAAATTTGCAGACTAAATATATTGGTTTCGTAATTGTTCGACCCACAATGCCGCAATTTATTGGTAGAAGTGTAGTAGCTCCAAAAGGCGTAAAGACTAATCATTTTCTATGCGTAACTGCGAATTTAAATGCTACGGTTAACTCTATAAAACTGAAAATAAATGGGTTTCCTCATTCGTCTCAAGATACCGAAACAATCACTTGTGCAGAGACGACGTTATGGGCTTTAATGGAATACTATGGTTCGAAATACCCAGAATATAAACCAGTCTTACCCTCGAGAATTATCGATGTCTTAAAGAAAGTTTCTTCAGAACGACAAATACCATCAAAGGGGTTAAATATTCCACAGATGGCATTTGCCCTGCGTGAGTTCGGTTTCGGAACCAAAATATATTCAAGAAGCCAATATGGACAGCAGGTGTTTAATCGACTTTTCTCGACCTATATAGAAAGTGGCATCCCTTTAATAACTGCCTTTGAGAACAGAATGCACGGAGGAGATATTGGTCATGCAGTATTAACTATAGGTAGAGAAAGAACCACTAATGATTTGATTGACAGGTTACCGGTAACCGATGAAACTGATCCAACCATTGCTGGCATTATAGCACGAAAGCAAGTTCAGTTCTTCGACAACGATGATATTCGCAAAGATTTTGTTTTCATCGATGACAATAGGCCTATATACCAACTTGGCAAGATCAATGCACCCGCAGCACACTATCCTGTAGCAAGATGGCACAACTGTGAGATTACACATTTTGTCGTGCCGTTATATTCTAAAGTGTATTTAGAGGCTTTCAGAGCAAAAAACCTATTCAAGTCAATTTTATTTAACCTTTTTAAAGTACCTGATAATAGTCAAATATTTATCAGATTTTACCTAACGTCTAGTCGTTCCTTTAAGCATGCCTTGGCTATTAACACAACCTTTGACCAAACTCTGAAAGATATTTTACTTGAGACAGCTTTGCCGAGATTTATATGGATTTCGGAAACGTCCACTAAGGATATGATAAAGGCAAAAATGGCTGATGGCATTTTTATTTTTGATGCTACTCAAGGAAATATACAGACCACAAACGCTCTTATAGCGGCATCATATAACAATGAATTCGTATTTTTTGATGAAAAAACAAAGAATTTTGTAAGAAATATACTACCTTTGCCCCCCTTTTCTATATTTATGTCAAATTTAAACGGATTCTGATGGCAACAATACTTAATAAGAGAGACGATGTTCTCGCGCAGCTTAATGCTGAAAACAAGGCTTTTGTCATGAATTCCATGGAAGATCTTGCTAATCTTTTGGCAATAGACCAACATATGGAAGAAGTCAATCGGGACTATCAGATCAAGGATCAACAATCCCAATTATCTGCTGCGAGTGTTATCCTTACTTCTTAGCTGGCTTGAGATTTGATAAGCCTTTTAGGCATACATCACTTTTCTCAACTTTCTAAAGACGTACGTCTTTATGCAACTAGCGGGAACAAGCGTCTGCAAAGTCCATGTCTTTTTGATCATATAAACCTCTCCAAATCCTCAACAAAAAACTTGGACATATCCCCCGCTCTTCTCCCACTAAAATGAGAGCGAAGTGCGGTAAAACAGCGCCGCCACTTCACTTTCGTTTTTCATGCTCCCAGTCGCTTTTTTATTTTCAAGCACCGTGGCACTTCTTGTATTTTAAATTGCTCCCACATGGACATTTGTCATTCCTACCAATCTTTTTAGTCGACGACCTTTGCCGTTGGCCAGCAATTTCAGGATAGTACATCCTATCTATTTTACCTCCATAGCTGTTATCTATCATTTCGTGAGTATACCCCTCTTCCAAGTTAAAGCCATGTTCAAGATAAAATCCTAAAAAACACAATTCGTTCTCTCCATGATAACTTCGACATTTGGTTATTCTTTCAGAAAAATAAGTAACAAGTTTTTGAGCAGAATTTAAATAACGGCAGATTACGTCTAAATCCAATGTTGTAAAGCATATTGTGTTAGCATTGGGGCTTTCATACAATAGCACTTGAGTTAAATGTGACAATGCGGGATAGGTGTCTATCACGACACAGATAACATATGTTTTTTTGATTTTGGAAATCTTCTCATTGACGCTAATATTGTCATCTGTGACGAAATTATACTGTTCGTAAGTTCGAATACAATTCTCACAGACTACGCCTTGAGTGTAAGCATCTTCAATTGCCTTCTTAAAATCATCTTTTATTTTCGAGATATCCCCTTTCTTTGATAAAGCCGTCAATTTTTTAGATTTGATTTGTGCTATGATGGCTGTTTCCCCGTATATGCCAATAACGTCTATATCGGATTCGGTTGTCGTAAGGTTTTTTTTAATTTTTACACCCTTTAAAGTATTATCAGTTCCAAAGACCTTCGAAAAGAGATTAAAAACTTTCTCCTCTGCAACTATTCCTCTATTTTCTAAACTTTTAGCTCGATATGAAGTATCTTCCATCATCCAGTAAAAAGGTGCCTCATAAATTGCTTCAGCAAGGAAAAATGGCAGAGGAATAAAGTACTTGTCCTCCGATAATCTAATTATTGGCTTCGCTTGAAACTCATTAAAATCACCGATTTCATTAAGGTGATTAGCCATTTCTTTTTCCAGCTCAATCGTCAAGTGGAACGTTATGTTTTTATATTCTGCATTGTTATTAAATAGCTCCTCCTCTGATAGGCAGAAAGTATCCAATAGGTTTTCGATTGGCATCCCAGATTTAGTTCTATTTATGGGATTATTCAATTTCTTTTGAATAGTGGACTTTACGTGTTTGAAGAATGGAACCAGCGTTGACAACGAAAAGTTTTTATTTTTCTTAATCCATTCTTTGTCGTAGCTGTATTTCTCAATAGTGCTATTTATAAATTGATAATCATATCCGCCTGATGAACTATAAAAAAACGCCTCTTTTAGACGTATTCCATTTATAAGAAAATCGTTTTTTGTTTTCTTATTAATATCGGCTACATTTAATTTAGGTCCCTCTCTTAGGAAAGAAATATGAAGTTCTTTCATTAAAGCGTTGATTTTTCGATACTCTTCATTTACATCCAAGTTGGAGGCACTATTTCTCCCGGCATTCTTAACCCAAAGACCTATTAAAAATGATAGCTCATTATAGTTTAGCTGTTTCCAATAGTCTTTATCTGCTAAAAGCTCAAGCGGTCCGCAGAAGTCATTGTATACAATAGCCGCTATGACATAGGCGAAATTATACTCCTTTGTGACTTGATGTAGTTGTTGAATGATTTCTTTTTGTGTCATAGTCTTCTGAAAGATTGGCTAACCAAAGGTATCTGAAATGTCAAAAAGGATAGGGAATGGAAATAATAATTGCTTACCAAAATATCAACGTTTGCATGCAATAAACCCAAAATTGGCAATTTTTTGAGCTTTGAAAACTCGAATCAACAGTCGAACCGCTCCAAATCTTCCACAAAAAAGTTCGACATATCCCCGTCCTTCTCCACTCTAACCGGGAACATCAAATGATGTTCCCGGTTTTTGTTTTAGGGGCGATGAGAATGCATTTTTGTTGTATTTTCCAAACCGAATGCATTAGGTTATGAAAAAATCAGCTATTAAAAAGATAAGCAGATTGTTAGGCATATCAGCAGTAGTCTACCGGAAAACCGCCCTTCGCATAGTCTGCTTCATCTTCTTTGCGCTGTTTGCGGCCAAAGACGTACCTGCACAGCGTCCGGGGGAATTCAATCAGTTTACCTTTTGCGAGAACATCCGGGATATATTTGCCAACTCAACCACAAATTTCACCAACTCACGACGACCAGATTGGCAGAGCCAGATCACCATTGATCTGCTGGAGGGTTACCTGACGCATCACCAGGAATTTATTGTGAACAATGGCGATACGCAAAACGTGCAATGGGACTACCGTTGCGAACTCACCAGTTCTAAACACCATAAAGCGCAGGAGGACCTGAAACTCTTTGTGAGCCGTATCCTGCATTGCGACGACACCGTAAAGCTGCATGTAGTGAGCAGTACAAATGACAAAGATTCGCTTCGCGCGGACCCGGGTTGTCCATCACGCTATAGTGACCTGGCAGTAATGGCTGAGCTGCTGGAACCCAATACACGCAATGGCGGCTACTGGCTACACATTGTCGTATACAATTCACTGAAAGAATATTCTTACGCGGCCGAACTGGAGGCACACAGACAACATGACCAGGTGATGGACGAGGCTATAGCCCGGGATAAAGAAAGTAAAGAGACCCATGTGCTGAAAATACCTGACTTTACCACCCTATGCAATGGAGTAGAGCAACTGATCAATAGTAATCACCATGACAACTGGAAGTCATTATGGACTACTCACTACACAAACTCTGAAACAAACGCCTGGGTAACCAATATGAAGATACTGGGTTATACTGTGAACATAGCAGAACCTAGCACGAACCAGCCGGAATACACAGCTATGTGCACACTCGTGCGCGATCCCAGTGATAAAGACATTGTTGATCTATTTAACATTATAGGCGGCCAACTGGAAAACTGCACGATAGGCGGGCAGCATCCGAAACCGCTCGAAAATGGTGTTGAAAATTATTTCAAATCCTGGTATGTTGTTATTGATCCTCACACATCGGCCGAACTCATGCTGAATGCACGGCACGGTAAGAAAGGATATGCATTTGTAAGACTCGATGTGAGGATGGTAACGAAGTAGGTGGAGACCATTTTTCAAATCATACAGGAATATACATGCAGAAAGCTTACTTGGCATGTATTTGGACGCAGGTTCGACTCCGGTATTCTCCACAAGCTTTAAATAAAGGGTTTCAGCAAAAGTTGAAACCTTTTGTTTTTTGTCCGGTTTAAACATCCATTTTATAAAAGCCGCTCCCAAACAATACCACTAAAATGGTATTCCCACACCCCGGGTATCAGGGTACCTTTACAAAAAGCGTAAATAATGATCGGTAGATTTTGTTTCGTGGTGCTGTTTATCTGCTCACTGCTGCCGGGCAGGGGCCTGGCACAGGATATCCTTTGGGCACACGCCGAGGGCGGCACCAGTTCGGGTGGTGGGTTCCGGTTTAATGCGGGTACAGGCATCTGCGCAGACAATGCAGGCAATGTCTATGCCATCGGCTACTTCAGCGGCACAGGCGTGTATGGCAAGGACACATTTCTCAGCTACATGAGTGTAAATGCCGTACTTATCAAATATGATGCCTGGGGGAAGTTATTATGGGCGCGCCAACTGACCCATGGCGGTTCAGACTATGCAAAGGGTATCTGCATAGACCGCGATCAGAATATCTGCATCACCGGCGATAAGTCAGGCAGCGCCATCCGGTCTTTTGTAGTTAAATACAACCCCAGGGGCGACCTCCTTTGGGTAAACGATGCCACGGGTGAAGAATGTCACAGTTCTTCGCATGCCATCACCACCGATGCCGCGGGCAACCTGTATGTAGCAGGCGAGTGCCAGGGTATTATTTCTTTTGATTCATTCACTATCGGCGCTGATAAAAAGTATACCATCTTTCTTGTAAAATATGACCGAAACGGGAAAGTGAAATGGGTACGGCACGCGCAGCCATCAGCAAAATATTATACCCAGTGCTGGGGGGTAGCGGTCGACAGGTCGGGCAACATATTTATTACAGGTGAATTTACGGACACCGCAATATTTGACAGGTTCACAGTCACAGGTAAAGGCAGTGCCGATGTATTTGTAGCCATGTACAGCAGCGCCGGTAAGATACAGTGGCTCAAGTCTATGGGCAGCAATGCCGAAGACCGCCCGGGCAACATTGTCACAGACAAAAGTGGTAACCTTTATCTCACCACGTACTTCTCAGCGGCAGCATCTGTAAGCGGTAAAACACTCACCGGCGACAACCTTATAAAGCTTACCGCCAGGGGCGAATTGGTATGGAACAGGCAAATAGGCGTGGGTGTTAAAGAATTATATATGCGCAGCTTCGTGGCCATAGACAGCAAGGGTTTTCTCTGTCTCGCCGGCTACTACTACGATGCTGTAGCCCTGTTTGGCGAGTCTAAAAAATATGCCAAAGGTTCCTCCGATATATATGTAGCAAAATGCAGCCCCGACGGGCAAAAGATATGGAAGGTGGATGTAGGCAATACCGGCGTTGACGAAGTCACCGCCATCTGTACCGATAAGAATAACAACATATACACTACAGGTACTTTCAACAACGAGGTCAGCTTCGGGCCATGTACCATACGCGCCAAAAATGGCGCCGAGGGGATGTTTGTGGCAAAAATGAAATAGAAAAACGCCGCTTATCTTTTTATGAATGTTTGTTGTTTCTACAACAATGAAAAAACGCCGGGTTTTCCCGGCGTTCATCATTTCGGCATATCAGTTATAAACAAATTTGTTATCTGCTCCTGTTTCGCTAACTATTGCGTTCATGCCATAACTTTGCCGGCATGTTTAGCTTCAGATCAGCACGGCCATTTGTGATTGCGGGACCCTGCAGCGCTGAGACGCGCGAACAGGTATCAGAGACCGCCGCCGCGCTTCATGCCATGGGTATACCACTGTTCAGGGCCGGGGTGTGGAAATCACGTACCCGCCCGGGCTCATTTGAAGGGAACGGTGAGCAGGCGCTGGTGTGGCTGCAGGAAGTGAAGGCGCAATACAATATGCCGGTCACCGTGGAGGTGGCTGAGCCTGCCCATATAGAACTGGCACTGAAATATGGCATAGATGTATTGTGGATAGGGGCACGCACCACAGTTAACCCGTTCCAGGTACAGCACCTTGCCGATTCCCTCAGGGGCGTGCAGGTACCGGTAATGGTAAAGAACCCGGTGAACACAGACGTAGACCTGTGGCAGGGCGCCATAGAGCGTTTTGAAAAAGCTGGCGTACCTGAGGTAGTTGCCATCCATCGTGGTTTCTCGGGCTATAGCTCTGCCGGCGGCTTCCGCAATCAGCCCAACTGGCCAATACCCATTGAACTGAAAAGACGTAAGCCCGGCCTGGTAATGATCTGCGACCCCAGCCATATTACCGGCAACAGGGCCCGTATAGCAGAGATAGCCCAAAAGGCGATGGACCTTGATTTTGACGGCCTGATGATAGAGACCCACCCCCGGCCCGATGAGGCCTGGAGCGATGCCCCGCAGCAGGTCACGCCTCACTCACTCAAAGAGATAATTGAAGGTCTCGTGGTGCGGCGTGAGTTTACAGGTGATATGAGCGGCCAGGTGCAACTGGAATACCTCAGGCAGCTTATGGATAACCTTGATGCCGAGATCATAGACCTGCTTGCAAAGCGTATGGAACTGAGCGTGCAAATGGGCGATGTAAAAAAGGCCTGCAATATGACCGCCTTCCAGCCCGGCCGCTGGCGCGATATGGTAGATGCACTGAGAGAAAGGGCGCACGACCGCCTTTCCCCCGAATTTGTGATAGCGCTATACGAAAAAATACATCATGAGAGCATCAGTATCCAGCTCGCCATACTCGAGTTGAAAGAGAAAGAAATAAAGAAGTAATTTTACCTAAAATCACAGCATTGGCCCTAAAGCAGCATTTAGACGAGAAAATACGTTTCGATCAGCAGGTAGACAACTCATTATCCTATGTGCTGCCTTTTATAGAAAAGACGTTGCCCATCGTGCCGGGAATGGCAGTATTAGAGGTAGGCGCCGCCGAAGGCGGAGTGTTGTTGCCATTCGTCAATAGAGGGTGCTACTGCGTGGGTGTAGACCTGGCGCAGCACAGGATTGACTTCGCCAAAAACTTCCTCGAAAAAGAAATTGCAGCAGGCAAGGCCGAATTTCTCTGTGTCAATATCTATGAAGAAAGTTTTCTCAGCAGGTTTCGTGGCTTCTTCGATCTCATCATCCTTAAAGATGTGATCGAGCATGTACCTGACCAGGAAAAATTCATACCCTACCTCAAGACTTTCCTCAAACCCGGCGGGCAGATATTCTTCGGCTTCCCGCCATGGTATATGCCGTTTGGCGGCCACCAGCAGATATGTGAGAGTAAATGGGCCAGTAAGCTGCCTTACTACCATATCCTGCCTCGTTTTCTGTACCGCGGTATGCTGAAGATGGCCGGCGAGCATCCGCTGAATATTAAAGAGCTCATGGAGATCAAAGACACACAGATAACCATAGAGCGCTTTGAGCGTATCGTGAAAAAAAGCGGGCTCAGGGTACTGAGTAAAAAGGACTACCTCATTAACCCTATATACAAATTCAAATTCGGGCTTAAGCCGCGGGAACAGTGGGCCCCGCTCACATGGATACCTTATTTCAGGGATTTTGTAACTACCTGTGTATACTATACCGTAGGCTGACCGCGAGTTTATTCGGGCACCGCACTGCCCATCGTCCACACATTCCATGCGGCCTCTGCCTGTAGCTGCAGCATTTCAAAACCATTCTTTATAACAGCTCCCCGCTCCTTACCTGCCGCCAGAAATTTCGTTTCCTCGGGGTTGTACACAAGGTCGTAAAGCAGGTGCTGCGCCCCTATGCCCTCATACGGTATGCCCGGCGCGCCATCTATATTGGGGTATAGCCCCAGCGGTGTGGTGTTCACTATAAGTTTGTTCTGGGCTACTATTTCGGGCGTCAGTGAGTCATAGGTAAGTTGCCCTTCCGTCTTTTCCCTTGATACAAATAAAAACGGAATACCCAGTTGCTTCAGCACATAGGCTACCGCCTTAGACGAGCCTCCGGTGCCCAGTATCAGTGCCTGCTTATGCCGTGGGTGCAGCAGTGGTATCAGGCTTTGTTCAAAGCCGGTAACATCGGTATTATAGCCCTTTTTTACACCTTTTCTTATTGTTATACAGTTTACGGCGCCTATTTCCGCCGCCGTGCTGTCCATTTCATCCAGGTATGGTATTACCGCTTCTTTGTAAGGTATCGTTACGTTAAGTCCTTCCAGCTCCGGATGTGTATGCAGTAAATGTCCGAACTCTGATATATGCTCTAGGGGAAAAGCTTCATATTGCGCGTCAGTGCGCTGTTCCGCAAATTTCTTCTTGAAATACGCGGGCGAAAAAGAATGGGTAAGCGGGTAACCTATTAGTCCGTATAATGCTGGCATTGTAACTGACGTGCGCGCCAAACAAATTTAAATGCTTACTTTATTAACTTTTATTCCTTCGGTTTATTTAACAAAAACTAAACGTGGTTGGCCCGCTCCTGCTGTTCCTTGCCGAGGAATAAATGAAACGTATCACCCCTCAGTCCCAGCCTCGTAGACTCCAGCGGTATCACCTCTGCCGGCGCCAGGTTACCCAGGCTCACATTGGGGCCCAGCAGCTCCAGGAAGTATACCTGCTGAGACTTTTGCGGCGCCTCCCATATGATACGTTCATAGGGTATCTGCGTCAGTATCTCCTGCACCAGCCCTTCACGTACCTCGCCCGATCCACGGTAGATGCCTACATTACCGGCCTCCCTTGCCTCTGCTATTACATACGTAGACCCGGCTTCCAGTTCTGCCTTCATCAGCTCTATCCACTTATAAGGTGGCATAATGTGCGTGGCATCTTTAGACCCCACCTCCGACAGCACAGTCACATGCTTCGCCAGCTTCTCTATATATCCCAGCTTCTCTATGTGTGGTATATTTATTGATCCGTCCGAAACTTCTACATGGTCCAGTCCATATTCCTTAAGCACGCTTACATAATCGTCAAACTGGTTACGGACCAGGAAGGCTTCAAAAAGAGTACCCCCCAGATAAACAGGTATATTCAGTTCTTTATAAATAGCTATTTTCTCACGCAGGTTATTGGTCACAGCACTGGTTCCAAAACCCAATTTTACCATATCTACATAAGGTGCTGCTACAGAAAGAAAGTCACGGGTGCCTTCCAGGCCCATGCCTTTATCCATCACCATAGTTATGCCATAGTTACGGGGTTTTATTGTGCGCTGTGGTATGTTATTCAGTCCAAAATTCATGTTTCGTCGTTTTCAAAGTTGCGGCAAAGATAAGAGATTCAGGATTTTAACACTAAAATGCGTTGTATATTGCAGTCTTAATTACAATATATGAGATTAAATGTTCCCATAACGGGTTTTATACTTGGCATTTTCCTTCCCGTAATAGGTATGTTCATCATGTATAACCTGTGGGGGCACCGCGAAGGTTTTTTTGAGTTTATGTCATCGTTAACCAAGCTGAAGGGTATGGCTGCCAAGGTTCTTACTTTGAGCCTGCTGATAAACCTTGTACCTTTTGTGTACTTTAATTTCAAACGGCTGGACTATGCAATGAGGGGGGTGGTAGTGGCCACCATGCTCTATGCGGTGCTCATCGTCCTGATAAAGTTTGTCTGGTAGATTATGCGGTATTATATCATCGCCGGCGAGGCCAGTGGCGATCTGCATGGCGGAAATCTTATTAAAGCATTGCACAACACCGACAGCCAGGCCGATGTCCGCTGCTGGGGCGGCGATATGATGCAGGCTGCAGGAGCCACTCTTATAAAACATTACCGCGACCTCGCCTTCATGGGGTTTGTGGAGGTCATAACCCACCTCCGCACGATCTTCCGCAATATAGACTTCTGCAAAAAAGATATTATTGCTTACCGGCCCGATGTGCTGGTGCTCATCGACTATCCGGGCTTCAATATGCGCATCGCAGAATGGGCAAAAAAACAGGGGATAAAAATAGTCTACTACATTTCGCCGCAGGTATGGGCATGGAAAGAGAACAGGGTGAAAAAACTGAAGCGCGATGTAGACAAAATGCTGGTGATACTCCCTTTTGAGGTGGATTTTTATAAAAAATGGGACTTCCCCGTCACCTATGTAGGCCACCCCCTCGTTGAGGTGGTCAGCAACCAAAAGAACAATGTACCACTCACACCCATTGCTGATAAACCTATTATTGCCCTGCTGCCCGGCAGTCGATCGCAGGAGATAAAAGTAAAGCTACCGCTGATGCTGGCTATGGTGGGCCACTTCCCAGGCTATACATTTGTTGTGGCCCAGGCATCTGCACAGCCAGACAGTCTTTATAAAGACATTATTGGCGACAAACCGGTTTTACTCGTTAAAGACCAGACTTACAACCTGCTCCGGCAGGCCCGGGCCGGGCTCATCACCAGTGGCACCGCCACGCTGGAGACTGCCCTGTTTGGCTTACCACAGGTGGTGTGCTATAAAGGCAACCCTCTTTCATTCTGGCTTGCTACTAAGCTGGTAGATGTAAAATATATTTCCCTGGTCAACCTGATAATGGATAAAGAGGTGGTAAAAGAGCTTATCCAAACCGATCTTACCGAGGCTAATATCAAAGATGCCCTCACACGCCTGCTACAGGATGATACTTATAAGCAGCAGTTACAGCAGGATTATGATGCCCTGTGGCATAAACTAGGTGATAAGCAGGCATCTGTGCTTGCTGCCCGCGAAATAATAACATTAGTGTCTGAATAACCTTATCAGCATTACGATAATAGCGATAAGGAACATGAACAGCGAAATGCGGTTCATACCATGCATGAACTTAATGTTGATGTTCTTCGGATCTTTCGGATCACGCTTGCGGAGGTAAAAATAAGTAAGGATTTGTTGCCAGACACCGTTCTTCATGTTCCTTATCGTTTTAATAAAGTTACAAAATCTTCACAAGCTGTTATCCTTCTTCCTCTTCTTCGTCAAAGTTCATATTGAGCATACTACCCAGCATATCGGCAAAGGCGTATCCGCGCTCCACGCCCTTCTTGCTGATAAGTGAAAACTCAGATAAGCCATGCAGCATAAACTCCATTAGCAGCGCCGCCTGTGTTTCATCAGCGCCCGGGTAAAACTGTTTTACCGTCGCATACAGGCCGTCTACTTTGTATAAATTAGCTATATAGGCGGCATCCGTATCGCCTTGCAGCAGCGTCAGGTCGTTGCCCCGCCCAAACCAATCTATGACCGCCATATACGGGTTCGCTTTTCCTTTGTTCTTATCGCCGCCACGTTCCTTTTTCACCGTTTGCGGGTCGGGGAAGTATTTTGTGAATGTGCTGCGTATGGCCTGCCCTATCAGGCGGTGGGCCACATTCAGCGAGCCTTCCTGTTCGCCCTCGTATACCAGCTCTATCTTGCCGGTTATAGAGGCTATGATACCAGCCAGGTCTGCTATGCGCACCATCGTCCGGGCTTCGCCATGGCGCAGCGCGCGCAGCTCTGCGGTGCTTACCAGGTTTTCATAAGCCGATATCGTAAGCCTTGCGGAAACGCCGCTTTTCTGGTCTACATACTCGCTCTTACGCGCCTCCATAGCTATCTGCTCTATCAGCATACGGCACATCTCGGGCACTTCTACACGTTCCAGCTGAGCAGGCAGTATGTTTGCTTCCTGATCTGTAATAGCCCTCGATATTTCTATCGTCTTAGGATAGTGCGTTATCACCTGGCTCTCTATCCTGTCTTTCAGCGGGGTTACTATGCTGCCCCGGTTTGTATAGTCTTCAGGGTTAGCGGTAAATACAAACAATATGTCCAGTGGCAGCCGCAGCTTGAAACCACGTATTTGTATATCGCCTTCCTGCAGTATGTTGAACAACGAGACCTGTATGCGCGCCTGCAGATCGGGTAATTCATTGATCACAAAAATCCCCCTGTGCGATCTTGGGATGATACCGTAATGCAGCGCCTGTTCATCAGCAAAGCTCAGCCGCATATTGGCCGCCTTTATGGGGTCTATGTCACCTATCAGGTCGGCAACAGATACATCCGGCGTTGCCAGCTTCTCACCAAAACGCTCAGACCTGTGCTGCCAGTCTATAGGTGTTTCATCACCATTTACCTCCAGCTGCCTGCGGGCATAGTGCGATATGGGAGCAAACGGGTCGTCATTGATCTCGCTACCCGCTATCACCGGTATCCATTCATCCAGCAGGTTCACCATCTCGCGGGCCATACGTGTCTTTGCCTGGCCACGCAGCCCCAGGAAAAGTATATTATGCCTGGACAGTATTGCCCGCTCCACATCAGGTATCACAGAATCTTCATAGCCTATGATCGTACTGAACGGGCTTTCGCCCCTGGCAATACCCTGCACCAGGTTGTTCCTTATCTCGTCTTTTATAGGTCTTGATTTGTAGCCCGACCGCTTGAGGGCGCCTAAAGTTGCTATCTCTGGTTTGTTCATTTTTGTCTTGTTTTCATGCCCCGATGATTTTACTCATCATAATCTGAAGTCCTGCGCGCGCGCCGTTCTTTACGTTTTTCTTTTCTCGATTTATTGTTGTCTTTCTCTTCGTCTTTATCCTTATCCTCTTTCCTGGCATCCGTTTTTTTCTCGGGTATTATGTCTTCATCCACCCTCCCTGAAAGGCCCTTTTCCAGTATATTGTCTAATTGTTCCAGTTTGTGCTGTGATATATCTGCCGGCTTCAGCTCTACATCATACCCCGTCTGGTTCTGGTTGTTTGTCCAGGCGCCGGTATATATTTTGTCTTTAAGTAGCAGGTCCAGTGTTCCCACCGGTGGGTCGTCTTCCATCAGCCATCTGCCATCCGGTGTCCTTGTTATATGCAGTTTCACATAGTCTACCTGGTCGCCAAATTTATAGAGTCCATCATAAGCCGTTACCTGCCCGGTCCGCAGGTCTTTCATATATCTGACGAATAGCTTTACCGGTATCTCTTCATCAAAGAAACCTTCATAATACTTACGATCCACCACCTCCCTTCGCACTTTCAGCAGTGGGTCATCATCTTGGCTGGTAATGGTCAGTGCCGATTTCTCGGCCGTATCATGGGCTTCGCCTGTCGCGTCTATAAGGCCGTTCTTTACAGAGTCATCGTGTGCGCTATCGACCACATGATTTTTAGCCAGCCAGTCAAAATATTTTTTCTCTTCCTCTTCCTTTTTCAGGTACTGGTCTATCGTAGATGCTTCAAGTATGTTCAGCACCTGGCCTCCAAAAAAATAGCCGTTGATCTTCTGAATTTCTGTAATGGTTATGCAGTACGTATAGTGCCCCAGCATATCGCGTATGAACAGGTATCCTTTGAATCGTTCGGGTGCTATCCGGTTATACCCTATCAGCTCACGCGACGGTACTTCCTTGCTCAGCTCATACCGCTGCATTACCACGCTGTTCCAGTGCACGCCGGAATCCTCGCCCTTGTTCACTACATTCATAAAACGCGCTATGATGCTATGGTTGTACATGGGGTCAAACTGTAGCAGCGCCTGCGGGTGCTCTCTTAGGTGTGCCAGCTCTTTTATTGCCTCCGGCGACTTGTCCGGGTTATGCATCACCAGCGCCCACAGCGTATCAAATGGTGGGAAAAGATAAAAGTAACTTACCGAATCTTTGTTGGCAAGGCAGCCGAGCACATTGTTCATCAGTCCTTCCTCAGTGCGCGGCAATCCCCTGTGCCTGTGCCGGCCGGCATAGGCATGTATACCCGTAAATAACAATAGAAGAAAAAGTAAATACTTCATCCTTGTTCTGAAAACGAATAAAATTAAGCATTTACTCCCTAACAGGCTATTTTGAAAGGTTAAAATACACAGTCAGCCGGGTAGCCATACCCATATCGGGTCATACATTCAGTATTTCAGACAGCCTTTCAGCAGGGCGGGCTATTACGGCCTTACCGCCTTTCTCCACTATAGGCCGCTGTATCAGTACCGGGTTAGCTGCCAGTATCTGCAGCCATTCTGTTTCCGTTATTTTTTTGCTGCCGCATTTCTCAGCATAAAGCGGCTCACTCACGCGTGCCAAATGCGATGGCGGTACGCCCAGCTTAGAGATAAGCAACCGCAACTCATCCACACTCAACGGATCTGCCATGTACCAGCGCACGGTATGCGGCACGCCGCGCTCCTGCAGTACTTCCAGGGCGCCAAGGCTCTTGCTACATTCCCCGTTATGGTAGATTATGATATCATCGGTAAATTCCATGTTTTTGTTTTTTTGTATGAACGGTTAAACTGTCATTTCCTTCACATTATCAGCTATCACCAGCCTGCCTGCTGTCTTTGCTTTTACTTCATCTATGGTCACTCCGGGTGCGTATTCCAGGCATTTGAAGCCTTCTTCGGTAATATCAAATACCCCGAGGTCGGTAACTACTTTCTTTATACAGTGTACACCTGTTATCGGCAGAGTGCACCGGGGCAGCAGCTTGCTCTCCCCTTTCGGATTGGTGTGCTGCATGGCCACTATGATATTCTTAGCTGCGGCAACCAGGTCCATCGCGCCGCCCATACCCTTAACCAGTTTCTTAGGTATTTTCCAGTTGGCTATATCGCCGTTATCGGCCACTTCCATGGCGCCAAGTACGGTAAGGTCTACCTTTCCGGCGCGTATCATGCCGAAGCTCATGGCGCTGTCAAAGAATGCAGACCCCGGTATGGTTGTCACGGTCTGTTTACCTGCATTGATCAGGTCGGCATCTTCCTCACCTTCATAAGGGAAAGGCCCCATGCCCAGCAGGCCGTTCTCGCTTTGCAGCACCACATCCACACCTTCAGGAATATAATTGGCCACAAGCGTAGGGATACCAATGCCGAGGTTCACGTAGAAACCATCCTGCAATTCTTGTGCAATTCGTTTTGCTATTTGTTCTTTAGTTAAAGCCATAATGTCAATGCGATAATGTGGAAATAATGCGATAATGTGATTTTAAGTTAATGTACTAATGCGATTTTTTTTAATTGGCGTTAGTTGATTTCTTCGCAGATAAAATAATTGAGTTTAATAATCGCATTATTTCATCCAGCTTATCAAATAATTCTTTATTGAAATTAGCGTTCTCTGTTTGTTCACATAAATAAAGCCAATACCATGTTTCGTGAGCTTCTTTATCTGCTATTTTTAATTTATGAATGAAATCCGCTTTGCTTTCTGCACTTTGAGCTTCCAATACTGATGCCCCAATTGATGTACCACTTCTCAAGAGTTGTTTAGCGATCACAAATTTTCTGTTTGCCTCCAATGTTTCCACATATTTAATGACCATAATTGAAAACTCAATTGAATGGCGGACAACAGGATTATTTGTAAAATCAGGCTTCATTCTTTAAATTTTCCATACTATATAGTGCACCCACACATTTCATCACATTGTCGTATTCCATCACATTTTCTTTCTTGTTGTGCGATTCTCAATACGTTTTTCGTAGTTCTTGCCTTCAAATATGCGATGCACATAAATACCCGGCACATGAATGTTATTAGGGTCTAGTTCACCGGCCGGCACCAGGTGTTCCACTTCTGCTATCGTCACCTTTCCAGCCATAGCCATCATCGGGCTGAAGTTGCGGGCGGTGCCTTTGAACACAAGGTTGCCCTGCGTATCGCCCTTCCATGCTTTTACTATGGCAAAGTCAGCATCAAACGCCATTTCCAGCAGGTAATCCTTACCGTTAAAGTTGCGCACCTCCTTGCCTTCAGCCACCTCTGTACCAATACCTGCCAGCAGCCATACAGCGGGCATGCCGTAGCCTGCGGCCATGCAGCGGGTGGCCAGCGTACCCTGTGGTATCAGGTCCACTTCCAGTTCGCCGCTCAATAGCTGCCGTTCAAACTCAGCATTCTCACCTACATAAGATGATATCATTTTCTTCACCTGCCGTTTATGCAGCATCAGCCCTATCCCAAAGTCATCCACACCCGCATTATTAGATATGCAGGTAAGGTTATTGATACCTTTTCTTACAATGGCAGCAATACAATTTTCAGGTATACCGCATAGCCCAAAGCCACCCAGCATCAGCGTAGCTCCCGATGGTATATCATGAATAGCCTCATCAGGCCCCGCAACAACTTTCTTCATTGATTTAAAATTAGGGTACTAAATTAGTGATTGTATGGATACTTGCTATTTTTGAGCGTTAATTTGAAAATTTCACTATATCAAGAGACTACGATGCCGACCCATATCTAGCCTATTCTGCCAATAAATACTTTTTTAATATATTAGCTTTGCCAATAAGTGCATTTGCCTGCAAACACCTAACTTTGTAAGAGGTTTAAAGAAATTTGATAATGAGCACGATTGTAATAAATGTTGATGATAAATCATCGGCAAAATTATTCCTTGATCTTGCCAAAAAGTTACATTTTAAAGCAAGTGTACTTACGGAGGAACAAAGAGAAGATATGGCATTATGGTCAATGATGAAGGACAGGGAAAATGAGCCAACCGTACCCGTCGAAAAAGCACTTGAGATTTTACGCAAAAAATCAAAATAAGTCCAATGCTTGTTGTCTCCAAGCCTTCCTTTAATAAAGACATCAGCAAAATAAAAGACAGGCTTTACTACGTCCGACAATACTATACGGCTGGTTATCTTTGCCTATAGAAAAGATATTTATCGTTATTTCCCTTAAAGCGTTTAATCCATTATCACAATCATATGTCTAAAAAACACTCCTCCCGCCCAGATGGCCTCGCCTATTCCACCAATAAAGATTTCTTTAATGATTTCCCGGCAGAGGAAAATGTGGAAACATTACCTAAAAACCAGCAAAAACTCCGTGTAAAACTGGATACCAAACAGCGCGCCGGTAAGATAGTGACCCTTGTAGATGGTTTCATCGGCAACAATGATGACATAGAAGCCCTCGGCAAGCAACTAAAAACCAAATGCGGCACCGGCGGCAGTGTAAAAGATGGTTACATAATCATACAGGGCGACTACAGGGAAAAAATAGTTGCCTGGCTGAAGGATTGGGGCTACACGCAAACTAAATAGGAGATGTTAATCGTATTCATTATTCCACAGATATTAATACCTCTTTCTAAAGGCTAAGTTTCTCAAACTATAAATGTATTTTTGCCCCCGAAACTCACTTTTAGGTTTTCACTTTTGCCTTTTAACTTATGTCCACACTCAACGATATTGTAATTCTGAACGAGAAAGATACCCGCAGCGGTTTTGGCGATGGTATTTTGGAAGCCGGCCGTCGTAATCCAAACGTGGTCGCGCTCACCGCCGACCTTGCCGGCTCGCTGAAACTGAATGGCTTTATGAAAGAATTCCCCGATCGCTTCATCCAATGCGGTATCGCTGAGGCTAATATGATCGGTGTGGGCGCTGGCCTTACCATTGGCGGTAAGATACCTTTTACCACCACCTTTGCCAATTTCTCCACTTCCCGTGTATATGACCAGATACGCCAGAGTGTGGCATACAGCGGCAAAAATGTAAAGATATGCGCGTCGCATGCGGGCCTTACCCTCGGCGAGGATGGTGCTACACACCAGGTGCTCGAAGACATCGGCATGATGAAGATGCTCCCCGGCATGACGGTAATAGTACCATGTGATTATAACCAGACCAAGGCTGCAACGCTTGCCGTGGCCGAATACCAGGGTCCCGTTTACCTCCGCTTTGGAAGGCCCAAGTGGCCTAACTTCACCCCTGAGAACCAGTCCTTCGAGATAGGCAAGGCACAGGTTATGGCAGAGGGTACTGACGTTACTATTTTTGCTTGCGGTCACATGGTATGGCTGGCGGTACAGGCTGCCAGGATACTGTCAGAAAAAGGTATCTCTGCAGAGCTTATCAATATGCATACCATCAAGCCGCTCGATAAAACTGCTGTGATAAAATCAATAAAAAAGACAGGCTGCATCGTTACCGCCGAAGAGCACCAGGCAAATGGAGGCCTCGGCGACAGCATTGCTAATGTTGCCTCTCGCGAGTGCCCGGTGCCGCATGAATACGTAGCTGTAATGGATACCTTCGGCGAAAGCGGCACACCCAACCAGCTTCTTGAGAAGTATGGCCTTACGAAAGAGCATATTGTAGAGGCAGCAGAAAAAGCCATCAGCCGCAAGAACGGCTGATCTAAGGATGTGGCATAGGATTTGTTTTGCATAATGTAAAAAGACTTTCACTTATGCGTGCGTTGTTCATTGCGGTACTGTTATCTCTTTCGGTTGCGCGGGCAGGCCATGCCCAGGATTCTCTAACGCTGCATAACCCGTTCTCCGTATTCATATTGCCCTGCCAGCTTATCAGCGGTACTTACGCATCAGGTATCACTGCCGGTACAGAGTTTAGATTGTACCGCCATTGGTCTGCCAGCCTCGAAGGTGGTCCTTACTTTCATACCGGTTATATGGCCAAAGTAAACCTGAAATATTATTTACCGGTGGTACTCGATCAGAACCGCGAAAAAGCCTGGTATGGCGCTATAGAATACGCATACAAGCAACAGGCGTATAGCGTCACAGACCAGCAGACCAGCCCACCGCAGTCAGATGTAAAATATGATGTCCGCAAGCACGCCAATACCATCAACCTCAAAATAGGTGTAGTACTCTCCCGTAAGGGATCTTTTTTTATGGACACTTACGCGGGGCTCGGCATGCGCTACAGGGTGGTCACTAACGATCTGTATCCCGGCGAAACAGACGATTTCTTCCATTGGCACGAAGGCATGATAGACCAGCAGTCCAACGCAGTGGCCGATGGCTGGGTGCCGAATATCGTCATCGGCTGGAAGATAGGTTACCGGTATAAATAACTTTCCTTACCTTTTCATGGTGAAAAAACTAATTCTCCTTTTAGCATTGGCAGTCGGTTTTGCTTCCTGCAAACCCACTAAAGACCTGGAATATCAGTGTGTACAGAATTTTAAAATTCAGAATGCCGGGGCAGACAAAACAACCCTGGGCATGGATATACGCCTCTACAATCCTAATAGCTGCACCATAAAATTAAAGAAAGCCAATATCGCTGTTTTCCTCAATGGTAACCCTTTGGGTCAGATGAGGGTCACCGGCAAATACGCCGTTACCCGCCTCGATACTTTTTCCCTGCCTGTGCTGCTGGACGTAGACCTTCGCCACGCGCTGCCTAATGCGCTCACCTTGTTCAGCGGCCATGATATGAATGTAAAACTTGCCGGCACCATCAAAGCCGGGCGGCACGGTATCTATGTAAAGGTACCTATCAATTATGAAGGGAAACAGGACTTGCTCTCGGGTATCAAACTGTGGTAACTAAAACTTGTTTTTCCACATCATGCTTTCTACCGGCTTATTTGTGCGCCCTGTATACTTTGCCCCTGCCTTATTATTGTACTTGTTCAGCACTTCACCTTCTGCCGGAAAGTAGATCAGCTGGCCAATAGGCATACCCGCATACACCCGCACCGGCTGTACACATGATATCTCCAGTGTCCATGCGTTGCAAAAACCTACATCGCCCTTTCCCGCAGTGGCGTGTATGTCTATGCCCAGCCTTCCCGTAGACGATTTCCCTTCCAGGAAAGGCACATGCGCGTGCGTTTCGGTATACTCCTCTGTTACGCCCAGGTACAGGCAGCCTGGTTGCAGCACATACCCTTCTTCGGGTATCTCAAAATGACTGATCGTATTATGCTTGCGCGCGTCAAGCATGGTATCATTGTACATAGCCAAATACCTGCCCAGGTGCACATCATATGAATTCGACCCAAGATTTGCCCTATCGAACGGTTCGATCACAATAGTGCCTTTTTCTATTTCTTCCAGTATGCGGGAGTCAGAGAGAATCATAGGGCAAATATATAATAATTGGTACCCTTTGCAGGCATCGGTTGTTAAGTTTTTTTATGAGCAATATACCACTCAATATATACTGATTACTTATATCACCGAATTACTGCATCAGACTCGTGTTTTTTATAATAAAACAGATGCCTGGTACATCTACATAGAAATTGCGGTGCCTCAAATATTACCGCCGTACAAAGCCAGGTATTTGCCGCCGGGTAACGATTTTTTCGTACATAATATTTAATGTTATGAAAAAAGGCAGGTTAATTACCCTAAAAATTATATTTTTGCTGCCCCTCTTTAAATAAGAACATGGAATATAGAGAAATAGTAGCAGTTACCGGACTTAGCGGACTTTACCAGTTATTGACCACCAAAAGTGATGGCGCCATTGTGCGCAGCGTGGCCGATAAAACCACCAAATTCATCTCCGCGCGGCAGCATAATGTTACGCCGCTTGAGAGCATCGAAGTGTATACCACCGGCGATAATGTTCGCCTGCAGGATGTATTTCGTAAAATGATGGAGCATGACGGTACTATTACTGCGGCTGATCCTAAAACAGCCGATAATAACGCCATCCGTTCTTATTTCAAGAGCATCTTCCCCGAATTTGACGATGAGCGCGTATACGTAAGCGACATGAAGAAGATGCTGAAGTGGTACGAGTTGCTGAAGGCGAACGACCTCCTTCGATTTGAAGAACCGGTAGAAGAAGCACCTGCCGCTGAGGCCGCACCCGCCGAAGCCGCTGCTCCGGCTGAGGAAGCTGCAGAAGCAGCTCCTGCAGAGGCAAAACCTAAAAAAGCAGCTAAAAAGAAAAAAGCTGACACAGATGCAGCTCCGGCAGCAGATGGCGGCGAAAAACCCGCTAAGAAAAAAGCAGCTAAGAAGAAAACCGAAGAATAACACAATATTTCTAAAAGGCTGCCCCGGCAGCCTTTTACATTTGGACCATATCCCTGACTGAAATCAAGGATATTATTGTGTAAATAATTATTTTTTTTATCTTAGAGGCGTTATGCAGAAAAAGATCCTCTTATTGGTAGCGTTGCTGATCATGCTTCTTGATTTCAGCAGTTGCAAAATGCATGTGGTGCAGGGCACCCCCTACAAAATCTGGTCGCCGCGCCACAGAACACATAATCACTGGGGGCGTGAAAAACACCTCAACAACCGCCACAGGTACTGGGGCCGCCATAGATATGGCCCACGCCCCTACAGGTATCGTGGACATTACAATTACTGATGCATCTATAACATTACAGATAAGGCCGGGTACATACCCGGCCTCTTTTTATATCCTCACGTATACTTGTATTAAAACAGCAAGTCGGGGCTTGTTCTGCTGCGGCCCAGGTGTTTGTAGGCTTTCTCTGTAGCCTCCCGTCCGCGTGGCGTACGCATTATGTATCCCTCCTGTATCAGGAATGGTTCATAAACCTCCTCTATTGTACCTGCCTCCTCACTTACAGCTGTTGCTATATTATTAATGCCTGCCGGCCCGCCTTTAAACTTATCTATCAACGTGGTCAGTATCTTATTGTCCATATCATCCAGCCCGCTCTCATCCACGTTCAGCGCTTTCAGGCCATGCTCTACTATTCCCCGGTCTATAACTCCGTTGCCCAGCACCTGCGCAAAATCACGCATGCGCCTTAGCAGTCCATTGGCTATACGGGGAGTGCCACGGCTGCGGCCTGCTATCTCTCTTGCCGCGTCCGATGTGATCTTCACATTCAGCACTCCGGCCGCCCGCGATATGATCTGCTGCAGCACATCCGCAGTATAATATTCCAGCCTGGATTTTATCCCGAAGCGCGAAAGAAGCGGCGCTGTAAGCAAGCCGCTGCGGGTAGTAGCGCCCACCAGTGTAAACGGGTTAAGCGTTAGCTGTATAGACCGTGCCGATGGGCCGCTGTCTATCATTATGTCTATCTTGAAATCCTCCATCGCAGAGTACAGGTACTCTTCTACCACCGTGCTCAGCCGGTGTATCTCATCTATAAAAAGTACATCCCTCGTTTCCAGGCTTGTCAGCAGCCCTGCCAGGTCTGCCGGCTTTTCTATCACCGGACCGCTCGTTTCTTTTATAGATACGCCCAGTTCATTGGCCACTATCCGCGATAGTGTGGTCTTTCCCAGGCCGGGAGGGCCATGAAACAGTATATGGTCCAGCGACTCACCCCGCAGGTTGGCCGCCTTTATAAAAATACGCAGGTTCTCGATAAGCTTGGGCTGCCCCGAAAAATCCTCGATCGTCTGGGGGCGTATGGTATTTTCATACTCCCGCTCCTGCGAACTCAGGTCCCCCGATGGCCGTACATGTGAGCTTGACATCGGGATAAAGTTAAGCAAAATGCCCGACCGGCATACATGTCTTACACCACATAGTCAAATAACCTTTTACTCCCCGCCTGTATACTAAAATATAATTCCCCCCGTTTATTTTTCAACTAATCATACCTTTGAAGCAAACAAATTTTATGAAACGCATCCCCCTGGTATTACTATTGTCTTTTTTGTCTGTGGCCTCTTTTGGCCAGGGTTTTTATTTTCGCACCGGCCTTGGTTATGCTTTCCCCTCCGCCGGCCAGTCTATAGACGGTAGCGGCACACCGTACTCTGGCACCTACAGCGGCACATCGGGCAATTACAGCATCAAGAGCGCCTCATTCGCTGCAGGGCTGCAGGGGCAGCTTGCCCTCGGCTACCTCATAAACAGGCATATCGGCGTTCAGCTCGATTTTAATATCGGTGTATCACCAAAAAAATACAGCTTCACAGCCACAAATGTCAACGTTGGTGGCTATGCCGGTAATATTACATTTCAGGCGCAGGCCAAGAGTTCTGTTCTCGCCATTCCATCTATCGTATTGCAAAATGGTGGTGACCTCTGGAATCTCTATTCCCGCCTCGGTGTGGTTCTGCCTATAAATACAAAGCTGATCATAGATCAGGTGCAGGTCAATGCTCCCGGAACCGGCGCCACCACTGTCGACGATTTTACTTTTGAGATGACTAACAGCTTTTCACTCGGTATGGCAGCAGCCGTCGGGCTACAGTACCGTGTCAACGAGCGTCTTTGTATATGGGGTGAGGTAAGTATGATCTCACTCTCTGTGTACGCCAAACAGCAGAAACTCACCGCTGTCTCAGAAAATGGGATCAGTTATCCTTTGACCGCTGTTTCAGGCAACCAGGTCATTAATTACAGCAAGAACATTACGGCAGACAGCACCGGCGCCAACCAGCCTACCTATTCGCAGCCGTTCAGTAATGTGGGCATAAACTTTGGTATACGGGTATCGCTTTTTGGCAACTCAAAAAGCCCGTCCCGTCCCTCTTCTGTCAGAAGTTCAGATCGCCCGAAACCGGCTAAGTTCCGTTAACACGCAGGTATTTCGTTGTGTGAATTGCAACTATCGCAGCCGGTCCATAGACTTTACCAGCTTCTCATCCTTGCGGATACCAAAGAGCGCCATGAACAGGAATACAAGTGCCGCCACAGGCAGTACAGATCCTATCCAGTAGCTTTCACTCGTTGGTACTGAGTTGAGATTTTTAGTACGCTGCATTGCCATGGTTATGAACGAGCCTATGGCCAGTATGCTCACAAACGTCAGCATCATCTGCCGCTTACGGTTTCTGAACATGAATATCGCTACCAGCGGCAGCAGGGTCATTACAAGGGCCAGCAGCAGAGACGGATAGTGGTCGCTAACCCTTACCTGCTTGGCCACATCAGCACCGTTCTCTACAACATGATACCTGTACAGGTCAAAATAAAATACGCCTGCGTTCAGCAGCGACGCTACCAGTAACCAGAGTGATTGTTTGCGTTGAAGCATTGGGGGCTATGTTTATTTATTAATAATAATTCGTAGCAGATCAGTTGATCATCTTCTTCCCGAAAAAAGGTACCAGCGCCTCCGGTATCACTATACCTTCTGCAGTCTGGTGGTTTTCCAGCAGGCACGCCATGATACGGGGCAACGCCAGCGAGCTACCGTTCAGCGAATGTAACAATTGTGTTTTGCCACTGCCATCCTTGAACCTCGCCTTCATCCTGTTCGTCTGGAAGGTCTCGAAGTTAGACACAGAGCTCACTTCCAGCCACCGCTCCTGCGCCGCGCTGTACACTTCAAAATCATATGTCAGTGCCGATGCAAAACTCATATCACCACCGCACAGCCGCAGTATGCGGTAAGGCAGCTCCAGCGACTGAACTAATTTTTCCACATGCTCTACCATACTCTCCAGTGCTTCATAGCTTTTCTCAGGGTGTACCAGCTGCACTACTTCAACTTTGTCAAACTGGTGTACACGGTTCAGGCCGCGCACATCCTTGCCGTATGACCCTGCTTCACGTCTAAAACAGGGGGAGTAGGCGGTCATCTTTACAGGCAACTCACTTTCTTTCACTATAGTATCACGGTATATATTGGTCACAGGTACCTCTGCCGTAGGTATCAGGTAAAAACCATCTGCAGTCACATGATACATTTGCCCTTCCTTGTCGGGCAGTTGTCCCGTGCCATACGCCGAATCCTCATTCACCATAAACGGTGGACAATATTCCTTGTATCCCGCGTGTGTATTGTAGCTCAGAAAATAATTGATCAGCGCACGCTGCAGCCTGGCACCCTGCCCCATAAACACCGGAAATCCGGCGCCGGTTATCTTGGTGCCTAATTCCAGGTCCATAAGACCGTACTTTGCGGTCAGTTCCCAATGGGGTAGTTTCTGTGCGCCCAGTTCCGGTATCTTGCCGCCGGTGCGTACCACTTCATTTTCTTCGGGTGTCTTGCCATTGGGCACACTGCTGTGCGGCAGGTTGGGCAGCAGCACCATCATTTCATGCTGCTCTTTCTCCAGTGCGGCAAGTTCATGGGCTACCTCGCCGGCGCGGCCTTTGTTCTGCGCCACCACAGCCTTCATCTCTTCTGCCTTTTCCTTTTCACCCTTGGCCATTAGCTGGCCTATATTCTTTGACGCGCTGTTTATTGATGCCGCTATGGTATCATTCTCAGCCTGTAGCGCCCTGCGTCGCTCATCAATGTGTATTATCTTATCTACCAGCTCAGGCTCTTTGAAGTTCTTCTTCTTCAGCCCTTCCAGTATCAGCTCTTTATTCGTCCTGAATAATTGTATAGGTAACATATCTGCTTAATATATTGGGCAGCAAAGATAATCCTAATGATTCAATTGAATATGAAGGAACCTTCTCTTTTATAGCACTAATTTCGCGCGGCTATATATTATAGCTATTAGTTGCTCAGTTGCCCGCACAGCCTTTGTTCCCTATCCCATCCTGCAACACCCTACTCTTTAATAACCCTCCCTATGGCAGATGTTGCCCCTTTGCGCGTTATTTTGTACAGGTACAGGCCGGGCATAAGGCCGCTGGTATTCATCATTGCTGTTTTCTTCTTGCCATCAAGGGGTACCGACAACACAACCCTGCCTGTGATATCACTTAACTGAAAAACACCATCGCCGTTGTTGCAAGGGTCATAGGCTATTGTCATTTCATTATTTACCGGGTTGGGGTAGATAGCTACATGTTCTGTCCCCGCCACCTGCACATTTGTGGTAGCCGGCATCCCATACCTTGCCACAAACATATCGCTGTTGCTTACCGTACCCATGTTGTGCAATATCGTGGTTCCTACAGCGGCGCTGTCGCCCGCCAGCGTACCTGCCACATACATATTGTAGCCAGACGGGTCTGTGGTTACAGCTATACCCCCCAGCGACCCGTTAGTGGCATAAGGCGATCCGCTGATGGCAGATACTAAAGCCCCGCCCGATGTACACCTCACCACATACATATTCGCCATGCCGGCGTTAGTGAGGGTTGTACTACCTACCGTTACCGAGGAGCTGAAGAAGTAACCGGTAGTATACACATCATTTGTTGCGCTTACATGCACACAGGCACCGCTTTCGGCACCGGGCCCGCCCAGGCTGTTTGCCCACACCACACTGCCGGTGCTGCTGTATTTAACCAGGAAAGCATCTCCACTGCCGGCGTTGGTAAGAGTAGTGGTGCCAAACGTAACCGACGGCGGGTAAAATATACCCGAAACAAACACATCTCCCGAGGTGTCAATTGCTACCGACTGCCCCATACTGCTACTACCCGAATTTTTTGCCCACACCACACTGCCGGATGAATCGTACTTTACCAGGAACATATCTGAAGACGCGCTTGTGGTTAAAGTCGTAGAACCGAATACCACTGATGGCGAACTAAAATAGCCGGCCACATATACATTGCCCGCCGCGTCTGTGGCTACTGAATTTGCAATTTCATCCTGCGTGCCACCGGCCCTTTTTGCCCAAACAAAACTCCCTGCCGCATTGTATTTGACTACGTACATATCATTGAATGGAAAACTTCCGCCATTGCTAAGCACCGTACTGCCAAAAGTAAGCGTCGGCCCGCCAAAAGAGCCTACTACATACACATTGCCGAGGGTATCCACGGCAACGGACTTTACATCCATATCATTGGATGCCACCCCTGTATTCCTGGCCCATAAGGTGGTGCCGGATGGGTTCATTTTTACAACAAACAGGTCAGCATTGCTTCCGGTCTTGGTCAGCGTATAGCCGCCAAATGTGATGGACGAGCTTTGGAAATATCCGGCCAAGTATACATTGCCGTGCTTGTCGGTTTTCATCGCGTAGCATCTGTCCAGCAGCGATCCGCCTGCGCTTATTGCCCCTATCACACCACCCATAGGGTTATACTTGACCAGGAAAATATCGCCTGATCCCGCATTGGTGAGCGTTGTGGATCCAAATGTAATGGAAGGGGTGCCAAAATAACCGGCAACATAAACATCACCCGACGAATCGGTGGCTACAGAGTAGCCTGCGTCATCACCCATTGAGCCTGCGCTGCTTGCCCATAGCCAGCTTTGAGCATCTGCATGTAAAAATCCGGTGAGTAAAAAAAGAAGAAGAACGGTCGGGTACAATGATCTCATTGTCATAAAGGATAGTTTTATAAGTCAATAAATATACTCCTATCAAATTTAGCATTGTTTGATGCAAACTCCAATTATCTTATGGTAATCCCGCTAACCCAGCACCCGCCTTACCCTTTTCACTGTTTCCTCTTTTCCTATCACTTCTGCTATATTAAATACTCCCGGTCCGTACTTACCACCCACCAGCATGATACGCAATGGCAGCAGCACATCGCCTTTTTTGAGGCCATGTTTCGGTATCAGCTCGTTAAAGCCCGCTTCAAGTGCATCATGTGTAAAGGTGGCTGTAGCATCAAGGCTATTCACCCATTCTGTGAAAAACTGTTGTTTGGCATCATTCCATTTATCTTTTATAGCAGCCTCTTCTTTTATTTCGGGTGTGGTAAAGAAAAAATGTCCCTGCGCCCAGAAGTCCGGGAGAAGCGTACACCGGTCTTTTATTAATGCTACTACCAGCTTCACAAATTCCCCATCGCTACTTCCCTTTCCGGCACTGTTTAAACCCTCATCTATATAGGGCTTGGCCAGTCCGGCCAGTGTGGCATCGTCTGTATGCTGTATATATTGATGGTTGAACCATTTTGCCTTTTCAAAGTCAAACTTGGCTCCGCCCTTATGTACCCGCTCTACCGAGAAACTATGCACCAGTTGCTCCAGTGAAAACAGCTCTTGCTCACTGCCGCTGTTCCAGCCCAGCATTGCCAGCATATTTACAAACGCTTGTGGCAAAAAACCCATTTCTTTAAAACCCCTGGTTACCTCGTTCGTCTTGGGGTCCAGCCAGTTCATCGCAAACACCGGGAAGCCCAGTCTGTCGCCATCGCGCTTACTCAGCTTACCATGCCCGTCAGGTTTCAGTATCAGCGGCAGATGGGCCCATTGAGGCATATGTGCCTTCCAGCCCAGGTATTCCCACAGCAGCACATGCACCGGCGCGCTCGGCAGCCACTCCTCTCCCCGAAAAGCATGCGTTATCTTCATCAGGTAATCATCCACTACCACCGCCAGGTGATAGGTGGGCATACCATCGGCTTTCAGCAGTACTTTATCATCCACCAGAGTGCTGTCAAATGATATTTCACCGCGTATCATATCGGTGAGCATTATAGTTTGGCGCTCAGGCATTTTTATCCGCACCACATAGGGTGTTCCTCCTGCTATCAGTTCATTTACTTTTTCAGCGGGCAGCGTCAGCGAGTTCAGCATCAGCCCCCGTGTACGCTGGTCATATTGCGCGTGCGAATGCTCGTCTATGCGGTGTTCTTTACGCATTTTTTCTATGTCTTCAGCCGTATCAAAAGCCACATACGCATGCCCCGATTCTATCAGCTTTTCGGCATACTCCCTGTACAGATGTTTACGTTCACTTTGCCGGTATGGGGCATATGGGCCTCCTTTTTCCGGGCTTTCGTCCGGCTCCAGGCCGCACCACCTCAGGCAATCCATGATATACTGCTCAGCCCCGGCTACATAGCGGGTCTGGTCGGTATCTTCTATACGCAGCACAAAATCGCCCCCGTGCGCACGGGCAAACAGGTAATTATATAATACAGTACGCACACCTCCCAGGTGCAGACCTCCGGTGGGGCTGGGCGCAAAACGAACACGAACTTTTTTATTCATAATTCCCGCAAAGGTAAGACCTCAACATTTAGTTTAACTACTTGCCGTTTTTTACTTATTTGAATTTATACGAAAAAATGTGCATTTGTTTAAAACCGTCCTTATGAAATCGGATCACGCGCAGGATCGTGAAGCAATAGCTGTCAGTTTCGCCAAAAAATAAAACGCCGCCCTCTGGGGCGGCGTTTCCATATCATTCTTCTCTGTTAATGGTGGTGGTGATGTGCGCTGTGCGCGTCAGCCAGCTTAAAGAAGGCTTCTTCTTCGATCGGCTGCTCTGTGATGGTAAACTGCCCTTCCATATACACAAACAGTTTGTCAAACAACAGGCGGCGATATGTTTCGTCCAGCATCTTTTCGTCCTTGGCTATCTTCTGCATATATCCGTCCATCCATGGCGCCTGGTCTTCATCATCAGCTCCCAGCCCAAAGTAGGCCAGCACTCTCTTCTTTATATCTGCGTTCACTTCTTCTATGCTTACAGATATGCCGTTCTCACTCATCAGTTTGTCAGATATAAGCTGCCAGCGCAGTTGGTGTTCAAAGCTGCTATACTCATGCTCCACTTGCTCTGCGGACTTTGGCTTTTCGCCACCTTCGCGCATCCAGCGCTTCAGAAAGGCTACCGGCAGGTGTATGTTGGTATGATGCACCAGTAGCTCATACATTTCATTCTGCAGGCGCTCATTGGTTATACGGTCAAACTCCCTTTGCAGTTCTGCCTTTACACGCTCCCTGAAGTCGGCTTCATCTTTCACTTCTATGTTAGGCACCACTTGTGCGTACAGGTCGGGGCCCAGCTCCTGTGGTATCAGCAGCCCCACCTTGGTTATCGTCAGTTTGTAATGCGCTTCGGCTAGCTCCTCACCACCCTTCAGCGGGTCTTTCAGAAAACCGGCCAGCTCAGCTTCAGTACACACATCCACTGGGCGAAACACCAGTGAATCTCCGGCTTTCTTACCCATCACCATATCCTTCAGCTTTGCGGGCATCTTATCCAGCACCTCTGTGTCTTCTATCTTCTTGTCAGCATCGGTCACATTACCATCTGCGTCACATGGCTCGTAGGTGGCATATATCAGGTCTTCCTTATTGGTCACGGCCTCCTGCGATTCTACTTTACCATACCTGCGCTTTATGCGCTCTATCTCGTCATCCATCATCTTGTCCGTTACAGCTATTTTGTAGCGGGTCAGGCTGGCTTTGTTCTTTATAGGGTCTATTTCAAATTCCGGCTTTATACCCACCTCAAATGCGAAATCTATATCCGCAGGTTTGTTCACATCCATCTGCTCCCTGTTCATGTCAGGCAGTATCATAGGCTGCCCGAAGATCGACAGTTTTTCTTCCTTCATATAGTCCTCCAGCTTCTTGCCGGCGGCACGTACTACCTCTTCGCCAAACAGCGACTGCCCGTACATCTTACGCAGCATGCCCGATGGCACCATACCTTTCCTGAAGCCGGGGATATTCGCCGTCTTGGCATATTGTTTCAGTGTCTTTTCAAACGACGGCATATAGTCGTCCTTCACCAGCTTTACTGTAAGCTTATCATGCAGTGTACCTATATTCTCACGGGTTACCGTAGCCATAAATTGTTTATTTTTTTAATTAAAAGGGGTGCAAAGATACGGTTTTTTGAAGGTATTTATATAAGACTTGGCCCCGCAAACCGATATTTTAAGATTTTACAGCACATACATATCATTATCTTTCAAGCAAGGAATTAATGATAAGATCAAAAGCAATAAGCAGTCGGCCCGGGTGCCGGGCAAATAAATTACTACGTTTATAATATAATCACCTCCTTATTAAAAAGCGTACCGGTTATTATCCTCCCCCATGCCCGCAGCTTAGTACACCGAGCACTACGCATTTTCAGTATCTGCAATACAACCCCGCTACCACTAAAGTAGTATTGACACAGGGGCACCCGCTAAATATTTTTACCGGGCATTTATTCGATGGTATATATGTATTGGAAACTTTATTTCGCTGTTATAGTACTTTCTTTTTGCTCACTCTCTACTGGAGCTCAGGTAAAAAAGGCTCAAACAAAAACTAAGGCCCAGCCTGCCACTAAGGCACCTGTAAAAAAGGTGGCCATAGATACACAGGTGGCAAAATACAGCATCCCCTCACGCACTTACGAAACAGTGGATAGCGCACTGCGCAAATGGACATTGGTGGATACCGGTACCATAGAATATCCCTGGCACATAAGCATCAGTGCGGGTGGCAAAATTATCGCCCTCCTCAAAGACCCGGCCCGGCAGCAGCGTGTAGTTGTACTGGAAAACGGCAAATGGAAACCTTTTCAGGACGGGATAACTGATACCCCAACGAGGATCATTACAGACGATGTTGGCGGAGTATACATCCCCACCCGCCACAACCTCTATAAGCTCACGTCGCAGGGATGGCAGCAACTTGCCTGCCCCGATGTTCAGGTCTCCGGCCTGGTGGTGGGCGGTCGTGATGGTAACCTCTATGCTATCAGGAAAAAAACCAGCGATTTTGCAAAGGGTGCTGAAATAGTCGTCTGGAAAAACAACTGCTGGGCACCGGCAGGGCCCGATGGTAAAGAGTTGATAACCCCCGGTCTCGAGTTCAGCAACTTTGCTGTAGACAGCCACGGCAATATCTTTTGTTGGGAAAACATTCCGTATGGTGCTACCGGATACACTCAGTCGGTACAGCTTTGGAGTGGTGGAAAATGGCAGAAGATAGCTCAGCCCGACATTAAAATTTATGACCACGGTATAGACAGCAAAGACCGCTTCTTTGCCTATGGCTTTCGCGACGATTATGGCCACAAGGGCCGCTTCTTTAGCTATTGGGATGGCAGCAACTGGGGCAATGCCCCATACCCGCCCGAAACAAATAATACACTTGGTGTTTCCATAACCTCAAACAATGCCGGGAAGTTATTTATAGAAGCATACCCTGCCGCTTCAGGCGAGCACGACTATCGCCTCTTTGCGCTCGAGGGCGATCTTTATGTACGCAAGGCTGAAGAAGACAAAGACTTCCATCGCGATTTCTACATGATACCCATGGGCGATGCCGTATATGCCATTGATCAGAAAACACATCAGCTGTTCAAATACAGTGCCGGTTACACTGTTAAGAAAGCATCGTTCACTACCATACCCGTAGCCCTGGGTGTTGAGGCTACAGATGCAGTAAATGCGGCGTTAAAAAGCGTGTTCCTATTCGACGAAAACGGCAAAAAGGGCCTGAAGAATGCTGATGGCGGCATAATCGTGCGCCCCGTCTTTGATGAGATAGTCATTGCTGCCGCGCCCACTACCCCACCTGTAGTAGATGGTGTCACTGCCATTCCCATGTTTCACGATCAGGCTGCTATCTGTCTTATAGCCGGCAGCGAAAAAACTTACGTCAACCTCCGCACCATTTCATACTCTTTGCGCGGCTTCTGGGAAACACCCCCTATCAAATGCCCTAAGTGCAACGGCGCCGGCAAAGGAAAGGATCAGAGAAAACAGATAGAAGTAAAAGGCGAATGGGTGGAAGGCAAAACCCATACCTCATCATCGTCAAACTACGAAAGGGTATGGAACTCACGCACCAACTCTTACGATGGTGTGCGCACAACAACTTCAAAATCTACTACCGACCCCGGGTACCGCAAACCCAGCACATATCGCACAGAGATAATACCCGGCGAAACCTGCGCCGCCTGCAATGGCAAAGGCAGCTATACCAAGGAAGAACATTACCGCTTCGACAACGCATCTAATAAATACATCGCATACTGGGATCGATAGGAAGGAACGAAATAACCACACTTCATAGGCATTTCACCCGTGCCTCGCAGGCAAGCCATATACACCAGTCAATACAACTCCGATGTGGTACAGATCGATGTCGCCGACCTCCCTGCCCGCAGGTGTGTACTTTATCCGCATAAACGGTACACAGGTCAGGAAGTTTATTAAGCAGTAAGGCTACCTGTAGCCCCGGATATCTACGCTGTAGGCATATTATTTACATAATCTGTTATCTTTACTATGCCAAAATCGCATACTATGAAATTTTGCAGCCTGATGTTCATTTTTTCTCTTTCTGTCATTGTTTGTCATGCCCAAATGGATGATCGGTTTCCGGAATATAACGCTCTGCGCGCGTATTGCGCCAACTACGCGCTCGACCCCAAACCCTCCCTTAGCGCAAACACTAACCTCATAGCCATTTGGAAAATGCAGGAAGATGTAGACAAACACAATTATTTCGTGGTAGAGCGGTCAGACATCAATAAGTTCGTCTTCACTTATATGAACCGTGAAGGCTCTAACAGAACGTATGAAAATGTCACTGCGTTCTTTTCTAAAATCGGCAGTGCCGATTTTGTCAATGTGGCACTTTTCGATTATGACGCACACTGTAGTACCTACTTTTTCCTTAAAGTTACAGACCTTGATCCTAATGGATGGACTATGACCCTTTCGTTGGTCGCGGATACAACACTAAAAGATCTTACCAGCCGCCAGGCCGTACGAGACCGGATAATGAAGAATATGAATAAACCCGGGTATTTCGCAAAGCCTGTGCATTTTGAAAAAAAACTCCCCCTTATGTACTGCAAATAAAAGCCCCCGTCACCCCTCTACCTGGTTCTTTACCGTCGCATACAGCATCTTCGCTGAATTACACGAAATAGGAAAAACGCACTGTTTCTGCCCTTGTGCGGGCTGAGGGACTCACTCCCGGCTTTCGCAATACGAGATGGATAGAGAAGATGAGCGGATCAGATGCATTCGCGGCTATAGACCGTCACAGCGCTTTTTCAATACCTGGAGCAGCCGCCCCTGAAAATCATCCAGTAGCGTCTGGCCCCACCATGCGCCATATGCGTTCACCTTTGTGTCCAGCTCGTAAGACGAGCTGAGACTTAGTTCAGTCTGGCCATTTCCCACTGGTTTCAGCTCATAAGTAGCATCTTTGAACCGGAAGTGGTTGTTGGTGAGCACGTGTTTGTCAAAGACTGATGTGCCTACGGATGAGGCATCCACACTGATATCGAATCTTATCCTCCGGTTACGCTCCCATATCGCTACCTTTTCTATAAACTTTAGCCCGCCTTGAAAGTGCCCTATCCTTGTGGCGCCCACCGTGTCATTGTCAAGCTCTGCATACAGCGGCCGGGGCACCCCGGCATAGTAAAAGAATCCCTTGTTATACTCCTGTTCGCTTATCCGGCCCACGCGTATTATGTTAGGCCATATCTTGTCCGGCGTAGTATTAATGATTATCTTATTGGTGCGGGAATATGTAGCTGATGGGTCCGGCAGATGGCTCTCTACCATAGATGTCAGCATGGGTAGCAGTAACAGAGTGAGGATCAAACCCTTTCTCTTGCGATTGCGATTGATGAAAAAACGGAACAACAGACCGCCTATAACTGCGCCAACCAAATAGGGCACCAAAAGAACGGCAAGACATACCATATCCTCAAGACGGGTAATAAATGCGAGAAGGAAAAATGAAAGCACACTCCATATGGGGCTCCATACACTGAGACCGAGAGATATCTTTTTGTCGGCCGGCGAAAATATCATTGGTATGCTGCCTATCAGCATCGGCATGACGATCACGAATGTGAGGGTAAAGAGATCAACTTTGAAATGGGCATGATATAGCGCCTGGAAGATGATACGGCCAAAGAACCCATATAGGCCGGCAATGACAACGCCCGAGAACTTATTGGAAAGCAATTTCATGTGTGAATTTTGTCTAAAAATAAGCCCCGCTATTCAAAAGCTTATTACACTTTCGTGGTATTTTTAGAACAAGCCCCGTCTGTTAGAACACCAGGCAATTACCTCCCGATCTACAGAACTTCAAACCGCAACCGGTTGTGCACATAAAGCTCAATAGATAATAAAAAAAGCGGGTGTAGTAAAATTGGCATAAAAAATACAATCAATTATATATGAAATATAAAATAGTTCATTGTGCTGTTAATAATCCCACTACTTTAAAACACCACTAAAGTAGTATTGCATCCCAACCCCCAAAAATATACCTTTGTTTCGAAGCATTTCACGCATACAATTTTCCGTTTTCACTCTGGGGAGCCCTTTTACTTCCGGCAAGGTTGCAATTACCAATATTTAGATCACACTTTATGAAGAATGCCATATTTCTATCTGCTCTTTTTTTTATTACTTGCCTTCAGGCAAACAGCCAGACATATACCACCTACTCCAAAGGTAGCAACAACAATGCCGGCGGAGCGTACGTAGCTCCGGTGGTTACCCATACCTACGGCTCCAACTCAGTCGGTTATCATCCACCCGAAAGGAGTTCTTACAGCTTTTCATCAAATAACACTTACTCTAGCTCACCATATTCATCCGGTAAAAGTGGAAGCTCCTCGGGCAGCGGTGCGCCACATAAGCCATTGCCTAAAGGCATGGTTTTTAAAGACAACGGCAAGTATGGCATTCGCCAGGTAGGCGGGAATATAATTGTCGATGCTATCTATGACGACGCGGGTGATTTTTCAGAGGTGACCGAAGGGATACTGTACTTCTGGGTAAAGAAGGATGGTAAGTACGGGGCGATATACCCGTATGAAAACAAGATAGTGATACCTATAAAGTATGATGAAATAAAGAAGTTAAATCCTGTTACAGCTCTTGTGAAATTAAACGGCAAAGTAGGTGTAGTGCAGGTTAACGCCAAAGAGAAGCCTGAAACAATTATATCACCCGAGTATGATGAGATCGGCCCGGTCGATAACTACTGCATGTGGGTGCGCAGCGGCAGCAAATATGGACTGGTCAATACCTTGGGTGAAATAATCATACCTGTAGATTATGATGAGATATTCCCCTTCTCATTGAAGGGGTTCCTCGTAAAAAAGGACAATAAGTTTGGGCTTATAAACGTCCGAAATGAAATAGTCGTACCACTTGTGTATGATTTTATCACCGTTCCAATTGACAGTGTAGCCTGGATACTCAAAGATAAAAAATGGGGGCTGATAAATGATCAATGCAGGATCATTGCTACGCCGCGTTTCGATTCAGTTTACGTGCAACCGGGCGGCAAAGTTTGGGTAGATAGTCGGGCAGTTGTGTCCAAAGCCGGGAGGCTAACCTATATTAATAAGCAAGGCATTACAATGTCTAAAGATGCCGACGGCAATCTCGTCAGGAACGAAGATCCATATACTCTGGTATTGAACACAAGTCCCGTAGTGTTCAGATCGCCTGAATATAAATATGGCTACAAAAACCGGGAAGGGCTCACCATAGTTGAGCCAACCAACATCTTTGCGTGGGAATTTTCGGAAGGCATGGCAAGGGTAGAGCCAACCGAACACAATATTGGCTTTTTGAATGAATCGGGCAAAATAGTCATCCCCGCCACATATACCGGTGCCGATGATTTCGGGGAAGGAGTGGCCGCCGTAAAAAAGGGTGAAAAATGGGGATTTATTGATAAGACTGGTAAAGAAGTCCTGCCATTCATTTACGATAATGCCGGCTCATTCCATGAAGGCCTTTGTCCGGTACAGATTGGTAAAAAGTATGGGTATATTGACAAGCAAGGTACCATCATCATTCCGCTAAAGAAAATTAGATGGGCAACCGATTTCAGCGAAGGCATGGCCGTTAATTCAGACAATGGCTTCTACGGGTTCATAAACCACTCTGGCAAGCTGGTCGTGCCTCTGATGTATTCCGATGTGCAGCAATTTCGTGAAGGCCTTGCGGCCGTGTGCAATGCTGACCATAAATGGGGCTTTATAGACTCCACTGGTGCCGTCGTCATCCCGTTTGACTATGTCAACACAAGTGTATCGCCCGGTAATACCAAACCATATATTTTCAGCGAGGGCTTGGTGTTCGTAAGAAAAGGCGATGAAATGATGTTTATCAATCAGGACGGAAATAAGGTCATCACCCTGCCAAGAGACCTGAAAGGAGTCACCGCCTTTGAAAATGGAAGATCGAAGATAACTACAGCTACCAGGGAGTATTACATAGACCACAAAGGGAATGTTATCCGGTGATCATTTGCCCAGTTGCACGTACCCTTCTAGACACACCAGAATATCGACCAATATTCATTGAGCAATTTTTTTTTGAAAATTGCTTCTTTACTCAAATAAAAAGCAGCCACATATAACTGCTTGATCACTAAATCAGTGCGGACGGAGTTGTCAAAGTTCGAACTTTATTAAGGATTTGAGGACGATTGATGAGTTTCTTCAAGATTCTCGTACGTAAACATATAATAACGATAACATCTTTAACACGAGAAATAAAGTAACAGAAGCAGTGCGAGGGAACAAAAAGGGCAGAAACCTATGCGCACTGTTTCTACGCACTGTTTCTGCCCTTGTGCGGGCGGAGGGACTCGAACCCCCAAGCCTCACAGCACTAGATCCTAAGTCTAGCGTGTCTACCAATTTCACCACGCCCGCTTATCGCCTTGGTATTGGCATTTTTAAGGACGGCAAAGGTAGCGCAAAAGTTGATAAGTTGCCCTTTAACACCTCCCCATCGCAAAAAAAACCGGTAGTCCGGCCAAAATATCCGCTACCCGCCATAAACGGAATAGCGTAAAAGTGAGGGGAGAAGACCTGACTAACACAGGTATTTTGCGTGAGCAGGATTCAACAACCTATATGTATCGCACGCATACGCTCAATGGCTATGTGCTGAAAAGCATTACAATAAACCTGGTTCCATTTGTAGGGTCGCATGTGATCATTACAGCAAAAAATTCGCACTACCATGCCGAGGATGGGCCCGAAATGTATAATGTGACTAGTATTGCTCCGATTCCTTAGCTGATTTCCTTCTAATATCCCTAAATAAATTGAACGTAAGTGTACACAGGCTCAGTACAAACAATGGCCTGGGGCATGATATACGCACTGGTATGTGCCGGTATAGCCGGTGGTGGTATGGCCTCCTTAGGTGGTGCCAGAAGAGTTGTCCTTAATATCATAGCTGCGGCGCTGAAGTAGATGATAACCCCCGTTACGTCCACCAGTGTAGCCACAAATGGCGCCGATGATGTTGCAGGATCCAGTTTAATACGTTTTAATATTATCGGTATCATGGAACCGCTAAGTGTACCCCACATGACTACACCTATCAATGAGACAAATACTGTGAACGCCACCAGTTGCCAGTGCTCACCGTTTGGGCCGCCGTAATTGGCCCAATGCAGGTTTTGCCATATCCCGATCCTGATAAAGCCGATGGAACCAAGGATGAAGCCTAGTGTGAGCCCGGAGAATATCTCCCTGCGCATTACATACCACCAGTCTTTTGGCGAAAGTTCTTTCAGCGCCATAGCACGGATGATGAGGGTCGCCGCCTGTGAACCACTGTTACCGCCGCTGGAGATGATGAGCGGCATAAAAAGCGCCAGAAGCGTAAGCGTGGCCAGTTCGTCCTGGAAGTGGGCCATGGCCGTGGTAGTGAGCATTTCGCTTAGGAAAAGTATGATCAGCCAGCCCGCGCGTTTTTGTATCAGGGAAAAGAAGCCGGTCTTCACATACGGCAGGTCCAGCGATTCCATACCACCAAACTGCTGCATTTCCTTCGTATCCTTTTCTTCCGCCTCATCTATCACGTCGTCCACCGTCACCACACCCATCACCACGTTATTGCTGTTGGTTACCGGCAGCGCCACGCGGTCATACTCTTTAAATTTCTGTATCGCGTCATCTATGCTGTCCTGTATGTCCAGCTTCACATAGAAGCCGTCCATTATATCCTCTATCTTCTTGCCATGCTCGTTCAGCACTAGCCGGCGTATAGGTATATCGTCCACCAGCTTCCCGTTATTATCCACCACAAATATCACATTCGCCGCCGGTGTGTCGCTGTAAAACCTGCGCAGGTGCTCTATCGCCTGCCCTATCGTCCACTCTTTGCGCACCGTCGTAAAACTCGTATTTATCAGCCGCGCCACGCTGTTCTCAGGGTAGCCCAGCAGGTCATAGGTGGCCAGCCGGTTCTTATCGTTCAGCAGGTTCAGGTATTCGGTCACCTGCACGCCGTCCAGCGTATCAAAAAACGCTATCCGGTCGTTAGATTCCAGGTTATTGAGTATGTTCGATATTTTAGGCCGTGGCAGCTCTTCTACTACACCCAGTTGTATTACATGGTCCAGGTAACCAAATATCTGGATCTGCACCTTTTCAGGCATTGAGAGAAAGGTATTGATGGCATGCTCTTCCGGCAGGGATGCCAATAGCTTCCCCACCTCAGCCGGATAGTCTTCATCCTTGCTGTGGTGCAGCAACTCGCTTAGGTCGCCTTCCAGAATTTTCTCCCTCAGATCCTGAACCAGCATTCGCCATCTATTATTGGTTTTAGTTAAAAATATACCCGGGGAATTGGGTATGCGCCCTTCAAAAGGCACGCAAAGTTACCTTTATTTATTTTAAGGCTCCAACTTAATTTGCCCTTTTTCGCCGCCTTATATTAATTTTTTGCTATCCCGCGCCCTCACCCGTACAGTCTCGGGCCGGCGCTCAATAGCATATAAATTACAATAATAGAGATACCCCGGGTTTTACTTAATCCCAAAAACCGGGTCAGTAAAGCTTGATCTGGATAACCCTCCTCAGCCGGCCGCATTACACAATCCACAGGGCTGACCGTATATAAACAGTAACACCAATACACCCCATCACATTACCCAAATAAAGATACCCACAAATTTCTGATCCGCCCATCCCTTTTACCATCCTTGCTTTGCGCCCGTTTTTGCCGCTATTTTGTTGGTATCTCCGTTTTTTTGCTATTGTTTTTTGTACCAGATTTGTGCCCCCAAAAACTGAACAAACATGAAAAACAAACAACACGATCAGGCAAAAGAACTCTATTTTCAGACCAATCTTTCCAAAACAGAAATTGCCGAAAAAGTAGGCGTAACACGCAAAACCGTCTTATTCTGGGCACAGCAGGGCAACTGGTATCAACTGCGCAAGTCTGCCCGCACACTACCTTCTATCGTCGCGGAGAAGTGTTATTACCTGGTAGACCAGTATGCTTCACACCTGCTCACAGATGGCGCCATTATGGCTAATTTTTCCCTGCGGGATGCGCAGGTGCTGCATCTCCTCGCGGGCACTATTAAAAAACTGAAGAACAGGAGTACCGTCAACGAAAGCATGGAAATGTTCAATTTCTTTCTCGAAAACCTCAATAAGCGCAATCCCGGTCTTGCCGAGCAGGTCTCACCCGAAATTGAAAATTACATAGACACCCGCCGCCGTATCGAAAAGAACGATGTCCTGCTCGAAGAATTTAATGATGACGGCTCATTGCCCTACCGCCACAAGCAGCAGCAGGAGCAATGGCAGGATGAAGACGATAATGCTCAGCTCTGGAACGATTTCGAAACATTCCTGGAAACTCGCGCTGCCGGCGCAGCCACGCCGGCCGGCGATACACCACCCATGCCTCCTGCCTCCGGGCCGGGTAGCCCCGCCCCGGGCAACGATCTTACACACATCAGCGAGGCCGCGTAAAGCGGGTAGAAAGTGTAACCTTTTCGTAACATTTTTGTAACCTTTTTGTCACCTTTTTACACCTTAAGTCATTGAAAATGAATTTTTTAGTGAAAAAATTATTTTTTCAGAAAAATTCCGGGTTTTTAGTCGCTCCCGCCCCCTTCATTAGGGTCACGCATTACCACGCCACACATTGATGCAATCCCCTAACTTTGCTATATGGGCACAGAGGCAACACTACGGAAACTTTTATCAGAGAAAATTCTCATCATCGACGGTGCTATGGGCACCATGGTGCAGCGCTACAAACTACAGGAGGCAGACTATCGTGGTCAGCGCTTCAAAGACTGGCATACCGATGTAAAAGGCAATAACGATCTGCTCTGCCTCACACAGCCCGCCATCATCAAAGATATTCATAAGCAATACCTCAGGGCCGGTGCCAATATCATTGAGACAAACACTTTCAATGGTCAGTCTGTTTCCCTCGCTGATTACGATATGCAGTCACTAGCTTACGAGCTCAATGTCGCCGCCGCTAAGATCGCGAAGGAAGCTATAAACGAATTTGTTGCGGAGTCCGGTTTGCCTGCTTCAGACTATTTCGTTGCCGGCGCCATCGGCCCTATGAATAAGACCCTCTCACTCTCTCCCGATGTCAATGATCCCGGTTACCGCTCCGTCACTTTCGATGAAGTGGCTGATGCTTATTACGAGCAGGTAAAAGGCCTTGTGGATGGCGGTGCCGATATCCTCCTCATCGAGACCATCTTCGACACCCTCAATGCCAAGGCCGCTATTTACGCGGTCAATAAATATTTCAGGGATACCAAAAAAGAAAAACTGCCCGTTATGATCTCGGGCACCATTACAGATGCTTCAGGCCGTACCCTCAGTGGCCAAACGCTTGAAGCCTTCTATATTTCTGTTATGCATGCTAACCCCGTCAGCATCGGGCTCAACTGTGCTTTGGGTGCTCAGCAAATGCGCCCCCATATAGAGGAGCTGTCAGATCTTGCCGCATGCTACGTAAGCGCATATCCCAATGCCGGCCTGCCCAATGCCATGGGCGAGTATGACGAGAGCCCTGCACAAACGGCGGCCATCGTCAGCCAGTGGGCCAGGGATGGCTGGGTCAATCTTGTAGGCGGCTGCTGCGGCACTACGCCGGCACACATTGAGGCTATTGCGCAGGCCGTTAAAAATTATGCCCCCAGGCCACTGCCCGTATTGGCAGAGGCATGATCATCCATAGCTTTATCATGCGAGCACTCATCGTTCTCTTACTCATCACCGGCAATGTATTTGCGCAGGACTCTGCCAGCATTTCCGGCACCATCATCGGCCCTCTTTCCGATAGTGTCACCGTATCTTATAACGATAACCGTATCGCCTACTACCCTAAAGAGTTTCATGCCCCTGTAGATAAAAATGGTAATTTCTCTATCACCTTCCCTGTGCCCCATGGCATATACATACAGGCTGGCTTTTCCCATGGCCGCAGCACTGCCGAGCTCTTATTGCAGCCCGGCGATAGCCTCACCCTTACCGTCATTGCCGCCCGTTTCGATAGTACCATTACCTTCGCTGGCAGGGGTGCCGGGGTGGCCGCTTTTATGGCCCGGCACAAGTTGGCAATGGGCAGCATCAACCGCTACAGCATACCGCTCAAAACAGCGATCAATAAACCTCCCGCAGGCTTCCTCGCTGAGATCGGTCGTTTGAAGAACGATGAGATGACATTCCTCGCTAAGTATGGCGGCGACCTGCCACCGTCATTCAAGGCTTTCTGGTCGGCATACTACCGCTACTACAATTACTTCATCATCCAGCAGTATCCGCAGATCCACGAGTTGGTCCGCCTGCGCCGCTATACAGACACTATTCCCGACAGCAATTATTCCGTGCTTCGTGATATGCCTTACATCTTCAACGATTCTTTCCTGCAGGTACCGTCCTACCTGCTATATCTCACCGGCGCGCTGGATGTAAAGTTCAAAGCCGCCGCACATGGCTCGTTCTCAGGTAGGGCCGGGGCCACCCGTTTATACGATAGTGTCACACGCTATGCATACAGCCACCTGCCATCCGGCAGTGCCGAGTATTTTATCGCGCAGAACCTCTATGGCCGTGCCCGCTCAGAAGATCCTGCCGTCACGCTCAAAAAACTGATAACATACAAAAAACATTGGCCTAATAGTTCCTATACACAGGCTATTGAGAGTCAGCTATCCATCGCTCAGCGCCTCGCAAAGGGTATGCCCGCACCCGATTTCGATATCATCACTACAGAGGGTAAGAAAACAAAATTGTCGGCACTACGTGGCCGCGTCGTATACCTTACATTCTGGGCTACATGGTGCAAGCAGTGCGTTGGCGAAATGGTTGCTGGCAAAGACGCAAAAGCTTTGCTGAAAAATAAGCCCGTAGACTTTGTCTACGTCGCGCTGGATAACGATGAGGCACAGTGCCGCAAGATCATAGATAAATATAACATCGAAGGTATCTTCACAAATGTATCCGGCGGCTGGTACTCGCCACCGGTAGAGGCATACGGGGTGCAGGCATTGCCCGCTTACTTTCTTATAGACAGGCACGGCAATTTCGCGCTCAAAAATGCACCTTCACCGGTGCATGCTACGCAGCTGGTAGTAGAGATCGGTAAGTTACTGAAGTGAGGTCTGGCGCGGCTTTACGGGTTATAGTTAAACCTGAAACCTATGCCGTGTATGGTCTGTAGCTTGGCTGCCGTCTGCGATTTGAGGTACTTACGTACTTTGGTAATGAATACGTCCATGCTTCTGCCTAAGAAGTAGTCGTCCTTACCCCATACGTTCATCAGTATCTCATCACGCTTCAGTACGCGGTTGGCATTCATGCACAGGTACCGCACCAGGTCAGCTTCACGCTGGGTCAGCTGATATTCTACTTTGTCATTGCCCAGTACCAGGTTTGTGTAGTCAAAATTCAGGTCGCCTATTTTGAACACCACAGGTCCTGTATCGTCCTTTTTCTTTGTACGCTTCAGAAATACCTGTATACGCAGCAATAGCTCCTGCAGGTTGTATGGCTTGGTGATATAGTCGTCGGCTCCCGTTTCAAAACCGGCTATTTTATCATTATCCATGTTCTTTGACGACAATAGTATTATAGGTATATGCTCGTTCTTTTTCCGGATATTGTTGGCAAGCTCCATGCCGTCTTTTTTTCCAGGCAGCAGAATGTCTAGCAGGCATACGTCATAGATATTTTTCATGAACTGCTGCCATGCTACATCACCATCTGTGCAGTGTGTGACTTCGAATTCCTGTTTTTGCAAAAAATCTTTTACTACGTAGCCTAAAACAGGGTCATCCTCCACTAATAATACTTTCAATTTTGGTTGCGACATACGATATAGTTAGACAAATTTAATAGTTTTCAGTGCTAATATAATACTTCTGTTCACAAATGTTAAACGTAATACCATATTAATTCTCATGAAAAAACAAATTTTACGAAATCCTATCTGGGTTATTGGCCACAAAAGCAGCCCATGTATTCGTCTTTTTAGCGGTCTTTTTGGCCGGTGCGGTCTCTTTTTTCAGCGTTGCTGTGCGGTCCTGGTAGTGATGGCACAGCGCTACCGCCAGGGCATCTGCGGCGTCCATAAAACGGATATCTTCGGTTATGTTCAGAGTATGCTGCAGCATTTTCCACACCTGCTCCTTGGTGGCATTGCCGCGCCCCGTAATGGACTGTTTCACTTTTCTCGGTGCGTATTCGGCGGCATGCAGGCCGCTCACCATGGCCGCGGCTATAGCCACACCCTGCGCCCGCCCCAGTTTCAGCATACTCTGCACATTTTTCCCGAAGAAAGGCGCCTCTATCGCCACCGCTACCGGCTGGTGCACACGTATGAGGCTCTCCATTTTCTTGAATATCAACTGCAGCCGCTCCGCATGGTCTTTATGCTTCGATAGCTGCAAAACACCCATTTCTATCAGTGTTATCTTACTTTTGTTTACGGAGATCAGGCCATAACCCATCACCAATGTACCGGGGTCTATTCCCAGGATGATCTGGCTGTCTTTCAAATATTTTCAGATTATATTGAACAAAAATACCAAAATACGGCTTAATTACCTTGCGGGTGCGGCTATTTCCATTGGCCTGCTGTGTTTTATCTATAACCAGGTTACACGGCAGTTATCCGGTATAGAGGCCGGATCGTGGAGGCATACCGGTGCCGGCGCATACCTGTATTGCTGCATTGGCCTTATGTTCGTCAATACTACGCTGGAAGGTATCCGCTGGTACCTGCTCACAGGCTATGCAGAGCCTGTTAGTTATCCGCGGGCATTTGCCAGCTATCTTGCCGGGGTTGCGTTTTCTGTAATTACGCCCAACCGGGTGGGTGAGTACCCCGGCCGCATCCTGTACCTTGGCCGTGTTAATACGTTGAAATATATCAACGTATCTATTCTTGGTATAGCCGCCCAGCTTTGGAGCGTTTACCTTTTTGGCCTTGGAGCGCTTATATATTACAATATTGCGTTCCCTGCCATGATTGCAAAAGTAGCGCTTGTAGTATGCCTGCTGGCCAATGTTCTGGCAGGCATCGTATATTGGCAATTCGAATCATGGGTACCAAAAATGGGCCGGAACAAATGGCTCAGGAAGTTTGCAGTATATGGTAAACTTTTGCAAAAAATAACCAAAAAGAAGCAGATAATTATACTGGCCATCTCATTGCTGCGTTTTACCATTTTTACGGCACAGTATTTGTTTTTACTCCGCTGGATGAATGTGGATATACCCATGGCAGAGGGTTTCTGGATGGCTGCCCTGTTCTTTTGGATACTTGCCGTAGTACCTTCCATAGCGCTTACAGAGCTTGGTGTAAGGGGCGAGGTGAGCATATTCCTTTTCCAGCACTTTTCGGCCAATACAGTGGGTGTGCTGGCTGCCACAGCCGGGATATGGGTCCTTAATCTTATTATTCCATCAATTGTGGGAAGTATTCTTATTTTCAGAATGCGAATTATAAATTAGATCATTAGCTTTATGATGTATTTAAGAACGTATAAAATGCTGTTGCGTAAGGATATACTTTTTTGCCTGGCTATAGCGATGCTGTCAGTGAGGGCTGCTGCACAGAGCGATTTTTGTTGCGCGCGTAATACCAGTTTCCGCGAGGGCGAGCGACTGACTTTTCGGGTGTACTACAATATGGGCTTTATCTGGATCAATGCCGGTAACGCCACTTTTACCACAAATCTCGAAGATATAAATAACAAAAAGCTATACCACGTTACCGGCGAAGGAAAAACCGCCAAGTCTTATGAGTGGTTTTACAAGGTGCGGGATAAGTATGAAACATTTATTGACAAGGAAACAATGTCGCCAAGGCGGTTTGTGAGAAATGTGAGCGAGGGCAGTACTAAGATAAATGAGGATGTTGCCTTTAACCAGGATGCGGGGCAGGCCATTTCAAAACAAAAGGTCTATACTATCCCCAAGTGCACACAGGATGTTTTGTCTGCTATCTACTTTGCCCGCAACATAGACTACAATAAGTACATTGCCGGCGACAAGATACCGTTCAACCTGTTTCTAGATGATAAGCTGTACCCTCTGTACATCAAGTATATGGGTAAGGAGCAGATCACTACAAAAATGGGTACCTACAGGGCCATTAAAATTGTACCCTTGCTCATACAGGGCACCATCTTTGATGGCGGTGAGAAAATGACCGTATGGGTTACTGACGACGATAACCACCTGCCGCTGCGGGTAGATAGCCCCATATTGGTTGGCAGTATAAAAGTAGACCTCATGGAATATACCAATATCCGGAACCCTTTTACTTCTGTTGTCAACCGGTGATGCCGTTCGGGCTATGTCTGCTTTACTTATCTTTACACCCTTTTATATAAAATTATTTGCCTCTTATGGTATCTGTCGGGAAAAAATATCTTGATATTTCAGCGTTTGAAAAGATCGTAGTGCATGGCGAGCCTGTCTCTCTCAATAAGGCTGCGGTGACAGAGGTAAAACATTGCTTTGAATTTCTGAAAGTATTTTCGAAAGGCAAACTTATCTATGGCATAAATACCGGTTTCGGCCCCATGGCCCAATACCGCATCGGCGATTCCGATCTGCAGCAGTTGCAGTACAACCTCATACGCAGCCATTGCTCCGGCATGGGTACTCTTTTATCCCCGCTACAGACGAGGGCATTGATGCTTGCCCGCCTCAATACTTTGTTACTGGCCTGCTCAGGTATTCACAACGATACGGTAACCCTGCTTACTACGCTTATCAACAACGAGGCATATCCATGCGTATATGCTCACGGAGGTGTAGGCGCCAGTGGCGACCTGGTACAACTGGCCCACCTCGCGCTGGGCATGATTGGCGAAGGCAATTTTTACTACAAAGGCAAGATCACCGCGGCAAAGGCTGTATACCAAAAGTTACAGGTCCAACCATTGAAGATACGTATCAGGGAGGGGCTGTCTATACTTAATGGTACATCTGCCATGACCGGTATAGGTGGCATTAATGTAATCATGGCCAGGCGGCTGGTGATATGGAGTACCCTGTTTTCGCTCATGGTCAATGAAGTAATGGAAGCCTATGACGACCCTTTTTCTGCCGGGCTCAATGATGTAAAACTTCATAACGGACAGTCAGGCATAGCGCAGTGGATGCGTAGCCTGGGCGCAAAAAGCAAGCTGCTGCGCAAGCGAAACGAACATCTCTATGACAAGAAGATCACAGAAGATGTTATCAACGATAGGGTGCAGGAAATATACTCACTACGCTGTGTGCCCCAGATATTAGGCCCTGTGCTGGACACTATCTCGCAGGCACAAACTGTGGTGGAAAAAGAACTTAACTCCGTAAATGACAACCCTATTATTGACTATAAAAATGAGAACATATTCCATGGTGGCAACTTTCACGGTGATTATATCTCACTGGAAATGGACAAGCTGAAGCTGGTGGTCACAAAGCTATCCATGCTGGCAGAGCGCCAGTTGAACTTTCTGCTTAACCCGCTGCTTAATCAGAAGTTGCCGGCCTTTGTCAATGCCGGAAAACTCGGCCTTAACTTTGGCGCACAGGGCATGCAATATCCTGCTACTTCCACTGTTGCCGAGAACCAGGCCATCAGCACGTCCCTGTATATCCACAGCATACCTAATAATAACGACAACCAGGACATTGTAAGTATGGGCTGCAATGCCGCAAGCGTGTGCAGCCAGGTAATAGAAAATACCTACGATGTGCTGGCCGTAGAGCTGGTAGCACTAATGCAGGCCATAGATATCAGGGAGGTAAAAGGCAAATTGTCACCGGCAGGCAAATGGGTATATGACCATGGCCGGAAAGCATTTCCTTATTTCGAAAACGATGCCGCCCATTTCGGAAAACTACAGGCCGTAAAAACATGGCTGATGAATACAGATGTGGGAAAGCACTTTGAGAAAGAACTAAAAACGGCAAATGGATAAAAACAATAAATACGCGCTGATAACCGGTGGCTCAAGAGGTATAGGCAGGGCCATTTGTGTAAAGCTGGCCGAAATGGGATATGGTATACTTATCAACTATAAAGGTAACCTTGACGCGGCCCGGCAAACAGAGCTACTGGTAAGTGCTTACGGACAACCGGCAGAATTGATCTGCTTTGATGTGGCAGACCGGGACGACGTAAAAAAAGTGCTGGGTGGCTGGATAGATAACAACAAAGGCAAAACAATAGAAGTACTCATAAACAACGCAGGTGTACGCGACGATGCCTTACTGCCCATGATGAGCGACCAGCAATGGGACCTGATAATAGACACTAGCCTGCAGGGTATGTATAATGTCACAAAGCAGGTACTCACACCTATGGTGTTAAACCGTTACGGTCGTATCATCAATATGGTTTCGCTTAGCGGCATCAAAGGCATGCCGGGCCAGGTCAATTACTCAGCGGCAAAAGCCGGAATGATAGGCGCCACAAAAGCGTTGTCGCAGGAGGTGGCCCGCCGCAATATCACGGTCAATGCCATAGCCCCGGGCTTCATAAGCACAGACATGACCGCCGGCCTCGATGAAAAGGAGCTGATAAATATGATACCGGCCAGGCGGTTCGGAACAGCCGATGAGGTTGCAGACCTTGTAGCATTTCTCGTATCGGGTAAGGCAGCCTATATTACCGGCCAGGTAATCTCTATTAACGGCGGGCTATATTCCTAACGGAAATTAAAACAAACGTTTGTTCTTGCGGACAGATTCGAGGTATTGCCAAGAATTATGTTGTAGACAAAAAGCAAAACAAATACCGGGAGCCATATAAAATACCGCTGCATAAACGGTATGTCATCTGTCTGAAAGTAGTGAAATATCCAGGGTTTGAGGGAGAAAAATAGCACAGCGAACATCCCGGCCATGATAGTGGAAACATCCAGAGACAATGTTGTTAGCGACTTTCCTTTTTGTACATCGCAGGCATATTTGTGAATGTAAACAACAAGAGTACTATTTACCCCTACCAATAGCAGCTATGAAAATGACACGGAATAATTGACAAGGTTCCCGGTGAACCCTATTGCTGTTTTGACGTATATTTAGTAGCAAGTCAAATAATAAGACCGCCCGGTACTGCACCTAATGCCGATACCACTATGTTTTTACAACTATGTTTTTTGCAGACTGCCCGAAAACAATGCCCACGAATATGCACCGTAGTTCGGTAGAAAAGTAAAACCACAGTTATATCTTTTCCCCACTCTACGGGAATATGGCTGCAAGATCCTGTTAATTATGGTTATACAACTATTGCCGGAAGACCTTATTATAAGTCACGCTTGTGCCGGCCTGTATTCTAATGATATACATGCCGACCGGCATACCGGCAACATTCACAATTGCAATGCCATTGCTGGTCTTTTGGTCTGCAGCTACCTGCCCCAATTCATTTATTATCTGTATATCGGCGGTGTAGATGCCTGTAGGGAGCCGGATAGTGACATCATCATGTGCCGGATTAGGATAAATGCCGACTGATGAGAGATTAACAGAGGTAATGCCAGCTGAGGGGTGGATGATCAATATTGCGGCATTAGAAGTATCTGAGCATGTGGAACCGTTAGAGATCACACAACGGTAATGGGTTGCATTCAGAAAATGACTGGCGTTATGGATAGTGAGGGAATTTGTGGTTACCCCGCTATATGGCCATACATTGGCCAGGTCCACAAATCCTGTGCCCGGGTCTTCCTGCCATTGGTAAAGCGGTGATGGCATGGTGGTAATGACTGTATATACGGCATTTGTTCCTTCATCGACTGTATCGTGGACGGGTTGGGAGGTAATATAATTTGGGCACACAGATATCCTTCTTACCCGATGATTAGTATTATCGCAAATAACAAGCCGCCATGAGGTATCAAAAGCAATTTCATTGAGGTGATCAAATTGAGCCGCCGTGGCGGGCCCTCCGTCTCCACTAAATCCCGCCACACCTGTTCCTGCAAAAGTGGTAATAATACCTGATGCGGATACTCTACGGACCTTATTGTTTACCTGATCTGCTATATAAAAGTTACCAGAATTATCTATCGCAATGGCACTTGGATTACTGAGTTGTGCTGCTGTAGCGGCGCCTCCATCGCCTGCAGCACCTGCAACACCGGTTCCTGCAAACGTTGATATTATCCCGGTTGGAGATACTTTTCGGACACGGTTATTTTTTTGATCACCAATATATAAGTTTCCCGAACCATCGAAGGTAAGACCGAATGGCCAGTACAAGCCTGCGGCTGTTGCCATTCCGCCATCTCCACTATAACCACCCGATCCATTGCCCGCGATAGTTGTAATTGTACCGGAAGTGTTAATCATACGCACCCTGTTATTCTCATGATCGGCGATATACAGATTACCGGAACCATCGAGAATAACCGCAGAGGGATGAAATAACCCCGCGGCAGTGGCTGGTCCACCATCACCGGAAAATGTTGGCGTGCCATTACCCGCAATAGTAGTGATAACACCCGTTGTTGATATCTTCCGGATCCTGTTATTCTGTTCATCAGCAAAAAATAAATTCCCTGCCGCATCCCTTGTTATCTTCACCGGTCTATTGATCTGAGCAGCAGTTGCCTGCCCGCCGTCTCCGCTGAAGCCAGCAACTCCGGTACCTGCTATTGTGGAAATAATACCCGAAGGCGTGACTATTCGAATTGTACTATTACCGTAACCTCCAATATAAATATTGCCGGAATTATCAAATGCGAGGCCACTCGGGTCAGAAATAGCTGCCGCAGTTGCAGCACTTCCATCACCTGAATATCCCAAAGAGCCATTACCAGCAATTGTATTAATTATCTGAGCATTAGAAAATAGTGGAAGGAAAATGAATAAGGTTATGAGCTTTTTCATAAGTATTTACGTTGGTTCTAAATCACAAAATATACTTTCTCCTTGTATATTTAAAGAATATTCGGATTTATTAATTGTGTTAAAGAAGGATTTTGCGGTGCCTTTTTCATTTTGTCATGCAACTCAATTATTATCAATTTAGTAATTCACAATCAATAATAACTTCAGTTGCTTTTAGCAACTCGCAGTCGTATTTTTTTTATTAAATATTTATTTATATATTGAATAATCTGAAGAATTAGTGTGGAGGTATACAATGTGCTTTAAATCGGTTAAATGATATCCAATCCTTCTTTTGAATCCTTCTTTTAACAATAGATATTCAAACCCACATCGAGTAACCTAAAAAATCACATGGGATTTCATGATGCTACTAATACATTGGCCCGGATAAAATAAAATATCCGTCAGGTTTTAGCATCCTGTAGGCCTCTGATAACAATTTGCTATAATCTGCCACATGTTCAATCACTTGCGTACTAAAACAGTATCCATACTATTAGCGGCGGGCTATATTCGTAGCCATGGTTTAGTAAAGCCGTTTATTCTTTTTCACAGATGCCAGGTATTGCTCAAGGTCACCTGAAGGCTTAAGCCACAGCAGCATAGCCATATATACAACTATCACGGCCAGGCTGCGTAAAGAAGCATCTGCAAAAGTACGTACGTATACATGATGTGCCTGATCGAAAAAGTGCGGCAAGAAATAACCCGCTGCGGCAGCAGGCGCACCGGCCACCAACACCAATAGCGTATTGCGCGAAAACGGCTGCATATCGAGTTTCTTCCACACAAACAGAAATTTGATCAGGTTGAACAAAATAACAGTCACCGTAGTACTCCATGCCGCCCCATAAATACCGTATACCGGAATTGAAAACTTTAATAACAGAAATAAAACTATCATCAATACAAGGGAGAGGTAGAACGTGAATTTATAATACTTTGCTATAGACAAAACCTGGTCATTCATTCCTGTGGCGATATTAAAAACATTACCAATGATCAATATCAAAAACACTGGCGTAATTTCTGAATAGCCGTTCTTAATTATCGCAACTGCATTTTCAATATTGCAGCATAGCAAGACAGCTATACCAACGGTAGGAATGAAAATATTGATCGTAGACCTTATGAAAATGTCTTTTGCCTTGGGAAGGTCATTTTCTGCAAAAGCTTTAGCCAAAACCGTAAAGCTTGCGGGAAGCAGTGCTCGATAAGGCAACTGTGAAAACGAGATCAGGAATACCGCAACAACATATACCGCCGCAGAACTAAAGCCTCTATGATCATAAAAAGGCAGTAAAATTACATCCATATAGCCTATAAGCAGTACAGAAATACTAAACAAGAAATGGTACCATGAAAAATGGATCAGCTCTTTATATTCATAAACTGAAAAGTCTTTAAAACGGAATGAAAAGCTAAAATCTTTTGTGCGTAATGATAGCAATAAGAATATTATAACAGGTATAAAATAGATCAGAATACTGCCGGTAAACAGGACATCAAAATCAATATAATTAAACGCAAAAAGAAAGATCAAGGTTATATTAGCAATCCTTAGTACTACCTCCCTAACAAAAGCTGACACTGCCACTTTCATTTGTGAGCCAAGATATTGTTCCAGAATACTCATGTATATGAACAATAGCGTAAATGTAGGCAGCCACATAAAGTAATGCTCCATAAACTGCCTGTCATCTGGCTGAAAATGATCAATGCACCAGTGCCGCAGAAAATAGTAGGCTATCGTAAACAGACCGGCAAATAAAGCGGGCAATATCAGGCATATTGTGAGCAGAAGGTGCTTCCTCTTTACATCATTGGCATAAGTATGAATATAAACGACAAGGGTACTATTAAGGCCTACAAGCAATAGCTGTGATAAGGTAACTACATAATTGGTGAAAATTCTTGTAAACCCCAACTGCTGTTTCGTAAGATATTTTGTAGAAAGCCATATAGTAAGCGCCCCAAAAATGGCACCAAAAATTACAACTATCGAATTCTTTGCAGATTGTCTAAAGACAATTCCCATAGGAAAATAATGGTGGTTGTGAGCGAAGTATTAAAGCTAATATTCTACCACGGTATCCCATCACATATTGTAAAATTAATCTTTAACAAATAACACGCTCATATCAGTTTGTTAAAAAACCAGCCTTTACATCTTACGGGCTTCTTTGTTTGCAGCAAAAGAAAGCGCCATAGATATTTTTGAAAATACGCCGATCTTCAACACTTTTTCCGGAACATTTTTGATATGGCTAACCATTTTCTTCACAACTGCCGGTATATCGGCATCAGAATACTTCCTGATATCATCAACGCTTCTAACATTCATATTTCTATATAATCTCCACCACGAATCATACGCCAGAATATCCGAGGTGACCTTGTAGCCATATTTATTGATGAGGTACAGCGACTCAGGTATTACCACAGCAGCATTAGTTTTGGTAAAGTTGGTTATCTGGGTATCATTAGTGCTGACATTTACCAGGGGGTGTGCAATGTAGAGTGCTTTTTCCATTTGCAATATCCGAAAATAGTATTCCATATCAGTAAACCAATTAAGCTTGGTATCATAGACCTCTTTGACGCTGATATGGATCATTGATACGCTAGGTGGCCCTATCTTATTTCGGGCAAATAGCATTGAAGGATTTTGCTCTAAATTGGTGAATTGTTTTTGAGTTATGGTCTTGTTAGCTATTCTGCCGGTTGATTCAAAGTATTCGTTGTATCCTGAAAAAACAAACCGCGCATTTTGTTTTGTTGCTTCTGCATAATACCCCAGGGCATCAGGAGATGTGAAAAAATCGTCGTCGTGTATCACTTTTATCCATTGAGCTCTGGAATACCTAAAGCCTTCAACCATATTTTTAGAAGTGCCCAACGAAGGTATATTCTTGTGATAAAACAAAGGGAAATCGACCGGATTGTTTTTAACAAACATTGCAACCTGGTCAGACTTACTATCATCAGTAATTATTACTTCAAAATTTCTGAAATTCTGAACCTTTATACTTTCGATAAGCCGGGTAAGGAAATCAATTCTTTCGTACGCGGGAATGCATATAGATATCAGAGGGTCGCTCATTGTATATTTTTGTTTTCGATGAAGTTCATCTTAAAGGATTCTTTGTTGTTGCCAAGACAACGTTCTAGTGAATCCATCCAATAGGGTATAACAAGGTCGAAACTTTGCTTTATTTTGTTTTTTGACATTATCGTTTGAAAGGGCCGGGTAACTTTCGATGGGTATTGTGCTGTAGATACGGGATATATAGTTGCGTGAATACCAGTGGACCTGCATATACCTACGGCGAAATCGTACCAGCTTATGGCACCTTCATTTGAATAGTGATATATTTCAATGCCCGAATGTGCGTTTATCTTTCCGGACACTATCATTTTAAGAATTGCATCAGCAAGGTCGTAGGTATATGTGGGTGTTCCAAGCTGGTCGCAAACAACATTTAGTCTACCATCGGCCTTTGCATTATTTACGATCGTTGTAACGAAATTAGGTTTGTCAAGCGAATACAACCAGGATGTTCGAACAATAATACCAAAATTATGCTCTTTCAATATTTCCAACTCACCCTCGTATTTTGATCTGCTATAAACAGAAAGAGGGTTGCAGGTATCGCTTTCGTAATAGATGCCGCTTTTAGTGCCATCATAAACAGCATCTGTGGAAATATGAACTAGCATGGTACGAGTAGTATGGGCAGCTATAGCAACGTTTTTGGCCCCGGTTTTATTTACAGCATAGGCACTTTCAATATCAGTCTCCGCACGTTCAACCTGTGTATAGGCCGCACAGTTGATGACAAAGTCAAAGTTATGATCTTTAAAATATCTAACTACAGCATCAAGGTCTGTGATGTTCAATTCAGCCCTGTTGCAAAACACAAGGTCTACTTCAAAACTCTTGTAAATGCTTCGCAACGCATTAGCTAGCATTCCATCTCCACCAGTTACAAGAATTTTCATAGGTCATCAATGAATTTCAATGTCCGGTATGTAGGTTACCAGTTGTGCGCCCCATTCTTTCGTAAAACTAAGCTTTTCAACAATTTCCTTTTTGAAATTCCAGGGGAGGATGATTATTATATCAGGTTTGTTGTCCTTGAAATATTCCCTTGACACAACGGGAATGTGGCTTTGTGGTAAATATTTGCCTTGTTTAGAGGGCGTATCATCAACAACACATTCAATTATGTCGGGTTTTATCCCGCAATAATTTAAGAAAGTATTTCCTTTTGCGGCCGCCCCAAAACCAATTATTCTCTTGCCTTTCATACGCTCCTGAACAACGTACGACAGAAAATTGAATTTTACCTGCAACACTTTTTCGTGAAAACCTATGTAACTATCGATGTTATTAACCTTTGCGGCAAGTTCTCTGTTTAATAATTCAGCAACGCTACCTGAAATCTTCCTGTTTTGATTTTCCCTGTGTTTCACATAAATCCTCAAAGATCCACCATGCGTTTCTAACTCTTCAACATCAAATAATTCAAAACCGTGAAATTCAAACATTTTCACAATAAAGTAGAACGAAAAATAAGAGAAATGTTCATGATAGATCGTATCGAACTCTATTTTCTCAATGAGTTTAAGCAGATGGGGAAATTCGAAGGTCATAACACCGTCAGGCTTCAATAATACTTTAAGTCCCCTTACAAAATTATTTAACCCCGGTACATGAGCCAGTACATTGTTGCCAAGAATAAGATCTGCTTTCTTCTCAACCGCAAGTTTCATTGCAAGGCTCTCATCAAAAAACTCGGTAATAGTATCTATACCCTTCTTAATTGCTATCTGCGCCGTACTGTTTGTTGGTTCAATACCCAACACCGGAATATTTTTTTCTTTGAAATATTGCAATAAATATCCGTCATTAGAAGCAATTTCTACGACCAACGAATTTGAATCGAGATTGAAAAGGGGAATTACTTTTTCAACATATTTCTTTGAGTGCTCCAGCCAGTAATTAGATACCGAGGAAAAATAAACGTAGTCGTTTGAGAATATCTCTTCCTTTTTCTGAAATTCATCGACTTGTACTAAAAAGCAATTATCACACACCAAGACTTTAAGCGGGTATATGCACTCCTTAGTGTTTATTATTTCTTCAGTAACAAATGCATTTGATACGGCAGTACTTCCTAAATCAATAAAAACTTTGTCTATGTTTTTTGAACAGAACCTACATTTCATTTCACTATACAATTTTATCTATTAAATAAGATCATGTGGCAAAAGCTATTCGACTGTTGTACAGATGTTTTTCAATCTATTCCAACGCTCGGTAACCTTAAATATTGTAATACCAAATTGACGGCCTTCCTGACTTTTTTAGAAAATGTAAACTTATCTGTACCACTAAAATCGAATGAAGGTTTCCCTGTCATTAGATTCTGAGGTGGAGTCATTCCTCTTTTCTCAATCAAAATAATACTATCGTAAAAATGGATAGAATGGACAGACTTAGTGAACTTGTTAACTGTCAACGCATTTTGCTCTGAATGCCAAGCATTAATATAATCAATTATGTTTTTTGTATACTCTATGAAAGAATTTTTCCGCTTATACCCACCACCAAAGCGCCATTGGTAGCATGTATGCGTGTCTTCGCACAGGTATAGCCCGTCAGGTGATATATGATCAAACAAACAGTCAAAAGTAACTTTCATTTGATTCATTGTATGCCCACCGTCATCAATCAAGATATCTATTTTGGGTATTTTCTTTTTTAGTACTTCTAAAAAGGTCGCATCTGACTGTGATCCGATAAAAATCTCAATATTTTCTTCCTCAAAATCTTTGCACCGAGGGTCAATATCCAACCCGTAAATTTTTGCCTTTGGCCCGAAATAGTTCCTCCACATCTGTAACGACCCACCCTGAAACACACCTATTTCCAGTACAACAATTTCCTTATTCCTGTATTGGCTAAAATGCCGGTCATATATTTCGAAATAATGCTGCCATTTATTGATCAATCGACCAGTATTATTGTTGAAATACCGTTCGAGATCATTTTTATACACTTCCATTGGTATTTTTTATTCAGTTGTATTGTTTGTGGCAAATGTAAGGATTGGAAGGTAATTTTTTACTGAATTAACCGCCAGGTAGAAATTAACAGATTTAATAAAAAATATGTTCAATTAAATATTTATGTGAAAGAAGCGATTCTTTTGCTAATATGATTTAATGCTTATGCTACAAAAGAGAACTGCCACTGCAGCGAACAGAGCAATTTCAAGTTTCTATATAAACATACTGATCAATATGTGATGATCATTTTGGTAAAATAGGAATCTGATGAAGTGGTGACAGATATTATATACATGCCAGGAGCAGCATCGAGCTTTAATTTATTGTCTTCATTAGTCCTTCCACTGAATTCATGCACCATATTGCCTAAAACATCTGTTATCAAAATCCTTGTGTCCAAATCCAGAGGATTAGTCAAACGAATTGTAAATATTCCTTTATTGGGGTTTGGAAATATCTTAATACCTTCTCCCTCCCCCTTTATAGTCGTGGTTATCCCTGTGTGGCAGGCGCCAAATGAACGCACTGTAAAAGGGAAAATAGCAGAAACAATACCACACGAGTTAATTACTGTATAAATAATGGTATCTCTGCCAGGATACAGACCATTTACAACGCCCGATGGGCTGATGGTAGCAACAATCAAACTACTTGTACTCCAGATACCGCCCGTCACTGTTTCTGACAAAGGTGTAGTATGCCCGGGGCATATGCTATCAATGCCAGATATTATCCCGGCATAAGGATAGGGGTCCACAGTAATATTTATAGTAATTTGTGTGGTATTATATCCATCAGTAACGCTCACCTTAAAAGAATCAGTACCTACGTAACCCACGGCAGGAGCATATGTAAGACCAGCAGGAATTATCAACCCACCCGTGGAAGTGGCTGTATATGCTGTGGATGCAGTGCCATGCGACGGCGGAAGTGTAAGACTCCATATTTCGGTTTGACCGACATCTGAGTCTGTAATAGCCAAAGAAGAATCGAGAGATGCAGAAGTCACGCCTTCACCTTCACAAAGGACAATACTATGTGCCGGGCCAAACAGAAAAGATGGGCTGCGATCAGGAGGCGCCATCATCCTAACCCTGTTATTATTATAATCGCATATATAGATACTTCCATTATTGCCACATGCAACACCTGTAAGGTTGTTCAATTGAGCTGCTGAAGCGGGTCCACCATCGCCACTGAACCCAGGGATTCCGGTTCCTGCAATGGTACTAATTATGCCAGAAGGATTGACTTTACGCAAACGTGAATTGGAATAATCTGATATATATATATTCCCAAATGTATCTGTAGCGATTCCTGCTGGATAATGTAGCTGTGCAGATGTTGCTGGGCCGCCATCGCCGGAGAAGCCTCCGACACCATTACCGGCATATGTACTAATAATGCCAGACGTATTAATCTTTCGGATACAGTGATTGGCATTATCAGTAACATAAATGTTCCCCGATGTGTCAATAGCTATTGAATTTGGATTGTGTAATGAAGCCGAAATTGCGGCACCGCCATCGCCTGAATAGCCGCTTGTGCCATTTCCAGCAAAAGTGGTTATGATGCCTGATGTGTTGATCTTACGAACCCTATTGTTGCTGAAATCAGATATATACAAATTTCCATACCTGTCTATTGCAATGCCCAATGGGTTAAAAAGTTTGGCGGCAGTGGCTTGAGCTCCATCGCCCGCAAAACCAGGTGTACCATTACCAGCAATCGTAGAAATCACACCTGCAGTATTGATCTTACGAACACGATTATTGTATGAATCTGTAAAATAAATATTTCCGACAGCATCGGTAATTATCTGGCCGGCATGATTAATTTGGGCAGCTGTTGCCGGCCCACCATCTCCGCTGAAACCCAGCAAGCCTGTTCCCGCAATTGTGCTAATGGTATGCGAAGCATCAATTTTTCTAATAGTATAGTTGCCGTCTTCTGAAAAATATATATTATTTGAGTTGTCAATGTATACACCCCAAGCATGGTTCACTTTTGCCAAAGTGGCGGCTCCGCCATCACCAGAGTAACCGGCTACGCCTGTACCCGTGATGGTAGTAATAGTTTGAGCCTGCATATACTCATTAATACATAATATGCAACATAAAAAAAACAAATAATGTGCCTTCTTTTTCATAAGGTGAAATTTAAGCTAATGTAAATCAAAATCTCTACATACTAACTTCAATCGATGTTTAATTTTGCATATAAATATTTCAAATAAAATTGGTATAAAATGACCTGAATTCTGTTGTATTTTCAGGCTATAACAGTAACTTTGCAACTCCCAAATCAGAATATTTTAAGCTTAGGGATAATTATTTATGACTCTTTTATTGCAGGCAGCAGAGCACAATACACCAATAAACTATTTTCCGATAGCGTTACAGTTAGTGATAGCAATTGGGTTTGTGGTGGTAATGATGTTAGTTTCCCACCTGCTGGGCCCCAAAAGGAAAACTGAAGACAAACTCATCAATTTTGAGAGTGGGATACCCGCAGTAGGTAACGCACGGCAGCCCATGGGTATAAAATATTTTCTTGTTGCCATCCTTTTTGTGTTATTTGATGTGGAGGTCATATTCTTTTACCCCTATGCGGTCAATTTCAGATTCCTGGGAAAAGACGGATTTATGGAAGTTGTTTTGTTCGTGGCGTTCTTTTTGTGTGGTTTTATATACATAGTTAAGAAAGGTGCACTTGAGTGGGAAGATTAGCAACTCTACCCCCTGAAAGGGTGGAATGCAAGGAAAGAATAGTTTTAAAAAAAAATAAAAAATAATTCCTCCACAGGAGGATAGGAGGGTTTCAAATTATGCCTCGTCCAGTTCAGTATAATACAAAAGTGAAGATGGTGGAGATGCCTGAAGGGTACTCCGGTGAAGGTTTTTTCTCAACCTCATTTGACAAGATCGTGGGGCTTGGCCGTAAGAATTCGTTGTGGCCGCTGCCGTTTGCCACGTCTTGCTGCGGCATTGAATTCATGGCAACGATGGGATCCCATTATGACCTTGGCCGCTTTGGCGCTGAGCGTATGGGCTTTACCCCCCGCCAGTGCGATGTGCTGCTGGTGGCCGGTACCATAGCCAAAAAGATGGGGCCTATACTGCGCCAGGTATACCTGCAAATGGCAGAGCCACGCTGGGTAATAGCTATAGGTGCCTGCGCAAGCAGTGGTGGCATTTTTGATTCGTATTCAGTGCTGCAGGGGATAGACCAGGTGATACCGGTGGATGTGTATGTGCCGGGATGCCCGCCACGCCCGGAAGGGATAATAGACGGCATACTGAAACTTCAGGACCTGGTAAATGAAGAAAGCCTGCGCCGCAGGCACAATCCTGTATATAAAAGCCTGATGGAAAGCTACGGGATACAGTAATTCGTTAAAAAGTTAAAAGTGGTATTGACCAACGAAATAGTAAAACAAAAGCTGACAGAGAAATTCGGGGAGCAGCTAACCGAGTGGGAAGAGCAATTCGGGCTACTGACCTTTAAGGCGCCTGCAGAGCTGAACCTAAAAGTGATACAACACCTGTATGATGACGAGACTTTGCGATTTCGTTTTCTCACAGACCTTACAGCGGTGCATTATCCCGAAAGAACGGGAGAGGAAATATGCGTGGTATACCACCTCCATAACCTGGCAGACAATATACGGCTGAGGTTCAAGATATATGTGCCTGCTGAGCGGCCGGATGTGTATACCCTAACACAACGGTATTCTGCCGCAAACTGGATGGAGCGTGAAACCTATGATTTTTTTGGCGTGAACTTTATCGGTCATCCAAACCTTATCCGCATACTGAATGTGGATGAAATGGACTATTTCCCGATGAGGAAAGAATATGAAATGGAAGACCCTACAAGAAGGGATAAAGACAACGAAATGTTTGGAAGATAATATCCCGCTATAGCGGAGGTTTATGGAGATACAACATCAACAACACCATCATATAAAGCTTTCTGAAGAATCACTTCAGAAACAGACCACTACGCTCAACCTGGGCCCTACACACCCAGCCACGCATGGTGTATTCCAGAATATTATGGAGATAGACGGTGAGCGTGTGCTGGAGACAGTGCCCACCATCGGCTACATACATAGGGCATTTGAAAAGATAGCTGAGCGCCGGCCTTTTTACCAGATCACAACACTTACAGACCGGCTTAATTACTGCTCGTCACCCATAAACAATATGGGATGGCATATGACAGTAGAAAAGCTGCTGAAAATAAATGTGCCGAAGCGGGTACAGTACCTCCGTGTTATTATAATGGAACTGGCCCGTATAGCAGATCACCTGGTGTGCAATTCGGTAATAGCTGTGGATACAGGCGCGCTGACGCCATTTACATATGTATTCCAGTCGCGAGAGCACATATACGAGATATTTGAAGAGATATGCGGATCGCGCCTTACAACGAACATAGGCAGGGTAGGTGGTTTTGAACGTAATTTTACCCCGGCATCCTTTGATAAACTAAACAAGTTTTTGGTGAACTTCCCAAAAACGATGAAAGAATTTGAGGACCTGCTGAACCGCAACCGCATCTTTATAGACCGCTGTGTGGGCGCCGGGCCTATAAGCGCCGAAAGAGCGCTGAACTATGGCTTTACCGGACCTAACCTAAGGGCCACGGGTGTAGACTATGATGTGCGGGTGGCTTCGCCATACAGCTCATACGAAGATTTTGAATTTAAAATACCCGTAGGTACCGTGGGTGATGTTTATGACCGTTTCATGGTTCGGAACGGGGAGATATGGGAGAGCCTCAGTATCATCAGGCAGGCGTTGGAGAAAATAGACAAAATAGAAAAGGAATTTCCTGAACAAAAAGAAATCTTCTACGCCCAGGAAGCAGACCATTTTCACCTGCCGCCAAAGGAAGATGTGTATACAAAGATGGAGGCGTTGATCTACCATTTTAAAATCATAATGGGCGAGATAGACGCACCTGTAGGTGAAGTATATCATTCGGTGGAAGGAGGTAATGGTGAGCTGGGGTTCTATTTGATCAGTGACGGCGGGCGCACACCATATCGTTTACATTTCCGCAGGCCATGTTTTATCTATTACCAGGCTTACCCTGAAATGGTAGAAGGAGGATTGCTGAGTGATGCCGTAATAGCGCTGAGCAGCCTGAACGTGATAGCAGGAGAGCTGGATGCATAAAGCCCCCGCCCCAAGGAAGGGGAGGTGATAAAATAAATTTTTAAAAGGCCTCCCCGGAGGTTGTGGTTTATGATAAAATTTTCGGAAGCACAATTGAGTAAGGTAAAGGAAGTGATAGCCCGCTACCCGGAAGGGAAGCAGAAAAGCGCTTTGATACCTTTATTGCACATGGCGCAGGATGAATTTGGCGGGTGGCTGGATGTGCCTGTGATGGACTACGTAGCTGAGTTGCTAAACATACTGCCTATAGAAGTGTATGAAGTGGCTACTTTCTACAGCATGTTCAATATGAAACCGGTAGGAAAACACCTGCTGGAGGTATGCCGCACGGGGCCTTGTATGGTGAGCGGGTGCGATGATATCATAGACCATATAAAGCAGAAACTGGGTATCAGCGAGGGTGAGACAACCGAGGACGGATTGTTTACGCTGAAGCCTGCGGAGTGCCTGGGCGCGTGTGGCTACGCACCAATGATGCAACTGGGCAAAACATACCGGGAGCACCTGACAAAAGAGAAAGTAGACAAACTGATAGACGAACTGAGAGCACAGGCAAAAAATTAATGCTATGGCTTTCGACCTGAAACTGGAATTTATATTGCCGGGCAAGCCGAAGAGGGTAATGGAATTACTCACAGACGCGAAACTGATAAGGAAATGGAGCGGAGGCGAGGCGGTAGTGGAAAATAAAGCTGGTGGCAGATTTGAAATGTTTGACGGATGGGTAAAGGGTGAAGTGCTGAAAACGGGGAATAATGAACTGGTGTACACATGGAAGATCAGCGAATGGCCCGACGATACAACACCAACAGAAGTTCATTATTTACTGAAAGACGACGAAGCCGGAACAAAGGTGATATTACGCCATAGAGGTTTCCCGAACGAGGAAGAGATGAAAAGCCATAAAGCCGGCTGGACGGATTACTTTTTTGACCCGATGGAGGATTTTATAATGGTGTTTGATAATGACTAAATTAGAAAAGTATGGAAAAGCAAAAATTTCATTTTCCTATTTTGATCGAACAGGACGAAGACAATGTATACATTGTTTCTTGTCCTGTGTTTAAAGGATGCCATTCATATGGAAAGACGGTAGATGAAGCAATGAAAAATATAGAAGAGGTGATAGTAATGTGCGTGCAGGAGGAAAAACCAAGCACATTTAATCATTTTATTGGGTTTAGAGAAATAGAAATGCAAATTGCTGTCTAATGAGTAATAAGCAAGTTGTATTAAGTGGTAAGGAACTAATAAAGGTCTTAGAAAAACTGGGTTTTAAATTGGTGCGAATAAATGGGTCTCATCATCGCTTAAAGCATGACGATGGTAGAGTAACAACGGTACCGGTTCATAAAAATGAAGATTTACCGAAAGGATTACTAAGAAAGATACTTAAAGAAGATTTACAAATGACGATGGAAGATTTTATGATAGTGTTTGATAAAAGCTGATGCGGTACTTATTAATTATATTGACGCTCTTTATAAGCATTGGTGGATTTGCTGAAAATGCAGATTCAATAAGCCTTGCCAGAACGATACGAGTTTTTAATAAGGCATTGGTAAATAGGGACACGGTGGAGTTAAACCGGCTTTTGAAGGATGATGTGCATTATTATCATTCAAACGGATGGCTGCAACTGAAGCGGGATGTGATCGAAGATCTTTATAATGGTAAGCTTACTTATAAAGAAGTAAATGCTACGATGCAGGGGATAAAGTTTACCGGCAATATAGCGCAGGCAAGAATGATAGCTGACGTAGATGTGGCATTGTATGATAAAAGAATAAAAATGAAGCTACAAGTAGTACAGGTATGGCTACGAAGAGAGGGCAGATGGGTACTGTACTCAAGGCATAGTGAAAAAATATAACTACCGCAACTTGAGCGGTAGTGAATAAACAATATTATTAAATGGCTAAAGCCTCCATTGGGGGTTTGGGATATGGGTATAAAATTATTATTAGAGCACGATAAGGTAGAAGGTATCCGGTATTATGATGCCTACCGGAAGCATGGGGGGTATAGCGCCGCTGAAAAGGCATTTAAGATGTCGCAGGCGGATATAGTGGAAGAAGTGAAAAAGAGCGGTCTTCGTGGCCGCGGAGGCGCCGGCTTCCCCACGGGTATGAAATGGAGCTTCCTGGCTAAGCCTGAAGGTGTGCCGCGCCACCTGGTGTGTAATGCCGATGAATCGGAACCGGGCACATTCAAGGACAGGTACCTGATGGAATTTCATCCTCATCTGTTCATTGAGGGATTGCTGATCAGCAGTTTTGCACTGGGCAGCAATACTACTTATGTATATATACGTGGCGAGTATGCCTGGATACCCGATATACTGGAACAGGCGATAGCAGAAGCTAAGAATAACGGCTGGCTGGGTAAAAATATCCTGGGATCGGGATTTGACTGTGAGATATATGTACACCGTGGCGCAGGCGCTTATATATGCGGTGAGGAAACAGCGCTGATAGAATCACTTGAGGGCAAACGTGGCAACCCACGAATGAAACCACCATTCCCGGCGATACAAGGCGTCTGGATGCGGCCTACAGTGGTGAACAATGTAGAAACGATAGCTGCCGTAGTACCTATCATAAATATGGGCGGCGATGAGTATGCTAAAATAGGTGTGGGCAAATCTACCGGCACCAAACTGATGAGCGCGTGCGGCAATATCAATAAGCCGGGCGTGTACGAGATAGATATGACCATCTCGGTGGAAGAATTTATATACAGTGATGAATACTGTGGTGGTATCAGGAACGGTAAAAAGCTAAAGGCTTGTATACCTGGCGGCTCGTCTGTGCCGATATTACCGGCCAACCTGCTGCTGAAAACCGCAAAAGGCGAAACACGCCTGATGAATTATGAGAGCATGAGTGATGGTGGTTTTGTATCCGGCTCCATGATAGGCTCAGGCGGTTTTGAGGTGCTGGACGAAGACCAATGTATTGTGAAGCACACCATGACCCTGGCCCGTTTTTACAACCATGAGAGTTGCGGACAATGCAGCCCATGCCGCGAGGGCACAGGCTGGATGTATAAAATACTGAAGAACCTGGAGTACGGAAAAGGCAAGATGAGTGATATAGACCTGCTATGGGATATACAGCGCAGGATAGAAGGCAACACTATATGCCCGCTGGGCGACGCGGCAGCATGGCCGGTGGCAGCGGCCATACGCCACTTCAGGGATGAATTTGAATGGCATGTATTGAACCCCGATGAATCACAGAGGAGAAATTACGGGCTGGCACATTATGCTGATCCGATTCATGTGGCAGTTTAAGTTAAAAGTGAGAAGTTAAAACCTAAAAGTGAGTAGAGTAATAGAATAAGGGCTGATATAAACGCATTGAAAAAAATGTCTGAAACACCGAAGTTTAAAGTAACGATCGATAACATTAGTATAGAAGTGCCGGCAGGCACCACTATACTGAATGCCGCGCGTATGATAGGTGGCGATGTTACTCCACCGGCCATGTGCTATTACAGCAAGCTGCAGGACAGTGGTGGCAAATGCCGTACATGCCTGGTAGAGGTGAGCAAGGGATCTGAAAAAGATCCGCGGCCAATGCCTAAGCTGATGGCAAGCTGCCGTACTACAGTGATGGATGGTATGGAGGTGAAAAATATCACTTCTGAGCGTGTGCTGGACGCACGTAAGGGCGTGGTTGAGTTTTTATTACTTAATCATCCGCTGGATTGCCCGGTATGTGACCAGGCCGGCGAATGTGACCTGCAGAATCTTAGCTACGAGCATGGCACGGAGGGCACGCGCTATGAATTCAAGCGCCGCACTTTTGAGAAAGAAGATATAGGTCCATATATATCGCTGCATATGACCAGGTGTATCATGTGCTTCCGTTGTGTATATACTGCCGACCAGCTTACAGAGCGACGCGAACATGGTATACTGGAGCGTGGTGACCACGCCCAGATCAGCACTTACCTGAATAAGGCACTTGATAATGATTTTATAGGTAATGTAATAGATGTGTGCCCCGTGGGTGCGCTTACTGATAAAACTTTCAGGTTCAAGAACAGGGTTTGGTTTACCAAACCAATGGACGCGCACCGCGATTGCGGCAATCCGAAATGCAGCGGGCATGTACGCCTGTGGATGAGGGGCGAAGAAGTTTTTCGCGTGACTGCCCGCAAAGATCAGTGGGGCGAGGTAGAAAGCTGGATATGCAACGAGTGCCGTTTTGAGAAAAAAGAAACAAAAGACTGGGTGATAGAAGGGCCTTCGGTAATACAGCGGAGCAGTGTAATAGCACAGGGACATTATGTGGGTACGAAAAAGACCCCGGTGCTTATAGACAAGGTGATGGGCAGGCAGCCGAACCACCTGCTGGATATTCATACAGTAAGTGATGTGAACAGACCAGAAACAGACTTATCGAAGATCAACGGGCCGGCACACTCTGATGATTTTAAGACGAACCATATAGCCGCTACCGGAGTGAATAAGTGGAGCGGGAATAAATGAAACCGGTATAAATTTTTAGATAACTAAAATTACTTTTGCGACATTATGCTGTTACTTCAAATTGATACAGCTTTTATTATAGAAAAAGGCTTGTTGATCACGACCATACTTCTGGGATCGCTGGGTATTGCCATGTATGCCACATGGGGCGAACGCAAGGTGGCCGCAATTATGCAGGATCGCATAGGGCCAAACCGAGCAGGGCCTTTCGGACTGCTGCAGCCACTGGCTGACGGATTAAAATTATTTTTTAAAGAAGAAATAATACCCGACCGATCTACGAGGATGATATTTATACTGGGCCCCAGCCTGGCTATGCTTACCGCCACTATGACCAGCGCCGTGATACCCTGGGGGCCTGATTATACCACTGCATCCGGACATGTATTCTCGTTCCAGGTGGCAGATATCAATATCGGCATATTGTTCATTTTTGGCGTGGTGAGCCTTGGCGTATACGGTGTAATGCTGGGCGGCTGGGCCTCCAATAACAAATTTTCCCTGCTGAGCAGTATCCGCGCGGCATCCCAGGCCATATCTTACGAATTGGCTATGGGCATCAGCCTTATCGCGCTGCTGATGATGACCGGCTCGCTGAGCCTGCGTGACATAGTAGCGCAGCAACATGGCTTCTGGGACAATGGATACTTTACCTGGAACTTCTTTAAGCAGCCTTTAGGTTTCATCATATTCCTTACCTGTGCGTTTGCAGAGCTTAACCGCGCACCTTTTGACCTGCCCGAATGTGAAAGCGAACTGAATATGGGTTATCACCAGGAGTACTCGTCCATGAAGCTCGGGTTTTATTTGTTTGCGGAATATATCAACCTGTTCATCAGTTCAGTGCTTATCAGCACTTTGTTCTTCGGCGGTTATAATTTCCCGTTCATGGACCAGGTTGCGACCAGTGTACACCCGCTATTATTCTCACTCATTTGCCTGGTGGTTTTACTTACTAAGGCAATAATGGTGATACTGTTTGTGATGGCGGTGCGCTGGACATTACCCCGCTTCCGTTATGACCAATTGATGAAACTGGGATGGAAATCGCTAATACCGCTGGCGTTAGTGAATATGCTGATAACCGGGGCTGTGATATTGTGGGCTGTAAACAAGTAAAAAATGGAAAAATTAACTAACAGGTCTGTGCAGATAAACAGGACACCCATGAACCTCATGGAGCGAGCCTACCTGCCTGCCCTGGCTAAGGGGCTTACTATCACCCTGGGCCATATATTTAAGAAAAAAGCCACGGTGAGCTATCCTGAAGAGAAACGCCCGTTCAGCCCTGTATTTAGGGGCCTGCATATACTGAACCGTGACGAACAGGGGGCTGAACGCTGTACTGCCTGCGGACTTTGCGCACTGGCGTGCCCGGCAGAGGCCATAACTATGGAGGCGGCTGAACGCAAGCCTGGGGAAGAGCACCTGTACCGCGAAGAAAAATATGCCGCAAAATATGAGATCAATATGCTGCGCTGTATTTTTTGTGGCTACTGTGAAGAGGCATGCCCAAAAGACGCAATATATCTTACGGAAACCGTGATGCCATCGAATTACACCCGCGAAAGTTTTATTTATAAGAAAGAAGACCTGCTGATACCAGACCCTAATAAAAAGGAAAGCAAATAATATGGACATCTACGATATTTTATTCTGGGTTTTGTCTGCGATAGCAGTTGGTAGCGCGCTTGGAGTTATACTGAGCCGCAACCCTGTGAACAGCGTACTATTCCTGATACTTACATTTTTTGCAATATCCGGCCATTACATATTAATGAATGCCCAGTTTCTGGCTATTGTAAACATCATAGTATATGCCGGGGCAATAATGGTTTTGTTCCTTTTTGTGATCATGCTGATGAACCTGAATGCCGACGTGGAACCGCAAAAGGGTCAACTGGTGCAGTTAGCAGGTGTTATATCAGGTGGTGTACTGTTCCTGGTAGTGCTGGCAGCGATAAAAACCGCGCAGCCGCAACCCATGGACAAAGCATCTACAGACATTGGGCTGATCACAAACCTGGGTAAGGTCCTGTTCACTAAATATGTATTGCCTTTTGAGATAAGCAGTGTGTTGTTCCTGAGTGCCATGATAGGTGCTATAGTAATAGGTAAGAAAGAAGAAACCTATCCGGATGCCGCAAAAGGCGAAAGGGTGGTTGAATAATTATTAATGTAAAACTCCGCAGTGCGGAATAGTATATGCCGGTAAATTCAACACATTATCTGTTTTTGAGCCTCCTGTTATTTTCTATTGGGATAATGGGAGCATTGATGCGCCGTAATGCCATCATCATTTTTATGTGCATAGAGCTTATGCTTAATGCCGTGAATTTGCTGCTCGTTGCGTTTTCGAAGATATATGGCGATGCCGATGCACAGTTATTTGTATTTTTTATAATGGTGGTAGCCGCTGCCGAGGTGGCTGTGGGGCTGGCGATAATAGTAATGATGTACCGGAAAGTACATTCTGTGGACATAAACATATTAAACAGGTTAAAGCATTAATTCACACCCCTGCCCTGCAGAGGGGTGGCGGGATTGTTCATAAAAAATAATTTAATAGCCCCTTCAGGGGTTTTGGGTATGGCTAATTTGGTTTACTTGGTACCGCTTTTTCCGTTGATCGGTTTTCTGATCAATGGTATCTTCTGGAAGAAAATGCCTAAGACACTCGGGGGCGTGATAGGGTCTGCGGCTATACTTGCTTCATTCGTTATTGCAGCGGGTATATTCTTTGAGGTAAAGGATCCTTCATTTCATGGCCCTGTGATCGTTTCTTTATTTGACTTTATACAGTCGGGCAAATTGAATATCCACTTTGATTTCCAGGTGGATGCGCTGTCGTCATTGTTCCTGCTTATTATTACAGGTGTAGGTTTCCTGATCCATGTTTATTCTACCTCTTACATGGGCCACGATGAGGGCATGGTAAAATACTTCGCTTTCCTGAACCTGTTTGTGTTTTCTATGCTGCTGCTGGTACTGGGCGCTAACTACCTTGTAATGTTCATAGGTTGGGAAGGTGTGGGGTTATGCTCATATCTGCTGATAGGGTTCTGGTTCAAAAACAGGGATTATACCAATGCCGCGAAGAAAGCATTTGTAATGAACCGTATTGGTGACCTTGGGTTCCTGGTGGGTATGCTGCTTATACTGTACAACTATGGCACGCTGTCTTACGCAGAGTTTTTCTCAAAGCTGCCTGCTGCGCATACAGAGCCCTCATCATTGTACAACCTCATAGCCATATGCCTGTTTATAGGCGCTATGGGCAAGAGTGCCCAGATACCACTCTATACGTGGCTGCCCGATGCGATGGCTGGCCCTACACCTGTATCTGCGCTGATACATGCCGCTACAATGGTAACGGCCGGCGTATATATGATAGCCCGCAGCAACGCACTGTATGACCTGGCACCAATGGCACTTAACCTTGTTGCCGTTATAGGCCTTGCAACTGCCCTGCTCGGTGCCACAATAGCACTGTATCAAAATGATATTAAGAAAGTACTGGCCTACTCCACAGTAAGCCAGCTTGGTTTTATGTTCCTGGCACTGGGCGTAGGCGCCTATACCACTGGGGTGTTTCATGTTATGACGCATGCCTTTTTTAAAGCGTTATTATTCCTGGGTGCTGGCTCTGTAATTCATGCCATGAGTGGCGAACAGGATATATCGCGAATGGGTGGCCTGCGCAAAAAATTACCGATCACATTCCTTACATTCCTCATTGGCGTGCTGGCTATATCCGGTTTCCCGTTCACTTCCGGTTTTGTATCTAAGGACGAGATACTGATGGCTGTATACGAGCACAACAAGGTATATTTCTATCTGGCGGCGTTTGCGGCTGTGCTTACGGCTATCTATATGTTCCGTCTGCTGATGTTGGTATTCATGGGCAACTTCAGGGGCACACACGACCAGGAACATCATTTACATGAGTCTCCGGCAGCCATTACCATTCCATTAATGATACTGGCGGTATTGTCATTGGTGGGTGGAATGGTTCAGTTTCCCCACCTGTTTGGCGGACATGACTACCTCAACGAATTTCTGGGTACGGCAAAGATACCTGCCTTTGTGCATGAGGCTAACGGGCCTGCTACCGTAGAATGGATAATGTTCGGCTCCACCTGCGCAGGCCTGCTGATCATCTTCCTGGCTACCCGCAAGTTATTCGCGGTAAAAGAATTCAATGGTAACTATACCGGTTTTAAGAAATTGCTGGCAAATAAATGGTATATAGACGAATTGTATGATGCTGTAGTGGTCAACCCGATCGCTGCATTGTCCCGCCTGCTCGACAAGTTTGCTGAAAGAAGGGGAATAGATGGCGTGGTAAACGGCGTGGGCAAAACAGTACGGTGGGGTGGTGACAGGCTGCGCCTGTTGCAGACCGGCCAGGTGGGCTTCTACATATTTATTATGGTGCTTGGGATAGTGGTGTTGTTCACACTTAGTTTTTTTTGGATCAGATAATGCACCTGCCCGTTAAAAGGTAAGGATTATTATAAACAGGGAGAAAACCTCTTACAGGGGTTGGGGTTTTAAAAATATAGTATGATTTTATTATTACTTATACTTATTCCATTATTATCTGGCATCTTGTCTTTCGCTGTTAAAGGCGATGGTGCAAAGGCGCTTGGTCTGATAAGTTCGATGCTTACGCTTATTGCGGCGGCCTATGTAAGCGGGGCTAATTTTACGGCACCCATCACTTATAACCATGAGTGGATCCCGGTACTGGGTACACAGTTCAGCCTGGCAGCCGATGGTATGAGCGGCATGCTATGCCTGCTGACGGGTATAGTGACACTGGTGGTAATGATCACCAATGTGAACAAAGAAGTAGAAAGGCCGGGGGCATTTTACGGATTCCTGCTGCTGTCGCAGGCGGGCCTTATGGGTGTGTTCCTTGCTTATGACGCACTGGTGTTTTATGTATTCTGGGAACTAGCGCTAATACCTGTTTACTTCCTCTGTTCACGCTGGGGTGGCGAGAAACGCATACCAGTTACCTTCAAATTCTTTATCTACACATTTGTAGGCAGCCTGATGATGCTGGCGGGTCTTATATACTTGTCTATGCAGACCCCCGGGCTCAACAGTTATTCATGGCATGACATATCGCGGGCGGGTGCTTCTTTGCCGGCCGAAACACAGCAATGGCTTTTCTGGCTCATCTTCATTGCCTTTGCGATCAAGATGCCGATATTCCCCTTTCATACATGGCAGCCGGATACGTACGAGCAATCACCTACGCCTGTAACCATCATCCTCAGCGCGCTCATGGTGAAGATGGGGCTTTACGCAGTGCTACGCTGGCTGTTGCCGGTATTGCCCGCGGGGGTAACTTATTGGTCTGATACAGTGGTAATTCTTTCTGTTGTCGGTATTGTATACGCCTCATGTATCGCTATTATCCAGACAGATATTAAACGGCTTATTGCCTATTCGTCAATTGCTCATATGGGTCTCATGTGCGCTGTGGCTTTCACGCATTCCTCCGTTGGGATGCATGGCATAATGGTGCAGATGTTCAACCATGGCATCAACATTACCGGAATGTGGATCATGGTAAGCATGATAGAGAACCGTTGGGGCACAAGGGATATGACCAGGCTGGGAGGCATGGCATCTACCGCACCGAGGATGGTGGTAGCACTGGTGATCATCTCACTGGCCAACATAGCATTGCCGCTTACCAATGGTTTTGTGGGTGAATTCATGCTATTCAACGGCCTGTTCCGTGGCGATAGCGTGGGTCATATTGCTATTATGGTAGTTGCAGGACTTGGTGTTATACTGGGTGCTGTATACACCCTTAACATGATACAGAAGACCGCTTATGGTGAAAAAGTGAAAATGGCCGTGGCCGGTGACCTGAGCGTAAATGAATATTTGGGGCTGGCTATTATTATCAGCCTTATTTTGTTCCTCGGTGTATATCCAAAACCACTTTTGGACCTTACATCAGGGATCGCAGGAATGATAGCGCGGTAAGAAACGGCATGAGTAATTGGGGCGATGGAATTTGGGATTTGATTTTTTTGATTTTTTAATTGTTATATGAAAGCAATTATTGCTACAACGGTTTTTGGTATAATAATGATGTTTGCCGGTTTATGGGTAAACGACAAGAAAAGTATTGCCGCCATCGCGACCGTACTTTTTGCGGCATTGCTGGGCGTGAATATATGGGACCTTGTTGATGCGTCAGCCAATGCCCCCCAGCTCATGTTCAACAATATGTTACGTGTAGAGCACTATTCGCTGTGGTTTAATACCATTATGACGGGTTGCTCACTGCTGTATGTATTGCTAATGGGAAAGGAAGTACAGAAGGTGGGTAAGTATGTTGCTGAATATTTCGCGCTGCTATTCTTTATTCTTTGTGGTCTTTACCTGCTTTCTACGTACAATACGTTGCTTATGCTGTTCATAGGCATAGAGATACTGTCAATACCCCAATATATACTGGCAGGTAGTGATAAACGCAATCTGAAAAGCAGTGAAGCATCACTGAAATACTTCCTTATGGGTGCGTTTTCCACCGGTATATTACTGATGGGTATTACATTGTTATATGGCGCCGCCCGCACATTTAATGTTATGGAACTGGCGGGTATACTGCATACCGACGCGCTTAACCCGCTGGCACTGGCCGGTATACTGTTTATCATGATAGCGCTGTCATTCAAGGTTTCTGCAGCGCCCATGCATATGTGGACACCAGACGTATACGATGGCTCCCCAACGGTATTTACCGCCTTCATGGCCACTATAGTAAAGGCCGCCGCTTTTTTTGCGTTCATCCGCCTGTTCCAGGTGGGTTTCAATACCCTGAGTGAGCACTGGACCCTTGTGCTTGCCGTTATAACCGCTGCTACACTGCTGGTGGGCAATGTTACCGCTGTGTTCCAGCAAAGCGTAAAACGCATGCTTGCCTACTCATCCATTGCGCAGGCCGGCTTTATGCTCTTCGCGGTATTGGCGGTCAACGCTATTGCATGGCAAGGTATTATTATTTACGCGCTGGCCTACAGTGTGGCCACGATAGGTATTTTTGCCGTAGTAGTAAAGCTTAAGGATTATACCTACGACGGCTTTAACGGCCTGGCGCAGAAAGAACCTTTACTTGCCTTTGCAACTTCTATTTTCCTTTTTTCGCTGGCGGGCATTCCGCTCACGGGCGGTTTTATGGCCAAGTATTATGTGCTTCTGGCTGTAGTACAGCAGGGTCAGCTGATGTGGCTGGTGATCTTCGCGCTGCTTATGGCTGCTATAAGCGTATACTACTACTTCAGGGTTATTATAGCCATGTATTTCAAACAGGGCAGCCCTGAAATGAACTCACCTGTTACAACGGGTGATAAATTTATGCTGGTGGTTACCTGTGTGTTAGTAATCCTGCTGGGTGTGCTTCCGCAGTTATTCCTGAATAACATTTAGGATACTGCCCCGTCAATAAAATACATTTTCAGTTCGCCTTTGTTCTTGGCTTCCACTTTACCCCTGTAAGTGCAGTTAAATTTATGCCTTATCAGTTCGTATGAGGTTTGTGTGATGTTTATTTTACCGGGTTCGCTGTGCTGCTGCATACGCGCGGCCGTATTCACGGTATCTCCCCAAATGTCGTAAGCAAACTTTTTTACACCCACTATCCCTGCCACCACACTACCGCTATGCATTCCTATTCTTATCTCAAAAGTTCTATCACCCAGTGCTTTATGTCTTTCGGCCATGTATTCTGCTATTTCAAGGGCAGCCTGAGCAACTTTCTCGGCATGATCCGGCACAGGGTCCGGCAGGCCCGATATAGCCAGGTAAGCATCGCCTATCGTTTTGATCTTCTCTATACCATAACGAGATATTATTGTATCAAACGCCTTGAAACATGTATCCAGCTCGCCGATCAGCTCCTCGGGGTGCATACGCTCCCCGGCAGTTGTAAAGCCAACAAAATCTGTGAACAGGACAGTAACATGCTCGAACAGCCTGGCCTTGGTTGATCCTTTTTCTTTTAGCTCTTCGGCTACCTCAGCAGGTAATATGTTGAGCAGCAGGTCGTCAGACTTCTTTTTTTCTTTCTTCAAATCTGTGTGCTGCTGTTCTATTTCCTCCTTTTGCTTCATCACCTCTGCCGTGCGGCTGGCTACTTCCCGCTCCAACATCTCATTCTGCTCCTCCAGTATTTTCTTCTTTTCCTGCTCCTGCTCTATGGCCTTTGCCGATAGTTCTTCGACCTGGCGCAGATGCTTTGTAAGGTCTTTATTCAGGGAGGCCACATAGCGGGACAGATAAGCAGACATAGATGCGGGCAGACTCAATATGGCGCAAAAAGCTACATACATAAATATCTCTCCGCTATCGCCACTGAATTCAAGACCTTGCCGGACAATACCCAGTACAAAAATAAAGATCAGGAATATGGCAAAGAAAAGAATGCCAGCGCCCAGAATACGGGCACCCTTTACCTTACGGGCAATGCCTGATATTGTGAGTACAATGGCCTCAAGCAAGACAAAAATACTTAGCCCGAGATATACCCACCCGATCACGTCTTCAAATAAAAAATAAGCGGGAAGACAAAGGACGCAAAGAGCCGTAATGATCTTAAACCGTAACTTCTTGCGGCTGAAAAGCTCGTTGCTAAAACCACTTAATGAAAATATAAGAAGGCTGATCACTATCATTATGGTGTAGCCGAGTATATTTCCTACAAACGGGGTCTTCTCAAGCGCACTTACATAAGTAATCCATGAAACAATGGAAAGGCCCAGACAGAAAAAACTGAAGTATAGATTGGACTTTACAGACCTGTAATAGAGAAATAAAAGTAAATGAAGTACAAAAAGAGTAATAAATATCGCGAACAACAGCACGGTAAAAAAACCTGTGCTTTCAAAATTGGCTATTATATTGAAAACGATATTATCGGTTTTGCCCATAGTGAGAATGAAACCGGAAAAAGACTGGCGAAACAGCCTGAAATTTCTCGCAGCATCATAATTGGCATACCTGACCGCCAATACGTGTTTCCCGGCCGATGGAATGACAAATGTAGCCGGATGACTCATGGGGTTGAAGTAAACCGTGCTGTCCTTACCGTTTATTTTGCCCCAATGAGCGATCTTTTTCCCGTCGAGAAATACCTCTGATGCACCGAAATGCTGCATGGAAAGGGACAAAGGCATATTTACCACACTACTGTCTGCAACGAAATGATACCTGAACCAACCGACACTGCTGAACGAGTTGTATCTTTTTTGAAAATCAGGATCGGCGACAAATACAGGGTCGATCAGTTGCCATTTGCTGTCATCGTAGTCAGCCGATGCCATTGCAGCGCTGTCCCCTAAAGAAAACTGCCATTCACGCTTACCCACTAATTCTATTGCCCCATGTTTTTTGAGGCTGTCTTCTGTAAGGAAATACACTTTTTGCTGCGCCGGCGCGCAAAATGGCAACAGGAGCAATAGAAATAGTAACCGCTTCATTAAGTTAAAAATACAACATATCGGTGTATCACCTACGCTGTTTTCCTGCTCCCGAGAAAATACATGATCAATTCGCCTTTGTTCTTGGCCTGTATCCCGCCGCGATAGGTACATTGAAATGTGTCTTTTACCAGATCAAATGTTGTTTGTGATATATTTATTTTACCGGCCTCACTGTTTTGTTCCATCCTGGCCGCGGTGTTTACGGTATCGCCCCATATGTCATACGCAAATTTCTTTACCCCTACTATACCCGCTACCACACTGCCGCTATGCAGCCCTATCCTTATATCGAATGTCTTATTTCCCAATTCTTTTTTACGGGCACTCATGAACGCAACTATGTCCGTTGCGGCGTCTGCCATTCTTATCGCATGGTCATCAGCCTTTTCAGGAAGGCCACAGACAGCAAGGTAGGCATCACCTATTGTCTTTATCTTCTCTATATGGTAACCTGAAACGATCTCATCAAATGCCTTAAAACAGCAGTGCAGCTCATTGATAAGTTCTTGTGGTGTCATTCGTTCACTTGCCTTTGTAAAATCCACAAAGTCAGTAAACAACACAGTTACATGATCAAAATATCTTGCGTCGGACGAACCTTTTTCCTTTAGTTCATCGGCGACTTCGGCTGGCAGGATATTCAGCAATAAATCATCAGATTTTTTCTTTTGATCTGTTAACTCGGCAGTGCGGCTGGCTACCTCTTGCTCTAATTTATCTTTCTGGCCCTCAAGGATACGTTTTTTTTCATGCTCCTGTTCCAGCGCGTGGGCAGACAGTTTTTCTACTTCTGCCAATTGCTTCTTCAAATTACGGTTAACGAATGCATAGTCCCATGCGAGGTAAAGAGACATGAATAGCGGTATACTTAAAATAGCCGCACCTGCAAGCAGCAGGTATATTTTGCCGCCCTCAGTACTATCGTTAATGTCACCATGGAAAGAAAAGAAAATAACGCTTGAAAAAAAGAAAATGGTGAAAAAGAGTATCCCTATGCCGATAATACGTGCGCCTTTCATTTTCCTGAATATAGCCCGTACTGTCAATATCGTAGCTTCGAGGAAAACAGTGAATCCCAACGCCAGGTATATAACCCCGCCGGTAATTGCTGATAGTTTCCATATCAAAGGATTGACCAGGCAAATGACTGCAATTATCCTGAACCTCTTTTTCCCCGCACTGAACAGGCTATTGGTGAGGCCGCTAAAAGAAAAGCAACCAAATGAACCTGCGATAAGCGTACCTATAAACGTTCGTATAGCCATATCAGGATCAGTGGATATCCTGTTGAGGACAAAAAACAAGAATATAGAAGACAAACAAAAGCAATAAATGCTGAAATAAAGGTTAGCTGCAGATGTGCGATGATAGAAGAAGATAAAAAGGTGGGCTATGCCAAATGCAAGCAGTAACCCGAACAGCAGTCCACAGGTCATGACCCAACTCATCAAAAAGTGTTGTTTGTACCCTACATATTTTGCCTCACTCAGCATTACTTTAAACCCGGCAAAATTCCTCCTGTATGCCTCATAAAAATGCCTGGCCCTGTAATTGGCATATCTTACTGCTATCACATGCGGCCCGGCACGCATTACAGAAAACACAAGCGGCACATCCTGCGGGTCGTAGTATGTGGTGGCATCCTTACCATTTATCTTGCCGTATTTTTGAATCAGCACCCCGTCCAGATATACTTCTGATGCCCCGTAATGAGTAAACCATAATGCAAGCGGAAGGCCCACGACCGCTGAATCAGCTATGAAATGAAAACGAAACCACCCTATACTACTGAACGTATCTATTGGTTTTTGCGCCGGTGATGAATACCTGATGTTAGTGTTCATTTGCTCCCAATGGCTGTCATCAAAATTGGTGCCGGCCATAATTGCACTGTCGCCCGGCTGAAAAAACCAGTTATCATCGATACCATGGAATGTGGCCGCACCATTTGTTAGATAGCTTTTGGTAATCAAAAGAGTATCCACACCTTCTTTCGCATTTGCAAAAGAAGGCAGCAGCAGTAATAAAAGAACCAGCCTGTTCACTGTTATAAAAATATACAATCTGACCTTAGGAAAGCAGATATTCGATGACACGCGGAAAATAAAAATGTTCCAGCCTGTGTATTTTCTTCGCTAACAGGTCGGGAGTATCCCCGGCTGCTATGCTGCATCTTGCCTGCAATATGGTATTGCCTTTGTCGTAATCTTCGTTTACGAAGTGTATTGTTATGCCTGATTCTTTTTCTTTTGCGTTGATGACCGCATCATGCACATTGTGACCATACATACCCTTGCCGCCATAAGCAGGCAGCAAGGCTGGGTGGATATTAATTATCTTACCGGAGAATGCATTAATAATAGCCTCCGGCACTTTCCACAGAAACCCTGCCAGAACAATAAGTGATGGCCTGAAATCTGCCATCTGCTCTATGATCAGTGTTTCATGAAATGTTTTCCTGTCTATGATCAGAAAAGGTATCTCTTCCCCTCGGGCAATATCCAGCACACCTGCATCCTTATTATTACTCACAATCAGCGAAACATTTGCCTTTTTATTTGCCTTAAAATGCTCAATAATGGCTTTGGCATTAGTACCTGTTCCGGATGCGAATATGATAATGGAGTGCATAAACTTTTCTTCAGCAAAGCTTTTCTGCCCGCTACGGTATAAAAATAGTAAAGTAAACGGTTATGGCAATGTGCCGTTGCTCAATTCGTTAAGCCTTTGCCGGGCGATCTGCACAAATGTGCTGCCGGGATAATCTATGATAAGCTGCTCATAATAGTGCTTTGCGCTATCGGGCTGGTGCAGATCGTTTTGGTAGATATCAGCCATTTTATATACCGCATCATCCCCCAGTACATCTTCTTTATATTCGTCGTAGATCTTCTTCAGGTAGGTTATCGCCTTGTCATACCTGTGGTGTTTCCGCTCCAGGTCGGCCCTCATCATCAGTATGTCATCATTAAGCGGGTGCTGTGGGTACGCCATGTTTATACTGTCCAGCAAGGCTTCCGCTTCCTTATCCTTGTTCTGAAACACCAGTAAGCCTGCTTTTGAAAACCGCTGCAGGGGCACCAGGTTGCTGTCCTCTACATTTTCGGTGATGAGTACCGACAGGTAAATAGCATCGTTGGCAATAAGCTGTGAAGTAGCTGACTTAAGTATCTTCAGCTGCTGCTGCGCCCAGTCAAAATCGCCCTGGTAGTATGTAAGCCTGGCATTCCTGAACCTGGCTTCTTCGGCCAGCGCATCCTGTTTAAATTCTTTGTCAACCTGGCTGTATATAAGCGATGCTTCCCACAGTTGCCCGATAAGTATGTAGTAGTCGCCCAACTGCAACTTGAATTGCGCGGCGGTATTCCTCCGGATATCCGGGTCTTCCAGGCCCTTCTTCAATATTTTTATGGCCCCTTTTACATCATCACCATATTGCGCCAGCAGGGTGGCATAGTCAGATCCTGTCTGCATGCCATAATACTTGGGGTACTCTGCCAGAAAACTGTCGTACAACACTGCAAGGTTTTTTACATCTTCCGGCTTGTATTCAGGGTTGTTCTTTATCTGGCTCAGCGTCACTGTCAGGCGCTCACTTTTAGCCAGGTTGTAATAAGGCAGCTCTTTGCCTTTTACAATAATGTCGTCATATGCTTTTTCTGCCGTGGTATACTCCTTTGCAGCCGCGGCTGTACGTGCAAATTCCATCAGGTGCTGTCCGTTCTCTTTATTCAGCTCGTCAATCGCTTCCATCTGTATCAGCGCCCCCTCCCAATCATTCTTCTGAGTATAAATCCATGTAAGCAGCTCTGTATAGTATCCGTTACCGGGATGTTCATTGATCCTGCTGATGAGTACTTTTTGTGCGATACGCAGCTTTTCCTGGTCATTACCCAGCAGTTCCAGCAATACTGATTTTACGGTTTCCAGGTTTAGGCCCTGTGCCGGGTTACTGAGCAACAGGGCATCTATAGCTTTGTCAAATTTGCCTATCTTGGCATATAGTGTAGCTTCAGGCAAACTAAAGTAGAAGGGAGCGCCTATCAGCTTGCCTGTTTTCTCATACGCCTCTATGGCATATTCGTCCTTTTTAGCATCGGTGAACGCCTTTACCATGCGGTCGGTAAACATCATATCCCCGTTTATCATACCGATAACCCGGTCAAACTGTTCGTTAGCCTTCTCGGTCTTGCCGTCACTTTCATAAACGGCACCAAGATCTACCAACAACAGCGGGTTATCTCTCAGTGTCATTTGCTTCCGGATTAACTGCTCTGCCTGCTTGTATTTTTTTGCCGCGAGCAGTGTGCTGAGATATTCTTTATAAACAGAATCAGGGGAAAGGCTGTACACCTCTGCATACGCGGCTATAGCTTTATCATAATTTTTGTCTGCGGCAAGCTGCCGGGCTCCGGCCACCGTCGCCTGTGCAAATACATTACTCCCGGGTAGCGCCAGCAGCGCAGCCAGAAATATCATAACCACCTTGTTCCACCTTAGTTGCATAGGATATCTCCCAAATGTAGGCTTTATTGTTATTTTAAATTCTTATTAAAAACATAATAATTGCCCGCACAAAATATATGGCTAATTCCTCAACGGTTTGCCAGTAGTCAGTATGCTTTGTATGCGCTCCAGTGTTTTTTTCTGTCCGCAGAGGCTGAGGAAGGCTTCGCGCTCAAGATCGAGGAGATATTGCTCGGATACCAGGGATGGCTGAGAAAGGTCGCCGCCACACATAACATATGCGAGTTTCTCAGCAACAAACTTGTCGTAATCAGTGATGTATTTACCCCGCCACATACCATGTATGCCGGATAGCAGGCCACCGAGGCCACCACGGCCCTGTACTTTAATATCTGCGCGCGGAGCCGGCTGGGTGTAACCACGGTCCCACATGGCCAGCACATTTCGCTTTGCGTCTGCTATACGCCGGTCGGGATTGATGGAAATATGGTCTATACCCCGCCGGAATACAAAATTATCAAATGCCTCGTGCGCCGAAGTAGCAACCTTAGCGGTGCCCACATTGATAAATAACTGCTGCAGGTAGTTTACCTCGATATCTTCCTTAATGTTCCTATCGGATGCACGCACTATCATTTCTTTGGTACCGCCACCGCCAGGTATCACCCCAATGCCTACTTCCACCAGGCCTATATAAGTCTCGGCGGCAGCATGCACCGCATCTGCATGCAGGCACATCTCGCAGCCACCGCCCAGTGTAAGGCCATGCGGTGCCACCAACACCGGTATGCTGCTGTAGCGCAGGCGCATAGTAGTAGCCTGAAACTGGCGGATAGCCATATCCAGTTCGTCATACTCCTGCTCTGCGGCAAACATGAATATGAGCGCCACATTGGCCCCTGCGCTGAAATTGGCGCTGCCATTAGCCAATATCAACCCTTTATATCTTTCTTCGGCTATAGCTATGCTTTTCTGAACACCTTCCAATACCTCGCCACCTATGCTGTTCATCTTGGTATTCCATCGCAGGGCTACTACGTCATCGCCTATGTCATACAACCTGCACACTGCATTTTTCCAAACCACCCGTTCATCGAGGTGCTCCAGCAGTATGAACGCACTTATACCCGGTATAGGCTGGTAACTCTGTGTACGGATATCGTAGTATTTACGCTGGCCATTCTCTGTTTTATAAAAAGCGGTGCATCCTTTATCCAGCATCTGCTGCACCCAGGCCGCTACCTCGTACCCCGCAGCTTTCATTTTTTCCACCACTTTTTTCACACCCAGCGCGTCCCAACTCTCAAAAGCGCCTATCTCCCAGCCAAAGCCGGCTTTCAGCGCATCGTCTATCTTGTATAGCTCCTCTGTTATCTCCGGTATCCTGTTTGACACATAGGCGAACAAGAGGTGATGAAATATTTTGTAAAACTCCCCTGCCTTATCTGTGCCATTGTACAACACCTTCAGGCGTGGTGCCAGGTCATCGACCAGCCGGGCGGCATCAATAGTGGCAAACTTTGTCTTCACCTTAGGCCCGTATTCCATGCTATCCAGGTTCAGCGTCAGAATCTCAGATCTTCCATTTTCACCTTTTACCTTTTTATAAAAACCCTGTCCGGTCTTATCCCCCAGCCACTTATTTTCGACCATTTTTTCCAGAAACGGCGGCATTCTGAAAATGTCTTTTGCCTCGTCATCGGGCGCGTTAAGCGGCAGTTCTTTGGCCACATGTACCAGTGTATCCAGCCCCACTACATCGCCCGTGCGGAAGGTGGCAGATTTTGGCCTGCCCAGTACAGGCCCTGTCAATGCATCTACCTCGTCCACATTTAACCCTAACTGCTGCATAGCCTTGAATACCGCCATAAAACCAAAAACGCCTACTCTGTTAGCTATGAACGCAGGTGTGTCTTTGCAGAGAACTGTAGTCTTGCCCAGGAAACGATCGCCATAGTCCATGAGGAAATCTATTACCTCAGGCCTGGTCTTAGGATCGGGGATTATTTCCAGCAATCGTAAATAACGCGGGGGATTAAAAAAGTGCGTACCGCAAAAGTGCTGCTGAAAATCTTCGCTCCTGCCCTCGCTCATCAGGTGTATGGGTATGCCTGATGTGTTAGATGTAACGAGTGTACCGGGCTTGCGGTACTTTTCTATTTTTTCAAAAAGTTGCTTTTTAATGTCCAGCCGCTCTATTACCACTTCTATTATCCAGTCGCAGGTATTTATTTTCGGAAGGTCGTCATCAATATTCCCTGTTTCTATATGCTGTATAACCGCCTTGGTATAGGTGGCAGATGGCTTGCTTTTCAGGGTAGCCTGGAGGGCATCATTCACTATCCGGTTGCGTACCCCCTTATCATCAAGTTTCAGTCCTTTTGCTGCCTCAGCGTCGCTTAATGACCCGGGCACAATATCCAGCAACAATACCTGCACGCCTATGCCGGCAAAATGGCATGCTATACGTGAGCCCATCACCCCGCTGCCTATTACCGCTACTTTCCGGATACTTCTGTTCATGATACACAAATTAAGACATCACAATTTATCGAAAAAGCCTGTCCTTAACAAAAATGCCGCACCTTAGCGGCGCGGCATGTGCATATGGTTCGTTTATGTATCTTATTTTTTAGCTACTTCTGATGCCGGTGTGTACCTTATTACGGTGTTTTGCGTCGGTGGCAATGACATAAGGTAGTGATAAATAGCCGCAAGATCCTGGTTGGTCATTCCGCAATAGCTTGTCCAGGGCATGAGTGTGTTGTACTGACCGGGAGCTATATTAGCGGATACATAACCTGAATCGGCATAGGCTTTGAACTTCTTAACAAACATCTCCTCTGTCCATGCGCCAATGCCGGTGGTTTTATCCGGTGTAATATTGGGTGTGCGCAATATGGAGCCGTCGGGCATTTTGAACTCACGACCACCGCTGAATGCAAACTCAGGAATGATCTCGCCATGTTTATCGCGTGTATGGCACTCGATGCATCCGGACGCATTGACCATGTATGCGCCATACTCTTTGGACGAAGGATCGGGACTCTTACCGGGCGTGGCTTTTTTAGGGATGGTGTTCAAAATAATGTTCATAGGGAAATCTGACACTGATTCCGGAATGTTTTTCTTTTTAGGAGAGAGCGTGCGCAGATAAGCAATGATAGAATAGATATCCTCGGGGTCCATAGCCCCGTAATGGCTGTAAGGCATGAGCGGGAACAGCGCTTTGCCATCTTTGTTTACCCCGGTGGTAACGGCCCTGAAAATCTCACCATCGGTATAGCGGGTTAGACCTACCGGGGTAAGATTTTTAGAATAATAGGCACCGGGCATACCCACTTTCTGGTCGAAAAGCTCGCCACCCTCGCCTTCTGTACCAGGCACTACAGGGCCGGCAAACTTTGTCCAGTCGCGCTCGGAGTGGCAGTTGATGCACATAGATACATGGTTGGCAAGATACCGGCCTCGTTCCACACGCTCCGGGGTGCGTTCTACTGTTAGCGTAGGCGCTTTACCTACATTAGGCAGGGCCACTTTTACATAACCGATCAACCCACCTACCACAATAACAATAAAGAGTAAGAGGTACCCAAGTACCTTGAATAGTTTTTTCATACAGTAAAGATTTTAAAGTAGCCAAACCAAATATATATAATCTGATGGATGTTTAATAAGCCTGCTGGGGATATTTTTTTGGTGGCGATCAACTGCTGTGATCGCAGACGATGACCCATTTACCGCCTATCTTTTTCAGCAGCAGCGTAAAACTGCCATCCACATCACCTGCCTTGCGCTGCAACGCCCATTTACCCACTACAAAATAGCAACTGCCCGATAGCTTATCCATGCTTACAATGGTTGTTTTCAGCTTGCCCATATGGTCGGCATCGGGGTATGCTTCTTTATAACGCTTCAGGGTAGCGTCATAACCATACCTCGGGCCTTTTGACCCGATAAACAACAGGCTGTCGCTTTCCCAATAGCCATGCATGTAGCCGTCTATATTGCCTTTATTCCACTCTGCTACCTGCATAAAGAGGAGTTTGCGGATGGCTGTAATGTCTTTATCTGCCTGGGCAAACGTGGTATGTATACTTATAGCGCAAAACAGAAGCAGTAAGAGTTTTTTCATCTTTTAAATATTATTTAGCAAGACTACAAAATGATTAACATTTTTAATAGGTCTTTATTTCGTAAATTTGCAATAGTTCTTTGATAGATCTACCTCAGAAACCCTGGCTGCGGCTTAGAGCAAAAACAGAGTAGGTAAGCATCATAAGGTAGATATTATAATGAACATGAGTAAATAGTTCTTTGAATAAAGTTCTATCATCAAAACCGGGGCCGACTGGTTTTGACAGCATAGGGCAGGGTAGGTGTAAGCATGTGGTGCGTTGGATAATTAGCACCTAAATCTGAATACCCAAAATCTATACGGCGAATATTCTTACGCCATGGCTGCCTAATCAGAGATCAGGCACCCTTTATAGCCGCCGGGAAGGCTGCCAGTTGCCGTCCCCGCCGCCGAATCAACAAATAACCGGATAGGCCCATGTTTGCTGCGCGCATGGGATGAAAACTCAAGCAGATAAGGAAGCAATTGGTTCGTCCTGTTCCGGCTGGTTCCCTACAATTAATTCAGGAATAAACATGTAGAAAGCTTATCGGGCATATGTTTGGACGCGGGTTCGACTCCCGCCGGCTCCACTCTACGGGAAGGAAGGCGAGATTTATTTCGCCTTCCTTTCTTCTTTTCTCCGAAACCCTTGCCAGTATTGGCTATTAGGATTAGAACATTGTCATCAGACGCGGTTCGATAGGTGCCATCTTCAAAGATCAACTTTTCAGGGAAGGTCGAACCAAGAATATATCGTTTTACGTCCAAACTCGCGCTGGTAAAGAGTTTGCTCATATTCCTCAGAAAGTAGAACCCAAAATCTATTATCTCTTTCTCGTTGTTTTCATTCCGGCTTAATTGAGCAATTTTAGAGGCCAGTCGTTCTATAGCCGGTTCTAAGTCAGCCTTGATTTTTCGGTATTCTGCCGGATCAAGGTCTCTATCGAGCATTAAGGTGCGGGCGTTGTCCAGTCTCGCTTTGTAGATGTCCAATTCCTTCCTAACCTGTGATAGTTCATTTGATTTTTCCTGACCATTCTTTTTATACTGTCCAGCCAGAATCAATTCGCACGAGCGCAGTATTTTATCAAGGCTACTTACATATTCGAGCATCTCTTCAAATTTCTCATTCGCTTCATTCGCACGGAAACGTTCTTTGCATTCATTTTTGCAATGGTAGTAATAATAACGCCCGCTTCTTCCTCGTGATGCGCTTCCGGTTAACGTCTTACCGCATTTAGCACAGGTGAGAAAGCCCCTTAAAGGCAATTCTTCCTTTTGGCAGAATGGCGAGATTGGCAGGTTTCTTTTACGTCCTTCAAGTACATCCTGCACCTCGTAATATAGAGCGTCACTTATAATTGCATCATGACTGGCTTTTACTATTATGCCTGCCTCTTGTTTGTATGCAGGAACAGCAACCTTTCCAATATAAACAGGATTGCGCAGCATACACCAAAAACGAGTTCGACCTAAAGGCATACCCTTTTTGTTCAGGATGTGCCTTAGTTCCTCGATGTGGTAATTGCCACTTGCCATCATTTCAAATGCCATTTGAACAAATCCCTGCTCTTTCTTATTAGGGGCAATACAAGGCTTATTGGTCTCAGTCCGGCTATGTTTATATCCATAAGGCGCTGACCCCATGTATCGGCCATCTTTCATTGCCTTTCTTATCCCGGCAATAATATTCAGTGCCCGGCGATCATTCTCTACTTCCGGTGCGGTCAGGTATAATGCCAGTAAGAATTTTTGTTCCGGTATTTCCATGTTTAAGGGTTGCTCAATAGCCTGTGGCTCTACGCCAAGTTTATGGAGCTGGCTAATCATGGTATATGCTTCCGGTGCATTGCGCGAAAACCTATCCCATTTAAGAAACAATAAAAGATCAGCAGCTCCCTTGTTCTTCCGCAAGAAAGTCAGAATGCTATTGAACTCCGGTCTGTCAAACGTCTTTGCCGAATAGTCTTCCCTATAAAAGCCTACAACTTCAACATTATTTATCGCACAATACTTACGAAGCATGTCTTCCTGATGGGCAAGGCTATGCCCTTTCTCAGCTTGCTCGTCTGTACTCACACGGATATATAAAATTGCTTTCTTCTGCTTCATTTGATTCTGGTTTTAGTTCTATTATCTTGTTTCGGTTTTCAAATTGTTCTTCGGCGACTGTCAGGGCTACGTTGCACATTGCATAGAGCCACTCCCTTATTTTGTACAATTGCTCGTCATTATATTGAACCTTATCATCATTCCATATCTCCCTGAATTTCTCGATTGGTATCCTATCGGGAAAAACATCTGTCGGCTGGTAACTTTTCTCCCTTTCTTTTGCAATTAACGTGCCTATTTCTTTTTGTCGTTTTCTCTCCATGCTAAAATACAATTAATTGATTATCAATGTGATGTGATTTTGATTATTGGCTTTCTTTTCACTTTTTTATTTCGACAGCTTGGTCAAAATATTTATCACACTTACCCCGACAAAATGAGCTTTCGTTTCTTCTTGCTGAAGAAAAATTGAGCATCAATCACCGCCGTTTTTGTTTGCCTTTTTGCCTGTTTTTCCATCGTTTTCGGTCTTTGGGACGGTACAAAGCTAAATTGGCAAAAAGCCCATTTTCTCCTACTTGGAGGTGGGGTGGGAGTAGATAATCATGAACTGATTGCCAGTGTTGGCTTCCGGCTTAGAAAAACTGCGCGATTATATAAGGCCTTGCCTTGCTATGAAGGCGTTGAGCATTACTTGTTGGACTTTTTTGCGGATATCTGGTCTTCAGCATAATACTGGTATGCCTGTCTGATCTTGTTGAATATTGGAGGCTCGTAGCCGTGTTTTGATTTATGAATGCTGGACGAAAGATTACTTTGCCAGTTCTTCCCTAAATCAACCTGAAATGTCTCAGCAAGAGTTTCGACGATCTTAGTTATTTCGCCCTTGCCATTGTTTAAATAACCTGCTTTATGTAAACCATAAACAAGCTGGACGAAATCGTTTTTATTGTCCTTAATACTTGTCCACTTTATCGGACTTTGTTCAACTCTTTCCTTATTGCCTTTCTTGTTGGCTAAACTGAGGATATCGGGCAACTTCTTTTCAATTTCCTGAAATGCTACAAAGCGAACCAGCAATCGAATTAGCCGTTTTTCGTCGGCTGCAAGCTGCTTTAATTCCTTTTTCTCACCAGCTAGGTATTCAGAGACATCATTGTCTTCTTCAAATTGTTGGGTTGGCGAGTCATCGGGACTAATTACATAAACATCCCTAACAACAGAAAAGAAAACATCAATAGGTTCTCCAAGTTTGTAATGGTTTGAGAACAGATCAATCATTTTCTTTATTTCCGAGTTACTTTCAAATTCGTTGTTTATTAAAGAAACCAGTTTCTTTATCTCACCTGCTGTGAATTCCTTATCCCTTGCTTTCTTTAGGCGCTTTTGAATATTTCGCTCAAGAACCGAGGAATACCGGGAGAGAAGATTTTCAAACCGCCTGTTCAAATTGTTTTCCATTACGCTAAGTTATATCTGAAAACGTATTAAACACCTATTGAAAACCATTTGAAAATGTTTGCGCACCATTTGAAAATCATTGAAAATATTTGACTTCTATTTGAAATCCTATTGAAAACAATTGGCGGGAAGTTGATTTCCTGACGGATTTTGTAAAAAATATGCTCATTTTAATGTTATTAGTAGGCTTTGGACACTCAATTTATGAGTTATTTACCCAAAAAGGTGCCGCGGTTTTGGTGAAAAGCCGTGAATAAAATAATATTAATGTGGTTTTGTAATTTACGCAGGAATATGCAGACGTATCGGCTTGAATTGACATTGGAAAAACTTAAAGGCCCAAGTAGGGAGCAGGTCTCAGTTAATAATCAATGGGCGATAGTTGGCCTTAATAGGTATCACAAAGATTCAAAGGCTACTATACACTTTCGTATTGATGGTAACGTTGACCAAGCTTTGCTAGTTTGGAATTCAGATTTCCCACAAGCAGCAATGAAAGAGGAAAAATATATTGCTTTTCATGGTGCAGAGGCTATGGCGTGGTTTGTAATGTCTGTCTTAATGGACTATCAATATGTTGTGCAGTCAGAAATTGGCGATGGAGTAGATTATTGTTTTATGAAGAATGAGCCTCATGAACAGGAAGAAAACTTTATAGCCCAACCACATTACATTGAAATTTCCGGATTGTTAGAAGAATCGAAAACAAATACGTTGGAACGTAGAATTAATGAAAAACATGAACAGATTAAGAAAGGCAAGAAATGCAATGAGCCTTCTTCGGTAGTCGTAACCCTTTTTCAACAGCCGATAACAGTTAAAGAACTTCACAATTGAACTTAAAAGCGCAACATCAAGAAGCAATGGATTATTCCTTTAAAGCTCGTTTAGCTATAGAGGAGGGGAACCAGTTTGCCGCAATTGAGTTTTATAAGATGGCTGCTGAACTCGAAAGTAAAGTCGCTGAATATTATTTTAATAAGCCAGACTTAGAGCCTACCCGCAGCATATTAATTCGAAGCGCAGCATTCTTGAATGTTAAAGCTGGAATGATCGAAAACGCAAGAAGATTTATCTTTTTTGGTTTACAAAATTTATCAGACGATACAATACGGATACAACTGAATGACGCCTTAAAAATGATAACCACTCCAAATAAATTTGTTATACCGAAAATACTCGACAATTCGATTTCACAGTATCAACTAAAAGAAACCATTGCATCCTTCTTATTGAATGATAGTTTTTCCGAAATATCAATAGCGACAGGCTATTGGGATTTGCCCGGCATGGTAGACATCTTCAACGAATTGTCGTTTTTCTTAGGGCGTGACGGTGTGAAATTTCGATTATTACTGGGTGAGGAACCATCTGTCAAATCCTATCAACTAAAGAATCCGGTGTATGTTGACCCGAATTTCCCTCAAAAATATTTGAAGACAGATTTAGAAGAATTGGAATTGCAGCCGGAGTATCAACAGGTGTGCGATCTGATCCAAAAGTACCTGCCGAAAGGTGCCGATGGAAAATCAAAACTGGAGATTAAGGTATATAAAGAAGATTTTCTTCATGCCAAATGCTACATTTTTGGATCAGAATATGAAAATTCGATAGGAGTTATTGGTAGCTCAAACTTTACCAGAAAGGGTCTCAGCGGAAATCTGGAGTTGAATACTGTTGAGGACAACAATGCAACGGTAAATTATCGTCGAATGAACGTAAATCAACATCCTTCACACCGCAGTTGGTTTGAGGAGTTGTGGAATAAGAGCGAGGATTGGAATTTAAAATTCAATACTGAGATTATAGGGCTAAGTAAATTTGGACATCTTTCTTATTCACCCTATGAGATATACATTAGAATCCTCTATGAAATATATGGAGATGATATCGAAATTGAGGAGAAACTAAAATCGGAGGATGTTTTTGAGAGAAAAAATACCCTTACTGTTTTTCAACAAGAGAGTGTAAGGAAGGCGCTAAACCGATTGAACGATAAAAAAATTGGCATGTGCTTAATTGGGGATAGCGTCGGGTTAGGTAAATCATACATTGCAAGGGATATCATTGAGCGTATTGGCTATTACGAAAGGAAAAACGTCATGATTGTTTGTCCGGCATCACTACGTAGTGACTGGCAAAAGCACGTTGATGAATTGAATGTAAACGCAATGATTTATTCAATCACAGAATTTGCTAATGATAGTAGTTTCGATGAAATAAAAAATGATCTGCATCGACGCAAGTTGAATTCAAAGGATGAAAACGCCATTCATCTTTTAATGATAGATGAGAGTCACAACTTAAAAACACAGGGCAGTAAGTCTTTTCAGAATTTATTACAGGTGATAACTCATAAGGACTATTGTTCTCATTTGCCTAAGGTATTGATGCTGTCTGCAACGCCGGTTAATAATGGTGTAAAGGACCTTGCCAATCAGATACTTTTGGCTAAGGGTGGTAATGAAAGATTTTTTGCTCATTTTGGAATTGAGAATTTGCTCAGTCTTTTTGGCAGTACACAAAGAGAATTTAAGAAGCGGGATAACGAAGACGTTTTTGGAGAATTATATCCTATCCTGAATAAGATAATGGTGAAAAGAACAAAGCACCAGGTAAAAAAAGATTTTCCTGATGCCTTGTTGAACGGAAAGAAAATAATTTTCCCAGACGAGGTATTGATAAATGAACTGTATGAATTAGATAACAGAGCGATTCGAAAGTCAATAAGCGAAATATTGAGCCATCTCGAAAAAGAAAATGAGCAACTATACGATGCTTTCACTTTAGACCTTACTGAACAGCAGGAAGAGCAGGAGGAGATGCAGGGTGTCTTAGATTTCTTTTCGTCAATCACTCCTGAGAATAAAAGGCGAATTAATCAAACTGAATTTGAATCGGTATTTCATTTTATAGACAGGGCTATCAAAAACCTGAAACTAACTCCATATAGTTATTTGAGTGAAAAATGGCAACGAACAGAGCATGAGGAGGTACAAGCTAATGCCCGGAAAAATCTTACCGGTGTAATGAAGGTTACACTTTTTAAATCTTTCGACTCGTCAATTTTCACTTTTAAGAAGAGAATTGAGAAATACGAAATTTTCCTTTCAAATTTTGAATCGCTCTTTTTTACTTATAGGAAAGTAATAAAAACAGAAATCATTCAGAAAGCCATAGCAAGACACGAAGACGAACCTGATGAAGATGTAATTGCACTGATATTAGAAGAGGTCGAAGCATTTAAGGAGCGTGAACAGAAAAAGAAGAATAAAGATATTACCTACAAAATACAACAACCGGAAACCCCTATTGACTTAGATGCTTTTAACGTAGATAACTTAAAAGCCTTTATTAATCAGGATAAACAAATTATTTCCCTTATCAAAAAAGTATTAGAAAGCATTAAGAACGATGCCAAGTTAGAAAAATTAAAGACTTTGCTCAAGGGACTAAGCAATCAAAAAGTGCTTATTTTCTCGTATTTCGCCACGACTGTAGATTATATCCGAAGAGAGTTAAACGACGATTTTTTATCTGAAATTTCTCTAAACAAAGATCAGGTTGCATTCCTAAAAAGCAAAAACGGGAAGGAAAAAACCGGGTACGTGCAGCGATTTTCGCCAATTGCACAAAGACAAGTCGTTTCAGGTGGTAAGGTAAATGGAAAACCTGAACTACAAATTTTAGTGAGCACAGATGTACTTAGTGAGGGGCAAAACCTCCAAGACTGTGGTATTATTATCAATTATGATCTCCATTGGAACCCGGTGAAAATGATTCAGCGGAATGGTCGTATCAACCGCTTGGGTTCTACGTTTAATGAGGTTAAAATACACAACTTCTTACCTGAAGGCCAATTGGAGCGTTTTCTGAAGCTAATTAAAAGATTGCAAGACAAAATTCGCATAATTGGTGGTAGTGTTGGTATTGACAGCAGTATTTTAGGTGAGCAAATTACTGACAGGCAGTTTGGCTTGCTTGAGGACATTTATTCGGGGAATGTGGAAAGGCAAAAGCAAGCAATGGAAGACCTGGAAAGAGAGAACGATCTGGCATTTGATGAAATGTTTGAAAATGATTTGAGAGAGTGGATCCGCAAAGCCAGTGATGAGGAAAAGGAGTTTGTGAGAACAATGAACCTGAATAAATGGTGCGGATTGCAGGCATTTAAAGAACCGGAAAAGATGCTTGTTTTTAATGTCGGCAAGGGTGAGTTTGAATTTATCAGAACGGATGGGGAAAAGGTTGAAAAAGAAGCCAACCAACTAAAAGCTCTTAGGCAAATACGCAGCTTTGATACTGTCAGGAATAAGGAATTGTTGACTTTTAACCAGAAAAAAGATCTAGTTGCAACCGCTCTTAAAGTTTTTGATACCGAAAAAGCATTTGAAGAAACTGTTGGGGGGATTGATTTGTCTGAATTTTTGGGTGTGAAAGGTAATGGAGGCAGCAGCTCGTTGGCGGGAGCAAAACAACAACTGCTTGACTTGCTACACGAAAACGAGGAACGTTATTCACTGGACAATATTAAACGGTTGCAGAACCTGCTCACGTCAAAGAATCTTGCTTTAGATAACAGGCTCAGGGCTTACTTAAAGCGCCATGATAACAATGTCTCCATTGATATTTTAGACAGCCTTGCTATCTTAAGCGTAAATCTCATTAAAGCCGAAGTATCTAAGAAAAAACCGGAGCCAATAATATGGTACGGTTACTACCCCGAAGGAGACACGACGGTTTAATCCTTTCCAGCATTCTAAATTAGGTCAGTAAGACTAATTTTCTATATTTTCGGACAATATTTCAAAACCTCCAATTTCTGGGGGTAAAATTATTATTTGTTAGACCGTGGCCAATATCAGGGAATTAGTAGAAAATAAAGAGAAATTGAATTATGCTGTACTATGTAAAGCATTGATTCAGCAGTTTGGTGTTAATGAACCGGTCAATTTTGAAAGTGTATTACCGGCATCGCAGCAGCAGGAATTATTTGGCGGTGAAGTGTTGCGTTTGATAGAGGCTCATCCAACCCTCACGAATCAAAAAGACATAAGGCCGATTGCGTTAAAGAAGGGAAGCCTTTCGCAAATGCTCTTTTTCTACGTATGCTTGCCAGATGCCTCATTACCCAAAAAGCATACAGAACAAATCACCAAGCGATTTATTAAGGGCACTGATGCCAATCGTTATATCATTTGGTTTTTTGGTAATAAGGAGCAGACAGAGCTAAAAGTTGTTCTTAGTGGCAGGGAAGGGAAAAAAATTGTTTTGAAAACCTTGCCATTCGCTGTTAATCAGCCTTATTATAAAACTTACGATTTTATTCTAAATGAAGTCCATCAAAAAGTTCAGCGGTTATTTGTTGAACCAACCGATCTATGGCGGGAACTTTGGAAGGCATTCGACATCTCAATTGTAAATAGAAGGTTCTATGAGGAAATCAAAAGAGCGTTTGATAAACTATTACTCCAGGAGCTTAATAAATCTGGCGTGCTCTTCAAGGATGAAACTATACGGGTTCAATTTGCAATTCGGCTGTTGGGAAGAATAATTTTTTGTTGGTTTTTGAAAAGAAAAGGGATCATTGATGATTCTGTTCTGTCCTCGAAAGCTGTGCAGGCAAACAACTCCAATTATTATCATGATTTGTTGGAGGTACTCTTTTTCGACGTTTTCAACAAACCCGTGAAAGAGCGAAAGAAGGGAAGTATCCCGGATAGCGTTGCATCCTACCCCTTTTTGAATGGCGGCCTGTTTGAAGATCAGAAAACAGATTATAAAGGCAACTGGCAATTGCAGATTTCAAATAGTTGGTTCTATCAGTTCTTTAACGATACCCTGGAGCGATACAATTTCACTGTCGATGAAAACAGCAGCACCAATGCTGAAATTGCCATTGATCCTGAAATGTTGGGCCGAATATTTGAAAATCTGCTGGCCGAACAAAATACCGAAACAAAGGCGCTTGCCAGTGATCGAAAATCAACCGGCTCATTTTACACACCGCGCGAGATAGTGGATTACATGGTGGAAACAAGTATAGTGGAGTACTTACAAAACGCTTTCCCATCCAATCTACATAGCGACCTACAGGACTTTGTACATGAGACAAGGGTTCCGGATTCGCTAAAAAATGAAACAAGCACCATTCTTAAACTACTTAGTGAAGTTAAAGTATTAGATCCTGCTTGCGGGTCTGGGGCTTTCCCGATGGGAATTTTGTACAAGTTATCTCAGTTGAAATCCTTACTCGATAAGCAGAAGTCGCTGTATAAAATAAAGCTTGAGACGGTCGAACAATCTATTTACGGTATGGACATACAGCCAATGGCAACTGAATTGAGCAGGTTGCGCTGTTGGTTGTCGATAATTGTTGATGAAAATATCAGTAAAGTAAAGCCACTTCCAAATCTTGATTTCAAATTTATCTCAGCTAATTCTCTCATTGATTTAGGCTATGACACATTCCTCAAGCAGCTTCAAAAGGAAGGCGCGCTCTTAGCCCAGCCTTTTATTGATAAAGTAAATGAGTTAAAGGAAATCAGACGGCAGTTTTTCGAAGTAAGTACGGAAAACAGGCAAAAGGAAAACCTGATCAACGAGTTCAAACAATTGCAAAACGACCTGTATATTATTTCCCTTGATTTGGTTAAAGTGAATCCTGTTATCAGTGAATTTGTAAACAAACTTGCCGGCTGGTATCCCTTTGATGACAGTAAGGTTGCTCCATTTTTTAGCAAGAGTTGGATGTTTGGAGTGGAGGAAGGTTTCGATATTGTAATTGGAAACCCGCCTTATATAAAGGAGTATACCAACAGAGCTGCATTTGATGGGCTAAGAGATTCCCCATACTATCAGGGGAAAATGGACCTATGGTACTTATTCGCCTGTAGATTCGTAGATAACCTTAAACAAAACACAGGTATTTTAACCTTTATCGCCACAAACAATTGGGTTACTAATGCTGGGGCGTCCAAGCTTAGAAATAAAATTGTAACTGATGCACAAATAGTACAGCTAATTGATTTTGGAAATTATAAGATATTCGAAAGCGCAGATATTCAAACCATGATAATGGTTTTTAAATCGCAAAAACAGCTTCAGGAATATGAGTTCGATTATAGGAAAATTAATGATACCCAAGCTAATTTAGATGATGTAGTAGCAATATTAAACAAAGGTAATTCGGACAAGTACCTGTTGCTGGAACCCATTTTCGCACGTACTTATTTAAAGGACAAATCGTTTCTCTTTAGTGAAAATGAAACAGAATTGATTCTAAATGAAATCTACTCTCAATCAAATTTTCGGCTAGATGAAAAAGAGGAAATAGCGCAAGGAATTGTTGCTCCCCAAGATTTTATTAATAAAGCAAGCCTGAGTGAGTTAGGAAATGATTTTTTGCTCGGGCAAGGAATTTTTGTGCTTACAAATCGGGAAAAAGAAAGTTTGGGCGCAACCTCAAAAGAGTTGACGCTGATAAAACCTTACTATACAACTGAGGAGTTGGATAGGTTCTATGGGAATAAGGAAAATAAATACTGGATTATTTATACGGATTCAAGTTTTAAGAATCCAGATAATATTAAGCCGTATCCGAACTTAAAGAGGCATCTCGACAAGTTTGTTGATGTTATTACTTCGGATAACGCTCCTTATGGTTTGCACAGGTCACGAGACGAATATTTCTTTAAGGGTGAAAAAATAATCTCTCTTAGAAAGTGTTCGATTCCAACCTTTACTTATACCAATTTTGATTGTTATGTCTCACAGACATTTTTTGTAATAAAGTCCGAAAGAATAAATCAAAAATACCTTACTGCCCTACTTAATTCAAAGGTAATTGCATTTTGGCTGCGACACAAAGGTAAAATGCAGGGGTTTCAGTATCAGGTAGACAAAGGACCGCTTATTGAGCTACCGCTTATTCGGACAGACGATTCGCAAATTTTCGAAACACTAGTGGATTACCTGCTTTTCTTAAAAGAAAACTCCAGTTTTCAAGTAAATGAGTATGTTAAGAATGATCATCTTATTCAGTCATTTGAAGAGGTAATCAACGCTTGTGTTTATGAGTTATATTTTGGAGACCACATGAAAGAGAAGGGGATTGACGTAATTAAATATGCAGGAGACTTAGTCCGTCCTATTCATTCGCTCCCACAAAGTGAGAAAGCGCGTGTAATTAACTCGGTCTATTCAAGGCTCAAAGAACCGAGTAATGAGATTAGGAATAGAATGATGCTTTTTGCAACCCGTAGCGAAAATACTCTCCTTCCTATTCAAAAAATATATTGAAATGAAAAGAATTTCTAAGCTGACTATTAATAATTTTAAGGCGTTCAAGGAAAGCGAAACGCTCTTGTTCGACTCAAAGAATATATTAGTACACGGGGCGAACGGCAGCGGTAAGTCATCAGTATATTGGACACTCTACACCTTTTTGCAAAGCAGCGTAAAATCAGATTTAGATCAGGTTCGCAAATATTTTCTTCTAAACGGACCGGAAAGTCTCAGAAATATCCACGCTGCAGACACAGCGGACTCCTTTATTGAATTGGAGCTAGAAGATACAGATTCGCATGTCAAGCAGACCTATAGAATTTCTGACACAATTGTAAATACTCAAGAGCCGGGAGACAGCAATATCAAAGACGCGAACCAAGCAAGTGATTTTATTAACTATCGCTTATTATTGAATTTTTACAATTCAGCTCATTCGGAAGAAATAGAACTATTTTGGGTTTTCCATCGAGATATTCTTCCTTATTTCAATAACCCCAATGGCGACAATTTCGGAAATCTCTATAAAGATATTTCTGAAAACTTACCGGAGCAAAGAAAAGAAGCTGAAAAAGTAAGAAGAGGAATAGCACAACTTAGCGGATTAACCATAAACAAACTAAATCGTGACTATAATACTGAAATAACAAACTTCAATGCTGCACTTCAAACTTTTGTCACTGAACTCATACAGCCTGCAAACAATTTTTTGAACACTCATTTTTTAAACGGGAATGGCTCATTAAGGATTTCTTTGGAATTGGCTGCTGGTGCTTCGTATGACAGATCGAAACAAGCATTAAATGTCCCTAGTATCAAAATGACAGTTGAGCAGCTATTGGAAGACGGTATCTATAAATTAATAAACCGGCCTCATTCTTTTTTGAATGAAGCTCTCCTTACCCAAATTGCTTTGTCCGTTCGTCTCGCTGCTATGCTATATAGGCCGCAAGCCAATGATCTCTTTAAATTCTTGGTTTTGGACGATATGCTCATCAGTTTAGACATGAGCAATCGAATGACCGTGGTCAAGATTATATTGACAGACCCGGCATTTGCAGATTTTCAGCTCATTATTCTTACCCATGACAAAGCTTTTTTCAACTTGATAAAGCGGAAGACTATCTCCCAAGACTGGAAATATTTCGATTTTGTCAGGGATAATAATCCAGCGAGCAAGCCAATAGTCAAAGACTCAAAAAATGATTTAGAAAAAGCAAAAGAATATTTTGAAAACAAAGATTTCGATGGATGCGCAAATTTTCTTAGAAAAGCAGCAGAGAGCCTGTTGACACATTTTCTCGATCCAGAAATGAGGGAGATAAACACGGGATTTGAAACGTTATCGAATAAAATAAATAGAGCTATTAACGTAGTAGGTGATGACGGATATTCTTTGTTTAAGCGAAGATTTATCAAAAATTTGGCCCCCAATGTTATTGTAGAATTAGAAAATGACTTTGAAAATAATCTTGCTTTATCCAACGAGGAGAAAGGTCGGCTTAGAGGCCTTAAAAGAGAAGTGCTAAGATTTACAGTTCAACAAAATCAACAGCAGCAAGTTGGCAGAGATGTTTTAGAAGAATTGAAAGAACTGAAAGATCGCATTCTAAATCCGCATTCTCATGGGAACAATATGCCACTCTACGAACAAGAGTTGAAAGATGCAATTGAAGTAATTGAAGAGCTAAAAGTTTTCCTAGATTCAAAAGCAGTTGTTGTATGATTGACAAAGCAAGACAGTCATCGTACGACAGTGGTGCAGCAAGTGAATTTCTAGTATTGAGTACACTTTATAGGTTGGGTGTAAACGCTTTTATTAGCTTGGGCAATAAGAAAAGTATAGACATTATTGTCAAAGCTAAAAGTGGACAATCGTTATCTGTTGATGTAAAATCAGTAAGAGGATATACTTCAGTCGTTGTCAATAATGTCATCCCAGCACCTAACCACTTTATTGTAGTGGTTGTATATAAGAATAAGTTTGAAGACCCGACGACCTTGCCTGACTTCTACATAATTCCTTCAGAAAGAATACCAGAAATAAGAAGTGAGTTTAATGGGGAGCACAGGTTAATGAAAGGTAAATTGAAGGAATTTAGAGATGCATGGGAGCAGTTGAGAGTTTAAGTATTTTACAATGGAAGAAACTCAACACATAGAAAAGAAGTCATTAAAAATTGTAACCGGTAATACCGCCGACTGGAATGAGCTGGCAAAGGACTGCGTGTGCTTTGCTAATGCACGAGGCGGGACAATTTACATTGGTATTGAGAATAATGATAAAGAACCACCTACTGCGCAAAGTATTGATGCCACTTTACCGGAAAAGATTGTGAAAGCAATCAATCACCGAACAGTAAATACGGCAATTGCCCAGGTAATAAAAACCGCTGGCAACGGTGGGCAATTTATAGAACTAACGATTTTAAGAAGCGAGAATACCATTGCATCAACCACCGATGGTAAGTATTATATCAGGGTATCAGATGAGTGTCGCCCGGTGCCGCCAGATGAAATGGCAAGGCTGGCAGCCGATAAAAATGCCTTTGTGTGGGAGGAACAGATAACTAAGAAAATACCCCGAACGAAAATAGATGAAGATAAAAAGCGGGACTTCATTAACGACGTACGAAGTTCATCGCGGGTAAGCAAATTTGTAAAGGAAAAAACAGACGATGAGATTCTGGACTACTATCTGCTTACTAGAGGCGAATACCTGACCAACCTGGGTATACTTTGGATCGGGGAACGGCAGGACAGGGCCACACTTTTATTTGCCCCGGCGGTACAGGTTATCCGCTACAACGACCGGGATGAAAAAATCTGGAAAGTCACGCTGGATGATTACTCTCTAAACCCAAAGGAACTGCTTGAAAAAATAATCAACGACATCCCGGACTGGCAGGAGAGCATTGAAATATCAGATGGCATGTTCAGGAAGAATTTGCCGCTTATTCCTATTGAGGTAGTAAGGGAATTGGTGGCAAATGCGCTAGTGCATAGAACCTACACTACAAGGGGTGATATTTTCATCAACCTATTCCCAGACAGGCTGGAGGTGCATAATCCCGGCAGGTTGCCTTATGGCGTTACACCGCAGAACATTTTGAGCCAGTCGGTAAGGCGCAATGAACACCTGTCGAAAGTGTTTTATGACCTCAATCTCATGGAAAAAGAAGGCAGCGGCATAGACCTTGTGTATGAATTGCTGCTGAAATCAGGGAAACCATTACCGGAAATTGAGGAAGGCGACGACCGGGTTACCATTACTGTTCAAAAACAGGCCATCAGCAAGGAAGTGGTGAAGCTGATGGATAAAGCCAGCCAGGAATACCAATTGAGGCAAAAAGAGATCATTGCCCTCGGGTTGATTGCTCAGCATAGCAACCTGACGGCTCTTGAGCTTTCGGGCATTCTCAATCAGAAGGATGAAAGCGGTCTTAAACATTGGTTGGGGCGGCTGGTAGAACTTGGACTGATTCAGACAAGGGGCAAAACAAAAGGAACGGAGTATTTTGTCAACCCTGATTATCTGAGGCGACTGAATTTTAAGGGCAAAACCAACCTGAAGAAGATAGAACCTCACCGGCTGCAGGAGCTAATTTATCAAGACCTGTTAGCTTACCCTGACAGCAAAATAAGCGATATCCATACGCGCATAGGAGATGAAATCCACAAGAGAAAAGTCAAGGCCGAACTTGATAAAATGGTCGAAACCGGGAAAATCCTTAAAAAAGGAGAGAAACGCTGGACTATCTATTCTATCAACAAATAGTGCGAAATAATCACCTCTTTGTTGATAGAATGTTGATAGAATTCTCTAAAAACCCGCAGACACATTAAAATTAATTAACATTTCATCTTCAGTTACCCATTATTGGAAAGCTGTGGGATATAGGATTGTTTTTGTAGTATTTTTTACATAAAATACTGATAATCAATAAAAATTCAAGCAAAAATATTTTTTGAGAAAGAGCTATTCTGTTTGGCTATCAGGATGCCAGTAGAAAGGAAAGCCTATCAACAAAAAGGTGCGAAATAAGTGGTGGTTTGTTGATAGATCGGTTGATAGAAATTCTAAAAACCTGCTGTATGAGAATTATAAAACTAAGTAAAATTAAAATATTATATGTGTTCTACGTCAAGTTGCGGTGAATATTGTACTTGGGCTGGTGCCTTTTAATCAGCCAAGATATAGATAGTAAGCCTATTAAACCGCAGCTTATAATCGCCGTTTTCGTTTAACAAACGCGATACTACAATCATCCCTTGTTTTTGCTCTAATTACTGTTTCAAAATTTGTTTTGAGGGCGTCGTTAACTTCTGCAATCGTGTAATGATCAAGCCAATTTAGGATATTGCTAACAACCGGGGAAACGGTACTTTTTCTTTTATCATATAGGCTATTTGAGGTACCATCAGACATTAATACAAACGCGTCTATTGCATCAACATAGCCCTTGATTAACTTAAATTTTTCGACATAGTTGAATGAGGTGACAAAATATGTCTCATTTGCAAACTCTCCAGACTCAGGAATGCTAAGTACCTGTAATTTATCCTTATAAACGTAGGCGATAACACCGTCCCCCAAATGCCCGCAAATAAATTTGTTTTTTTTAATACTAACAAAAAGGAGGGTTGAAGAAAATTCATTAGGCGTAGAATTTTTATTTTTAGCTGCCATTCCAATCCTGGTTCTTATCGCATGAATTATGCTTCTCTTGCAGACAGTTATATCAGACTTGAAAATAAAATCAAAATTGCGGATTAGATACTTGCAGATTCCTCTGGTCGTTATTTCTGCGCCCTCTTCCGCGTGTTTATATGAGCCTGCCCCATCCGACAAACTAATACACGTAAAACCTGGTTGCGAAAGCAAAAATAATTTGTCTTGGCAACCGATATTTTTTTTGATATGATTTCTACCTTGGACTGCTGTTCCTACAACTTGCCATTTCATTTTAACACGGTTATATTTCAGCCCAGCCTGTTGGAGCGAGTTTTGTTTTTTGGCCTGGCGCCTTTTGTGAGGTACTTTTCGCACTGTCAACCAGCCATTCAAAAAATTCTTTAAAATTAAGCCCTTTCAACCTAAGCGGAGTGCGCTTTAAAGAGAATCGGCCTAATTCCTTAAGATTCGCACCCCTGCCTATTGCTGTCGGAAATATTGTGAGCTTATCCAACTTCTCCATCCCTGTAGTTAACATTGATGCATTATCAATCGAATCCGTAGCCTGTCCATCTGTCATCAATACAAGCCAAGGTTGGTAATATTCAACACCAGCACTTTTATACTCAGCCTTTCTTTCATTTAACAGTTTAATTGCAAGCTCGACAGCCTCTCCCATTGGCGTAGGATCATTCGGACTCTTTACAGTAAGAGGCATCCTTTGATTAAATTCTACCACCTGTCGATCAAGATTTGCAAAATCTAATATTTTGCTCACGGCACCTCCAAAAGTCACAATGCACAATTCAACCGAATATTTGGTGTCTTCATCATTTGAAACTGAGTCAAAAAACAATTTAACTCCATCATTTAATTCACCGATACGATTGTCTGTGAGCATTGAACCACTTGTGTCAAGCAACAGACCTACAGCAAGTCTTGGTTGCGGATTATTATATAGATCCTTCTGCCTAATTGTCAATTCTGGAGATTTTACTTGTGTTTTCTGTGGTAAGCTTTGTGGAGTATTAACAGTCATTTCCTTACTCCAATCATATATAGTTTTTCTGTCGTATATTGATTTTATTGCCGGAGGTATTTCAGTTCCTGACATTTCTTCTATGCAACCAGCAATCGCTTTAACAACAAACTGATAATCCGGCTCGTTTGCGGCAACGTCCCCATGTACATTTGGGTTACATATCTTTCGTGCCGAATGCGCATTATCCTTTACAGTATTAGATATACCAAGAAACTGTTTGGCATAATCTATTCTGCCAAAAAGATTAGTATTTGTTGGAACTGAATCTTTAGTAATTTCTTTGAAAATCATTTCTAAGACCCCCCTTAGTGCAATCACTCTGCTAGGAGGATTTGAATTCGTTTTCAGCGCATCAATGTGAATTTGCTTTAACTTATTGTAAAGCTGAAGAGCCCTGTTTTCTGCAATGTGTGTTTTCATTTTGTCAGTTATTTAATTTATATAAATTTTGAAAATAAATTCCATACCAAAGCCCCGTGCCGTTGACAATTAGGTGTTCCATGCCAAAAGCAGACATAATCTCTATGAACATGGGAATTCCAAGTCGACATACAACGTGCCTATCCAAAGTGTCCCTGGAAGAACTTCTTGGCTGCTCTATATCTTCTAATAGTGCATCAATCGTTTGATATTTCTCCAAAAGTGCATTTTCATATTTTGCTACTGTATTTTTCAGATAGTCAATATTCATCTTCAAACAGTGTTGTTGCGCATTTCCTTTTTTCCCAGATGCCTCGGTAACGGCAGTACCGTTTGCAACTAAATAATTAGCTTTATCCCGGATGAATATTTTTGATTTAGGAGAGGAGTAATAAGTTCTTAGCCTATCCTTAATTAACTTTTCGCTATCCTTAAACGCCTTTTTCAAGCTTGTGTGCTTATTCGCTTCTTTAAATAGCACTGTCTTTAATACGGTCGTACCCAAATTCAAACTGTATGTATCAATTAGTTCTTGGCCTCGAAAGAGCGATATTTCCGTAGAACCGCCGCCTTGGTCTATCATCACAATATTTTGCTTTGGATTTATGTTTAAATCTTTGGACCGACTAAAAATAAACGCCGTCAGTGTTGCGAGAGCTTCTTCTCTCTTTTTAAGTATTTTGACGTTAATTCCGCAATTTTCACGAATGCGTTCAATAACGTCATCCCGATTATCGGCAGTGCGATAAGCAGCAGTGGCTACTGAATAAAGTGTGTCAACATTGCGTTCTCTTGCAAACCTCAACATCTTGCGAATTGAAGGCATTACGTTTCGATCAAAATAATCCAAATCCATAGTGTTATTTTCATTCAAACCACGTCCTGTTTCTGTTTTATCTGCTTGCCGATAAAAGAAGTCAAAATCAAATCCCGTATTTAATACACTTTTCTGTTCGGCGGTTAGGAACTTTACAGCTTTTGTGCTCAATTCCAGTACCCCGATATTCTCGCTTTGCGCCTTTGGCTTGAGATCTGTTTTACCTTTTCGTAAATTCCCGTCTTTGTCCTTTATATCTTTCCTGTTCATATTTAGCGACCTGCCCATTAATATCTTTTCGGAAGAATTCGGAATAATTTCTGCGGGGTAATCCCCCTCTTCAATTTCTGTTTTATAAGTATTCAAAACATTTAGCCAGTCATGCGGATTTAACCTTGCGTTTTCTTTAAACACGGAGTAGAAAAATCGTCGCATATCATAGGACAGTTCATTCCAAATAAACTCCCATATCCCTTGCGGAACCAAGTAATTATCTTCGTCTCCAAGAGGATAAGAAAAATTCATAGACTTAATATTTTCCTTTATCTCACCACCACCCTGAAACGCATATGGAGATTTCCCTGGTAAGAAAATCATAAATAACAGCGTTGCTAATGAGAAATATTCATGATCTTTTGTCCTTATATATGTCTCAAAATCACCTGCGTCCTGAAGTTCCGGCGGAGTGAATAGAGTCGTTCCAACAGGGGATGGTAAGTTATCTACTTGATAACTGTCAACATCAACAAAATATATCTGAAAATCATTAGCGATCAAAAAATTCTTAGGATTCCAGTCCCCCAACAATATATTATTACTGTGTAGGTATATTATCTTATCTATTAAATTCTTCGAAACGTTTATTAGATTTAATCTTGTCCATTGAGGAAACTTATTTTTCAGTGAGTTGGGATTAAGGAGAGTTTTTTGCAGTTCCATATCCTTCTTCACATTTGCCCGTCGCATTAGGTAACCTACGCAGTTCCCCTTGTCATTAAATATCATTTTTTGGGGGAAACAAATGCCATCAAATTGCAGCTTCTTATCTATTAATATCTTCAATTTCTTTTCTTGAGCAGGTGAGACCTGTTCCTTGTATATTTTAACAACGTCCTCGTTCCCAACAGAAAATACGTTCGCTTCTAGGCCACTGCCGAGTTTCTCTCCAATAGAAATTGGCTTTTTAAATTCATCAAATATTTTCGTGTCCATAAACATTTATCTTTAATGATATAATTCCTTTAATTTCTTCTTTGCTTTTTAGAGGTAATGTTTATTGAGTTTTTCAGCTCGAATTTTTATTTTGTTTTTTAATGATAAAGGGCTGAGTATTTTCAAGTTTTCTCCGAAAGATAAAATTAATTTCTCAAGTTCTACGTTCGGTACTACAAGTATGCTTGTTTCATATCCAGCATCAACTTTTTTCAACCTTTTCTGCGACTGATGCAACGGCTTTGTATTAATATAGGAAGCTTCAACTTCGTCAGTAATCAAAATTTTCACTTCAACAGGATCCCCATCGGGACGAGAAACGCCGATCATGTCAGAGAAATAATTCTCCCAGTCAAAATCTTTTACAGTTCTGTATTTTGAGTCTGAATTTTCAATCTCAACAATTCTATCGAGAGCATTAATTTGCGGTTTGTTACCCCACTTGTCCATAAAGCTCATTATAAACCATCGTGAGTTAAATTGTTTAAGATACTGTGGATGTATCTCAATTTCAGTGGGGAAGGGGCTCTTAAAGCTCTGGTATATTAATCGCAATGCTTTATTGTTTTGAATAGCATTGTAAAGTGCCGGTATATGTTTTGCACCCATATAGTCAAGATTGCTTTCAAAAGAAATAATTTCTTTTTCTCTTTCGACAAGTCCCATCTTTGATTCCAAAATTGGAATTATCTCATTAATCCAATCGAACTGAGGGAGGCCTTTGAATCTCGATATGACCATAATAGCGGCACGGAGTTGTTTTGCTTCTATTTCACTCAAAGGTTGATTGTTAATTGATGCAGTGGGGTCGGAATAACGTAAATATGTTGTCTTTCCTTCTTTTATTTTTTCTATTTCGAGATTATAGATTTTGTACTCAATGTTTTTCAAATCTTCATATAACGTTGTTTTTCCAATACCATCTGAATCAGGATTGTCTACCAGCAGACCTTCATTAACTTTCACGATGATGTCCTTCCAGGTCCATCTTCTGCTGCGGTTGCGCAAGCACTTGTCTATTATCTGATACCGCAATAAAGCATTTCTGTTCGCAGGCATAGCAGTTCGATTTGTCTGAACAAATGTATAGTGAATTATTTCAATAACCACCTGTTTTACAGGGAAATCATTAGTTCAGATACACCGAACAGATTTAAAACCTGTTCAGATACATTGAACATCGCCGATGCATTTTGCAATGCACATTGATTTTAAAAACAGCCAAAAACTCAATTTTATGGAACAGATCCTGATACATACAAAGCCCGGAATCTCGGTAATTCCAATGATTGACAATAATGGGCATTTCGACGTACCACGTCCGATGTATCCAATTGTTGTTTCGGTTACTAATGATGAACGAAAAGCCATTTTAGAAGTTGCGGAACAACTCAAATCACAATACGGCAGATTTGATGATAGCAAGTTCATTGAAATGCTCCACATACATGCGTATCGTATGCTCCCTGAACGTGTCATCAAGCTGCTCTCGGATTTCGCCTCCGATTTTGGTTACAGGCAGTTTGGAGCGATCATATTCCGTGGACTGGTTGAAGTTAATTATGAAATGCTCGGACCCACCCCAGAGACCTGGCGTGAAACAGATTTTTCCAAAATTCAGATTTATGGCTTCATCTCTGCACTCTTACACGCCGCTGCAAGGGCTGTCCCAATTCAACAATTTTACCAGCGTAAGGGTGGAGGCTTTCTTCATAGCGTAATACCGAATACCCAAATGGCAGACACGCAAACGGGAGAAGGCTCAGCTACGCAGCTATATGTACATACTGAAGATGCCTGCCTTACCAGTGCTGCTGATTACCTGTCGTTCCTCTACCTACGAAATGAAGAAGGTGCTCCATCCATGCTCCATTCTGTCCGTTCACATGATCTGTGCAAGCCTTATATTGATGCGTTGTATAAACCTATTTTCAAATGCCCTTTGGATGCAAACTACTCGGGTAGCGAGAAGATCAGTAAAGGGAGGTCTGCACCTATCCTTTTTGGAAACAATACACTGCCGTTTATGAGATTTGACCCGGCAGAACAGCTTTCAGCTTCAGCAGACCAAACACAGGAGGCATTGGAAGCCGTGTCTGCATTTTGGTCAGATGCTGAGGGACTTATCTTCAAGGAATTTATCCCAAGCAGCGGAGATTTGGTATTTGTCAACAACAAAATGGTGTCTCACGGGAGAAGTGCATTTACAGCCGGATATAAGAATGTAAATGGTACTCTGATTCCTTGTGAGAAAAGGTGGATGCTCCGCATGATGAGCACCGCCAACCTGATGACTTTTTACCGGTATGCTCACCCAGAGAATCCATACCTCGGATTTGAAAAGCAGTACGATGAATTATTTAACAACGAAAACATATAACAGCTATGAACAGAAATACAGCAATACAAATATTGAACGAGATGGTTTCTAACACCAACTTACGCCAGCACAGTCTAACCATAGGGTTAGTGTGCGAAGCATTTGCAAAGGCTACAGGCAATGACGCAGAAAAGTTCTTTGTCGCAGGAATTTTACATGATGCAGATTGGGAGAAACATCCTGAAGAACATCCAGCTGTAATTGTGCAAAAACTCGTAGAGGCCGGTGAGACGGAAATTGCTCACGCAATAAGCTGTCATGGCAAAGAGTTCGGTGTGCCCCAAACTTCACTGCTTGACCGCGTGTTAATTGCAGCAGATGAACTGACAGGGTTTGTGATGGCGTGTGCTAAGGTGAAGCCAGATGGACTTAATTCTCTAAAGCCAGAGAGCGTTCTGAAAAAATTTAAGGATAAAAAATTTGCTGGTGGTGTAAGTCGTGATGAGGTAAATTATGGTCTAACGGTTTTAGGTGCTGACTTTATTGATTTTACTGAGTTCATTATTAGAGCAGTGGCCCCACATTCGGAAAAAGTGGGTTTACCCGGATACAAAGGGTCGAAAGAGGCAATTCTGGCTCCGACGTATTCACATAATGGTAAACATTTTGAAGCAATCGAATATCGCAGGCCGGACTTAGACGAACAGCAGAAAACCCGCTACGCTAAACGAGAGAAATTAATTCAACAAGGTATTAACGTTTATCCTGGCGCGCTGTGTGACATCAATACTTACGCTGAAGATATTCATGCCGACAAGATTGTACTTAACACAAAAGGACTCAAGGTGGCTGGGCGAATAATGAGTGTGCGTGATTCAGGAAAAACAATCTTTTTAAATCTACAAGACAAAACAGGAGTTATACAACTTTGGGTGAATGAGGATATTATTTGTTCTGGAGACGATAAATCTCTTTTCAGGGAATTTTGTCAAAAAATGCTCGACCGGGGTGACATTATCGGAGTTACTGGTGAGTACTTTCTTACACGAACGGGTGAAAAAACGATTAAAGTGTTTGAAATAAAGATGCTAACAAAAGCACTCCGCCCATTACCAGCTGTCAAACAATCAACAGACGACGACGGCAATATGAAAAAGCACTATGATATTATTGATGCTGAATTTGTGTATCGTCAACGCTATGCCGATCTTGTTATCCATCCTGAAAAAAGAAACGTATTTGTAAAACGAACAAAAATTATTGATACACTTCGCACCTACTTTAACCAATCAGGTGCATTAGAAGTCGATACCCCGGTACTACAGCTTGTATATGGCGGGGCCACTGCCAGACCATTCAAGACACACCATAACACTTTAGACACCGAGTTGTATTTACGAATAGCTAACGAACTTTACTTAAAGCGGCTTATCGTTGGCGGATTTGATGCTGTTTACGAATTCAGCAAGGACTTCAGAAACGAAGGAATGTCGCGGTGGCATAACCCTGAATTTACACAGGTTGAAGCGTATTTTGCATATAAAGACTATTTATGGATGATGAGCTTTGTTGAAAAAATGATCGAGGCGGTTGTCGTCAATCTTCACGGTAGAACCACTGTTAATTCCTTTGGTCACTTGGTTGACTTTAAGACGCCGTGGAAAAGAACTTCTATGAGAGATGCAATCCTCAGTGCGTGTACTATTGATATTTTTAGTCACACGGAAGATTCACTTCGATCAGCAATTAAAGAGCTACACCTAAATATTGAAGCAGATACTATCGTTGGGAAGGGAAAACTTATAGATGAGCTGTTTGGCCTGTTGGTTGAGCCAAATTTGATACAACCGACATTTATTGTCGGTTACCCTGTAGAGCTCTCGCCGTTGGCTAAAAAATCGGATACAGATGAAACTATGACTGATAGATTTGAAGGATTTTGCGTCGGCAAAGAATTTTGCAATGCGTTTTCGGAAATCAACGACCCAGTCGACCAGCGAGAGCGATTTGAAGAACAACTGAAGCTTGGAAAAAGAGGGGACATAGAAGCTATGGCGATGGATGAGGATTTTCTTCGCTCACTTGAATACGGGATGCCACCAACGGCTGGCTTAGGCTTGGGTATTGACAGGCTTTGTATGATTTTACTCGACCAAAGGTCAATTCAGGACGTACTGCTGTTCCCTCAGATGCGACCAGAAAAATTTGATAAATAGGTTCGTTTCGCACATTATATCTTTTTACTAAATTGGATTACACCTTTAAGTGGGTATATCTGTTTGAAAAAAATCATAAACCGGTTCGACATTTCGTCCGTAGAGTCCACCACTAAAACGCCAAAATGCAGTACTATCAGGCATTTTGGTGTTTTTTATTGCATTAGGGTGCAATATCAAGATATTTGGTGAGCCATCGGGCAATGCTTCATCACTACTGCTTGTTGCTAAAATTGAGCGAAAGCCATCCAAGACTTACTATAGGTGATCTTAAAAGCATTTATTTCCAATCTACAAGCACATCATCTCATTTATTGCACGCATTCCTTATCCTGCCTGCATTTGAACATATTTTCATAAAATAAACACCGGTATGTACCAACCTTGCTGAGAGGTAATATACCCTTTAAGTACCATCTTCCGGGTGCTATTCATCCCTTCATAAGAAAGCCCGGTTTCACCGGCGGCCATCCCGGTAAAATGAAAACACAACTTACCTGATCATTGTTACCCTTATTCGGGATATTGACACCCATAACCCTGTCTGGTATTATCTTTATGAAAAAAACAATGATCAGGGTATTGGCTATAGAAAATGCCGCTGTTATGAGTCAAGCGCAGCTTGATCTGGTGCATACACAGTTACCGGCAGCTGTGGCAGACAGCTCTGCAAGATACAGACGCTGGCAAGATGCCCAGGCTTTTCTGCTGGGCAGGTACCTGCTGGCGGCCGGGCTGAAAGCCCTCGGGTATAAGTCACAGATCTTGTCTGATATTCAGTACACTAAATACAACCGCCCATACCTTCCCGTTCCCATCGACTTCAATATTTCCCATTCGGGCAATTATGTTTTATGCGCCTTTAGCACGGCTAAGGCAGGAATAGATATTGAAGCCATACGACAGGTGGATATTGATGACTTCACAATCTGTTTTTCGGCGCGGGAATTGGCAACCATAAATGATGCCCCTGATAAATACAACGAATTCTTCAGGCACTGGACAATTAAGGAAGCAGCCATTAAGGCCGATGGCAGGGGCCTTAGCCTCCAGGTAGATACCATACCTGCCGCTGATCCGGTCATAGATGGTACCCGATGGTTTGTACACAAAATTGATATCGATAAGGGCTATATGGCTCATATAGCTACTAGCGAGGTTCTTGACGGGCCGGTTTTAATAGAACGGATAGTTTTACCACATGTTTAGGAAGGTAATACCCAATATACCGGTGAAACCTTTTTCTACGATAAACTGAAATCCATAGTATCATGGATCTCTCTTCTACGAAATACGGAGCCGCCTAGCGTTCGTACCCCCAAATATCGCTGAGTGGTTGATCGATACAGCTTAAGTGGTAAAACAAAAGATAGAAGGACTTGTATTTGCATGTTCTCACCATTTGCAGTTGTGTAGCCAGAAACCACTCTTACAACCGACACCCAACAGCTTTAAACACAGCAAAAATAAAAACGTTCTGCTGTTGCAGAACGTTTTTTTATATCGTTTAGGAATGATATCACTCGTCATCGTCCCTGTTCCTTTCTTTTTTCTTTGGTTTTGGAGCTGCATCATCTTCGTCTTCGTCTTTGTCAGCTTTACGACGATGAACTTCGTCACCTGGCTCATGATGGCTGTGCATTTTGTGACCGCAGTTAAAGTTTTTGCTGATACCTACGTTCCACTGATGACCGAAAGAGAAATCGAATGTGTTAGTGCTGTAAGTAGCGCCGTCATATTTGTCGGTAGAGTAGCTAAGACCACCTACAGAGAAATTGAGGCAAAGACCGCGACCAACGTTGATACCCAGTGCAGGATAAATACCTACGAATACACCGTTGTGTTTGAAATCAGCAGGATTTCCTTCAGCAGTATGATATCCGCCCATGTAATCGAAATCTAACTGTGAGTACCAGAAGAAGGTTTCGCTCTTACCAATGTAATGAGAGTAACGTACAAATGGGCCTACCCTGTAGTTATTGAAAGTTGATTTGTGACCGCTGCTGTCTTTAGTTGCGTCCTGGCCCCACATGATCTGAAGACCTAAGGTCCAATTGTGGTTGAACTGATAACCAACACCCGGAGCCGCATCCCAAGTTGTTGTTTTAATCTGGTTTGAGTTTCTTACAGTTGACAAAGAAACGTCACCATATAACAAAATACTATGTGGTTCTTGAGCGTTAGCTGATGCTATAGTTCCCGCAGCAAGTAAAGCGAGGATCAATTTTTTCATACAGAGTGTGTTTTATTTCGACAGCAAATATAATAGGCTTTTTGAAAAAACAATAGTTTTGTCAAATAGTTTTTTTTGTTATTTAAATATTATTCCCCTGAGATACTTATCAATAGCGCAGTGCAATGGCATGCGGGCACAAAAAATAAAACGCATTTACCTGAACCAGGAGCTGTACATGAGGTAGTTATTGGCGATACGCTCTACTTCGCCTTTCAGCAATTCCGGGCTCAGATCTTTTACTTTACGGGCAGGAACACCTGCAAATATGCTGCCGGCAGGCACTTGAGTGCCTTCCAGAATAACCGCGCCTGCCGCAATAATGCTGTTTTCGCCTATCACGGCGTTATCCATCACTATGGCGCCCATGCCTATAAGCACATTATCAGCAACTGTGCAACCATGCACTATTGCATTATGGCCAATAGAAACATTGTTACCGATCGTTGTTTTTGTTTTCTGGTATGTGCAATGAATACATGCCCCGTCCTGCACATTCACTTTGTTGCCCATACTGATGCTATTCACATCACCACGCACAACCGCGTTAAACCAGATACTACAATCATCACCCATTACCACATCGCCCACTACTGTGGCATTTGGCGCCAAAAAACAACTATCAGGTATTTGTGGCATAGTACCTTTTACGGGAAGTATTACTGGCATAATGTGGTGGTATAATGGTTTTAAATAACCGGTCAAAAATATAAAGAATAGGAATAGGGGTCTGTTAATATTTTGTGGGAACCGCTAACAGATTTATGATTAATTTTGGAGCACAATCAGCTACATGCAGGCATATTTAGACCTTCTACAACACATCATAGACACGGGCGTAAAAAAAGACGACCGTACAGGTACCGGTACCACAAGTTGTTTTGGGTACCAGATGCGCTTTGACCTGCAGGCCGGCTTCCCGCTGGTCACTACCAAGAAGCTGCATGTAAAATCAATAATTTATGAATTACTGTGGTTTCTGAACGGTGATACGAATATCAAATACCTTAAAGAGCATGGTGTAAGGATATGGGACGAATGGGCAGACGCAAACGGCGACTTAGGACCCGTATATGGCCACCAGTGGCGGAGCTGGACGGGTGCCGACGGCAAAACTTATGACCAGATAAAAGAAGTACTGCACCTTATAAAAACAAACCCTGACAGTAGGAGGATGATAGTGAACGCGTGGAATGTAGCCGACCTGCCGAAAATGAAACTAAGCCCGTGCCATGCCTTATTCCAGTTTTATGTGGCAAACGGTAAGCTGTCTTGCCAGCTATACCAGCGCAGCGCTGATGTGTTTCTGGGAGTGCCCTTTAACATAGCATCTTATGCATTGCTTACTATGATGATAGCGCAGGTATGCGGGTTACAGCCGGGTGAATTTGTACATACATTCGGGGATGTGCATTTATACAGTAACCATACAGAGCAGGCGAGGCTGCAGCTTTCGCGTGCGCCATACCCATTGCCCGTAATGAAGATCAACCCTGAGGTACGTGACCTGTTCTCATTTAAATACGAAGATTTTACATTGGAAAACTACCAACACCACCCTACTATAAGCGCACCGGTAGCGGTGTAAACATAGTCTGTACAGCTTTCTGATCGAATACGGTTTAAAATTTGTCTCATGATACTTTCGTTCATTGTTGCCGCATCCGAAAACAACGCTATCGGCGTGCGTAATACGCTGCCCTGGCACCTGCCCGAAGACCTGAAATTCTTCAAGCGAACCACTATGGGCAAGCCCGTGATCATGGGAAGGAAGACATTTGATTCTATAGGCCAGCCATTGCCGGGCAGACTGAATATTGTGCTGTCGCACAAAAAAGACCTGGTGCTGCCGGACGGCGTACTGTTGTACACTGATGTGAACAAGGCCATAGAACGCCTGCAGGAAGAAGATGCGGAAGAATGCTTTATAGTGGGTGGCGGTAAGGTATTTGAAAGCACAATGGCATTGGCAGACAGGATGTACATAACCCGTGTACACGCAAATATTGCTGATGCTGATGCCTTTTTCCCGGATATAGACCATACCCACTGGCGGCTTGTGTGGGAAGAAAAGCACACTGCTGATGACAAACATAAATATGCCTACACCTTCCAGAAATTTGAACGTATAGAGCTTTAAACAAACACCTCCTGCCATACTTTAGCTACTAAATCCATTCCGGCCAATGACCTTGCATGCCCTCATACAATACATAACATATGCATGGAACGCCCGGGGCAGACACGGAACACACTCGCCATTTGTGTATGACCTTGTAGAGCACGTACTGCTGGATAAAGGACCTATCAGCAAAGAATACATCGTTGAATACCCGTCCCTGCCGCTGAAATACGAAAACCTGGTGAGCCGGCTGGCCCAGTATTATCATCTGCACGCCAGGTTAAATCTTGCAAAGGAAAAAACAGAGGGCAATTCAAATACCGCAACAGTGGACCTGCTGGTGCAGGATGACACACTGCCCGGAGGGTGGATGGGTGAACTTACCAGGTATGCGCCTATCATAGACAGCCGGAGTATGGTGGTGGCACCTCTTATACACAGCACACCCGCGCACACAGCCGCCTGGAACAATCTATGCAAAATGGACCAGGTAACCATGAGCCTGGACCTGTATGGCATAGGTGTATTATTGTTCAGAAAAGAATTTAAAAAGAAGCAGCATTTTGTGTTGAAATACTAACCTAGCGGATCATCTTCGGCAACGGTATTGTTCTTTGCAAAAAACTTATCAACAAAACCACTGAACATTGGCGGCACTTTGCCCTGAATGTAGCCTTTCATAATCTCAACGGCTTTGAGTGCCTGCTCATTAGTAAGGCCGGCTTCCGTTTTTAACTGTTCTATCAGGTCCTGCATCTTTACAGAATTGTATTCCGGTTTGAGCCGGGAGATATATGTATGTTTTGAATTAAGAACTACGCCGCCTTCATATGTTCCAGCTTGGCATGCTCTATCATTGCCTGCGCATATTCAAGCGTTAAATGGAACGTACCGTCGTGCTGCTCTGACGGCATATCAAACATAGCATCCGTAAGTATCATCTCACAGATAGCCCTCAGGCCGCGACCACCCAGCTTGTATTGTACAGCCTTTTTTACCATGTAATCAAGCGCTTCGTCTTCCACGGTAAGTCTTATTCCTTCATACTCAAACAAGCGCGTATACTGTTTTATCAGTGCGTTTTTGGGCTGGGTAAGGATCAGTTTCAAGGAATCTTCGTCAAGCGGGTTGAGATAAGTAACCACCGGCAACCTGCCCAGCAACTCCGGGATCAGGCCGAATGTACGCAGGTCCTGGGCGTTCACATACCTCAGCAGGTTTGCCCTGTCCAGGTCTTTGGTAGCCTTTATCGCGTTGTACCCTATAGCGGATGTTTGTATCCTGCGAGCGATCATCTTATCAATACCCTCAAACGCGCCGCCGCAAATGAACAGTATATTCTGTGTATTTACTTTTATCATTTTCTGCTCCGGATGCTTCCTGCCGCCCTGCGGTGGCACCAGCACTTCCGATCCCTCCAGTAGCTTCAGCATAGCCTGCTGCACACCTTCCCCGCTTACATCACGCGTTATAGACGGGTTATCGCTCTTACGGCCTATTTTATCCAGCTCATCTATATACACGATACCACGCTCAGCAGCAGCTACATCATAATTGCTGGCCTGCAGCAAGCGGGATAGTATACTCTCCACATCCTCCCCTACATAGCCAGCCTCGGTAAAAACTGTTGCATCTACGATAGCAAAAGGCACCTGCAGCAGGCGGGCAATGGTCTTGGCAAGAAGGGTTTTACCGGTACCGGTCTCACCCACCATCATTATGTTAGACTTTTCTATCTCTACATCGTCCTGCACGGGCATTGAGAGGCGCTTGTAGTGATTATATATGGCTACAGAAAGAACCTTCTTTGCGTCGTTCTGCCCTATAACATACTGATCCAGAAAAGTTTTTATCTCCCTGGGTTTATAATGTTTGTTTTTTTGCAGCTCGGGTTTTGCCTCTTCCTTCGCCAGCTTCTCGCCACCTGTAGCTTCAGCCAGCAGCGAATGTGCATTCTCTATACACTGGTCGCAAATATTGCCTTTCAGGCCGGTAAAAAGTATGTTTACTTCGCTTTCCGAGCGATCACAAAATGAACATCTTTTTTCGGATAGTTTTGCCATGGGCGCAAAGGTACGCTGATTAATTGAAACACAGCCGCTACGGACCATACATATAAGTAAAAATACGCCTGATAACTTATGCCCGGGAAAAACCGAATTACTTGTAAATCATTTGTTTCGGCATCCGCTGACACAATAGACACATAATAAGTTAAACTTATTTAATGGCATTGATGAGCTGTGATTAAAATTAATATGACCGTTTGGGGATAGTCATAATACCTAATATCAACACTAGGACCTGTGGCGCCTATGTTATAATGTGTATGTTATTAATTGGCAGTTACTTAGCGTCCATTAAAAAACTATGACAGACAGTATACAGTCTGTCATAGTACGGAAAACGTACTGTCATAGATAGACAAATTGCCAGACTCGGATTTCCGATTCACCTTTGTGCCGCAAAACAACCAAATCCTATCATGACAGACAAATTCAGGAAAATAGAGCGACAATATGTGCTCTCTGACAGCACAGTAAATGAATACGGTTTTCGCCTGCTCACATCGGGTTATATGCTGGAAAGTTTTCAGAAAAACCCCATCGGGTATTATATGCACCGCCGTGAAGACGGTATAGTGCTGAAATGGGAAGATCTGCGTGTGGAAGACGACAAGATATTAGGCACTCCGGTGATCAATCTTTCAAACACTCGTGGGGAGCAAACATGCAGTGAAGCTGAAAACGGCTTTCTGAACGCGGCATCCGTAGGGCATATTGTTGTGGTAGAATACAGCATGGACCCGGACCTGATGTTGCCCGGGCAAACCGGCCCCACCATAACCCGGTGGTATAACAAAGAGTGTAGCCTTGTGGACATACCGGGCAATTGCAACGCGCTTACACAACTGTACGACGCGCATGAGAATGAAATAAACCTTATAGACCTGGGGAGTAAACCGCCGGTGCTAAAGATGCCATCTGTAAATGTGGTCAATGAGCTGAGCAAGATACTGCAACTGGCAGATGCCACAGACGAAAACACCCTGATCTGTGAGGTAAAAGAACTGGTAAGCAAAAATGGTGACCTGGAGCTGGAAAACAAAACACTACTTAACGACAAACAAAAACTTCTGGATCAGCTTGATGACCTTGCATGCAGGCAAAACCAACTGGAAATAACCGCCATGCTGAACCGGGCCCTGGAAGACAAAAAATTGACGGTAGCGCTGCGTGATAAGCTGGCAGCCGATTATGCTGCAAATCCGGAAGGGTTAAGGTCTTTGCTTGCGGCAATGCCTGCCTACAGGTCTATAACAGAACACCTTGCAAGCCGCCAGCAAGACAAGGCAGAACTACAGTGGCAATGGGACGACTATGAAAAAAACGACCCGACAGGGAAAAAACTGAAAGACCTGCGGGCAACCGACCCGGTAAAATACAAAGACCTATTCGACAGGAAATTTAATACCGCTACTATCTGAGCCTATCCGGCCATTAACTGCCCCGATTCCCGCACTCATCCACCCCGGCTTATAAAATAGCCGGTCGCAGCCCGATGCATTAATCTTACTAACCGCACTCCGCGGCCCTCTACTCAGTTACAGTATCATACGAAGTATAAACAGGCGTATCCACACGCCCTTTCCAACCAATCATTCAATAACCAAACAAACAATAAATATGGCAATCCAAAAAGAGATCTGGCAAGACCACATCGAAGGCAATCTGTTCAAGAACAATGAGTTCTTACTGGCATCCACCGACGCAGGCCAATACGTACTACAGGGAAAAGTAGTGCATATACCACAGGCGGGGGCATTACCCACCATAGTAAAGAACCGCTCATCGGTACCTGCCACTGTAGTACAGCGGGGCGACACAGACGTCACATACACGCTCGATGAATACACTACAGACCCGATTCTGATACCAAACGCGGAAACGTTTGAACTGAGCTACAACAAGCGCGAAAGTATCTTATCAGAATACGAAGCCTCCCTGCGCCAGACAATAGCAGATAATATGCTCATAGACTGGGCACCATCTGATACCACAGGTATCATACTGCGCACATCGGGATCGGCAACAGCCACTACATTGTCCGGCACCACAGGCAACCGCAAAAGAATGACCGTTGATGACCTTAAAAAAGCCCAGCTACAGCTGAACAAGCAAAATGTGCCCATGGAAGGCCGCTACGCGCTACTTAGCGCGGATATGTTCCAGCAGCTCTCAGACGATATGTCCGCTACTCAATACCGCGACTTTAGCGCGGCATATGATGTAAAGGATGGCATTATCGGTCGCCTGTTCGGTTTCAATATTATGCTGCGCAGCGGTGTAGTTACCTACACCGACGATACCAATCCACTGGTAAATCCTTATGGCGCCGCGCCGGCAGATGCCGACAACGATGGGGTGCTGTGCTGGCAGACAGGCGCCATAGAGCGAGCCCTAGGGCAGATAACTTTCTTTGAAAAAATAGGTGACCCCACATACTATGGCGATATCTATAGCCTGAGTATAAGAATGGGCGGAAGGATACGCCGCAGTGACGCAAAAGGTATAGTAGCCATTGTTCAGGCTGCGGCATAGACAAGCTATACCTATCTCTGATAAAATAAAATCTATGATTCCCGAGATAAAAATATGGATACTCATTGGGGTAGCGGGTATAATGGCCACTGTTCTTGGCTTCGTTATAAAAGTGGTGACCGGACAAGTACTAAAACGGCTTGACGAAATAGTGACAGAGCTAAAACAGCTTACACACGCAACCACCATACAGGGCCAACAAATAATAGGTCTGCAGGAGCAGGATGCCGTTATACACCGTCGCCTCAATGAGCACTCGGTGAGGATACACAGCCTGGAAATAAAATTAATAACCGAATCAAATAAACCATGAACCATGCTTTGCACAAAAATGAGACCGCGATTCAAAAAGCTGCTAAAAGAATTTGACAATTATGCGGAGCAGCATATAGACATAGCACTACGGATAACACTGCCCATAAAACAACTGCTATTGTCCCCGGCTGCGGATATGCTCATAATGGTAATACCGGGGGATCTCGACAAGGCAATAAGGGACCAATTGGTAAGCGCGCTAAATAAGGCCATAGATGTGCTGACCATAGCAGACCAATGTAAGACCAACCCCGACCTGAATGAAAAAATAATATGTTTTACCGGACACTTAAAGCTGGCAGAGCCTGAACTACAGGATGCAATACTTCAAAAACTGGCAAGCCTTGTTGCCGGGCACCTGGACAGCAACCGGCTTAAGCAGAGCTCGTACGACTTATTCACACAAGCAAAATATACTGGTGCCAAATAGCTAAATGCCGGCCCCTTAAAACGCTATCGATCCTCAAATCAATTCCAAAAAATACTTATGAACAACGCAAAACAATATTTCGATAACCATAACGCCGTAGACATACTCTACTTCACAAGCGATGACCTGGCCTTCTTCGATGAGCAGAACGCTAAAACACATGCTGCCCACCTGGAAAATAAAACAATAAAAACCATGACCCGGGCAGAAATAGATAAGGAACTGGAAGACCTGGCTGCCGACCTGTGGGATGATGACATTGAATATGACCCTCTGGATGAGCCTGACGCGGAATAAAACACCAAATCAATAAAAACTATTTATTAAACGCTAAAAGGGGAAGGCCCCAAAACAAAAAATATGGGAAGTGTAAACATAACGCTGGCAAACGGCCAGCTTGGGGCAACGCTCCAGACCAATGACGGAATCACCGGGCTGGTAGTTACCGGAATTACCGATACAGGTGGATATACTGCCGGTACACCGCTGCTCGTAACCGGAATGGCAGATGTAACAACTGCGGGGATTACCGACACAAACAACCCATTTGCGATAAAACAAATACAGGAATTCTACGACCAGGCAGGCAATGGCGCACAACTGTATGTGATGCTGGTACCGCCAACCATGACAGTAGCGCAAATGGCCGATAACACAAACACTAATGGCGCAAAGAAATTACTGGATTATGCCACGGGCAAAATAAAAGTGCTTGGCTTGCTCAGCGACGATGCAGCCATTACAGGAGCCGGCGGTACAATAACCGTAACCAACGGGTTGAATGCAGATGTATACACCGCCGCCGCCAATATGCGCATTATGGCACAGGCCTACTTCGCTGCCGAAAAACCATTCAGGTGCATTATCGGCGGCACATCATACTCCGGAACACCGGCCAGCCTCACAGACGAAACTGCGGGTACAACTAATAACCGGACGGCGATATTGGTAGGCGATACCGTCAGCGGAGCATCCGCAGCTATAGGTCTGCTGCTGGGCGTGGTCTCATCTGTGCCTGTACAACGAAAAATAAGCAGGGTACGCACCGGGACGCTGACCAACACTGCCGCCTACCTGAACACCGATACATTAGAAAGCACAGCCGGTGACAGTGCTATCATCGCAGGTAAAGGATTCATCACCTTCACTACATACCCAAATGTAAGCGGCTATTTCTTCAGCGGTGACCCCATGCTTACAGCTACCACCGACGACTATGGTATGCTGGCACGCGGGCGTGTAATAGATAAAGCCCACATACTTGCATACACCACTTTTGTACAGGAGGTTGATGATGAAGTACCCGTTAATACTGACGGCACGCTTGACGCTGGCTTCTGTAAATGGCTCAGTCAGCAGATCGTGAACCAGGTAAACAACACCATGACTGCAAATAAAGAAATAAGCGCGGTGAGTTGTTTCATTGATCCGGGTCAAAACATTTTAAGCACTAATGAACTTAACGTGGTATTAAGGATCACGCCAGTAGGCTATGCCACAGCGATCGAAATATCACTCGGCTTTGAAAACCCTGCACTATAAAGCCCATTAACCAGCAGTATCTTATTCATAGTTATAATTAACCATCACTAAATTTTAAAAATATGCCATCAATCCCTTTTTTCGATAGCAAAGACTGCGAATGGGCAGATATGACCGTAATGTTTGCGGGTTCACCGCTCACCAAGATACGCGGCTTGAAATACAAAGCAGCGAAAGATAAACATTTGCTGCATGCCGCCGGCGATGAACCTATCAGTATACAAAGCGGCAACCGTACATATGAAGGTCAGATAAAAGTGCTCAAAGGCGCTTTAGATGATATGAACCGGGCCGCCATCGCCGCAGGTGGTGACGATATACTGGATGTACAATTTGATATTGTTGTCACGTACAAGCCTAAAGGCACCCGCCTGTTACAGACAGATACACTTGTGTCTGTAGAAATAAAGGACTTCGAAAAAGGATGGGACCAGGGCGCTAAGAATATGGATATAACCCTGCCGATCATCTTCATGAAATTACTGACCGAGTAACACCTCCCCTAAAGTCACAAAATTCAAAAAACTGAAATCACTTAAAATATGTCAACAGAAACATCCCCTCTGCAGGGAATAGCAACAAACGAGCAGATAACTGCCTGGAAAGCAAAACACAAATATGGCATTTACGCAATTGAGGTAGACGGTCATATTGCCTATTTCAAGAACCCCGGAAGGAATGAGCTTAACTGTGCCATGAGCAAAGCCGACAGGGATAAGGCATTGGACATATTTGAGGAACTCGCTAACATCACTTTCATAGGCGGTAGCGAGGAAGTCATTAAAGACGACCAGATGTTTATAGGTGCCAGCCAGGAGCTAAAAATAAAACTGGAAGGCAAAAAAGCTACCCTGGTAAACTTATAGAGGGGTCGCGCGGCGGTCCTGCGCACGATCCCATTGGCTATCTTGAAACTCTGCTTGAATATTACTTACCCTGCCTGGATCATCGCCTGTTAAGTGATGAGGCATTTGCTCAAAAGATTGCTCATTTAAGTTTTCTAATAAAGACAGGACATAAACATTCAGATACCTGATTGAACTTTTATTCTCAAACCCCGTAACGCCAGGCTTATATGTCTACATCAACCAGCTATCCCAATAGGTCACAACTATCCGGCGCAAAACCTCAATGGCCACGCAATATGCTGGATGAGCTGAAAATCTATTCAATCGTTGAAAAACTACCCGTGGCATCCTCCGGTAATAAGATAAATCCTGATGCCCTGCAGAAAATTGCCGATCTGGCTGTTTTCAACAAGCATAAGAATATATACAACGGGGAAAATGGTCGACCCTTATCCTACGGCGGCGTTGACAAGACTCATGGCGCTGCAGTATACAGACATATTCAACCGCCAATTGCCGGGCAAAATGCAACAGCAGGTAGTATAAACATTGCACCTCGATCTATCTCAACCGAAAATTTGGTATTTCACAAGTACGCAAACAGCACCACAACGGAACTGACCTCTTGCTCAAACCTCATTCCACACCCTTCCTTTGTCAAAGAAAACTATCCCCATGTTTCCGGCACAGGAAATAAGCATAGCCGCAACAAGAGTTCCGGGAAAACGTTAGTCGAAGAAAACAGCCCCTATAATACCATCGCCATTGTCGGACAAAATGCATTACGCATGAAAACAAGAGGGTCATTTGTATCACCCCCGGCACTCAATGACGCCACAAAACAGCAAGGTAACTTTCTACAGACTATCACTACCCATGCTGCAAAAAGCAGTGCCATGGAAAACACTCACCGGCAATACGTCCACATCGCAGACTCATCTGGGTTATCTGCTTTGTGGATGCAAGGTGCCAACTATTTCTCCTCTGAAAAAGTATCTGTTTTGCCTGTTCAGACCAGGAAAGCCCAAATCAATAACGCCCAACCCTTAATTACAGGCGACACAGGTAGAAGCAACAAACACTCCACTGCTAATGGCATACCTGGCAATAATGTAAACAACCTCCTGTCTATAAAAAATATAGCCGGATGGAACGATACAGGAAATCAGAAGGATATGGGTATCATCTTCAATAACCTGGCTGGCCAGGCGTTACAACCAGGCTCTATGGAAAGCAACCGACGTACACCGCCGGGCTGGCATCACACCGGTAAAGATGTATCCGGCGATACAAGGGTCATTAACATTAACTTGAACAGGCCCATGATCGAAAATTTTTCGATCAGCAGTAACAACCTTAACGATGGACTAAACGACATCAAACACAAAGTAGAAGAAGTGCTGCTTGAAATTCTTAACAGTGCAAACGCAATACAATAAACATGGCAGAGATCTCATTTAACCTTGCGAAAATGTTTGAGGCAGCCTTCGGCTACAAGACGCAGGCTTTTACGCCCGGATTCCATACTGTGCAGGGCGATCAGGCACCACTTCGCACCGAACAGGGAACTCATGGCTCACCTTATTATGCGAAAGACGTAAGCGGAATGGAATATTACATGCCTGTTACCATTGCCTACTCCGATAGTGAAGAAAAAAACGATGGAAATAGTACCTCCATGAAAAAATGGGACCTCCCATACCCTGTAATATCCATAACGAGCCGGAAGACAATTGTGGAAACACCCTTGACCGGTCGTCGGGGGACAGTGAAAGAACTCATTCACATTCAAAACTATGATATTGTTATAAAGGGTTTCATCATTGGCACTACCAACGAGTTTCCCGAAAACACTGTCACAACACTGCGCACAGTTTACGAACAAAATACACCATTATCTCTTCAATGCCCGCTTACCGATATCTTCCTTTTAAGACCTGACAGGAGCGGAAGTGACCAGGTTGTCATTCGGGAAATAAAATTCCCGGCAATTGCAGGCATAAAGAATGTGAGACCTTACGAGTTGCATATGGTGAGTGATGAACCTTTTAACCTTATATCTATACCATAATGTTTGTATTAAACAGCGAGATAACTATTGGCAATTTCAGGTTCACAGGCGTACATGATGTCGAGATAAAAAGAAGTGTACATCATATTTCCGAAAAGGCCGTCATAAAGATTCCGTCTATGGCAAAGGTCATGAAGGATGGTAAGGTGCTCGCCGAAAGCCTGATTACTGGCAAACAGTTTATTGACGGTGACCCTGTAACTATTAACCTGGGCTACGATGAAAGCATGCAAACTGAATTTCGCGGGTTTGTCCGCCGCAGAAACATGAACATGCCCCTGGAAATAGAATGCGAGGGTTATAGCTGGCTTCTAAGGCGGAATACAATTCAGAAATTCTGGAGGTCCGTCAAAGTCAGCGAGCTGCTGAAAGAAGCAGTATCCGGGCTACAGACAGGATACGAGATTAGCATAATATGCGATACTGATGTTGAGCTCACCAATATAGTTGCAAACAACCTGAGCGGCTATGATATTATTGAAAATATCGGGAAATATACCGATGGGTGCCTTTCATGTTTTTTCATTCGCCCAGGTGTTCTGTGGTGTGGATCAGTATATACATCTATCGCCAGTGGCTCGGATCCCTTCGGAGTCGGATCTGTAAATTACCGGCTGGGCTACAATACGATCAGAGACAATACACTGAAAGAACGATTTGCCGAAACAGAGCCGGTGGAAGTAAAGTACAGTAAGAAGCTGCCCGCGGGCAGCAGGATATCAGAAACCTCTGACGTTTTCAAAAACCATGTGCGCACACATTCCGGGATACTAAACAACCAAACCGACGCCACAACCCTGAAACTGCTGGCGAACGAAAAAGCATATAGGCTCAATTATGCCGGCTACGAGGGCTCTGTCACAACATTTCTTCAGCCATTCTCAGAGCCGGGCTATGTGGCCGGCATAACAGATGACGACTATCCCGAACGAAATGGGCAATACCTCATCGAGAGCACCCGGGTGCTTTTTGGAATGAATGGCGCAAAGAGAATCATAGAAATAGGCCCCAGGCTGGGATTTGCAAATACACAATAACATGAACAAAAATGCGGCAAAAATAAAATCGGGTATCAGGTCGTTGGCCGGTAAGCCAAACGAAATAATCAGTGGTACCGTCATTCCGGGAAGCGTAGATACTGATATGTACACGATAAGCGTACAAACCACAGACGACAATGCTGTTATAGATGGCGTTATGCTCACCTCGATTACCGGCTCCGACGATGGACTTATACTTTTCCCCGCAGAAAACAGCAACGTAATAATAGGAAGCATAGACGGGCAGGGTGAATGGTTCCTGATAGCTGTCGGTGCAATAACAAAAGCACAGCTAAAGATCGGAAGTGTGTTCTATGAAATGGATGGCTCATCGGTAACCATACAAAACGGAAATGTTGTACTTGACCTTTCTGCCGGGCTCTTCAAATTAAATACTGCGGGTGAAAGCCTATATCAACTGTTGAAAGATTGCTTCACTTACATAACGGCTTTAACCGTGCCAACTCCCTCTGGCACCAGCAGCGTACCCGTCAACGTGGCTGATTTCAACAACCTTATTACACGATTAGATAATTTATTAAGAAGCTAAATACGCACCATGCCATTAGACACAATAACACTTAAAAACACACTCAGCTCGGCGTTGCAGGCAAACCTTCCGGCTCCAGGCCCGGCGCAGATTGCCGAAATAGACACGCTCGCAGGCATCATAGCTAACGCCATGCAGGTATTCGTCACAGGTGCCACCATAACCTATACTTCAGGCCTTGTAGCCCCCGGTGGCGGCGGGCCGGTTACAGGGGTCTTCACCAATACAATCAGTTGATCATGGCTACAAAAATGATAGACATCGGGCTCACGGAGACGTATGACCTGGAAATACTTGCCGGGGATTTCGTAACAAAAGAAAGCACTGCGCAACATCAGCAACAACTGATACTGAACAACAAAGGCGATTTCAAACAAAACCCAACCATATGCGTAGGGGCTGTTGAATATTTCGACGATGAGCATTTTAACGGGCTCATCAGAGCGATAAGTGTGGAATTTACCCGCGATGGCATGGATGTGAAAAGCGTCCGGTCAACGCCTGCCGGTATTATCACCTCTGATGCATATTATCCTTGATCCTTTTCAATATCAGCCAAGAACACATACCATGACAAATATAATAAAAGTGCTGCCTAATCAAAGCATGCTCGACATAGTACTGCAATCCTGCGGCACACTGGACGCAGCTATGCAAATGATGATGACCAATGAAATGAGCATAAGCGATTATCCCTTGGTTGGCAATACACTGCTCACGGACAATGACAAAATCCCGATAGCAAAGGATAAGGACGTTCTTCATTATCTCTCGCAAAACGGCATTGTTATCGGCACATTAGGAGCAAACATCGCCCTGGGCTTCAGGGTTCTGTTAAAACCTGTTATGCAGGCCGTACCGGTTACTGCCACACTACCCTCAATAACCGGTGACTATGAGTTCGACTTCTCAGCTGCTCCCGGATTCGTAAACTTTTACACTATTCCGCATGCTCTATACCCCGACAATAATAACATACTGTGGTATTCTAATAAGGTAAGATACCTGGCACATGATGCGCCCTATGCCAATTTATGCACTGGCAGCTACATGAACGATCGCCTGCTCCACTACTACCTGCTCTGGGAGGCAAGCCACGGATTTACTTTGGCATGGATAGACCTTGGCGCCATAAACAAAACTGCCACTTTCATTGACGAAATGGGCAACCAGGCTTATTCTGCACCACTCATCGTCTTTGATAGCGATACCCAGTCCGTGGTCGACTACCTGCTGGCCGATCTCAGTATTGAGCTGGTTTCCGCTACAACCGGTTTTGCAACACTACGGCTCACCAGGTCTCATACACCGGCCACCCTCACCGACTTCAGCGATCATACTATGATATGGCTGAATGACGCAGCAGGTGGCACCCCCGATCCGCTTGATCCTTCAAACCCCGATAAAACCATCCTGGTACTGCCAGCAGGCCGTTATACGTTCGGGGTGGGCACTACTTATACCGATGGCCCGATAACCTACCCTCCCAGCGCCTTTACAGAAGTGATAGAGATTCTCTGACAACCAAATCATCCCCCGTAAACAAAATATTATGGCAAGAACTATAGCCCAGATACAGGCCGCGATCGTAGCGGCAAAGACAGCCGACAGCACCCTGGCCGGCCTCACCAGCAGCAGCAATGTAGCTATATGGCTGCTATGGACCTACGTCGTTGCCGTATGTCAATGGACATTAGAAAACCTGTTTGATGCCCACAAAGCTGAAGTACAGGACATCATAGCCACACAAAAACCACATTCACTGCAATGGTATGTCAGCAAGGCAAAAGCATTTCAATACGGCATAACTCTTCCTGCCGACTCAGATGTCTATTCGATTATTCCTCCTGCAGACCCCACCGTCCTCGTCGTAGAATATGCTGCGGCTGTTGAACTGGTAAACCTCGTAAGGATAAAGGTCGCGCGGCTATCATCAGGCATACTGGCGCCGTTAACTTCACTTCAGCTCACGGCGCTCACCGCATACATAGCTCGGGTAAAAGATGCGGGTGTGCGGGTACAGGTCACAAGTGATGACCCCGACAATCTCAGGCTGGAGCTGGCCGTATTTTACGACCCGCTGGTACTCAACAGTTCAGGCGCGCGGCTGGACGGCACTGCCGCCACGCCTGTAAAAGATGCTATAAACGAATTCCTGGACAACCTGCCATTCAACGGCCTGTTCGTACTTAATGATCTCATCATTGCGCTGCGGCAGTTAGACGGTGTTCGTATCACCGAGATAATAAGCGCCGAAGCCAACTATGGCCTTACCCCTTACGTCCCTGTTACCTATGAGTACCTGCCAGACGCCGGGTATATGATCCTCGACGACACCTACTTTGACACCCATGTGACTTACACTGCTCACGGGCCTATATGATAACTCATTTCTCAGATTAGCAAACTTATTTAACAGAAACGATGTATGGGATTTTTCGACGTTGATTACGACCGTTTGACTTTGCAGTTGCTGCCTGTCAGGCTCAGGCAGAATACCACACTTGCATGGGTCAATGTATTGGTAAGCCCCGTAAAATGGTTGTTCGGGCTGTTCAGATCTAACCGCAACAACGATCTGTACCTGCTGGCCCATAACGGGCAGGTATGCTATCTCGAAGCGGTGCTGAATGATGCCTTCGATCCGGTTTCAAGGGGTATATATATCACTGATGGCCCTTTTGAAGACCCTTTATTCATTTATCTTGACACGGAGTCAAAACCACTATGGCTCGGGCTCGCCGGTGAAGCAGGGACCACGACATACCCCGATCCCGCAGTTCTGTATACCGATGCGGAAACCTACGCGCTGGGCATATGCTTTATAGTACACGTTCCGCTCCTTGTTGCATCAGGTTCCGGTTACGACCTCGCACGGCTTAAAGCCTTTGTAGACCTATACCGCTTACCCGGCAGGTCCTACTACAGTGTTGTTACTTATTAATCATCAGCTATAAAACTCAAAGAATGAAAGCAATTGACTTTACCCACCCCGGTGGGTTTCCTCTCACACAGGATGAACTGGATTACCTGCAGCACGCCTATACCGAATGTATCAACGCGTTTGCGCAGATGGGTAGCGCCGGCCCTACCATTATCAGCGGCATGGATGTAACTGTGTCCGGCGGTACCACTACAATAGCGGATGGCTGGTTTTTCTACAATGGCGAAATGATCAGGTTCAACACCGGCTCCTATACCACCATCCCTCCCGGCGATGTGGTTTTGATAGACATTACACCGGCCACCACCAGCCTGGTGTACAACGATGGCAGCAGCTTCGGCGCTGTGCTCGACAAAACAGCCACCATACTCCTCGGGCCATCTGCTACCACTCCCACACAGTTTCCGTTCCTCAGTATGCTTCCTTTCCAGGTGGTATTTGGCCAGAAGGGCCGCGAGACCGGCTGGAATTCACTGGCCGTTAGTACTCCTCCCGCCAGTGGTGGTGTTACAGGTACCATTTATTACAAAAAGAATTTACTCACAAATACATTACAGCTAAGAGGTACACTGGCTGCCGCCAATGCTCAAAATTTCTCTGCATCCCCCGGTGCATTATATTATCTCATGGGCACTTTGCCCTCGGCCTATTTCCCAGTCAATGGTGCATTCTTTTCAGCCTATTATTTCATTGCAACTATGATAAAAGATGATTTAGGTATATCCTGGATAAAACAGCTTAATTGTTCAGTAAACGTTTTAGGCCAAATATCTGTCAACTGGATTCGCCCTGATATAGCGGTAACCGGCTATTCCATCAACTTTAATACCATTATCCCGCTGGACTAATGTTTATATCCGTGATGTATTCTGTCTTGTGAACAACAGCAGGTATACGATCACAAAAAGCATAGACGTGATCGCCGATACACCGATCTTCAACAGCAGGAAACCGATGTTAGAGAAATTCCACAATTCTATTGAAAAGAAAACAAAGTGGTGCAATAGTATCAGGAACGCACTGTACACAAGAAAGGGCATCCACCCCATACTTCTTATAGACGGATGCTGGCCTGAATATTCCGACAAATTCCTGGGTAGCAGCGCGCTCAGCACATTAGTGCGCAGGTAGGCTATCAGTATCGTGGCACATGCGTGCATACCCGCCGTATTCATAAAGGTATCTACCGTTATACCCAGCCCGAAACCTACGATCAGCAACCCCCACACAGGCATTTCAAACGGCAGCAGTAAAATGAAAAGCGGGTACACATACGGAATGAATATCGGGAAGCCGGACGGCTCGCTCCACCAGCGCAGGGTTATCTTGTTAAGAATAAGCACCTGCAGCAGGATAATGATGCAAAAGCGTAAAATATTTTTTATATAAACGTTCATATCATTTGCATTTCCGTATGCGTCGCACTTGCGCGCTTACGCATACCGGCAATTATTTTTTCCCGGTCGAGTCTTCCAGTTGTTTTCTTTCCAGTGCCATTGTATTATTTACTACATACACATACTGCAGGTTATGAAAGTTGGTTGCAGACCGCAGGTATATGATCTGTACTCCTTTTTTCTTTTCCACCTCGGTCTTTATCACGGTGCCTATCATCACATCCGGCGGAAAATACAATGAGAAATTATTGGTAAATACCGTATCGCCGGCCTTCACAGTTACTTCCTGCCGCACTTCCGTCATGGTCAGTATATCTGGTCCTTTTTCATCCCACAGTACTATGCCGTTTGTGCCGTTCTTTAGCTTTGCGCTTATTTTCAGCTTGGTACTCAGCACAGATAATATGCTGGCATAGTGTGCCGATACGTGCTCTACCCTGCCCACTATGCCGGTACCGGATATCACGGCAAAGTTTTTGTTTATGCCATCCTTATAACCTCTGTTTATGGTTATGTAGTTGTCGCTGGCGTTTGTCGAGTTATTGATCACCCTTGCCGTCTGGTACACATATTCGGCATATTGTACAATGTGGGTCAGTGTGTCAGCCGGTGCGGTCTTTATCTTCACTATACTGTCCCTTAATGTATCCACGCTGTTCGCGCGGTTTATTTTTTTCCGCAGGGTGGCATTCTCGTTCAGCAGGCTGTCATTCATTTTCCTCAGCCCGAAATAATATACCAGGTCACTTTGCTTTTTATATACGATGCCGGCTACCGTGTTTGCTGAGCTTACTATATCGTTGCCCTGTAGTGTGTTGGTATGCTCTATGAGCACAATGCACACGATCTCCAGACCCAGGAATAATATCAGGTTAAAAAAGCGCCGTATGAAGAATATAAAATTGCGCACTGTTTTAGGAATTTGCAACTCGATCTGGAATCTGGAATTCAATGTCCGGGACCAATAATGCTAACACCGGTTCCGGGGTATTGATGCGCTGCTCCCCCCCGACTTACTTCATCAGGAAAGGCATTCTCGCTATATTTTTCAGCGCCATGCCGGTACCCCTCACCACCGCGCGCAGCGGATCATCAGCCACATGTACCGGCAGCTTTATTTTATGCGATATCCGTTTGTCCAGCCCGCGCAGCAGCGCGCCGCCACCGGTCAGGTACAGTCCACGCCGGTATATGTCCGCTGCCAGCTCAGGCGGTGTGCTTTCCAGCGCCTTTAATATAGCTTCTTCTATCTTGAAGATCGATTTATCCAGCGCTTCCGCCACTTCCTGGTACGATACCATTATCTGCTTCGGTATACCCGTTACCAGGTCTCGGCCGTTCACGGCTATGTCATCCGGCGGGTTGTCCAGTTCCTTCAGTGCCGATCCTACGTGTATCTTTATTTGCTCTGCCGTACGCTCACCTATCATCAGGCTGTGGTAGCGGCGCATGGCCTCCATTATATCGCCTGTAAATTCATCACCCGCTATACGGATAGACTGGTCACAAACTATACCCGCCAGTGCTATCACAGAGATACCGGTAGTACCACCGCCTATGTCTATGATCATATTACCCGTAGGCTCTTCTACATCTATACCTATACCCAGCGCGGCGGCCATGGGTTCGTGTATCATATACACTTCCTTTGCGCCGGCCTGCTCCGCCGAATCCCTTACCGCTCTTTTTTCTACTTCGGTTATGCTTGATGGTATGCATATCACCATGCGCCAGCTCGGTGGGAACATGGGTTTTTTCGGGTAAACCAATTTGATCATTTCCCGCAGCATACCTTCCGCGGCGTTAAAGTCTGCTATCACTCCGTCCTTCAGCGGGCGAATGGTTTTCAGGTTCTCATGGGTCTTCTCATGCATCATCATCGCCTTCTTCCCTACAGCCACTATTTTATTTGTTGTACGGTCTATTGCTACGATTGATGGTTCGTCAACCACCACCTGGTCATTATGTATGATTAGTGTATTGGCAGTGCCAAGATCTATTGCGATTTCCTGTGTCAGAAATTTGAAAAAGCCTAAAAAGCTACTCATTATGGCAAAAATTTAATATTCGCAAAAGTGCGAAAAAACTAATATAGTTTAAGGCGGATCTGCCTTACTGCGCCAAAATTAGGTAAATAATTATCCCCAAGCGGTGAATTATAACGTGTATAAAATCTGATAATATAACCCATGCCGCAAACGCCTGCATAACACAAAATATTTTGATATAACCGAAACACATTTTTACCTACTTTTGCGCTTCGGGCGTTGAGCCCGATTTTCATATCTGCTCATCGCGCTTTTGGCTTTTTTTTATTTTTAATTTTTTACTTTGTTGTAATGCCGCGTGATCTTTCTATTAAAAGCGTACTTATTATCGGCTCAGGGCCTATTGTTATCGGACAAGCCTGCGAATTCGACTATTCAGGTTCCCAGGCTGCCAGAAGCCTCAGGGAAGAAGGTGTTAAGGTGATCCTTATCAACTCTAACCCCGCTACCATCATGACCGACCCTATTATGGCCGATCGTGTGTACCTGCTGCCCCTTACGGTTGAAAGTATTGAAGAGATCCTTGAAGAGAATGATATAGACGCTGTGCTGCCCACAATGGGAGGCCAGACCGCGCTCAACCTTGCCAAAGAAGCCGACGAGCTGGGTATTTGGGAAAAACATAATGTCCGTCTCATAGGTGTTGATATAAAAGCCATTGATAAGGCGGAAGACCGCGAGTTGTTCCGTAAATGGATGATTGAGCTTGGTGTTCCGGTCGCTACCGCGAAAACAGCCAACTCTCTGCTCGAAGGAAAAGAATTCGCGCAGGAAATAGGTATACCATTGGTTATTCGCCCTTCTTTCACATTGGGCGGTTCCGGTGGCAGTATCGTATTCCATAAAGATGATCTCGACGCAGCACTGGACCGCGGTCTTACTGCGTCACCTATGCACGAGGTGCTGGTAGAAAAGGCCGTCATCGGCTGGAAAGAATTCGAGTTGGAACTGCTGCGGGATAAGAACGATAATGTTGCCATCATCTGTACGGTAGAGAATGTTGACCCTATGGGTATTCATACCGGCGATAGTATCACGGTAGCCCCGGCTATGACCCTTAGCGATACTGCTTTCCAGCTTATGCGCAATACCGCTATCGCTATGATGCGCGACCTCGGCAACTTCGCCGGGGGCTGCAATGTGCAGTTTGCCCTCGATCCTGAAACAGAGGAGATAATAGCCATAGAAATAAACCCCCGCGTAAGCCGCTCATCGGCATTGGCGTCAAAAGCTACCGGCTATCCTATTGCCAAGATAGCTGCCAAGCTGGCCATTGGTTATGCGCTTGATGAACTGAAGAACCAGATCACGCAAACTACTTCTGCATACTTCGAGCCTGCTCTCGATTATGTAATTGTAAAAATGCCCCGCTGGAACTTTGATAAATTCAAAGGTGCCGATGATACACTTGGCCTGCAGATGAAATCGGTGGGCGAGGTAATGGCCATCGGGCGCACATTCCCCGAGGCACTGCAGAAAGCCTGCCAGAGTCTTGAGAACAACGCTACCGGCCTCTCATTCATCAGCGCCAGCCGCATGCGGCCCGAAGAGTTGATCGATTCTTTGAAGCGCCCCACATGGGACCGCATATTCCGCATCAAAGAGGCAATGGCAGCCGGCGTGTCTATAAAAACTATTCGCGAACTCACACAGATAGACCGCTGGTTCCTGTATCAGATACAGGATATCATCACTATAGAAAATGAGATCAGGAAAGTAAAACATCTTGATAAGCTCGAAGCCCCGCTGCTGCGCCAGGCAAAACAAATGGGATTCGGCGACGAACAGATTGCCGATATTCTCAACGATTGTACTGCGGAAGAAGTTTACGAACGCAGGAAATCAATGGGCATCACCCGCGTGTTCAAAATGGTTGATACATGCAGCGCCGAGTTCGAGGCAAAGACACCATATTTTTACAGCACCTTCGAAACGCCGCAGGAAAATAGCGCGTCAGAAAGATTACTGCAGAATGAGAGCAGGAAGACCGATAAGAAAAAAATAGTAGTGCTCGGCTCCGGCCCCAACAGGATAGGACAGGGTATCGAGTTCGACTACTGCTGCACGCATGGCCTCATGGCCATTCGCGAGGCAGGATACGAATCAATAATGGTCAACTGCAATCCCGAGACCGTTTCTACCGATTTTGATATCGCCGATAAGTTGTACTTCGAACCCGTAAACTGGGAGCATCTTTGGGAAATAGTAGAACATGAACAACCGGATGGTGTTATTGTTCAGCTTGGCGGACAGACTGCGCTGAAACTGGCAAAGAAACTGCACGAAAAAGGTATTAAGATCATAGGCACATCTTTTGACGATATGGACATTGCCGAAGATCGTGGCCGTTTCAGTGATACACTCAAAGAACTCGGCATCCCTTACCCCAACTACGGCACTGCTTATACAACAGATGAAGCTTTGGACGTAGCCAAAGAAGTAGGCTATCCTGTGCTCGTTCGCCCTTCTTATGTGTTGGGTGGCCAGCGTATGCGCATTGTTATCAACGACGACGAGCTGGAAAAAAGTGTGGTGAGCCTGCTCAAGCATCTGCCCGGCAATAAAATACTCATAGATCACTTCCTAGACCGCTGCCAGGAGGCAGAGGTGGATGCCATATGCGATGGCGAGGATGTGCACATCATGGGTATTATGGAGCATATAGAGCCGGCGGGCATTCACAGTGGCGACAGCCACGCGCTGTTGCCTGTGTTCACCCTTGGCCCGTTGATTGTGGAAGAGATGGCAGACATTGCCCGTAAAATAGCACTGCGTCTTAATGTACGGGGGTTGATAAATATCCAGTACGCTATCAAAGACAATAAAGTGTACGTCATAGAGGCCAATCCGCGGGCCAGCCGTACCACACCGTTTATAGCTAAGGCTTACGGTATCCCGTATCTCAATATTGCCACCAAGGTAATGATGGGCGAGAATAAGCTCAAAGACTTTGTAATGGAGCAGAAGCTGGAAGGTTTTGCGGTAAAAGAGCCCGTGTTCAGTTTCAACAAATTCCCCAATGTCAATAAGGAGTTGGGGCCTGAGATGAAGAGCACAGGCGAGGCCATACGTTTTATCAAAAACCTCCGCGACCCTTGGTTCCGCCAGTTGTACAAAGAGCGTAGCATGCACCTCAGCAAGTAGTAAAGCGTGTTTTTTTACTTTTTTAGATATATTTGTAGGAAGTCGTTTTTCTATGAAGAATATCTTATCTCTTGCTGTTATTTACCTGCTGCTGTCTGCGCGCGCGCAGGCTCAGTTAACACTTTTACAAAGCAGCTACCCCTCATCCGTTCTCGGCACAGACAGCCTCAGGGTTACCACAGCGTCTTCTGCCTTCCCCGCCTTATTGCCAGGCGCCAATGCCTCATGGGATCTGAGTGCTGTCACAGACTCTACCCCGGTATTATTTGATTACCGGGTAGCGGCCACCGGGCATCAGTATGCCGACAGTAGTTTTTATCGTTTCTACACTTTCGATTACCAGGGCAATGTGTTAACGGATATTACCAGCTCAGGTATAGTCGAAGATGGTATTGACATTCAGGAAGCAAAATATAATCTCGCGTCCTTAACAGGAAATTTCTTGGATACGTTCACAATAGATGCGCAGACCATGTTATTCTCTGCACCCGAAACTAAAATTGCTTTTCCTGCCACCTACAATAATTCCTGGTCATCAAATTACTATTCAGACCTCAATTTTAAACTAACATACATTGCCTTTGCCGATACCCTTGCTCCCGGCATCATACGTACATACACCTCAGAAAAAGACTCGGTTACAGGCTGGGGCAAAATGCGCATAAAAGACGCGTCGGGCAGTCCTTCTGTATACCTCAGCGTGCTGCAGGTACAAGCCACCACTATTCATACAGATAGCTTCTTTCTGAAAGGGGCTCCATTGGGTCCATCCCTGCTTACTACCTTCAATGTTACCCAGGGCGGTAAAGACACTGTTTACGAGCAAAAATATTACCGCACCGGCGAGGTCACACCACTCGCCACAGTGCGGTTTCACGATGCCGCATTCACGCAGCCCTACAAAGCTGTCATGCATACCCAGCGGCTCGAGGCTGTGTCTGTTAACGATGTCATCGGCAACAACAGCATCACACTCTATCCCAATCCTGCCGCCTCAGGTTCCGTTTTTATACGCCTGCCGTCATCTACAGGTCAGTGGTCTTACCTGCTGCGGGATATCAGTGGCAGGCAGCTCGCGCGGGGCCCTGTCAATACCTCGCTGCCCTCCATTCAGCTTCCCCCGGCTCTGGCTCACGGCATATATTATCTTCATATCCTTAACGATGGCGCCATCTTTGCGGTAAAAGCTGTTGAGATAGATTAAAGTAATGCACCCATATTCCCGTCTGCGGTATTAGTAATACCTTTGCAGCCAAAATAAAAACGTATGCAATCTAAACGACCGCAGGATACCGTCGTTGTTATGTCAGAACTGGTATTGCCCAATGACACCAATACGCTCGGCAACCTCATGGGTGGCAAGCTTATGCACTGGATGGACATTGCCGCTGCCATCTCTTCTATGAAACATTGCAATTGCCCCGTGGTCACTGCGTCAGTTGATAATCTGTCTTTTGCGCAGCCTATAAAACTCGGCAACCTGCTCACTATCGAAGCCAAGCTCACCCGCACTTTCCATACCTCTATGGAGGTGTACCTTCGTGTATGGGGCGAAGACCTTTCCGCGCAGTACAAATACCTTTCGAACGAGGCATACATGACATTCGTTGCACTCGACCCGCACGGCCGGCCACGTAAAGTACCTGATATGGTTCCGGAGACCGACCTGGAGAAGAAAATGTATGATGGCGCCCTGCGCCGCAGGCAGTTGCGCCTCATACTGGCAGGAAAAATGAAAGCCGAAGACGCAGGCGAATTACGCGCGCTGTTTGTAAAAGAATAACATCGACCACTTAATACTTACCATATTTACGTTAACCTCCGATTCGCAAAATGATATTAGATCGTACAACACCCCCGGCCATACACGATGCAGTTGACTTTGAGTTTGAATTGCCACCGGTCAACAAAGTACAGCTGGACAATGGCCTGCCGCTTTACTGGCTCGATGCCGGTGTGCAGGACGTAGTGCAGGTAGACTGGATATTCCCCGCCGGGCTATGGTACGAGCAAAAGCCTTCGGTAGCCCATGCTACCGCCGGCCTGCTCAAAAACGGAACAAGTACGCATACCGCCGAACAGATAAACGAATCAATGGAATTTTATGGCGCGCAGATTAAGATAAGCGCCGGTAACGATTTCGCTACGGTTACGCTCTATTCACTCACCAAACACCTTCCGGCCCTGCTGCCCGTCATCTGCGAGATCATTACAGACGCGACCTTCCCCGAAAACGAATTGCAGATACATAAACACAATGCCGTACAACGCCTGCTCGTCAGCCTTCGCCAGTGCGAATTTGTCGCCAATCAAAAAATAGACGCGCTGCTTTTTGGCGAGGATCACCCGTATGGCAGGTTTTCAAAGAAAGAAAACATTGAGGCACTCCTTAGGGAAGACCTCGTTGCTTTCTATAAAGCCAACTTCAATCTGGCTAATGCCCGCATATTTATGGCCGGCAAAGTGGGGGATAAAGAAGTAAAATGCATTAATGATATATTCGGCAAACTGCCGTTGACTGCGGGTCAGTCGGTGCCTGCTTCATTCCCCGCGCCCGCGCTAACCGAAAGGAAATTCAGTTTTATCAATGACCCCAACGGTGTTCAGGGTGCAATAAGAATTGGCCGTTTGTTCCCAAACCGCCATCATCCCGATTACACGCCCATGGTTGTTCTGAATACGCTGTTTGGTGGCTATTTCGGTTCCCGCCTCATGAGCAATATCCGTGAGGATAAGGGCTTTACCTATGGCATCTATAGTTCGCTGGCGCCTGATGTACATGGCGGTTCTATCACTATTCATACAGAGACCGGCAGGCACGTTATAGAGCAGGCTGTGAAAGAGGTTTACCACGAGATGGAACTCCTCTGCAATGACATTGCCCCGGACGATGAGCTGTTGCTGGTAAAAAACTACCTGCTCGGCGGCCTCCTTGGCGATCTCGACGGGCCGTTCTCTATACTCCAGCGCTGGCGTACACTCATCCTCAACGGCTTTACCGAAGAGCATTTTTACAATAATATCCGCATTTATAAATCCGTAACTGCCAAAGAATTGCGTGATCTCGCGCAAAAATATTTTGACCCGAAAGATTTCTTTGAGGTAGTGGTGGTATAGCAGAAAACAACTATAAGCAAGAAGAATTATTTAGCATCAGGCTGCAATGATATAATTCCGCTCAAAAATGCTATAAAACAGCGTTTAACTATTGATTAACCTCACCAACCCCACATTTTCTTTTTCTTTATGCTCGTTTTAAATTGTGTTATATGAGAAAGATCATCATCTTAGTAGCTGCGTTGCTTATTACCGGCATTCATTGCTTCGCGCAGGATGCCGCTTACACTAAGTCTGGCGACCAATATGTTGCGTCTTATTACACCCCGCTGCTGTGGGGGGTAAATGGTTTTCGTACGGTAGAAGAAGAGAACCGCATCATGGAGCAAACACTCGCCGAACGCCGCCGCCAGATAGAACTGGAAAATATGACCCCTGAAGAGCGCGCCAATATGAAAAACCGTCATCTGGTAAAGCAGGAAATAAAAAACGATGCATTGGCCGCAAAGAAGGAAAAAGCTGAGGCTCGTAAAAAGCAGCAGGCGGCTAAAAAAGACTCTGTTGCCGCTAAAAAACCTGAGCCAAAGAAAAAGTAGCCTCATAGCTACAATGCCTTCTTCATCAGTTGATCGGTCTGTATATCGTTACCCAGCCTGAAGGGATGCGACCCGAAAAACTCAAACCCCCACTGCTTATAGAATTTTACAGCCCGGTGATTATGCTCCCACACACCCAGCCACATTGTCTTGTGCCCGTGAGCCGTGGCGTAGGCCACGCATAATTCCATCAGTGCCGCGCCCAGCTTCATGCCTGCATACTGTTTCAGCACATAGATACGTTCCAGCTCAATGGGGGCTGCGAGCCCCTTGGCTTCAGTCTTTTGCCCGGTGCCCACTTTGGCATAGCCTACCACTTCATCATGATACCTTGCTATAAAAAAAGTACTGTCCCTGTCCAGCAGCTCTTCTGTTATTTTCGCTATACTCATTGCCTCTTCTATATAACGGTCCATATCCTCTTTGCGGTTGTCTGCCGCAAAAGTTTCTACAAATGTTGTCACGCTCAGCTCCGTCAGTTTGGCCGCGTCTGCTATACCCGCCTTTGTTATCATCAACCCTTCCATTGGCTTATTCACTTGTTTTAGTAAGGGTGCAAAATAATCGTTAATAAAGTATTAAAACAAGCCTGCGGGCAATCCATGGCCATCATTGGCCCGTTTATTAATGTACTTTCCAATCTCAATGCTTATGCGTAAATTGAATATCATAACGGGACTATTTTGCTCCCTATTTTTTACACAGTGCGCAAGCACCCAAACCAACAATGCCATGGCCGACCACGCAAACAATCCACATTATTCGCGCACAGATACCACACACTTACAGACAACTAATGCTGAATGGAAAAAAATATTGCCTGATGACGTATACCGCATAGCCCGCGAAAAGGGCACGGAATGGGCTTTTTCGGGCAAGTACTGGAATACAGATGACAAAGGCACCTACTACTGCGCGGTGTGTGGTAATGCCCTCTTCAGGTCTGATGCCAAGTTTGCCAGCAGCTGCGGCTGGCCCAGCTTTTATGAGTCTATCCGCCCGGGCAGCGTGCGCTATGAAGAAGACTATACGCATGGTATGCACCGCACAGAAGTATTGTGTGGCCGCTGCGACTCACACCTGGGGCATATTTTTGATGATGGGCCTGCGCCTACCTATAAGCGCTTCTGCATGAACTCGGCTGTACTGGAGTTTGAACCGGAGGCAAAATAACAGCCCATACGGATTAGAAATATTCTTCAATACTCGATAATTATTCATCCGTTATACTCCCGTCCGGGCTGCTTTGCCATACACGCAAATCCGTAATATTTATTTTGCTTGATCACAGTAAATTGATCAGGGTTATCCACAGAAAAAGTTTCTATGATAGTACGTTTTTCGTACTATCATAGACAGCTCCCTGTCTGTGATAACGGCGTTAATTGCTCATGTCATATTTCCATATCACCTTTGTGCCGGAAAGCGATGCTTACTGCTTTCACACCTGTCATTTAACCTTTGAACACCTGTCACATGAAAGAAGGATCAGCTCCCGAAGAGAAAAAAGAGTGGGCTAAACTACTCTATACAAGGCACGATAAAACCATCCCAGACATAGCCCTGGAAGCCGGCATCGAGGAATCAGTGGTGCGCGGCTGGGTACAAGAAGGCCGTTGGGAGGGCATAAGGGTGTCGTTGCTCACCTCTAAGGCCAACCAATTGCAGCACCTATACACCCAGCTGGATAAACTGAACGCCAGGCTGAACAGCGACCAGGAACCTAATCCTAAAGATGCCGACCTGCTGTTAAAATATGTAAAGTCCATTAAAGACCTGGATAGTGAGCCCACTGTATCTGAATATATCGAGATCTTCGAATATTTTATAGTGTGGCTGCGCAGGAAAAACGCCGCGCTTACACTCGAACTCATTTCACATTTCGATGAATTTGTAGCGCAGAAAATTGCGGCATAGCTCTTTGCCGCGTAGAGTGCTTTTTCTTCCGATTATTTATTGACCAAACAAGTTCGTTTTCAGAACGTTCAGGAGGCGCCCCCATGGGGTGTGATGTATGACCCGTATAACCAGGACCGATAAACAATGGCGCGACCGCTGGCAGCTATTGGTACAGAAAATAAAAGAATCAACTTATACAGATGATGAAGAAACGAACGAAGACCGCAAAAAGAGGATAACACGGCTTGAGGCCAACCCCGAAGAATGGTTTAAATACTATTTCCCCCGATTCGCTTATGCCCCGGCGGCGCAGTTTCACAGGGATGCCACAACGCGTGTGCTGCAGCACACCGAGTGGTATGAGGTACGCCTGTGGAGCCGTGAGCTGGCCAAAAGCACACGCACCATGATGGAGGTATTTTACCTGACCCTTGTGGGGCATGTGGCGCCGCAAAAAAACCCCGACAAGTTGTCTGTGATCAAGGGCTCACGAAAAAGGTGTGTACTGCTCATCAGCAACAGCCTGGATAATGCCACCCGCCTGCTTATGCCTTACCGCGCCAACCTGGAATACAACAGGCGTATTATCCGCGACTATGGCCTGCAGCAGGGTACCGGCACCTGGCAAGAAAGTGAATTCATTACCCTCGGTGGCGTGGCCTTTCGCGCGCTTGGTGCAGGCCAGAGCCCGAGAGGAACACGCAATGAAGAGGTGAGGCCCGACATAATTATTTTCGATGACGTGGATACAGACCTGGATTGCCTCAACCCGGATATCATAAGCCGTAAGTGGCGCTGGATAGAAGAAGCGGCCATAAGCACACGATCGGTATCACAGGCCACCACTATCATATTTTGCGGCAACCGTATTGCGGCAGACTGCTGCATAGACCGCGCCACCCGCCTGGCCGATCATGTGGATGAAATGAATATCCGTGATGCCCACGGCCGCTCAGTATGGCCCGAAAAAAATACCGAGGTGGACATAGACAGGATACTAAGCCAGAAAAGCTATGCCGCGCAGCAAAAGGAATACTTCAATAATCCGCTTACTGAAGGGTCGGTGTTTAAACAAATGGCATACAAGCCCGCAAGGCACATAAATGAGTATGATATGCTCGTATGCTACACCGACCCTTCTTATAAAGATACCGCCGATTATAAAGCTACCGTGCTGGTAGGGCACTGGCAGGGCGAATACCACGTTATCAAATGCTTCCTGGACAAAGCAACCACCGCGCAGATGATAGAATGGCTGTATCGTATCATAAAACTGGTCAATGGCCGCAGCTGTTACTACTACATGGAAGAGGTCTTCATGCAGGATGTGATAAGAAAAGAGGTGTGCGATGCCGGGCGAAAGAGAGGCGTAAACATACCTATGCGGGGCGACACAAGACGAAAGCCCGATAAGTTCATGCGCATAGAATCGCTGCTGGAACCACTGCACCGCAACGGGGAACTATACCTCAACGGGCACGAACAGGACAACCCGCATATGCAGCGGCTGGCCGAACAATTTGTGGCACTGGCGCCGGGCAGCCGGGCTTACGACGATGGGCCCGATGCCGTGGAAGGCGCCGTATGGATCATAATGGGCAAAATATCAGATGGGACAGGACATGGAATAGTACCGGGGGCAAAACCGATAAATAACAAACGCTTCTGATACCCGGCCCGTTTTTTATGAAGAAGGAAACGTAATTTTACACCACATATTCAGCCAATGAAAAACAGTCATATAGTATTCATCTTCTGCCTTTTATTATCGGTGCCTTCCTTCGCGCAAAAAGAAAAAATGACCCGCGAGGAAAAAGATGAGAAAAACCAGGCCCGCCTGGAACGTATCAACAACAAAAACGATATTGCCCTGTTTCGCAGGCAAATCATGGCACTCCCTGAATATGCCGCCGAACGGCTGAAGATACCCGCTTTGCAAAAATCAAGCAAAATGGCGGTAAAGCTCAGCGCGGTCATAGACACTGACGCGCTGGAAAGCGGTACTGATGTAAAGATGCTCAATGGGTATATACGGCAGGATGTGGGCGATAATACCACCAACCTTTATGACCTGGTATACGACAGGACACAGCGCAAAATAGTTTCTGTAAAACGGACGCAGGAAGCCATGGATGCCGATAAAGAAGCCAATGATGAAAAAGAAGAAAAAGAAACAGCTAAAAAAGGGCATACCACTGTAAAGAAAGCCGTTAAAAAGAATAAAGATGACGACGAGGATGATGACCCCGACGAAGAAAAACCTTCAAAGACCAAACATGGCGATAACGACGATGACTGATATTGCCTGATCATTTCCCTTTTATTTATAAACACCTCACCATGCCTATCATTACACAAGCGGATCTCGCTACGAATATCTATGCCGAGATCATAACAGAGATCACCCGATCTGACGATTCTATTGCCGGCCTCGCCATAGCTGCCGCCATCAGCGAAGCCAAAATGTACCTCAGCCGCTACGACCTGCCGCAGCTTTTTGGTACAGACAGTACCCCATCTTCTGTAGCTGACGAATTTCTGAAGGCCCTTGTAAAAGACCTTGCGTGCTGGCATATTGTGCGGCTGTCTAACACCGGCGTTGATCATGCGGCCTTCCGAACTGCCTACCAGGATGCCATTACTACCCTGCGGTCTATACAGGCGGGACAGGCGCAGCCCGAAGGCTGGCCTTATGCCGATGCGGCAGCCACACCGCCGGACGGTGACACCATCAGCTGGAGCAGCAACCCCAGGCGCAACAATTTCTATTGATCTTTCACTCCCTCGCATTTGAAAAACAATACCGGGCCCGGTTGCGGCTTTCCAATTGCTCAAAACAGCATTATGTATTTTTCTTATTTCGAAAAAGGAATGGGGCAACTATACTTCCGCTCCACGGTTCATCCCTTCGGTGTACTGCTCAGTGTGCGGATCCCGGAAATATTCATGGTTGGCCTTAATTAGATACCGGGAGCTAAAATATTTTATCAAAATAGCGGCTGTATAAAAACAGGACCAGCGACACTAATGAATAAACAATAATAGGTACGATCAGCGGCCGCTTGCGCTTGTCTTTAGACAGGCTTTGCAATGGCAGCATCATCCATATATTCAGCCCCAGCACTACCGCCGACAGGAAAATAATATCAGGGAAAGAGAAATGCTTAATGATGCCCTGCAGCCATGGCGCCCAGCCCTTAAGCAGGTAGCAGAGTCCGTAAATTATAACAAGCGTGACAAATGATATATATGTAACAGATATGGAAAGGGAAAGGAACTTATTGCCGGTTATTTTATACAGAACTCTATAAAGATCGCTTATCAATCTTTTCATATTTGTAAAGTGTAGTGTGTGTTAACCGCAAGTTATACAATTAGTTGGTAAAACAGGTACAAACAAACATAAATAAAACAGACGTTATGGTAAAAACTCATAAAAATGCTCATCCTCAGCAGGATATAATTGTCAATGAACTCAATGTGAGATCAGCAGACCGCTGTAAGAAAGACATATTGTACTGGCGCGGCGCCCTGGTGAGTGCCGAATCGGTTTATTACCCCAACCGTACCCGGCTCTACGACCTGTACGAAGACATAATACTGGACGGGCACCTGTCGGGCGTTATAGCCAAGCGCATAGACGCGGTACTGAACAAAGACATCTACTTTGAGACAGGCGGCGTCAAAAATCATGAGCTGGATGAGCTGACCGGCTCCCTGGCTTTCCGCAACATAGTACGCACCATTATGGAAACCCAGCTATGGGGCATATCGGGCATTGAGTTCATTCCGGGCCCCACACTGGCTTATGAAAAAATACCCCGCAAGCATATCAAACCCGACACAGGCATCATTGCCTTTGAGCAAACAGGCGGCGAAGGCATCCCTTATGCGGGTATGCCCAATATATGGATCATGGGCGACCCTAAAGACTTTGGCCTGCTGCTGCGCTGCGCGCCATATAGCCTGTATAAGAGAGGCGGCCTCTCTGACTGGGCACAATTCATAGAGCTCTTTGGTCAGCCCGTACGCATCATCAAATATGACTCTTATGATGAGCAGACAAAGGCCGAACTGAGGAAAGTGCTGGATGAGAGCGGCAGCTCTTTATCGCTGATGATACCCCGCCAGGCCGATTTCGAAATAATGGACGGCAAGCATGCCAATTCCGACGGCGACCTGCAACTCTCATTCATCAGGGCGCTTAATGATGAGATGTCTATAATAATATTGGGTAATACCGAAACCACCACCAGTAGCCACAGTACCGGGTATGCCCAGAGCAAGGTACACCTGGAGCAGCAGCAGCAGATAAGCCACAGCGATATTATCTATACACAGGCCATGCTCAATACCCCGCTGTTCCTATCAGTACTCCGCGGATACGGCTACCCGGTAGACAACGGCCGTTTCGTCTTCGCTAAAGAAACAGATATAGACTATCTAAAAACCCGCATAGCAATAGATAAAGAAGTGGCCGGCATGGTAACCATACCCCATAGCTACTGGTATGACACCTATGGCATACAAGAACGGTAATTAAGCCTCACCGATAATCCGAATTCTTTTCCTAAACCATCTATATATATGAACTCACCTTTTGCCAATATCTTTCTTGCCACGCAGCAAAGGATCAAAGACCTGCTGCCGGCCATCAGCTACATAGACCAGGACCTGGGGCAGCTGAAAAGCAGCTCTCGCCCGCCGGTTTCATGGCCCTGTGTGCTCATAGACTTTGAAGATTTTGATTTCGAAAACCTTGGCGAAAACACGCAGACCGTAAAAGGCACCATTGTGCTGCGCCTCGGTTTTGCCCCGCGCAGCAATAGTTCTAACCTCACCCCGGCGCCCTACCTGCAGCAGGCCCTTGACTACTACGAGCTGGAGTGGCTGCTGCACAAAGCCGTGCAGGGCTGGAGCCCCGGTGATGAGTTCGGGTCACTGGCACGTACCAGCGTAGGCACGCAGAGGCGCAGCGACGGCTATCGTGTGCGTGAGCTGCGTTACAGCATAGCATTCGAAGACTTCAGCACAAAAACACAGCAGTTGTTTGCCCCGGCTACAATTGTTGTAAATGATGAGATCGGGATATAAACCCGCTGCGGGCAGCACCTCATGACTCCGATGATTTACCACTTGAGGTGCGGCCAGTGGCTCTGGAAGTAGTAGATAACATGCACCCGCTTACGCAGCGACACCAGGTGCTCCGTGTTTTCCACAATGATGTGGGCAATAGTGTTCGGGGCCAGGAAAAATTCACCCACCAGCTGCCTTATGGTCTCTTCATACAGCATATTCTTGAAATAGCCGTAATAGTAGTAGCGCGCCAGCAGGCATTCGTTCCTCTTGTATATGAGGTTGTTGTTACGTCCTTTTTGCATGGGCGCGCCCAGCCCTTTGTCTTTGATTATTTCTTTAAATACTTTCTGTCCCCGCATATCTTAGAGTTTGTGGCCCAAAAATAAAACGGAAAACAACAGGCCTCCCGGCAAAATATCCACAAAAATGAGGGGGTATTATTAGCCAAATGCAGTACAGAAGCGGGTTTCCACGCAAAAAAAATTGTGGGTATTTTGTCGCAAAGCGCCTCCGGCTATGGCCTAATTGCTTAAAACGGCATTTTTCTGCGCTGCGTATGCCTGTTCCCAGCGCCATGCTGTATCCATCATAGAGGCAAGGTCATGTTTTGTTTCCCAGCCCAGCAGCGTGCGGGCCTTGTTGTTGTTGGCATATACCGATACCACATCGCCGGGGCGGCGGGGGCCCAGCTTATAATTCAGTTTCTGGCCCGATACTTTTTCAAAAGCATTGATGAGCTCCAGCACCGTTACACCATTGCCGGTGCCCAGGTTAAAGATCTCACAGTTTGATTTGTTGCGGTCGTCTATGATATATTGCAGCGCCTTGGTATGCGCGTTGGCTATATCGCTTACATGGATATAATCACGCACGCACGATCCGTCGCGGGTATCGTAGTCGTTACCAAATACGGTCATTTCCTTGCGCTTGCCTATGGCCGTCTGTGTGATCACCGGTACCACGCTCTCAGACAGGTCCTGGAACTCGCCTATTTGTGCGGATGGATGCGCCCCCACGGGATTGAAATAGCGCAGCAGTATGGTATTGAAGTGTTTGTTGATATTGCTGAAATCCCGGCATATAGCCTCGCCTACCTGCTTGGTACGCGCATATGGCGATTCAGGTTCGGGGAAAGCAGTTTCTTCTACCACTGGCAGCTCGGTAGTATTGCCGTATACCGAGCATGATGATGAGAAAACGAAATTGTCCACATCAAACTCTTCAGCGCACTGCAGGATATTGATGAGTGAGTTAAAATTATTTTTGAAGTACATCAGCGGCTCGCCCACAGATTCCGGCACCGACTTATAGGCGGCAAAATGGATAACGCCTACCAGGTCGGGGTTTTCGAGAAAGATAGCCTCTGTGTCATCAAGGTCGCAGAGGTCTACTTTATAGTTCTTTACACGCTTGCCGGTTATCTTTTCTATTCCGTCCAGCATTTTCAGCGACCCTCTCGACAGGTCGTCAACAGATATTACCTCAAAACCGTTTTGTATGAGATCTACTATTGTATGGCCCCCTATATAGCCACAGCCACCGGTAACAAGTATCTTATTCATATATAGTGCTTGTATTGCAAATATATGGGCTGTGCCAATTCAGATAAATTTTTTTTATTCGGTATTTATAGGTATAACTATAAAATGAGGAAATGGCTGCTGGCTGCGGTTGCGCCTGCTGTCTGTTACCAAAGCCTGCTTATTTTACCTGTTGCATTTCTACGAGCCGTTTGTATATGCCGTCATTATTCAGCAGCTCGGCATGCGTGCCGCGCTCAGCTACCCTGCCCTTATCCATTACTATTATCTCATCGGCATGCTGCACGGTAGACAGGCGGTGGGCAATAACTATACAGGTGCGGTTTTTCATGAGGTTGTTGATGGCCTCCTGCACTATGCGCTCACTCTCGGTGTCTAATGACGAAGTTGCCTCATCGAGTATTAGTATGGGCGGGTTCTTAAGCACAGCACGGGCTATGGTCACCCGCTGGCGCTCGCCGCCGCTCAGCCGCACACCGCGGTCGCCTACGCCGGTCTCATATCCTTCCGCCTTTTGCAGTATGAACTTTTCGGCATTGGCTATGCGCGCGGCTTCTTCCACATTTTCTTTCGTGGCGCCGCCCGTACCCAGCGTTATATTGTTGTAGATGGTATCGTTAAACAGTATAGGGTCCTGGCTTACTACACCTATCATGCGGCGCAGGCTGTCCAGTTTGCAATTCTTTATATTTACGCCGTCTACCAGTATCTCACCCGATGTCACATCATGAAACCGGGGCACAAGATCAGCCACCGTGGATTTACCCGCGCCCGATGCCCCTACCAGCGCTATGGTTTTACCCTTTGGTATGTCCAGGTTTATATTATCCAATATTTTCTTTTCGCCATAAAAAAAGCTCACATTCCTGAAGGTGATCTTGTCTGAAAAAGGAGGCAGTGGCATTGCGCCGGGTATCTCGGTAATAGTATTCTCGGCATGCAGCAGCTCTTCTATACGCTCCAGCGCCGATGAGCCTTTCTGAAGGTTTGAGAAAGCGGATGAGAGGTTTTTAAAAGGGTTGATGATCTGCGTGAACAGGACTATATAACCGATAAAAGAAGCGCTGTCAAAGCCGTGGCCCGCAAAAACCATTTTACCGCCTATCCACAGAATAATGCTTACGGTTATCACACCCAGCGTCTCAGATACCGGTGACGCCAGCTCCCGCCGGGCTATCATGCGGTTGCGCACACGAAACAAGATGTTATTCAGCTTCATGAAGCGCAGGTGCTGGTGGCTCTCAGCGTTAAAGGCCTTTACCACGCGCATGCCCACCAGTGTTTCGTCTATGACACCCAGTATATTGCCCAGCTGCTGCTGCATTATGTTAGATGATTTTCTCAGTGATTTACTGATACGGCCAATGATGAGGCCGGACACAGGCAGAAAGATCAACAGGATCAAAGTCAGTTTGAAATTCATGTAGATCATGGTGCCGAAGTAGAAAATAATGGTCAGCGGCTCACGCACAAATACCTCCAGCACACCAATGATAGATACTTCTACCTCGGTCATATCGTTGGTCATGCGTGAGATAAGGTCACCTTTTCTTTCCTCCGTAAAAAACCCGATGGGCAGCGAAAGGGTCTTGGTAAACATATCGTCGCGCAGCTTGCGCAGTATGGAGCTGCGCAGGGGGGTGAGCACGTAAAGTGATAAATAAAGAAATAGATTTTTGAGCAGGGTGAAAACAACAATGGTAACACAAACGTAAGCCAGCGCCACGCTTTTATCCATCTGCTGAACGAGGTTTGTAAAATAGTCCATTGCCTGCTGGGCGGAACGCACAGACCAAAGGCTTGCCGGCGCCGACGTAACAACCGATGCTACCGTACTGTCGAACAGGATGCGCAGCACGGGTATCATAAGTGTAAAAGAAACCAGGCCAAAAACAATGCTCAGCAGGCTACACAGAAAATACAATCCTATTTTGCCTTTGTAATCAGCGAGGTATTTTATCAGCCTTGATAGTTTTTTCATTTATTTCTATTCAATAGTATAAGAAACCGAACCGTCTTTTTCATCTTTCAGCAAAACGCCGGCCTCAGCCAGTTTATTGCGTATCTGGTCGCTGGTGGCAAAGTCTTTACGCTTCTTGGCGTCTTTGCGTATCTCTATGAGCAGCGACAGCACACTATCCAGCTTACCGCTTTGCTCGGCCTGCAACGGCTGCATACCCAGTATATCTTCCAGGTATGTTTTGAATGTATGCTTCAGCAGGTCCAGTGTACCGGCGGCCAGGGCATTGGCGGCTACCTGCCCGCCCTTGATACCGTTGATCACAGGCGCCAGCTCAAACAAGTTGGCGATCACTTTTGCCGTATTGAAATCGTCATTCATGAAATCAGCGCATTCGTTGCACCAACCTGTTACCTGTGCGTCCAGCGCGGTGTCTGCCGCTACGGCTGCCGTACTGCCCAGTTTCTGCAACAGCTCATAGGCCTCCCACAGCCTGCGGAAAGCCCGCTCAGAGGCCTGCAGCGCTTCGTTGCTGAAATCGAGCGTGCTGCGGTACTGGGTCTGCAGGATGTAGAAACGAACCACCATAGGATGATAGGGCTGCGCTAATAAAGGGTGATTGCCGCTGAAGAGTTCAGACAGTTTGATCACGTTGTTATAGCTTTTGCCCATCTTCTTGCCGTTGATGGTGATCATATTGTTGTGCATCCAGTACCTTACCGGCGGGTGGCCATGTGCTATAGTGGATTGCGCTATCTCACTCTCGTGGTGCGGAAACAGCAGGTCCATGCCGCCGCCATGTATATCGAAAGCATCGCCGAGGTATTTGGCGCTCATAGCCGAGCACTCGATGTGCCAGCCCGGAAAACCTTCGCCCCATGGGCTCTGCCAGCGTTGTATGTGCTCGGGCGGCGCGTTCTTCCACAGTGCGAAATCTACCTTGTTGCGCTTCTCGTCCTGGCCGTCCAGGTCGCGGGTGGTCTCAAGCAGGTCGTCCAGTATTCTGCCAGACAGCTTGCCGTAAGGATATTTCTCGGCGTATTTTTTTACATCAAAGTATACAGATCCGTTGGCCACGTAAGCATATCCTTTTTCAATGATGGTCTCTATCATGCTGATCTGCTCTATGATGTGGCCTGTAGCTGTAGGCTCTATAGATGGCTCATCGCAATTGAAGAGGCGCATACCATGGTGAAAGAGTGAAGTGTATTTATGCACCATTTCCATGGGCTCCAGCTTTTCCAGCCGGGCCTTTTCGCCCACCTTGTCTACGGCATCACGGCCTTCTTCTTCAAAATGGCCGGCATCTGTAATATTACGCACATAGCGTACTTTATAACCCAGGTGCCTGAGGTAGCGCTGCACCACATCGAAGGTGATGTAGGGGCGGGCATGGCCCAGGTGCGACTCCCCGGATACGGTAGGGCCGCACACGTACAGGCCGGCATAGCCGGGTGTCAATGGTTCAAATTTTTCTTTCTGGCGAGAATAGGAATTGTAAAAATGAAGTTCAGACATATGTATTATATAATAGTGTTCGCGGCGGTAAGGCCGGAAGCAGGTGTAAAAATAGATTAAAAATGAATGGTATTAAGTTAAAGTGAGGGGTGTAGCCGAAAAGCTAACAACAACAGGCACAACAACCATAGTGCCGGATGCAGAATTCGGCATAGGCACGGCGGTTATTTTGTATGGCTATTGTATACAACATTATCTTCTTTGACACGAATTTAGCATTATTTGGAATCAGTTTCAAAATATTCTTTTTATTTGTGATGAAAACGGGGAATATGATCGATCCATGGGTAAGTAACCCGAAAAGTCCGAAATATCATGTAAAAAAATACCTCACATCCATAAAAGATGAGATAAGGGGAAAAGTAGTGCTGGACCTGGCCGCAGGCAGCGGGGCAACGACACAAATATTGCTGGAACTGGGCGCCAGGGTAGAGGCATTTGACCTCTTTCCGGAATACTTTATGGTAAAGGAGATAGAATGTGTACGTGCCGATATATTAGACCGGATACCTGTACCCGATGCCCATGCCGATTATATCATATGCCAGGAGGGCGTAGAGCATTTTTCAGACCAGATCAGGGCATATAAAGAATTTAACCGGATACTGAAGCCGGGAGGCAAACTGATCATCACCACGCCCAGTTATTCTAACCTGAAGGCGAAAATGAGCTACCTGCTATTTGAATGTGAAGACCTGAACAAGCTGATGCCGCCAAATGAGATAGACTCTATATGGATGGCCGAAAAGTCGCTGAATGATGAGATCTATTACGGGCATATATTCCTTACGGGCATACAGAAGCTCCGCACCATAGGCAAGCTCACCGGCTTTAAGATCAGCGAAACGGTTTTCATGCGGTACAATAAGACCTCTCTTTTCCTTATGATCTTCTTCTATCCGTTCATACTGCTTACCTCTTATTATACTTATCGCAAGTCAATGAAGAAGAACAAGCACATCAGTGACAAGGCAAAGGAAGAGGTATACAGGGAGCAGCTGAAACTGAACACGAGCGTGAAAATACTTACCGACGCGCACACATTTCTCATTTACGAAAAGGAAAAGGAGCTGAAGAACATTTACAATGACCTGAATAATATATCGAAGCCGTTTGATAAGGTGATGTAATGATGATCACTCTTTGCCGGCACGCATCAGGAATTCTTTTTCCTCCGCTGTAAGTGAGTTGTAGCCTTTCTGGTTTATCTTATCCAGTATGTCGTCTATTTTACGCTGTGATATGCCGCTCTTCGCATCGAACATGGAGTCGCGCATATCACCGGCCCTTAGGACCCTCTTTTTACTGAGTGCGCGCTCGTTTGGCGTAAACACACTTTCCAGCCGGGCAGCAAACGAATACATCCAGCTACCGGGGCGATAGCCTGCTTTGAGCAGCCTGATATAGGCATAGCCCATAAGCCCGCCACCTACCAGCATAAGGAAGACGGTAAGGTAGAAGCCGGAACTCATTATCATCAGGAAGGCGAAGATGCCCGCCACCACAAGAATATGCACCCTGAAAGTCTCTGTGATATAGAACCTGTAAGCCGGTGTAAGGGCCACGGCTGCCGCAGCCATACCTACCATGGCGGCGCGGGGCCCCAATATCTGCGGCGGGCATTTCCCCAGGTCGCCGGGCAGCAACTGTGCCAGCAGGTATACCACACCACCGGCCATGAATGAATAAATGAACAGCGGTATGATCTGCCGGTGGCCCACCAGCATCTGTACCACCGAGCCAAAACAATATAACCACAGCATATCACTAAGCAGGTCAAAGAAGCCATTGAAGTGAAACCAGCCGAAGATAAAGATCGTCCACCAGTGCGCTTTGAAGCCCGCCAGCGAGGGCAGAGCCACATTGGCAAGAAAGTATTTGTCGAAGTTGGTAGCATCGCCCTGGTACACGATCTGAATGATGCCCCATACCATACCCAGCATTACGAACGCCACGCCTGAGTAAATAATGACCTGCAGCACCGCGTTATTGGTGTAGCCGGGGATGTAGGATAATGCCGATCTTTTACGCCCTGTGCTCATCTCTGATAAAATTATTAATAAAAATCGTTCCGTCTCTTTTTCCAGATCATTATCATAATGAAACCAAATAACAGGCCACCAAGGTGCGCAAAATGCGCCACATTATCGCCGGCAGAATTTTGTATCCCTAAGTACAGCTCGAATACGGCATATATGATCACAAACCATTTGGCCTTAATAGGCATAGGCGGAAAGAGGAGCATCAACTCTGTATTGGGGAAGAGGTAACCAAAGGCGAAGAGTAATCCGAAGACGGCCCCCGAAGCGCCAATAGTGGCCTGGTTGATCATAGCGTCGTAGTACATAAGTACCTCGCGGGAAGGAAAAGGATGGCCGGCAATATTGGCGTTGTAAAACTTTGAAAACTCATAAGACAGCACACCCATGTGGCAAAATGCCGCACCCAGGCCACATACAAGGTAGTATAACAGGAAGCGCTGCGGGCCCCATACATTCTCCAGTATGCGACCAAACATCCATAACGCAAACATATTGAAGAAGATATGGCCTATGCTGCCATGCATGAACATATGGGTAATGACCTGCCACCAGCGAAACAACGGGGACCCCCAGTAGTGCAGCGCGCAATAATCGTCGAGATTAATACCCCTTGAGCTGAGCACATTCTGCAGCAGGAAGACAAGGGCATTAATGATAATGAGGTTTTTTACCACCATCGGCTGCGCATGGAAACGGCCGGGCCTAAAATTAGTCATGCTGCAAAAATAGCTGAATTAGTATTGAAAACGGGCTACGTATGGCAGTGGGCTAATAGTGGCAGACGACTTTAACATGTTTTTTGAATAACTGACGGTTATTATTTCTGCTCAGCACGACGATATTGACCACAACAAAATGAGTATATGTCCCTGATGGCGCTTTAAGTATGATGAAGTCAGTAAATTGCCTCCCCAATACCATTTTACCTTCCCAAAACTCTGAAAAGATGAAGAAATTTATTCTCTCATTATTAGTGACGTCAACGAGTCTATTGTTTGCCAGTGGCCAGACCCGTATGACACTGCATGAGGAATTTACCGGGGAAAATTGCCCACCGTGCGCCGGTATCAACCCGGGTTTCTGGTCACTTTGTAATAGCGGCACCAACCCCACCAAGCTGATACATATAACATATATGGACCAGATACCCTCATCGGGGCCATTTTATAATGAGACCATACCGATGAGTGACGCACAGGATATGTACTATTCTGTACCCTTTGCACCCTATGGCCGCTACGACGGGCATATACCCGACCCATCGGCATCTTATCCGGGCGAGCCTAACTATTTTACACAGAGTGATATAAACGCGGAAGCCGCTATTGCTTCGCCGTTCAATATATCCGCGTTTCATTATTTTAATACTGCCCACGACAGTGTGTTCGGGGTGGTGCATGTACATGCCGTTTCGGCCATTGGCGGCAGCCAACTGAAGCTGAAAGCGGCATTTATCAAGACAATGAACTTCACCAGCTCACCGGGTACCAATGGTGAGACCGATTATGAAAATGTGGTGCGTGCTATGTTCCCATCTACGAGCGGGCAATCAGTAGCCACATCATGGGCCACCGGCGGCGATATTACCTATACTTATAAAGGAAAGATAAGCGGCATAGAGACCAACTCCGCATTGCATTTCAGCGTGGCGGACTCGGGTTTTGTGGTGTGGATACAGAATGACTCAGACAAATCTGTGCTACAGGCAGCAAGATCTGTGCATATTACCAATGCGGGCGTAGGCGAAAATGTGGCGCAGGACATTCACCCGGCCATCTACCCCAACCCAGCACAGGGACAGGCAACAATTAGCTTTAACCTGGTACAGGCCGGTGAGGTACAGGTGATACTGGCAGACGCGACAGGGCGTACCATAAGTGTGGTAGCCAATGAAAAAATGACAGAAGGCAGCCACACCCTGAACCTGAATACTAGCCAACTGGCGGGCGGGCTGTATATAATACAGGTACGCACTGAAAACGGAAATTATACTGCACCGCTGACAGTGGTACGGTAGGGCAACGATATGGTATTGAAAATTATCTCAATACATAAATTGGAAACCTTAATTAATGACGAATAATAAAAATAAAAATAATTATGTTTGTATTTTGAATATAAATTATGCCTATTTTCGTAAATTCAATAAATCAAATTTTAACCAATTATAATTACCTAAACAAAAATTAACAAGATGAAAAAGATTTTACTCGGTATGGCGGTTGCATGCCTTGGGATAGCCACCAACAGCTCTGCCCAGGGATTATCGCAGAATTTTGAAGGCGTTACCACCCCTGCATTACCATCGGGATGGACCAACGCAACAACCGGAGGCGGAACAGGATGGGTAACCAACAGCGGCACCTATAACTGGCCACTGTACAGCATAACTGCTCACACGAAGTACTGCCTTGTAGATGACAACGGAAGCTATCATAACAATCCTTCTTACCTTACCAGCCCTACGTTCAGCATAGCGGGTTTTGGCACACCGTACCTTGCGTATGACTGGTTCTACATCCACGCATGGCTTACCGCATCACCGAACCCGCACGAGCAGGCATGGGTAGAACTTTCTACCGATGGTGGCGGTAGCTATAACTTTATAGACAGCGTACCCGGCTTCAGCAGCTCTGTAACCGACTGGGCTACACAGTTTGTGAACCTGAGCTCATATATCGGCTCTTCTAACTGTAAGCTGCGTTTCTGCTATGCTGACCAGGGTGGCACATCTACATCGGGCATCATAGGCTGCGCTGTGGACAATATACTGGTATATGACGCAGCTCTTACCGACATTGCAGCAACAACAGTATCACCGGTTGCAGGATCTGCAGGAGATTACTTCCTTGTAGGCGCCGGCGCTACCTTCTCAGGTACTATTACCAACTATTCTACTACTTCAGTAGCTTCTTACACAGCCTACTACCAGGTGGGCGCAGGTACACCGGTATCTACAGTGATAACCGGCCCGGTAACCGGCCTGTCTACAGGTTCATTCACTATTACACCTGCTTATACAGTAGCATCGGCAACACAGCTGCCTGTAAAAGTATGGGTAAAAGCCACAGGCGACGCGAACGCGACCAATGACACAATTGGCACCTCGGTAATAGGTGTATCTTTTATGCCTAAGAAAAGGATGCTGTTTGAAGAAGCAACAGGCTCATGGTGCGGCTGGTGCGTGCGCGGTATCGTATACATGGATTCTATCTGGAGGGCACACCCCAATGATGTGAACGTAGTATCTGTACACAACTCTGACCCAATGGCCAATATGAATACCTCTACAACTAAATATGACGCTATGCTGGGTACATTCATTTCGGGCTATCCTTCGATGGTTATTGACCGTCGTTATGTAGACGATCCATCAGGTTGTTTTGGTGATTACGCTACTGATAACAGCATGTTTGGTTTTGCTGATATGGGTATCAAGTATACTACTACAGGCGGTAAAGTAAAAGCCACTGTGCGTGTGCAGCCAGCACTCAACATGACCGGTGATTACCGTATTGAGCTGATACTTGAAGAAGACGCAGTACACAAAGGCGGCGGCGCACTGGGCAGCAATGGCTGGAAGCAGCATAACTACTACGCAGTAGGTGGTGCCGGACATTCTACTCCTATGCAGACAATAGGTTACAACTTCAATACTTCGCCGACAGATATCGATACCCCAACGATGAAGTATCCGTTTGTAGCACGTCTTACCGTGCCAGCAAACCTGCAAACCACGCCTAACGGAATATCAGGCAGCCTGCCATCGTCTATGACATCTGGTACAGTTTATACTTATGTAGACTCATCAATGACGATAGACGCAAACTGGGACGCAACAAAGCTGCGCGTAATAGCGCTGCTTATAGACGCAAACGCAACCAGCCCAACTTATGGCCAGGTGCTGAACAGCGTAAGCACCCCCGGTATATTTGTAGGTGTATCTGACGTAAAAGCAGGTATAGGCAGCATGGTTGTATATCCTAACCCTGCTACAGATGTTGCGAACGTTAAATTTGACCTGAACAACACATCTAACGTAACCATAACTGTAGTAGATATGATGGGCCGCGAAGTGGCTACCGTACCTACACAGAACATGAAGGCCGGTGAACAGCAGATAAGCCTGTCTACCAGCAACATGGCTACAGGTATCTACAATGTAATACTGCACACAGAAAACGGCGTTGTATCTCAGCGTCTTTCAGTGATCCGCTAATTACAAATGATTGAAATATGGAAAGGCCGCCCGAGGGTGGCCTTTTCTTTTACCCCTGTGAAGGGGGTGTTTACCCCAAAAGCCCCTATTTACGGCGCTTTTAACATTATTTTTTTTGGCTATGACGGTTTTTGTGACTAAATTGCCTTTGCAAAACAGACCCAGATGAAAAAGATATTACTTTTAATGTTTGGCGCATTTACCATTTTCTCAGCGAACAGCAGGGTGGGAGCCCAGTCGTTCTCTGTGCAGTCGGCGCCATCAGACACCGTTATCGTACCCCCATTTGCAACTACCGCAACGCCACATAACGATATCAAGAACCTAACCGGCAGCAACCTGGTAATAAGGTGGCATGTTATAGCAACTGACTTTCCGGCAGACTGGCTGACTTCTGTAGCCTTTGGTATATGTGATAACCAACTGTGCAGGAACAACAGCAGTGACGCATTGTGGAACGCAGGTACATCATCGGGCCCGGCATACAATTCGACCTATTACTCCAACAGCACACATGACAGCGTGGGCCTGTTTGACCTTACGCTTGATTTTTCCAGCGCTACAAGTTCGGGGACGCACTATGTAACCATCAACCTGCAGGAGTTTGGCGGTTCTACATCAAAGAATATCACTTTCATTATCAACAAGATACCTACCGCGATACCTACCGTAAGCAGCAGCGTGAGCGATGTAGTATTATATCCTAACCCGGCACGCAGCGAACTGAACGTGGTGTATGACGCCAGCGCAGACATTAAGAACATAGCCGTGTACAACATAATAGGCAAGGCTATGGCGATATACAAAGTGAGCGGCCCAAGCGCTAACCTGAACCTGGAGCAGATGCCAGCAGGTATTTACTTTGTACAATTAGTGAACTCAAAGGGTAATGTGGTAGTGACCAAGAAATTTACGAAGCAGTAATTTCTACCTTATACATAAAATAATAAAGGAGCCACGCGGCTCCTTTATTATTTTATGGCAGCCGAGCTTATTCGAAGTAACGAATAATGCACTCTTTAAGCATCTGCTCCTGGTCTTTTATGCCAACCGTGCCTACGGGCATAAGCTCGTTGAAATGTGGCCAGCCATCTTCGTCCCTGCCTGCAAAAACGTAATAACCGAGCTGGCTGAGGAGTGTGCATACAGCGACGTGCATGAGATCCTGCTTCTGCTCTTTAGAGAATTTTTTACGGGGCATGCGCCCAAACTCATTGACCCCGATGAGAAAGAGGATACCTTCCATATCGGGGAGCTTGCCGAAACGCTGCGTGAGGAGGGATTCGGTATCGAGCCATCTTTGTTCAAAATTTTCCATAAACCACAAACTAAGCCGTTGGGCGTAAAAGTGCGAAATTAGGTCATAAACGGCGATTGTTGCCGGGAAATACGAGGCTAAAGAGCGACGGAGGCATATTTTTAGAAAAAGTTAAAAGTACCCACGGGCGCGCTGTTTTTGCGATTAGCTGAGTATTTTTGGAATCTAAAAAAATATCAGACCATTATGGAAATTGCATCGTCTGTAGACATACGTGAGCTTAATGAACGGATCCACCAGCAGAGCGCTTTTATAGAGTTGCTGAACATGGAGCTAAACAAGGCTGTGGTGGGGCAAAAAACTATGGTGGAACGCCTGATGATAGGCATGCTGGCCAATGGCCATGTGCTGCTGGAAGGTGTGCCCGGACTGGCGAAAACGCTGGCCATAAAATCGCTGGCATCGGCGATACACGCCCGATTTGCGAGGATACAGTTTACCCCCGACCTGCTGCCGGCGGATGTGCTGGGTACCATGGTGTACAACCCGCAGGCGCATGAATTTGCGGTGCGCAAGGGGCCTATCTTCGCCAACTTTATACTGGCTGATGAAATAAACCGCGCACCCGCCAAGGTGCAGAGCGCGCTGCTGGAAGCGATGCAGGAACGCCAGGTGACGATAGGCGATAATACGTATAAGCTTGAAGAGCCTTTCCTGGTACTGGCCACGCAGAACCCGATAGAGCAGGAAGGAACCTACGAGCTGCCTGAAGCACAGGTGGACCGCTTTATGCTGAAAATAGTGATCACATACCCGAAGAAGGAAGAGGAGCGCTCCATCATACGCACTAACCTGAACCCTGACGGTATGGTGAAAATAAACCAGGTAGTAACTACCGAGGATATACTGAAGGCCCGCCACCTGGTAAGGGAGGTGTATATGGATGAAAAGATAGAGCAGTACATACTGGATATAGTATTTGCCACAAGGTTTCCGGAGGAGTACAAGCTGGGCAAGCTGAAGGCTTTCATCAACTATGGTGGCTCGCCACGCGCAAGCATTAACCTGGCGCTGGCCGCGAAGGCATACGCATTCATAAAACGCAGGGGCTATGTGATACCCGAAGATATACGGGCGGTATGCCACGACGTAATGCGCCACCGCATAGGCTTAACCTATGAGGCAGAAGCAGAAAATGTGACCAGTGAACAGATACTGAACGAGATACTGAACGTGGTAGAGGTGCCTTGATGGAATGCGACAATGCGATAATGTGATGGAATGCGACAATACGGCAATGCGGTAATGTGGTAATGTGGTGGAATGCGACAATACGGCAATGCGATAATGTGGTGGAATGTGATAGTGTGGTAATGTGGGTGGACTGAACAGCGGTGAATTAAACAGGCAGGGTGATCTCAAATACAGCGCCTGAGGGTGTATTGTTCTTAACTATAATGCGGCCTCTGTGTTGCAAGATGATCTTGTTAGTAAGATAGAGGCCGAGGCCTGTACCCTTTGCGGTGCGGCTTTCTTCATTACCAATGCGGTAGAACTTGTTGAATATTTTTTTCTTTTCGCTGTCGGGAATGCCGGAACCGGAGTCGGCGATGGAGATGACAGCGAATCCGTTGGCTGCCTCGAGCGTGACGGAGACGGGAGTATCGGCGGGGGTGTATTTCACAGCATTTTCAAGCACATTGCTGATGGCCATCTGGAGCATGATCTTATCGCCGGTGATAACGCAACCGGGGGTAACGTACGCCTGAAACCTGCCCTGATAACGGCCCGCGTAATCTGCCGCCACATACCGAACGAGGTCTGAGAGATCGAACGACTCACGCGCCATAGTATTCTGCCGGCCTTCAAGACGTGAAGCAAAGAGCATATTATTGCACAAGTCATTGAGGCGGTTAGCCTCAGTAATGCAGCGGTCCAGCAATTGTATCCTCTTATCCTCATTGAGCTGGTGGCGCTCCATGGTCTGGAGGTTGAGCTTCATGGCAGCAATAGGGGATTTGAGCTCGTGTGTAACGGAGAGCATAAAATTGTTTTGCTGGCGGGAAAGCCTGATACGGCGGGCAAACGAAGTATATACCACCACGGCACCAATAAGAATAACGACAAGAAATGTGCCCCCCTCGCCGATGTACTGCTTTACGTGCTGCTGGCGTGTATGCTGCAGTTTTTCCAACTGCTGGTTGTAGGCCTCGGGATAGCGCGAAGGCTCGACGAGGCTTTTGAGCACGATGACCTGCTGCTCGAACAGGAGCTCGTTCTGCTTTTGCAGGCTGATACCCCAGAACACAATGGCCGCAATGATGTAGACAAGGAGTATTATGTATATGGACGTAAATACGCGCATGGGCTAACCTGAAAATTACAACAATGACGAATACGGCAGCAGCAACAGGAAACTACCTGCGCGGAACCACCTTCTCAACCCGAAGCCCCACGTTAAGCACATCGGGCAGGGGGTTGATACGCATATTCTGCTCCATGGAAACCTGGTAAGTACCCGGCCTGCGGATAGAAAGCGAATCGGGCAGCACAAGCGCCATCTGCTGCTCGTATATCTCGCCCATACCACGACCCAGCCATTTACCTGTAGGCTCTGCCAGTGTAATGTTTACCCTCGCCTTCTTAGCCACGGTATCGCCGGGCGCCTTGATGTACAGCAATACCCAGAGATTGCTGTAAGGGTATGCCTGCGTGTGGCGAATAAGAAAATAGGGCTGGTAAATGAAATTAGTATCCGTGATATCGAAAGTGAACGACGGTTTGAAATTATACGTCCATTCGTTTTTCGGGACCACTTCTTCCTTCTGAAAGTAGGGAGCAGGCAGGCAGCCGGCCATGACGCCGAGTAAACCAAGAGTAAGCAAGTATGACCAGAAGTTGCGCATTATGGACCTGGAGGATAATTTCCCAAAATTATAAAATAATATGCCGTACACGTCAATTTAAATGGCTATAAAATATTCAGTATCTGTTCTTTTGCTTTTTCGAGCTCATCTTTCATGTTGATAACGATCTGCTGTATGCCGGAATGATTGGCTTTTGAGCCGAGGGTATTGATCTCACGGCCAATTTCCTGCAAAATAAAATTGAGCTTACGGCCTATGGCAGCATCGTTATCGTTGATGGTATCGTTGAAATAATCGCAATGCTGTTTGAGCCTTATCTTTTCTTCTGAGAAGTCCATACGCTCGAGATAGTATATCATTTCCTGTTCGAAACGATTGGGGTCTATTTTGTCTTTGCCTACCGTCTCTTCTAGCCACTGGGTGAGGCGCGCACGTACACGCTCGTTTCGCTCGGGCTCGAGGGGCAGTACCTTTTCGTACAGCGCCTCGATATTGGCGATGCGTGTTTTTATGTCCCGCAGCAAGGCCTCGCCCTCGTTCATACGGTGCAGGGTGAGCTGGTGCGCGGCGGCGGCTATCACTTCTTTTACCTTTTCCCAATCGGCCTCAGGGAGGACATCCCCATCGGGTGCAACAACCTCGGGCATGCGCATGAGTGTGGCAATAATATTTTCTTCGGGGAGGCCGGTTTGCGTGGCTATCTGCTTCATGCCCTGGTAATAGAACATAGCGAGGTCTGTATTAATGACCATAGGTTTGGCGGCGCCATCCTGCCTGACTGAAATGACGATGTCAATGGTGCCCCTGCTGAGCAAGGCATTGAGCATGTTGCGGATATCCAGCTCGTAGGCCCGCAGAATGGGGGGTATACGTGTACTGATATCGAACTGCTTACCGTTAAGGGCCTTGATCTCAGCAACTACCTGGCGACCACTTACAGAACCCTCTGCACGGCCGAAACCGGTCATTGAATATAACATATCACTTTACTTTGCAGCAAAAGAAAACAATAGCGCGGCAATAAAAAAACGTAAGGCGTAGTTTTTATGGAAAAAGGCCGTAAAAAAGTCTTAAATATCTGCCTGCGGTGCAAATGGCGGTAATAATTGGTTATTTTTGTTTCATACATAGAAAATTCATGCGCGTTATCAAAGTCCTGTTTTGCCTGTTATTATTCATCTCTGCCGCAGCGCAGCAGAAGCAAGTACAATACCAGGAAAGCAAAGAATACTATATAGCCAAGCGCAAGGAGCTTCAAGACCAGATAGCAGAGACCGAAAAGCAACTGGAAGCCATAAAAAACGATAAAAAAGCCACGCTGAGCCAGCTGAAGGTATTGCAGAACAAGGTATCCCTGCGGCAGAACCTGATAGCCAACATAAATGATGAGATAAATGATATAGACAATACGATCAAAAACTCATCGAAGGAAGTGGTAACCCTGAAAGAGAAACTGGAGCAGCTGAGGATACGGTATGCCCAGTCTATACGCTATGCCTATTCTACCCGGAGCTCATATGATATGCTGGCGTTCCTGTTCTCGTCGCGGGACTTTAACGATGCCATGAGAAGAATGAAGTACCTGAAAAAGTTCAGGGAATTCAGGAAAGACCAGGTAGACCAGATAAAGAATACACAGACCCAGCTACAGCGTAAGATAGGTGTACTGAACCAGCAAAAGGCACAGAAGGATGAGCGCCTGACAACAGAGGAGCAGCAAAAACAAAACCTGCTGAATGAAACCAATGAGACCAATAAGGTAATGCAGGAGCTAAAAGGAAAGGAAGGTGAGCTGATACGGAACATAGAGAAGAACCGGGTAATAGCCAAAAGAATAAGCAAGGCGATCAACGATATAATAGAAAGGGAAATAGCCCGCGCTACAAAAGCCGCTGAAGAGGAAGAAAAACGAAAAGCCGAACTGGCAAAAAATAACCCCCCGGCAAAAACTACCGCACCCACAACAGATAAGACAGATGCAAATAACCCACCTGCCACAACAACACGGCCGAAACCGGCAAAAACCGAATCGCAGCCGCTGCTGCTGACGCCAACGGATATAGCGCTGGCCGAGAACTTTGAGGGGAATATGGGTAAGCTGTACTGGCCAATAGACAAGGGATTTATCTCAGATCATTTTGGAGTTCATCCGCACCCTATAGAGCATAAGGTGATGATAAATAATGCCGGGGTAGACATACAAACCACTACTGACGCGCCAGTGAAAGCGGTATTTGAGGGAACAGTGACCAGTGTGAGTAACATAGCCGGGAATTTTATGGTGATGATAAAGCACGGCAACTACTTTACCATATACAGCAACCTGAAAAGCACTATGGTAAAAACAGACCAGCATGTGAGCACACGCCAGCAGATAGGAACTGTAGCCAGCAACTTTGAAGGAGACCCGACCATAAATTTCCAGATATGGAAAGTGGCCAAAAAGAACCCGGTGGCGATAAACCCCGAACCCTGGCTGGCCAAACCCAAATAGCTACCTTTTATCAGGCATCTACTTTACCCGGAAGTACTACGGGTATCCCTTTCTCCGCTTTTATTTTAGCGTAGCCACCCAATACATTGCGCAGGTTGTGATACCCATGGCGCTTGAGTATAGACGCGGCAATAACGGAGCGATACCCCCCCGCGCAATGCACGTAGAGATTATGCGTATCATCGATCATAGCCACCGCAAGCGGATCGGTAAGTGTATTCAACGGAACATTGGTTGCACCCTTAACGTGCCCTGCTTCGAACTCGGCGGGCTTGCGGACGTCTATCACCTCAATCATATTATCGTGAGGAAGGTCCATGGCCATCTCATCGGCTTCGATATCAATGATCATATCCCGCGGCTCACCTGAGGTTTCCCATGCGGGATAGCCGCCATCGAGGTAGCCAAGCACATTGTCTATACCCACACGGGCAAGGCGGGTGATGCTTTCTTTTTCTTTGCCGGGCTCAGTAACGAGCACGAGCGCCTGGTCGTAAGGCAGCATAGTACCTGCCCACTCCGCGAAGCGGCCATCGAGGCCAATGCTGACAGAACCCGGAACAAAACCGGATGTGAAATCAGTAGCCAGCCGCGTATCGAGTATCAAGGCGCCGTCTTTTACGAACTTCTTAAAGTCAGCAACAGAAAGGGGGCGCAATCCTTTTTCAAAAACATCATCAAGACTACCATAACCCTCTTTATTGATGCGCGCATTGATAGGGAAATAAGACGGAGGGGCATTGAGCCCTGTAGTAACCACTTTAATAAATTCGTCCTTGGTCATTTCGGCCAGGGCGTAGTTGTTCTTCTTCTGATCGCCGATAGTGCTGGCGGTATCCGGGCCGAGGTTTTTGCCGCAAGACGAGCCGGGGCCGTGCGCAGGATAAACCACGATATTATCGTTGAGCGGCTTTATCTTGTTCTGAAGGCTATCATACATCATGCCTGCAAGCTCTTCTTTGGTAAGATTGCCGCTGAAGAGATCGGGCCTGCCCACATCGCCGACAAACAAGGTATCGCCTGTGAAGATGCAGCAAGGCTGGCCCTCCTCGTTGTGCAGGAGGTAGCACGAACTCTCGAGGGTATGGCCGGGGGTATGCAACACCTTAAGCTTTAGCTTACCGATCATAAATTCTTCGCCATCGGCAGCCATGTGTATTTTGAAAGAAGCTTTGGTATCGGGGCCGTAAATGATGGGCGCGCCGGTTTTCTTAGACAAGTCTATATGACCGCTGACAAAATCGGCATGAAAGTGCGTTTCGAAAATGTATTTGATCTTCACACCTCTTTCGGCAGCCATCTGCACATAAGTGTCTGTATCTCTCAGTGGGTCTATTACTGCCGCTTCGCCATCGCTGGATATGAAATACGCCGCCTCACTGAGACATCCTGTATATAACTGCTTAATTTCCATTTAACTACAATTAAAAAAGGTTATTCTAAAAAAATGCCTTAGCCGGCATTTATATGACATACAAAGTTACAATAAAGGTATTTGCGTGGTATTATGGTGATATAGATATAGTTTATTTTATTGCCAATGATATCTTAAAATCATACGAGGCCTACTATACGCGTGTTTTTTCGCGGGTGGCGGCACGGGCGGCATCTGCCATATCGCGCAGGAGCATGGGGTCTTTTTCGATAGCATTGCCTACGACCGTTATATTGGCCCCGGCCCTGCAATTTTCATAGACTTTATCGGGGGTGGTAATGCCCCCGCCTACGATGAGGGGAATGTCTATATGGCTGCTTATCTTCTGAATCATGCTGACGGATACGGGGTTACGAGCCCCACTGCCGGCATCGAGATAAATAACGTGTTTGCCCTGCAGCTCACCGGCCCATGCCGTACACAGGGCTATCTCGGGCTTATCGGCGGGTATGGGCAGAGAACCGCTCATATAAGAGACGGTGGTCTGCGCGCCACCGTCTATGAGTATGTAACCCGTAGATATGACCTCAAGTCCGCTGGCTTTGACCTGCGGCGCCGAAACTACATGCTGGCCTATAAGGAGGTCGGGATTGCGACCGGAAATAAGCGATAGGTAGAGCAATCCATCGGCATAAGGGGTGACCTGAGCCGGGCTGCCCGGAAAAAGCACTACAGGAATATCGCTCTCTGATTTGAAGCGCTGGATGCATAGCTCCATCTGGTGGGCCATAAGCAGGCTGCCGCCCATGAACAGGAAATCTACTCCGGCATCATTGCACAGCCTTGCCAGGTATTGCATATCGGCCGGGGCGATCTTATCGGGATCGGCCAGGACGGCAAAACCGCCGCTGTTCTGTGCCTTAAGAGCACGGAACTGTGAGTATATCTTACCTGCTGCCATTAACGTATTACAGACGACCAAAGCTACGAAAAGCGGGTCACTTCTTCAGGGCATCGCGAATTTCCATAAGGAGCAGATCGGTAGAAGACGGAGCCGGAGGTGGCGCCGCTGCCTCTGCCGCAGCTTCTTTTCTTCTCATACGCGCCATACCCTGTATGACCATAAAGATGCAGAAAGCTATGATGAGGAAGTCGAAAATGGTCTGTACGAAATGGCCATAGGCAAAAACGTTGGCCCCGGCCTTCTTAGCCTCATCGAGCGAATTGTAGACATCACCGTCTTTTGCCGCACGCAGCACAACAAACTTGTCTACAAACATCTGTCCTTTACCGGTTATGAAACCCACAAAAGGCATGATGATGTCTTCTACCATAGCGGCAACAATCTTGCCGAAAGCACCGCCGATAACAACACCGACAGCGAGATCTACAACCGAGCCTTTCATTGCGAAGGCCTTAAAATCTTTCATGAATCCCATAACGTAAAACTAATTTAAAAGTTAGAAAAATGATATTACCTGTTCTTTAACCGCTGAAGGATGAAAACCCTGCTCAAAATAGACCATGGTCTAAAAGTGGATGATAGCGCTTACAGGAAAAAACGTTGGTTACTCCGCTGTTAAAGATACATTTTATTGATTATTGATTCCCCCAATGAGAGGATAGAGAATATAGATACTATGGAAACGTTTTTAGTGAAAAATGTTTCCATAGTTTTGCGCCCGAATATGGAACCACTTACAAAAATACTTAGTGTATCCGTGGAATTGTTTCGCCAATATGGCTTTAGATCAGTAACCATGGATGATATAGCGCGCCGGGCGGGTATTTCTAAAAAAACGCTTTACCAGCATTTTGCTGATAAGCAGGAGGTAGTAAAGGAAACCGTAATATGGTATAAGCAACATATTACGGAAAATTGCTCGGCACAGATACTGGACGCAGAGAACGCGGTGGAAGCGATGGTGCGTATGCTGGCATTCTTTGACGAGACGCATAAACGGCTGAACCCGATGGCGATGTTTGAGATGCAACGGTATTTTCCGGAGGCATATGAGACATTCAGGGAGCTGCTAGTAGCCCGGGATGTGGTAATGATAAAAGACAACATATTACAGGGCATATCGGAGGGTTTGTATCGTGAAAACCTGAACGCAGAGCTGATGGCACGATATAAGCTGGAAACTTCTATGCTGATACTGCAGCCAAACCTGATGGTCAATGACCGCAACAGCCTGATATCGGTATCGCTGGAGATAGGGGAGCATTTCCTGTATGGAATTATGACACCAAAGGGAGAAAAATTATATCATCAATACAAAGAGAAATATTTAAAGCAACAAACATCATTATGAGACGGAACCATATAATATTACTCGGGATAATTTTCTCGGCTACGGTGGCCAAGGGGCAGGAAACGCTGCGCCTGAGCCTAAAAGACTGTACCGATTATGCCCTAAAACACAATTACAGCGTGAAAAACGCCGCAATAGATGTTTTGATACAAAAGGCGCAGAACGATGAGACATTATCTGCGACCTACCCGCATATCAACGGGAAGGTGGACATCAATAATTTTTATGTGCCGCAGCGGTCGTTTGTGGATGCGAGCGCCTTTAATCCCAATCTGTCCAAGGGCGATATCATGGCAATATCATTTACGGTGCCTTATGCCGCAGCCGGGACCATAACGGCCTCGCAGCTCATCTTTGACGGATCTGTATTCATAGCGCTGAAGGCACGCAACTCTGTGATGGAACTGGCGCGCCGCAATGCCGATGTGACCAGCGAAACAGTACGGTACAATGTGTACAAGGCATACAACTCGCTGGTGATAGCCTACCGACAGTATGACATCATAAAGAGCTCACTGGGGTACGCGCGCAGCCTGGAGCATGACCTGGAAGTGACCAGGGCAAACGGCTTTGCCGAGAAAATAGATGTAGACCGCACAACCGTGCAGGTAAACAACCTGGCGGCCGACAGCGTGCGGATAGCCAATATGCTGACGCTAACCGAGCAGGTGCTGAAGTTTCAGATGGGCATGGACCTGAACACCAATATCATACTTACCGACACCGACCTGGAAGGCCGGGCACAGTCTGCCACGAGCCTAATGAACGAAGAAAAGAACTATGACCGGCTGCCCGAATACCAGGCGCTGAACTCCGCACTGAAGCTGAACCAGTATAACCTGAGAAGGTACCGGCTGGCGGCCGTGCCTACGCTGTCGGGCTACTGGGCATATGGATCCAATATCGGATCAAACGAATTCAACACGCTGTCCAGCTTTAGCAAATACTGGGCAAACTCGACCCTGGGACTGCAAATGAACATACCCATTTTTAACGGAATGATGAGACTGACACAGGTGAGAGAGGCAAAGCTGAACATAGAGAAATCCAAGAACAATATAGAGAATATGAAGCAGGTGATAGATTTCCAGATAGCCACCTCGCGCACCAGCCTGAAGAACGCCATAATACAGGTACAAAGCCAGAAGCGGAATATGGAGCTGGCCAATGACGTACTGGAACTGGCGCAGAAAAAATATAAAGCGGGTGTAGGCAGCAACCTGGAAGTAACACAGGCACAAACAGACCAGCTGCGGGCGCAGACCAACTACTTCTCTGCCCTACTGGACATGATAAACGCGGAGGCAGACCTGAAAAAATCATTAGGGCTGCTGAAATAAATAACGATAAACGAAAACACAAACAAATCATTCAAAAAAATAAAACACACAATACATGAAACAACTAATCTATTTATTAATACCTGCAATGGTTTTTGCATCATGCGGAGGCGGCAAAACCGACGGTGACAACATAGAGCAGCTGAAAAAACAAAGAGCCGAACTGGACAGCAAGATAAAGAAAATAGAAGCCAGCAAACCCGACTCGCTAAAGGCGAAAATAACGCCTGTATCTATAACCGCAGTGGAGCCAACGGACTTTAACGCCTATGTGGAAGTACACTCGCAGGTGACCGGTGATGAGAACATACTTGCCACCAGCCAGATGGCGGGTATAGTAAAAAGCATATCGGCACATGTGGGCCAGAAGGTGAGCAAGGGACAGGTGCTGGCATTACTGGATGCCACCACCATAGAGCAGCAGATAGAAGGCATGGGGCCTCAGCTGAACCTGCTAAAATCAATTTATGAAAAACAGCAGAGCCTGTGGGCGCAGAACATAGGCACCGAGGTGCAGCTGATGACCGCCAAGACCAACTATGAATCTACCCAGAAGCAGATAGCCTCGCTGAAAGCACAGCGCGACCTGTACAGGGTGGTATCGCAGATAAACGGGGTGGTAGATAATGTGAACCTGAAAATAGGCGAGGTATGCGCGCCGGGCATGAATGGTATACGCGTGGTAAGCTATGACAAGCTAAAGGCCGAAGCAAGCCTGGGTGAAAACTACCTGGGCAAGGTAACCCAGGGCGACAAAGTGCTGATAGTACTGTCTGACATCAATGACTCTATAAAAGCAACGCTGACATATGTATCGAGGGCGGTAGACCCTGTATCACGTTCATTTACCGTGCAGGTGCGCCTGCCCAACAACAGCAAGCTGCACCCCAACATGGCGTGCGTGATGCGGATATCCAACTACGAGAACCCACACGCGCTTGTAGTGCCTGTATCAGTGATACAGAAGACATCTGAAGGTGAGATGCTGTATATAGCAGACGGCAACAAAGCAAAATCTGTACTGGTAACAACAGGACGTAATGCCAACGGCATGGTGGAAATACTATCTGGACTGAAGGCCGGAGATAAAGTAATAACGAAGGGCTATGAAGAGATGGATAACGGACAGCAAATAACTATACAATAAATCACTCACCGGGTGCCGGGTGTATAGCCAATTAAAGTGGCGCGACACCTGCCGAACCTACCAAAAGAAATTCAATGAAAGATAAATTCAAAGAGTTCATTCTATCCAGCTGGGCCATTAACAACCGCACGGCTGTATATATACTTACAGTGTTCATAACACTGATGGGGCTGATGGTATATAATGCCCTGCCCAAGGAAAAATTTCCGGAGATAAAATTTCCCCAGATCATCGTGCAAACGGTGTATCCCGGCACATCGCCGGAGAATATGGAAAACCTGGTGACGAAGCCCATTGAAAAACAGGTAAAAAATATCACCGGTGTAAAGAAGGTAACGAGCAATTCGTTCCAGGACTACTCGGTAGTGATCGTGGAGTTTAACCCCGATGTGAAGGTAGACAAGGCAAAGCAGGACGTAAAAGACGGCGTAGATAAGGCCAAGCAGGACCTGCCCAAAAACCTGCCGTACCAGCCAGAGGTAAAGGATATAGATATATCCGAGTTCCCGATACTGTCTGTAAACATATCCGGCAATTATGACCTGAACCGCCTGAAAAAATACGCAGACAGGGTAAAGGATAACATAGAGGCGATTAAAGAAGTGAAGCGCGTGGATATGGTGGGCGCGCTGGACCGCGAAATACAGATAAATGTAGACCTGTACAAAATGCAGGCCGCGGGCCTCACCTTCGGAGATATTCAGAATACGATCTCAGCCGAAAACGTATCGGCATCTGCGGGTGAGATATCCATGAACAACCAGAAAAGGGTACTGAGCATAAAGAACGAATACAAGAATGCCAAACAAATAGGCAATACTATAGTGCGTAACCAGCAGGGCAAAGCAATATACCTGAAAGATATAGCGGATGTGGTAGATGACTTTGCGGAGCAGAAGAGCTATGCCCGACTGGACGGAAAGAATGTGATAACGCTGAACGTGATAAAGGCGAAAGGTAAAAACCTGATAGACGCATCTGACCACGTATCAGAACTGATCAAAAAAATGAAGGCGGAAGAACTGCCTGCCGACCTGAAAATAGTGGTGACCGGCGACCAGTCGCAAAACACGAGGGATACGCTGCATGACCTGATCAACACCATTATCATAGGCTTTATACTGGTTACGATCATCCTTATGTTCTTTATGGGTGTGACCAACGCATTGTTCGTGGCCATGTCTGTACCGCTGTCGTGCGCCATAGCGTTCCTGGTGATGCCGGCAATAGGTTTTACGCTGAATATGATCGTGCTGTTCTCATTCCTGCTGGCGCTGGGTATAGTGGTGGACGACGCCATAGTGGTGATAGAGAATACGCACCGTATCTATGATAATGGTAAGATATCCATTATTAAGGCGGCCAAGATGGCGACGGGAGAGGTGTTCCTGCCCGTGCTAACGGGTACCGCCACTACGGTAATGCCATTTGTGCCGCTGGCATTCTGGAACAGTATCATCGGTAAATTCATGTTCTTCCTGCCTATTACACTTATCATTACGCTTACGGCATCGCTGCTGGTGGCATATGTGATCAACCCGGTGTTTGCGGTAAGTTTCATGAAGCCGCATACTGAAGAAACAGACAAGGCAAAGCGCAGTTTCTCAAGACGCGACATGATCGTACTGATCGTATTTGCGTGCGTGGCACTGCTCAGCTATCTGACCAAATCGTGGGCTACGGGTAACTTCTTTGTATTCATCTACCTGTTCATACTACTGGAGAAATATGTACTGTCTAAGTGGATACATAATTTCCAGAACAAGGCATGGCCGGCGTTCAAGGAGTGGTATACGAGGTGGCTGCTACGCTCATTGAAGCGCCCCGGCATAGTGATGCTGATAACGTTAGCGCTGTTTGTGATAGCGCCTATAGCCTACAACGCGCGTCATGTGCCGTTTACGCTGTTCCCGTCGCCCGATCCGAACTTTGCCTATGTGTACCTGAACCTGCCGGTGGGCACTGACCAGGCATATACCGACAAGGTGATGAAGGAACTGGAAGGCCGGGTGAACAAAGTACTGGACATAGACCCGGAAAAAGGCAAAACGAACCCACTGGTGCTGTCTGTAATATCTAACGTGACGGTAAACGCGGTAGACCCCGGCAGCGGCGAGGTAGGCGACTTCCCGAATAAAGGAAGAATAACGGTGGCTTTTGTGGAATACGCGGCGCGTAAAGGACAGTCGACATGGGACTACCTGAATAAAATACGTGAAGTGGTAAAAAATGTGCCGGGCGCTGAAGTGACCGTGGACAAAGAAAACGGCGGACCACCACAACAAAAACCTATATCGATAGAAATAACCGGGGACAATCTTGACTCATTGATCAGTACATCTGAACAGCTAAAGAAATACCTGGAGGATAAACAGATAGCCGGTGTGGAAAAACTGCGCAGTGACTTCCAGGCCAATAAACCTGAAATAGCCTTTAACCTGGACCGTGAGCGTATGGACCATGAGGGGATCACCACATCGACCGTAGCTTATAATTTACGTACGGCTATCTTCGGTACTGAGATATCGCGTTTCCGTGACGCCAACGATGACTACCCGATATATGTGCGGCTGCAAAAAGAGCAACGCAAGGATGTGGACGCCCTGCGCAATATGCCGATACTGTACCGTGATATGGGTATGGGCGGCGTGATACGCCAGGTGCCTGTGAGCGCATTTGCCGATGTGCAGTATACCAATACCTACGGAGGCATAAAACGCAAGGACCAGAAACGTATTATCATACTGTCATCTAACCTGGCTACGGCATATGTAGATAAAGGCAATGACGTGGTAGCTGCAGTGCAGGCAGAAATAGACCAGTTTCATGCGCCATCGGGGGTAAACATACGTATGGCAGGTGACCAGGAAGACCAGAAAGAAACAGGATCGTTCCTGGGCGGGGCAATGCTGATATCAATGGGCCTTATCTTCCTGATATTGGTGATCCAGTTCAACTCACTGAGCCGTACGCTTATCATAATGAGTGAGGTACTTTTCAGTATCATAGGTGTATTCCTGGGTTATTCGATAGGGGGTAATACGTTCTCTATGGTAATGAGCGGCATAGGTATAGTGGCGCTGGCAGGTATAGTGGTGCGTAACGGGATACTGCTGGTAGAATTTATGGACCTGATGCTGAAAGACGGTATGACACCATATGACGCGATAGTAGAATCGGGCCGTACACGTATGACGCCTGTACTGCTTACCGCTACGGCAGCAATACTTGGCCTTATACCACTGGCTGTAGGTATGAACCTTGACTTCTACTCGCTGCTGAGCAGCGGTAACCCCCACCTGTATTTTGGTGGTGATAATACCGCTTTCTGGGCACCGCTGGCATGGACCATGATCTATGGCCTGAGTTTTGCGACATTCCTTACCCTGATCGTGGTGCCGGTAATGTGCCTGCTCAGTTTCAGGTTCAAGGCATGGGTGAAGAAAATAACAGGGGGCTCAAATGCATGATAGTATAGCTGCGCGGCTGTAATAATATAGCCGCGCAGCCTTTATAATTTGATACAGATAATAATTATATTTATTTTTATTGTTTTCAGATAAATATTTTGCTTGCATCATCCTTTTCCCTTACCTTTGCACTCCCTTTCCCGAAAAGGGTCTATTCGTAGAAAAAGTAAAAATATAATAAGATGAAACGTACATACCAACCACACCGCCGCAGCCGTAAGACAGTACATGGGTTCCGTAAGCGTATGGAATCAGCTAATGGCCGCAAGGTACTGGCATCGCGCCGCGCAAAAGGCCGTCATAAACTGACAGTATCAGACGAGCGTCGTTTGAAGTAAACAATTTTAAAATTTTTCGCCATTCGTAATACTTTCAAAGCATACGAGCGGCTCAAGCGAGAGCAGCATATTGATACGCTTTTCCGGTCCGGGAAAGCGTTTTCTGTTTTTCCATTAAGGGTCATTTACCGTACACTGCCCCGCCCCAATGTGGATGCCCCCCCGATACTGACCGGCTTTTCGGTACCCAAAAAGAAATTTGGCAGCTCTGTAAAGCGCCACCGCATACGCCGACTTATTGTTGAGGCCTGGCGGCTGAACAGGCACAATCTGACAGCCATAGTACCTGCCGACGAGCAACTGCATTTATTCTTTATCTTTACAGATAAGGCCATGCCTGTGTATGAAACGGTGAAAACCGCAGTAATAGCAGGCATAGAAAAGCTGACGGAAACCATAGCGCATACCCAAACACAGCAGGATACATAATCCATTGAGAAAGCTACTTTCCATATTATTCATTGGTATTATCCGTTTTTACCAGAGTGCCATATCGCCCTTCTTCGGGGCGAAATGCCGATTTACGCCTACCTGCAGCGCCTACGGACTGGAAGCCATACGTAAATATGGCCCGCTAAAGGGGGGATGGATGGCTTTTAAGCGTTTCCTGTCCTGCCATCCGTGGGGCAAGCACGGATATGACCCTGTGCCATAAGCCACCCGGAAGCGGTTTTTATGAAAATTACCGTAATCCAATATTATTTAATTGGGTTAACTTTGCTGCCCATCCCTTATTATTTGCATGGAATTACCCCACGGTAAAAAAGTTTATTTCGCTTCCGATTTTCATTTGGGCATACCCGACCGCGCCAGCAGCCTGGAACGTGAACGGCGTTTGTGCGCGTGGCTGGATATTATAAAGGCAGACGCAGAGCAACTTTTTTTGGTAGGAGACCTTTTCGATACATGGTTTGAGTATAAAAATGTGGTGCCCAAGGGGTTTACCCGCTTTATGGGCAAACTGGCTGAGCTGAGTGACAACGGACTGAAAATAGAAGCCTTTACCGGTAACCATGACCTGTGGATGCTTGGCTACTTTGAAAAAGAGCTGGGCATACCCGTGCACCATGGCCCGATACAGCGGGAAATAAACGGTAAGAAATTTTTTGTAGCCCATGGTGATGGCCTGGGGCCGGGAGACCATGGATATAAGCTACTGAAAAAAGTACTGCGCAGCCCTTTATCCCAATGGCTGTACCGCAGGCTGCACCCTGATACGGGCGTAGGACTGGCATCATGGTTCAGCAGGCTGGGGCCGAAGCATGCCGACGGACCGATAAAGGAATTCCTGGGGGCTGAGAAAGAATGGCTGGTGCAGTTTTGCCTGGAACAACTGAACAAAGAACATTTTGATTATTTTATATTCGGGCACAGGCATATAGCAGTGGAGTACCCGCTGCCTCAAAACAGCCTGTACGTGAACCTGGGTGACTGGATAAGATACGACAGCTATGCAGAATTTGACGGCAGCGCATTGAAACTTAAATATTATAAACCCGGGAGATAGACCGGGAGGCAGATGAATATTGTATTGAATACATGAACTATTAAATTACATTTTGTTTTATCCCCTCCGGAAGAAGCGGAGGTCTTTTAAATTTTTATGAAACGTACTTTAGTACTCATCAGGCACGCAAAAAGCAGCTGGGCCAACCCACTGCAAAGCGATTTTGAGCGGCCGCTTAATGAAAGAGGAAAAAAAGAAGCCCCCGACATGGGCAGAATGCTGAAGCAGGCAGGCATTATCCCGGACCTGATCATATCCAGCACGGCCAAGCGCACCAAGCAGACCGCCAAAAGGATAGCAGAAGAAGTAGGCTATGAAGCCGATGATATTAAATGGGAGGAAAAATTGTATCATTGCATTCCTACGGTTTTTGAGGAAACGATATACGAACTGAGCGACAGAATAAGAACCGTATTCATAGTAGCACACAACCCCGGTATCACGGAATTTGTGAACCAGTTGTCACCTAGATTCAAGGTAGATAATATGCCTACCTGTGGTGTAGTGGCTGCGAGCATAAGCACAGAGGAATGGAATAACTTCTCCATATCAGATAGGGAAGTATTTTTTTACGAACACCCCGGTAAAAATGATAACGCCAAATAAGTCAGTAGTTCAGATAACCGCAATCCTTGAAAAGTTATTTGAAGAGCATTTTGAAAAGAAACCTGACAGCATAGTTGCATTGGCGGTATCGGGCTCTGACCGCCGGTACTACCGCATAAAGAGCGGTAAAATAACCGCTATAGGCACCTATAATACCAACGTAGCTGAAAACAATACGTATTTCTACTTTACAGAACTGTTCAGGAAGCACCAAGTTAATGTGCCGGAGGTATATAAGACCAGCAAAGACCGCAGGGCATACCTGCAACAGGACCTGGGCAAGACATCACTGTTTGATATGGTGCTGAAGGAGGGATATACCGAGCCTGTAAGAAAGCTATACCATACCGCGCTGGCCCAGCTGGCGAAAGTGCAATGGATAGCCGGCCGCGAGGCTGACTACAAACAGTGCTTTGCGTCGAAACAATTTGACGAGAAAGCCATCATGTCTGATCTGCTTTACTTCAAATATTATTTTGCCGACCTGCAGGGTATTTCATATGACCGGTCTGGCCTGATCAGCGAAATGGAACTGCTGAGCAAGGACCTGGGGCGTGTGCAACCACAGACGTTGATGTACCGCGACTTCCAGAGCCGCAACATAATGGTGCATGAGGGTAAGATATACTTTATAGATTTCCAGGGATGCATGCAGGGCCCGCCGCAATACGATATTGCATCGCTGCTATGGCAGGCGAGGGCGCAGCTGCCACCGGCCTGGAAAGAAGACCTGCTGAACGGCTACATCAGCAGCCTGAATGAACTGCATGTGCCACGGATGGATGAGATCTACTTCAGGCGCGGCTATGTACAGTTTGTGCTTGTGCGCCTGCTGCAGGTGCTGGGCGCATACGGCTTCAGGGGACTACTACAGCATAAGGCGCATTTTATCACCAGCATAGGCCCGGCGCTGAAAAACCTGGAAATGTTCCTTGCCGATCATCCGCAGACGCCGGCATATCCTGAACTGAGATCGCTGCTTGAAAAAATATCTTCGGTGGAGATGCAGGACAGGTACACGACCACATCGCATGACGAGCAGCCGAAGCTGACGGTGCAGGTGAACAGCTTCTCTTACAAAACAGGAATGCCCAAGCCCACAGGGCCACATGGCGGGGGATTTGTGTTTGACTGCAGAGGAATTCTTAACCCCGGCCGCTACGCAGCGTACAAGCACCTCACCGGCAATGATGATATGGTATGCCAGTTCCTGGAGCGGGAGTCTAAAATGCCTGACTACATGAACTATGTGTACGCACTGGTGTCTATTAATGTGGAAGATTATATAACGCGGGGATTTGAGCAGCTAACCGTATCCTTTGGGTGTACCGGTGGCCAGCACCGGTCTGTATATGCCGCCAACCAACTGGCCAACTATCTGAGAACACGCTATAATCTGAATGTAACGGTAACCCACTGCAATGAAGACAAGTGGATGCTGCAGAAAGAAGGATCTGAGACATAGTCCTTACGCAACCGGGGCTGTTAGTTTTGCGGCTTTGGCATTACGTATCCTTTTTCAGCCATTCGTTGTCCCATTTCCTTGTAGGCTTCGGGATCAGTAGGTGTCCAGCTGGCCAGCCCGTCGACATAACGATTGTACATAGAAAATGTGGCCGCTATAAGCACGGTATCGTGTATTTCCCTGTCATCGGCGCCATGCAGGCGCGCGGCGGCTATATCTTCGTCACTGACTTCCTTGCCCAGCACCTGAACCTTACCGGCAATATGGAGCAGCGCCTTTAATTTGTCGCTGATATTTGCCTGCCGCATGTCATTGAGCACATCATCTACCAATCGGGCATCGGGGCCATACAGGCAACGGGCGGCGGCAGCATGGCTGCTCATACAAAACATACAACCATTGCGATAGGACACATATGCCGCTATAAGCTCCCGCTCTGCCTCTGATAATGTGGATGGCCCACGGAGCAATACCTGCGCAAGGTCGTAGAGCGGTTTGCCCGTTTCGGGGCGAAACATTACCAGGCTCCTGATGCCGGGTACGCCTTCTATAACATCTATGTACGCCATATTTTACCTGTTTGTGTTTAGAGTTGTTATTTTTTCAGGTTGTCATACCATTGCGGCTGCCTCATGTAGCCATGGTCTTTAAGCTTACCTGCCAGGTTCAGATAGAATTCATTGTTGGTGGGCAGTACTGTGGCCAGACCATCGACATAGCGATTGTATAAGCAGAACAAGGCCGCTATTAATACAGTATCGTGTATCTCAATATCGGTAGCGCCGGCTGCCCTGGCGGCTTCAATATCTTCGGGCTTTACATTTTTCCCGTTTTCCCGCACATGCGACGCTATAACGAGCAGGGCTTTCATTTTTTCGCTAACAGGCGCACTGCTGATATCCTGTTTCATTTGTTGCGCCGTTTCATTCTCGCCCAGTAAAATATCGGCAGCGGCGGTATGGGCGGCTGTACAAAAACGGCATTCATTGCCGTAGCATACGATCGTAGCTATCAGTTCCCGCTCCCCTTCACTGAGTGAAGATGGCCCGCGAAGCAGTACCTGTGTAAGCTCCCGTATGGGTTCTGCTGTATCCTGCCGATATTCCAGCAAGCCGGTTATACCGGGAAGATGTTCCTGTAATGAGATGTGCGGCATAAGCGAATGAGTAAACAAGCGTTAAAGCTGCTTATACCAAAAATAAGACAATCTTTCTTAACCTCTACCTTAATACCTGCGTTAATGATATATGTGACGTAAACAGGAGCGATAAGAGGAGCCGTGGCCGGCGGGATATGGTTGGGGTAAACTAAAAGATTGGATAGTCTTCGGATTTTTATCAGCCGGAAAATGATGATGTGGCTTGTGATGAGCAGATAAGGGTTGTAGTGTCTTTTCTTACTTCAGTAGCAGAATAACCAATAGAATTCATGGTTAAAGGCGCTGTTCGATTTTTGAATACGTTCAAAATAAGAGGTAATCAATTATTAAAGGACTGTGTTAAAAGCAACAAAGCTTTTAACACAGTCCTTTTTTGTGGTAAACTACCCTGGTTATTCATTAGGCCTGCCGGAAAGTGGCGGCATCTCGGCCGGGTTGCTCACATTCATATTACGATACCTGTTTGCTTCCGGTCCGTCGTATTGAGGGCTGGCACAGCCTTCGTATGGCGCCCTGTTATTTTCTGCTACATTATCGCCTATATAACAAACCTTTATTCTGCCACGCTTTGGGTAATAGCCCTGGTATGTACCGGATGAAGTAACGACATAAGACTGGGATTGGGGTGCAGTCATATTTACAGTACTGTTGTTAACCGGACTGTTGTCATTATTTTCGTTCATTGCATAGCTCTCGGTTTCGGGCTGCTGTTGTTTTATTATATATTTCTGCTGAGCATATGTGGAATTGCCATACCGTGGCGCTTCGCAGCATATATAATATCCATTGCTTCCTTTACACACCTTAAAATTCTCGGCGTATTTTGTTTTGTAGCAGGAAGCTGTTTTCCTGTCGGGTGACAGCCTGCACACTTTACCATCATTGACGCCGCAAGCGTCTTTTTTTGCTGTCTGCGCATCGGCGGTAAAATAACCAAAGCCGGCTGCGATCATCGTCATTATTATTATCTTTTTCATGATCTGTGTTTTTTAAAAGGTTCAACAAAAAACTCGTACACCAGGAACGGAAAAAAAACTGTGCCCGCAAATGTTAAGACTGTTTAAAAAGCATATACCGGGATGCTAATCAGGCGGTAAATATGTGACAACAGATCATTTGGCAACAATTTTACCAAAAGGACGCAACGGATTAAATTTGTTGCATATACGTATCTCATTATGTATATTTTAAACGCCCCAACAACTGCCTTGTTTGCGTATTTTTTGCTTGGTTTACGGCATCATTTCAATACATTTGCGCCCTTAACAAAAAATTATCATTCTAAACCTCATCAACTGTTTTATTTAATTAAAAATCAATGGAATTTATGAGACATTATGTTTTAAAGTGTGTTTTAGTTTTAATGCTATTACCTATCGCAAGTGTGTTTGGCAGGGAAGGAACCCCTATAGAGACGTTTATCAGCAGGGTAAAGGAAACGAATACGTTTGTGGACGTAAGTAATATATGGAGGCCGGACAACAATTTTGATAAGAGCGCATTACTAAAGAATGTAGAAGACGCCCAGCCGCTTATCATTGACTACAGCAATCTTTCCACTTTTGTAAAGGATAAGAAGCGTGCAATAAACCTGGTAATACCGGGTATGAATGGCAAAACCTATACGCTGGAATTGGCGCGCTATGACTTTGTGACCAACGATTTCCAGGTACATGAGATGGGTGCGAACAATTCGGACCACCTGGCCGACTATACGCCGGGTGTATATTACAGGGGTGTGGTGAAGGGGATTCCCGGCTCTGTGGCTGCATTCTCGTTTTTCAATAACGAGGTATACGGACTGTTCTCTATTCCGGGTGAAGGCAACTATAATGTAGTGCCCAATATAATGACCGGAAATGAGTATGACTACAACCAAAACTACCTGTTATTTAACGACCACGACCTGAAAATAACAGATCACGCACCGGGTTGCGCTACTGATAAACTACCCGAAGTGTACATAAACAAAGGCGGCAAATCAACTACCACGCTGAACAATAATGTGTACAATAACTGCGCTGAGGTAAGGTGCTATGAAGTGATAGACAATACCATGTATATAAAGAAAGGCTCCAGTACCACTAACTGCACCAATTACATTACCGCATTATTCAACAATAAAAGCACTCTTTATAAAAACGAGGGGGTAATCATAGTATTGAGATACCTGCAGATAAACACGACTACCGACGCATATGCTACTGTGACCACTACCGGTGGTGATCCGAGCCCGTTTCTTACCAAATTCGGCCAGATAACACAAAACACCATGCATGGCTGTGATGTGGCTACACTGTTCTCAACCAGATACAGCGGCACACTGGGTGGTGTGGCCTGGCTGATGTCTATGTGTGCCAGCTACAACGCGGCACAAGCATATGGCCCCTACGCCTTCTGCGACGTAACCAACACCTCATCTACAACAGTAACCTCCTTCCCTACCTATTCGTGGGATGTGGAAGTAGCCACGCATGAGATGGGCCATGTACTGGGCTCACCGCATACACACCGCTGCTGCTGGAACCCCCCCGGCACAGGCACCACAGCTATAGACGGCTGCTACACCATAGAACCCAGCGGAACGCATACCTGCGGCAACCCCGGCAACCCATCGAGCTCAGTGGGTGGTACCATAATGAGTTACTGCCACCTGACCAGCTCAGGCACCAATTTCAGCAATGGTTTTGGCCAGCAGCCCGGTGATACCATCAGGCGCTTCCTGATCAACTACCTGCACGTATCATGCGGCGAGAGCTATTTACCCAGCATAGCGGTAGCACAACCCAATAAAACACTGGCAGCGAACAGGGAGTGTACAGACCTGCTGAGCGGATCGAACTACATAACCTACTACTGGAATGATAACAATACTGCCGACCAGACTGATGACACCCTGGTGCTGATGGTAAGAAAGAACGGTAACAACATAGGTAATATGGACCAGGCCGGCTTCTCTGTAAGCGCAACAACGCTTACCGGCGAGGGTGGCGGTACCGCACAAACAGCAACATTACCGGCAGGCCTGAGTGGTGTATACAAACACAACTACTTTATGCGCCGCTACTGGAAAATGACCCCAACCACAGCCCCTACGACCGCTGTAGAGGTTATGTTCCCATTCCTGGCGAAAGACACATCTGATGTGAATGGCAGTGTACCCGGAACCACGGCACCGCTGACCAACTACAAAATGTATAAGGTAAACAGCCCGGTAGACCCTAACCCGGCCAACAACTTCTCAGCATCGACCTCGAGCAATTTTACCATTTATACCTATGGAACATCCGCATCGACCACCAACTGGTCGCTGAGCACATCGGGCACTACCCAACTGGCGCATATGATGATGACCAACCTGTCTGGTGGCGGTACCGGCTTCTACACTTACAAAGGAGTAGGTATTGATGATGAGCAAATTGCCAACTCGGGTATTTATATGTATCCTAACCCTGCCAACAATGACCTGACCGTAGCAACAACCGGAATTGAGATAGAAGGCATACAAATCACAGATGTGCAGGGCAGGACAATAAAAAACATTAGCAATAGCAGCAATAAGTCGTCAATAACCATTCAGTTGTTTGACGTAGCTGCGGGGCTTTATTTTGTACAGGTGCAGACCGCTGACGGCGTAATAAGCCGTAAAGTGGTGGTAATGAAGTAAAAATCAATGAATTGCACACAATAGAAAAGGGCGCCACATGCGCCCTTTTCTATTGTAATGATATATACCGATCAATATATATGCCGCCAGTAATGACGGTGATTTTTATGATAGTATCGCTGTTTTGGCTTGGCCTCGATACAGGAACTGATAAATAAAATTGCCAGCAGGCCTGCGGCTAAAATTGTTCTCTTCATAATTGGTGTTGATACTTTATAACCAACAAAAAACGCTCCACAATTTATTAATAAAATTTTAAATCGGGCCTAATTTCTCGGTATTATTGATTTCCTCACTATCTGTATTTGGATAAATAATCCATAATCAGCTTGCATTTCAGTATTTTTGTATCAAATTTCATTTGCGATGCTGAAGACAGGAAATACTATTGTGAGTATATATACGGAGATGACCCCGAACCCGGAGACAATGAAGTTTGTAGCCAACAAACTGTTATATCCCGGAAAAAGTATTGACTTTCCGGACGAGTCTGCGGCTACACCGTCACCGCTTGCCAAAGAGTTATTTGCTTTTCCTTTTATCAGGAGTGTATTTATAGCCAGCAACTTTGTGACGCTGACCAAGACGGCGGAAACTAACTGGGATGATGTGATACCATCTATCCGTGAATTTCTGAAACAATACCTGGAAGAGGGTAAGGCGGTTATCAATGAAGAACTGGTAGTGGCCAAGCCGGACACCTATGTAGCCGGAGCGGGCGATGGTGATGTGGTAGACCGTATAAAAGAACTGCTGGAAAACTATGTGAAGCCGGCCGTAGAAATGGATGGCGGAGCCATCAGTTTTAAAGGATATGACAGTGGTACGGTGACGCTTATGCTGCAAGGCTCGTGCTCGGGCTGCCCGTCTTCTATGATCACGCTGAAATCGGGTATAGAGGGAATGATGAAGCGCATGATACCTGAAGTGAAAGAAGTGGTAGCAGAAGCAGAGTAAGACATTATTATTATTATCAGCCCATAAAGCCAATGTACAACAACTACATTGGCTTTATATATTAATATAATAATATCGGGGCTACCCACCCGGAAGTGTTTCTTCACATTTGCATTGAATTGTACTATTTTTACCCATTGGCTTTTGTAAGCGATCAATAAAGTTGATAAAATAAGTATGAGCATCCAGAACAATTATGTGGCCATAATGGCGGGTGGTATTGGCAGCAGATTTTGGCCGGAAAGCCGAACACACTATCCAAAACAATTCCTTGACCTGCTGGGCACCGGACGCTCGCTCATTCAATGGACCTATAACCGGTTTAAGCATATCTGCCCAAAAGAGAATATCTACTTCATTACCAACGAGCAATATATCACTACCCTAAAAGGGCAGATACCTGAAATAAGTGATGCCAATATAATCAGCGAGCCATCGCGGAAAAATACGGCCCCCTGCGCAGCATACTTTGCGCATAAGATCATGGCACTGAACCCTAAAGCGAACATCATCATGTCTCCGGCAGACCACCTGATCATGGACGAGCATTCATTTGAACGTACGGCACATGAGGCGCTTGATTTTGTGGCACATCACAGTTCGCTGCTGACACTGGGAATAAAACCGACCCGGCCCGATACGGGATATGGCTACATACAATATGACGCAGGACAGGAGATAGACAAAAGCTATAGGGTAAAGACATTTACCGAAAAGCCATCGCTGGAGCTTGCCCGGACCTTCCTTAAGAGCGGTGATTTTCTGTGGAACTCAGGGATATTTGTATGGAATGTGCAAACGATAATGGAAGCCCTGGAGCATTTTCTGCCCGAGATGAATGAAGTATTCCTGCAGGCAAAGGGCGTGTATAACACACCTGCTGAACACGATATGATAACCCGCCTGTATCCGCACTGTACCAATATCTCTATAGATTATGGTATCATGGAAAAAGCGAGGAACGTATTTGTGATACCGTCTTACTTTGGCTGGTGCGACCTGGGCACATGGGAATCGGCATATGACAACTCAAAGAAAGACTACCTGGGCAACGCGGTGCTGGGCGACAATGTAATGGTGATAGATGCAACTGAGTGCATGATAAAAGCACCCAACGAAAAACTGGTAGTGCTACAGGGCCTGGAGAAATTTATAGTTGTGGACACCCCTGATATACTGCTGATATGTGAGCGCAGCAGGGAGCAGCAGATAAAAGAATATGTGGCCGAAGTAAAGCGGAACAAGGGCGATAAGTTCTTATAACCCCTCCGCAACCCGCATATAAATTTGATGCCCCAACGGCAAAATTGTTACCTTTAATACGGCAATAATTTTTAACACCCAGAGGGCAGGTTTATACTTACGCTATATGGAATTTCCGTCCAAACATTCTTCAACCAGCACTTCGATCTTTACAGTGATGAGCGCTCTGGCCCAACAGCAGAATGCTATTAACTTATCGCAGGGATTTCCTGATTTTCCTATTGACGAACACTTAGCCCAACTACTGGGGGATGCCTCAAAGCACGGGCACAACCAGTACGCGCCTATGGCCGGCCTGCCGGCGCTGAGACAGGCCATAGCGGGCAGTATCAGGAAACGGTTTGGCCTTGACATAGATGCCGACCATGAGATCACCATCACACCCGGCGCTACAAGCGCCATATACACAGCCTTTACTGCCGTACTGCAACCAGGTGATGAAGCAATAGTACTGGAACCAGCGTATGACAGCTATGTGCCCGGTATAGAAATGAACGGCGCGAAGGCGGTACCGGTTTCGTTATGCGCTCCCGATTTTCATGTGGACTGGGATAAAGTGAAGGACGCCATCAGCACCCGCACAAAAGCCATTATTGTAAATACGCCGCATAACCCATCTGGGGCGGTATGGAGCAGTAGCGACTGGGACCAACTGGCAGAGCTGGTGCGGGACACAAAAATAGTGATCCTGTCGGACGAGGTGTATGAGCAGATCGTATTTGACGGGCTGGAGCACTGTAGTGTGCTGCAACACGCAGAGCTGCGGGAGCGGAGCTATGCCCTTTACTCGTTCGGGAAAGTATATAATAATACCGGCTGGAAAATAGGTTACAGCATAGCGCCCCCCTCCTATACACAGGCATTGCGCAGGATACACCAGTTTGTGTCGTTTTGCGTGAATACACCGGCGCAGTGCGCGCTGGCGCTGCACCTGCCAAATGACAAGGCCATGCCTGTGCATACACTGATGCAGCAAAAGCGAGACCATTTCCTTTCATTATTAAAAGACACTCCATTTACCATTTACGAACCCTCGAAAGGCAGCTACTTTCAACTGGCGGGCTATGACCGTATCAGCAACCTGGGTGATATGGAATTCGCACAATGGCTGACAAAGGAGTATGGCGTGGCAACCATTCCGGTGAGCGCATTTTACAAAGACAAAACAGACAATAAGCTGGTGCGCTTCTGCTTCTCTAAAAAAGAAGAAACGCTAAACGAGGCCGTAAAACGCCTACAACGGTTAAAACCCCTTTAGCATTGCCGTCTATTTTCCAACTGCTTTTTTATTTTTACTTATATGGACCTCATCAAAAAACTAAGAGTAGCTGCCGACAAGCCTTTGTATGTTATTAACGCGCCATTGGGATACCCGGAAATCTTTGAAGACATTGTAGTGAAACAAAAACTGGGTAAAGAAAAACCGGTTGCGCAGTTGATCCTGTTTGCCGCAGACAGCAATGAACTGACCCACTACCTGCCGCGCCTGGCCGATCATATAGGTCATGATACGCTCTTTTGGATATGGTATCCAAAGAAGAGCGGATCCATATCTTCTGACCTGGTGCTTATGAAAACATGGGATATTGTTTTCAACTCGGGTTACCGCGCGCAAACCTCGGTATCAGTAGATAAAGACTGGACCGGGTTGCGCTTTACAAACGCACCCCGTAAAAAACCATCTGACTGTGATATACCTATGGAAGAAAGAAAAGCCGAAGGCATAGACTATGTGAAACGCACAGTAACCCTGCCCAAAGACGCGCAGGCATCTGTAGATAAACACAAAGGCCTGTCTGAATATTTTTACGCTCAGTCGTTTACCTGCAAAAAAGAATACCTCACCGCCATTACAGACGCTAAAAAGCCCGAGACGAGGACACGAAGAATTGAAAAAATGATAGAGATGCTGCTGCCGAAAATGCATGCGAAGCAACTGAAGGCCAAAAAATGACGCAGGGTTGAGAAACACAACAGATGATGCATTAAACGAAAACAGAGACGCAATGTAATGCGTCTCTGCGGGGAAAATGGTCACTAAATATTTATACCCGGCCAAGGAAGACCAAGGTGTATTATGCTTTTAACGTGAGGTGCGAGAAATTAGGCGCCTCTGTATTGTGTATAGAATTGTAGGTAGGTATGATATAGCGCGCGCTGTAGTCATTGTCTGAAATAAATTTCACTACATACTCAACAGCAAACGCGGGATCATTTTTCTTGCCCACAAGCAGGTACTCGAGATAGAACAGTGATATGCCGGAGTCGAACGAGCCACCGTTATCTTTACCTATCCATTTTTCGGCAAAGGCCACAATATCATTTTTGTTGTCCGTAAGTCTGTCCTGTAGTTGTTTCAGGGTGTAAACTTTAAGGAAACGCAGGCGCTCTACATCGCCCTCAATATCTATATCAGAGTTTATTTTTGCACCGGCGCGCTCAGCTATCTGCTGGTCAATTTCTTTAAGCAGTTTGCTGCCTGCTACAAACTCCCTGAGCGTTAAATCCGTCATCTGGACATTATCATCCAGTTGTATAGTCCGGGCAACCGTTGCCTGTTCGTTTACTGCCTGTACCACGGGCTGTTCAGGTACATGTATCTGGCCGCTTTCGTTCACATTCAGGTCACTAACCGGCGCCACAGCAGGTATAACCACTTCGGCTATTGGTTTTGGTATCTCCGCAACCACCGGCGGTGGAGTGGGAACTACTACTGCCTTACGCACCTCATCTACCACCTGCTGGGGTACCTCAACAGGAGTTGTGCCATTTTTATGCTCAGTATTATTGATGCTCTGCGCAAGCTCTTTTAAAGTATCTATGTTGATGCCGGCAGCAATACCGTTGGTAGAAGGTTCTGCCGCAGGAACCACTGCAGGCCTTGGCGCAATACCGGTGTGCGGCGACGGGGCCGAACGCTGCGGCGCTATTGGCGCAACAGCAGGTATGGGCGAAGCAGCCTTCTGTACGGGAGCCTGTGCAGCAACCGATGGCGCAGGGGCAACAGGCGCTGCCACTACCGGCGGAGGTGGTGTAAATTCAACAACCTTTGGTTCAGGCTTTGGCGCTTCGTTTATCACCGGCAACTCCAGCATTGTTGGCGGAGCAGGTGGTACGTATGCAACTACAGGCTCGGGAACGGGTGCGGGTGCAACAACCTTAGGTGCTTCGGGAACCGATGGCGGAGGTACAGGTGGTACATGCGCAACAACGGGTTCGGGCGCTGCAACGGGTGCAGGGGGAACTACTTTAGAAAACTCCTGAACCGGTGCTACAGGTGGCACAAAGGCCGCTGCCTGTTCGGGTTGAATGACCGGTAATTCTTTACGGACTTCTTTAGCAACTGCCTGCAGGTGCTCTACAAATGTATTGGCGTTGGTATCTACAGGCATTGTCTTCGGCGCCTCTGCAACCTTTGCCGGTTGCGGCTCCGGAGCAATTGTAGCAGTTTTATCGTTTTTCTTCTGCGCTAATTCGGTTCTTATTTTCAGGAATTCGATGTCTGCCATTTCCAGCAGTGCGCCAACCCTGTAGAAATCCCTCTTAGCCTCATCAGGCACAACTATGTTATCGTATCCAAGTTCTTTTTCTATTCCTGACCATGCATCCTGCAGCATAGAGCAGATCTGAATTTCAAACTTTTTATTGCCCGACCTCCTGTATTCTGTTTGTTGCTGCCGGTCTGCTTTAAGCCTTGCCGTGTAATTGATATTCTTGTAAGCGAATGTTTCTATCCTTATCTTTTTCTTATCTACAGACCTTTCAATATCCACGTCAAATTCGTCATGAAGGATATGTGAGATCTTGTTTACTGTATCTTCAAAATAGGTAATGATCCGTATTACGGGTACATAATTATCTTCTGATTCTTCAGTATGATGCTCAACTCCGGATTCGATCCGGTAGTATGGAATATCATTTTGAATAACTATTTCCCTGATAAGGTCTTCGACCTTTATAGTGAAAGAGCTATTACTCTCAATGCCCGACTGGTGACTTTTGTAATGCATACTCTATTACATTAATCTACAAGGATACGATTTTTTTTAATTTTCCACAAATCCACATTCTCATTTAACCACTACTTTACACAACCTAAGATGCCTATTTTTAAATTATATGTGTATTTATGGTATAAATGGCCGCTATCATCAAAATATGCATATGAATAAATATTATTGATCTGCTAGGCGTTCAGACCCGGGTTTCCATAAATCGCGCCATTGCTGCGGAGTGAGTGCATCATCAGCACTAAAATTACCGATCTTAGTTCTTCTCAGTTGGCTGAGGTATGCGCCACAACCCAGTATTTGTCCAAAATCGTGTGCCAGTGACCTGATATAAGTACCGGTACTGCATAGCACCCTGAAATGCACCTCGGGCAAGTTGATAGCTGTAATCTCAAACTCGCCGATGGTAACCGGGCGTGCATCCAGTATCACTTCTTTTCCTGCCCTGGCAAGGTCGTAGGAGCGCTTACCGTCTTTTTTAATTGCGGAGTGTATGGGAGGCACCTGCATAATGTCGCCGGTGAATGACTTTACCGCATCCATTATCTGCTGCTCTGTTATGTGCTCATAGGGTTTTATGTCTTCGGGCTGGCTTTCCAGGTCGTAGGTGGCGGTAACCGCGCCGAGGTGAAAAATGCCGGTATATTCTTTTGGTAACTGCTGGTATCCGGATATCTTTTTGGTCATCTCGCCGGTGCAGCAAATGAGCAGGCCAGTAGCCAGCGGATCAAGCGTACCGCAATGGCCGATCTTAGCCCTGAGCGCTATCTTAATACTATTTACGGCATCGAAAGATGTCCATTTGTAAGGCTTGTCAATAAGTATTACGCCCCCTTTTTTCAGTTCGGAGGCAGCAGGTCTTTTTTGCATTGGGGCAAAGGTAACTGAATGTTCAGACACAACCACCCCAAAAAGTACAGCCTCTGAAGCCAAAACGCCTGCCAATCAACTTATCCATAGTACCTTTGCGCCATGGCATACAAATCGCTGGGCGAATTTATAGAAGCGCTGGAGCAGGCGGGGGAACTGGTACGGATCAAAGAGTTTGTGGACCCGGTGCTGGAGATAGCAGAAATAACGGACAGGGTATCTAAAAGTCCTTTCAATAAAGCATTACTTTTTGAAAACACAGGTACTTCATTTCCTTTACTGATCAACGGTATGGGCAGCGAAAAGCGCATGTGTATCGCGCTGGGCATAGACAAGCTGGACGACGCCACAAAGGATATAGAGGCACTATTCAAAAAACTATCAACACCAAAAAATGGTATCATAGAGAAACTGGCCATGCTGCCACAGCTGGGTAAGTTTGCCTCGTGGATGCCGAAAGTAACAGGGGGCAGGGGCGCCTGCCAGGAAGTGGTAATGGACGACCCCAGCCTGGATAAACTACCTATTCTGAAATGCTGGCCCGAAGATGGCGGGCGCTTCATAACACTGCCGGCCATACATACGAAGGAGCCTAATTCGGGAGTACGTAATATAGGTATGTACCGGATGCAGGTGTTTGAGCCACGTATGACTGCCATGCACTGGCACAAACACAAAGTATCCGCACGACACTTCAACGAATATAAAAAACTAGGCAAACGTATGCCCGTGGCCGTAGCGCTGGGTGGCGACCCGGTATACACCTATGCCGCCACTGCACCTCTACCGGAAAATGTGGATGAATATATGCTGGCGGGCTTTCTGCGTAAGAAGAAAGTAGAACTGGTGCGGTGTATCACGCAGCCGGAAATAGAAGTGCCGGCAGACGCGGACATCATTATAGAAGGATATGTAGACCCTGATGAAGACCTGATATGGGAAGGCCCGTTTGGTGACCATACCGGGTATTATTCACTCCCCGATTTTTATCCGCGCTTTCATGTTACCGCCATCACCCACAAAAAGAACGCGGTGTACCCTGCCACTATTGTGGGCATACCGCCGCAAGAAGATGCATGGCTGGGAAAGGCCACAGAACGTATCTTCCTGACACCGATAAAGATGATGATGGTACCTGAGATAACCGATATGAATATGCCCGTGGAGGGTGTGTTTCATAACCTGGTAATCACTACCATAAATAAAGAATATGCCGGCCAGGGGCAGAAAGTGATGAATGCCATGTGGGGCGCAGGCCAGATGATGTTTAACAAGATACTGGTACTATCTGACGATGCCGCGACAAGCGGCGTTGCTATTGACGACTACGCACAACTGGCGAAATATGTTTTCGGCAACCTGAACCCGCTCACAGATGTATACTTTAGCCAGGGGCCTATGGATGTGCTGGACCATAGCTGCTCAAAACTGGGATTTGGCGGAAAAATGTGCATAGACGGCACTAAAAAGTTTGACGAAGAGTTATCTGCGCCGCTACTACCATTTAAACTGAGCCCATCGTTTTCTGCGACAGGGATACTCGCGCTTTTCCCTGAGATCAGGGGCATTAACTATAGTTTAGCGGCAGATATGGGTATTCCGGTGCTGTTTGTAGCTGTGGAAAAACAACGGCAGGGCCATGTGGCACATTTGCACGAACAACTATGCACGCAGCCCGGCATGGAGGGGATAAAAATGATCTGCTATGTAGAGCATACGGTGAATACCAATGATATTGCCGATGTACTGTGGCGTTTTTGCAATAACCTGGACCCCAAACGGGACCAGATCTACGCAGGCGCAAAAAGAAACATTCTTGGGCTGGATGGCACCCGGAAAACGAAGAAATTTGATGATTTTGACCGGCCATGGCCAAATATTATTGCTGCTGATGATGTGACCATTGCGGCGGTAGACGCCAAGTGGGATAAGCTGGGATTAGGAAAAATGATTATTTCGCCATCTTTACGGTATAAAACCCAACTATACAGGGGGGGTGCATCTGTCTTAGATAGTGAATAAACGGTTTTTTACCTTAAATTTGTATAACTTTAAAAAAAATAAAACAATGAAACGTATTCTATTGGCTTGCTTTCTGTTAACCGCTGTATGCACAGTAACATTTACGCAGAATGCCGCCGCCCAATCTACCTATACTACAGTGACCCTCTCTGCGTTCACTACTAAAGTAAACCAGCTTGACGCATTTATTGCCGCCAGCGACATGACATCGGCACAGGCTACATGGCTGGAAGTGCATAATATGATGCTGAGCGTGCTGCATACCAGCAAAGAGAGTATACATGGTGCTACTACACCGTCTGATAAAGCAACACACATAGCTATATTGGAAAACCAGCGGACCATCTACTCTACAGTATGGGAACTGAAGACCAACCTGGCGCTGAACAGAACTGCCATACATCTAAAACTCAATGAGTTTGGCGCTACAATTTATTAATATGCTTTTTGAATGGTTATAGAAAAGTCCCGCGGTTGCGGGATTTTTTGTTATCTATGCCTAAGAGAAGCCTTAAAATGGATAAGAAAACACCCGTATGGGTTTTGCCGGTTATTGTTTTATCCCAATTTTTCTGCACATCGCCGTGGTTTGCGGGCAATGCTGTGATGCCGGATATCATACGGGTATTTCATCTCAACGAACGCTTCCTGGCCAACCTGACCAGCGCCGTACAGCTTGGATTCATTGCAGGTACCTTTCTGTTTGCCCTGCTAAATATATCCGACAGGTTTTCACCGTCACGCGTGTTTTTTATCAGTGCCTTGCTGGCGGGAGCTTTCAACATAGGTATCACCTTACAGGGTATTAGCAGCAGCAGCATGTTGTTGTTTAGATTTCTTACGGGTTTTTTCATTGCCGGTATATATCCTGTAGGTATGAAGATAGCCGCCGATCATTACCGCGAGAAGCTGGGCAGATCGTTAGGATTTTTAGTAGGCGCGCTGGTATTGGGTACGGCATTCCCTCACCTTCTGAAAAGTATCACCATTGCGTTGCCCTGGCACTATGTATTTTATGCCACATCGGTATTGGCTGTATGCGGGGGATTGTCTGTATTTGTTCTTTTACCAGACGGGCCACATCGCAGCTCAGCGGGAAAATTTGACGCTGGTGCCTTCCTACGGGGCTTCAGGCACAGCAACTTCCGATCAGCGGCATTTGGGTATTTTGGTCATATGTGGGAGCTGTATACTTTCTGGGCTTTTGTACCGCTGATGCTTATGACGCATAATAAAACGTACCCAGACGGCGCGCTAAATGTTCCGTTGCTATCATTCGTTATCATCGCGTCCGGCAGCCTTGCCTGCGTATTGAGCGGCATATTGTCCCAATATTTCGGGGCAAAAAAGGTAGCTATAGTGTCTTTATTATTATCATGCACCTGCTGCCTGTTGTCGCCGTTGTTTTTGTATACGCACTCAGTTACCTTCTTCGTGCTATTTTTATTCATTTGGTCGCTAGCTGTCATTGCCGACTCACCCATGTTCTCAACACTGGTGGCGCGCAATGCACCGGCAGGCGCTACGGGTTCGTCGCTCACAGTAGTGAATTGTATCGGGTTTGCGATCACTATTATCAGCATTCAATTTATAAATGCCTTGTCTGTTACGGTAAACACGCAATACCTGTATATGCTGCTTGCCATAGGCCCGGTATTGGGGCTTGCAGCAATGACCAAACCAAATAAGGCAAACTAAAAATGGGGTAATGGGCCAGGAATGACTTGGTATCCTTTTGGTATATACCTCATTTATAACGAACTTCACCTGATTGCGGTTTTAGCCGTAATGTGATTATATTTAGGTTAAACTCTTGCTCACAATCAAACATATTCCTATATGCCAAAACGTGTAACAGCCCTCGGCGGTATTTTTATAAAATGCGCGGCACCTGCTACCATGCGCAACTGGTATGCCACACATCTGGGCATGAACACAGACGAATACGGCACCTCTTTCAGATGGCGGCATGCAGATGACCCTGAAAAGGAAGGTCATACTGTATGGAGTACGTTCCCAGTGGATACAAAATACTTCGAACCATCACACAAGGATTTTATGATAAACCTGCGTGTAGAAAACCTTGAGTGGCTGCTGGGCGAATTGAAAAAAGAAGGCGTAGAGCAAACGGGAGAAATACAGTGCTATGAATACGGCAAATTTGCGCATATCATGGACCCCGAAGAAAACAAGATAGAACTGTGGGAAGCAATCGACGAGGAATACGCAAAAATGGTGGGTGACAAGGTCACAATGTAGCTTTTGCAAAAATGAAACACTTATGCGCATCATATGAAATGATAACAGAGCGTTAATGTGGCTTTTTTTTGACCACATGAATGTAATATTATACCCCATGGGCACTTCATTGCACCACAATATTTACTACTTTTACCGCTTAACTATTTTTTTGTGAAGGCCATTATTCCCGTTGCGGGGGCAGGCACAAAGTTGCGCCCTCTTACATACACCCAGCCGAAGGCATTGATACCCATTGCCGGCAAGACCATATTAGGGGTTATCATTGACCAGCTACTGGAAGCAGGGGTGGATGAGTTTATTTTTGTGATAGGGTACCTGGGTGAAAAAATACAACGATATATATCCAAAGCATATCCCAATCTGAAGCACACGATGGTGACCCAGAATGACAGGCGGGGTACCGGGCACGCAATATGGCTTACCCGCGATGTGGTGAACAATGATGATGTGATGATAGTGCTGGGCGATACTGTGTGCGATTACAATGTAAAGGAAATACTCAACAGCAATGTGTCACAGATAGGCGTGAGGAAAGTTGATGACCCGAGGGGGTTTGGTGTAGCCGAACTGAATGATGCCGATATGGTGCTGCGCATGGTGGAAAAGCCACTAATACCCAAATCGAATATGGCAATGGTAGGTATATACTATATCAAAGAAACGCCTACCATGTTTGCCGCCCTGGACCGCCACCTGAACAATACTGCGGATGAAAACGGCGAATACCATCTTACCAACGCATTGCAGCATATGCTGGAAGACGGTGTACAACTGCACGCATTCAGAGTGACCAACTGGTTTGACTGCGGCAAGAAGGAAAGCCTGCTATCTACGAATGCCACACTGCTGAAACAAATGGAAGAAGACCACCCCGAACGGCAGCAGCAAACATTTGACAGCACCGTGATCATACACCCGGTAAGCATAGCAGAAGGTTGTACTATCAGGCATTGTATCATAGGCCCCAACGTGACGATAGGCGAGCATACGAAGATGGAATCTTCTATTATAAAGGACTCCATAATAGGCTCTTATGCCGAATTGCAGCAGGTAGTTCTCAATTCTTCCATTATTGGTAACGATGCCTTCATACGCGGCCTGAGCCAGAGCCTGAACATAGGCGACAATACCGAGATAGACCTGGGCTGATCTTAGGCATCATGCCGGTATACTTTATGCAAACCGCCCGGCCACGCGTTTGTGTTTTTAACTTTTGCCTTAACTTAGCAAGATGCCTGAAAAGAAATTATTTCTGCTCGATGCCTTTGCATTGATATTCCGCGCCTATTACGCGCTCATACGCAATCCGCGGGTTACCAGCAAGGGAAAAAATACGAACGCCCAGTTTGGGTTTACCTCTACACTGCTGGATCTGATCAATAAAGAAAAACCTACGCACCTCGCGGTAGTATTCGATACCTCGGCCCCCACTGAGCGGCACACCGACTTTGCCAACTACAAGGCCAACCGCCAGGAGACCCCTGAAGACCTGTCTGCGGCCGTACCCGATATAAAACGCATTATCAAAGGCTTCAACCTGCCGTGCCTGGAGCTGGACGGCTATGAGGCTGATGATATCATAGGCACGCTGGCCATTGAAGCCGCAGACCTGGGCTATACCGTATACATGGTTACGCCCGACAAAGATTACGGGCAGGTGGTACGTGACAATATATTTATCTACAAACCGGCATCAGGGTTCAGTAATATGGAAATACTGGGCGAAAAAGAGGTGTGCGCAAAATGGGGTATCAAACGTGTAGACCAGGTTATAGATATGCTGGGCCTTATGGGTGATGCTGTAGACAATATACCCGGCATACCCGGCGTAGGCGAGAAGACAGCGGCAAAACTACTGGCGGAATATGACAATATTGAAAATATACTGGCCAATGCCGACAGTCTGAAAGGCGCCCTTGGCGAAAAAGTACGTAACGGAAAAGATATGGCGCTGCTGTCTAAAAAACTGGCTACCATTATCACCAACGTACCTATAGCCTTTCATGCCGAGGATTTCAGGGTAAAAGATAAGAATGTAGAAGCGCTGACCGAGATCTTTAATGAACTGGAATTCAAAACACTTGGTAAGCGTGTGCTGGGCGACAACAATGCAGCAGGGCCTTTGTCCACAGACCTGTTTGGCAATGCTGTGCAGCAGAAAAGGGGTGCTACGACAGCGCCTCCGGCAGCAGCGCCAGCAAGTGCTGCTGCCATTCCGCCACCCGACCGGGATGATAGCCTGCCCGGCAACATGGCCACAATAGAGACCGTGCCGCACACCTATACGCTGGTAACCACGATAGCGGATGCAGACAAGCTGGCAGCAGACCTGGCTAAACATAAAGAAATAGCCTTTGACACAGAGACAACAGATATAGACCCTAACCTGGCTGACCTTGTAGGCATGAGTTTCAGCGTAGAAAAAGGCACAGGCTATTTTGTAGCAGTACCGGCAGAGCGGGATGAGGTGATAAAAATGCTGGAGCGCTTCCGTACGCTGTTTGAAGACCCCACTATATTATGGGTAGGACAAAACATCAAGTATGACATGATCATGCTTAAGTGGTATGGCTTCCGGCTGGCCGGGCAGATATATGACACCATGCTGGCAAACTATGTTATAGACCCCGATGGCAAGCGCAGCATGGATATGCTGAGTATGAAGTACCTGGGTTATGAACCAGTATCTATAGAAACGCTGATAGGCAAAAAAGGCAAGGGACAACTGTCTATGCGCGATGCACCGCTGGAGCAGGTAAAGGAATATGCCGCTGAAGATGCCGACGTGACGCTGCAATTGAAAAAAGTTTTCGATCCGCTGCTGGTGGAGCGGGAGGTAAACAAAGTTTTTACGGAGGTGGAAAACCCGCTGGTGCCTGTACTGCTGGATATGGAGTTTGAGGGCGTGGGGCTGGATGTGGCATTTCTGAACGAGTATTCCAAGGAATTAGAGAAGGATATCCGCCAGGCAGAGGAAAATATATACCGGCATGCCGGTCTTACATTTAACATCGGCTCCCCGAAGCAACTGGGCGAGGTACTGTTTGAAGTAATGAAGATAGACGCGGGACAGAAAAAAACAAAGACCGGACAGTATGCCACCGGCGAAGATATATTGCAGAAGCTGCGTCACAAACACCAGGTAGTGGAGGATATACTTGCCTACCGTGAGCTCACCAAGCTAAAAAGCACCTATGTGGATTCGCTGCCGGGCCTGATAAACCCACGCACGGGCAGGCTGCATACCAGCTACGCTCAGGCTGTAGCCGTGACGGGCAGGCTGAGCAGCAACAACCCAAACCTGCAGAACATACCCATACGTACTGACCGTGGCCGTGAGATACGCAAGGCCTTTATACCACGCGATAAAGACCACCGTATCATCTCAGCAGACTACTCGCAGATAGAGCTGCGTATAGTAGCGGCGATAAGCGGCGATGAAGCCATGATACAGGCGTTTAAAGAACATAAAGACATACACACCGCAACGGCAGCTAAAGTATATGGAGTAGAAGAAGCAGCGGTAACAAAAGACATGAGAAGAGCAGCAAAGGCTGTAAACTTCGGCATTATCTATGGCCAGTCGGCTTTCGGCCTTTCAGAGAATATTGGCGTAAGCCGCACCGAAGCTAAAACTATCATTGACAATTACTTCACACAATATCCTTCCATAAAAAAATATATGGACGGCTCAATAAACTTTGCCAAAGAACATGGCTATGTGCAAACGGTAATGGGCCGCAAACGCTGGCTTAAAGATATTTATTCCGCCAACTTCACAGTAAGAGGGTATGCCGAGCGCAACGCCATCAATATGCCGATACAGGGCACCGCTGCCGACATGATAAAGCTGGCTATGATAGCTGTGCATAAAGAATTACAGAAGAGCAGCCTGCGGGCAAAAATGATACTACAGGTACATGACGAGCTTGTATTTGATGTGCCTGTGGGCGAAGAAGAGCAAGTACAGGCTCTTGTAAAGTCGTGTATGGAAGGGGCCATGCCGCTGCCGCATGGCGTGCCGGCAAGTGTTGAGACCGGCGTTGGCGGTAACTGGCTCGAAGCGCATTGATGCCGGGCATTTTGCACCGTTACCGGATCACAATTACATCTGACCATTTTACCCATAATCGAAACGCCCCGTAAACCGGGGCGTTTCTACTTATTATCTTGTAACCATTTACTGTTCTACAACGAAATGGAATACTGTATTTCCGTTTGATGAACGCAAATTGAGCAGGTACATACCGTTAGATACATTGCTCAGCTGTATGGCCTCATCAATGTTACCACCGTGTATTGTTGTTTTCTTAGTATAAACTACCTGGCCCAGCATATTGGTAACCTCAAGCGTTACATCTTCATCAACAGAAGTACCGGAAGTACCCTTCACAGTAAATGTTCCCTTGTTGGGGTTAGGGATAAGCCTGATATCGGCATTATTGCCAACATTGCTCACACCTTCAGTATGCAGTGTAATGATGAGCCACTTAGTAGTAGTGAGTCCACCACATGGGCCGCTCGCAGTTACCTGGCATGCTACAGAGTCGTTATTGAAGAGCTCATAGCGTGAGAATGACGCGTTTGTAGCGCCGGCCAGCACATGTCCGTTGATGATCCACTGGTAAGTAGGATGATCGCCTCCGTTAGTAACATCTACGCGCATAGAGTCTATATGCCATACATGTATGCCGGTACCAGGATAAGCGTGTATAGTCACATTAGGTGTACGCAGTGTATCCACATATACCGTAGCGGCATCAAACATATTGTTGAGACATGTTGTGATCTGGTTGTTAGCAATAACCGTATATACACCAACTGAGTCTTTCACACCGAAATCAAGAGGGCCGCCTGAGCCATAGAGCAGGTTGCTGTGAGTGGTACCATTAATATACAACTGGTAGTAATAGCCTGCCTCAGAGCCGTCAAGGCCCACATGAACGCCTGCGGCGCCAGGGCAATAACCACCACCACCTGTTACATTATGTACGATAGGCAATGGTATAATATGCACACCCAAAGTACCCAGCATTGTATTGGCACAACCGCTTGTTCCATCCAGCGCGGTTACGGTATATGATCCTGCTACATTCTGCAGGCCGAGGTCTATAATACCGCCAGTACCCGTTACCGTACTACCTATCATTGTTGTACCCCTCCAAAGCTGGTAATCTACGCCTGATTCAGAGCCTTGCAGATATATATGTACGCCGCTGTCTGCCGCGCAATAATAGCCGGGATAAACAGGGTTCTCACCTGTTATAGAATCCCTGAATGCATTTGGCAATGCTTTGATGATCACATCAGCGCTTGCTGTCATATTAGAAGAACAACCTGTAGTAGCATTGGTAGCTATAGCTGTGTAAGTGCCCGCAGCAGTTATCATGCCAAAGTCTAACGCAGAACCATCACCTGCAACCGGTGAACCTGTTGCGGTAAGGCCATTGTATAACTGATAATTTATTCCGGCATCGCCATTGTCAAGGCCCACATGCACGCCAGTACCACCGGCGCAGTAGCTGCCACCTCCGGTCATAGTATGCGCATCAGGCAATGCATTGATAGTAACTGTGGAACTGCCTGTCATAGGATCGGTACAACCATAAGTAGTATTAGTAGCCACTACAGTATACACATCAGCATCTGTCTGCAGACCAAAGTCAATAGTAGAACCGGAACCGCTCATTGCAGTACCTACAGGTCCCAGGCTGTTCCATAACTGATAGTCAACACCTGTAGCAGAACCGCTGAGGCCTACATGCACACCGGTACCGCCCGCGCAGTAACCACCACCACCTGTCATTGTATAAACAGTGTTAGAGATCACAGTAACTATAGCGCTACCCGGCATATTCTTAACACATGACGTTACAAGGTCTGTAGCCCGCACGGTATATACACCGGCAATTGTCTGGTAACCAAAGTCAAGCACATCATTAACCCCGTTCAGCGGGCCACCAACAGGCGTACCACCACGATACAACTGGTAGCTGATACCAATGTCTGAGCCGGTCAGGGTAAGGTCTACCCCGGCACCGCCGGCACAATAAGCACCACCGCCGGTTATCGCAAAATCGTTTGGTAAAGGATCAACAAATATGTCTGTTGTTCCGGCCATTGTAGCTGAGCAAAGTGTGAGCGGATTAGTAGCAACCACATAATAAGTGCCTGCTGCTGTTTTCAGGCCGAAGTTAAGTGCGCCACCGGTTCCTGCAATAGGGCTGCCTACCGCACCTGAACCGTTGTATAACTGGTAGCTGATGCCGGCGTTGCTGCCATCAAGGCCAAGCAACATACCCGCACCACCCGCGCAATAGCTACCGCCGCCTGTGATGATATGTAATGCAGGTAATGAATTAATAACGATTGTAGCGCTGCCGGTCATGTTCTTAGAGCAGCCGGTGCCTGGGTTTGTAGCAACAACGGTGTAGATACCCGGCGCTGTCTGCAGACCGAAATCTAATACACCGCCTGTACCACCAAGCACTGTACCTGTAGACACACTATTGAGGTACAATTCGTAGTTGATGCCTGTTTCTGAACCATTTACGGCAACGTTAATTCCTGCTCCGCTGGCACAGTAGGCGCCACCGCCTGTTACAGTATGAAGAGCGGGTAAAGGATTTGTACCTATTGTAGCGCTGCCGGTCTGCGTCATAATACAACCAGTCACAGGATTGATCGCAACCACGGTATATACACCCGGAGTTGTAAATACGCCAAAATCAAGCGGGCCGCCTGTACCTGCAGCAGCAGGGCCAACCGGAACTGTACCACGATATAACTGATAGTTTATTCCGAAATCAGAAAGGTCTGTACCAACATGAACGCCGGTACCGCCTATACAATAGTTACCGCCGCCTGTTACGTTATATGAATTAGGCAATGGGTTAACACTGATTACAGCGGCACCTGCCATGTTATTGCTGCAGCCATTGGCCGTATTAACGGCTACCACAGTATATACACCCGGATTTACCTGGGCACCGAAATCAAGGCCTGAACCCGAACCGGCGACTGTAGTCACAACGCCACCTGAATACCACAACTGGTAACTAATGCCTATGCTTGAAAAGTCGAGGCCAACATGCAGACCCGCGCCGCCGGTGCAATATCCGCCGGTGCCGGTAACATTATAAACCACCGGAAGCGGATCGATAGTAACATTTACCGTGCCGGCCATGTTGTTAGTACATCCAAGTCCGTCTGTACCAACGACAGAATAAACACCGGGCATTGTAAACAAGCCGAAGTCAAGAGCGCCGCCTGTGCTTGGCACACTGCTCACTAATGACGTTCCGCGGTATAATTTATAAGTAGTGCCTGCGTCAGAGCCACCAAGGCCAATATGTACACCCGCGCCGCCCGAGCAATAATGCCCGCCACCGTTCATTGTATAAACAGTAGGCAAAGGATTAACTGTTATCGTTGCGCTGTTGTTCATAGTATTAGTGCAACCGGTAAGCGGATTTGATGCTACTACGGTGTAAACACCTCCTGCAGAATAGTTGCCCATATTTATGGCAAATCCGCTACCCGAAACCAGTGGTCCAACTGCAGTAGTACCATTATATAACTGGTATTTCATACCAACATCTGAATGATCGAGACCGATATTAACACCCGCACCACCAACGCAAACACCACCGCCACCGGTAACATTATAAATGTTAGGCAGAGGGTTTACCACAACAGACACAGAGCCTGTCATATTATTATCGCAACCAGTAAGCGGATTGTTTGCTTTTACCGTATAAGTACCGGGTGCTGTCATTGAGCCAAAATCGAGGCCGGAGTTAGACCCTGCTACAGGGAAACCAACCGGCGTTGTGCCCAGGTATAATTGATAGTTCACTCCGGAACTGGAAAATACCATTCCAATGTGTACACCTGAAGATCCGGCACAGTAACTGCCACCACCGGTCAACCCATATGCCACAGGCACAGGATTTACCAGCAGCGTTGAGCTTACATTACAGCCGGTAGACAATGAATACGTAATAGTTGTTGTACCCGGAGTAAGACCGGTTACATATCCTGTACTGGGCACTACTGAAGCCACACCAGTGCTGGAGCTGCTCCATGTACCGCCAGACGAAGCATCAGTCAGCGTTATGTTTGCACCGGCGCATACGCTTGTTGGCCCGCCAATTGCGGCAGGTTGAGAGTTCACAACAAATGGTATGGTTGTTTTACAGCCGGTTGAAGCTAATGTATAAGTTATGGTAGCGATGCCTGCCACAACACCCGTTACCTCACCGGTACCAGGGTTTACTGTAGCTACAGACGTAGAGCTGCTAGCCCATGTTCCGCCCGGTGTTGGGTCACTCAGCGTTGTAGTAAGACCTGTACATACGTTGCTGGTACCTGTTATAGCGCCGGGCAACGGATTGATCACTACAGTTGTTGAACCGGTCATGTTAGCCGAACAACCGGTAGCAGGGTCAGTAGCTACAGCCGTATAGGTACCTGCAACAGTGAAAAGTCCGAAATCAAGAGCTGAACCGGTGCCTGTGAGGGTAGCTACTGAAGTAGTGCCCCTGTATAGCTGGTAACTCACACCTGATGTAGAACTTGATAAGCCAATGTGTACACCAGTACCACCGGTGCAATATGGGCCGCCACCTGTAAGGTTAAATATAAAAGGTGTTCCGTTAACCACCAGCGATGTGCTGCGGCTGCAACCGGCCGGCAATGTATATGTTATGGTTACCGGTCCGGGAGTAAGGCCGCTTACCAGGCCACCGGTAGTCACTGTGGCTACAGTACCGTCGCTCGTGGTCCATGCGCCACCGGCGGCTGTATCAGTAAGTGTAGTGCTGAGCCCTGTGCAAAGCATAGAGGCGCCGGAAATCGCTCCGGGTACCGGATTGATAGTAACGGTAGCTGTAGCAGACACACCACCACACGGATTAGCCTGTAGCTGTGTTATTATTGCTGTACCAGCAGATACGCCTGTCACAATACCTGTTCCTGAACCAATTGATGCTACAGCAGGATTGCTGCTCACCCACGTGCCAGGGGCACCTGTAGGATTTGTTAATGTTGTTGTTGTGCCCACGCAAGCTGATAAAGTACCTACGATAGCACCCGGTGCGGTACATAATACTGTCACTGTTACTTGTCCGGCACCATTTGCACCGGAATATCCCTGTGTATGAATTACAGCAGAACAAAGAGTAGGACTCGTATAAGACGATCCGCCGCCGCCGCCGCCATCGAGATAAACACCCTGGTTACCGCCATACCAGCCGCCGCCGCCGCCACCTATAGAGTATTGATTACCCAGACCAGCAGGTGCTCCTTGCCCGAAAGTGCCGAGCGCATAACCTGTTGAGCAACCAGGCCCTGTCTGGCCACCGCCACAAGCACCACTTTGTCCGGTACCACCGGTAAGATCACCGCCTTTGCCGCCAAGGTATGAAAAGTCACCACCACCGCCGCCTGCACCGGCAACAACTACACGGTTAGTGAGCGCTACGCCGCCTATGCGAATGTCTGATGCACCACCACCTGCGGCAGCAAATGTGCCACCACCGCCGCCGCCGTTATAAGCACCATTAGTATAGCTACCCGACCAGTTTGCTCCGGCACCTCCTACATAGATATTCAACACCTGGCCGCCGCTCACTGCCAGCGTACACTGTACACGGCCACCAAGAGTAACAGGATTGGTTCCGGAGCTTATGTAGGCATAGCCTCCGCAGCCGCCTTTCATATCAATGCCCAGCTGCGTGACACCTGCCGCTACAGTATACGTTTGCACTGCACCCGTATAGTTAAACACAGTTGTCTGAGCGTTCGCACTCATTTTCGATCCTAATAATAGGGTTACCAGGATGATCAGTTTCGAAAAGTAGAATCGTTTCATACTTCAACTATTTATTTTTATTTAACAAAATAGAATCCACAACCAATTAACAAGATGAATATCTTGTTATGTTTTTACAAAAATCCGAATGGAAAAATACCTTTTTTTTTAGTTAAAACAAAATTTTAACTGCATTTTCATGATTTTTGAATGCCCATAAGAAAATTTAATATTTATTTTTTGAAATTATTGATAATTTAATGTTGTTGAAATTCGATATGTGTCCGATGTTTACCTTAAATGCTAATTTAAGGCTCGTAGGATTCCGCGTTCCAGATGAGGTCTTCAAGATCCTTTCTATTGATAAAATTAGCCCGGTACTGACGATTGCATACCCATCGGTTTTCTGTCTCAATATATCTTTCCGGCATTGCGCTCCATAGTTCTTTCTTTTGCCTCGTTACTATAAATATCTTACTGTATTCGCTACCGGCGCATGCGAAAAGATTGCCATCCGGCATCTCTATGACATCACCGCCCGCACCAAATCTTTTGGGGCTATTAGGCTCAACTTTACACGTATAATCCCATATTTTTTTTAACCCCTGGCTCCCCTGCGATGGCTCCTGCAAGATCACCAGGGATGGTATGGAATCGGTATTTCTGCACGAATTGTTATTGAAGTAGTACAAATAGCCTTCTGATGATGTCCTTAGCCCATGCTGGTTACAAAATAAGCCTTCGCCTACCGCATGCATACCCGGCTTGAATACATCACCGTATGTAGCCAGTATTTTACCGCTGGGGTAGCTGATCTTAGTTATCCGGTTAAGGTTTCTGTATCCTAAATAAATGACATTGGTTTTTTCATCAAAGAAAAAACTGTTGGCATGCGGATCGAACCTCAGGTTGGGGTCCACAGGCGAAGTAAAGTAGTCAAAGTCTGAGCCTACCAGATGGTCTGCGTCTTTCCACGACCATACTATATTGCCGTTCTCATCATATTCTATGAGCGTACTATACCTGCCGTGCTGATAGTCTTTTGGCTCCGCAGCTGCCCTGGACAATACTATGTAACTGGAATCTCCCTGGGTTATTACCTTAGACATGACAACGTCCATAGCCATAACCATGTAGTGCCCGTTAGGCAGCCTTGTCATCTCATGGTGATAAATGATTTCTTGTGGCACACCGTGAATTGTGTCGTGGGACGGGGCTTTCCATAATATGTCACCATTAAGATTTACCTCATAAGCACCTCTTACATATAGAAAAGTAATGGTATGCTGTGCTGTAAAATTAAGGTCCACCACATAACCTCCTAATCCGTTGGTATCAGGCAAGTACCATACGGCATTGCCTTCCATGTCATATAATACGCCACCGCCATCTACAGATACGTACATATCTTTATACTGGTCTGTATGCTGCATGATACGCAGACGTATTTTTGATGTATCCACACGCAGGTTAGTTTTAGTACCGAAGTGATAGAACGGGCTTTTCTTATTGCCCTTGTATACCACACGCCATGTATATAACTCACCAAAAGCCGGCACATCAATAATAACTTTATTGCTTTTACTGGTAATTGATTTAATAATATTCTTAGAGAACGCTCCTTCTTTGGTAAATGTGCCTTTAGCTATTTCTATTTTATAGGTACTGCTGTGGTGCAAATCGGGAAATGAGAAACCCACCAGCCGGTAATTAAGCATGCTGCCTTCCTTTGGCAGAACCTTAGCCCCTGTATCAAATGAGACAAGAAATAAACAAAGTGCAATTAATATCCTGTACATAAACATTATAAATCTTATTAAGGGTAAATGTACCTCAATTTTTTAAAAACCGGCGCTACGGGCACGCATGCAGCAGACCGGGCCGAGTAAATAAACAAGGGCCCCCAAATTCGGGGGCCCTTGTTTATTTGTATTTCCTTATGAAGATCAATGCTCTATTACAAAATGGAACACGGTGTTTTCTGTTCCGGAACGTACATTTAATATATACATGCCATTTGCGAGGTTTTCACTCAACTGCACCTGCTCGTTTATGTTGCCATTCTGCGTCGTAATCTTTTTATTATATACAACCTGGCCAAGCATATTGGTAACTTCAAGTGTCAACTCTTCATCTGACGCTGTACCGGAATTACCTTTAACAGTAAACACGCCCTTATTGGGGTTAGGCATCATTTTAATATCTGCCGCATGAGTACCTATCGTGTTTACACCCACGTTATACAAGGTGAGCACGATTGATTTTGAGGTAGTAAATCCACCACATGGCCCACTTGCAGTCACCTGGCAGGTCACAGAGTCCTTGTTAAAGAACTTGTGGTTAGAGAATGAAGCATTTGTGGCGCCTGATATTACGTAACCATTTATCAGCCATTGGTATGTAGGATTGTCTCCGGCATTGGTCACCAACGCACGCATAGAATCTATGTTCCAAACGCCCACACCGGTGCCCGGATAAGCAACGAGCGTTACATCCGGTGTAAACATAGTGTCATACTTAACGGTCGCAGACCCGAACATGTTATTGAGGCAGGTTGTGATCGTATTATTACCGAGTATGGTATAGTTACCAAGGGCTATCTGCGGGCCGAAGTCGAGCGGGCCACCTGTACCAAATAAAATTCCGGCAGAGAATGGACCGTCAAACAATTCGTAGGTGAAACCCGGATCAGATCCGTCAAGACCTATATGTACCCCTGTACCGCCCGGACAATAAACACCGCCACCGGTTACATTATGCACATTGGGCAGCGCTACAATATGTACATCTACCGTACCCAGCATATTGTTGGTACAGCCGGTTATAGTATCAAGACCTGTTACCGTATAGGACCCTGCAACATTCTGTAACCCCATGTCTAAAACACCGCCTGAGCCTGTTACTGCTCCGCCAATCATAATTGTTCCTCTCCACAACTGGTACTGCACACTTGTATCTGATGCTTTCAGGTACACGTGCACACCTGAGTCTGTGGCACAGAAGTATCCGGGATAAACCGGGTTCTCACCTGTTACGGAATCCCTATACGCATTAGGTAAAGGCTTCAGCGTAACATTAGCGCTGCCGGTCATAGTACTGGAGCAGCCGGTAGTTGCATTAGTAGCGATAGCCGTATAGGTACCGCCGGGATGCGGACCAAAATCAAGCGCGGAACCATCGCCGGCAACAGGTGAACCTGCCGTGGTGATGCCATTATATAACTGGTAATTGACACCCGCATCCGAAAGGTCGAGGCCAATATTTGCACCGGTACCGCCCGCGCAATAAGCGCCACCGCCCGTTACCACATGCACATCCGGCAGGGCATTAACAACTACCGTAGCACTGCCACCCATACTGTCGGTACAGAAATAAGTAGCGTCGGTTGCCAATATTTTATAAACATCTGCAGAGGTCTGCAAGCCAAAATCAACTGAAGCACCTGTGCCCGAAACCGCTGTGCCTACAGGGCCACCGCTGTTCCAAAGCTGGTAAGTGACACCGGAAGCCGAACCACTCAGACCGATGTGTACACCGGTACCGCCGGCACAATAGTTGCCGCCACCGGTAACCATATATACCGTATTGGAAATAACAGACACTACTGCCGACCCCGGCATGTTTTTAACGCAACCGAATGTAGGATCTGTAGCCCTGACCGTATATACCCCAGGCGTTGTAAAGAAGCCAAAATCTACAGGCAGGCCCAGGCCGGAAGTACTGGAGCCTATAGCAACACCGCTACGGTATAGTTGATAATTTATTCCATAATCGGTTCCTGAAAGGCTGATATCTACACCGCCTGTACCGGCACAATAAGCGCCACCGCCGGTTATCGCAAAATCGTTTGGTAAAGGATCAATCACCACAGTACCACTGCCATTCATGATGCTGGTGCAACCCGTAAGCGGGTTGGTAGCTTCAACATAATAGCTGCCGGCAACAGTCCTTGCGCCGAAATCAAGTGCGCCACCGCTACCCGAGATCACACCTCCTACAGTGCTGGAACCAAAGTACAACTGGTATGTAATACCTGTGTTGCTTCCGTCCAGTGTGATATGAACACCACTGCCGCCGGCGCAATAGTCACCGCCACCTGTAACATTAAACAGGTTGGGCGCAGGATTGATTGTTATTGTTGCGCTTCCGGGCATATTTTTAGTACAGCCTGTGAATGGATTAGAAGCGATCACAGTATATACGCCGGGGGTGATCTGTAAACCAAAATCAAGTACGCCGCCGGTGCCTGAAAGCGTTATCCCCGTAGGATATCCACTGATCATGAGGTCATAATTGATACCCACATCAGATCCGTTAAGTGTAACACTAACACCGCTGCCACCATTACAGTAGCTACCGCCGCCACCTACTATATGCGTTGGCGGAAGCGTGTTGGCGGCTACCACAGCAGAGCCTGATTGTGTCATAGTACAACCTGTGAGTGCATTGGTTGCAATAACCGTATAAGTACCCGGTGTTGTAAACGAACCGAAGTCGAGCGGCCCGGCAGTACCTGCCTGGGGAGCCCCTACCGCTGTAGTGCCTCGATATAACTGGTAGTTGATACCAATGTCAGACAGATCTGTGCCCACATGAACGCCTGATGTACCCAGGCAGTAATTACCACCGCCAGTTACATTATAAGGTACCGGTGGAGGATTAATGCTGATAACCGCTGATCCGGCCATGGTGCTGGTGCAGCCAGTAGTCGTATTAATGGCAGTAACTGTATATGTTCCTGAATTAGATTGTATACCGAAGTCAAGGCCCGAGCCTGAGCCATGGACCGTTAGTATGTCTGTACCAAAATACCACAAATGGTAATCAATGCCAACGCTGGAAAAGCTAAGGCCTATATGAACGCCAGGGTCACCTGTGCAGTATCCGCCGCCACCTGTAACTGTATATATTACCGGTAGCGGGTTTATTGTTATGTTCACACTGCCTGCCATATTAGCGCTGCAGCCTGATCCGTCTGTTGCCACAACCGTATAAGTACCCGAACCGGTTAACAGGCCAAAATCAAGTGGCCCACCGGTGCTGGGTATTGTGCTCACAACAGTTACCCCATTGTATAAAGAATAAGTAGTTCCGGCATCTGAGCCGGCTAATCCTACATGCACACCCGAGCCACCCGCACAATAGTTGCCACCACCGGTAACAGTATATGCTGTAGGCAGCGGGTTAACTGTGATGATGGCATTACCATTCATTGGCGTACTACATCCGGTAGCAACTGTAGTTGCAACTGCAGTATATGTACCTGCCGCAGAAAACGCGCCAAAGCTGATAGGCGCACCTGTACCGGCCACCGCGGTGCCAACCATAGTGACACCGTTATATAACTGGTAGCTGACACCAGGCTGAGAAACATCGAGACCAATACTTACCCCGGCACTACCGGCGCAAAAAGCACCGCCACCATTCACATTATATACAAGTGGCAGCGGATTAATACTAACAGTAGCAGATCCTGTCATCGTGTTGGTACACCCTGAGATGGGGTTGGTGGCAACCGCAGTATACGTTCCCGGTGTAGTGATCAGGCCAAGATCAAGTCCTGAATTGGACCCGGCAACCGGAGCTCCTACCGGACTGGGGCCATTATATAGCTGGTAGCTAATACCGGAAATAGAATAAGCAAGGCCTACATGCACGCCTGTACCACCCGCGCAGAAACTGCCACCACCGGTAACCGCATAAGCATCGGGTAATGAATTAACAGCCACCAGGGCACTGGTATAACACCCTGTTGGGAGTGTATAGGTAATATTTGTAGTACCTGTACTCACGCCTGTGGCGAAGCCTGTGCCCGCAACTATAGAAGCTATAGCAGTGCTGGCACTGGTCCATGACCCACCCGGAGAGGCGTCTGATAATGAAGAAGACGCTCCCACACACAAACTGGTGGAACCGCTTATGGGCGCCGGTTGTGAATTCACAAGAAATGGAGTGGTGATACGACATCCGGTAGATGCTACCGTAAACGTAATGGTAGTGATACCTGCTACTACGCCGGTAACCACGCCTGAACCGATGCCCACAGTGGCCACTGAAGGGCTACTGCTGGTCCACGACCCTGAACCGCCGGCGTCGCTTAACGCAGACGTATTTCCTGCACAGGCATTGGTGGTACCGGTGATAGCCGGCGGATACGGACTTACTGTAACAGGCGCTGCAATTGTACAGCCTGTAGACGCAGTATAAGTAATTGTGGCAACCCCGGGAGTATTACCCGTAACAATACCGGTTCCGGCGCCAACACCTGCTATAGCAGGATTTGAGGTGCTCCAGGTACCACCGGTGGTAGCATCAGTCAAAGTTGTTGTAAGGCCGGGGCAAACGGATAAAGTTCCGCCGATAGACGCTGGTGTCGGATTCACCGTTAAAGGCAGAACGGCCGAGCAACCAGTTATGGGAGATGTGTATGATATTAATGCTATACCCGCTGTAACACCGGTTGCAACACCCGTTGACCCTATGGTCGCTACTCCGGGGCTACCGCTGCTCCATGCACCACCCACTGTCGCATCTGCTAACGCCGTAGTGGTACCGGGACATATACTGGCGCTGCCACTTATAGGCTGTGGCAGTGCGTTTACCGTTACCTGGGCAGTAGTCTGGCATCCGGTTGATGCCAGTGTAAAAGTAATATTAGCCAAGCCTGCCGCTACGCCGGTAACCACGCCCGACGACCCGCCAACAGAAGCCACAAGGGGACTGCCGCTTGACCATGTTCCGGACCCGGTAGCGTCTGTCAATGTTATATCTGATGCTACACATACAGGCACATTTCCCGCAGGTGCCGCAGGTGCCGCCATAACGGTAACTACTCTTGTGACAGTACTGCCGCACGGTGCCAGGTAAGAGATAGTAGCGGTGCCGCCGGATACGCCGGTTACAACGCCGCTACTTGAGCCAACAGTAGCAATAGAGGTTGTTCCACTGCTCCACACACCACCTGTCACAGTGCTGGAAAGTGTAGTTGTGGTGCCGGCACAAAAAGGAGTTGTACCGCCTACGAGTACGGGATTACAATAAGACCATTGTAATATAGAACCGTTGGCCGGTTGGTTCGAAGTTATGTTGAAGGAAGTATTACAGGATGATGAAGTAGTATTTAACAGCGTCTGCAGATCGCTGGCGCTATTAGCAATACCCACAACTCCCGTAGGTGTACTCGAAAAACTTCCATAGCAAAACTGAACTATGTTGCTGCCTTCATATAATTTTACCTGGAAATTAAGGCCGTAAGGTGCTATACAACAGCCATTCCAGCCATTCCATTCGATTGTGAATACCCTGCTGCCGGTGGCACCTGTAGTTTGAAAATAAGCACCGGTACCTACATAAAGATCGGCCCAAAGAGGCATCAGCCAGCCAGTGCCAGATATGTTTGACGTACTCGTAGACCAGCTAGCACCAGCTCCTGAAAGTGAGAGTACTCCGTTTGCACAAGCCGATACTGTTGTATAGTTGGTTCCGCAAAAAGTAAATGTAAATCCTATGGGTATACCGGTTGAGTTTCCGTCGTCGGAATACATACCCGAATTTATGGAAGACACCGGACTGCCTGTGCCAGAAATACTAGTATAAGTGCCGGTGGTACGGCTAAAAGTATAAGATGCCGCAGTCTGCGCTTTAACCGCAATACTTGCCATGCATAATAGGAGGAATAAGTATATTTTTTTCATAACCGGAATTTTAAAAAGTAAATGTTGAGTTTATATTTGAGGGTTTTAGAATTTTTAACAATACGCTTTTTAGCGCCTATATGGCGCCAATCATTATAATATATGTAATAAAAGTAGAGAAATTTTTCTACCAAAGCAAATAATAACAGCACAATACTTTAATATATTGTTGTTTTTAGCAACTGTTCGCCGGTATCCTATTTATCGTATTTATTGGCCCGGGGTTGCCGCGATGGATTTTTCCATCATATAATGTGGTATGCCCACCTCGGTGAATTCGTCGCTGACCACTTTGTAGCCCAAACTCTTGTAAAAGTCCACCGCTACTTTTCTTGCATGTAGTATTATTTTAACGTATCCCTTTTCAGCCGAAAATTTCTCTGCCCCTTTTACCAACATGCTGCCTACACCTTTTCCCTGGTATTCAGGTGAAACGGCCATAGCCCGCAACTGAATTTGCCGCTCATCAATGTGATGCATCATGAGCGTAGCGATCACCTTTTGACCTTCTTCGGCAATAAAAATAACATCTGTATGATCTCTGCTCAGGTCTTCATTTCTCAACGACAAGCCCAGCGGCTTGCGCAACACCTCCTCGCGCAGCTCCCATACCTGCCGATACTTATCAGATGAAGAGCTGATATGAGCAATAACTATGCCATCCATATTAGTCGAGGTTGATGATCGTTTCTTCGGTGGGTTTGATATAAAATATTTTTACCTTTTCCGAGGCTCCCGTTTGCCCGGGGCCTGCCTGGTAGTGTACCTGGTATTCACCCGGCTGTATCTGCAAGTGCTTGCTTATCGGCAGGTTCAGATTTAAGGTATAAAACTGCAAAAATTTATCACCTATGTGCTGCCAAAGATTAACGGAGCGCACTCTGCCGTCTGTAACAAAGTTTGCAAAACCCGGCTGCTGTATAGTGATCACTTTCTCAATGTCAAATTCAAGTTCCACATTCCTGTAATCTACCGGGAACGTTTTTATCTCTACGTGATAATTTCCCGGTTCATATTCTATTTTCTCGGTACACGGCTGCTCCTGCACCCTGCCATGCAATTTATTGCGTTCGGTAACAGTAGCCGTAAACTCTTTAATTGGCCTGCCCGGGGCATTCGCGTATATAAAGCTCAGTGATCCGTTCTTTACCGTAATAGTAAACTTGTTTTTCTTGTTGCGCTCTACAACAACATTTTTAAGCGCAAAATTTGAATTTGTGGCCAGGGTGATATTGTATGTACCGGGCGGTATGTTGGTCTGCGGATCGGGGTTACCGTCGGGGTCTACGGTACGGTAGAATTTTTTTACTACATTTTTTGTTGCGGCATCTATCAGCAGTATCTGCGGCGTGGTTGTGTAAAATTTGCCGCTTCCGTTGGTGAAAAATATTTCAAGGGTGGTTTCGTTGTTATCAATACGCTGTACATCTACTTTGTGGTCTTTGTCAGTAATAGCCTCAGGCGTTGGGGTTAAAAATACAGTAGCCTTTACCGGAGGCAACGGCGGTACAGGCCTTGGCGAGAGCGCATGCGACTCCATGACCATAGCCCAATATAACCGCTGCAAGGGTGCCGGTTTTAGCCTGGCTATCTTGTCTGTAGCACGTTGCACAGGGGTTTCCACCACTACAGGTGGCAGTTTGAAGGGCCCCGGTATAAGTGTGAGCTTGCTGACAGGCGACGCGGCTGTTTTTACCAACTTAAACGGCGCCAGTGGCAGGCTTTGAGTATTTACAGGGTCCGTTTTCTTTACAATTACTTTTGTAACATTGGTGGGCTGCAACACTATACCGGCAGGTGCGCCGATCTCAAGTTTTATCAAACCGGCTTCCGTGAGCGCGGGTATTTTTTCCGCTCCTTTTTTTGTTTCCGTGCTGTTAACCGGAATAGTCACCTTCAGCACGCTGGGCGCTTTTGCCGCTACTGTTTGTATATCGGTATATTCCTTCTTTGATATCTTCAGTACCGGCCTGAACGCATCTACTATGGTTTTTACCGCCACAGGTAATTCGGCATCATTGGTCACCTGCAGGTACTCGCCCATACAATTGTAAGTTGTTTTGAGCGAAGGGTCATTTTCAAGGCTTACAATGTATGGCTTTATATACACTTTGTTTTTTATCAGCTTCTCCATCACCTCGCAAATGTTGCCGCCGCAACTCTCGCCGCCATCTGTGATAAGGATAATGCTATATACATTGTGCTCTTCATCCACTATATCTTTTTCTGCCGCCTCCTGTAGTGCGTAGGCAATAGGGGTGATCCCTTTAGGGTGTATGTCTTCCAACCGCAGCATTATTTGTGTGCGGTTATCCGTGCTGAAGGATACTTCGTTTCGTGTATCATAGCAGTTTTTTTCCTGAACAGTGGATTGGTGCCCGAACATCCTGAGCCCAAACTGCACCTGGTCATTTACAGCATACACACTGTCTATCAGCCTTATGATGAGGTCCTCCGCAGCTTTGTATTTTTCCTTGCCGCTGGCCCATGGCTGTGTCATACTCGAAGACCCGTCAAGCAGGATCAGGATCCTTGACCTTACATACTCTCCCTGTAGCTGGGCTGATGACCAATAGGCACAAAAAAGAAATAAAAAAAATAATATAACCCGCTTCAACCGCATGAAAATTGCCTTGGTTACAAACCTACGCCAAATTGAATGATTTTAAAATTTAACTGCAAATTTATCCATATTAATCATGTGATATTTAACACTTCCTCAATTTGATATTCATCATACTTATCCACATCTCACTTCATACATACTGTCTCAAATTACATACGAACATTCTCATATCCGCATGCTTTTATCTTACCCGTTTGCATGTATCTTAGTATCTTTCCAATATGAGTTTGTCTGTTTGTGTTTTCTGGTTTCGCCGGGACCTGCGGCTTGAAGATAATACCGGTCTCTTCCATGCGTTACAGTCCGGCCGCCCGGTGCTGCCGGTATTTATCTTCGATAAGGATATACTTGACGGCCTTGAAGAAAAAAAAGACAAACGCGTGCAATTTATTCATGACGCGCTTACAGCCATTAATCAAAAACTGGGGTCAGCCGGAAGCACGCTGCATGTGATGTATGGCTCACCGCTTGACTGTTTTAAACAACTAACCGAACAATTTAACATCGGCGCAGTTTACACCAACCATGACTATGAACCCTATGCCCGCAAGCGTGATAAGGTGGTGAGCGAATACCTGGCAGGGAATAATATTCCGTTCCATACTTTCAAAGACCAGGTAGTTTTTGAAAAAGACGAGGTGGTAAAAGAAAATAAAGAGCCATATACCGTTTATACACCCTACAGCAGGCGATGGAAAGAAAAGCTAAGCAATACGCCCCTGCCTGCATATCCGTCTGAAAAACATTTGGCCGCATTGCTGAAAACTGATCATCGCGAAATTCCCGCGCTTGGAGCTATAGGGTTTAGCGAGGCCCCGCATGGCGCCCCTATAGCTACGCTGGATGAGGAGATTGCGAAACATTATGATCAAACGCGCGATTTTCCGGCACTAAACGGCACCACGCGCATGGGAGTTCATCTCCGTTTTGGTACTGTTAGTGTACGGTTGCTTACAGGCAAGGCGCTTGCCCTCAACCCCGTTTTACTCAATGAGCTTATCTGGCGCGAATTTTACCAGGCTATTCTGTGGCATTTTCCGCATGTGGTCAATGGCGCTTTTAAAAAAGAGTACGACCGCATAGAGTGGCGTAATAATGAACGTGAATTTGAACGGTGGCGTAATGGCCAGACCGGTTACCCAATTGTAGACGCGGGTATACGGCAACTTAATGAAACAGGTTATATGCACAACCGTGCCCGGATGATAGTGGCCAGCTTTCTTACCAAAGACCTGCTTATAGACTGGCGCTGGGGTGAAGCCTGGTTTGCTGAAAAATTACTTGACTTCGACCTTGCCGCCAACAATGGCGGCTGGCAGTGGGCAGCCGGTACCGGCTGTGATGCCGCGCCATACTTCAGGGTATTCAACCCCACACTACAGGCGCAGAAATTTGACCCGGATCTCAGATACATCAGGCAGTGGGTGCCGGAATATGAAGAGCTTACTTACCCGCAGCCTGTTGTGGATCATGCTTTGGCAAAAGACAGATGCCTGAAGGCATATAAAAAGGCACTTACCAATACCTGAAAAATAAGAACGATGCACGCAATAAACATCGCACGCATCGTCTTATTTTATCACACACACATTCTTACTTCTGATCTTCAACGTCTATATACTATAACACAATTTCCATGCCAGTTATTTTCCTCACTCTTACTTTATGAAAGCCGCTTTTTATTGCCATGGCCTATTTCATAACTCCACACTTTTCTTACGTTTTTACCCAAAGTGACGCTCTGTGTATAACGTAATAAAATCATGCCACCGTTTTATCAGTTAAAAGCCGGCCAAAGCGTTGAAACGACTATAAAAAAAACGAGAGCAGCGATGTCAGTAATCTTGGCCTGCTATTGCGGGTTTTCTTCTTTTTCGTAGTGGTGTGCGCTACAAAGTTCAGCAGAAGTTCGTGTTTTATTTCTCTCTTGGTTTTCATAAACACATGATAATATACGTGAAACAAAAATTATGCCGCGGTTTTGGTTGTTATGTAAAACAATTCATCCTGCACTACCTCCAATCCTATCTGCAATAGCACCGGGGCCACCTGCTCCGTATGCCTGTCGGCCAGCAGTTTGTCTTTCGCGGGCACCTCTTCGGTACGCACATAAGCAGGTAGTTTTTCTTTCAGTTGCGATAGTACTTTTTGCCAGTCGCTTCCTTTGGCTGTTTTCAGCCGTGGCGTACCCAGCCTGAAACCCGCTATGCCATGCAACGTACCTGTGCTTCGGCGTTTCCCGAATAAGTGCTCCTTATTCTGAACGCAATAGGTATATGCTGTTTCAAACGCCGCCGATTTTGCCTGTGCCAAAAGGCCCAGCTCATCTTCATACTTATTGGTCAGTTCTGTCACTTCTTCTTCAAGTATCCTGTTTATCTCTGCTTCACGCCGCTCTGCCTCTGCATAGCCGGATATAGCTGCTTCAAATCGCGCTCTGGTGATACCTTGTTTTTCTTTTTTTACTGTTCTTGTTTTCATGACTTATTCATTATTGGTTTACAATACAATTTGATCAGGCCGCCATCGGGCTTATTTTTTTCAGCAGGTTGTCTACAATCAGGTTTGCGTACCGGTCGCGCCTTATATCCAGTAAGTTCCACAACTGGCAAAAGGCTATTGATTCAGACCCGGTCATGTTCAGCGTATATAATTCCTGGTTGCGCAGGCGCATAGCGTTCAGTTTTTGCTTCAGCTCATACAGGTATTCACGCAGCAGCAACTGGTGCTCGGTAGCCGGGGTAAATTCATCAAGCATCTCCTCGCATATCTCTTCCAGCGCCTCTACGCGCTGGCAGCTAATTCGTAAGCTGATACCTCTTTTTTTAGCCATGTGTCTATTGCTTTTAATGCAGTGGTATATTTTGTTACAAATCGCGTGTCACCGGTATAGATCAGGTTGTTGGCCCGTATCAGCCCGTTTATCACCGATGAGTGGTCCAGTCCGCCAAACAGGGCCGCTATCTGGTGCAGCGTCATTCTGGGAAAATGGGCGCGTAAAAAATAAGCCCCGAGAAAACGCAGTTCGGCAATATTCCGCTCCCGGGTTTTCATTTTATAGCAGTCATAGCTCATACCCAGTGCCGTGGATATAATATACAGCATACGCTGCGGTGTCTTGAGGGAGTAGGTACCGGGGCATAGTAATACCGATACGCCCTCACCTGTTTTGCTCTTTATCCTGTCCTGTGCCGACTTGGCTATATGCCTGGCGGCATTGATGTTACTTGCTGGTCTGTATTTCATATATCATGGTTTTTATTGCTGATCTTATTATTCTATGCTGCCCTGTTCATTGTACTGTTCCTGATGATCATTTGGGTCACATGGTGCAGATTGCCATTGCTTTCCTCTTTTATATGCCTTATGATCTCCTCATCAAATAATCCGTTTGCGATGCATACCGCCTCCACATCATTCGCGCCCGGATTACTCAGGGTAATAAAACGCCGGCCTATACTTTTATATATCTCATCAAATCCCGGTTTCTTCAGCCTTGCGCCTTCTATAATTCGGTTGCGGAGCTTTTCTTTTCCCAATATGACTATGCCGCACTTCCCCGCCAGTTCGTTTGCCAGTAATACAATGAGATGCAGTACCCGATCTTTGAGCAGCTCAGCGTCGTCGAATATGAGCACCGGTTCCTCACTGCCTGTTACAAAGCATGCAAATCGCTGCATCATCTCAGGTACAGTGCCCCCTGTCGTAAGGCCCGCCGCGCGCAACAGATTTATTATGAACGACCTTCTATTGTATTGTTCTTCACAGGCTACATAAAAGGTATTTTCATTTTCGCGGGCATACCTGCCAGATGCAAATGTCTTACCCATTCCCTCGCCTATGCATACGCCGTAGGTCATATTATAGTGCTGCGCGTCACCGGTGAGAATTCTCAGCAGCAGGTAGGCGCTTGTGTCTGCGGCCTGCCACTCGCCACAATAAAAACCTACCTGTCTTGCTATATTGTACCACATTCTGTCGCTAAGCAATTCCCAATTATTATTCTTCACCTGCGAAATAGTTGTCGTGCTTATTGCCGAGAGGCTTTCTGCTGCCAATGCCTGGCTCGTATACTTATTACAGTAACGTACCAAAGCGTCCCTGATCTGTTTCTTCTGTTCGTTTGTCATATATATCGTTTTTGAGGTTACGGGATAGTGTCATGGGTTAGCACTACTCGACTCATTTTTTAGACAATGTTTTTGTCACAAATAAATTATTTTGACTATTTTTGGATACTTATCGTATCAATTTCAACACAAAGATATTCCAATATTTTTGGAAAATCCAAATTTTGTGGAAAAATAGTTTTAAATTTGCGTCATGTACTTAGCAGCTAATTTAAAATTTCTTCGGAAAAAATCAGGCAAAACGCAGGATGCGCTTAGCTCTGAGGTGAAAATAGGGCGTACAACCATCGCCAATTATGAAGCGGGTATCAGTGAGCCTAATCTTTCTATTTTGCTCACATTTTCCAATTATTTTGGAATTTCGTTGGATGACCTCTTGTCAAAAAACATGGAGGATTCAGCGCGGTCAGATGAAAAAGATATTATGCTAAGGGGTGCCTTCCCTGCCGACCTGGGGGCTGCCTACAGCAGTATTCCGCGTATTATTACGGTTGATAATAACGGAAACGACAATATATTATATGTACCTGTAAAAGCCAGGGCCGGGTATTTACTGGGTTATGGCGATGCGGAATTTATGGAGTCACTGCCCAGTTTCAGGCTGCCGGGACTAAATAACGCTACTTACAGGATGTTTGAAGTGGATGGGCCATCTATGGCCCCCAATGTGCTGCATGGCGACCGCATAATAGGCGAATGGATAGATGAGCTGGATAAGATCCGCGATAACAGGGTGTATGTAGTGGTGCATAGTGGCGGGGTGGCCGTAAAGCGTGTTGTAAACCGGCTTAAAGAGCGCGGCAAGCTGTATCTGAAATCTGACACCATTGCACACAGGCATGAATTTCCCACTCTTGAAATTGACCCCGCAGACGTAAAAGAGGTATGGTACGGCCGTATGAAAATAAGCAGTGACTTTAGCGAACCCGCAGAGGTGTACCACCGCCTGGCAGATCTGGAAATGGACGTACTGGAAATGAAAAGACTGATGAAAGACGGCGGGAAATGATCAGCGTTTGTGGGTCGGGTCTACCAGGTCTTCGTACTCCGGGTGTTCCTTTATATATTTGGCCACAAAAGGGCAATACACAATTATTTTCAGGCCGTGTGTACGGGCATGGTCCAGCACGTATTTAACCAGCTGCGATCCCGTGCCTTTTTTACGCTCAGCTACCGGTACCACCGTATGCATAAGCACCATGCTGCCTTTTAGCCACCGGTAGTCCAGCCGGGCTATTTCACCGGTAGGGAGGGCCATTTCAAACCGGAATTCTTTTTTGTTATTGATAATATCCATAACGGTTTATTTCATTCTTATTGCCATACAACCGGGTACAAAAATACGGTATGGCGTTCACCATACCGTACTACCACACATATTCCCGGCCCTCTTACTTTTGTTTTGCGAATTCCAGGTTAAGGATCATATTTACTTCGTCACCTACTATAGCGCCACCGGCTTCCGTTAGCTTGTTCCATTTCAGCCCGTAGTCTTTCCTGCTTATCTTGCCTGAAGCCTTAAAACCAGCCTTGGTATTTCCCCACGGATCCACAACAGTACCTCCATATAATACAGCAAAGGTTATTTTCCTGGTCACATCCCTTATTGTCAGGTCCCCGGTCAGCGAGTATATATTATTCTTCAGCTTCTTGAACGATGTGCTGGTAAACGTCATCTGCGGATATTTTTCAGCATTAAAGAAATCATCGCTCTTCAGGTGCTTGTCTCGTCCCTCATTGTCGGTGGTTATTGAATTTACAGCAACAGTGAAGGTTATTTTGGCGTTGTTAAAGTCAGCAGTTGTGGCTTCTATATCTCCGTTAAATGTGCCGAACCTTCCCTCCACTTCGGAAACAGTGAGGTGAGAAACGGTAAACTTAACCGATGAGTGCGCAGGATCGTTGGTCCATTTTGTTGCCGTCGTAGTTTCTGCTGCTTTTTGAGGTTTTGTATCGCTGGCCTTTTTCTGTGCATATACGGCAGTTGCCGCTAACATAATACCTGCGACGAATAATGATGTGGTCTTTTTCATTTTGCGTTGTTTTAGAATTACAACACAAATGTATGTACATACATGCATATTTATACATAATTATTGTCTATAGGCATATATACGGTTTATTATCAGTGATTTATAGTACCGTAATATGCAATAAAAAAAACTCCGTTTCCGGAGTTTTCGTTCTAACAGGCAAACACACTCATTGAACGCCTGCTATGCGGTAATAAATATCAGTTTTGCTCTGTTTTACCGGCATTTCCGTGCTTCAGTACTTTTGCCTCTATATAAAATATGATCTCCTCGGCAATATTCTTTGACTGATCGCCAACACGCTCCAGCTTCCTGATTATGGAAAGAATGTAAAGGGCCTCTTTCATAATACTTCCATCTGCAGTTATGCAGTCGCTGATACGGTCTATAGCCAGGCGGTTTATTTCGTCCAGTACCTCATCACGCTTAAAAATGCTCCTGGCCATTATCGTATCTTCTTTCTCAAAGGCTATACGTGTATCGGTAAGTATCTTAATAGACTCATCAAACATATAGATCATCTCTGTCTTCGTAAACAACGAATGTTCAAAGTCATTCTCAGAATCTATAATATACTTGGCAATGCCCTCTGCTATATCGCCTATGCGCTCCAGGTTATTGTTTATTTTCAGTACTGCCAGCAGAAATCTGAGGTCTATTGCTACCGGGCAATACAATGCAAAGATGTCTTCGCAGTCCCTGTCCAATTTTAGCTCGTAGGCATTTACCCTCTTTTCTCTTTGTACTACTTCCCTGGCAAGGTCACGGTCAAAGTTCATCAAAGCAGTCTTTGACTTCTGCAACTGGGATTCCACTAACGTCCACATGCTTGCTACCTCTACTTTGATCACCTGTATTTCACTCTCCAGCTGTGTCATAAATTCAAGTTTGTTTGTTTGTTTAATAAGTATTGTAAATGCCGGCTTTCTTTTAGCTGAACCTGCCTGTGATGTAATTCTGAGTCCTTAGGTCTTTCGGATTAGTAAACATTTGTTTGGTGTTATCATATTCCACCAGCTCACCAAGGTAAAAGAAGGCTGTCCGGTCGCTGACGCGGGCCGCCTGCTGCATGTTGTGCGTAACAATGATAAGCGTATAATTCTTCTTCAATTCATGAAACAGCTCCTCTACCGTAGACGTAGATATAGGATCAAGCGCCGAAGTAGGCTCGTCAAACAGCAGCACATCGGGCTCCATAGCTACCGCCCGGGCTATACACAGGCGCTGCTGCTGCCCGCCAGACAGGAAAGAACCCTTCTTATTAAGTGAGTCTTTCACTTCGTTCCACAATGCCACCCTCGACAGCGAATGCTCTACAATCTTGTCTTTCTCTGCTTTAGGCAGTTTTATACCGTTGAGTTTATAACCGGCTATTACGTTGTCATATATACTCAGGTTCGGAAAGGGGTTGGGGCGCTGAAATACCATTCCTATTTTAAGGCGCACAAATATCGGGTGCATATCAAATACATCTTCCCCGTTCAGCAATATCTTACCTTTGGCTGTGGCACCGGGTATGAGTTCGTGCATCCTGTTGATACCACGAAGGAATGTGGTCTTGCCACAGCCGGATGGGCCCATTACAGCGATCACATTATTTCTCGGGATCTCTATGTTCACATTTTTTACAACGTGATTATCCCCAAAATACGCGTTATAATCTATCGACTTTACAATTGTACTTTCCATTTCCTCGTGATCAGCTTTGTAAATATATTCAATAACAATACCCAGATCAGTAGTATGCAAGACGCGCCCCATGCCAGGTCGTGCCAATCGTTATATGGGCTTGTTGCATAATTAAAGATAAGCAAAGGTAAAGTCTGCATGGGCTTGAATATATTAGTAGTTGTATACGGATTGCCAAACGCCGTAAACAGGAGTGGCGCTGTCTCACCGGCTATCCTTGCCACAGACAGCATAACACCTGAAAGTATTCCGCTGATACCACATGGAATGATCACCTTCAGTATCACCCTGTGGAAAGGCATCCCGAGCGCGAACGCAGCCTCCCTGATACTATCGGGCAGCAGTTTCAGCGTTTCCTCAGTAGAGCGAACGATGGTAGGCAACATCATAATACTCAGGGCTACACTGCCTGATAAAGCGGAGAAGCCCCCAAGCGGTTTTACAAGCCAGAAGTAAGCTACGATACCTATTACTATCGATGGAACACCCTGCAGCACATCCACGCAAAGGCGGCTCCAGTAGGCAAGGCGGCTTTTTCTATTCTCACTAAGGTATATACCACACAATATGCCTACAGGTATGGCTATAAGAGAAGCCACAAAAATAATGATCATGCTGCCCGTCAATGCATTTACAATACCTCCCCCGGTCTCACCTACAGGCTTTGGGATATTGGTTAGAAAATGCCAGTTGATCTTTGTAATTCCCGCTTTCAGAATGTATATCAGGATAAAGATCAATGGTACTACACAGGCAAATGCCAGCGCCACCGTAAGCACCTGAAAGGCGATACTTTTCCCTATCCTGTATTTAATTTGCACACTCATCTGCTATTCGTTTGTAAATTTCTTTATGATCCTTTTGCCTATCATATTGATCACAACAGTAACAAGGAACAGAACCAGACCCAGCTCTATCAATGCCGAAAGATATACCGGGTGATCGGCCTCAGTAAACTCGTTGGCTATGATGCTGGCCATTGTATTACCCGGCGAAAAAATATTTTTAGGTATAAGGCTCGTATTGCCTATTACCATAGTTACCGCCATTGTTTCACCCAGTGCCCTGCCCAGTGATAACAATATACCTGCAAACAAACCTGACTTGGTGTAGGGCAGTATCACACTCCTGATTACCTCCCACCGGGTGGCCCCCAGCGAGTATGCTGCTTCTTTAAGATTGGCAGGTACCATCTGTATCATGCTCCTGCCCAGCGACGCGGCATACGGTATGATCATTACCGCCAGTATCAGCGATGCGGTGAATATACCAATACCCACAGGCGCAACACCTATTTCAGATTCAAAACTTCTTACTATTGGCACCAGTACGGCCAGCCCCCAAAATCCGTAGATCACCGAGGGTACCGCTGCTATCAGCTCTACCGTATTCTTCAGCAGATTTGACAACCAGCCATTAGGATGATATTCACCGAGGTAGATACCTACGGCAAAAGAAAAAGGTATGGAAATAAATAATGCCAGGAACGATGTGAGCAATGTACCAAGCATGAAGGGATAGGTACCAAAAATATCCCGTACGGGATCCCATGTTTTACCCCAAAGAAAACTTAAGCCTGACGCCTTGATAGAAAGTGTGGATTGCCAAACCAGTGTAAGCATCATACCCAATACCAACACCACCATTGCAAGCGCCACAATTATCAACGTACGTTTAAATACATTTTCCGTCCGTATCTGCCTGTGAGACCGCTTAATGCGCTTAATCCCTTTCACTGCATCGCGTATTTTTGCAGAACTAATTACCCGCCCAAGCATTGAATCCGGGCGGGTAATTAATTCATTATTAATTGAAGTCTCCATAAATATAGTTAAGTAAAACAAGACAAGGAAATCCTGCCCTGGCTTTTCCTAATTTATTGCAATACAGGCTTGCCGTCAAAAGTCACCGACTTAAGCTGGGCATCACCTACGGCTACCGCAGCAGCAGATAATGGAGCATAGTTCAGGGCACCGCTGTACTGCTGCCCGTCATGTATCATCCACTGAATCAGTTTCAGCATTTTAGTTGCTTTGTCTGCTGTGTGCGTACCATATTTTTGCTCCTTATATAAGAGTATCCATGAGAAGCCTGATATCGGATAACCATCCGGCGCATCTGTGTTGGTCAGTGATACTTTACCATCCGCAGGAATATTGATGTTTGCCGCGGCTGTTACGCTGGCTATGGTTGGCGTAATGAAATTACCGGCTTTGTTCTGCAGCTTGGCAAATGCCATATTGTTCTGAATAGCATACGCCAGTTCTATATACCCTATCGTACCTGGTGCCTGCTTGATAAGGCCGGCAACACCTTCGTTACCCTTACCACCAAGACCTACAGGCCAGTTAACAGATGAACCCTTACCCACTTTACTTTCCCATTCGGGGCTTACCTTAGAAAGATAGGTGGTAAAAATGTTTGATGTACCGCTGCCGTCTGAACGGTGTGCGATTACTATGTCTGTGGCAGGCAGTGCCACGCCGCTGTTTATAGCCGCGATCTTCGGATCATTCCATTTTTTAATGTCGCCGAGGAATATCTGGGCCAGTACATCCGGTGTCAGTTTCAGTGTATCCTTTACTTCAGGCAGGTTGTAGCTCAGTACTACCGCCCCGGCTGTAGCCGGAATATGTATCACCGGTGCCGACAAAGCCGAATCCTGTTTGCCGTTCATCGGGGCATCAGATGCGCCGAAGTCTACTGTTTTGCTGGTAAGCTGCTGAATACCACCACCCGATCCTATTGACTGGTAGTTAACCCTAAGGCCGGTTGTTTTGTTGTACTCAGAAAACATTTTTGAGTACAGCGGGTTAGGGAATGTTGCCCCTGCGCCCAAAATTGTATTATCCTCGCCGGAGCTGCCTGTGCCGTTTGAGCCACCGCAGCTTGATAACAACATTGCTCCTGATATAGCTATTGCGCTGAATGCTAAAAGGATATTTCTTACTTTTTTCATATTGTTTGTTTTGTTAGATGCTGATATAATTGTTTTACTTACCATATATATAGTACAGGGTAATACGGTATACCGCGTCTGTACCTGTTATCGGTGATACGTTAGAATTCATTGACGCATAACTGGTTCCTGCACTATTGCTGCCAGTGGCGCTCAATGCGCTTTGATAAGTATTGATCCATACGTTAGGCATAATGTGTACATTTTTTACCGGTGTAAAATCTATACCGAAGGTTGCAAACATTTCCTTTGTGCTGGGCTCATATACTGATGTCAGCGCGGCGTATTTCATTGTGTTCGGGTCACTCACTATATTGTTCAGGTTACCGCTCGGGTCATAGTTGTCAAACCGCGCAAAAAATCCGAGTTTTTCCTTTGTAATTCTGCCTTTCGCAAAAACAGACACACCTATTGCCTTTGTTGTGCGATAATAAACATGTCCGTCCTTTCCGCTATCCACTACGTCACCCATCAGCGTATTCATAAACGCTTCAACACCTACCGAAAACTTCTTAGCCGCATATCCTACGAACAATTTTGTCATGTTGCGGTCGTGGTTCCACTTCTGTTGCGGACCGGCTACTGCCACACCCCAGTGTATTTTAGAATAATCCTGGGAGATATCCACTATCAGTTTTTTGTCAAGGAACTTTCCCCACACATCACCGTAAAACATCTTGTACTGGTCGTTCTCGGCTTTTGCCCCGGTGCCATTGGCAGCCATCAGCACATAACCAAAATTGCCCTTCTTATCTATTTTGCCCATCAGCGTCAATCCGAAATCGTATGAGCTGGTACGGCGTATATCCGTTATCGTCCTTTCAATAGACCTGTATCCCCAGAATTCTTCCGATGCCATCCCGCTGCCATTCTTGGCAAACGTAGGTGTCGTTGATTGCCCGAACACCAGGTCTGTATTCTTCCAGATGTTCTTCCAGCGAATATTCGCCTGCTTTACATATGGCGCAAATTTATTGTTCGCCAGTACGTCTCCGGTACCCGGTACTACACCGCCGGACCAGTTGTCTTCTGCTGCCAGCAGGAATTCGGCAGAGAATTTAGGGCTTATGTTGTAATCATAGCCCAGGTAGATACGCCGAAACTGGAAAAAATTGCTGTTAAGCGCCACCTTTGTGTACTGGTTAGAGCCACCCCGGCCTTTTTCGTCGGTACCGCCCTTCCAGGCGTAGTCTCCGAAGGCATAACCCCATAATTTGCCGTTCGGTTTGAATGCCGTGGTGCTATCTGTTTGCGCCACAGAAGACCCTGGCAATAGCAGAGCCATATAGCAGCATACGCTGCCAATAGTAAAGAACTTCCTCATTGTTTGTTTGTTTAATAGAATGCAAAGAAAATATCTCAATATTATCCCCATGTTACCGCTATATTAATTTAATGTTAACAGTAGTAGAGGATACTTATCTGCTATACTTTCAGGTATGCTTTACCCATTAGTCGCCATTTTCTTAACTTCATTGATCGCAACAACCGAAAAATGACCATTAACGAAGACCTTTTTTCCGACCGTTATAATAAACTCAACGAGCGTCAGAAAGAAGCTGTTGATCATATATATGGCCCGGTAATGGTCATAGCCGGGCCCGGTACCGGCAAAACAGAAGTATTATCCATACGTATTGCCAACCTGCTACGCAGCGAGGCGCAGGTGCAACCACATGAGATACTCTGCCTCACCTATACCGATGAGGCCACAAACTCCATGAGGCGCAGGCTGGTGCAAGTCATAGGCCCGGCCGCTCACAAGGTGAACATATACACCTTTCATGCTTTCTGCAACAATGTTATCCAAAACAACAGCGAGCATTTCAGCCTCCGCTCTTTGCAACCCATTACCGACCTCGAACGAACCGAAATGCTCTACAAGCTGCTGGAAGACCTGCCGCAGGGGCACCTGCTGCGCAAGCTTAGCGGAAATATTTATACCGATACCGGAAGGCTGAGCCGCCTGTTTGATACTATGAAACGGGAATACCTTACGCCAGACCGCATCTCTGAGGCCATAGACCAGTATATTGCCGATCTGCCAAACCGCAACGAATATATCTACCAGAGAAAATACAAAGAGTTCAACAAGGGTGATGTAAAAAAAGAAAAGCTGGATGATGAGATAAGAAAAATGGAAGTTACACGGGCTGCCGCGCTGCTCTACCAGCAATACGAGGCTATGATGAAAATGGCCGGCCTGTATGATTTTAATGACATGATACTATGGGTGCTAAATGCATTTAAGCAAAACCCGGCCATGCTCCTCAGCTACCAGGAACGCTACCAGTTTATTCTGGTTGATGAGTTTCAGGATACCAATGGCGCGCAAAATGAGCTGATCAGTTTCCTGGCATCTTATTGGGATGACCCCAATATATTTGTGGTTGGCGATGACGATCAGGGTGTTTACGAGTTCCAGGGCGCACGTATACGAAACATTGCCGACTTTTACTTCCGTTACAGAGATAGTATCAAGGTAATAGTATTGTCAGACAATTATCGTTCATCGCAATCCATACTTGATAAAGCGATGGCTACGATACAGTACAACCAGCAACGGCTCGTGACCCAGCTCAGCGAGCTGCATCTGGATAAAAATATCACCGCTGCCTCCGGTCGTTTCGCCGGCGCTGCCGAAACCGTGGCCCCCGTCGTAAAAGTTTACAACAATATATTGCAGGAGGAAGCCGATATTGTTTTGCAAATAGAGCAACTACAGGCATCTGGCGTAGCCCTGCGCGAAGTAGCCGTCATCTATGCACAGCACCGGCAGGCCGAAAATATTATTGCGCTGCTGGAGCGCAAAGGAATACCCTACAACGTTAAAAAACCGGTAAACATATTGCACGAGCCCCTCATAGAGCAGGTTCTCAATATACTGCGTTACCTCGATGAGGAAAGGAAGAAGACCTTTGAAGGGGAGGAAATGTTATTTGAGCTGATGCATGCGCCCTACTTCGGCATTGCTCCTTCAGATATTGCCCAGCTTGCGCTATACCTGCAGCATGCCAAAAAAGATAAAGGTCCTATAAGGTGGCGCTTGCTGTTATCTAACCTGCTGCTACTGGAGTCTTTAGGTATACGTTCGGCCAAGGCGCTGGCGCGCCTCGGCAATTGTCTCGATGCATGGGAGCAGGCACAGCTATCCATACCCATGCCGCTATTGCTGGAAAAAATATTTCATGAAAGCGGCATTGTCGCTCACCTTGTCCGCACCACAGATCATGTATGGAACCTGCAGGTGCTTTATACTTTCTTCACCTTCGTTAAAGACACCTGGGCACGCAACCAGAAACTGAGACCTGCCGGCCTGCTGGAAATGACAACGAGGATGAATGACGAAAAAATAGAAATACCCTTGCAGCGTGTCATACAGAACGAGAACGGCGTAAACTTCTTTACCGCTCACAGCTCTAAGGGCAATGAGTTTGAATATGTATACCTCATAGGCTGCACAAAAAATTTCTGGGAAGAGAAAAGAGGGGGGAGTAACGAATACCGCATGCCCGATACCATTACCGCCACGGAGGAGGATACTCAGAATACCAATAAGACCGAAGGGGCCCGCCGTCTTTTTTATGTGGCACTCACAAGGGCCAAGCATCACTTGCATATTTCATACGCCCTAAATGATAATGCCGGAAAAGCATTGCAGACCTCGGTATTTGTTGATGAAATATCAGATCCGGCTGAACGCAAAGCCGAAACAGTGCCCTCTGCCCAGCTCGTAGACATGATGGCCCTTGCTATACAGCCGGTATCAGAGGTACGCATAAAAATGACCAATGCCCAATGGATAGAGCGCGAGTTGCAGCAGTTTACGATGAGCGCCACAACACTGGCTAAATTTCTCGACTGTCCACTTGCGTTCTATTATGAAAACCTGTTGAGAGTGCCGTACCAGAAAAACGACGCACTCGCATTCGGTAGTGCCATACATACCACACTGGAGCGGATGTTCATTGAAATGAAGCGTAATAAAAATACCTTCCCTGGAAAAGAGCAGGTTCTCGGTACGTTTAAGTCAGCGCTTTTTGCCGAGTCTTCGTCGTTCACTCCCGTTCAGTTTGACAGAAGGATGGAGCAGGGCGAAACACTGCTTGCCGATTACTACGATCATTACATTAGTACCCTGCACAAAGATGTGGAAATAGAATTCAAAGTGCCCCGCTACTTCCTGGATGGCGTACCGGTAACGGGCAAAATAGATAAAATAGAACTCTACGGTGATACATGCAAAGTAGTGGATTATAAAACCGGTGACCCGGACAGGTCTGCTACACCCATGACAGCACCACCAAATGAAAAGGAGCCCAATGGCGGTGACTATTGGCGCCAGATGGTCTTTTATAAGCTGTTACTTGAAAATTATGAAGAGAAGCGCCACAAGGTGACTATGGGCACTTTCGATTTTGTACAGAAAAGCAAGAACGGCTCATACCGCCAGGTAGTGATCCCTGTATACGAAAAAGATGAACTGATCGTTCGCGGACAATTAAAAGACGTCTACAATCGTATCATGAACCATGAGTTCGACCGGGGTTGCGGCAAGGAAACCTGCCACTGGTGCAATTTCGCCAAACGTTACGAACTTATCCGCCCCAATGCCGATGACACGGTAGAGATAGATGACGCCTGATCCATTCACAATTTTGTTTCTTCCAGCAGTTGGCTTTCTTCTATATAGCCTTCATGCGTCCATACCAGCTTGCCGTGGTCATATAGCTCCAGGTAGGGGATATTGCTTATCCCTTTTTGCTGCATCAGCGCTTTGTTCTTGTCTGCATCCACTTTCACCAGCGCCAGTTTATCTTTTTTCTTTTCTGCCAGCGCCTCCAGCACCGGCATCAGCTTCATGCATGGCGCACACCACGGGGCATTATAGTCTACCAGCACATAGTTTCCGCTACTCACTAATTTGTTAAGATCGTCACTGCTCATTCCCGGCTCCTTTGGCGGGTCAGTGCCCTGCGACAGCGGCTTGCCCGCGCTTTCCCATTTCAGTATTCCACCCTGCAGGTTATACACTTCTTTAAAGCCCATTTTTCGCATGATCTTTACTGCATCGGCACTACGTCCGCCGGAGAGGCAGTAAACAAAGACCGGCCGTTCTTTATCCAGCGTCGCAAACTGTTCTTTGTAATCTTCACGGTTCACATTCATGTTCACAGCGTTCGCAAGGTGCCCCTCTGCATATTCGCCTGCTGTCCGCACATCCACTAATTGGGCGCCCGGTGTTTCCGCCAGCTTTTTTTCATACTGGTCGGCTGTCAGGGTACCTCCTTTTTCTGCTGCCCCGCCATCAGAATTCTGACACGCGCCCAGGTATCCAATAGAAGTGAGCAGTAAAACTATCGTGACTATTTTTCTCATGATACTGCGGCTACGCTATTTTCAACAACTACCCTCGGGTTAAAGGTGATCTTTGATTTTACAGAATTTGAGATCAGGCAATTGCTCTCAGATTTTTGCAATACCCTTTCAGCCTTTCCCTTATCGGCTTCATTGGCAATGGTCACTATGGGGTTCAGTATTACTTCACTCATAATATACTTGCCATCAGCCATTTCCAGTTTGCCTTGCGCCTTAGAGGTGAACTTACTAAAATCCAATTTCGAATTTTCCGCTATCGACAGGAATGTTGTCATCAGGCAGCTATTCACTGCTGCCGTAAACAAATGTTCAGGCGACCATACTTTTTCTACTCCTTTCGGAAACTGGGGTGGTGTTGCCACGTTTATTTCGTCATTCAGCTCTGAGGAGTACACTACTCCCATACGATCGCTGATCCAGTTTACATCTGCTTCATACATATGCTCTACGCTCATCTTAATTGGTATTTAAATGTTTATCAATAATTTGTTTCAAATGGTTTGCGGGCACCACACCGGACTGGCGCCACAATACCTTTCCATGCCTGAACAAGATCAGTGTTGGCACACCCGATATATTAAATGCACCGGCTGCCTGCTGATTTTTGTCCACATCAACCTTTATTATTTTTACACTATCGCCTACTGATTTTTTCAGCTCGGCCAGTATGGGCGCCATCATTTTACATGGCCCACACCACTCCGCCGAAAAGTCTACCAATACAGCGTCCCCGTTGATCAATTCTGAGAATGATTTGTTTTCCATAGTGTTATTTTATTTCTTCTATTCCGTTATCACCCGCCACTGCGTCCTGCTGTTTAGTGGCCCTGCGTGGTGGTGTATAGCAGCTCTGCGCCCCGCAACAGCCGGTGTCTGTTACGCCTTGGTAAAGAAAAAAGACGCTCAGTAAACCCACAGCCCAATCCCGTGTCTGTATACCTACCACCAACATCCATACGCCTATTGCCACTCTGAGAATACGCATCACATGCCAGTTACTGAGCAGTCTTTGTTTCAGGTCGTTCATTGCTTTATCCTGTTTAGGTTTTGCCAGCTTCCGCCATTATGCACTTCGGTAAAACCCTGCGACAGCAACATACCTCTCGCAGATCCGCTTCTCATACCAGAGGCGCAGCAAGTAATAACCGGCTTGTCTTTTTTCAGCTTGCCCATCTGGCTGCCCAGCACATTCAGCGGTATGTTCACCGATCCCTTTACATGGCCACCTGCATACTCTGCCTGGCTTCTTACGTCTACTATTACCGCCCCCCTGCTCATCACTTCAGAAAGGTCCACTTTAGGCTTTCCACCCAATAGTTTTTTCAAAAATCCTATCATAGCTCTTTAGTTATTGTTTGCGTGAAAATTTACGTCTGTCCATGGCCCGCCATTGTAGCAATTGATGCCGTTTTGTTTTAACAGCGCGGTTGCATTGCCACTTCTCATGCCTGAGGCGCAGCACAGTACTACCTGCTTCATTGCCTTTATCTCATCCATTCTTGCAGGCAGTTCGTTCAGTGGTATATTTATGCTCCCGGCTACATGGCCCCCGCTGTATTCTCCCCGTGTTCTTACATCCACTATTGTAGTGCCGGGTGTTTTTAGTACTTCTGAAATTGTGCTCATATATTTTGGTTATTTACTTTTACCGAACAGGCTTCCCACAATACCTCCCAGCAGTGCCCCGTACAATGTACTGTTCACAGGCCTGGAAGATATAAGACATTGGCCGGATGTACAGCCCACAAAATACCAATAACACCATCCGGCCAATGCGCCTAAAACCGCCCCCACAAACTCTGTTTTATATTTAACTGCAAATTTTTTCATTTCACGATGTAAAGTTCTTAAGTATCTGTTTCCCCGTCCGGAACATTTGTTTGATAATTGTGTTCTTTAACATTTTGTTGCCGGTCAGCAGTGTTACCCGTTCTTTTTACCCGTGCTCATTCCCAGTAAGGCATACAACGGGCAGAAGTTCACAACTGCTGTAACTAAAAGTATTCCGCCTGCCACCAGGGCCACTATTCCGGTGGTCCCGCTTATTGTATGTGTGGCATACAGCACGGCTATTAATATTGCGGCAATAACCCGTATCGCGCGATCTGCTGATCCAATGTTCTTTTTCATAACAGTTGTCTTTTGTGTTTATAATGCAAAACTACACTTCGTGAAAAAATTGGTTGGGTACATTTGTTCCCTTAGTTTGTTAAAAGTTCTATTGTATTCCTTCCCAGCCGCACAATGTTTTTTTGTTCCATTGTACGCAACAGCCTGCTTATGGCCTCCCGGTGCGTGTGCAGTTCATCAGCCACCTGCTGGTGGGTGATACTGAGTTTCCTGGTATTCATTGCTTTTGCCCGCTCCTGCAGATAGTGAAGCACCTGCCTGTCCATATGGCTGAATGCTATGAGGTCTATGACTTCCATCAGCTCAGCAAAACGTGCGCCATATGTGCTGTTGATAAATGTTTTCCACTCCGGGTATTTATACCATTCCTCCACCATCTTCACCGGCACTTGTATCACTTCCGTATCGTCTTCAGCTATTGCCTTTACCATACTTTTTTTGTGCGACTGGCAACAGTTGATAGCCATAGCACAGGTCTGCCCGGGGTATAAATGGTACAAAAATATTTCCTTGCCCTCGCTGTCTTCCCTTACTATGCGCAGTACACCCGTTTGTACTATAGGTACAAATATTACCTCCTCGCCAGGGTATATAAGCACGGTATCCCGCTCTATCGCTTTCACCCTGGTGTACCGGTTCATTTCTTCCAGCAGCTGCTTATCTGCAAATATGGTTTTCCCCATACATCGCAAATTACAACATGCCGCCTTATTTGTTCCTGATCCCTGTCATTGTGGCCTCTGCCGCCGAATATCATTTTAACCATTCGTATAACTTATTAATTATCAATTAATTTCTTGGTTTATTGCTATACTCTCCTTAAGTTTGTGATATGAAAGTCCGCCATTCTTACAGATCAATACTTGATTCTGACACCACTACTTATGTATTACTGACGGTTATATTTCTTATAATTATTCTTGGTAGCCTCAAGATCATTTTTATATAAGTCCTCTTCTTTTTCCCGTTTGTAAAAACACTATTCCCGTTTGAAAAACGATTTGGGAAAGCAATGATTTTTCTTTGCAGCCCAAACCAAAATTAAATGTTCAGACATATACTTACCGTTTCGTGCTGTATCCTTTCCTGGCAATATACTACTGCACAGCAAAAGCACACTGCCCACACACCCGCCGAGCAGTTGATCGTTAATACCGGGGAAGACTCCCTTAACTCATACGACGCCCATTCCAAAACCGTGATATCCGGCTATGGTGAGGTACACTACCAGCGCGATATAAACGCAAGCCAGTCTGTTGCCGATCTTAAAAGGGCGGTACTTTTCGTAGGCCACCAGTTCAATGGCCATATCGCCCTGCTTTCAGAACTTGAAGTAGAAGACGCCAAAGTAGAAGGTGGCGGTCTTTCGGGTGAGGTAGCTATGGAACAGGTGTACCTTAAATTCGCTTTAAACCCAAGGCAATATATAGTAGCAGGGCTTTTCCTGCCGCGTATCGGGCTCATTAACGAAAACCACCTGCCGGTAAATTTCAATGGTGTTGAACGGCCACAGGTAGAGCAACTCATTATTCCATCTACCTGGCGCGAAATAGGTGTCGGGTTTTACGGACAGACAACCGCATTACCGCTCACCTACAGTGTTGCCCTCATGACCGGCCTGGACAATGCCTCGTTTGAGCATGGCTCGGGCTTTGAAGGAGGCCGTGCGGAAGGGCAGAATGCTAAAGCCAACAGCCTTGCCATTACAGGGGCCATACAATACTTCGCAGGCAACTGGAAATTCCAGGTATCCGGTTATATGGGTGGCACCACACCGCTCGCGCCAAAGGCCGCCGATACACTGCAACTGGAATCGGGCGCGTTCGGTACACCACTTATCCTTACCGAAGCCGACATACAGTATGCCAACAAAGGTTTTTCTTTTAAAGCACTTGGTTGTAATGTATCTATCCCAGGGGCGAAAAGCATCAACACCGCATATGACAATAATACACCCGAACAGATGTTTGGAGGATATGCCGAGCTGGGGTACAACCTGCTGGAAAAAGCCCGGACGGAAAAATGGAAGAAAAAACAGCTTACTGTTTTCGCACGCTATGAGATGCTTGATCTCAATGCCAAAATACCCGACAACGGACTTACCGACGGCACACTTGATCAGACCCACCTTATTGCGGGTATAGGCTACTTCCCTATCCCACACGTAGTTATCAAAGCTGATGTGCGCCTGATGTCTACAGGCAAACAAAATATTCTGCTTGCAGATCCCAATGCCTTGCCTTACAAACAGAATAATACTTTCATTAACATTGGTATCGGCTATTCTTTTTAGATATGAACAGGAAAGATTTTATTAAAGGATCATGTGGTGTATGTATAGCCCTGGGCTCGGGCCTGGTGATGAGTTCCATCCTTTCCTCCTGTAAAACCCCTCTCGGTGTTATAAAAACATCGTCAAAGGATAATAAAATAACTATCGCCCTCAGCGAGTTTGAGAAAGGTGATTTCAAGCTGGTGCGGGTCAGCAACAATAATTACGATCTCGCCATTCAGAAAAAACCTGATGGCACATACACCGTACTTGTGCTCGAATGTACCCATGCCGGCCAGCCACTTACTAAAACCGGCAATAACTATTACTGCACCCTACATGGCAGCCAGTTCGATCACGAAGGGCATGTAACAAAAGGCCCCGCTGAGCATGATCTGAAGAAGTTGCACAACATTACCGATAAAGACTATTTAACGATCCAATTAAGCTGACGTACATGAAACTTTTTTTGGGCATGTTCCTTTTGGCGGCACACAGCACCATTATGGGGCATTGTCTTGTTTGAGAGAACTAACGGCACGTACTATTATTTGCATGATGGCCGGGCACGTACTATTACAGAAGCCATTTTATGGCTTGGGGTGAAGCATAAAATATAAAAGATCAGTTTGTAAACATGCCAAAACAGATCGCGACGATCTCATTTCTTTCTTACAGTCTTTATAGCTGATTTTTAATTTTCTTTTTATACATCACTTCCATACTACGTTCGCGGTAGTATAGGGCAGCATTAGTAGAAGTGTATAACGCAGTGGTTGCTGCTGGAGTCTTGCGATTAACATTTTTGTCATATACCGCAGACATATCAGGGCTACCGGTGGTGGTATCGGCACTGCCGCCATGCTCCATATCCGGCTCTGGCTCCGTATCGGTAGAGTCTTCGTCATAAATACGCTTCGACTTAGCCGAATGTTTACCGATAGGAACAAAACCACCTACATACAGGTTAAACCCTGAATGGCCGCTGGAAAATAATCCCAAAGCATCATCGCTTCCCACAACTATCCCCGTAAACCTGAAACCTATGCCCACCTTCATATTGCTGGCCAGCGCGCTATAAGTGATCGGCAATCCTACACTGATCATACGGGTATCAAACCGTGGAGTAACTGTAAATTGGTTATAATAAGAATTACCAAAATTCTGCCTGTTAGCAAGATTAGCTATAAATGTCGCGTTCACATAAAACGACCGGTATATTTTATAATCTGCCCCTACCCGCAATGTAGTAGGCATATACACCTTTGTGTCTTTATGTCCGGTATCTGCCGTGAAACCATGTGATACTGCGTAATTCCTGAATTCATCGTAATTGGAAACATTATTGCTGAAGTCTTTGCCGGATATCACACCGTTACCGGTAACGTTTGCGTTCGAATTGCTGCTGCTTTTATAGTTTATCGCACCTATGTCTATCACAGATGCCGATAAGCGCAGCTTATATTCATTCTTGGTGTGGTATGCCTTTCCGTTTTTATCGTATTTGCTTTTCGTTCCGGGTTGGTTGGGCATGTACTCATATACTACTCCCACATCAGCACCTATACCGCTGCCATCCTTTGCGCCAAAAAACTCATCAAGTATATTGTGGTTAGAGATACCGTTCAGTATCGCGCTCTTTGTACTGATGATATTACTCGCGAATTCAAGGTCCGACTTTGTGACAAACAATGAGTCGTTACCGGTTTTATAATGCGCGTCCAGGTTAAATCCTTTCAGCCCTACATAGCCTATGCCACCCAGGTAGCGCAGCGTTACGCCTACCTTTAGCTCATGCTCCGGCTGTTCCACCACCACTCCGCCGTAAGACAGGCTTATCTCGCTCCACACATGCGCGGTGTAGTTAAACCGGTTTGATGTCAGGTCAAGGTTACCATCCGGCAGATAGGCGGTATCTGTAAGAGTGCGATAAAGTGATCGGTCAAAATTGTTGAACTGGTTAAATCCCCTGATGTTGGTGGTAAGCGCCAGGCTGTGCTTATGATTGATACTCACCATTATACCGGGCAGCCGCACCTGCGCGTAGGGTGCCAGCATACTGAACTTATTGCTGTTGGAATAGTTGAAAATATTATTGGTATTGCCGTCATTTATTATACCAAATACGCCACCCGACGAGTTGATCGTTCCGAGACTGTTATCCAATCCCGCATTCACGGAAAATAAGTCTATCACAAATCGTTCATGACAATCGGCTATGTTTGCCGGGTTCATGTACAACGAATTGAGACCGCTCCAGTTACCCGTGGCTATGCCCAGGTTATACTGCGCGCTTGCGGTGGCAGAAAAGAAAAAAACAATAATAGCTAAGTAATAAATTTTCTTCATGGGCGTTCCCGGGCCTTGAGGCCGGATAATACAATCGCTAAAGTAATAAGATATTTTGAGAATTCAATATATGCTCATTTGTGCTATCTAACAGATTCCTTCTCCTTCTTCCGGTAAATAGGTACAAACCCGCCCAGGTACACCCCAAATCCATGCTGGGAATTACTGAACATTGCCAGCATATCGTCGCTGCCAAAAAAGAAACCGCCTATTCTGAATCCGAAACCTACTTTTACGTCATGCGCCAGCCCGCTGAATGTTATGGGCAGCGCGGCTGTAAGCAGTTTATAATCATAGCGCGGCGTTATGGTAAGTTGATTATAGTACGAATTTCCGTAATTATTCCGGTTCGCCAGGTTGGCAATGTAGGTTGCGTTTATGTATACTCTTCGGTATATCTGGTAGTCTGCTCCGGCTACAAGAGCTGTAGGCATATGTAGCGTAGTAGCTTTCGATCCGGTATCTGCCGTAAAACCCTGGTTCACCATATAATTCCTGAACTCCGAGTAATTGCCCAGGTGGTCGCTCAACTCCTTGCCGGTTAAGTAGCCGTCCCCCGTTACATCCACAAAAAAGTTATTCCCCTCTTTGTATTTTATTGAGCCTATATCAGTTACCGCAGCCGATACTTTTATCGCATGGCTCTCTTTTTTGTCGTCATCGCCACTTAAGGGGCCTTTTGCGTTTACATTATATGTATAGGTCACCCCTATATCCATTCCAAATCCACTACCTGACCTTGACCCAAACAGCGAGCCCAGTACGTCAGATGAATTAACTCCGTTTGATTTCACATCATTCGACCCTATAGCATTACTTGCAAATTCCAGGTCCGAATGATCGGCAAATAGTGTGTCGCTCCCTGCTGTAAAAGTCGCATTCAGGTTTTTGCCTTTAAAACTTAGATAATCTATACCACCCAGGTAACGCAGTGTCACACCTGCCTTCACCTGGTGCGGCCCTTCCTGAAATACCTGTAGCCCGTACGTAAGCCCTATTTCGCTCCATACATGTGCCGTCCAGTTAAAATTTGTTGATTGCAGTGTATAGTTCTCATTAGATGTATGGTCTGCGGAGGTGATCGTATTGTACAGCGATGGGTCAAAATGGTTGAATTGGTTCATCGCCCGCACCCTTGTGGTAAGCGCAAATGCCTGCCGGTGCTTGTCATTAAGGCTTATCATCACTCCGGGCAGCCTCATTTCCAGTACGGGTATCAGCATGCTGAAGGGCTCTTTGCCAGACAGGTTGAAGGCATTCGTATTATCGTTACCTATATTGCTGAGATTGGTAAATGTACCCAGGCTGTTATCTACCCCTACGCCCAGTGAAAAAATATTGACAACCACCTTTTCGTTACAGGCTCCTATATTTGCCGGGTTCAGGTAGAGGCTGCCCATTGTATTATAATTGCCGGTGGCCACACCCAGGTACTTTTGGGCATACACACTCCCGGTCATGCACAACAGCGCAAAACAAATGATCAGCTTTTTATCCTTCATAACAGCCGTTATTTACAACAGTTAAAAAAACATGAATAATCATGCTGGCAAGTACACATTATAATGATACAAAAATCGTTCCTTCTACTTAATTTAGGAATGATCCAGGTCATTTAGTTTAAAAATTTTTTTCTTAATAAAGTGCTCGCTTGTATAGTTGTATCACATTTTCCAGGCCATAATACAATGCATCTGCTATCAGCGCGTGGCCTATGGATACCTCCAGCAGTGCCGGAATGGATTGTTTGAAAAACTTAAGGTTGTGTCTATCCAGGTCGTGGCCGGCATTTAGGCCCAGGTTCTTTTGTGCGGCCACTGTGGCTGCTTTGGTATATACAGCAATAGCCTCCTCCTTATTACGCAGGTAGTTTTTAGCGTAGTCCTCAGTATATAGCTCTATACGGTCTGTTCCGGTATCCGCCGCGGCCGCTACTATCGCTTCCACAGGATCGGTAAATATGGAAACCCGGATACCCGCTTGCTTAAACACATCAATAATTCCGGTTAAATATGCCCGCTCTTTCACCGTATCCCACCCGTGGTTTGATGTTAATTGGCCCGGGTCATCAGGTACCAGCGTTACCTGTGCTGGTTTTACCTCCAGTACTAATTGCACAAACTTATCCTCCCTGGGGTTTCCCTCAATATTGAACTCGCTTCCGGTGGCTACCTGTATTATCTTGCTTATCTCCCGCACATCACTGTAACGTATGTGGCGCTCATCAGGGCGGGGGTGAACGGTTATGCCGTCTGCACCAAATTTCTGGCAATCTATCGCCGCCTGCACTACATCCGGATTATTACCTCCCCTGCTATTCCGCAGGGTGGCTATCTTGTTTATGTTTACCGAGAGTTTGGTCATTGTACCACAAAATTACAGAAAAACGTTCGCTCCGGTCAGGTGGTTTCACGTGACGATACAGCGCCCGGTATTTAACTATACGTAAAGGTTACCCCTATTTGCTCTTTTACAACAAGCTTTCTAATATCTTTACTCTTATGAAGAAATCCTTACTCTGTATTATCCTCATACATTGCGTCTGGGCCGCATCAGCTCAAAATTATATTTGCTTTGCGCCAAGCGTTACAAACAGCCCCGGCACCTTTGCCGAAAAAACAAACCTCTCTCTGGAGGCCGGCCATCAGTGGGATGTGTTCAGCTTTGGTGTTGACCTCGGTAAAAGCAGCCTTGGCGCTGTGGTAGGCACAGATACAACATGGTATCTCGAGGCTCGCCCCAACCTCAATGTCTTTCAGCAGGGAAAATTCACCAATACTTTAACTCCGGGCATTGGATTCATTTTCAATGCCAAAGAAAATTTAATGACTGAGCTTACCTCGGGTATTGAATATGCATATACACCACTCATACACTTCAATATTTCTTTTGGGCAGTATTTTTACAGCGGCAGGTACTCTGCCAGCTCTGTTACTTTTTTCGGCATTTCTATAATGAAATATTTTTCACCCATGCACACAAGAGCTTTGCTAAGCAATACTTCGAAATAGAGCTGTGAAAATGAATTATTCCGTATTTTTAATCAATGTCTGAATTGCAAACCGCAGAAATAGTTGACACCTCCAATTCCATTTTTCAGAAAGCAGTTTCTTTCGTTTGTGATACAAACGAAAATCTTTTTCTTACCGGCAGGGCGGGTACCGGCAAAACGACTTTTCTCAAGTATATAAAAACACAAACCCGCAAGCAATGCGCCGTAGTAGCCCCAACAGGGGTCGCTGCCATCAATGCCGGCGGCGAGACCATACACTCTTTCCTGCAGCTGCCTTTCAGCCCCTTTGTGCCGGGCAGCGCAGGAGGCTTTGGGCGCCAGCCCCAGGGCGCCGAAGACAAACATTCTCTGCTGGCCAATCTGCGGTTACGTGAAACAAAATTAAAGCTGCTTCGCAAGCTGGAGCTACTGATAATAGACGAGGTAAGCATGGTGCGCTGCGATCTGCTGGACTCTATGGATCTTGTACTGCGCCATGTGCGCAAAAACTGGTCACAGCCGTTTGGCGGCGTGCAGATGCTCTTCATCGGCGACCTCTTCCAGCTTCCGCCGGTGGCACCGGAGCAGGACTGGGATATACTGCGCAATTATTATCAGAGCCCGTATTTCTTTGATGCCAAAGTGCTTCGCGAAAACCCGCTGTTGTATATAGAACTCAAAAAGATATACCGGCAAAAAGAACAGGTCTTTATTGATATACTCAATCGTATACGTGGGGGCGAGGTACTGCAGCAGGATATAGATATATTGAACAAACAGTATGATCCGTTGCCGCAGAAAAACGACGGATATATTATCCTGTCCACACACAACAGGATCGCCGACGAAATAAATCTGCAGTCATTGGAAAATCTTCCTGGAAAATTGCATTCTTTCACCGGGGAAATAAAAAATGATTTTACCACAAAGAATCTGCCTACCGAAGAAGTGCTGCAACTAAAAGAGGGCGCACAGGTAATGTTTGTAAAAAATGACCTGCAAACACCCAGGCGGTATTTCAACGGCAAAATAGCATTGATATCTAAAATTGATTATGAAGGTATATGGGTTTCGTTCCCCGGCGATGCTGATAGTGCCGCATTGCTGCTGGAAAAAGAAACCTGGAAAAACATGCGCTATACGCTCAATACACAAAAAGGTGAAATAGAAGAAGAAGAATCCGGCAGCTTCACACAGTATCCCATACGCCTGGCCTGGGCCATTACCGTGCACAAGAGCCAGGGGCTTACATTACAGAAAGCCGTGGTTGATCTTAACCAGTCATTTGCGCCGGGGCAGGTATATGTGGCGCTCAGCCGTTGCACCAGCCTTGACGGCCTTGTGCTGCGTAGCAAACTGGCACCGGCCAACATTATTGTTGACGACCGTGTGGTGGATTTTGCACGTACTGAGAACGAAGAAGATGAGCTGGAAGAAATATTACTGCAAAGCAGACGTAAGGCCTATGAATCATTACTGATCAGGATATTTTCCTTTACCGATCAGATTGCGTATGCCGAACAGATGATGCCCGATCTTATGAAAAGAAAGACCGGCCCGAAAGAGAAAAATATTCACCTGCTTGAAGAGATCATTAAAACACTGATCAAGGCACAGGGCCATGCACAGGGTTTTCACAAGCAGATCCGTACACTAATTGCCGGTGGTGAAGACAGCCTGCTCGCCGCACGCAGGCGTGCCGGCATCACCTACTTCACCGGGCAGGTACTTGATCCGCTTGTTGCTTCCATAGATCAGCATATTGTGGCATTAGGCACGCTCACCAAGGTGGTAAAACAAGTACGTGTATGGAAGGAAATGAACAACGAATTGAAACTCAAAAAAGAAGCAATTATATCGGCTCAGGATATTCAGCTGTGATATACTCTTGACGCAACGATCATTCCGTCTCTTATTTCCAGCACTTCCGCCACCTTCATATCTGGCTCATGTTCCACGTGGCGTATATATTCCATCCACACACGCTCATCGTTGGCCGTAAGTGTTATTGGTGTGTAATGCAGTGTGGGCAGCCGTTCCAGCGCGTCTTTCCACCATGCGCGCAGCGCGGCCTTGCCTCGTACCAGTCCTTGTGTTTCGGGCAGCCGCACTTTTAGTTTCGGACTAAAGTGTTCTGCGTTATCATGGTATAGCGCAAGCAATCCCTCCAGGTCATGCGCGTTAAATGCGTCAAACCATTGCGTAGCTATCGCTTCATTATTTATATACTGCGGCATTGATGTTAGTGTTACGCCTAATTCAGTTTGGCGGGCGCTATCAGTTGAAACTCGGGTATGGCTACTCTTATCTTGCGTTTATGAAACAGGTTTTCAACAGTGTAAGAACCATACATCTTACCTATATCGCTATGTAGGTTAGCCGCTGAGGTGTATTGGTAGCTGTCACCCGGCGATATCACCGGTTGCTGCCCTACCACGCCATCACCTTCTACTTCCCTGTGCGTTCCATTGCTGTCTATGATGTGCCAGTGGCGGCTTAACAGCTTTACCGGGTGTGCAGACAAGTTTTCAATTGTGATCCGGTATGCAAACAAATATTCTGAGTTCAGGGGATTGGACTGTGCCGGCTGGTAGAATGTTTCCACCATAATGTTTACCCCTTCTGTTACCTGTTGCACCATATGGTTATAAGATTGATAACCAAAGATATAATATTTTCCTACCGTTACACCTTTTTAAACAGATCATTTATCACATCATTTACCAGGTCGCGTTCATAGCCTTTTTGCACTAAATAACGGTACAGCCGCATCTTTTTAGCGGAAACACTGCGTACCGCGCGCAATTCAATATATTTTTTATTTGATAATTTATTTAGTGTTTTATCGTATTCCTCTGGGTCTATCTCTGAAAATGCCTTTTTTATGCAGTAATCCGATATTTTTCTAAGTTTCAGCTGTTGTTTTATCTTTTCCCGGCCCCATTGCTTCATTCTGAATTTACCCCGGGCATATGCCCTGGCAAAGCGTTCTTCGTTCAGCACGTCTTTTTCTATTAGTTCAGACAGCTGCCGCTCTACCTCTCCCGATGTAAATCCCAACTCATATAGCTTATTACGTGCCTCCATATGGCAGCGCTCCTGATATTTACAATAATGAAGAATTGCTGGCTCAATCATATTTGTCACTCCTGTGCGGATTTTGGCGCTGGTGTATAACTGATCGTGGTTTATCTGCCCATAAAAACCATGAGTATCTGCACATCGCTGGGGTTAACGCCGCTTATTCTGCTTGCCTGGCCCAGTGTACGTGGCTTTATTTTGCTTAGCTTCTGCCTGGCTTCGGTGGAAATGGCAGACAATTGGTCATAATTAAAGTTCTCCGGAATGTTCAATCCTTCAAGAGCAGACATTTTCTGAACCAGGTCTTGTTCTTTTTCTATGTACACATCATACTTCACTTGTATTTCCACCTGTTCCAGTACCAGGTCGCTTACCTCACCTACCGCTTCTCTTAGGCCGGGTATCTCACACATCATGTCCTTAATGCCAATGCCGGGCCTTAACAGCAATTTGGCAGCTTTTATCCGCTCGGCAAGCGGAGCAAAGCTATTATTTGCCAAAAGCTGCCCTGCCATATCCTTTTCTACAGGGAATTCGGCAAGTATTTTCTTTATTTCTGCTACTTTTTCTTTCTTTTCGTTGACCAGCCGCAATCTTTCGTCAGATGCTAAGCCTATCTTGTGTGCCAGTTCTGTAAGCCTGATGTCGGCATTATCCTGCCGCAGCAGTGTTCTGTATTCTGCCCTGCTGGTAAACATTCTGTACGGTTCGTCCGTTCCTTTATTTATAAGATCATCTATTAGCACACCTATATAGGCATCGCTTCTTTCCAGTATCACCGGCTCCTCTTCTTTCGCATTCCTTGCGGCATTTATACCGGCCATCAATCCCTGGCAGGCCGCTTCTTCATAGCCGGTAGTGCCGTTTATCTGCCCTGCAAAGAATAAATTGCGTATTAATTTGGTCTCTAAGGTGAATTTTAGCTGTGTCGGAGGGAAATAATCGTATTCTATGGCATATCCGGGCCTGAAAAACTTGCAATTTTCAAATCCGGGCACCATTTTTAGGGCTTTATACTGTACTTCTTCGGGTAATGATGTACTGAAACCATTCACATAGATCTCCACTGTACTCCACCCTTCGGGCTCTACAAAGAGCTGATGACGGTCTCTTTCGGCAAAACGGTTGATTTTATCCTCTATACTGGGGCAATATCTGGGCCCGCTGCCCTTTATTCTACCCTGGTACATGGGCGATTGCTCAAAACCTGTTCTCAGTATTTCATGCACTTCTGGGCTGGTATAGGTTATCCAGCAACAGCGCTGCTCTTCTGGTTTTATCTTTTTTACCGGTAAGTACGAGAAACCAACCACTTCGTCGTCCCCGTTCTGTACCTCCATTTTTGTATAGTCAAGGCTGCGGCCATCTATTCTGGGCGGGGTACCTGTCTTTAGCCTGGCGCTCTCAAAGCCAATGCCCACAAGCTGCTCTGTTATCCCTGTAGCGCCTTTTTCACCTATCCTTCCACCGCCAAACTGCTTCTCCCCTATATGAATTACCCCATTTAGGAAGGTTCCATTGGTCAAAACCACACATTTTCCCCTTATTTCCTGCCCCATTCCCGTAATTACGCCCTCAACTGTTCCACGTGAAACAATTAATCCCTTCACCATATCCTGCCAAAAATCTATATTGGGCGTCTTTTCAAGCATATCGCGCCACTCTGCGGCAAACAACATACGGTCATTCTGGCTCCTCGGGCTCCACATTCCCGGGCCTTTCGACTTATTCAGCATCCTGAACTGGATAGTACTCTTATCTGATACTATACCGCTATAGCCACCCATAGCATCAATCTCCCTCACTATCTGGCCCTTGGCTATACCTCCCATTGCCGGGTTACAGCTCATCTGCGCTATCGTCTGCATATTCATAGTTACCAACAGCACTTTGGAACCCATGTTTGCGGCAGCCGCAGCAGCCTCACAGCCAGCATGTCCGGCGCCAACAACTATTACATCATAATCTGGAAACATATCGGCTGCAAAGATACTGATCAGAAACTACTAAAGAAAAAATCAATTGTTCCACGTGGAACATACAACAAATGTTATAGGTATCACAATAATATCACAGAAACAGCGTTATATAATATTGGTGTACTACAAAAAAACCATAAGCGCAATACTTCTCACAGCGGCTGTTATCCCTGCTACTTGGTTATGCGCACAAACTAAAGCCAGCCGAAAACCTCTCCGTAAAACCTTCTTCACCATAGAATCTTCCGCTACGCTAAATAATAACCTCGGCAATGCTAAACAAAGCAGCGCATTACAGTACGGCATAAAGAACAGTCTTGGTGTGAATAAACCCATAACCCCACGGTTATCTGCCGATGCAAAAGTCAGCTACAGCACCTATCTCAGCAACTGCTGTATTGAGCAGATATTCGGGCATTATAAAAAAAGTACAGTAGCCTCAGAATTATCCATGCCCGTCACAATACAATACTCCCTATTCCCTGAGCACTCAAGGGTGAGGTCGTATGTTGGCGCAGGGGTACTATACAATAATCAGTTTGTGAGTGTTCAAAACAACTCAACCGGTGATGCGCTCAACCGCTATGACGCTACTGCGACTGACAAAAAATACATCAGCATACTATTTACACAAGGCGTCACCTTCGAAGTAAACACAAAGATCCAGTTCACAGAATCTATTCATTTTGTACCAGACAACGACAAAACCATTGGAATAGATATCGGCATTGGCTACCGGATACGGTAACATTCTAATAAGGCCTACAAATCGCTCCGCAAGGCAACCAAAAAAGACAGACGCAAATTACTGCATCTTCGAAATTCTATATTCATACCGCCACGGCGATAGCAGCGCTACATTACCAATAATAGCGTTTGGTAAATGTTCCACATAACACATACATCTGTGTGAGGCTCATCCCGTATACATCATTAAACGAACCATAGGCCCATAAAAAAAGTGGGCCACCTTTCGGTAGCCCACATGCGTACTGTTTATTATATTAATTATTTTATTACTGTGAACTTCTTGGAGGTTGTTTTACCATCTGCATTGATAAGCAGGTAGTAATTACCCGGAGCCAGTAATGATGTGTTAATTGTGAACTGCTCGTTCCTTACATTGTTATGAACTTCCTTACCTATGATCCTGGCGTGGTTGTCCATGATACGGTAAGTAACCGAATTAGCTGTATTCTCAAGATCAGCAGATACGGTCATGTGGTCAGAAGCTGGTATCGGGAACAGATTAAATGTACCGAAAGGCTTAACTGTGTTGTTAACACCAACATGGCTGGTAGATGTATCAGGGTTGTTGTTCACAATCACGGCCACAGCTGGTATTACACCGAGCATGTTAGAGAAAAGGAAAGAGTCAACAACATTCACAAACGACGTCTGTACAAAAGGTATAGGCGTATGGTTTGTTGTTGGGTTACCTTCTATATTATCCTTGTTGGTCTCAACAATGCTGTTAAACTCGAGGTCAGCCGGGTTGTTGTTCCAACGGCCATAAACGCGGGGATATGCACTGATGTTACCATCACAACCCAGGAACAGTGGAGAAGATGCAGAAGAACCGGTAAGGTCTATTGCAAAAAGGTACCAGCTGCCTGAATCAAGCATTACGGTCATGTTGTTGAAGTTCGATGAATCGTGGAATTGGCTGATAGTAAGCAGCGCCTCTGATGTATCAAGCACATTGTCAAAAACCTTAGTGGTCATAGACACCAACTGCAATTCACCATTCTGCAAAATAGAGTCATTGCTGCCGTCTACCCATTTAAATATCAACACGTCGTTAGAACCTGAAAGGAAGTTAGGCTCAGCTGTGCTGTTATTAGCTATAGAGTACTGTATCCTTGAAACACTGGTACCACCTTTTGCTATGTAGTACAGTGGGCCCCAGGTAATTTCAGCACCGCCTGAGAAACCTTCATAAATGTTACGTATTGGCGCATTTTTTACAAAATCGTACCTGCCCTTTGAATAAAGGCTATCGGTAAGATAAAAAGACACTTTTGATGTGTTATCACCTGCATACTGCTCTACAGAATCAGAAGAGATGTTGTAAGTAAGATCAAAACGACCAGGACCTGAAGCGGTCATTGTATAATCGTTAGGAGAGAACATCGCAAAAATAGAGTCTGTAAGTGTGTCTGCCGGAGAAGCTACAACACCTGTGAAAGGACCTGCATAGGTAACAGTGTCAGAATGCTGAACGGTTGGCGAACCACCTGTCGGAGTAAAAGACAGTGTTCCGGAAACCTTAACGTTTGTAGCCGGGCTGCTACCGTAGTTAGCTATAAAAGCACCATTCAGGCCTTTGTACGCGTGGTGGGTATTACCTGCCGCAAACTGGTTGTATGGTAATGCGTAGCTGTGCCACATAGCCTGGCCGTAAGGCACGAAACCAAGGTCATGCTGGTTACCCTGGCCCCATGGGGTTATTGACATCCTTACAGTACCGGGAGGGCTGGTATGATATACACCGGAAATGGTGATACCGTCAACATTACCTATCATGATAACCGGTATGGTGATAGTACCAACACCAGTTGTATAACCCGGAGTGAACGGGCCATCGCCGGGATATTCGTTAATGATAACAATGGCAATAGCGCCTGCGTCCTGGGCATTCTTAGCCTTCAACGAAAATGATACCGGACCGGAACCTGTTAACGGGCCCCTCCAGATAACAGCTATCTTACCGGCAAAATAACCTGCTGGAAATGCTGTAGCGCCAAAAGAATCCGCAGTAGTGTCCATTACAATAGGAGTATTGTAAATAGGGGTATAAATGATATCGGGCCACTGGCTGGTACCTGTACCCACTGTTGCCTGTTTATTAACATATTCAGTAGCTATCGACGATGGGTTGGTTACCACAAGACGGGACCCTACATAATCCTTATAATAGTTGGTGCTTGAGGTACTTGTACCACCGGCTAAGGTGTGAATACCAAATGACAATGGATGTACCTGAGCCTCAGCCACATTGAACGTGCCCAGGAAAGACACTAAGGCCAATAATTTAAAAAAGTTAATCTGCTTCATAAAAATATTAATTTGAATTTTGGGTGAAAGTTATCACTATTCTTGTATATAAACAAAAAAATACCCCTACAGAGGTGAATATATTTTATGTGTTAATATTAATAAATTGTTATGTTATTAAAGACCAAAACTTTTACTGAGCTCCAGCATACGGTCTATTGGTTTTTTTGCGGCTATTCTTAATTCCTCTTCCATTACGATCTCAGGAAGCTCATATTTCATACATAAATATAATTTCTCCAGCGTATTTAATTTCATATGCGGACAATCATTACATGCACAATTATTATTAGGTGGTGCGGCAAGAAAAGTCTTGGTCGGCGCGTTTTGCTGCATTTTATGAAGGATACCCGACTCCGTGGCCACAATAAACGTATTAATACCTTTTTTCTCAGTATACGCAAGCAACTGTGTGGTAGACCCTATAAAATCGGCAATTCCCAGTACAGCATCTTCACATTCCGGATGTGCTATTAGTTTTGCTTCCGGGTGCCTGTTTTTCAGCTTGGTTATCTTTTCCAGCGAAAATATTTCATGTACCATACAAGCGCCGTTCCACAACAACATATTTCTACCCGTCTTCTTATTTATATATCCGCCAAGATTTTTATCCGGTGCAAAAATTATCTTCTGATCAGCGGGTAAACTCTCCACGATCATTTGCGCATTAGACGATGTACATATAATATCGCTCAAAGCCTTAATAGCCGCAGAACAATTAATATATGAAATAACAAGATGGTCCGGATGTTTTTCTTTAAAAGCCTTAAACAATGCTGGCGGACAACTATCACTCAGTGAGCAGCCGGCCTTAACATCAGGCAGCAGCACCTTTTTAGACGGATTTACGATCTTGGCTGTCTCAGCCATAAAATGAACCCCGGCAAACACTATAATATCGGCATCTGTCTTTTCTGCCTGCTGGGCTAGTCCCAGGCTATCACCTATAAAATCTGCCACATCCTGTATATCAGGCTCCTGGTAATAATGAGCGAGTACCACAGCATTCTTCTCTTTCTTTAACCTCTTGATCTCTTCAAACAGGTCTAGCGAAGGATCTATATCCATATCCACAAAACCTTTCTCTATACTGTATGTACTTTCCATATTATTTAATATCACGCAAAATTACACAAATAGCAAAACACATCAGGGCAACAAAAACCTTAAATTTCTGTTTTTCCAACCGTTTTATCCAGATACCCACATACCTAATAATTCTTTTTAAAATTTTTTAAAAACTAACCTATTACTATTAGGAGTGTGGAATAGGGGATTAAAAAAAGTTATTCCTATTGCTTTTTAAACGAATTGAGCTTTTCAACAAAACCTGTCTGTATTACCCACAAAAAAAACGCCTGTTTTTGCGCATCTAACAGTAAATGTGTGGATTGTGGATAAGCAGGTCTGTTAGAAAATATAAACACCTTAATATCGTGGAAGTATGTGGAGAAAAAAAAAAAACACGGGATAAGAAGGTTATACACAACAAAATAATATAGTTATATGCTGTTGGATTAAAGATTTACAGCTTTTGCCTGTTGTTATTCACAAGCATTACTAAACTCAAAGAGGAAATAAAAACAAATAAAGCAACATATATACCATCAAATAGTAAGAAAAACCAGCGATAGTGAGAAACTATTGAATTGATCAATGTATTTTATCCGTTGATATAAATAAATATTAACAACGGGTCCGTTGGTTATTAACAACGATTAAGACAGATTGCATTGCTTAATAACAAATAATGCGATTTTTTCATACTATTCACCATTAATAAACAACAAAACACAGAATATCCACAAACGCGTGTGAAATAAAATGCAACAAACATAGATAAATAAAGAAAAACTGAGCCTATACAAAAGCTACACCTAAAAAAGCAACTTAAATAATATGAAGTTTTATATTTAAAAATAAACCGCCGAAACCGCACATAACGCTACAAAATCTCAATATTTCCCATAAATTTGCCGTCCTTAATATTTAAACATAATACAAACCTGCAATGTCTGTAATACAAACCATTAGAAATAAGTACGGAAAGATAGCCGGCTTCCTTATCGCACTGGCGCTCATAGGTTTTATCATATCGGATGCCCGTAATGGCTCATTCGGAAGTTTCTTCAGAAGTAATGATAATACAGTATTAAAAGTTGACGGCATAAAGATAGACCCGAAGGAATATCAACTGCACCTGAAAGAGTACGAAACACTCTATTCAATGTTTAACAAAACACGCCAGATAGATGATGCCACCCGTGCGCAGATCAGCGAGCAGGTAATTCAAATGATGGTATACGAATCTGTGGTAGGTGAGCAGTGCGACAAGCTGGGTATACAAACATCTAAAGCTGAAGAAGACGAACTGATACATGGCGAAAACGCAGACCCCCTTGTAAGGCAATTTTCTATAGAAGGACAGCAGGTTTTTGTAAACCCGCAAACAAACCAGTTCGACCCGTCTATAATAAAGCAATTTGAAAAAGCGATGACCGATGACCCGCAGAAGTATGATCCTACCGGTAAGGTGAGGGAACAGTGGGAAATCGTGAAAGCCTACACAAAACGTATGGCCCGCATCAATAAATACAATTCACTTTTCGGCGGCGCGGCATACATACCTACTTATGTAGCTAAGCGCAGCGTTACCGATCAGAACAGCATGGCTGCAATAAAATATGTAAAGGTGCCATACACCGCTATCCCCGATGCTGATGTAAAAATTACCGATGAAGATATAAAAGCGTACATGAAAGATCACGCGGCCATGTACAAGACCGACCAGGAAACACGCAGCATAGAATATGTATCATTTGACATAATACCATCTTCTGCTGATACGGCACGCCAGGTAAATGCGCTTAATGACCTTAAAGCCGAATTTGCCGGAACAAAAGATAATAAGACTTTTGTGAACAGTAAATCTGATGAGCTCAACTCTTATTCGGAAGCATACCTTAATAAAAGAACGTTCATGTCGCGCTACGCCGACACTATATCCGGTATGCCGGTAGGTGAGGTCTTTGGCCCGTACTACGAGAACGGATCTTATAAGCTGACAAAGATCACAGACAGGAAAACATTGCCCGACTCAGTACAGTGTAAACACATATTGGTAAGGACCAAAGAAAAAGGACAGGACGTTCTTTCTGACAGTGCGGCAAAAATGAGAATAGACAGCGCCATAGCGCTGATCAACTCGGGCGTAAATTTTGATTCTGTTGTAGCTAAATACTCAGAAGACGAAGGCAGCAAAAGCAAAGGTGGTGAATACTGGTTCACCCTTCAGCAGCGCCCGACAATATCTAAAGAATTTGGTGATTTTATTTTTGAAGGCGCCAAGGGTGATAAGAAAACCGTAAAAGTATCTAACGACAATTATGCCGGATACCATTACATAGTAATATTAGATCAGAAGGGCATAGCTCCGGCGGTACAGCTGGCCACTATCTCTAAAAACCTGGCGCCTAGCGATAGCACAGTAAATGCTATTTATGGAAAAGCAAATGAATTTGCGGGAAAAAACCCTACAGCCGCAGAATTTGACGCTGCTGCTAAGAAAATGAATTACGACAAAAGGGTGGGAGATAATATCAAAGTGAACAACTTCAGTATTACCGGCCTTGGTGCTTCAAGGGAAATTGTAAGATGGGCATATGGACACAAGGTAGGCGATATATCAGGTGTATTCCAGCTTGGTGACCAGCGCTACGTAGTGGCAAAACTTACCGGAATAGATGACAAAGGAATGCCAACGATATCAGCGGCAAAACGCCCAATGCTGGAGCAAAAAGTAAGGGACGAAAAGAAGGCAGAGATGATCCAGAAGAAATATGGTTCTTCAGGTTCGCTGGACGCGATAGCTTCAGGTTCTGGCCAGCAGGTACAGCAGTCAGATTCTGTTGTTCTTGGAGGTTCGTACGTACCTGGCCTCGGTTATGAGCCTAAGGTTGTAGGCTATGCGTTTTGCCAGAGCTTCCAGCCAAATACATTGTCACCGGGTATCAAAGGCCAGGGCGGCGTATACTTTATTACTGTGCTGAACCGCAACACTCCCCAGGTTGACGCTAATGTACTGCAGATGCTTGCTGCACAGCAGCGCAACCAGCAGGAAGGCCAGTTGAGGAATACAATTTCCCAGCAGTTACAGCAGGACATCGTCAGGAAGGCGGATGTGACCTACAACCCCGATAACTTCTAAATGAACGTGTTAAATACAATGAAAGGGCTGCTTCTGAAGAAGCGGCCCTTTTAGTTTTCCTAAAGTCATTAAAAATGCGCAATTTTGTTATGGTTAAAGAACTATTTTGTAACTTGTTGTTATGAGCGAACGTATCCTGACGCTATTTGGTGAAGAAGTGGTACCTGAACAGGTGAAAGCTGTAGGAAAGAGCCGTGCGAAGAAGAAACCGGAAGAAAAAAAACCGGCAGAGCAGGAGGTCGTACCTGAGGCTGTAGTAGTATTACCCGAAGAAAGCAAGGAAAAAGAATTTGTTATCCCTGACGACTGGAAGGGCGACAAACAATATTATTCTATAGGAGAGGTAGCTGCGCTTTTTAAAGTAAAGACGTCGCACATAAGGTTCTGGACAAATGAGTTCAAGCTGAAAGTGCGCACCACCCGCAAAGGCGACCGGATGTATACCCCTGCGCAGGTGCGTGAGTTGCGGGCCATACATCATCTTGTGAAAGAAAGAGGTTTTACGCTCACCGGCGCTAAAGCAAAACTAAAGTCGCAAAACAAAATGGATGTAGAGACGATAGACCTCAAACAGTCTCTGCTGCAACTGAGAAATAAATTACAGATCATAAGGAACAAGCTGGTACCACCGGCTGCAAAAGGGGAGTGACCCCATGAAAATGAAAATAACAGCGATCGCCCTATTACTGATAAGCTGCTTGGGAGTTATGGCTCAGACAAAGTCGTACGACATATCGAAAGACGAAAAGAACGGGGAGCTTGTTTTTAACGGCATAGTTACGTTTGATGACCTGTACAATGAGCCGACATTTACCTGGTTTAGGTCTGACGGCGAAACGTATAAACCCGATGCCGCTAGTATAACCTACCTGGCCGGTCACCTGGAGGATTTTAAAATGGTCATTTTTATGGGTACATGGTGCGATGATTCGCATTATCTGCTTCCCCGGCTGGAAAAAATTCTGGAAATGGCCGGTAAGCATATGCCCCCGCCATTGATGTACGGGACAGACAGGGCAAAGACTACCAAAGGTGGGGAGCACACACAATTCAACATAACGCTTGTACCCACGGTAATATTGATGAAGGATGGTAAGGAGGCCGGGCGGATAACAGAAACCGTACAAAATAGCGTGGAGGCAGACCTTGCTGCTATCATCCGGAACGCTAAATAAAGCCCGGAGAGCAGGTAAATCGACAATGATAACAATAATAACTAAACATAAGAATGGAATTACCCGAGCACATATCCATAGATCTTTTAAAAAATAAGCACACAGTAATAAACATAAGCGATGCCGCCGTAGCACGCATAGCCCACAACCGGCAATACCTCGATAATATTCTGAAAGAAGGCAAAACCTTTTATGGCATCAACACCGGTTTTGGGTCGCTATGTCATGTGCAGGTAAAAGACACAGAGCTGGCACAGCTGCAGGAAAACCTGGTATGCTCGCACGCTTGCGGAATGGGCAATGAAGTGCCGGAAGAAATTGTGCGGCTTATGCTGCTGCTGAAAGTGCATGGGCTCAGCCAGGGGTATAGCGGTGTGAGGACAGCGATAGTGCAACGGTTGGCAGACTTTTACAATAAAGGAATCATACCCGTAGTATACGAGCAGGGCTCACTTGGTGCATCCGGCGATCTGGCGCCGCTGGCGCATATGTGCCTGCCTATAATAGGTAAAGGGCATGTGCGGGTAAATGGAATATTGATGCCTGCCGCCGAAGCCCTGGAGCAGGCAGGCTTGCAGCCCATACCGCTGGCCGCAAAAGAAGGACTTGCGTTGCTGAATGGCACGCAGTTCATGAGTGCCTACATCACATGGTCATTGCTTGCTTCAAAAAGATTACAGGAGTGGGCAGATGTGATAGGCGCATTGTCTGCCGACGCGTTTTTTGCTAAAGATGAGCCTTTCAGGCATCCCATACATCGTGTGCGGCCGCATAAGGGGCAGATAGATACCGCCGCTCGCATCAGTAAATTGCTGGAGGGTAGCGAGATACAAAAACTTCATAAGGCACAGGTGCAGGATCCATACTCATTCCGCTGTATGCCACAGGTACATGGCGCCACAAAGGATGTGACAGATACCGTAACCCATGTGCTGGAGACAGAGATCAACTCTGTGACAGACAACCCCATCGTGTTTCATGATGAGGACGCGATAATGAGCGGTGGCAATTTTCATGGACAGACACTGGCCCTTCATGCCGACTTCCTGGCCATAGCCATGGCCGAGCTGGCCAATATTTCCGAACGCAGAACATACCTGCTGGTCAGTGGCCAGCGTGGCCTGCCGCCATTCCTGGCCCCCGATGCCGGGTTGAACAGTGGCTTTATGATCGCGCAATATACCGCCGCCTCTATAGTCAGTCAGAACAAGCAGTATTGCACGCCCGCGTCTGTAGACAGTATAGTGAGCAGCAACGGCCAGGAAGACCATGTGAGTATGGGCGCCAACGCAGCCACTAAGCTGCGCCGTGTGGTAGAGAATGTGCAAAGGGTGCTGGCCATAGAATTACTCACTGCGGCCCAGGCACTGGACCTCCGCCGTCCGCACAAGACGTCGCCTGCATTGGAAAAAATATGGCACAAGGTTCGTGAGAAAACAAACTTTATGCAGACAGACGAAGTACTGCATGATAAGATGATAGCTGCGGAGCGTTTGCTGGATAATGATCCCTATTAGGATCACTGCGGAAATTGCGAAGCCAATACTTCATATTTCTGTGCAGAGTCGGGCATGCCCGATAACTTGTAGGCCAGTGACAGGTAGCCGTATGCGCTTTTCACTGGTTCCAGCACCAGTGCTTTTTTCAGCACGACAACAGCAGAGTCATAAATACCCAGTTTGAGATAGCAGCTCCCCATATTGCGGTAGCCGCGGGAGTAACCGGAGTCCAGCAGAAGTATAGACTTGCATAGCGAAAGCGACTGTCGGTACCTGCCGGTTTTAAAATAAAGAGCCGCCAGTCCGGTCATGGAAAAAGTATCTTTCGCGTTTACGGCTATGGCATCCTGCAGGTATCGCTCCGCCGAATCATAATCGTTTCTTTTCAGGTATGAGTTACCGATCTCGGCATACAGCACACTAAACCCGGGATGTATGGCCAGTGACCTTTTCAGGTAGCCAATACCATCCGTTATCGTCTTGTTTTTTTCCGCGGTGTCGGTGAGCTCATTTGCGTTGTTTATGAGTGTTGTGCCCAGGTAGTATGAGATACGATAACTATCGGGCTGATGCCGGGCATCATTCTTATAAAGTGTGAGGGCATCTTTCCAGTCCTTGTTGCGCGCCAGCGTAGTGGGGATATAAAAAAGAGATACTAACGCTACCATACCTGCTGTAAAATATTTTCTATGTGCATTGGTCTCGGCAACCCTAAGTATTCCATAAGCCAGTAGCAGACAAAAACCAACCGATGGGAAAAAAAGAAATCGCTCGGCCATAGTAGCGCCTACCAGGAAAAATAGATTAGAGAACAGTGAAAGCGTGATCAGGAAGAACAGGATGGATAATGCGATAATATCCTTTCGGGCAGTCATGAGACGATATATGCCCACTGCTCCAAGAAATAAATAGAAAACCAATGATGTGAATGCCCCCGGATTGCTCAATGAAACCACAGGAACACTGTTATAAGAATAATCGCAAATGAGCGGATAGGGTATAACTAGCAGGCGGAGATATTTACCCAGGATAAAAAAAGCAGAGGAAACACGGATGGCTAGGGAAGGAGCTGCCGCAAGTGCGTTATTATCAATGGTAAACAAAAAAGTCTGATTTGCATGGTAGGCGATCAGTACAGAAAAACGGATGAATAAAAATACTGCCACAGGCAGAATGGTAGCCAGGGTAACAGATGCCGATCTTTTTTTGTTGTCATTGCTATACCCGAAAAATAAAAGGGGCACTAGCAGCAGCATGGTTACTCCTGTTTCCCGGGATAACAGGGACAAGAAACAAAATAACGAACCGAGGGCCAGGTGAAACATTTTACCTCCCCGGCTATATTTTATAAAAACATTCAAAGACAGGAAGGCAAAGAAGAAACAAAGCAGTTCATCCCGGCTCTTGATATTGGCAACGACTTCTGTATGTATGGGATGAAGCGCAAAAAGGAGGGAGGTGATAAAAGCAAGAGTCGTCTTTTTCTTGTCGAAAAGAGCGTCTAAAAAAAGAAATAGTAAAACGACACAGCCGGCAAAAAGGAGCACATTGACGGTATGCCCCACTATAGGTGATCCGCCTGACAACTGGTATTCTATGGCAAACATGGCCAGCGACATAGGCCGGTAAAGATCGTTGGGAGTAGCGATGTATCCGCGCAGATATGGGGTATGAAAGATCTCCGGTATTGCGGACACCCCTTTTGTCACGATCTTGTTTTCAGCAATAACTGACCGGTCATCGAGCACATAGCCATTAGACAATGTATTGGCATAAAGTGAAAATGCCACCACGCCTAAGATCAGCATGAGCATGGTATTAATGGAAAGCGGCAACTTTTTAATATGGGCGGTCAGGTCTGGCATCTTTATGGCAAATCTGAAATTAGAGATTTTTTTTCACTTACAAAGTAAACGATGGGTCGCCGCATACCCTAACTTTTTATACATTTGAAGCAATGGACCGGCCGAATTATATTGTTTTCCTATGCTACGGATATGAAAGGGTTTTTCATGAGTGTGCTTATGCCTTGTTATCGCTCTCGGGGCTATATGCGTCCGGGGGGTTGAAGCAGGCTGAGATATGGATATATACAGATAACCCCGGTTGGTTTCGTTCGTTCAAAGATTGTCCCTTGCCGCTTAATTACCGGGAGGTAAACAGCGACACGATAAAGCAATGGAGGGGAAAAATAGATTTTGTGCATAGGGTAAAAATTGAGACGCTCAAAGATTTGACCCGTGGTAAGAGCGGCAATATACTATATGCCGATACCGATGTGGTGTTTACCCGCAGGGTAGATGATATACTGGCAGGGATAGACGGTGGCTCGTTGTATATGCATATAATGGAGGGGCGGGTGAAAGACAAGGCTAACCCTGTTTTAAGAAAACTGAACGATCATCTGGTATCGGAAGGCGCGCAACTGAATGGAAAGCCCATGCAGGATATGGCTATGTGGAACGCGGGCGTACTCGGTTTCAACACAGAATATGCTGCGCTGCTTGATGAGGTGCTGGCATTCACAGACCGAGAGTACCCTAAATTTTCTAAGCATGTTGTGGAGCAGTTTGCTTTCTCGGCATACTTCGCCGATAGGAAAGAGATAAAAACGGCTGCGCCCCATATATTTCACTACTGGAATCTGAAGGAAGCCGGGCAGGTGCTGGCATCCTTTTTCAACCACTTCAAAAACAATAACTGGCAAGACCTGGTGAGGTATAGCGCGCTTATTCAGATGGCCAACCTGATGCAGGAGAAAGTGGTCTTTCTGAGTAACAGGGGAATAAAAGGAATATTGGCCGGAACAAAGTGGGAACCCGTTATTCCGGATTGGGATGAACTGGTAAAGCAATTGTAGTGGACACAAGTCAATTATTTTCCATTGTGGCAATACAGCACTAACGGAGCAACTGTACCATAGTGGCAACAGCGGCCTGGTTTTCTTTTGTGTATATGGAATAGTCCAGGTCTTCTTTCTCTTGCTGCGTGAGATGAAAATTGAGAGCGGCCACTTTTTTAGATTCTTTGGGCATATACTGGAAGGTTACAAACTGTAGTTTTCCATCCATATAACAGGGCGAATAATCCTTCAGATAACTGCGTGAATAAGACTGGAGCGCCTCCCATTTATTCTGTATAATGAAAACCGGATCAGCCAGCATCTGGCTCAGCGAGGTTTGATCAGAGCTGATACCTATATCATTTTCTCTCGTATCACGTATCTGCAGGAAGATCACATTCCGGGTATTTTTCTTCAGCCACTCACGCATCACGTACATATACCTGAAAGCTACGTCGGTACCGAAATTATCGCTCAGCCCGGCATCCATAATATTCATAGACGGATCGCCGGGCATACGTACTACCGGGAGCACGAAGGGGAAGGTAGCATTCATGCGTAGTGCCGATGTAAGGCGGAGGTTGTATGGGTTTTGCCGGGCGAAGTAGGTGGCAAAGTCTACCGCGTCTATTTGGGGCGATGCGTCATTCAGGCAGTGCTCGGGTTGGGTAAGATAACCTATGGGTTGATCAGATATCATCAGCCTCCTGCCGTCATTTACAATAGTACCATTGATCACATATTGCGGAATATCCCCGGTGGCTTCGCGTTCTTTGAAGTAGCCTATATTTTTGTCCAGCAAGCCATCTGTATTGCGCGCCATTTCCTGCTCCATGGCATACCCGCGGTCGCGGGTATAGGTGTATCCGGCATAGTGTATCCGGTTGAATGGTGAGATCAGGTCTACGCTGGCCAGCGAGAAGATGATGGAGTTAAGTAGGTCTTTGCCTATATTCTCCTGGTACCTGGCATCGTAAGGGTCTTTCAGCTCGCCGCGGCGGAAAGCATCGTGAATGGAGCGCCAGTAACTCGCGCCTATCATGCCACCCGAGGCCCCGGTAACAAATACGGTTTTTTTAAACAACTGCCCCTTCGTTACGCTGTCTATATATTGCAACACATGAAAGGTCCAGTAGGCAGACCGGGAACCACCACCACTAACCGAAACAACAACAAGCGGTGGTTCTGTGGTGTCTTTGGTATTCTTGTTTTTCCACAACTGTAGCCGTGCTTCTTCCAGTTTTTTGTCATTATTGAACCGTTGTGGTGTAAATATCCTGCGCAGGTGCTGGTAGTCATATATGGGTTGCTCATTGGCGGGTTGGTGGTAATTGAGTCCGTAACCTACGCTGCGCAGGTCGAATAACTTATAGCGCACCATCATCGAAAGCAATAGAAAGAAGAGTACCCAGCCTATGGCCTCCCAGCTTTTCATAAAATATTTGAATGCGCCAACAACACCCATTATTATTGAAAATAGCAGAAGAAAACCTGCACCCGCCGGTACCCTTAGCAGTGGACGCTCTATGAAAAGGCCCATGACCAGCAGCAGCAGATAGGCCACCAATGTGGCGAATATAACATTGCGGTGATGGCGTCGCAGAACTGTATTCATCACACGTGGATGGTAGGGCTCTTTGTCTGATATTTTTTCTATGGCGAGACTACCGGATATGAAAGACTTGGCAGGTATAATGTCTACTTCATAGTCCAGCGAATCGTACGGTATCAGTCCTCGTATACGGGAGGGGTTGGTGATATGTGTAAGCACCGTTTTAAAATAGTCCCGGCTTACACGAAAAAAGTAGATAAACGATATAAGCAGCACAACAAGCATGCCTAGGAAGAATCCAAGTTGCATGAAAATGATCTCCTTTACTGCAGAGTGCTCATCATACCACTGGAACCGGATTGACAATATGGTATAGAACGTGATGAATGCAATGGGAATGATAGAATTATTAAACGTATACACCACAAAGGCCAGGCGTGTAGCGCCCATATAAGGGATACGTTTGCTATGGATAATGAATGTGGTGATATGCCACGCCATAACAAATACGCACATAGCGCATCCCATCAGGAACATACTGATGAAATTGATGTTACCTAAATATTCGGGTGCCAGGAAAAGAGATGACGCGCCGAAATGAGATGCGAAGCGGCCGGTGATGATAAGGAACAACAGCAGCCAGAAAAAAAGCAGCAGCTGGTATTTACGAAAATGAAGCAGCAAAAGCTGTACGGGTAAAAAGTAGTATATACCATTCAGCAACCGTTTCATCAACGCTGTATTGTTTACACCTCAAGCTACGTAAAATTTTTAATAACGGAATATTAAGTCCCTATCATGCGGATCTGTTCCGTATTTATTGCAAGAGTATCAATGGTTACAGTAAGATGAACTTATCTGCGTCATCCAGGAAAGGCAGCTTTGTCCGTATTTTTTTCAACTCCTCTTTATCAAGCGTTATGGTATGGGTGGTCGGTACCGGTGGCAGTTCGCAGAGCTGCTCACCCAGTGGCCCGAACACACTGCTCTCGCCGGTGTGATTATATCCTTTGCCATCCTTACCAACTCTGTTCACGCCCACCACATAACACTGGTTTTCAATGGCCCTGGCCTGTAAAAGTGTTCGCCATGCCAGGCTGCGCGCCTCAGGCCAGTTAGCCACATAGAGTAGTACATCATATTCATCGCCCTGGTTGCGTGCCCACACCGGGAATCGCAGGTCGTAGCATACCATCAGGTTTATCCGCCATCCGTTTACGCTTACTATTACCCTTTTATCCCCCGGCGAATAATGTTTATCCTCATCCGCATAGGCAAACAAATGCCTCTTGTCATAACTGCTTATCCGTCCGTCGGGTTGTACCCACAGCATCCGGTTATAATATTTGCCGTCTTCTTCTATTATCAGGCTGCCGGCAATAATACACCGGTAGCGGGCAGCGGTTGCCGTCATCCACTTTACCGACGTTCCGTCCATTGGCTCAGCCAGTCGCTCAGGCGCCATACTAAACCCCGTGCTGAACATCTCCGGCAATACGACAATATGCTTACTACCGGTTATACCGGCTATAATGTCTTCATATTGTTTCATATTAGCTTGCTTATCCTCCCAGGCTATATCAGGTTGTATAAGCGTAAAATGTAATTGTTCTCCCGCCATAAGATTTCATGAAGCTACGATTAATTTAAATTTGTATGAAATTGCTGCGCGGAAGACTGTTTTTTATATCTTCCCAAAAGTTTAAGACGCTTTTATATTTTTAGTTGTGATCTTTGGATACATACACCGCTAAACATGAAGAAAATATTGTTTTTATTTACACTACTCACCCCGGTTATCGCCTTTTGCACAGACAGACGAAAACCTAAGCAAATGCCCGTAAGTCGCTGGAGGGAAGTGGAAAGAATGAAAACTGACTCTACTGTGGTGTCATTTGCTGATACAATGTTCATTTCGTTTAGGGTAAAAGATTCGTTTTCCTATCACAATAAGAATGGCTTTATATATAACGGTACATATACCATAAATGAGGATAGCCTACTCGATTTTGGTACCGCCCGTTATAAGGTAAAGGAAAGGAAACCCGCCAGGCTGGTGCTTGTAGACGACAAGGGTATATACCGGTTTGAAAGAGATTCATCAGATACGGCGAAAGTGATCGTATTAAAAAAAGACGAGAAGATTGTCCCGGTCACTAATATTGATCTCATGATAGGTCACTGGACAGTTTACAAACGCACTGCCAAAGATCCGTCATCCGGTACCATAGACAATGCGGTGGCCATAAGGTCTGTATATATCACCGGCCCGTCTACCGATGGCAAGCAGGGCTATGTGTTCAGCGGCAGCGACCCCTCAAGCGCTCCGTCTTGGTACATCAAGTCCCTGGGTGTAGACCAGGTGCTGGACTGCGATGGTAAGACACATCGGATACTCAAGGTGGTGAAATGCCAGGATGGTGAGATGATACTGGAGGAGGAAGGCACACAGTATTTCTTTAAGCAATTCAAATAGCCTTGCGGCGCCGGGCTGGTCAAATATTTATTTGATTTCGATAAAGCAGTAATTTTTTGTAGCGGTATGCCGGGTGCCGGGGTTAAGGAATTCCGGGGTTAATTCGCTTACCTTGAAAAGGGCGCCTTGTTTTACTATATCATACCTCAGCCCTTTATCTTTCAGTTCAGGTAGGTTTTGCTCCATGGTCAGCAGATGGTCGCCCGGGTGTAGCCACCCCAGGTTATCCGCGCCCCTGATAATGCCACCCGCGTAGAAGTGTATTGAGTTAAGCGGGTCTTCCATTCTATAGCTATACGTCTTTCCCGGATCGATAGAATGGGTACTGATATAACGACCCACTACCGACCCGGCCTGGTAATCCAGCAGCGATGGGTATATGTGGTTATTCAGAAAAACATTTACGATCATCATTCCGGCTGCGGGCAGCCATACTACTTTTCCTTTCAGTCCTTTATTGAGTGCAATATATACCCATAAGATAACGCCCACCATCCATAGCCCTGTGATCCAGAGTGGCGCCGGGAATACATAGGCGACCAGCACAAATGCCAGCAATAAAAGAACAATAGTTAAGGATATAAGAAAGGGTCGCATAAAGGAGGCGAGTTTTTTATAGGCTGTCCCTATGGCCATTTCAGTCAGCAGGTTTGCGGTGAGAATTGCGGCAAGAGGGAAAACCACGAAAATATAATGGGGCAGCTGGTATGCCGATGAGCCTAAGGCAAGGTAAGAAAGTAAAAATCCGCCGGTCGTTATCCATTCCTGGCCCGGCAGCAGTCTGAATTTCTGGCGCACAAGCTGAATGATGTTCAATACAAAAGCGGGCAGAAAAACAAATATCCAGGGTAGAAATGACCATAGCATATTCTGTAGCAGGAAACCAAGGTCTGCTTCATTTTTCCATGGGCTTTCACCGGTTATCCGGCCAAAACTTTGCGACCAGAAGAAAAAGCGCAGCCCCGAAACCCCCGTTTTTCCATTCACCATTTTCTCAGGATGCAGGTCGAACTGCTGGTAAAGGCCAATGCACATAGGCAGCAATAGTATTCCCATTACCACAAGCCCCGGCAAATATGCGGGCCTGGCAAAATTGCGCCACTGCCTCGTCAATATCCAGTGGGCCGAAAAAGAGAAACCGGGCACCAGCAGGGCTATCGGCCCCTTGGTCATCATACCCATAGCAATAGCGGCAAACCCCAGCAGCAGGTAGTGTATTTTACATTTGGTGTACCATTCCTGTATCAGCCATATCGCCGTTACCACCCATGCCATAAGTATGGTATCGCATCTTATGTCATTGGTCATCAGGAACATGCCCTGGCAGGTCGCCAGCACTATGGCGGCAATACGTCCCGTTGTCTCGCCATATAAAAGCCTGCCCAGCCTGTACGTGGCGTAGAGTGCCAGCAGCGCGAATAATATTGATGGCAATTTATATCCCAGGTTATTTACACCGAAGACTTTCATAGACGTCGCGCTGGCCCAGAAAAGGAAAGGGGGCTTATCTAAATAATCCAGGCCCTTGTCGTAAGTGTGCAGGTAATCCCCCGATCGCAGCATTTCACGGCTTATCTCAGCATATTGCGATGCGTCCACATCCATCGTATCCACCTTTATTGCCGTGCAATAAATGACCGCTATCAGGATAAACATCCAAAAAGGTACCTTTGGCATCGCGGGGAATTTTCTTTCAGCAAAAATAATCGCAATTTTAAGCAATGTTGCAATTAAGACATTATTCTTTCGATCTCGCTTTCGAATATCCGTTTGTGACCAACCACGGCAGAAAAACACATCAGCCTACGCTGGTCACTTCGCTTGGCCTCGGAAACCTTACCGGCTATGGCGAGGCGCCGGCCATTACTTATTACAATGTGACTGTTGAGCATATGGCTAACCTGCTGGAGGCAAAGCGGCCTATGATAGAAAGATACTCGCTTACAGAGCCGCAGCGCTTCTGGCATTTCCTTCATCATCTTATTCCGGGCGAGCATTTTCTTACCGCGGCGCTTGATATCGCCGGTTGGGACTTGTTCGCGCAGATGAGCCGGAAACCTTTGTACCAGGTGCTGGGTCTTAAATGGGAAAATATGCCCGTCACCGACTATACTATCGGTATAGGCCCTATAGATGAAATGGCGGCGCGGCTCAAAGCACGCCCATGGCCGGTATATAAGATCAAGGTAACATCGGGTAATGATATAGACCTGGTAAGGGGACTGCGTAACCATACAGATGCCCCCTTCAGAATAGACGTGAACGAAGGATGGACGTTGGACGAAGCGAAAAGATTGCTGCCGGAAATGAAAAAACTGAATGTGACCATGGCCGAGCAGCCATTGCCCAGGGAGGCAAGGGAAGAGATGAAAGAACTGAGATCAATTTCACCCATTCCGTTATTTGCCGATGAAAGCTGCCGCACAGAGGAAGATGTAAAAAATTGTGCAGACGGTTTCCACGGCATTAATATTAAACTAACCAAGTGCGGCGGCATCACACCGGCGCTGCGCATGGCCAAAGAAGCCCGTGCGATGGGAATGAATGTAATGATGGGGGCCATGAATGAAAGCACAATCGGTTCTGCCGCCATTGCCAATATGTTGCCGCTGCTTGATGAAGTAGATGCCGACGGGCCGCTGCTTCTCAAAGAAGATACGGCCGAAGGACTGACCTATGACAACGGGATTATAAAGCTAAGCGGCCGCAACGGGCTGGGAATAACGTTCACCGGCAAAAGGTAAAAACGTATTTTTGGATCATTATGCAATTGCTGCAGAACATATCGCTTAAACCGTATAACACATTCGGTATAGATGTATCCGCTGAATATTTTCTGGAACTCAACGACATCGCTTTACTGGATGAGCTGACTGCGCAGCCGCAGCAAAAGCATATTCTGGGCGGAGGTAGCAATATCCTTTTAACACAGCCGGTGAGTGGATTGGTGATTCATAACCGGCTAAAGGGGATAACCATTGAAAAGGAAGATGACGACCATGTTTGGTTGCGTGTAGCTTCAGGCGAAATATGGCACGACCTGGTGTTGTATGTCATCAGCAAAGGGTGGGGCGGTATAGAAAATCTCGCGCTTATTCCCGGAACGGTAGGCGCATCTCCTATGCAGAACATAGGCGCCTATGGCGTTGAAGTTAAAGACACCATTGAGCAGGTAACGCACTGGGCCTGGCACGAACGAACTTTCGTCACCTATACCAATGCCGAATGTGGTTTTGGCTATAGAGACAGTGTTTATAAAAACAGGCTCAGGGACAAAGCATTTATCACATCGGTTCTCTATAAGCTTAGCAAGAAGCCGGTATACAACACTGCTTATGGTGCTATAGAAACTGAGTTGCAAAATATGGGGGTACAGGATTTGTCGGTCAACGCCATTGCCCGGGCGGTAATGAATATTCGCGCCAGCAAGCTCCCCGACCCAAAGGTGATAGGAAATGCAGGCAGCTTTTTTAAGAATCCTACAGTTACAAATGAATATTTTGAGCAGCTGCATGCCACCTATGATCAGCTGCCCTCGTACAAAGTTAATGATACCCATGTAAAAATACCTGCCGCATGGCTTATTGAGCACTGTGGCTGGAAAGGCTACAGGAGCAAGGATATGGGCGTGCACGCCAGGCAGGCACTGGTACTGGTAAATTACGGCAATGCCGCCGGTAATGAAATATGGCGGCTTTCCGGTGAGATAGTTAAGTCTGTAAATGAAAGGTTTGGTATAACCTTGGAAAGAGAAGTACAGGTATGGTAGCAGCCTTTATGCTGGTTTTTCTGTGTTTATTAGCGGCAGCCGGATAAAAAACGTAGTGCCCTCGCCCACTTTGGTCTCAAACCATATGGTCCCCTTCCAGAATTCAATGATCTTCCGGGTCATGGCCAGGCCTAATCCTGTACCTGACGATTTTGTGGTAAAATAGGGCTGAAAAAGTTTTTTTGCCACATCATCAGTAATACCCTCGCCATTGTCGGTTATGGTTATCAGCGCTGTTCCGTTTTCTTTTGCTACCACTACATCTATTGTTCCATTTTTGCCCGTCTCTATTGCCTGCTTCGCGTTTTCCAGAAGATTGGTAAATACCCTCAGCAACTGGCTGCGATCAGACATGACAAAAAGCCGCTCGGGGCTTCCTTTTATCGATACTACTGCCCGGTCATCATTTATGTATAGTTCTACCGCTTTATTGAGCAGTGGCCCCAGTTCCAGCTCCTCGGGGCGGGCCTCCGGCATTTTTGCGAAGTTTGAGAACTCAGAAGCAATGTATGATAAGTTGTCTATCTGTTCTATTATAGAGTAGGCTACCTTGTCGGTCAGTTCTTTAATATTGGCGTTCCCGTTTCTCATAGCCTGCTGCAGGTACTGAATATTCAGCTTCATAGGCGTCAGCGGGTTTTTTATCTCGTGTGCCACCTGGCGTGCCATCTCGCGCCATGCGGTTTCCCTTTCACTTTGTGCCAGCAGCGCCGCGTTTTCTTCTACCTTATTTACCATTTTATTGTATTCGCTTACCAGCAGCCCTACCTCATCATCATACGGCCAGCTTATCCGCTCGTTGCGTTGTAGGTTCAGCTTACTGAATTGCTGTATGATAACACTGAAAGAACGGGTTATCCATCGGGTGATAAATACGGCCAGCACACTGGACACCAGGAAGATAAAAGCATACAGGTTGATCAGGGTTACCACAATGTTCGATATCTGGAAATTCAGCTCTTTTTCTGACGAGAAGAAAGGCACATTAATGTAGCCTAGCGTACGGCCCTCATCGTCGCGTAGCGGTTGGTAAGCCGATATGTATGAAAGGCCGGCTACGCTCTCGCTGTGTACCAGTATAGACCGGTCCATATCATTTAGCTGAAAATACGCGTCAGGCTTCATCATCTGGGATAGTAACCCCTTGTTGTAAATATCATCTTCAGATGTATTCAGCAGCATGCCCCTGTTGTTGAAGATATTAATATCTATTTTCTGGTTATTGGCCAGTGTGGTAACAACTGATTTGAAAGAATTGGACCGGCAGACAGAATCAAAAACAACATCGCTGCGCCCGGCATCTCGTTGTTTTATCACGTCCTGTATCGACTGGCGTGCCACCTGCAGCGAAGACTGGAGTTTGTCAGAGTTTGAATTCTTGTATTGAGTGGTAAAGAATAATATGGTCACGAATCCTATGATCACGAAAGAGATGAACACCACCGCCAGCATGGAGAAGTGTATACGCCTCCTTAGCGTGAAACGCACCAGCCTGGCTTTAGAGCCCGTAGATGAGAACCACGAAAGGTAGGTCTGGTAAGATAATATTATCGTGGCTAGCATTACCTGTATTACAAACAGGTAAGAGAACAGGGTAGTTAGTTCTATGAAAAGGCTGTGCAGGTGTACCACCACCGCGGTACGCCTTTCATCCAGCCTGAAGTATAGCTCAGATACATTTTTGTTGGTATAAAATGCCATATCCTGGTCCTTGCCCAGCGAGTCATTATCCAGGTATGATTGAAAGGGGTAATCGCTGGTTTGCGACCTCAGCGTATCGTTTACATATATAGCGTAGGCATACTCATTGTCATTCGCGGTATTGGTTTTTGTGGCAGGCTGTAGCAGCTCCAGCGATACGGTTTCTGTCGCCTGTTTCTTAAGCCCGAAACTGATCACCACATACCCTATTACTTTATTTATGGTATCGTTGTACACAGGGATATAAGACAGGTAAGTGGGTCGGTCATGAATGTCCTCATTGTAAAACAGGTATGAAGAACTTGTAGATGAGGATTGCTCTTTTTCTGTACGTAATGACTTAAGGTCTGTGGTATCTTTATTGTGCAATGCATTACCCGCTGCATTGAACAGGTATACCCTCGATTGGTATTTGTTGATTGTGGGTCCGGTCAGGTATCGGCTGTCAAGGTACTGGTCAATACTTTTACGGGTTGATGGAGAGGGTTTATAAAAGAATGCTTTTAAAGTTTTATCCCGTTCTATTTTTTTTGCGTTGTTATGGAACGTAAATTCCATCAGGTCGTCATTATGTGGCGCCAGCCGCAGCCTTACAAATGTTGCGCGGGTGTTGCGTTCTTTTACCTGGTTGAAGTAGTGTAGAACATTGGTGGAAAACAGGCAAATGAACGCGGCCCAGAATATCATGCGTGGCTCCAGTATATCAGATACCAGTTTCAGCCTCGGCCAGTCCAGCAGCCGTATGAAGACCAGCAGCCAGGCAAGGAGCAGCCAGTAAAAATACCTGTCTAAGGCATCCTGGTAGGAAGCATGGCTTTTATATATGCCGGTAACCAGTATTAGCACGGCGCCCACTACCGCCAGTAAAATGTACTTTATAGTCTTCCTTTTTATAAGCGTGTCTAACTGCACATTGAACAGGTGAATGATGATACAGGAAAGACCTGTAATACTGCCTATCACCAGCAGGCCGAGGAATGTATAAGCATTGATAGAATAAAAGTGACTGACGTCAAAGGGTATGCTCGAATCCAGTACAAGGCCGCGGATAATATTGATAAAAAGGTAAACGTAAAGGGCCAGAACGATTGAAAGAACAACAGCAACAGAAAACCTCAGGTTATCGTTTTTCAGTCTGTCGAAATACGTCCGGTAAGGTGTATGGCGTATAAGAAAAATGACCAGCCACAGTACAAGCAGCGTATTAATAAAGAGGTCGCCTAATGATGAAAGATAGACACTGGATGCGTAAAGGCTGGGGGAGAAAAAATTGAGCGAATCCAGGTTAAAAGGAAGCCCGAAAACATACAGTAGTACCCTGAACCCCGCAATAATGAAAAGGGTTGTAAGAAATCCTGCCGACCGTGACCTGTTACGGGTCAGGTATATCGTCATCAGTTGCAGCCACCACACACTGGCCAGGAACGCACAAATGAGCATGGTAACAAACAGCCCGTCCGGCGTCCATTTTTGTATGTCGGCAGTACTGAAATCCAGCGAGCAGACACTTTGCTTGCCTATGCTCACCGGGTACAGATTCCTTGTATTGCTTACCGGCACTACCTTCGTGCTTACAGGTATGTACGGCGAGGCTGCGAAATGCGATCTTAGATAGCTGTTTTCAAGCGGGTAAGAGATTAATACCGGGAAAAGCACAATAAGTTTTCGGTTGATACCATATTTTCCCGGTATCTGCTGTTCAATAAAAACACCCTTTTCATTGCGCACCACAAAGGGTTTATCTGTTGCCGAATCATTTGCTCCGGCTATTACTGTATTCGTGTTCCAGAATTTCAGCGATCCTTTTTCGTAGCCATAAATAAAGAACGGTAGATTGTTTATTTTCTGTGATTCTTTTTCGGTTATAGAGTCTGCAAACATCCGGTCTATAAGACCGGTATTTTTTTTAAAGTCTTCAAAAGCAGATTCGCGGTGGTTCAGGTCTTTATTCACGGCATACGCCATTTTTTCAGGCATGAGCGCCTCCCTGTGCATATGGAAGTAGTAACCATTAATGCACCACAATAACAAGCTGATCAGCAACCAGCCCCAATATGGATAACGCCGCAGCATGTATGTTTAAGACTCTGTTTCTTTTACCTTATTCCACAACGCATCCATTTCCCATAGTGTCATGTCATGCAGTGATTTGCCCTGCTGCTCTGCCAATGCCTCTACTTGCACAAATCTGCGGATGAACTTTTTGTTGGTCTGTTCCAGTGCCTGCTCAGGGTCTGTTTTTATAAACCTTGCGTAGTTGATCAGCGCAAACATGACATCACCAAACTCTTCTTCTATATGAGCCGGGTTGCCTTCTTCCACTGCTTCATACAGTTCGGCCATCTCTTCCTCCACCTTGTCCTTTACCTGTGCCGCGTTCTCCCATTCAAATCCCACCTGTTTTGTCTTTTCCTGTAGCCTTAGCGCCTTTATCAGCGCGGGCATGGAGGCGGGCACCCCGCTTAGCACAGACCTTTTGCCCTCCTGTTGTTTTATCTTTTCCCAGTTTTGTTTTACGTCGGTTTCGTTTTCCACTTTTACATTGCTGTATATATGGGGGTGCCGGTTTATCAGCTTATTGCATACTCCTTCCACCACATCGTCAAATGTGAATTGCTGTTGCTCGCTGCCTATCTTGCTGTAAAACATTATGTGCAGCAGCAGGTCGCCCAGCTCTTCTTTTAGGCCTTGCCAGTCTTCGTTTATAATGGTTTCACCCAGCTCATATACTTCCTCCAGGGTTTGCGGCTTTAGGCTGTGGATCGTTTGTTTCCGGTCCCACGGGCATTGTTCCCGCAATTCGTCCATTATTGTTCTTAACCGCTCTATAGATTTTGAATATTGCATCTGTTTATTGAGAATTTATCAGGATAATTTGCATGCGGTTGTATCACCGTAATATCTAAAATTATGTATAGTTTTTTGCATTTTTCAGGCTATATTTACAGTAGCCACAAATAAAGAGGTTATGACATACGCCGCAGTGAAGGAAAAACTACACAGCTACATAGAAAATGCGGATCAAAAAAAGATCAAAGCGATATATGCTTTGCTTGAAAACGACATAGAGCATGGCTCCTATAGTTATGACGAGGCCACATTATCCGCCCTTGAGAAAATTAGCGAAGATGCTTTTTCAGGAAAAACAAAAACCTATTCTGTAAAAGATTCGATCAGTAATATCGAACGGAAAAGAGCGAAAAATGACATATGAGCTGATCTTAACTTCCAGGGCTCAAAAAGATGTGGAGCAAGCCGTGGCGTATTATGACCAGATAGATTTCAAACTAGCCTCCCGTTTCTTGGCAGAGTTGTCAGACACATACCGTAAATTATCAAAAGACCCGCAATTTTATTCTTTTGTGGTCACACATCGAAAAACGGCTATCAGGGATGTTGGGCTGAAGTCTTTTCCCTTTTTGGTGATATATGAAATAAGAGAGACTACGGTGATGATAATTTCAGTAGCAAACCGATATAAAAAGCCGTTATTTCCTTAATTTATTCACCCCACTTGTACCCTTCTGCATTTAACCCCGCTAATTGCAACACCCTGTGTATCACAGTATAAGCTGCATCCTCTATTGTGGCCGGATTACTGTAAAACGATGGTGTCGCCGGGCAGATAATGCCGCCGGCCTCTGTAACAGCCGTCATATTTTTCAGGTGGATGAGGTTGTATGGGGTTTCCCTTACCACGCATATCAGCCTGCGCCGCTCTTTTAGCATTACATCGGCGCTGCGGGTTATCAGATCGTTACTTATACCACAGGCTATGCGGCCCAGCGTGCCCATGCTGCACGGGCAAATAATAAGTGCGCTATAGGTAGAACTCCCTGACGCAAAGGGCGCCATAAAATCATTTTTATCCCATACTTTGTACGGGTACTTTTCATAATCGTTGTTTCCCAGCTCATGTTGCCACACTGTTTTCGCATTGTCGCTCCACACTACGCTCACTTCCTGCACTTGGTTTTTTAGTAGTAGCAGGCGCTCCAGCAGCACTTTAGCATATACCGACCCGCTTGCCCCTGTAACCGCAATTGCTATTTTTATCATAAAATTATCGTGTGACCCGGCAAAACTACATGGAATATTTGTAAATTCGTTTTTCCAAAAAACTAATTAAAATGAAACGTGTATTGCTTCTGGCCATGGCCATGATATCCATACCCGCCCTGTTGATGGCAGATGGTAAGAACAAGAAGACAGCAACTGAAAAGTCTCCGGCGCCTGCTGCGTCATCAGCAAATAATAAAGAGATCCACTGGATCACCGACATAAACGAGCTGCAGGCTAAGATGAAAGCAAACCCCAAAAAAGTATATATGGACGTATATACAGGGTGGTGCGGCTGGTGTAAGAAAATGGACGCTACCACTTTCTCAAATCCCGACCTGATCAAGTACATGAATAACAATTTTTACGCCGTAAAACTGGATGCCGAACGCCAGGATGTGATCAACTTCCTTGGCAAGGAATATCATTACGAACCACAGTACAAAGCCAATACTTTTGCCGTAGAGCTGATGCAGGGAAAGATGTCTTATCCTACCACCATCATTATGCTCGAAAACTTCCAGTCACCTACACCCATACCGGGATATATGACTGTTCCGCAGATAGAGTATGTTTTGTCTTACTTTGGAGACAATGCTTACAAGCACGTAAAGTGGGACGAGTATCAGAAAACCTACCACCCTACCTGGGATCATGGTCAGGCGCCTGATATGACACCTCCTGCGGGCCATTAATACCCTGCGTTCATTAAGCCATTAGGTTTTTTTGACAATATGCTTCATGTCTGTCTGAAAGTATTTGCAGGCATTGGTTAGTCCGCATTGTTCGCATTTAGGCCGCCGTGCTATGCAAACATAGCGTCCATGCAGTATCAGCCAGTGGTGGGCAATGGCCAGTAATTCTTTAGGTATATTTTTTACTAACTGCTGCTCTGTTTGCAGCGGCGTTTTCGCGTTTGTCGTTAGCCCTATCCGCGCAGATACCCTGAATACATGTGTATCCACCGCCATACCCGGCTGCTTGAATACCACCGATACGATCACGTTGGCGGTCTTGCGGCCTACGCCGGGCAGCAGCACCAGGTCTTCCATATTGTCAGGTACTTCACCACCAAACTTTTCTACCAGCATTTTGGCCATGCCTATAAGGTGGCGGGTCTTGTTGTTGGCAAAACTGATGCTTCTTACCAGGGGTTCCACATCCTCAAATTCGGCTTTGGCAAGGCTCTCCGGCCCCGGGAATTTTTTAAACAGTGCGGGGGTCACAATATTCACACGCTTATCTGTACACTGCGCCGATAAGATGACCGCAACCAGCAATTCGTACGGGTTGGTATAGTGCAGCTCTGTCTCTGCGTCCGGCATATTTTCCTGGAACCACTTTATTACAATGGCATACCGCTCTTTCCTGGTCATAAAAAGCCCCGTTATTTCTGCAAATAACGGGGATATAACTGAAACATGAAAAAAAACCACCGGAAACAATTCTGCTATTTAGACGGTTCGAACATCAAGGCGAATCCGTTCATGCAATAGCGTAGGTGAGTGGGTGCAGGGCCATCGTCAAAAACATGGCCCAGGTGTCCCCCGCACCGTGCGCATAACACCTCATCCCGCACCATTCCGTATGAGTTGTCCTTTGCTTCTTTCACACTGCCTTTATCAAGGGGCTTAAAAAAGCTGGGCCAGCCGGTATGGCTGTCAAACTTGGTCGATGAACTGAACAGCGGGTGCCCGCATGCGGCACAATAATAGATACCCTTTTTTTCGTTGTGCACGTACGGGCCGGTGTTCGGTGCCTCTGTACCCTTTTCACGAAGTATATTGTACACATTTGGCGACAATACCTTTTTCCATTGCGCATCTGTTACATTCAGCGCGCTGTTATCAGATGGTTTGAAATAGGGGTTTTTCTTTTCATCCTGTTGCTGTGCGTGCACCGCTATTATTCCCATGCAGCAGAATATCGCGTAAAAAATGATGATCCTGATTTTCATAATTAGTGCTTTTTTTATGATATAAACGAAAAAAGAAAAGCTGCGGTTTTGCAAGGATATGTTAAAGGTCAATGTGGTATTCCGGGTGCCGTCAAAGAAAAATAACTTAACACTACCTGAATATAAAATAATAAAGTATTTTGTGACGTAACTATTTTCAGATGAAGAATAAATTTACAATTATAATTGGGTTGCTGTTAGCAATAGTTTTTGCCAGCAGTTGCGGTACTACAGTGTACAGGGGTAGGAGGTACAAAAGCAGTAAGTACATCAGTTATAAAAAACACTGGCACTGGTGGCATGCCCACCATTACCGTCCGCGCCAGCATGCCGGCGGATACTGGTAGTAGCCTGCTCCGGGTTTTTTTATGTTTTTTTCAGTCTGTACTTCGGTCTATCAGGTCGTCAGCTTCCTTGTCAATATTGCGGCCTTTCCCGATGAAGTAGCCCGCGGATATACCAAACACCCGGTTTTTTACTATTTCGCTGCCCGTTCCTATGTCATTTACGCCTGCGGTATAGTATGCCCTGAAGAATAATCCCGACGGCATTTCATAACCCGCAGACACCGTTACGCCTATATCAAAACCGCTCAGTCTTTTTCCCGGTATTATTTTCTCGCTGCCGCTGGTATCGGTAACACTCCCGTTCACCACATAGTGAATATGCGATGTGCTATGCCCGCCTACAATGTATGAAGGTGTCGCCCCCAATCCGGCGATGAATCGCCCCTTGCCCTGCATTCCGGTTTTATAAACTACAGTCAGCGGCAGCTCTGCATAATGCACGTAGAAACGCTCATTTACCGATTCGTTATTGCTGTCATTCTTAAAAAAGGAATAATATCGTTCCGCCCCTTTGGCCGATACGTTTATGCCCGCCTGGAAGTAAGTATGCCTGTTCATAGGCACGTCAATGAGCACACCGGCCTTCCACGAAAAAATACTTTTTGTAGACGCAGATGTATAAAGAGTTGGATATGTGGGAGGTGCAAACTTTATATTACTCAGTCCGGCACCGGCTTCCGCGCCATACCCTGCCTGTCCGTATGTCTGTGCGGCACAGGATAAAAACAATAACACCGGGGCAATTACATACCTCATCATCATAAAAAAAGGGGCTGTGCGATACAGCCCCCAAAAGTACTTATAAGATACCTTATATTATTTTTTATGACCTTTTCCTTTTTTGCCATGTTTGCCGCCCAGGTAGTAGCCTGCGGTAATACCTATTGCAGAGGTTTTCATAGAGTTATCAGCGTCGCTGATCGGATCCAGGTTAGCAAATCCGAACTGGTAGTGCGCGCGGAAGAATAAACCGTTTGCCAGGATATAACCTACATTAACGCCTGCGCCGAAATCCATCGGTTTCAAGCCGTCTTTTGCTTTATCTGTGCCTATATCTATAGTAGTAGAGGTGCTGCCTACTTTGGATTTTGCGCTGATGTTATAACCCAGGTATGGGCCTACACCAAAGAAAAAACGATTATCGCCTTCGTCGCCTAATTTGTAATTTACGTTCACCGGGATCGTAATTGTGTTGACATTGATTGAGCCTCCCGAAAAATTGCAGCCTGTCATTTCATAAAAAAGGCCTGGTTGCAGGAATAAATTATCGGTAAGTCCGATTTCTACGTTTGCGCCAATACCTAAACCGGCTTTCATACTGGTGCTTAAACTGGCTCCGCCTGTTTTTACAGCAAGGTTAGCCAGGTTAAGACCTAATTCTGGCGCAAATACGATCTGCGCGTTTGCTGCTGAAGAAAGCATTCCTACAGCAAGCAGGGATAAGATGATCTTTTTCATTAGAGTGTGTTTTTTTGTGAACAATGAGTATTGCGGGCAAAAGTAACTATAAATGCAATAAAAAAGTAATTCTACAGTTAATAAAGCGTTATTTAAACGAAACTTTAAGAAATACAGATTCATAAATGCTTTTGCACAATGCGTTTTTCAATTGCCTTTTGCCTGCTATACCCACCCATTTCATTCTTTTTATGGCGTTTGTAAGGAATATTTCATCCGCTTCGTACAGGTCTTCCATCGAAAATGGTTTTTCTTCAATAGCAGTTTTTTCCATCAGGTGACGTCTCATTACACCGGCCACACACCCTTCAGATAAAGGTGGGGTATAGATACATCCGTCTTTTACCCAGAACACATTGGCTATGGAGCTCTCAGCTATATTGCCGTGCGTGTTGCATATCAGGGCATCATTCCATTTATGTGCCATAGCCTGTTTTGCCGCCATGGCGTATATAAGGCCGTTGCATGATTTCAGGTTGCTCAGGCTATCTGTGCTTTTACTTATGCCTTCGGCTATGCCGGCCACCAGTCCGTTTTCGTTGAGTTGCATGGCTGTTGGCTCCAGCCCGAAACACTCGATCACATACCCCGGCCGGTTTGCCTCCCGGCTGAAAAGGCCCCCGCCTCCGGCATAGACCTGTAGCCTCACCCGGCACAGCCGCTCCATATTATTCTTGCGCGCCGTAACCAAAACCTGTTCTGTCAAAAGGTCTGCCGTCATCAATGCGGGTAGCTCAAATAATAATTGCTTCATGCCGCCAAACAACCGCTCCATGTGATACTGCCCCAGCATTATATCCCCCTCCTGCACAAGCATGGTCTCAAACAGCCCATAGCCATACCTGAACGTGTTGTTGTCAGCAGGCACTAGCGCGTCTTCCTTTGGTAAGAGCTTTCCATTATGGTTTACGTAATTCAAAAAAAGTGTCTTTTGGAACTCCGAAATTAACGGAAAGCAGGTATTTATGCTATTTTTTACAAACCCACATTCAAAGTTGTATTTTTGCGGCAAATAGGTAACATATGCAATTTGAACAGCCTGTTTCAGTACAATGGCTTGCTGATTTTACGGGTGCAAAGCTGGTTGGCAATGAGAGCCAGCAAGCCACAGGCATTAATGAGATACATAAAGTAACAAAAGGGGACATCTCTTTCGTCGATTTTGAGAAATACTATGACAAATGCCTTAACTCGGCTGCTACCATCATCATTATCAATAAAGAAGTATCCTGCCCCGATGGCAAAACCCTGTTGGTTACTAACGATCCGTTTACTGCTTATGTAAAGATCGTTAAGCACTTTCGCCCGTTTGAGCCTGCCACCAAAATGATCAGTGATAGCGCGGTCATAGGCGAGGGTACGCACATACAACCCGGTGCTTTTGTTGGCAACCATGTGCGCATAGGGGAAAACTGCCTCATACACCCCAATGTGACCATATACGACCATTGCATAATAGGCAATAACGTCATTATACACGCAGGCTGTGTGTTAGGTGCGGATGCTTTTTATTTTAAAAGGCGCAAAGACCGCGATGTGCAGTACGACAAGCTGGTGAGCTGCGGCAGGGTAATAATTGAAGATGACGTGGAAATAGGCGCAGGCAGCACCATAGACAAAGGCGTGAGCGGCGATACTATAATAGGTAGGGGTACCAAGTTGGATAACCACATACATATCGGGCATGGTGCCGTTATAGGTAAGAACTGCCTTTTTGCGGCGCAGGTGGGCATAGGCGGTAAGGCTATAATAGAAGATGAGGTGATACTTTGGGGCCAGGTGGGCGTGAGCAAAGACCTCACTATAGGCAAGGGGGCGGTCGTATACGCGCAGAGCGGGGTACCTGCCAGCCTCGAGGGTGCTAAAATTTATTTTGGCTCGCCGGTGGAAGATGCAAAAACAAAGATGCGCGAACTCTCCTGGATAAAAAGAATACCTGAACTATGGGAAAAACTAAACCCGCCTTTATCTAAAGACGAAGGTTAGCAGCTATGATAATATCACACCCATGGTATCTATAATCGTTGACGAACATACACGCCTGCGTACCTATGAAGCCGCTGATGCGGAAGAGTTGTTTACTGTAATAAACCTTTCACGGAGGCACCTGCATAACTGGCTTTCATGGGTGGATAAAACCACAAAGCCCGAACACACCCTGCAATTTATTGAGCTGGCCGCGCAGCAGCAGCGCAACCAGGAAGCCCTGGCGCTCGGTATTTTTTACGATGATAAGATCATTGGCGGTGTGGGTATGCACAACTGGGACCATGATACCAAACGGGCCCAGGTAGGCTACTGGATATGCAAGGAGCACGAAGGAAAAGGTATTGTGACCAAATGTCTCTTAAAATTCACCGAATATCTCTTTCATAAAGTAGCGCTCAATAAAATAGAGATACACTTTATACCGGCAAACAAACGTAGCGCAAAGGTAGCCGCCCGCTTAGGCTTTAAGACAGAAGGTGTAATAAGGCAAAGCACATTACGAAATGGTATGCCTGAAGATATGGTGGTGGCAGGGCTGCTAAAGAGTGAGTTTACTATTCGCGTTTTGTAGAGACGGAATGCATTCCGTCTCTATACGTGGCACTAATGCTTAAAGTGCCTCAATCCCGTTATCACCATTGCCATATCATTGTCCTTGCAAAAATCTATGCTGTCGTTATCGCGTAAAGAGCCACCGGGATGTATAACGGCGGTAATACCTGCGCCATGTGCTATACGCACACAATCATCAAACGGGAAGAAAGCGTCTGATGCCATCACAGAGCCGCCAAGCATAAAACCAAACTGCTTAGACTTATCTATTGCCTGTCTTAGTGAATCTATACGACTGGTCTGTCCGCAGCCTTTCCCTATCAGCTGCTTATCCTTTACCAGTGCTATGGCATTTGATTTTAAATGTTTGCAAACAATATTTGCAAACAAAAGGTCTTCTTTCTCTGTCTTGCTGCTGTGGCGGGAGCTCACTTCTTTCCATTCCGCGAAATTTTGCGTATCGGCATCCTGCACCAGTACGCCGTTCAGTATACGCTTGTATTCTTTTACCGGGTAGAAACTGTGTTTTTGCAGCAGCAGTATCCGGTTCTTTTTGCTTTTCAATATGGCCAGTGCCTCATCATCAAACCCCGGCGCAATAAGTATCTCGAAGAAAAGTTCGTTTATCTTTTGCGCCACATCACTGTTTATGGTCTGGTTGGTCACCAGTACACCGCCGAATGCGCTTTCGGGGTCGCCTGCAAGGGCCGCTTCCCATGCGTGGGTCACATTGTCCCGCACGGCCACACCACATACATTGGTATGCTTTATGATGGCAAACGAGGGCTGCGTAAATTCAGAAATGATCTGGCATGCGGCATCTATATCTACAAGGTTATTGTAGGAAAGTTCTTTACCGTTCAGTTTCTCAAACAGGGCATCAATATCGCCGTAGAATGATGCGTGCTGGTGTGGGTTTTCCCCATAGCGCAGCGACTGTTTATTGCCCAGCGAAAGCTGGAAATGTTTTTCTTTGGTGGTCTTGTTAAAGTAGTCGGCTATGGCTACGTCATAGTGCGCGCATTCGGCAAAGGCCGCTGCCGCAAAATGCCTGCGGTCACCCAGGTTGGTTTCGCCATTTTGTTTTTCCAGCAGCTCCAGCAGATCGGCATACTGTTCGCGTGAGGCCACTATGCATACATCGTTATAGTTTTTGCCTGCCGCGCGTATCAGCGACACGCCGCCTATGTCTATTTTCTCAATGATCTTCTTTTCGTCATCAGTTTGTCTTACCGTTTCCTCAAACGGGTACAGGTCTACGATCACCAGGTCGAAGAGCGGAATTTCATATTCACTCACATGCTTCTGGTCGTCGGCAAAGTCCCGCCGTGCCAGTATGCCGCCAAACACTTTTGGGTGCAGCGTTTTTACTCGTCCTCCCAGTATAGAGGGGTAGCCGGTCACACTTTCCACAGCGGTGCAGGGTATGCCTGCCTGCTCTATAAATGTCTGTGTTCCCCCTGTTGAATACAAAGTTACCCCAAGGCTGTGCAGCTTACGTACAATGGGTTCTAAACCATCTTTGTAGAATACAGAGATGAGTGCTGATTTGATCGTGCGGTTCATTGAAATCCCGTTTAAAAATAATTGAGGCGCAAAGATAAGCTAAAGCATGTTGCTGCAATAGCCTCTATTCTACCTGTACCTGGTCACTACCAGGCTCTTCCGGCTCTGCGGTACTTTCTGTGCGACGGATATCGCCTGTCTGTTTTTACAGGATGAAAACAGCTGGTCAGGAAGCAAAGCACTAAAAGCAATGCCGTGATTTTAATAATTCTGTCTTTCATAAGAACTTAAAATTAAAAAAATCTTTTAGTTTTAAAATCTTTTCTTACCCGCCGGCCTCATTTTAGGAGCTAGCGCCATTCTTATTGTTCCGTTTTTATTGACCGACCAGGAAAAAGACAACAATCCCGTTTTACCTCGGACAGTAAATCACTTTTATGAAAATCGTTATTTATTTATCAATAAACGATATGACGCCGAAAAACGGGTCACTCATCCCGGTAACCCGATATCACTGCGCTATAAACACCTAAAAGAAATCATAATCCCTTCTGGCACAATTTAGCCTTACGCCAAAATAGACATAGTTTGTAGTAAGCGGGCCATACACCGGGCCGGTGGTAGAATAGTCGGCGCTATAAATGCCGGCATTGTTTATATATTTCCTGTAAGTGCCGCCAAGATCAAAGAACAGGTTGCGCCTGAGCTGGTACGAAATATTAAAATTGATGATCTCGCAGGTGCTCTTGGGCCCATTGATCATGGATACGCCATACTGGTGGTCGGCGGTGAGGTAGGGGTTAAATATGTTATTACCAAAATTTTTGCCGCCTGTATCCACGCCTTGCATATAATAGGTGCCCTTCAGCGTCAGGTACAGGTTTTTAACAGGCTGGTATTTTACCACCCCTATAGCCTTTACAAAGCCCGAACCCAGTGGGTCTGCCAGTGGCTGGTTGTAGTTGGTGTAGTTGGCCAGAGTGTCCTGCGCGCTGTAGGTGTATGGGCGCACAGCATCTACTTCTGCCTGAAGGTCCAGGTTTTTTATGTTGAAGGCGTCAAAATACTTGCCGCCGGCCTGTATACCCCATTTATTACCATACCATTTCTTGCTGCTGGTCAGTTCTTTATACCTGAACTCATTGAATACCACCTGGCCGTAAAGCTGGAAGTGCTTTGCAAAAACCGCTTTCACGTTCAGGCCCAGCAGCGATTTATCACCCGCTCCGTTAAACCGGTTTACCGCCGTTGAAAATATGATCGGGTTCAGATAAGAAAGCTCGTAGTTGTCTGGCCGGTCAAATACCTCGGCTTCAAACAGGCCAATGCTCAGCCATTTCAGCGCGTTTACATTCAGGTAGTGAATGGTAGAGAACTTGTGTGATAGCACGGTGTCCCCTACTGTCTTATCAAATTGGGGGGTAAGTTCCAGGTACAGGCATTCATAATTCAGCTTCCATATCCTTGCCTGCACCTGCAAAAAGGGCATATTCGAAGAATTGTCGGTGAGGAAAAGGCTGGTGATGCCGTCGCCTATAAAATGTTTCCCGTTGCCAAACGTGATGTTGAGGTGGTTTTTTACAGCATCGAAGTTGATATAACCACTCGCCTGCATATAGTCATAGTTGCCTGTGCTGGGGTTCAGGTAGTAATCTCCGCCGGGTATTGCAGAATGCCGTCCGTCTTTCTTCACCCAGTTGCCTACAAAGTAGGGGTACTGCTCCTGGTTGTCGGTGATCAGGGTATAAAAGCCCAGTTTTTTTGATATCCATCCCCTTATCTCCGCGCCGCGGCCGGAGTAGAACAAGGTGCTTTTCGCGCCGGGCTGTGCCGGGCTGTTATGCTCGTTAAGTACCACGCCGCTCAGCACAGGGTTTACCACCAGGAAGAAATTTTTATCCAGCATGAAATCCTGCGTTTTCACATGCACCAGGTCATATTGCTTTTTGTAGAAAAATCTGAACCACGGATGTTTTGAATCTATCGTTTCCTCATCTTTTGGTGCCCACTCCCCGTTTTCAGAGATCATCTGGTCTATGTTGTACCGGTCTATGGCGCTCAGCCATTGGGCAGATTGTGTGTCCCGGGCGGTACTTGTATTCTTATTTTTCGATTTTATATACTCAAGAAAGTTAACGGCATTTCTCCGCGATTCCGGTCTGTCCCACAAGGCCAGGCTGTCACAAAGTCTGCCCGAGCGCGTTTCCAGCCTGTCCAGCAGATGTTCGTCTTCTGTTCCCAGGGGTAGCATCGTGGTTTGTGCAAAGCTGTTACCAACAACAAAAGCAAGAAATAAGACCGGCCAGGCTTTTTTGAGCATAAAGTAAGTTTTTCAAATGTTCAATTGGTAGCTTTGCATAGTAACTAACAAGCCGAAGCGAAATTAACGATATGTTTCCGATAGTAATAAAAAAAGCGACCATTATTAATGAGGGTACAAGACATGTAAAGGATGTGCTTGTGAAAAACGGCCTCATAGAGCGGATAGAAGATAGTATTGATACTGCCCCGGGCTACCGTGAGATCAATGCGGAAGGCCTGTTCCTTATTCCGGGTGTTATCGACGACCAGGTGCATTTCCGTGAGCCCGGCCTCACACAGAAAGCCACCATAGGGTCAGAAGCCAGGGCCGCCGTAGCAGGAGGTACTACTTCGTTTATGGAAATGCCCAATACTAACCCTCCGGCACTCACGCAGGCGCTGCTGGAAGATAAATACACCATAGCCGCTAACACATCGGTGGCCAACTACTCCTTTTTTATGGGGGTGTCTAATACCAATGCCGACGAGGTACTGCGTACCAACGACAGAAAGAAGGACGTGTGCGGCGTAAAGATATTTATGGGCTCCAGCACCGGCGATATGCTGGTAGATAATTACATGACCCTTACCAGGATATTCTCCGGGTCGGAATTGCTTATTGCCACGCACTGCGAAGACGAGAACGTGATCAATGCCAACAAAGCTAAATATCCTGATGCCGATAATGCCTCGTACCATCCGCTCATCCGCAATGCTGAAGCTTGTTTCCAGAGCTCCTTCTCAGCGGTGCAGTTGGCCATGAAGCACAACACCCGCCTGCATATTCTTCATATATCCACGGCCAGGGAATTGCAGCTTTTTTCAAACATGCTGCCCCTTACCGAGAAACGCATCACATCAGAGGTCTGTGTGCATCACCTTCATTTCACAGCCGATGACTATGCGCAATACGGCAACCTTATCAAATGCAACCCTGCTATAAAAGGGCCTGAGAATAAAACAGAATTATGGAAGGCCCTGCTCGATGACCGGCTGGACATTATAGCCACCGATCATGCGCCGCACACATGGGATGAAAAACAACAGCCATATCAAAAGGCGCCGTCCGGTGTGCCGCTGGTGCAGCATTCATTACTGCTTATGCTGCAATATGTAAAGCAGGGCAGTATTACCATAGAAAAAGTAGTAGAGAAAATGAGCCATGCCCCGGCACAATGTTTCCGGATAGAGAAAAGAGGATACATACGTGAAGGTTATTTTGCCGATCTGGTGCTGGTGGATATGAATGGTGCTACTGCTGTAACGAAGGGCAATATCCTGTACAAATGCGGCTGGTCACCTTTCGAAGGGCACGAATTTCCGGCCGAGGTAAAGTATACATTCGTTAATGGTGAGGTCGTTTATGAAAACGGGGTGGTGAATGACACTGTGCGGGGAAAAAGGTTATCATTTGACAGGTAATGCAAAACGACAAAACCACTTTAAAGGACCTCTCGATCTTTACTTCCGATGGCAGTGAGGGTGTTTTTGAATTGCTGGATTATACCACTACGCAGGCCGGTAAAGAAATGCTGCGCAAACATATTCTGCAACCCCCGGCTACCTACGAGAAGCTGCTGGAGGTGCAGGATGCCGTGAGGTTCTGGTCTGCACACCCCGATCTGTGGCCCCGCATCATATCAAACGGCACCCTTGTAATGCTGGATACTTTTTTTGAATCAGCCGACAATGCCACTGCGCCACCTTCAGCCTTCACACTCTATTTCAATGCTATATTCCAGCGGGTGCTCAATAAGCAGGAATATTTTCTTACCCAGTTTTCGCTGTCTCACTTATCAGATTTCCTGAAGGGCTGCGGCATGCTGGCCGAAATTGCTGAGATGGAAGCTGTGCCTGCCCTGGTAAAAAGGGAAGTGGAATTGATAAAAGATGAACTGAAGCACAGGCTCACTGAAGAGATCACCGGCATAGGGCCCCAAACAAAATATGCAGAGCTGGCACGCCTCAACTTCAGGGCACGGCGCGAAATAAAGAATACTGTTTACCGCCTCATCAGCAGCTATGCCCGCATAGATGCCTGGCAGTCTATGGCCAGGGCTACCATAGACCGACAGTGGGTTTTTCCTATACTCCTGCCGGGTCATCCTGTATGTTTTGAGGCCACCGGCCTCAGGCACCCGCTGTTGCGAAAGCCTGTATCCTATGATATTGTGTTTGACAACAACCGCAATTTCCTGTTGCTCACCGGCGCCAATATGTCCGGTAAGACCACCTTTATGAGGGCGCTTGGGGTTGCTGCCTTACTGGCACACCTGGGCATGGGTGTACCGGCCCGGTCGCTGCGCATCAGCTTCATGCAGGGTATCATTACCAATATGCAGGTAGAGGATAATATACTGCGCGGCGAAAGTTACTTTTTTGCCGAGGTGCAGCGCATGAAGCAGACCGCCGGAAAGCTCAGGCAGCGCCAGCCGCACCTCGTACTCATGGATGAGTTGTTCAAAGGTACCAATGTGCATGATGCCTTTGAGTGTACCAAGGCGGTATTGGAGGGGCTGCTCCACCATCGCGACCATCTCATGATATTGTCTACTCACTTGTATGAAGTAGCGCAGCAATTCAGCAGGCAGGAAGATATTCTCTTTTCCTACTTTGTTACTAACATGGCCGCCGATGGTAACTATGAATTTGCTTATGAGCTGAAACAAGGAATATCTGACGACCGCATAGGATATCGTATATTACAGAATGAAGGGGTCATTGATCTGTTGCGCCGGAAAGATGACGCCTGATAAATCAAAATAAAATACCGGTGTAAAGCTCCGATCTATGCAGATCACTTTAAAATTAAAAGGCTTCCTGAAGATAGCGGCATTCTTTGCCGTTATTATCGCTTCTGTGGTGTTTTTTTCATACAGGGCATGGCAATATTTTTCCTATCGCACTATTGTGGAAAAAAGCACAGAAAAAAGGATAAAGAATTTCCAGCCTCATCCCTTCGACTACAAGATAGCGGTAAGCGATACAAGCCAGCAAGGCTACCTGCTCCTGGCGCCATATGTGAGATTTAACCTCCGCTACGGCAGGCTGGTGATCATGGACACAAGAGGCAAACTGATCGTGGAAAAGGAAAGCAAAGGCGCTATTATAGACTTTCGCCAGTGGATCATTAACGGGCACATTCGCTATTCATATGGTATAGACGACTCCGCGGCCAGCCATGTCACGCTATCAGCCGGGCATATAGTAATACTTGATTCCGCGCTGAACGAGATAAAGCAGGTACACCTGCTACCGCATGCCGGTATTACAGTAAATAAGCACGAAGACCTGGATCTGCACGATTTTATCCTGCTGGCAGATGATCATTATATTACCATGGCTGCTTACCGGAAGCATGCTACCAACATACCGGTATGTTTATCACCATCGCCAAACAATACCGTGGCCACCGCCATTATACAAGAGGTGAAGAACGGCGAAGTTGTCTGGCAATGGGATGCCAGTAATTACCCCGAGTTCTATCTGAACAGTGAGGTAGGCAATAGTTTTTACGATACCACCGTCACGCAGGATTATATGCATGTAAATTCAATGGTCATTGATCCGTCTGATAGTAACCTTATAGTATCGCTCCGCTATCTAAACCAGGTAATAAAGATCAACCGCCGCACCGGTGATATACTGTGGCGGCTGGGCGGCCGCAATTCAGATTTCACGCTGAATACCGCGCAGGTATTTCTACGGCAGCATAACGCCATACTTACACCCGATAAGACCCTGCTGATCTTCGACAATGGCGACAAGGCCCAGCGCCCTTACTCACGTATACTCGAATTTAAATTAGACGAGCAGAAGAAGCAGGTCACCGCATTTAAGTCATACAAGATACCCGAGCCTATTACAGAGTCACTGGGGTCGGTTCAGAAGATAGGCGATGATTATCTTATTTGCGGCGGATCAGCAAATTATGTGCTGCTGGTAAACAGCATAACAGGCGAAAGAAAAATGAGGTTCACCGCAAACCAGTCTATGTACCGCGCATACCTGGTTAACGACATAACCGGGATAAAGATAAATAATACGGAAAACAGGCACGATGCAGATAACCATAAAGATTAAAGGTATACTGAAGGTCATTGTTTTTTTTGGCATCATTTTGCCATCCGTATTGTATTTTTTTTACAAATCGTTTATCTATCTGCGGCGCGAAGCGATCATCTACCTGAAGACAAACAAAAATTTCCATTACACCTTTGAAACAAAAGATACAGGACAAAACGGATACATTTTACTTACCCCCTCATTACCGGCTAACCTGCAGTACGGCAAGCTGGTCATCATTGACCTCAAAGGACGGCTGGTACTGGAACGGCAAATAAATGGTGTTGTCTCTGATTTCCGGCAGTGGAAAATTAACGGCCATACCCGGTATTCATACATGGTGTACGACTCTGCGGCCTACCAGGCAATGGCACCTATAGGGGCCGCAAGGCGCGCTGTATTACTTGACTCCGCGCTCAATGAGATCAGGCAAATACACCTGCTTCCGTACGGCGACATAGACAACAGTAAAAAACAGGGGCTAGACCACCACGACATTATTATGTTGTCAGATAACCACTACATAGCAATGGCAATGTATGTGAAGTCCGCTGACAATATACCTGTCTACCTTACCCATTCGTCAAAAACAATGATAGCCGCACCCCTCATACAGGAGGTAAATAACGATACCGTGGTATGGCAATGGGATGGCAGTAAGTATCCCGAGTTTTATGTGAACAGTACATTGGGCAACAAATTTTATGATACCACAGGCCCGCACGACTATGCCCACATCAACTCTCTGATCATAGACCCGCGTGACAGTAACCTCATTGTATCCCTGCATAATACCAACCAGGTAATAAAAATAAGCAGGAAAGACGGAACCATATTATGGCGGCTTGGTGGCCTCAATTCTGATTTTGCCCTTACCGCAGACCAGGTATTTCTTCGTCAGCACCATGCCACCCTTACAGATAGTAACCAAACGCTCTTATTGCTGGATAATGGCGAAAAGGCCGCGAGGCCATACTCGCGCATACTGGAGTTCCGGCTTGATGAGGTCAATAAAAAAGTAGTTTCGTTCAGGGCGTACCGCATACCCGCGGCATTTGCCGGTACAAGAGGGTCTGTACAAAAGGCCGGTGATAGATATTATATCTGTGGCGGCTCTGCAAATTATGTACTGGAAGTAAATAACATTACCGGGGAAAAGATAATGGAAATAAAAACGAACCAGCCACTATACAGGGCATATATGGTTGACGACATAAAAGGAATATCATCAAAATAGCAGCGAAGTGGTAATGAACCGAAAAAACATATTTATAGGTTCTGCGTTCATTATTTTTATGGCGGCTCTTTTTGTGCGTAAAGCTATTGTACACATTAATGCCGCCAGGCAATCAATATTCTGGTACGATTTTACCAAGAAAGATACTACAGACAGAGGTTACATACTGCTTGCGCCATATGTAGCTACAGAAGACAGGTTCAGCAATCTCATCATTATCAGTGCGGCTACAGGCCAGGCGGTCATTAAGAAAAAGATCAGGGGCATAGTAGGTGATTTCCGGCAATGGCGTATTGATGGAAGTATATGCTATTCTTATTCGGTGTATGACCCGGCTGTTTTCCTGACGAACTACTCAAATGGCTCCGTGGCACATATCGTTATCCTGGACTCAGCGCTCAACGAAGTAGAACAGGTGCACCTGCTGCCCGGCAAAGATGTAGTTATTGATAAGCACCAGGGCCTGGACCATCATGATTTTATTATTATGTCTTACCATCATTTTATCACTATGGCAGCCTATGCCAGAACGGTAAGCAATATACCCGCCGCATTACACCCCTCGCCAAAAGCCAGGGTAGCTGTACCGGTAATACAGGAGGTACGCAATGACTCTGTGATATGGCAGTGGGATGCTGCCGCTTTCCCCGAGTTCTATGCGCTGAGCGAAAAAGGGAATAACTTCTCAGACAGCGTTAATGTGCAGGATTACATGCATATCAACGGTATGGCCATAGACCCAAGGGACAGCAACCTGGTGGTGTCATTTCATAATACCGACCAGATCATAAAAATAGACAGGCATACGGGCGACATACTGTGGCGGCTGGGCGGCAAAAATTCTGATTTTGCCCTTATGCCGGGGCAGGTGTTTCTGCGCCAGCACGACCCCTCATTTACAGACAGCGGAAATACGCTGCTGCTTTTAGACAATGGCGACAGCACCGTGCGCAGATCGTCACGCGTCCTTGAGTTCAGGCTGGATGAGCGGCAGAAAAAAGTAACCGGGTTCAAGGCACGCGATATTCCCGCGCCATTTGCGATGAATAAAGGAAATGTGCAGATAGCGGGCGACGATTACCTGGTATGCGGCGGCTCTGCCAAGTATGTGTTGAAGATGAACAGGGCGACCGGAAAAGTAACAACCCTGATCAATTATAATCAGACCTCATTCCGGGCTTACCGGGTAAATGATATAAGCGGCATACCTGCAGATAAAAACATCAGGAAATGAAGCTAAATTTGCGCTTGTTCAAAAAATCATTTTTGTGGAAACATACTCCCGTAAAAAAGGCCGTATAATCGTTGTCATCCTTATCCTCATACTTGTGCTGCCTGCCTGCTACGGCCTGGTAAAGGAGTTTTTTATGAAGCGAAAAGCACCAGCCAATACAGTGGCCCCGGTGTCTGGCACCGATTCATTAAAGTAACTTACGGCAATGCATCAATAGCGCGCACGAAGCCGGCTATTTCTTCTTCTTTCGTATCCCATGCGCACATCAGCCTTACCTCGTGGGTAATATCTTTCCATACGTAGAATGGATAATGTTCCTGGAGCGGCTCGTACCAGTGCCGGGGTATCTCGGCAAAAAGCGCATTTGCCTGCACCGGTTTTGTGATCTTTATCCTGGGGTTGGGCGCCAGTGATTTGCAGAGCAGCGCGGCCATGCTGTTGGCATGTGTGGCTGTTTTGCGCCACAGCTCGTTGTTCAGCATAGCCTCAAACTGCGCGGCTATGAACCTTGTTTTAGAAGCCAGTTGTATCACCTGTTTGTGCTTGAACGCAATGTGCCTGGCCAGTTCTTTGTTGAATACCACTACCGCTTCACCAAACATCATACCGGCCTTGGTGCCGCCCAGAGAAAGAATGTCTACCCCCGCGCCGCTGCTTATATCCCTGAGCGCGCACCCCAGCGATGCCGCCGCGTTAAAGAACCTTGAGCCATCCATATGCAGGTACAGGCCATGCTCGCGGGTAAGGGCTGATATTGCCTTTATTTCATTGGCTGTGTATACGGTGCCGTATTCTGTGGCCTGTGTTACAGACACCATAGCGGGCTGCGCGTAGTGCACATCACCCTTCCTGATGAGCCGCTCGCTGATACCTGCGGCGCTAAGTTTGCCATTATCATCAGCAGGTATAGGGAAAAACCTGCAGCCCGTAAATGTCTCCGGCGCCGACGACTCATCGTTATAAAAATGCGAAGTATCGGCACACAGTACAGAATTATAGGATTGTGTACCGCTGCTTATGCTCAGTATATTGGCACCGGTACCGTTAAATACGAAGTACACATCCACATCAGCGTCAAAGACCTCTTTGAAGCGGGCTACTACCCTTTTTGTGAGCTCATCGGCCCCGTAGGAGCGGGCGTGCATCGTGTTGGCCGCATTCAGCGCTTCCATTACTTCAGGCAGTACCCCCGCATAATTATCGCTCGCAAAGCTTTTCATCCGTATTTCTTTTAGAGGTTAAAATTAACGGTTTTCATTACTTTAGTTCGGTAAATTTGGCACTATGAAGCGTTTGCTGCTGCTGTTGCCGTTATTTATCGGTTCCTTTTTCGCGCATGCACAGAAAAATGTGGTGATCAGAAATCTGTGGGCCGACCCCGAAGTGCATGTAGCCTACCAGGGTTATGAAGTATCTTTTACCATCAAGGATATAAATAAAGCAATGAAACTGCTTGCCGGCACCGGCGATAAAACATTTGATACCGCCTCTCACCTTGACCCGAGCAGGAACTACTATATAGAGCTCTATCCCGGATACCGGACGGAATATCATGATCCGCTGCAGCCTATACTACAACTGGGAGTAGGGGCCTACCTGCTGTACCGTGGCCACGCGGTGATAAAAAACCACAAGCATAAAAAGCTCAAAAATATCACTATGGATATGATGCCCTTCAGGGCGGGTGAGCATGTGACCACGGTAAAGTTTTACGATCCGGCCAATGGGCAGCTAATATTTAACGGCCAGTTTGCCGACGGTATGATCAATGCCGACCTGGGTATAGACTGATGTCACTTTATATTTGACGGTTCGCATACCTTTGCCGCATGTCAAACAGTCAATTCGAGCAATTAGCAAATATTATCAGCAGCAGGCGGTCTGTAGGCTGGTCAAAGATGAACGGCGGGATAATACCTGACGATACTATAAACCAGCTGCTGGCCCTTGCCGACTGGGCACCAACCCATGGCCGGACAGAGCCATGGCGTTTTTTCGTATATGGTGGCGATGCGTTGAAGAAGTTTGGTAAGGACCATGCTGATCTTTACTGGACACATACCCCCGAGGACAAACGGCTGGAAGCCAACCGTGAAAAACTGGAGCACAATGTGGACAAAGCATCGCACCTGGTAATAGCGGTAATGAAGCGGGGCGACAATATAAAGATACCACAGGTGGAAGAAGTAGCCGCAGCCTCGGCAGCGATACAGAACATATTGCTGGGCGCCACGGCATTAGGTATATCATCGTTCTGGAGCACGGGGGGTATGACCCACACCCACGCCATGAAGGACCATCTGCACCTGGGGCCTGAAGATATTATCATGGGCCTCATTTTTCTGGGTTATACCGATGAGCCTGCAAAGGAGGGGGTAAGGAAAACACCGCTTGCCGATAAAGTGATATGGGTATAAAAATTTATAGCTATACCTTATTCCCCGCCGCCTGAGGCAATGAGGTGGTTATTGAAAAAAACCTCCTATTTTCAGGACATTTTTAATATTATGAAGTATCTTTCCGCTTTAAATAAGCTCCGTATGCAAAAAATTGTTTTATTCTTACTGGCGATCAGTCTCGTGGTAATTTCGTGCGATAAGACAGTTAAACCCCCACTTGTATATACCGTTACCAACGACGTAAACGATAGTGCCATGACGGATATTTTTATCCCTGATACCGGTAACTATACGATGACGGTGAAGGTGAAATTTCTTACCGGCTTCCAGGGCGATAAAGTAACCCTTACGCTTACCGGCCTGCCCGCGAACGTGACCGTAACGCCCGACACATTTACCTCTAACCCTACTTTTGCCCAGGATTTTGTGTTTCATAGCACACACGCGGTGCTGGGCTCATATCCTGTAACACTGACAGGTACTACGGTAACAGGATTGCCACAAACCTATACCTTTAACGTAATAGTAATACCGGCCGATTGTGCCGCGCTGTACTGGGGCAACCTGTACGGGCATAACGCATGTACATCCCGCAATTATTCTTATACCGCCATCGGCACATCGTCGGGTACGCTCAATACGCTGTATATCAGCAACTTTGGCGGGTACGGCGCTCATTGCAATGTGAGGGTGCTGCTGAATTGCGATAACGACTCGCTGCATATAGCCAAAGAAGATTACGGCAATGGTGTAACGCTATCGGGCAAGGGTATTTTCAATGCAGACAGCATGGTAATATACTACGATGCCATATCTACCCCAACCGGCGGCCCCGAGAGCTGCTCGGTGACACTAAAACGATAGTGCCGGGGAATTTTGTTGATTTTTTAAAGATCCGGAATCATGTCCAGTCCTTCATTTTATACCCGCCTGCAGCAGGAATTGCAGGAGATCACCGACGCAGGCTTATACAAGCAGGAGCGCATCATAGCATCGGCGCAGGGCGCTGAGATAACGGTGAACGGCAAGACCGTGCTGAACTTCTGCGCCAACAACTACCTGGGCCTTTCGTCGCACCCGAAGGTGGTGGAAGCCGCCCATAAGGCGATAGACCACAGGGGGTACGGCATGAGTTCGGTACGTTTTATCTGCGGTACGCAGGATATACATAAGGAACTTGAAGAAAAGCTTTCCAAATTTCTGGGTACCCAGGACAGCATACTGTATGTAGCCTGCTTTGACGCCAATGGCGGTGTTTTTGAGCCGCTGCTGGGCGAGAACGACGCTATCATATCTGACGAGCTCAACCACGCATCCATCATAGACGGTGTGCGGCTTTGTAAGGCACGCCGCGGCCGCTACCTGCATAACGACATGGCCGACCTGGAAGCACAGCTAAAAGCCAACATGGACGCCCGTACCCGCCTTATAGTAACAGACTCTGTATTTTCTATGGATGGTACCATAGCGCAATTAGATAAGATCTGTGACCTGGCGGATAAATATGACGCACTGGTGATGATAGACGAAAGTCATTCATCTGGCTTTATGGGCGCTACCGGCAGGGGTGTGCATGAGCTGTGCGGTGTTATAGACCGTATAGACATTATAACCGGTACCATGGGCAAGGCCCTGGGCGGGGCATCGGGCGGCTTTACGAGCGGGCGCAAAGAAATAATAGATATGCTGCGCCAGCGCAGCAGGCCGTATCTTTTCTCTAACTCACTGGCCCCATCGATAGCAGGCGCGTCTATAGCTGTGCTGGATATGCTGAGTGAGACCACTGCCCTGCGTGACAAGCTGGAAGACAACACCCTATACTTCCGCAAGCGCATGACCGATGCCGGTTTTGATATAAAACCCGGTACACACCCCATTTGCCCTATTATGCTTTATGACGCGGTGGTAGCGCAGAAATTTGCCGCCCGTATGCTGGAAGAAGGTATCTATGTGATAGGCTTCTTCTTTCCGGTGGTGGCAAAGGGCAAGGCGCGCATACGTGTTCAGATATCGGCGGGGCATGACCGCGCGCAACTGGACACTGCCATAGCAGCCTTTATAAAAGTGGGCAAAGAACTGGGCGTGGTGAAGGCCTAGGCAATACCCACTCTCAGCTATATTACTAACAATACTCTCAAAGAGGCAGGATATGTTCTGCCTCTTTCTATTGGCAGGTACCCGTAAGGGGTATTTTACGCGCTTTTGCGGTATGGCAGTGTATCGTCGTAGCGGTCTATATCTGAATAACGGCGTACACGGTCGCCGATCTTTCGCTCGCCCCAGGGGTGGCCCTGATTGTTGAGCCGCTCATCGGTATCGTCTATATTATTTACCCAGAGTATGTCGCCATCACGGAATGGGGAGGGGCGCTGAGCGGGTGGCAGGGAGGCATAAAAGCGAGCGGTGGCGTGGCGATCATGCCCCTCATCGGGGCCGGGTGTGGGGCATGCCCCGTTATTATTTTTTGTGGATAAGTCGGTATTGTCATTTTCGTTTATATGGTTGCCAGTGGCGGTATCGGAGGGTGTGGGGGCGGAAGGCATTGCCCCATTGATTGCCCCATCCTGCGCCTCGGGGCCGGGTGTGTGGGGCATGTCGGTGTGGGGTGTATCATAGTCTGAAGGGTCTGTAAGAGGGTCGCCGCCGCGGTCGCAGAAATCGGTAAAGGACGTGGGGTGCGCGGGGGGAGTACGATGCTCTGCCACCGACCGCTCGTATTCGCGGTCGGCAGCTTTTTCCATGACCCACTCGCTGAAGACGGAATCGAGGCCCTGGCCATCGTTGATAAGGGACTGGACATACTCATCGAGCTGGGGGATGATCTGCTCGGCCATCTTTTTGTCGTGCATCCAGCGGTGGCTCATAAAATCGCAGAAGACCTCTATGGTGTCTGATATTATTTTCTGCCGGCCTTTGATGGTCTTGTAGGTGAGGGCCACCTTGCGCATAATGTCTGCTTCTTCCATAGTGGGGAAAGGCCTGTCGGCGCGGGCGGATATGCTGGCATTCAGCTGGCCGAGTGTCTCGAGGTACTGCTCGCATAGTATGGGAGGGGCGTGCTTACCGATGTATTTGGCACGCTTCCACTGGCCGTCCTTCATCCAGCGGTAGAGGGTCTTGCGGTCTATGCTGAGGAATTCAGAGATCTGGCCGGCGGTGAAGTCTGTCTGGATGTAAAGATATTCTGCCTGCAGCTGTTCTTTGGTTTTCTTGGTCATGGCGGTGGTATTAGGGGGGTGAGGATAATATGGGTAACGCGCGGCAGTATGTGGTGTGCCGCGGCACAAAGGTGAGGAGGTTTTGTGAGGGTGTAAAACCGGGAATCTATGATGGTACGAAAAGCGTAGTATGACAGACAGTATACTGTCTATCATAGAAATTGGTTTACGCTGTGGGCGCGGGTTTGGGGGTGAAAAGGACTTTTTTTGAGGGGACTTTTAAAATGGGTGTTTTTTGCGGTGTGATGCGGTGATGTATGAGAGGGTTTTGTTTTGTATAAAGGGTGGCATGTGGGGAGCAGCGCGCAAGATACCATTTAGCTGCAACCCGTTGGATACCTTCGCAGAAGGGGTTCTATTCTTAGTTCAGGATGCTCTGCGGAACATCTTGAACAACGCGATTTATCGCAAGCGGGACGCTTGCATTAATTCGGGACGAAGCGGGACGCTTCGACCAGTGGGGCCAGCGGGGGCCGGTAGGCACAAGCGGCAATGAGAGTAGCAAAACGGGCCATGTTCATTTATAAGGTGTTTTGCTCAAATGTAGCAAATTACCTGCCAGACTTTTACAAGCTACATCTGCTTTTTACCCGCAGGTGAATACATGCATTTAGTACGCGCGTTTCAAACGCGCCGCCGTGTGATCCTCGAAAAATTCGAGGACCAGTAGGGATTATCTATTCATGGGACAAATTGTTTTATTAAAATAAATTTCAAATTAAACCATTGACACTATCAATTATATATATAATTTCACAACGTAGATAATTTTTTATGGTGCCTGAAAGAAAGAAAAAGCCGCTCTGGATTTTGGTCGTAGAAATATGTAGCCTTATCGGTGCCATCTATGCTGTGCTTGGAATACCAACCATCAGGGAAAAATTTTTTCCTTCAAGTTTCACAACGCCTATATCATCTACCGGTACAACTCAAAATAACCAAACAGCACCGCAACAAATTCCAACAGTAAACCCAAGCGAGACACACGCGCAGGCGTCACCACAGAAACAACCTCAAACCCAGCAACAGCAACCACCAACACAACCCCAAGCCAACCCACACGTTGCACCTTTACAACCTGCAGTAATCAACATCGGAGACTATATAAACAATACCTCGCTGACGGGGGACCTGGCCATACTGATAATTGATGAAGAAAAAAAAGTGGTTAACGATCTGTCTGGGGAAGTAGCAAAGCTTTATAGAAAAGCTGGCCTTACCGTGTGCAATTCCTATTTCACTGAAACTTTTGTAAGGTCTCCGCTGCTCGAAAAAATTGAAGGCGGTAATGCTGACGTTATCCGAAGCCTGGCATTACCACAGCATATCAAATACCTGTTCATTGGCCGGTATGCCCATAAATTCGGAGATGGTCGTCCATACGGCAAGTATTTATGCGCCTCCAGTCTCGACGTGAAAATAATTTCGTGCACCAGGTGTACACAGGCCGATGTCTTTGCCGTGCCGGGCTCCTGCCCGTTTGATGACGAGGTGCATGCAGAACACGGTGCAAAAAACAAACTGCTGCTGTCTTTGGAGGAAGATCATATTAAAAACTCAAACCAAATAGAACTTTGATCATGAAAAAAGGAATGTTCATTTTGTTTATGCTGCTGGCTCAGTCGGTAGCATTCTCTCAAACGCTCGAATCAGCCATCAAATCTCTGTCCAGCGACCTGGCACAAAAAGCCACAAAAAAACACAAACTGCATTTAGCCGTTGCCGATTTTGTAAACAATACAGGCAAGCAGGACGCATTGACCCGCTACCTGACTACCCAGATCGAATCGGGCCTGATCAATGCGGATGGGGAGGTTGAGATCATCGACCGCAAGCATATTGATCAACTGCTGATCGACAACCACCTGCAATCCAAAGGGATGATCGACGAACGTACCGCCAAACAAGCCGGAATGTTCGTAGCGGTTGATGGATGGGTAATGGGTGATATCACCATTATGGGCGACAAGATAAAGATATCCTTGAGAGTAGTGGACGTGCAAACCTCCGCGGTCTTCGCAGGCGCTGCGTCTGATGTCGATGATAAAGACGCTATTCAGAAGATTTACGATGAAGAAAAAGCGCAGAACGCACCTCCGCCCAAATGCGAAACGCATAACAGTGGTGATCTTTGCGTAAGCAATCTTAGTCCTTGGGCAATCAAATTCTCCTCGAATGTTACCATGAATATTTGCAGGGATTGCGGCGTTCCATCTGATATGCAGACGCTCGTGGTTCCGCCCGGAGAGCAACAATGCCTGTACGACCTGCCTGTCGGCACATATACCTACTATCTGATGTTTCAGTACGCAGGTAGCATGCCCTTCATTTATGCAGGCATGACGACCTACCAGCTAACCGGCAGAATTAAGATTGAAAAGTGTAAGTCTACCGTGTATAAAGCCACGAATCACTGACAGCAATATAAGACTGCCATGCAGCCTAGCGCGCTTACCACTTCACGCCGCTGCCCCTGTGCGATGGTCTATAGCTGCGGGCTTCGTCCAGTGGAGAAGTTGTGATGAATACATATATTTAGTCCGCGCGTTTGAAACGCGCCGCCGTGTGATCCTCGAAAAATTCGAGGACCAGTAGGGGACAAGGGTGTGTAAAAAGGTTTCAGACATTTACAGACAGTCTTCAGGAGGCGTTAAGCTATTTACAGCAACAGAACATAGCCACTGTTGCTATGGAATCAACCGGAATCTATTGGGTTGTTTTGTATGAAATTTTAGATAGTGCCGGGATTGATGTTTGGCTTGTTAATGGAAGGGATGTAAAGCATCTTCCCGGTCGCAAATCAGACGTTAGCGATTGTCAATGGATCAGACAATTACATTCTTATGGGTTACTAAGAAAGAGCTTTATTCCCGACAACAGCATACGTGAATTGAGATCATATATGAGATTGAGAGAAAATCATATACGGTCTGCCGCAAAAGAAATCAACCACATGGATAAGGCGCTTGTGCAAATGAATATTCGTCTTTCTTCCGTAGTTAGTACTTTGAGCAGTAAAACAGCTATTACTATTGTCCAAGCAATTCTGGCTGGCACAACTGATCCTCAATATTTAATTACCCTCGCCGACATTCGTGTTCTTAAACACAAAAAGGATCAATTGTTAGCTTCTCTCAAAGGGAATTTTTTGTCCCAAAATTTATTTGCTCTCCGGCAGGCATATGAGGCCTGGGATTTCTTTGAGCGACAGATTCAGGCTTGTGATAGGGAAATTGAAAAGCTATTGGTTAAACTAAATGTAGGTAAGGAGGCAGTTATCGAGGAAACTCCACCTATTAAACAAATAAAACATCATTCGCCGAAAATTCAGCAACTTCATAGTCATCTTTTGACACTAACCGGAGGCAAAAGTCTCACTCTATTACCGGGAATAACTGATTACAGTGCGTTGCGTTTGCTTTCCGAAATAGGTACCGACTTGAGTAATTGGCCTACAGAAAAGCACTTTGCCAGTTGGTTGGGTTTATCACCAATAAAACATGCTTCAGGTAAAATGGACAAAAAAATAAAAGGCATTAAAAAAACCAGCGCTGGAAATATCCTACGCCAAGCTGCACAATCGTTGCTTATCAGTAAAAACAACGCATTAGGTGCTTTTGGCCGACGCATTCGTGGTAAAAAGGGAGTGCCAATTGCCATTAAAGCTATAGCAAGAAAATTGGCTTGCATGATTTATCGAGTAATGACAAAGGGAATAAAATATGTTGAGACTGGTGTTGAAATGTATGAGGCAAAATACAAAGAAGGAATGCTCCGCCATTTGCAAAAACAAGCCGCATCACTAAAACTACAACTAGTACCGGCCTAGTAGTAGTTCAGTGGTAGAAGGGGTTCTATTCTTAGTTCAGGATGCTCTGCGGAACATCTTGAACAACGCGATTTATCGCAAGCGGGACGCTTGCATTAATTCGGGACGAAGCGGGACGCTTCGACCAGTGGGGGCTGATGCCCTGATAAATTAGGATCGAGTGAGGGCGAGAGTTTCCCTCGCCCTCGTTTCTATACCGGATGCAATTGAATTAGTTAACGTACTGATCAAAATACATTAAGAGAAAGATAAAGTAATCCTAAAAGCGCTCCGCCTATTCCGGACGGAGCGCTCAGTTTCTTTTGGTAACTCTATTCTTTAACTAATTTTATTCGCTTTTCCTCCCCCGTCTCGGAATCTCTTATTACTACTACATAAACACCCGAAGTTAGCCAGGTAATGTCGATAGGCTCACTTTGTGACGATATTGGATGGGTTAAGACTATTTTCCCCATTATATCATAAATCAATAATCCGCAGCTTTTGGCGTATTCTACTGTTATTGCGCCCGATGCCGGATTTGGCAAAAGAGATACATTGTCCATGAGGCGGAATACCCTCTTAATGTTTACATTCCCAACCCAAACAACAACAGTATCATAAGTTATATGCCCGCATACATCTAATGACATCACATACTTAGTGGTAGTATCCGGATGCACTTTTAGATGTGCTGTATTGCTGTCTATTAATATCCCATTCTGATACCAATAGCAAGGCAGGTAACTACCCAAAGTGTCTCCGATTATAACACTGTCGCTACTTGATAAAGGAATTACTTTATCAAGCCCTGCATCTGCTACGGCATCACTCTTTATCACGCTTATATCGTCCACTAAATACCATGACCAACCACCCGGTCCGGCTAACGGTATCCCGGTCGTATCTCCGTAAATCCCGGTCGTGTCTCCACTCAACATCACAGCCGTATGCCACTTATCAGAAAAGTTACCTATCGTAATTAGTCTTTCACGTCCATTCGCAATGAAACTGCCTTGTACTTTTGTCCAATTAACTGTATCGTGAATAATCTTATTTTCCCGGACTTGTGGCGTATACTGAATTTGCGCAAGTCCATAATTATGAGTGGTGTCTATTGAGCCATCATCAAGGTATGCTCCTATGTGATTTACTGAATAACCAGATCCCTCCTCAGATGCAATATAAAATGTCACGCAGTAAGATTGTCCTACAGACAGGAATTCGCAAAGGTGCCCCTGAAGATAATCTCTATGAAAGGAATCGCCAAATGCTTCATCATAAAACATTTGTACCTGAGCCATTCCATTTCCTGTTCTTGGAAACTGCGTGAAAACGCCGTTTATTGGGATGCCCGAATAAACATTAGCACCTGCACAAATATTGCAATATTCAGGTACCCCTGGAATTGTGTAAAATGAATCGTAAGCCCACGTGGAGTCAAGACTCATCCAACCACTAGCGTACTTTATTTGATCTGGCCCATCTGGGCAAGGAGAATAAACTTCCAGGCTTGGATTCTTAACAAGATTCACCTGCGCCACAGTAATGGCGCAGGTGAATAAGAAGAATACTACAATACAAGCCTTCTTCATAACACTGCAAATTACCACTTATTTCGTAACAGCGAGCGAGACGCTTCGACCAGTGGGACGCTTGTATTAATTCGGGACGAAGCGGGACGCATCGACCAGTGGGAGGACCAGTAGGGCTTACAGTTTCATGCCGCTGCCCCTGTGCGATGAGGTATAGCTGCTAAATGAGTTATAGATGCGCTGCGTGTAGTGGATGATGTTACCGTCGAAGCGGCCCTCACCGTTATTGCTGGTATATGGGTCGGAATAGCTGGAGTACGAAAAGTCGTGGCGGGCCTTGCTATAAGTAATGCCTCCACCCGTGCAGGCGCTGCATTTCAGCAGCGTGTCGAAGAGCAGCGTGTTAGCAGTGAGCCGGGTCACCGTCATGGTCATACTGCTGAAGGTAGTATCGGGCCCCATGCTGCCAAAGGTGATAAGCGTATCGGTGATATCATAGGTGCCGGTAACACTGTCAATTGCATAGATGCACATGGTGGGGTTGCTGATGGTGGCGTCGGGGGTGTAGTTAAGGGCCCCGCTGTCGAGGCAGCCTTCGGTGCCGGTAGGCACAAGTGTCACTGTATGTGCAGGATTATGGGTGCATGCGCTGTGCAGGAGCAGCACTGCGGCAATGAGAGTAGCAAAACGGGCCATGTTCATTTATAAGGTGTTTTGCTCAAATGTAGCAAATTACCTGCCAGACTTTTACAAGCTACATCTGCTTTTTACCCGCAGGTGAATACATGCATTTAGTACGCGCGTTTCAAACGCGCCGCCGTGTGATCCTCGAAAAATTCGAGGACCAGTAGGGGGCTGCTATCCATGTGCAGGCCGCATTCCAGTTTTAATTATCTATTTCTGCAATCTTATACATTGGTATATTTTTCCATTTTACGGAAAAGCTGTCCACTGCGTGGATAAAAATAGCACTGTGCCAAAAATTAAATGATTGATTATCAATTAATTACAACTTTGGCATGCCGTTGGTAATACTCCTTGCAACCCTCCTACGCAAATGCTACGGCGGGCAAAACCCTCCTACGCTAATGCTACGGCGGGCGAAACCCTCCTACGCAAATGCTACGGCGGGCAAAACCCTCCTACGCTAATGCTACGGCGGGCGAAACCCTCCTACGCAAATGCTACGGCGGGCGAAGCAAAACAAACAAAAACTAAAAACATAACTCAAACAAATTAAAACGAACTAAAATGAACAACATCGTAAAATCACTCGTAATCGCAGCAGCAGCAATCGTTATCACTAACAACTCTTTCGCACAGGCTACCGCTACCGCTTCTGCCTCTGCCAACATCATCACCCCCATCACTATCGTTAAGACAGTAGATCTGAACTTTGGTAATGTAGCCGTATCAGCTACTGTATCTGGTACTGCTATCCTGGCACCTGCCGGCACACGTACCACAGGCGGTTCGGGCGGTGTTACCCTTCCTGCTACTACAGGTACTGTTTCGGCGGCGTCATTTACCGTTAGCGGCCAGGCCAGCTATACATACGCTATCACGCTGCCTTCTACATGTACCATCACAGACGGTTCTTCGCACAACATGACCGTTAACAGCTTCACCAGCAGCCCATCGGCTACAGGTACCCTTAGCTCGGGCGGTACACAGACCCTGACCGTAGGCGCTACCCTCAACGTATCAGCAGCACAGGCATCAGGTACCTACACCAACTCTACAGGTGTACCGGTAACTGTTAACTATAACTAATTTTTTTTCCTCAACAAGTAAGAAAACGCTCCGCAAGGGGCGTTTTTTCGTTTTTAGAAATTCACCGATTCATTTTTACATTTATACTGTGAATACGCAACCGCTGAGACAAACGGTACAGGGATTGATACATCTTTTCTACCCCCGCCTGTGCGAGGGCTGCGGCAAGCCGCTGCTGGCCGCGGAAGAGGTGCTGTGCCTTAGCTGCGGGCCGGAGCTGCCGCTGACGGGCTACCACAACATCAGCGACAACGACACGGCGCTGCGTTTTGCGGGCCGCTTCCCGTTTGAGCAGGCTACCTCGCTGGCGTATTTTACAGAAGACGGGCTGCTGCAGCACCTGCTGCATGGCCTGAAGTATGGCGGAAAAAAAGAGACCGGCACATGGCTGGGCAGGCTGCTAGGGCGGGAACTGAAAATGACAGACGGGGCATGTGTACCGGATATGGTGATACCGGTACCGCTGCATAAGAACAAGGAGGCGAAACGCGGCTACAACCAGAGCCGCCTGATAGCGGAAGGCATAGCCGATGTGCTGGGAATACCGGTGGCAGATGACGTGCTGGTGAGGGTAAGGGATACGGAAAGCCAGACCCGGAAATCGAGGACGGAACGGGTAAATAATATGGCAGACGCCTTTGCGCTGAAACATAAAGAAAAGCTTATAAATAAGCATATACTGTTATGCGATGATGTGCTTACTACGGGCGCCACGCTTGAGGCTTGCGCATTGGCATTGCTGCAGGAGGACACAGTAAAAATAAGCCTCGCAACCATTGGTATTGCCGTTTCTTAAACCGTATATTTGCAGTGTTTTTATTGAAAGTATTGGTTTTATAATTATTTCTCACTACCTTAACCGATTAAAGGCATAAGGCATTGGTAAATTTGATTTATTTAACAACCTAAATTATGAAGAAACAAGTATTTGCTGCATTATTTTTATTGTCTTCAATAACCTCATTTGGTGCGGGCTACCAGCTGAATCTGCAGGGTATCCGGCAGCTGGCTATGGGGGGCACAGGTACAGCCTGGCCATGGGATGCATCTACAATATTTTATAATCCGGGTGGTTTGGCCCGCCTGAATAGTATAGAGGCGTATGCCAGTATCACCTTTGTTATGCCAGCCACAGCCTTTGGTAATTCGATGTCCAACTCTGTGACAAGGCCCCAGACATTTACCCCCTTCAACCTGTATTTTGGCGGGCCGGTGCAGCAAGACAGCAAACTGGCCCTGGGCCTGGGTGTATATACTGCCGCAGGTATAGGTATAAAATGGGATGATAACTGGATAGGACGCTATATGTCGCAGTCTATCAAATTTCAGGCGGTGATGTTTCAGCCAACGGTTAGTTACCGTGTAGGCGAATTTTTGTCTGTAGGCGGTGGTTTTGTATTCGGTATCGGCAGCGTGGATATACGCCAGGCATTGCCTATACATGGCATGAACGGCCCTGAGCCACCAACGACCGATGACGGTGAAGTACACCTGCATGGCAACGCCAATGGCGTGGGCTTTAACCTGGGTGTGCAACTGAAGCCAAGTGACTATCTACAGATAGGCCTTACTTACCGCTCGCAGGTAACCATGAGTGTAAGCGGCGGCTCGGCGAAGTTTACCGTGCCTGCTTCGCTGGCAACCTCATTTCCGGATACTCACTTTGACTCCTACCTGCCCTTACCGCAGGTGGCCTCGATTGGTGTAGGTATCCGCCCAACAGACCGTCTGACACTTCAGTTCGATCTTGCGTATACAGGCTGGAATTCTTACGACTCGCTCAAGATCAATTTTGAAGACCATACAGACGCATTGCATAACATGCACTCGCCAAGGCACTACAAGAATACACTGACGCCAAGGATAGGCGCTAACTACAAGATAAGCAAAGTAGTATCTGTGATGGCGGGTGGCGCATATGACCCCACTCCTGTACCGGATGGCTTTGTGTCGCCGGAGCTTCCGGATGCGGACCGTATCCTGCTTACCTGCGGTATAGCTATCAAACCATTGCCAAGGTTTACGATATTAGCTGCATTTGAGGGCACCTCTTCTATCAAGAGGAACGGCAGCTATGACTTCGGCGGATTTAGCGGCACCTATAAAACCGAAGCTGCTACCCCCGCATTAGCTGTTTATTACAAATTCTAAAAAAAAACCGGACATTAAAAATATAAAGGATGAGAAAACTATATATCATTGGAGCTTTCGCGTTATTGTTTTCAGCTTGCAGGCCCAGTGTCAGTATTACCACTCCACCAACAGCAGGTAAGGTAAATTTTACCAACTACCTGGCCATAGGTGACAACTACACCGCCGGGGCTACAGATGGCAGCCTTACCGTATCGGGGCAATTGAACTCTTACCCAATGAGGTTGTTTGAGCAATTTTCGCTGATACCGGACCCTAAGGGTGCAAAAGGCCCATTCATACAGCCACTGATCCATAGCGATAACGGTTATCCGGGCCCTAAAAAAATTCTTGGCCTGATATACAGCATGTGTGACCCGACGGATTCTTTACTGGCACCCATTGACTATCCTAACTACGTAGCTGATCCGGAAGACGCAAAACCATACATAAGCCCTGCCAATAACGGGCAGATAAACAATGTTGGTGTATTGGGCATACGCGTGGTGGACTACCCTGTGGTAAGCTACGCGGTAGCCGCAAGCGCGCAGAACCTGCCATATGCTTCCCGCTTTTATTTTGACCCGGCAGCTACACCGCTTGACGAACTGGAGCACAGGGTAAATAACCTTTACCCTACATTCTTTACGATGTGGCTGGGTATGAACGACGTGCTGCTGTACGCGCTGGCCGGTGGCCAGGGCGATGGTACAGGCCATGCGTTGCCGCTGGCACTGAATGTATATAACCCGAGGGATATAAGCCCTTATGGCGCATTTGATTCGTCTTACGACAAGGCGCTGAATATAGCCATCAGCACAGGCGCAAGCGGCGCATTGGTAAACATACCTGATATTACCGCCCTGCCATTCTTTAACGCTATACCCGCAGACGGGCTTTGGCTGGACCGGCAGGGACAGGCAGATACGCTGCTGGCCTATTACGCAGGCCAGGCATGGAAAAAAGTATTTCAGCCCGGCGCCAATTACTTCATCATCCGCGATCACCTGGGTAATGTAAGGCAGGCGGTACCCGGTGAGCAGATACTGCTGACCACTCCACGTGATTCGATACGTTGTGCAGGATGGGGTTCTACCACACCTATCCCAGAACAATATGTGCTGACCACCGATGAGATCCAGTTCATAAGGGCGGCGGTAGACTCGTTCAACTCATTCATCCTGTTTGAAGCCAAGCGTCACAACCTCGCGTATGTGGATATGAACAGCTATTTCAACAGGCTGCCATCGGGCGTGGCTTTCAACGGGATCAACTACAGCACACAGTTTGTTACCGGCGGCGCTTTCTCACTGGATGGCGTGCACATGACACAGCGTGGCTACGCATTGATTTCCAACGAAATTATCCGTGTTATAAACAGCTTTTACGGATCTACTGTTACACCAGTTGACGCCAATAAATACCATGGCGTTAATTTCCCGTAACAGTATACGTCAAGAAATAAGAAAGGGTCCTCGCAAGGGACCCTTTTACATTTGTATAAAATAAAGGTCATGGTTTTTGCACACAGCCCATCATGCAATTCCATAGTTTTTCGGCGGAGCTGTTCCAGCTGAATTTCTGCACCTGCAGTTTTGCTTTTGCGACAAGGTTGTTTCGCAAGGCTTCGTCTTTATACAGCAGGTGCATTTTAGAGGCTATGTCCTCGGGGTCGGCGGGGTCTATGAGGAGGGCGGCATCGCCGGCTACCTCCGGCATAGAAGAGGTATTACTTACGATGGCAGGGACATGGCATTGGAGCGCCTCGAGTATAGGAATGCCGAAACCCTCGAACAGGGACGCATATACCAACGCATAGGCGCCACCTATAAGCCGCGACAGCTCGTCGACATTCATGTAGCCCACCCATATCACATCGTCTTTGAATGGCATTTCAGATCTCATCTGCTCTACCTCTTCGTACTTCCATGCCATACGGCCGGCTATAACCAGCTTCATATTGGTACGCTGGCGTTTCCTGAACAGTACAAACGCTTTCAGGAGGTTTACAATATTCTTACGGGGGTGCAGCGCGCCCGCAAACACAAAGTATTCACAGCCCTGCGCGTATTGTTGTTTTACCGCCTCCCGCTCATCGTGCGACAACGGCCTGTACTCATCATGCGCGCCGTTGTATACTACATCTATTTGCCCGGCCGGGATATGGTAGTGCTTGCTTATATCCTCTTTGGAGAAGGTAGAAACAGTAGCTATGCGCTTTGCTTTTTTGGCAAATAGCGGCGAGTAATGACGCCAGTAAAGTCTGTGGCTAAGGGGAAAATGATCGGGGTAGTGCTCGAAAGCGAGGTCGTGTATGACGAGGCATGTAGGCACTTTGGCAGACAGGGAGGCATAACCGTCTGTGGATAAGAAGAGGTCGGCCTTGTATTTGCGAAGCATATACGGTATGCTCCATTCGAACCATAAATAAAATAAGACCGGATGCCTGGCCTGGGGGTGTACGACCACGGGTGTGACATTGGGAGCAAAGACAAACATGGGGTCATATTGCCTGTCGAAAAAGAAGATGAACTCATGTTCGGGATGGGCTGCTACAATGCGTTCCAACGTTTGATAAGTGAACCAACCTATACCTTCCAGTTTACCTTTTAACAGCAATCGTGTATTTACAGCAATTCGCATACCTTCTGCCGACAAAAATATACTTTTACAGCGTCATAACCGTTAAATATAGCAATGCGCCGTTTTTTTGTAAAAAATATCCTTTTTGTCATTGCGATAAACGTGCTGGTGAAGCCAATATGGATATTATTTATAGACCGTGAAGTGCAGAACAGGGTGGGCGCTGAGGCATATGGCGGCTATAGTGCAATGCTGGGTTTGTCTATCATGTTTTCCATAATCCTTGATTTCGGTATAACAAATTATAATTCCCGTACTATTTCCCAAAACCCGGATGAGCTGAAGACACTCTTTTCGTCTATGCTTACCGCCCGCATACTGCTTATACTGGTGTACATAGGCCTGGTATGCGGTGTGGCCCTGGCCCTGGGCTATCATACGCAGGAGCTGCTGATGCTATGCAGCGTGCTGATGATACAGTCTCTGAATTACCTGATGCTGTTCATACGGAGCAATGTGGCCGCCCTGCAACGGTTCAAAACCGATGGCATATTATCCGTCACAGACCGTTTCCTGATGATACTGGTGTGTGGTTTCCTGCTAATCTATCCACGTACGGGGCAGCACTTTCGTGTAGAATGGTTCATTATCGCGCAGATAGCCTGCTATTTTACGGCATGCGTGGTTGCCTACCTTGTTTTGCGCCATATTCACGAGATACGGCTGCGGATCAGTTTTCACTGGCCTACTATACTAAAGATCATTAAAGACAGCTTTTGGTACGCATTGTTCATCTTCCTGATGTCGGTATACATACGGTCTGATATGCAGATGATAAAGTGGATAGCGGGAGCGGAGCAGGTGGGAGTATACGCGGCATCGTACCGGCTGCTTGATGTGAGCATAAATATGTTCGGCTCGATGTTTGCGGCAGTACTGCTGCCCCTGTTTGGGCGGATGCTGGCGCAGAAGCAGGATGTGAACCAGATAGTGACCCTGTGTGTGAATATAATGCTGCCGGTATCATTTATAGTGGCAGTAGCGGCGGCATTTTATGGTGTACCGGTGATGCATATGCTTTACCCGGCGGCTGATGACCATTGGGGGGCGATATTCGGATGGGTGATGGCTTCGTTTCCGGCGTTTTCCATTATGTATGTATACTCGACGCTGCTTACCGCCAACGGCAATATGAAGATACTGAGCGCGGTAGCGCTGAGCGGGGCAATAATCAACATTGCGCTGAACGGATACCTTATTACCCATAAGCAGGCGCTGGGCGCTGCCATGGCATGCTTCATCACAGAGACGGCAGTAGGTATCGCCTACATCGTCTTTTGCGTGAAACGGCTGAATGTATCTATGCCCACGCGGTGGATATTTTCGCACATAATATTTCTATGCCTGCTGGTGGTTGCCGGCTATGGCACCACGCTGCTGCATATAAAATGGATATATGAGGCTGCAATATTTTTGTGTATTTGCTCAGCGCTGATCTTTATGTTCGGGTTCATTTCGATACAGGGTATCAGGCTGATATTCATGAACCGGAGGGGGCAGGAAGCAGAGGCGCAGCACCCGGAGTAGGGGGCGATCACTTTTTTCCCACTTTAGTAGGGTGGCCGTTCTCGTCCAGTATGTCGGTTTCGTGTTTTACCACATGTACAGCGCTGCGGTTAGGCCTTATACCACGCCCGTGTTTTTTGGCGTAGACCTCGGTAAACTCCGCCCCATAATACAGTATCATAGCCGAATAATAAACCCATGACAGCACGAGGATGATAGATGTAGCGGCCCCGTAAATATTGAGATTTTTTGACTTGCCGAGGTAGTAGCTGATCAGGAATTTTCCGATGAGGAATAATATGCCGGTAAATATAGCGCCGACCAGCGCGTCTTTCCAGTGTATACGGGCATCGGGCAACACCTTGAAAATAACGAAGAATACCAGCACCACAATAACGAAGAGCAACGCGAAATTGGAAGCCTTGATGAGCAGGGTATTGGCGTTGCCCATGTAGGGCTCCAGCCTGCCAGAGATAAGGTCTATGATAATATTGGCTATAATGGTCACCAGCATGAGTGCGCCCATGCCTATGACCAGCAAAAGAGAGATCAGGCGGTCTTTAAGATATTTAAGCCATCCTCTTTTGGGCTTAGCCTTTATAGACCAGATAAAATTGATAGAGCTCTGTATCTCTGAAAAAATACCCGTGGCACCGAAAACAAAAACCAGCGCGCCAATAATACCTATAAGGGTAGTATTGTTTTGCATGCTCATGCTGTTAAGTATATGCTGCAGCTCATTGGTGGCCGAGGTGCCTATGACACTGCTCACCTGCTCAAAAACCTGTGTTGTGACGGTGGCCCGCCTGTAAATAAAACCGAGAATAGTAATGATAACGAGCAGCAGGGGGCCGATAGAAAAAATGGTAAAGTAGGCCAGCGAGGCGCTGAGCTTGGTAACGTGCTCCTCGGAAAACTGTATTCCGGCTTCTATCAATAAATCCCAGAATGTACGTACGCGCCGTCTCATGAGCCTAATGTACAAATATTTGGAACAAATGTCCCGGGAGGGCCATGCCTACCATTCATATTCTTTCTCTACAGCCTTCTTCAGCCGGTCTACAAGGGTGAGTGTAGCAGGGCAATGAGGAAGATTGTTTTTGAAAGTATCATTGTAGGCATCAAACGGTTTTTTGTTATGGTGCGGGAATTCGGCGCAGTCTGCGGGGCGCACCTCGTAGATGGAACACATGTTATTGACCAGGAATTGACAAGGTTGTTTTTTATTTACCCAGTCGCCCGAATCTTCTTCTTTCATGAGCCACTTATCCATGAAGTCTTTAGGCGCCATATCCAGGTGGGCAGAGATACGTTTTACATCTTTCTTTGTAAATGTGGGTGTCATGGTCTTGCAGCAGTTGGCGCATTCCATACAGTTCACATCTTTCCATACAGTGGCGTCGACCTTTGCAACAAGCCGGGGCATATCTTCAGGTACAATAACGTCGAGTTTGTCGAGAAAGGCAGTAAGCGATTTTCTTTTGCGCGCTGAAGTGATCCTAAATTTCTTCAAATCCATAGAGTTTGTAAATATAGGTTGTTTTTGATGGATTTTGGAAAACAGGATGCAGAATGACCATAAACAAAAACGGCCCCGGTATTTTTTAACCGGGGCCGTTTAATAATAAACCTGATAATTTACCCTACGCTGGGCTCACCTTCTATCTTAGCCGGGGAGCGGTCTATACTGAAAACAATTTTGTTCTCAGGTTCATTGTAATCGGCCGTAACATTGTCGCCGGCTTTTATACGATGATTAAGAATTTCCTCGGCCAGCGGATCTTCCAGGTATTTCTGAATAGCCCTGTGCAGCGGGCGGGCGCCAAACTGCTGGTCATATCCTTTTTCGGCAATGAACTTCTTGGCCGTATCGGTGAGCAACACGGTAAAACCAAGCGTATTGAGGCGTTTCATGACATCCTTCATAATGATGTCTATGATCATACCAATGTGCTTCTCTTCAAGTGAGTTGAAGATAACGACGTCGTCAATACGGTTGAGGAATTCGGGTGAGAAGGTGCGTTTGAGGGCTTTTTCGATCACCCCGCGGCTCACATCCTCTGAGTTGCTCACCTTGGCAGATGTAGAGAAACCTACACCGGCGCCAAAATCTTTGAGCTGGCGCGCCCCAATGTTTGAGGTCATAATGATGAGGGTATTCTTAAAGTCTACCTTTCGGCCGAGGCCGTCAGTAAGCTGACCATCGTCAAGTACCTGGAGGAGTATGTTGAAAATATCCGGGTGTGCTTTTTCTATTTCGTCCAGCAGCACTACCGAATAGGGCTTGCGGCGAACTTTTTCTGTAAGCTGTCCACCCTCTTCATAACCCACGTATCCGGGAGGGGCACCAATAAGGCGGCTGAGCGAGAATTTTTCCATGTACTCACTCATATCCACACGGATGAGCGCGTCGTCACTATCGAACATATAGCGGGCCAGCGCGCGGGCGAGTTCAGTTTTACCGACACCTGTAGGCCCGAGGAATATAAACGAACCTATAGGTTTGCGAGGGTCTTTAAGGCCCACACGGTTTCTCTGTATCGCTTTTACGATCTTGCTTATGGCTTCGTCCTGCCCTACGACCGCGCCTTTGAGGTCTTCATCCATACGGCGCAACTTGGCGCTTTCCGCTTCGACCATTCGCATAACGGGGATACCCGTCATCATGCTGATGACTTCGGCAATTGCTTCTTCGTTTATAGGGTAGCGTTTATGTTTTGCTTCCTCTTCCCACTCAGCCTTGGCGCGTTCCAGTTCTTCACCCAGTCTTTTCTCCCTGTCGCGCAGTGCGGCGGCTTCCTCAAAGCGCTGGCTCTTTACTACTTTATTTTTCTCTTGCTTTATATCTTCTATTTTCTTTTCGAGGTCCAGAATATTCTGAGGAACGTTTATGTTCTTGAGATGTACCCTGGCGCCGGCTTCGTCCATTACGTCTATTGCCTTGTCAGGCAGCAGGCGGTCTGTCATGTACCTGTCGCTGAGCTTCACGCAAGCCTCTATGGCATCATTATCGTAAAGCACGTTGTGGAAATCCTCGTATTTAGAACGGATATTGTTTAGTATGATAATGGTTTCCTCCACGCTAGGCGGCTCTACCAGTACTTTCTGAAAACGACGGTCTAAAGCACCGTCTTTCTCTATGTACATACGGTACTCATCGAGCGTAGACGCTCCTATGCACTGGAGGTCGCCGCGAGCGAGCGCGGGTTTGAATATATTGGAAGCATCCAGCGAGCCTGAAGCGCCACCGGCACCCACAATAGTGTGTATCTCGTCTATGAACAGGATCACGTCACGGTTCTTCTCGAGCTCATTCATTATCGCCTTCATACGTTCTTCAAACTGTCCGCGGTACTTGGTGCCGGCAACCAGGGCCGCAAGGTCGAGGCTGATAACACGTTTGTCGAACAATACCCTTGATACCTTACGCTGAACGATGCGGAGCGCCAGGCCTTCGACAATAGCGGTCTTACCAACGCCCGGCTCACCTATGAGTATAGGGTTATTCTTCTTACGGCGTGACAGTATCTGCGATACGCGCTCTATCTCTTCGTCGCGGCCTACAATAGGATCAAGACTGCCTTGCTCGGCAAACTTCGTGATGTCGCGGCCAAAGTTGTCAAGAACGGGTGTTTTAGATTTGGTATTGCCTGAGGCAGGTTTGCGCTGCTGCTGAAACTGGCGGCGCTCATCATCATCTTCAAATTCTTCAGAGCCCGGATCGTTATAATCGGCGGTAGGGCTGCCTCCCTGCAATATAGTGAGCTCACTTTTAAAGCGCTCATAATCTACTTCATAGTTATTAAGAATCTGCGTAGCTACATTTTCCTTGTTCTTGAGTATAGACAGCATCAGGTGCTCTGTCTCTACGGTAGTGCTCTTGAGCGCTTTGGCCTCGAGTACGGTGATACGAATCACCTTTTCGGCCTGCTTGGTAAGCGGCAGGCTATTGATATTGGCGAGTGGTTTGTTGTTTTTATCCTTTATGGCCACTTCCAGTTCTTTACGGAGCCCGAAAAGATCGACCTGCATGGCATGAAGTACTTTCAGAGCCATGCCGTCGCCCTCACGGATAAGGCCCAGCAGCAAATGCTCTGTGCCTATGAAATCATTACCTAACCTTAACGCCTCTTCCCTGCTGTAGGATATGATCTCTTTAACCTTTGGCGAGAAATTTGAATCCATTTTTGTTCTTTTAAAATTTAAGTAAAGTTAGCTATTTTAAAGGTACTTCAATATTGCAATTAACTATATGACTATTGTAAGATTTAGCAATAATAAATCCGCTCATTCAATAAATACGCAGGTACTTCTGCCGGGGATTTGCTATTTTTAAACTTAGTTATGATTTTATAAAATACCTCTTGTTATGGAGTTCAAAATTGATACCAAAGATACTTTTTCAATTATTATGCCGGAATCGACCGAGATAAATGCTAAAATGACAGGTGAACTAATGGCTAAATGCGCTGAAATGAGGCAAAGCGGCAGTAAAAACTTTATTATAGACCTTAGCCGGGCCCTGGCTATGAGTACCAATGCTGTGCCGGCAATGGTGGCGCTGCATGAAGAATGCTACAACAATGACTGCTCGCTGGTGTTTACCGGGATCAATAAAGAGGGTATTAACATATTGAAAGAAAATGAAACAGACCTGCTCATCAATATTGCACCTACAATGAAAGAAGCAATAGATATTGTGAGCATGGAGATATTGGAACGGGATTTGTTTAATGAAGAATGATGGGGATTTTGGGGATTTTTTTGCGGGGGAATGAATTTTAAGGGACAATATAAATAGTATAGGATGCCGGGAGGTAATTTATCAGAGGTGCCTCGCAATAGAGCTGGAAAAGGCGGGGTAGAATTTTGTAAGAGAAATGGAACAAGCCATCTATTATGATGGTACTATAGCGGGTAAAAGAAGAACGGATTTTGTAGTTTGAGATAAAATAATAGCAGAATTGAAAGCGCTTATTACGCTTGAAGACGCACACCCGGCACAAGCTGAAAATTATGTAGTATTACACGATTTCCCTACCGGACCACTCATAAACTTTGGCACTGCCAGTTTGCAGTATAAACTAATATTTAACCCTAAATATAATTAGCAATGGAGTTAAACATTAATTCTGAAAATCCATAAAGGATCGAATACTGATCAATGAAAGTTACTATACTAGGAAATAATTCGGCTTTGCCGGCGTTTGGCCGTCACCCCACCGCACAGGCGGTTACCGTGTATGGTGAGGTGCTGCTGATAGACTGCGGCGAGGGCACACAGTCGCAGATGCAGCGCTATGGCCTGCGGTGGCGCAGCGTGCACCATATATTCATCAGCCACCTGCATGGCGACCATTATTTTGGGCTGCCGGGCCTTATCAACAGCATGAGCCTGCTGGGCAGGAGCGCGCCGCTGCACCTATACGCACCAGCCGAGCTGAAGCCGATACTTGACGCTATACTGGCGGTAGCGGATACTGTTTTGTCTTATCCGCTGTATTTTCATGCTTTGCCGGAGGGCAGCGCTTTGCTGGCAGATGACCCATCGTTCAGCGTGACCTGCTTCCCCGTCAACCACCGCATACAGTGCCACGGTTTCCTGGTGGAAAGAAAAACGCGGGGCCGTAAACTACTACCTGCCAAATGTAGTGAATACAATATACCGTCTTCGTACTACGAAAGCCTTAAACAAGGAAATGACTATGAAGACGCGCAGGGTAATGTGGTAAAAAATGAATGGGTGACGGAAGACGGCCCATCTGTGAAGAAATATGCCTACTGCGCGGATACACTGTTTACAGACAGTTTCCTGGATGTGATAAAGGGCGCCGATACCATATACCATGAGTGCACCTACCTGGATGCAGATAAAGACAAAGCCGCAAAAAGGTTTCACAGCACGGCATCGCAGGCCGCCGAACTGGCGAAAATGGCCAATGCCAATCAATTGCTCCTTGGCCACTTTTCTTCCAAGTATAAAGACCTGGAACCTTTCAGGGAAGAAGCAGTAGCCATATTTCAGAACACGCTGGTGAGTGTAGAAGGTACTGCCTACGAAGTGTGAAATAACAATAACTTACTTTTGCTCTAAACAAGTCAGCAATAATGGTACCCCAGTGGCAAACAGGCATTGTAAAAAAGATAGAGCAGGTGACGCATAACACCCGCCGGTACTGGCTGGAACTGCCTGAGCACGACCAGTTCGTTTTCAAGCCGGGGCAATTTGTTACGCTGGACCTGCCCATACACGAGCAGCGCAACAAGCGCTGGCGCAGCTATAGCATAGCATCGGTGCCGGATAACAGTAATGTAATAGAATTGCTTATTGTGCATCTTGAAGGCGGGCTGGCATCGGGCTATATTTTTAACGATGTAAGGGAAGGAAGCACCGTGACGCTGAGGGGGCCGGCGGGTGTTTTTGTGCTTCCGCCATCGCTTGATAAAGACCTTTACCTTGTATGCACCGGAACCGGCATCGCCCCGTTTCGCAGCATGCTCCATTATATACACACCAACCATGTGCCCCACAAGCAGCTACACCTTATTTTCGGGACACGCACACAAGAGGATATTTTATACCGTGACGAACTGACTGCCCTGCAGAGGGAATTGCCGGGGTTCAGTTTTCATATCACGCTTTCGCGCGAGACGTGGGACGGCAATATGGGATATGTGCATGATGTATATGAAAGACTATGCGCGCAAAAGCAACCCGCTATGTTCATGCTGTGTGGCTGGCGGCCAATGATAGATGAGGCTAAGCACCGGTTAGTGGCAATGGGGTATGATAAGAAGGACATTCACGCGGAGCTTTACGGGTAATGCTTTAAGGCAAAAGTTAAAAGTGAAAACCTAATAGTGAGTGGGGTGAAATGGCGCATCCCCAAAGCGCTTTGGATAACAGGTTCCCTGCTATCAATTTTATCTAAATGAGAAATGGTGACGATTAAATGGGATTATGCCGTTGTTCCAACAAGCGGGTGTGCAAATTTGGGTGAAACGATCGGTCATTGTCAAGGAATGCGTTCCCGGGAATAAAGGACCATTTACAATACTGTCCACCATGTATACCTGGATGCCCACCGGCCCCAGTCTTTGAGGCTGCTCTGTATTGTTTCAGACAATTCTTTTTCGGTGGTCTTCTTACCTTTTTCTTTTATCTGGAAATCGGTGTCGGGCGGTGTTGATAATTCTATCTTATCGGCGACCCATGTGGTGTGCAGGCGGGGTATTGCCAGTTCCAATATCATGCCGGGCAGGCCGCCAAACATTTCGGGGCCTGAGGAGGCCGGTATATCCTCTGCGTAGAAAGCAACGACGTATACCGAGTCGCAGATCACAGCCACGGCCTTCCTGCATTTATAATTGGCTATGATGCGTATCTCATCTTTTTCTTTCCAGTCCAGTTTGCGCATACTATCCTGTACGAGGAACTTCTGTTCGAAAACATTCTTTATAGCGGTCACCCTTTTGTTGATGAGGTCTGTAAGCACGATATTATCGTTTGCCGGGCCCATACCGTTATACCCTTTGAAGGTATTTTCCACTTCGCGGCCGGGTTTGTATAATGATCTTGAGGTATCGAATGAAAGGTCGAAGTAAGAAATGTTGAATTGCGGTGTCTGGCTTTTCATTCTCGCGAACCACGAATCGTCATCATCACCGCTGAGGTCTTTCATGAGCGCGTGCGTGTTTACTTTTCTTTCGTATTCTATTTTGCCGCTCATGGTGTGCTGCGCCATGGCCCTGAGCGAGACGAGGACAGACACCAATAATATAAACGCTTTGCTTTTCATAACCGGGTTCTGATCTATTTATTTTCTTCGGCGGGCGGCGCGCCGGGTGAGTGACTAAAATTCCAGATGACGCCAAGCATCAGGTAACGGCGTATGGTATTGTAACTCTGCTGAGATACGGTATTGCCCTGCGCCGTGCGGCTGTAACCCAGGTTCTGGTTCAGTATATCATAGAGAGTCAGCCTTATTTCCAGCTCGCTTTTTTTCAATAGTTTTTTAGACACGTACGCATTCCATTTTATCACTTCGTTGTTATCAGGGAATATGACGGTCTTCTGGCGCAGCATAGCATCGATGGTTGAGCCTGCTTCAAACTTTTTGGGCAACTGCACCTGAGCGTTGAACTGGCAGTTAAAAACCCAGTAATTGGCTGAGTAAAGATTTATAGTAGAGCGGTTATCGTTGTACGTCACTTCGGGGTCAAACCTGAATTCATATTTATTCTCTTTTTCCAGCCTCAAATTTGGCCCGAATGTATAGCTGTTGTTATTGCTTGTGTTGCGCTCGCCATTGATGTAATTGTTTATCCGGCTTACGGTACCGCTGGCAGAAAAGCCCATACCAAGATTTGATTTCTTAAATGAGAAGTCATAGCCGCTCCACCAGTTGCCGGTATAGTTGCCGTTCACGTTCACATATTGGGTAGTACTTACCGGGCCGTTGACTGTTTGCGCAGTACTTATGGCGTCCTGGTTATAGGTGAAGGAAGCACCAGCCCACATGTAACGGCGGGTGAGTATTTTATAATCATTGAAACGGAGGCTCAGCCTGTTATTGAACTCCTGCTTGAGACCGGTATTGCCTATGGTTATGTTCAGCGGATCGGTATTTTGCTGCAGGGGTTGTATCTGGTTGATGGTGGGTTGTTTTGTGTCGCCTTCATAGCTGAACCTCAGCGTTGTTTGCTTGCGGAAGTTGTAGGTGAAGTTTGCCCTGGGGTATATATTGGGATAGCTGTAGTTATATGCCGGGGTGCCGCGCAGCTTGTCTGTCTGCACATAGTTTGTACTGGACACATCGGATCCGAAATAGAAACTTGTTTTTTTGAAAATGAACCGGAAGTTGAGGCCACCCTGGTTAGTGAGGATGTTGTATTGGTAGTTACTGCTGAACGTATCGTTTAGGGCGCCATAGTCGCTGCTGCCCGGTAATTTATCGAAAGAATAATAAGACGATCTGCTATTGTTAACGGTGACCCCATAATCCAGCTCCAGGAATACAGTCTTTGACAGAGGCTCGGTATAGGTTGCCTTGGATGAGAAGGCCAGTGTAGCGCTGGTATCTACCTTCTTCTGGTCTGTACTGTCTACGCCAACGGTTGTGGAGTTGAGGTGTCCTATGCCGGTAGACACATTGTAGTTCTCTTTGGCATCAATAGAAAGTGTACGGCCTTTTTTTGCAAATTTCCTGCGGAACAGCACGTCGGCATTGACGAATTCTGATTTTTTGGTGCCGGTGAGCAGCCGGTCGTTGACGGTGGGTGTGCCCGCATCGGGGGTCATGTTCCATGTTTCGGTATGGTAGAAAGAAGACACATCGGAATTTTTTATGCCGCCGCTGCCTATGAACCTGAATGAGGTATTGCTGTCTATTTTCCATTCGTAAAAACCGTCGATACCATGCCGCTCTACCCTGCTTGATTGCAGCTTATGTTCGGTATTCACCCTGGTGGTATCGCCCGATAGCGCGTATTGCGTGGTATTGTTTCCGTCAATATCCACGTTTTGCTGCGCGTACCTGTAGTTTACGGATACGTGGCTTTTGTCTTCGTTCCACCTGTCGGCAAAATGCACGCCGCCTGTCCATACTTTTGGCAGCCCCTCGCCATTGTACCGCCCATTCCAGCCACCAAATTCATCGTAACTGCCACCGGATATGCTGTAGCCATTGTCGGTGATCTCAGCTATACCGCCCCCCCCGCCAAATTTGTCGTTATCATTCCACCCCAGCCCTACCTTATCTGTATTGGAGGCGATGCCGAAAGCGGATATCTGCCTTTTGCCTTTGAAGGCGTTTATCATCAACTGGTTCTGAAAATAACCATCCGTTCCGCCGCCGACATCCGCTTTCCCGAAAAAGCCTTTTTTCCTGCTTTCTTTAAGCTCCAGGTTTATTGTTTTGGTCTTCTGCCCATCGTCTATGCCGGTGAACTCTGCCTGGTCACTCTTTTTATCATAGACCTGTACTTTGGTGACGGCGTTTGCCAGCAGGCCCTTGGTTACTACCTTGGGGTCATCGGAGAAGAACTCTTCGCCGTCTACCAGTATTTTCTGTACTGTTTCGCCCTGGGCTACTATCTGCCCGTTCTTGTCTACCTGTATGCCCGGCAGCTTTTTCAGCAGGTCTTCGACAGTGGCATTGTCTTTTACCTTAAAGCTGTCGGCCATGTACTCGGTAGTGTCGCCCTTTATTTTTATAGCGGATACCTGCTGGGTGAGTACGAATTCTGTGAGCAGGTGTGCTTTAGAGATCATGGGCAGCTCGCCGAGGTCGGTAGTGTCGCTGTTAATATTGAGGGTCTCAAGGTAATCTGCGAAGCTGGGGAATGTGACGCGTAGTATATATTTTCCTTTGGCGGAAACGCCGATCTTAAAAGTTCCGTCGGCTGCTGTACGTGTATAAGATTCTATAACTGAGTCTTTGCCGCGTATCACTACTATGGATGCCCGGAAGAGTGGCGTGACATTCATAGTGTCGGACACTTTTCCCCTGATGGTATAGGTTTGCGCCACACTATACTGCGCCGCGCAAATAAATAAAAGTAAGGTAATAAGTAGCTTCATATCGTGTGTGGCCCCCAGGCCTCCATAGAACGGCATAAAGCAACGAATTATTTCGTGAGGGATGATACTACTAAAGGGTATAAGCAGCTATAATTAAGAATAATTAACATTCTTTTAGGCCTTATAACAGCATTATTTGATGGCGCCGGTCTGTGCTTTATAGGCCTGTGGGCGGTCGTGGTTGACAGGTATGCCGAAGGCCTGGTATATATAATCCTGGGCAGTTGTGCGCACATTCAGCTTGTTTATTTTGGTGTTGGCGCCCGATGGGAATACCCTGTTAGATAAAAATACGAATACGATACCTGTTGCGGGGTCTGCCCACGCGCAAGTACCCGTGAACCCCTGGTGGCCAAAGGTAGCCGGGGTACACCTGTCTCCGGCGGGGCCGCCGTCATCTTCATCCGGCAGCGGCTTATCAAAGCCCAGGCCACGGTGGCTTATCTTACTGTTGTATGAGGTGAACAGGTTTACGGTGGCGGCCTTAAAGTATCGTTTGCCGTTGAACACGCCCTTGTTTGAGAGCATCTGGAAGATGGCCGCTACATCGTGCGCGGTTGCAAAAATGCCGGCATGCCCGCCCACCCCGCCCAACATAGCCGCACCGGGATCATGCACATAGCCGCACAGCAACTGGCTGCGAAAGGAAACTTCCAGCTCAGTAGGCGCTATCTGTGATGAGTCGAACTTGCGCAGAGGCAGGTAAGTGATGCGCTTAAGGCCCATGGGCTTATAAAATTCATCATCAACATATTTGTCTATTGATTTGCCGGTGATCTCCTTCACTACAGCGGCCAGGAAATAAAAGTCAAGGTCGCTGTACACCATTTTGCCGGCATTGTCCAGCGGGCTGGCGTATATTTTTGCCCACATAGTATCTATGTAGTCATTGCGCAGGTACACATTCCGGGCTACCTGTACATCAAAACCGTCGCCCGGGGTCTTGTGGTACAGAGTTGTCTTTAATTTGCCGTCTTCGTCAACCGATTCCTTATAGAAAGGTATCCATCCTTTAAGCCCCGCCTGGTGCAGGAGTATATCCCTTATGCGCAGGCCGGCTTTATTAGTACCCCTGGCCTGCGGCAGGTAGTCGGCCAGTGTTTTGTCGAGGTTGAGTTTGCCTTGCTCATAAAGGCGCATGACGGCCAGAGTAGTGGCCAGCACTTTTGTGCATGACGCCATATCATACAGTGTATTGGTATCGACACGCTGCATCTTATCATACTTCATGTACCCAAAGGCCTTGTCGTAGAATATGTTGCCGTTTTTTGCGGCCAGCACCCTGCAACCGGGAAAAACGCCATCGGCTATGCAGCGGGCTATGTACATATCCAGCTTGTCGAGCGATTTCTGGTCAGTGACACCTGCATCGGCGGGGTAAATGGTCTTACGCAGCGGGTATGCGGGATCATTGGCCATTTCCGGCAGTTTGGGCGATACAGGGCAGATGCTTTTTCCGTTCAGACAGGCTGTAACCGGCAGTTTTCCTTTTGGTTTTATTTTTTTCAGCAGTACGTCGGCCATTACCTGTTCGGTGAGGGTATCATCCTCGTAGCCTACCATTACCGATCCGCTGCCGCAGAAGTATTGTGTGGCATATGCGTTGCCCATCAGTACCACCATTACGTTATTTCTACAACCGGCGTACTGTAAAAAGGCTATGGCCTCATTGCTGAGCCCGTAGTTGCCGCTCTGGGTAAAATTGAGGTTGTGCACGGCCACTATCACGGCATCGTAATTTGATACGTTGTCCAATATTCGTTGAGCACTGTCGAGGGTGGTGCCTTTAGGCAGCCACCGGGCTTTTATATTGTCAAATTTATCATTGAGGGCTTCGTAGAGCGGTGTAGAACCGGTGGCATTGATGCCTACATACCCAATGCGCATGGTGTAGTTTATCTTTTTCAGCACCTGGTTTTCGTCTTTTACCAGTGTTATAGCGTGCTTAGCCACCACAGACCGCATATCATCCACATACTGGTTCAGGTCGTTTAAAAGGTTGTCTGTCTGTATGGGTTTCCATTTTTGCAGGCCGGCGTCATACTTGGCAGCGAGTATTTTTTTTACGCTTGTTTCGAGGTCGGATTGCTGAATCCTGCCGCTGTCTATCGCGTTCTTTATTTTGGTGATAGCGAGGGGTACATCCTGCGAAAAGAGCAGCACATCGTTGCCGGCTTCAAATGCCATAAGGTCAACATCCCCTGCCGGAAAATACTTGGTAACACCCTGCATGTTGAGCGCGTCTGTAAATATGAGGCCTTTAAAGCCCATTTTGTTTTTCAGCAGATCAGTGACCGTATTGCGGGAGAGTGTTGTGGGCACATGTGGTGTTTGCTCCAGGGCGGGCACTTCGAGGTGGGCGACCATGATACTCTTCACACCGGCGGCTATCGCATCACGGAAAGGGTACAGCTCCAGAGTATCTAACTGTGCTAAGGATTTTGATATGAGCGGGAGGTCGTTGTGAGAGTCTACATTGGTGTCACCATGGCCGGGAAAATGTTTGGCGCAGGCTATTATGCCTTGAGCCTGCAGGCCGCGGATAAAGGCTACGCCCATGCGTGCCACCCACGTCTTATCCTCGCCATAAGAGCGGGTATTGATCACGGGGTTGGCCGCGTTGTTATTCACATCTACATCGGGCGCAAAGTTGATATGAACGCCGAGGCGGGCAAATTGCCTGCCTATTACGCCACCTACCCTGTTTGCGATAACTGTATCGCGGGTGGCGCCTATCATCATCTGGCGGGGCAGGTTTTTCACACTGTCCAGCCTCATGCCCAGGCCCCATTCGCCATCCATGGCTATAAGTAACGGTACCTGCGCCATCTGCTGGTAGCGGTTGGTAAGCACTGCCTGCCGCACGGGGCCGCCCTGCATAAATATTATACCGCCTATCTGGTGCGCGGCCAGCAGGCCTGTTATCTGATCTTCATTATAATTTTTGCCGCCGGAGTAGGCCGCAACCATAAACAACTGGCCAATACGTTCTTCGGGGGTGAGGGAATTGTATATACTGTCTACCCAGTGATTTCTCAGCGCGGTAATATCCGGCTGTCTTTGTTTCGTTTTCTTTTGAGCGGAGGCGTTGAAGAAAAGAAATGCGGACAGAACAGCTATTATGGCTTTGCGAAAAATACTCATAGAAACAAAAATAACCTTTTCCGCAAAGGCGGGAAATAAAAAACTTTGTGAAATCGGGGATTTACCGCGCGTCAAAATCTATTACTACCCTATCTGTGCGGGGGTGCGACTGGCAGGTGAGTACGAAGCCTTTCTCTACTTCGTCATGCTCCAGCGCGTAATTGACTTCCATTTCCACTACACCTTCTGTAACCTTTGCCCTGCAGGTGCAGCATACGCCGCCCTTGCAGGCGTAGGGGAGGTCTGCCCCATTCCTGAGCGCCGCGTCCAGTATGCTTTCATCATTGTAGCCTACCTCCATATCAAAGGTGACACCATCCAGCGTAATGCTTACTTTGCTTTTGTGCCCGTCGTCTTTTGTATGACCGGAAACCCACTTTTCATGCGATGCCTTCGGCTGCTCGGGGGAGGTGAACAACTCCATGTGCACGGTGCCCGGCTGCATGCCCAGGGCCAATAACTGCTGCCGGACCGAGAGAATCATTTCCTCGGGCCCGCAAACGAATGCCTCACTTATCGTATTGACGTCTATAAGAGTCTTACAGAATTCGGCGCATTTGGCGGCATCTATCCTCCCGCTGAACAGGGGGATGTCTACATATTCGCGGCTGAGCACATGAAATATACGCACACGCTGCATGTACTTGTTCTTCAGTGCTTCTATGGCCTCGCGAAAAATGATACTGTTCTTGGAGCGGTTGCCATACACCAGTGTAAAGCTGCTGTGCGGCTCAGTTTCCAGCACCGATTTCATGATACTCATAACCGGAGTGATACCACTGCCGGCGGCAAAGGCAAGGTACTCTTTACGGGCCTCATCTTTCTTCTTTATCGTAAAGTTGCCCATGGGCGGCATTACATCAAGAACATCGCCTGCCTTTAATGTATCGTGGGCGTAGGAAGAAAATTTGCCTTGTTCTACCTTCTTTATAGCTACGCGGAGTTCGCCGTCACCGGGGCTGGAACAAATAGAATACGAGCGGCGTATCTCCGCGTCATCAAGATTCCTACGGAATGTCAGGTATTGACCGGGTACGAAGCGGAAGGTTTCAGACAGATCGGCGGGTACCTCTATAGCTACAGAAACACAGTCAGCGGTTTCGATCCGGACGTCCTTAACGGTTAAAGGATAAAATTTTAGCGAAGACATAAAACGGCAGCAAAGATAATAAAAACCCCTAATCACTATTTGCGCGTTCTGTTTGCGAGTAAGAGCATCATTATTTATTATCTTAGGTATCTGCAGTATCATTAGGTTGCAAATGAGGGGGTGGCATCCTCTCGTACAAACGAGGAATAGGGGATACATAGCAAGCGAGTGTGTTAGTAGAAGAGAACGTAAAAGTGATTGGTTTTTTTTTTGCTCTGGATATTTTAATTTTAGTACTATGATTGCTGCTATGTCCCTTTGCCAGCAGATACTGCAAGGAGATTTAAATGAGGTTAGAAAGTTAAATTTGTTATATATTTGCTTGAAAACAAATTCCTTTGGGAGGCATTCCGATTCCTAAACCATGCCCATTTTTGGATGAATGTATTCGAGTCCGTCACATTGGCGATAGAAAAAGATGGCGATCTGTGGATGGTAAACGATACTATGAATGGGATTCGCTGCATGGCGAAATTGAAGTATATAATAGTAGAGGTAAACACTTAGGGGTGAAGAGCTCGGAAGGAGTCTTAATTAAAGGAGCAGTAAAAGGAAGAGTTATCAATGTCTAGTTTTATTACAGATTGCATTAATGGCGATGCGCTTATGTCAGAAATCGACGACTACGTTGACAAATGGCATATAAGTAGTGGGGATATGCCGTTACATGAGTATCTTGGGATGTCTAAGAAAGAATACATGCTATTTGTTGATGATGAGAGTTATTTAGGCATAATTATCGCTGCTCACAAATATCAATCTAATATTGAATCACTTATTAGGCAAGAGATATCAATGGCAGCGAGATCTGATGATGTTGTTAAATCACGTAAACTACAAAAGTGGCTTGAAAGTGAAGGTTTATGGGATTAGTCTTGCTACCAGAAATTAAGATGGCTCGCAAGGTAATAGAAAAACATGCCTTAAATGTTCCGTTTAACTTAGATGCTCTAGTAAAACAATATGCGACAGTTTTATATAAATATATCCCATTTGATGGTGTAGATGGAATATGCCTACACTTAAAAACTGCCGGCAAAATTCCCACGATTATAGTAAACCAGAATACACCCTATACAAGACAAAAATTTACTCTTGCACATGAATTAGGGCACATTATTATACCATGGCATTATGGTTCAATTATTGATGAAACAGATGAAGCTAATCATAATTCTAATATCGCATATTGGGAAGTTGAACGAGAAGCAAATAGATTCGCTTCAGAATTATTAATGCCATTTCATTGGATATTAACTCTGTATGAAAAAAATCGAGACCCACATTTTTTGCATTCACAAATAAGTCTTCAATGTGGCGTATCCGATGTAGCAGCAGGAATTCGATTAGACAAATTTATTTTTGAAATTGAACAATCATTAATGCCTAGAGAGTGGATATCGCACCTCTATAGTTCTCTGGGTGATGTTGCGCTTGTGCATGAGGAAATTGTAAAAACAACAAAACTTTCTGTAAGAAAAGTAGCCGAGCAGCTAGTGCGAAATCTATCCAGTAAAATTGCATATTGCATAGAGAATAATGGGATTGTAGTTTCATGTGGACACACAAAAAATACACATGGATTTTTTCAATTGGAGGGTGCAGAATTTGTAGAGAGCCCTTATCAATATGTGCAGAATTACTCCTTTTACAAAGTAGGGCATATTAGAACGCACTGGTGGGTTCTAATGGATAATTTTGATATTCCAGATGATACTAGAACTTGGCAAGATATTTTGCAAAAAATTGCTACCGATATCACTTCAGGCCTTGAAACTGAAAAATTTAAAATCAGCGTCAATGCAAAATTGTCAGGCGCTTATGGCAATTGGAAAAGAAAAAATCCTACATTGGAGGTTGAGAAATTTATAGAAGATTCAATTCAACGTTTTGACAATCCAGATTACTCTGCCTTCATACGACATCCTGAGTTTCTGGTTTTTATAAAAAAAAGGTGCTTTAGTCTTTTTTTTAAGCCATAATTATCCAACTCACTGGTCTCTGTTTGCAACTGACACCCTGCCAGTATTGTTGCAAAGATTAGCTGATATTATCACAAAAGATGCCCCTGTTGGTGATCTATGTGGGAGGAAATAAGGGGTTTTCGGCTGTTACCCGAGCATGTCTTCCAGCTCTTCTTTCTTTATGAGCACAAAGACTTTCTTGCCATCGGGTGTGTATTCGGGTTGTGAGCAGGCGAAGAGCTCGTCTATGAGGGCCTGCTGGCCTTCGGGCTGAAGGATGGCGTGCTTATTGCGGGAGAGGCGGCGCGCCATTTGTGCCAGCAGTTGCTCGGTCCTTTTATTAACGGCATCGGTGGATTCGTGTTTCAGGTGCTCTACCACCTCATCGAGTACATACTTTTCCTCACCCGGCGGCAAGCCAGCCGGTATACCCTGTATGACGAATGTGTTTTGCCCGAATGGCGCAATATCAAACCCTATCCTGGCCAGGTCTGGCAGTACCTCAGTCAGCAGCAGCGCGTCAGCCGGCGCCAGTTCGTATGAGGCAGGGAATAATACCTGCTGCGATGGCGCTTCCTGGTTGTTCCATTCCTGCAGGAGCCGTTCGAACCAAATACGCTCCTGGGCGCGCCTTACCTGTATCAGCATTATGCCCGATTTCACGGTTGTGGCCAGTATGCTACCATGCACCAGCATCATATTTGCGGCCCCCTTGTCGTCGGTAGGTGCGCCGGTATCCAGCGATCCCTGGCCGCTTTCTGAAAAAGCACCGGTCGCACCTTCGTTCTGAGTGTTTGGGCTTAGCGATCCGCTATTGCCCGTTGCGGGTGCCTGTGCTATCTCATAGAGGTCTTTCCAGCGTTTGAGGCTGTCTTTCCGCTCTATCAGGTGGGCCTGGTCTTTATCGGTGAATGTATTATAGAGGTATCCATTCCGTGTTTCTTCGCGCTTGCGGTCTGTGAACGGCAACTGTACCGAAGGGAGTTGCTGTATATCGGGGTTCAACGTAAAATCCAGCGATGGGGCTATATTATATACGGCCAGGGAATGCTTGATGGCGGCGTTGAGGTAGGAATACATCATACGGTCGTCTTCAAACTTTACCTCTTGCTTGGTGGGGTGCACATTTACATCCACCCTCGATGGGTCTACGTTGAGGAAAAGGACATAAAACGGGTACGACTCTTTTTCTATAAGGCCGTCATACGCCTGTGTTACAGCATGGTTGAGGTAGGCATTGCGTACAAAACGATTGTTTATAAAGAAAAACTGCATGCCCCTGGTGCGTGTTGCCGCTTCGGGTTTTCCGATAAAGCCATATATGTCCAGCAGATCGGTTTTCTCTTCTACCGGCACAAGATTTTTGCCGTATGAGTTGCCCAGCAGCGCCACTACACGGGATTTAAGGTTGCCGGGCTCCATATGAAACTGCTCAGTGCCGTTGTTCCACATTCTGAACCCGATGCCGGGATTAGCCAATGCCACCCGGGTGAATTCGTCTAATATATGCCTTAGCTCGGTAGTGGCGCTCTTAAGGAAGTGCCTGCGGGCGGGTACATTGTAAAACAGGTTTTTTACACTGATGCTGGTGCCGGGGTTTACCGCGCAGGGCTCCTGTAGTTTTACCTCCGTGCCCTCGATCAGTATCCTGGTGCCTGACTCAGCGGCTGCCTGGCGGGTTTTAAGCTCTACCTGGGTCACGGCTGCTATAGAAGCCAGGGCCTCGCCCCTGAATCCCATGGTGCGAATGGTAAACAGGTCTTCAATGCTTCTGATCTTTGAGGTAGCATGCCGTTCAAAGCTCATGCGCGCGTCTGTGGGGCTCATACCCTTGCCGTTGTCTATGACCTGAATCAGTTCTTTACCGGCATCCTTTATTATCAGTTGTATTTCGCCGGCCCCGGCATCTACGGCATTTTCCAACAGCTCTTTTACGGCCGATGCGGGGCGTTGGATAACTTCACCTGCAGCAATCTGGTTGGCGATATGGTCTGATAAGAGTTGGATTACGTCGGGCACCGGGCAATTATTTTGTTTGTAAAGGTAGGTGGTAGATTTTAATTGAGATATAAAGATGCGAGTTATAAATATTAGAATCAAGCATATAATAAATAAAAACTTTAGAGATTGACCACGGTTATTACTATTTTAGCCCCGCTTATATTGCATATCAGCGTATTTATTCATAATATTGTAAGCCTCATTTTATTGGTGCGTAATTGTAATTTTTTATTAAATCATTTTCAGATGAAGAACATACGTTTACTTATATCCTCTGCTATTTGTATGATGGGTTTTCTTTCAGGCGCCTATGCGCAGGTACCCATAATACATACCATTGCCGGTACATCAGGCGGTGGTGGTTTTGCCGGTGATGGCGGTCCTGCCACAGCCGGCAGGATGAACACGAATTACATGGTATCCCTGGATGCCAGCGGCAATATATACATTGCGGACAATGGTAATAATCGTGTACGTATGATAGATGTGAGCACAGGTATTATCAGCACCGTAGCCGGCAGCGCCAGTTCGGGTTCAGGTGGTGATGGCGGTGCGGCAACAGCCGCGCAGTTAGGCGCCTCTTTCGGGCCCAATCCGGGTGTGGTAGGCGTTACAGTGGATGGAGCAGGTAACTATTATATTGGTGATGGATCGAATAATAAGGTAAGGCGTGTAGACGGCAGTACCGGCATCATTACAACTGTAGCGGGAACCGGAACTTCGGGATCTACGGGCGATGGAGGCCAGGCTACGGCGGCGCTGCTGAGCGGCCCCAGAGGTGTAGTAGTGAACAATGCCGGAACACTGCTGTATATAGCCGATGCCAACAATAACCGTATCAGGGTTGTGGATCTCACAACCGGTATCATCAATAATTTTGCCGGCGCAGGCGGCGGTGGTACCTTTTCTGGCGATGGCGCTGCCGCTACCCTGGCGCGACTCAACTCTCCCAGGGGAGTTTTTCTTGATCCTGCCGGCAACCTGTATATCACAGACATGAGCAATCAGCGCGTAAGGAAAGTAGATATCGGGACAGGGATCATTACCACTGTTGCGGGAAGTAGTTCTACAGCCGGTTTTGCCGGCGATGGCGGCGCTGCGACAGCTGCAAGGCTGAGCGGCCCTACTGATATGAAAATGGATGCGTTGGGAAACATGTTCATCGCAGACGTAGGTAATAACCGTATCCGTTATGTAGACCTCACAGGTACTATCAGCACTATTGTAGGTACTTCAGGAGGAGGCGCTTTTGCCGGCGACTGGGGCCCTGCTACTGCTGCCCGTTTGAACGGGCCTGCTTCTGTGGCCATACTGGCGCCTAACTGGTACTACATTTCAGATCGCTCAAACAACCGTATCAGGTTGGTGCGGCCAAATAGTATTCCTTACTTTACCAATGGTACCGCTCTTTCGCTTACTGTCTGTGAAAACTCGTCCGCAAACAGTATAGACGCGTTGCTTTCCATTACCGATTCGGACCAGGTACAGACGGAAACATGGAGTGTAGTTACTCCGCCGGCAAACGGTACATTGGTTGTCACCGCTACAGGTGCTGCCAATGGTGGTGTCCTCATTCCTTCAGGCCTTACGTTTACGCCAAACGTTGGTTTTAGCGGCACAGACGCGTTTACCATTCAGATATCTGACGGCTACAATACAGCTACCACCACGGTGTCTGTAACGGTTAATCCTTTACCCGTTGTTGCAGCTATCACGGGGTTAGACAATGTTTGTGAGGCTTCAACCATTACTCTAAGCGATGCTACCGGCGGCGGTGTATGGTCTGCCAGCAATGCTAATGCAAGTGTTGTAGGTGGTACCGTTACCGGTGTTACCGCGGGCACAGTAGATATAAGCTATACGGTGACCAATGCATGCGGGCCTACGAGTGTAACCCATGCTGTTACGGTTAACCCCCTGCCTGTTTCAGGTACCATTACCGGTACCGCGTTTGTATGTACCGGTCTGACCACCACACTTTCTGATGTTGCCCCGAGCGGTACATGGAGTGCTTCGAATACTAATGCCTCCGTAGTTGGCGGTACAGTAACAGGTGTAACCACCGGCCTGGTGGATATCAGCTATACGGTAGTAAATGGTTGCGGATCTTCAAGTGCCGTACAGACAGTAACGGTAGATGCGATACCACTGGTGGCGCCAATAGCAGGCAGCAACACTGTGTGTGAGGCGGCAACAACAACATTGACAGATGCCACCGGCGGCGGCGTATGGAGCGCAAGCAATGCCAACGCCACTGTGGCGGGTGGCGTGGTTACCGGTGTTACCGCGGGTACCGTAGACATCAGCTATACCGTAACTAACGGATGCGGTACTACCCCTGTTTCACTGGCTATGACGGTTAACCCGCTTCCTGTAGCGGGCACCCTTACAGGTGCGCCTAATCTATGTATAGGAGACAATACCACACTTTCGGGCGCGCTGCCCGGCGGTGTATGGACCACCAGCAATTCTAACGCATCGGTTTCGGCAGGTGTTGTTACCGGTGTTTCCGCGGGTAGCTGCGTAATATCTTACAGCGTTACAAATAGCTGTGGTACCGCAGTGGCCACATTTACCATAAACATTATTTCCAGTCCTTCGGCAGGTGTAATCACCGGCCCGACGAATGTTTGTCCGGGCGCTGCTATAGCCCTCACTGATGGTGTAGGCGGTGGTGTGTGGGATGTGAGCAATGCCAATGCTACCATCACCGGTGGCGGCGTGCTTACCGGTGTTACCGCCGGTATAGATACGGTGTCCTATACCGTTATCGTGTCCTGCGGATCGGCTACGGCTACCTACGTTGTTACTGTTGACCCGCTTCCTGATCCCGGTGTTATAGCCGGTGCATCCAGTGTGTGCGTGGGTAGCGGCATAACACTTACTGATGCCTCAACAGGCGGCACATGGAGCAGCAGCAGCACATCCGTTGCTACCATATCTTCCGGTGGCCTGGTTACGGGCATTACCGGTGGCCTGACCATTATCACCTACAGTGTAACAAATGTGTGCGGTACAGCGTTTGCGCTTAAAAATGTAACAGTTAACCCCAACGTGACACCCGCTGTAACCTTTACGGCTGCACCGGGCTTCACTACCTGCCCCGGTACATTGGTTACCTATACAGGTGTTCCGGTAAACGGAGGCCCTTCCCCTGTTTATTCATGGAGGGTTAACGGGTTTACACTGGGTGCCGGTGCGGCGTTTAACCACACACCGGTAAATGGTGATGTGATAGCAGTGACCATGACCAGCAGCGCGGGTTGTGTTATCCCCACTACGGCCAGCGACTCAGTTACCGTTGTGGTAAACCCGACATTGGTTCCTTCGGCTAATATCACTACGGGCGTTGTTGGTGACACCGTTTGTGTGGGCACAATCACTACATACACTGCTACAGCCGTTAACGGAGGTACGACACCATCATATGTGTGGTATGTGAACGGATCGGCAATGGCTTCGGGCAATCCATTTACTTACATACCGGCGCATGGCGATGTTATCTACGCTTCGCTTACCAGCAGCTATCCTTGTCCGTCATCTGCTTCTGTGCCCAGTAACAGTATCACTATGACGGTTGATGTTACAGAAACACCAGCGGTGACTATTACGGTGAGCCCCGGCAGCCCCGTTTGTACCGGTACAGCGGTTACCTATTCCGCGCATCCGCTGTATGGCGGTGTTCCTCCATTCTTCAGGTGGACCAAAAACGGTGTCAATGTAGCTACCGGCCCCGTATATGTAATGGTACCTGCCAATGGCGACAATGTTTTCTGTCTTATGGCCAGCGCCGCATCATGCCGCACTGTAGACACAGTATTAAGCAATCACATAATTATGACCACGCAAAACCCGGTTCCGGTTTCTGTGAGCATTACCCAGTCATCGTCGGTTATAGGCATCGGCCAGTTAGACATTTTCACGGCTACCGTGGTATCAGCGGCCCTTACGCCAACATACCAGTGGTATGTGAATGGCGTACTGGTACCCGGAGCTACTAACAGCACTTATATCATTGCAGGTACTACACCCGGCACCGAGACAGTGCATTGTGTGGCAGGCAGCGGTGACGCGTGCTTTACTACCGGTACCAGCAACACGCTAACGGTTACTACCGCCAACGTAGGTGTGAATAACATCAGTGGCACCGACAACGGACTGAAACTGAGCCCTAACCCTAATAAAGGGGCATTTACAATAAACATTTCTTCGGCGGTGGATGAGCCGGTACATGTGGTAGTGACCAATGTGCTGGGCGCGGTAGTAAAAGAGTTTGACGCTGTTACAAACAGCGATGTTGCTGTGTCGTTACAGCAGGCGGCAGGTATTTACATGCTTTCGGCATCTACCGGGCATAGTAAGTATGTAGCCAAAGTGATTGTTGAATAAGTATTGATCTTGTTATAAAAAGCACATAGGAACCACGAGTTTTCTTATGTGCTTTTTTATTTCGGTTACCATATTGTTTTTTGATTACTTAATTTCGCCATATGGATCTCTCCGCACCAAAATATATAGCCAATTACATAGCCGGTGTATTGCAACCACCGCTCAACAGTAAATATCTAGATAACATAAACCCGGCTACGGGTGAGTTGTACAGTTATACACCCGATAGTGATGCCCGGGATGTGGATGAGGCTGTAGGCGCGGCCAAAGCCGCATTCCCGCTGTGGAGTACAACGCCTGCCGAAGAGCGGTTTAAAGTACTGAACCGTATAGCGCAGCTGATAGACGATAACATTGACGCACTGGCGCTTGCGGAGACCAACGATAACGGTAAGCCGCTCTGGCTGAGTAAAAAAGTGGATATACCCCGGGCATCAAGCAACTTCCGCTTCTTTGCCACAGGCATCATGCACTTCAGCACAGAGAGCCACAATATGGAGGACAAGGCGATCAATTATACCATTCGCCAGCCGATAGGTATTGTGGGCTGCATATCGCCCTGGAACCTGCCGTTGTACCTTTTTACCTGGAAGATAGCGCCGGCGCTTGCCGCCGGTAATTGTGTGGTGGCAAAACCCAGCGAGGTAACACCTATGACCGCCTACCTGCTCAGCATTATTTGCAGTAAGGCAGGATTGCCATCCGGTGTGCTGAATATTGTACACGGCACAGGCCCATGGTGCGGCGCCGCTATTACTGCGCATCCAGATATCAAGGCTATCTCGTTTACCGGCAGCACGCGCGCCGGCAGGGAGATCGCCGCAATGGCAGCGCCTATGTTCAAAAAAGTTTCACTGGAGTTGGGCGGCAAAAACCCCAATATCATTTTCGCCGATTGTGACTGGGACAAAATGATGCGCACTACCATACAATCGTCTTTCAGCAACCAGGGGCAGATATGCCTTTGCGGCAGCAGGATATTGGTAGAAGAAAGTATCTATGAAAAGTTCAAAACGGAATTCATAACACGCGTTAAAAAACTTACTGTTGGCGATCCGCTGGACGACAAGAGCCGGCAGGGTGCGGTGGTGAGCAAACTGCATTTTGATAAAGTGCTGGGTTGTATAGAGCTGGCCCGGCAGGAGGGTGGCAACATCCTTGTGGGTGGCAGTGCCATAAAATTAAAAGGCAGGTGTGAGAACGGACTGTTTATAGCGCCCACTGTGATAGAGGGCCTGGGGCCAAACTGCCGTACCAATATGGAAGAGATATTTGGCCCTGTAGTGACGATACAATCTTTCAAAACCGAAGACGAAGCATTGCAGCTTGCCAATGCCAGCGACTACGGCCTGAGCGCCACCATATGGACACAGGACGTGAGCCGCGCAAACCGTGTGGCCGCCAAGGTGCATAGCGGCATTATATGGGTAAACTGCTGGCTGCTGCGCGACCTGCGTACCCCCTTTGGCGGCTTTAAGAACAGCGGTGTAGGCCGCGAAGGCGGCTGGGACGCGCTGCGGTTCTTTACAGAGCCTAAGAATGTGTGTATCGAACTGTAAATTACTGGCTAAAACGCTAAATTTGTCCAGGCTGATAAGTAACCACCAAATCAGCTAATTGAAAACATGCTTGTAAAATTATTCGGCAGCGCGGTATATGGAGTTGATGCTATTACGATCACCATTGAAGTAGATACACCCGGCGGGCAGTTAGGTTATTTTATTGTAGGCCTGCCCGACAATGCGGTTAAAGAAAGTACGGAAAGAGTACTGTCGGCTATTATGAACTCGGGCTACAACAGGCCGCGGGCCAAGATGGTGGTAAACATGGCCCCTGCCGATATAAAGAAAGCCGGCGCCGCCTACGACCTCCCCATCGCCCTTGGCTTCCTGGGCGCTACAGAGCAGTTACCTACAGAGCATTTGCATGAATATGTGATCATGGGCGAGTTGTCGCTGGATGGGTCTGTGCGGCCAATAAAGGGGGCCCTGCCCATAGCCATACAGACGCGCGCAGAAAAATTCAAAGGCCTTTTTGTGCCGAAAGAGAATGCCCGCGAAGCAGCCCTGGTCAATAATATTGATGTATACGGCGTAGAGCACATAAAGGATGTAATAGACTTCTTCAGCGGCAACAGCACCCTTAAGCCCCTAAAAGTAAATACGCGCGAAGAATTCTTTGACGCGCAGAGCCATTTTGAAATAGACTTTAATGATGTAAAAGGCCAGGAAAACGTAAAGCGCGCGCTGGAGATAGCTGCCGCCGGCGGGCACAATGCCATACTGATAGGCCCGCCCGGCGCGGGTAAGACCATGCTGGCCAAGCGACTGCCCACCATACTGCCGCCCCTATCCCTGCACGAGGCGCTGGAGACCACCAAGATACACTCAGTGGCCGGCAAACTCGCAGCCAATACTTCACTCGTTGCGCAACGCCCCTTCCGCTCGCCCCATCATACGATCAGCGATGCCGCCCTGGTAGGTGGCGGGGGCATACCCCAGCCCGGTGAGATATCACTGGCACATAATGGTGTGCTTTTCCTTGATGAGCTGCCGGAATTCAAACGCACCGTGCTGGAAGTGATGCGCCAGCCTATGGAAGAGCGAAAGGTATGCATATCACGGGCAAAGGTGAGTATAGACTTCCCTGCCAGCTTTATGCTCATAGCGTCTATGAACCCCTGCCCCTGCGGCTACTTCAACCACCCTGAGAAAGAATGTACGTGCAGCGCCGTAATGGTGCAGCGCTACCTGAATAAAATAAGCGGCCCGCTGCTGGACCGTATAGACCTGCATGTAGAGGTAACCCCTGTGGCGTTTACCGAGCTGTCATCTGCCAAGACCTCGGAGAGCAGTGATGCGGTGCGTGAGCGGGTTATCAAAGCCCGTGAGATACAGGAAAAGAGATTTGCCGCCCAGGAAGGCATATACTGCAACGCGCAGATGGGCAGTAAGCTGCTAAAAGAGATATGCGTGATAAACAGCATAGGGCAGAACCTACTGAAGACAGCGATGGACCGCCTGAATTTATCCGCCCGCGCTTATGACCGTATCCTGAAAGTGAGCCGCACTATAGCAGACCTTGCAGGGAGCGACGACATAAAGCCTGAGCACCTGGCAGAAGCGATACAGTATCGCAGTTTGGATAGAGAAGGCTGGGGAGGGTAAGGTGGGAGCGAGGAGAGATTTGTTCGCAAGCGGGATGCTTGCAGATAAGAAGACCAAGCGCGACGCTTGGACTAGTGGGAAGGCTGGGGAGGGTGAGGTGAGTGCGGGGTGCGAGAGCGGAGTAGGTTTTCGCGAGTGTGGCTTGCAGTATATGAGACCAGGCGCCGCCTGGACTAGTGGGAGGGGGCACTGAAGATTCGGTAGCGCCGTCTGCTGCTTACGCTTGGATTCAGACGATAAACGCTTTTTCAGCAGTTGACCCGTAGGCATCAAGGATATCCCCCTCGTGTTTGCCGCAGGTACAACCTAAGCACAAGACCCAACACTCATTGTCCCAACTGCAGGAAGCCCAAGCAAAAATCCATGTTCTGCCGCATCCATACTACCGGATAAGTGTGACGTTGCCATGTCTCCGGAATGTTTCACCGGCACTGGTTTCCGCTTCCACCTGGTATACATACACATCGTAGGGCTGCGGCTTGCCATGGAAGGTACCATCCCAACCTTCATCAATGTCTGTAGTTTCAAACACCTTATTTCCCCATCGATTATATATCCTGAAATAATGCAAAGTTGCCTCTCCCCGCTTCAATATAAACAGCTTATTATTCACGCCGCTGCCCGGAGTAAATGCATTGGGCAATGCCAGTATGGACGATTTTTCACAATAAATACTGATAGAGTCCACAGCCTCGCAACCCCAGGCTGTACGCCCGTGAACAATATACTTTGTATTTATTTGCGGCGAGGCTACCGGATCAGATATATACGCGTTGTCCAGGCCGACGGCAGGGAACCACGCAAAGCTCACACAATTGGTCTGCGGCTGAATATGGTATGACTCTCCCGGGTAAATAATTGTTGAATCTCCGAGATACAGCACGGCACCAGGGAGTATAGTTACCCGCGTATTCAAAGTATCAAGACAACCGAATGCACTCACCGCTATTACTGTATAATCCTGCGATGTAACAGCATGCACCCATGGTGCAGCAACTGTTGAATCACTTAAATATATGCCCGGATGCCACCTATAAGAAACACCACCTGAAGGAAGTAACTGAACAGAATCGTGAGGACACAGCGTGTATTCGGTATCGAGGCTGGCAAAATTGCCCGGATGAACAAAAACCTGCGCGGAATCCTCTCCCATGCAACCCGCGGGGGTAGTAACAGTAACGGCAAATTTTGTATCAGATCCGGCAGTAAACACTACCGCAGCCTTAGTAGAATCATCGAGGTTGACGGCAGGAGTCCAGTTATATGCATAGTGAGTGTACCAGTTGGGATCAATGGCAGCATGCAAATGCAGTGTATCAAATTGACAAACGGATCTATCCCCGCCGGCATAAACAACAGGTACCGGCTGCACATCTATATAAAAAGAGTCTTTTAAATCGGGGCAATCAGGAATAGAAATGATCACATAATACTCGGCAGAAGTATCCGGGGTGATCAATGGATTCTTCACTCTTGAATGTGGAATACCTGCCGTAGGCAACCATTGAAAAGTGGCTGTCGGGTTGGCCGAGAGCAATACCTGCACCGATTTGCCACGACATATAGCCGTGTCATTATTTGACAAGCTAAAAGTATCTGTAGCGACTGTTACGTTTACCGTATCTGAGCCCGTGCATCCCGCATCAGTAACCGAAAGCCAATAATATCCGGAGACTGACACGGAAAGGGAGGGCGCAGTACTCCCATCACTCCATAGATAGACGGGAGCGCCATAAGTACCTGAAGAATGAAGTACTATTGGAGTAACAGCAAAACACTGTGAAGTATCCGGCCCAAGATCAACCACCGGCAGCGGGCGAACTGTTATGTTAATTGTATCACCGATGACACAACTGCCATTGGTCATTGTGACCCAGTAAGCTCCCGACGAGTGAACGACTATAGACGAAGACGTGTCGCCGGTATTCCAGGTAAAAGAAGTGCCGGGTGGAGCCGGCGGCGCCAGTACAACACTATCTCCCATGCAAAATGCGGTATCATTCCCTAAGAAACCGGGAGTGTCAAATATGGTGACATGGATCGTATCACTTTTATACCAGCATGGGCCGGTGGTCGTTACCCAATACGTGCCGCCGGTAGTGACAGTGATGGAAGAAGTGGTATCGCCGGTATTCCATAACCATGAGCCTGAAGTATCTGCACTGAGTACTGCGGGGCCTGAACAGATGAGGGTATCCCTGCTATGGGTGGACCCAAAACCAGTAGTGACAACAATAGACTTACAGTAAACATAGGGCCCGGAGTCATATCCCATATCACAGAACAACGACACATTGTATGTACCAGGGCTCGTGAAAGTATATGTTTGAGATGGGCTGTAGTAATTGATAAACGCCGGGCTCGCCAGGTTCAAAGGGAAAAACTTATGGATGACCCCGGTATAATCAACAAACAAAAAACAAAAGGAATCACTATACGCGCATGGAGTGCAGGCATTTACCGTAGTGACACCGGATGGGCCGAGGTCAGTGAAAATGGGCGGATTGGTAATATCTCCACCAAAATCCAACTTCAGGATATGCCCGGTTTCATTGCCCATGTAGCCTATCAAGTGGCCCTGGCAGTCATTCAGCAGGTTAATGTAGCGAGGCAAATGTATCATGCCTGACGGACTGGGCAGTAATGTGCCGGTCGGGCTATTATTCAGCAAATTTGAGCCAAAATCATAGCGGCTGATCTGGCCTGATATAAGGCTGGTAACCAGCATATACCATAACCCTCCCTGCTGATAGAGGCTGAAATTGCAGGGATTTGCCACCCCTCCCACATTGGGGATATCGGTAATTACCGGGGGATTGGTAAGAGCAGACCCGAAATCAAACCGGCTGATACCCGCATTACGGTTGGCCACAAAAGCGCTCCAGTTACCATTATACCGCTTGATGGTGACCTGGTGAGGCCAGAACAGGTGAGCAGGGTAAGGTGTTACCGTGACTACCGGCGTGGACGACAGTGACGCGCCAAAACTCAGCACGGCCATGGAGTTGTAATCGACCACGAGCCCATACCACAATCCTGTAGCAGTGTCCTTTACGATATCAATACCTTCCTGATCGGTTCCAGTCATACCGAAAGAGCCGAGATCTGTGGCTACCGGAGTGCCGGACATACTTGGCCCGTAACTGAGTCGAAGAACATGCTCCGTAAAATAATCTGTTACGAAGCAATAATAGTCGGCACCGTCTTTATTAAAAGACGTCCAGGTGGGATTTGTAAGCCCTATGCCATAAAAAGTGGTAATGGGGGAGATAGGTTGATCTACACTGACACTGCTAAAATCCCAGGTATAGGTAGTTGCCGTTTTATTTGTTGTAAAAGTAACGGCAGTTCCGACACAAACAGTGTCCGGCGCAATGATCTGGGCTCCCGCTAAAGTAGAAAAGGCGCATAGCAAAAGGGTATATAATCCTGTCTTAAAAGTCTTTAAGCTCACACTTCACATTTATAAAAAAACAATAGATATATAGATACACAGGCAAATTGGATAAAATGAAGCAAGTCATCCAAACGGTTTCTATTACAGACGGGTTTTTTTTAAACTTTCGTTGGGAGATTGCAGGAAAAAAACAAAAAAACAGCAGTATGTGCCCATCTCCGGACGAGCGAGGCGTGCAATATATGAGACCAGGTGTGATGCCTGGACTAGTAGATTACAGTATAAATATACTTTTTACAACTTTCTGCTGTAAGGTCGCAGATACCACGAGGTAATGACAACACATGAAATAACTAAGGGAATAACTGCCTTAATAATTTCATCATGTACACAGATACGGGAATATGCCGCGCATGTAAGGTCAAATATCATTCCGGCGTAGGCCCATTCTTTTATTCGTTTTAAATTGGGGGCCATGATGGTTATAGCCCCCAGCATTTTCCATAACCCGAATATGGTGAGGAAATAACCCGGGTACCCTAAATGTGCCATGTCTGCGGCAAAGTGCGGCTGATGTGTAAGGTTTCCGATACCGGGTATCATAAATGCCACGGCAGAGACAACAGTTGTGATCCAATAAAAAATTGCTCGTGTTTTGCTTGCGGTAGCCATAGTGTGTTTTCTAGAGGTTGTTATTTTTTCTCATTATTTTGGCTGTCATCTCCCTGGATAGTGAGCCGGGGGTTAATGCGTTCATCAGCCGAAATTTCATTCCCGGGATAACGGATATTTTATTTTTACTGAAGGCGGTTAGTGTTTCGCTTACACACTGCGCTACCGATATGGGCGCCACCGGTGTATTTTTCATTGTAAAGCCAAGCTTATAAAATACAGGTGTCTCGGTGGGCGTAGTAATGAGCACGGTAATGTGCAGGCCGTATTCTTTCAGTTCGGTGTGCAGGCTTTTGGCCAGGCTCTGAATATAGCCCTTGGTACCGGCTTCATTTGCCATGTAGGGGACACCTTCGGTAGCACCCATAGCGCCGGTAAAAATTATACCACCCTTCTTTCTTTTCGCCATCAGGTTGCCGAAGTGGTGCGAGAGCATAAGGTGAGATATGGCATTGAGCTGCAGGATATACCGGTGTTCGTCTATATCAAGAGAGAAAAATTTGCCCACCCTTCCTGTGCCGGCATTTGAAACCAAAAGACCTACTTCCAGCCCGGCAGTGGCATCTGTAATTTTTTTTATCGCGTTTTCTTCAGCCAGGTCGGCTACTATGGTTTTGTACTGTATGTTGTATCGTTTTGCAAGCTGACTTCCGGTTTCTTCAAGAAGGTTTTGCCGCCTGGCCACCAGGATTAAATTTAGTCCGCCGGCCGCGAGTTGATTTGCGAATTCTTTTCCGATGCCAGACGATGCGCCCGTTACGATAGCCCATGGCCCGAACTTGTTTTTGTCTATCAAGGTTTTCATTTTTTGTTGATTTATCATTATTGTTCAATGGCTCAATTCTTTTCTCGGGTACCAAAGACCGAAGTATAGCCAGGTAAGTACGAAGACATTAACGAGGTCTGCCATAACGCCCGAACTCCCGGGCCGGAATATCCAGATGGGTAGTCCGTGTGATATGTGTATGGCGCAGATAAACCCGAAGTAAACAAACATGGGTATGAGTGTGGCCGAAAGAAGCGCGCGCCACGCCCACCGCTCTCCGGCACGGTAAGGCCTGTACGCGAGTGATAAGATGAGGATGCCAAGCCCCATCATCATAGCAGACATACTAACCTTTGTAAGCACCAGCCACTCGCCTATGTTGGGACTAAGGGCAGTGATCTGGCCCCAGGAAAGGCCGGTAAATTTTTCATCTGCCGGGCCATAGGTCGTCATTGGCTGAATGGGCAGGGTGAGGAAAGAAGATAAAGGCATAATAACAGCCAGCAGACACCAATGCGCCCCAAAGGCAACCATCAGTTTCCAGCTAACATTGAGCCGGCTTTTTTTGTTTTTGTTAGTTGTGCCAGTGATATTCATGACGTTGATCTTTTTGTATCTGACGTTGCTTACAATCAGAGTTTGCGCAGTATTTTGTCTGATTGTTTCCGTATCATGTTTTGCGCGAGCGACGGAAAGAAGCGGTGCATGTGATACAGCATGTTTGCCATGCCGGGCCGCATCTCGTAGCTGTTATTTTTCAGTCCTTTTACTATTAACCCGGCGAGTGTTTTTGGAGACATTTTAGGGCTGTTGTTTTCTATGCCAATTATTTTTTCCATGTCTATTGCCATTTGTGTTTCTATTGCCGCGGGCAGTACTTCAAATATTTTGATGGTAGTGTGCTGTAACTGCTGGCGCAGGGATATGGAATAAGAATGTATTGCCGCCTTCGTAGCGTTGTAAATAGGCGCCGATGACATAGGAACAAATGCCAATGCGGAAGACACGTTGAGAATAGCGCTTTCTTTCTGTTTTGAAAGATGAGGAATGAGTGATTGAGCCAATTGAATCGTTCCGAATATGTTGGTGAGTATCTCTTCTTTCTGTTCTTTAACAACTGTTGTTTCTTTTTGAATATTCCAGAACCGCATCACCCCGGCATTATTGATAAGCAGATTTAGACCGGGGTATTTTAGTTGAATTTCCTGAACGAGGTTGCTCACATCATCTTCTTTTGAAATGTCGCAACGGATAATTTCCAGCGCGGGGAATTTGTTCTTTGCCAGCTTTAGTTTCTCATGATTTCGCCCGCTGATAATTATTTTGTTATTGTGCTGCAAGAGCTCCTCAGCCAGTGCCAGCCCTATCCCGGATCCCCCGCCTGTTATCAGGATGGTATTGTTCGTTAAGTTCACTTTTGTGTATTTTGACAACACAAAATTGACGGAAAGGCATACCTTTTATTTGACTAAAAAAGTCAAATGTTTGAATAATTCGGTCGCGAAAGCGGTCAGGATATTTTTAGTGACGATCTGAAAGCGGTAGGATTGATTTTATATTCATCCTTGAATGAACGTGAAAAATGAGCCGTGTCGTTAAAGCAGGTTTGAAAAGCGATCTCGCTGATAGTAAGAGAACTAACGGAGAGCAGCTCTTTTGCCCTTTCAAGGCGCTGTTTTTTAATATAGTTGGCCGGGGTATCGTTATAAATGTTTTGAAAAGTGCGGCTGAAGGTGGATACACTGAGGTTTGCCAGGTTAGCGAGGTCGTTAACCGACAGGCCTGAAAACAAATGATTGTTAACAACGTCGACCACACTTAAATTTCGTGGTGTGAACAGGTCTGAAAATAAATTTAGAACAGACGGGGCGTTCCTGGTTTGTATCAGCAGCAATATCAGCTCCTTGATCTTTAGCTTTAAAAGCTCATCACTCACCAGGTCCGGATTATCAAAATAGAATTGCAAGCTTTCTACAAATTTTTTAATGATGTCGTTGGGGGCTACTTTGCCTATAAGTGATTTGTTTTTCGATGGTTTAATGAACGAAGGTATTTCGTTAGTGTATATTTCGCGTAGTATATCGGGGTAAAGATGAAAAACCAGTATCTCATACTTGTCCCCCTCACTGTATTTCAGCAGATCGGCAAAGTAGGTGCCGCACTTTAACAGTACCGATTCTTCCGCTTTAATTGTTTCCTGTTCCTGTCCTGAATTTATCTTTGTTTTGCCCTCTAAGAAATATATAAAGCAGGCTTCATTCTGAAATTTTGTAGCAAACCTGAAAGGTGCCTTAATGATTATTTTTTCCATCAGGCACTTTTTTTGAAAATCAAATTTTTGATGGTTCAATATCATTGGTATATGCGTTTACAAGGTTGAAGAGAATACTATTTTTCTTCCTGTTTTTTCAACGCAAATATATGCAATGGATATTGCAGGATGTTTGTTCAATTTGTTGAATTCCTGGTTGCATGGCACCGTCTTAGAAGCACGCCTTACCGTTTTCAACTGATTTGTAACCGGGTATATTTATGGCATAGATAGCGGATATATCTTTTTATGCGCATGTTTGTTGGTACTGAAAGAATTAAAAAGAGATACTACCGAATTTTCCCACCCAGGCATTAAGTTAGTTGGCATGGTTATGTTCTTCATGCTCTATTGCGCGCTCTATCTCTTTACTGGGTATAAGCCATAATATGGCCACAATGGCAAAGAGCACTGCCGAAATGATGGGGTGTATGAACAGGGCTATAGGTATAGATAAAGAATACAGTGTCACGGATGCCCATTCTTTTGCCCGGCTGTTGCCCAGTGCCCTGGTAAGTGCCGTTGTTTCGGTATGGGTGCTTTTTATGGCCCTGCGCAATAAGGTATAAGACACCCCGTTGAGTACCAGCAGACATCCGTATATGGCCACGGTCATTTTTTCAAAATTTGTTCTGCCCATCCAGCCGGTGGCAAAGGGCACAAGCGATAGCCAGAACAGCAGGTGGAGGTTGGCCCACATAATAGACGCGTTTACGCGCCTGGCCGTATGCATGAGGTGGTGATGGTTGTTCCAGTAGATACCAATGAATACAAAGCTGAGCACATAACAAATGAATGTGGGTACCAGCGGCCTGATGACCTCAGGTGTCGTGCCTTCGGGTATTTTCAGTTCCAGCACCATTATGGTTATAATGATAGCGAAGACCCCGTCACTGAATGCCTCAAGGCGTGTTTTGTTCATGGGTAATGAATAATAGTGTTAACAAACTTAATCAATTTTAATAATGAACCCTACCGGGTTAAAAAATGATATTACCATGTTAAGTATCAAAATATTGTATCTTACCGTTACTATTATTAGTCTATGAAAAAGTTTTTGTCCAAGCTGTTTTTTGGCAAGCCGGAATACAACAAGCCTATAAGGGACTCGGCCTACCATGCCCACCGGAAGAACTTTATCAGGATATGGAATAATGAAAAACACCACGATATAGGCTTCGAAAAAATAGTGAGATTATTCCTGGTAGGTATACAGTTCATATTCCCAGGCATACACGTCCGCAATTTCTTCGGCAGGTACGGCCTTATAAAAAGAAATGTGGCGGTTGAGTTCTTTGTCCTGTTCAAGACATGCCTGCCGCTGTTCTTTATACTCAGCGGCTTATACCATTACAAGATCACAGTCATTATTTCGGTCTACTTACTGCTTGAGACAATATTTTATGTTGCCTCGCTCATATTTGTTGCTGATATGTTTGTAAAACCCCGCTCGTACCGGCGCAATGTGCTGATGCTGTTTCTCAACTACCTGGAACTATCTTTTTCCTTCGCGGTAATATATGCGGGGCTGCACCTGCTGGGTAGCCAGCCGCAGACCAATTTTGATTATCTGTACTTCTCGGTGGTCACGTCCACCACTATTGGTTATGGCGATATTCACCCGGTAGGCGACCTGGGTAAGGTGACGGTCTGTATCCAGGCCATAATGGTGGTGGCCTTTATAGTGCTGTTTCTTAATTTCTTTGGCTCAAAGGTGGAAACCCTGGATAATGAAGAAGAATGACCGGAGCCAGCTGCCTGTTACCACTCACCCGGCATAGATATTTGTTTATTCATAATAGAGATAAAGGCCGGCAGGGCATTTTTAACAGGTAAGCGCTCTTTTTCCGGCAATCTGTTAGCATACTTAAATAATATTGTTTATTTTGCGATGCCCTGTGAAATTTGATCACAGTATTTATTACTTTTACTCCGAAGAAACTAATTTTTATGATGAGAAATATGTTTACAAAGATTCTTCTAGTATGCCTTATGGCAATACCGGCCGGCGTTTTTGCACAACAGGAAAACAGGGTACCGGATAATATGAATCCGATCAACAGGTACGAAATGCTGGATAAGACCTGGTGCTTCGTAGCTATGAAGTGCCCGGATAAGATTGGCTCAGAGACACACCAGATTCATTACTTTGCTACCCTCAGGCTCACCGTAACCAATGGCAATAACATCAACTATGGTACTTATGTAAGGGTTAACAGGGATATGAGCGACAATCCGAAAGAGACAGGTACCTACTCTATGACATCTGATGAGAACGGCAATGTGATCCTTACACTCAAAAAACATAAAACAGGTACTAAAGCAACATATCTTATTTCTATGGTAGAGACAAACCACCTTACACTCATCAGGACTGATGAAGGTGATAAGTGCAATATCTCTTATGCTATAGCGCCGTAAATAATACCGGTGTAATATTCTTGAGCCCTGCCGTCGGCGGGGCTTTTTTTTCATCAGCAGTCAGCGTCGGCGCAGGGTATATCGGCTGATTCCAGCTCTATAGTGGCGTGGTGGATATGATTGTGCAGCAGCTCATGTTTTATATGCCGCACCAGTTTCATTTTTTCATCAAAGTTCAGGCTTTCATGCAGCACTATATGCGTGGTCAGGGCATTCTCGGTAGTGCTCATAGGCCATATGTGCATATGGTGTATGCTCTCCACGCCTTCTATACCCTTTAACAGCTGCTCTATGCGGTCCATGCTCACATTAGCGGGGACAGCATCTACAGACATCCGCACGCTCGATGTAAGTAACGACCACGTACTTACCAGTATAAAGAGGAGGATGACAACGCTTATGGCCCCGTCCAGCCAAAACCAGCCGGTATAGTGTATAGCAATGCCCCCTAACACCACGCCCACAGATACCAGCGCGTCTGTAAGCAGGTGCAGGTAAGCGCCCCTGGTATTCAGGTCATGATCCTTATTTCTGAAAAAAAGCAGCGCAGACGCTACATTGATCACAATGCCTATACCGGCTACGATAGCTACTATACCCCCTTCTACAGGCTGGGGATGGAACAACCTGTTTATGGATTCGTACCCCAGTACGCCTATGGCAATGAAAAGGATCACCGCATTGGTAAGGGCAGCGAGTATAGTGGTTTTTTTGTACCCGTAAGAAAAAGACTGATTGGGTTTCACCCGGGCCAGCCTGAAGGCCAGCAGCGATAGCACCAGTGTGGCCACATCGCCCAGGTTATGGCCTGCATCAGAGAGCAGTGACATGGAGTGCGTCATAAGACCAGCCACAGCCTGAACCACTACATAGGTGCCGTTAAGTATAATGCCGGCTATGAAGGCCCCCTTCACCACATCTCCGGGTTGCGGATGGTGATGGTGGTGGTGCCCTTCATGGTGGTGATGCCCGTGATGGTGGGTATGCATGGCGGCTATTGTATTTTGAATGCAAGCTACATAAAATACAGAGGCAAAATAAACTGCACAAATGACACGAATAGCGATTGTTAATGATTAATAATTTATAAAACTAATATTATATAATTATCTGTCTTTAAATTATAATGTTACGACGATAGATAATTTTTTATTTAATTTTCTTGTAAATAATTGGTTAATGAAGGAAATCCTCTAAATTTATAATATCAAATGATATGCAGATTTATGATTTCCTCTCAGGCATAGGTGTTGCCGGGAAAAGGTATGCTTTTAAATTTTTCCTGGCTGCTTGTCCCCTGGTATTGCTATTGGTTGCTGAGCTCATCATTATTATGATGATGGGAAACGGGATGTTGAAACCTCCCTATACCATTCTTGTGTCTGTATTGGTCTTGGTCACGATAGGTGTTGCATACCTTGTCTTCGTGCTGTTTAACAAGATGGTTGCCCCGGTGAGGCAGGCTACACAGGCGCTGGATAATTATGTCGGATCGCGTATTATACCGGAGCTGCCCCTCAGCGGCGATGATGAGGCAGGCGATCTCTTAAGGGGTGTACAGCAAACGATATCGAAACTGGAAGGGCTGATCGTAGATAAAAGTGATATGGTGGACCTGCTGTCGCATGATGTAAGAAGCCCTGTGGGCCGCATTCTTAGCCTTAGCAGCCTCATTAAAATGGACGACAGCTCTGAAAAAGAGATGTACGCAGACTATATCAGCAATGAATGCACCGGCCTGCTGAGTATGCTGGAAAATATATTGCTGATGCTTAAAGAAGACAGCAATGTATTCAGGCTGGAATTTATCAATCTTAATAAACTTGTAAATGATACGCTCAGTTTCTACAGTTTTGCCGCCGCCGAGAAAAACCTGACAATGGAGGTAAATATTGATGACCGAATATACATACCCATACAAGAGCAGTTGTTTAAGCAGGCTATACGCAATATAATAGGCAATGCCATAAAGTTCTCACCCGATGGTAAAACCGTTAACATTACCGGCAAGCAGGACGCCGACAACATCAGGCTCTCAATAAAAGACGAGGGGCTTGGGTTTAAGCCAAATGACATGGTAAAGATATTTGAGCGGTTTACCACCGCAGGCAAAAAGGGCACCCATGGCGAGGCATCTACCGGCCTTGGTCTGTACCTGAGTAAGAAAATTGTGGAAAAACATGGTGGCAAGCTGCTGGCAGAGAGTAAGGGCGAGCATAAGGGCGCGTCTTTCACTATTGTATTATACAGGCTGGTTATAAAAAAGCCTCATGAGAAGATGTTAAAAAGACGGCCTGCTACCTCGGTGGTGGCCTTCCGCCACAGGTAAAATGCTCTTTCCTTTTATTTACACTTTCCTTCATATTTTGCCATCTCTTATGTTTATCGGGATGGACTTTTGCTTAGTTTTGCAGCCACATAATAAGATACATGCTTACCGGTAACGAGATACGCCAGCAATTTTTAGATTTTTTCCGCAGCAAAGGCCATGAAGTGGTGCCGTCTGCACCCATAGTAGTTAAAAATGATCCTACCCTGTTGTTTACCAACGCAGGTATGAACCAGTTCAAGGATTTTTTCCTGGGCAACCGGGCACCGTCCAATCCACGTATTGCCGACACGCAGAAATGCCTGCGTGTAAGCGGTAAGCATAACGACCTGGAAGAGGTAGGCGTGGATACCTATCATCATACCATGTTCGAGATGCTGGGCAACTGGAGCTTTGGCGACTACTTTAAAGAAGAAGCGATAGCATGGAGCTGGGAGCTGCTTACCGAGGTATATGGTATCCCTAAAGACAAGCTTTATGTAACGGTATTCCAGGGCGATGCCGGTGAAAATTTACCCAAGGATGAAGAAGCCTATAACTTCTGGAAGCAGCATGTGGCCGAAGACCGCATTTTGCTGGGTAATAAAAAAGATAATTTTTGGGAGATGGGCGATACCGGCCCCTGCGGCCCCTGCTCTGAGATACATGTGGACTGCCGCAGTGAGGAAGAAAAGAAACTGGTAGATGGCAAAACCCTGGTAAACGCAGACCATCCGCAGGTGATAGAGATATGGAACAACGTATTCATGCAATTTAACCGGCAGAAGGACGGCAGCCTGGTACCCTTGCCCGCAAAGCATGTAGATACCGGTATGGGCCTGGAGCGGCTGGTGAGGGTACTGCAGGGTAAGCAAAGTAACTACGACACAGACCTTTTTTCAGGCACCATCAGCGCCATAGAGCACATCACCGGCAGGCAATACACCAACACCGACAGTAAGAAAGATATTGCGTTCCGCGTGCTTTCAGATCATATCCGTGCTATCGGCTTTACCATTGCCGACGGGCAGTTGCCGTCTAATACCGGTGCGGGTTATGTGATACGCCGTATACTACGCCGCGCCGTGCGTTACTATTATTCTTACCTGGATCATAAGCAGCCGCTGCTGTACCGCCTGATGCCTGTGCTGGCAAAACAATTTGAGCATGTTTTCTCAGAATTGCACCAGCAGATAGACCTCGTGAGCAGGGTGGTGAAAGAAGAGGAAGAAGCCTTTCTCCGTACGCTGGACAAGGGATTAAAGAAAATTGATGACATCATTTCCGAAACAAAAAAGCAGCAGACCACTACCATAAATGGCAAGTCGGCTTTTGAGTTATACGACACATACGGTTTCCCGATAGACCTTACAAGGCTTATAGGCAGTGAGAACGGACTGCATGTAGACGAGGCTGCTTTTGAAAACGAAATGCAGCAGCAGAAGACCCGCAGCCGTGCCGCCACTACGCTGGACACTGACGACTGGGTAGTGATAAAAGACAGCAGCAAAACAAGTTTTGTGGGTTACGACCAAATGGAGGCTGATGCCGCTATAGTTAAATATCGCAGGGTAAAAGCAAAAGGAAAGGAGTCTTATCAACTGGTATTGGATACCACACCTTTCTATGCCGAGAGCGGCGGACAGGTAGGTGATACAGGCGAGTTTATTTTTCCAAATGAGAATATTCAGATAGTAGACACCAAGAAAGAGGATGGACTTACCATTCATTTTGCCGAAGTATTACCTGAAAATGTTGAAGCCCCGTTACTGGCGAAAGTAGACCTGGCCAAACGCTTTGGTACTACCATCCATCATAGTGCCACCCACCTGCTGCATGCGGCACTGCGTGAGGTGCTGGGCAAGCATGTAGCCCAGAAAGGTTCGCTGGTTAACGAAGAGCATCTGCGCTTTGACTTCTCACATTTTTCTAAGGTGAGTGATGAAGAGATAGCGAAAATAGAGACCATTGTAAATGAAAAGATACGTGAGAACATCCCTGTGGTGATAAAGACCATGCTGAAGGATGAGGCCGTAGCCCTGGGCGCCATGGCGCTGTTTGGTGAGAAATATGGCAATGAGGTGCGTGTGGTGATAATGGATCCGGGCTACTCTATAGAGCTTTGCGGAGGTACGCATGTAGGCGCCACCGGCCAGCTGGGCTTTTTCAAGATCACCAGCGAGGCTGCCGTGGCTGCGGGTGTGCGGCGTATGGAAGCGGTAAGCGGTAAGGCTGCCGAAGATTTTATTAACGGGCAGCTGCGATTAATAGCCGGTATACAGGCGCAACTGAAGAATGCCAAAGACCCCCTGAAGGCAATAGAAAAGATGCAGGAAGAGAAGGCCCAGCTGGAAAAGCATGTAGAAAATCTCGAAGCCCGGCAGTTAGTAGGCATCCGCAATGAGCTGCTTGCCAAAGATGAGATAATAGACCAGGTTACTTTCGTTGGGCAGATCGTCTCTGTGGGATCGGCTGATGCACTGAAGAAATTATGTTTTGACCTGAAAAACCATCTTAACGACCACGTTATAGTGCTTTGCGCCAATATTGACGGTAAGCCATTTGTAGCCGTAGGCGTTGACGAAAAGGTAGTGGCAGCAAAAGGCCTAGACGCGGGTAAGATCATAAAAGAACATGCGGCGCCGCTGATAAAAGGCGGCGGCGGCGGGCAGAAGACCCTGGCTACAGCCGGCGGACAAGATGCGGGCGGGCTGCAGGCGGTCATAGATAAGGTGAGGGGGCTGCTGTAACCATCTCATAAAAAAAACGAAGGCGAGGAAAATATGAATTAGTTCTTTTCACTATAGATTGCTATTTTTACGCTTATAAGATGATACTTCGTAATCTTTTATTTTTTATCGCCATCCTGCTTATAGTAGGGTGGGTGCTAGGGGTATTTGTGTGGCGCCACGAGGGCAGGGTAATTCATATTATGGCCGTACTGGCGTTCATATCGCTGGTGCTGGCATTTACCCGCAAGGTGGAGCAGGAGTGACCCGGCAGCTATTTTCGCCGGTGAGGCGGAGGTAGTACCGCTTATGACTTTGAACTTACCGCTTTCGCGGGGCTAATTCCCATTTACCCTCTATTTATCCACATTAAGTTAGGGCCTTTTAATTTTGATTTTATTTAAAATATCTTTGTCTGCCTGTCGGTAGGCAGGTTCAAAACCACAATTTCCAATGCGTTTTATAGTTACATCAACAGCCTTACTCAAAAATCTGCAACAGATCAGTGGCGTGATCAGTGCCAATACAGTTCTTTCTGTGCTGGAAGATTTTTTGTTTGAATTGCGTGGCAACACGCTTACACTTACTGCCACTGACCTTGAGACCATGATGCGTGTGCAAATGGAGGTGAATGACGCGCAGGGCAACGGCAGGATTTGTATCCCGTCAAAAATACTTACTGATTATCTTAAGAATCTTCCGGAACAGCCCATCACATTCAATATCAGCGAGCAAGACCTTTCAATAGAGATGTCAAGCGATGTGGGCAAGTATAAGATAGGAGGTGAGAAAGCAGATGATTTCCCCAAGGAGCCGGCTCCCGGAGAGACCACGCAGTTTACCATGCCGTCTATCGCATTGCTTGAATGCATCAACAAAACACTTTTTGCTGTTAGCGCAGATACCCTGCGCCCGGCGATGACGGGTGTTTATTTCGAGCTGGACAAGAAGAGTATCACCTTCGTTTCTACCGATGCCCACAGGCTCGTGCAGATACGCCGCACAGATATCAGTTGCCCGGCCAAGGATGGTTTTGTAGTGCCTAAGAAGCCTTTACAACAGCTGCGCGCTACACTGCCCGCTGATGAGTCGCAGTTGCAACTGGCATACAATGGTAGTCACCTGTTTGTTACGGGCAGCCATCTTAGCCTCAGCTGCCGGCTTATAGATGCCCGCTTCCCCGATTATAAAGCAGTGATACCGGTAGACAATCCATACAAACTCACCATAAGCCGTGGTGACCTTGTGAGCGCACTGCGCCGTGTAAGCATATTTGCAAACAAAACCACTAACCAGGTGGTGCTGGACATAAATGGCAACGCCCTGCAGATCAGCGCACAGGATATTGACTTTTCTTACGAAGGCAAAGAAATGCTGAGCTGCCAGTACAGCGGTGAGGATATGAAAATAGCCTTTAACGCAAAGCTTATGGTGGAAATGGTAGGTAACCTCGATGGCAATGAAGTTCAGGTAGAACTGAGCACACCTACTCGTGCCGGCATCTTCCGCTCTATGGATAAATCAGACAACGAAGATCTGCTGATGCTGCTGATGCCGCTGATGGTGGGAGTGTAATAAAAAAGCAAAAAGTAAATATTAATAGGTAAAAGTGTATTGCTATCTTGGTAATACACTTTTGCTTTTATCTGCCTGCTTATGAAGAAAAATATTCCTTTGCTTGCTTTGGTATTGATGCTGTTTACAGGGTGTGTTCCTGTAATAAAGATAATATACGGTATCCGTAAACCATCTGTTGAAGATGCAAAAAGCATTTTAAAAGCGGCGCGTAAATACAAATTGGATAAATCAGGTATAGTAACGACAGCTCCTGATGACTTTATACCTGTTCTGAAAATGATTAATGGAAGTATACCTGAAGGGCAGATATTTGATAACAAAGGTGAGTATATAGAATATAGGGCAACGGACACCAGCTGTAATGCGGGATTATTTCCTTTTATTTCCTACCTGTCCAAAAATGGTGTTTTCAGAAAAACCGGGGTGACTACTCTTGCCACGGTAATGAAATCTTTGCGTAAACCCGGAGGGGGGCCGTTACCTGCGAATTTTCTGGATCCCAATGCTGATTATTATTTATTCATTTATTGGACAATATATACTGGCAGGTCGAATAAAAATCATGTTAAAGCATGGGAAAGACTTGCTGCTAATAACCATAAAGCTAAAATACAGGTAATAGCTGTGAATATGGATTTCCAGCAATGGTGGCCGCATGAAAAGTTAGATAGTATTCTGAAGAAGCTAAATAAGAAATAGCAAGGGTTCAATAATCGATCACTTGCTCTTCAATTATTTCAGGCATCTTTCTAAATTCATATTGCTGGTTTCGGAGCTGGGGTTCAAAGCCGGCCTCACGTATAGATTCCTGTATACTTTTTGCGGTAAACCGATGTGGCGCCCCTGCCGCACTTACCACGTTCTCTTCTATCATTATGGAACCAAAGTCGTTAGCACCGGCGTGCAGGCACACCTGCGCTACCTGCTTGCCCACCGTAAGCCACGAGGCCTGTACGTTCTTCACATTTGGCAGCATAATACGGCTCAGCGCTATCATACGTATATATTCTTCGGCAGTGGTGAGGTTCTTGGTACCGCGTATCTTTTGCAGCAGTGTGTCCACATCCTGGAATGTCCATGGTATGAATGCCAGAAAGCCCTTTGCGCCCTCGGGTTTTTGAGCCTGTGTTTCCCGTATTTTCACCAGGTGCTCAAAGCGCTCTTCAAGAGTTTCTACATGGCCAAACATCATTGTTGCACTTGTGGTGAGTCCCTGCAGGTGGGCCTCGTGCATAATATCCAGCCATTCCTGCGCCCCGCATTTGCCGTTAGAAACGAGCCTGCGCACACGGTCGTTGAGTATCTCTGCGCCCGCGCCCGGCAGACTGTCGAGTCCGGCTTCTTTCAGTGCTTTCAGCACATCATGGTGGTTACTTTGCTCCAGCTTGGTGATATGTGCCACCTCGGGTGGCCCCAGGGCATGCAGCTTCAGATTGGGATATAACTGCTTCAGTGTTTTAAAAAGGTCTACATAATAAGCGAGTCCTAATTCGGGATGGTGGCCACCTTGCAGCAGTAATTGTTCGCCGCCATACTTAAAGGTCTCGTCTATCTTTCGTTTGTAGGTCTCTATGTCCGTTATGTACGATTCGGGGTGGCCGGGTATTCGATAGAAATTGCAGAATTTACAATTGGCCACACACACATTGGTTGTGTTCACATTGCGGTCTATGATCCATGTCACCTTGCCGTGCGGCACCTGTATCTTGCGCAGCTCATTGGCCACATACATCAGTTCTGTAAGTGGGGCATGTTCAAAAAGATACTTCCCCTCATCCGCACTCAGGAACTCAAACCGCATGGCCCGCTCATATAAACCGGATAACTGCATTCAAAATAATTTAGGGGGCAAAGGTACTGATTAATAGTGACGAGGTTGAGCAAGGTATTTATCGATAGAATTTATCGGCATGCCAATTTCCGGGATTATTGATAATGTATTCCGCGATTTTATTATGGGATTGTTCATTACGAATAATATGTTCATAATAATTACGTTGCCATATTTTCCCCATCATAACCGTGTTTGTGGTTGTAGGGGCAGGGCTTGCCCCTGCCCTATTACCCGCGTTATCATTTTGTGTAGGGGTGAACCCTGCCTCATTGTTTAGGGTAGGGGTGAACCCTACCCCTACGTTGGTCGTGTTATCATTTTGGGTTGGAATGAACCCGGTCCCATTACCCATGTTATTGTTTAGGGTAGGGGCAGGGCTTGTCCCTGCCCTATTACCCGTGTCGATGTTTTGGTCAGGGGTGAACCCTACCCCGTTGCCTGTGTCGATGTTTAGGGTAGGGGTGAACCCTACCCCTACGGTGGTCGATTTGGCCAAATGTAATTTCAGACATTTATTCGCAACCAACGATTTGTACGCGCCAATAATATTGCCTATCGTATTTTCGGATTTTTCGGTAATAGATATTATACCATGCATATGATTGGGCATGATGATAAATTCTCCTAATTCAATGTGTGCAAACCTTTCGGGCAGACCCATCCATTCATTTTGTGCAATTTCCCCAAATGTGTTCAATACCATCGTGGGGGCAGGGTTCACCCCTGCCCTAATATCGGTAATATGTCCAAAAATATGTTCGCGGTTATGTGTGCAGATAGTTATAAAATACAAACCTGGATTTGAGTAATCATACCCGTGCAGCCGTATCGACCGGCGATGATGAATATTTGCATCATATTTAGGCGTACCATCCATAAATGCGCTTTCGAATTAGCGGCTTGTTTGGCCCGTCTTATGTGTTTGGGTTGAGGTTGTTTTCCTCTTCGCGCTTCGGCACAGTACGGAACACAATATCCCACAGCACAGAGCTCACACCAAAGCCTTTCTCAGGGGCCTTGTAGTGGTGCAGATGGTGGTTGCGCCAGAGGGCTTTCAGAAATTTTGGCGGGGCAAAAGCATGAATGGCAAAGTGCATGCTGCCATACATAATATAGCCAAAAAGAAAGCCGGGAAAGAAAGCCAGCGCGTTCCATTTCATTATGAACTGCATGATCATGAAGATGATGCTGGCTACTATCAGGCTGGGTACCGGCGGCATGAACAGCCGCTCTTTATCGCGGGGGTACTCATGGTGTACGCCATGCATGGTGTATACAAATTTCTTGGCACGCTCACTTTCTACGAGCATATGAAACAAGTGGCGGTGCATAATGTATTCAAACAGGCTCCAGAATAAAGCCCCGCACACAAATAGCAGCACCTCCATCCATACAGATATGCCTTTGTAGGAAGCGCCATAGTAAAGCATGAAGATGATCACCGGGAAATACATGGAGTATATGACCACGGGGTGGGTTTTGGTCATCATCTCCATATAGTCATTCTTGAACAGGCGGGCTTGCCCTTTATTTTTAATCTTATCGAAATCCATGGTATTGCAAAATTAGCAAATTAGTCGTTTAACTTGATAACATCATTATCATCTTCTCCCATCAGGAATGCTGCCGCGTTATTCTTTCTTTCTATCACTTTGTCCATCCATAGCAGCAGTGCGGGCAGCAGGATAAGGTTGGTAACCATGGCAAGGAACAGGGTCATGGAGGTGAGATAGCCCAGCGATTTGGTGCCATCAAACTGCGACAGCATAAATACGCTGAATCCGGCTATAAGTATCAGGGAGGTATAGATAATGCTCAGGCCGGTATCATGTATGGTACGGTGTACCGTATCGGCTATACTATCGTCGTGGCGTGCCAGTTCCTGCTTAAAATTGACCAGGAAGCGGATGGTCACATCAATGGTTATACCCAGCGCCACACTGAAGACCAGCACGGTGGACGGCTTGATACGGATGTCCATCCAGCCCATAAGCCCGGCTGTTATGAGCAGCGGAACGATGTTGACCACTATGGAAATAAGCAGTATGCGCCATGAGCGAAACAATGCCACCATGCAGCCAAAAATGATAAGGAAAGCCAGTATAAGACTGTCGCGCAGGCTGTTAACAATAAACTTACTACCCTCCAGGAAGGTGATGCTGGTACCGGTATAGGTAACTGTATAGCGGCTGCTGTCAAATATTCGGGCTACTTCCGGCCGTATGCTGTCCAGCAGCGCAGGGAGGCGGCGTGAGCCTACGTCGGCCATGCTTACACTTATCCGGGCTTTCTGTTTCGTGGTATCTACAAATGAGTGCAGCAGCCTGCTGAACATAGATTTGCTGTCGCCCTGGTTGGTGCGCAGGTAAGGCAGTATGAATGCGGCCTGCAGCATATCGCCCGGCACCGTATAGCTGCTGCTGTCCCCGCCAAAGTAGGCCTGGTTTGCAAACTTTATCCCCTCGGTCACTGCCAGCGGCCGGCCTATTTCCGGGTATCGCTGCAGGTATTGCGTCAGCCTGTCTATCCTGCCCAGCGCATCCAGCGACAGTACGCCGTTCTTGCGGCGGGTATCTACCACTATTTCCAGCGGCATCACGCCTTTAAAATTCTCTTCAAAGAATTTCAGGTCTACAGATACCTTATCAGATTTTGGCAGGTCATCAACAATATGGGCATCGTTGCGCAGGCGGGTAAGGCCTATCACCGAGAATACGCATACGATAATCGTAAAACCGTAGATCCATGTCCTGTGGCTAAACACCCAGTTGGCAATATTGGTAAGTAATTTATTGATCCAGTTGCTTTCCAGGTACTTGGTATGGCGCACATTGGGCGGTGGCAGAAAACTGAAAAAGGCAGGGATGAATATCAGCGAAATAAAAAACAGCCCCAGTATGTTGATGCCTGCTACCAGACCGAACTCTTTAAGCAATACACTTTTTGTGAAGAAGAATACGCCAAAACCTATTGCAGCGGTAAGGTTGGTAAAAAAGGTCACTATACCCATCCTGTCTACCATGCGCAGCAACGACTTCATTTTATTTGGGTTCTTGTGGTACTCATAGTGATACCTGTTTAGCAGGTACACGCAGTTGGGTATGCCTATCACTACTACCAGCGGCGGTATAAGGGCGGTAAGCAGCGTTATCTTATAGCCTAATAGTACTATGGTACCCATAGACCATACCACACCTGTGGCCACCACCAGCATAGATGCCAGTACCGCCGTGAACGACCGGAAGAACAGCACAAGGATAACCGCGGTAAGCAGGAAAGAGACGATAAGGAAAAGCTTCATTTCAGACTGCACCTTCATAGCCATCTGTGTACGTATCAGCGGCAGGCCGGAATAGTGGAGTTCTATATTGTGCTTTTGCCCGAAGGCCTTGCCCAGGTCCAGTATTTTATTGATCACCCCGGCCCTTTTCTTTGAGTTCAGCACGGTTTTGTCAATACGCACAGCCATCAGGTATGCGTTTGATTCCGGGTTGTACAGGAAATGCCTGTAAAAAGGGAGGTTCATGAATGCCAGCCGGAAACTGTCTATATTGGTAATAGGTTGGCCACCCGTGAGCGAAGCAACCTTTAGTTTTTGTGTCAGCGTATCTTTTACCAGTGTTATGGCGCCGGGTATGCTCAGTACATTCTCTACAGCCTCCACCGAGTCAATATCCCTGGCCAGTACGGCATAGTCGTTAAAAAACGAGGGAGTGAAGAAATCTTTGGTCTGCACGCCCACAACCATAAGGTTGCCATCTTCACCAAATTGCTTCCTGAATGCCTGGTATTCAATATACTTTGGATTGTCGGTAGGTACCGCGCTGGTAAACTCATAGCTTATCTTTACCTGGGCGGCATAATAACCCATGATCCCGGTGCTTGCAAGCAGGATGATCAGCAGTGCGATACGGAATTTTATAATAAAGGCGGCTATATCATGCCACATGGGTATGCAATTTATTACTGTGATTAAGGGACGCAAAAGTACACATAAAAACCCCAAACCCATAAGCATACGTAGCCTATGCTATATTATAAATTGGGTGTCAATGTTTGTTACCGTCTTTTAACTGATCCTATGTACTGTTTATAGTTATTTCGTATCCATGCCTTCATTTCCAGGTCGCTGGCGGTGCGGGCAAAGACATAATCCATCGGATATGCATTCATAAATTCTGCGACGTGTTCGCCACTCAGTGATGTAAGCGATATAACAAGAGCAGGTGTATAGCGTGTATCTATATATTTTTGCTCCATATCCCGCCTGAAGTTTTCTTTGAACCGCTTGTTTTGTTTGTAACTCCTGGACAGCCTTTGTACCGGGGCGCCTATCAGCCCGGTTATACCGCCGCCATTGGCATTGCTGAAACCTACCTTCACCGGCTTCCACTTCAGCTCATGCTCATACAGCTGCGTCATGGCTATAGAATCCCGCTGAAACGGGGTAAGGTCATGAACCACATATTCCTTAAGTTTTACGTTCAGTTGTTTCAGCCCTATCTTTAAAGGAGTGCCGGGCGTTGCTTTCTGCTCTATGGCATGATAGCCGGCATAGGCAATGGTTATAGCATCCCCTGTTCTTGCCAATATGGAAAAGTTCCCGTTTTCGTCTGTAGAGGTAGATTGCTGTGTGGCCTGGTTTACGATAAGGGCCTGGTATAACGGTTGTAAAGTCTCGGCATCTGTGACCGTGCCTCTCTGGGTTTGGCCCGTGAGGGCCAGGGGGAGCACAAGCAGGAAGTATATGAGCAGTGTGTGCCTCATGGTATAAATATATTATGTAAATCTAAAGAACATTATGCGCATATCAGCAAAAAGATGTGTTTTGGCAATACTTTAGCACATATTACTGCAATACAAAACTACCTGTGGATGATACGTCATGAACCGCCGTACCGGCATCTGCGCAGTCTTTCATAAACCTGTTCAATTGTCTTTTAGGGTAAGTATGCCCAATAACAATCAGTGATGGCGAAAATGTACGTTTTACGTCGGCATAGTAAGGCAGTTTAGGGCTGTTTACAACAAGATAATCTATGGGGAATTTCCGGCTGCCTATAGAAGGTTTCGTCAGTATCAGAATACTCTTACCGTGCACACAATACACCTCTTGCCCGCCTGTGGCATGCTCTACCTGCGTCCGCCAAAGGATATGGGCCGCCTGCACGGCGTAGTAGCCTTGCTTTTCCCTGGCTGTATCTGTGCTTATTACCGCGTAACTGTGTCCGCTGATGAGCTCTGTATGCTTGGTCTTACCTGTGTTATAAACTACAAATCGCCTTTGGTGAAGGCTATTCCATTCATTCATGCAAAACGACAACATTAGCACACATAATGCGGTCATTGCTGTAAAAAGACCCGCTTTCTGCTTTTTCAACAGGAAGATCATCAGCCCGGCAATGGCCACATAGACCCAGGTAAGCTCTGCCATGGATAATGACAGCAGGTGAAACGAAGCAGGGCTCAACTGTTGCAACCGGCTTACGATACCGTCAAATAAGTTCACTAACCATATAGTTGCCATGCCGGTTGCCGTGGCTATTGCAGGTACAAACCACAATGCAACGATGGCCATACCCAGCACAAGCACAGCCCCCATAAACAGGAAAGCGGCTACATTAGCTACTAAGAACAGCAGGGGGAAATTATGGAAGTAATAAATGACCAGCGGCGCTACAAGTACTTCGGCCGCTATGCTGGCGGATATGGTGCTCCATAACAATTTACCGGCCTTGCCGACCGACGACAGCCACTTATATACCGGTTTATAGAACAGTACCAGTGATAATACAGCCATAAAAGAAAGCTGGAACCCAACTGAGAACAGCCACATGGGCTGCGCGCACAGCAGCATGAATGCCGTGCCCAGTAAAAGGTTCAGGCTGTTGTTGTTTTTTTGCAACATTACCGCGAAGGCCAGTAATGAGAACATAAGGGCAGCCCGCACAGCCGATGGAGAGGCTCCGGCCATTAATACGTAAAACCATACTACCGGCAGCGCCACGGCATATTTTATCCATAGATGTTTCTTGTGCCGTATCCACCATAGCAGTGCCGATATGACCAAAAAGAAAATAGAGACATTACCTCCTGAGATAGCTATGATATGCACTATCCCTGTTTCGGCATAAGATGCGCGCAGGTCTTCATCCAGGTTTACCTCGTCGCCCAGCAGCATGGCCTGCATCAGTCCTTTTGTTTTTTGTTCGGGCAGGTACTTGTCCAGTTGGGCCATGCACCAGTCGTGTGCCCGGTCAGTGAATGAATTGTGTTCCGGGTCATTGGACGAATACAGTATTATGTCCCTGCCTGTGCAGAATTGCCGGTACACAATATTGTTTCTGCGACAATAGCCGGCATAGTCAAATTCATATGGGTTACCTGCGTTCCTGATCGCCTCCCATTTTCCGGGCACTAGTATGCTATCGCCTTTGCGCAGCCACGCCTCCGGGCTCCCCTCTTTGGGCAGGTACAGAAAGGCATTGCCTGTCACGGCTATTGCCCTTCTATGCTCAATAACACTTACCACATTTACCGGTACCTTCCATGTATGTTCCTTTTCGGCGGGCGCATCGCTGATGCGCACCACGTAGCTGCTGTTATTGCTTATATGCCACCCAAACCAGTCTTTGTTATTCTGTATATCGTTCTGGTAAGAGACCGCGCACCCACATAAGAAAAGTGTACTGCACACCAGCGCGAATATGATCAGAGGCTGTGAGCCTTTGTTTTTCAGTATTAGTGTTGCAGTAACAAAGAGCAGGAATGCCACGATGGCGCCTGATATGAAGAGGGTGCCGTAATCTCCGGCCCTTAAGAGATATTCATAGCACACAATGCCGGCTGCAAAAGGCAGCAGCAAGCGGAAGAAGGGAGCTGTTTCCCAAAAATTAGCTTTATGGAGCGGCCACCGCTTCATGGATCATCAATATACGAATGTACAAAAATGTTTTTTTGCGCATACGTGATATTCCGTACATTTATATAACAAATACAGCCCTTATGAAAAAGCTATTCTTTATTATCCTCTGTGCTGTGGCATACAATTCAAACGCGCAAGAGGGGTGGCATTCTCTCACTTTTGATGCCTCTGACACTTTTTATCATAACCTAATTGTCATTGACACTACAAATTATCACCATAATATCTGGCAGGTAGGGAAGCCGGCTAAAACAACTTTTACTTCGGCCTTGTCCCCGCAAAACGTATTGGTTACAGATACCCTCAACCCTTATCCTGTTAATGACACTTCTGTTTTTATTTTGAAAGTGCCCGGCAGCAGTTTATGTTGGCTTAGTGGAACTAACACGCCACTGTTCATGCTGCAATTTTTCTATCAGTTAAACATTGACTCTAACACTATAGCGCGTGTGGAAATTGCGGCTGATACCGGCATCAATACCCACTGGGTAAATGTGAAAGATTCTCTGCCGGTCAATTTTACCTGGTGGTCAGGCGGCGCTCCGCCCAACCTGGATAGTTCAACTTCCGGCTGGACCCAATTCGGATTAGCTGTAAATACTTGGCCGTCATGGCCCTACGACACTGTCTTAATGCGCTTCACGTTTATATCAGACAGCGTATTTGCCGGCAAAGATGGCTGGATGATCGATAATTTCTCCTTTATGTATTGGTGCGAAGGTGGTGTACCGCAAGTGCAAAATGACAACCTTATTTCCATATACCCCAATCCATCGGTGGGTGAAATTTATATCACATCGGCGAAGCAGCAATTACTTACCGGTTCTGTCTCTATTTACAATATGCTGGGGCAGGAGCTGTACAAAAACAACAAGGTGCCGCAAAGCGGTTACCTGCGCACCGGTCTTCCCCGGGGCATATACGTGCTTAAATATTTTACCGATAATGAATATTGCGTAAAGCGGATCATTATAGACCGGTAGCGCAAAACAAAAGTGGCACACCTTCTAGGTGTGCCACTTTTGCTATAGACTATTATTTTTTACTTACGCACCTACAGCCGAGCGTTTAAAGGCGCTTACCGTAAGCCCTTTAGATACGGATGTAAGATAGTCAGCTACACTCTTGCTGTTATCTTTTACAAAAGCCTGCGGCAACAATGTATTCTCTTTGAAGAATTTGTTCATCTTGCCGGCAGCTATTTTCTCAGCCATGTCAGCAGCTTTACCTTCTGCTACTATTTGCTCAATAGCTATTGCTTTTTCACGAGCTATCATTTCTTCAGGTACGCTTTCCGCGTCTACTGCCAGTGGCTTCATGGCGGCTATCTGCATAGCTACGTCTCTGCCTGCTGTGATGATAGTTTCGTTAGCAGCCTGGTTCATACCCACCAATACGCCTATGCGGTATCCCTGGTGTATATAAGGCACTACTGAGTCAGCGCTCAGCTGCTCAAAGCGGGATATCTCTATTTTCTCGCCTATCTTAGCCACCATTTCCATCAGTTTCTCACCTACTGTGGCGCTATCCATTTTAGCTGCCTGCAGTTCTTCTATAGTTGCAGCCTTTGTTTCCAGGGCTATGTCTGCTACTTTCTGCGCAAAATCAATGAACTCCTGATTTTTTGCTACGAAGTCTGTCTCAGAGCTAAGGGTTACTACTATACCATATGTATTACCGGCGTTTGCTTTTGCTATTACTACGCCTTCTTTTGCTTCACGGTCGCTGCGGTTAGCGGCAACTTTCTGGCCTTTTTTGCGCAGGTAGTCTATCGCTGTCTCAAAATCACCATTGCTCTCTATCAGGGCTTTACGGCAATCCATCATGCCTGCTCCTGTCTGCTGGCGCAGCGTATTTACATCTGCTGCCGATACTGTTACTGTGCTCATAATTACTTGTCTTTTATAATGCTCAATTAAGAATGCAAAATTCGGTTTTATTAAAGTAGAGACGCAATACTTTGCGTCTCTACGGGTTAAGTTTTCATTAATACTACCTCCGGTAGCCACTCCGCGTGGAGCGGGCCGGGTTAAGGCTCTTAGCGTTTTACAGGGTTTGGCCTGCTGCCGCCGGCACCACGTCCGGTACCACCGCCTGGCCCGCGGCCGGTGCCACCACCTGGTCCACGACCACTGCCGCCTGGTCCACGGCCTCCGCCTGCACCACCACGGCGCGCGCCACCCTCACCGGCTGTTGCTGCGCCACGGCCACGGCCACGACGGCCGCCTTCACCATCTTCTTCATTTATATCCAGTCCGCGCGTCCTTTCAGTTATCTCTTCTGCGGTTTCTTCTTCTTCTTTCACCTGCGCACGCTCCTGCAATCCTTCCATTATAGCGGCAGTGAGGTATTGCGTGATGATAGCTATTGATTTTGTAGCATCGTCATTCGCGGGTATCGCAAAATCTACTTTTGTAGGATCGCTGTTGGTATCTACCATAGCAAAGGTAGAGATACCGAGGCGCTTGGCTTCAGCCAGCGCTATATGCTCATGGCTGATGTCTACCATGAAAAGCGCAGCGGGGATACGGCCCATCTGGGATATACCGCCAAGTACTTTTTCCATTTTTTCTTTGCTGCGGGTCAGGGTCAGGCGCTCCTTCTTGGTTACGCTGTCCATAGTACCGTCCTGCAGCATTTTCTCAATGCTCAACATTTTCTTCACGCTCTTACGGATCGTGCTGAAGTTGGTAAGCATACCACCCAGCCAGCGCTCAGTTACATAAGGCATGTTGGTTTTCTGAGCGGCTTCCACCACTATTTCTTTAGCCTGCTTTTTAGTAGCTACAAACATGATCTTCTTACCGCTCTTAGCGATAGATTTCAATGCTGCCGCTGCTTCATCAAGGCCGTCGATGGTCTTGTTAAGGTCTATGATATGGATACCGTTCTTCTCGGCAAAGATGTAAGGCAGCATCTTTGGGTTCCATTTTTTCTTCAGGTGGCCGAAGTGAACGCCAGCCTCAAGAAGCTGCTGGTGCAATGTTTTATTATCTTCCATTTGAATAATTTCTTGGTTGTTAAAAAAATAAATTGTGCAAACCTGCGATTAACGTTTAGAGAACTGGAAGCTACGACGTGCTTTACGCTTACCGAATTTCTTACGCTCCACAGAACGGCTGTCGCGCGTCATCAGGCCTTCTTTCTTCAGTGCCGGGCGATATTCCGGGTTCACTTCGCACAATACACGCGATATGGCCATCTTTATTGCTTCGGCCTGGCCTTTAGGGCCTCCGCCTTGCACATTTATTACCAGGTCGAAAGACGTTTGCGCATCTATCGTTTTCATTGGCAGCTCTACCTGGTTTTGCAGGTACATGATCGGGAAATATGCTTTATATTCCTTGCCATTCACCGTTATGTTACCGGTGCCTTTGCTCAGGTACACACGGGCTACAGCTTCTTTCCGGCGGCCTACGGCGTTTTTTTGTTTTTCCATTTTATTTAATAATGGTTTGTATTAAAAATAATTAGTTGAGGTTCATTGTTTTAGGGCTCTGCGCCTTGTGCGGGTGCTCAGCGCCGTCATATACGAACAGCTTCTTGAACATTGCGCGGCCCAGCCTGTTCTTAGGCAGCATTCCTTTTACGGCGCGCTCTATCATCAGGTTCGGACGGCGGTTGTTCATCTCGTGTGCCATTTCTATCTTCTGGCCACCCGGATAACCCGAAAATGTCTGGTATTCCTTCTCATCCATTTTCTTGCCGGTAAGTATCGTTTTGCTCGAGTTGATAACGATCACATAATCGCCGCAATCAAAATGGGGTGTAAAATATGCCTTGTTTTTACCGCGTAATACCGACGCGATCTTTGAGCTCATGCGGCCCAGGGTCAGGTTGGTGGCATCAACAACATACCAGTCACGTTTTACGATCGTCTCGTTAGCCGACTGCGTTTTAAAACTTAAGTGTCTCATTCTATTTCTGTTGTACGTTCCGCTTCCCGTGCGGATTGGTTAAAAATTATTTTGGGAGTGCAAAAGTAGGATGACCTATTCATTATACCAACATTTTCATTAAGTTTTTTTATGACGCCGTCATAACTAATTGATTATCAATAAAAATATCGATATAAAATTTGAAAAACAAACCCACTTGCTGGCTATATTGCCTGCAGAATGTAGCTTATTTCATCGCTGCCGGGTTAGCTTTTATGCCATATAGATATAAAATGTCTGCACAGGTTGCCTGCCATTCCACTATGGGTTTTCACAGTACATTATATAATGCATCAAAATGCCTTACTTATTAAAAAATACATATTGTATAAGTGGGCATCCGGCTGCTGCAAGGCATAGGCGCTGCATTTATAATATGTATAAAAGACGATCATCATTATAAGAGCAGGAAACGACAAAACATACATTACTAATAAGCGTCTTTTATATTCCTTCGTTCCCTAAAAAACAAACCACGCAACATCCTCAAAATGTAATTATTGTAAGATGTCTGCTCCGCCAGTCAATTTTACATATTTATCATCTTAAACTATTGTCGTCCTTTGTTAAGAATAATCATCAGAAAGCTTTGTTAATTCACAATGATGTAATAAATTCACCCCAAATTATCTCCGTTGAGTCTGTAACTGACTCAATAGGGATTCAATGTATTGTGATAAATAAGCGCATTTTTTAAATAGAAAAATATGAAAAGATTTTGTTTACTGTTTGTGTTGCTGCTCATGGTTGGAATGCATGCTTTCGCTCAAAATACCCATACCGTAACAGGCAAGGTGCTTGATGATAAGGGTAAGGGTTATCCGGGTGCGGGCATAACATTGAAAGGCACGCAGATAGGCACGGTAACAGACGTTAACGGTGACTTTATGCTCGATGTGCCCGATGGTAACAATGTGTTCATCATTCAGGCCATTGGCTATAATACCGTGCAGGTGAAGGAGACAGACCAGGGCATAAATGTAAAGCTGCAGCCTAAAGCCAAGCAACTGGAAGGCGCTGTGGTTACAGCACAGGCAGTGAAGAGGGAAAAGCGTGAGCTCGGTTACAATTCTACCACACTTAGCAATGATGAGCTTACATCAGGCAGCAATTCCAGCGCGCTTTCAGCATTGTCCGGCAAAGTGGCCGGTGCCAACGTTTCCAGCTCTACCGGCGGACCCGGCGGCAACACACGCGTGGTACTGAGAGGTGAGAAGTCAATACTTAAAGATAATAACGCGCTGATAGTAGTAGACGGTGTTATCATGAACAACTACGATCGTACAAGGTCTGATAACAACCAACTGGAGCAGATAGATTTTGGTAACAGCGGCAACGATCTCGATCCTGATGAAATAGAATCTGTAAGCGTATTGCAGGGTACCGCGGGCACCGTACTGTACGGCTCGCAGGGTGCAAACGGTGTGATCATGATCACTACCAAAGCCGGTCAGCACGCTGAATCAGGTAAGGCCAGCAAGATGGAAATTACCTACAAGGCTACTTACACACAATCAGACATCCTCAAGTATGCCGATCTGCAGCACACCTACGGACAGGGAAACCTTTACCAGGGTATCAGCGACGATCGTCGGGAGAACTTTAGCTGGGGCTACAAATTCGATAACCAGCTTCGCCCATGGGGACAGATCATAGACGGTAAGCAAATGGTTAAACCATATTCCGACCAACCTTACAACGTCCAGAATTTCTTTAACCATGGCAAAGACCTGAACAATTTTGTTTCTGTATCAGGTGGTACTGAAAATACTACTTACTTCCTGGCGCTGAACACTGTTAACAGTTCAGGCGTTGTGCCAAACACTTTCTACAACAAATACAGTGTACGGTTCAACGGAACTACGCAACTGTCTAATCATTTTTATTCTGCTATCAACCTGAATTATATCAATACCTACTCAAGGGTTGAATCCGGCGGGCAGAATTCAGGCTCGGTACTGGATAACCTCTATCAGACAGCGCGCGACATTCCGATCGAAGAACTGAAAAACCTGAATAACCATTTTTACTCTATGCAGTACCTGGATACAGGAGGGGTAGAGCGTTATGGCTACTATGGCGCTTACTACAAAAATCCATATTGGGTTGCGCAGAATTATGACAACCGTAACAAGTCTGATCAGATCATCGGCGACATAAAGTTAGGATACAAGAAAGGCGAGTTCAATGTATATGACCGCGTAGGTGTCAATGTGTCGTCAGACAGGTCGGTGTACAAAACACCGCAGATCAATGCCCTGCCGGTAGATCCGTTCTATGCGGGCAACCAATATCTCAATACGGGCGGGCTTTCACAGAATAACTATACCGGTTTCAGGTTGTACAACGATCTTATCGGAACATATACTCATCAGTTGAGCAGCAATTTTGGCGTTAATGTGCTTGTTGGTCATAACGTTTCCATAACTGATGATGAGTCGCTCAATGCGTTGATAGACCCCGGTACCAATGGCCTTGTGCAGCATAACTACTACTACTTTACCAATAACCTCGACGCGGTAGTTGCTCAGAACCCTATTTACAGGCACCGCACTTTCGGATTTTACGGTGATGTTACGTTCAACTACCAGAGAGAATTATATCTTGAACTTACCGGCCGCAATGACTGGTCTTCTACTTTAGAGCATCATCATAATTCTTATTTCTACCCCGGCGCCAATGCGTCATGGGTTTTCACAGAGCGCCTGAAAGGTGGCAGGTTCAAGCAGAATGTGCTTAACTATGGTAAGATCCGTATGGGTGTATCGGGTGTGGGTAACGATGCCTCTGCTTATGCCAATAATAACGCAGGGTTTACTCAGAGCGCTATTGCCAGCTCATTTGGTTCTATCGTTCCCCCGTTCAACGGTGTTCCCGCCTTCCAGATATCCAATACTTTCGGAAACGCGCACCTCAAGCCTGAGCTGACGCATTCTTTCGAAGTAGGTACAGACCTTTCGTTCCTCAAAGACAAGTTGAGCCTGTCATTCACCTACTACAGTTCTATAACCAAAAACCTGATCACTGCGGTGAATGTAGCCCCGTCAAGCGGTTACTTGTTTGAATACCAGAACATTGGTAATGTGAGCAATAAAGGTATAGAGCTGAGCTTAAGGGGCACGCCTATCTCTACTAAATATGGTCTGAAATGGGAATTGTTTGCTACCTACACCCACAACGAAAATATGGTTGAAAGCCTCACCGGCGGTCTTGACCATGTTTCCCTGGGTGGTTACAAAGGAATGGATATTGTTGCGGCCGTTGGTCATCCTTATGGCACTTTCTACGCGGCAGACATACAGTACTGGAACGGGCATGCGGTGGTTGATGCAGCTACCGGCTTACCTATTGCCACCACCAAGCCCGTTTACCGCGGGTCTTATCTTCCCGTGTTCCAGGCTTCATGGGGCACAGATGTTTCTTATAAAGGCCTGAAACTGCACTTACTCTTTACTACTAAGCAAGGTGGCCAGTTCTACAGCCGCAATAAGATGGATATGGACTTCAACGGTACTTCTACTGAAACTACGGTGAACAACCGCAATCCTTTCGTTTGGGTAAATTCTGTTAACCAGGTGGGTACCACCAACAACTATGTAAAAAATACAACTCCTTTCCTCCCCTATAACTATTATACCAACGTAGAAAGCGCTAACCTTCCCGCGCAGGGCCTGGTAAATGCCAGCTATGTAAGGTTGCAGGAAGCGGCCCTTTCTTACAAGATACCACACAGGTATTATAAGCGTAGCCCATTTGGTTCGCTTGAGGCGGGCATGTTTGGTAACAACCTGCTGCTGTGGACCGCGCCAAGTAATAAATACGACGATCCTGAAGAAACATCTGCCGGCGCTACCGGCAATGGCCAGGGTTTCAACTTTACCGGTCGCCCAAGCCTTAGGAACTATGGTATTTTCTTAAAAGCTACGTTCTAAAAACCATTTATCTTTTTAAAATCAGTATTATGTCAATAAATAGAAAAGTTGTTATTACTGTTGCGGTTGGTCTTATGGCCGGCATATCTTCTTGCCGGAAGTTTCTCGATGTCAATCAGAACCCCAATGTATCGCCTACTGCTACCGTACAAACTTTACTACCCGGTGCCCAGCTTTATGTAGCGTCTGCCCTTGGTGTGGACCTGGAGATCAATGGTTCTATCTGGTCTGAATACTGGACACAGTCGCCTAATGCCAGCCAGTACCGCTCGCTGGAGCAGTATTCTCCCGGACAGGATTATTTCTCTACTCCATGGATCAACCTATACGCAGCCGCCGAGAATTTTTTCCAGTTGTACAAGATCGCTGATTCACAGCATAAAAAACAATACAAGGCTATATCGCTCACTATGAAGGCATATACCTTCCAGCTAATTACTGATGCATGGGGCGATGTGCCCTATACAAAGGCGCTGAAAGGGCAGTTTGCCGACAGCAACAATGTTAATCCTAAGTACGATTCTCAGCGTGTTGTTTACAGGGGTATCATAGCTAATCTTGATTCCGCGCTCAAGCTGTTCAACAACAATGACGCTGCCAAGCCCGGAACTGACGATCTTATATACGGTGGTGACATGGATAAGTGGAAGAAATTTGCTTATACACTGAAACTGAAAATATACCTCCGTATGAGCGAAATAGATCCTGTTACTGCCAAGGCCGGAGTCACCGCTCTGTATGCCGATCCTGCCTTTGTGCTGATAGGTAATGGTGATGATGCCGTTATGAAGTTTGGTTACTCTGCCTCCAGCAAGAGCCCTCTTTACGCAGAGGCCAGCTCCACCACACTGGGCAGCATCCAGAACCTCGTTGGCAGCAGCACATGTATAGACAGCATGAACAGCAACAACGATCCGCGTGCGTACATATTCTATGAAGGAACATCATCAACCGGTGGTGCTGTTGTTGCGGGTATTGCACAGGGCGATTACGGTACTGCCGCGCTGCCCACTGTATACTCCATACCTAATGTATATGTTGCCGGTGATGCCGGTAACGATGCGTCAAAAGACGCGCCGGTACACTTACTTACCAGCTGGGAGAGCTACTTCCTCCAGGCCGAGGTTGTGGCCAGGGGATGGCAGACCACAAGTTTTACAAGAACAGACGATCAGTTGTTCTACGATGGTATCCAGGCCAATTTTAATTATGCCTTTTATGATGCCGCACTCAATGCGCAGTGGGGCTCTACCGCGTATGCCGATTACATAAGTGGCGCAGGTTACTGGACCGTATATCCTACCGCCGGTACCATGCAGCAGAAGCTTAGCTTTATCATTACGCAGAAGTGGTTTGCAATGTGCGGCAACCAGGGTTTTGAGGCATGGTGCGAACAGAGGCGTACCGGTTATCCCGACTTCCTCGTGGTATCTAAAAACAGCCTCGTTGGCAACAACTTACCAAAAAGGTTCTTATATCCTACGGAGGAAAGCACGCGCAACGTGAACTTCCCCGGCCTTGCGCCCATAACTACTAAAATGTGGTGGGATCTGTACTAATCAGTTTTATACTTGCCAAAACCTTGGTTAAAGCTTGTAGGTGAAATAAAATAAAAAATGAAAATGAGAAAAATAGTAATAGCGTCGGTTCTTGCAGTTTTTGCAGTTGCGGGATGCAAAAAGAAAGTAGATAACGTATCCAGCGTTGTTACGGTGTCATACCCCACCGTTACCATTACCGGGTCGCAGTTTGTTAGCATTCCTGTAGGTGGTGCGTTTACGCCGCCGTCTGCTACTGCGTACGACTCTTTTTACAAAGAAAAACCGACAGTTGTAAAAGACCTCGGCACACTAGATAATACTACACCCGGTCTGTACACGGTAACCTATTCTGCAAAGAATCATTATGGCTTTACAGGCACGGCTATAGTATATGTGGCCGTTACCAATGTATCTGATACCTTAGACCTTTCGGGCTACTATTTCAGGCTTGGTGATCCTAATCGTGTAGCGTTTGTGACCAAGTTGGCTACCGGTCTGTTCATGACCAGCAATGTGGGTGGTGTAGATACCGGTAATATTGCTACCGGTCCTGTTGTAGCGGCAGTTTTTGCCGTTCCATCACTTTCTACGCTTACTTTTGGCAGCCAGCTCACTGCCGATGGGCCGCTTTCTTCTTTTTCAGAGTCTATAAGCTACTCGCCTACCACGCTTATGTATGGTATCAGCGAGGCCAGCTTTGGTACGCAGGTACGTACATTTGTTAAGCAATAATTGACCTCATTTATAAAGAACTCCCCGTATTTGCGGGGAGTTTTTGTTTTATATGTAATATATCTATTGATAGAATTACCGATTACAGCTTTTTTTAACAAATTTTCCGTTTCATAGCTATTATATTTGCGCACTAATTATCATTTATGCAAAGGATCCTTGCCGTTTTAGCCTTTTTGTTCATTCCTTCATCCATATTGCTGGCGCAGGATACGCCATCTACCGAAAAGATGAATAAAGACGCTACACCTCCCCCTATCGTCAAAGCTTCCCGCGACTTTTTTATGCTGGACCTCACCTGGAACAACTGGATAGCCAAGCCGGACAGTGTGAAGACCAAAGGTTTTGGATACGGCGTTAATGTTTATCTCTGTTACGACTTCCCCATCCGCAAAACAAAGCTCAGCTTTGCCGCCGGTATTGGCGTTAGCTCCTCTGTTGTTTATCTGGATCACCAGGTACTGTCACTTACAGACACCGGCGCCCTAGGCAGCCAGGTGCGTTTTCTGCCCGATGGCACCGGCTATAAAAGATATAAGTTTGCTACCACCTACCTGCAGGCGCCCTTTGAGTTGCGCTACTTTGCAAATTCTGCCAATCGTAACAAAGGCTTTAAAGCTGCTGTTGGTCTTAGTATAGGTACATTGCTGGGCGCGCATACCAAGGCGGTTACATCTGTTAACGGCACACCTGTAAAATACAAGGTAGATACTAAGCGCTACATAGCGCCATGGAATTTTGCCGCTACAGCGCGTATCGGCTGGGGCAACTTTTCATTGTTCGGGTCATATAATCTTACCAATGTGTTTAAGGCAAATGCGGGCCCCGATGTTACCCCTATGTCTGTTGGCATTTGCCTCAGCGGGCTGTAACTTTCGTTAGTCTTTCAGGTACACAGTTTATTGTTTCGAACAGGCCCATGGGCGCTGAAGTTATAGCTTTGGGTAAGCCGGGGATACTGGATTTCATGGCTCAGCACAAATGAGCTGAAAGTAAGGTGCAGCTATATTTTCTGTGACTGCAATGTTCCTGGTCACTGTTCTTGCGCTTAGCGCTGCCATAAAATAAAAGAGTGCCTTAAAAGACACTCTTTATGGAAACTTAAAATCCGGGCATTTCCTCACCATTAAATTTCCATCAAACACACACCATCCGGAAATGCAAATAGTATAGTCCAAAAACTGTACCAATATATTACTCTGGTAAGAAATTTAGCAGATCGTTATACCGCTGTATCAGAAGCGCCACCTTACACCCAGTGTTTCGGGGAAGTAGAGCAGGTTGAACATATTATTAGCGCCCGCAAAGCGCGAGTCGTTTGTGGTAATATGCGCGTACCGCATGCCCAGTTCCAGGTTTATACCCAGGCGGGGTATTACGTACCATGTATAGCCTATTTGTATACCTGCATTGATACCGGTGCCTGCACCGTAATCATACTTAGATAAGTAAGTAAAGCTGGAATCGGGTGCTGCCTTGTATGTGCTGAAAGCAGTGGAGCCATCGTTTGATGTCTGCATCAGTCCGAAGTTAACACCAAAGTAAAGGTTGGCCTTGTTGTAGGTATTGTATCTTGAATAGAAAGGTATAACATAGTTGATACCCACATTCTCATTCACCGCGTGGTCTGCTATTACAAATGTTATTGGCCTTGGTTTCAGCACCACGCCTAGTTGGTCGTTGGGTGTCCAGTCTCCATAACTTGTCCATTGGCGCTCACCAATATCCAGGCTCAGCATCCAGTGCACATCGGGGTAGTAATTGAGGTGTAATGAGCGATCGTTAACTGTTTTGGTACGCGTACCGGTATACATCGGTGCAGGGCCATCCGGGCGGGTGAAGGTGCTGCGGCCGGCGTTAAAGCCCACTTCCCACAGGTAATCCGGTGGCAGGTTTTGAGCAAACGAGCTACATGCACATGCCACTAAAGCGGAAGCCGCCAGTAAAAATGCCTTCATACGGGTAGTAATTTTAATAGAAACTGCTCCAAATCTAAGTATTTTTTTTAAGAAAGTGTAATTGGAGCAGTGTAAATACGTGATACTTTATGTCAGCCACGGCAATCTTTTAATAGACCGGTATATATTGGCTAACCCGGCATGACATAGGTCATAATGTCTGTACATGACAAATAGCCGGCAGATGCTTGTAAAATACCCACATTTTTCACTGCTGGCAATATTCGGCCTGCATTGGTTTATACCTGTATCCGGCCTTCTAATTGTGGGTATCTCCACCTTCTTAGCCATACTTCCGGAATGGTTATTGCTACTATACCTTAGCAATACCAGGTCTCATGATTCGGCTGCCCCATCAGGGTGTAGCTCAGCAAAAATCAGTACTGATGTATTTTTAATATGTCGCCCAAATTCAGGATTATTGAGCCCGGAATCAGTACAAAACAACTTCCCCACTGTGCAAAAAATGGGGAATTTTTGGGGAATTTCAAAGTATTAATGCATTGATAATCAAATAATTGTGTAAAAATACAATTATTCCCGGAAAATGGGGAAATAATAAAAATAGTGCATGCGTTTCTGCCTTCGTGGTGTTACAAGGCCGGGAGAGCCATACCGCAACTAAAGCATTGGCATTCAGGCAAATCGGTCAAAACTGCATATTAAAATAGCTACCTTTGCGCCCGGATAAAGAATATTTTATGAAATTGGAAGAATTATTGGCAGAAAGGGCGGATGGTAAGTGTGAGCTGTGCATGTCTCAAACTGAACTCAGGTTATTTGAAGTTGCACCTAAGTCAGGCAAAAATGAAGACAATTGCATCATGATTTGCGATAAGTGCGCAGCGCAAATAGACAAAAAAGAAGAGCTGGACAGCAGCCACTGGAAAAACCTTTCCAATACTATGTGGAGTGAAATACCGGGTGTGCAGGTAGTAACCTGGCGCATGCTCAGCAGGCTGCGTAATGAGAGCTGGGCTATGGAATGCCTGGATATGATGTATCTTGATGATGACCGCCTGGCATGGGCTAAAGCTACGGGTGACCATGAAAGTGATGGTGCGGTAGACCTGCATAAAGATAGCAACGGTGCCGTACTGCAGGCTGGCGATACCGTGGTACTCATTAAGTCGCTGGATGTAAAAGGATCTACGCTCAATGCGAAAATGGGCACCGTGGTTAAGAATATCCGTCTTGTTGAAAACAATACAGAGCAGATAGAAGGAAAAATAGAAGGCCAGGTCATTGTGATCCTTACAAAGTATGTAAGAAAACAGGTTGGTTAATATGTGCCACATTGTTTGTAAACCTGTTTTTGAAGTTATCCACTTGGCTATTGATAACTTATATATCCGCCTGACAACAAATCAATGAACAACCGTTTCTGCCCGCAAGGCGAAATGTAAAAAGGTACATGGAAAATACCCTTATCACGGCTCACCATAAAACATACCTGCCTCCTATCAAAAAAATCCTCCTTATGCCGCTTTTTGTCAAACATTAAGTAATTTACACTACTTAATAACTCAGCCTTGTTTACACTTTATTAACTACTGCCGTATGAAACATTACTACCTGCTGATTATTGCCTGCCTGCTTACTTTCAGTTCTTTCGCTATCAGCGGGCCGTCAACAGTTTGTGTAGGGTCTAATATTACCCTTACAGACGGTACCCCCGGTGGCACCTGGAGCAGCAGCAATGTCTTGCTGGCGGCAATAACTACTTATTCGGGCCTTGTCACAGGCATGGGCGGCGGATATGTTACCATAACTTATACTGTTGGCAGCAGTTACACCACTTTCGCGCTCACCGTAAACCCCACCCCTCCGCCTATCAGCGGCACAACAATAGTATGTACCGGTGCCAATACTACTCTTATTGATCCCGTTCCCGGCACCTGGAGCAGCGGTAGCCCGGGTATTGCCAGCATAGACCCTTCTACAGGCGTATTGATGGGTGTATCGGCTGGCACGGCACATATTGACTATACAAATGCCTTTGGTTGTTCCGTTGGCATCAGTGTTACTGTTAATCCATCGCCGCTGCCTGTTGGCGGCGCTACCGCGGTATGCCAGGGCGATACATTACATCTTTCCGACAGTACCACCGGCGGCACCTGGACCAGTTCCAGCCCGGCTATTGCCGGTGTGGGCAGCTATACCGGCGTGGTCACCAGTGTGTCTGCGGGGGTAGTGAGCATTGTGTACACTATCAGCAACGGTTGTATAGCTTCAAAGACTGTTACTGTTCATCCCTTCGCGGCCATTACAGGGCTGCCCGGCCTGTGTGTCGGGGATACTATAGCGCTTGCCGACACTGTGCCCGGCGGCACATGGAGCAGTAGTGCCACTACTGTTGCCTCTATCACCGGCACCGGGTTGGTAACGGGTCTTACGGCGGGCACTACAGCCATATCTTATTTGCTGCCTACCGGGTGCCTGGCCACTCGTGTTATCTCTGTTTATCCGCTGCCTGCAGCCATATCCGGCCTGCCGGAGGTATGCGTGGGCACAACCACCATGCTCTCAGACAGCACCACGCCCGGCACCTTCAGCAGTGCGGGTGTGTATACCAGTGTGTTCTCGGGGGGCATAGTTACGGGCATAGCCGGCGGCACAGAGATTGTCACTTATACCGAGGTTGCCCACGGTTGCAAAGCAGCCGTGATTGTTACTGTCAATACTACGCCGGGCCCTGTTTCCGGATCTTTGAGTATGTGCCAGGGGGCCGGTACTACGCTCAGTGGCGCGCCGGGTGGCAGCTGGGTCAGTGCAGATACCTCCGTGGCCCGGGTCACTTTTAGCACAGGCATAGTTACCGGCATTGCCGCCGGTACCGATACCATATCTTATTCCTTCAGCGCGGGTTGTGTATCCACGGTAGTTGTCACCGTCAATCCGCTGCCATCTGCAATTATTGGCCCTCACACCGTATGTCCCGGCGCATCCGTTACCCTGTCAGATACTACTGCGGGCGGAGGCTGGTACAGCAGCGATACTTCGGTGGTGCATATAGATTCTGCCAGCGGTATGGCTGTGGGGGTGGGCGCGGGTGCGGCTACTATTTTATACATACTGCCCACAGGTTGCATTGCCTCTATACCCTTCCATATTTACAACCCCGATATTCCACAGCTCTGTGTCACAACATATGACACACTCACCGGCCGCAACAAGATAGTATGGGAAAAATTCACGCTGCACCGTGCTTCGTTCTTCCAGGTATACCGCAAGAATTCTTCCGGTACCTGGATAGCGGTAGGTACAATACCGGGTACTGCTTTCAGCACATTTACCGACACGCTTTCGTTCCCGCTTTTGCAAAGCTATAGTTACCGCATCACACTAACCGACTCCTGTAACCAGGAGTCCGATATAGACTCATCAGTTATACATACCACCATACATCTTTCCGGTGTAGTGGATACCGGCGACGTAATACTTACCTGGAACAAATATGCGGGCAAAGCCATCACCATGCAAACCATTACCCGCAGCCTGGATGGCGGCCCCTTCGACAGTGTAGGTACAGTGAGCAGCGCAGCTACCACATTTACCGATCATGCCCCTCCTGCCGGATCACTGCGTTATATGATTGCGGCAACTACCACCGGCGGGTGCACACCTACCGCACGTACCACCGCCTATGAGGCTGTCTGGAGCAATCCGGTCAGCCTAACCATGGATCGTACCGGCATAAATGTGCTCACCAACAGGCAGGTGACCATATATCCCAACCCTACGACCGGCGATATTTTTATATCAGGAATTGTCGCCCCCATTGTAGAAGTATACAATGCAATAGGCCAGCGCCTTATTTCCGCATCGCTCTCTGCAAACCACAATCAGCTCTCGCTCTCTGCCCTACCTTCGGGGCAGTACATAGTGAAAGTATATGATGATGCGGGAAGATTGGTAAAGATGGAACGGGTCACAAAACATTAGTAAGAGCTAAAGATATACGGCCACCCGCATATTAAAATGTACAAGGGCAGAAGAATCTTCTGCCCCTGCTTCTGTAATTATTTACAGGTATATTTTACGATCCGTATTTCTTAGTCATAAAGACACCGAAGACAATAGATAAACCTACCACTACTGCTATAGCCACCCACAGCGAAGAAATGATCTTTTTATATGTGACGTTCGCGTCTTTTACGTTACGCAGCTCATTAATGTTGTTAATGATATTTTCCATGCGCGAGAAAGCAGTCTCGCCTTTTATCACATAGTCATATGCGCCGTACTTCATACTGTCTACAGCTACTTCCAGCTTGTCCTGGCCCGAGAGCATGATCACCTGCGCCGCCGGATAGACTTCCTTTATACGCTTCAGCACCTCTACACCGTTCTCTGCGTTGGGCAGGTGAGAGTTAAGGTGAAAGTCAAGCACTATGATAGCCGGCATCAGGCTCATTTCCTTCAGTGCGTCTTCGCCGCTGCCAAAAGTTTTGATCTTGTACTGGAAACGCTCACTGATGTAATCTTTCAGCATTTCGTTCTGTATAGGCTCATCGTCTATCAGAAAAATGTACTGGTTGCTTTGATCTACTGACATAAAAATGTGTTGAATTCAGTTGAAAAGTAGTTTTAAAAATCCAAAATCCAAAATCCTTCCTGGTTAAAAAATATCATTTTCCACTTGCACACCTGCCCGGTTACCGGGTCAATTGTTTTTCAATTCCTCAAAAGCCTTGCTGCACAACCGTTTCAGATTGTTTACCAGCTCCGGCAATGTATCGTGGTGGGCTGTTGCCCCTGCCGACTGCTCAATAAGAAATATATTGCTAATGTCTTCTTTTACACCCATATACGACAACTGGGGCTTCAGCGAGTGCGCGGCTATTTTCACCGCCGTATAGTCTTTATCCGCCAGTCCGCGCTCCAGGTTTTCCAGCAGCTTTGGCGCGTTCTCAAGAAACATACCTACATATTTCTGCTGCTTTTCGGGGTTGCCGTTTGTAAACTGCCTCAGGAACTGCATATCCGTTACCTTATCCGGCAGTGCCGGAAATATACGCTCATTGCGTGCCGGTTTGGGCTCCTCTTTTATATCTAATGGTTTCCTGTCTGCCATCACCGCATCCAGTTTCAGCAGCAGCTCATCGGTATGAAATGGTTTAGAAACGTAAGCATTCATCCCTATATCGAAATAGCCTTGTATATCCTCCTGCATTACGTTGGCCGTCATTGCTATGATCTTCACGCTCCTGGCGGGCTCCGGCAGGGTGCCACGTATGGCCTTGGTAGCCGTTATACCGTCCATCACGGGCATCTGTATATCCATCAGCACTATGTCATACTGCTCTTTCTTCAGCCGGTCCAGCGCGTCCTGCCCGTTCACCGCCATATGCAGGGTGATACCGGGTATCAGTTCCTTCATCGTATCCTCGGCCACTATGCGGTTAAACTCATTATCCTCTACCAGCAGTACTTTCAGCTTGTTCAGCTTATCCATGGCTGTGTCTGTGAGTATGTGCTTTTGTTTCACTTCGGTCTGTTCGGCAGCCTCTTCCAATGGCACCACTGCGGTGAATGTTGTACCCTTGCCCAGTTCACTTTGCAGCGATATCTCACCACCCATCAGGGTCACTAATTGCCGGGATATGGTAAGCCCAAGGCCCGTTCCACCAAACTTGCGGGTAATATCTGCCCCTGCCTGCGTAAAGCTGTCGAATATTGTGTCTACAAACTCAGGGGCAATACCTATACCGCTATCGGTTACATCAAAACGGGCGTAAAACCTTGTCCCGTCCCGTTTACCCAATGTCACTTTTATTTCCACATATCCTTTTTCCGTAAACTTCACCGCATTGCCGGCAAGGTTTATCAGTACCTGGTTTATTCTGGTGGGGTCACCTGTCATGCGCTTGGGCAGGGCAGGGTCTACAGATGTGCGCAATTCTATTCCTTTCTCTTCCACCTTTAGCAGCAGCATATCCCGCACGCTCTGCACCACCTCCTCCACGCTGAAATCTATGTGCTCGATCACTATCTTACCCGATTCTATCTTAGACAGGTCAAGTATATCATTGATAATGACCAGCAGGTTGTCTGCCGATAATTGTATCGCGTTCAGGTAGCGCATCTGGTCTTGTCTCGGATCGCGGCTTTTCAGCAGGCGGGTCATGCCCACTATGGCGTTCATAGGTGTGCGTATCTCGTGGCTCATATTCGCCAGGAACTGGTGCTTCAGGTGAGCGGTCCGTTCTGCTACTTCCTTCTCTTTCTTTGCCAGTTCTATCTGCTGCCGTGTTTGCAGGCTGCGCACCTCGTTAATGATCTTCTGTTTGAAGATCTCTTCCTTCATCTGCTCAAATGATTTAAGATGATAGAACGCCTTGGGAATATCACCCATTTTGTCATAGAGCGCGGCCAGCATCTCGTGTATGCTCATTATATCATGCCGGCGCATATAGTCACCCGCAAGATTGTAAGCATCAGTAAGATACTGTAACGCCTGCCGGTAACTACCTTCATCCATATACAGCCGCCCCAGGTAGAAGCCGCATATTATCTGTACCTCCGCATTGCCCTGCGCGGTAGAGCGCTCCAACGCCGCCGACAGGTATGTATTGGCATTCTTGAAGTCTTTCATTTTGTAATACACCTTGCCCACTCCGCTGCCGGCCATGGTATGCGCGGCGGTACCCGGCTCAGACCTGCTCAGGTTCTCTTCAAAATAATGCAGCGCGTCGGCATACTGCTCCTTTTTGAAATAAATGTTGCCCAGCGTATTATATATGTTCAGCAGGCTGTTCACATTTTCCACGCGCTCAAAGATGGGCAGGCATTTCAATGCGTATTCCAGAGCGCTGTCAAAGTCGTTAAGGTCATACAGCAGGTTAGATATGCTGGAAAGGATAACAGACTGATAATATTCCTCGCCCTGTTCCTCATTGATCGCCAGTGCCTTTTCGTAATGTGAGAACACATTGGAAAAATCACCGAGGTCGCGGTATATATTACCCAGGTAATAAAGCGCTATTGCTTCTATGTTCTTATCCTGTATCCGTATGGCTATGGAAAGGGCTTCTTTCAGCACTTCCAGACCGGCATCATATTCCCCTTTCAGCCGGTAGCAAAACCCTTTCAGGCACAGCCCCCTGCCTATACCGGGGCGGTACCCTATGCCCCTGGCGCGCACTATAATATCGGCGGCCAGCGTGGTTGCCTCATCCACGTCAAAATTCTTTATTTCTTCAGCCATACTCAGCTGCACATCTATCCTGCCTTTCTCATCTGTTTGCCTGGCCAGCTTTTCCTGCAGTTCCTTAATCCGTGGAGTATCTATCATGATCGTTATATTGGAGGGTTATAAAAGTAAAGAAAACATTGTTTGATAACAACGACATATCTTCCAACCTTTATATATCTATACTAAAAAAATTATAGTTTAAGTTTTATACCTCCGTTTACCACAAACCCGTCAAGAGGCGCATATATATCCCTGAACACGGGATTGGTGACCGAACCGCTGTAAATACTCCCGAACCGTGTTTGCCGGCTATCGAGCATATTTTCAAAGTTGATAAACAATGACATATGCTTCCATATTCGCTCAGCCATAAAGCCACACAACCAGTAGTCTCGCCCGGTTGTTCCGTCGCTCAGCCGCTGCCTGCTGTAATAATATGCTTCCAGCCCCAGCTTCCACTTATCTTCCACCTCGTACATGAGCACAGAATTGGTATGATGTTCGGGGGTCAGCAATGCCTCCTGTATGAATAAGCCCGCATGGGTATGCGCGTGTGTATAAGTGTAACCAAGAAAGAGTTTAAGGTTCTTATAGCCCAGCTTTATATTGGTCTCCGCGCCTTGCGCGTCAATATGCCCCGCCAGGTTTACAAAAGCATAATATCCGCCGCTGGTAGCCGTCAGCACCAAAGGGTCGTTGAGGTAGGTGTAGAAGAAAAGCTGATTTACAGAAAAAGTGATCCTGTTGTCTGCAAATGTGGTCTTATAATTCACATCCCAGTTCACCCCGTAGCTCCGCTCAGTTTTATGGTCCTTTATATTTACCGGCAAAACATTTTTGTATTGGATGCGTTCGCTTTCTTCGGTAAAAATACTTGGCGTTTTATAGCCTAACCCCCCTCCTAACCTGGACGAAAACCGCCGCCCCGGTTTGAACAACAACGATACCCTAGGCAATAGCAGCAACCCCTCGTCTGTCACATAGTCGCCGCGCAGCCCGCTTTCCAGGGATATTTGATTGTTGATGTCCCACGTATTCTGTACAAACAGCCCGGCTGTAGTATGCTTATAATTGCGTAGCGGCACCGTTGTCAGTTTGTTTTCCCTGAAATCGTCAGAAAAAAGATTGGCGCCAAAAATATACTCGGTATGCTGCTGTTTGGTACTATAGCTCAGCTCGGTAAATGTACTTAGCTGTGTACCGTCGAATGTATATCCCGGAACTTTTATCGTGCGGTCGAAATGGTCAATGCTGTTTTTTAACGACAGCGTGGCACCACTTGCGAATCTGTGTTTCAACTCGGCCTGACTGCTCAGCCGCATCGAGCTGTTGCGCTCAAAATAGCTATGCAGGCTGTCGCCATTTCCTTTTATGTATTGCATATCCCCACCCAGCCGGTGCTCGCCGGTAACGTTCAGTCCCAGCGTGATCTCATTGACACTGTCGGGATAAAGGTACAATCGCGGGTTCAGTGTATATCGCTCATATTCGGGTATGGCGCTCAGGCCTGTGCCTGACGGATCGTAGGCGGCACTGCTGTTTCTCGCGGCATATACTGTTAGCCCTGTTTTGCCATATCGTTGCCCGTAAAAGCCATTCACATCGAGTCCTCCCGCCGATGTTCCATTGACCAGGAATCGCAGGTCCCTTTCTTTTTCCGGTGTACGGGAAATAAGATTGACAAGCCCCGCAATGGCCCCGCCGCCATATAGCGTGGAAGAGGAGCCTTTAACGATCTCCACTTGTTTCAGGTCCAGGGGCGGCGTTTGCAGCAGGCCCAGTCCGCCGGAAAACCCGGAGTAAAGCGGGAACCCGTCACGCAGTATTTGAGTATATCGCCCGTCCATACCCTCAATTCTTATTGATGAGTTGCCTGTTGTAGCAGACGTCTGCAATGTTTGTATACCGGTGCTTTCACTCAATAACATCCGTATATCGCCCGGTTTCATATTTCCTTTTTCATCCAGCTCTTCACCTGCTATCAGTTCTATACGCGTAGGTATATCCTGTATGGTCCGGCTGCTGCGTGTGGTGCTTACGCGTACCTCTTCCAGTTCCTCAGCACACAGCAGGATGCTGAGCGTATCCCCGTTCGCTAAAGGGAATGCAAGCGAATCCTCCTTCGGTACATAGCCCATCGCCGAAAACCGTATCACAGATGTACCATCCGGTATATTTGACAGCATCACAAAACCCTGCTCGTTTGTGCTGTTGCCCAACTGACTGTTAATGATATGCGCTATGGCGCCCGGTATGGTTTCCCCGGTCTTGCAGTCCCTGATATATGCTTTAAAAGTATTTTGCGCGTAGGCGCCGGGTATGCCCGCTAAGGCAGCTACCCATATCAATAGATGTTTCATTATTACTGATGAGTTAAAATGTCTGCTAATAACAGAACAGTGAAAACTGTTCCTTTTCTAAAGGCATAAAATATCAGCAATACCTTGGCGGCTGCCAGAAAGAAGGTACATATTCCGGGTAGTACTTAGACCGGTAAGCTGTAAACACAAGATGCTCATATATGACATGGACACCCGTTACGGACATCTTCTCCTGTACAATAAACCCGCAACAGCTATGGCAGCTGAAGAACGGAGAGCAATTGTCGCAACCTTTCTCTTTTACGGGGGCTTTATGCTGCGTATTACCTTGTGCGGTAGCCGGATGTCCATCCTCGCAATTATCGAACGCGCAACACGGTATGCCCGTGAGCAGCAGTATGTATAGCGCAAATATGAGGGTGAACAATCTCACGCCGCTAAATTACGTCATTTTAAGAGTACACCGAAAAACCATCTGCTATAAATAAAAAGCCGCGAAAGAAACATCACTTTCTATCTCAGCCTTCTTACCCCGCTCAAATATGCCATACACCGCCGATCCGCTGCCGCTCATGGCAGCATACACAGCCCCCTGGGCGTATAATTGCCTTTTCATGGATGCCAGCACCGGGTGCTGCGCAAATACCGGCGTCTCAAAATCATTGCCGATATGCTCCTTCCATTCTGTAACCGGCAGGCTGTTCAGCTTGCTTAGGTCAAAAGCCGGAGCCGCGGGTGTTATCATCTTAAATGCCGCGGCCGTAGATACATGTACATCAGGGCATATGAGCTGAATATTATATTCCGAAAGGTCAATGGCTATGTCAGTCATCTGCTCACCCCTGCCTGTGGCATACCGTGGCCGGTTATAAACGAAGAAGGGGCAATCGCTGCCCAGCTGGAGTGCGTATTCTGCCAGCTTGTCGTCACTAAGGCCCAATTCGTATTCGTCGTTGATGAGGCGCAGCATAAATGCCCCGTCTGCCGAACCGCCGCCCAGCCCCGCGCCCATAGGTATTACTTTATGCAGGTATATACCCGTATCCCGCACCTTATGGGGGAAGGCCTGCTTTAACATGCTGAAGGCTTTCCACACAAGATTATCTGTACCACTGCCTGCTATGGCCAGCCCGGTGATATGCAGCGTGGTTTCCCCGGCAGGCACTATTTCCAGCACATCGCGCAGGGGCAGGGGGTAAAATACCGTGGCAATATCGTGGTATCCGTCCTCCCGTTTCCCGGTCACATACAATCCCAGGTTGATCTTACAATTTGGAAAGCAAATCATACAAAGGGTGAAATTATGCGTATTTTTGAAAATCACACCGTGATTTTGATGAAAGAAGTAATAAGGTTAAACGATATCCGCAAAAGTTATTTCCTCGGCAGGCAGGAGCTGCCTGTGCTCAAAGGAATAAACCTTACCATTAATGAGAATGAGTATGTGGCGCTTATGGGGCCTTCGGGTTCGGGCAAGTCCACACTGATGAACATTTTGGGTTGCCTCGATTCGCCCTCAAAAGGTGAATACATTCTTAACGGCAAGAATGTCAGTAATATGGTTGACGACCAGCTTGCCGATGTACGTAATGTAGAGATCGGCTTTGTGTTCCAGCAGTTCAACCTGCTGCCGCGCCTCACTGCCTGGGAAAATGTGGCCCTGCCGCTTATCTATGCCGGCGCGAGCAAAAAAGAACGGGAGGAGCGTGCCAGGGAAATGCTGAAAAAAGTAGGCCTCAGCGACCGCGGGCATCACAAGCCCAACGAGCTATCCGGCGGCCAAAGTCAGCGTGTAGCCATTGCCCGCGCGCTCATCAACAACCCTTCACTACTCCTTGCCGACGAGCCCACCGGAAACCTGGACTCAAAAACATCGGTAGAGATCATGGACCTCTTCAGCCAGATACATGAGCAGGGGAATACGGTGGTACTTGTTACGCATGAAGAAGATATAGCGCGCTACACGCACCGGGTTATCAGGATACGTGACGGTATAGTAGAGACAGATACATCACAGGCCCCCTTTGCCCATGCTTAGCTATAGCCTGTCCGTAACTCATGACCAACGACTTTTGATACTATTAAACGACCAGCAATGTTCCGCATATACACAAAAACAGGCGACAAAGGCGATACCAGCCTTATAGGCGGTGTAAGGGTATCGAAGAGCCATATACGTATAGAAAGCTATGGAACCGTAGATGAGCTCAATTCTTTCCTAGGTATGGTCAACGACCTTTGCGCCAATGAAATGGTCACCTCCTCACTGCGTGAAATCCAGGACCGCCTGTTCACTATCGGTTCGGTATTAGCTACCGACCCCGGTAAGGATGTAAAAATGAAACTACCCGATATCCACGACACCGATGTGCTATGGCTGGAAACTGAAATAGACAAGATGAACGAGGTGCTGCCGGAGATGCGGTCATTCATACTACCCGGTGGCAACCTTGCCTCCTCCACATGCCATGTGGCCCGCTGTGTATGCCGCAAGGCCGAGCGTATCTGCGTAGCCATGCAAGAGCAAAACGAGCACATCCCCCCGCTAATCATAAAATATCTGAACCGCCTGTCTGATTATCTCTTTGTGCTGGCCCGCTACATAGGCCATATCAATAATGCGCCGGAAATACCATGGCGCGCGCGGGTATGACCTACATCTGCTTACGGTAAAAGGAAAGCTAAATCTTTAGCGCCACCACCTGCGGTTGTGTGCGTTTACTTTGTAGTATAGCGTGATGCTCAGCGTTGAGTAGGAATCTTTATTGCTTGGATTGCCCCTCATATTGCCGGCTACATTTGGCGTGGTAAGCCCCAGCCAGTAGCCTTTATCGGCCACCTGAGCGGCCAGCTGCGCGTCCTTTGGCGATAAATGCTGCGCAAATTCGTTAGCGCCTACATACTTGCCGCTTACGCCATCGAGGTAGTCGGTAAAGGTATAACGGTAATTATACTCAACACCCAGGTTCAGGTGTTCGCCCAGGTCCCAGCGATAACCGATAACCAGTGGTATACAAGCCTGCCACAGGCTGAACTGTTTAGGATAGCTTCCGCCGGTCCATCCCTGCCCTTCGAGGTGCAGGTCATGTATCTTTACCCATGTACCTCCGTCGCCCACGGTACTGTATGGCACAAAGTGAAAGTAACCTATACCCAGGCCTATGAATGGCTGGCCCCTTTTATATGCCCTGCCCATCTCGGGGTTCATACGAAAGGGGGTAAACTCCATGATCACAGACCCTTCCAGCACATAGTCTTTTACATTCTGCGCGCGCGCATAACGCTGGTATGCATCTTCACCCTGTGATTTTGCTTTCACCGCGCCATCATAATTCCATTTATCCGTGGCATATAGCGTGCCGTAGTTGAAGGTCATTCTTACTGCCAGCGCGGGATGTATGGTATAACGACCAAACATACCACCCATGAAGGCCATCTTGTCAAAATATTTGCTGTTGGTATAATGGTCTATAAATGACTTTGTACCTACATCGCCCCACAGATCACTCATGCCTGCATTGATACCTATCGACCATCCGTCCGGCTCCACATAAAGTCTCGATGCGTCCTGTGCTTTAGACACAAAACTGAATATCATACAGATACAAAACACCAATAAAACAGGGATACGCATCGGTCGCATGTACGCAATAATTTTGAGGTTGAAGATATAAATTATTTTCCTTTAAACATAGGTTTTCTTTTTTCTACAAATGCATTAGTCCCTTCTTTCATGTCTTCTGTAGTAAAACATATGCCAAAACGCTCTATTTCATTATCAAAGCCTGCGGGGTCGCTTTTGGCGGCATCGTTCACACAGGCTATGACCTGTGCTACCGCCACCGGAGCCTTGGTATGTACTTTTTGCAGTATTTCTTTTGCCTTACCCAGCAGCTCTTCCTGCGCGCATACATGGTTTACGAGGCCCAGCGCCTTGGCTTCATCGGCGCCTACCATATCGGCAGTCATCATCAGTTCCATCGCCTTGCCCTTACCTATCAGTTGGGTGAGGCGTTGTGTACCACCGTAGCCAGGTATCAGGCCCAGGTTCACTTCGGGCTGGCCGAATTTAGCGTTGGCAGATGCTAACCTGAAGTGGCAGGCCATAGCCAGCTCGCAGCCGCCGCCGAGGGCAAAACCGTTTACCGCGGCTATTACCGGCTTGGGGCAATGCTCTATTTTGTCAAAGACCTTTTCCCGGCCACGCTGTGCCAGGGCGCTGCCCTCGGCCTTGCCCAGCGACAGGAATTCGCTGATATCAGCCCCTGCCACAAACGCCTTCTCACCCGCGCCGGTTATTATAGCGCTTTTTATCTCAGCATTGTTATATACCTCATCCAGCGCATTGCCCAGGTCGTTTATCACATCTTTGTTCAGGGCGTTCATCTTGTCCGGGCGGTTGATAGTTATTATATACGTACCATTCTCTAATTGCGTAAGTAATGTCATGTTCTTTTAGTTTGTAATTGCTTGGTTTTGGAATATTTATGATACTGTTGAAATTTATCTACGGTTATTTTGTACCCACTCAGCTATATAATCCGCTATTTCGGTGGTAGGGGCGCTGGGCGCAAAGAGCCGGCCTACGCCCATCTGTTGCAGTTGCTGCATATCTTCATCGGGTATAATGCCACCGCCTGTGAGCAGTACATCGTTCAGCCCTTTATCCTTCATGAGCTGCATCACCTTTGGAAAAACCGTCATGTGCGCCCCGCTGAGTATACTAATGCCTATTGCATCCACATCTTCCTGCAGCGCGGTGTTCACCACCATTTCAGCCGTTTGCCTGAGGCCTGTGTATATCACCTCCATGCCCGCGTCCCGCAGTGATGTGGCCACTACTTTGGCGCCACGGTCGTGCCCGTCGAGGCCTACTTTGGCCACCAGCACCCTTACCGGCCGTTTCTGATCATTGCTCATTTCTGCCTATTGGGGCGCTAAAGTAGCGAAAAAACTGTGAAAACGAGGCCGGAAACCACTGATGGCATATGCAGGTAAAACCCATGTTAGCATCGTATTACGCGATCCAGCCTATAAGGGTTGGCCGTCAGGGCTGTTTTTAATGCCAGGCAGGTATAAAATACCCAAAATAGCTATCTTCTTTTACCCCCATTCGATGAAAGCCGCTACTGTGGCTGATTATGCAATAAATAATCTATGTATAAACAGGTATATTCAGGTATAAACCGGTATATCAGGGTATATTTTGCGGCCTCAGAGGTATATTATGATAGGCAGAGGGTATAAACAGGTATAAACAGGTATAAACCAAAAAGGGAGCGATGGAAAAGACCCTCAATTCCGGCACAAAGATAAGACAGGGGTTTAAAACCTGCAAATAAAGATATCCACAAAAATGAAGCCTGGCAAGGGTTACAGGCTTTTTGTGGCAGGTGCCCGGATAGATGTACTGCATGCTCCGACAGATTTCCAACGAAAGAAAGTAACTTCAAAAAACGGATCATCTGTAACTTATAACAAACATCTTATCACTAACCATTTATGACTAACGACTTATGACTAACTTTGCGCCCATGAGTGAAGAACGTTCCCTTAATTTTTTAGAAGAAATAATAGAAAATGATATTGCCGCAGGCAAGAATAACGGCAGGGTGCATACCCGTTTTCCGCCGGAGCCCAATGGCTACCTGCATATAGGCCATGCCACATCCATCTGTCTCAACTTCGGGCTGGCAAAAAAGTATAATGGCAAGTGCAACCTGCGCTTTGATGATACCAATCCGGTAACCGAAGAGACCGAATATGTAGAGAGCATTAAGAATGATATAAAATGGCTCGGATTTGAGTGGGACGGCGAATATTATGCTTCAGATTATTTCGACAAGCTCTATGACTTTGCTGTAGCGCTTATAAAAAAAGGCCTTGCCTATGTGGATGACAGCACCGCCGAAGAAATAGCCGCCACAAAAGGCTCTTTTGAAAAGCCGGGTATAGAAAGCCCTAACCGTAACCGCAGTGTGGAAGAAAACCTGCAGTTGTTTGCCGATATGAAAGCCGGCAAATACAAGGATGGTGAGAAGACCCTGCGCGCCAAAATAGATATGGCGCACCCCAACCTGCTGCTGCGCGACCCGTTGATGTACCGGATAAAGCATGAGCATCACCACCGCACCGGCGATAAATGGTGCATATACCCCATGTACGATTACGCACATGGCCAGAGCGATAGCATAGAAGAGATAACACATTCTATCTGCACACTGGAATTCATACATCACCGCCCGTTATATAACTGGTTCATAGAGCAGCTGGGTATCTTCCCGTCTCACCAGTACGAGTTTGCCCGCCGCAACCTTACCTATACGGTAATGAGTAAGCGCAAGCTGCTGCAACTGGTGAACGAAAAACATGTAGCCGGCTGGGACGACCCACGCATGCCCACCATAAGCGGTATGCGCCGCCGTGGTTACCCGCCCGAAGCATTAAGGAAGTTCAGCGATACCGTAGGTATTGCCAAGCGTGAGAATATAGTGGATGTAGGCCTGCTGGAGTTTTGCGTGCGCGAAAACCTGAACCGTACCGCAAACCGTGTAATGGCAGTGCTGGATCCTGTAAAACTGGTGATCACTAACTACCCGGCCGGGCAGGAAGACATATTTGAAGCAGATAATAACCCCGAAGACCCGGCGGCCGGCACCCGCAAAATACCTTTCAGCGGGGAGCTGTGGATAGAGCGTGAAGATTTTCTGGAGAGCGCGCCTAAAAAATTCTTCCGCCTGGCACCCGGCAATATGGTGCGGCTGAAGAGCGCCTATATAGTAAAGTGCGAAGGCTGCAAGAAAGACGATGCCGGCAATATTACCGAGGTACACTGCACCTATATACCAGAGAGCAAGAGCGGCAGCGATACCAGCGGCCTGAGCCCAAAGGGTACGATACACTGGGTGAGCGTGCAGCATGCCCGTACCGCCGAGGTGCGAATGTATGACCGCCTCTTCAGGGTAGAAGACCCATCAAGTGAAGAAGGGAATTTTAAAGATTATATCAACCCGGATTCTATGCAGTTGCTGCCTGCCGTGTATATAGAGCCTGAGCTGGCTAAAGCCAAAGCGGGTGACAAGGTGCAGTTTATGCGCAAGGGTTATTTCTGCGTAGATACCGACAGCACCGAGAGCCATCTGATCTTCAACCGCACAGTGACCCTTAAAGACGCATGGGCTAAAGAAGTGAAGAAAAATTAATGCGATAATGTGGGATTAATGCGATAATGTGGAATTAATGCGATAATGTGGGATTAATGTGATGGAATGTGGTAAAAATGTGCAACACATTCCATCACATTATCGCATTCGCCCACATTACTTCCCCGCTATCATGCTTATTTCCACATTCACCCCTTTGGGTAGGCCGGCCACCTGTACTGTTTCGCGGGCGGGGGCATAGCCCTGAAAGTAGGTACCATATACCTCATTGACGGCAGCAAACTGACCCATGTCCATAAGGAAGATGGAGGTCTTGATTACATTATTGAAGTCCATACCGGCTTCTTTTAGTATGGCCTGCAGGTTTTTCATTACCATGTGCGTCTCGGCCTTTATGTCGTCCTGTACCATATTTCCCGTAGCGGGGTCTATAGGTATCTGCCCGCTGATGAACAGCATATCGCCATATTGTATGGCCTGGTTGTATGGGCCTATGGGGGCCGGTGCATTGTCTGTGCGTATGATCTTCTTTTCCATACCCGCAAAAGTAATAGATTTACCCGGGCAGTTACCTTCCCGGTTTTAAACTTAAATTTGCGCTCCATGCAGTACCTCCTCCATATAGATACCTCTACCGATGTATGCGGTATCAGCATCAGCGCCGATGGCCTGTTGGTAGCGCACCGGGCCAATGCCGCCAACCGCAACCATGCCGCAACCATTAATATCATCATTAACGAAGTACTAGCGGAGGCAGGTATAAGCCTCAGCGAAATAAGCGCCTTTGTGGTATGCGCCGGCCCGGGCTCTTATACCGGCCTGCGCATAGGCCTTGCCACCGCCAAGGGTTTCTGCTATGCCCTGAATAAGCCCCTGCTGCTGGATAACCGCCTTACCCTGCTGGCATGGCAGGCTTATACACGTTATAAAGCATCGGTAACACAGTATGTAACACTACTGCGCGCGCGTGATAAAGAGTATTTCATTACCATTCACAATAATAATTTCGAATGTATACTGCCGCCACAGCACATTACAGATGAGCAGCTGCCGGGCCTGGTAGCAAAAAACATGGTAACCCATGTACATACAGATGTAGCCGGTGTAGCAGGCACTATAGATAGCAAAGCGACGGAAGACAACAACATATCAATAGATCATAATCTGTGGGTCTCATATGCCTTTTCTCAATTCAAGAGTAATAATATTGTAAATTTATCTACGGCGGAGCCATTTTATCTAAAACAAGTTTATACTCATAAATAATTGATTATAAATGTTTTAAGTCAATTTTTCTCATTTTATTTTTTTTACTTTAACTCTACCTTAACTTTTTTTTTGAATATTTTACCTTTCATATCGGTTTAATTACGTATGTTTGCAACCCCATTCGTCATTTTTTAATAATGGGTAGTAAGACAATTCTTTTTTTATCAATTAACATCGTAAAATTTTCAATTAATGGAAACGACGGTATCAGCAAACACTCTGGTAATTCGGAAGAGCGAGGGTTCCAACGAGCAAATCAAGTTGGACTATGTAGCTGTTAAGAACGCAGCTATGACTTTAAGGGCAATCAACCACAAACTGCGTCAGCAGATCGTGAAGTTGCTGGAAGAAAACAAACGCATGAATGTAACTGACATCTATGTTAAGTTGCGTTTAGAGCAGTCTGTTGCTTCTCAACATCTCGCTATCCTGCGCAGGGCTAACATCGTGATCACTGAGCGTGACGGTAAGTTCATTCATTACGCTTTGAACCACGCGCGTATAGCAGCAGTTGCTAAGTTCGTAAACGAACTGGTACACTCTGAAGAAGCAAATGGTTAATTGAAGCTCCAACTTCTAAAAAAAATGCCCCCGTGACCCGGGGGCATTTTTCATTTATAGCGCTCGCTGTTCAATTGTCTTTGATGCTGGCCCATGTATCGTAAAGGGTTTCCTGGGCAGGGCGGTTGGCCGGCAGCTCGTGCAGCGGCCTGCACTCTATAAGTGTCTCATGGCAGTCTTTAGGCAGCGCCTGGTACAGCCGTGTACCTTTTGTTTTCCAGGCTATCATATCGTCTGTAACCTGCTTAATAACCTTACCGGGATTGCCTACCACGAGGCTGCGAGCGGGTATGACCGTTCGGGCAGCTATAAAAGTCATAGCGCCAATAATACATTCATCTCCTATCACGGCCTCATCCATGATCACTGTATTCATACCTACCAGCACATTGCGGCCAATACCCGCACCATGTATTATGGCCCCGTGGCCTATATGGGCACCCTCGCGCAGTGTTACGGTGGTACCCGGAAACATATGTATCGTACAGTTTTCCTGCACATTGCAGCCATCTTCTATTATTATACCACCCCAGTCGCCACGGATGGCAGCCCCCGGCCCTACGTATACATCTTTGCCAATAATAACGTTGCCGGTAACAGCAGCCAGGGGATGAACAAACGCAGACGGATGCACCACAGGCACAAATCCTTTGAATGAATAGAACATAGATCAAAAATAGAAAATAAACAGCGAAGAAAAGCTATGGGCCGAGTGGCCGCAGGCCAGTTTAATATTCTACCAATACCATGGGATACTTATGCATGATGCCTATGGTAAAAGCAAAATAGTTGGTACGCAGGGCCGGGCCATGGGTGGTAAGATTGGTAGGTATATAACTATATGCAGCCGAGAGCATAATGTTCCAGTAGCCGCCTGTAGAGATACGGCGGGCAACACCGAAAGAATAGCGCGATAGAAGTACCGGCAGATCGTATGACGTGTAATGGCTTACCGTATCATTGGCCGTGTATACGGGGGGTAGGGTGCTGTAGTGGTCATATTTATTGGTCACCTGGTTGCCACTGAGCAGCATACCGGCACCAAACGAAGCGAAGACATGCCAATACTTGCGGTAGCCTATACCTACATCCAACTTAGGGGACAGTATCACATATGAGCTTTTCTGACGGATACTGATGATATCGCCATAGGACGGGCTGACCGGGTTATAGTTATTGAGAAACGAATACCGCTCATAGTTAAGCGCGGCACCTAAATAGAAAGTACGACTGAGCTTGCTGAGATAATATCCCGAAAACGCGGGTGTGGTATATGCCCTGGCGGTAGTAGACTTACCAAGGCCACCCTCAAACCCATACATACCCTGTGCTGCCGAGTGAAACGCAACGAACAAAAAACAACTAACGAGAATGCCTTCTGCCCTTCGATTCTTTCTCAGATACATGACTGGTATGTGCTATGCCTATGAACAACGAAATATAATATGGGTTGAGTTTTCCGGCGGGGCTGTATTGCGTGCGAGACGGATCGTGCGGGTCGCTGGTCTTGGTGATGCTTGATGGAATAAAGCCAAAGTCTTCGGTAACGGTGAACCACCATTTGCCACCGAGGTATATATATTCGGTTAATCCGCAACCGAGGCGAAACACCATGGAATTAATGTTTGGCGACGTATCTATAGTGCTGTCATAATCATTGACGAGCGAGCCGTTGCCCCTGTCCCACTTACGCATGGTCTCTTTGCCACCCATCTTGAAGCCGGCCCCTACAGTCACATACGCCTCAAGTGTATTATAATAGCCAAAGCTCTGGTTTATTTTGGGAGTAAGGAATATATAGCTGCTTTGGTTGAGGATGGTTACGCCGCCGTTGCCGGCACCATTAGTAACAGAATAAGCCTCTTTGTCGTACTTGATGCCATAGCTGTTATAAAAGAGATCGGCACCGAGGCCTGTGCGGCCGGCAATAGGCTTGAGGAAAGTAAAACCGCCTGCCATACCCACATCATAGTTATAATTGAGACTGGTACCTACGCCACCAAATAAACCCAAAATAGTATTTTGTGCATAGCCTGTAGTGGCAAGAACAGATAAAATAAGAGCAGGTATAAATCGTTTCATATCCGAAAATTAAACAAATTTTTTGTTTTCAATAGCATGTTTTCTTAATAAAATACTGGCCCTGTACCTATCCTCGTGATAGGTGTCATACAGCGCATCGAGAATGCGAAGGCATTTACCGGCGCCCAATTCGTCGCACCATTTCAGCAGACCTTTGGGGTAGTTGACACCCTTTGTCATTGCTGTTTCGAGGTCGGCCACGGAGGCGATACCGAGGTAGAGGGCATCCACTGCCTCATTGATAAGCATAACAATAATGCGCTCTGCTATATCCCTGCCTTTTTCCTCATCTTTTACGGGTAGCGGCAGTACCGCACCATCAGCATAGTTATAAAAACCCCTGCCGGATTTGCGACCCAGCCAGCCGGCTTCCAGAAGCCTCTTCTGCGAGAAAGATGGCTTGTAACGAGGATCGTAAAAGAAAGAACGGAATACAGTCTCTGTAACTATGTAATTGACATCGTGGCCAATATAATCAGTGAGTGTAAAGGGGCCCATTTTGAAACCGGCGAGCTCAGTCATTGCCCAATCTATAGTAGCCATATCGGCAATACCTTCTTCCATTATCCTTATGGCTTCGCCGTAAAAAGGCCTTGCAACCCTGTTGACAATAAAACCGGGGGTATCTTTTGCGATAACGGGAACCTTTCCCCACATGAGCATCAGATCCCGCGCCGCGGGTATGAGCGCCATGTCGGTCTGGATGGCGGGTATGATCTCTACCAGCGCCATAAGGGGAGCGGGGTTGAAGAAGTGGAGCCCCATGACCCTTGAAGGGTTTTTGCAGGCGGAGGCAATAGAGGTAATGGACAAAGAAGATGTATTGCTGGCGAGGATACACCTGTCGCTGACCACCAGCTCTACCTCGTTAAAAACAGATCTTTTTATTTCGAGGTCTTCGATGATCGCTTCAATAACAAGTCCGCAGTGCCCAAGATCGGCAAGGCTGTCTGAGAAATTGAACCGGCCGAAAACCTCGGCGGCGGCAGCTATCTTTCCCTTATCCTGCAGTTTTTGGAGTGTGGCGGATATATTTTTGTTTGCACGATCGAGCGCCGCGTTATTGTTGTCGTAGAGCACTACCTTGTGGCCGGCCATAGCCGCTACCTGCGCTATACCCGCGCCCATGGCGCCGGAGCCTATGATACCTACTGTTATGTTTTTATCCATTTAATGCTGTTTTGAAGTGTGCCATACCTGACAAGGCCGTCTATTTCTTTTTCAGGTCGAGGATGCTCCAATCTGTTTGCTCGGCAACAATGGTATTAGACAGATGCCCAAGGCCATCTATTTCCATTTCCACTACATCGCCGTCCTGCAGCCACTGTTCTTTATATGCGGGGTCGTTCAGTTTGCCGGTGCCATTGAGCTCCAGGAAGCAGCCGGTACCCACAGTGCCACTGCCTATCACATCGCCGGGCAGTATATCCACGCCATAGGCACAACGCTCTATTATCTCGGCAAAAGTCCAGTCCATATCACCCATATTGCCTTCGCTCACCTGTATGCCATTTACCTTGCATGTCATTTTAAGGTTGTAACTGTTGCCGGTATGGTTTGGTTTCGCGGGTATTTTATATGGTTCCAGTTCATCGGGTGTAACCAGCCACGGGCCTATCACAGTGCTAAAGTCTTTTCCTTTAGCGGGGCCCAGGTTCAGCATCATTTCCTCCATCTGCAGGGTGCGCGCGCTCATGTCGTTCATGATCATATAACCACCTATGTAAGCATCTGCATCTTTGGCCTTGATATTCCTTCCTTTTTTGCAGATAACTATTGCCGACTCCAGTTCGAAATCCAGCTTTTTAAAATGATCGGGCATGCAGTTTATAACCCCGGGACCCTGTATCGCATTGTGGTTGGTGAAATAAAATATCGGGTACTGATCAAATTCGGGGATCATGTCCACTTTCCTGTTGCGGCGGGCGGCAGCTACGTGCTGGCGAAAGGCATAACCATCGCGGCATGATGTGGGGTTAGGTACGGGCGCCAGAATATGCGCGTCGGCATAAGGAATACCGGCTACGGTATTCTTCCCACTCTTAATATCATCGTGGGTTTGCTTCATGGCATCAATACTTGCCTCCCAGTTTTGAAGGAGCTGCGCCATAGTAGCCGGAAGGTTGTTGCCTGCGGCACTGGTGGAGTAAAGCTTATCGTGGATATAAAATGCCAGTTGCTGACTACCGTTGTTTAAATAAGAAACTAATTTCATCTGAAAATGTTTTGAGGCTGTAAAATTAACTGATATAGTGTGTTTAGGAAATGTTTATTTGCGCGGCGGCGTCAATTGTCTGTAATTGAGTAATATTGCGTCAGAACTGATATTATGGTTACATACGAACAGTTATTTGAAAATAATAAGAAATGGGTGGCAGAAATGACCGCCCGGGACGCTGATTTCTTTGAAAAGCTGGCCAGCGACCAGAATCCTGATTATCTATATATAGGCTGCTCAGACAGCCGTGTACCGGCCAATGAAATAATGGGGCTGGAGCCCGGCGACGTGTTTGTGCACCGCAATGTGGCCAACCTGGTGAATAATACGGACCTGAACGTGATGTCTGTGATCAACTTTGCGGTGAAGCACCTGAAGGTAAAACATATCATAGTGTGCGGGCATTATAACTGCGGTGGGGTGAAGGCCGCCATGATACCGAAAGACATGGGGCTGCTGAACTCGTGGCTGCGCACCATACGCGATGTGTACAGGATGCACGCGGCAGAGCTGGACGCTATAGCTGATGAAGGGCAACGCTACAACAGGCTTGTGGAACTGAATGTAATAGAGCAGGCCACCAATGTGATAAAAACAGCCAATGTGCAGAAAAGCTATCAGAAAAACGGATACCCTATAGTGCACGGCTGGGTATTTGACCTTCACTCGGGCATACTTATAGACCTGAATATCAATTTTGCCGGTATATTGAAAGACATACAGAAGATATACGACCTTACGGGTATAGCATCAGAGCATAATGAAGACGGGGATTAAGGCACAACAACCTTTTGCGCCCCCTGCCTGATGGTAAAGGTGATCGAATGATCGCATTGGTGGGCGTCACCATCTGTTTGCATGAGCCGTAACGAGGGGTGAGAAATGGTTATTTCCCTGCCGCGAATATGCTCTACATAGCTGCTACGCATAATGTTGCCGGTCATGGCACGGACGGCGATAAGGCCACCTAGTATCTTAGGGAATTTACGGACTATAATAAGATCGAGCAGGCCGTCTGTGAAACTGGCCATGGGCGCTATCCTGAAGTTGTAGCCAAACTGCTGGCCATTGGCAACATTTACCATAAAGGCACGCTCGGTAAGGTGCCTGCCGTCAACAACTATCTTCCAGTCCCAGGATTTGTACAGCCACATATATTTAGTGACCAGCCAGCTGTATACCATAAGGCCGCGCCGCTCACTTTTCGCAAATTTTTTGGATATAAGGGCGTCAAAAGCCACACCGGCATTGCTTATAAAAGGCCTGTCGTTGGCATAGGCAACATCCATTGACTTGATGTTGCTCTTATTGATCACTTTAATAGCTTCATTTGTATCAAGGGGGATCTGCATGGTGCGCGCCATGCCGTTGCCCGATCCTTTTGGTATTATGCCGAGGATAGTATCCGTATCCAATAACCCCTGTACCACATCATTTACCGAACCGTCGCCGCCAACAGCAACTACCATGAATGCGCCGTTGCGGGCGGCTTCTTTTGCCAGCGTAGTGCCATGTTTGGCAAACTGGGTATAGATCAGCTCGTGTGAAAACCGCTCTTTGTCGAGGTGGGTATCTATGCCCTGCTGAATTTCCTTCTGGCGTTCTACTCCCGACTTGGGGTTGATAATAAACACAATGTGTTTTCTGCTCATAATATCCGGGCTTTAAGGCTTAGGTCCATGCTAACGGCATGATGGATGACAGCGCCAACGGAAATAAAATCGACGCCGGTGCGCGCGTAGTCAACAATATTGCCGAGGTTTATGCCACCGGAAGCTTCTGTTTCATACCTGCCCCCAATAATATTTATAGCTTCACCCAATTGGGCAGGTGTGTAATTATCGAGCATGATACGGTGTATGCGGCCTACTGCCATAACCTTCCTTACATCATCTAAGGTGCGTGTTTCCACTTCGATCTTCAGGTCGAGGTTGTTCTTTGCGAGGTAGTCAACAGTTTGTTCAATAGCTTTTTCGATGCCCCCGCAGAAATCAATGTGATTGTCTTTGAGCATCACCATATCATACAAACCCATACGATGATTGACCCCGCCGCCAATGCGTACCGCTTCTTTTTCAAACGAGCGGAATAACGGGGTAGTCTTGCGGGTGTCCAGAATCTCGGCATGGTAATCTTTAATAAGATCGACATACTGCCGTGTGAGTGTAGCAATGCCACTCATGTGCTGCATACAGTTAAGGACAAGGCGTTCTGCCTTGAGTATGGTATGGACAGCTGCCTTAACTTCGAAAGCAACTTCGCCATTGCTTACCCTGTCGCCATCTTTCTTGAAGAATGTAAAGGTGGCTGCGGGGTCGAGGTATTCAAATACCTCTCGCGCAATGTCAAGACCGGCAATAATGCCGTCCTCTTTAATCTTCAGTACCGCCTCCCCTTTAGCGCCCTGTGGTATGCTGGCCAGGGTTGAATAATCGCCCGAACCAACATCCTCCAGTAACGCTGCTGCTATAAAATCCTGCGTTGTCAATATGATATTTTTGTTAAATAGTGTGCAAAATTAGTAAATATGACCGAGGTTCAATGTTAAATATTATGCCCCCTGTGACCGGGATCAAATGCGCCACAGCAGGGAACCATCGCCATAGCTCAGAAACCGGAAGCCGTTGCCGAGAGCATAGTTGTACACTTTGCGCCAGTCGTCGCCAATAAAGGCAGCTACCAATAACAAAAGAGTGGACTGTGGCTGGTGAAAATTGGTGACGAGTCCATTCACAATCCTGAACCGGTAACCGGGGGCAATAATTACCTGGGTGCGTGTAACCAGTTTGTCTGATCTGCCGGCTGCCATATATGAGAGGACAGCATTGAGCGCGTCATAAGCGGTGTGCTTATGATCATCGTTGTAAGGGTCCCATTGTGTTACCGCAATGCCATGCAAATCTATTTTATGGCCATTAAGCAATTTATTACCTATCCAATAGAGGCTTTCGATGGTGCGCATGGAAGTGGTGCCCACCGCCACAATATTTTTGTCGATGTGGCTGATCAATTGTCTTATACTTTCGCCGGTCACTTCTATCCATTCGGCATGCATATCGTGCCCGGCCATTGTTGCGCTCTTAACAGGCTTAAAGGTACCCGCGCCTACATGGAGGGTAACAAATGATGTGCTGATTTTTTTTGCGGCAATGCTTTGCATTACTTCATTTGTGAAGTGCAGGCCGGCTGTGGGCGCCGCTACGCTGCCCTCTTCTTTTGCAAATAATGTCTGATACCTTTCATCATCACTTTCCTCGGCTTCCCTGTGGAGATACGGTGGTAATGGTACTTTACCGGCATGGTGCAGTACCTCGGCGAAAGTGAGATCACTGTCGTCCCAGCTTAGGTTAAGCATATATGCCGAAGAAGTACGTGTGATGATACTTGCAGAGAGCGTAAAAGCGGGGTTGTCATTTACCAGCGACAGCACCATGTCTTTTTTCCATTTGGCGGCACCGCCCACGAGGCACTCCCACTGCACATTACTTTTTTGCAGCATGGCTGTTTGCACATCGGGATATTGCGCACCGGGTGAAAGACAAAAGACCTCTATAGTGCTTCCTGAGGGTTTTTTGAACAGCAAGCGTGCATGTACCACTTTGGTTTGATTGAAGACCATAAGTGTTTCTCCCGGGATATGTGATGCTATGTTACGGTAGGTATCCTGTGTAATTTCCCCGTCCTTATAAATAAGCAGCTTAGATGCATCCCTTTCCGGGAGCGGGTATTTAGCTATCCGCTCGTCGGGCAGTGGGTAGGTGAAATCTTCTATGCGGAGGTCCTTTGCGTGCATTGTAAATCGGTTAATTGACTATCGTACAAAAGTAGTCATTGATCAATATTACGTATATTTGTATAAATTGATTTTGTATGACAGATACTGAAGTGTTAAGGGAGCATGTAAAACAATATATAAACCGGGCAGACGAAAAATCACTGAGGCTGGTACAAGCCATATTAGAAATAGAACAAGAAGAAGATTGGTGGGATGAGCTGCCGGAAGAAGTGCGCAATATGCTTGAAACCTCAATAAAAGATGGCGATGAGGGAAAAGGTATATCACATGAAGAAGTGATGAAAAAATACAGTCAATGGTTCAAAAAGTAACCTGGCTACCAATAGCTCAATCAACATTCAGCGAAGCCGTTCAATACCTGGATGAACATTTTTCTGAAAAAGAAATTCAAAAATTCGCGAATAAAATCCAGCAGACCATACTGGTAATACAGGCTAACCAACGATTGGGGAGGCCATGCAAAAAAGTCAACGTATTCAAAATCGGCATCAACAAAAGAATTTTGCTTTTTTACAGGTATAGGCCGACGGAAAAAGAAATACAGCTTTTGTTGTTTTGGAATATGTGGCAGGATCCTAAAAAGTTGAAATTGTAACCTTTCGTTAGTTTTTGCTCAAATAATTTAAGGGCCAAGACCCAGGGATTACTAATGCATTATGAAAAGCGGGGGTACATCTAGAACTACGTGCGGCCATCCGATATGCACTCAAAATATTCGGAGTGGTTGCAGAGTTAGTCTCGAAAATTGAGCCTGACCATAACGATCACCTTAACTCAGGTATCGTAATGCCGGTTATTTTGCGGTATATATCTATAGCATAAAGGTCTGTCATGCCGGAAATATAGTCTACAATGGATTGTATATCGTGGTAGATATTTTCGTTGCCGCCTCTCAGCGGGAATTGCGCGGATACCAGCTTGATGATCTTTGCCGATTTGCTATGCTTTGGGTTAAGCACCGCATGCACAAATTCCTTCAGCAAGCCGCCTATTACATTATAGCCCGCTATTTCTATCTCTACCACGGCTTTATAATTGTATACGTTTTTCACTGAGAATTGGTTGATGCGGTCTATGAGCATACGGTCAGCATCAGGCAGGCATTTGAGCAGGTCTTTTTGCAGCGTACCGTTGAGCAACTCATCTTCGTGGGCCATAAATATGCCGGACAGTTTTTCGATCATCAGGCCTATCCAGCGGGCGCGTATGTACTGCACCTTCTGGTTGTGATCGTTGATATTGGCCAGCTTCTTCTCTACATACGCGCGGGTATTGTAGACTTTGTCCTCATTTTCGAAAAAAGGCAGAAACATGTCTTTAAACGTGTCCAGCGAAATGATGTGCAGGCGATGGGCATCTTCGAGGTCTATAACCCTGTAGCAGATATCATCGGCAGCCTCGGTGAGATATACGAAGGGATGCCTGGCAAAAACATTCTGATGCCCTGCCTCCTCGGGTATATGGAGCGCATCGGCTATCTGCCTGTAGGTGGCTGCCTCTGAATCAAAGAACCCGGATTTTTTTGTGGCGATAAGGCCGGTATTTTTATTGAAGCCCTGAGACGAAGCGCAAGGGTATTTGACCAGCGACGCAAGTGTGGTGTAGGTAAGCTTGTACCCACCGGGGTCGGGCTCATTGAAGCTGTTGGTAAGTACCCGCAAGGCGTTTGAATTGCCTTCAAAGAATTCAAAGTCTTTTAGCTGATCAGTACTAAGGGCATCATGTATCTTCCGGCCCGTTTCCCCTTCCAGGCCGGTAAAAAAAGCGCGTATCGCATCTTCGCCGGAGTGGCCGAAAGGCGGGTTGCCGATATCATGGGCCAGGCATGCCGCGGCAATAACAGATGCCAGCTCGTAGCGGTAAAACTCGGTAAACGCGGGACCATTGCCGGCATATTTTGCGGCGATCTGCTCACCAACAGCCTTGCCCAGGGACCGCCCCACGGAGGCTACCTCCAGGCTATGGGTAAGCCGGTTATGCACAAAAATGGCGCCCGGCAAAGGAAATACCTGTGTCTTATTCTGCAGGCGACGGAAGGCAGACGAAAAGATTATACGGTCATAATCCCTCTGAAATGAATTGCGAACCGGATCGAAGCTGATGTCTTTTACAACGGTCTCGCCGGTACGCTGTGTAGTATAAAGGGAAGCCCAGTTCATGGTGTAAATATACATTCCAAACTTTAAGCCACCGTGGATGACGTACATTTCTTATGGTAACCGCAATAATGGCACCTTAACGAAATACGAATGGGCCGGCTGCAGGGCCGGCCCATTCGGGAATAAATCATGGAATGATTTATTCTTTATCTTCCTGCTTACATAAGCCGATAAAGTAATCGTTGCTTCTTTTGCCCCAGTGCGGAACAGTAATGTCTGTGGTTGTTTCTTTTGTAAAGAGCGCGTCAGCTTTTTCGAAATAAGGCAGGGCCGCTTTCTTACCGCCGCCATAAGCCTTAGGTGTAAAAAACTTAGAAGTACCTTCTATATAATACATTCTCGGATTATCGGGATTGAGCTCTTTGGCGCTGCTCATGTTCTCTTTGTATATAGGCCCGTACTTCTGCCAGCGCTGCATAGGGTCTACACCCATGCGTGAGTTAGCGATCATAGCGGCCAAAACGTATGTTTCGTCGTTTTCTTTCTTAAGAATGGTAACGGCATCTTCGCGCTCCTTATCGGCCTCATCCAGCAGGGCATCTTTTTTCACGCCGTCTTTTTCCTGGTAGGTGAGTACGATCTTGCTGTACGCGGCATAATAGTGCGCCACCCATTCGTTGTCCCACTTTTTTGCGATCAGCGAGAGCTTATTGGCCTGCTCTACTTTTACCGCCTGATCCCATGTAGTGTCAAAGGCTGTAAACGTCTTTTCCAGAACCGTTTTGAAATCCTGGGCGTAAGTGCCTGCGGCTGACAGGGCGAGCGCGCCCATTAAAATAATTTTCTTCATTGTATTTGTTTTTTGGTTGTTTATGATGATTAAGTGTGAAAAAAGTTATTAAAGCTCGTCTTTAGAAAATTGTGTCAATGACATATTTACACCAAAGAATATGGAGCGGTACAGTGCCGGAACAATGGGTACACGATCGCCGACGGGCTTGCCCGCCGCATCGTAATTATACCTGTAGCCGAATACGTTGTGATTGTCTGTGACATTATCTATACTTATGTAAAACACAGTGAACCACTTGCCAAATGTGTGCAGATAGGCAACGGCAATAGCCAGGTTATTGTAGTCGGGGGTACGGTCGCTGAGGAAATGAGACTCATCGACCGGGAGGTAAGGGTTGAAGTACGGCCTGCCGCTGGCATAGCTATAGGTAAGGCTGAAGTTGGTCTGCCATTTAGTAACAAAATATTTTCCTACAAGGTTCAGGTTATGACTGGCAATGAAAGAAGGTGTAGCCTCGTAAGGGAAGTTGCTATACTTGCGACGGGTATCTATATAGCTGTATGAAACCCAGTAGTCTGCATTTTTTATGGATTTTTTATCGCGCCAGAACAATTCTATGCCCTGCGCATAGCCGAAGCCACCATTACCGGGGGCGGCAAAATTAAAGCGGTATGGGTTGGAATTGTATGGTGTATCTGTTTCGAGCACGAGGTTGTCATATTTCTTATAGTATGCCTCTACACGCAGTGTGCGGTCGCTCTTGCTGTACTGCCAGTTGGCGATGTAGTGTACTGACTGCTGCATATCCGGTTTGTAGCCAAAAAGCAAGTAGTTATTGTCGGGATCCTGGTAAAAGATACCGCCAGCAAAAGAGGCCTGTGTGTGAATACCTGTCTTTATAGCCATAGATATACGCGGAGCTATCACATCTTTGTTGAGCAATGCGCTATGCTCGTACCTGATACCGGGCTTAACAGCGATGAGGTTTATGGGAGTCCACTCCAGCTCGGCATAACCCGAGGCAATTGTCTCTGTGAATTTAGCCTGCGGGTAGGTGCCGTATTGTTTAGACAAACCATAGCTCTGCACATCTGTGCCCACCAGCAAATTGAGCCTGCTTGTAAAATAGTCTTTGCCCTCTATGCGATATTGGATGCGATGATCCTGCCCTTTGATGGGTATTGTATCAAACTTATTGTCGGTCTGGTCATAGCTATATGATGCGGCTGTGTACAGGCTGTACTTTGCTTTGAACAACTGCTTATAAGAAACGTTGGTGTAATAATACTGATCGTTGGTACGGAATGGCACGGTAGCCGGGAGGTTCTTTAATATGTTGGTAGAGTCTGGGTCAGCGGCATTGCTGTTTGGTATCTCTATGCCGCTGCTGCTGTAGCTGGAATTGAAGCTGGCCTTAAAAATACCATTCTTATTGGGCTTCCATGCATAACGTACATTGGCGCCTGCACCTTTGGGTACATCATAAAACTTGAAGTTAGTGGATGCAAGGCCGAAGAAGGGGGCGGTATTGGTATAGTTGCCTCCAAAGTCGAGGCTGCTTTTCTTCCATCGCTTTACGCCGGAGGCATATACGCTGGCCATGTTGATACCCATGTTCACGGTGCTTTTGTCAGCAAGATCAGTGGTGTTGAGCTCAAGTACGCCGGACAATGCCTGTCCGTATTTTGCGCTATAGCCGCCACTGCTGAAGGACACGCCCTGGTAGTTGAACGCGCCAAATCTGCTGCGGGTAGATACGCCGGGAGGGCCGCTGATGAACGCATTTTGTACAACCATCTCATCAACCAGTATAGCCGCCTCGCTGGCATCGCCACCACGAACGAACATACCATTGTCGGCACCGGTCTTCTGAGTGCCGGGAAGCATTTCCATAGCTTTTACCACATCGGCATTGGCACCGGCGGTAGTAACAATATCCAGTGGTTTCAAAACTGTTTTTGTCTTATCGTTGGACGCATCAAATGATCCGGCGGTGATGACAACCGCATCGAGGTCGTGGGCTTTGTTTGCCTTGATAGTAATTACGATACCGCTGACATCACCCGCAATAACTATCGGCTGGCCGGATGTGGCATGACTGACCTCAGATGCCACAATTGTTTGGTTGCCCTTTTCGGAGGTAGTAAAATGGAAAATACCGAGGCTATCGGTAGTGCCGCCGTCAATAGTGTTTTCGAGGTAGACATTGGCGCCTTTTACCGGCATATTCTTATTGTCTATAACGGTACCACTGATCTTGTACTGCGCACCGGCAGAGACTGACAGGACAGAGAAAACAGAGATGAGTGATAATGTATATAAGTTACGTAAGTATCGTTTCATATTAAAATTTCAAAATACGCCGCAAAGCTATAAGGTTGTTAAAACAAATAAAACTTTATTTCGGCTAAATATTTGCCCGCATCGGTAAATAGCTATTAAAAAGCGGTAAGGCGGTTATTTAGCTTTAGGGTTTTTATAAGATAAGGTATTCTGTATTGTTGCTGCTAAGGGTTATTGAGATTTTCTATATCATCAAGATCTTTATGGCGCCCGGCAGCTCTTTTGGCCTTAATAAGATCACGTAACTCCAGCACTTTTACCGGTACATTATCCCAGACAGCATCAACGGCCTGAACATATGCTTCATCGAAAGTGAGGCCTTTCAAGTCCGTGAGAATGTCTATAGACACAGGCGGGGTACCAAATGAGAAAACGTCTATTTGCTCGTTATAAAGAAAGTTTTCTTTCGTCATGTCAAAAACCGGCATTCCAAAATCCCGGAAAGCATTTTTTATCCGGTTGTAATTGTCCTCTGACCGTCTTACCCAGATATCTATGTCGCCGGTAGTTCTTGACGACCCATAATATATGACTGCATATCCTCCCACCACAATGTAATCGACTGTGGCCGTATTAAAGCAACGAATAAAATCCTGAAAATCCAGGTTTAGTGAAATACTCATTTTTCCGGGTGTTTCCTTGTCCTGAAAACAGACCTGTTGAGCCGGGGCGGGTCATTGACATCGAAGTTATATGCGATACTGTTCAGGTACATTACAGCAGCCAAACGCTCATCCATCGTTTTAGACCGCCAGTATGCTACCTGGTTCGCCGCCTCTTCATAAGACAGGCCTTTGCCTTTCGTTCTGTCTAACCTGAACATTACTTCAAAATTAGTTTGAAAATATGTAAATCAAATACTTTTTAGTGCTGCTACAAGCCGGGGACATAGAGACCATCAGGTACAGCAATGCCATTGTGACTTTGCAACATTCCTAAAAAGGAATGTGTTTAGATTTATTCCCATGCTTATTTCCCTCATCTCGCCTACAGGTGGTGCCGGGGTTTATAACTCACCGTTACCGCCAAGAGCGGCTATTTAGCTTTAGGGTTGATATACGATTTAAGGTGCTCCACATACTTCTCAAAAGCGCTTATTCCCTTCTTTGTGATCTTGCAAACCGTAAGCGGATAATTGTTTCGGAAAGATTTAGTTACTTCAATATAGCCCTCTGTTTTCAGCTTATCGAGCTGAACGCTGAGATTGCCTGAGGTAGCCTGTGTCTTTTCTTTGAGGAAATTGAACTCCGCCTCCTCTACGGTGATGAGCAGTGAGACTATCGCTAACCTAAGCTGCGAATGCAGAACAGGATCAAGGTCTTTAAACATTTTTTCTAAAGCGGTTTTGCAGCATATGCCCGGGTATAATATAAGACAGTATGAGTGATAAAGATAAAAGCAATAACTGGTACTCAAATGTGAAATGAAATGCCAGGAGACCAATGATCCAGCAGCATACAGCGCCCATCATCATTGGCTTATGCTTCATGATACCGCCGGAAATGAATGTGCCGATGCCATACAGGAATATAAGGATAGGATAGGTGCTGTTTTGCAATATGTTCTGGGCGAGTAATACGGTTCCTATGCTGATGCCTACCGCTATCCAGACATAACCAAGTATTTTATCAACATGCGACCTGACCTGCTCTTTCTTCTTCCTGGACCTCATTATAACCACCTGCACCACCGCCACCACGGGTATTGCCAGCCATACCATGGCGTGGTAGGGTACATTTAGCTGTATAAGCACAAATTCCAGGAGGGCTGCAATGCATACAGACCAGCCCCATAGCAGGTAAGCAAAGCTATCGTTGCTAAATTCCTGCCTTGCTGAATTGATCATCTCTGCGATCAGTTCAAGATGTTGTTTTTCAGTGTTTTCCATTTTATGATTTTTGATTGGTTTATTATAAACAAAGCACAAATCTAAAGTAGTTTATTTTATAAACCAAATTTATTTTAAAAATTATTTTAGGGTTAGCGAGTGGGGGAATATGTAATTGCCAACTTCCAGTACCTTAGCACCTCATTATTATTACAGAGCAATGAAATATTTACCAATTCCATCAAGACTATACGAGCAAAACAGGCAGCGCTTTATTAAAAAGATGAAGCCAAATTCAGTAGCTATTTTTCCGGCGAGCCCGGTATTTCCAAAGAGCGGTGACGGGCTGTATGGCTATAAACCCGATGCCGACGTAATGTGGCTAAGCGGGGTAGTACAGGAGAAAACCATAGTTGTGCTGTACCCTGATAACCCCGACAAGACCATGAGGGAGGTGCTGGTACTGCTGCAGCCCAATGAACTGCTGGAAAAATGGGTAGGGCATAAGCTGCGTAAAGATGAAGCTACAGCCATATCAGGAATAAAAAATGTGCAGTGGCTGGACGGCTTTGATACGATGATACAGGTAATGATGAACAGCGCTGATACCGTGTACCTGAACACAAACGAACACAACCGGCTGGATACCGAGCTATACCGTACCGATCTTGTATTTGTACACGAGCTGATGAAAAAATATCCTTTGCACCATTATGACCGCGCAGCGCGCATTATGAAAGAGCTGCGCTGCATAAAGACAAAGGAAGAAATAGCAGTGACCCAAACAGCGGTAGATATTACCCACAAGGCCTTTAGCCGGGTAATGAAATATATTAAACCAGGGGTAATGGAATATGAGATAGAAGCGGAGATAACACATGAATTCCTGCGCAACAGGGCTACGGGGCATGCTTATGGCTGTATCATAGCCAGCGGAGACAGGGCGAGGACGCTGCACTATGAAGAAAACAACCAGGAATGTAAGAATGGTGAACTGATACTGATGGACTTTGGCGCGGAATATGGTAACTATAACGCTGATATGACCCGAACGATACCTGTAAACGGTAAATTCACAAAGCGGCAGAAGGAAGTGTACAACGCCTGCCTGGCGGTGCACAACCATGGTAAAAAAATATTAAAACCCGGCCTGGCTTTCCCTGAATATGTGAAGAGCATCAACAACGCTATGGAGCAGCAGTTGCTGAAAATAGGACTGATCAGCAAGGCTGATATAAAGAACCAGGACCCCGCAAACCCTGCTTACCGTAAGTATTTCTACCATGGAGTGACGCACTTCCTGGGGCTGGTAGTGCATGATGTGGGCTCGTATACCGATACCATAAAAGAAGGTATGCTGTTTACGGTAGAGCCCGGCATATATATAGAGGAAGAGCAAATGGGCATACGGATAGAGAACAATATATGGATAACAAAGACCGGAAATACTGACCTCTTCAAGGGTATACCAATAACAGTGGAAGAGATAGAGACCGCAATGAAAAAGTAAAGCGAAAATAAAATGTCTTATTCTTAAATGCCGGGCTACACCCGGCATTTGAATTTTTATATTTGCATACCCGATGAGCGAAAGAACGACATTCAACAAAACTAGGATAGCGCCTACACCCAGCGGCTACCTGCATGTGGGCAATGTGATGTCGTTTGCCATAACGGCCGCGCTGGCCAGGCGTACAAATGCGAAAATACTGCTGCGTATAGACGATATGGACAGGGAACGCACCCAGCGACAATATGTGCAGGACATATTTGATACCCTGAACTTCCTGGGAATACCATGGGACGAGGGGCCACGGGATATGCGTGAGTATGAACAACAATACGCACAGGGGCACCGGCAGGAACTATACACTAAAGCACTGCAACAACTGGCCGAACAGGGCAATGTATTTGCGTGTACCTGCACAAGGACACAGATAGCGCATACTAATCCTAATATGGCATACCCCGGTACCTGCGTGAATAAGGGACTGCCACTGGACATGCCGGGGACAAGCTGGCGCATGCGTACCAACCTAACCGAGCAGGTGACGGTACATACATTGAAAGAACCTATAATCACCAGCCTGCCGGAGACCATGCAGCACTTTATGGTGAAAAAAAAGGATGGACTGCCTGCATACCAGCTTACATCTGTTATTGATGACCTGGCCTTTGGCGTAGACCTGGTGGTGCGTGGTGAGGACTTGTGGGAGTCGACCGTGGCGCAGCATTACATAGCCAGGGCGCTGGGGCAAGATACATTTATGGATACCACATTCCACCATCACCGCCTGATAAACGACGAAGCGGGTAAAAAACTTTCTAAATCAGAAGGGGCAACATCTGTACATTACCTGCGCCAGCAGCATAAAACGGCGGCCGATATATTTTCGCTTATAGGCAGCATAATGGGCATTGAAGAACCGATACGCAGCTGGGAGGAACTTGTGGAGCGTACCGGTACCTGATACCCACCTGATTGTCAAACTTTCAAGAGAACCCATACCTTTGCGGCAATAATCAAACACGATATGGCAGAAAAGCACTACAAATTAGATACAAAACTGATACATGCAGGCGTACACCCTGACCCTACAACTGGCGCAATAATGACACCTATATACCAGACCAGCACCTATGTGCAGGCGGCACCAGGCGACCACAAAGGCTATGAGTACGCGCGGACACAAAACCCTACCCGAACAGTACTACAGGACGCACTTGCCGCCATAGAGAATGGCAAATACGGACTTTGCTTCGGGAGCGGGATGGCCGCGACAGACGCGGTAATAAAGCTGTTGCTGCCCGGTGACGAGGTTATTGTATCTAATGACCTGTATGGCGGCACCTTCAGGATCATGACAAAGGTATTTGCCCATTATGGCATCAAGTTCCATTTTATAGGCATGCATGATGTGCATAACATTTCGCGACACATCAATGACAAAACAAAGATGGTATGGATAGAAACACCTACCAACCCACTGCTGAACATTATAGACATAGCCGGCGCGGCAGCTATCTGTAAGAAGCATAACCTGACCCTGGTCTGCGACAACACATTCGCATCGCCTTACCTGCAAACACCGCTGGACCTGGGCGCGGACATAGTGCTGCACTCTGCCACCAAGTACCTGGGTGGCCACAGCGATGTGGTGCATGGCGCACTGATAGTGAATGATGCCAAACTGGAAGAAAGGCTTCGGTTCATACAGAACAGTTGCGGCGCAGTACCGGGGCCGCATGACTGCTGGCTGGTGCTACGTGGTATTAAAACGCTGCATGTGCGTATGCAGCGCCATTGCGAAAACGGCAAGGCAATAGCCCACTACCTGAAATCGCACCCGAAGGTGGGTAAGGTATATTGGGTAGGTTTTGAAGACCATCCAAACCATGAGATAGCCAGGAAGCAAATGAGGGGCTTCGGGGGTATGATATCCTTTACATTGAAAAGCGACAATATAGACGATGCCGTGGCCGTACTGAGTAAAACAAAACTATTCGCGCTGGCCGAATCGCTGGGTGGTGTGGAATCACTGATAGGCCACCCCGCAACCATGACCCACGGCTCAATACCCAGGGAACAACGTATAGCCAACGGACTGTCCGACTCACTGATAAGGCTGAGCGTAGGCATAGAAGATGTGGATGACCTGATCGACGACCTGACACAGGCAATAGGATAGTATTGCCGGTGTTGGTGCTTATCACTTTAACTGGATGTAGGTTTCTACATCCTTTTTTGTTATTTTCTTGTCTGAAAGAATGATAAGGCGTTCTACTACATTGCGCAGCTCCCTGATATTGCCTGTCCAGTTATAATCCTGCAATGCTTTTACGGCATCTGTATCTATTTCCTTTACAGGTTGTTTGTAGTCATCGCTAATATCTTTCATGAAGTGCTCTATGAGCGCGGGGATATCATCACGCCGGTCGTTGAGCGGTGGCACCTGAATAAGTATCACACTGAGCCGGTGGTAGAGATCGAGCCGGAATTTTTTAGCTTCTACTTCTTCCAGCAGGTTTTTATTTGTAGCTGCTACAACCCGTACATCAACCTTTATCTCTTTTTCGCCACCTACACGGGTAATTTTTCCCTCCTGCAGGGCGCGGAGCATCTTGGCCTGCGCATCGTGGCTCATGTCGCCTATCTCATCAAGAAACAATGTACCACCGTTTGCCTGCTCAAACTTGCCTATGCGCTGTTTTATAGCCGAAGTAAATGAGCCTTTTTCATGCCCAAACAGCTCGCTTTCTATCAGCTCTGAAGGAATTGCGGCGCAATTGACCTCTATAATAGGCCCAGCGGCGCGGTTGCTTAACTCATGTATCCGGCGGGCAACGAGCTCTTTACCCACGCCGTTTTCGCCGGTGATGAGTACACGGGCATCGGTAGGCGCTACTTTGGCTATGGTATCCTGTATGCGCATCATACCCTCGCTGGTGCCTATCATTTCGAAACCGCGGGATATACGCTTGCGCAGCTGCTTTGTTTCCACAACCAGCGACTTTTTGTCCATTGCATTGCGCACTGTGATCAATAGCCGGTTAAGATCGGGTGGTTTGGATATATAGTCGTAAGCTCCTTTTTTAACAGCATCTACGGCTGTTTCTATGTTTCCGTGACCGGAAATAACTATAAAAGGGGTATCCGGTTTTTCTTCCCGGGCAGCCTGCAGCACCTCTATGCCATCCATTTTGGGCATTTTTATGTCACAGAGCACGCAGTCGTAATTGTTCTCTTTTATTTTTTTGATGCCTTCGACACCATCTGCGGCCTCGTCTACCACAAATCCTTCGAACGTAAGTATCTCATTGAGCGTTTTCCGGATCGCTTTTTCGTCGTCTATTACCAGTATATTCTGAGCCATGTTTTAGTCGTAAGTTGTAACCCTTGTAATAAGCCGCATACTTGAGCATTCAGGCTTAGGTGTTATTAATAAAGTGCCAAATTACCAATAAATTGGTTCAAAAATGGCAATTATACTGCAACTTTGTCAGGGATATTGATGGGTACGGATTTTGTATAGATGTATGTACATTCATTTTTAAAACACAGAATTTATGACAAAAACAATATTTCACGCGGCAGATAAGAGGGGCCATGCAGACCATGGCTGGCTTAATGCACACCATTCATTCAGCTTTGCGGGCTGGTATGATCCTGCCAAAATACATTTTGGCGCACTGCGGGTGCTTAACGATGATATAGTGGCCCCCGGTATGGGTTTCGGCAGGCACCCGCACGATAATATGGAGATCATCACCATAGTACTTGAGGGCACCCTGGAGCATAAAGACAGCATGGGCCATGCGCAGCAGATAGTACCCAACGAGGTGCAGGTGATGAGTGCAGGTTCGGGTGTGACCCATAGTGAGTACAACCCTGACCCTAATAACCGGACGAACCTGCTGCAGACATGGATATTCCCTGACAAAAAGAATGTGCAGCCCCGGTATGACCAGAAAATGTTTCCGGTGGAAGAAAGGGTGAATGCATTGCAGCCGTTGGTATCACCAATAACAAATGATGATGCGGGATTGAAAATACACCAGTCGGCATGGATATATCGCACAACGCTGGAAGCAGGTAAAAATGTAACACATACACTGCACAGCAAACAGCATGGAGCCTATATCTTTGTAATAGAAGGGAAAGTAAATGTTGGGGAGCAAGTGCTGGGAAAAAGAGATGCCCTGGGGATAAGCGATACAGATACTATAGATATAAAAGCAGATGCAACAAGCGACGTACTGATATTTGAAGTGCCGATGTAACCGCTAAATTCTTTTTTTATGACCAAGCACTATACAAAAGGAGATGTTACCATAACATGGAAGCCGGATCTTTGCCAGCACTCCAAGATCTGCTGGCAGGGGCTGATAGAGGTATTTGACCCGCGAAAGTCGCCATGGATAAATATGGATGGCGCGGATGCAGAGCGGATAATAGAGCAGGTAAAACGGTGCCCATCCGGCGCGCTAAGCTTTACGGTAAAAGAAGAAAAGACGACCAATTGAACAGCCGGGATATTATAGAGCGTTTAAGAGCAAGGCTGCAACAGCCGCTTCCGGGGCGAAACGCACAGGAACGTATGATGGGCCGTGTAGTATCCATGCCTTTACAGGTACCTGACGATGCCCGGCTGAGTGCTGTGCTCTGCCTTCTGTTCCCGATGAACGAAGAGCTGCATGTGTTGCTGATGAAAAGAAAGGAAGATAAGACCGCGCATAGCGGGCAGGTAAGTTTTCCGGGAGGACGTTTTGAGGAAGGTGATGCCGACCTGAAAGCAACCGCATTGCGGGAAGCATATGAAGAGGTAGGCATATTATGTGAGGATGTGGATATACTGGGCGCATTGACAGAACTATACATCCCTGTAAGTAATTTCAACGTCTATCCGTTCGTTGGCTTTGCTGAAAGCCGGCCCAACTATAGTCTCAGCCATAACGAAGTTGCCCATACACTGGAAGTACCGCTGAACGAACTACTGCATGCTGAACGGAAAACGGTGGCGGAGGTAGTATCGCCAAAATATCCGGATGTGAAGAGAAAAGTAAATGCCTATATACTTAAGGACGGCACCATAATATGGGGCGCTACCGCTATGATGATCAGCGAACTGGAGGTGGTGCTTGAGGATATATATTGAGCCTCAAAAAATCATACTTGTCATCCTGAGCTTGTCGAAGGATTGTTGCGGTTTGCAAATGGTTGATGATGGATACTAAAGTTCTGTGATTAAACGGTGTCCTTGTTCTCTCCAATGGTTCGAAGCTCACCATGACATTTAATTCCTTCATGTTAGGGTTTTTAAATGCAACAAAAAACTTATCCGGCACCTCTGTTTGTTTTTTGCTTAATACTTACCTCTTTTCTGTGGCACACGTATCCTGCAAATCCTTAATCCTGATCACATATTCCGCCTGTACTGCCCGCCTACCTACTTCTGAATCACAGATTAAACGGATTAAAGGATTACACAGAAGTGCTAAGGACAAAACTTCAACAACTGCTCCCTGATGCAGCCGAGTCCTCGCTCACACTCAATCCCTCCCTTTGAGAGACATCGGCTGGGACACTCGCCGGGGATGGAAAAACAACTGCTTTTTAATACAGGCGAGGGTTTCCTGTTGACAGCAGTAAGCTGGCCACTTTTGCCACAAAGCATAATTTGCCTCTGGCACAGAAAAAAATGTATTGAGGGGATATTGGGCTAACGAGAAAATCATTGTTGTCCAATTGGACTACTTTTCTTACCTTTGGTTTATTGTGAATAAACGCAGGCTGTTTTTCTACAAAAACTATTTCAAGGATTTTTATTCTGAGCAAACCTTAAAAGTGAAGAATAAGATCATCTGGACATTGAAAATTGCAGAAGAACTGGAGCGGATACCGGAAATCTATTTCAAACACCTGGAATCAACAACCGGATTGTATGAGATACGGGTACAATCCGGCAATGATATCTTCAGGATATTCTGCTTTTTTGACAACAATAATTTAGTGGTTATCGGAAATGGTTTTCAGAAGAAAACGCAAAAAACACCACAAAAAGAAATCGAACTGGCTGAGAAAATAAAAAAGGAATACTATGCGGAAAAACAAAAACCTGACAAGCCTCGATGAGTTTATAGATAAAGAGGTAGGGAGAAAAGGGACTAAGAAACGCGCAAAATTTGACACGGGTTACGAGGTTTTCAAGCTAGGTGTGCTCCTCCAACAGGCCCGCCATGAAAAAGGCTTGACACAAGAACAGCTTGCTGAACTTTCGGGAACTAATAAATCCTATATTTCAAAACTGGAAAAAGACCTGAAAGATGTGCGCTTTTCTACACTGCAACGAATAATAACCGAAGGCCTTGGCGGCCACCTTGAGTTATCTATCAAGTTTTGATCGCTTATTGCCGCATCTGAATCACAGATTAAAAGGATTAAAGGATTACACAGAAGTGCTAAGCACAAAACTTCAACAACTGCCTTGATGCAGCCGAGTCCTCGCTCACACTCTTTCCCTCCCTTCGAGAGACATTGGCTGGGACACTCGCCGGAGACGAAAAACTGTCTCCTTATGCTCAACAATGGTTCGAAGCTCACCATGACATTTAATTCCTTCATGTTAGGTTTTAGAAATACAACAAAAAAACTTACCCAGCACCTCTGTCTGTTTTTTGCTTAATACTTACCTTTTTGCTGTTGCCCGTGTATCCTGCAAATCCTAAAATCCTCAAATCCTGATCACATGTTCCTCCTGTACTGCCCGCCTACCTACTTCTGAATCACAGATTAAAAGGATTAAAGGATTACACAGAAGTGCTAAGGACAAAACTTCAACAACTGCCTTGATGCAGCCGAGTCCTCGCTCACACTCTTTCCCTCCCTTCGAGAGACATTGGCTGGGACACTCGCCGGAGACGAAAAACTGTCTCCTTATGCTCAACAATGGTTCGAAGCTCACCATGACATTTAATTCCTTCATGTTAGGTTTTAGAAATACAACAAAAAAACTAATCCGGCACCTCTGTCTGTTTCTTTGCTTTGTACTTACCTCTTTTCTGTGGCACACGTATCTTGCAAATCCTTAAATCCTGATCACATATTCCGCCTGTACTGCCCGCCTACCTCAAACAATGCCTTGGTTATCTGGCCGAGTGAACAGTACTTAGCTGTTTCCATAAGCTCTGCAAAGATATTCTTGTTATGCACGGCTACCTGCTGCAGGTTGTGCAGCATTTCAGCACTTCTGTCTTCGTTGCGCTTCCAGAGGTTTTGAACTGTTTGTATCTGGAATTCTTTTTCTTCGGTAGTAGAGCGGATAACCTCCTGTGGTATGATGGTAGGCGAACCCTTTGAGCTGAGGAATGTGTTGACACCGATTATCGGGAATTCACCGGTATGCTTCAGTGTCTCGTAGTACAGGCTTTCTTCCTGTATCTTGCCGCGCTGGTACATGGTTTCCATTGCGCCCAGTACACCACCGCGCTCTGTTATGCGATCGAACTCAGCAAGCACAGCCTCCTCTACGAGGTCAGTGAGTTCTTCTATGATGAATGAGCCCTGCAAAGGATTCTCGTTCTTAGCGAGGCCCAGTTCTTTATTTATAATAAGCTGTATAGCCATAGCGCGGCGCACACTTTCCTCTGTGGGCGTGGTAATGGCCTCATCATATGCATTTGTATGCAGTGAATTGCAATTGTCATATATCGCGTACAATGCCTGCAGCGTAGTACGAATGTCGTTGAAGTCTATTTCCTGCGCGTGCAGCGAGCGGCCCGAGGTCTGGATATGGTACTTCAGCATCTGGGACCGTTCATTGCCGCCGTACTTGAACTTCATAGCCTTAGCCCAAATACGCCTTGCCACACGACCTATAACACTGTATTCAGGGTCTATACCATTACTGAAGAAGAACGAAAGGTTAGGCGCAAAATCATCTATGTGCATACCACGGCTCAGGTAGTACTCAACAAATGTAAAGCCGTTAGAAATTGTGAATGCCAACTGGGAAATAGGATTGGCGCCTGCCTCCGCTATGTGGTAACCACTGATGGATACCGAATAGAAGTTACGTACCTTGTTGTCAATAAAATACTGCTGCACATCGCCCATTACACGGAGTGAAAACTCTGTAGAGAAGATACAGGTATTCTGCGCCTGATCTTCCTTCAAAATATCGGCCTGAACAGTGCCACGAACGGCCTTGAGCGTGTCTGTCTTTATCTTCTTATACACATCGGCAGGTAATACCTGGTCGCCGGTGACACCGAGCAGCATTAACCCTAGTCCATCATTACTCTCGGGCATACTTTCGTTTTCCCCGGCATTGTAATACGGGCGCTTCAAACCCTTGGCCGCAAATATGGCATCGATCTTTTTGTTTACTTCTTCTTCGAGGCCATGTGCCTTGATGTATAGCTCGCACTGCTGGTCTATTGCGGCGTTCATAAAGAAGGCAGTAATAGTAGGGGCAGGGCCGTTTATGGTCATGGATACCGAGGTCTTGGGGTCGGCCAGGTTAAAGCCGCTGTATAGCTTCTTGGCATCATCAAGACAACATACGCTTACGCCTGAGTTGCCAACCTTACCATAAATATCCGGGCGGTGGTCGGGATCCTGCCCATACAGTGTTACACTGTCAAAGGCCGTGCTCAGCCTCTTGGCAGGCATACCCGCCGATACGTAGTGGAAACGTTTGTTTGTACGCTCAGGCCCGCCCTCGCCGGCAAACATACGGGCAGGGTCTTCACCTTCACGCTTGAAAGGATAGATACCCGCGGCATATGGAAACTCGCCGGGGAAATTCTCAGCCAGCGCCCACTGTAATATTTCACCCCATGCTTCAAAGCGGGGTACCGCTACCTTGGGCACCTGGATATGAGACAGTGATTCGGTATGCGTTTTTATCTTCAGCGTTTTCTCTCTTACCTTATAGCTATAGTACTCACCTATGTATTGTTGCTTCTTCTCATCCCACTGTTCCAGCAGTAGTTTATTTTTAGGATCGAGGTCCAATTCTGTTTTGGCGTATACCTCCTGCAAAGTCTTGATCAGCCGGTCTTTATCGTCGGCGGTATGTGACTGCAGTGTATGAATGGTCTTGTTAATGGCAAATAATTTCTGGGCTACAGCGCTCTGGTCCTTTGCCCATTTGTCATATTTCCGGTTGTTCTCGGATATCTCGCTCAGGTAGCGTGTGCGCGCAGGAGGGATGATATATACCTTCTCGCTCATCTCATCCGTTATTTTGTATTGCGAATGAAGCGGCGCACCCGTTTTATGCTCCAGCAGGTCCATTAATGACTTGTACATAGAGTTGGTACCGGGGTCGTTGAACTGTGAGGCGATGGTACCGAATACCGGCATATCATCGGCTTTTTTATCAAACAGTTTATGATTTCGCTGGTATTGTTTCTTAACATCACGCAACGCATCCATAGCACCGCGTTTGTCGAACTTGTTGATGACCACAATATCGGCAAAGTCGAGCATGTCTATTTTCTCGAGCTGTGTGGCCGCACCATATTCGGGTGTCATCACGTACATACTCATGTCGCAATATTCTGTGATCTGCGTATCGCTCTGTCCTATACCGGATGTTTCCAGTATTATGAGATCGTACTTTGCAGCTTTAAGAATATCTACGGCATCGTGAATGTGTTTTGACACTGCCAGATTGCTTTGCCGGGTGGCCATAGACCGCATATACACCCTGGGATTGCGGATGGCATTCATGCGGATACGGTCTCCCAGCAGCGCGCCTCCTGTTTTCTTTTTAGTAGGGTCTACAGAGATAATACCGATATGCTTGTCTTTGAAATCGATCAGGAACCGCCTTACCAGTTCATCTACCAGTGAGCTTTTACCGGCCCCACCCGTGCCTGTAATACCCAGGATGGGCGTTGATGAGCCGGCAGCCTGCTCTTTTACCTTTTTTAAAGCTGCTTTTGTTTCAGGAAGATCGTGATAGTTTTCAGCGGCAGATATGAGCCGGGCTATAGAACGCACATCTTTTTCTACAAGGTGACCCGGTTCGCCATTTAATTGGTTACCTGTGGGATAATCGCTTTTCTCTAACAAGTCGTCTATCATACCCTGCAAGCCAAGCGAACGACCATCATCCGGCGAATAAATACGGGTAATGCCGTAATCCTCAAGTTCTTTTATCTCTGACGGAAGAATGACACCACCACCGCCACCAAATATTTTTATATGCCCGCAGCCTGCTTTTTTGAGCAGATCATACATATATTTAAAATATTCAACATGCCCTCCCTGGTACGATGTTATCGCTATGGCATTGGCATCCTCCTGTATGGCACAATCCACTACCTCCTGCACACTTCTGTCGTGACCAAGATGAATAACCTCTGCGCCACTTGCCTGCATGATACGGCGCATGATATTTATAGAAGCATCATGACCATCAAAAAGCGAAGCGGCGGTAACCAAACGTATTTTATTCTTTAGAGAATAAGACATATTATGTAAGTTAAAAACAACTGCGAAGTTACAAAGATAGTGTGTACTACAGAGGCCTCATAGCTAATACAGCTACCGCCTGAAAACTTTATTACCCGAACGAGACTAAGCAGGTTAAGTCTGTGTTTCAGGGCAAAATATTTTTGGCATTTATTTCACATTTCACGCAATAGCTATTATATTTGTTCTACATTAAAAAAATATAACATGAAAAAAACAATACTGTTTCTATTGATCTCTTTCAGCTTCTGCACACTAAGCTTTGGACAAGATTTCTCGTTTGACGAACTCGTAAAATTGAGGTCGTATACCTATCCCGCGTTTGAAACTTATGTGCATGAGAAGGGGTACAAACTCAATCACCTTGAATATAATGAAAGGTGCACTGTGTTCAGGAACGGTAAGAGTGTTATTTCTTATTGCCATTATTATGACGATGGTTATTCTTATCATAATCATGTAGCTATAAAATTTGAAACTTCAAGCAAAGAAGAATATGAAAAGCTGAAGCAGCAGGTAGCATCCACCATGCAGTATTACAAGACAAAGCTTCGCAGGTTTTCAAGCCAGCACTATCTTGAGCACATTTATGTAAATGACAATATTTCCGTTCACCTTTATGATATATCATACAGGGACGACGTAAGGCCATACTACGAGATAGAAGTTTACTCGGTATACGCAAACTACTAAGCATAATACTTCATACAAAAGAAAAAGAGCACCGGATCCCGGTGCTCTTTTTCTTTTGCCCAGGTAGTGCGGGTCAATAACCAGACCCATCCGTTTCATCCTACCGGAAAGCGGTATTCTTGCCGTGAACAGGTTAAAATGCCATGCAAAATCAAATGAAGGCCGGTCTCAGCACACAACAACCATAGTCCGTGCTATTTTGCTACTGCTTTTTTTGAATAAAACCTGCATGAGAAGCCAAGGTTGATAATGCACTGTTTCTCATAACCGGCATCACCAAACAGGCTAAACCTGTCTGAAATGTAATACCGCGCGCCTACTTTAAATGACGGTGTTACGGTATGGTCTATTTTTATCAATGTACTATCTCCCTGCGGATATGCGCTGTAACGAATATTATTAAGTGCTATTCCGATTCCGAAAAAAGGATCGAGGCGGTTAATACTGATATACTTATCAAGGTGATAATAAGCCGCTACGCCGGCGCTGAAGATACGGGTATTACTAGCCCGATAGCGTGTGAAAGGGCCATTATTGCCTGTATATTGCTGTTTAAAATTGTACACAAACGCATCGTAGCCAAACGTAGCCGCAATGCTCAGGTGGTCACGCCATCCATATTCTACCTTGGCAGATATAGGCGCAAACCCGGACGTATTATTTTTCTGAAAACCAACCGGGAGTGAATAGTCTGTGCGGTAGCTATCAAAAAAGCCCACGGCGAGGGTGAGGGTGGTAGTATTACGTTTGTAAAACGAGTGCCAGGGGCGCTTGTGGATGGCTGTATCCTGCTGTGCCCAACCGATAGTGGTGAATAGTACGATCAAAAATGTAAGGCAATACTTCATAATCAATGGCAAGCTAACAAACTTAATTTATAATGGCAAAACAAACAATACAGGTACAATTTAAAATAACGTAAAATGAACAGCATTAGTATATGATCATTGCATCTTTTGTATTACGGGAGGATGAGGTTATTATTGCCGCTCTATGTGGTGGTGGGCGTACATGAAAAAAAGAGACTGTGTAAAACAGTCTCTTTTTTAAGATTCGCTAAAGAAGTCTTATTTCTTTTTAGCGGCTGTCCTTTTCTTTGGACCAGCATTCTTACTAGCTGCCTTTTTAGGAGCTGCTTTCTTAGGTGCAGCCTTTTTAGGAGCCGCTTTCTTTGCTGCAGCTTTTTTAGGAGCCGCTTTCTTTGCAGCAGCTTTTTTTGGAGCTGCTTTCTTTGCAGCGGCTTTTTTTGGAGCCGCTTTCTTTGCTGTTGCCATAACTGTGAATTTAAGGGTTAAACAAAAATCTTTACGCTATATGGCAAAATCGCCGAAGGGGTTAGTCCTCGGCGATGCGTTGTTAGTTTTTTACTGATACTAAAGTCTTCGAACGTGTCTTCCTGAATTCTACTATACCATCGGCAAGCGCGAATATGGTAAAATCTTTACCTAATCCTACGTTGTCGCCGGGATGATAAACCGTACCACGCTGACGAATAATAATGTTACCCGAGATCGCCGGCTGTCCGCCAAAAATCTTTACTCCTAATCTCTTACTGTGTGAGTCCCGGCCGTTCCTTACGCTGCCTTCCCCTTTTTTGTGTGCCATTGTATATTACTTGATTACTATTTACGAGTTAAAGTTAAGCTATTGCGTTTATTTTTATCTTGGTCAGACTCTGGCGATGGCCATTTTTTTTCTGATAACCTTTACGACGGTTTTTCTTGAAAATAATAACCTTGTCTCCTTTTAAGTGATCTAAAATCTCAGCCTGAACTTTTTTAGCGTTGTTACCAACGGTAACATTTCCATCATTGCTTAACATGTGGATGTCAGAGAATTCAACCTTATCACCGGCATTGCCTTTGAGGCGATGCACAAACAATTCGTCGTTCTGTTTTACCTTGAATTGTTGCCCTGCTATTGTAACTATTGCAAACATGATTTTCCTAAAATATTTTCGCAAAGATAATACACTTTTTTATTTCAAACAAAAAAATTTGTTATTTTTTTTATTTTGACGAAAATATTCCATATAAAAGTAAGTTGTTTTTTGGGATAAATAATATTACACCGCCTCTATTAAATATTAACTTTGGCATCCCGAATAATTTAAAATGAAGATCAAATCTTTTTTCGCCAAGCCTTACGCAGCCATAATTCATTCGAGGCTGCGCAAAGGTATGGCATTGGCTGTGACACACCAGCAGGCTGTTTTGCAGCAGTTGCTGAAGTCTGGCGCGAAGACTGTCTTTGGGAAAGAGCACAATCTTAATGCAGTAAAGAACTACGTCGACTATAAACGCGCGGTGCCTATCCGCGACTACGAACAGTTTTTACCATATATAGAAAAAATAAAAAACGGAGAGCAGAATGTATTATGGAAAGGGCGGCCTATATATTTTGCGAAAACGTCGGGCACAACAAGTGGGGTGAAATATATACCTATAAGTAAAGAGTCTATATCCAATCATATAGATGGCGCGCGTAATGCACTGCTGTGTTATATGGCCGAGAGCGGCAAGTCTGATTTTGCTAATGGCAAAATGATCTTTCTTTCAGGATCACCGGAGCTGGAACGGGTGGGAGGTATACCTACCGGCAGGCTTAGCGGCATAGTAAATCATTTTATACCCCGCTACCTGCGGGGCAACCAAATGCCCTCTTATGAAACAAACTGTATAGAAGACTGGGAAGTGAAACTGGATAAGATAGTACAGGAGACCATGAACGAGAATATGACGCTGATAAGCGGCATACCCCCGTGGATGCAGATGTACTTCGACTGGCTGAGTGAGCGTAGCGATGACAAAAAGATAAAGGAGATATTCCCAAACCTGCAGGTAATAGTGCATGGCGGGGTAAACTTTGAGCCCTACAAATCAAAACTGATGGAGAGCCTGGGCGGGCATGTGGATATGATAGAAACATTTCCGGCTTCAGAAGGTTTTTTCGCTTTCCAGGACATACCGGGTGGGGAAGGGCTGCTGCTGAATACAGACGCGGGCATTTTTTATGAATTTGTACCTGCCGGAGAGATAAATAATGAGCAGCCTACGAGGTTGTCATTGGGCGAGGTAAAGACAGGTGAGAACTACGCGCTGATCATATCCACAAACGCAGGGCTGTGGGCATATAATATAGGAGATACGGTGAAGTTTGTGAGTACAGACCCCTACAGGCTGGTAGTAACCGGCCGGACAAAACACTTCATCTCGGCCTTTGGTGAGCATGTGATAGTGGAGGAGGTAGAACACGCGATGAAAAAAGCCGCGGCAGAATTTAATGTACATGTGAAGGAGTTTACTATAGCCCCGGCGATACAGGTAGCAGAAGGGCTGCCCTACCATGAGTGGTTCATAGAGTTTGATACACCACCTGCAGATATGGGCAAGTTTGCCGCTGCCGTGGACGAGCTGCTTGCTGAAAAGAACATATATTATCATGACCTGGTAACCGGCAATATATTACAGCCGCTGCGGGTAAGGAATATGAAGAAGAACGCATTTATTGAATACATGAAGTCTATTGGCAAGCTGGGAGGGCAGAATAAAGTACCAAGACTGGCCAATGACCGCCGTATAGCCGATGCTCTGGCTCCATGGGTGGCGCAGTAGATGTGGTTGGATCTATATAATATAATCTGAACAAAGAAAAATCCCGCAATTTGCTGACCGCTATTGGGCATTAAGCTGTACTACGTCGGGAGGGGTGATATAGTTGCTGGTGTACCTGTAATGTATATTGGAATTGAGGATCACTTTGAAGCCTTTCATATCGCCCGGCGCTACCGGGAAAAAATAAGCACGCAGTTCTATAGTCTCAAAGATCAGGTTTTCGTTGCGGGCACGCACACCGGCACCCACGCTGGCATACAAAGAGGATTTATCGAATGAACTATTAACCGGGGTGAGAACGGTAAAATCGGTATAAGGAAATGGGGCGAAAAGAAAGCCGAGTACCTTGTATTTAAGGTAAAATTCGGTTTCCAGTTGCAGGCTGTACCTTTTGGCGCCGAAGGCGGAATCTGACAAAAAGCCGCGCAGGCCATAATAGTTGTCAATTCGCAGCGGGGCATAGGTAAGCCGGTTATATAGTTCGGTATAGCTGGTATTTATGTACTGCCTGATCTTGATACTGTTAAGAAACATAATACGGCTGAAGGCGGTAGCGCCGATAAGAAAGCTGCCATCCTGCATCTTGCCGTTAAACAGGAAACCACCGGCCCGCAGGTAAAGCTGAATAAAGTCCCGCCGCCGGGTGGCGATATACCGGGAGGCATTGAAGCCCATGTATGGCCGTTCTATATTGAGCTGCTTGTGCCATCCCGCGGTAACACCTACGTTGTAGCCATAAGGGAGATCTTCCGTGGTGCCGAACCCATATATATATTGTGTCTTATAATAGTCTTGTCTGAAAAAAGTGAACTGGGCCAGCAGTGCCTGCGAACTATTGTACACGGGGTCGAACAGGTTTTCGGCGGCTGAAGGTAGTTGGGAGAAATCGCGGTTGTAATATCGCAATGCAAAAAACTTCCTGTCACGGATAGTATTATTGGTAGCGGTTAGTTTTTTGATACCTATGTTATAACCGGCCCATGCATCTATATAATTATACTTGTACCGGCGGGCAAAAGTGTCGGGTTTTTTGTAGGGGTTGTAAGATTCGTTATGACTATATATAAGTCCTCCGGCAAATCTTGAATAAGGGGATACGAGCCGCCGGGTAAATGAGATGTATTCTATCGTTTCTTCTTCATGCGTAAAATCGCTGACATTCATGACACTGTAGCCAACGGAGCCATCTATAAATGAATGCAGAATGCTGTTTTTACGGTATAGGGCGCCGAATCCGAAATTGGGGTCGCGGTTGTAATCATAGAGGCCCGAGCCTTCGAGGCGCTGGCCGGCACCAAACAGGTTGGCATCATAAAGATTAAGGCTGATATGATTGAACTGGTCAGAAGCGCCGCCGCCGCCGATACTGAATACATCTTTTGTGTATATCGTAATATCTACCGAATCGGGATTGTGTGGTATGGTGTTTACTACGATACGGGCATCCTGTATAAATTCGAGAGAACGTATATGCCGTTCGTTATCGGCGAGCATAAAGGCATTCAGTGGTTTGTTTTCTTCAAGAAACAGGTTATCCCTTATCACAAAGCTGCGGGTGGTATGGTGAAATTTGGCACCCAGCTTCGCCGCCCGGCTGTTATCCCTGGAGCTGGTGTCGTTAAATGAGCGGTTGAAACCGTATTGCTCGGTATAGATGTGCCTGATGATCTTGCCCTGGTAGGGCAGGTACGGATCTTCACTTTTGCCATTGAGGTAGCTTTCGTAGTCTGTAGTGTCCGGTGTTCTGGTTATAGAGTTGAATGCCTGCCGGAAAATGTTATTCACGAAGTTGTTGCGGGTAATGTGTGGGTTATTGAGCAAGGAGCTATCTAATTTGTCTTTTTCCTGCGCGCCGGCAGTGCCGGCGCATAACAGGCATAGAATGGCTATTGATATGATGGTACCCGGCCTCGGCAATATTTTCTTTTTAGACAATTATAGTTAAAACGGGGTAAACAGGCAATATACAGTATAAACTATGCAAAAATCGTGCTGGGGTCATAAATACCGCTTTTATCACATTTACCGGTATAATGGGTAAAGGCAGCAGGCGATATTGTTAAGACCACATAAGTTAGTACCCCATTATGAGCTATGTCCTCATGTTTTCTTATTTTCACGGAGAATACATTAATTCATGAGATTTTTAACCACCGCTATATTTTTCTTGTTTTTTTTTCATGCTGCCGGCACTTACGGACAATCGCCAAAGAGGGAGTTCAGGGGGGCATGGATAGCTACTGTGAGTAATATAGACTGGCCCTCAAAACCCGGTCTGCCGGCAATAGAGCAGCAACAGGAATTCATACAGCGGCTGGACCAACTGAAAGCCCTGGGCTGCAACGCGGTGATCGTGCAGGTACGGCCTTGCTCTGACGCGCTTTATGCTTCAAAGATAGAGCCGTGGAGCAGGTACCTCACAGGCAGGCAAGGTGACCCGCCATTCCCTTATTATGATCCGCTGGTATTTATGATAGAGGAGACGCACAAGCGCAACATGGAGTTTCATGCCTGGTTCAACCCCTTCAGGGCGCTTATGGACAGCAAAGTAAACCCCAACCCGCCAAAGCATGTGACACGGACCCATCCGGACTGGGTGATAAGTTATGCAGGGAGGTCTTACCTGGACCCCGGTATACCTGAAGCGAGGGAATATGTGATCTCTGTGATCAGTGATGTAGTAAAGCGTTATGACATAGACGCGGTACACCTCGACGATTATTTTTATCCCTACCGGGCACCCGGAAAACCGTTTGGTGATGCTAAAACCTTTGCCCGGTACGGCGACGGTAAGACGCTGGATGACTGGCGCAGGAATAATGTAGACCTGTTTATAGCGCTGCTCAATACCAGCATAAAACATATAAAGCCGGCGATGAAGCTGGGTATAAGCCCGTTTGGTATATGGCGCAACAAGGATAAGGACCCCGACGGATCTGAGACCCATGGCGGACAGACCAACTATGACGACCTGTATGCCAATGTGCTGCTGTGGATGGAGAAGGGATGGATAGACTACCTGATGCCGCAACTGTATTGGGAACATGACCACCGTGCCGCACCTTTTAAAGTACTGCTGCCATGGTGGTACGGGCACTGTTTCAAACGACATATGTACTATGGCCTGGGGCTGTACCGCATGGCAGAGTCACGCACAGGGCCATATACCAAGGTGCATGAGCTGCTGTGGCAGCTGCATGATATACGTGAGCAATGCCCGAATACCGGCTACTGCTTTTACAATGCGTCCAGCTTTGATAAGATACGCGTACCCATAAAGGACAGCCTGCAATATGATTTTGCAAAGTATCCAGCGCTGGTGCCCACCATGCCCTGGCTGGACAGCGTAGCACCCGCGGCACCGGTGCTGAAAACAGAAGTAAACGCAGATGGGGTTACACTAAAGTGGCAGGAAGAGAACCCGGTGAAGGAGCCCCTCCGCTATGTAGTGTACCGCTTTGTAAACAATGAAGCAGTAAACCTGGAACGAAATGACCGCATCATATCCATTCAGCAGGCGAACGAATATCGGGATAAGGAGGCGAAGCAATACAGGCAGTGCACTTATATTGTAACTGCGCTGGACAGGATGTGGAATGAAAGCAAGCCCAGCAACCGGGCGGCTACCTCCAATAAATAGTGTACCCCGTTTTACAACAAAGAGAACGGGTGTATTTAATAGTCTCGCCGGGGTTTATTAATATTGTAAAAACATTTGCGATGGAACTGGAAACCAGGTTCAGGGTGTTTAAATTAGTGCGGACAGCTACCGCACGCCATGATGTGTACCATCATGTGCTGGAAGGGTGCGGCCCCGAAGAATTTGCTGCTGAGGAAGATGCCAGGGCGTGGCTCATGATGCATGGCGACTTCAGAAACGCGCTGCACGAATATGTGATCCAGCCTTGTATAAAGGTGAAACAATAATTTCCCACAATTCCACTGCCGCAGCCGGCAGAACGGTGCTGCCGGGCTGGCAGTACGTATTAGTACGTAGATGAAAATACCACTAAATGGGTATGGACCATAGCGGCCACGCGGTATAATTTTGCGTCATTGATTCACCAAAACAAAACAAATGAAAAAGTCAACGACCATTACGTTTTCCGCGTTTATCGCTATCGCGGTAGCTTTCAGCGCCTGTAAAAAAAGTTCAAGCACAAGTGTAACGCCAACAACTACAACAAGTACACCATCGCCTACCGTAGCAGACGTGGACGGAGGGCTGGTGAGCCTTAAAGTGAAAGTGACAACTGTCACAGCAGGTGTCCCGTTTACTTTGGTTACAGAGACCGGGCTTGCAACATTCTTTTCGGCCACGGGCAATAACAGCTCTTTTGTGGATGGCGGAACTGTAAGCGTGAACAGCAACAGCCTGGACAAGCAGAGCAACAACAGCTACTTAAAGACGGCTTCATTAGGTATGACACCAGCAGACCTGGGCTTTGGCACCAACAGCAGTAACTGGAGCGTGGGTGGCGCGGGATCGGTACCGGCATTTACCTATAACGACAACGCAGCATTCCCCGACTTTACCGGTACGGTACCTGACAGCGTGGTGAGAAGCGCCGGTGTGACCATATCGCTGGGTGGCAATACAACCAACGCAGATAGTGTGCTGTTGTTTATAGCCAGCGGCAGCAAATCAATAACACGCACCTTTGCGGGTACAGCTACCTCTGCCACCCTTTCGTCATCAGACCTATCCGCTTTTTCGGCAGTGTCTGATAAGTCGGCAATAATGGAAGTGGTGCCTTATCGCTATACTGTGAATACACAGGGCGGCAAGAAATACGCGTTCATAAAAGAGCTGGCAGTAGTAAAGAGCATCAATATTCAGTAAGCTATATTTTCACGCAGAAAAAAGGCCTGCCAGTTAACCGGCAGGCCTTTTTTGACAATTATGCTGAGGAAAATAGAAGAGAAAGTATCCATGTCCGATGCGATCAGACTTATAGGATGCCGGTAGCGGGGGTCATTCCGGTTTGCCTGAAATAAGCCCGAACTCCAGCTCGCCGAATACATGCACCGGCTTACTGCCGGAGCGAAGACCCGCGAGAATAGCCTCCTTTCTTTTCGCAACATCAACACCTTTTTTCGCTACTGCTTTTTCCGCGGGTAAGGCAGAAATAGTGCAATACCTGGAAAACAAGGCATCTGTGGTGCCGGGATCGTAAGGAGGGCGTTCGGAAAATGTAACTTCCCCTGACAAAAAAATATCTGAGCTTTCTTGCATGCTAAACCTGTTTTACAAAAAACATTCTCAGCAATGAAATTACTTGAATAGTATTATACTGTTATGTAACCATTTGTTATTAACAATCGCTATACATTTTAAATGTTAGTGATTGTAAGCGTACGTTAATTTGATGCCCGAGCGCACTGTATACGAAGCTGTTTTGATACGGTGATGTTGGGCCCGAGGTTGCGCCGGGAAGGGGTTGCCAGGTGTTTTTTCTTAGCCGCATAAAGTATACATTTGATTTCACCCAAAAAAAACGCCATGGAAAACACAGCATATGAAGAATTCAAAAAACTGGAGGCCCAAATACTTTCAACACCGGGCCTGAACGAGAATGAAGCGGTTAAACAATCGCTGGACGAAATAAATGCAGTATATGACAAGGACAAAAAAAGCAATTATTTTGATACAACAACGGATGTTTTCAAGGCAATTGGAAGCGGAATAGGGAAGTTTACCAAGAAAGATGCTAATGGTGCCGATGTTGCATCCGGTATATTAGTTATTTCATCGGCGGTATTCAAAATGTTAGGTCTTATACCGGGGGCAAAAGTAATTACCGGCCCGTTGTCTATGGCCTTTAAGCTGTTCGGGTCTATTGCGGGGTATTTTGGTAGTTCGAAAACAAGCCGGTATTATTTGGCGTTGGAAACTATGGTCAATGATGCTGTTGATCGTGTCAATTCGGAACAAACAGTTGAAAACCTCAACGGAGCGATGAATGAGATACAGGAGCGGCAGGGCAAAATAGCACATTTGCTTTCGCTCAGGTATACCAACGCGCCTGAGCAGTTAAGTATCTATAATAACGAAATTACGACCGATTATTTTAGTGGCGCCGGTGAATTTGAACTTGGTGCCGCATATGATAACATATCGAAGAATATAGGGAAGTCGCATAGGGGTAATTGGGCCAGGACCGCGGGTACATTTTACAGCATTTGCGAGCTGGTATCATATAAACACTTGTTTCTGCTTCAGGGGATAGCATATTTTCAACTTGCAGAGACAGACAGGTCAGAATCAAGCAAGAACGCAACGGTGACTTTTTCGACGTCAGCGTTCATGAAAAAATATTACGACAAATCGCTGCCCTATTTTGAAAGACCGAGTCTAAGGACTGCTGCAATCACCCACTATATATATCGTCTGACAGAGTCCTCGTTCAATTTTATTGCTTTGCTGTGTGACACCTTATCGGAGGGTAGCGCAACTTATTGGCCTGAAAAGTCAAGCAATTATGAGTTCGCATGTTCTATCTCGGGCAAACACGATGCGGGAGGTGGCCCGAAATGCATAAAGCTTACCACATTGTTTGCCCACAGGGAGAGTAACGCAGATAAGAACAGGGTGCTGAAGAATCCGTTTGGAGTAAAAAGCAACAGGGAAAATATAGAAGGGGGCCATTCGATAGGCATTCCTGAATTTGTGAGTAAAAAAGACGCCGCCGGATACAAGCAGTTTACCCATTTTGAGATAAAGAAATTGCTGAACGGGAAAGCAGACAAGCCCCCGTATTACAATTGGTCACTTAGCGCGCAAAACCAGCATTCGGAATTTTATATAGACAGGAGCCATAGCCCAGCGGGGAAGCACAGGTACAAATCGTTTACCTTTTCCGACCAGGGCTATATCTTCCAGGTTTTTCCCACAGATGATGAGTTAACCTCCGGTAAAGGACACTGGGAAGCCGAATGGCACAAAAAACCGGAGAAAGGACGCACTTACATAATGATAGGCAGCCGCGGAGGGAAAGAGGATGAGGTATGGGCCACAAAGCATAAAAAAAACACAGGCAGTGAAGATCATTTTGAAAAGAAATCATACTTCGATATCGTATATAATGACCATGATACTTATGGTTGTCCCGACCACTGTTTATGGTATTTAATGAAAGAAGACGAATGGTAGCGGAGCGGAATAGCGTTACTCAACCAGGCTCAGGCCGTTGGCGTCGGTGGTCAGTACCTCACTCATGAAATCGAGGAAGGGGCGCATTTTTTTGAAGGTAGCGGATGCTGTTTTAACGAATCCGGGGCTAAGTACTTCGGCATCAGTAAAATTATGCTTCAATAAAAACTGCTTGTGGCGCAGCAGGTCAATGGCCGGATGGTCTTTTGCATAGCCACGCGGGGCAGAACTCACTTTATCGCCGATAATGGTGCCGAAAGTACTGACGAATGTCTTGCCGGCCAGCAGCTTGTTCCAGTCTTTATAATTGATATCTATGTCCTGTCTTATTCTCGCAAGGTCGGCTGGGTTAGGCGCCCAGAAGCCGCAGGCCACGCATGACTTACCGGGTTCTATATGAAAATAGTAGCCTCCGCGCAGTTTTTTTGTGGCCCGTTTAAACCCGCCGTTCCAGTGGGTATTATAAGGTGTTTTCTCTTTTGAGAAACGTACATCCCTGTATATACGGAACAGGCTGGCCTTGCCGGATGGTGTTTCGATAATATCGTGCCGGTTCATCTCTGCTAGCAGGTCTGAGGCGAACGCCATAATATTTTCGTGTGCGGCGGTGTACTGGTCTTTATGTTTGGCAAACCACTCCCGGTCGTTATGTTTTGCCAGTGTTTTTAAAAAATCAAACGTTTCTTTTTTAATGGCAGTATCCGGCATAGGCGTCTCATTTTAAAGATCCCTTGCAATGTAAAAAATGTTTAACAAAGTATGCTGACGTGCTCCAAACGGCTGCCCATATTGACGTTTCCTTAACTTTAAAAGGATTAACTTTACTTTCATAGATAAACAGCGTAATAAGTTTCTTTCGTTCCCACTCCCGGCTTGTGTTCCTGATCAGTGGCTTCTGTAAATATTCAGTTTTTCCGCAGGGTCTATTTCCTTTTACTTCACATTTAAATTGATCTTTTATGGTTATGCTGATTTTTTTTATTAGCCTTTGGTATACGTCATTGTTTTGCCAGACGTTTTTCCAGCACCGCTATGCCGCGCATGGCGCGTTCAAAATGAGCAGGTTCTGGGAACGGGCCTTTTTCATCTTCTCATACATTACCCAGGGGTCGTCTTACATGAGCCCGCGCGCTTACGCTATTATGCATCGTATGCACCATGCTTATACCGATACCGAGCTGGACCCGCATTCGCCTTCCTACTCCAAAAACATTTTCAGTATGATGTGGCGTACACGCAATATATATTCAGGCATCTTCAACGGAACTTTGCCTGTTGAGCCCCGTTTCCTGAAAAATGTACCCGAATGGAACAGTTTCGACCGCTGGGCCAACTCCACAGTTTCAAGGCTTTTATGGATCGGGGTATATGTGGCATTCTTTGTACTGTTTGCCGCATCGCCCTGGGTTTATCTATTGCTGCCCATAGTGCTGGGCATGGGCGCTTTCCACGGGGCCGTAATTAATTGGTTTGCCCATAAATATGGCTACAAGAACTTTAAGCTTAAAAATACTTCTGAAAATTTATTCCATGTGGATATACTGATGCTGGGCGAGTCATACCACAATAATCACCACAAATACCCGTCTTCCCTTAATTTTGGTGTGCGCTGGCATGAACTGGACCCTGTTTACCCGGTCATCCGCTTGCTTGCCTGGCTAAAGGTCATCAGGATCAGTAAGCCGGTGCTGGTGTACTCGGGCAAATAACCGTCAGTAAATACTTTGCTATAAACTATTATTTTGGGTACTATAAATAAAATGGTTGCTTCGATTCTTGCCCTGGCCGCATTTTATACCGGCCTGGCGCAAGACTGGCAATTAAAAAAAACAGGTAAAAACCTGGAAGTTTTCACGGCGGATGTAGCGCATTCGGCCTATAAATCGGTTAAGGTAGTGTGTACTGTACAGGCAACGTTTTCACAGGTAGTCGCGGTCCTGTTTGACCTGGACCGGCAGAAAGACTGGGTGTTTAACGACAAAAGTTCCACCCTGCTGAAGCAGGTAAAAGAAAATGAAATGATCTATTACTCAGAGGTAAGCGTGCCCTGGCCCGGAAATAACCGCGACTTTATTGCCCACCTTACGGTGACTCAATTGTCGCCTTCGGTGGTAACAATAGACTCTCACGCCGAGCCCGATTATATACCCGAAAGAGCGGGGCTGGTACGCATCACATCTTCCACCTCGAAGTGGACAATGACCGCAATGGGTAATAATCAAATAAAGATAAACTATGTGATACAGTTCGATCCGGGAGGGTCTGTGCCTGCATGGGTCATTAATATGTTTGTGACCAAAGGGCCATACGAAACATTCAGCAAACTACAGCAACGGGTGGCAATGCCGGCATACAGCAATGCTCATTATGACTTCATAAAAGAATAGCACTATAGGATACTACTGGTAGGAAATAATATCAGATATGTATGTTAATAACCTGTGCATTTTCACACTGCTATAACAATACGCAGTATGTATGATGTTGAATTTTTAGTAACTTTGATATAAACCAATGTGCATATGTTTGATGACGATCTGAATGATGAAGAATGGGGCCCGTTAGACGAGACTCTCAGCAAATATGAAGAAGTAAAGAAAGGTGAATCTACGGTTATTTTGGAGGAGGAAGAGTTTGAAAGGGTTATAGAATATTATTTCCAGAACAGTAATGAAGAGCAGGCACTGCTGGCCTGCGAGATAGCCAGAACCTATTATCCGTTCTCGGCATCGGTCATGCTCCTCAAGGCAGAAATACTTACACAGGCGCAGAAATACGGACAGGCATTAAAGATGCTGGACGAATTAGAGCAGTATGACAACAATAACCTGGATGCTGTACTGCTGAGGTCTGATATATTGCTGGCCCAGTTTAAATACGACCAGGCGGCCTTATGGCTGGAACAGCGCTCGGCTGAGTTTGGCGGCAAGGAAAAAACTGAGATACTGCTGGAACTGTCTGATGTATATGATGAGAGTGAGGAGTTTGACGCGGTATTTGACACACTGAAGCGGGTTATAAAAATAGATAAGCGAAACGAAGAGGCGCTGCAGAAAATATGTTTCTGGGCAGAATTTACCCAGCGGCTGGATGAAAGCGTGACCATTCATACCCAGCTCACGGATGATGACCCGTACAATGCGCTGGCGTGGTTCAATCTCGGCGCTGCATACCAGGGCCTGAAGATGTATGAGCAATGTATAGACGCGTACGAATTTTGTGTAGCTATTGATGAGAAGTTTGAATTTGCTTACCGCAACATGGCTGACGCCTACATGAGGCTCAAGTGGTATGAGAAAGCGCTGGATGTACTGGAGAAACATATAGAGATAGCAAAACCGGAAGACGTGATATTTGAGGCAATGGGGTATTGCTGGGAAAAAAGAAAAGATTTTTCGAGGGCGCGGCAGTTTTACCGGCAGGCATCGCAGCTTAGTCCGCAGGACGATGGCATATTTTATAAAATAGGCGAAACCTACGCCCGTGAGAAACAGTGGGAGAAAGCGGTAAAATCTTACTCGGTAGCCCTGCACCTGGACAAAGACAATGCGTCATACTGTATGGCTATAGGCAACTGCCTGATGGAGATGGACGTAAAGAGCGAAGCACTGGTGTGCTACCTGAACGCGGTGAGGCTGAAGCCGGGTAATAAAACAACCTGGGTAGCACTGATAAGGGGCCTGTTCATCACTGGTTATTATGATGAGGCCATAACGCAGCTGGCGGTAGCCCGTGAGCACTGTGGCGACAAAGGCGATTTTTACTATTATCACGCGGCGGCCCTTTTTGAACTGGGTAAGGCTAAAGAAGCCATGCTGCAACTGGAGCGCGGCCTTAAAATGTCGCCAACCCGTGTAAAAATATTTACTGAGCTTAATCCTGAATTCCTGAGGCGCAATACCGTGACCGAATTGATTGGGAAGTATAAGAAATCGGGTAAATAGTTTGTTTTGCATTTGATCGTGCACCTTTTATAAAGGTGCACGATCTTCATTTAGGGGCATCGCCCGTAATAAGTCTTCGCAGATAGTCTACTGCGCTATGCGCGCTAAGGTTCGGTTATGACCCCGGGACATGAAGAAGCCGGCACAGCGATAAAGAGGAATATGTATCACATCTGGTATTATTTGGCTTTAAATTAACCTCCATCATTGCCGGTATCACATTCTGCATTGATATATTCAGTACCTTTGCACGCCCGTAGGAATAACGCATACCAAAAAAATAGAAAATGTACTTTCTTACGGGCACGCTGAAAAATAATGATCTTCCGCGGTTTTTCCCACGGGAAGGTAGTTCGGCCGGACGATTTAGTCTGTTTTAGAAGGGAAAATCATATAAAAAAATTACCCGGAACGGGTAGCAAAAGAGGGACTTATGGATATCAGGAATATTGCCATTATAGCGCACGTTGACCACGGAAAAACGACACTGGTTGATAAGATATTACACACCACGAACGTTTTTCGTGATAACCAGGAGACAGGTGAGCTCATCATGGACAGCAATGACCTGGAACGCGAGCGCGGTATCACCATCCTGGCGAAGAACGTCTCTGTTACCTACAAAGGCGTAAAGATAAATGTGATAGATACACCGGGCCACTCCGACTTTGGCGGTGAGGTAGAACGCGTGCTGAAAATGGCAGACGGCGTGCTGCTGCTGGTGGATGCATTTGAAGGCCCTATGCCGCAGACTCGTTTTGTGCTTCAGAAAGCATTGAACCTTAACCTGCACCCCATAGTAGTTATCAACAAGGTGGATAAACCAAACTGCCGCCCTGAGGAAGTGCATGATGCAGTGTTTGAATTGTTCTTCCAGCTCGATGCTACCGAGGAGCAATTGAATTTCCCTACAGTATACGGATCATCAAAGCAAGGATGGTTCAATACTACGCTTGAACCCAGGGAAGACATAACGGTACTGCTGGATACTATACTGGAAAAAGTACCTCCTCCTACGGTTGTGGAAGGGCCGGTACAGATGCAGGTTACCTCTCTCGATTATTCTTCGTTCCTCGGCCGTATAGCTATTGGCAAGGTGACGCGTGGCAGTATGAAGGAAGGGCAGAACGTGATGCTGTGCAAGACAGATGGTACCATGCAGCGCAGCAAGGTAAAAGAACTCTATGTGTTTGTGGATATGGGCAAAAAGCGTGTAGCGGAGGTGGAGTGCGGCGATATATGCGCGGTGGTAGGTATTGAAGGATTCCAGATAGGTGAAACGATAGCTGATTTTGATAATCCGGAAGCGGTGCCAATTATTGCTATTGATGAGCCTACGATGAATATGCAGTTCAGCATCAACAATTCGCCGTTCTTTGGTAAGGAAGGCAAGTTTGTGACCAGCCGGCATATACGCGACAGGCTGATGAAGGAGCTGGAAAAGAACCTGGCGCTGAGGGTGAGCGAAACTGACGATGCCGACAAATTCCTGGTATATGGCCGTGGTATTCTGCACCTGAGCGTACTGGTAGAGACCATGCGCCGTGAAGGCTACGAGCTTACAGTAGGCCAGCCGCAGGTAATAGTAAAGGAAATAGATGGCCGCAAATGTGAGCCATATGAAGTACTGGTAGTAGACGTGCCGTCTGAGTTTAGCGGCAAGGTGATAGACCTTGTAACGCAGCGCAAGGGCGAAATGCATGTAATGGACACCAAGGGCGAAATGCAGCACCTGGAGTTTGATATCCCGTCCCGTGGGTTGATCGGGTTACGATCACAGATGCTTACATCTACAGCCGGTGAGGCGGTAATGGCACACAGGTTCAGCGAGTATAAGCCATGGAAAGGGGTAATACCCGGCCGTAACAATGGGGTACTGCTGGCGAAACAGGGCGGTGCCACCACAGCATATTCTATCGATAAACTGCAGGACAGGGGCGCGTTCTTTGTAGACCCGGGACAGGAAGTGTATGCGGGCCAGATACTGGGCGAGCATATAAAACCCGGGGACCTGGTGGTGAATGTAATAGAAGGAAAAAAACTGACCAATATGCGCGCCAGCGGCAGCGACGACTCCGTGCGTATAACACCTAAAATACTAATGACTCTTGAAGAGTGTATGGAATACATACAGCAGGACGAGTGTATAGAGGTAACACCGCAAAACATACGCCTTCGCAAAATAATGCTGGATGAAGAGGACAGGAAGAAGTTCTCAAAAATGATGAAAGCAGAAGCATGACTGATGATCAATGTTTTACATAAGGCTATTTCGTATGAAGTAGCCTTATTTCATTTCATATAGTTCAAAATGGTTATTTCTTAATTATTATTTTTTATATTCTTTGATTTTTACCCATCCAATGCAAGATTATTAACTGTCTATAAATGAACCCGCAAATGCGGCCAAACAAGCTTATTATAAAAAAATAATTATTTTTTGCCAATTATCACTGTATGAAAAAAATCCTATACGTTTTAACCCTTTTGTTAGTCTCCAGCGGCGTAAAAGCGCAATTTGTCAGTGTGACCAACCTATCCGGAACTGTGGCCTATGGTTCTGAAAATGTGACCGTTACAAGTGCGGGTTCGGTAAGTTCCACGCCATATTGCGGGGTAAACCCCTATTGGATCGGGGCATTCTCTACTGCTCCGGGCAGTTATACATTTTCGTTTTCCACTCCGGTAAAAAAGGTAAGGATATTCGTTACTGCCATGGATAACGGCTTCGGAACACTGGACACAGAAAAAATATCTATAGATATCAATGGCGCTTTTTATCCGCTGACCGTAGGTAACTACACAGCATGGCCGGGTACTTGTTCGCAGCCGGCTGAAAGTATTATAGGCGGCCTGCTGGTTTGCACATTAGACCTTGGCGCAGGTGGCGGCGGTCAGTTGGATATTGCAGAATGCGGTATTGCGTCCTGCACTGTATGGGCCAATGGAGTACTCAACGGTAGCACATTCACCTTCCAGTTTGATACGGTAGGCACCTGCCTGATGGCAGCCGACAACGGACCATGTATAGGCGACTCATTAAAGCTTTATGCCATCGGCGATTCTGTGGGGGCTACCTATTTATGGTCAGGCCCCGGAGGTTTTAGCAGCACTTTGCAGAATCCGTTCATTTATCCGTCGGTTTGGGCTGATACAGGTGTATATACCGTTGTGCGTACAATTGGTGTGTTGCATGATACTGCTACAGATCATGTGATCATTCATCCGCTGCCTGTGGTGGGTGTGAGCAGTAATTCGCCTTTATGCGCGGGTATGCTGGATACGCTGCACCTTAATGTTACGCCGGTGAGTGCCGGTGAGACATTTAGCTGGTCGGGGCCCAATGCATTTTCATCCACGCTTTCCAGCCCGTCCATCAATGGGTTTGCCCCGTCTGATACAGGTATTTATAAAGTAGTAGCCCGCACATCGTTTGGTTGTAAAGACTCTGCGTATACCAATGTATCGCTTGTGCCGCCGCCGCCACCTATTTCGGTGACGGGTGTCACCGGTTATTGCCAGGGATCCCCATTCGTTCCGTTTACCACTTCGGGTGTTACCGGGTCAGTGTTCTGGTATACGGCTGCCGTTGGTGGCACAGGTAGTCCGTTTGCACCGGTCGTAAATACGTCTTTGCCGGGCACATATACTTACTGGGCCAGCCAGGTAGTGGGTACTTGTGAGAGCCCACGTACCTCTATTACCGTGAGGGTTACCACCACACCACCCGCGCCACCGGTTGTAGGTACTACACAATATTGCCAGTTTATAGGGCCGGTGGTGCCAATGACGGTATCGCCTGCTACTCCGTCTGCCACTTTCAATTGGTACCTCACGGCTACCGGAGGGGTTACAGGCAACCATACCGAGCCATTACCTAATATCAATACCGTAGGTACGTACAACTACTGGGTAAGCCAGACAGACAGCGGCTGCGAAGGGCCAAGGACGCCTGTAACCATTACCGTTCATCCGAAACCGGCTCCGCCTATCGTTACGCCTACCCCATGGTGCCAGTACCAGATACCGTCGCCGGTGGTAGCTAACCCCAGCGGTGCTGGCGATATACTGAAATGGTATGGCCCCGGCGTAATACCCGGTTCGCTGATAGCGCCTACCCCACTTACCAATGTAGCGCCCGATACGATATCTTACTATGTTACAGAGACATCGGTATTCGGTTGTGTGAGCGACAGCTCACTGGACAAGGTGGTGATCAAGCGCAAGCCGGATCTTCCATATACAGGCAACACGAAGTACTGCCAGCACGCGAACGCCGCACCGCTGAACTACCTTGTAGACAGCTCAGCCAACTCGCACCTGAACTGGTACTATAATACCAACCCTCTGGCGCCTACGCCCATACCATTCACTGATACGGTGCCCGGCACCTACACATGGTGGGTAAGCCAGACCATAGACGGCTGTGAGGGCGACAGCGCGGCGGTTAAAGTAACGATCATCTATGTGCCTGTGTTCGGAATAGAAGTGAGCAGCCCATGGGTTTGCCAGTACGACTCCATCACACTGGCCTACAAAGGCCCTTCACTGTTCGCTCCTAACTACAAATGGACGTTACCCAAGGGAGCCTTTGCGGGCAACCATACGGATACTGAAGACTCACTGATCATGGTACAGTTCGACTCGGTACACCAGGACAACTATGTGTACCTGCACGTGAGCGATGACAGCGGTTTCTGCTCCTCAGATACGATGGTACGTATCAGTGTGATACCTCAACCTACCCAGCAGGCGTACACCAAGCCTGACATCTGTCTTGGCGATACGGTACAGCTGGCGTTGTCAGAGCGTTCAGATAATGCGTATGACTTCAAGTGGTTTGTAGACAATATCGGGCTTATGAACTCCGGTGCGCTGAACGTGATCACGGGCAACTCACACAGTGGCGGCCCTTACCTGATCAGCTGGCTGGACAGCGGCCAGCACATCATCGAGGTTCGTTCAACATCTAAGGAAGGATGTAAGTCAGAGCCGTCATTCGATTCGGTACTGGTACATACGGTACCCGATGCGGGCTTCCAGATCACCTCTTACAACAGCACGCTGTGCCTTGAAGACAGTGTTGAGTTCACGGCCAATGTGAAGAACTACAACAACTCGTACACGTGGTCACCTGCTCGCTTCTTCGACAATGTGAACCAGCCTCAGATCTGGGGTAAGATGGGCGACGCGCACAGCATAGTAACGCTTACGGTCACCGATCCGTTTGGCTGCTATGCCACACAGAGCCTTGAGGTAGACCCCGGCACATGCTGCACCCTTGCCTTCCCGAATGCGTTCACGCCAAACGGAGATACGAAGAACGACATCTTCCAGCCGTACTATTCAGGCTACCACAGGTTCCATGTGTTCCGTATAGCCAACCGTTGGGGCCAGACGATCTTCGAATCGGCTAACAGCTCAGATGCAAGATGGGATGGTAACTACAACGGCGTACCGCAGGATATGGGCGTGTACTACTACTACATCAAGTATGACTGTGGCGGCAAGACCCTGGAGCAGAAGGGTGATGTAACGCTGATACGATAAGCGCAGCGGTATAATATAAGATAATGAGGGGGCTATATACGGTTGATGGATATAGCTCCTTTTTTATTAAATTGGTTGAAATCAATGAAACTATTGAAAACGCAATGAAATATTATTAATTTTATATCCCGCAGACAACTATGAACAGATCATTACTTAGTATATTATTTATTTTGCTGCTGGCCACAAGCGCCAGCGCGCAGTATACTACTGTAACTAATTTGTCGGGTACAGTTGCCTATGGGCCTACCAGTGTAACGGTTACCAGTGCGGGCGCTGTAAGTTCTACCCCATACTGCGGTGTGAACCCATACTGGGTTGGTTCTTTCTCAGGTTCCACAACACCATCGCCGGGCAGTTATACTTTTTCTTTTTCGCCGGCAGTATCTGCTATAAGGGTTTATTGCACGGCAATGGATGTGGGTATATCTACCAGCGATACCGAAAAGATAGGGCTAACCATCAACGGAACATTTTACACACTCACCCCTGCCAACTTCACCGTTTATCCCGGCACATGCGGACAACCGGCGGCAGCTATTATCGGCGGATGGATGGATGCTGTAGTAGACATGGGCGCAGGTGCCGGCGGGCAGCTTGATGTGACCGGAATGAGTATCTCTACCTGCAAGGTGGAAACCAATGGGTTTGATAACGGCACAACATTCACTTTCCAATTTATAGGCGGCGGGCCTACCAGCAACGGCCCGCTGTGTGCCGGCGACACGCTGAAGCTCTACTGGAACGGTGATTCAACAGGTGCTACGTATGCATGGAGCGGGCCCGGTGGGTTTACAAGCACTATGCAAGACCCTGTGATACCATGGGTAACAGTTGCCGATACGGGTGTGTACAATGTGATAAAGACTGTAGGGCTGGTGCATGATACAGCGCAGGTAAGGGTAGTGATAAAGCCATCACCGGTAGTGATAGCCACCAGCAACTCGCCAATATGCCAGGGGGTAAGTAATACACTTGATCTTTTTGCCAACCCCGACTCACTGGGTGAGACTTATAGCTGGACCGGGCCAAACAGTTTCTCATCAACGCTTCAGAATCCTTCGTTCACCGGCTTTGTGGCACTGGATACAGGCATATACCAGGTCATAGCTACATGGAACGGATGTAAGGATACAGGCTATACCCATGTCATTCTTGCGCCTGTGCCTCCGCCACCTGTTATCACGGGTGTTACCACCTATTGCACGGGCGATGTGTTTGTGCCGTTTACCGTTACAGGCGCGGCAATATTGTGGTATACTTCCGGTACAGGGGGTGTGGGTACTGCTATTGCACCGGTCGTTAACACAGCTATACCCGGCACGCATACCTACTGGGCATCTCAAACCATCCTGGGTTGCGAGAGCAACCGTGATTCCATTACAGTGACCGTACATACTACGCCCGCGCCCCCCGTGATCACAGGTACAACGGTATACTGCCAGTACTACACTTATGTGCCACCCACAGCCACTGGGCTTAATATACTTTGGTATACAACAGCGGCCGGTGGCATAGGCACACTAACACCCGCCGCCGTAAACACAAACATCCCCGGCACCTACACACTTTATGCAACGCAGACAGACTCGGGATGTACCAGCCCCCGCGCGCCTTTCGTGATCACCGTAAACCCGAAACCTGTACCGCCTGTTATTACCAATACTCCGGGTAACTATTGTCCGGGTCAGGCTTTTGCTCCGTTTGTAGCGCTTACCGGATCCGGTATATTGTGGTATACCACAGCCGTAGGCGGGGTAGGCGGCCCTGTGCCCCCCGCAGTGAATACAGCCATACCGGGCATATATACCGTGTGGGCAACACAAACAGTTCTTGGGTGCGAAAGTGACCGTTCCTCAGCAATCGTGACCGTATATGACAGCGTGATAGCCGGGTTTAACTGGGACCTGAAATATGGCTGCAAGGCCGATACCGTTGTGTTTACCAATACATCTTACCAGGCTACCAATTATGTTTGGGATTTTGGTGACGGCGCCTCGTCAATAAGTAAAGACCCTACGCATATCTATCTGTGGCAGGACGTGAATACCGTGAAGCTTTTTGCCCGGTCTGCTACCTGCATAGACAGCAGCATACAGACCATTGATATGGTTCACCCGATAAAGGCGCAATTCGTATCTGATACCGACCTTATATGCCAGGGCAGCGCAATCAACTTTACCGACCTGTCGGTAGGAACCACGCTAAGTTACACATGGTATTTTGGTGATGGCGCTACCAGCAACAGCGCCAGCCCCGCGCATACTTATCCGCGTACCGGTGTGTACAAGGTAATGGAGGTGATCACAGACTTTGTACCATGTATGGACACGGCCTATAAGGTAGTGTCTGTGGATACCATAAGTCCGCTGAGCATATCCGTTACGGATACGGTTATTTGTACCGGCACATATATCACCTTTACGGGCAACTATTCTTCCATTGGCAATACCGGTATCACCTGGAGTATGGGCAATGGCGACAGCATTAAAGACGAAAACCCGGTCAGGTATGGTTACGGCACTGTGGGTACCTTTATTATAACCGCCAAAGCATTGTACCGTGTATGCCCTGAGCCATCGGCAAGCAGGAGTGTAACAGTGATACCGCCCCCGGTCATAAGTCTTGGGCCGGATACCACTATATGCAAGGGCAGCCAGGCACTGGTGCTGGCAGACCGTATCAATGCCGGTAAAGCCGGCGCCACATGGAGCTGGAACACCGGAGCCAATACGTCATCCATATCTGTTACAGAGCCGGGCACATACATAGCAACGGTGACCATTGATGGCTGCGAGGCACAGGGATCTGTGAAGGTGGATAATGACTGCTACATGAATGTACCCAATGTGTTTACACCCAATGGCGACGGACTGAACGATTATTTCTACCCCCGCCAATACCTGACCAGCGGGCTCTCCGGCTTTAAAATGTCGATATATAACCGTTGGGGGGTGTTGATATTTGAAACGAACGCTCTTAAAGGCGCCGGTTGGGACGGCAAGTTCAATAATACCGATCAGCCGTCGGGAGTCTATGTATATATCATAGACGCCACTTTCAAAGATGGCCAGAAAGAACATCACCAGGGTAATGTGACCCTGCTGAGATAAAAAAGCGGCGCATATATGCGCCGCTTTTTTTACCACTAAAATACACGGGGTTGTACTTCTAACCTTGTTTATGCTGAAAGCTTGTAGGACGAATTGCCCAGCTCTACTAAAGTATTCTGAATGTGATTTTTTACGATGCGGTTACGCGACAAAGCAAATGTGGCGCTAAGCAATGTATGCAGGTCCATTTCCAGAGGGCGCTCAAGAATCTTTAAAGCCTTGTTCTTGCTGAAGTAGGTTACTGATCGGTTTTTCATAATGCTGATATTTTAAGTGTGATAAAATGAATAGTGCAAATTGCATGCCAAACCGTTTTTGAAGTGGCTATACCCAACTATATACGAGCGATTATTGCGTTTGGTTTTCTTTAATATAAACGAAATTGTACCCTTGTGTGATGCATGTATTTTTGAATAATAATTCAGTACAGGCATTGGTTTCTGGGGATTTTTCACTATTTTTCAGCATTATTTCAGAAGCTATAACCATGAGCGTGGGATCGTATTATCTTAAACGGACAGGAAAAAATAAAATTGTTAAAACATTTTTCATGAACAGGTATCTGCTCTTGTGTGGCATATTGTTAGGAAGTTTTTCCACATTTGCGCGCCCGGCAATAAATTTTGTACCCGTATTTGCCAATGGCAGTGTGCAGGTTTTGCCTGCATGTAAGAACCAGGGTGCTATAGCCATCAACTCACAACTGGCCGTTATAGACTCTGATGCGGGACAAACCGAATTTTGGTCTGTAAGCACAGCGCCTGCCAATGGCAGCCTGGGTGGGCTTAGTACTACAGCGGTATCCGGCGGAGGGCTTACATCACCATCAGGTGTTAGTTATACGCCTGCTCCGGGGTTTACGGGTTTCGATACGTTTGTAGTGAGTGTATTTGATGGTTTCAGTACTTCTTCTACTACCATAATAGTACATGTAAACGCACTGCCGGTATTGAGCAGTACTTTGACGCCTCCATCGGTATGTGACCAGACGGTGTTCAGCTATACACCTACCAGCGCGAGCGGCGGTGCAACATTCACATGGCACAGGTCTTTTGCCGGAGGTATTTCTAACCCCACCACGGGCGGCACAGGTAACCCTAACGAGACACTGACCAACACTACTTATTACGACGTACCGGTTACTTATGTATATACCGTTACTGCCGGCGGGTGCAGCTCTGTGCAGAGCGTAGTTGTTACGATCCATCCTACACCGAGACTATCGTCTAAGCTGTTTGACACAACGTGTACCGGCGCTACCTATAGCTACATACCAGTAACACCTACATCGGGCACAGTATACACATGGACCAGGGCTGAGGTGGGCGGTATACTGCCTGCCACCGCTACAGGCACAGGCAACATTAATGAAATGCTGACGAGCAGCTTGCCGGCACCGGCTACTGTAACTTATTCCTTCGCGCTGAGCGCTAACGGTTGTAATGCTGTAAGGAACCTGAGTGTGTATGTGATACCCCAACCACCCGTTACCTCTATTACTACATCATCACCTGACAAGATGTGCGCGGGCACGCTGTTCCAGAGTTTTGGCGCAGGCATTGCGCCTCCTGCGGGTGTATCTTACAGCTGGAGCACTGTGAATGCGGATATATGGGCTACCAGCGCAGACGGCCAATACATACTGGTGAACTTCATGAACCCCGGCGATGCCTCTGTGACACTGATGATCAACGGAAGCGCGTCTTCGTGCACAGGCAACAGCACTTATGCGGTGAATGTAGGACCTGAAGGACCTGCCGCCAGCACTATATTGTATTACAACTACCAGTTCATATACCTGGACAATACGGCCGCGGCATACCAATGGGGTTATGACGACGCGCATACACTGGCGCCAACAGTAATTACAGGCGCGGTATTCCAAAGCTATCCGACTACGATGCCCGACTTTGTGAACAACTACTACTGGGTGATGGTATATAAGAACGGTTGCATGCAGAAGGTATACTACAACAGCCCGGCCGCAGTGACCAATGTACTCCCCGGTAGCGGTAGCGCCGTGGAAGTATATCCAAGCCCCGCAGGTGATGTGGTGAATGTAGCTATAGCAGTGGCCGGCAAAACGGAGGTGACCATAACCAATATGCTGGGCCAGGTGGTGAAAGCAAAAACATTTAACGGTAACAGCATACAACTGAACGTAAGCGATATAGCAGCCGGCGGATACCTGGTAAGCTGCACGCAGAACGGCGTTAAAGTGGGTACTGCAAGGTTCATAAAGAATTAGTATCAGTAAAAAGAAATTGATGAAAAAAGTAATTGCACTGTTTATTGTATTGACCGGCCTGGCACAGGCGAGGGCCCAGAATATAAATCCTGAGGTAGACTATGTGCCCGGCAAAAAGACACCAAAGGCTACGTGCTGCGATGCCCAATGTTCGGGATGGGTGATAGATGCCAATATAACCGGCGGCTTCTTGTGGCAGGGGCTTACAACCGTAAGCCAGGCTGCCAATTATACCGACGCGCTGAACGCCAACATAAGCACGCCCAAATTCAATGATGGTGTATCACGCGGCATAGATGTTGAAGCAGGTTATTTTTTCGGGCCGAAGCGTAACTTCGGGATAGGCGCGGGCCTTATGTTCACACGCCAGCATGGCAATATGACCATGGACAACTTTCATGTAGAGTACCGGTCTACAGATTATTTCGGTAATACATTCAGGCAACTGCTCACCAGCAACGGCAGCGTGAAGGAATCGATAAACACTTCTAACCTGAGTATCCCCATCCTGTTTAAATACAAAACATGGTTTACGAAGAAGGTAGGTTTTACCGCAGATGCCGGCATACTCATCAACCTGTTGTCTCATAATGAATATAATTCGAAATCATCGTTTGACTATGAGGCAATATACAAGTACAGCGGTGAGCAGGGTAATGTGGTACCCGTGTATGATAACTCGCCGGTACCCGCGGCCGGTGACCTGCTGATCACCAAGGCGCAGTACATGGCCCTGAACTCAACAACTACCATTGACAACTATTTCAACACACTGAGAAGCGACGGTTATAATGTAGGGCTGGGAATAAAGCCAAACAATAAATCGGGCAGCGTGTCTTATAATGGCGGCTCGGTGGGTATACTGCTGAGGCCCGCGGTAAGCATAGCGCTGGCAGAAAACTTTTCGCTGAACGTGGGGCTTTACTACCTCTATACGGGCTTCAGCCATGACGGCACAAGCGGCTACCGTACCACCAACAAAGTGGGCGAGTACAGCTCTATGCTGAACGGAGTATCGTCTGTGTCCAGCAACTCCTTTGGCCTGAGTGTGGGTATACGCTACAGCTTCTGCAAGCCGAAGCAGGCGGCAGCAGCCCCTGAGCCTGCCCCATCGCCGGAGCCCGCACCGGAGGAGCCGGTAGCATCGCCTGTGGATGCTGATGACGAGGAACCGGCCGAGCAACCGAAGGTGGATATTTCTACCCCGATATTGTTTGAGATAGACAAAACCGAAATAAGACCTTCTTCTTACCCTGTGCTTGAGGAAGCCGTAAAGGAAGCCAACGAAAACAGCAAGGCTACACTGATGATACATGGCTATACCGATAATACAGGTACTGCCAGGTACAACAAAGGCTTATCTGTAAGGCGCGCGGCCGCTGTGAAGAACTACCTGAAGAACAAGGGAGTAAAAGCCAAGCAGATGCGCGCGATAGGCCACGGGGAGCAACACCCTGCCGCCAGCAACAAAACCTCAGAGGGCCGGGCCAAAAACCGCCGCGCAGTAATAAAGCTGAAGGGCGGAAAGTAAGGTTTCGGCAGGCCGCTCATTTTTGAAGTTCCATCTATTTCCGGGCGTGGGGCAAACCCGGTTGCCCTAGCTGTTTCAAGCGTATGCCTATAGCGAGGGGGCCCTATTGCCTTTCAACTACAGGTATGCCCCATATTTTTTTTCTGACAGGAAATGGGGCAATGGCTGCAGATAACTGTACCGGGATAAACGCATTATTAATTTAAAATCAATTAGAAACAATTATTTTTAATTTTTATTTATTAATATCTTTGCTCCGTCATTGCCCCATCATTGCCCCATAGAAAACGTCTATGGGGCATCTTGTATCGTCCTATATCGTCCTGATTTTGGTGGGGCCTGGGTTAGATAATCCTGATTTGAGTTGACCTTAGAAAAATGCCGGGGCCCAGGTACCGGCCGCTTTTACTGAGGGCGGCAGCTACCGCAATTATTGTTACCTATCTTGTTTTTTGCGTCACAAAGGTCGTATGCGTACCCGGTTTTTGCAAAAGAAATATCTATGATAGTACGGATTCCTGTCTATCATAGAAAAAAGTTTGCGTCTCCTTCGCTGAAGCTACGGCGACCGAAGGATCTCCTTCGCTAAAGCTACGGCGACCGAAGGATCTCCTTCGCTAAAGCTACGGCGACCAAAGGGTCTCCTTCGCTAAAGCTACGGCGACCGAAGGGTCTCCTTCGCTAAAGCTACGGCGACCGAAGGCTGGTTTCAATTCAGTTGTTGTTGGTGAAGAACGCCAACAACGGTGGAAATAGAGCAGGGCTTTCCAGTGCTCAATTTTACCGATGAGATAATAAATTACCAAGTCCCATTGGGAAGCGAGATGCTGCGACTAGTGGTGGGTAGACTACGGCTTTTTTATAGTCCTAGCCTTTCCAGTGGGTAGATAATATCTTTTTAGCCACTCCGCCAATCCACCAAGGCCCGGGAATAATATTCGTTCACTAATATTTCTTTGATCTAATTTGTCACGTACTTCCCATTTTAGTTCTTTAGGGATTATAACTTTCTGCCAGATATCTGTTTTATCTTTTACCCATTCGTCAATAAGCAAATTCGGTCGTGAACAAACTGAAAAATATGCAAATTGATTAAGAATCCGTTCATCGAGGGTTGGAGGTTCGAAAAAAATTACAAAGTCTCCAATCCTATGACCTTCAGCATCAAGTTTTCCAATGTTATTAAACATTTTTTCAAGTATCTCAACGGTCAGTATCCAGGTGTTTTCATCTTTAGCATGCCCGAATAGAACAGGTGGCAAACGCTCGTGCGCTTTTTTATAATTTATTTTCCATACTGCTCCATCCTCATTATACTTATCTGTGTTTGCAGTGGCAAAATGAAGGGCAACATCAGGAGAATAAGTCCAATCTAATAAACGAGTGGGCAGGCCATAGTGCTGGGCAACGGACAACCAATACCAATCATGGTCCTTTGACGGAATATGATTGTGCGCGTATTTTTTGAATTGCCTCAACAGGTGGCTTTCGATTTTTTCATATTCTCCACCGAGCCGCATAAGACTAGTTTCCAAATGGTATTTTTCAGATGAGACCCCTCTAAAGGCAAATCTAGATTTATACCTATCGATTCTGGGATTATAGGTTTCGGCGAAAAGAGCGTCGTATAGCTCCGACCATGTTTTAGGGTAAAGAATGTTATCCATTTTATGTCAATTTCGTTGTTTGAGTTAATCTGATACTTTCTGATTGCGAAGGTAATGTGCGTTATAAATTGGTATAAGTTGTAATAAAAATAAAGGGACCCTTGCGGCATGACCTTAGCAAAAGTTCTGTCAGACCCAAAATGCTAAGCAATCATCGATAAAAAACATGGTAGTCCAATTGGCCGGCAGATAACTGATACATTCAGACAATAGACGGCAACAGGTTGATGTTGTGTTTTTTGGCTGTTTTGATAAGGATGGGCATAACTATTGATGCCCCCGGTATAAGTACAAAAGGTACGGCAATGCCTACGATCTTGAGGGTATCTGAAAAATGAACCTTAAGCAGCTCTTCTTCTTCGTGAGTGATCGTACCGGTCTCAACATATTTTTTGACAATAAGGGCTGCCTGTTTTGTATTGGCGCCTTCTTTCTGAAGGCTGATGAGGAAGTGGTGGGCACCTGCTTCTATATAATCAATGATGACGGCGGTTTTCATATCGCAAATTTAGGGAAGGAAGTGGAAAACCGGATAGTATAAATACAAACGGAAGAGTTGTGGTGTAGAGCGGAGCGTCTTCCCGGCCGCGATTTTATTTTTTCTTATAGTTTTATATCTTTATACTTTCCGCATATATAATTGCCCTATAAGCATGTGTATATGCGGGAGCAATATTTTCCTGCGACCATAAAAACAATTACCATGCTCTTTCCAACTGAATTCTCTGACCTGCTGAACAAGGATGGCCTGGCGTTGCTGAACAAAGGCACGATACCCGGCAGTAATGGCCCGCGCCTGTGCGTGGCACCCGGCATAATAAAAGACAAATATGCCAACAGCATACAGGCTGCACTGGACAAAAACGTATACCCACTGCTGAAAAGATATGACGCACCTATAAGGCCGGAGTGGCAGAATAATACAAAGAAGAACTTTACCGAGCGGCTGGGTAAGACCATGAAGTTTCAGTCTGTGATGCTGATCAACAGGCAAAACACGTCTTATAAAATAGCTGAAGACATAGGCCTTGTGGCCATGCTGCGATCGGCATCGTATAAAAAGATGGGCGAGACGCTGCTGAATAAAAAGTTTGGCGCACGGGTGAGCAACCAGGCGATATGCTATGAAGACGGAGGCTATGTGAGCCCGCATACGGATTACTTCCCCGAATTTCCACACCTGAAAAACGGCTATTACGATATTCACCTAATGTTTTCGAATAAGCAGGTGAAGCACCAGTGGCTGGTGTATGAACGGGATGGTTTTCTGAACCAGGCAACAGATATTTCGGTAAAGTCGGCTATTGCGGTATACCATCTGCCCTTCTGGCACTATACTACACCGCTGATGCCGGTAGATGATAAGAAAGGGGGCGCAAGACGATGGCTGCTGCTGGCATCGTTTGAAGAGCCGCAAAGTTAGTTGGCGGGCGGCGCATCATCTTCCTCGCCCTTACCACCTATATTGAAAATGCGATAAGCCAGCGCGGTGCCGGTTTCTGCGGCTTTCTGCCATGCAAACCCCTGCTTAGGCACTATGTATTTGCCATCATTGTCCAATACGTAGTAGTTGATGTCTTTCTTATTGCCGCTGTGTGAAAAGGTAATGTAGACATCAGGGGCCGGGGTGCTCATATCAGTTACCCAGTTGATATTGCAGCCGCGAAGGGCCTTCTCTACTTCTTTATCAACATCACCGCTTATGTGCAGGCGCATGGGCATGACCATACCTGTAAACGGTACCAGTTGCGGATACGTCTTGTACAGCAGGTTCATCCATTTGTTGTAATCGGTTTTCTTATCCAGTTCTTTGGCGCACTCCGCCAATGACTGGTACACCCTGGCTATGAACAATTGTTCGTACTCCTTGTCCATATCCGGGGCATTGAGCAGCCGGGTAAGTACGGGCACAGCATCGGCATACTTGCCTTGCTGCATTTTAAGGCGGGTGGCGAAGAGCTGGAAATACTTGCGTATGGCAGGGCGGTTGTCTGTCTCTGCTTCCTTCTGAAAACGGCTGATAAAAAATCCTGTACTGAAGTCGTGAATGAGGTACCATATCTCGTCCCATGATACAACACTCTCAGTAGAGAACAGCTTGTATATCACTTTATCGCGCTCGGGGTTTTGCGCAAACTGGTTGATGATGAGGAATTGCTGCAGGTATTTCTCGCCCAGCTTCTTGCTCATACTGTAGAGTACAGATGGGTTATACCACCAGTTCTTATGTTCGAACTGGTCCATCTGCCAGAGCTGCTCTTTATTGATGAGCTTTATAAGCTGTATACAGAAATCGTAGTGGCTCTGGCCCAGGGTAGTACCGATATGCACTTCTTTAAAGCCCGCGGCCCTGTCTATATGACGCTGTGCCTCACTGATCTGGCCATCATACAGCTCGCAGCGGGCAAGGGCAATATTGTACCAGCCATAACCGGGTGTGGAGCCCGCGGCCTTTATCATGTCCTTGCTGAGGCTGATGCCGGCTTTAGGTTTGGCCTTGTATATATCTATGATGGATGTAAAATATGCCCACTCCTGCAGGCGCTTGTCGCCGGCGTCCTGCATGGATGCCAGTTTGTATTCGGCCTCGGCGGTTTTGAAGTCGCCGCATATACCGCGGAAGTTGGCGTAGTTGTTATGCGGCAGTCTGCCGCCCTTACGCATGAGATCAAAGTAGTAAGCAGCAGAATCTATATTGAACGCGTAGCTGTAGAGAATGTTCTTATAATGGTACACGCCCATTTTTTCGCGTTCCTCATTGCCGCGCAGGTATGGGTACATAGACTCAAGGGCTTTATTGAGCCCTTTGTTCTTCTCTATAAGCATCATGCAGGTATCGAGGTAGCTGTTGGCAAGCTTTTCGTTGGCATCTATAGAGTTCTTAAGGAACGAATATTTAGCACTGGTAAAAAAACGGTTGCGATGCACCGTCCATGCCATATAGTTGTAGGTGTCCATGTAGTAGGCCGCCTGGAACTTCCACTTCAATACCCTGCGCAGCAACGCGAAAACCTTGTCGGGCTGGTCTGTATTACTGTAGCAGGTCATGAGGGTATATGCGATAAGTGTATAGTCTGGTGCCAGCATCCTGATAGGATAGAGGGTCATGGGGTCGCTGGTACGTGTGGCCAGGCCTTTGGCGTAGTCTTTTTCTATCAGGTTCAGCGCGCGCTCCAGGGGTACTATCGCATTCTTGTAGCCGAGATAATCAGCGGCGTGGTCGAATTTGTATTGCCCCTCTATCATCCAGCCTACATAGTATGTGCTATCTATGCGCTTGAACTCGCGCGAGCGTGGCAGCATATCCTCCGGGCTGATGCCTATGGCCCGTTTTACATCTATATCGAAGTAGCGCTGCTGCATTTTATCGGCAGGGTGTGGCGGCAGGAACTCACGCGGTACAGAGCGCGCCTGCTGGGCGGCGGTAGCGGCCTTTGCAGCCTCAGCGGCCGCATTGCCATGCTGGGCTATAGCGGTGCCGGCACACAGCAGGAATGCAGGTATGAACGATAAAACGAGTAATTTTTTAAATTCAGCTTTCAAGGCAGTTCTCAATTAAACCGGGATAAAGAAGCTACTATTGCTGCTGCAGCCTAAGCTTGGCGAGGCGCTCTGCTTCTTTATTAATAATGCCATCGAGCGCCTTTGTTTTTCCGTCTTTATTGCGGTAAATAAGACGGTGATCGAGCACCGCACGGGCAATATCTTTTATATCATCTTCTATCACGTAGCTGCGGCCCCTTACCAAGGCGTAGGCGCGCAGGCATTTTAAGAACGCTATACCGCTGCGGGTAGAAGCGCCCAGCGAAATATCCTGGTGGTCGCGTGTCTGGCGGACAATATTGCTTACAGACTTTAGTATCTCGTCGTGTACGAACACATTGCCGGCTTCGGCCTGTAGCTTCAGTATGTCCTGCATGCTCAGTACCTGCTGCAGGTCTACGAGGTTGCGGGCAATATCCAGGTATTCGCGGTATATGTTCAGTTCGGTCTGCTCATCCACATAGCCGAAGTTGATCTTCATAAAGAAACGATCGAGCTGCGCGGCGGGCAGCGGATAGGTGCCTTCCATTTCTATAGGGTTCTGTGTGGCGATAGCAAAGAACAGTCGTTCCAGCATAAATGTTGTATCGCCCACGGTGATCTGCTGTTCGGCCATTGCTTCCAGCAGCGCGCTCTGCACCTTGGGGGAAGCGCGGTTGATCTCATCTGCGAGGAGTATATTACAAAACAGCGGCCCTTTCTTAAACACGAATTCTTTATTTCTGTCGTCGAAGATATGCGTGCCTATAAGGTCCATGGGCAGCAGGTCGGGTGTGAACTGTATACGTTTGAACAGAACGGTCTCACCGTGACGCTCACCGCTGATGCACTGAGCGAGTGTGCGGGCCAGTACTGTTTTGCCGGTACCGGGATTGTCTTCCATAAGAATGTGGCCGCCACCCAAGAGGCAGGTAACTACCATCTCTATCTGCCTGCGTTTGCCGCGAATCACCTTTTCCATTTGCCCTACCAGTTGCTGTATAGAAGCAACGGCGTCTATGCTCATAGGCTCTGTAACGGGATCTGTCATAATGATTTATTTTCTTTATACAATTTTACAGCTTAATACGTTAGTATTCCAAACAAGGGTTGTAATTTTTTGTGAAAACAGGCTAAAATAACACTAAAGTAGCATGCCCATTGGCCACGGAATGAGGTGGCAATCATTAATTTATTAATTTAGCTACCGGATATGATCTACAGAAGTAAAGCGCCCTTACGAATAGGCCTTGCGGGAGGCGGAACCGATGTAAACCCGTATTGTGACCTTTATGGCGGCGCTATTCTCAATGCTACCATATCGCTGTATGCCTACGCTACCATAGAGCCACTGGATGAGCCCGTTATCATTATTGAGGCGATAGACCGAGGCGAATCTGTACGCTATGATATGATGGCGGAATTGCCGGTAGACGGGCGGCTGGACCTTGCGAAAGGCGCCTATAATCATATCGTTCGTAAGTATGGGGCTGTGCCGTCGGGTTTCAGATTATCTACCATGGTGGATGCGCCGCCGGGATCGGGGCTGGGCAGCTCGTCTACGCTTATGGTCACCATTATAGGTGTATTTACAGAGTGGCTGAACCTGCCGCTGGGAGAGTATGATATAGCGCAGACCGCATATGATATAGAACGTGTGCAGCTGGCTATGGCCGGTGGCAAGCAAGACCAGTACGCGGCCACATTTGGCGGTGTGAATTTCATGGAGTTTTACAAAGACAACAAAGTGATCGTAAACCCGCTGCGTATAAAACAGGAATACCTGTACGAACTGGAAAACAACCTGCTGCTGTACTTTACTGCTACCAGCCGGTTGTCATCTACCATTATAGAGGCGCAGAGCCAGAATGTAATAGACAAGAACAAAGAGTCGATAGATGCCATGCACCATCTGAAAGAGCAGGCGCAGATGATGAAAGAAGCGCTGCTGAAGGGCAACCTGCATGATATAGGCAGGATACTGGATTTTGGGTTCAGGTATAAAAAACAAATGGCCCAGGGCATATCCAATACCGCAATGGACGGGATATATGAAGCCGCACTGAAAGCCGGAGCTACCGGTGGCAAGATATCGGGCGCGGGTGGCGGCGGATTTATGATGTTCTACTGTCCCGGCAATACCCGGCATGAAGTACAGAAGACGCTGGCCGCCTTTGGCGGCAGCTTCAGTGCATACCAGTTCACGCAGCATGGCCTGGTGAGCTGGAGTATATAATTTAACAGCAACAAATGGAAGCGATCATACTGGCAGGAGGACTGGGGACAAGACTACAGGGCGTGATAGGCGCTTATCCCAAGTGCATGGCGCCAGTGAGCGGGCAGCCATTCCTGGCATACCTGTTTGAATACCTGGAACGGCAGCGTTGTACAAGGGTCATATTGTCGCTGGGGTATAAGCACAGGATAGTGACCGACTGGGTAGAAGAGCAGGATGTGCTGTTTGAGATAGACTGCATCATAGAGCAGGAGCCGCTGGGCACGGGCGGCGGTATACTGGCAGCCATAGACGAGGCCGAGACCGATGATGTAGTAGTGCTGAACGGTGATACAATGTTTGTAACAGACCTGGCGGCGCAAATGGCATTGCATAAAAGCAAGAATGCTTCTGCCACACTTGCCCTGAAAAAAATGAAACAGTTCGACCGTTATGGCCTGGTGAATACAGGCGCTGATGGCGTGATCACATCGTTTGAAGAAAAGCAGTATCGCGAGGAGGGCCTGATAAATGGCGGGGTGTACATCATAAACCGAGAAGCCTTTCTTGGTAAGCAACTCCCTGAAAAATTTTCGTTTGAGAAGGACTATCTTGAAAAATATACCCGTGAGAAGAAATTTTACGGATATGAGAGTGATGGCTACTTTATAGACATTGGCATCCCTGAAGACTACAACAGGGCGCAGGATGACCTTAAAACCATTTTCAGATGAAGATAGCCATTATAGGGTCAGCACATCCGTTAAGGGGGGGTGGTATATCTACCTTTAACGAGCGCCTGGCGCAGGTGCTGCAGCAGCAGGGCCACGAGGTGACCATCTATTCTTTCTCACTGCAATATCCTTCATTCCTGTTTCCGGGCAAGACGCAGTATACCGATGAGCCGGCCCCGCAAGGCATTGTTATAAAAAGTATCATCAACTCGGTAAACCCGGTAAACTGGATGAAAACAGGGGCGGTAATAAGGAAGGAAAGGCCCGACCTTATTATTGTAAGATACTGGCTGCCGTTTATGGGGCCCGCATTCGGAACGATACTGAGGGGCGCGAAGAAAAACAAACATACCAGGGTATTGTGTATAGCAGACAACATTATACCGCATGAAAAGCGCCCCGGTGACACACAGTTTACCAACTATTTTATAAAGCCGGTAGATGCATTCGTAACCATGAGCAAGGATGTGCTGAAGGATGTGAAGACATTTACCACCAGGCCAGCGCTCTATACACCGCACCCGGTCTATGACAGCTACGACGCCGCCGTAAGCAAGCAAGAGGCATGCGCCCGGCTGCGGCTAAACCCGGACAAAAAATACCTGTTGTTCTTTGGTTTTATACGTGAATACAAGGGGCTGGACCTGCTGCTGGAAGCAATGGCCGATGAACGGATAAAGAAAGAAGGCCTGGAACTGATAGTGGCAGGCGAATACTACGATAAAAAAGCTGAGGCCAGGAATCAGGAGATCATTGAGCGGCACAAGCTGCAAGACGTAGTACACCTTACGACGGATTTTATCCCTAACAATGAGATACGATACTACTTCAGCGCGGCAGACCTGGTGGTGCAACCATACAAGCATGCCACACAGAGCGGGATAACGCAACTGGCATTCCACTACGAAAAGCCTATGGTAGTGACCAATGTGGGTGGCCTGGCCGAGGTAGTGCCGGATGGTAAGATAGGCTTTGTGGCAGAGCCCGAACCGACGTCTATAGCGGATGCCATAATAAAATTCTGCCAGCCCGGCTCCATACCGGACCTGGAGGAAAATATACGCAACGAAAAGAAAAAGTATACCTGGGATACCTTTACGGGTGTATTGCTTGAAGCCGCATTTGGTAAAAAATAAGGTCAGCAATCCGGCATTAAAACATTACCTGCCTACAACAAGTACCCTGAAAGTACCCGGTATCATGCCCGGTCTTTTCTGTCCCGGCGGTATAGTATCTGAGAGGTCTGCGGCAGGTAAGTATACCTGGTGGGTGTCCTGGTCCAGTGTAAGTGTGCGTGCGCCCTTCTGCGTAGGTACGTTCTCAATAACTACAAAGTCGGTTGCAGAGCGCTCTTCTACTACTGTAAGGGTTCCGTCGCCATTGGCGCAGAAGATACGTTTCTCAGCAACATCAAATGCCACTCCGTCGCATCCGTCACCGATAGGCAACTCTTTAATTACATTGCCGCCAACAGCATCTATGACAACAAGTAATTTATTGCCGCAACCTATGAACAACCGTTTTGTATTGACATCTATTGCCAGGCCTGAAGGTTCTTCGCCATTGCCTATTGTGAAGCGTTTTTCGATAGCGTAGGTACGTGTGTTCACTACTACCAGTTCGTTTTTATCCTCGATATTCACGTATAGGTGGCCTATGCCATCGGACACGGCTGTCTCGGGTTTGCCACCCAGCGGTACTACACTCACCAGCATGTCGTTAGACGGATCTATGATACACAGATCCTTGCCACGGCCATCGCATACAAATATCTTCTGCGAAAACGGATCATACATTACCGCGTCGGGGTTGGCGCCGGTTTTTATCTGCCGGATCACTTCATAGGTGTACATATCAAAAACGGTTACGGTATTCGCCTTGCCGTTGGTGATATATCCTTTCCCGAACCATGGTGCGAACGCCACTCCGTGTACACCCGGTGTATTACTGATAACCGATACAGAGTCGCCGGTATTTCTATCCAGTATGTTCACATGGTTCATGTGTGTTACGTAGATATCAGCACTTACGGGGCTCAAGGCTATATAGTCCCAGCCGCCGTTACTGGCTATGCGCAGCGTGTCCCATACCCTGTACTGCTGCGCCTGTGCGTAACCGCCGCAGCCAAAGATGAACAACGCAACCGTAAAAATGAATTTCGCTTTCATGATCTTATGGTTTTAGTCTTTTTCTGTTCTCAGGAATTTTCCGGTAGCGTCAAAAATGTAATCCTTGCCGCTGATGTGTGCTTCGTAATTGGTGTCGCCGCCGGCGGTAGTGATTACTGATGCCTTACGGGCTATCTTACCATTAAAGTTCTTTTCGATGTACGAGGTAGCGCCCGGGGGTAAAGCTGTTATAGCTATGGCCCTTTCGGTTTCCAGCCATTTGCCTGTTTTGTCAAAAGTGGCTGAGGTCTTTTGTCCGCCCTCCCGGAAATTAGCTTCGTAGTTCCCGTTTTCCCGTTCCCATTTCACCTCATGCACCCCCGGGAAATTTTTGTAAAATGCCATTTGTACATTATGAGGCGCATTTGACTTTGCCGAACCTTGCGCGAACAACTGACCTCCGGCAAGGAGCAGCGCGATGACAACGATCTTTTTCATAAAAGCTGTTTTGTGAAACAGGTTAAAGGTATTGCGAAAAAATCAGGAAAAGAACAGGCCGGAGGCAATTAAACGCTTTTACGCACGTCTATCAGTTTTACCTGTAGCCGGGTGGTGCCGTTGAATTCATTTTCTTCCATATTATACACCATATCAAAGGGGCCATTCCTTACCAGGTCGTACTTGTCGGCCAGGTTGAAGCCAATGCCCTCTATAATGGCGCCATTGTGCTGATAGGCCACTATGCGCAGATGCATCTCTTTCACCACATTCGACTTACCCTGGTAGTCATACAGCCCCCGGGTCAGGAATACGGGTTTCATATTGGCGGGGCCAAACGGTTCAAATTGTTTGAGAATATTATTTACTGCCGGCTTTACAAGCGACAGGGGTATCTCAGCGTCTACTTCTATCTCGGGTGTCTGCTGGTCTGCGGTGATGGTTGATGATACTATCTTTTCGAACTTTTCAATGAATGCTTCCACCTTGTCTTCAGACATTGTCATGCCGGCGGCGTAGAAGTGGCCGCCATAGTTATCAAGCAGGTCGCGGCATTCATGTATTGCTTCGTAGATATTAAACCCCGATACCGAACGCGCAGATCCCGTGGCCTTGCCGTTGGCGTTGGTGAGCATAATGGTAGGGCGGTAATAATGGTCTATAAGCCGGGAGGCCACAATGCCAACTACACCCTTATGCCAGTGAGGCCGGTACAGCACTGTAGACTTGCGGTGCCACATAGATTCGTCTTCCTGCATAATGGCCAGGGCCTCGTCTGTGGTACTTTTGTCTACCTCCTTTCTGTCGTCATTGTCTGAGTGCAGGGCGGCAGCCAGCAGTTGTATCTTTTCGGGGTCTGTTTCTATAAAGAACTCCACCGCCTTTCGTGCGTCATCCATGCGGCCGGCCGCATTTACCCTTGGACCTATAACAAACACAAGGTCTGATATAGACAGGTCGCGGGTGACACCGCCTAATTCTTTTAATGTAGAGATAGCAAGGCAGGGAGATTCATTTATCCTCTTTATGCCATAATAGGCAAGTATACGGTTCTCACCGTCTATGGGCACTATATCAGCGGCTATGCTGGTGGCTACCAGGTCCAAGTACTGGTACACATTTTCCATTGGCTGCTTCCAGTGTATGGCCAGCGCCGACGCGAGTTTGAAACCGATGCCACAGCCGCTCAGTTCTTTGTACGGGTATTTGCAGTCACTCTGTTTGGGGTTCAGGATGGCAAATGCCGGTGGAAGGTCTTTATCGGGCAGGTGGTGGTCGCAGACGATAACATCTATATTCAACGACTTGGCATAGGCTACCATTTCCACCGATTTGATACCGCAGTCCAGCGTTATCATCAGTGTATAACCATTGGCATGCGCGTAGTCTATACCCGCCTTAGACAGGCCGTAGCCTTCCTTGTACCTGTGCGGAATGTAAAAAGACAGCTCGCCGTTGTAATTTTTTTTAAGAAAAGAGTAAAAAAGAGATACCGCGGTGGTGCCGTCCACGTCGTAGTCGCCATATACCATTATGCGTTCATGCCATTCTATTGCCTCGCTGATGCGGTCTACCGCGGCTTTCATACCCTTCATGAGGAAGGGGTCGTGCAGGTGCGTTAATTCGGGGCGGAAAAATAACCTTGCGCTTTCATAATCCTCTATACCCCGCTGCACCAGTATCCTGCATATGGCAGGCTGTATGTTTAATGCCTCACAAAGACTGTTTACCTTTTGTTCGTCTGCCGGTTTTAATGTCCATCTTTTATCAGGCTTCATTTCCAAAATCTAGTTGCTGCACCGCGGCATGATACTCATTTACCCATTTGCCCAGTGTATCCTCAAAATTACTTTTTTCCACGTTCACAAAGAAATCACCTTCATTCATTATACGTTGCAGCAACTTGTCCTGCGCCTGTATACATTGCATAGCAGTATCATATGGCGTATGGCTGAATGATACCATCTCGTATACAGATACGAACTTGTCGGGATAACGCTTTCCCAGTTCTTTTTCTATTTTCTTGCGCTCCAGGAACTTTGGATCGGCTACCTTGTCGCGCATCTCTATGAAGTTGAACAGGGCGAGGTCTGCCACCGCGTCACCATTAGGTATTCGTTTTTCGGCATAGACAGGCAATATTGTTTCCCAGCTTTCGCCGTATTTGTCCATCAGCGCGCTTAGTACTGTGCAGTCTTCAAAACCCGCATTCATACCCTGACCGTAAAATGGTACTATGGCGTGAGCGGCATCGCCTATCAGCGCGCTCTTGTCTTCATAATTCCATTTGCTGATGTGTGTGGTGATGAGCGCCGCGGTAGGGTTGCCGAAAAAGTCTTCCAACAGGCCCGGCATCAATGCTTTTGCATCGGCAAACTGTTTGTCAAAGAATTCGGTCACGTCCTGCTCCGTTTTCAGTTTTTCAAAAGATACCTCACCTTCAAAAGGCATAAAGAGCGTGCAGGTAAATGTGCCATCGGTATTTGGCAGGGCTATGAGCATATAGTTGCCGCGCGGCCATATATGCAGGGCATTTTTTTCCATCAGCCACTCACCGTTTTTGCCGGGCAGTATACATAGCTCTTTATAACCATAGTCCAGGTAGCTTTGGTCGCAGTTTACCCGGCTCATGCGGGTATAGCTGTCGCGCAGGGCTGAGAAGGCCCCATCTGCGCCAAATAGCAGGTCTGCATCCACTACTTTAGTCGTTTTGTCTGGCAGCTCAAAGTGAACAATATTGGCCGGCACATCCACATTTGTGCATTTATGCTCAAAAAATATCTTAACCCCGTGTTGTTCGGCAAGGGTCATCAGTTTTTTATTCAGTTCGCCACGGCTTACAGAGTATATCGCTTCGTTGTTCTTGCTGTAGGGTTGGAAAGCTGTGTTGCCATCGGGCTGGTGCAGGTAGCGGCCGTACATTGGTATGGCTATAGGCTCCAGTTCTTCTTTCAGCCCGGCCAGCTCCAGTGCCCGCCAGCCACGGTGGCTGGTGGCCAGGTTAATAGATTTGCCTGCCGACATGGATGCCGCCCGCATATCCGGCCTGCGTTCATACAGATCTACTTCATGGCCTCGCTTCCGCAGAATGATGGACAACAAAGACCCCACCAGCCCCGCGCCTAATACAGTAACCTTACGTGACATAAAATCAGTTTAGAATGGCAAAATAAGGAATAATAGAGGAAAGGGGGAATGATAGTAGTCATATAGGTGAAATCAGCATTTACATATACCAGGCAACGAAAAAGGAAAACTATTCTGACCAGAAAGGAGTGAAATAGCAGATAGCCGGAAAATGCGTTGGAGAAAACAAGTCGATTGAAGAAAATATTACCATTCGTTGCGGGCTAAGCGTAGAAAAGTCTCTTGTGAGCTAAAAGTTGTTTATCTGCCTCAGTTGGCATTATTTCTTCCAAACAAGGAATGCAAATAAAAATTAATTCGTTCTGAATTTGGGTACATGGATACTGTTTTCACCCCTACCTTTGTAAAAATCTCATCCTATGCCCGCAAAATTTTATGAACATGATGCCCGGTCGGGGCTGAAGAACAAACGGAAGCTGTCAGTTTTCATAGATGTACTCATCAGTAAGTACATGAAGGATATACGAACGGCCGAACTGAGCTATATTTTCTGCTCCGATAAATTTTTGCTGGAAATGAATACCAATTTTCTCGATCATGATACCTATACCGATATCATTACCTTCGACCTCAGTGAAAACCGGCACGACCTGCAAGGAGAAATATATATCAGTACCGAGCGGGTGAAGGAAAATGCGAAAATATTTAAGACAACGTATACCGATGAACTGCACCGGGTGATATTTCATGGGGTGCTGCACCTGTGCGGATTTAAGGATAAAAAAGAAAAAGACCAGAAGATAATGCGGGAAAATGAGGATTACTGCCTGGCACGCTATATAAAAGAACTGAAGAAATGACTATTGAAACACTGTTTGAAGATGACGACCTTATAATAGTAAACAAGCCCGCGGGGCTGCTGGTGATACCTGACCGGTTCAACCAGGACCTGCCATGCCTGAATAAAACACTGGAAGCCAAAACAAAACAAAAGATATGGGTGGTACACCGCCTGGACCGTGATACCAGCGGAGTGATCTGTTTTGCCAAGAATGAGCAGACGCACAGGTACCTTTCTATGTTGTTCCAGGAGCATTCTGTGGGCAAGTACTATGCCGGCCTGGTGACCGGTATCGTAGTGCCCGACCAGGGCAGGATAGAAAGCCCCATAGCCGAACACCCCGCAGGCAATGGTAAGATGATAGTATCAAGAAAAGGGAAAGTAGCCATTACAGACTATAAAGTGGCAGAGCAGTGGCCGCTGTACTCGCTGTTGCAGATACAGATACATACCGGCCGCACGCACCAGATACGCGTGCACATGCAGGCAATAGGCCACCCCATAGTATGCGACGAGCTATATGGCGATGGAAAACCCTTTATGCTGTCTGCCATAAAACGTAAATACCGCCTCTCTGAAAAAGACGAGCAGGAAAAGCCATTGCTAAGCAGGCTGGCACTGCATGCCTACAGGCTGGAGTTTAATAAAGAAGACGGGACGCCTATAGCAGTAGAGACCACACTGCCCAAAGACATGATGGCCTGCGTAAAGCAGTTAAACAAATGGTGCGGGGCAAAAACAGCAGAGTAAATGGCTATCGGTTAACTTCTTTTTAACCTTTTTAGCCATAAGTCGTTTAACCATTTCGGCGTATTTTTGACGTTTACAATCGCAAAATCGAATAATAATGAAATCGAATATAAATATACAGGTAGAATTAGCGGAAGACAAGATGCCCGAAGCCATACAATGGACCGCCCCAGACGGAGGTGTGGACGACTGGCAAAACGCCAAAGCAATATTACTGGGCCTTTGGGACGGGCAGGAAAAATCTGCACTGCGCATAGACCTGTGGACGGGTAAAATGATGGTGGACGAAATGAACGATTTCTTCTACCAGACGTTTTACGGTATGGCCGACACCTACCTCAGGGCCACAAAAAATGCAGACCTGGCCAACGAACTTAAGGCTTTTGCCAAGACCTTTCTGAAGAAGGCGACAGAAGCTATAGAGACGGAAACAAAATAATATATCATCAACATAAAAAAATACCACAAATGGCTCTTGAAGATAAAGTAATGGAAGAACTGAAGAACGCGATGCGCGCGAAAGATGAGGCCGCATTGCGCACACTGCGGGCTATTAAAGCGGCTATAATCATAGAAAAAACGTCTGAGGGTGGCGATGGTACCGTGAGCGAAGCCGCGGAATCAAAAATGTTACAGAAAATGGCCAAGCAACGCCGCGACTCGCTGGACATCTTTGAGAAGCAGAACCGCCAGGACCTGGCCGCAAAAGAAAGGGAGGAACTGGCTATAATAGAAAAATTCCTGCCAAAGCAGATGACAGCAGAAGAACTGAAAGCGGAGCTTACCACTATCATCGCGCAGGTGGGCGCCGCATCACCTGCCGACATGGGTAAGGTGATGGGCATAGCCAGCAAGCAACTTGCCGGCAAAACAGATGGCAAGGCTATCTCTGAAATGGTAAAACAATTATTGGCGTAGTGATCTGCCCTAAGGTTTGTGAAGATGTGCCGCACCCCGAAAGTGCGGCACATCTTATTTAAGCAATTATGCAACTTTTAGGGTTTCACTTTTTACTTTTGACATACTATGATGCTCGATGTAGTTGGTATTATCCTTATCCTGCTTTTCTTTATACGGGGTTACCTCAAGGGTATCATTGTGGCGGCATTCTCTGTACTGGCCATACTGCTGGGCCTATTGTGCGCGCTCAAGCTTTCCCAGTCGCTGTCGTCCTGGTTGCTGGATAAAGGATATGTAACATCGGGCTGGGTGCAGATAGTCAGCTATGTGGTATTGTTTCTTGGAGTCTTCCTGCTTGTACGACTGCTGGCCAAACTACTTCAGCGCACGGTAGAAGGGATGATGCTGGGAGTTATCAATAAGCTTATCGGCGGCCTGCTATACGCCTTCCTCGGCGCTGTGCTGTGGAGCTCATTGCTATGGATCAGCAGCCGGATGCACATTATCAGCCCCGAAACCATTGCAGCATCAAAAACCTATTCGTGGCTGTCGCAACTGGCGCCGTGGTTTTTTGAGCAGGCGGGTAAGCTGCTGCCCTTTGTTAAGGACACATTCGGTAAACTGGAACATTTCTTTGACACCCTAAATCATAAAGCGGCGGCTGATGTGGGTACTCATTGACAATTACGATTCATTCACGTACATACTACACCATTACCTGCTGCAGACGGGGCACGAATGCGTGGTATACCGCAATGATGAAATAACCGTGCAGCAGCTTGCCGATCTTGCACCCGAGCGGATCATCATATCCCCCGGCCCAGAAACGCCTGTACAGGCAGGTATTACCCTACAGGTGATAGACCATTTCCATAGGCATATCCCTATATTGGGTGTATGTCTCGGGCACCAGGCGCTCGGTATGTACTTTGGTGCCCGCCTGGCGCGCACAAACCCTATGCACGGTAAGACCAGCCCAGTGGAGCATACCGGGCATCCGTTATTCAGGGATATACCTTCACCATGTACAGTAATGCGCTACCACTCACTGGCGCTGGAAGGGCTGGAGGATACCGGCCTGGTGGCAACGGCCCATGCCGATGACGGGGTGATCATGGCCCTGGCGCACAAGCAGTATCCTTGCGTGGGGGTACAGTTTCACCCCGAGTCCGTAGGTACGGAAAACGGGCTGCGAATGCTCAAAAACTGGGCAGGCTTATTTACCTGATCTTAGTAATGACTGGTATTCGGTGGGATTGGCTATCAGTGCGAGCGCCTTATCCAGTTCCTTATCATACTGCAGGCCTTGTGCTATACGGCCGCGGGTATAATAATAACGTGAGGCTATCTCGCTTTCCAGCATTTCTTTTACCTGCTCCTTGTGTTTCAGCAGGTCTTGTTTTTTGTCATGGGATAGCTTGGACTTAAGGGCGTCAAACTCACTTTTTACATCATCATAGTACTTCTCTTTCATCGCGATTTTTCTCAGTGAATCCAGCCCTGTTTCTGTTTCGGTCTCATAGGAGTAGTCCTTGTTCTCTATCCATTTTGTAAACTGGTTGAATTCTGATTCGGTCAATGAGAATTTATCGGCGCTCGTAATTGTGGGATGCTGGCTCGCATATTCGGTAGCGTAGTCAAAGAGATAATTCTTTGTATACAGCGTTACTGCTACCAGGCTCATTGGGTCGTCTTTTACATATACATCAGGCTCTATTCCGCCACCGCTTTTCACCGTACGGCCCATTTTTGTTTTATATGATTTCTTTAGTGAGTCCGGTATATAGCCTACACTTCCGTCGGCATTGCGATGGGCGTAATCCAGCGCCTGTATGCAGCGGCCACTGGGTGTGTAGTAGCGCGCTATGGTCAGTTTCAGGTGTGCGTTAAAGCCCAGTGGCCGTGTGCGCTGCACCAGCCCCTTGCCATACGACCGCTCGCCAATGATCACGCCCCTGTCAAGGTCCTGCATAGTGCCGGCAACAATCTCAGACGCCGAGGCTGATGAGTGATTGACCAGCACCGTAAGCGGCAGGTCTTTACTCCATACCGGTCCCTGCGTTTTATAATCTTCGTCCATATCGGGTATCTTCCCCTTGGTGCTCACTACCAGCTGGCCCTTGTCTACAAATATGTTGCAGATATCCACGGCTTCGTTGAGCAGGCCGCCGGGATTATTTCTCAGGTCCAGTACAAGGCCTTTAAGAGCGGGGTGCGCGGTGCGCAGGCTGTCGAATGCCTGCCTTACCAGCCGCGCGCAGCCTTGTGTAAACTGTGTAAGCCGCACATAGGCTATATCATTGCCCGGGCCTATGAGGCTATAATAGGGCACACTGGAAATTTCTATCTCGCCGCGGGTAACCAGTTTCTGCACTGAAAGATGTGTGAACGCGTCTTTTATCTTCATGTTGATCTGTGTGCCCGGCGATCCTTTCAGCAGACCGCTAAGATCGTCAATGCTTTTACCCTTTACCACCTGGTTGTCAATAGCCTCTACCATATCACCTGGGTGCAGGCCTGCTTTCTGTGCCGGACTGTTCTCATACACATCGCCAATAAAAATATCATCGCCCTTCTTGCGCATGCTGGCACCTATACCACCATACTTGCCTGTGGTCATGAACTGGTATTCTTCAATATCTGCCTCTGTAATGTAGTTGGTATAGGGGTCTAGTTCTTCCAGCATGGCATCTACGCCGGTCTTCACCAGTTTGCCGGGCTCTATGGGGTCTACATAATAAGTATTCAGCTCTTTGAAGAGGTTGGAATAAATATCCAGGTTCTTTGATATTTCAAAGTACTGATCGTTAGATTTTGCATGTATAAAGAAGAATGCGGTTGCTGAAAGAAGAAAACCCGCAACGAATCCCTTGTACTTTTTTATCGTTCTCATTTGACCCACTGACCGTTTAATGGTAAGCAAAGTACGAATTTAGGCCTTCGTGAAATGATAAAGAAATAATAAATTACAGGCCACGGACTGAAATTTTGCCCATAATTGCGGAAATTTGCCCCTTAATGAACTACAAATCATTATTTTTTGCACTAATTTTTTCATTCATCTCATTTTACGCCGGCGCTCAAAAGCCTTTTGCGGAAGGTGTACTCAGCTATAAGGTCAGGTTAGAATCGAAGGATCATAATGTATATAATGGCACCTACACATTCGTATTCAAGGGCAACCAGGTGAGGAAAGAACTGACCATTGAGAATGGGTTCAGAGATGTGCTGCTGGTGAATACCGATAACAATACCATATACTCGTTGCAGGCCGCAGCCGGTTTGCATTATGCCGTGGAACTCAACATGGAAGACATTCATAAAAGGATGCAGGCATACGATGGGTTTACCATTACCAATGAAACGGCTACAGATCAGAAAGTAGCTGGTTTCAATGCGGTAAAGGGCGATGTAAAATACAAGGACGGAACCGGGACACCTATCTTGTTTACCCGCGAGTATTATCCGGTTGTGCCTATGACATTCGATCGTTTTCCGGCGGCAGATTTTTTACCGCTGCAGTTCTCATATACCGATGAGCGCGGCATCACTATGCAATTCGATATGGACAAGCTGGATCCATCGCCTGTAGAGAACTCCATGTTCAGGATACCCCGCGATTACAAGATGATATCCTACAAGGAATACAAGGAGCTGACAAGGTAATTGTTGTCATTTTTATATAGCTTCGTAGCCACCTGGATATGGGAATGAGAGACTGCATACCGTTTGTTACAGATCGCTGCCTGAGGCTATTATTGTCTTTCGTCCTTTTCTTGCTTTTGCCGCATGTCTCATATGCCCAGGCCAAACCAGAACCACCGTCTGAGCCCAAACCTACCAACTACAAATTAGTGGATGAGCATATAGACAAAGACGGCAATACCATACGTACCATTCAGTACGACCAGGGCAACAAGCATATAAGGGAAACACAGATCATTAAGAATATACTGAACGTGCATGTGCCCATCAGCCCTGATACTATGGACAAAGACTCTGTGCTCATACTCATAGACAAATCGGATCATACTGCCGAGGTCTACTACAGGCATAAAATGATACGCGCCTATAAGGCGGTTTTCGGGCCCAGGCCACTTGATGATAAAAAGATGGCCGGCGACAGGTGTACCCCTGAAGGCTGGTTTACGATAAAAAGCAAGAATCCCAATTCCAAGTATGACAAATTCATGCTGCTCAATTATCCCAATGATTCATCTTTCGCCCGGTTCTTCAGGCTGAAAGAACTGGGCGTTATACCCGGCAACGCGCAGATAGGCGGTGATGTGGGTATCCACGGCATATGGAAGGGTGGTGATGATATGATAGAGAAAGGCGTTGGCTGGACAGACGGATGCATAGCGCTGAAAAATAAAGACATTGATGACCTTTATCCTTTTGTGGGTGTGGGTACAAGGGTTTATATAAGGAAGTAGGCCAGGATAGCCGGCGTATTATTTCTTTGCCAAAGCCACAATGTCCTTTACCTCCAGTACTTGTTTGTCATACCCCTTTGTTACCGTATGTATCATAGCAGTGCCTACTTCGCTGAGCTTGCAGGAGGCATTGGGAAACAGCATATGCAGGAAAGGGTACATCCACCCCAGTATTTTATATGCCTTGAGCGTGTTTTTCATACCTTCAGTAGGTTTCATAAGCCCCGGGCGGAACATGTATGCTTTTCGGAAAGGCAGTTGCATCAGCTTGTTCTCGGTCTTGCCCTTTACCCTTGCCCACATTATTTTGCCGGCTTCCGTACTGTCTGTGCCCGAACCCGATACGTAGCAAAATACCATATCGCTGTTTTGCGCGGCAAGCACCTCCGCTACCTGTACCGTAAGGTCATAGGTGAGGTGGTGGTAAGCTTCTTCGTTCAGGCCAATGGAGCTTACCCCAAGGCAAAAGAAGCAGGCGTTATATCCGTGCAGTTCTGACCTGATGGGGCTGACATCGAAGAAGTTACTGTGTATTATTTCTTTTAGCTTGGGGTGTACTACGCCACATGGCCTCCTGTTGATGACCAGCACCTGCTCTACGTCATCATGCAGCAGGCATTCATGCAATACGCCTTCGCCCACCATACCGGTAGCGCCGGTTATTATAGCTCTTATCTTCATTTTGTCTGTTTATGTTCCGGCATGCGTGGGTATTGCTAATTTTTCCTGCATGAAATGTTCATAGGCCTGCTTCCATCCTTTCCATTCACTGCTGGTGCCCAGCGAGAAGTTGTGGAATATGGTCACCAGTGTACTACCGGTTTGTTCCAGTATCCTGCTCATCATGCCCAGTTGTTCGAAGGCTTCTGAAGCAGAAAGCTTCAGCTCGTAGTGCGCGGTGGTATCCATAAAGCAGAAGGGGTGCAGCCGCAGCGCGCTCACTGTTTCCTGCTCCAGGTCATACCATAAGAATGAGTTGCCGGTACCTGCCCTGAAGCCCAGGTGTGCGCCATAGCCTATACTGTAGTCGTCGGTTATATGCTCCCGCAGCAGCATACGGCAGGTGTCCGGCATCCTGAACCGGATATAATGCTGCCGCGAAATATGCACTTTGTGCCCGGATATATGCTCCAGTGTCTTTATTTCTTTGTTTATCGTATCGCCCTGGTCAGAAAAATAGGATGGGTGGCTGCCTATTGCCCCATCCTTTGCCAGGTTCTTGATCACCCGTATCATGGCAGGGTGCTGTGGATGTATATTTTTATCAAAAGCGGTGGTCTTATGGGCTGCCAGTACAAAGTAGAGGGGCTTTACATCATACTCCCGGTGCAGTTGCCGCAGCCACCTGAATGAATCGTAAGGGTCTTTTTGTTTGTTTTTTAGCACCTGCGTGCGCTCACTTATCTGTCTTACATCTCCTTTTATCAGGGCGCGCATATAAGCCCCCACTATGCGCCCCACACCCTTATGCAGGTGAGAGTAGGCCATGTCTATATCGTAGGTGGGCCTGAACACAAAAGGCAGGGCCGGAATGGCGTGGCCGGATTCCGCCTGCATCAGTTTTCTGAAGGCCCGCACCCACTCGTCTGCCAGCGGCCGTTGCAGCCAGCCGTTTTTATACAATATGCTTTGAGTGGCCGGGAAGCGGCCGTGTTTGTCGGGTGTATAAGGATAATATTCTTCGTAGCGCGACAACAAAAAGAACAGCGCTGAGAAAAGGTCAAAGGGAAGTGTGTAATTGTTTTTTGACGCGGAGAAGATAACCGGTATGCCATCCCATTCGCCTTTGTTTATGTCATACTCTTCCTTGCCCTTGTCATACAGCATGCCGTTGTCCGGTATAGAAATGCCCCCCGGCAACGCTTTGCCATAAGCAATAAAAAACGGATGGCTGCCCAGCTCATGTTCATTGTGTACCAGCGTGTAATTTAGTTGTAACCGCTCTTTAAATAACCAGTCCAGAACGTATGCAAGACGGTTACTACTGCCAGCGCTATATACAACTATGGTTTCCATACCATGAAGGTCATTTCCTATTCCGTTCTTTCCACATTTTATTGAAAGATCTGTCGGCGAAGTGCAGCTGCCCACGGTGCTGCACCCAATTGTTTTTAAATAACTTATTCACCAGGTTACTCTTAATTCCCGGGCCCGCCATATTCATGATCCTGCGGCTGAGCATGGCCCGCTGCCATAGCGACCACGATATATTTTCCACGTTGCCGTTCAGCCGGGCGGCGGTAGCTATTGTGCGGTTCTCCAGCAGCATCTCGTGTATGTTTATCTTCAGTGGGCATACTTCGGTACAGTTGCCGCACAGGCTGGATGCGTAGCTCATGTGCTTGTATTCCTCCATGCCGTTCAGGTGTGGCGTTATCACAGATCCTATAGGGCCGCTGTAGGTGGCGCCATACGCGTGGCCACCAATGTTTTTGTATACCGGGCACGCATTGAGGCACGAGCCGCAGCGTATGCAGTACATACTCTCACGTACCTCCTTGCGCAGCAGGTTGGTCCTGCCGTTATCCAGCAGTATTACATACATTTCTTCAGGGCCATCGGTCTCATTTTCTTTTCGGGGACCGCAAAATACAGTATTATAAACGGTCAGGTTCTGCCCTGTACCATAGGTAGCCAGCAGCGGCCAGAACAGTTGCAGGTCGTTTATGGACGGCAGCAGTTTTTCTATACCTACTATTGCTATCTGTGTTGGGGGGAAAGAGGCGGTAAGCCGGGCATTGCCTTCATTTTCTGTAACGCATACGCCACCCACGTCTGCCAGTAAAAAGTTGCCGCCTGTTACGCCTATCTCGGCTGTGATGTATTTCTCCCTCAGGTTTCGCCGCGCGATCTTTGTTATTTCCGGGGGTGTGAGGTTGGCGTCTGTGCCCAGCTTTTCATGAAACACTTTAGCCACATCTTCCTTGCTCTTGTGCATGGCCGGTGTTACAATATGGTATGGTGGTTCACCATCCAGCTGTTGTATATATTCCCCCAGGTCTGTTTCTACAGATTCTATACCGTTGTTTTTCAGAAAATCGTTCAGGTGTATCTCTTCCGTCACCATCGACTTTGCCTTTACAACCTGGCGGGCATTCTTTTCGCGGCATATCTGCAATATGGCCTGCTGAGCTTCTTCGGCATTTTCCGCCCAGATCAGCTTGCCGCCATTGGCTGTAAAATTTTTTTCAAACTGTTCCAGGTATTTGTCCAGGCGCTCTATGGTCTTCCACTTCACATTCTTTGCCTTTTGGCGTGCCAGTTCCAGCCGTGAGAACTGCTGCTTGCCTTTCAACACGCTGTCATTATACTTCTGTATGTTGAACGAAAGCTTCCGTTTATGCTCCAGGTCGTGAGCCTTTATTTCGCTCTTTGCAAGAAATACCTTTTGTTGTTCCGTCATTATATAAAATACGAGATCACGCAATCACTGCCCCAGGCCCCGGGTGTATATAGTAGAGGCAATTAAAATAGTCGAAAACAAAATAACGTTATTATTTTGTTATTACAAACGTGAACTTTATTCTTGTACTAATATCTCTTTACATTGATAACAATTACTGCCCCATGAGCTACGCTAAAGATTTAAAAACACACTATCTAAATATTATTAATGGTTTAAATATTGATGCTGCCGAGAAAAGTATCCTTGAATATTCATGGCTTGACTTTTTTCTTATGGCTGATTCTAAAGCAGGTATTGGCTGGTTTAGAAACAATGTCGCGCAGGTTCTGGTGATCGTTCTCAGTCTTTTTATTCCGGTTATTGAAAAGTCCCGGCTCAACGCTGAACTGTGCGATACGGGTATAACGGTTATCAGTGTTTTCGGGCTGATGATAGGGATATTATCTGCTCTGAACCGGCTACTCGACTATCAGGGGAAGTGGAGTCATTACCGGAAAATAGCCGAGGCGATGAGGAACGAAGGAGATGATTTTTTTGCATTGTCTGGTGGTTATAAAGAATACACGTCCCATAAAGAGGCTTTCAAAGCCTTTATGACAGTGATTACCGCGTTTAAAAGAAAGGAAGTCAATAATTATGTAGAGAGCGCCGCTGGCAAACAGAAAAATGATGGTGATAAAAAGTGATTGGCAAGTAGTGCCTGCATCATTTATTAAACCGCAGTATCACTTTCCCTTTCTTGTCGATATACATATACTCATTGTCCTTTTCTATCATGGCCACCCCGTTCCGGAAGCGGGCCGAGCTGCTGTACATTGCCGGTATCACCAGCTTACCTGTTTTGTCTATAAAACCCCAGTTGGCATAGTCGATTTCCACCGCTGCCAGGCCCTCCGAAAATGGTTCGGCATTGGTGTATTTTGGTTTTATGAGCCAATCGCCTTTCAGTGATATGAAGCCATACATATCCTTATCATCGCGCGCCGGGGCCATACCATCGTTAAAATCTTTTAGTTTGCTCCATTTGTTTTTGGATACCTTATTTCCTTTCAGGTCTGCAAGTTCCCAGCCCGATGATACTGTTTTACTTATCCCCAGTACCCCGTTGCATACGTTGGTCACATCATAATTGTCCGGCGCCACTACAAAAGCGCCTTTTTTGTCTATTATACCCCATTTACCGCCTTTGCTGGCCTGGGCATAGCCTTTCTCAAACTCGTAGCACATATAGAACTGCGCCGGTATTACCATTTTGCCGGTCTTATCTATATAGCCCCATCTGCCTTGCCGGCTCACTCTCGCAAGGCCATCGCTGAAATCACCTGCCGCATTGAAAGCAGGTTTTATCACCCATATTCCTTTGTCATTAATGAAGCCATATAAGGCATTCGGAATATTTACGCCTATTCCTGCCATGGCCAGGCCTTCCGAGAAATTCCCGGCCAACACGAATGCCGGTTTTATCACGGTATTACCTTTTGCATCTTTATAGCCCATTTTACCATGGTCTATGTACCAGAATAATTTTTGCTGCGCCTGCGCCATTGTGCTGCAAAACAAGCTTATAACAACCAGGATATTTTTCATACACCGTAAAAATACAAATACTACCTGCCAAGGCTATACCATAAAACAGGTATTTTTTGTTTCCCTTTCCATTTTCTGGAAAAACCCTCCATTAGATGGACAAATTTATTGCCGTGCCAAAAATCAAGTAATTGATTATCAGTTAATTACAACTTTGGCACGCCGTTGGTAATACTCCTTGCAACCCTCCTACGCTAATGCTACGGCGGGCAAAGCAATCAAACAAAAACTAAAAACATAACTCAAACAAATTAAAACGAACTAAAATGAACAACATCGTAAAATCACTCGTAATCGCAGCAGCAGCAATCGTTATCACTAACAACTCTTTCGCACAGGCTACCGCTACCGCTTCTGCCTCTGCCAACATCATCACCCCCATCACTATCGTTAAGACAGTAGATCTGAACTTTGGTAATGTAGCCGTATCAGCTACTGTATCAGGTACTGCTATCCTGGCACCTGCCGGTACACGTACCACAGGCGGTTCTGGCGGTGTTACGCTTCCTGCTACTACAGGTACTGTTTCAGCGGCTTCATTTACCGTTAGCGGCCAGGCCAGCTACACTTACGCCATCACCCTGCCTTCTACTTGTACCATCACAGACGGTTCTTCACACAACATGACCGTTAACAGCTTTACCAGCAGCCCATCAGCTACAGGTACCCTTAGCTCGGGCGGTACACAGACGCTGACAGTAGGCGCTACCCTCAACGTATCTGCGGCACAGGCATCAGGTACCTATACCAACTCTACAGGCGTACCGGTAACTGTTAACTACAACTAATTAGGAGAAAGATAAAAGCTTATGTAAAACGCCCCTTGCGGGCGTTTTTTTATGTGTCTGCCCCAGGCCCGGTTATTTAGCCTCCCATCTTTTCCTCCAATAAGCGCCAAACCCGTACCTTTGCAGCGTTTTTCTAAATACGGTTAATGCCTGAAATAAGACCTTTACTAAGACTTAGCGGACTGGAACCACTGGTGGTGCGACCGGAAACAAATTTTGTAAACGTTGGTGAACGGACAAATGTGACCGGATCTAAAAAATTTGCCCGGCTGATCAGGGAGCATAAGTATGAGGAGGCATTGTCTGTGGCACGCCAGCAGGTAGAAAGCGGCGCCCAGATACTGGACATAAACATGGATGACGCCCTGCTGGACGGGGTGCAGGCAATGACCACATTTGTGAACCTGCTACAGGCAGAGCCAGATATAGCCAGGATACCCATAATGCTCGATTCATCTAAGTTCCCCATAATAGAGGCCGGGCTGAAATGTATACAGGGTAAGTGCATCGTGAATTCCATCTCTATGAAAGAAGGTGAAGAGAAGTTCATAGAGCAGGCCGAGATATGCCGCAGCTATGGCGCTTCCGTCATAGTTATGGCATTTGACGAGAACGGCCAGGCCGACACCCTGCAAAAACGAGTGGATATATGCTCCAGGGCTTACCGGATACTCACAGAGCAGGTGGGCTTCCACCCGGAGGACATCATCTTTGACCCTAACATCTTTGCTATCGCTACCGGTATAGAAGAGCATAATAATTATGGCGTGGATTTTATTGAGGCCACCCGCATTATAAAACAGAAAATGCCGCTTACCAAGGTAAGTGGCGGGGTGAGCAATATCTCTTTCTCGTTCAGGGGCAACGATGTGGTGCGCGAGGCCATGCACAGCGTATTCCTGTACCACGCTATAAAGGCGGGTATGGATATGGGTATTGTAAATGCCGGCGCGCTGGTGGTGTATGACGAGATAGAACCAAAACTGCGGGAGCTTTGCGAAGATGTGATACTTAACCGCCATCCTGATGCCACAGAGCGATTGGTGGCTTTTGCGGATACCGTTAAGGCAAAAGGTAAGGAAGAGAAAAAAGATGACGCATGGCGCGCCGCCGCGGTGGAAGAGCGGCTGAAGCACGCGCTGGTAAACGGGATAACAGACTTTATAGATGCCGATACTGAAGAGGCGCGCAGCAAATATCCAAAGCCGCTGGATGTGATAGAAGGCCCGCTGATGGATGGCATGAATGTGGTAGGTGACCTTTTTGGCAGCGGTAAAATGTTTCTGCCGCAGGTGGTAAAGAGCGCGCGGGTAATGAAAAAAAGTGTGGCTTACCTGTTCCCCTTCATTGAAGCGGAAAAGGAAGAACGCCGCCTGGCACATATCAAAGCGGGTACGGTAAACGAAGAGATAGCCGGTGCCGCTAAAATTCTGATGGCTACCGTAAAAGGGGATGTGCACGATATTGGTAAAAATATTGTAGGTGTGGTACTGGGCTGCAATGGCTACGATGTCATAGACCTGGGCGTAATGGTGCATGCCGATAAAATACTGGACACCGCAGAAAAAGAGGGCGTGGATATCATTGGCCTCAGCGGGCTCATTACCCCATCGCTGGACGAAATGGTGCATGTGGCCAAAGAGATGAAACGCAGAGGAATGAAGCAACCGCTGCTGATAGGCGGGGCCACTACCAGCCGCATGCATACGGCTGTGAAGATAGCGCCGCAGTATGACGAAGGCATAGTGCATGTGCTGGATGCCAGCCGTAGCGTGACCGTAGCCGGTAACCTGCTGAATAAAGAGCAGAAGCAGGATTTCCTGCTCAATATCAACGCGGAGTACAGCAAACTGCGCGACGATTTTGCCAATAAGAAAACGTCGAAGCAATACATATCTTTTGCCGCAGCGCAGGCGAATGCCACTGCAATAGACTGGACAGGCTATGTGCCGCCGGTACCGGCGCAGCCCGGCGTTAAGGTCTTTGCTGATTATGACCTTGCGGAAATAAGGCAGTACATAGATTGGGGGCCTTTTTTCATAGCATGGGAAATGAAAGGTAAATACCCCGACATTCTGAGTGATGAACATGTAGGTGCCGAGGCCACAAAATTGCACAACGATGCCAACGCGTTGCTGGATAAAATAATAGGTGAGCGATGGCTTACGGCAAAGGGGGCCATAGGCCTGTGGGAGGCACATAAGAAGTACCCCGATACTATAAAGCTGAAAGACGGCAACGGCAAAACCATAGCCACTTTGGAAATGCTGCGCCAGCAGGTGAAGAAAGCTGAAGGTCAGCCTGATTTTTCATTGGCTGATTTTATTAAGCCATGTTCCGTACCTGGTGCGGATGGCAGGCATGTGCCTGATTATATGGGTGCTTTTGCTGTAGGCATACACGGTATAGAACCACACCTGCAAAGGTTTGTGGCAGACCATGACGATTATAACAAGATCATGCTGCAAGCCCTGGCAGACAGGCTGGCCGAGGCATTTGCTGAAGTACTGCACAAGCGGGTAAGAACAGAATTCTGGGGCTATGCCGCCGATGAGCAGATAGCAATAGAAGACCTGGTAAAGGAAAAATACCAGGGTATACGTCCGGCTCCGGGCTATCCGGCCTGCCCCGATCATACCGAGAAATACAAGCTTTTCGATCTGCTGAACGCAACGGAAAATACCGGTATCCAACTTACCGAGTCGCTGGCCATGTACCCCGGCGCCGCGGTATGCGGCTGGTACTTCAGCCATCCACAGAGTCACTACTTCGGCATCGGGCGTATACTTGATGACCAGTTGCAGGACTATGCGGCGCGTAAAGGAATGAGCATAGAGGAAATGAGCAGGTGGTTGTCGCCTGTATTAGAATAACATTATTGAATACAAACTAAAAGTCAGTATGGTGGTGGATCAGATCAAAACAATTACCGAAGAAAAAACAAACCCCCAGCCCAGGGCACTGCGCGTAGTAGCTGAGGTATTGTCCTACATATTTCATCCTGTGTTTTTCCCGGTCTACATGTCGTATGCGTTATACAAGCTATCCCCGGCCAGCTTCATGGGTATACCTGATAAGCAGCTTGGCCTGTGGTTCATAAGCATTGCTGTTACAGGGGTTTTCTTCCCGTTGTTCAGCACCGCACTCATGAAGCCGCTTGGGTTCATCAGCAGCTTCAAAATGGAAACAGCCCGTGAGCGTACCATACCGCTCATGGCCACCATGATCTTTTACTTCTGGCTCAGCCACGTATTCAATACTATTCCCTCCGGGCCACCGCTGGTGCTTAAAGTGTTGCTGCTTGGTAATTTCTGGGGCATTATCCTCGTATTCCTTGCCAATATTTTTACTAAAATAAGCATGCACACGGCTGTTGCAGGGTCTATGGTAGGTATTATTATTGTACTTATGATCCTCAGCCCTGTTAATATGGCCGTGCCGTTGTTTGTGTCGCTGGCGCTTGCCGGCCTTATAGGTACCGCGCGAATGATATTGGGCGCCCACCAGCGCGGCGATATCTGGCTGGGCTATATTATTGGTGTACTGGTGCAGTTATGCGCGTATCTCTATATGAAGTAATGTTTTTTTAACTTTAGTGTACTTTTGGGTTTTCACTTTTAACTTAAGCTATGTCCCAGCAATTCTCTACCGATAAAGCACCCAGGCCTGTTGGCTTATATCCTCACGCAAAGCGTGTGGGCAACCTGTTGTTCCTGTCAGGCGTGGGGCCGCGCAAGGCAGGTACAGATGAGATACCGGGACTGAAGACCGATAAGCACGGTAATTACATCGAGTTCGACTTTGAGCAGCAGTGCAAAAGTGTTTTTGATAATGTGCGTACCATTCTCGAAGAAAGCGGCAGTAGTTGGGACCAGCTTGTAGACGTAACGGTATTTCTCGTAAATATGAAGCGCGATTTCCAGGCGTACAATAAAGTATATGCCGAGTATTTTAAGGATAACCAGCCCTGCCGCACTACCGTGGGTATAGATTCATTGCCTACAGCTATAGCAATAGAACTGAAATGTATAGCTACGATAAAATAAGCGGTTAAGCAGTTACAAATCCCAGTACAAAAAACACCGTGCCCGCTGCAGCCAGCAGCACACTCAGGTACCAAAGCATTTTTTTACGGGTAAGTATAGCTATGGCGCTGATGGCTATGGCCACCTGGAAGATGGTAACTGCCCTCGAGAAAACGACATGTACGCGCATATGGGCCTCAGAATTTTTTTCGGCAGCCTCCGCTTCTTGTTTTATGTCTGTCTTCTCTTTTTCATACAAAGCCAGTTTTTGAGTATTATCAGGTGGCAAAGGTTTGCCCATAGCGGTCAGCAGTTGTGAAGTTGATGATGCCACAGCAGACTTTATACCTTTAGACTGGTAGTAAGCCCATTTATCGGATGCCCTTATCTGTTCCAGCACCCCCTCGTTGGCGTGGTGATTGCCCAGCATGCCCGCTATTGCGGCAAAAACTGCTATGATGGCTGTAGACAATGCTACCCACAATGTCCACTTTTCTCTTTGTTCTTCTGCGGCTTCCAGGGTCTCTTTCAGCCGTTCGGTTGGGTCTTCCAGTTCTTCCATAAGTATTTGATTACCAAAGTTCGGTGACCCATCTTAATAATGCGTTCTTGAATAGTTAAAAATTAAATAAAAAATGATTTAGTAACATATTTTTTAGCCGAATCATTCTTAGTTCTAAAATAATAGCAATATTTTTGCAGCAACTAAAAAAAACAACGATGAAAAAACAATTCCTGATACTGGCAGGCAGCGCGCTGATACTTGCTTCCTGTGGTGGTAATGATGCCAGCAAAGAAAACGACCAGAAAAGGCAAATGGATTCTATTGCCAACGCTAATGCAGCGATGCAGGAACAAATAAATAAGGCAAAGAATGATTCCACTATCAACGCGCTTGCAAAAGCAAAAGCCGATTCTATAGAAGCAGCTACAAAAGCAGCTGAAAAAACGCCCACACACAAAGGCGGAGGCAAAACTAAGCCACCGGCAGCTACACCGGCTCCTACGGCACCAGCTCCGGTTAAAACAGCTCAGGACAATAAATTTGATAGCAGAACACCAGGTGGCAATAAAGAAAAACCACAAATGACCCAGGATCAGCAAAAAGCTCAGGACGATAAGTTCAACAGAAGAAAGTAAAACGCATATTTAGTATAAAAACAGAAAAAGTCCCATTTGGGACTTTTTCTGTTTTTATGGATCAATAATCCTGAACGTAATTATATTATTGCCATACTCCTGAGTATACCTGAGTAGTAGATGTTGAATCATCCTTAATAGTATAACTCCAGGTGATCTTACCATTTGCAAGAGTACCTGTGCCGGATACTGAATATTTATTACCATCAGGATTTTGAACAGGAATAGTTATTGTAGCATTAGTAACATTAGCAGTAATAGGTCCTATCACAAAGAAATTATCGGAAAAAGAGTTTCCAACGATTACTTGGGTAACATCTGTGCCTATTCCTGCAGCAATATTAGCTGTATATGATAATGGCGTAGAACCTATTACGTCTGCTGCGCTCCAGCTCTTTATAAACTTTGCACGTGATAAAGTTTCACAATTTGTTCCTTCATAGCCTGTAGTACAGGTACAAGTACCGTCGTTACATGTTCCCCCGTTCTGACAAGTTACGTCTTTACACTTGTCTTTAGAGCAAGAAGTATACAATACTGCGCAAAATGCGCTAACCGATAATAATGCGCTCAGCGCTACGTACTTAATTGATTTCATAGATTCTTTTTTTGTAAATGACCAAATATTTTTTCAAAGATAAGTTATAACTCCTATTACTGCAAATACATAAAAACCATGCCATCTTATTTAACAATCTTATAGGCTCGCATCGGCGTTACTGCCTGGTGAAACTGTGCAGCATAATAGCTACCGGCGCACTGTTGGGGTGGCTCTCGGTCAGGTTCAGCGATGCGGAGTTATTGTTTACAGTACCGGTACCGGTATACGTAAATGTATCGATCTTAGTGGAAGTTACTGTCAGTGACGCACCTGATGATGAAAAATTATTCAGTGTAACAGGCATTGTGATAATATGGGGGCCAAAATTGTTCCAGGCCACCTGCATTTGCGTATAGTCTGAATCGCTGCTTTCGGTAAAGGTCATTGTGTTATCTATATATAACGCGCCGCTGTCGCTGGTTCCGGATCCTTTATACACGTTTGCATAAGATTTCCTGTAAATGATCTCGCAGTTTACACCACCTATGCCTGAATCGCATACACAGGCGCCGCCGGAGCAGATCCCTTTATTGATACAGGTCACGCCCTTGCAGGCGTCTTTGGTACATGACGCATATATCCCGGCCCCAATGATACTAATAACAAGAAGTGCACTAACCAGGAAATAATTATTCCGTCTCATGTGAAATTTATTTAATAGTTCAAATATTTGTCAAAGATAGGTTTTAGCCACAATTGCAGCAAATACGGCATTGCCGCCACAAACAATATTAACTGTTTTTTGCCGATAATATTGTTTGTTTACCGGTGGCCTTGCATTCATCGCTCCGCTTACCTTTGCGTCATGGGGCGGCTACTGTTTTTATGGCTCATTGCGTTTTTATGCTCTGGGAGTTATGTAAGGGCGGCTTCCTATTCATTCGAGTTCACACCCAATTGCAGCAAAGCTTACGAAAACTATCTGTCCCTGCATATACACGAAGCCCGTGCCGATATCATCAGGGAAATAAAGGCCAACCCTTACAACCTTATGGCGGTATATATCGCCGATTATGAAGATTGCATATTGCTGCTGCTCAATTGCGACAAGGCTGATTATGACCAGCGTAAAGACCACCTCGATGAGCGCATAGCCCTGCTGGACAAGGGCAGTGAGGCCTCACCATGGCTGCGGCTCTGCAAGGCAGGGGTATACCTTCACTGGGCTATCGTCAATATGCGCTTTGGGCAGCAGTACAGTACAGCCAGGTTGTTTCATAAGTCCTTCAGCCTGCTGCGCGATAACAGGCAGCTTTTTCCCGATTTTGGCTACAACGATTCTTTTGCCGGCCTGGAAGAGGCCGTGGTAGGATCGCTGCCGGGCAGCTATAAATGGCTTGCATCCATTTTTGGTATGAAAGGCAATGTGCGGAAAGGCACCGGAAAGCTTGCCGCGTTTGTAGCCGACCACTCACCCGGGCAGCCTATGTATTCAGAGACGGTATTGTACTATATGTACACCCGGTTCTATCTCTTACAGGAACAAAAAGAGGTGTGGGCAATGCTCTCCGCCCCCGAATTTTCTGCAACTAATAATCTGCTCCGCACATTTGTAAAGGCTAACCTTGCCCTGGACTGTCGCCGCTCAGACGCGGCTATCGAAACTTTGAAGGCTGCCATGAAAGATCCCGGCTATAATTCTTACCCGGTATTTGACTACCAGATGGGCGTTGCCCTGCTCAGTAAGACAGATACGGCCTGTGTTTATTTCTTCAACCAGTATCTCGAAAAGAATAAGAGCGACCTCTACATAAAAGATTGCTGGCAGAAGATGGCCCTGGCATGGTATATTGCCGGCAATATGCCGCAGGCCGCATATTGCAGGCAGCAGATACTTACCGTGGGCACTGCGAGGATAGATGCCGACAAGCAGGCGCGGAAATTTGCAGAAGACAAAACCTGGCCGCTCAAAGACCTGCTGCGGGCCCGGCTGCTTATAGACGGCGGCTACTATGGCCGGGCGCAGAACCTGCTGGGCAGCATTGATACAATAGGGCTTACTAACGTTGCCGACAAAGCGGAATACTATTTCAGGCTGGGAAGGGTACACGAGGAATCCGGAAACTATGAGCATGCGCTGGCTTGCTACCGTTCGGCCATATATACCGGTAAAAACAGGCACGAACAGTTTGCTGCCCGCGCGGCGCTGCAGATGGGCCGGGTATATGAGCTTACGGGCAATACGGCCATGGCAGTAAACAGCTACAACGAGTGCCTGGATATGCCGGGGCATGATTTCCAGAACTCAATAGATCAGCAGGCAAAAGCCGGTATAAACAGGTTGCAGGGAAAATGATGCCCGGTCAGTTATTGGCAATGGCGGTTATCCATTGTTCAAAGAGTCGGTGCTCTATCCCGCATACATCGGCCGCCAGTGCCTCCCAATCCGGATGAAAGACTTCCAGCATACGTTGCATCTCCTCCAGGTGGCCTTCTTCCTCAGCTATGATAGATTTCACATTTACTTTAGATCCGTGCCGCGACAGTGTGTCCTGGTATATGCCGTAAAGCATATCGGCGCGCACTTCTATAGAGTAGGTTACCAGCAGGTACGCGCCATGTTTCAGCGCCCGTCCTTCCAGCCCCATTTTATTCTTCAGGTAGCGGCAGGCTTCCACATCCAGCATCCGCAAATAATGATAGCTCTCTACCGGCGCCAGCAGGTAAGCGTATGAATAATCAGGGCATGCGTCTGCTTTTAGTTTCTCTATCTGTTTTTTCAGATAATAAGCGTGGCGGGCTTCTTCCGCGGCATGCTTAAGTACTATGATATTAGTATAAATAGGGTCTTCATACCTGGATATTTTCCGTGCGCCCGTATTCTCCATCATAGAGAGGCTGTTCAGCCATTTAGAATGCATTTCATCAGACTGTACTATCCGTTCCGTTATAATTGCTAATTGCTCTTCCTGTTTCATTCGGGTGCAAATTTATTGTTTTAATCCCTGATACACTTTTTATACCACGGTATTCAAAAATTCCGTTATGCAATCATATGCATAATTCAATTCATTATCAGTAACACAATACGGTGGCAGCAGGTAGATAACATTGCCCAGTGGCCGCATGATTATCTTTTTGTCCAGGAAAAAACGGTAGGCTACATCCCTTATAGACTGATGGTAGGATGTGGCGCCCGTAGCTATTTCTATGGCTAATATAGTGCCGGTTTGCCTTATGTCCGTCACCCGGCCATGGCCCTTTATGCTGGTCATAAATTTACTGTGCGCTGCGGCTATACGCGCTATGGAAGCCATACATTCCTCCGTTTGCAGCAGGTCCAGGCTGGCCAGTGAGGCCGCGCAGGTGGTGGGGTTGGCGGTAAACGAATGCCCGTGATACAGCATTTTCATCCGGTCGTCGTCGTAAAATGCGTCAAACACCTGCTGCGTGGTAGCGGTTACGCCCATAGGCATTGTGCCCCCTGTTAGTCCCTTGGAAAGGCATATGATATCAGGCCCGGTAGCTATATGGTCACAAGCAAATAACTTGCCGGTGCGCCCAAAGCCTGTCATTACTTCATCTGCTATGATCAGTGTATCGTATTTGCTGCATAGCCCGAAGCATGCCTCCAGTATCTCAGCGGGGTACATATGCATGCCCGCCGATCCTTGTATCAGCGGCTCTGTAATAAATGCCGCTACGTCTCCTTTTTGCAGTTCTTCTTCCAGTGCGTGTAATGTGTCTGTGCCATCGCCTGAAGGGAAGGGTATGAACGCCACGTCAAAAAGAAAATTAGTGAACGCCTCTGTAAAGACGCTCCTGCCGCTTACAGACATGGCCCCGAATGTATCGCCATGATACGCATCCTGCATAGCTATGAGCCGGGTCTTTTTTACATTTTTGTTCAGCCAGTATTGCAGGGCCATTTTTATAGCCACCTCTACCGCGGTAGACCCATTGTCGGAATAAAATATTTTCTGCATATCGCCGGGCAGCAGTGCCAGCAGCCTTTCGGCCAGGCGCACAGCAGGCTCATGGGTAAAGCCGGCAAAAAGGCAATGTTCCAGTGTAGCCAGTTGTTCGCTTACCTTTTGCGCTATATAAGGGTGGGCGTGGCCATGAAGGTTTACCCACCACGATGCGATCATATCCAGGTAGCGGTTGCCATCTTCATCCTCAAGGTATGCGCCTGCCCCCTTTACTATGGCTATAGCCTCAGGCCACACCTTCATTGGTGTATACGGATGCCATATCACATCACGGTCACGTTCTTTTATTGAAGGCATAAGATATTTTGTTTTAAATATACCCGGCTATTCACCGGTATCAGTCGTTAAAAATGGGCAGTAATAGCGGTTTCAATGGATATGCGCACCGTTTAACGGAGGTGTTACTGATATCATTGATAAAAGGTATCCTCGCTATTACCGGTACAGATGTATACTGCTGTATGAACGTTTCCGATGCTTCGTTTTCCAGCCCGTTCATAATAAGTCCTATCAGCTTTATACCGCGGCTTTTTAGCGTTTCTATCGTTAGTAAAGTATGATTGATGCTGCCGAGGTAATTGAGCGATACAAGTACCACCGGTAGTTGGTAATAACTGATGAAGTCGGCCATAGTTGCATTGCCCGACATAGGCGATAACAGGCCCCCGGCTGTTTCTACAAGCAGCGGCCGTTCTGTCTGCGGCCATGCGAATGTTGTATGGTCTACAGTTACCCGGTCTATGGCCGCCGCCGCATGTGGCGACATAGGCTGCGACAATACTACCGTCTCGTCATATACCCTGTTGGCGCCATCGGTCAGCAGGCTGCGTACCAGTAACGTATCTCTTTCATCAGCTCCTGCCTGTACCGGCTTCCAGTAATCAGCCCCCGTTGCCTCAGCTATTACTGCTGACACTATTGTTTTCCCGATACCTGTATGTATCCCTGCTATAGCTATCCTTCGTTCCATATTATGTGCAAAAGCGCCCAAAGTTATGGTTTTGTAGTGCCTTCCATCACGGCAAGGTGATTTCAAAATACCAATAACCCCGGAGGTCAATGCGTAAATACTTAACAATCATGTCTTATCTGTTTCTTCTCATACTATATTATAAACACTAATTTGATAGTTTGCATAAAATTCATAATCTTTAGTTCAAAATAGGGCGATTTGTTTGATAGCTGCACGGCAATGATTGCCTGTAGGTTTGTTTTCGCTCACTGAAGGGGTGGGGGATATGCATACAGATGCTCCCGGAAATTTATTATAACCTGTAAAAAAATAAAAGTGAAAAAGCTCATATTGTGTCTCCTGCTGATACTGCCTTCTATGTTGCGTGCCCAGGACGAAGGCTCCGGTGAATCAATGCCCGCGCTGGCAAAATCGCTGGAGGCCGAGTTAAAGAATGCCCGGACTGCCGAGGGGCAGGGTGATAAAAAGGCAATGGCACACGCCTACGGCAAACTGGGTGGCATATACCTGAATATCGCAAGGCAGTCTGAGGAAAGTATAAAACCGTTCAGCAACATTTCACCTGATAGAAAAGTCAATCTCGGAAGGTCTATGGACTATTCAGAGAAGTCTGCCGAGATAAGCGACCAGATAGGCGACATGGACCAGCTGAAAAGCGCCTATCAAAACATATATACAGCGCAAAAAATGCAGGGCAAGGTGAAGGACGCCATGAGTACCTACGCAAAAATTACCGCGCTGAAGCATGCGATACTTAATCCTAAAAAAGCAAAAGAGATAGAGCGCCGGCAGGTAGAATATGAAGCAAAAAAACGTGAAGACTCTATACACCGCGAGCAGCTGGCCGCCGAGCAGCGTCTGAAAGAGCAGACGCAGAAGTTGTCTCAGCAGCAGCAGCAGCTGGAGGCTACTACCAAAACGCTCACAGCCGCCGAGAAAGAAAAGGAAAATGTGAGCAAGGCGCTGGTACAGACCCAGACCGATCTGTCAAAAGAAAAAACCAATTCTGCCGAAACAGAGAAAAAACTTACCCAGGCCGAGCAGGAAAAAGCCTTACAGGCTGCCAATCTGGAGCTACAACAGAGCAAGCTGGCGTTGCAGCAAAATGAGCTGAAAATGAAGGATGAGGTGCTGGCGCAGCGAAAGAAAGAGCAGATATTCTACGTTTTTGGTTTCCTGGCTATGCTGGCCATTACGGTGCTGGTTTTCCGTAGCCTGCGGATGCAGAAGAAATCAAACTTAGCGCTCACCAAGGAAAAGCAGCGCTCTGAAGAGTTGCTGCTCAACATCCTGCCGCAGGAGGTTGCGGAAGAGCTCATGGAAAAAGGTTTTGCCGATGCCAAGCATTTTTACAATGTGACCGTACTCTTTACAGACTTTGTCAGCTTCACGTCTGTTGCCGAATCTATGTCGCCGCAGGAGCTGGTAGGCGAGCTGCATGTTTGCTTCAAGGCATTCGATGGCATACTTGGTAAGTACCATATTGAGAAGATAAAAACAGTGGGCGATGCCTATATGGCAGTGGCGGGCCTGCCTATACCAAATGAAAATCATGCCGGTGATGTTGTTGCCGCAGCCATTGAGATCCGTGATTTTATGGTGAAACGGAAGAAAGAAATGGGCAAGGGCACTTTCAGCATACGCATCGGTATCAACAGTGGTGAGGTGGTAGCCGGTATTGTGGGCGTGCGTAAATTCTCTTATGATATATGGGGCGATACCGTGAATATTGCAGCGCGTATGGAGCAGAACAGCGAAGAAGGCAAGATCAATATTTCAGACTCTACTTACCAGCTGGTAAAAGATAAATATGCATGTATTTACCGCGGTAAGGTGGAAGCCAAAAACAAGGGCAACATTGATATGTACTACATATCGTAGGCCTGTATCACCCGGGTATTTTTGAAAGCAATGAGTCTACCTGGCCTGCATTATTGAATGTATGCAGGCATACCCTTAGCCGCTCCATACCCATTGGTACTGTAGGGTGTAGTATTGGGTTCACCTGTAGTCCCGCCTGTTGCAGGCCCGCTGCTATCTGCTTGCATTTTGTGTTATCACCCACTATCAGCGCCTGTATGGGGCTGCTGCTGTCTTTCCATCCGCTGCTGCCTGTTTCATTCACTTTTTTTCTGAAGTACGCTATCAGTTCATGCAGCGGCTTATTACTGAAGTTGTGACCCGACAAATGCTGGTAGGCGCAGTAAATAGCATGTACAGAGTGGCCCGGCAGGGCTGTGGTATAAATAAATGGCCTGGCGAAGTTGATGAGGTATTGTTTCAGAATGGCGCTGCCCGCTACTGCTGCGCCATGGCAGCCCAGCGCTTTTCCGAAAGTATGTATCCGCGCGAATACCTTATCCTCCAGTCCCTCCGCGCACACCAGCCCCTCACCCCTTGCACCGAATACACCTGTGGCATGTGCCTCGTCTACTACCACCTGCGCGTCGTGTATGCCGCACAGCGCTGTTATTTCATGCAGCGGGGCCATATCGCCATCCATGGAGTACACAGACTCCACCACCACTATTACAGGCCCTTCGTCTTTGTATTTCCGCAGCTTTGCTTCCAGGTCATTAGCGTCATTGTGTCTGAATTTATAGCGGTGCCTGCATTGGCTTAGTCTTATGCCGTCTATCAGGCTGGCATGGCACAGCTCATCATATAATATAGTGGTACTACGCCCTGCTATACTGGCAAGCAGGCCTGTATTGGCGTCATAACCCGAATTAAAAAGCAATGCTGCTTCGGCCTTATGAAATGTGGCTATTGTATGCTCCAGCAACTCGGTGGTTTCGCTGTTGCCTGATAATAACCGTGATCCTGTCGATCCTGTTCCGGCTGTCCCGGCACTTGTCGAATGGCAAAGTTCTGCGAGCAGGCCCGTAGAAGCCAGCCCCAGGTAGTCATTAGAATAAAAGTCAACTTTTTCGCGATGGGTTGTTAACTGCCTCAGGTTTCCTGCGGCAATTCGTTCTGTCAGCTTATCAGATAGCTGTTGTTCAACCCGGTTCATGCTGTAGTGCCTGTTTTTGCCTCGGCGTTTTGTCTGCGAAAGCCTCCTTGGGTTTCAACCCCAGTACCCTGAACATATCTATATCAGAGTTGTATGCGGGGTTAGGAGTGGTGAGCAGCTTGTCTCCGGCAAATATGGAGTTAGCCCCCGCCATAAAGCACATGGCCTGCTCCGCTACAGACATCTCCAGCCGCCCGGCAGACAATCGCACGGCCGATTCCGGCATCACTATACGTGCCGTGGCTACCATACGCACTAATTCGTCAAAAGGTACCCTGTTGTTATCACCCAGCGGAGTGCCGGCTACCGGTACCAGTGCGTTTATTGGCACCGATTCGGGGTGTTTGGGCAGGTTGGCAAGTGTCAGCAGCATACCTACTCTGTCCGCGTCGGTTTCTCCCAGTCCTATGATACCGCCGCTGCATACCGTAATGCCAGCGTTGCGTACATTGGCCAGTGTGTTCAGCCTGTCATCGTATGTGCGGGTGGTGATCACTTCTTTATAATGCTCTTCAGACGTGTCTACGTTGTGATTGTAGGCATACAGGCCGGCCTCTGCCAGGCGTTCGGCCTGGTAGTCGGTCAGCATACCCAGTGTACAGCAGACTTCCATATCCAGCTTATTCACCTCTTTTACCATATCCACTACCCGGTCAAAGTCGCTGTTGTCACGTACCTCGCGCCATGCCGCGCCCATGCAGAATCTCGATGCTCCTCCCGCCTTAGCGTTTTTTGCTGCGGTCACCACATCGTCTACTTTCATCAGCGCCTGTACCTTCACGTCTGTATGATACCTCGCCGCCTGTGGGCAATAACTGCAATCCTCAGAGCATCCGCCTGTTTTTATGGACAGCAGGCTGCTGATCTGCACTTCCCCAAAAGAATGGAATTTCCGGTGTACATCGGCAGCGTCCAGCACCAATGCCAGTAGCGGACGTTCATATATTTCGGCTATCTCTTCCCTTTTCCAGTTATTTCGGATTTCGCTCATGCCAATCGTTTTTTGAACGGCGAATCTACGATATTGGCGGTAAATTGAATACTCCCGTTATGGCTGTCGATATTACATAATGAATAACACGCTATTTGTCATATATTTGTAATGTGATTTTTCGAAGAACGATCCTTCAAAACCTGTTTCTTTTACTTTTGTTACCAGTCGCATTGTCTGCCCAGCCGCGGATAAGCGAGCTGCTGACTAAATTAGACCATGCAACTACTGATACAGGGAAGATAACGGCCTACCGTAAGATCATTTTATACTATGCCGCCGTAAACCCCGACTCCCAGAGCTGGTATGCCGACCAGGCAATAGCCTATGCACGGCAAAAGAACGCTGAAAAAGGCGAGGCTGACATTATAGCCCAGCTGTCGGTAATTGACCAGAACCAGGGCAGGAAAGACCTTGCAAAGCAGCGCGGGCTTGAAGCGTTAACTACTTACAGGCGTATAAAAGACCTTAAAAATGTGGCGGAAATGCTGCATAATCTCGGCACCATAGAAGCATCAAAAGGTAATTACGATTCGGCTATCAAGTATTATGTTACAGCGCTGAAGGTGTACGATTCGGTTACCGACTACCACGGGCAGATGCTCACGTATATGAACCTTGGAAGCCTGTACATGGAGCATATGGATACAGCCAATGCCCGGAAATACCTTACCATAGCCGAAAAGATCAGCAAGAAAGCCCCGCTGAGTGATGCTACAATATACATGTACAATGTTATTGCTATTCTTTATGCCGAGAGTGGACGTAATGATACGGCTTTAGCGCTATTCACCCATAATCTCGAACTTAGCGACAAACCGGCATTCGTCAACTCGCACCTCGAATGCCTCATCTATCTCGGCGAATTTCATCTCGATGCCGGAAACGCACAGGAGGGAATGAAATACCTGGAGCAGGCACTCAGGATAGCTGAAGACAATAAGATACCCGAGATGGAGGCAAATATACTGCTGGATATTGCCCGTGTATACGAAACGTCGAACGCTGCCCTTGCGCTTGAATACCTGCAGCGTGCGAAAAAAATTTCCGAATCAATAGGTAGTGAAACGTACCTTATGCGGGTATACAACGAATTCGCTAAGATTTATGAGCAGCAGGGTAATTATAAGGAGGCGTTCAATTCGTTGAAGCATGGACAGAAACTGTCCGACAGTATTTTCAGTATTAATAAGGCCAAAGAGATAGCAAATATAGATGCCGCTTATCGCTTTGAGACAAACCAGCGGATCAGGGAACTGGAAGTGCTGAGCAGGCGCAATGCTACACAGCGTGATATTATCATTACGGTAGCGGCGGTACTTATTATCATGTTTTCCATTATCCTGTACTATTATCGCCGGGGCACCCGGCTCAATAAAAAGCTGGCTGCCCACGAGAAGCAACTGGAAGAATTGAACTCAATGAAGGATAAGCTTTTCTCTGTAATAGGCCATGATCTCAGGGGGCCCATAGCACGTATCCCGGCTATTATAGACATATACGAGGCCGAGAATACTACAGCAGAAGAGCGGAAATTTATGCTCGACAGCCTTAAGGAGCACACCAAGGCATCATTGGAAACTTTTGACAAGCTGCTCTACTGGGGGCAGTCGCTCGTGAAGGGTATAAGCCTGCGCCAGCAGAAGATGCAGCCTAAGAGTTATATCAATGAGAGCATAGAGCTGAAGAAGATGAAAGGCATAGAGAAGAATATTACCATCACTGATACTACTCCACCCGATATTTATATATACTCCGATCCGTCTATTTTCGATTTCATCATCCGTAATCTGCTCGCAAACGCGCTTAAGTATACCCGCCACAATGGTTCTGTTGAAATTTCTGCCGATAGTATTTCGAAGCCCGGCTTTACTGTTTTCGCTGTCACAGATTCTGGTATCGGAATACCTAAGGAGCAGCAGGCAAACCTGTTCACCTCGCTCAAAAGCAGCAAAGGTACCGACAATGAGGGCGGTCATGGCATAGGCCTCATGCTCTGTAAGCAGTTTGCTATTCAGAATGGAGGCGATATTTGGCTGGAAAGCGAGCCGGGTAAGGGTACAACATTCTATTTTTCGGTGAAAAGTCATGGATAAACGCTGATTACGGGCACGGTTGTTGTATTATAACCCACAGATCGGTTTTGTTTTATTATATTCGAATATAAACAGGGACATTATTTATGAAAAAGGTACTCACATCATTTATCCTCCTGGCAATAGTTGCGGTATTGCCCGCATGTAAGAAAAGTTCGTCTTCACCCGCTACGGCCAGTGTCATGTTTGTACACGGATGCGCGGCAGGGGCTACCAATATCAGTCTCGATGGCAGGATAGACAATGTTGCCGTGAGCGGGGCGGTTAATATACAGTTCCGGCAGTCCTCCGGCTACCGGCAGACATTACCCGTTACAGGGTCCACCTTGTCTTTTTTCGTTACCGGGCTCAATATACTGGCCAGTACACCGGTCACTTTTGCTGCTAATTCGCACTATACTGCTTTTGCCTCGGGTTCTATCACAGCGCCCGGCATTCTCATTACTACCGACGATCTTGCTACACCCGCCTCAGGCATGGCCAAGATACGCTTTGTCAACCTCAGCCCCGATGGCCTTATTACCAGTTGTTACTATGGCACTACAAAGCTTGATTCCAATATCGGGTATAAGACGGCTACCCCTTTTTACGAAGTTGCGGCCGGCAGTGTTAAGATTGGTATGGTAGATCAGACCATACTCACAAATGCGGGCCTTATAAACAGCCAGGTACTGTCGGCCGGCAAAATTTATACTTTTATGCTCACGGGTTCAGCCACAGGCAGCGGATCGTCAATTATTACTCTTACCGCAATAAGCAATAACTGATCTTATGAGATTCAATACCCTGCTTACTTTTTTGGCTTGCACGCTCATATTGGCGGGCTGTAGCAATGGCGGATCGAAGATCGCCAACACCAATGCGGCCATTATGTTTGTCAATGCCTGCGCTAATGGCAACAAACCACTTGATCTGGATGGCAGGGTCAACAACGTTATTATTGATGGTGCCCAAAGCCTGCACCTGTTACAAAACTCCGGTTACTGCCAGGTTCCTGCGGCGGTCAATTCAGATATATCGTTTACCATCTCTGGCGGCAGCACATTATGCGCCGGCACTGCGTCTACTTCCGTTGGCGGCTATTACTCGGTCTTTGCTTATGGCCCTGCGTCGGTTCCGCAGATAGTTGTTATTGCGGATGATCTGTATAAACCGCCACATAATAAAGCCCGTGTCCGCTTTCTCAACTTCAGCGCGGGTAATCCCAGGCTCGATTGCTATTTTGGCTCATTGCTCGTCGCATCACACATCAGCTATTACAATATCGAATATCCCGGTTACCTCGGCGCGCCCGCTTTCCAGGATGTAGATCCGGGTACAGCCACCCTGCTGATGAAAGACCCGTCAAATCCAGCTTACGCTGCCAAAATTGACAACCAGGCATTTGATGCAAACGGTATATACACCGTCATGTTTACCGATACCTCTGCCGCTTCCGCTCCTTCCGGCTTTAAGGTTACCGTTATCAAAAACTACTGATCCTTTTCGTTGATACTCCCTCATTTAGGGGGTAGATTAGCCGTAAAATAACCCTACTTTTGTGCCCAAATTCAATTTTCTATGAACAAAAAGTTCATCTGCCTTGCTGTAGTTGCTGCGTTATTTGCTTCATGCGGCCAGCATAGCACTACCGAAACGGCCAAACCGGATATACTCTCTGCCGATCGCGACACCACCGTTAAGCCCGGTGACGACTTCTTTCAGTATGCCAACGGTGGTTGGATAAAAAATAACCCTATTCCCGCCGACGAGACCGGTTGGGGCATAGGCGAGCTGGTGCAAAAGGAACTATACACCAAACTCCGCGCTATCAACGAAGACGCGCTGAAAAAAGAAGAAAAAACAGGTTCGGGCCAGCAGATAGGCGACTTTTGGTTCAGTGCCATGGACTCCGTCAATATTGAGAAGAATGGTATCACCCCGCTTCGCCCGGAGCTGGATGCCATTGCCGCTATGAAGACAAAAGAGGACGTACTGGCGCAGGCGGCGCATATGCATAATTATGGTGTTGGTGTGTTGTTCAGCAGCGGCGTATCACAGGATCCCAGGCATAGTGATGTAGAGGCTTACTTCATGGAGCAGGGCGGCCTCGGGCTGCCAAACCGCGATTACTATTTCAATACCGATGAGCGTACGGCTAAGATACGGGCTATGTACCCGGGCTATATCGCCACTATATTCAACCTTATCGGTTACGATACCGTTCAGTCTGCTGCCAAGGCCCGCGCCATCGTGGCTATGGAAACAGAACTGGCCAAGGCCTCCCGCAAGCTCGAAGACCTGCGCGATCCGTATGCCAACTACCACAAGTTTGCTATTGCCGGCCTTAATACCATGTCGCCCGGCACCAACTGGCCCACCTACCTGGGCATGATGAATGTAAAGCATGTAGATAGTGTTATAGTGGGCCAGCCTGAGTTTTATACCGCGCTTGATAAGGTCGTTGCGGCTACAGACATACAGACCCTGCGCGACTATATGACCTTCCACCTTGTTTCCACATTTGCCGAGTACCTCAGCAAGCCGTTTGCCGATGCCAGTTTCAATTTCTATTCCCGTACTATCCGCGGCGCTGAAGAGCAGCATCCCCGCTGGCGCCGTGCCCTTGACGCTGAGGAAGGAGCTATTGGCGAAGAACTGGGACAGTTGTTTGTAAAAGAATACTTCGGCCCCACGGCCAAGGCCCGTTATGAGCAGATAGTGGAAAACGTACGTACCGCCTACAAAGCACGTATTGAAAAGCTGGACTGGATGACAGACAGCACCAAACAGAAAGCGATCCACAAGCTTATGGCCATTACCAAAAAGGTTGGCTATCCCGACAAGTGGAAAGACTTCTCTTCACTTAAAATAGACCGCGGGCCCTATGTGCTCAATGTACTGCGTGCCAACCAATGGTGGAATGATTATGATTTGAACAAGCTGGGCAAACCCGTGGACCGCAACGAGTGGAACATGACACCACAGACATACAATGCCTATTACAACGAGTCTAACAACGAAATAGTATTGCCCGCTGCCATGATGACCATTCCCGGCTACAAAGATGCCGATCTTGACGACGCGCTCGTGTATGGCTATACCGCTTCATCTACCGTAGGCCATGAGATCACCCACGGTTTCGACGATCAGGGCCGCAAGTTCGATGAGCAGGGCAACCTGTGCAGTTGGTGGAGCACAGCCGATACCGTACAGTTCATGAAGCGCGCTGATATGCTGGTGCGGCAGTTTAATAATATGGTGCCGCTCGATACCATGCATATCAATGGCAGGGCCACCCTCGGCGAAAATCTTGCCGATCTCGGCGGCATACTCATTGGCCTCGATGCGTTCAAGCAAACCGAATTTTATAAGAAGGGAACCGTGATCAGCGGCATGACACCCCTCCAGCGCTTCTTCCTTGGCTATTCCATAGGCTGGATGATGTCTGAGCGCAAAGAAAGGACAGCTACGCGCCTGCTTACCGATGTGCACTCACCGGCCAAGTACCGTGTCAATGGTCCGTTCCCCAATGTACCTGAGTTCTACGAGGCATTCGGCATAAAGCCCGGCGACAAAATGTACCTTGCCGATAGCCTCAGGGTTCATTTGTGGTAGTTTTTGCTCCCGGCACTAACGCTCCCATCGCCACCCACGGCGTTAACACCCTTGTACGCCGTAGCTACTATGGGCAACATATGTGCGAAGGTGTACTTGTACGCCGTAGCTACTATTGGCAATACTCTTGGGGCGTGCCTCACTCCACCACCAGCCTTATGGCCTGCCGCTGCATGGTGGTACCGCTAATGATCTCGGTGATGTATACCCCCGGTACCAGCTTCCGTATGTCTATGGCCTGCCGGTCTGTGGTTAACGCAGCTTCCATCACCTGCAGCCCTTGTATGCTGTAGATGCGCAGTCTGCAGCCCGCGGCGTTCCACAGCACCACCTCGTCCCTGGCCGGGTTGGGGTATATTGTTAATTGCTTATCAGTTGGATCAACATTATTAGTTATTAAAGGCCAGAAATTGACATAACTGATAAAGGCATCCGATATAAGTTCTGGAGGGTGTCCTATGTTTACCCCTTCAGTAAAATTGTCAGAATTGCTGGATCCTGTTGCGGCATATCCATTTCTAAATGGCAAGATGCAATTGACCCATTCATACCCCGTTCCTCCAAACTGTTTACTGATAATACTATCTCCTGTGTTGGTCAATGCAAAAATCCACCCATCAGAATGACCTATATTGCCGGGTGCGGTATTTCCGTAACACATGTACCCAAAAGATGTTGCCAATATCCCACAACCACTATCATCATTTTCATCATTGGCTGTGCCAAAACATTTACTCCATTTAAGTACTCCATTCTTATCAGTTTTTATTGTCCACATGTCGATGCCCCCATGATTCCCGTTAACCATATAATCTGTAGATGTGGTCACCCCATTCATCACAATACTGCTATCCCTTTTATCCCATATAGCGTTGTAAACAATTTCCCCCCAGCTCCCCCCGTAGCTGCTGTCCCACAATATGTTTCCTCCATAGTCAATCCGGAAAATAAAATAATTATATGCCGTACTATGCAAGCCTGGATGCCATAAAGTATCATTGCAATCATAATCTGTAGAATTACTGCTGCTTACCAAATAATACCCGCCGTTTTCTGAGAGGATATTCCCATATGTTTCTTCATCTCCCTGTCCTCCAATGCTTTTACTCCATTGTTTGTTGCCGGCACTGTCAGTTTTTACCACGATCCAATCTCCATCAAACTGTGAGCCGGAATAATGAGTCGGAACATCGCCACCATATCCATTACTTACACCATAAAAAATAAATCCGTTATCAGGAGTGAGAGCTATTGACCCGGATTGTTCAGAATAAGGACTCCCATAACATTTCTGCCAAAGTAAATGTCCGGCACTGTCTATTCTTATAAGCCAGATATCCTCACTTCCGTGATTCCCACTAACATCATTGTCATTCGATCCTGTATACGCGAGTACTGCATATCCGCCATCAGCGGTCTGAACGGCACTGGTAGCAACGTCACAGGATGATCCGCCGTAGATTTTTATCCAGTTGATCTGCATATTCCTGTCCATCTTACCTATTAAAACATTGCCACAATAGTCTGCCCCTGTGTCTGGAAAATTTGGGGGAATATCTTCTCCACCGGCAAAACAATTTGTCTCGCCCACAAACAAAATACCGCCATCTTTTGTTGCGATTGAATATCTCATATTTGTATATCCACACGAAGAAGCACCACCAATAAACCGTGTACTATCTATATGCAGGCCCTGCCCACTGGCGTTGTACCATACACCCCATAAAATAATAAAACACAATGCCTTTTTCATACGCATATAAAATTAGACATAATTTTTACTGTTAAGTAACAGTGTTTTCACGTTTTCCGCCGTTGTTGGTGTTCTTCACCAACAACAATTGAATTGAGACCAGCCTTTGGTCGCCGTAGCTTTAGCGAAGGAGACCTCGCGCTATAGCCTTAGCGAAGGAGACGCAAAACTTTTTTCTATGATAGACCGAAATACGTACTATCATAAAACTTTCTTTTTGCAGGGCCAAAAAACCGCCCCACCTTTACAATGCCCAAACCGCATCGATCGGGTGCCCGCACTTGTCCGGCACACGGCAGTGAGCATATTCTTTGTGATTTAAAAGTGGGAATGATGGTGATTATTGATTCTTTTTTAAAAAATTATTCTTTTATCAGTATGGTTCTGGCTACGTTGCCGTCAGCATCGTTCCACACTACTATATACATGCCCGCCGGCCAGCCGCTTATATCTATTTCCATACTTCCAGTTACCACCGCCTTGCGGTACATAACCTGCCCTGTGCTGTTCAGCAATGTGATCTTGCCTTGCTGCCCGGCCTTAAAGTGTACACCTACCGTGCCATTTGCCGGGTTGGGCTCTACCCTTAATTCATTGACCAATAAAGGCATATCTTTTACCCCTACCGTTACCGAATCTATATAACTCACAAAGGGCCCGTATCCGCAAAAATTTCCATACGTAGCCCCTTCGGTAAACACAAGCGAACCGCTGTTTCCCAGTGCCGCGTATCCATTCAGATAAGGTACAATTGCTGTTGATATATCATACCCGCTGCCGCCATACAGCCTATTCTCAACTTCGTTGCCTGCGTTATCCAGTGCGAACAGCCAGCAGTCACCGCCCCCGGTTCCCGGGTGCGTCCACCCGTTTACCAGGTAGCCTCCGGTAGCTGTGGCGCATATCCCCGTGCCATAATCTTCATTTATGTCACCCAATGCCTTTTGCCACACCATAGCGCCGTTTTTCTTCACTTTTACTATCCACATATCCTGAAAGCCATGAAATCCCGTTACCATATAATTACTTGACTCGGTGATGCCGGTCATCACAATGGTGCTGTCGCGGCTGTCATACATAGCATAGTTTACTTCGTCTACACCACTACCCCCGTAGCTGCTGTCCCACAGCACCTTTCCGGTATCATTTAGTTTCAGTACATGGTAGTCATAGTTTGTATACGCCCCCGGATGCCATGCCGTATCGGTGCAGTCATGGTTTTTCGAGTCGCTGCTGCTGATCAGGTAATATGAAGAATCTACAGAAAGAATTGAGCCGTTCTCTACCTCATAATTTGTGCCGCCCAGTGTTTTACTCCATTGCACATTGCCTGCGCTGTCTGTTTTTATAACTATCCAGTCTAGTGAGAACATCCCGCCGTAGTGCAATGGCACATCTCCGTCACTGCCATTGGTTGTACCAAAAAATATCAGTCCATGGTCAGGGGTATTGGCTATAGATCCCGGCACATCGCTCTGCGTACTGCCGTAGCATTTGGCCCATAGCAGGTTACCTGTCTGGTCTGTGCGCAACAGCCATATATCATCAGTCCCTTTAAACCCCGTAACATTTCCATTGCTCGATTCTGTTTGGGCCAGTACTGCATAACCACCATCAGGTGTCTGGCATGCGCTTACTGCTGCCTCATCTCTGCTGCCGCCATATACCCTTATCCAACTTATCTGCCGGTTGCTGTCTATCTTGCCTATCATCACATTCTCAAGACCAGTATCTGTTGGGAAATAAGGAATAATACCGCCGGGGTTGCGACTTTCAAACCCAACAAAAAATATCCCTTTATCCTGTGTAGGTATCGCATATTCTATATCTGTACCCGACTTATTCCCAGTAATAAACCGTGTACTATCTATATGCAGGCCCTGCCCACTGGTGTTGTACCATACACCCCATAAAATAATAAAACACAATGCCTTTTTCATACGCATATAAAATTAGACATAATTTTTACTGTTAAGTAACAGTGTTTTCACGTTTTCCGCCGTTGTTGGTGTTCTTCACCAACAACAATTGAATTGAGACCAGCCTTTGGTCGCCGTAGCTTTAGCGAAGGAGACCTCGCGCTATAGCCTTAGCGAAGGAGACGCTAAAACTTTTTTCTATGATAGACAGCAATCCGTACTATCATAAAACTTTCTTTTGGCAAAGCCGCAAACCTGTCACACCTTTGTATCAGAAAAGATTCCGGCTCACTAAGCCACATCATGGCATTCAGCCGCTCCCCATTTTGCAATAGTCATATTGCAAGTTTATTGGGTATTATTAAGGTCATAAGGGCTGTATAAGCATTACCTATTCGCCCCATAGACATTTTCTATGGGGCAATGATGGGGCAATGTTTTTGCATAAGTAATTGATTTTCAATAAAAACATGGGGCAATGATTTATTTCTGGGGCATGGGGCTACATTTATTTCAGTCGCCGTAGCCTTAGCGAAGGAGACCCATTGGTCGCCGTAGCTTTAGCAAAGGAGACATGTTGTTCGGGATATGTATCCGGAACTGCCAATGAAAAATATATTTTTTTCAAAAAAAGGCCACTTTTTCCTTAAAACAGCTATAATACAATGTGTGACATTCAAATAAAACATAATGGAAAGGTGGTATTCGACCAGGCGGGCAGAGCGTCATGGCCTATGCCTCAAAATGTTCAGGCAGTAATAATACTTGTGCTGTTTCATTTTTCTAAATTCGCCGCCCTTCTTTTTTAACTTATTTACCCCCTGTTTTTTCAATACCTTTGGAAATTAGTAAAAGGAATATTTAATTTTTTTTGATGAAGCGTTTAGCCATATTGGGGTCCACAGGTTCTGTAGGCACACAGGCATTAGAGGTGGTAGCGGCGCAGCCGGGTCTGTTTGAGGTCGAAGTGTTAAGTGCGCACCGCAATGCGGCATTACTCATAGAGCAGGCCAGAAAATTTAAACCCAATGCGGTAGTCATTACCGATGAGAGCAAGTATAAAGAAGTAAAGGATGCGCTCCTCATGCTGCCCATAAAAGTGTTTGCCGGGCCGCAGGCGCTGGCAGACGTAGTACAGTGGGATAGTGTGGATACCGTGCTGGGCGCTATACTCGGCTTTGCGGGGCTGCACAGCATACTTGCCGCTATAGATGCCGGCAAGCGCGTGGCGCTCGCTAATAAAGAGACCCTTGTAGTGGCCGGCGAACTGGTAATGCAGCGCGCCAGGCAAAAAGGTGCCACTATTATACCGGTAGACAGTGAGCACTCTGCTATCTTCCAGTGCATGGTAGGCGAAGACCCGGCACGTGTGGAGAAAATGATCCTCACCGCAAGCGGCGGGCCATTCCTCGGGCGAAAGCCTAATTACCTTGTTAATGTAAAGGCCAGCCATGCGCTGCAGCACCCCAACTGGAGTATGGGTGCCAAAATAAGCATAGACAGTGCCACGCTTATGAACAAGGGCCTCGAAATGATAGAAGCAAGGTGGCTCTTCGGCCTGCTCAATGAGCAGATAGATGTGATCATTCATCCGCAGTCTGTCATACACTCCATGGTTCAGTTTATAGATGGCAGCGTAAAAGCCCAGCTGGGCCTGCCCGATATGAAGTTGCCTATACAATATGCCATAGCTTACCCGCAGCGTATAGCCAACACCTATAAGCGGCTTGATTTTAAGGATTATTCGAAACTCACATTTGAGCAGCCCGATTATAAAACTTTCCGTAATCTTGCCATCGCCAAAGAGGTAATGGTAAAAGCCGGCAATGCGCCATGTGTGATGAACGCGGCAAACGAAATGGTGGTCAATGCCTTTTTGCAAAACAAGGTTGGCTTCCTCGAGATGAGCGATATGATAGAGAAAACACTGGAGCAGGTACCCTTTATTGAGCATCCGGCGCTGGAAGATTATGAGCACAGTGATGCCGAAGCAAGAACCTACGCAACAGAATTTATCAAGAAAAGCCAGCTGTCCATATACTGATTTTAAGAGCAAATAAATTATTACAGTGAGGCAGCGTTTGCCTTATAACCTTTAACTTATAAAATGCGTTTAGATACTTTATTATTGATGTCAGGTACGGCGGTGAAAGGCATACAGCTGTTCGCTGCTTTGTCCATCCTCATTGTCCTGCATGAGTTCGGGCACTTTTTTTTCGCGCGCCTGTTCAAAACCCGCGTCGAGAAGTTTTACCTCTTCTTCGATTTCCTGTTTCCCTTTTCGGGCCTGCTCAATTTCTCGCTCTTCAAAAAGAAGAAAGGCGATACAGAATATGGCATAGGCTGGTTTCCGCTGGGCGGCTATGTAAAGATAGCCGGTATGATAGATGAAAGCATGGATAAGGATGCAATGGCTCTGCCGCCGCAGCCATGGGAGTATCGCTCCAAGAAGCCTTATGAAAGACTGTTCATAATGCTCGGTGGCATCATTGTCAATGTGGTGCTGGCCATAGTTATCTATATTGCCGTGTTTGGTATATACGGCGAGGAATACCTGCCGGTAAGCAATGCCACATATGGTATAGCGGTAGACAGTGTGGCTAAGACCATCGGCCTCCGCAATGGCGATATGCTCGTATCAGTAGATGGCAAACCGTTAGACAGGTTTGAGCGTGTATTGTCAGGCATTGTTTTCGATGAGGCCAAAACTATCCAGGTGCGGCGCAACGGGCAGGATGTAAACATAGACATAGTACCGGGTACAGTGCATTCCATCATCACCGGCGAGCGTGGTTCATTCATTGCTCCGCGCAGGCCAGTGGTTGTAGACGAAGTAACCAAAGGCACTGAAGCCGAGAAAATGGGGCTTAAGGCGGGTGATAGCCTTATTGCGGTCAATGGTGCACCTGTTCGCTTCTTTGATGAGTATGACAGTATCAAACGTGCCTTGGTAGGGCAGCATATTGCGCTCACAGTTATGCGTGATGGCAAGCCGGTGGATGTGTCAGGTACGGTGCCCGCAAACAAGATACTCGGCTTTATGCATGTAGTGGAAAACAAAAGGTTCTTTAAAACCGAGCCGATCAAATACAACCCGGTACAGGCCATAGGCAAGGGCTTTACCTATACCTTCGAGCAGTTTGGCAGCTACATAAAGCAGTTCAGGCTTATGTTCACTTCCAAAGAAATAAAGATGAACGAGAGTCTAGGTGGTATCGGCAGCTTTGCCAAGATATTCCCGCCGGTATTTGATATGAAAGCATTCCTGATGCTCACCGCTTTTGTGTCCATCATCCTCGCCTTCATGAACCTTTTGCCCATACCCGGCCTCGATGGCGGCTATGTCATCTTCCTCCTGTTCGAAATGATCAGCGGTAAGAAGGTGAGCGAGAAAGTAATGGAGCGCGCCACCACGGTGGGGCTTGTGCTGCTCTTGTCACTGATGGTATACGCCAACGGTCTTGATATCTTCAGGATGTTCAAACACTAACAGGTACGCGGTAAAAGTATCGCGCCTGTTTCCGGGCATATTACTTCATCACTACCTGTAGTGTCTTGCGTGTTTCCTGGCGCAGCAGTATTTGTTTTTCCTTCGTTAGTTCAAACACGATGCCGGGGTTGAAGTGGCGCACGGTTAGCAGGTGTACGTTTTCGTTCACAGATACCTTGTAGTCCTTGCCCAGCGCCTGTATCAGGGCTTTCACCTTGTCTTCCCGGTTGTCTATGCAGGCAATAAAACTGATAGCGGCATTCTGTATCAGGTTTATCTTGATCTTCAGATCGTGGAAGATGCTGTACAGCAGGCTTAGGTTGTCTTCGGTAATGAATGAGAAATCTTTGGTGGTTACCTGTATCAGCACCTGGTTGTCTTTCAGCACTATTATGGGTGGGTATTGCGTGGCATCTGCCTCACCCTTTATCACCGATCCCGGTATGCTCTTGTCAAAGAAGCATTTTACATACAGTGGTATATTGGCGTTCTGTAGTGGTTTTATAGTTTTCGGGTGTATGATCTGCGCGCCATAGAAGGCCATTTCTATCACCTCGTTGAAAGATATCTCGTCTATCTTCACCGTGTTGGGAAACAATTTCGGATCGGCGTTTTGCAGCCCGGCTACGTCTTTCCATATTGTCACTGACTCCATGTGCAGCATGGCGGCAAGTATTGCGGCTGTATAGTCTGATCCTTCACGGCCCAGGGTTACAGATTTACCGTCTTCAGTGCTGCCTATGAATCCCTGCGTCACTACGATCTTGTTTTGCCGCAGCACTCCGCCTATAATGGATTCGGCATTATGCCGGGAATATGCCCAGTCTACAACGCCGTCGCGGTATGTATGGTCTGTGCGTATTACATTGCGTATGTCCACCCATTCATTGGCGATACCGTTCTGGCTGAGAAAGAACGAGAACATGCGCGAAGACAATAACTCACCCATACACACAATCTGGTCATAAGAGTAGTCGTAACGACTGGGGTCTGCGCTCTTCACCGCCTGCTCCAGCTCATCAAAGTGGCCGCGCAGTGCGGCCGCCGCCATAGCGTACTGGGCATCGTTCAGCAGTGTCTTTGCGTAGTCAAGGTGTTGTTGTTCCAGCGTGGCCGCTGCTGCCAGTGCTTCATCTGCCTTGCCCTTACATGCCAGGTTCACGATCACTTCAAGGGCGTTGGTAGTCTTACCAAGCGCCGATAGTACAAGAAGCAAAGGTTGTTTTTCGTCACTTACAATAGGCAATAAAGCTGCCATTCTGCCTGCATCTGCTATAGATGCGCCGCCAAATTTATAAACACGCATAGTTTCAGTAATGAGCGCAAAGATATTATAAAGAGGATAAATGATGAAAGATGTATAGTCGTCTTCAACTATAAAACCCACCAGGGCCAACTCATGGTTAACAGCAGGCTATATGACTTTTTTCCCCCGCATTGCGTCCTTAAGCGCGGAGTCCATCACACGCTCCGCATACGGCCTGGACACATCATTGAGTACTTCCGTGGCGTTGTGGATGGCATCCTTGTCTTTTGCTGCTATAGCATCGCGGAGGTTCTGCATACAGTTGTGCGTTGTAGCTACTTCTTCATCAGCCAGTAATTGCCGGTGCTTGGTAAGAAACTTCTCAGTGGTGTCCAGCATTTGCAGCGCCTCGGTTGTGGCTTCTACCAGGGCACGTGTTTTTATGTCGTCCTTGGCGTGGGTCAGCGAGTCGAGGAGCATTTTTTCTACCTCTTCGTCAGTAAGCCCGTACTGTGGTTTTACATCTATGCTTTGCGCGGTACCGCTGCGCAGCTCTGTGGCGCTTACTTTCAGTATGCCATCCGCGTCAAGCAGAAAGGTGACTTCTACTTTGGGCAGCCCGGCGGGCATTCCGGGAATACCGGTAAGGTTGAACTCTGCGAGTTTGCGGTTGTCCTGCACAAGGTCGCGCTCACCCTGGAATACCGATATACGCATACCGCTTTGCCCGTCTTTCTGTGTAGTGTACTGGCGGCCGGCCTTATTGGGTATCTTGGAGTTACGGGGTATAAGTACATCCATTAGCCCGCCCATGGTCTCGATGCCGAGCGATAGCGGGGTGACATCAAGAAGCAGCATCTCGGTATTATTGCCTGCAAGTATATCTGCCTGCACGGCAGCGCCCAGCGCTACTACTTCATCAGGGTTAATATTGTCAAATACTTCCCTCCCAAAGAAATCGCGAACGCTGTCTTTTACCAGTGGTACCCGCGTGGAGCCGCCTACCATTACTACGGCGTCTATCTGTGAGGCTGCCAGTCCGGCATCGTGCAGCGAGTTACGACAGGCGGTAATGGTACGGTCTATGAGGGGTTGTATCAGCGCATTGAACGCTAATCTCGTAAGTGTCACTTTACTATCGCCGATAGCTCCTTCGAAGCTTTCTTTGGTGGACAGATGTACTTTGGCATGTTCGGCAGTAACTCTGAACTGTTGCGCCAGTGACTTATCGGCAGCCAGTTGCGTATCGCTGATGCCTGTGGCCTGCTGCCAGTGTTTTACTATAGCATTGTCCATATCGTCACCACCCAGGTAGGTATCGCCGTTGGTAGACAGTACTTCGAAGATACCATTGCTAATGGTCAGTATGGAAATATCAAAGGTGCCGCCCCCAAGGTCGTAAACGGCTATGGTCTTTTCTTCCTTATGTTTTGCGCCAATACCGTAGGCAAGGCTTGCCGCCGTGGGTTCGTTAATAATACGCAGTACATCAAGCCCGGCAAGGCGGCCGGCATCGCGGGTAGCCTGGCGCTGGGCGTCATTGAAGTAGGCGGGCACTGTAATAACAGCCTTGGTGATACTGGTCTTTAAAATGTGTTCGGCACGTTTTTTCAGCTCTTTCAGAATATAGGACGACAATTCTATAGGCGAATAAAAGCGGTCGCCTACCTGTATTTTTACAAGGGCATCGGTATCATCATCGATCACATGGTAGGCAAAGAACCCGGAGTCGTGGCTCACATCTTTGTAAGATTTGCCCATCAGGCGCTTTACCGAATATATAGTACGTTCCGGCTGAGTTATTAAGAGTTCTTTGGCAGGGTTGCCTACGGTTATATTCCCGAATTCGTCGAAATGTACAATAGAAGGAACGAGGGCCAGTCCGTCAATTTCTTTAAGGGCAATAGGCTCATGAGTGTCGCCGCGCACTATAGCTATAAGACTGTTGGTAGTACCGAGGTCTATACCCACAATGGTTTCTTCCTGTTGTATGCTGCCCGTGACGATATTTATGGCTACTTTGCCCATAGGTAAAAGAGAGATTAAGCGGCAAAGGTAGGCGATAATGGCTCAACAGCGTAGTGCCGGTCTGTCTCAATTACTTATGCCAGTATTGGTATTGCTGATAATATATAAACGTACAGGCATCAGCAGCAACGTGCAGCGGTTTTTAACTGCGGCAGAAATGGCGTATTATTGTAGAAGTGAAAAACTCAGTTATTCCGAAGATCGTACTCATATGCTGCGTTTTTGCAGTTACTGTTTTATCGTCTTGTGGCTTCTATGCCCAGCGCGAGCGGATTGTGCTGTATAAGCAAATAATAGCCACCAATGATACGCTGGACCGGATGACCAAAGACTGGCATATTTTACTGGATAAAGCAGTAAAGACGAAAAGCTTTGGCGGGCTGACCCAGAACCGCATAAAGCTGGGACAGTATATCAGCCGGCACCGTGCGCTGATAGCTAACCTGGAAGTACCGCCGGATGCAGAGACCCTTAGGGAAAGCGAAGGAGTATTCTTATCTGCCCAGGCCAATATGGTGGCGGATGTTTACCCACAGTTCGAGCTCTTTGCCGACCTGACACCTGAAGAAACGATACAGAAATCACTGAAGGCCGTATCGCGGGATATGGAAACGGAGATAGCCTGGAACCTGACCATCAAAAAGTCATTGGATGCCTTCGCAATAAAACACAGGATAAAGAGTTATAAATTATAGATAAATCCGTTCCGGGATCCTTGACCGGGAATAAAAGGTTTGTCTGTTTACCACAATGAAAAGGCGGGTTTGTTTATTTGTATGCATAGCGTTGTCTTATGCCGCATCGGCAAGTATACGCAATATGACTGTGGTTGAAGCAATAAAAGGCAAGGTGATAAAGATGGAGGCCGTGAACACAGCTGGCAATTATACGGGCAACTCCGTGCAACTGACCATCACGAACCTGAACAAAAAAGACTCGCTGGACCTGAAGGTAGACCTGGGAATGATACTGAAACCCGACGACGCAAGTTACCAGCCCATGGTACTGGCCGGTACAGAAACTGTGGCAGTGGCACCCGGCAAAAAAGGAGATGTGACAGTAACCGTATTCTGCGGAAACAGCCCAAAGCATTGCCCGGCCAAAGGCGCACGGTTCTCTTATTGGAAGACAGGAAGCGATACGCTACTCACCGTGCTGCGGTTTATAAATGAGCATACATTGTTTGACCACCTGGGCCAATATGCAGTTTGGGCCGTAACCAATGCTCACCCGCTAACGGGCATTTATGACCCGCAGAGGGATTCATTATCTAAAAGATTGATAGCTGTAGTAAGCGCGGCTACCGGTAGGCCCAAGCCTGATTACTATGCGCTGAAAGCAAATGTAGAAACACCGGGGCAGGCGGCGTACAACCCGAAAACACTGAAAATAATTGTTCAGTTTGATGTGGCGCTGCGGTCACCCGGTATTCTGTCGGTAGGGGTATATGATAAGAGAGACCGCCTGATAGAAAAGATAATAGACCGCAGAATGTTTGTGGCGGGCAAGCACCAGCTGGATGTAACGTTTGACGCGGAGACTTATGGTGCAGGCAAATACACCATACGCCTGATGGATCCGGAACGGGTGTTGCAGGAGAAAAAGGTAGAGGCGGAAGAATGATAGCGGAGGATAATAAAGTAGTGGTAAGGGGGCGGGGCGAAAACAAATACCGGAACCCCATTGAGGTTTGGACCTACCAAATAAGCATGAATAATTATTTTTTACAAGCAAATAAAACATGATGAATATCGGAGCAAGAATGTCAAATAACGACAACTGTATATAGTGGGAAGCCATTTTTTAAGTAATACTACCATGCATTAGGTGGTATATTAATGTTTAGGTGGGTTACTTGTTATATTATTATATATCCGGCCAGTTTCCTTTTAGGGCTATGAAATTTGAGTTTTAGTTTATTTTTGTCTTCCTCCTAAATTTTTTGCTTTGAAGTTAAAATCACTCGAAATAAAAGGGTTTAAGTCTTTCGCAGACAAAACCCATATAATGCTGGATAACCCGATAACGGGTATTGTGGGCCCGAACGGATGCGGTAAGTCTAATATAGTGGATGCGATAAGGTGGGTGATCGGGGAACACAAGATCAAGTCTCTGAGGTCTGATAACCTTGACGACCTGATTTTTAATGGGTCGCGTACCCGAAACGGGTCGGGGATGGCTGAAGTATCGCTGACATTTGAGAATACCCGTAACCTGCTGCCAACCGAATTTACCACTGTAACGATAACCCGTAAGTTTTACAAGAACGGTGAAAGCGAGTACCGCCTGAATGATGTAAGCTGCCGGCTTAAAGACATACATAACCTGTTTCTGGATACCGGGGTGAGCAATGACTCTTATGCTATCATAGAACTGGGCATGGTGGATGACATTATTAAAGATAAGGACGGGGCACGCCGTCGTATGCTGGAGCAGGCCGCGGGAATATCGATATACAAAACCCGTAAAAAAGAGGCGAAGCAAAAGCTGGATGCCACCGAACTGGACATAGCCCGTATTGAGGACCTGCTTTTTGAAATAGGTAATAACCTGCGGACACTGGAGAGCCAGGCAAAAAAAGCTGAAAGGTTTTTCCAGATAAAGGGAGAATACAAGGAAGTAAGTATAGAGCTGGCCAAGGCATCCCTGGAGCATTTTAACGAGCAGTACAAAACACTGAACGAGCAAAATGACACAGAAACTGATAAAAAGGCGCAACTGGAAGCTTTTGTAGCCACAGAAGAAGCGGCCGTAGAGCAGCAAAAAGTAAAGCTGATAGAAAAAGAACAGGAACTGAGCGGGCTTCAAAAACAGTTCAACGAACTGATAAACAGGGTACGCCAGCTGGAAAATGATAAGAAACTGGCGGCTCAGCGCCTCGAGCACCTGAAGGAGCGCGAGAAAAACCTGCGCGACTTTTTATCAGGAGCGGGCGGGCAGTCTAAGAAACTGGAAGACTCGATCGCATTTACGGAGAAGCAGATAAATGAAGAGAATGCCGGGCTGGAGAAAATAAGGCTGGAACTGGAAACACTTCGTACCACAGTAGATGAAAAGCGCCTGGCCTTTGATGAAAAGAAACAAGCGCTGGAACAGCTGAGAAGTGACTACCAGCAAAAACAGAGAAGCCAGTTTGAGGCGGAAAAGAAAGTGGCCATTGCAGATACATCTGTAATGAACCTGCAACGCAGCCAGCAGCAGGTACAGGATGAGAAAACACAAAGGGCCGCGCAGGTAACCCAACTTACTGCTGAGAAAAAAGACACGGAGGAAAACCTGGGAGACAGGCAAAATGAATTGCAGGACCTGATAACCAAGCACGAAGAAGTAAAGGCCAAAATACTGGAAAGTCAGGCACAGATGGAAGACCTGCGTGCCAAGCTGGTAGAAGAAAATAGGAAACTGGACAGCCGCCGCAATGAGCATGACCTGCTGAAATCGCTGGTGGATAGCCTGGAGGGATACCCTGACAGTATCAAGTTTCTGAAGAAGAATAAAGAGTGGAATAATGATGCGCCGCTATTGTCGGACGTGTTTGTGGTGCAAAATGAATATCGTACCGCCCTTGAAAACGTACTGGACAACTACCTCAACTACTATATAGTAGCTAATACAGGTGAAGCCGCAAAGGCAGTATCGCTGCTGGACGCAAATAAAAAAGGAAAGGCAAACTTCTTTGTACTGGACCACCTGGGTGCTTATACCCAGGCCTTGTCTGACGCGCCGTCTGACGCAGTGCCCGCGCTGAGCGTGGTAACCGTTGATGAGCAGTACAGCGAACTGGCAAAACATCTGCTGGGGCATGTATACATAACCAGGGATGGTGCCGATATAACCCAGGTGGAACTGAAGAACGGGAATGTGCTGGTAGCGCAAAGCGGTAAGATGATACGCGGCAAGTACACATTTGGAGGAGGATCAATAGGGTTGTTTGAAGGTAATAAGATAGGACGCGCCAAGAACCTGGAGCGCCTGGCAAAGGAAATAACAGAACTTACCGCCACGACTGCTGAACTGAAGCAATATATAGCAGATACGCAGACACTGATAACGGGTTTCAATAATGAGCTAAGCGACAAGGCAATAGAGCAGACAAGGCATGAAATAAACCGCTTGCAGAATCATAGCCTGAACCTGGCTAACAGAATAGAAAACTATGAGCACCTGAACCATACGGCAGACAAGCGCCTGCAGGAGATACAGGAGCAACTGGATGATACCCATGAGAGCATACAGGATACCCGCAGCGAGCTGGCCACAATAACAGACACGCTGAAGGAACTGCAGCAAACAATACAGAACGCGGAAGAAGACTTCAGGGCGGTAGAGCAGGCATTCAACGAAATAACACAGCAATACAATAACCAGAATATAGCTTATACAAGGCAGCACAGCAAGCTGGAAACACTGAAGCAGGAACTGGATTTCCGTACGAACCAGCTGAGCGACCTGAAGAAGCAGATAGCCGATAATAGTGAGCAACTGCAACAGATAAACGGACAACTGGAGGAAACGGAAAAGCTGCTGCATACCGGCGATAACGAACTTTACGAACTGCTGAGCCGCAAGGAAGGTGATGAGCGGGTATTGAACGAGAAAGACAGGGCCTATTATGAGATGCGCAACAACATAAGCGCGCAGGAAGGAAACCTGAACCAGAAACGCCGCGAGAAAGAACATGCCGAAGCAATACTTAGTGGTATCAAGGATAAGTTAAGCTCAATGAAACTACAGGTAGCCGGTATGAGCGAGCGGCTGGCAATAGAATTTAAAGTAGTGCTGGATGAGATACTGGACCAGCCCCGTACGGGCACACAGACCATAGAAGAGCTTACGGCCGACGCAGAAAAAATGAAGAAACGCCTGGATAATATGGGTGAGGTGAACCCGACAGCAATAGAGGCTTACGGCGAGATGAAAGTGCGCAACGACTTTATAACCGAACAACGTGATGACCTGGTGAACGCAAAGGAATCGCTGCTGTCTACGATAGAGGAAGTGGAAAATACGGCAAATACTAAATTCAGCGAGACCTTTGATATGGTGCGTAAGAATTTTGTGCAGGTTTTTAAAGCACTGTTCACAGAGGATGACAATTGCGACCTGCGCCTTACAGACCCTGATAATGTGGCAGACAGTAATATAGAGATATACGCGCAACCAAAAGGCAAGAAGCCCAGTACGCTGACGCAGCTATCGGGTGGTGAGAAGACGCTTACGTCCACAGCCTTCCTGTTTGCGATATACCTCATAAAGCCCGCGCCTTTCTGCATACTGGATGAGGTGGACGCGCCGCTGGACGACGCGAACGTAGGCAAGTTTACTACTATGATCCGCAAGTTCTCAGATAACTCGCAGTTTATTATAGTGACCCACAACAAGCAGACCATGGCTTCTGTGGATGTGATATACGGTGTGACCATGCAGGAGCCCGGCGTAAGCAAGCTGGTGCCGGTGGATTTCAGAAGTCTGAATTAGTATTATGAAATAGCATCGGGGGCTGTCTTTTTTGAAGACGGCCCCTGTGTATTTATGTTATCTTACGCCTTTGATTTAAATACGGCAGTTATCAACAAACCTGCTTAATAATTGGAGGCGTTGATGCTGCCACGGCGTTTGCTTTAAAGGCACATGGGTTAATTATGGTTAATAAGCATACTACGTTTTCAATGAAAAAATACTTTTGGAGCATAATAATAAAACATGCGCCCTTTCAGTTTTGTTGCTTTCTTATTCATCTGTTTGGTTTACGACGGTGATCTGTATGCTCAGAGCGTCAATGTGATGGTACGGAACGGCAGTTCGGATATCGGGGTTGATGCGGCTACTGTATCTGTACTGAAAGCTATGGACTCATCGTGGGTAAGATCTGAAATTACAGATGCCAACGGCAATGCGGTATTTGCTGACATTCATATGGGTAAGTACGTGGTAGTGGTAAGCGCAATAGGCTACAGGCAGCAGATGCAGCCACTGGAAGTAACAGAGGCCAGGACATATGTGTGTACTTTAAGGATGGAAAAAGAGAGTACAGCACTGAACGAAATATCTGTTACAGGTAAGAAACCATTCATAGAAATGAGCCTTGGCAAAACGGTAGTAAATATAGAAGGGTCAACAACGACCGCCGGATCTAATGTGCTGGAACTGATGAGTAGGTTGCCGGGGGTATTGGTGGACCAGGGTGGTGCCATATCCATGCATGGGAAAGCAGGGGTGCTGGTGCTGATAGACGACCGACCCACATACCTTGCCGGCGAGGACCTTGCGGATTACCTGAAGACAATAACGGCTGAGGAGGTGGCAAGGATAGAACTGGTGACACAGCCGGGGGCAAAATATGATGCATCGGGAAATACGGGGGTAATAAATGTGATACTGAAAAAGAACAAAAGACACGGATGGAACGGTAGTATTACACTCAGCGAACAGCAGGGTGTCTATTTTCACCGGAACGAAAATTTGCTGGTTAGCTACAAAAAGAATAAGCTCAACCTGTCGCTAAATGCAAGTGATATGGAAGCAATAGGTTTTGCCGACTGGCGACAGCACCTATATTATATTGATGGACAAGGGGCTATTAGCGGTAGCAACATTACCCATTCTACACCTAAAGAGCGTTTTAGTAACCAGGCGTTGAGGGTTTCTGCCGATTATGACTTGTCTGATAAAACAACAATAGGCATGTCCGTAAGGGGTAGCTACCACCCTAATATCACAAGGTCAAACATCCTATCGTCTTTCTATGATAATGGAGGTAATGCCATGAATTACGATCAGATAAATGGTACTGACGGGCACATACGGAAAGACGTTATGCTTAACGCATACATGACGCAAAAAACGGGTAAGGCGGGTAAGCTTGATATAAACTTCGACCATCTTACTTTTTCTAAGAATGCAGACCAGCAAATGGCGGATACCACTTACGACAAATATGCTCAGGCATTGCCTGATCCGCTGATGCTGAACAGCAGACAGCAAACACTTATACACCTGTACAGTTTGAAAGGAGACTATGTTTATTCGTTGCCTAAAGGGATGAAACTGGAGGCGGGGCTAAAAGTGAGTAGTACAACAATGGATTTTGACGCTGCCTTTAATATTTACAAAGACAATGCCTGGATAAATGATACGGGAAAGACAAATCATTTCTTATATAGAGAGCAGATCAATGCAGGCTATGTGACCATAGCAAGACAGTTGAATGCCAAATGGGACACAAAGCTGGGTATACGAGCCGAGCAGACTGTCTCTTCCGGCCTGCAGTATGTGCATAGCCAGCGTTTCGACAAACATTATGTTTCGCTTTTCCCAACGGCATTTATTAGCTATAAGAAAGACAGCAACAACCAGTTCGAGTTGAATTATGGAAGGCGGGTGGACCGGCCGGAATATAAGCTGCTCAATCCGTTTGTTTATTATTCTTTCCAGAACATATATAATGTGGGGAACCCGGAGTTAATGCCAGAATATACCAGTAATACAGAACTGAAACACAGCTATAAAAACATGCTGATAACTGCACTGACCTATTCATATACATCGGATGTAATACAGGGTTTTACTACCGTAAACGATACGTCGAAGATCAGCTATAACTCCAACAGGAATATCGCGTCTAACAGCAGTGTCTACCTGAACGTATACTTCAATAAAGATATATTCAAATGGTGGTCACTCAACCTGGGGGCGTCGGTGTTTTATGCCGATTTAGAGGGTTGCCTTAATAACCTTAAGACAAAGGTGGAGTGGAACGGGTATTATGCTGAATGCGGCAGCAGGTTTGATTTTGGGCATGGCTGGAAAGCTGATGTATATGCTAATTATGCCAGCAGCGGGCGCTGGTCACTGACATCTACTTTCGATCCTATCGTTGTCGTAGAATTTGGGGCGTCAAAGAAAGTAAATGATCATTGGCTGTTGAAGTTTCATGCGGATGACCCTTTTTATATTTTCAGGCTGGGTGGCTACGAGCATGGGGTCAATTACACAGCGAGTTCACAATACAGGAATGCGTCCCAGTCATTTTCGTTATCAGTAACCTATACTTTTGGGGGGCAGCAAAATGCGGCCAAAGAGCATTCGATAGACGAGGCTAAGCGGTTGTAAATAAAATACCTGTCTTATCTTTGCCGCTCAACTACCTGGTTTGGCGCACATTTCCCGTTATACAACCGCTCTTGATATTATTGCCGCTGAGGCATTGCTGAAGAGTGAGGAGAATACTCATTTTCTGCTGTCGCTGCGCAAATATGACAATGCCCCGCTTGATGAACTGGCGCATAGTGTTAACCGGGAGGTGAGTGCGGGGATAGATTGCACCCAATGCGGCAACTGCTGTAAGAAACTGGTGATAAATGTAACTCATGAAGAGGTAGACAAACTTGCGGATGACCTGAACCTAACCCTTGCGGAAACAAAAGATAGATATATTGAGGAGAGCCAAGGTGGCAATTGTTTCATCAATACCATTCCCTGTCATTTCCTTTCAGAGAATAAATGCACCATCTACGAGAACAGGTTCACGGAATGCAGGGATTTCCCGCATCTGCATAAGCCGGGGTTTAAGGCACGGCTGGCCGGTACCTTGAATTATTATGGCAGTTGCCCGATAATATATAATGTAGTAGAGGAAATGAAACGGATGCTGGGGTTCCTGACAGATGATAAGCCGTCAGAGTGATGCATAATAATACATACAGATGCACAGCACCAATGTAATAATGATAATGAAGTAGGGGAGCATCTTGTCAAAAAGCGCATTTCGTTTGCGTTCTTCTATTTTATTGTCAATAGCTTGTAGCATATCGGTGTTGTTGCCTGCAAGCAGGATGAGGCGTTGCTCTATTTCATCGAGGTATTTTATTTCCAGTCTTTTTACAGCCTTGAGAATTTCGATTATAATGGCGTTGTTTGCCCGTGCGTCATTGTATTGCTGCAGAATAGCCATATGGGCATCTGTAAGTATCATCAGTATATATGCCCGTAGTGCCTTCTGGCTCATCCGGTGTGTGTCCATAGTGGCGAGTGTCGCATTTAGCTCTTTAGCAATCTTTTCCAGCCATTGCGGCGTTACTTCCTGTACTTGCCTGTTGCCCATACCCGATAACCACCGCTCATCGTCATAAGCTGCGCGTTTTGAGCTGTCTGATAGTATGGAATAAGCCTGCTGTATATCCTTAAACCGGGCCTCAGAGAGATGGTCGTCGGGGTTCTTATCGGGATGGTATCTGAACGCAAGGGACCTATATGCTTTCTTTATTTCCGCTATTGTAGCAGACTGTTTAATACCTAATGTTGTGTAGTGATCCGTCATGAGCCGCTTCGAACTTTACTTGGTGTCTTTGTATCGCCAGAGATGAAAGCATGCATAGGTACGATATGGTGACCATTTTGCTGATATTTTAAGCATTTTTTCGCGCAGGGCCTTTTTGTCGGTCATATCCAGTTTGTAAACCTTGGCCATCGCCTGTTGTATGCCAAGATCATCAACCGCGAAAACATCTTCCCTGCCGAGGGTGAACATGAGCAACATTTCAATGGTCCATTTGCCAACCCCTTTTATCGGTAGCAAAAATTCCACCACTTCTTCATTAGTCATTTTATACAACTTTTTGTCATCTACACCTTGCTCTGTGAGGTAGCGGGCTACATTTTGTACGTAGTTTACCTTGGCGTTTGACAGGCCGATAGCCCGCAGCCTGTCAAATGGAGTGTCAATGATCTGTTTGGGTGTAGGCTCGTCGCCATCATATAATTCCAGGAACCGTTTGAAAATTACCTCGGCCACCCTGGTTGATAACTGCTGGCTCATAATAGACGCGCAGAGGCGCAGGCATATATTTTTTCTTTTCTTCAGCTTGTACGGGTCTACTGTAAGAAGAAGAGGTAGTAGTTTTTTGTCTTTGGACAGATGCTCAAAGTAGACAGGCTTTTCTTTTGTTTCCATGAACATAAATGTAAGGAAAGGAATATAATCTACCTTTATAAGGCTATTAATACACTGAATTTGCAAATACATGTATATACATGTAACTTTGTACAAAAGAAAGAATTCAGGAAATAAAATAATTTTGATCATCAATAGGGCGGCGAATGCACAGGCGCACATTACTAAAAGCTGGGGGCTTATTTGCCCTCGCACAAATTTCGGGTATGTCTACATTATCTGCGCTGGAAGCGCTGGGGCATGGTTTGGCCCCGTCTGAAAAAATGCCTGTGATGTTCATAGGGCATGGATCGCCAATGAATGCGATAGAAGATAACTCTTACCATAAGAGTTGGGAAGCCATTGGTAAAAAGCTGACCAGGCCACAGGCTATTTTATCCATTTCGGCCCACTGGCTCACAAAGGGTACAAAGGTTACGGCGATGGCCCATCCTAAAACGATCCATGATTTTGGCGGCTTTCCAAAGAAGTTGTTCGATCAGCAATACCCGGCACCGGGCTCGCCGGAGTTTGCAAAACTAACGGCCGAACTTATTACATACAGTCATGTGCAAACAGATGAAAGCTGGGGTCTTGATCATGGTACATGGAGTGTACTATTGCCCATGTTCCCGCTGGCCGATATACCAGTATACCAGCTTAGCATTGATTATGACCAGCCTCCTGCATACCATTATGAGATAGGCAGGCAATTGAGCAAGCTAAGAGAAAAAGGAGTGCTCATAATAGGCAGCGGCAACCTCGTGCATAACCTGCGTGACCTGGACTGGAACAATACCGGAAAAGTGTATGACTGGGCACTGGAGTTTGACGCAAAATTTACCGAGTGGATGGACAAGGGCGATCATGCATCAATACTTAACTATCAAAAAATATTAGGTAATACGGCAACAATGGCGCATCCTACATATGACCACCTGCTTCCATTGTTTTATACACTGGGGCTGCAGCAGAAGAACGAAAAGATCACTTATTTTAACGATAAAATAGACATGGGGTCTATTTCTATGAGGTCTATGGTAATCAAGTCTTAATGAATTTTTTACGGATAAAGTAGGTAACCGCACCAAGGCCAATAATACCCAGTGAGGACAAAATATATTTAACGTCTACACAGCAATAAATAAAAAGCCATACTATAATGCTTATTATAGCCGGGATGGGAAATAACGGCATTTTGAATGGTCTTTCTCCGTCTTTGTGATTGTAGTTCCATGCTATGATGCCAATGGCCTGGGATACGAACTGCACGAGGATACGCATAGTAAGGATAGCTGTGATAGCATCGCCCAGGCGGAATAGCAAACTAAAGATAAAGCCAAGGCCGCCGACAGCCAATAGAGATATGTGAGGGAAATTGTGCTTAGGGTGTACCCTGGCAAAAACGCTGAAGAAATCGCCATTGAGCGCCGCGGCATAGGGTATGCGCGAATACCCTAAAATGGCGGAGAAAAGTGAGGCAAGCGCAATAACCAATATAAGCAGGGTAGCAAACTGCGCCACAGTGGCATTATAAATATGCTCGAAATAAAGACTGGCCACAAAATCAGATCCGGCGGCTGTTTGCCATGGCAGCACACCCACGATCACTGTTTGCATACCGAGGTAGAAGATAACAATACCGGTTATAGATATGAGGATACTACGGGGGATATTTTTTGCGGGATCCCTGATCTCCGCGCCGAGATGGCAAACGTTATAATACCCCAGGTAGGAGTAAACGGATTTTAGCGAGGCCTGACCCAGGGCAACGAACAGTATGGAACTACCGCTGAAACTGTCCAGGTTGAGCCGGAAGGCACGGGCGGCGTCAAAGTGCGGGATACCGGAAAGAATGAGCCAGATAATGGTGCCACCTGTTATTATCCATAGTACGACAGATATTTTCCCTATACTTTTAATATTGCGATACAGTAAGGCTATGAGTAAAAGCACAAGGCTACCGCTTACCATTTTCTTTTGAATATCACTGACCGGTACGAGGTATGAGAAATAGTTAGCGAATCCTATAGCCCCACTAGCGATAACAAGGGGGGCCTGCAATGTGGTTTGCCAGATGAAGAGGAAAGACATTAGTCTTCCTCCCTTCTTCTCGCCAAACAGCTTCTGAAGAAAAACATAGCTGCCACCGGCCTGCGGCCATCTTGCGCCCATTTCTGCCCAGACCATGCCATCGCAGTAAGCCAGCAGTGCTCCCAGCAACCACGCCAGTATGCTCGCAGGGCCTTGCATAAGGCCTATGATGATAGACATGGTGACAAACGGGCCTATTCCTACCATATCTATCATATTAATAGCCGTAGCCTGCCATAAAGACAAGCCTCTTTCCAGCTTCGGAGATGTAGCAGCGTTGGACATGAAATGTCTCACAATGTATAAAATAGGTGCCTAATGATGAAACCCGGAAAAATATTTGGACAGTTTAGTAATTCATCGTAATATTGCAATTAAACGATTAATATGGGGGCCAGTAAAACAAGCCTGTTCACAAAAAAGCAAAACGAGGTGGCCAGTATGGCAAAGGTACTTGGGCATCCGGCACGTATAGCTATACTTCAGCACCTGGTAAAGTCAGACGCATGCATTTGCAATGACCTGGTAGGTGAACTGGGGCTTGCGCAGCCAACAATATCCCAGCATCTGAAGGAGCTTAAGCAAATGGGGCTGATACAGGGTACTATAGAAGGTACGAGCATATGCTATTGTATTGATGCCAGGGTATGGGACAGGTACAGGAAGTTGTTTTCTGAATTTTTCGTTGAAATAAAGACGGCTGAAAAGGTATCTTGCGGGCCTGATTGCTGTTAGATCGGGGAGTCAATTATTTATTTATAAAAACTATATTATGCAGACAGAACAAGAACTAAAAGAACTGGTAAGACAAAAATATGGGGAAATTGCCTTACAGGATAAAGAGACAAATATGAGCTCCTGTTGCGGTTCGGGCTGCTGTACTACCGAGGTGTATAGCATAATGAGCGACGACTATTCCCAACTTGAGGGATATAATGCTGATGCCGACCTGGGCCTGGGGTGCGGCCTGCCGACCGAATTTGCACAGATAAAGGCGGGTGATACCGTTATAGACCTGGGCAGCGGAGCGGGGAATGACTGTTTTGTGGCACGTGCAGCTACAGGAGCGGAAGGTAAAGTTATAGGTATTGACTTTACAGAGCCGATGATAGAAAAGGCAAGAGCAAATGCAGAGAAGCGTGGATACAATAATGTAGAGTTCAGGTATGGTGATATAGAAAAAATGCCGGTAACAGCCAATGTTGCGGACGTAGTGGTGAGTAACTGTGTACTGAACCTTGTGCCAAACAAAGCAAACGTATTTTCTGAGATATTCCGTGTATTGAAAAAAGGCGGGCATTTCAGTATATCGGATGTAGTGCTGGTGGGAACCTTGCCGGATAAGTTGAAAAGTGTTGCAGAGTTATACGCAGGGTGTATCTCGGGTGCAATACAAAAAGACCATTATTTAGCATTGATAAAAGGCGCCGGTTTTAAAGAGGTAATTATTCAAAAAGAGAAGGCCATAGTGATACCGGACGATATACTTAATGTATATTTATCCAAAGATGAAATATCTGATTTCAAACAAGGTGGCCAGGGGATATACAGTATAACGGTTTTTGCGAAAAAGCCGGACGCGTGTTGCGGGCCTGACTGCTGCAACTGATGTTTATGAAAAGATTCCTTGCTGAATTTTTAGGTACATACGCGCTTGTATTTGCGGGTACAGGTGCCATTGTGATCAATCAACAATCGCATGGTGTAATAACGCACGTTGGTATAGCCGCTACTTTCGGTTTGGTGGTCATGAGCCTGATCTATACATTCGGCGAGATATCCGGCGCCCATTTTAACCCCGCAGTGAGTATTGCTTTTACTGTAGCCCGGAGGTTTCCGTTGAAGTTGCTGGCCGCCTATATATTCAGCCAGATCGCCGGCGCGGTAGCTGCCAGTTTTACGTTGAAATTTATGTTTCCCGCAAATGAGCTGCTTGGTGGTACCTTGCCATCAGGCAGTGACCTGCAATCATTTGTTATGGAGTTTATTCTTACGTTCTTCCTCATGCTGGTGATACTTAATGTGGCGTCGGGCAGCAAGGAGCAAGGCATGTTTGCCGGCGTAGCCATAGGTGGCGTGGTAGGGCTGGAGGCGCTGTTTGCCGGGCCCGTAAGCGGTGCCTCTATGAACCCTGTCAGGTCTTTTGGCCCAGCGGTGGTAAGCGGTCATTCAGAGCATCTATGGATCTACCTGCTTGCGCCCACTATAGGGGCCATTCTTGCCGTGCCCGTTTTCAGGATATTAAATGGAAAATAATGAAGCGTATATTATTTGTGTGTATTGAAAACAGTAACCGCAGCCAGATGGCGCAGGCATTTGCCAATATATATGGCCAGGGGAAGGTTATGGCTTACAGCGCAGGGTCGCGCCCGTCAGGGAAGATCAACCCTAAGGCTATAGTGGCAATGAAGGAACTTGGGTATGATCTTTCAGCACATCAGTCAAAGTCGCTGGACGAGATACCTGATGAGGTTTTTGACTACGCGGTAACTATGGGTTGTGGCGACGCATGTCCTTTGGTGCGCGCAAAAAACAGGATAGACTGGAACATCCCGGACCCCAGGGATATGGATGAAGCAGCCTTCAGACAAGTAAGAGACCTGGTAGGCAATAAGGTTAAAGCGCTGCTGGAGGCTGACTAATACTGATCCACGTTCTTACGGCTCATATCCACAACGTGCCATTGATCACCAATAATGTATAACAGTTTGTACTGACCGGCGGGCTTTTTAAGCGTGAGTGTATACCAGTGGCCGGGATCGGTAATATCCAGTTTGTAATATTCATTCTCATAATTCAATGCTCCCAGGCCGAACCACCACCACCATGTACCCCATTGGTTGAGTGTGACGTGGAGCAGGGTATCATTGACTACATTGACGTGCGCACCATTGTCCGGTGCTACTATATTTGCCGCTGACACCTCAAATACAGGGTTATTTATCTTTTGCCGCATTACCGCATTGTACAGAATTTTGAATTCGCCTTCTTCGCGTGAGCCAATCATCTGAACACCGAAATAACATTCTGGTACATTCATGATCAGTATTGTTTTTGTGGGGTCATTTGGAAATGTGGACACTAATTTATTGACAATATCCCCGGACACCTTCCACATCATATTTATCTTGTGAGTAAAGTAGAGACATATAAGCCCATAAGCAGTAAAGACACCAACAGCGAGAACATTAGTGGTAATATAACTGATCAGCAGACTGAGCAGCATATAGGCAAAAGCGTCGAGTACGTACGTATAACGGTCATAAATGACCACAAAAGTATCCGGAAACCAGATAGGGCAGATCAGCGCCACTGACAACAGTACCCAGGTAAAAAGCAGCGAAACGGCCTTTCCCTTATTGTTCATTTTTCTAAAACGAACGGCGAGCACAGCACAAAAACCAAGCAGGAGGCCATAAAAAGATATAAGCACGGGCGTGGATGCGCAAATGCTGTAGACATGGCTGCGCAAATCATCGTGAAAGTAGCGGCCCATGAAGGCAATGTGAAAAATGTATTTCAGCGGTTTTGAGAAATTATCGGCAGACAAAGTCATGGTGCTGGTACCTATATGGCCTATACCCGAGTGATACACAAGGTTAATGAGGAGGATATGAAGGCCAAACAACAGGATGTGAGGCATAGAAAACGACAAGAGGGATCGTTTAAAGATACCCGCATCTGTTTTTACCGCAAGGTAATAGTACAGGCACAGCGTAAAGACGAGTAATGGGGTAAGGTAAAATATCTCTAATGTGAAGGTGGAAATGAAGAACAGGATACCGCCTGTCAAAGCATAGCTTCCCGCACCGGAACGAAGAAATTTCTGCGCGCACAGTAATATCAGCAGCATGAGCATTAGCCCTTGCAGGTAGTGAAATGACGGCTCCCAAACCACCACCTCGGAAATGTGCGGACAAATACAAAACAGGAGCGCACCCCCTAAAGCGATGACCGGCGCATTCTTTATTCCGGAATCTGAAAATATGTTTCTGAACAGGATGAAAAGCAAACAGCCATTGAGCGCCTGTAAACTTATATATAGCAAATGCCATGGCCAGGCCCTGGCGCCAAATAACTGATAAAAAAACCAGGTCACTATTTGGGTAAACTGGTAGAGGCTAGGGATATGAGATTCTGTCCGGTTCACATAGTCCCAGAACGGCATAGTACTTACGTTTTTTACCCAGCCGGGAAAATCACCCACCCGGCCGGCTTTGGCGGCGGGCAAGTATAGGATAAATAACAACAGCCACAAAATACCGAGTACCGAGAAGGCATTGTTATATTTCCGGTTGTTGGCTATATCTCTAATGGAGTTGATCACTGTACGTTTATGTAGAACCGAAGTAAACAAATATAGCCAAAGGGCGTGTGATACAATTAATACTGGTCAATATTTTTCTTATTCCAGTCTACTACTTTCCATTGGCTGTTCACTTCATAAAGCAGCATAAACTTATCGGCCGGGTGCTTGAGCGTGAGCTCGTACCAATGTCCCACATCAGTCATATTGACTTTATAATCACTGGTTTCATAGCTGCGGGCGCCGAGCATACCCCGAATCCACCATGTACCCCACTGGTTGAGCGTTACATGCAGCATACTATCGTTGATCACCATAATGTGCGCGCCATCATTGATGGAGGACAATTTGTAAGCAACCACATCGTATATCTCGTTTTTCAACGGTTTATCGGTAAGTGTATTTTTCATCATCTTAAATCTTCCATCCTCCTCAGCGGCTATCATCGGCACGCCGTTCAGGTCGTCGGGGAGGTTTAATAGCAGAACGGTTTTGTTGCCCGGATCGGGGAAGTTATTGAGGAGCCGGTTGATCGTATATGCGGATTGTTTCCAGCTGATATTTACAGTGATGGTCAAGTAGATATTAAACAGTGCGTAGACAGAAAATATGATCGCCCTGATGGGGGCAGACCGGATAAAATTGACCAACAGCGCGACAGTCAGGTATGCGAATCCCAGCGACAGATAAGTATATCTGTCGTAGCACACTTGCATAGTGTCTGCGAAATATACCGGGCTGAGGAAGATATAAACCATCAAGGTACATCCCCAGGCCAGTGTAAGCAGTTTCAGGGATGTCTCAGTTTTCTTAAAGCGGACGAGTACATAAGTAAATAAGGTGAGGAATGATGCGTAAAACAGGAATATTGTTATAGGGGATTCACAAAGGGCGTATGCATCGGAGCGTGCGTCAGCAGGAAAATACCTGCCAAACAAAATAACGTGGAAGCAATATTTTAAAGGCTTGCTCAGGTAGCTGATCCAGGACATGTGGTCCAGCTTGCCGAAATGAGAGATATAGGAATGCTTGAAGAAGTGCAGTAAAGCCAGATGCAATAAAAACAGCGACAACAGCGGAGCGAAGAAAAAGAGAAGCGACCGTTTGAATATAGCTTTGCTGATGTTTAGCACAAAGTGATAATAGCAAATGACGGCCAGTGCCAGCCATGGCGCAAGGTAAAAGAACTCGTGAGAGAAACTAGAGTAAAAGAAAAGGAAGGCTACAAATACCGCATACCATAGCTTCTGTACCTGTTGGTATTTCTGTACAAATAAGAGTATCAGGAAGATGGTGCATATACTCACCAGATAATGAGCGCATGGTTTCCATACTACTACCTCAGACGCATGAGGGCAAACAACAAACAGCAGAGCAGTGGCAAAAGAGAGGGTAGTAGCGTTTTTAATACCGGAATGGCGTAGCAATCTGTCAAAGAACAGAAATATAAGCAAACCATCCAGCGCATGCAGCGTTACATAGACCATATGCCAGCCCCATGTATTGATGCCAAACAGCTTGAATAAAACATAAATATTAAGCGCCGCGGTGTGATAGAGCGACGAAGAATCCTTCATGCTAATGAAATCCCAGAAACTATCGTGCCTGTATGATTCGATATAATATGGCAGGTCGCCTACCATGCCGGCTTTTGCCGCCGGCAGGTATAGGGCAAATACTACCAGCCAATATAGGGCGAAAACCCACAGTGGTTTTTCAAGAAACTGTTTGGTACGGACAGTAAGTAAGTTATTATGTGTCAATATAGTTTGAACTTATGAAACAAATGTAGGTAAGATGGGGTAAATATTATGGAGGGGTCAGCGGTGCTTATAAATATCCCCCGAAAAACAGACCTTGTAGAGCACATAGTTTTTTGAGATCATTTCCGGCAATGCTTCGCCCGCGGATTTTATATAGTATTCTTCATTACCGGTGGGGCAGCGACTGGGTTTGCGTGGGCTTTTTCTGCAATAATAGTAAAAACAGTACCGCTCATCCGAAAAAGCGACCGTGCTGTTTGGCGGAATATTTTCGAGGTCGGTGGTATAACTTGTGTACATGCCGTTTACATCCATAAAATACAAAAAGTAATGCACCATCCCCTTATTCACAGTAACCAGGTGTATACACAGCACAATGGCGGGGACAGCGAAGGTGCAGGCACGGAGTATATTGTTTAGCGCTACAGACTTTACGCCCCTCCATACCAACTCAAGAAGAGAATAGATGGTATAGATAATAATGCCAATGGAAAGGCTGTAGTGCAGGATCATATTACGGGCAAAGGGCAACCGCTTCATGTAGGCGCATAATACAGCCCATACCAGCCATAGCAGGATGTAGAATACCGCAAGCCGCCTGCGCTCTTTGCCGGGGAACAAAAACAGGAGCAGCGGAATGAAAAAGAGCACGAAATTTACCGGATGATCTTCCCTGACAAGGAATGAAAAGATGAAGTTCACAAAATATTTAAAGCCTTCGATCCAGTGCGGTACGAAAGCGCTCAGCGGTTCGCCGGCTGTTTTTACATAGTCATTGGCTGCCAGGGCTGCCTTGCCCGAGAAGCAGAGCGCCGGCAAATAAAGCAGAAAAACACCGGCAACACATATGGCAGAATACTTCCACGGCGCCAGGCTGAACTTGCCGGAGTACATCTGAACAAGCGCGAGCAAGAGGAATTGAGTAACAAAGTAATAAAGGAAAGTAGGTACGAGCGCAAATCCGAAAATGCAGAACAGGGTGTTGATGCGTAACATGGAATCTTTTCCGGTATCCAGGTAGGCGTATAACGAAAGGAACGCTATCCAGGCGCAAAATAGCTGGCATTCGTAACCACGTGCCTGGAAAGCAAATGCCCATGGGGTAAACTGCAAGGCAACAGGCGCCAGTGCGACAAATGCCCATATGCGGCTACGCAGCAGGCGTGAGAACCAATAGTATACCGCGCATAATACGCCTGAATAAGCAAGCAATGACAGGAACCTCCCGGTAATCACAGGGTCTGCATTGGCCCAGCGGGCGAGGTATCCATTAATAAAGTTGAAATAGACATGGTTGTTAGGCAACATGTAATATGCAAGTATCTGGAATGGTGAAAGCTCCGCGCAATTCACAGCTGAAAATATCTCGTCGGCGCTGGGTTTCACCAACCCTTGTCCCCAGTACCATATCCCGCAGGCCAAGGCTACAACGCCGATATACAATTTGATCTGACCTGAGCCGGGGAGCGCATATTCATGTGAGTAGCGGGGGGATAGATAGCGCCTGCGCCTAAGGACCATGTACGCAATACCTATAAATGCAACAACAATGGCGGTAATAGCATATAGGTTACCGTCGGCCTTTACCTGTGGTGTGAAAAAGCGGTTGGTCCAGTCGTAATTACGATAGAAGCAATCGTTCATGGAAATGAACCAATGCTGAAGGTATTGGTAGCTTGATAGCGTATAGAAGATACCAAACAGGATCACAGCTGAAAAAAACAACAAGACTGCTCCGAAAAACAGTCTTCGGAGAGCGGTTTGGTAGAAAGTTGTTTTTTCTATTCCGGCATTCATGTGTGCCTTTTTAGTTGCTTAGTCTTTGGTGAATCATGTCTATCCAAATTTGCCTGCCTTTCTCGTTCCAGTGGGTGTCGCCGGGTAAGTATACTACCTCACCGGCATTTTTAAAAGCAGTATAAATATCAAGTACTTTCATCTTAAGCCTCGGGTCATTTTGTATGGACGGTATCAGGTTGTTATATCCTTCCGGTTGCTCTATAGATACCGCGTTGGGTATCATAGAGAGATATACTTCGCTGAACCCGCTTTTTTTGTAATGGTCATAAATAATATTGAAATTATTGACCAGCCATGAGATGTCTGCATCGGTCAACGGTACATAAGAACTACCAATATCGGTTTTAGACACTGTTTCTTTCAGAAAAAGAAAATTGCGGTCATTAGAGATAACCACATCACCCGATGCCCTGTTGAATACATAGTAGTTCAGCGCGGCTTTGGCCTCAAACATGGGGATAATAAAGTTGTAATTAAACAGGTTGGCCTGCAGGTTCTGATTTATGTATTTGTTGAACAGGTCGTCTATGCTAAAAGTGGGAAGCAGCGACGCGTATTGCCTGTCCGCTGCAGTGTGGAGGTATAAGGAAGCAATACTTTTCTTTTTCACCATGGAATCGCATACCTCATCCAGCATTTGCAAGCCGCCAAAATAGGAGCGGATATAACGTTCGGATATTTCTATGAGCAGAATGTTTCTTTTAGTTGAGTCAAGATGGTAATTCATTCCGTGATTTCTGTCAATAGGGTAGAATGCAGACAGACCTGCAAAATCGGTATCGTGCAGGTGGTAGCTGTAACTATCGCCATGCAGGTATAATGCTGTGTTTTGTGCAATGGGTCGCGGCGGCTTTATAATGGGTGTATTAATGTGTGGCGAGCTGAATTTCTTTACAAAGTCGAGATAACACAGGCTTACCAGGTCGCCATGCAGGCAAGGGTAGGCACCCCACCATTTTTCAGAATCCCGATACCGGGCTATTTGCTCCATGGCATTGCGGGATGTAGATGCTGTAAGCACCACAAGGCCGAACACGATGAAGAAATAACTCAATATCTTTTTATACATACGCTAAAATTGGAAGTAGATAAATTGGTTTTCGGTAAATACCCCAAATACATAACAGACAATGGTCATAAATGCTACATAAAGATAGAAACGTTTATTGCTAACAATAAAATGACTTGTCACAATGCGCTCGCGGAAGAGCATAATGCAAATGAGCAGTATGGAAAATATGAACTCTGCCATGTTAATACCTACATAATTTGATCCGCCTGAAAAAGAGCAGATGTGTCTTATATAATGCCATGCGGCAGTAATATTTTCGGCCCTGAAGAATATCCAGAGGAAGGTGACCAGGATGAAGTTAGTCATGATCCGCAGGGCTGAAAATTGCCGTTTTGCGTTACTGTCTTTTTTGCTTCCACCGCCCATTAATACAATTACCAGCAGGCCATGTAATAAGCCCCAGACAACAAATGTCCAGTTGGCACCGTGCCACAGCCCGCTGAGGAGGAAAACAATAAACACATTGAATTTACGTCTTAATTCACCCCTCCTGTTGCCACCCATTGGTATGTAGAGGTAATCCCGAAACCAACTGGAAAGAGATATATGCCAGCGGCTCCAGAACTCGCCTATGCTGCGGGAAAGGTAGGGTTGGTTAAAATTTTCCATCAGTCGGATATTCATGACCTTAGCTGCTCCCAGGGCAATGTCGGAATAGCCCGAGAAATCGCAGTATATCTGGAAAGAATAAAATACGGCACCTATAAACAGCGCGGCGGACGAGCTGTCGCCGGTATGCGCGAAGGTGCGGTCAACAACCAATGCCAGGCGGTCTGCTATCACCACTTTTTTAAAGAATCCCCATAACATGCGTGCGAGACCTTCTTTTATATTATCCCAGTTGTATGGTCTGAATTCTTTGAGCTGGGGGAGCACGTTTTGCGGACGTTCTATAGGCCCCGCAACCAACTGTGGGTAAAACATTACATAAAGTGAATAGACAACAAAGTTTTTTTCAGCAGGCAGTTTTCGCCGGTATACCTCTATGGTATAGCTCATTGCCTGGAATGTGTGGAAAGATAAGCCTATCGGCAAGGCCATTTTTAATACGGGTAATGACAGCGGTTTGCCAAAAAACAACAGGCCTGTATGTATATTGTCTATAAAGAAATTGTAGTACTTAAAGACAGCAAGCGCACCGATATTGGCTACCAGGCTAAGCACAAGCCATAGCTTACGGGAGCCTGATTCGCTTTTAGCTATCTGTATACCTGCAAAGTAATCTATGACTATAGTACCGCCGAGTATGAGGATATACTCAGGTATAAAGGACATATAGAAATAGCAGCTGGCAACGAGCAGCAACCACACCCGGCCCTTCTGGCTTTTCAGCCTGAAAAACCAAAGGGTGACGACCATGAAGAAAACAAGAAACTGTAGGGAGTTAAATGTCATTGCTTCACCAAAAATACTTTTTATTCAATAAAAACACGGGTGGCGTTACGAAAAGAAAGCCGCGCATTCGCGCGGCTTTCTTTTCGTACAATCCTATACGGGCATTACCTTAAAAACAGCAGCTCGCGGTATTTAGGTACAGGCCAGAGTTTGTCATCAACAATCAGTTCCAGCTTATCAGCATGGTAGCGTATTTTATCGAAGTAGGTCTTTACTTCGTGGCAATACTTTAATGAACGCTTATGGGTGTCGGCAACTTCGTTTGCTTTTTTGCGGGCCTCCAGCATAGCTTCCACATTATCATTAATGTTTTGTATGTGGTCGCTCACTATTTCCACAAGGTTTAATTGCGCTTTATACGTTTTTTTATCCAGCCCCAGGTCTTTCAGTCCGCGTACATTATTTATCAGCACATTCTGGTAGTTGATGGCTGCCGGCAGTATGTGGTTGGTGGCCATATAGCCTATGATGCGGGCCTCAATCTGTACCTTTTTCACATAGTCTTCCAGCATGATCTCGTGCCTTGCCTCAAGTTCGCGCTTGCTGTATATCCCATTGTCAAAGAACAGTTGCTTGCTTTTTTCTGTTACAAACGCATCAAGTGCCTCAGGCGTAGTTTTAAAGTTATTGAGCCCGCGGCGTTTTGCTTCTTCAGCCCACTCTTCGCTATAGTTATCGCCTTCAAATCGTATTTTCTTGGATGTGGCTATATAGCCGCGCAATACCTGCAATACTGCTATTTCTTTCTTTTCGCCTTTCTCTATAAGGGCATCAACGTCTTTTTTGAATTGACGAAGTGTGTCGGCCATAATGGTGTTCAGCACTACCATAGGCGAAGCACAGTTTGCGGATGAGCCTACCGCGCGGAATTCGAATTTGTTACCGGTAAAAGCAAACGGGCTGGTACGGTTACGATCCGTATTGTCCATCAGCAGCTCGGGTATCTGTTTGTGAATGTCCAGCTTTAGTATCTGCTCGTCCTGCTCACTGAATTTATCGGTAACCCTTGTCTCTACCTCGTCCAGTACCTGGCTCAGGTACTTACCCACATATACTGATATAATAGCGGGAGGAGCTTCGTTGGCTCCAAGGCGATGGTCGTTATTAGCAGATGCAATAGAACCACGGAGCAGGTCTGCGTGATCATGAACTGCCTTTATTGTGTTTGCAAAAAAGGTCAGGAACATGAGGTTGGTACGCGGTGTTTTACCCGGCGATAAAAGATTTACGCCTGTATCTGTAGCCAGGCTCCAGTTGTTGTGCTTGCCAGATCCGTTTACGCCTGCAAAAGGTTTTTCGTGAAGCAGTGCTTTAAGTTTGTGGCGCTTTGCTACTTTATTCATCACGTCCATCAGCAGGGTGTTATGGTCCACTGCTATGTTACACTCTTCGAATATCGGCGCACATTCAAACTGTGCCGGTGCCACTTCATTGTGCCTGGTGCGCAGCGGGATACCCAGTTTGTATGATTCCTGTTCGAAATCCTGCATAAAAGCGTATACGCGCTCAGGTATAGAGCCAAAGTAGTGGTCTTCTAACTGCTGTCCTTTTGCCGGAGCGTGCCCCAGCAGTGTGCGGCCACACATCATAAGGTCCGGACGCGCATTGGCAATTGATTCGTCTATCACAAAATATTCCTGCTCCCAGCCGAGGGTAGCGGTTACTTTTGTAACATTTTTATCAAAATAGTGGCATACATCTACCGCGGCATTATTCAGTGCGGCTATTGACTTCAGCAGTGGCGCTTTGTAGTCAAGCGATTCGCCATTGTATGCTATAAATATGGTAGGGATGCAAAGAGTTTTTCCGGAGCCTGCTTCCATAATAAATGCAGGTGACGATGGATCCCATGCTGTATAGCCGCGTGCCTCGAAAGTAGCGCGGATGCCACCATTAGGAAAACTTGACGCATCGGGCTCCTGTTGTATCAGCGCGTCGCCATCAAAAAGCTCTATGGCAGTGCCATCGCTTTTGATAGTAAAGAACGAATCATGTTTTTCGGCAGTGGTGCCCGTAAGTGGTTGAAACCAGTGGGTGAAGTGGGTAACGCCACGACCCTCGGCCCATGCTTTCATACCGGCCGCCACCTGGTCGGCCATGCGACGGTCTACCCTTGTACCGGTTTTTGCTGAGTTGATAAGGCTTTTGTAGGCCTCATCGCTCAGGTACTCCCGCATGGTATGACCGTTAAATACGTTGCTCCCGAAAATAGCGGTGATTTTCTTATCACCATAACCGGATATTTTTTTATCCTCACCGGCTGTAACAGATTGGATTGCCTGGAAACGTAAAGACGACATAATATTAAGTTTTGTGCAAATTTAGCTTTTTTAGACAAAAAAGTAAATATTTTTATTAAAAACTAATAAAAACGTAACATAGCAACAAAAAATAATTTATTTAGTAGATAGCCCAATTCTGTGTACCAATAACATAAGAACAGGCAAAATCATCGAAAATGAAGCCATTTAGCTGGATCATCTGTGGAATTTCAGATAATTTAAAATAAATAACAATTTGATTGTTTTCGGATCTGCCGTCAAAATACTCTATCGGCAAGTGCTGAATAAAATCTACTCCGCGCTTACCATTCCATTTATATGCGGCTTCTTTTGCGCACCAGGCCAAGGTAATTAAACGGCTATCACTACCAAAGATTTCCTGCTCTGCCGGGGATAAAAATTTGCTTTGTATACGGTCTATATTGCTATGCCAGGTCTGTATGTCTATACCCGCTTCGCTATAAGGGTCTATAACAGCAGCCACGTAAGGCCAGGAATGGGATATAGAGAAAAAGAATTTGTTATTGGTGATTCTGGGTTTGTCGTGTTCGTCTTTGCCTATATTCCACAATGGGAAGTCTTCTTCAAGATGTTTGAGTAGAAACCGGCCGGCAAGGTGTTCTATACGTCTTTTTTCATTTTTTATTCCGGGTTCAATGCCCGTATGCCCGCTAAAGAATGATTCAGGTTCGTCGATCTTCCAGATGGCGGCCAGCCCGTGAGTTCCTATATTCCATTCTTTAAATAGCGGCATATGGCGAAGATAAGCACCAAAAACAGATCAGAAGCCGAATCCTATTCCGAATTCGCCCAATTCGGCGATGGTTTTATGTGTTTTAAGGAAGGCGGAAATAAAGAGTTCTTTAATGGGGCCGTTCTCTTTTTGTATCAGGTAATAATGCCCGCCTATTTTTTCGTAATAAGCATCTTGTACCAGGTAGGCCTGCTTTATATATATACCTACCTGCAGCACAACGCCCACCCGACCTACGAGGAATTCATTACCAAAGAAAACAGCACTCTTCCATGAATATTGCCTTTCCTGCCCCGGTACTATTTCATTGTTCCTGAGGAATGCATATACATCGCTGTGATAAGAATAGTCAATACCCGCAAACATTTTATTTACGTTTTTCCATCGCCGGCTCACATAGCCTGAGGCGAGATACACCGGGTAAAGAGGTCCGCCGGGGGCCTCGCTCGATACATAAGCCATACTCATTCGCGCCTGTACCAGCAACCTGTTTTTAAGTGGTACGGTTGTTCTTTTTATGTGTTGTGGCTTTGAGGTAACCGGGAAGTAAGTAAACCCAAGGTGACCACCATAAAGGTTCACACCCAGGTTGGGCTTATCGTAAGAGGCATCTGATATGTGGGTGAAATGCGCGCCCATTTGCATGTCCCAGTGGTTATTGATATGATAGCGGAGGTCTGTGGAAAAGAACGCAAAGTCATTGATATGACTGCCTATAGCGCCGTTCAGGGTGTCAACAGGAAAAGTTCTTTTGAAGTGCCGGGTCACATAGCCCACACCATCGCCCAGCTTTAAGGTCCATTCAAGATTTTTTCCTTTGATCAGTTTTATAATTACGTTGGGATATACGCCTATGCATTGCCCGTAAACCGAGTCAATGCCATAGTTGGTATATGTAATACCCAGGCCCAGGGTAGGATAATTGCGGGATTGCTGCCATGCTTTTTTGCCATATGTGTGCAAGGTCAGGTTAATGTCAAGGCCTGTGGAAAGGTCGGGTATCGGGAGCTTGAATTTTGCTTCGTGTTTGAACACCCGGCCAATGAAGGGATTTACTTCTATACCGAAACCAGACCAGGGCGGCAACACCTGCTGGCTTTCCTGCCCAATAACCATTAGCGGCAACAGTATGACAAAAATGAGCGATAAGAATTTCGACGAGCGGGCAGCCATAGTATCCTGATGGGCAAATATAGCTAAAACGCCTAAAAGGAGGCTGCGTGCGCCCTTTGTTTAAAATGTGGTTTCGGGTGCTTTGTGTACATTTGCGCCATGCGTCGTTTTGCTGCCATATTATTAAGGTCATTCCTCCAGGGCCTTTTGTTGATCAGCCCAATAGCAATTACCGGATTTGTTCTGTATTCTGTATTTGATAAGGTAGATAATCTACTACCTTTTATACCACAGAGGGGAGTAGGCTTTATTATTATCATCACTGTCGTGACATTGGTTGGCTATTTCGGGACAAGATTCTTTGTTGGTAAATGGCTTTTTGACGCATTTGAATATGTGATGGAGCATACACCCGGGGTGAAATTTCTTTATTCGTCTATCCGCGATGTTATCAAGTCGTTTGTGGGTGATAAAAAGAGGTTCAACAAACCGGTGTGGGTGTGCGTCAATACACATCCCGAGATTTGGCGGATCGGGTTTATGACGCAAAGAGACACTACTTTTATTGGCCTGGACAACAAAGTGGCGGTATACCTGCCACATGCTTATGCCATATCCGGCTGGGTAATTGTTACAGATGGCGTGAATGTAAAACCGGTAAAAGAAATGACCGCGGGAGAAGCTATGAAATTTGCTGTAAGCGGTGGCGTTACAACAGTAGAAGACGAAGAAACTGATGCAAAGAAAGATAAACTTTAATGCCGGCCCGGCGGCCCTGCCTGCTACTGTGTTACAGCAAGCTGCCGATGCCATATCAGAATACAATTCCACCGGCCTTTCCATTCTCGAATTGCCGCACCGGGGCAAGGAATTCTTATCTATTATTGAAGAAAGTACCGCGCTGGTAAAAGAGTTGTGTGGTCTTGGTGACGATCACGAAGTATTATGGTTGCATGGGGGCGGCAGGCAGCAGTTTTGTATGGTGCCGGCCAATTTTTTATCGGCGGGTGGCTGCGCCGGGTATATAGATAGCGGACACTGGGCTGCTGAGGCGGCAGCATATGCCCGACACTATGGCCCCGCGCGCATATTATCTTCGTCAAAAGACAATAAATACAGCCATCTGCCCGAATGGCCTGCTGTGATACCCCCGGAAACCTCGTATGTTCACTTCACTACCAATAATACCATAGAGGGTACACAATGGCAAGTCATACCCCGGGTGGATGTGCCACTGATAGCCGATATGAGCAGCGATATTTTTTCACAGATGCGGGACTATTCAAAGTACTCTTTGTTTTATGCAGCAGCGCAGAAGAACCTTGGTGTGGCAGGTACGGCCTTGGCTGTGGTACGTAAGGATATGATAGGCCGGATACCCGACTCTATACCCCCGATGCTCAGCTATAAAGAGCAGGTAAAGAAGCGATCGATACTCAATACGTCTAATGTATTTGGCGTATATATTTCCCTGCTTATGCTGCGCTGGATCAAGCAAAAAGGGATTGTAAATATAGAAGCAGATAATAAGGCTAAGGCAAGCCTGCTGTATTCAGCTCTGGATAGTAGTGCTCTGTTCAGGCCGCAAGTTACCGTAAAAGAGCACCGCAGCTATATGAATGTGTGCTTTTCAGCTTCATCGGCAGAAGTAGAGCATACATTTTTGGCGTTATGTGATGAAAATAATATTACGGGTATCAAGGGCCACCGTTCTGTGGGTGGTTTCAGGGTATCTCTGTATAATTGTATCACCGTTGACGAGGTAAAAGTGCTGGTGGATTTGATGAAACATCTCGAAACAAAATTTTAGTAAACCGGCAGCCCAATACTGTACCGATAATTTGGGTTGCGAAGGATAAAAATAATATGGCAAAGATCATCCCATTCAAAGGCGTAAGGCCCGTAAAAAAATTAGCCGCGGAAGTTGCAACACTTCCATATGACGTGGTAAGCGTGGCCGAGGCCCGCGAGTTTAAAAAGTACCCGCATAATTTCTATCATGTGACACGGTCTGAGATAGACCTGACGGAAAACATAGATGTACACAGCCAGCTGGTATATGAGCGGGCAAAAGAAAACCTGGAAACCATGATCAGGGAAAAGGTACTGATACAGGACAAGGAACCTTGCTACTACATATATGAACTGGTGATGAACGGCCGGTCGCAGACAGGCCTGGTTTGCGGTTCTTCTATTGACGATTACAATAACGGGATCATAAAAAAGCATGAGTTTACGAGGCCTGAAAAGGAGTTGGACAGGATAAATCATATAATGATCACAGGCGCGCAGACAGGTATCGTATTCCTGGCATATAACGACTGCGATAGTGTGCAGCATATTATTGATGAGTGGAAGGCAGGCAATGACCCAACATACGATTTTACCGCTCCCGACGGTGTAAGGCATATCTTCTGGGTGGTAGACAACTATGCAAAGGTGGCATCTATTTCCCATCATTTTGCGCATGATGTGCCCTGCACATATATTGCCGATGGCCATCACCGGGCTGCCTCGGCGGCCAAGGTATGCCAGGAAATGAGGGATAATGGTTTTTCGGTAGGAGGCGACGAATCTTTCAATTATTTTATCACCTGCATTTTTCCGGCAAGCCAGTTGCAGATAATGGACTACAATCGTGTGGCGAAGGACTTGAAAGGAATGTCGTCTGATGAATTTCTGCGGGCGCTGGATAAGGATTTTGAGGTTACAAGACTGGGCAATGCGGTTTGTAAGCCCGGGCAGCCACATGAGTTTGGCATGTATCTTGGTGATAGCTGGTACAGGCTGATGGCGAGACCGGGGACTTATACAGCAGATCCGATAGGAGTACTGGATGTAACCATTTTACAGAATAATGTTTTAGACAAGCTTCTGGATATCAAAGACCCGAGGGTGGACAAGCGGGTTGATTTTGTAGGCGGCATACGTGGTATGGAGGCCTTGCAAAAAAGGGTAGACAGCAAGGAAATGGCTGTGGCATTTTCATTATACCCGGTAACTATAAAGCAGCTTTTTGACATAGCCGATAGCGGCAACGTGATGCCGCCAAAGAGTACCTGGTTTGAGCCCAAACTGAGGGATGGACTGGTGGTTTATATGATATAGTGCCGTTTTGATGGTGAGTATTTTCTAATAAGGTAATGTGGAATATCATACCTGCTTAAGTTGTGATGTACCGCATAAAAAAACTATCACTGAAATATGCAATACAGAAGAATGGGTAGAACGGGATTGAAACTGAGCGTCCTTTCCTATGGGTCGTGGGTTACATTTTCAAACCAAGTGGACGACAGCGCGTCAGACCGGCTTATGGGCCTCGCTTACGATAATGGCGTTAATTTTTTTGATAATGCCGAAGCGTATGAAGGCGGGCGGTCTGAGGAAATGATGGGGCGTGTACTCAGGAGCAAAAACTGGGACCGTACCTCCTATTGTATATCCAGTAAGGTATTTTTTGGGTTATATGGCAAAGCAAACAAACCTACCCAGCATGGCCTCAGCAGGAAACACATTATCGAGGCATGCAATGCGGCATTGGTCAGGATGCAGTCTGAGTACCTTGACCTTTTCTTTTGTCACCGCCCCGACCCCGAGACGCCCATGGAAGAAGTGGTTTGGGCCATGAATATATTGTTGCAGCAGGGAAAGATATTTTATTGGGGTACAAGCGAGTGGAGCGCGGCAGAGATACTTGAGGCACATGCTGTAGCGAAAGAGCTGAACCTTATTGGCCCCGCCATGGAGCAGCCGCAATACAATCTTTTTGAGCGGCAGAAAATGGAGCAAGACTACCTGCCTGTGTTTAACGGCGTAGGCATGGGGACCACAATATGGAGCCCGCTTGCTTCGGGGCTGCTAAGTGGTAAGTATAATAACGGCATACCGGCGGATTCCCGCCTGGCCATAGAAAAATATACGTGGCTTAAAGAACGTATGATGCAGGAAGAAAAGATAGCCAAAGTACGCAAACTGGCAAATGTGGCTGACGAGCTCAACACTACGCTGGCTACACTGGCTATAGCCTGGTGCATCAGTAACCCTCATGTAACTACTGCGATTCTTGGTGCTACTAAAGAACAGCAGCTTATAGAGAACCTGGCGGCCGTGGACATTTGCGCAAAGCTCACCCCCGAAGTTATGCGGCAGATAGATGAAATAATGGACACGAAGCCGGTATAAGGAAGTATAGCTTTTACTTATGGGATGGTAAAAAGCAGTTGTGGCAGACTTCGTATCTTTGTACCCGTGAAGGCAACTACACCTAAAATACAGCAACGTGACCATATTAGCCGTTTCCTTGGCGATGAGGTACGTGTGACAGGTGATGAATCCATGGTCATAAACAATTTTGTGCACGCGCGCTGGCTGGATGTGCTGCTGGCAGAGAGTGATGTGCCGGAAGACCAAGGTAAGCTATTCCTTTTTCCGATTGATGATCATAAATTCAGCCTGCAACTCTGTTACCTGCAATATGCGGATAATAGCGGGATGAACGCTACTGCATATATACTCCATTACCTGCCGTCATTCTTCGACCAATACCCGCCGGAACAACTGATGCATGATCAGCCGTTCCGTTTTGATCAGAGCACTGAATTACAGTTCCCTGTCTGCTCCCAAACGCGTCTGTTGCTTGCGGGGCTGAGTAAGGCCGACAACGGCACCCCTTTTGTGAGGGCGCTGCAGCAGAGCGAGGTGGCTATGCAACTGTTGCGGCGCGCGCTTGAGTGTATCACCATGCCATTCAACAGCTGCCAGGTGCCGGCCTGCCGTTTCCTGGCTTTTGAGACAGAGCGTGATAAAATAGCAGAAGCCCGCCAGGTACTTGAAAATAATATTGATCGCCCGCTGACCATTCGGGAACTTTCCCGCAAGGTGGCTATGAACGAATGCTATCTTAAAAAAGGGTTTAAAGCGCTTACCGGCAAAACCATACATGATTACCAGCAGGATATAAGGATAGCCAGGGCAAAAGAGCTTTTGCAGCAGCACATCTCTGTTACCGAAGTGGCAAATACATTAGGTTATAGCAGTATATCTCATTTCAGCACGGCCTTCAAAAGGGTAACCGGTATGAAGCCCTGCGAACTGCTATCATAACGCAATTTTCTATACATTTATTATTTTATTGAAAATCATTTAAATAAACATTGTTTTATTTATATTTTATTGTATTTGATCTTTCATAAAGAGTTTTCTCTCACAGTTTTATTTTTGGCTTGATTTTTGCAGCGATTAACCTGCTAATACCTATCAGTTAATATTTTACCCATATTAATTTTTTGATGATGGTTAGAGAAATGGTTTTTAGCATGTTTTTTTGACTTATTTTTACGGAGACCAAACGATATGTGTGCTATTGAAATGAAACGTTACTTAAAAACATTACTGCTATCAGTTAGTTGTACATTGGTGTTTTTCACGGTGCATGCGCAGAGTAGCCGATCGCCCATAGAAGATATGGCGAATGCTATCAAGAACAACCGTGTGGCAGATATGGTAAAGTATTTTGACAACTTCGTACCTATCACCATAAACAACAACCAGACTGTTTATAGTCATAACCAGGCAGAGGTTGTGCTAAAAGATTTTTTTGAGAAGAATAATCCCCGCGATTTTATTGTAATGGACAATGGTTCGCCCGATAATACTTCCAAGTTCATCATTGGTTCTTTTGTTACACCATCCGGAGTTAAGTACAATGTATATATCCTGATGCGGCTCAAAGGATCTTTTGTGTTGCAGGATCTCAGGTTCAATAAAGAATAGTTCCGTTCATAACGTCTCATATAATAAGAGGGGTTCGATGTATACATCGAACCCCTCTTATTATTATCGCGGCGCTTAGAGGCCTGTTACTGTTTTGCTCCTTGGGTATTTTACGGTGTATCCGAAATTCAACGTTTTAGTTTCGTTAGGCCCCAGGCTTACTGTCCAGTTCATTACGCCGGTGGTTTCATTGTATTCAGAGTTGCCAAGGTCTTTGTCTTCTACCACAATGTCTTTATCATTGCTTATAGGCTGCTGATCCTGTAAAACAACATTTATTGACTCTTTACGTGCGTTGCGTACGGTTATCGTATAGGCATAAGTTTCTCGGGTGTTGGTACCTATAACTTTCACACTCCTCAGTTTAGTATCACGTACCCGCTTTACTACTATCTTCTTGTCCCTGCCCAGCGATATGGTCATGGTGTCTTTTTCATTTCTCGGATCCATAGTTCCTTGCCCTACATAAGTACCCTCATAAAAGATGTTGGTAGTACCTGGCAGCAGGTTCAGGTCTTCCCACTTGGTGATCTTAGCCTGCAGGAATACGTCTTTGTCCAGTTTTGGTACGGCATAATATCGATAGGAAGCGGGCAGATCGAAACGCTTGATGGCTACAAGATGCTGCTTACCATCGCTGGGTATGGTATATGGCAGGTCCACATCAAAAGTGGTGTTTACACCAGAATTATCTATAGATACATACTCATTCACAGAAGCCTGATCACTACGGGCACCACCCATGTTTACGCCTTCTACTGCGTAGGATTTGTTTTTTTCTGCCCTGTTTGCAGAGGGTGCCCTGTTTGCCCTAGACTGGTCATTAGCACTCCATGTATACGTTTGCGGAGTGTAAAAGGCAAGGTACCACGGGTTCATAACAGGTGCCTGCACACCTTCGTTCGGATTGCCTGTAGACAGGCTCAGCCGTACATTATCCCATTTCACACCGCTATTCTGGAATATGTTGGCTTTATAATACAGTTTTACAGGGCTTGCCACATCATCTGCCCATATATCATAAGTAGGTGTCCAGCCGGCATGGGGTACTATATAGTTGATGGATATGGATGAGCTTGTGGCTTCTTTTGCGTAGAATTTGACCAACAATTGTCCACCGGGTTGATAGTCCTTCTTTTGTTCTTCATCCAGCTGTTTCGTCAGTTTGGCTATCCGTTCATCTGTCTTTTTTATCGTGGCTTCGTCTTTGTTCTTCTGATTGAGGTAGCTTTCCATACGTGTATTGATGAGGTCCAGCATTTTAATGAGCTCAGTGGTGGATAATCCGGCCTGGTTACCGCCTACCTTTCGGTTTTCTTTCAGTACGGCAAGCTGTTCGTCTGCCACCGCAACTTTATTGGTCATCAGCTTCCGGTAATTGCCCAGTATCTCTATGCTGTCTTTTATTTCCTGCGCCTTTGGCGAAAGGGTTTCAGCTTCCAGGTAGTTATTCTGAAAAGTGGCAGCCTCTACCACTACGCCGTTGGTGGCGCTCACCGAGAGGCTCTGACTGTTTACATCACCCGCTACGTTGGTAAATAGTATTTCATTCTCACCTTTATTCAGGTTCAGTTTAGCAGTGCTCACAAGCTCAGCCCCACTGAGAAAGACGGTTGCCTGCTCAATAATCAACTTTTGCTGGGGTTGTGCATGGACAGTGCCTGGAAAGCATATAACGGCAAATGCCAGATGCTTGATGTGATTGTGTTTCATACTGAAATGTTTTAGTCAAGATGTTGAAAGGTAGATATTCCATAACGTCAGAAGATTATCTTATAGTACCGTTAACAATATTTTATAATTTACTATACTGTATAAAGTTTGTGTGTTTATGGAATTGTTTCGGTATTGCTTCTTTATTACAGGAAAATATTAAATCATAAATTTGCGCTTTTCAATCAACAGGATGAGCTACACTGAACAAAACAGGGAAAGACGTTCGAACAGCTTTCGCACGGCGTTAGATATAGGTATGGGGTTATTTTATATTACCATAGGTGCCATATTATTGTATGCAAGGTCGTTTGGGAAGATGACTGACATTCCACCATTTGTTGCTTATCTGCTGGGAGGCATGATGGTGATAGGGGGCGCATTCAGATTTTATCGCGGCCTTAAGGCAGTTTTACCCCAAAAGAAGGATGAGGATACCGGAACAGAGGAATAAAAAAAGAGCCGCTATATACACACGCCATATGCTTCTCACCTGTTAAATTATTGTTACAACAGATATATTCTTCTACACTCTTTAAAGTTAATGACTAAAATTGCGCTTTTTATGCGTCGGCTCAATAATTTCATATTAATAATATCACTAAGCCTGTTTGCTCTTTCGTGTGATGACACACCCAAGCATCCGGATACATTGAGCAAAGGGGTTATTGATATATCCGTTGATGAAACTTACCAGCCGGTTATAGAAGAACAGTTGAAGGTTTTTGACAGCAGCTATCCCGAGGCCAGGATAAGTATTCACTACAAGTCTGAAGCGGAATGCTTCAAAGATTACTTCGACAATAAGGCGCGTATCATATTAGTAACACGCCCGCTTACCAAGGCAGAGAAAGACGCTTGCGAAGGAAGAAAGATCTACCCTACCTCTTTACCGCTGGTGCGTGACGCGGTAGCTGTGATCGTAAATAATGAGTCGCCGGACAGCATAATGGACATGAACGTGCTGAAAGGGATACTGACCGGGGTGTACAAGACAAAGTACACAGTTGTATTTGACGGACAATCATCCAGTACGGTGAGATACGTTACAGACTCGGTTCTGCGGGGTGACTCACTGGGGAAAAATGTGTTTGCCGCCAAAGGGAATAAGGATGTGGTTGACTATGTAGCTAAAAATCCGGGTGCGGTTGGTTTTGTAGGATTGAGTTATGTAAGTGATAACTATGACCCCGATAATACCGGTGCATTTATAAAGAATGTTAAAGTTGTAGCGGTAAAGAATGACTCCACAGGTGAGTTCCTGAAGCCCTACCAGGCTTATATAGCGTTGAAAACGTACCCGCTCACCCGTACCCTGTATTATATAAATAGTGAGGCCTATCCGGGGCTTGGCACAGGATTTGCAAACTTTCTTGCAGGGCAGCGTGGGCAGCTTGTTTTTTTTCACGCGCATTTATTTCCGGTAAGATCTGAGATGGTGATCAGACAAGCAGAAATAAACAGCAAGCAGTAAATTATTTAATAACAAACAGCACAATAATATTATGATGTACAGCATGAAAAGAATAATGATGGCAGCCGCTGTATTCCTGAGCATTAGCGCGGGAGCACAGCAAACATTACAGGATGGTATTAAGATGTATAACTACAAAAAATGGCAGACCGCTGAGCGTATCCTGGAGCCATTAGCTGCTGATCCACAGGCAAACTATTACCTTGGCCTTATATATCTGCAGGAAGGAAATATTGAAAAGGCAAGCGCCGCGTTTGCAAAATTTCCCGAAGACCCGGCAAATATCTCAGGTACCGCGCGAGTGGCTTTTATGCAAAAGAATGTGGCCAAGGGAATGCAGATAGCCAATGACCTTGCCGGTAAGTCCAGGAAGAAAGAGTGGATACAGGAAAAATACGCGGCAGACGCTATCACTTATACCGAGGGTGGAGACTATCAGCAAGCTATAAAATGGTATACAGAGGCGCTGACCAAGAATGACAATATGGAAGTGCATATTGCGCTTGGTGATGTGTATCGCAAAGTGCAGGGAGGTGGTGGCCCCGCCATGACCAATTATGAAACCGTTACAGAGAAAGACCCTAAGAATTCGCTGGGTTTTTCGCGTATAGGTGATCTGTGGTATGACGCGCACAATTATCCCAGCGCACTGGACAACTATGGGAAAGCGAAAGATGCAGACGTAACGAACCCGCTGCCGTATAAGGCGCTGGCCGGGGCCTATGAACGCTCTGGCAAGTACCAGCAGGCACTTGAAAATATAACCGAATACCTGAAATTGTCTGACAATACCTTTGAAGACAAAATGGATTACCTGCGTATCTCGTTCCAGGCCAAAGACTACTGTAAATCAGGGAAATTTGCGCAGGATATGATGAACGCAAACCAAATATCAAAAGACCAGAAGATACAATTGCTGGGTATTTTGGGCTACTCCCAGGCAAATTGCGGCGACTCTATGCAGGCGCTGAACAATCTGCGTGCATACTTCAGTATGCAGGACCCCAAAAAAATACTTTCGGGAGATTACCTGGAAATGGGAAAGCTGTACCTGAAGATAGGGCTGATAGACTCTGCTGGTTACTTTTATAATAAAGGGATAGAAGGAGATACAGCGCAGAATAAAACGGATATCTACCGTACGATAGCCGAGGCATTAAGGATGAAAAAGGAATATTGCAAGTCGGCGGAGTGGTATAACAATCTCATAAAAGCCAATCCTGCAACACAGCCACTTGACTATTTCTGGGGTGGGTATATGTACTTTATATGCAGTGACCTGGGCAAGGCAGTTGCTACGTTTGGAGAGTTTGAAAAACACTATCCCGATGAGCCCTCCGGTATTTACTGGCATGCGCGGGCTGTGGCTGCAATAGACTCTGAAGCTACATCCGGCGAAGCTGTTCCCATATTCACCAGGTGGCTCGACAAGGTTGGCCCTAATTATGAAAAGAAGAATGACATGAAGATCGCGTATAAATACATTGCCTTCTACTACTACAACAAAAAGGATAAGGATAACCTGAAAACCTTTTTGGACAAAATACGCGCGATTGATCCTAACGATAATTTCGTGAAGCAGGTAGAGGATGCGGAAAAGCAAAATAATGCAACACGCAAACCGGCACCAACGAAAAAATAAAAGATAAAAAGCTGCTGTAATAGCAGCTTTTTTGTTTCAGGATCATCAAATTTTCACAAATATCATATGGAATACAGTATAGAAGAACTTAAATACCCCATTGGCCGTTACGAAAAGCCGGCAGGCTTTTCGCCTGCATTGTGCAAAGAATGGACAGCGATCATTAAGGTACTGCCCTCATGGATGGATGCCTGTATTGAGAACCTGGACGAACATCAGCTTAAGGTGCCGTATAGGGAGGGCGGATGGAATATCCAGCAGGTGGTACATCATGTAGCAGATAGCCACATGAACGCTTATATAAGGCTGAAACTGGCACTGACAGAAGATAACCCCACCGTGAAGCCATATGATGAAGGGGCCTGGGCAGAATTGACGGATACGCAGTTTGTACCTGTAAATGTTTCGGTCACGCTGCTGCATGCGTTGCACCGGAGGATAGTGGCCTTACTTGAAAATATGCAGACTGCAGATTGGGAGCGGACGTACTACCACCCCGACCACAAGCGCAATTTCCCGGTATGGGAGATGGTGGCTTTATATGCGTGGCATAGCCGGCATCATACAGAGCACATCAGGCGGCTGCGTGAGCGGATGGGCTGGACATTCTGAAAGCCTTCTGTTAACAAATTACTATACGGTCTGTCATATGGAGTATTTTTTTTAAAAAAAAGCTACTATCTTTAAAATAAAATCCAGCTCATGCAATCAGTACCTTATCTGTTATACATCCACAGCATATTACGCTATATCATTTTATTGTTTGCGGCTATTGTTGCCTTTCAGAGCCTTACAGGATTGCTGGGTAAAAAGCGCTTTTTGAAAAGTAACAGAATGCCCGCGCTGTTATTGCTTATTTTCTGCGATCTGCAACTGCTTATGGGTATCAGCCTATACTATTTTAAGATAATAGAGACCGGTATTCTGAAAAGCGGCATGGTGATGAAAGATACCTACAGCCGTTTTTATGCTATGGAGCACAGCCTCAGTATGGTAATAGCCATCATATTGGTGCATGTAGGGTACAGCGTTACAAAAAAGAATATTGACGATGACCGGAAATTCAAGAGATTGTTCTGGTGCTCATTCGTTGCACTGGCTATCTTTATGGCTATGACGCCGTGGGCTGCCAAGCAGGTAGTAGGCAGGCCCAATATTCCCGTCATGCCTTCGTAAACTATGCTGAGAAAACTACTGCAGCCGTTTTACACCGCTTATGTGCTGGTAACGTTTGTTGTAAGTATACTTGCTCTTTTTCCTTTGTTTATTCTTATCAGCATTGGTAATAATTCTACAGCGCGCAAAACAATATATTACCTGATAAAGTACTGGGCCGGTGGGTGGCTATGGATAATAGGGATGCCTGTAACCCTGCAAGGCAAGAAGCCTGATAAAAGGAGGTATGTGGTAGTGGCCAACCATATCTCGTATATGGATACTTTGGTCATCTTCCCGGCTATACCGGGTTATTTCAGGCCATTGGGGAAAAAAGAGATATCGAAGATACCGGTGGTAGGGTTTATCTATAAGCAGATTGTGATCATGGTAGATCGTAGTAATATGCATAGCCGGTCGCGAAGCTTAAGGTTGCTGTGGCGGGTATTGCATCACGAAGGGCATATTATTATTTTTCCGGAAGGAACATTTAATGAGACACCCCGACCGCTAAAAGAATTCTTTGATGGTGCTTTCAGGCTGGCCATTAACACCCAGTCGCCAATATTGCCTGTTGTCATGCCCGATACCGTGTACCGCTATCATTACAGCCACTGGTGGAAGCTCTGGCCGGGGGTCAACCGTGCCGTATACCTGGAGCCCGTGGAAACGAATGGACTGACACTACAGGACTTGCCGGAGTTAAAACAAAATGTGTACAACGCAATGGAAGCTGAATTGCGAAAATTTGCCTACCCAGGATAGAGATCATACCGCAAGAATGCGGTAGCTGAGATAGAAAATAGCAGACAGTGAAAGGATCAGAACCGCTGATATAAAAATGATATAAAAGAGATTGTTTTCACGCATAAAAAAACGAAATAGCCGGGGAACGATGATTTTTACTCAAAATTACCATAGGCAGATGGCCCCGATGCTAGAAAAAAGCCTAAATTTTGATTAAACTTGCAAATTTTGGGATTTAATTATAAAAAATTCGGTGAAAGTCCTATTTTTATCGCAGGAACCCATGTTTTGTAAATTTGTTAACTTGAATAAAAGGAATATATGCAAAAAGGAATTTTGAACAGATCTTCAAACCTCGTGATGCTTTTGTTGCTGGTCGCCGGCTTCAATTCGTACGCTCAAGACATAGTAAAAGTTAGAAACCAGAATTTCACGTCATATTTTTCAAGGTCACAGCATATCCCGGTACTGGTAGTTTATTCACTGACCCCCGACCTTTTTAACTGCATTAAAATGAAAGGTGAGCATGGTATAGCACTGGACACAGACCCGCAACTGCCTGATGTAAGCAATCTTAAAGATGATTATAATAACTCATTGTTTGACAATGCGCAGATGATGGCACCTGAAGAAAATACCTGTGACAAAGATGCGTATACCGAAAGCTTTTATTTTACTAACGTAATGCCTATGCCCAAGAACCTCTATAAAGACCTGTGGGGCAAACTGCATGCGAAAGAGATAGTAAAAGCAAAAAAATTCAAGAAGATCAAAGTATTCGCGGGTACTGTAGGCCGCAACTGGGTGATAGGTGCTTATAACAACGTAATAGTACCTGAATGGTGCTGGAAGGTGATCTACATACCAAGCACTGATGAGTACCTTTGCTACCAGTTTCACAATATAGAGCCGTTTAACCCCAAAGACAACCTTGCTAACCACAAGGTGGACATCAACACCATCGAGTCACTGGCGGGTGTACACTTTGTAAATGGCGTTATCTCTGCCAGCTACGTAGTACCTACAGCACAATAATAGAAGGGAAGAAAAGATATTCACAGATGTGCCACACCTCCGGGTTGTGGCACATCTTATTTTATCCCCCTCACAAATTCTTTCCTGGTAAAATGTTATCGTGTGCTTTGTGCATTATGACCACTGTATCTAACCTTGGGAGATAACTAATGGCACATTAAAAAACACAAACGAACCAAGGCCGGAGATCTACATGTTTGTCCCCCTTCTGAGCCGGGACGAAAGACACGGGATAGCCCGTTGTACAGCTGATACCGTTGGCAGGTATTGGTCAGCGGTTTAGGCATTGGGTATGGTCTGCGAAGCATAATATGACGATAACAAGGCGGCGCATTTGTAAGGTGAATGTAAAAAGTGTAAAATGACTCCGAAAATAGCCAAATAAATGCACTGGTATGACACAATTAAGGTAGGACACAATCGCGATTCGTGAATTATTTAATTTCTTTGCAAACTATTTTATCAATACACACAAACTACACCGTAAATGAAACATTATTTTGCGCTTCTGGCGTTTATTACCATTTCACTTTCAGCGTTTGGTCAGGACTCTTTTACAGGAACAATTAAGGGGAAAATAATTGACAAGGCCACTAAGCAATCAGTCATCGGTGCTACAGTAGCTATTAAGAATGGGCCAGGCACCACTACCGATACCTCAGGCTTATTTCTGTTGTCTGATGTAAAGGAAGGAGTATACCAACTTGTGGTCAACTATATTGGCTACCAGGAAAAGATAGTGAACGATATAAGCGTGATCAGGAATAAGACAAACTATCTCGAGATAGAGATCGAGGAATCACAGTTGTCACTTAAAGAAGTACAGGTTTCCGGTTTCAGATTTGAGAATAGCCCTATTACGCCTGTTTCTACCTACAGCTTTTCGCGAGAGGAAATATCCCGTAATCCCGGCGCGCAGGGCGATATCTTTCGTGCTATAGGCATGCTGCCCGGTGTGTCCAGCAGCGGGGGGCAGTACTCGGCCATAGCTGTGCGCGGGCAGGGCGTACGCGACAATATTTATATGGTAGATGATATACCTGTATCAGAGGTAGGGCACCTGGAGGGTAATGGTGCTTTTAGCGACCCTAATGGGGCCAGGTTCAGTATTTTCGCGCCACGTGTCATTGATAACGCGCAATTTCAGGGCGGCGGCATCGCCGCGCAGTATGGGCGCAGAAGTGCGTCTTTTTTGGGCCTGGGCGTAAAGGAAGGCAATAAGGAAGATTATACCATAGACGGGCAGGTGGACCTTTTAGGGTTGACCATTAACTATGATGGCCCCAGTTATTTTCATAAAAATACCAGCCTTTTTGTCTCTGCCCGCTACCAGGATTTCAGGGAGGTGGTAAAACTTGTGGGGCTTAAAGGTGTAGGCACACCCTGGTATGCTGATTTTATATTGAAGTCAACCACCGAGCTTGGTAAAAAGAACAAGCTATCTGTGATAGCCATTGTAAGCCCCGACGAATACCTTAAGGAACTGAAGGACATAAAAGAGCCAACTGAGATCATGGATGCGTCTGTAATTACAGTGAACACCCAGAAGAGCATTTTTGGTTTAAACCTGCGCACACTTACCAGCAAGAACAGCTATTGGAAAAATGTACTTTATTATACACAGTCAAAATCAGATGTTACTTTCGGAAAGGCTTATCCTACAGTTGATTCAAATGACCATATTGTAAACCCCGACAATATTCCGGTAGAAAATAATATCAGGGTGCTTAATTATACGGAGTCTAAACTTGGCTACCGGTCTATATATACGATCAATTTTGCCACTCGCTCAAAGCTCACGACGGGTGTTGAGGCCGACAGGACCGAACTCGTCAATTCAAGAAAACTGAGCAGGCGGGATACTTCCCTGGTATTCGGGGTTAACGATTACAGGCCGGACCCCAACCAGTATTTTTCGGTTATTGACCCTATGTATTTTAATGCCGACTATAACGATGCCGCTTACAATGCATCAGCATATGCCGATTATTCGTTTCCGCTGTTTAAAATAGTTACCCTGAATACAGGGCTGCGTTATGATTATACGGGCTTCACAGACCAGCACACATTGTCGCCGCGTATAAGTGGTAATGTGCAGGTCAACGAAACAAACAGCATTAATTTTGCAGCCGGGCTTTACTACCAGGATCCGGTATATTCTGAAATTGCAGACCAGCCTAAGGCCCATAAGCTGCAGGAAGAGCAGGTGGCACAGTATATCGTAGGGTATAAGAAGCATTTTTCACCAGACCTGAAATTTACCGCCGAGGCGTGGTATAAGACATTTGACAAGATGGTAGTGCGCCCGGTGAGTGGCTACAGCGAGCAAACAAATGCCGGAACCGGATGGGCCGATGGATTTGATCTGAACCTGACCAAGAGGTTGACAAAAAGAATGCACGGGCAGATCGGCTATTCATATATGCAGAGCAGGCGCGATGACCATGATGGGTTGGGGGAATATGACTTTGCGTTCAGCCAACCGCACCAGGTCAATTGCCTCATTAGCTATAAAGCTAAAAAGCGGTGGATACTGGGCGCGAAATTCCGGTATGCTACCGGCAAACCAACTGATAAGGTACTCATTCACGCCAATGTGCTGAATGACCCGAATAATGTGCGTTATTCTGAAGAAATAATATCGAAGAATACCGAGCGGCTGGACGATTTCATCAGCCTTGATGTGCGTGCCGACTATAGTTTCAGAGTAAATAAGTTAAGATTGTCTTTTTTTGTAGATATAGTGGACATTATGAACCGATCTAACCAAAATGACAAATTCATCAATATTTATACCGGTGAAACGATCTATGACGGATTGGCTATATTTCCAACCTTTGGGCTGAAGTTTGAATATTAACAGGTGTGGCGGCTGTAGTTTGATGAACAAAGTCATATAGAAGGTGTATTGTCCTATATTTTTAGGCAGCTGTTGGCGCTTTTAACCTTACCTTTGCGCAAATTTTTTAAAATAGCATGGCATTACAGGTAGGTATAGTGGGGCTGCCCAACGTAGGAAAATCAACTTTATTTAACGCCGTAAGCAACAGCGCCAAGGCGCAGGCATCTAATTACCGTTTTTGTACCATAGAGCCTAATGTGGGCCAGGTAGACGTGCCCGATGAACGCCTCGCAAAACTGGCCGAGCTGGTGCAGCCGCAGCGGATATTACCTACCACCATAGAATTTGTGGATATAGCCGGGCTGGTAAAGGGTGCCAGCAAGGGTGAAGGCCTGGGCAATAAATTCCTGGCTAATATTCGTGAGGTGGATGCTATTGTGCATGTGATACGCTGCTTTGAGGATGAGAACATATTGCGCGAAGAGGGAGATATTAACCCGATTAGCGATAAAGAGATCATAGATACCGAGCTGCAATTGAAAGACATGGAAAGTGTGGAGAAAAAGATACAGCGACTGGAAAAAATGATAAAGGCGGGCGATCCCAAGGTGAAACATGCCATGGGTGTGCTGCAACAATGCCTTACTCACCTCTCTGAAGGAAAGAATATCCGCGGCCTGCAACTGGAGGGTGAGGACAGGGAAGCGATAGCAGATATATTTCTGCTTACGGATAAGCCCGTGCTATACGTGGCAAATGTGGATGAACCGGCATTGCTTACGGGTAATAAATACTCCGACGCACTCGTAAAGGCTGCAACAGATGAGGGTGCGCAGGTGATAGTGATGAATAATTCTATCGAGGCGCAGATATCCGAACTGGAGAGCGAGGAGGATAAAGAATTGTTCTTCACTGAATATGGCCTCACCGAACCCGGCCTGAACCGCCTGATAAGGGCTGCGTACCAATTGCTGAACCTGGCGACTTATTTTACAGCTGGTGTGCAGGAAGTAAGGGCCTGGACCATTCATAAAGGGTGGAAGGCACCACAGGCTGCCAGCGTCATTCATACCGATTTCGAAAAAGGATTCATTAAGGCGGAGGTGATATCATACAACGATTACATTACCTACAAAAGCGAGGCTGCGTGCCGCGAGAGCGGAAGGTTGCGCATAGAGGGTAAGGAGTATGTGGTGCAGGACGGAGACGTTATGCACTTCAGGTTCAATGTGTGATTGTCAAAGACATAGGTTGTACTACCCGGAATTCCAGGTGTTAGAATGAATAAAACAGCAAAGGTCTTTTTGGGCGTTGCAGCGCTTATACTTATACCCGGTTTCGTGGTATGGAAGTATCATTGTGTTGCCACCAGGGGGCTTTCTTCCTGCCCGCCACCCGTCGCAAACCGGGAAATACTTGAAGAGATAAACAAACTTAATAAGCATTCGGTAGACACAGCCATATCTATGCTGAGGCAGGGATATATAGTCATAAGGCGTGGACTGGGGGCAGACAGCTATATGCTGGCCGAGATGAACCGGAGGGATAAGACCTATTCTCACTGCGGCATTGTAATGATAGAGAACGGATACCCCTTTGTATACCACAGCATCGGTGGAGAAGATAATCCCGATGAAAGACTAAGGCGTGACTCCGCAAATTTTTTCTTTTCACCGGAACGTAATACTCATATCGGCGTAGTGCGCTACGACTTCGACAGCATAGCAATCAGCAGTTTGAGAGATATCGTTACTGATATTTACAAAGAAAGGCCGAAGTTCGATTTGAAATTTGACCTCAGTACAGACGAAAGACTATATTGTTCTGAATTCGTTTATAAAGCTATCGCACGGGCTACAAGAGACACCGCATATATACCCCGTAGTATACTTTTAGGAAAACGGATAGTGGGTATTGATGACCTTTTTATGAATGATCATGCAACCTTCATTTGGCAAATAAAATTTAAATGATACCTTTGACAGCTAAACGACAATAAATGAAAAAAATACTCATCTCTTTATCCGTTATACTTTTCGCCGCTGTAATGCTGGTGAGCTGTAGTAAAAATGATCCGAAGGCTGTAGCCCAGACATGGCTGACCAGCTTTTACCAGATGGATTATGAAGCAGCAAAAAAAGTATCTACAGACGAGACAAAAACATTTATATCCCAGCTACAGGCACTCAGTGGTATGATGCCAGACTCCAGCAAGAAGGAAATGAAGAAAGTTACCGTAACTGTAAAGGATGTAAAGGAAGAGGGCGATAAGGCTACAGTCACTTATACTACATCTGCTGAGGCTACTAAGGAGCAGAAGCTGAAGATGGTAAAAAAGAATGGCGTATGGCTGGTACAGTTCTCAAAAACGGACTCCATGGGCGATGGCGCAGGGGAGCCGGCTGATGATAAGTCCGGCACTGACACAAGCGCCGCACCTCCGGTATCAGGTGATGCAGGAATGAGTGACACTACAAAACACTAACTGTTGTGCCGTAAGGCAATGATCATAAAAGGCTGCCATGGCAGCCTTTTATTTTTTGAGGGTATATGAAAACATTGCTGGTTTAGAATAAATTTGTTCAATGGTACTCAGCAGATTCTGGTTGATCATAATCCTTTCGTCGGTATTGTATATACTGGCTATGCTGGCTACCGGCTCGTTATATAGTATTGATCATACCGTGAATGGGAAGAAGGATGAGCCGCTGTTGGTAAAAGAAATGTACGTGTCGCAGTTAACAGCGTCAGTACACGATAGCCTTTTGAATTCTAAGAACGGGACATGGGTACTGAAAGGAGCTGCCGGGCAGAAAGACACTATTCTTACACTTGATAAAGATGCGGTAAAAATGACGGTAGGCAAGCAGGCTGCCGATGGAATACTGCCCACCTGTAAAAGCACCATTTTTGATATAATGTTGCCGCTGATAGCCTATCTGTCGTTCTTTTGCGGGCTCATGCAGTTGCTCATAGACTCAGGCGCCTCTGAGCGGCTGGCGCGTATGCTGAGCCCTGTATTTGTAAAGATATTTCCCGAGGTGCCGGCAAACCACCCGGCCATATCATACATGATGCTCAACTTTGCCGCTAACTTTCTCGGGCTTGATTCAGCGGCTACGCCATTCGGGCTGAAAGCTATGGAAAGCCTCCAGGATCTGAACCCCGATAAAGACCGGGCCAGCAATCCGCAGATCATGTTCCTCTGCCTGCATGCCGCGGGTCTTACGTTGATCCCCACTTCAATAATCGGGTACCGCGCCGCGCAGAATGCGCATAACCCTGCCGATGTAATGCTGCCTTGTATCATAACTTCGTTTGTGGGCACTCTTGCGGCTATGATCATAGTAGGCATAAGGCAGCGTATCAATTTCAGGAGTGCGGCACTATTGTTGTCTATTGGGGCTGTAATAGGGCTTATTTCTGGCCTCATGTTTTACATCCTCCGGCTCGATAGTGTCTCAAAAAATCATTTTACCAACAACATTTCCAATGTTATACTACTGACGATTATTCTTGCAATACTTACCTATGCGTTTATGAAGGAAAAAGTGTTTGCCACTAATGGCAAAGATGTGTTCACTTCCTTTGTAGAAGGTGCTTCCGGAGGATTGAAAACAGGCGTAACAATATTCCCATACATTTTAGGTATGCTGGTTGCCATATCCCTTTTTCGTAATAGTGGTGTCTTCGAGATCATCTCAGGTCTTATCGCCAAGTTGTTTCTTGCCATGCATGTCAACAGGGAGGTGGTGGATGCCATACCCGTGGCCATATTAAGGCCATTCAGTTCCAGCGGCTCAAGGGGCTTTATGATAGACTCCATGAGCACCTATGGTGCTGACTCACTTACAGGCAGGCTGTCCAGTGTGTTCCAGTGCTCGGCGGAAACAACGTTTTATGTTATCGCCGTATATTTTGGTAGCGTTAAGATCAAGAATACCCGCTATACACTTTCCACTATGCTGCTGGTTGATCTGATATGTGTGATCACAGCAGTCTTTGTCTGCCTCCTTTTTTTCTAACCTCTTTTCAAATGACCACAGCTATTTAGTTTAAGATCAAACAGCCGTTATGCGAACAAAATATACCCTCCTGCTCGTTTTTATGTTCGCCGTCACATCATTGAGCGCGCAGAAGACCTCGAGGGCAGATGCCGACAGTTCAGCCCGGCATCTGCCGACACCGGGATATAACTACAAGCAATATCTTGCCGACAACCTGCACTACCCCGAAGAGGCAAGAATGAATGATGTTCAGGGCCGTGTAATGGTGAAATTCTTTGTAAGTGAAGATGGCACCATAAGCGATTGCAGTATAGTCAACAGTGTGAATGCTGAGCTTGACGCTGAAGCGTTGCGGGTAGTGAGCAGCATGCCGCCCTGGCAACCGGCCATGCAAAATGGCAAGGCTGTAAAGGCATATTTTAAGCTACCCGTTGTTTTTAAGCTGGATGGTGATAGGCATTCCCGGGATTCGGCTGATAAAATGACCTTCACCTACGTAGAGCAGATGCCGGTCTCGGGATATGATTTTCAAAAATACCTCGCCGAAAATATTCACTATCCTGATAGCGCTATCGCGCACAATATAGAAGGGCGTGTAGTGATAAAATTCATTGTCAGTGAAGACGGCAGCATTATTGATTGTAAGGTAGTAAAGGGTGTGAGTGAAGAGTTGGATGCTGAGGCATTGCGCGTGGTAAGGAGTTTCCCTAAATGGATACCGGGCAGGCAAAATGGCAAGGCTGTGAAAGTGTACTTTACCTTACCTATAGTTTTTAAACTGGAGGACGATAAATAGATCGGAGGATTTCACAAGGGATGCTTCCAGGGCGGAACCACTATATGGAGGGTATTTCTGAGTTTATTTATTGCGGACAATATTGCTTTAGTAGGTGTTAGTGAAGCATTCACACCAATAAATTAATGAAATGCTTTTTTTTACTTTTACCTTTTTACATTTGACCGATGCTATCATTAGATCTGACCGGTAAAACAGCCCTTATTGGGGGTAGTACACAAGGCATAGGGCTTGCGTCTGCTTGCGAGCTTGCCGATCTTGGCGCCAGTTGCGTGCTTATTTCGAGAAATGAAGAAAAACTGAAAGCTGCGGTGAAGATGCTCAATGCGTCGAAAGGCGGGCATCACCAATACCTTGTAGCAGATTATGCCGATCCGGAGCAGGTGCGTTCGGTTGTAACCGGCTTTGTAAAGTCAGGCACAGTGCATATACTGGTAAACAATAGTGGTGGCCCTGCCGGCGGCCCGATAACCGCAGCTACCACAGACGAGTTTATTAAAGCCTTCCAGCAGCACCTAATTTGCAATCATATCATTACATCATTGGTTGCAGATGGTATGAAAGCAGCCGGATTCGGGCGGATCATAAATATTATTTCCACATCTGTAAAAATTCCGCTGCACGGCCTTGGTGTATCTAATACCATACGTGGTGCGGTAGCTTCGTGGGCTAAAACCATGGCCAATGAGCTGGGGCAGTATGGCATAACCGTAAACAATGTGCTTCCGGGTGCAACGTCTACCGAGCGGTTGGCGGCTATTTTAACCAATCGATCTGCAAAAACAGGAAAAGATATAGGGGAAGTTGAAAAAGAGATGCTTGGCGAGATTCCGGCCCGTAGGTTTGGTAAGCCGGAAGAAATTGCTGCCATGGTCGCATTTTTGGCCAGTCCGGCGGCGGCATACATAAATGGGGTTTCTATTCCGGTAGATGGTGGCAGAACAGGGAGTATATAGTTGATTATACACATAATAAAAACGTATGTTTTTTTATGTTCTTATTTAGGGTGGGGAAATTTTTTCCGGAAAAGTGAAAATGAGCGGCTTTTTATTCAACTGGGGAGGAAATATTTACGTGACAATAAAATGACATTATAATAAAACAAATAATAAAAAACGGGCTGAAACCTGCGCCAGTACTGAAAAACATTTTTCAAAAAATGTGTATAATTTTTCGGAATTGTTTGTAGTTTTGCGCACCGTTTTTATATAAAGGAAAGTTAATTTTTCAAATATATTACTGTGCCAGCATCATTTACGCCACTTTATAGAGTCTGCCAACGCAGCATATTTATCTTTTTTGCCTTACTGCTTTTAAGCAATTTTTCCGCGACTGCGGCCCCTGATGGGAAGGCTCTTTTCATGTCTAACTGTGCGTCCTGCCATAATCCGCTGAAAGACGCTACAGGTCCGGCTTTGAAAGGCATTAGAAGCACTTTCCCCGACAAAGAATGGGGATATAAATGGGTGCATAACTCTTCTGCCCTTATAGCAGCAAATGATCCTACGGCGGTAGCTATTTATAACAAGTTTGCCAAGACTCAGATGACTGCGTTCCCTCAGCTTTCTAACGAGGAAATTGACGCTATCCTTGATTATGCAAATAATTTCAAGGCACCTGTTGCAGAAAAACCTACAGCAGGTAATTCAGGCGCTGAAGCCAATGGTGAAAGTAATGGTTGGTTATATACGGTGATCACTTTATCACTCCTGGTGCTGGTAGTTATCTTATGGCGCGCCAATCAGGGCCTTCGCCGTGCCGCCAACGAAAAAGAAGGTATACCGAATGAAAAAGAAATTCCGTTATACAGGAGCAAACTGGTGATTGCTGTTGTAGCTATTATCATGTTTATCATGGCGGGATACTGGTTAGTAAACGGCGCCATAAATGAAGGTCGTCAGCAGAACTACCAGCCATTGCAACCCATATTCTATTCTCATAAAGTACACGTAGGCATCAATCAGCTCAATTGTCTTTATTGCCATGCCGGCGCCGAAAAGAGTCGCCAGGCTATGATCCCATCATCCAACGTTTGTATGAACTGTCACAAACAGATCAATTCATATACGGGCGGCGAAGGACCTGATGCGCACATCCTGAAAACAGCAGAAGGCAAGGTGATCAATGGTACTGAGCAGATACAGTTGCTATACAAATACGCAGGCTGGGATCCGGAAAAGAAAGCATACAGGCTGAAGCCAAATGGCGAAATTGACGCTAAACCTATTGAGTGGGTGAAGATACACAACCTGCCCGACCATGTTTATTTCAATCACTCGCAGCACGTTAAGGTAGGACAGATACAGTGTCAGAAATGCCACGGACCTATACAGGATATGGATGAGGTATATCAGTTCTCGGCATTGTCTATGGGCTGGTGTATCAACTGTCACCGCCAGACAGACGTACAGTTTACTAACAACAACTACTACAGTGTTTACCAGAAGTTCCATGATGAGTTGAAATCCGGCAAACGTACTGGTGTTACTGAAGCAGAGATGGGCGGTACTGAATGTCAGAAGTGCCACTATTAATCGCAAAGAAAGGTTGAAGATCGATAGCAGGGTAAATTAGAAATTGTAGCAGGAAATTAAAATAAAACTACTTTTTGAATTTTTTGAATTAGCAATATGAGTCAAAAACAATATTGGTCGGGACTGGAAGATCTTAATAGGCTCAATTCGCCGGTAGAAGTATCGGAAAATGAGTTTAAAGAAGAGTTGCCGTTTGAATTAAGCACCGGCTTGTTCAATGCAAATACACCCCGCCGCGATTTCCTGAAGTTTTTAGGATTCAGCACGCTTGCCGCCACTTTAGTGTCTAGCTGCGAACTGCCGGTACGCAAGGCTATACCATATGCTATCAAGCCGGAAGACATTACGCCGGGCGTACCTAACTATTATGCTTCTACTTTTGCTGATGGTGGTGACTATTGCGCTGTTGTGATCAAGACCCGCGATGGTCGTCCGATAAAAATAGAAGGCAATGAAATGTCTTCGGTTACCAAAGGCGGTACATCTGCCAGGGTTCAGGCGTCAGTACTCAGTTTATATGATAAGGCGCGTATCACGCATCCGTATGCCGATGGTAAGGAATCTACTTTCGAAGCAATAGACCGTATAGTTAAGGAAGGTATCGGTTCAAAGCCGGGCTACCTGGTAACAGGGACCATTATCAGCCCTACGGCCAACGAGATTATAGCCCAGTTCCTTGCTAAGTACACTAACATTAAGCATATCGTTTATGATGCGTTTTCATATTCCGGTATGTTGCTTGCTAACGAAGCATGTTACGGAAAGCGTACATTGCCTACGTTCCATTTCGACAAAGCACAAACTATTGTCAGCTTAGGTGCTGATTTCCTGGGCACATGGGTATCACCAATAGAATTTTCAAAGGCGTATTCAAAAGGCCGTAAGGTCAGCGCCCGGAATATGAGCATATCCCGCCACTACCAGGTAGAGGCAATGCATACGATCACCGGCGGTGCTGCTGATCACCGTGCTACCTGCAAGCCTTCTGAAATGGGACAGGTTGCCGTGGCACTGTATAATGCTATTGCAAACGGCGCTACACCGGCTTTACCAAGTAAGAACCTCAACGAATTAGTTACAAAAGCAGCTGCAGATCTGAAAAAAGGCAATGGCCTTGTAGTATGCAGCAGCAACGATGTGAATATACAGACCGTTATCAACGCTATCAATGATAAAATAGGCGCTAACGGAACAACCATCAACTGGACAGTAACCAGCAACTGCAAGCAGGGTATTGATAAGGATATGGTGGATATGGTTGCGGCAATGGATGCGGGACAGGTAGGTACGGTGCTGATGCACGGTGTAAACCCTGTGTATGATCATATGGATGGTAAAAAATTCGCGGCGGCGCTTGCAAAAGTACCGTTGACTGTTTCTTTTGCCGACAGGATGGACGAAACTGCGCAAAAATGCAAGTTTGTAGTACCTGATCATAACTATCTTGAAAATTGGGGTGATGCCGAACCAAAGCCGGGCTATTTCAGCTTGCAGCAGCCAGGTATCGCGCCTTTGTTCAAAACACGTGCGTTCCAGGACAGCCTGCTGAACTGGATGGGCGGTACACAGTCTTTTGCTGATTTCTGGAAAGACTACTGGATGAAGAAATTAGGCAGCCAGGAAGCATTTGACAAGTCTCTACAGGACGGTGTAATAGAACCTGCCGGTGATATGGCAAATGGTGGCGCTCAGTTTAACGGAGCTTCACTGGCAGACGCCATGGCTAAAATAACAGGGAAAAAGCCACATGCCGGTGTAGAACTGGTGGTGTATCAGAAAGTAGCTATAGGTGCCGGTGGCGCATGGAGTAATAACCCATGGTTGCTGGAAATGCCGGATCCTATTACAAGAGCAACCTGGGACAACTATGTGTGTGTGTCTCCTAAACGTGCCAAAGAACTTGATGCAGAACTGACAGGTTTTTCTGAAGTAGATAGCAAGAAACGTGTCGTTACTATAAAAGCAGACAATGGCTACACCACTAACCTCCCGGTTATAGTGGTTCCCGGCATGCACAACGATGTAGTTGCTGTTGCAGTTGGTTTTGGCCGTGATAAGCAGGTTGGCCGTGCTGCCGCAAGCGACGATACAAAGGGTGGAAAGAATGCGTATCCCTTCATGGTATTCAACGGACTTACAATGGAGCATCACTCAGATGTTACCATTACAAAGACCGACATGAAATATGATGTGGCGCTTACGCAGACGCATAGCAGCTACGAAGCACGCCCTGTAGTACATGAGTATACAGTTGAAGAATTCAATAAAGACCCTAAGATATTGCTTAAGGAGCGTGGTGCGGAAATAGCTGAGTTTTCCGTTCTGCCATGGGAAGAGGGTAAAGAGGGTAAGGAAGAAAAGATCATGGATTCGACAAAGGAGGAAGGCTACCGCGCAAACGGTACCATGTATCCTAACTATCCATATGAAGGTGTAAAGTGGGGCATGTCAATTGACCTGAACAGCTGTACCGGTTGCGGTGCCTGCGTAGTAGGTTGTATGGCAGAGAACAACGTTTCAGTAGTGGGTAAAGACCATGTATTGAAAAACCACGAAATGCACTGGATACGTATTGATCGTTATTTCAGTGGTATGGCAGACGATCCGGATACTATCCAGACCGTGTTCCAGCCTATGCTGTGCCAGCACTGCGACAACGCTCCTTGCGAAAACGTTTGCCCGGTATCAGCAACTAACCATAGTTCTGAAGGGCTTAACCAAATGGCTTATAACCGTTGTATCGGTACTAAATATTGCGCTAACAACTGTCCGTACAAAGTGCGTCACTTTAACTGGATGGACTGGAACGGAGCTGATTGCTTCGCTGATAACATTTACGAAGATGGCCGCAGGGATGACATGAATGATGATCTTACCCGTATGGTACTGAACCCCGATGTAACAGTTCGTAGCCGTGGTGTGATGGAAAAATGTTCTTTCTGCGTTCAGCGTCTGCAGGATGCCAAACTGATGGCGAAAAAAGAAGGCCATCCGTTAAAAGACGGTAGCGCTAAAACTGCTTGCCAGCAGGCTTGTCCTACCGATGCTATTGTATTTGGTAACGTAAAAGACAGGGATAGCAAAATTTCAAAACTCCGTTTGCAGGAGCAGGCTGAGCGTACGTTCTATGTTTTGGAACACATTCATACACTGCCGAACGTAAATTATCTGGCCAAGATCAGGAATACGGAAGAAATTAACGCTTTGGACGAGAATAAGAATGATCTGCTGAAGTACCATATTTAAGTTGAAAGGTTAGAGAGGAGAGGATAGAGTATTAAATTTTAAAAATTACTAATTACGTGCTATGCATTTGAAGTACGAATCGTTTGTAAGGGAGCCGCTGGTAGATGGTAATAAAGATTATCACCAGGTTTCTGAAGATATCATCAGTCCTATTGAACGTAAGCCGGGACGCATGTGGTATGTAGGGTTCATCTTTTCGCTCATACTGCTGGGTTTCGGTATCTTTTCCGTAAGCTGGTCAGTATATTGGGGCTTAGGTACCTGGGGTGTAAACCGTACCATTGGCTGGGGTTGGGATATCACCAACTTCGTTTGGTGGATCGGTATCGGTCACGCGGGTACGCTGATCTCTGCGATTCTTTTACTGTTTCGCCAGGGCTGGCGCACTGGTGTAAACCGTGCTGCTGAGGCTATGACTATCTTTGCGGTAATGTGTGCGGGGCAGTTCCCTATATGGCACATGGGCCGTGTTTGGGATGGCTTCTGGGTATTGCCACTGCCTAACAGCCGTGGTCCGCTATGGCCAAACTTCGACTCGCCGCTGCTTTGGGACGTGTTTGCGATCTCTACTTACTTTACTGTTTCTTTATTGTTCTGGTATTCCGGTCTCATTCCCGATTTTTCGCTCATCCGCGACAGGGCAAAGACAAAATTCCGTAAAATGGCATACGGTGTTGCCTCTTTTGGCTGGACCGGTACCGCTAAGAACTGGCAGCGCATGGAAGCGCTTGCGCTTGTACTCGCAGGTCTTTCTACTCCGCTTGTACTCTCGGTGCATACCATAGTATCTTTTGACTTTGCTACTTCGGTAATACCGGGTTGGCATACTACTATCTTCCCTCCATATTTCGTGGCCGGTGCGGTATTTTCCGGCTTTGCTATGGTGAACACGCTGCTGGTTATTACCCGCAGAATATTACATCTTGAAGAGTATATAACAATTGGCCACCTTGAGGCGATGAACAAGATCATCGTGCTTACCGGTTCTATTGTTGGTGTCGCTTACCTTACAGAGCTCTTTATATCATGGTATAGCCAGTCATGGGGCGAAATGGCCGCATTCCAATGGCGTATCATGGGGCCATACTGGTGGAGTTATTGGGCTATGATGACGTGTAACGTGGTATCTCCACAGTTATTCTGGGTGAAGAAACTGCGCCGTAACATACCATTCACTTTCGTTATGTCCATTGTGGTAAACATAGGTATGTGGTTCGAGCGTTTTGTGATCATTGTTACGTCTACTTACCGCGACTGGGTTCCGGGCAGCTGGGCATACTACAGCCCGGAGTGGCCTGAAGTAGGTTTCTACCTCGGTACTTTTGGATTGTTCTTCACTTGCTATTTCCTGTTCGCTAAGTACTGTCCGGTAATTGCGATCGCTGAGATCAAGTTTGTATTAAAGACATCAGGAGATAATTATAAGAGGGGTATGGAAAAAATCGATGCGCAGGAGACAGAAGATTTTGTCGCATCTATCCATGCTCATCATGATGCACACGAAGAAGTGGCGCACCATTAATACGATTTTTGAATTTTTGAATTAGAAATAAAATGGCGATAAAGAAATTTGCAGTGGCCGCTTACGATGACGAGGAAGTATTATTCCCCGCGGTAAAAAAAGTACGTGGCAGCGGCTATAAGATACACGATGTGTATACACCATTTGCTGTGCATGGGCTTGACGAGGCTCTCGGCCTGAAGAGCACAGATCTGCACATAGCGGGTTTTATATACGGTCTTTGTGGTACTTCTACCGCTGTTGGGTTCATCTCCTGGATTTACACCTCCGATTGGCCCATCAACTATGGTGGCAAGCCGCATTTTGCCCTGCCGGCCTGGATACCGATAACTTTTGAGCTTACAGTATTATTTGCTGCGGTGGGTATGACACTTACTATGTGCTACCTCAACCAGATAATGCCGGGCGTTAAAAAGCATGTATTCCATCCCCGTCAGAGCGATGACCTGTTTGTAATGGCCATAGAGCTGAACAAACATACCTCTGAGCAGGAAGTGCTTGCGTTCCTCAGCGCTACAGGTGCTAAGGAGGTGAATATACAAACAGCTGAATCAGGATGGTGGTATGGCAGGTGGGATAAGAAAGAACCATACGAAGCGCTGAATGCCGGATGATCCGGCCGCTGATGACAGGATGGAGCCTTTAACCGATTAATTGAATTTGAAAAGAGAATATGAACAAGATTAAAAGCATAGTAGTTGCCGGTATGGTGGGTGTGGTACTCACACTGGCCTCATGCGACTCAGGTAATATGCGTCGTACACCCGGCCATGTTTATGCGCCTGATATGACTTACTCGCGTGCGTATGATGCGTATACAATAAACACTGTATTCGCAGACAGCATGTCCAGCCGCTTGCCGGTTTCAGGAACAATAGCCCGCGGTCACCAGTTGCCGGATCATCTGAAAGAAGGTGATACAGTAGCTTATAAAACCTTCACCACATCTATGCGCTTTGATGCCGCTGAGTTGAAAGAAGGAGGTCGCCTGTTCAATATCTATTGTGGTATTTGCCACGGCCAGAATCTGGACGGGAATGGACCACTGTACAACGAAGGCAATGGTAAGTTCGCTGCCGCGCCTGCTAATTTTAAAGACCCTAAATACCTGCATATGCCCGTTGGGCAAATGTTTGCTGCCGCTAAATATGGCAAGAACATGATGGGCTCTTACGCCAGCCAGCTGGATATCAAACAGCGTTGGATGGTAATTGCTTATATCAAGAAAGTGCAGTCTGAGAATGGTGGTGATGCTTTCACTTTTGGCTCGGGTGCACCTGTAGTTGCTGATACTGCCAAAGCACCTGCGGCAGCTAATGCTACAGCAATGAACGAAGCAAAAAAATAGGCAAAAAAATTATAATCGTATTTTAATAAAAGTCGAATACAATGAATGAACGTTTTGAGATACCGGCACGGTTAAGAAATACAAGCCTTATACTTATTTGTGTTGGCATAGCTGCGCTTATAGGGGGTATCACTTGCTTGTTGATGAGCCATGATGATGTGGCCCGCGCCCGTTTCTGGGCAGTACTGCTGCACGATAGCGTATTTTTTACGTTGATAACAACTATTAGCATATTCATTATGGCGGCCACCACCCTCGCACATGGTGCGTGGATAGTAGCATACCGCAGGGTTACAGAGGCTATTGGCGCTAATGTATGGATATTTGCTTCTATTGCTGCTGTTGTATTGCTGGCTATTGTTTTCACCTTCAGGGATGCTCATGGCGTAAATACTATCTATCAATGGGTAACTCCTGGTGATGATAAAATACTTAATGGCAAGAAAGCCTTCCTCAATCCTACAATGTTTGTGGCATTTACGCTTATTACGCTTGGCTTGTGGTCTTTCTTCGGTCTTAAATTCCGCTCTTATTCTATAGCGCAGGAAAGCGCGCCTAAAAACGATACTAAAATATACTGGAAGGTGTTTCGCATGGCAGGTGTCTTCCTGTTTGTTTATGCGTTGTCACAGATGAGCACTGCTCCATGGTTTTGGATAATGAGTACTCAGCCGCATTGGTACTCTACATTGTTTAGCTGGTACACCTTTGCCAGTGCCTTTGTAAGTGGTATGTCGCTCATTTTATTGTGGGTAGTATATCTTAAGAACCAGGGTAACCTTGAACTGGTAACTAAGGAACATATGCATGACCTTGGTAAGTTCATGTTCGCCTTCAGTATTTTCTGGACATACCTTTGGTTTGCGCAGTACATGCTGATATGGTACGCCAATATCCCTGACGAAACTGTTTATTTCAAGCTTCGCCAGCAGGGGCCTTACAGCATAATATTCTACGCCAATTTTATTATCAATTTTGTAATGCCAATACTTATATTGATGGCTCGTCCCAGCAAGCGCAACTATTTCACGGTTACCTTCATGGCCATGATCATAATATTCGGACACTGGCTCGACTTTTTCCAGATGATCATGCCAGGTTCTCTTGGCGAGCATTGGAACATCAATTGGTATGAGATCGGAATATTTATGGGTTTTGTGGGTATACTGATATTTACTGTTTCGCGTACACTTGCAAAATCATCTTTGGTGCCCAATAACAATATATTGCTTAAAGAAACAATTGTGCATCTGAGCTAAGTATTGATTGAAATAAGTTTTGGTAAAAGAAAAGTTTAACAAGAAAAAATAGTTTAACGACCATGTCGGTATTTATAATAACATCATTGATAATTCTGGTATTCGTTATCATTTACCAGATAGGTAAGGCGAGCGAATACGCTGTAGTGCTGCGCGGTGAAGAAAAAGTAAAAGCGCAGGTCAACCGTTCCATTGCGGTACTGTTGGTGATCATGTTCCTGCTCGGGCTGTGGGGTATATGGAAGTGTAATCAACTGTTTGAAGGCAAGCTGTTACCGGTTGCGGCCTGCAAGACCGGTGAGAATTATGATATGATGTTCAATCTGACTATCCTTGTTACGGGCATAGTGTTCTTTCTCACTCAAGCCATTCTTTTCTGGTTTTGCTTCAAATTTCAGGCATCCGATAAACGTACTTCTTTCTACTTCCCCCATAATAATAAACTTGAGCTTATCTGGACAACAATACCGGCGATCGCAATGGCTATTCTTGTCGCCATAGGGTTGCGCAACTGGTTCGATGTAACATCTGTGGCGCCTCCGGAGGCTACTGTGGTCGAAGTGGTGGGTAAACAATTTAACTGGATCATAAGGTACCCTGGTAAAGACAATGAGCTGGGCAAGAGGGATTTCCGTAAAATTAATGATGCCTCTAACGTTCTTGGCCTTGATTGGAGTGACCCCCATAACAACGATGATATCATAGCTCAGAATGGTGAGCTGCACGTTGTGGTAGGGAAGCCTGTAAAATTACTTATCGGTTCGCGCGATGTGATACACGACGTTGGTCTGCCGCATTTCCGGATGAAGATGGATGCTGTACCCGGCATAACTACTACTTTGTGGTTTACGCCCACTATTACCACTGACTCAATGAAACTGATCACAAAAAATCCTGATTTTGTTTATGAGATAGCGTGTGATCAGTTGTGCGGTAAAGGACACTATTCTATGCGTGGCACTGTAATTGTTCAGACCCAGGCAGACTACGACAAATGGATGGCAAGCCAGAAGAGCTACTATAGTCTTAACAATGCCCCTCAGACTGCACCGGCAGCTGAGCCGGCCGGCGACACAAAACCTAAGACCGATAGCGGGAAAGCAGTAACGATGAAATAATCGGCTATATTACAAGGATAGCTATAAAAGTGTAAAAGATGAATAACCAGGAAATTATTATTGAGGGCCAAAATGTAGCCCACGGCCACGAGGCAGCTACAGACCACCACGGTCACGAACATCACGAGCAGCATTTTGTCTGGAAGTATATTTTCAGCCAGGATCACAAGATCATATCCAGGCAGTTTCTGATCACAGGTATTACCTGGGCTATAATCGGTGCCCTTATGTCTGTGTTCTTTCGCTTACAGTTAGGCTTCCCCGATTCTACTTTTCCCATCATGGAAAAAGTACTTGGCAGCTGGGCTAAAGGTGGAAAATTATCACCTGAGTTTTATTACGCGCTTGTTACCATGCATGGTACCATTCTCGTGTTCTTTGTACTTACAGCGGGCCTCAGCGGTACTTTTGCAAACCTGCTCATCCCCTTCCAGGTTGGTGCCAGGGATATGGCCTCGCCATTCATGAACATGCTGTCATACTGGTTCTTTTTTGCGGCCAGCATACTTATGTTTGTTTCTCTTTTTGTTGAAACAGGCCCTGCCTCAGGAGGCTGGACCACTTATCCTCCGCTCAGCGCTTTGAAAGAGGCTTCATTGGGTTCAGGTGTGGGTATGGATCTGTGGTTGTTCAGTATGGCATTGTTCGTTGTTTCGTCACTTTTGGGTGGTCTTAACTATATCACTACGGTTTTGAACATGCGTACAAAAGGAATGACCATGACACGTTTACCGCTCACTATATGGGCGCTGTTCTTTACAGCTGTTTTGGGCGTTCTTTCATTCCCTGTGCTGTTCTCTGGTCTTGTGCTCCTCATATTCGACCGCAACTTCGGTACCAGCTTCTACCTTTCTGAGATATTCATCGGTGGGAAAGCGTTGCCGCATATCGGAGGTTCTGCTATCCTGTACCAGCACTTGTTCTGGTTCCTCGGTCACCCTGAGGTATATATCATCATGCTGCCGGGTATGGGTATGGCGTCAGAGGTACTTTCCACACACAGCCGTAAACCTATATTTGGTTATTTCGCCATGATCATTTCACTGGTTGGTATTACAGTACTGGCTTTCGTGGTATGGGCGCACCATATGTTCGTTACAGGTATGAGTCCGTTCCTCGGTTCTATATTTGTACTGCTTACACTGCTTATTGCTGTTCCGTCGGCTGTAAAAGTGTTTAACTGGCTCACCACCATTTGGCGCGGTAATATCAGGTTCAATCCTGCTATGCTTTTTGCGCTTGGTTTTGTGTCCCTGTTCATATCAGGTGGTCTTACCGGTATCTTCCTTGGTAACTCTGCGCTTGACATTCACCTGCATGACACTTACTTCGTTGTGGCTCACTTCCACATTGTAATGGGTGTATCTGCATTCTTCGGCATGTTTGCGGGTATTTACCATTGGTTCCCGAAGATGTTTGGCCGGTTTATGAATAATACGCTTGGTTATATCCACTTCTTCATAACGTTTGCCGGTGCTTATCTCATTTTCTGGCCTATGCACTATGAAGGTATAGCTGGTATGCCTCGTCGTTACTACGATTACTCTGCATGGGAGTCATTCAAACACTTTCAGGGTATCAATAGCTTCATTAGTATCATTGCAATGGTTGTATTCTTTACCCAGTTGTTGTTTGTATTTAACTTCATCATCAGCATCTATCGCGGTCGTAAAATGACCACAATGAATCCATGGGGTTCTACTACACTTGAGTGGACTACACCTATTCATCCTGGTCATGGTAACTGGGAAGGCGAGATTCCTGAAGTATACCGCTGGCCTTATGATTACAAAGATGATGGCAATGGTAATGACTTCATCCCTCAGACCACGCCGCTAAGGCCCGGTGAAGAGTCTCATTAATTTGTTTTTTATTACACACACACACTAATATTGACCGCCCCGGATACCGGGGCGGTCTTATTTTCCCCTTTTTAGTACTTTGGCATTACCTCGTTTGCAAATTATGATGCGCGTACCTGTTTTCTGCCTAGTATTCCTCCTCCCGTTTTGCGCCGTTGCGCAGGATACGGCCCTCTATTATTTCCGTTTGGAGGATTCGAGCCTTATTGGGGTAAGGACAAGCTCTGGGAAAGTAGTGATACCGCCAATATACAGAGGCTATGCTGCGGAGCCGGGGCCGGGGGATAAGGTAATCGGGCATGATATCGTTCTGTTTGACACCATGGCATCAGCGGCAGATACGATGGGTTACAATTATCGAATGAAAGTGTTTGATAGAAACGGTGTTTTCTTGTACAGCCCTTATATTTTCGATAATGGCCCGGACTATTATATAGAAGGGTTGAGAAGATTTGTGGCAGGTGGTAAAATGGGTTTTGCGGATCCCGACGGAAAGAAGGTAATACCGGCAAACTATAATTACATAGACCCTTTTTATTGTGGCTACGCGCTGGCGTGTGCAGACTGCCGTTATACAAGGTTTAGGGAAGGTGACGAGCACTGTTGTGGTTTCGCAGGTACAAAGTATGTACTTATAGACAGAAAAGGCAACACTGTTTTTAAATTTCGGAGCGGGTCTGGCGCTGCCTTAAACGACAGCTTTCTTAGTTCGTTACATCTTCTGCCCCGGTATACAATAGAAGAGCGTAGGCTGATTAGCAAAATAGAAAAGGTACCGGAGGTTCATGCCAGCCTTACGGGTGGTCGCTATAAGGCCATAATACTCGAAAAGCCACGGCAGGGGCATGGTTTCTTCCTTATTGCTTTCAGGGATGTTGATGGCGCTGATGATAACGGACTGTGTTTTTTGGTGAATAGAGATAGTTCGCGAATATACCATTTGAACAGCAACGGCGAAGCTGAATCATTGGAAAAGTGGGTGAAGCAGTAGGCATCGGTGGCTCGTAGTTACTTGAGCAGTTGATAAACCAGCAGAGACGAAAGATAGGCGATGCCAAACATGTATACAAACTGGATTATCGGATATTTCCAGCTACTGGTCTCACGTTTTACAATGGCCATGGTGCTCATGCACTGCATAGCAAACACATAAAACAATAGCAACGATAGGCCTGCGGCTAATGTATAGACCGGTGTGCCGTCATCTCTTTTTGCGTCGCGCATTTTTTCGTGGAGGGTGGTTTTTCCGGCTTCGGTATCACCTACGCTATACAGCGTAGCCATAGTGCCTACAAACACCTCACGTGCCGCAAACGAAGTTATCAGTGCTATTCCTATTTTCCAGTCATATCCGAGCGGGCGGATAACCGGTTCAAACGCATGGCCCATCATCCCGGCAAAAGAATTTTCCAGCTTGGCTGATGCATGTTCGTGCTCAAGTTCTGTGCGTTGTTCAGGGTGCTGTAATTCCAGTGCGGTGAATTTTTCCTCTACAGCCCGCATTCTTGAAGGTGGCCCGAACGCCGCCAAACCCCATAAAATAAGAGACAGCACGATAATTACCTTACCCACATCCCTGATGAATATTTTACCTTTTTCTATCATCGTGATACCCACGTTCTTCCAGCGTGGGGCACGGTATACAGGCAGTTCCATCAGGAAGAAGGTTCGTTCCTTCGTTTTGATAAGAAAATTCATTGCTTTGGCTACAAGCAGCGCCATAAAGAAGCCAAGGAGGTAGAGCCCCATTAGCACAAGCCCCTGCAAGTTAAACAACCCGAGAAATTTTTGATCCGGGATCACCAGCGCTATCAGTATCGTATACACAGGCAGGCGTGCAGAGCAGCTCATCAGTGGTGTCACCATTATAGTGATCAGGCGTTCTTTACGGTTTTGTATCGTTCGCGCCGCCATTATGGCCGGCACGGCGCATGCCATTCCGCTGATCAGTGGCATCACAGACCTGCCATTGAGGCCCGCGCTGCGCATGATTCGGTCGGTAAGAAAGCTGATACGCGCCATATATCCGCTGTCTTCAAGCATTGTTATCAGACCAAAAAGTATCATGATCTGTGGCACAAAAATGGCTATACCGCTGATACCCGCTAACAGGCCGTTTACAAGCAGGTCTCTTATCATGCTGTCCGGCATGATACCGCTTATTTGATTACCCAGCATTACAAAACCCTGTTCTACCCAATCCATCGGGTACCTGGCCAACCAGAAAATGCTCTGAAATAGTATGAACAGAACAGCCAGCAGTACAACATTACCCCACGCGGGGTGCAGCAGTATTTTGTCAATGCGTTCACTCACTACCATTTTCTGCATCGGGCTCTCTATCACGGCGCATTGTTGCATTATGGTATCAATTCGTTTGTACCGCAGCATTATTTCTGCGGCCTGCACCTTTGACTTATGAAAGCCCGCCTCACCCAGTATTGCGGCTATCTGTATTCGCTGTGCTGCGTTGATATAGCGTAGTTCGGCATAGTTGCACGCAATATGCAGCGCCGCATAGTTGCTGTCAAGCGAGCATATTTGTTTTATTTCTTGCAGCCATAGGCCGGTAATAGATTCCAGGTCTATAAAATCGTTCATGGGTGTATGGACAGATTGCTGCGCGTCGGCTATAGCTTTCTTTAGCTGTCCTATTCCCTTGTTACGCCGGGGGTTTATGGCCACCACCGGTACGCTCATCTGTCGCTGCAGCTCGGCAACATCAATAGTGATACCTTTTTGCCGGGCTATGTCCGTCATGGTAAGCGCTATCACTACAGGTATTTTCAGGTCGGTTATCTGTGAGCAGAACAATAGGTTTCGCTTCAGGTTCGACGCGTCTGCTATTACAACGATCAGATTTGGCCGGTCGCTATTTTTTTGATTCAGCAGCACTTCATAGGTTACTTGCTCATCAGCGCTTTTAGGATACAGGCTGTATGTTCCGGGCAGGTCTATGATATGCGCGCTCAGCGACTCGGATATTTTTGAGACACCGGTTTTCTTATCAACGGTTACTCCCGGAAAATTTCCCACTTTTTGGTTCAGTCCCGTTAGCGCGTTGAAGAGGGAACTCTTGCCGCTATTGGGGTTTCCCACCAATGCTATAGTGTACGGGCGTTGCATGCAGGCCGCAAATTTACAAATAGAATAGGGGATAATGCCTTATGAATGGTAGGCGCAGAATTTTTTTCCTGAATATGAAAATGCGTTCTGTTATAGCTTTGACTGGTTAAGGCTCATCGGCACCGCGCACGTATTGTTAAAAAGTATGTATTCTTTTGGGTTATATATGCACGTCATAACAACTTTTATGCATAAGACCGCCCACCTTACTCCCCTTTAAATACCGGTTTCCTTTTTTCCAGGAATGCCTGTACACCTTCTTTGAAGTCGTGCGTTCCCCCTGCTTCCATTTGTATCGCTTTTTCATGCGCCAGCTGGGTTGGCAGGTCATTACCGAATGTTTGGTTGAGCAGGCGCTTGGTCAGCCCTACTCCTTTTGTTGGCATAGTGGCAAGGGTTACAGCCATTTTTCTGCTTTCATCGCGAAATGTATCGTCAGCAAAATATTTGTAGATCATACCCATCGCCACAGCATCTTTGGCTGTTACCTTATCGCCGGTCATCATCAGTGCGGCAGCTCGCTGCATACCCACCAGCCGTGGCAGGAAGTAGGTACCGCCGCTGTCCGGTATCAGGCCTATCTTGCTGAAGGCCTGTATGAATGTTGCACTTTCAGTAGCAAGTACAATATCGCAGGCCAGTGCTATATTGGCTCCGGCTCCGGCTGCCACGCCATTCACGGCGGCTATTATCGGTTTCTCAATAGTGCGCAGCCGCAATATTGTGGGGTTGTAATTCTCTTCTACAATTTGTCCAAACTCCTCAGGTGTTGGGTTTGTGGCTTCAGACAGGTCCTGCCCGGCACAAAATCCCTTCCCCTCGCCGGTTAGATATATGCAACGGACTTTGCTGTCATTGGCACATTCGTCAAGATAGCCTTGCAATGCCATCGCCATGTCACGGTTGTAACTGTTATATTTATCAGGGCGGTTCAGCGTTATATATCCCACGCCATTCTCTTTTTGAAACAGTACCACATTCATAAAACAAAGGTAACATTTTTTAAAACGTACAGGCAGGCACCTCAGCGGTATAGGTCACTTCTTATTCCTTATCCCAAAATCTATCCGGTAATAAAATATTGGGAGAAACCCAAGTTGATATTGATAATAGAATGGGTCTGCGCCACCTGTCTGCAGGTACAGGCCGTAGCTATAGGTCTGCGAAAGAATGTTTTTATTGTTAAACACGTTTACAAGGTCCAGGCCTATTTCGTGGGTCACCTTTTTTGAGTTGAACCGCGCGCCTATTTTCAGGTCGGCACGAAAGTATGGTTTGAAGTGTAGCGTATTGCGCTCGCTGTCTATCACTATCGCGTCGCCATAGCTGTTTGATGCTCCCGTATCTACAGGCGAGTATAATTTGCCTCCTATAAATGTAACCTTGGCGCCTATGATCAGTGTGCTGTTTTTGCCTGTCTTTTTTTCATATCCGCCCAGTATGTTTACCGCGTAATGGCTGTTATAGTCGGTATTACGGTACACGCCGTCATTACCCTTCGCCTTTGAGTCAAATAATGAACCCGTTACAAGGAAATAATAGTTATTGCTGAATTTTTTCTCCAGTGTTAATTCAATTCCGTAGTTATATCCTGTGCCCGTATTTTTAAGTGTGTCCGGGAAGTAGCGGGAGTAGCCTGATCCCTGGTCCAATGCAGAGTAGGAAGACCCTGTTCGCGTTTCCACCGGCACATCAAACAGGTACTGGTAGTAGGTTTCTGCTTTAAGCCGTAGTTCCTTGCTAAGTACTTTGTCATAGCCCAAAACAAAATGATGGCTACGGGTAAATCCTGTATTGTAGTTCTTCATTACGTTCGGCGGGCTGGACGTGTCATGCGCGAAGTACTGGTATAGAGGCTGCATCTGGCTGTGTATTCCATATCCTGCGGTGATCACATTGTTGTCATTGACCGCCCATCGCATCCCCAGGCGCGGTTCTACCGATTGCGAACTGTTGTGGCTTAGATATTGTGCATGTATGCCACCCGTAAGGGTAAGCGCGTCTGATGGCCGGTACTTGTATTGAATGTAGGCTTGCACCAGGTCGGTACTGCCGGTATAGTTTTCCCGGTACTGCCAGTCGGTTCTGGATGGCGGAAACTGCCGGGTGCTGTCTGATAAATTGAGTTGGTAATAATTATTCTCAACGCCGAGGCGTACGGTATGTTTCGCAGATAACTTTTTGTTCAAAAACCAGTGCGCTGTAGTAGATTTTGTTACAAACTTATACCCCAGTATGTTCTTCAGCGAATCTAGTTGGTAAGAGGCATCCCGGAAAACAAAATCGTGATGCGCGTATATATCGTTGGCCGATTCTGCTACTGCGATCTTTGTATACGTATTCTGATTGAACGTATGGCTGAATGTTGCCCCCACTACACCCGTATTCGAGGTGAAATATTGGTCGCGGTCACTTTCACCATATAATTCATTTGGCGGCGATGTTAGTGTGCTTACTATAAGGTCTATGCTGCTAAGACCCCCGATACCGAAAAATGAAAAGTTTGATTTCTTGCCTATTGGAAAATTTACTTTGAAGGTTGCGTCCTGGTAGTTAGGCACCGACGAGGTACCTATTTTTATATTCATTCCTTTGAACAGCGCCAGGGTGGAATAGCGATAGGCAAACAGGAACGAACTTCCCGATTTTCGGCTGAAAGGTCCCTCGGCCGCCAGTTCAGTGCCCAGGAAGCCAAACTGGGCTGCGAATTCATATCGGTCATTATTGCCATTGCGCAGCTTTACATCAAACACGCCGGCTACAGCGTCCCCATATTCTGCTGGGAATGCGCTCATGAAAAAATCACTGTTGGCAAGGGTCTTGCTGTTGATCATGCTTACAGGCCCGCCCGATGTTCCCGGAATTGAGAAGTGATTAGGGTTTGGTATGTCTACACCTTCCATACGCCACAGCACGCCTTGGGGGCTGTTGCCGCGTATTACTATATCGTTGCGCGAATCGTCGCCACCCTGTGTGCCTGCAAAGTTCGATGCCATACGTGCGGGGTCTGCTCTGCTCCCGGCATATCGTTCTGTTTCCTGTACGTCAAACGTTTTTGTGCTTACAATAGCCATATCGTTGATGTGCTCACGTTTGTGGGTTACGGTCACTTCTGTCATCTTTACAGCAGATTCTTCCATTTCTATTGGCAGCACTACTTCTTTAGCAGAGGTGACAAGTACATCACTCATGGTTACACCCAGGTAGCCCACATAAGATGCGTATATGGTATGTTTGCCCACCGGCACGTCTTTTAGCACATAATTCCCATTCTGGTCCGTTGCACCGCCAATACTGGGGGTTACATCTGTTACTACTACTATTACGCCTGTCAGGGGCGATTTTGATTCCTTATCTCTTATTACGCCTTTTATAAGTTGTGTGCGCTGCCCCAGGCACAGGGTGGGCGCAGATAACAGTATCAGCAGCAGGTTTCTGAACATACGATAGTGCATGTATGTAAGATAAGTAAAGAAGAATAGAATCAAAAACCGGCAAAGGTTTACCCCGTGCATTTATTATATTTACAGGTACTGCAATTGTTTTATCATGCGTAACCTGGCCTTTTTCTTTTTCCTTTCGTTATTGCTGTCGTCTTGCGCTACAAAGCAGCGGGCAGATCTGCTGCTCATAAACGGCAAGGTCTATACCGTAGACAGTTCCTTTACCGTAGCCGAGGCTGTCGCGGTAAAGGATGGTAAAATATTGGCGGTAGGAAGTAGTGATAAGTTAAAAGAAATGTATACCGCAGATAGTATTGTTGATGCGCGGGGCAGGGCGGTGTATCCTGGCTTCATTGATGCCCATGCGCATTTTGTGGGGTACGGGAGGGGCTTGTTTGAAGTGAACTTGTATGATTGCAAAGACTGGCATGAGGCGCTGGAGCGTATAAAGATATTCGCGGCCCAGCATCCCGATGAAGCCTGGATACGTGGCAGGGGATGGGATCAGAATAAATGGCCCGGCCATGCATATCCCGATAATAAGGAATTGAATAGCCTGTTTCCCGGTAAGCCTGTTTTATTGCAGCGGGTAGACGGGCACGCCGCTATAGCTAACGCAAAAGCATTGGAACTGGCGCAGATAAGGCCAATGCAGAAAATAGATGGTGGCGAAATAGAAACCCGTGATGGCAGGCTTACAGGTTTGCTGATAGATAACGCTGTGGAACTGGTAACAAAGACCATCCCGCCGGCATCCATTCACGACTATGAGAAATGGCTGCTGGCCGCGCAAAAGAACTGTTTCGCCGTGGGCCTTACTACTATTACCGACTGTGGGCTGATGTATACAGACATTGGAAAGATAGATACATTACAGCAGCAGGGTAAATTAAATATGCGCCTGTATGTAATGCTTAGCGATGATACAGCGAATTTTAACCGCTATCTTTCCAAAGGGCCATATAAGACGGATAAGCTTTTTGTAAAAGGCATTAAAGCCTATGCCGATGGTGCCCTTGGCAGCAGGGGCGCCTGTTTGTTGCGGCCATATAACGACAAGCCCGGCTGGAACGGCTTCCTCCTTAGCCCGGCCAGCCATTTCGATTCACTTGCCCGCCTCGTCATTAATACAGATTTTCAGCTATGTACACACGCCATAGGCGACAGCGGCAACAGGGTAGTGCTCACCATTTATAACAAATACCTGCAAGGCAGGAATGATAAACGTTGGCGTATAGAGCATGCTCAGGTGGTTGATACAAACGATTTTGACTTGTTCGGTAAGACTTCTGTCATCCCATCGGTACAGCCCACACATGCCACCAGTGATATGTATTGGGCTAAAGACAGGATAGGCGAAGACAGGCTCAAGGGTGGTTATGCTTACAGGCAACTCCTGGAACAAAATGGCTGGATTCCTTTAGGTACAGATTTTCCGGTAGAGGATATCTCACCCATAAAAACCTTCTTTGCGGCGGTATTTCGTAAAGATGCAAAAGGGTTTCCTCCTGATGGTTTCCAAATGGAAAACGCCCTTACAAAAGAGCAGGCTATAAGGGGTATGACCATATGGGCCGCAAAGGCAGATTTTTTAGAAAAAGAGGTCGGTAGCATTGAGGTCGGAAAGAAAGCCGATTTTGTAATAATGGATGCAGACATTATTACGGCACATGAAGACAAGGTACTAAATGCCCGGGTCAGCGCTACATACTTAGCCGGAAGAAAGGTATATGGGCAATAGCACTATTTCAAAAGCCGTACTTTTGTTCAAAATCAATTCATTGAAAAAACAGCTGGCAACATTAGTTTTTTTATTTAGCAGCATTTTGTCTTTTGCGCAGGCCAATAAGTTCACGCTAACAGGCACCCTTGATCTTAGTACGGGTGAATCATTTCCATATACCATCGTATTTACTGAATCTGGCGGTATCATTAAAGGGTATTCTCTTACCTACCAGGCCCCCGAAGAAACGAAGACACTTATTGAGGGGGTGCTTGACCGCAGGGCAAAAACACTCATATTCAAAGAGACTGAGATCAGCTATTCACACGATCACCGTACTATGGCATATATGTGTCTCGTAGACGCGGCTATGGAATACAGGATGCATGCCGGGAAAAAGGTCTTCACTGGAAAGATCGCCAGCAGGGAAGCCGATAAAACAGCTTGTACAGATGGCACGGTTACTTTCACTAACGAAGAGCAATTGCAAACGCTGTTCGCCGGCCGGGAAAAATTTGATACGGTCATATCCATGGGCCACCACCCGCAAAAACAAGATCCGGTAAAAGAGTCGCCCAAAGTACCCCAGGTGGAGCCTTTGCAAACAGAAAAGATAACCCGCGGCATCGAAAAGGCTTATGAATGGCACTCTGATACCGTGATCATAGACGTATGGGATGGTGGTAATGTAGATGGTGACAAGATAACCTTGCTGTACAATGGCCGGCCGCTGCTATCCGGTTATTCACTTGTCAGGCAAAAGAAACAACTGCGTATACCTATTTCAGCTAACTCATCGGCTGTTATCACTATCACGGCAGACAACGAAGGGTCAGACCCGCCTAATACAGCTACCATGATGCTCACCGATGGCACCACCAGGTATAGTATTGAAGCGTATAACAACAAAGGTTCACAGGCCCTGATCAGGATACATAGGGCACAGTAGTTAATTATTCCTCCTTTGTTCTATCACATCACTTACAGCCAATATCAGTTGGTACGGCACGCCTGTCACATCATCTTCTGTTTTATCAAATCTGCCCAGTGGCGACCAGGCCATATAAAAACGGGGGTAGCCTTTAATATTTACTTCATAATGCATGCCGTCCTTACGGAGTTGAGGTACAATAACAGCCAGAACGGTTTTTTTATCAAAAACTACCTCTTTTGAGAAACTTTGAGCCACAACTCAAAGGTAGGTAAGATATTCATTGGGCTATTTTAAGCTTTTTATTAATATATTGTAGTTATTTTAATAAAATGAAAATACTGGCCTTACCAAACGTTTTCCTGTTTTCATCCGTCTTATATGTTATAAACAAGCAAAAAAGAATTTCATAAGCCCGTATATCCGAAAATTAAAATTTTATAAAATGAATATTGGTTTAGCTATCAAGTCGATCCGGAAGAAATTAGCCATCACCCAGTACGAACTGGCTGAAAAATGTGAATTGTCCCAAACCTCTCTTTCACAGATAGAGACGGGCGTGAAGAGGCCAAGCCAGCGAACGATATCTAAAGTTTGTAATGTTTTAGATATTCCTGAATCTATAATATACATTGTAGCCATGCAAGAGGCCGATGTGCCGCCAAGTAAAAAAGGCGTTTATGAGCTGGTATATCCTTCTATAAAGAGCCTTGCTTTACAAATGGTAAGTTCTGAGCACCTCACTTTGGTAGGGGTAGAAGCATAAAAAGCTTGAAAACAAGTATGATAAGGCAACCTGCGATCTTTCGCAGGTTTTTTTTATGGTAAAAAGGGGGATATTTTTTTTCTGGATTTTTTGAGGGAATAATTATTTATTTTTGTATATAACACTATGTAAACTCCCTTTTATGAAAAAACAGTTACTCACCCTTTTATGCTGCATGGTGATCTGCGCAGGTTATGCCCAGGAAAGGCAATATTATATAAGTGATCCCCTTGATATTAATACCACAGGTTGGAACAAGGTATTAGTAATGAACAATGGCAACACGGTATTACTGCATATAGAAAACGATAAACCCCTTCTCGTAAAAGTCTTCGATAGCTTGCATAAGCAGGTTGCCTCGCAGAAACACATATGCGGCGTACTGGATATCCATATCCTCAAGGCAACTATATTTAAGGGATTCATTGATGTGGGTGATGAAGCTGTATTGTTCATGGAGCAGGAGCGGCATAGCAAGCATGCGTTGATCCGGTTACGGCTCAATGCAAAGAATGGGAAGCTGATCGAGGAAAAGGTAATATCGGAATCAGCCACTTTGCTCAAACCAACAAAGACATATGTAATGAAGGATAAGACTGAAAACGGCTATGCTATTTTATTTGCTACTGACGATGCCCAATTCAGGCGGTGCGACCTTCACGTTGCTTACTACAATGCCGGGCATAATGTTATAAGAGAGGTTCCGCTTGAGGTGGATCGCAAAGATTATGACTCCCTCAATGTTGTGGGGGCCGATGTACAACCCAATGGTATTATGGTTTCTGTGGCGCTCGCAAAACTGAAGATGAATGGAACGTCTTCCGATGTAAGCCCTCAGAATGCGGTATATGACTACCATCTTGCTATGTATTACATCCCCCGGGACGGGACTAAGGCAATCCGTAATGTTGTGGACGTCTCTACTAATGTTTATCCTTATTATGCTAAATATACTTACAACGCCTTTGCCAGGGCCCTCAATCTATTTTTATTCAGTTATCTGCCCATCACCTATGTATTTGGCGTTGATATAAAAAGGGGGGCTGCTATCGGCAATCTTTTTTTTAGAGTTGATGTCAACGATACAGATGTAAAGTTCAATTGGGTGAGTAACAAAATGGCAAACGCATATCTCAAGGGTAAGACAGACACCGGTAAATTCTTTTATGGTATTCCTCTGCGCATGCATACCAACACCAGCGGCCTCACTACCGTTGTTACAGAACTTTTTGAGCGCTATGATGAGCCTGAGACCGGGTTGATGTATGATTTCTACAACTATTTTGGCAATATTGCCATTACCCAGCTCGATGATGATGGTAATGAACTATGGGGTACTGTACTGCCTCACATGGAGCGTTTTAAAAGCAACAGGCAGTTTTATCAGCCTGATGAGGTAGCCCGGCGCTACCAGTCCCACAATATCCTCGACGACTTACCCGAGCAAAGCTATGAGCGGCAGTTTGTATCCATAAATCCATACTTCTATGGCAAGGATCTCTATATTATATACAATGATTACAATAAAAATTTTGATAACAGCATCTCGAAACCCGGCGATACGGTCTATACGTATAACAACACCAACGCATGTTATTACAAACTAAACGGTAAAAAGGAAGTGACTAAAAATTACTTGTTCGGTACACCCGGCGATGCCGAATTCAAAACAAGTTTTATTGAAGGTGCTGATTTTGATGAGCGAAAAGGCGTTTATGTGACCTTATTACAGTGCTGGAAGCACGACAACTATACCATTAACATGGCATGGCGTCGCATGGACTAGCTACTCCCCGTGACTGTGAGACGTAATACCGCTTATAGTCTTTAGTACGGCTATTATGCTTTTTACTATGGTTGGCTGGGTGGAAATGTCCGGTTGTAATACGGAGGGCGTCAGTACATCAGGTGTATTTTGTTGTATGGTAGTCACAACGGTTATGCTGTTTTTTCCATGTATGCTATTACTGATCTCATCCCAGTTTATAGCCAGCATCATGATCACATACAGCATTAATGACCACAACATGGACCTGCCGAAAAACGCGAACTGCTTTTTTATCCGTGATTTCATATGATTCTATTTGGGGCTACGTAAAGTTAGCATAAAAGTAACATACAAAAAAGCGTTAGTTTTGCGCCAAAATATTCAATGAGAAAAGTACTGATTGCCCTGGCTGCACTGTTGTGTACCAGCCATTTATACGCCCAGGAGTCTGCAGCCGGATGGAGTTGTGCCACGGCAAAAAACTATATGGCTTCAAGCTGTGCTACAGCAATTCCGGCCGAGGATAACTACGATGTAAAGTACGTGAAGCTCGACCTGGCCCTCACAAATCAGTCTATTTATGTACAGGGCAATGTGACCACGAAGGCAGTTGCGCTTAATCCATCTTTTTCTGCGTACGTATTTGAGCTCGATTCAGCGCTCGTCATTGATTCTGTACTTATTGATGGGGCTGCAAGGCCGGTAAGCAGTGTCGTGGATATTCATACTGTCGCGTTGGCAGCGCCAATGTCTTCGGGAGCGCTGTTTACTGCGCAGGTATTTTATCATGGCACTCCTGCGGGGTCAATATCAATATTTGGCGGCGTTAAAGGTATTACCAATACCACATCACCTTCGTGGGGTACAAGAGTAACATTTACACAAAGCGAATCTTATCATGCCAGGGAATGGTGGCCATGCAAGCAGTCGCTGCACGACAAAATAGATTCTGCCGACATATGGATCACCGTACCCGATTCCTTAAAAGCCGGCAGCAATGGTACCCTCAGGGCCATAACCGCCGTTGATGCCGATCACGATCGCTACGAATGGCACGAGGGTCATCCTGTTGACTACTATCTCATTTCTGCTGCCGTAGCGCCTTATCTAGACTACTCTTACTACATGCATTTTACCGGCAGCATAGACTCTATGCTGATACGTAATTATATCTACTCCAATCCTGCCACTTTCACAAGGTTCAAAGATGTGGTAGACAGTATAGGTATGACTGTCGATTATTTTTCACAGCTGTACTCTCGGTACCCTTTCTGGGATGAGAAATATGGCCATAGCATGGCGCCGCTGAACGGTGGTATGGAAAACCAGACCATGACAACCATCGGCTTTTTTGAAGGTTGGGTCGTAGCCCATGAGCTTGGCCACCAGTGGTTTGGCGACAATGTAACCTGTGGCACCTGGTCCGATATTTTCTGTAACGAAGGCTTTGCCAGCTATACCGAAGACTTGTTCAGGGAGCATTTCTATAGCCATGCCGACATGGTAAGCGATATGCAGCAAAAGCAGGCCAATGTTAAGTTGTTTGATACGGGCAGCATCTATGTTAATGATACCGTCAACGAAAACCGGGTATTCGATTCCCGCCTGTCATACCACAAGGGCGCATGTATGCTGCATATGCTGCGTTTCATCATCAATAGCGACAGCACTTTCTTCCAGGTATACAAGACATATCAGCAGGAGTATAAAACAAGAACGGGTACTATAGCTGATTTTAACAGCGCCGCGAAGAGTGTCTTGGGCGCATCTGTCAATGGCATAAAGCTTGATACTTTTTTTGATCAGTGGGCATATAAAGAAGGTTTTCCTAAGTACACGGTTAGTTGGAACAGATCCGGCAATGATGTGTATGTGCGGCTCGTGCAGACAACTGCCCTGCCATCTTCTGTGCCATTTTTTACTTTACCTATAGAGATAAAACTACACTCAGGCACCGGCGATACCACCATCAGGGTCATCAACAACCAGCCCGATCAGCTCTTTCATTTTACATGGACCAAAGCAATGACTGGCGTTATCCTGGACCCTGGCAGTTGGCTGGTATACGATCTCCTGTCCACCACTCACGATGCACAGCTTGCTGTGCCGGGTCTATCTACCGGCCATCTCAGCATTTATCCTAACCCTACCACAAACAATTGGACCATCAGCGATCTTGCTCCCGGTACAGCATTGATACTTACAGACCTCACCGGACGGGTATTGCTGCAGGTCAATTCTAACGACTCAAAAGTGACATTATCAGCACAGGATTTTGCAGCCGGCATCTATATATTGCGTTCTGTAACAGCCGATGGTAATACGGATACATACAAGTTGATAAAAGAATAAACGGTCTGCAAGTATAGTCGTTAATACGCTCACTTCCATACTCAAAGTAAAAGCCCCGGCATCACACCGGGGCTTTTAAGTACTCACTTTGTATTATTTACTTTCTGCTTCTTAGTAGTCCATGCCCATTCCGCCTGGCATTCCGCCGCCGGCAGGTGCTGCGGTTTTTGGCTCTGGCTTGTCAGCAATAACACACTCTGTAGTGAGGAACATGCTGGCGATAGACGCTGCATTTTCCAGGGCTACACGGCTCACCTTTGTAGGGTCAATAACGCCTGCGGCAAGCAGGTTCTCATAAACCTCTGTGCGTGCGTTGAAACCGTAGTCAGCCTTGCCTTCACGTACCTTCTGTACAATAATGGAAGCTTCAAGGCCTGCGTTACCTACTATCTGGCGCAGTGGCTCTTCAAGTGAGCGGCGCACGATAGCGATACCGGTTTTCTCATCAGGGTTGTCTGTCTTTACTTTTTCCAGCGAATCTATAGAGCGAATGTAAGCAACACCACCACCGGGCACTATGCCTTCTTCTACTGCCGCGCGTGTAGCGTGCAATGCGTCATCCACACGGTCTTTCTTCTCCTTCATTTCCACTTCAGAAGCAGCGCCGATGTAGAGTACTGCAACACCACCGCTCAGCTTAGCGAGGCGCTCCTGCAGTTTTTCACGGTCATAATCGCTGGTAGTTGATTCTATCTGCGATTTTATCTGGTTCACACGGCCGGTAATGGTTGCTTTTTCTCCCTTGCCGCCTACTACTGTTGTATTGTCTTTATCTATGGTAATGCTTTCTGCCTGGCCCAATGAAGCTATTGTTGCTCCTTCCAGCTTATAGCCCTGGTCTTCGCTTATCACGGTACCGCCTGTCAGTACCGCTATATCCTGCAGCATTTCCTTGCGGCGGTCGCCAAAGCCGGGGGCTTTCACTGCCGCTATCTTCAGCGAACCGCGAAGCTTGTTTACCACCAGTGTGGCAAGTGCTTCACCGTCTACATCTTCTGCTATGATCAGCAGCGGGCGTCCGCTCTGTACCACGCTTTCCAGTATAGGCAGTATATCTTTCAGTGTGCTTATTTTTTTCTCATAGATCAGTATGTAAGGGTTCTGCAATTCTACGAGCATTTTCTCTGTATTGGTTACAAAGTAAGGGCTCAGGTAACCACGGTCAAACTGCATACCTTCTACCACTTCCACAGTAGTTTCTGTGCCTTTTGCTTCTTCTACGGTTATCACACCTTCGTTGCCCACTTTCGCCATTGCCTGCGCTATAAGTGCGCCTATTGTGTTGTCGTTGTTTGCAGATATAGATGCTACCTGCTCTATCTTTTTATTGTCGTTGCCTACTTTCTCAGACTGTTTCTTCAGGTTCTCAACAACAGCGCTTACAGCTTTGTCTATACCGCGTTTCAGGTCCATTGGGTTAGCACCTGCGGCCACATTCTTCAGGCCTTCGCTGATTATAGACTGTGCCAGCACAGTAGCTGTTGTAGTACCATCTCCCGCAAGGTCTGCGGTTTTAGATGCTACTTCTTTTACCATTTGTGCGCCCATATTTTCAATAGAATCTTCCAGTTCTATTTCTTTGGCCACGGTCACACCGTCTTTTGTCACGCTCGGGGCACCAAATTTCTTTTCTATAACCACATTACGGCCTTTGGGGCCCAGGGTTACTTTTACCGCATCTGCTAAGATGTCCACACCGCGCTTCATCTTGTTACGCGCTTCTATATTGAAAAAAAGTTGTTTTGACATAGTATTTGATTTTTAATCCCCTGCTCACCTGAGAGAAGCGCCGGAGTACGGTGCTCAACTGAGAGCGCAGCAGGCGTTGTTAATAATTGTTTTAGATTTTTGTTTGCTTGCTTATTTTGTAACAATGTCCACATTTTGAAAATGTGGGAAAGCCACGATATGGGTTTAGATGACCGCCAGTATGTCGCTCTCGCGCATGATCAGCAGGTCTTCGCCGTCAAAGCTTACCTCTGTACCGGCATACTTGCCATATAATATGGTATCTCCGGTTTTTACGGTCATGGGCTCGTCCTTTTTACCGGGGCCTGCGGCTACTACAGTGCCGCGTTGTGGTTTTTCTTTAGCAGTGTCGGGGATAATGATACCGCCGGCAGTCTTCTCTTCAGCAGGAGCGGGCTTAACTATTACCCGGTCATGCAATGGGGTAATGTTCACGTTTTTTACCATAATGTATTAATTTTTAGTGTTTGATGATTGTTTGTAACAGACAGGCATCACATTTTGTGCCAGTCACCATTCGGGCTGCAAATGTCGCTATTTTGGCAGAGATTGAGGCCTTATTTTACTAATATAACGCTTCTTTAAGGTCATTTTTTCACATTATAATTTAAAAATGTATAATTTGGCAGTTTACGCCAATATTCACTAATTGAGGTTAATATCCGGTTCTCATTACCCGCCTGGTGGCACACCATCTATTTTTTACCCATTTTCTTTTTTCCCAAAGCCCGTTTCTATGTAGTTTTACAAAAAAACGGTACATGGCTTTACAAATCGGACAACCTGCCCCTGATTTTACTCTTCGGGATACAGAAAAGAATAAAGTTACCTTAAGCGACCAGAAGGGGCGGAATGTATTATTGTTATTTTATCCGCTTGCTTTTACAAGCACATGTACCGCCGAATTGTGTGGTGTGCGCGACAACCTTGCATTTTACAATAATATGAATGCCCAGGTTTACGGCATTTCCGTTGACTCTCTTTTTGCGCAGCGAAAATTCAAAGAAGAGCAGCAACTCAACTTTCCGCTGCTGAGTGATTTTAATAAAACGGCATCTACAGCGTATGATACCATTTACGATCATTGGTTCAATGATATGGACGGCGTATCTAAGCGTTCCGCTTTTGTTATAGACAAAGAGGGTATTATCCGTTATGCCGAGGTGCTGGAAAATGCTTCTGACGTGCCTGATTTTGTCGCTATCCAAAAATGCCTCGAATCCTTAAATCAATAATTTACACCCATCTGTTAATACAAACAAACCACATTTTATGAAAAAGCTTTTCCTTCTTTTATGCGTAGCTACGCTGCCATGCACCATGTTTGCTCAGTTCATTCCTAATGCCGGTATGGAGTCCTGGCGTACCACCAGTTCCGGCGCGCATGGCCCGGTATCTGTCGAGGCGCCGAATGGCTGGTTCACTTCCGATTCAATTATTATTGCGCTCGGGCAAAATCCGATAATAGCGCTGGCACTGGGCACCTCCGATGCCGACTGGCGTAGACAGATTTTTAAAGAACCAACCACTACGCATGGTGGCTCATTCTCTGCAAAGGTGATGACCATGCTCGAAGATACCTTCGAGGTGGCAGGTATTATCACTAATGCTACCCCCAGTGTGCAGATATCTTTCTCTCCTCCCGGTATTACAGGGCTTAGCCTCAATGGCGGCTCACCTATTTCGGTAAAGCCGGTAAGTGTTAGCGCATGGGTGCAGTACTATCCCGGAAAAGATGGTACCGGCATGACCGGTATAGACAGTGGTTTGCTTACCGTGCAGGCACTTGGCCATGTAGGTGGTAAAGATTCGGTTATAGGCACAGGTACAGCCGTCATTGCGCCATCATCATCCTGGGTGCAGGTTACGGCCAATATTGTCTACATAGATGCGGTACATGCCATAGATACTTTCCGTATTGCTTTCTCCAGCAGCAAGACCGCTATGGGGCTGGACAGCAGTACTCTTTATGTTGATGATGTAACTATGACCACCACTGCCAATCCTGACAATTCAGGCGTGCATACAGTTTCCGGAAATGAGCTGGTGCATGTATACCCGAATCCCGCGAATGGCATCGTATATATCAGTGCTCCGCAGAATGCAGGCCTCAGCTGCAAGCTGTTCAATACCGACGGTAGGGTTGTTGCAGAAACCGCTTTGGCCGGTACCGATAAGCTTGATGTTTCTAAGTTACCTGCCGGTGTTTATTTCTATGATATTGTAGATAATAACGGTAGCGTGGTGCAGAAAGGAAAACTTTCAGTACAAAACTAATATTCCGTTCGCGTGGTTTAACGAATTTGGTCTTTGGGCAAACTAAGTCGTTTGCTTGGTGATCCACTTTGGTGCCTCGGGTGCTGTATAGGCTTCCATTATTTCCAGCACCTCGTTCACAGATCCGCCGCTCAGCAGCGTTGCGTTCACATATTCGTTCAGAAAACCTTCATACACCATATTGGCGCAGAAGGCTTTCAGTGCGTCATAGTATCCGTTTATGTTCAGCAGGGCTATAGGCTTGGTATGCAGTCCCAGTTGGCCCCAGGTAAGCATCTCAAAAAGCTCGTCCATGGTACCCCACGCGCCGGGCATCGTTATCACGCCGTCGCACAGATCATGCATCTTCAGCTTGCGTTCATGCATTGTTTTTACAGTTATCAGCCGGGTTAGCCCTTCATGTACTACTTCCTTGGTATGCAGAAATTCGGGTATCACCCCGGTTACGGTTCCTCCGTTCTGTAAAGCTCCGTCTGCTACTGCTCCCATCAGCCCCACTTTTGCACCTCCATATACAACACCTATGTTGCGCTTCGCCAGTACCTCGCCCAGCTCGTAAGCCGCTTCACGGTAGCATTCATTGTACCCTTCCGATGATCCGCAGAAAACAGCAATATTTTTCATAACGATCGTTTGTATCCCAAATATAGCAGGATATTACTGGAGTTTCATTTTGAGTACGAAATAGGTGGTTTGGAATCGGCTCCGCTGAGCAAAAAAAATCCCGCTCATCGCGGGATCTGATTTTTTTCTGTGTATATGGCATCAATATTCATCTTCATTAAAGAAGAAGTCTTCTTGTGTCGGATAGTCGGGCCATATGTCTTCTATACCTTCATATATTTCGCCTTCATCATCCAGTTCCTGCAGGTTCTCAACCACTTCCAGTGGCGCGCCGGAGCGTATTGCGTAGTCAATAAGCTCGTCTTTGGTGGCGGGCCATGGTGCGTCTTCCAGGTGGGATGCTAATTCAAGTGTCCAAAACATATTATAAACAGATTTATTTTATTCCAATTCCCGCAAATGTAAGGGAAAATTCAAAATTCAAAAGCTAAAATTCAAAAGAATAGTTTTTAACAAAAAAATCACGTGCATCATGGCCGTATTTGTTACCTGAATTTATCTTTCTGGTTAATAAATAAATATCTTGCAAGGGGTTCACTTCATTTGGGCCGTTTTCAGCGATACTACAATTATGCTTTCTGCTAAAGATCTGTATAAACAATATGGCGCGCTCACCGTTGTCAACGATGTATCTCTCCATGTAGCCAAAGGCGAGATAGTATCTATTGTTGGCCCTTCGGGCGCAGGCAAGAGCACACTACTGCACCTGTTGGGTGGCCTCGATAAGCCCGATAAAGGTGATGTGCTTATTGATAACATAGATTTTGTAAAGCTGTCAGGCAAGAAGCAGTCAAAGTTTCGCAACGCGCATATTGGTTTTGTATTTCAGTTTCATCACCTCCTGCCCGAGTTCACCGCTGTCGAAAATGTCTGTGTGCCGCTATGGATCAAAGGCGCAGGCAAAAAAGAAGCTATGGATGCCGCTGCAGCTATGCTCGGCGTAGTTGGATTGGGTTCCAGGCTCGGCAACAAACCATCCGAATTGTCGGGGGGCGAGCAGCAAAGGGTCGCCATTGCCAGGGCGCTGGTCACCAGGCCATCAGTGGTTATGGCCGATGAGCCCACCGGCAACCTCGATAGCGCGAACGCTGTTGCCATTCACAATCTTTTCCTCGAGCTACGGGACAAATTCGGACAGACTTTTTTGATGATTACACACAACGATGCGCTGGCCGGTATGACCGATCGCACCTTACTCATGCGCGATGGCAAAATAGTTGAAGAGAAAAAAAACAGGTAGTGGTCAGTTGCCTGCGATAGTTATTTCTCTCTTATGTTATTCCGCTTACTTGTGCTCTGTATAGCACGTCAGTAGCTTCCCATCACGGCAATACAATCCCAGTTTCCATGTGCCTATCCATAGTTTGCCTTTGTTGTCTTTCACAATACAGTTGACAGGTTGTTCATTAAAGCCGTCCTTCCTGGTGAGGCTTATAAACGTTTTTCCGTTATAACGGCTCACACCTCCATAGCCACCAAACCATATGTCGCCGGTGTTATCTTCTGCAATAGATGAAATGACGTTGTTTCTGAAAGCGCCTGTATTACATAGCCCGTCCTTTGTAGTAAAATGAGTGATGGTTTTACCATCATATCGAAACACTCCATTACCTGCAGCAAGGTTTTTATCTCCCGTACCAAACCATATATTACCGGCCCTGTCTTCATAAATTACTCCCACAGGGCTGTTACTGAGACCTTTTTTGTTTTCGAAATAAATAAGATGCGTACCGTCGTAGCGGTACACACCGCTATCCCACGTCCCCAGCCACATATTACCGCCTTTGTCTTCCAGGGCTGCAATATATGCTACACTGGTTATCCCATCGTTTTGGGTTATTCTTTTCATAGATACCGATATTTGCTTATTATGCGCTGCAAGGTCCTGCGAATTAAGAAGATTGTGCTTGCATCTGTTTATCAGACATGGATTATTTATCCTGTCGCCATTAAGGCAATACGTCTCATTTATCGGTGTGCTGCAGCCTGAGATAGTGAACCAGATATTTCCTTTCTTATCTTCATAAAAACCGTGGATTGCAGCGTCCCGCCGGATACTATCATAGGGAAATACCTCCCTTTTCAGATATTGCCCTATACCTGTCTGCACAGCAGACTTTGATGCCTCATCATATCGCCAGAGATCAAGTCCTGAATAGAACCATACATTTCCGCTATTGTCTGCGAAGACATCAACATATGCATGCCCTTTTTGCATGGCACCTGTTGTATTACCAATACTTGCAGAGCTGAAAAATATCACTGGGTCCATAGCAGGCACAGGAATACCCGTAAATGTTTTTCCGTCAAACCGGACCACGCCGCCCTGAGCGCCAAACCAGGTATTTCCCGCTTTATCTTCTGCTATATCCTCTACCATATCCGGAGGGTATACCGGCAGGATATTATATCCGTCCATCACTTTGTAGTTTGCAAAGGACTTGCCGTCATAGCTATACACACCCTCACTTGTGGCAAACCACAGTACCCCGGACTTATCCTGTAGGCCTCTGTACACAGAATGATCGTACGGGAAGGGTGTCTTGTCGTCAGGGTTTATTAGTTTGGACGTGGTCTTATTCTGGCAGTAGCTGCTTGCGGCTGCAATTGTTAGTGACAGTGCAAAGATGATTCGTTTCATTGACAAAGGATTTAAAAGTTATAAAAAAAAGACAAAAGCTACCTTGAGGGAATTGCCGTCCCTCATTTCCTCCCGTCACGCAGGGTAGGGTACACTCTTTACATATTTATTGGTTAGGTACTGCCTCGCTGTATAAGTTTGAATTAGCGAAACCCGTATAAGTTTTTTCCTTATTGTCGGGTGCGCATCCTGTCTTGTGCTCTGTACTTGCTGTTTGGCCGGTCACTACACCCTTTAGTATTGCGTTACATATTGCGTCCATTCGTTCATTGGCGCTGAGTTGCTGCATGCCCTGTTTGTTTCTTATGTTGCCCAAAACAATGATCATACTTGGCGCATGTGTGTTCTTCAAAACATACATTCCTTCTTTTTCAGTCGGTATCACGGTTGTGCCTCCTCCGTTCTGCGCTGCGTTTTTGCAATTGCTGCACTGCTTGTTCGGGTCATGTTTGCAGCTTCCTGCTATTCCGGGTATAATTTTATTTTCCTCCATGGCCTGGAAGATGGCCCGGCTGTAATCGCTGCTTTTTGAGGCTGTGGCATTCTGCCCCGATACATAAATATCAAAGTCACCCTTCGCTTTTTCTTTCCCTGGTTCAGTACCCACATGAAGTGAAATAAAAACATCCGGCTTTACCTTTTCCGACATAGACACCCTGTCCGCAAGTGTTACATTATGGTCATAGTTACGGGTCATGCGTACATCAATATTATAGGCTGGTGCCAGTTCTTTTATACGTTGCGCGCACTTCAGGCTTATGTCTTTCTCATTATAATTTCCCCAGTGTCCGCCTGCGTCTGTCCCGCCATGCGCTGCATCTATTAATACAACTATCTTCTTTTTGGCAGGCTCAATATGTGCCTCTCCGGCATTGCGTGTGGTAAATGAAAACAATAAAACTACCAGCGCCAATATAGGTGCCACCATTGCTCTTCTTAATGCCCTATATGATGGTTGTGTTGTGTTCTGTAGCATTGCCAGCCTGCGTTTTATGGTCGATGAGAAAAAATGATGCTGTGGCACCAGGTAGCTGCCATTGTTGTAGGTTTGCAGCACCATCTTTGCGAAGGTCTCAGTATCGCGGTTGCCCACGGCCTGTTCATCTGCTATAAATTCATGTACTATGTTCAGTTCTTTCTGTATCATCCAGTAAAATGGGTTGAACCACATTAGGCATGTTAGTATCTGGCACACCAGTTTGTCATATGTATGCCCTTGCTCAATATGGGTCAGTTCGTGCCGCAATATGAGTTGCCCTAGCTCACCTTGTAGCGATATGGACCTGTTCCAGAACAGGCTCTTAATAAAGGTAAATGGCGCTGATGCCAGGTCCGTTTGTATCACCCTTACACCCTCCAGTGTTGTTGCGGGGTACTGTCTGCTTAGCCTCTGTACCTTATATATCCTCGCCACTAAAACAGACAGTAACGTTAGGCTTATCGTCATCACTGCAATAGCTGCTATTACTGTCCAGTTTATAGATGTATGCTCTTGCAGCTGTGCGGCTGTCACACTGCTACCGGCGTTTGTCGTTGCTCCCGTTAACAGCGATACTGGCCCCAGACCACTGTCGGCAGTATGTGGTATACTGAATAACCTGAAATGCAGAAAAGGCAGCGTTATGCTGGCAAACAATGTTGTGAGCAGGAAGAACCTGTTGTATTGGTGTAGCCTTCTGCCACGCAGGCCAATAAAATACCACGCGGTGAGCAATCCACTCACTGTAATGCTCTTCACTAAAAATTGGATCAGTGGTTCCATATGGCTTTATTTATTTTTCTTTAATTGTTTTAACAATAATTCCAGTTCTTCGACCGTCAGTTTCTTTTCGTCTACTAAAAAAGACACTACATCGCTGAATGACCCTTCAAAGTAACCCTTTACCAGTTTGGTCAGCGACGTTCCTGAATATACTTCCTTGCTTATTGCGGGGTGGTAGCGGTGTATGCGGCCCAGTGGCTCCACGCTTACAAAGTCTTTTTCTACCAGTGTCTTCAATATGGTGGCCACTGTGTTCTTATGTGGCTTTGGCTCCGGCATCGCGTCTACTATTTCCATTAGCAGCCCGTTGTCCAGTTGCCATAAAACTTTCATTACCTGTTCCTCTGCCCTTGTTAGTGATTTCATCTAAAACTATAATTATAGTTCAAAGCTAAACTATATTTTTAGTTTTACCAAAAAAAGATGAAAAATTTTTCCCCCCTGCCCCGGGAAATATGATCAAACACACCTCCCTCATCCTGGCCCATAGCGGCGTCAGGCGTGCATTTGCTTTAGGTTAAAACGCCATGCTCACCCGGGATAGGACCTGAAAAAATTGCTCCCTATTTGTCCGCCACAGCCGAGATAATATCTGCGGATACTGATACCGTGCCTTTCACATGCCCGGTTTTTATTTTGAAATCAAAAGAAGAATTCGGCTTAGCGATATCATCCAGCATATGTTTTTCCTTTTCTATTACGGCCCCTTCATTATCACGAAATGATAGCTTTACTTCTATATTCTTATAAGCCACAAGGGTTGCTTTGTTGGTTATTTCCCCTTCTACTACCGTCTGGTTTAGCAGGTTACCCCGGTGAGATGCTGTGATCTTTAAAAACTTCAGTGGCCCGTTCCGTTCTGTTTCCTCCAGCGATGCTTTCTTATTTTCATAACTGGTAGACGGGCGCTGGTTATTGGCCGAATTGCAGGCCAGTATTGTCATCGCAAGCAGACTTAAAAGCAGGTTTCTTTTCATAACCGTATTTCATCCAAACATATAGTAAATCCACAAATAAACCAATTTAGTAAAGGTTAAATAATACCAGATCGCACAAAAAGTTAATAATATTACAGGTTTGAATTTTTTTTATAAAGAAGATGTTTATTTTATTCTTCTTTCATAACTTGTAGTGTAATTCAGGATAAAAAACCAACAATTTCTTTTCTCCACGTTTACAATTATTTTATCATGGCAACCAAGAAAAAACAAGCCGCAAAAAAAAATGTAACCAAAAAGGCTGCAAAAAAAAGTGCGCCTGCTAAAAAAGCAGCACCTAAAAAGGCTGTGAAAAAAGTAGTACCAAAGAAAGCAGCAGCAAAGAAAGCTGTGAAGAAAAAAGCACCTGCTAAAAAGAAAGTTGTAAAAAAGGCTGCGCCTAAAAAAGTAGTCAAGAAAAAAGCGCCGGCTAAGAAAGCTCCTGCAAAAAAAGCGCCGGCAAAGAAGGTTGCGCCTAAGAAGGTCGTTGCTAAAAAGGCTGCGCCCAAAAAAGCAGTGGTAAAGAAAGCCGCAAAAAAGAAAGCTCCTGCTAAAAAGTCCCCCGCCGAACCGGTCATCATGATAGAACCGGTTCAGATGCCGTTGTTCGATAACAGCGATATGATGCCGCAGCCAGGCGATGAGGTGATTATCATTACGTCCATTGAAGATATAGAGTAGCCTGCCGCCGCTGCCAGGGTTTATAAAACTAAGAGAGGGGAAACTGATCGTTTCCCCTCTCTTTATTGTTGTACAGGCTATTGCCTGGCGCTTTATTCCTCCGTGTCTTTGGGTTTTCTCATTATCGCGTACACTTCCACCGCAAAGCCCAGTAGCAATACAATAGGTGCCAGCGTTATGCGGCGGAAACTGTATATCTCATCATAATGAAACTCATGCGGGTTCTGGCTCTTGCCTCCGGACATCAGCATGAAGCCAATGAATATCAGCAGCACACCGGCTATCATCCACATATAGTTCTGCTTGTCAAAAAGAAAATGAGGCGCCGCGTTCGATTTGTTTGACGCGAATAATTTTGATCCTCCCGGATTGCTACCGCCTGCTTGTTGGGGTTTTGTTACTGTCGACATATATTCAGTATTTATTTAAAAATTTTGATCGTTTAATAAAGGTCATCAACATGCATCTTCAGGTACTTTACCACAGACCTGTGCGTACTGATCATTGAGATCAGTATACCCAGTATGATCATTCCTGAGATTAGTATCGTCATCAGCATAGGGTCATTCAATAGCGTAAGCACGGGCAGTTGGGCATGCGCAAACGACATCACGATCCACAATCCCACAACAGCTACCACACCGCTTATTAGTCCGTTCACGAATGCTCGCAGGTCAAACGGTCGCGTTATGAAAGATCTTGTTGCACCCACCATCTGCATGGTTTTAATAATGAACCGGTTACTGAACATCGCGAGGCGCACAGTATTATCTATCAGGAAGATGACCACTATAAGCAGCACTACGGATATGCCGCCCAATATCACACCTATTTTTTTCAGATTACTGTTCATATGCTCTACTACCACGGTCGGCCAGGTCACATCCCGCACTACATTGCTCTGCATAATGAACTTTTTTATCTTGGCGAGGCTGTCCTTGTTCACATATTCTTCGTGCAGCTTCAGCGATATGGAAGTAAATAACGGATTATAACCCAGGAAGTCTACTATATTGCCTCCTTCTATTTCGTTCTCCATCTTTATCGCTTCTTCCTTACTTATTATCCTCGAGTTACGCACAAATCCCTGCTTGTCCAGTATGCCCTTCATTTTTTGCACGCTCTCATCAGCCACGTTATCATGAAAGTCTACGTTTATTTCCATGTCTTCCTTAAAAGCCCGGGACAATGCCCTGCCATTGATCAGCAGCCATCCCAGCACGCCTAGCAGGAACAGCACCAGGGCCACGCCCATGATCGCGTTAAAATATGATGGTTTTGCTTTCTTCCCTGCCGCCATGTTCTGTAATTTACACTATAACTATATCGCTCGGCTAATTGCCAAAAATATAAAAATCCGCGGCAAATAGTCATTTTAAAATATCCGGGTTAACCTTTTTTAACAAAGACTCCGCATTGTCAGTTCAGCTCAATTCTTCTTGCCTTTACCCTTAGGCTGTGGCGCAGGTTGAAATACTGTGAATGGTATGGAAGTGTCAGCAGTGGGCGTGTCACACTTAAGGCTTATATCCGTTATACCTTTTTTCATCGGTACATCCGGCACCATCACTGCAATATTTGATGGATATACGATCTTAATATTATACTTGCCCGGCATTACTGAGTTTGTTTCATAATACCCTGTGGCATCTGTATATCCCGATGCTACTATTGTATTGGCCGAGTCTGCCGCGTATACAAATGTTTGTATGCCCTCCAACGGGCGGTTGCGGGCATTCTTTATATAGCCGCCCACTGCGTTTTTCCTCAGGTCAGCGGCTCTTTTTTGCGCGGGTGTCATTTCCTTTGTGTTATTCTGATTCTGCGCAAATAATGGACTGCTTACAAAAAACAGGGCGGCAAAAAATAGGAACTGTTTCATATTTATCAGGTAGTTTTGAAGGGTTTAAATGTAAACAATATTCCAAAATTCTAATAATGGCGCTACTTCCGGCTAATGACATTGCGGCACTTTAACTATTATTAACCCTTATATATTCAAATTATCCCTTTGACTGTTTACTTTTACCATATAAGTATAAAATCTGCGTAATTGGCTTCACTAAAAAAACTGGCAGGACAAACGGCATGGTATGGTGTAAGCAATATTGGGGCCCGGTTCCTCAATTATATACTCACTCCCATTGTCACCTACTTATTACACACCAAAAGCGGTCAGGCAGAATATGGCGATTATAGCGTGCTCATGGCCACTATATCTTTCGTAAATGTGGTATACACATATGGAATGGAAACAGCATACTTTCGCTTTTCCGGTTCCGGCACCGATCGCAATGGCTTATTTCAGACCACGTTCAGCTCATTGTTGTTCAGTACGCTTTTATTAAGCATAGGCATTATATTATTTCGCGACCAGGCGGTTACCTTTCTCGGTATCAATAGCCACCCCGAATATATCACCTGGTGTGTCTTTATTATTGCTATTGATACCATGGCAGCTATTCCGTTTGCCAGGCTCCGCCAGGAGGAGCGCCCGCGTAAATACGCCTTTACCAAGGTAGCGGGCATCTTTGTCAATATATTCCTTACGCTCTTCTTCCTTTACTACAGCCCCTATTTCATCGCCTCCCATCACGGCTCCGCTTATGCCCGGTGGTATAGTGGCTATAACAATACCGGCTTTCTTTTACTTGCTAACCTTTTGCAGAATATTGTCACCTTCCTTTTGCTATGGAAGGAATGGCGCGGCTTCAGGTTCGGCTTCGACCGTGTTCTGTGGAAAAAGATAATCATCTATGCCTCGCCCATGATCATCGTAGGCCTTGGCGGAATGGTCAATGAAACGATTGATCGTATTATGCTGCGCAAGCTCCTGCCCGTTGGCGAAGAAGCCGCAAAAATTGCGGTGGGTATATATAGTGCCAATTACAAGCTGGCTATATTTATTACGCTGTTCATACAGGCTTTTCGAATGTCTGCAGAGCCGTTTTTCTTCGCCCAGTCGGCAGATAAGAATGCGCCTAAGACTTACGCGCGGGTCATGAAGTGGTTCGTCATTACCTTGTGCACAGCGTTTTTGTTTACCGCCCTGTATCTCGATGTCTGGAAGTATTTCGTAGGTGCCTCCTATCGCAATGGGCTTGGAGTGGTGCCGGTATTGCTGTCAGCCAATCTTGCCCTAGGTATATACTATAACCTCTCGGTATGGTATAAGATCACAGACAAGATGTACATGGGCATATATATTACCCTCATCGGCGCTGCTATAACACTCATACTTAATTATGCTTTTATACCGGCCTACGGGATGTATGCCTGCGCCTGGGCCACCTTTGCGGCTTATGGCAGTATGATGGTTGTTTCCTACTTCATGGGGCAGCGTTATTTCCCGGTTCCATATCCTGTAAAAAAGCTGCTCGCTTATATCGTTGTTATGCTCGTATTGTTTTTTATTGAGAAGGCGGTCATGTACTTTACCGGCATTGTCATCATCAGGCTTGCGGCGGCAACAGTACTTATGCTCGTTTTCCTGAGGCTGGTAATGGCGGCTGAGAAGAGTGAGCTGAAAGGTATGCCGTTAATAGGCCGTTGGGTCAGGTAGTTCTTTTCAGTACATACAGGTTCACCACCATCGATATCAGTAGGAACATTGCCACCAGTTGGTGCGTTTCGGCCAGTATTTCAAATGTCCCGAATTTGCCGGCCACCATTGTCGGTGCGCTCAGTACGGTCACTATTCCCAGCGTTATCTGCGTCAGCACAAGTACCATCGGCCACCACCTCGTCTGCCCCAGCAGCCCCGATGCGTTTTTCCCCGCCGCTCTGCTTGCCCGTACAAACCAGTAGATCAGCATCACCAGCAGTATGTAGGCAATACCCCTGTGCATAAAATGCACGTTTATCTTGTCATTCACAAAACTGTGCGCCATCATTCCGTCTGGCAGCCACATACCATTTATTGTAGGCCAGGTAGCTGCGCTCATGGCCGCCTTCAGCCCTGCCATAAAGCCGCCGTAGGTAAGCTGTATAAATAATATCACTATCACAGCTATCGTATAGCTGTTCAGCTTATTGTTTACGGTCCTTCTTTCTTCAGGTATCAGCAGTTGCAGCGCAAACCACAGTGTATAGCACGCCAGTATCATTGCCGATACAAAGTGTACTGCCAGTTTTATATGGTCTACATACAGGTGTTCGTCGTTCAGGCCGCTGGCTACCATTATCCATCCTATCAGTCCTTGCAGCCCGCCCAGCAAAAACAGGATGACAAACGGCCTGATCATCTGCTTGTCAAAATATTTTTTTACAAGGAAGTATACAAAGCCCGCCATAAACACCACGCCAAGCATCCGCGCCCAAAACCGGTGCAGCCATTCCCAGAAAAAGATAGACTTGAAATCAGCAAGCGTATAGCCGCTGTTCATATACTTAAATTGACCTATTTGTTTATACCCGTCAAATGCTTTGTTCCACTGCTCAGCGTTCAGCGGTGGCAATATCCCGAAGATTGGGTTCCATTTTGTAATAGAAAGCCCCGATCCGGTAAGCCGGGTTACACCGCCCAGTAATGTCTGTATCACTATCATCACCACCCCGGCCAGCAGCCAATAGGCTACTGCCTTTCTATGCTTGTTTTGCATCTTTTGGGATTTTGGCGCAAAGGTAACCGATAAGGTATTACCCGTTGTCATACCTCCGCAATTTGCTGGTTAGGTGTAAATAATAACAAATATAAATTTCCACATAACTCTATTTCAATGATAATAAAGTGGGGAATTATTTCCACAACATACCACATGGATTTCGTGATAATTACATATCTATTCTATCTGCATGAATAAATTTTTACTTTATTATTGGCAAATAAATATTAAAGAAAATCCCCTATCTGTTTATAGAAGCGGTATACAGCCCATATGATTTATGTTTATGTTTACAAAATAAGAAAAATAAATATTTATATAGTAAAAATTGGAAAAATGGTCTGATTATTGATTAACAATGCCGTAAGTAGTCAATATATTTGTATCGTATTTATTTTCGTAACACATAATCTATAATATTTTTGTCATGAGAAAAGCAGATGTAGTAGGTACAATAGCCGAAAAGACTGGAATTCCTAAGGTTGACATACTTGTTGCTTTAGAGACATTTTTTAAAGAAGTAAAAACCTCATTGATAGAGGGTGAGCCTGTTTACGTACGTGGTTTTGGTAGCTTTATCCTCAAGAAGAGGGCTGCTAAGATCGGTAGGAACATTAAAAAGAACGTTGCCGTAGAGATCCCGGAGCATTTTATCCCGGCTTTTAAGCCTGCAAAAGAGTTTGTTCAGGCCGTAAAAGACTCTAAACATGAGCTCGTAGAGCACGGTGATGCCGAAATGCATGACTAATTAACAAAAAGGGAGGCGTGATTTCCATACCTTTGCAGCCAAAATAAGGATTCATTGCGGGTATCTCATTACATCACGCTTGCTGTTGCAATATTATTGATCGCTCTTTTATACTGGGGAGGCAATACTGTACCACCACACGACAAGCCTGCTGCTGATATGCAGCGGCCTAATTCAGGGGGTGCCGTATCCCAGGGTCCTGGCACTATGAAGCCTGCCTCTTTCGACTCAATTCTGACCGCCTCAAAGCAACAACTGTCTAAGGCTGTTGCCGATTCGGTCAAAACTATTGAAAATGAAATTTCAGCCATGCGGGATTCTTCTCGTATGGCTGTTGTTTTTGATAAGTTGTCCAAGGTCTGGGAAAACGCAAAACAACCCCAGGTGGCAGCCTTTTATAATGCAAAGGCCGCTAAATTGGAAAATTCGGAAAAAAAGCTCACCTTTGCAGGCCAATTCTTTTTGCAGTTGATGGAAAATGAGTCTTTCCCTTCAGTGCAGGCATGGGATGCGGGGGAAGCGGCAAGTTGCCTGGAGCAGTCATTAAAGATCAATCCGAATAACGAAGAAACAAAGCTGGCGCTTGCTACAGCCTATATCGAAGGTACAGGTGAGCCAATGAGGGGTGTGCAGATTTTATTAGCTATCACCCGTGAAAAGCCCGACGACATACCCGCGAATATGCTGCTGGGAAGAATGTCAATACAGTCCGGGCAGTTCGATAAGGCAGTAGGCAGGTTTGAGACAATATTGAAGAACGAACCAGAAAATAAAGAAGCATTATATTTCCTGGCTCAGGCCTGGGAAGGTAAAGGTGATAAAAAGAAGGCGATCGAATTGCTTGAAAAGTGTAAAAAAGTAGTCAATAACCCTGATTTCAGTAAGGAGATCGACCAACATATAAATTCATTAAAGTAACGTTTATTTAAAAACTTAAGTTATGCCTTGCGGTAAAAAAAGAAAAAGACATAAGATAGCCACCCACAAACGTAAAAAGCGTCTGAGGAAGAATCGTCATAAGAAGAACAAGTAGGCTATTAATCACTGCTTCCCAGAAATTATTGCCCTTAGATCATGCACATCGTATACCTGTGCCCTTTGCACTGGTATAAGATGTGCAGGTTTATTATTAACAGCCTTTGGCCTCGCTGATACTTGAGGCAATGCCACCCGGAGCAGTACTGGTACACAGTAATGAACAAAGAACTTATTATTAATTCATCATCCGAAGGTGTTGAAATAGCTTTATTGGAAGACAAAAAGCTGGTTGAACTCCATTTCGGGCGCGGGCAGGATCAGTTTGCCGTTGGCGATCTGTATCTCGGCAAGATCAAAAAACTCATGCCCGGCCTTAATGCGGTGTTCGTGGATGTCGGGTATGAAAAAGATGCGTTTCTGCACTATACCGATCTTAGCCCTTATTTACGCTCCATTCTCAAATTTACCAAACACGCCGCCGAAGGTAACACTCCCTGGGGCGACGAACTCGGCAAATTCAAAAATGAACCCGAGATACTCAAGACAGGTAAGATCACAGAAGTATTCAACGGCAAGCCCGAGATCATCGTCCAGATATTAAAAGAGCCTATTTCTTCTAAAGGTCCGCGCCTCAGTTGTGAGATTTCGCTTCCCGGCAGGTTTGTCGTCGTTACTCCCTTCAATGATGTCGTTGCCATATCCCGTAAGATTCACTCTTCCGAAGAGCGGAAGCGGCTACAGCGCATTGTGGAAAGCATAAAACCGAAAAACTTCGGCGTTATCGTTCGCACTGCAGCGGAAGGCAAAAGCACTGCTGAGTTACACACCGACATCCTGGAGCTGGAAAAAATGTGGAAAACACTGCAGCAGAACATGAAAGGTGCAAAAGCGCCCCAAATGGTGCTCAGTGAGCAGGATAAAACAACTTCTATCCTCCGTGACCTGCTTAGCGAAAGTTTTCAGAAAATAGTAACTAACGATAAAAAGCTTCATGCGGTTACCAAAGAGTATATCGCGCGTATTTCGCCGGGGCAGGAAGAAATAGTTTCCCTCCACACCAATCAGCAGTCCATCTTTGATACCTATGGTGTGGCCAAGCAGGTAAAAGCAGCATTCGGTAAGACAGTTAACCTTAACAGCGGCGCGTATCTCATAATAGAGCATACCGAGGCGCTGCATGTAATAGATGTTAACAGCGGCACGCGCAGTGCTGAGGCCGGTCAGGAGCAGAATGCTCTTGCCACCAATCTGGAAGCGGCACAGGAAATAGTACGCCAGATGCGCCTGCGCGATCTGGGTGGTATTATCATCGTTGACTTCATAGACATGAAGCTCCCCGAAAACCGTAAGGCGCTTTATGAGGCTATGGAGGATCTTATGGCCAACGACAGGGCAAGGCATACGGTACTTCCCGTATCCAAGTTCGGCCTTATGCAGATAACAAGGCAGCGCCTCAGGCCCGAACTTAATATATCCACAGCCGAAGTATGTCCTACCTGCAAGGGTACCGGTAAGATAGGCCCGTCGGTGCTCCTCGGCGACGATATAGAGAAAGACCTCAAATACCTCGTTACTCAGGGACATCAGAAGCTGAAACTCCATGTGAACCCTATTGTGGAAGGATACCTCACAAAGGGTTCATTCATCAAGCCGTCTATCGCCAAGAAATGGGAAAAACAGCACAAGGTGAAACTCAAAGTTGTTGCAGACAACAATTCACCTCTTACCGAATATAATTTTTATGACGCTCATACCGACGACCTCATAAAGTTATAAGTATAAGCAGAAGATATTGACGGGCCGCAATTGCGGCCCTCTTTTTTTCTTAATTAACTTTTTAACTCTGCAAAACTATCGTGTTGTACATCCTCCTTTATTGCATTTGATAACACTTTGTTCTTGGCGGGTATGTTTATCAGATCATCGCTATCAAGTCCGCACGTATGTTTTTCATAAATTGCTTCAATAGGTCTTACATTCCCTTGTTGGGTTTGCCACATAAATTTCTGTCAATTCAAAAGCGAAGCCGTGGGTGTGCTAACTATCATTAGTCTTACTAATAAACCCCGACAATGTTCTGGAGTCACTTTTTTTGTAATTAGAAATCAATAAGCGTAGCTATTCATCCATTTCGTGACTGGTGTATTTTCCCATGGCCGGTGCCCAAACGGATCGACCGCCTAATTTACTTTTGGATACTGCTTGTATCCAAAATCGGCTTAATTAAAGATTAAATCCGGGCTACAATTTCCTGATCCTGATTTTGGAAGTTGTTATTGTTGCAAAGAACGGACGTTCTATTTTCTGCGTTTTTAACAAGTTGACGAGCGCCCGGGAGATTTCCCTGAACTCATGAAATGAATACCGGAGTAATATTACACTTAATCCCTGTATATGGTGGGCAAATACCCACTCTCCAAAATCTTTATCTTCGGTTAATAACAAATGACCATTCTGCTGTGCAAGCTCAATCACTTTTTCGTCTTTGATGCCATTTTGTGATTCCTGCACAGAGATAACCGCAATATCTGCGTCACGCAAAGTTTTGATAATGAAACTATGGATATTTTCATCAGCTAAAATCATGCAGCGATTATTGTTTCGTTAGAAACAACATCTGAAGCATAAGCCAAAACGGCATTAATAGTAGGCTGGCTAATAGACGGATATGCCGCAATAATATCATCGGCAGTTGCACCTTCAGAAAGCTTCTGCAAAATTAACCCTACTGTGATACGTGTACCCTTGATAACAGGCTTACCCAACATCACATCGGCATTTGATTCTATATATTCCCGGTAGTCCATATATTCAAAGTTATGAAATTTTTACAACATGATGAAAGAAGCCTACAATCACATAGGGTCTGCGTCAAAAAGCACCTGTACATTGGCTTGCCCTTTCTTACCGGTAATTATTTGCCGTTGTGTCTTAATAAAGCTCTTTATGTTGTCCAGCTGCTTATTGTCTCTCGGGCACTTGATCCATATCTCATGTATGTATTGGTTGCGCACCCGCGATACCAGCGCCGGTGCAGGCCCCTGTATGGCTATGCCGGGCAGCGTCTGCAGCGCCGTGGCCATAAGCGTTGCGGCCGCTATTGCCTTGGGCTCATCGCTGTGCTTGAATATTATCTTTATCAGGCGGCTGTACGGCGGGTAGCCAAAGTGTTCGCGATACCTTATTTCATGGCGGTAGAAAGCGTTTACGTCATGGTCTTTTACCATTTGCAATACGGGGTGCTGCATATTGTATGCCTGTATCAGCACCTTACCCTTTCCGTCCATGCGGCCTGCCCGGCCGCTCACCTGCTCCATTAGCTGGAAGGCCCGTTCATTCACCCTGAAGTCGGGATAGCTCAGCAGGCTGTCGGCACTAAGTATACCCACCAGTCCTACAGAGGCAAAGTCCAGCCCCTTTACCACCATTTGTGTGCCCACCAGTATGTCTACTTTCCGCTGCTCCAGCCGGTCCAGCAGCTCATTCATGCTGTGTTTGCCCCGCATGCTGTCTATGTCCATCCTCGCCACCCGTGCCTCCGGAAACACCTGCTGCACCTCCTCCTCTATCTTTTCAGTACCAAAGCTTTTGCTTACTAATTTATTACTGCCGCACTGGGGGCAATTTTGCGATACGGCGGCTTTCAGGCCGCAGTAGTGGCAGTGCATTTTGTCTGTGCTTTTATGGTAGGTAAGCGATACCGAGCAGTTTTTGCATTGCGGTACCCATCCGCATACGGTGCACAACTGGAACGGCGCATAACCACGCCTGTTCTGAAACAGGATCACCTGTCTGCTATGCTGCAGCGCTTCCAGCATGGCCTGTTGCAGCTCCGGGGTCAGTAGCTTTAGTCCCTGGCCACGCACCGTCTCCAGCGATTTTGCGTTGATTACCTCTATTACCGGCAGGTCCACACCCATATATCTGTCCTTCAGTCCTATGTATGCGTACTTGCCTTGCTGTACATTATACAGGCTCTCTACAGATGGTGTCGCGGACCCTAATATTACTTTGGCATCAAAAAGAGAGGCATAGTATATGGCAGCATCGCGCGCATGAAACCGTGGCGATGGATCTCTTTGCTTGTAAGAGCTGTCATGTTCCTCATCTGCTATTATCAGGCCGGGATTACTGTACGGCAGCCACAGTGCCGAGCGCGGCCCAACCACCACTTTGTATACTCCCTTCCTCACCTTTTCCCATATCTCTACACGTTCATTGTTACTGAAGTGTGAGTGGTATACACCCAGTATATCGCCGAAATAGGCATGCAGCCTCCTTACCAATTGTGTGGTAAGCCCTATCTCGGGCAGCAGCAGTATGGCTTGCTTTCCCGCTGCCAGGCATTCTTTTATTTTATGAATATACAGCAGCGTTTTCCCGCTGCCGGTTACGCCATGCAGCAGTGCCACATTCTTTTCCTGTAGCCCGGCGCCCAGTTCATCATACGCTTTCTGCTGGGCCGGTGTAAATATTATTTCTTTTGTTTCACCCCTTCCCTTGTATATGACCCTGTCCGTGTTTTTTTCTTCTACTACAAATACGCCCTTGCTCACCAATGCTTTCAGTTGTGCCGCCGTTGCGTTGGTTCTGTCCAGCAGGTCATTTTGTTTTACCATTCCTGTTTTCACAGATAGCTCGGTATAGGCCATCAGCAGTTCCAATTGTTTGGGGGCCTTGCCCAGTTGGTCAAACAGCGCTATCATGGCCGGCTCGCTGCTATGCTCTACGGCCAGTGTCACCACCTTTTCTTTGCGCGGTTTATAACTCGTTTCCAGTGTTTCATTTATCTGCACTGCCTCCTGCTCCAGCAGTTCGTTCAGCACTGCGGCAAAATGTCTTGCGCCGGCTATGCCCTTCAGTTCGCTTATCGTCAGTGCCTTACGCGTTATCAGTGCTTCCACGGCTATGTGTGCTTCATCACTCCATTCATAGGCTACACTTTCATCACCCGTCCATTCCAGCCGTGTTTCGCCCATCAGTTTCAGGTGGGCGGGCAGTGCTGCCTGCATCACTTCGCCTGGGCTCGCCATATAATACCGGCCTATCCATCGCCACAGTTGCAGTTGCTGCTCGTTTACCACAGGGTCATCATCTATCAGGCCCCTTATAGGCTTCACCTGGTAGTCCTGCGGCTTCTCGTTATGCAGCCGCTCTACTATGCCCGCGTATTGCTTGTTCTTGCCCAGCGCTACTTCCACCCGCATGCCGGGCCGCAGTAAATCCTGCATGTCCACAGGCACCCCATAGGTGAGTATCTGTGGCAGGTTAAGGGGAAGAATAACATCGGCAAACATAGGTGCAAGTTAGTTACACAGACTGATAATTACCGCAATTGTAGCAGCCATGTATATATTACAACATACAACTTTATAAATGTGATCGCTGTGGTTGGCACGATTTTAAAGTAGCAGTAAGGGTACAACCATCTGATCATCAAAAAAAACAATAAAATGAAAAAGATAATCATAGCACTATCGGTAATATTGGTGTCCGCATGTACAGCATCATTCGCGCAGAACACTGTGCAAACCACCAGGACTGTTCGTTCTGAACAATACGGTAATACATTAAATCTTGGCCTCGGCCTGGGGTTCTACGGATACGTAGGATATCCCATCCCCGTTTTGCACGCCGATTACGAATTTGACGTTGCGCGCAGTTTTACGCTGGCACCATTCATTTCATTCGCCACATACCGGAACTACAATTATTGGGGCGATCCTAATTATCCATACCGCAATTATTATTACCACGAGACCGTTGTGCCGGTAGGGGTAAAGGGCACTTATTATTTTGATAGATTGCTGCAGGCCGACTCACGGTGGGATTTTTACCTCGCCGCCTCTGTTGGTTTCGCTTTCCGCAATACCACCTGGGAAACCGGCTACTATGGCGATCGCAAAGTGCATGAGGGTTCCGGGGATCTGTATGCCGATCTGCATATAGGAACAGAGTACCACCTCAGTCATGCCACCGGCTTGTATTTCGATCTATCTACCACCGCTGCCACACTTGGTCTGGCCATCCACCTCTGATAAGGCGGAGGTCATATATTCATCTCAGACATTACCTGGCAGGCGCCCCGCATTGCGCCAACAATACGATCGAAAATAAAGGAGTGAGTGCCACAGCGGTGCCCGCTCTTTTATTTTATGGATATGGATAGAGCAGGCTATAAGCCACACTTTGATATCTTCCTCCGGGCCCCGCTCATGTTGCCTTTTTTTCGGGTGCTATCGCTCCCTCACCACCCACGGCGGTGGCACCTATTTAGCCGTAGCTGCTGTCAGCAGGGCGCCACAAATCTCTCAGGTACGATGCCCCACCTGTTATCCAACAAATTCCAAGGGATTATTCTTTAATATCCAAACCCTATTTTATATTTGATGTCATAATATGCCCATACAAAAGACCATAATATTATTATTGCTGGTGCTGCTCACTGCAAATGTTGGCGGCAGGGCGCAGTCTGCCGGCTACGATCGCCGCCAGGAGCGCTGGAAGCAGAAACAGGAACGTAAAAAGATAAGGCAGGAGCGCCGCGAAATGCGGTACCGCGACCAATACCCGCCCGCCGAAGACAATAGCCCGGCAAAGACAGTAAAAAGCCCCGATGCTCCTTTCAGGTACCTGCCCTCTGTAAAAAAAAGCCGTTACCGCATGGATATATTTGCCGCCATCTATCTCGATGAACTGGTGAAAAGTAAGGCGGCTACCTTTAAAGATAAAATACCCGATAAAGCCGTGGCAGGCGTATCATTTTATGAGGGGGTAAGCATTGCCGCAGACAGCCTCAAGCGCGCCGGCTTCTCCATAGACATTTATGTGCACGATGCCACCTCTGCCGGCGAGTCGCCGGAAACAATGATAAAGTCAGGGGGGCTTGATTCCACAGATATCATCATTGGCGCGCTGCCGGTAGAATACCTGCCCGCCCTCGCCGATTTTGCCAAAAAACGTAAGATCAATTTCGTATCCGCATCCGCACCAGCAGATGCGGGTATCCGTGGCAATAAATACTTTACCATGCTGCGCCCCACACTACAGACACATTGTGACTGGATACTCAACGATATCACACGCAGGTACCCCGGCACGCGTGTATCACTGCTATACCGTACATCCACAGACGCGGATAATGCGGCATTCTCCTGCCTTACAAAGGGCGAACGGATCAACTTCCGCCAGATGCAATGCAACGGGAAGATCACCAGGGCAGCGCTGTCAGACCTCTTTGATACTACCCACCCAAACATTGTGGTCGTATCCACCCTCGATGCCCGCTTTGCGGACAGCCTGCTCAAGAAGATATCAGCGTACTTCCCAAGGGTACACTTCGAGGTTTATGGTATGCCCACATGGAGCGCCATCCCCGGCCTGCGCAAAGATGACGCATTCCCCAATCTCAGCATCAACATCACATCCGCTTTCTCCGCCGAACCTGATAATCCGGTCACAAAACATGTGACACGCGCCTACAAAGACAATTATGGCGGTAAAGCATCAGAGCAGGTGTTACAAGGTTACGAGATCACTTTCTGGTATGCAAATCTCCTGAAGGCTTATGGTGTATTGTTTGACGAGAATTATGCCGATATTCATTACGCGCCCTTTACACTGTTTAAGGTGAAGCCGCAGCGGGATAGCGATGGCCACGTGCTTTATAACGAGAACAAGCATATATACCTGTCAAGGTATGAAGGCGGTAATATAAAGACCCGCTGATCAGGCTTTGCTGCTACGTTTATTCTTTTGCCGCAGCATATAGATAACCGCCAGCACTATGGTCCATAAGGCCAGCATACACACTATACTCACAATAGCTGCATCCTGCAGCAGCCATGCCAGTGCTATCGTTACTATGTTGGTGCCCAGTATCACCGCCACAGCGCCGGAATGGGTAAACCCCGCGTCCAGCAGGTAGTAGTGCAGGTGGGTGCGGTCAGCGTTAAATGGCGATATACCCCTCGACAGCCTGAGTATGAACACTCGCATACCATCGTACAGCGGGTAGAAAAGAACGGCAAATGACAGCATAAAGGCCCCCTGCCCCGAGTGTACGAACGAACCGATATACTTGCCGGCGCCCCCATCATATGCGTTTACAAACAGCACCGATAGCAGGAAGATGGTAAACCCCAGTACCATAGACCCGGTATCGCCCATGTATATCTTTGCGGGGGCAAAATTGAAGAACAGGAGTCCCGCAGTGGCACCCGCCAGGCTCAGCGAGATACAGGCCAGGCCGCTATCCTTCATAGCCGCAAAAAGGCATGAGAGTATCACCGTATACAGTATGGCGGTAGCCCCGGCCAGGCCGTCTATGCCATCCACAAAATTGAATACATTGATAAACAAAGAACAACCAAGCATCGTAACAACCACGCTAAGCCAGTAAGGAAGCTCATAAATACCAAACACGCCATGGAGCGAAGCAATACGTATATCGGCAAAGTACACGGTGATACCTGAGGCTATAAGCTGTGCCAGCAGCTTTTTGGACGGGCGCATATTCACCAGGTCGTCATAGATGCCGGTAAAGAACAGTATCACAGACGATGCTATGATATAATTCCAGTTCTTCACATACATGAAGAAGGCCGCCGCTACCAGGTATCCGGCAAAGATGCCTATACCGCCCAGGCTGGGTATGCCATCACCGTGTATCTTCCGTATTTTATCGGGTATGTCATATATCTTTCTGCGCGTGGTGATGAACAATATCTTACGCACAGCGTAGAGACTGATAAGCAGTGATGCGGTAAAAGTTATAAAATACAGTATGTATGGCTCAACATTCAAATTCATATCGTTCTTTATCACAGGGCTTATATGCACCACTACAACGCGCTACTCACCCGAAAATTGTAAGGTGAAAGCGTATAAATTAAAATCCTTTTCCTTCAGCGCTACCTCCAGCTGCTGTCTCAGCGCGCTTTTGCTTACATCCCGCATACGGCGGGCCTGTATCAGCTGCCAGCTTTTCTCGGCCAGCAGGTGCAGCCGCTTCTCCGGCAAGGCCTGTTGCGCGGCGAGGTATTTGTCTATCTCCGTTCCCAGCGCCGCTATACCGGCATTGGTGGTAGCCACAGTCTTTACCACGGCTGTTTCGTTGCCGTCTGTGGCTTTGCCATGAGTCAGCATACGCAGGTTATGGTACAGGCCCTCGGCATCTTCATGGTCGGCTTTGTTTACCACAAATATATTGGCTATCTCCATTATCCCTGCCTTTATGGTCTGCACCTCATCGCCCGCCTCCGGAACCAACACCACCACCGTGCAATCTGCCAGGCCGGCTATCTCTACCTCGCTCTGGCCTACGCCTACTGTCTCTACCAATACTATATCAAAAGGCGCCTCTTTTACAATATCGGTTATCTCTATTATGCGCGCGTTGAGCCCGCCCAGTGCGCCACGGGTAGCCAGCGAGCGTATAAAAACATTGGGGTGGGTGTAGAATTCGCTCATGCGTATCCTGTCGCCCAGCAGCGCGCCGTAGTTAAAGGGTGATGACGGGTCTACAGCAAGAACAGCTATTTTTTTATTTTCACCGATCCAGTAATGCAGCAATGCGTTTACTAATGTACTTTTACCCGCCCCCGGTGGGCCCGTGATACCCACAACCTTAGCGCGGCGGTTTTCTTTCAGTCCCAGCAACAGCGACTCATACCCGTTGATCTCATTCTCAACGATGGTTATAGCCTTGGCCAGGGCCCGAAAATCACCCTGTTTTATATCTCTATGTAGTTCTTTTATATTGTTTTGCACTAAAATCAGTTTTTGTCCGTTTAAATGAAACGAAAGTAAACCCGTGAACAAAAGTAGTTTTCTAAATAATAAGATGTTAGACAAATCCAATATTGCGTTTATCTGCATATTGGGGATGATGGTCGGTTTTTTGTGCGCGCCTGCCCTGCTGTCTATAGCCATGATGGTCTATGGCGTAAACGGACTGCGTGGAATAAGCCCCCGGAAATGGCTGAAAGACAAATGGTGGCTGGCCGGCATAGCGTGGATAGCCTTTTATGCCATCAGCTACTTCTGGAGCGCGGACAAGGAATCGTGGAGCGTAGCGGTACAGGTAAAACTACCATTCCTGCTGCTGCCACTGGCCTTTGCGTATACCCCCCGCTTTAGTGCCAGACAATTACAGGCCCTTATATTATGCGTAGGCATCATCCTTCTGGGCGGCGTTGAGTACAGCATTTCCTTCCTCATCAGGCAGCACGACGAATACCTGGTAGGGTACAAGGTATCTCACATATTGCCAACACCCAGCCGCAACGATCACATCAGCTTCAGCATAGGGATAACCCTGTATATCATATGGGCCATCTATTCGTGGCCGCAGATCGTATCTAAGGCGATACGGTGGTACCTGGGCGTTATCCTGCTGCTGCTGGCAGTATTTCTGCACATACTTGCCGCAAAAAGCGGGCTGGTGTGCTTCTATGTTTTCTTCATCTCGTGGAGCATATACCTGGCATTCAGCAGGCGAAAGCTGCTGGGCTTTATAGCTATCTGCGCCATACCTACCTTCTACTTCCTGGCGATGCGGTACATACCCACCTTTAATGAGCGGAAGCAGTACATGGACTACAGCATGCAGATGCTGCGGCAGGGTGACAGGACCGGCAACTACGGCGACATAGGCCGGCTGATGTCTTACAAACTGGCCATGTACCTGATACGCAAGCACCCGGTAACAGGTGTAGGGGCCGGCGACCTGCTGGACGAGATGAAAAAAGGCTATGACGAATTCTACCCGCAGGTAGAAGACCGTGACCGCCTGGTACCACATAACCAGTTCATGATAGTGGCGGTATCAGTGGGTGTGCCTGCCATGGTGGTGTTTGCGATATGGTTCCTTATGCCGCTGACGTGGCTGCGGAAGAACAGGCAAAGCTTCTTCTTCCTGGTAACGTGGGTGGTGGTGCTGATACACCTGCTGATAGATACCGCGCTGGAGGTGCAGATGGGCGTATTCCTGTGTGTGTTCTTCCTGCTGATCATGCGTGAAGAGCTGCCACAGTTTGCGGAGCGCAAGAAACAATACCTGCCTGCTTAGGCGACGATAGCCACCCGAAGGTGGCTATCGCTACTGTTATTTTGTACGATAAGTATTACGCATTTACCATTACAACAGGGGCCGCAGAGCGGATCTCGTCGTTGGCTTTATCCGCATACTTTGCAAAGTTCTTGATAAACAACTGAGCCAGTTCGTTGGCTTTTTTATCATAAGATTCTTTATCGGCCCATGTATTGCGGGGTACGAGTATCTCAGAAGGCACATTTGGCACTTCTTTAGGCATATGCATGCCGAAGATAGGATGTGTTTCGTAAGCGGCATCGTTGAGCTGGCCGCTCATGGCCGCGGTTATCATGGCGCGCGTGTAGCTGAGCTTCATGCGGCTGCCAACACCGTAGCTGCCACCGCTCCATCCTGTATTGATGAGCCATACATTTACATCAGGGTGTTCTTCCAGTTTCTTACCCAGCAACTCGGCGTAGCGGGCGGGGTGCAGCGGCAGGAACACACGGCCAAAACATGCCGAGAAAGTAACCTGCGGGTCTGTAACACCTACTTCGGTGCCGGCAACTTTGGCGGTATAGCCACTGATAAAGTGGTACATAGCCTGTGCCTTTGTAAGCTTAGATATAGGTGGCAGGATGCCATAGGCATCGCAGGTAAGGAAGAAAATATTTTTTGGCTGGCCGGCATATGACGGCTCTTTAGCGTTAGCTATAAAGTCTATGGGGTAGGCCACACGGGTATTTTCGGTAATGCTGCTATCGGCATAGTTGACTTTGTTAGTGCCTTCGAAGAACTTAGTATTTTCCACCAGCGCGCCGGGTTTTATGGCCGCGTATATCTGCGGTTCTTTTTCCTGGCTGAGGTCTATACATTTTGCGTAGCAGCCGCCTTCGAAGTTAAATACGGAGTTATCGGCCCAGCCGTGCTCGTCGTCACCTATAAGGGCGCGGGCGGGGTCTGCGCTGAGGGTAGTCTTACCTGTACCGCTGAGACCGAAAAACAAGGCCACGTCTTTGTTAGCGCCTTCATTTGCGGAGCAGTGCATGCTGAGTACTTTATGATCATGCGGCAATACGAAATTAAGCACGCCGAAAATACCTTTTTTCATCTCGCCGGTATAAGCAGAGCCGCCGATGAGTATCACTTTGCGGGTGAAGTTGACAATGGTAAAGTTGCCCTGGCGGGTGCCGTCTGTAGCAGGGTCGGCCTGGAAGCCCGGGGCCTGTAATATAAGCCAGTCGTGGGTCTGCGAGCCTATTTCCTGTGCGGTAGGGCGGAGGAAGAGGTCGTTGCAGAAGAGATTGGCCCAAGGGGTTTCATTAACAACAAGGATATTGAGGCGGTAAGCAGGATCGGCACACGCATATGCGTCGCGCACATACACTTCTTTGCCGGCGAGATACGCGCAAACTTTTGTGTATAGTTTATCAAAAGCTTCGGGTGATATGGGGATATTTACATCGCCCCAATCCACGCTATCTTCGGTAATGGCGTCTTTAACGGTGAATTTGTCTTTTGGTGACCTCCCGGTGAATTTACCAGTACTTACACACAACGCCCCGGTATCGTTAAGCACACCCTGCCCAAGATCCAACGTCTTACTTACTAATTCTTCGGGGGTCAGATTCCAATGCGCTGTACCCACGTTAAAACCCAGATCAGACAAATTTACTGACGGATTTTTTTTGCCAAATTCCTGCATGATGTTATCTTTTTATGAAAAATTTAAACAGGGTGCAAAAATAATAATAACTACTGTATATACGGGTGTTATTTTTTAACAGGCATCTCACAAAACGGTCATTTTTAACCTTCTTATATATTAATTATGTGTGGGGAAGGAGGTTAAGAGATAAAATATAATATAGAGGCCGGGGTTACAGAAAACGAATGAAAAAATGCCTTTATGCGTCATTTGTTGTTATAATATTTTCAATGGTTATTATACGGGTGGCTACAATAACCCTGCCATCATATAGCCGGGTATTAAAAACGGGTTTTGGTGTGGGGATACCGATATTTAAATATATGCCGTAGCCCCATGCCCCAGAAATAAATCATTGCCCCATGTTTTTATTGAAAATCAATTACTTATGCAAAAACATTGCCCCATCATTGCCCCATAGAAAATGCTTATGGGTTCGATAGATAATGCTTATACGGCCTTTATGACCTTGATAATACCCCGGTAAACCTGCAATATGACTATTGCAAAATGGGGAGCGGCTGAATGCCATGATATGGCTTAGTGAGCCGGGAGCTTTTGTGGTACAAAGGTGTGACAGGTTTGTGGCTTTGCCAAAAGAAAGTTTTATTATAGTACGGATTTCGGTCTGTCATAGAAAATAATGTATGGTGGGAATGTTATCCTGAAATTGTTTGCAAGTCAGAGACGAGCTTACGGAAAGACGTAGGTACAATCTACACCTGACCATTTTTTTGAAGGTATTATTGATAACAAAGATTTTTTAGTAAAAAAAAACTTTATAAATAAAAAATAGTATTAGCTTTATATTACAATCAGGATATGAACTTTTTCGATTAATACCAAAGGTTTGTTTATCCGGGTTCGTCTATATAATGTGATCGCAGTATCATAATTATCAAATCACCAGCCATGAAAAACGTTTATCTCTGTCTTGCTTTTTGGTTAGTTGTATGGCCATATAGTGGTTATAGCCAGGTGATCACCACTGTGGTGGGTAACGGCAGCGGGGGCCATGCGGGCGATGGTGGCCCTGCCATAGCAGCCGAATTACTTTATCCAACTGGTGTGCATATTGACCGCTCGGGTAATATGCTGATAGGCTGTTATGGTATATTGCGTAAAGTAAACACAGCGGGCATTATTTCTACTATTGCGGGAGACGGCACCAACGGCTATAGCGGCGATGGTGGCCCTGCCATTTATGCCGAGATAAGTAATGGAGTATATGTGACCACTGATGATACCGGCAATGTGTACATAGCGGACTTTGACAATGACGTGATCCGGAAGGTGGATACTTTTGGTATTATTACTACCATTGCAGGCATAGGGTTTCCCGGCTATGGCGGCGATGGGGGGCCTGCTACATTGGCATTATTGAATATACCCTATGACATTGCCATTGATAAAAAAGGCAGGATATATGTGGTTGATTTTCATAACAACCGGATCCGGCGGATCAGCACATCGGGCATCATCAGCACGGTTGCAGGCACCGGCACCTGCGGCTTCAGCGGCGATGGGGGGCCTGCAACAGATGCCGAACTATGCCAACCTTTCGGAATAGTTATAGATTCGATAGGCACCGTATATTTTACCGACGGGATATGCAGGATACGCAGGATAGATACATCGGGGACGATCAGTACGATTGCGGGTAATGGAGTGGTTTCATTCAGCGGTGATGGAGGCCCGGCCACTAATGCGTCATTTGACGAACCTGGCGGCCTTGCTTTTGACAGTACCGGCAACCTCTATGTAGTTGATGATCAGAGGATACGAATGATAAACACATCAGGTATTGTTAACACCATAGCCGGCAATGGTAGCGTAGGATACAGCGGCGACGGGGGCAACCCACTGAGCGCAGAATTTAACAGCCCACAGCGAATAGCGCTGGACCGTAAAGGCAATATCTACATCTCAGACAGTCACAATCACCGTATCCGTATGATCCGGTACAATGTGGGGGCCGGGGTGCTGACGGGCCCTGTAGAGGATATCAGCATTGGCCCGGACCCATCTGACGGGCATTTTTTTATAACACTGCCGGGCAATGGCAAGGCAGAACGATTCGGAGTGAGCATAGCAAATATGGGAGGGCAGACTGTATATACCGGCTATGGCACTACGGGTAACGCATTGCATATAGCGCTGGATGTGCCGGGTGGTATATACGTTGTAAACGTTACTATTGGTAACAGGGCACAGACCAGAAAAATAACTATAATAAAATGATAACTATACTTAAAAACAGCTACCATGGAAATAACACAAAGGCTTATAGCCACATTCGTACTTTTTTTTAGTTTTTATTATGCAGGTGCACAAGACTCAACAGCACGCATTAATTACGCCTGGTATGGCTATGCCCAGGACACCGCCCTTACCTACCGCCAGATAGTAACTATCTGCGACAGCCTGTTTGACCTTGCGGGCTATCCTGTATTTGCCGATACGGCCATTTATGAAGATACACTACAGGGAAGCGATACTGCCCAGGCCGAAGGGGAACCCGAAGAAAACAGCCCATTTAATGATTACCTTAAATGGCGGGATTTCTGGAGTACGCGCCTTGATGGCGCAACAGGGAAGCTGCACAATTTTGCAAGCGACGCAATACTGGAATTACAGGCCGATACAGGTGAACTGTATGGCAGTATGGACGCCCAGCCAGGGGGAGGCGGGTGTACTTATAATCCGCATTCTATTACGCCCGCTACCTCGGGCTGGCGGTTCATAGGGCCGCAAAATATAGCCACAACGCCGCCGGTGCTTGATGCTGAGCCCGCCGGAATCAATACACTGCACGAGCACCTGGGCCAGGTAAATAAAATACTTGTAAACCCCAATAACAGCGATGAGGTATATGTATCCACACCATGGGGCGGGCTGTGGAAAACATCGAACGCCAGCGCTGCGCCAAACAATACGTGGGTGAGCCTTACAGACCATGACTGGTGGTGCAAGGGCATGGGCGTGGTGGATTTTGATATTGATTTTACACCAGGCTCCCCCCATAAGATATTTATAATAGCAGGTTATATAGATAAACAGTTATTTCTCTACAACCCTGATTTTACAGTAGGCATTATGTATTCGCCCGATGATGGCGCAAACTGGGGTGTAGTGCAGTACACCAGCGGCAACGATAATTTCACCAAGATCAAACTATATCCGGGAAACTCATCTTCCAGCACCAAGTACCTGTTTGCCACTTCGCACTACAGGCTGGCAAGGTTCGTCGTTTCACACGCATGGACAACGAGTGTACCATTCAGCTCCTATACCATTACAGATATGCGGACACTGCTGCCTGCCGATGGCTCTCTCAATACCCGCTTTCGCGGTTTCTCGGAAATGGCGTTCAGGATCACCCCGTTTGCGCAGCAACTTTTTGTGAGTACCTTATCGAATGTAGGACTGGGTTACCCCACCAGTTGTAGCCTTTATAAATTAGATGGCTGCACGTTATGTGCAGGCGCGGGCTGCGTGCTAAATGATATCAGTGCATCTATGGCAACCCCAGTCGACTTCCTTGAAGGTGTGGGTACCTTTAGCTCACCGCCGGGTTACCAATGGTGGGTGTCACCTCCCTGGAATTGGAATGGTTCGGCTATGGCACTTGCCGCACCAACAAGTCCGGTAAATCTCGAAACCGCGGTAGCAGGCTCTTATGCTGCCACCACCACGTATACAGTGACCTTTACGCTCACATTGCCGGCCAAAACCGAGGTAGATGTGTTTCTTCGCGACGCGCCCGACCCTTTTGACTTCAGTTCAGGCGCTGGCACAATGGGCGCGGATGTACCGGTGGGGCCCGGCGATGATGCCGGAGCAACGTCGCTGGGCGTGGGGCGGTATACGAATACAGGTACCTCGTCTACTCCCTATAGCCAAACCTATAGCATAGTGTGTACCAGCCCGCATTATGTAGACCGGCTTGTATTTTCGGGGGTTAAACTCGCAGGATATGGCAGCGGCAATATCATTTTAGATGATGTTACCGTAGTGCAACCCTACCAGGATTTTGTGTATAATCTTCTCACATCGCCCGCCACATCGGCAGCCAACAGCATATATTGCTTTTCGGGGGTGCTTGGGGGAACAAGCGGGGCCTCACTTAAAAAAATAGACCTTGCCACCACCTATCCATATGATGTGTCGTCTGTATCTTCGGTATTCGTACCTGGTACCGTGACCTGGGGCAATAAACGTTTTGCGATAGGGGCCTACGATCCGGACATTGCGTATTTTTATTCAATCCAAGCAGGCTGGGGGCCAAGTGTCCAGAAAATGAATTTTTCGGTAGGAGGAACCCCGGTTGATGATCCTACATCAATGAGTAACCACACAGACTGCCGGTATTTTCAGGTGATGTCGAACGGATCGGGTGATGACCTGTATATGGGCAATGATGGCGGAATAAGCAAGGGCAAGTTCGGAGGCCCGTGGACAAGTTTAAACGGCACAGGACTGGGCAACAGCCTGGCGATGAGCGTTGGGTCCAGTATACATAGCGGCGATGTAGCAGTAGCAACCGGCGATAATGGAACGCTGATCACGAATGAAACTAACCTGAGCGCATGGAGACATTTGTATGGCAGTGACGGAGGTGAGATAAAATTCGGGATGCGCTACGAGACGCGAGGAGAACATTTTCGGGGTTATAGCTCTGGCGGAGGTTTCGCTAGGTTGGATATAATCAATAATGGCAATCCCAGTGCCACTTCATTTTTCAATATGACCGTAAAATGCCCTGCAATAAACAAGGTAAGGACAACATTCAACAATGAGTATTTTGGGACCAATAACGCAGGCGGAGACGTGCGAACGCTTGCAAACGCGCCCACAGGTGCGGGTACAACCACCAGCCCATTTAACCTGCTGCCGTTCAGATGCCCAACTTGCCTTGGTGTATCTTCGGGTTTCTACAGGAAACCGGTACAAGCTATCGGGGCTGACCTGTACAATAAAGACTACCTGGCGCTATTTGTTCATACCCGTTTCTGGGATTACGGCAATCTTGAATACTCAACAAATGCTTCCGCAACATCGCCTACATGGCGCAACGGCGATGGCACGACGCCAGTAACCGACGCTCTTTCGGCACCTGTGGCATCGGGAATAGCCGGGGAATTTATCATTGACCTCGCAGTTGATCCCCGTTCTTCGAACTCATCCAAAAGGCTATGGGCCGGCTGCGGCTGGTATCGCCCCGCAGGGTATCACCGTGTATATCAAAGCACAGACGGCGGAAACTCATGGAGTGATTATTCTACAGGCCTTCCTTCCGGCCCTGTAAATGCACTGGCATACGATGAGCAGTCTCATTACCTTTTTGCGGGTACAGATGAGGGGGTATACCTGAAAAATGTAGATGATCCTTACTGTCCATGGAGCCATTTTTTTGCGAACCCATCGTTCGCATTTGTTACCGGACTTGATATCAACAGGTGTACCGGTAAGTTGTATGCATCCACCTATGGGCGGGGAGCTTTTGAAGTAGATCTGCCACCGGCATATAACTGGAATGGTACCGGCACCGGTGGAACAACGGACTTCTGCGATATAGATGCCATCACCGGTACATTAACAGCTCCGACATTCTGGACACAGGATAAGGATGAGATCAGGACAATTTATATAGGGCCGGGTAAGGCGCTTGTTATTCAGAACTGCACTGTAAACATGGCCCGCAACAAGAATATTATAGTGGATGTGGGGGGGAGCCTGGTGATAGATGGAGCTACAATAACTAATACATGTGGCACAATGTGGGGCACAATAAGTGTATTGGGTAACCCAGCTGTTGACCAGGATCTGACCAACATGAACGATGCGGTTTCTACGACTTCAGTGCCATACTCCAGTAGCCAGGGCTTTCTGAGGCTTAAGCGGTATACATCCGGGGGGGCATACAGGGACCCTGTAATAGAGAACTCCTACCTGGCAGTATTGGCCGCAGACCAGTACTATGACGGATCCGATGTATGCGATTATGCAGCAGGAAAGGAAGGAGGCCTGATCTGCGCCGACCGGGCTACGTTTCATAACTGTGCTACCAGTATAGCATTCAAGTCATACCATCATGTCAATCATTCTTATGTAAGTGACTGTCATTTTTTATCAGATGAGCCACTGCACAGCAGTTACTATGTCAACTATTCGGCCGGGGCATCCCTTCCACGCCCGTATGGTTCGCCGCAGGATGTGGTGGTGGATGACAATTGGGAAGTAAGCTTCTGGAATGATACATTTGAAACACGTGACAATACCGGTATCGGCTTTGTGCCTGATAAAGATATACGCGGTGTGGGATTACAGGCTTATTCATCGAGGACTTCTGTTCACAACTGCTATTTCCTTAACAAAACGAGGGGAATACTAGCCTATGACTGGATATGGAACCAGGACACATGGGTGTTTGACAGCAAATTTACCGGGTGCTGGCGGTCGATGAGTATTACAGGATGGCAAAATGCAATATGCTACAACAATACCATTACTATGGGTGGTGATATTCCGTACTCACCACATTCTGAGTTTGATATGGCACATTTTCTTGACCCCGTTGGTATATACTATACACACCGTTTTGTTATACCCTATACCCCATATGGTATGAGCTACTCGATGAATCATTTTCATATAAACGAAAATACTGTATACTACGGTGGTGGTGCTCACCGGAGTTACGGCATTATTGGCTGGGGGTATCCGGGCAATACTATGTATAAAAATACGGTCAACGGCTGCTCATACGGTATTGACGCAGAAACCCCTTTCCAATTAAAGTGTAATACTCTTAATTACAATGTTGTTGGGCTAGCGATACCTTTGTCAACACAAGGCAGTTGCGCTGATCCTGCCGCTAACAGGTTTTTTGTGAGCGGATACCAACACCAGGCAATCGGAGCTATTTTGGGCCCAGTGACAAATTATTACACTTATAGTAACTCCCCTTATGTCATTGATCCGGCCCGGGTGAATGAGGTTGTGCAAATACCATGTAGCCCTGACATTACATGTAACTCGAATTTTGATGATTGCTGTCCGTCGGGAGGGGCAACAGTAGTCCGTATAGGTGGGTCCGGGACAGGTGCTTTAACCTTGAGTGAAGTTCTCAATGGCATATCGGGGTCAGAAACACACATTCCAGTTCTCACTCAGAAATTAAAAGCAGGCAATGATGAATCGTTGCTTGATATTATCCACGATGAGGGTGCTTCTGAATCAGAGGTAAGTACAGCATTGATTGGGGTGGGGCCGTATCTTTCGGATACCGTACTTATCGCAGCAATCAATCGGAGTCCGTCACTCAGTTATAATACGTTGAAAACTATTATCATATCTAATTCGGCCCTGAGCCAGCCTGTATGGGATGAAATGGCATCAAAAGATACGGCAATGGCTGCCGATACAGATGTAATTAATGTACAGGTAACTCAGTCGTCAAGAAAAATTGCAGAAGATAGCCTCAATTATTATTATTCTTTACGCAACGAATATATTAGCGCTGTAAAAATGTATTATGACAGCCTGCGAAACTGGGATACTCTTGCCAATTTCTATGCGTTGCGCCACGAGTATATTATGGCGTTTTCTTACTACCTGCAAAACAGCGACTGGACAAATGCCCAGGTAATGATAGACAGCGTAACTGACACTGCTTATGCTCACCTGATGTCAATACAGTTACAACATGTGCATCAAGGCATTTCTCTTGATACGTTATCCAGTGCTGATTCCGCGACACTTGTGTCCCTCGCCCAGGATCGCAGTACAAATGCCGGAGACATAGCTTATATGTGGTATGTGCATGCGAAGAGTTTACCATATTTTGAGTATAGGCCATATGATACATCTTATACATCATCAGGTGAAAAACATGATAATATTAGTGATACATCCAAGAGTATCAGTAATGGTATTCAGTCAAATGTTTCGATAAGCGCATACCCGAACCCTGCGAATGAAGTAGTTACGTTAAGCATTAAAAACGGAAGCTGGAATGGTGCTACAATTACAGTTACTGATGTTTATGGCAGAAAGGTTAAGTCGTTTAAGCCAACTTTAATGAACAGCAATATACCGGTGGAAACAAAATCATGGATGAGCGGGTTGTATGTTTTCCATATCAGCTTTAACAATGGAGCCATATATACTCTGAAAGTCATTATCAAAAAGGAATAAGCGTGTTTGTGTGAAATAAAAGGCTATATGCACAAAGTATAAGTACCGGTCTTCAAATACTTGAGTGACAGAAATTCTGTTTTCTTCTAAATAGAATTTCTGTCACTGTTTGATATGGGATATCCTTGAATATCAGTATACAGGATATGGTGTCAAAAATAGCTCTGCCGGGTATGATTGAACCTACTGTATGATGGTGAAAATAAGGTTACCCTTTAGTAGCTATGGCGTACAAGTACACCTTCGCTATATATTGCCCATAGTAGCTATGGCGTACAAGTACACCTTCGCACATATATTGCTGATAGTAGCTATGGCGTACAAGTACACCTTCGCAATATACATTGCCGATAGCAGCTATGGCGTACAAGGGTGCCAACGCCGTGGGTGGTGATGGGAGCAGTAGTGCCGGGACAAAAAAAGGGCAACCACAAGGGCTGCCCGGAGGAGGATATTAAAGTGTTGTTTATTCCCACTCAATGGTGGCGGGTGGCTTGGAACTGATGTCATATACCACGCGGTTGATGCCGCGCACGCGATTGATAATATCGTTAGATATACGTGCCAGCAGATCGTAGGGGAGGTGGGCCCAGTCGGCGGTCATACCATCTACCGATGTGACGGCACGTAGCGCGCATGTGTATTCGTAGGTGCGCTCATCGCCCATAACACCTACGCTCTGCACGGGGAGCAGTATGGCGCCGGCCTGCCATACCTGGTGGTACCAGCCACTGTCGCGGAGGTGCTGAATATATATGGCGTCTGCCTCCTGCAGCATGACGGCTTTCTCTTCGGATACCGGGCCGAGGATACGTATACCGAGGCCGGGGCCCGGGAACGGATGGCGGCCAATGAATATCTCGTCTATGCCGAGCTCGCGGCCTACCTTACGCACCTCGTCTTTGAAGAGCGCGCGAAGCGGCTCTATGAGTGACATATGCATGATCTCGGGAAGGCCGCCAACATTGTGGTGCGACTTGATGGTGGCAGAGGGGCCATGCACAGACATGGATTCAATAACATCGGGGTATATAGTGCCCTGGCCAAGGAAGCTGACATCTTTGATCTTTATGGCTTCTTCGTGGAAGACATCTATAAAGAGGCCACCTATTATCTTTCTTTTTTTCTCGGGGTCTGCAACGCCGGCGAGGCCTGAGTAGAAGCGCCGGCGGGCATCTATGCCCATGGTATTGAGGCCGAGATGCTTGTAGCCTTCGAGTACCTGCTCAAATTCGTTTTTGCGGAGGAGGCCGTTGTCTACAAATATACAATAGAGGTTATCGCCGATGGCTTTGTGTATGAGCGTGGCGGCGACTGTAGAATCTACGCCGCCGCTAAGGGCCATGACAACTTTTTTATCGCCTGCCTGCTCCTTGATACGTTCTACGGTCTCGTGAATGAAGGCGGCTGGTGTCCAGTCTTGCTGACAATGGCAGATATCTGCGATAAAGTTTTTGAGCAGTTGCCTGCCGTCTGTGCTGTGTGTGACCTCCGGGTGAAACTGGATGGCATAAACAGGGTTAGCAGCATAGCTGCCGCTGCTGCGGAACGCTGCTACGGGTATACTATCTGTGCGGGCGAGCAGTGAAAAGCCTTCGGGGAGTTTTTTGATGGTGTCGCTGTGGCTCATCCAAACCTGGGAACCATCTGTGATGGTAGAGAACAGCGGATCGGGGGTGACATCCTGCAGGTGGGCACGGCCATACTCGCGGTGAGTGGACTTGCCTACCTCGCCACCGGCCTGCTTTGCGAGGAGCTGGGCGCCATAACATACGGCCAGCACGGGCAGCTGATCTGCCAGTGCCTTGATATCGGGGGTGGGGGCTTTGGGGTCGTTGACCGAGAACGGGCTGCCGGAAAGGATGATGCCTTTCAGGGTGCTGTCGAAGGTAACAGGTTTAGTACATGGCTGTATCTCGCAATAGACATTGAGCTCGCGTATGCCACGGGCTATGAGCTGTGTGTACTGGGAACCGAAATCGAGGATGAGTATTTTGTTGTTCATTTCGTTTTGATCGAAAGTCCGAAGTATGAAGTAGAGGGCTTAGCGTGCCTTAGTGATGAAGATCACATAGGGTGCTGCTATGCCTGGGCTGTGGGAGTACCAAAGTTGAAGGGCATAACGGTAGCCTCTTGGTCTTTGATATTACCGTACTGGGCCTCAAAGCGTTTTACATTGTCTATAAGCGCCTTCATGAGCCTTTTGGCGTGCTGCGGTGTCATAACGATGCGCGACTTAACTTTTGCCTTGGGCACATTGGGCATCACATTCACAAAATCTATGACAAATTCGGCAAATGAATGGGTAATGATGGCAAGGTTGGCATATTCGCCATCGGCCATTTCTTCTGTAAGTTCGATATTGAGCTGCTGTTCGGGAATTGGTTGGTCTGACATAAAAAACGTTTAAAATTGAGGTGCAAAATTAGGTTATTTTTAGCGGATAATGTGTGGCAGGGGCGAGGGCACGGGGAGGCGCGGCATTGGAAATATGTTTATATATATGTATGGGTGAGCCTGCAAGGGATTTCAACTTATCTTTGATGCTTATGACGAGGGTATTAGTAATGGTAATGCTGGTGCTGTGGATGGCGGGCTGTAAGCCACCAGTGTACCCGCCCAAACCGCAAGGGTACTACAAATTAGATACGCCGGCTGAGCACAGGTACCAGGTGTTTGACAAGGCGGGGTATCCATATACATTTGAATACCCGGTATATGCTGTTATAGAGCAGGATACACTGTTTAAAGAAGAGCATGCCGATAACCCATACTGGATAAACGTGATCTTTCCGGTGCTGGGGGGGGTAATGAACCTTACCTATAAGCAGATAAACGCAAAACAGCCGCTGGATATGCTGGTGCAGAAGGCATATGACCTGTCATTCTTCCATCATGATAAGGCGCAGTATATAGACAATACTTCGTTTTACAACGGGGCGGGGGTATATGTGCTTACTTACTCACTGGGGGGGGACGCTGCATCTAAATACCAGTTTACGGCTACAGACTCTGTGCGGCACTTTATGAGGGGGGCACTGTATTTTGATGTGACGCCGAACGCGGACTCGCTGCAGCCGGCCTACGACTTCCTGGAGCGGGATATAATGCATATGCTGCTGACCATGCGCTGGCGTAACCCACAGCCGTAAGGGCGGAGCCTCACGGACCGCCAGGTATGCGAGAAAAACTTATGACACCGGTACGGAAATAGGCTTAGTTTGCTTACTTTTGCAACTCTTTAAAAAAAACAGGTCTCATAGTTCAATGGATAGAATAGAAGTTTCCTAAACTTTTGATACAGGTTCGATTCCTGTTGAGACTACCCAGCTAGAAATGTCAGCTTTTTTGCTGACATTTTCTTTTTTATAATCCTTGAAAGTGTTGTCAATACTGGCTAACAGCGTTAGAAACTCATTTGGTTGAAAGGTTCGATAATTGGGTTTGACGTAAACCAATTTCTCTGAAAATATCAAACTGAGTATCTTTTTCCTTCCTTCTAAGTCAGCTTGGTCAAAATATGCACTCAAATTGTTCAGCAGATTTAGTCCTGTGCGGAGATACAACGCAAATTCTGTTGGTGTATTTTCCAGTTCAAATGTTTGGTATGATAGTTCAGCAATTCGTTCGTTAATGCTGTCCCTCGTTATTACGTATTCTGCCTCTTTAATTAAATCCAATACAAACTTTGCTGTGAGGCTCGATAAAAGTTGCTTCTGCTTCTCGATTTCTGCCTTTAAGCCACGTATCTCTCTGTTTTTGTCACCCTCGTTCTTCTTGAAAACGTCATCTACAATTTCAAGATAAATTTCGATAATGTTTGGCTCAACTGTAATCGAATTCAGCCAGTTTAGAAAATCTTTTTGTGCGATGTCTGCACGAAAACGGCTTCTGCATCCTGGCTGGCAGTGGTAGTAATAGTAGTAACCTCCATTACCTTTGGAGCGACTTCCTGTCAAATTACCTCCGCATAAATTACAAACTAAAAATCCTTTTAGTACCAATTCGGGTATGTCGGTTTTAGGCTTTGACTTTATTTTGCCCTTTGCTAATGCAACATACTGAACCCTATCAAAAATTTCTTTTGAAATTATTGGATCGTGTATGCCTCTAATAAGCTCTTCGGGATGCCCATTGTGAGCGGGTACCTTAATGTATCCACAGTATACATGATTATGAAAAAGCGAATGAAAGGCACCATGTGATAATTTCATGCCTCGGTGCTTATATAACTTCCTTAACTCCTCTTTCGTGTATTTACCCTTAGAATATTCAGTGAATATCTCTCGTACCAAATCTGCCTTTTCGGAAAAGACTAATATTGGCCTATTAGAGCCATCTCTGGAATATTTATAACCTAACGGGGCAGAGGCCACCCAACGGCCTTCCCTCTTTGCTCTTCTCATACCCGCTTCGATGTTGAGTGCTCTACGCTCATTTTCGACTTGTGGCGATGTAATATAAAGAGCAAGCATTAATCTATTCTCAGGGATATTCGAATCAATAGGCTGGTCAATCGCATTGCAGTCGACACCAAGTCTCTTCAAAGTTCTAATCATAGTCAATGCGTCAGTTGCATCTCTTGAAAACCTGTCCCATTTGACAAACAACAAAGTATCTATCTTATTCCTATTCAGTCGTACATATTGTAGTAATTTTTTGAACTCAGGTCGGTCGAAAGTTTTAGCACTATAATCGTCCTGAAATCTTGCCAGAATATTTAACTCATTCTGCTCGCAAAAATTTTCCAACCGCTCTACCTGAGCCCTGAGGCTATAACCACGATCAGCTTGCTCGTCTGTACTCACACGGGTGTAAATCAATACATTTTTCATTTTTTTCTCGATTTTTATTTGTAAACAATTCATACTCCAAACTGGCTAAAGTATAGAGGCGCTCCCGTATTTCGGAAAGTTCCGCTTCAGTGTACTTTCTGCCATCTTTCTGAAGCACTTTTTTGCATAGGTCGATTGAAATCATTGTGTTATTGGTTTAAGCAGCTAAATCAAGGCAGTTTTCTACGGGGGGGTTATTCAACGAAACAATGTTACCGAATGTCTTTTTTGACGTTGCTTTTCCGTTTCTGTGCAACTCAAAATTGACTTCGGAAATTTTGATATACTCAGGCTGCAATTCGTAGCCAATATATCTCCGTCCTAGCTTCTCACACACTATCCCAGTAGTTCCAGTACCATGAAATAAATCGACAACAAGTTGGCCAGGGTGAGTTGAAAGTTGTATCGCTAATTCGGGAATTTCTGGCGGAAAAGAAGCCGAATGCGTCATTGGAATATTATAGTCTTTGCAAGCCCTACGCAGTATTTGGTTTCTCCAGCCGCAAGTCTGAATTACTCGTTCATCAAAGTCAAGATAGGATTTTAATCGAGCTCTGTCGGTCTTTCCAATAGTCGCCAATTGATACGAATTTGTATCGTTTAACCATCCTTTATTGCATATTATGTCATCATTGAGCGCAAAGTGGAATAGATATTCATGTGCTGACAGGCTTGCTTTCTCTTCATAGTAATGTGGATCTGCCTTGGTCCATAAGAATATATCCTTCACTTTCCAACCGTTTTGTCGCATTTGTGTCACAAAAACATGCGGTGCTAAACAGTAATTTCCGTCTTCAATGCGGTCTCCGATATTTACAAACACGCTGGCTGATGGCTCCAGTTTGGGTTTGCAAAGTTCAAACCGTTGAACTAACGTTTTCACGTAGTCTTCCACGCTAGCCTCTTTTCCTATCTGCCCTTCCCCAATACCATAGTCCCTCATGTGATAGTAAGGTGGGCTGGTTATAATTAGCCCTATACTTTTATCGTCAAGTTCCGCAACGCTATTGCAGTCACCTTGAATTATTCTTATGTCTTTGTTTGGTTCATAATGTAACTTAATAATCGTCTTCTCAGAAATTTCCTTTTGCTTCAGTTGCGTACCAATTCTCGATATTTCCTTGCTTTTTGAGGTGGCATTGTCGAGCTTTGACCACGCTTCTCTTTGCTTAGCAGGATCATTAGGATATAATTTTTCTATTTTAGAAGCAACCATTTTTAATTGCTTTCTTGCAGTATTCGAAAGAAGTTGCTCTCGTAATTCATAAGCCTTGGCAACAATGGGGCGTCTATCGGTTCTACATCCTTGCCCCAATCCGTACTTTTCTTCGAGTAATTTACACTCACGTATCTTCTCTGATGGCTTCTTTTCTCTATAAACATTGAATGCTACGATGTAGTATGGTATTTCTTCCTCTGAAATATCCTGATACACTATTGGTACCGTTGGTATTGATCCCAATTCCAATGCAGCCCTTATTCTTCTGGACCCCGAGATAACAACTAAATCTCTTGTTACTGAGATGGGATTTAGAATTCTACCATCGCTTTTAATGGATTCTTTTAACAACTCGAAATCCGCATCAGTTTCCGAGTAAATGTCGTGATGCTGAGAAATTTTCAGTCTTGTAATTTCCATTTCCATCTTTATGAAATTTAAAAGGTAAACAAAACATTCATCATTACGATGAATACATTTTAAACAAAAAAATTTTTATTTTAAAGGGAATAATTCCTTTATCTTTTTTCTCATTTTGTCCAGTGCGATCTCCTTTGCGATTGGGTCATGTACTCCCCCCGAAAAAGATTTTAACCGACCCACGTAAACTTGCAAACTAACCCGAGTGCCGTCTTCCTTATTCCAGTTGGTTTTCCCTACGATAGATTCGATTCCATTACGTGAATCCTTCGTTGTACCCATGTACACAACAGGATGTAATCGTCTGCTTATTTCATGTATTGTTGCTTCAATTTCATCTAGGCGCAACAAGGTTCTTTCAAGTTCAGGCGTAACAATATCACTATACTCTTTCTTCAGTTGGCTTAGCATTCCGAGCTCTTCGCTAAAGAATATCGAAGACAGCTCATCACTCTCCAACTCATCTGCCCTTAATAGTTCTTTATATTTGTTAGTCATAATGTTGATTTGACAGTGCAAAGCTATGATGAATGTTTTAGACAAACAAATATTTTTTTAGATTTTTTTCTAAATGAAGAAACTTGAATTGTTTATTGGTGACTATTTTGGTACTTACTTTGAAGATCAGGGATATCACTTTCAGATAGAAAAACAATTTTTTAATCAAGCTGCACAAGAGGCATTGTCTTCTAACAAGAGAAGTATTCTACTGAATGAGAAGAAGTCATTTGCATTCTTCCGTAGTAAGCAGAAAGGCCGAAACAATACCTTTTGTTATCAGGGCTTCGATATCCGTTTAGAAAAACAGATAAAAAACAGTCGCTTCAATATAGAATGTGACCGATTGAAAGAGAGAACTAAGACTACTCTTCGATCTCTAAACAGCCGAAATAACGTGTTGGGGAAAATCTATTGTTTGGTTCACTCCACTGGTAATAAGGTTGAAACCAAATTGGTATGCAAAGTTGCTTTTATTGTTATAAATGTTGGCCTTACTAACGACTGAAGAATGTAGGCTGCTTATTTTGAAAATCCAGCCGTTTACAAAAACTGTCGTCAGATAGAAGTGGCTGCTAACAATCTATGAACTTGCCCTGCCGTAAACCGCTTCCCAGTTACGGTTTTGAACCCTGTGTCATTCAGATCTGATGCTATTCTCGACAGCGACATTCCCTGATTTCGTAAAAGGCGAATTATGCGTTTTGCTTTAATATTATTTTCATTCAATGCACTCATCTCTTTTATTTTTTTTGGCCCCATTTCCCTCACCTCTTTTGTAAAGTTTACAGGAGACCCAAGTTTAACTCCTCGCTTTTTCAGTTGAGCTAAAGCGTCTTTGGTTCTTTCAGAGATACGTTTTCGCTCCCATTGAGCTAATGCAGCGAAAATGTGTATTGTGAGTTCTGTTGCGTCAGGCATGTCCACGCACACAAATTTCACCCTGGCATCCATTAAAAGCGAAATAAAAGATAGGTTACGAGATAGCCTATCAAGCTTGCTGATAACAAGCGAACAGTTTTCTAATGATTGTACCAATGCTATTGCTTTTTGTAATTCAGGGCGGCAATCGCTTTTCCCTGTTTCGACATCAGTAAATTCAGCACTAATACGATGTTCTCCAATAAATCTGTGGACTGACTGTCGTTGAGATTCAAGTCCCAATCCACTTACGCCCTGCCTTCCAGTCGACACTCGATAGTAAGCAACATAGTTTTTACCCATAAAATAGCTGTTTAAGCTAAGATAAGGAGGTCATTTTACAGGATGGAATCGAAGGTTTGCAGGTAGCTATAGCTGGAATTGATATGTTTCATTTAAAGCGAGCGGAGAAAATAATATATACAGTATGCCTAATAGAAACCAAGAAGAGAAGCTACAGTACTTGAAAAATAAATTAAAACGCAAATACTCAGAATACATGCTCTATTCACCCAAACACTGGAAAAAAGAATTACTCCGCATGGAGATAAGCATGTTAACTACACAAATCAAAGATCACGAATTAAGAATTGAAGGTGGGACGGAATAACCTTTAGTTGGAAAATAGGTTCCTTTCGTTAAAACGGTTCGATGAATGTATATACGATAACTCCAAGCCAAGAGAAAGAGCTGCACGGTTAGAACGTAAGAGGATTAGACGAGATAAACCGAAATATAACAACCGTCACTCCTATTAAATAAATCACTCTAAAAAGGCAGGTCATCTTTATGCTCCTGTTCTTCAACCTTTTCACGAAGTTCTTCTGATACATCTGGTTGTTGCAGCTCTACGAACTTAAATAAGGGTACGGAGAACTCCTTTTCTTTAAACCAGTTGACGCTAATTTCATTGTTTTCGCTCTTAGGTGTAGGATTTGCTTCATTCACTTTAAACATTGTTGGAAGATTTACAGCATGGCCAAAAATTAGCGCATGTTGCGTAGGTATTGACGGCATCCTCTTTAAGACCGTTTCAGAAATATGCGGTGTTATTTGGCGAATATGACTCAAATCTTCTGGATTTTGAATGCGGTGAACGATAAAATTGCTACACTGCGACAGCACGGTTCTTGATAATTCACTTGGGCGCTGCGAAGAAATCATCAGGAACATTCCGAATTTTCTTCCCTCTTTTGCTATTCTTTCAAATATCCTGTTTGCCTTCAAAAATTCCCTTCTTGGATCATCGCCTATATAACGATGAGCCTCTTCAAGAATAAGATTGACTGGGAACTTATTCCTTTCAGTCGCTTCTTTTAGACCTTCATAAATAATCCTTGAAAGTACGCAGGAAACGATCTCCACAATTTCATCATCTACACTACTCAAATTAAAAACTATGACTTGGTCTTTTTTTACGGTCGTTTCCTTTTCAGATAGTCCTAACAATGTTTGTTTATATTTTGCTATGGATATTTCCGTATGGTTCAAAAAAGAAAAGTCATCTCGTTCTGCTATTACCTTTGCCCTGGTTAGCAACGATGAACAATAGTCCCTAATCTGCCTGTTTCCATAAGCTTCTTCATACAGTATAGCAATATCAATGTAGGTATTTAGATTTTTGAGATCAAATTTCACGATAGAAACGTCTGGAATAGAAAAGTCTTCCAGAATGAAACTATTAAGTTCTTTAAAGAACCCTTCCTCATCACCATTCCTAAAATTTCCGAAGGTGAAATTAAACCCGTAGTCGGCTAAAAGTGACCTTGAAAGTTCTCCTTGTGCATACTTTTCCAAAAACCCCTTCACTCTATGCCCCACTGAGACAGAGTTTTCTGACGTTGTGAAAACTAATAAACAGCATTTCGCCACAATGTGGTTAGTATATTTTATCTGCTCAGCTGTTCTACCCTCAAAAATGGAGGCAATCTTTAGCGCATTTCGTAATACGGGTTGTTGAGTCTTTTCACTGGCTTGCAGAAGTAATGCCCATTCTTCAAAATTAAAGAACCAGTGCGGCAGAGCAAAAGTGGTGTGATCTTTCAATTCCTGACCTACGGAAAATTTTTGAACACTGACATTTTTATTGATAGTAGTCAGTTCTGAAAAGGCTTTTTCATATTCACCGTTTACATCAAAAACAATAAAAGTGCTACCTGTTGCGCTATACTTCTGCAGCTTGAATATCCCCTGCACCATCGAACTAATAGTACAAGATTTACCACTACCTGTGTTTCCTAAAATAGCTGCGTGACCACCAAAGAATTTATCAATGTCTATCTTGATGTCATAGTCTGTGAAAATAGTTGACTTGCCAATTGAAAGTGTAGTGTATCGTTTGTGCTTACATTTTGAAAGATCGGTACAGGGTATATCTTTTGTGCAAATTTCTTGTCCTTTAACGTTAAAGATACAGTCCAGTTCACCTTCCTTAATGTAAAGTACATCAGTATATAATGCAGGGTAAACGCTCACACCAAACTCAAAAGAAAAAATTCCTTTTGCTTTATCCTTCACTTTCAGCATTCCAATGGGAATGACTTCTAAAAATTTGCCAGCTTTGCTTTTACTCAGAACCTGCTCGGTTGGATTACTGAACGGCACGTTTAAGTCCTTTTCTCTAACTCCGCAAACCTCAGCAACGATGTAATAATTTTGATAGGGAACAATAATATAACTGTTAAGTTGAGCGAAATAATGTATGTCATCATAGCCGTTGATGTTGAAATTATCAATGCCAGACAACAATTCCACCGTAAATCTATCTGAATTTATTGCAACAACTTTACCGATTACTCGCTGCTTATCTTCTTTATTCATGGCGATTTTACTCTGAGTGTTTCATAAAAAATTCTCTAAATGTTTTTTCCATTTTTTTATCCATATCGTCATTGCTTAGCTCTGGCAAGACATGCTCAACAAACTCTTTGAAGTAATGCAAACTCTTTGTTGAAGCCAGTTTCCCACCAATTATCCATATTCGAGGGTCATTTAGACTTAGCAAGTGTGCAAACTTTTCATTTGCATCAACATCACCAAATACTATTAGTCTGAAAGATGGAATAGTAAATGCTTGATAAATCAGATTATTAATATGCTCGTCACTGAAGCTATAACCAAGCACAATCAAAACGTTATTTGTCTGCATTAATTTGCGCTGGAATTCTCTAAAAAGGTCGGAATAGGGACTGCCCAAACTTGCGTTATATTTTAATGGTGTTGGGTGAATCATCACAACATCCTCTTTCGATAGAATGTCTAACGTACACTCTTGTATTTCTCTAACATTAAACAACTTGGTTTCGTCATTTGCTTGAACCCAGTTTAACGAACCGTGTAACTTGTACAGGTAAATAAAGTTGTCAATTACGCTCCATTTTGTTTGCGATAGGTCCATTTTTTCAGCCATCGCATAATTGAATATTGTTGGGTTAAAATACTTCTTTATACCTCCCGAAAAACCATTCACATAGTGTATTCCTAATTTATCCAATGAAATCTCTGAGTATAGGTCATAGTTTGTGGTGAAGATGTTTAGTTTTGGAAGATTTGAATTTCTAAACAATAATTTTCGGTAAAAAGACTTATAAATATCGATTAACGGTTTATCCGTTCCTTTTTTGCTCCTCTTTTCGTTTAAACATTTCTCGATCAAAAAGTTTCTAGTTTTCTTAATGATCTCTGCGACTTGTTCGGCATCCTCTTCATCTGTTCGTTCAGTGCTTTCGTAATAGAAATACAGGCTGTGCAGAGTGCCAAGGAGGATCTCAATATTTTTCGAAAACCTTTCTTTCGTTACGTCAATAAGTAATCTCCCTTGCAGAAATTCTACCTCATCCTCTGATAGCACGTCTGAATAAAATTCTTGTGCTAATGGCTGCATTGTGGGTATGCCGACCTCACCTGTTTTGACTCTATGAGAGGAAGTACCGCACCCTAATAGAAAGGACAAATTCTTCCCATCAAGAATTTTACTAAACGTCTCCTTTAGTTCAATAAGTCCTTCTTCTTCGGTTTTTCCCTCAATCGTATTTTGTTCACCTTTATAAAAGTATATTTCACTGTCCATGGTTGACAATTTATTTCTAATGTAAACCTACTACTAATCTTTTAGACATTGTATAAAATGACTTATTCACAAAAAAATAGTGATTTTGGTCGTACATCTTGTTTTATAACACGTCCCAGTATTCAACTATTCCGCAGTCTTTATCTTCATTACAATCTAAAAGGGGCCGAAGAGCAATATTTTTTCCATTTGTGAATGGAGTTTAACGGGGCCTAAACTCCATTTTTTTCATAATAAAAGGTATTATCTTTTTTGTTGTAGCTGTCGTAAATATTTACTCTTGTTACTCATAAACTTATCCAACAGATACCAATGTTGGTACTGTTTATTCTGGTCGAGTATTCTTCGAATATGATGTTCGAAATGTATAATATCACAATCAGGGTATTCAGAGTATATGAATTTAGCAAGTGCCATAAACTGCTTCTTATCCTCTTCCGTAGGCCTTGTAAACTTAATATAAAAACCATGGTAATTATATTCTATCACTTCTGGCAACGATAGCACTTCTTTATCTCTAACCATACAATCAAATCCTATGGACTGGAAATATTTTTCGGTCACATTCTTAACCCGAATTGCTTGTGACTTCTTAACTCTGATAGCATCGTGAATAGGGAATACCTCATATCCTTTCTCGTACAGATGGGTGAACAGGCCATCAATCATAATTTCTGATTCTTTACATTGCAAAATGTTTGAAAACCTTTTATAACCAAGTTCCGATTTGATGCTATCAACCCACGTCATAAACTTTGGGAACATGGTTCTGATAACATCAAAATCTCCACCTGTTTTTATCTTATCAAAAGCAATTCTAAACATCACGTCCTTACCCTCGCCATCTTTCAATCCTAGCTCTTTTTCTATTGTTGAATATAGTTTACCTGTACTTACGATATTCGTAAAATTTGTGTCTAAGGATGTATTTAAGCAACATGCTATGGCAAACTGTGCGTTTGCCACATCCAGCTCAACCAGTTCTTCACCATCGAAGCGTATCTTCTTAAAAAGTTCCTTTTTCAAACCAGTCAGATTATAATCTAATCGATTGTTTGTGTCATTCCTGTCACAATAGAAGTTTTTTTCCCTTAGGTTAAAGATTTGTTGCTTGTAACAGATGTTTAGTTGCAATGACTTTTCCTTTATGAACCTATCGATTGTATCAAAATAGAAGCTGCCTTTGTATTGGATAAGCGATAAGCCATTTTGCTTTGCAAACTTTATTGCGTTATCTCTTTTAAACCTTCTTGCTTCTTTATCTATCACAACGTCAACGAATTCAGGATCAATATTCTGATTAATGACAAGGTCGGATATTTCTATGTTAGTCAATTTATTTATCAAGTCATCCACGTTTTCTTCTATGGTTAATCTCTGCATGAAAGCGGGAATTAGGGAGAGAGGGGAAGATGAGGGAAGGTCAACACATCTAACGGTTTGGTGATGAGGGAACAAATATGATATAGCCTTGAATGATTGTGGTGTACTCGATAGATTTGAATTAGAGACTGTCCCCCAGACAGTCGATCTAAACCTATACCCCTTCCCGACACCTTTATTTACGCTATATGAATTATCTATTTCCAGTACACCAGATTCAACCAACATCTTCTTGATAACATAATCCCTTTTTGACGGCAGAATTGTTTGAAAATACTTACTAGACAGGCTTAAATAATCTTTTAATGACGTTTTACTATTAGTGTACAAATTGAATATTGAAGTACAAAGGACTAATGCCTTTTCATGTTGTTTTGGAGTATTCCAAGAGATACCTTTGACTGCATCCTCAATGGATACTAGGATAGATTTACTCATTTTTTTGCATTTTTATTTTCTAGCATTTTTTAAAAAAACTAGAGGAGGCGGGGTAACCCCCGCCATTAAAATGCTATTAAACCTCGTTACCGTATTATATGAATGGGAATTGAAGAAGTTTTGTTTGCAGGAAAATATTTTCTAAAAACCTACCGCATAGGCAATATTCCATCTTCTTGAGCGTATATATACCCCGTCTGTTCTGTAATAAGGAGTTTTGGATTCTCGGAAGAAATAGAGTTGTGGAAGGTATGAACGATACGCACAATTTTGAACTCAACTTCGATACGTATCTGTGAAGACTTATTTTGCAGTATTTCCACCACGATATGTTCCCCTAAATGCGGCAGTTGCGTTATGAACAACAAGTCATACGGATGGAATTTCCTTTGCTTTTTCTTCTTGATTAATAAATGGTAGCTTAACGACACTAAAGTAGGTTTTGATAACAGTCGAATGGTCTGATCCCATTAAGTTCGTACAATTGGGTAAAGGCCAACCGACTGTTACAACTTAGATGTAATAGTGAAAACCTTTTACTTTTCTTCGTTCCATCTGAATAATGGTTAGCATTAGCTCTCAGTGTATATACCGCCCATAGTGCATAGCGGAATCCAGGCAAAGGTATTTGTGCTACAAAAAGTGCGTCATACCCAACCTTGTTGAATTCAGTTGTCATTGCCTCTTTTACTTTTTCTAACGGCAGTAGTTCGTCTGTGTGAACATAGCTACATACTCGAGAGCCATACTTTTCTATGTCTGCCGCATCGAGAGATGAATTGGGGTAATAAACGCTGTCCATAAGTATATACTTCAGATTAAATTGCTCCATGAAGTTTTCCTTCGTTAGTCGGTCAATCCAAGCCATTCCCTTTTAAGTTTTGTAGTTTCACCTCTATATATAGTCACCGTACTTTTTATAGAACTCGACATCATCCTTAGTCAAGTTCTTAAAACCCACGGTATTAATTAACGATGTAATCCTTTCAATTTCTGACATTATCTCATTCTCACTCAAATTCTCTCGCAGCAACAAAGATTTTTTGCATTCTTTGCTATTGTCGTTTGATAAGTGTTCATTGACGACTATCCTTGCTCCAAAACCCAATGATTTCATTTCGAGAAGTAAATTTTTCAAGTAGTCTCCAACTTGGATTGTTCTCTTAGCATTATTAAGCGTGAAAAAGAACATTTTGTTAGTCTCTTCATCGATGAACACGGAGTTATAGCCAGACATTTTGAGGCGGTAAAGCTCATCGAGATTGAACGGATCTTTGATTTGAAATCGCTTTACAATTTCACCCAATTCAATTTTGTTCAGTTTGCTAAGTTCAATACAAAATAGCTTCATCATTTACTCTTTTTTGCTTTATTCATCATATCATAGAACCCTTGTACCCGTTGCTTCCTTTCTTGCTTAATGTCTTTTTTGGATTTTTTTGGTAGCTCCTTTTCTTGTGTTTTTGACTTGGCAACTTCCTTTTTTTCCTTTTTGCCAGGCTTAGAAACTTTTGGGCCTTCGTCTTCATCGTCCCATTTGAATTTTGTAGGGTCAATTTCTTCTAAATCCGCATAGGGATCATCCTGTTCTTTTTCTATGTGCTTCGTTTTTGAAACTCTTCCATTCTCATCACATTCTTCTAACTGGAAATGTTGCATCATATTTGCAAAGCAGGCACGTGAGCAGAAATGATAGCGCCTGTAGAAACTACCGTCCGAAAGGTTTGCATGTCCTCCATGTTCTATCAAATACTTCTTATTGCAGTATTCACATTTTTGCATCTGCTCTTCTTGCAATCGGCTGTTATGCTCCTCCATTTCACGAAGTTGTTGCTCTTTGAATTCCCGTACACAAGTGCTGGAACAAAAATGCCTGCCATCTACCGAGGTCCATCCCCATGGCAAACTATAGCCACTTCCAGATGCTGCTTCCTTTCGATTGCAATAATCACATCGGTAAGTCCCCATAGCCTATTGAATTGCTTGTTTGAAATCAGTTAACTGAGTACCATAAATCCAAAATGAAAAACGTTCGCCATTAATCATCTCAACGTGAGCGACAACATCACCTCTTAGACATCGAATACCGAGGGGAATTCCTATGAATGTGCAGAGATAGAGAATGCCAAGAGGAAACCGTAAAACTCGGTAAATAAGGTTGTCATATTGATACCCGATGCTAACGATCCTTGCCCTTTTGAAAGTATTTGTGTTGCCCAGCAGTTTACGGTAGGAGATAGTGTCAGTTGAAACCTTCAAAAAACCATTATTGAATATTCTTTCTGCCATTTACTTGATTTAGAGTTCTATGTATCGAATAGTTCGCAATATTATGTCGACTCGAAATTTTGGAACTTGCAAATATATGGATATAATTTAAAATGGCAACGGATACGTTGACACTTTTTTTCACTGCTGTATCTACTATTGGGGGTGCCTAACAGTAGAATACAAGAGAAAAAATTGAAGCAACTTGGAGCGAGGGTAAAATCCCTTCGGGAAGCCAAAGGTTTGTCTCTTCAGGACTTAGCATATCAAATAGGCAAAGAGAGACAATCAATTGGAAGGCTGGAGACTGGAAATGTGAACCCTACTTATCTTTATCTTCTCGAAGTTTGCCACGGATTGGATATAGATATCTCTGACCTCCTCAAAGATTTATAGCCATTATAAATGTCTTTTCTGTTTGTTTTGAACATCGGTCAATTTGGACCGAAGTTGCATTACCTTTCCATCTTGTTCCATGAAGAGCAGGCATGAAGTTTCAAAAGACGACAATAAATTGTAATTTACGCCATATTTAACTTGACTAAATGGAAGAGCCCATTATTCACATTATTGATGACGACAGCGAGGCTGATACCTGTCGAAAAGATGTCTTGCCCAAGCTCTACGAAAGTCAGTGGACGGATAATCTTATTTTAGAACAACGGTATTTTACCGATGGGAAAATTATTGTGATAGGCAGAAAAGCAAAAAGAAAAAAAGCCAAGAGATTTGATTATTTGCTTCGCTACTCCCAGAACTATCCAATTGCCATTGTAGAAGCTAAGAAAAAATACAAAAAGGCTGCTGACGGAATTCAGCAGGCAAAAGAATACGCTCAAATTCTGGGGTTAAAGTTTGCCTACTCTACAAATGGTTCCGAGATTTTGGAATTTGATTTTACCACAGGCCTCGAGTCTATTGTTCCAAAATTTCCTACACCAATAGACCTCTGGAATAGACTTAATCAAGTAGAACCAATTAGACCTGACATTCAGGAAACGCTTTTAAAGCCATTCTATACTTCAGCGGGTAAAGAAATTCGCTATTACCAACGAATTGCTATTAACATTGCTGTTAAAGCAATTTTAGAGGGTAAAAAGAGAGCATTGCTTACATTGGCAACTGGGACAGGAAAAACACTAGTTGCTTTCCAGATTATTTACAAGCTCTGGAATAACCGCTGGAATATCAAAAATGAGCATCGCAAACCTAAAATACTGTTTCTTGCAGACAGGAGTATTTTGGTTACAGACCCACATGCAAAAGACTTCGCTGCTTTTGGAGATGCAAGATGTCTTGTTCCAGAAGAAGGCTTGCCAAGCAGCAGGGAAGTATATTTCTCAACTTATCAGTCGTTGGCAGAAGACAATAATAGGGTCGGTGCATTTAGAAATTTACCGAGAGACTTTTTCGACTTAATTGTAATAGATGAGTGCCATAGAGGCAGTGCATCAGACGACAGCAACTGGAGGGTGATATTGGAGTATTTTAATACTTCAGTGCAGCTCGGCTTAACAGCAACTCCACTCCGAGATGACAATAAGGATACTTATGCCTACTTTCAAAACCCACTTTACACATATAGCTTAAAGCAGGGAATTGAAGATGGCTTCCTGGCCCCTTACCTCGTTCATCGTGTTGTCACAGAAACAGATGCAACTGGGTTTAGGCCCGAAGATGGTCAACGTGATGATAATGGAGAGCTTATTCCAGATGGCATATATTCTACTCCAGATTTCGAAAATTCATTGTCTTATCTACCACGAACCAAATCCGTTGTAAAGCATTTGTTCAACTTCATGGTCAAGAACGGTCGTTTTGATAAGACCATCGTCTTTTGCGTCAATCAGGAACACGCAGACCAGTTTCGAAGGGAATTGAGCAATCTGAATAGTGATTTAGTTCGACAGTATCCAAATTATGTAGTTCGAATTGTGTCAGAAGAGGGCGATATAGGGAAGGGCCATTTAAGTAAGTTCATGGATGTGGATGAACCAATTCCCGTTGTTGTAACTACATCAAAGCTCCTTAGCACTGGTGTTGATGTGCCAACCTGCAAGAACATTGTCATATTTAGAATGATAAATTCAATGACGGAGTTTAAACAGATTGTTGGTAGAGGGACGAGAGTAAGGGAAGACAAAGAAAAATTGTTTTTTACTATTTTGGATTACACAGGTAGTGCTACGAGAAATTTTGCGGACCCAGAGTTTGACGGTGTACCCCCACTTGTGACAGAAGATGAAATTGATAACGAAGGAAATGTTGTTGAGAGGGAGAATTGGGAACCTGTATCCCAAGAGGGTATTGACGAAATGGATACACCAGATGATTTTCCAGTCCCCAACTCGAATGGCAGGGAGCCAAGGAGAAAATACTATGTCAGTGAAGGCGAAGTATCGATAGTAGCTGAAACAGTTCAGATTTTAGATGCGAATGGCAAGTTGAGAACTATTCAGTTCACCCAATATGCTAAAGAGCAACTTGAAACTATGTTTCCGTCTGTCAATGACTTCCGAAGCAAATGGAGTAATTCAGAAGAGCGAAAACATATTATCGAAGAACTTGAAAGTAATGGGATTTCCATTGATCAATTGATGGACATTACGAAGCACAAAGACACCGATCCTTTTGATTTATTGTGTTATGTTGCTTATGATTTAAAGCCGCTCACCAGAAAACAACGGGCTGATTTATTGAAGAAGAATATGCCTGATTTCTTTACACATTATAGTGAAAAGGCCAGGAGCATATTGGATATGATTTTGGAAAAGTACGTTTTCTATGGACTAAACCAAATTAGACCTGATATTATTTCAGTAGAGCCAATTGCACAAAAAGGCAATCCCATTGAGATTGTAAATGAGTTTGGAGGAATTGAAAAATTTAAAAAAGCAATAGAAGAATTGCAGGCACTGTTATATGCGGATGCTGCGTAAAATTAAGAAATGGCAAAGACTAAGACGGACAAAGTAATAACGAGAAGAATTAAAGCTTCCGCTGTGGAATCTCCTGCTCTACGGTTATCTGGAATTATTAAAACCTGTAGGAACATTATGCGCAAGGATAAGGGTCTTAATGGTGACGGAGATCGACTACCAATGCTCACGTGGATAATGTTTTTGAAATTCCTGGATGATAATGAGCAATTGCAAGAACTTAATGCTGAACTGGAGAATAAGAAATATAAACCCGCAATAGAGCAACCATATCGTTGGCGGGATTGGTCAAAAGATAAAAACCTGACGGGAGATGACCTGCTGGGTTTTATCAGCAATGAAAAGGTTGTATTACCTGACGGGAAGGAGGCGACTGGCCTTTTCTATTACTTGAGAAGCCTGCAAAGTGAGACAGGAACTGAGCGAAAAGATGTGATTTCAACGGTATTTAAAGGGGTAGTTAACCGAATGATAAATGGCTACTTGCTTCGTGATGTATTAAATAAAGTTGACGAAATACACTTTACGAGTAACGAAGAGCTCAATTCACTCTCTCATCTCTATGAGAGCATTCTAAAGGAAATGAGAGATGCAAGCGGAGATGCAGGAGAATTTTATACTCCTCGACCTGTTGTGAAGTTCATGGTTGAGATGCTCAATCCGAAAATAGGTGAAACCGTTCTCGATCCTGCCTGCGGAACTGCTGGCTTTCTGGTAGAAGCATTTGAACACTTGAAGAAACAAGCAAAAACGGTAGAGGATAGAAAGACACTTCAAGAGAAGTCAATTATTGGTGGTGAAGCAAAGCCGCTGCCATATTTGCTTTCTCAAATGAATTTACTGTTGCATGGACTAAACTATCCAAACATTGATAGTGGAAATAGTTTAAGGGTTCCTTTACGAGACATAAGTGATAAAGACAGAGTGGATATTGTGTTAGCCAATCCACCATTCGGAGGAGAAGAAGAGAAAGGTATCTTAAATAATTTCCCTGATGACAAACAGACTACCGAAACCGCATTGCTGTTCTTACAATTAATCATGCGCAAACTCAAGCGCAAGAAACCAACGAAGGAAGGTGGGAGAGCTGCTGTCGTTGTTCCTCACGGCACCTTGTTTGCGGACGGCATCGCTGCGAGAGTAAAGAAGCAATTAATTGACGAATTCAATTTACACACCATTGTACGTTTAGGGGAAGGAATATTTGCGCCATATACCGATATTCCGTGCAATCTGATGTTCTTTGATCAGGGTGGACCAACTAAAGAAATTTGGTATTATGAATTGCTACCGCCAGCCGACAAAAAGAAGTACAGCAAAACAAAACCAATACAGTTTGAGGAATTTGATGGGATACGAAGTTGGTGGAAAAAGAGAGAGGAAAACGACATCGCCTGGAAGGTCAATATAAATGATGTTTTGGTCTTTGATCAACAGAATAAACTATTAAATGTAAATCTCGATAACAAAAATCCAAACAGAAAAAGCGAATTTGTATACAAGGACCCTGCTGTATTAATCAATTCTATTTTGAGCAGGGAAACCCAAATAATGCAATTGGTCAAAGAGATTAAGTCTGGGTTAAGGAAATAGATAGTATGAAGGCAAATAACTGGGCTGAATTTAGAATAGGCGATTTTCTGCAACGCTATTACGATAGTGTGGCAATAAATGATTTTGAAAAATACAAGAGAATTACGATTCGGACGAAAGGGCAAGGTATTGACTTGAGAGACGAAGTTGTTGGGACAGAAATCGGCACAAAAAATCAATTTAGAGTACGAAAGAATCAATTTTTGCTCTCTAAAATTGATGCTATGAATGGTGCGTTTGGCATTGTTCCAAATCATTGCAATAATGGCGTTATTACTGGAAACTTTTGGGCATACGATATAAATGAGCAAATTGTATTAAAGGAATATTTAGAACTACTATGCAAAAAACAAGTCTTCACAAATTTCAGCATTGAAGCAAGTGAGGGAACCACAAATAGAAAATACTTGCGGGAAGAAAAGTTTCTCGGTCTCACTATTAAGCTTCCATCTATTCCCGAACAAAAAAGATTAATACTAAAATTGGGCGAGCTGATATCAAAAATTGACGAAGTAGAAAATCTTCAAGAAGCTCAAGAAAGGGAGTTAAACAATTTGCTCTTTAGCAAATATTGCGAGATTATCGAACATGTTAGTTGGGCACCTATGAAAACAGTTGCTCCAATTGTTCGTAGATCTGTAACTATTCAGGAAGATGCTTCATACCCAGAGCTGGGGATACGTTGTTTTGGTAAAGGAACATTTCATAAGCCTTCATTAACGGGTTTAGAGATAGGCACCAAAAAGATATTTCAAATAAGGAAAGGTGATTTGCTTTTTAGCAACGTTTTCGCATGGGAAGGGGGAATAGCCGTTGCCACAGATGACGATGATGACCGTTATGGCTCACATCGATTTATTTCTTGTGTTGTAGATAGAAATGTAGCGATTACGGAGTTTTTACATTTTCATTTTCTTACTCCTAAAGGATTAGATGATATTAATTCCTGTAGCCCAGGTGGTGCGGGTAGGAACAAAACATTAGGCTTGGACAAGTTGATGAAAATTAATGTTCCTGTCCCTGCGTTAACATCGCAAAAGGAGTTTGTTGCTATCATCGATAAAATAAACTTAATCAAGGAAAGTCACAAGCTTAACTGCATAGAGATTGCAGAAATTATACCAAGCGTATTAGATAGCGCATTTAAGGGAGAGTTGTAAAAAAGATTTTATGGCCAAAATTACCGAAATTAAAGAAGATAGGAAAGACCTAACAAATTACCTCATTCACTTTACCCGTAGTCAAAATGGGCTGAGCGCTTTTGATATTCTGAAGAGTATTGTCACCGATGGCTATATACGCTCAGGATGGTCAAAACGGGGTAATAGAAGGACTGTTTTTGGCCCTAAACCTGCGGTATGTTTTTCGGAGACACCGTTATATGGCTTCTTGGATTACGTGGTTAAGCGAAATGACATAAGTTCAATTGATAGTTATGGCATCTTCCTTAATAAGAAGGCATTTTTCTTTGCGGGCGGGAGACCTGTGATATACGGCACTACGCTGCCAGAGGAAAAGATTATTGATGGCAATGACAACTATTTTGTAAAAGGCTTCATTGATGAAGAGCAATATAGATACATCCTTACAGCAATAAACGAGCCAAACGATTGGACACATGAACGTGAATGGAGATGGTGTAATTGGAATAACTACAGCCTTTTGGATGGTCTTCCATTGTGGAAAATTGGCCAGACTGACCCATTTATCAACTATTTCTTCTCTTTCGTTCCCGTAGGAATTATCGTCAAGACCAAACAACAGAAGGATATTTTGCTGAAAATACTATTGGACTATTTCGATGCAGAAGTGAAGAGCGGCCAAGAAGACGATCAGAATTTTGTAAGATTTACGATAAAGAAAACAGTATTTATAGTATTGGATGATATACCTCCATCATTGTTGAAGGATGCCAGGATTGAGGATGTTTTGAATTCTCACGCCTACTATAAAGTTTACGATGAGCTAGTAGGTAAATATGGAGCAATTCCGATGTAAGACCCACACAGATACTTTTAGATAATGGTCACCAAGAAAGTTGCCTTATGGACCTCAAACAAATCATTGCGGACATTCAAAGACGAAGGTTATCGGACTCCAACGATGCGTTGAAGGGGATGGCTAGTTCCGAGAAGTACTTTCGGGATGCATATGAAAGTAGATACTTGTTTGAGCTTATTCAGAACGTGCGGGATGCTAACAAATCAGCAAATACACGTGGGGCTGTCTACATTGAACTTTCTGAAGCCTCTATTATAGTTTCAAATACTGGCGCTCCTTTTAATGAGCGAGGAGTCAATAGCATTACAACAATCGGTGATAGCCCCAAAGATAGCCAAGAGTTTATTGGATTTAAAGGTATCGGCTTCAAGAGCATCCAAGAGGTAACCGACACACCATATATAGTGACTGATTTCGGAACGATTAAATTTGACAGGGATTTAACACTACCTCTTCTAGCCGACCGTAAAATGAAAAGACACGAATTCCCGTTGTTTTTCATACCGCATTATTTTGAGGAAAAATTATCAGACAGTGAACGAGGGCGTGAAATAGTTACTAAGATCGTATTGCCATTAAAGGGCAAAGTAAATATTGAGGAAATTGAGGAACGATTTGATGAAATAGGTATTCACAAGATATTGCTCCTTGGCTCGCTGGCGACAATCCAATTAAAGACACCCCAAAGTGTACATCGTTATACAATAGACGAAAACCCAACGACACGAATTGTCACTATTCAGAAAAACGATGAGGTTTATCGGTTCAGGCATTACAAACCTCAAACAAAAATTGCCGTTCCAGAGAGTGTTATAAACCTACTTGAGGATAAGGAAAGGGAGCTGTATGAGAAGGAACCCTATGTAGACATATCACTTGTATTTGATTTAGACGAAAAAGGTCGACTAAGTCCAAACAATGGCAGCAAGCTATATCTATTTTACCCCACGGATATTACTTCGGGGTTTAGCTTTATCATACATAGCTATTTTCTGGTTTCTCCAGACAGAAAAACTCTTAGAGACAATTCTTTGAATAGGTTCATATTGGAGAGCATTGCTGATTTTTTGTCGGGAGAATGGCTATCGAACGCAAAGAAGACAAACAGAAGCAGTTTCCTCGATTTTCTCGCATTCACCAGAAATGCAGAGGCGCCAATTTTAAACAGTCTGTATAATCGACTCGTTGAAAACTTAAAGAGAGAAAAAATACTCTATGATAATGTTAGTCAACGCTTCTATCGAGTGAACGAAGTCATTATCGCTGATGGATTTGACAAGGGTCTTTTCCCAGACAATATTCTGAATGGTATGCGACTGATTTATGTTGGCAATTCGGACACCAGAGATTGGCTAAAACGAGAGTTCAACGTTGAATACTTAGAGTATGAAACAATACAGCGAAACATCGAGAAAGAATGTGAGAAACAGAAAGTGAAGAGGAATTTCTCCTTTTTTGAAAACCTGTACCGTTATGCCAGCCAGCATGAGAGTTTCAACATTAAGGATAAAAAGGTATTCTTGACAAGCCGAATGTCTCTGGTATCAAGTGAAGACTATGTTTTTTACGGATATAAAGAGCAGACAACTCTACCGACAACTATCCAAAACAAGATCAACTTTCTTCATCCCACAATTAAAGTTCCTGACCACCGACAGGCGAAAGGACAAACAGGATTAGTCGAATACAGTACAGAACTGCTCGTTCAAAAGTTGCTTCGGATGTTTGAGGACGAAAAAGTACCGAAAATAGATATTTTACTCACTTTGATAAAACTGAACATTTCTGAGAAGACAATAGTAGACACAAAACTGAGACAAAAGGTACTGCTTCCCATCCAAGGGAAGGCAAAATGGGTCAAGCCTTTTTCAAATCCAGTCTACCTTGAAACCGATGAACTTCGACTGATATATCCGCAAGAAAAGTTTATTGACTTGACACTTTTCGAAGGTGCTGGTGTTGACAAAAAAGACCTATCACAAAAGCTCAAGCAGTTTGGAGTGTGGACAATACCAGCAGTCTATTACTCGGAAGGTCAGTCTAACTTCAATAAAAGGGATTTCCGCCATAGCTATATCAATACCTACATTAGAAAATATAATACGGATGTATTTTATCTGAGAGGAGATTGGCTGTTTGACGCTCCGCAATCAATAACACTGTGGTTCACCACAGAAGTAGTTAGAAACTGGAAACATTACATTGATATTATAGAGAATACTTCAAACCCAGATATATCTTACTCATCTCAAACGTCTTATTGGTATACCTTACCAGTACACCATTTAAAGCACCTGACGTCTTTTGTCAAATATCTACGTGAGGCAGCTTGGATAATGATTGAAGATAAAGCTGACCCGTTAAAAGTGACGGATGTTGTCGGAATAGATAGAATAGAAGCAATTCAACCTCATACTGCAATTCTGAAAAAATACCTGAATACAATACCTCTGCATTATGCCAGCAACAAGCCATTCATTCAACTATTAAACTTATGCCACTTAGACTGCGACACGATTTTAGACTTCAGAAATATTTTGTCGCTCATTCAACGAAAATACCCTGCACCTTCTTATAGTTCGGAAATAATTGCGTTCTACAATAAAATCCTGAATAAGTTGTATGATTTGTATTCTCAGAACAATAGAATTGACGTTTCAATATTGTCTTACTCCCTGTTAATGGCAGTCAATGACCGAACACAGAAAATTGAATGGAAGAACGGCAACCAGATATATCATATCGAGGACAAGCCAGCCTATGATCTACTTCCAGATAAAATCAAATCGTTGGTACAGCCACAATTTACAACTCGAGATAAAAATAGATTTGGGCAAATAGCGAAGAGAATTGGCCTCGATTTCAAAAAGACAATTGTTCAGAAGTTAGTAAACATTAATGTCGTTAGACGGCACAGGCTCTGGGAGTGGTGTCCACTTTTGGCTCAGTGCCTGGCTTTCGCAGAAGTTATTCTTGAAACAAATTTGGATGGAAGACTTAAGCAAATTAGGGACATTGAACTTATTGTTACACAAACGGCAGAGATAGAGTTATACCAGAAAAACCAATTAATTGAGACGCTGGAAAATGTTGATTACTTTATTATAGCTGGTAGTAGCGTACAAGTTTATGTTCGAGAGATACCGAGCCTGTCTGAAATCGCATTATTCAGCAATGTAATACATGATTTGCTGGTCGAAATTTTGGGGCGAGACTTGCATAAGCTGAGAGTCCAGCTTAATGATTTCTTAGGGCAACGAGACAAAGTAAACTACTTAACGAACTATGAAGTTTCATTAGACCGCATTGAAGAAATCCATTCAAAACTTGAAGGAGTTGCTCTTTCGAAAAAGCAACTGTTTTTAATGCAAGTAATGAATTATAAGACCGTTGCAGACCCGACATCGTTTTTAATGGATGGTGATGTTGATTTTGCTAGACTTGCGAGGGTATTGAATATTCCACAAGAAACGTTTAGCGACTGTTGTGAAAAAATATCCTACGATAATTTCAGTCTTATTGAAAATATCGTCCCCTTTGGAAAGCTATTTGAACTGCTCGATATTAAGCTCGATGAATTTAATAGAATATCAGGGTATAGAATTGATTTTTCAGACCACTATCGGAATTTAATTAACGGACAGAACTTGAAATATAGGCATTCATTTGAACAGAAACTACATCAAGCACTATCTGGTAAAAGCATCATAGAGAAGTCAAAATTTCAGAATAAACTAGACGAATACGACTATTTGCAAATATCTTTTCCCAGTCCAGCATTGATGATAAATGGTTGGCAACTTTTCAAAAAGGCTGTGTCCGAGAAATTTGCTGTAACTCTATTGCAAAATGAAGCGAATGTCGATGATCAAAAGGTGCTTGTAAAATTGCACAATAAGAATTTAGCAAAGTTTAGAAAACGAATTGAGAAGAATGACCCTAATGTAGTGAATGATTTTTTTGAGATAAACGCTAATCGAAGTTTGCTATATTTTGATGATACCATGGATGAACTTGTTCAGCGTTTTGCAGCGTACTTAAAAACTAAGGAGCCGCAGCCAGCAAATAGCCCCACGCCCACAGGCTCACGATACGATGCTTATACAAATCTACCTGGGACTGCGGTTGTGAATGTCACAACAGAAAATGTAGGAACTTATAGTCCAAGCGTTACCGATCGAAGTAACTCTTCGGGGCATCGCTTTGACGGTTCTAAGTCAAATCCGACTCAAGAAGATGTTGGTGTAGTGGCTGAAAAAATAGTTTTTGAAAAATTGTCTGAGGAATACAATTCTATATTCTGGGTTTCAAAAAATGCGGCCAATGCGGAACAAAACCCAGAGGGCTCCGATATACACGGCTATGACATTAGCTACGTTGACGAGGAGGGCAGAAAACATTATGTGGAGGTTAAAGGAAAAATGGACGATCAAAAACACTTTTACATATCCTATCCTGAGTACTTAAAAGCGATAAGAGAGAAGGAGTACTACCACTTGTACCTTGTGCTAAATACGTTAAATAATGCTCAACGTAAGATACTGCATTTGGGAAATATCTTCATCCAAAATGACACGCCAGAAGAACTATTCAGGAATTCTAAATTCACTGCTAACTTCAGCAATCTGGAAATAAGATTTAAGTAGCAGTGTTATTATCCCCTCTATAACGATATTATGGTTTTATGGAATATTAGCCATAACTTAGCTGTAAGCGCAAGATTTCACAGCAATCTCAAAACACTTTTATGGAGGCAAACATCGACAGCTTGAAGAATTTAATAGAAAAAATTAAGACAGCAGGCTTTTTTCAGCGATTATTTAGTTGGGGAAGTATTAGATCGCTACTTATCGATGCTGCTTCTGATCTCCAGCGCCTCGTCAGCCAGACAGATGCTCTTAAAGAGCAGAACAACACTCTGGGCAATAAGAACCTCGATTTAGAAAGAGAGGTCAAATCAGCAAATGAAACAATTATTAGAAAGGAAAGTGAAGCGGAACGTTTGGGCTCATCGCTGCAGGAAGCGAATGGCAAAATACTCCAATTGGACAAAGACGTATCTGCAAAGGAAAGCTCGATCCTTGCGTTAAAAAACAGATTAAATGAGTTGTCCACAGACAGCAAGGTAATTGCTGAGGCTAATAGCCATCTTACTAATGAAAATAAACGCCTTGCTACTGAGATAGCCTCAAACTCCGAAGTAATCGCTAATAGCATTACAAAAGTTAATGAATTGACGGTGCTAAATAGTTCCTTGATCGAGAAAAATAGAATACTAACGGACGAGAATAAACGTATTTCAACCGAAGCCGCCACAAATGCCGAAGCGGTATTGAATAGCAAAGGAAAAATTAATGAACTTCTGTTGTTAAATAATTCATTTCAAGAAAAGAATAATTCGCTCGAAATGGAAAACAAAAAACTTTCAGCAGACTCCGCTGCCAATGCTGAAACAATTCAGAATTATTCAGATCGCATTAACGACCTGTCCACAAAAAATGAAGTTTTGGTTGAAACAAACAACAATCTTACAACAGAGATCAAAAGACTATCCAAGGAAAACACTGCAAACTCGGAAATAGTCGCAAGCCTGTCACAGAGAAAGAATGAACTTGAAGTCGAACTCAGTAGTTTGAAGACTAAGCTTGAAAACTTGGAAAACGAAATGAAAACTATAAAGCAATCAAATACTGAACTTCAGAAAGATGAGGACAATAGACGATTGAAATACGAAGCTGATGTAGCAACTTTGAACTCAATCAGAGAGCAGATACAGAATGACAGGGCGAAAGAAATCGAAGATAGGAATGCCGCTGAGGTGCAGCGTATCAGAAGTTTGAAAGATACTTGGTCAAAACATCAGGAAAACGTCAAGAACTCGATCAAAACGATATGCGCCAAGCACGCAATAGAGTATCTTGATAAAGTCCCCTTCAGGGGTGAGCCTGACAACACTTTGAAGATATGCGATGAGCTTGTGATTTTTGACGCAAAAGCCCCAGGCAGTGATGATCTATCAAATTTCCCGAATTACATCAAGGATCAAGCGGAACGAGCAAAAAAATATGCCAAACAAGAAAACGTCAGAAGAGATATTTTCTTTATCGTTCCTTCAAATACCCTGGAACGTCTTTCTACATTTGTTTATAATCTTGCAGATTATGATGTTTTTGTCATATCAATTGACGCCCTTGAACAAATTATTCTTAGCTTAAAGAAAATAGAGGAGTATGAGTTTGCGGAGCAGTTATCTCCCGAAGAACGTGAGAATATTTGTCGGGTATTGGGCAAATTTGCTCATCTTACTAAACGAAGAATTCAAATTGATAGTTTTTTTGCGAAGCAATTTATCGAATTAGCATATAAATGCGAGACTGACCTACCTACCGAGGTATTTACAAAAGTGGTAGAATTTGAGAAGTCGGAAAAGTTAAACCCCCCACAGGAAAAGCGGGCAAAGGCTATTTCCACGAAAGATTTGGAAAAGGATACTACTAAACTGAAAACCGAAGCAGCCGCAAAGGGAATACTCATCGATGATCTGAAAATTTCAACAGGCTTAAATGAGTTGCAGCTTTATACAATAGACGATGTGGGTAAGAATGATTGACTATAAAGCACCAGTAATCATTTTGAAATATTGTACTTCCAGTTGGCGGTCTGGTTCGGAAAATTTTTTAACGTGGTGCTTGTCTACTTGTGAATGACAAAGAATACATAAGCATTGCAAATCATTCCTTGTGTTTCGCTTTTTGCCGTTCTTATGATGCACATGCAGAAAATGCTTCTGACGCTCTTCAGGTTTCCATTGACATTTTTCGCACGTCCAATTATGTTCAACTCTAAACGCCCAAGAGATTTGATTCCAGTTTAAGACGTAGCCATCGGATTTTAAATTTTTCGATTTAGTTGCATCATCCTCTTCCAAATCTAATATTATCGAGTGCCATGGTTTTCCGAAAAAGTCCAGAGACGTGTTCATCTGAACCTCGCTCATGCAGTTCTGACAGATTTCTAAATGGATATTTGGAACCTTTGTGTTAGTATTCCTATTTAACACACTGACTGTTTCATTTGACGTAGACTTGTAACCAGAATATTTTTTTACGTGTTCACAATTAATGATATGCGCTTTAGGGTAGTCATTGTATCTATCTATATCATATTTGTCGAGGTATGAGTATGTTCTTAGTACATTTTCTCCATCAGAATAGAGAAAGAACCCTTGCTCGTCAATTGATAGATTGCTATTATTCCAGAGGATATCAATACTTTTTAGTTCAAATGCTGATTTCCGAACGGCAATCAATCCCTCCAGATGTTTTGCCAGAGTTCCTTCGTAGAAATTATATATTACTTCATCGTTTGGCATCACTAAGCGATTTTACTAACTTTTCATTACTGGTGACGATCCTAAACTCAACACGTCTTGACAGGTCTCTATTGATGCTCTTGTTAGAGTCCGTATAAGTATATTTTCCAAGATCATTCACAGTTTTACTGTAGGACAACCCATTTGCAGTCAATAAAAATTGTATGCGCTCCCTTGTGCTGTCTGGAAGCTCCGTGAAGCAATCTAACGACCTGATGTATTGCAGCACGTTTTCGGCCCTTTTAGAAGAGAGTTCAAGATTGCAGAAATAGTTATCAAAACCATATCGTTCGCAGTCGGAGATATGTGACGTGTCCGCATGTCCCTCTATTCTTATCTCCTTGATATAGTCGAGATACTTCGGGTCTGTTATTATCTTTTGATACTTGGGCCAAATTGCTTCAATCTGCCCCTTGAAATTTCCCGTCATAAATGGGTCGTTCTTTTCAAAAAGATTAGCACTACCCTCGGGTGTAAATCTAAGCGTCAAATCTGGGCTGAGGGTAACGCCTTTATTTTTTAAATCTTCTCGCAAATGGGTATTAAGAGTATTATAGATGTCATCCTTGATAAAATTCTCGGAAATGGCTTGCAGAATATAGGATAGGGCGATGAACAAAAAAATGACCATTAGATTTGTCATTAAATCTGTAAAGACGATGTAGTTTTTATCAACCTTATGCCTACCTCTACCCATTTCTAATCATTTTTTCTGTGGCTTCTTTGAGGAGTTTTTCCAAGCTCTTTACATACGTAGTTAAAACCGCATCTAAGCTTCCAAACGTTTTGGAAAGTCTCTCAGAGAACGACTTATCGATTGCACTCAAATCTGATTGCTTGATGGATCTTATCTCGCTCAATTGTTTGTTGAGCAAAATAATCGATTCCTTAATGCCGTTTTCCTTGGCAAACCAATCGCTTATAGTCGAGGTAAGGCCGATATTATTTTCTGCAATGTCCTTTATTGAATGGGAAGTAAGTTCAATCGAATTGGACAACTTTGACATTTTTTCTATCGTATTTGTGAGAGAAGCGATTAACTCTACAAATCTCTTATCCTCAACAATTACTTTACCGAGGGCAGTTAACACTTCTTGAATTCTTCCGTTTCTTCCAACCAATTTATCATTAACTGAGATAATTTCTTCTGTGTTTTTTACTAAAGTGGATGTGTCATCCACCAAGGAGTGATAGGATGCTGTTAGCTTAATAATTTGTTCTTTGTTTTGCTGCTGCCATTGGTTTAGAGTTTTCACCGTTGTTGTTAGCTCTGCAAAGTTTTTGTCAACCAAAGTTTGTATAAAGTCTTTTATTGTTTCATTGAAGTCGTACATAACCGACTCCAATGCTTCTACTAAAGCTCCCGAATTTGTATTTGCTAACGACTTGGCAAAAGCATCCAAATTAGTAGAAATGCTGTCACTGACTAGCTTGAGTTCATTGACAAGCTGACTAAATTTTCGGCTTTGCTCGGAAGATGTTCGTTCAATCGTGTTTTTTAAGCTCAACAGATGCTCATTAGTCTGTTCCATTTCTCGCAGTTCTGGAGACTTTGGAGGTTGAATTTGGTCATACTTAAACAGGAAGTAGTTAACGATTTTTGAGAAGATAATCGATAGTGACAATCCAATTAAGGAAACTATAAAGGCGTACTTAAGACCTTGGAGTAATTGTTCAATAGATTTTTTTATAAGATCTGGGTTAGTGTCAAATTTTAGTAACCCTTGGGTAAGGCCCATAAAAGTTCCCAGCAACCCAAGCGATACAAATACACCTGGAATCGATTCAAATAAATAATAGTTTATCTTTTCTGGCGAGCGATTTGCTTTTGCGACATAGTACACAGAATAGATGAACCAAATTGCCAATAGGGTATATGAAACGTAGCCAAGGTTGAAATTGCTTTGATCCATGCAATCAGAGTTTTAGATTTTAGCTTATCCGTAAGTTCAGCGTAAGAGCGACATGGGACAAATATACAACTACCATTTAATAATATATTTTTTAAGTGCTGTACGCTTTGAGCAGTTTATCATTAATCTCGAAGTCATGTAGATCTCGTTCATCGGACAAAGTGAGAGTGCCCTCAAAAACTGCTCTTTGGTAAAGAACCTCACGGTATCTATTGGGAATGCCGCCTTTCAACCACACTTCAACATCCGTTCCCTTGGATAGTATTGAGTAACTGATCCTTTCTACCCAAAAATAGTCAATGCCAAACATTGCCTTTAGAAAGGGGATTTTCACTACTTCATATTGGCGTGGAACTGACGGCAGCCAAAGAGCAAGATATGTGCTGTCATTACGGTAGGATATGTAAAAATGCTGTTTAATTCCTTTCTCGCATTTGAATGCTTCGCTGTTTTCAGAGTGAAGGGTCAGAATGTCTTGATAACAATTTTGTAGCCACAACGTAATTTTTGCTGAGGTTGCCGATCCGTACCTTTTTTGCAGTTGTCTGATGGTCACAACTTCGTTTTCGTCCGCAAAGAAGTTGTTTTCCAACAACCACTTCATAAAAGGTGCATAAGGTTTGTCATAATGATGCAGTAAAGGTTCTATCCACTGAGACATCTCTTCAATGCTCAACAGCACTTCCATTACTGTTGGTTCGTAATGAATTTCTCGTTTGTGCTTTTTTCGTCCCATACTTGTACTTTGGCTTTCAAATTAGGCTAAAAGTCATCAAGTAAAGTTTGAATTTATGAAGTCTTGACCTTTCCTTCTCGCAACAAGCATTGACGGTAATTTTCAAAGAGAATATCGAGATATTTTTTTTCGGGGATAATGCCTTCAGCATTGCACGTTTTTTTAAACTCTTTTATTTCTTTGTAGGCTTCCTTGGAAGTCATTTTTCTGAATTTGTACATGGTGTAGGTTTTCTTTTACCCTATATATTAGTAGCCCAAAGGCTACTTTCCCAAATTCACATAGCGGAAGAGTATCATTTGCTTGGCAGAATAATCATGTGATTTTGAATTTTTCTTTAAGAAGATGAAGTTCCACCTCTTCAATTCTCAAGTCGATTTCACCGTTTGCATCGAAAAGCCTAATATTATGCTTTGTCAGTAAAGAAATGAGCCCATGGTCAGTAGAGCGAAACAAACGGTCGAGATCAGATACAAAAATGGCAGTTACCTCTCCGAGTATGCACTTTTCGACTAGTTTGCTTAATCCTGGTCTTTCCCCATAGGGAACAAGCCCCGATATACCGAGATCCGAATATACCTCGTACTCCCAATGTAGTTTTCGGGCCATTTTTATTCCGTGCTGTTCTTGTTCGTCAAGAGCAGGTTTACTCTCTATCTGACTGTATAAGGCTACACGTTTATAAATACCAAGCACGGCAATTTGATCTGATGCTTTCATACGGCTTACGCTATTTTGTGTCTAATATATAAATATATAAGGTTAAAGTTTACGGCAACAGATCAGCTAATTTACTTTCTCGAATTATCGGCAATGCAATGGATTCTATTTGCCTATAATACTTATCCTCCCTTCCAAGGGCAATAAATTCATTGCACAGCAGATAGTGTATTATATCCATTACTTCTGGGCCTGTAATATCAATACAGTTTTCATAAGGTTCTTCAATTGCTTTGATTTCTTTTATTATTTGGCCATAGACCTCTTTATCTATCATTATCATAAGTGTTATACAATTTCAGCGATCGGAAGTTGTTCTTTAACCACATAATTTTTAAACTTTCTTGTAAGCTCGCAGGTGGATTATTTTAATAACGTGTTCGAGCGGCAGATTTAGCCGTTTCCAGTCAAATATTCATAAATCTGTTTGAACTTTTTCTTCAAAAGGTTCGATAATGAAACAGTAGGGACTACTAAGGTGAGAGCGGGTGTGGGTGCGGAGAGCGATGTGAACGCAAGCGGATGCTTGCGTTTTTTGTTGGGTGGAAGTGAGACCAGTTTGACCAGTTGAGAGGGTCTACGCCGATAGCCATCCGGCGCGAGCGTGTTGGTCAGGAAATAAGACCAACAGCGGGGAAACCTGCTCCTGATAAAACTTGACTATCTTTGCTAAATTTGTAAAAAATTGGTTCGACAGTTTTCCTGCTCGGACTACAATAATACCATTTGTTATGGTACACCCTTTTATAGAAACCAAATTGCCGGAGTTGACTGAGATATTCAAAAAACATCAGGTTAAGAAGGCGTATGTATTCGGTTCTGTAGTTACAGACAGGTTCAATGAAGATAGTGATGTGGATTTTCTCATTGAACCTCAGGATGAAAATGATGAGCCAGACCCTGCAATGAGGGGTAAGGTTTTATGGAATCTGTACTACGCACTTCAGGATTTATTTCAACGGAAAGTGGATATGGTTACGAAAAACAGCCTGAGAAATAAATATTTCATTGCAGAACTTAACCGAACTGCGGTTCCGATCTATGGATGATATAATAAAGAAATTCCTGGATGACATCCTTTTCTCGATCGCCGCTATTGATATTCACTTACAAGGCACCGGGGATTATCGCATTTACGAGGAAAGCCTGACTATGCAACGGGCAGTGGAACGAGAAATAGAAATTATCGGCGAAGCAATGAATAGGATACTGAAACTTCAACCGGATATTCAAATTACTTCTGCTGTGAAAATAGTTGATCAGCGCAATCTCATAATCCATGCTTATGATATCATCGACAATGAAATGATTTGGGACGTTGTCGTTAATCATCTACCAAAACTGAAGGACGAGGTTACAGCATTGCTCGGGGATGCTTCCTAAACTTCTGATACAGGTTCGATTCCTGTTGAGACTACCAAAGAGGGGAACTGCAAATTTACATTGCAGTTCCCCTTATTATTTTCGTCCAAAACCCTTGATACGCGTACAAAGTAGCGGAATGCCTCATTTACCTTTGGGGTTCGACATTCGTCTTTTTTGCGATTGTAGTACACACCCTCCGGAAATAGCAAATATTGAAGCTCCTGCCGGTCGTTGTAATCGGCGGAATCCCATTCCGGCGCGAGTTTCGAGGATGCTCGGAAGGCAGTGTCTATGTAAACTTCAAGGTTCGACACCCTATTTCCTAATTTTGCCCTTTGCTTCTCAATTTCCCTCCGTTCTTCAAGGAATTTCGCTTTGAATTTGTCGAACATATCTCTCGTTATTTCATCCAGCACATACCGTTCCTCCAGCCGTTCCAGCTTCTTATCCACCTCGGTCAATTGCTTTTCGATATTCTCAATGCTCTCCTCATTCCGCTCGGTCAGCGTATTGTAGTCGGCTACCATTTGCTCCTTGATGAGGTACTGCATTGCTTCATCAAATTCAAGCGTATAGTCCGCCAAACTTTCAGCAAAACGGTTGTTCAAAGTTTCGGCTCTCATATTGCACTTACAACCTTTGGTGTTGCACTTGTAGTAATACTTTCCATTCTTATAAGCCTTGTATGCTCTTAAAAATTCTCCGCAATCCTCACATCTGTAAAAGCGTTTCAGAGGTATTTGCTCGTTCTCCGGGTTAATTCGATACCCCTGTTTGTTCTCTGAAAGTACATCGTTGGCTGCAAGGAACATTTCCTTTGAAACCATCTTTTCATGGTTGCCTTCTATCACCTGTCCTTCCAAAGCTGTATGCACCATCAGGCCGCAATAAAACGGGTTACGGAAGAATGCAGACATCCGCTGATTACTGATCTTTAGCCCCTGCGCTGCCAGCCTTTGAATTATCTCCTCACTGGAGACCTTCTCATTTACCTTCCAATGAAACGCCTTTCGCAGCAGCTTTCCTTCCCGGTTAAGTACAATAGTCCGCTTGCCATTGCTCTTGATAATATCGTAGCCAACAGGCGGTGCGGTAGGCCATTCGCCCCGAAGCAGCATCTCTTTTACGCCAGCCATGCATTTCTCTCTGCGTTGCTGGTTCTCATACTCGCTAAAGATGAACTGTATGTTCTGTTGCAGGCTGCCGCTGGCAGTTGATGCGTCTGTAGGTTGGGTTACGGAGCAAACCACTATACCCTGCTTTTTCAGTTGCTCGGCTATATAGATGGCATTTGCACCGGAACGGCTAAACCTGTCCACGCTGTACACAATGATGTGCGATATTTTCTCCCGGCTCTTCTTCAGAAATGAGAGCATGTTATTAAACTCCTTGCGTTCATCGGTCTTCGCACTTTCGTAGGTACCACCGTAGTAACCCATGATTTGCAGGTTGCCTTTTTTAGCAAACATTTCACAAGCCTTCTTCTGTGTATCAAGGCTTAAATTGTTGTCGGCCTGCTCTTTGGTTGAAACGCGGGTGTAAATAACGCAGTTACTTCCTTTGGCTTTTGTCTTATGTGTGCCTTTGGCAAAGGTTTTGAAGAGATTTATGTCGCTCATGCTGCTTTAGTTAGTTGATTATCAATATGTAATGCAATTTTCTTGCCAGACTTTTGGCGTTTGGAAACTACATTATAAATAAACCGGGTATATCTTTTGATAGTGTCTATCAGTTGGTGTACCTGTTCATCCGTGTAGTTCTTAAATCTTTCAAATTGCCTTACCTCCTCCGGGGTAATGTCATGCCGCCTGTCATACGAATTTAAGCTATTCTGTGTCTTCATAAATGCTGTTTTTTGTCTGTTATTCTTTGTCTGTTCTGTTTCACTTCGGGCAATGGCTTAGTTCAGCGGCTCACAATGAAGAACTGCGCTGGCCTCGGCAAGCTGTTTGATGTGCCGGAGTTGGATGTTTTCCTTTGGGTTGTAATCAACTTCAATCACAACTGCACCCTGGTATGCCCCCATAACACAATTTGGGAGATCATTGGTCTCAAGCAAACCGGCGAATTCTAATATGCCGCTGGGATCAACCCAAAATTGAATACTGTTTGTAAATGTACTTTCACTCATAGGCTTTGTTTTTTGTTTTAAAATTGTTTTTTTGTTTCTGTTCATCATTACTGTTTCAAGATGTATCATTCATAATTTTTAGTTTAAAACCTGCAAACTTACAACCGTCAAAAAACCTACTTACCGCTTTCGGGCGTACTTTCCGAAAACAGGCGAAGATTTCCTTAAACGGGCGAAGAATCCTATTCTTTACCGGAGGCAATACAAAGCTACTATGCTCCAAAAGTGCGCTTTTACGATTTTGAATGTTTCTGCACATCATTAAACATCATTGCACCTTTCTAAAAGTATCTCCACGAATTACCGCAGGCAACTTTTTTCGCCAAAACCGATACTATATATACTACAAATGGCACACCGGAAAAATGGCTGTGTCAGCCCGAAATAACAGGTTTAAATCATTTCTAATTCTGCTCTAATTTGCCTCTAAGCGGAGGCAAAATGTTGTCAAATAGTGAAAAAGAATATTTATTTTTGTGTTGACAAAAGGACATGGGGTTGTCATGTAATGATGTCAGGGCGAGTCTATATATCTTGTTTTGATATTAATGGTGAAGCTGGTATCAAGGCGTCAAAAACCGCTACCTTTGAAATAGGGCATTGTATATTTTTTAGGGGGAATAAAAGCGCTGAATTGACTAATTTTCTCTATATACAACAGACTTGGACAATCCATGTTAATCTCAATAAGCACTAAAATGTTTGAAGGTAAGCCAATAGTGGTTCAGGGTTTTCAAATACCGTCAGATGCGCTGCCGTTTCTGATTTTAATATCAATTCATATTTTGGCAGGTCTCACCTGCGCAGTAAGTGGGGTTTTTGCCATGTTGGTGAAAAAGCAACACGGAGTTCATTCAATATCCGGTAGTGTTTATTATTGGTGTTTATGGGTTGTGTTTATTACCGCGACCATTATTGCAATATATAGGTGGAAGGAAGATTACTATCTATTTATTTTAGGACTGGTTTCCTTCTGTTTTGCATTTGTAGCAAGAACGGCGATAAAGAACAAATGGCAAAAATGGAGTGTTATCCATATTGCCGGAATGGGACTTTCTTACATTTTCCTGCTAACCGCTTTTTATGTTGACAATGGGAAATTCCTGCCAGTTTGGAAAAACCTTCATCCAATAGTTTATTGGCTATTGCCGGGAGCAATCGGTATTCCAATTATATTAAGAACTTTGCGACGACATCCTTTATCAAGAAATTATTTTAGAAAGGATATGCTATGAAATTAAACTAACAAATGAAACAAGTAAAATTAGGTCTTAAGGAAAACAGGCACCAATTCACCCTGCTTGTTGTCATTAATGCTTTTGTCGGGGGCATGGTTGGCTTAGAAAGGAGCATTTTGCCCCGTATTGCGGAAGTGGAATTCCATGTCGCCGCCAAAACCGCCGTTCTTTCTTTTATTGTAGTATTCGGAATTGTAAAGGCAATCACCAATTACTTTACGGGAACGTGGGCTAACAAGATCGGCAGAAAAAAGTTACTGACAGTCGGATGGCTGGTTGGCATTCCGGTTCCATTTGTTTTAATGTACGCGAATAGCTGGAACTGGATCGTTGCAGCCAATGTTCTATTGGGTATTAATCAGGGATTGACATGGAGCAGTACAGTAATGATGAAAATTGACTTGGTTGGCGAAAGGCAAAGGGGATTTGCAATGGGCTTGAATGAGTTTTCAGGCTACCTTGCTGTCGCTGCTGTAGCATTCTTTACAGGGTGGATAGCTTCAAATTACGGGTTACGTCCTTATCCTTTTTACATTGGTATTGCATTAGCTTTCTTAGGTTTCCTTAGTAGTTGGCTGTTTGTTAAGGACACAAAACACCATATTGCACAGGAAACAGCCACAAACAAAACACCTTTGCTAAGCAAGGTATTTTGGGAAACAACGTGGGCTAATAGAAATCTTGGTGCGATTACACAAGCGGGGTTAATCAATAACTTGAATGATGGTATGTCATGGGGCATTTTGCCCGTATTACTTGCGTCAAAAGGGTTTAATGCGGAACAAATTGGGGTTGTCGCGGCAACTTATCCGGCTGTATGGGGCATTGGACAATTGTTTACCGGGCGAATGGCTGATTATTTTTGTAAAAAAGACTTGCTATTTCTTGGAATGGCTATACAAGGTATTGCTTTGATAATACTTCCGTTTGCAGTTACTATGGCTCATTTTGTAGTGCTTTCGGTAGTCCTCGGTGTGGGTACGGCAATGGTTTATCCTACTTTTCTCGCTACCGTCGCAGAAAACACTCATCCTGCTGACCGAGCAAATAGCCTCGGCATTTTCAGATTCTGGCGAGATTTAGGATATGCTATAGGTGCTATACTAACAGGTATTATTGCAGACCTGTTTGGGGTCAACGCTTCGATATGGATAATAGGATTGTTTACGATAGGCTCTGCAGTTGTTATTGTTTACAGGATGAGGTGTCTCGATAATCACTCTGTAAAGATTTGGCAGTGGCTTACGCATAGGCAGGCTAAAACTGAGACATCTTGTAAATCCAAATCTAATTTTATGAGCTTGCCAGAGCTACAGTATTAGACTTAAACACTGTTTTCAATCCGAGGTTGTTACTCTGTAGGCGGCTTATAGTCAATACCAAAGTGCTTGGCATATTCTTCTAACGGTTCCAGCCCAACTTTTTTCCTACGAACGTTAACATTCTTCTCATCGTCTATTGGGAAAAATTCCGGCGCACCTGTTTTACTATAAACAACCTGTGACCCGTAAACCTGCTTTTTCCCTTCTCTCATCAGAACCCTATCTTCCAGCATAGCCAATTCGTATGGGTCGGACTCACCCTCTTCGACCGATTGCCGCAACAGAGGAAGGTATTTCTTTTGTGCCGGTAATTCTGCGTGTTGAACTACATAAAAAATTGCTGAGCTATAGCCACCTCCTAACAGGGATTTACCAAGCCAACCGTACTTAGCAATCAATGGTTCAATCCTTGCCAAATTGCTACTGTCAATATAGCCCATGTATGCTGCTGAATCTGTACCTTTTCGCGTTTTTTGGTCGCGCTCATAAATTGCCTTGAGTTCTTTTTTTAGTGCTGTGCGATCAAAATTGTCTCTCACAATTTCAGAAGCGGTAACGTCTCTTGTATAGTATATAGCAGTGTAAGGAAAGGATGATTTGGCGGACGTTAGGATAAAATACTTTTCAAAATTAAGAATGGTGTCAAAGTCATTTATTGGCCGACCTAATTTTCTTTGCTCGATACCGTGTCCAAAGTCGGCGTAGCAACTCCCTTGATAGTAGTAGTTTTTTATTGTACAAAGCCTGTTCGCAAGGTCAAGTTCCTTATCGCGCTTCAAAAAGGACGCAGCTTTGCGCTCTCCAGGCACTGACAAGGCATGAGCATCGCCGCTAAGGGTAATAATTCGCCATCCGGGGTGCAGCAGGGCTTGTTTTTTAATATTCGCGTACATGATGCTGTCACGGTCATACAACGTTCTCTCGCTATCGTTTATATCGTAAAAAAAGACCTGTACTCTTGGGTTGTTTTTCAGATGAGATATGACGCTCGCCCATGCGAATGATTGCCTGCCATCTAACTTCGCGGTATTCCTGAAGAAGTCACTTTCATAAATACTACTGTCCGTTCGCGCTGTAACGAATGCCGTCATCGTTGACGGTGGAATCTCTAATCCGACTGAAACGCTATCTCCTTTGTTTGCAAATAACCTTGCCAAGCCTATGACGAACTCTGCCGGTTCTTTTGTCCCGTGCATTTCCCCCATCATTATAACTTGATAGGGTGAAAGAACCCTATAAATTGAATCACCGGGCAAATTTGGATCGTCCACCCGAACAGCATTTGCCTTCAGATATGTAGCATTACTTTGGGCGAATGCCGGGCTTATAGCAATTAGCATTGATAGGATTAGATACTTCATTGTCATTCATTTCCATTTAAAAATACGAACATTTTGACAAGCGCCGTTTGACTTCTAATTGCCCGCACTATGGCAGCCAATTAGATTTCCCATAGAATTTATTGTCTGTAAAATAGATTTCACATAGATTTGAATTGGCAGCATATTGGAACCTATATGCTACATCATTAAAATACTATCAGGTTTATGGCTAAAACACAGGAAAATATAGCAGAAGATGGCCAGATTTCAACTGAAAAGCTGCAAAAAGAGAACCGTATTCTTAAAGAATTGCTTGCTGAATCACTGGAAAAGATCAAAAACCTTGAGAAACGGCTCGAAAAACATGAAATACCAAATGATGGTTACAATAAAGCATGGACTGTAGTAACCAAAATCGTCTTTTTAGTCACGAAAGCGGACAAACCATTGCGTTCTTCCGAAATAATACCACTGCTTCAGTTCAGGGAGCCTTCAATTGCGAAGAAACAAGCCAGCTTAGAGAAGTATGTATCAGCATTTTTGAATACCGCTATGAAACATGAGCGGCTAATACCTTACAAATTGAAAGGAGTGAGAGGAAATTTCTATTGCATTCCTGAATGGATAGACGATGAAGGGGAATTAATACCTGAGATGAGGCAGAAAATTTACTAAAGCCAATGACATGCAGCAGTGAATGCCCGTAGCTGAACATTTGTACCTTTATAACAAAAGAACAGACATGAAAAAGTTATTATTCATAGCTATATCTATTTTGGTTGCAGCAGGTGCCCTTGGCGGATACCTTTGGAAAAGTAGTTCTTGCGGAAATTGCGCTAATAAGGGAGAGTGTAATAAGGTAAGTGGCAACTACAATCTTAAAATGTCATTGTGCTGCGAAAGGGAATGCGCCGCTAAAAATTATGATGAAAATAAAATTGTAGTCAATTCGACAGCTCAAAATGGAGAACTGGTAAAATGCCCCGTCAGCGGAGTTGTGTTCACAATGTCCGATCATTCCGGGTTAGTCTCGTACAACAACAAGGACTATCATACTTGTTGTGGAAGCTGCGCGAAGATTTTCAGTAATAACCCCGAGCAATATGCCGTCAATCTAAACTGAATTTAAATGAAGCTGCAACTTGAAAGAATTGGTACGGTTGGTTTATTTATTACAGCGTTGGCTTCACCCTGTTGCTTTCCTTTGTTCGGTTTTCTGCTAACCGCACTTGGAATAGGAAGCTTTGAGTTATTTGGTGGATGGTCAATGTACATTTTTCAGTTTTTAACGGTGGTTTCTTTAGCAGGACTATTTTTTTCGTATCGTAAACATAGATGCACATGGCCTTTACTGGCTGCTATTCCAAGTACGGCATTGATATTTTACAGTTACTATTTAATTGATGCAGAATATTGGATAAACTATCTTTACATTGGAATGTTTGGAATGTTGTGCGCGGCAGGCTTAGATTATTACCGAATGAGATTGCATAAAAAGGGAGAAGAAGTGGAGCTACAATCTACAATAACGTGTCCATCCTGCGGACATCAAAAGGAGGAGACAATGCCAACAGATGCTTGTCAGTATTTCTATGAATGCGAAAGCTGTCATACCCGGTTGAAACCCAAACAAGGGGACTGCTGTGTCTTTTGCAGTTACGGAACTGTGAAATGCCCTCCTATTCAATTAGGAGAAAATTGCTGCAAGTGATAAAAATTGTTGATTGATATTGAGCGGCTTAATGGCACGGTTGTATCAAATTGAACGGAGTGCGAGGAAAGGGAATTACTACCGGATATGAGAGCAAATTTATTCGCGGCCTTTTCAATTTTCATTATTTTACTGAAAACTTTGATATATGAATATTGACTTTAAGAATTTTGAATACCGAATTATAGACCAATATCAACTTTCACCTAAGGAAGTTCATGAAGAGAAGGTCGTTTCTGGTCGAGAGAATATCCGATATGAATTCTCTTTCAAAGAAAATGACGACGGTTTCCATATAATTGCCTCGTCAGAGATATACATACCGCTTGATGCCAATGGCAGGTTTCTGATGTTTAAAGGGAACATGACATTTCTAATACCCTATGAACAAAGTATAGAAGCCTTTGAAGACAGACTAAAGGTGATTGACGAATCAGTACGGGCAGAATTTTTATTTTATCACCTGTCTCGCCAAAGCACCATTGTCTATGCTGAAACACACCGGCTTTGGGGAGCAGGTCACAATATAGATGTACCTTCTATTTATCGGTTATTTAAGGGAGACCTCTCTGCCTAACGAAAAGTTAAGCAAAATATTTGTGGACAGTGTTACCCCATATTCAGTTATCCATTCTGTTTAACCGTAAAGAAACGATAAGAAGCCCCCAAAGTAAACATATACTGTGATGCTATTGCAGTACCGTTTACATACTGATATAGTGGGTACTCACCAAGCAGGTATATAGAAAGGGATTTGTAGCTATACCCAATTTGAGGAGCGACTGCAATTTTCTTGCTGCCAAACGAGTTAACATCAATATTATAAAACGCCAACATATCGTCAGCACTTTTGTCTGCGTGGAAATCGCCAATCCACTCTCCTTTTAACTGAAGCGTAGCACTCCATTTTTTTAGAAAAGTCTTGCCAGCGAATAATCCTACACTTGCATAGTCGCCAAATTTTTCGCCAATAGGGTTCCATCCTTTCCGTATGTATAGAGCGTTGGCGAATATCCGGAATTTCTTTTCAGGATAGCCACGAAAAGCAAATCCGTAAAAGATAAAATCGTTAGAACCTGTTGTTGGCATAACCGCCGGTGGTTGCGGCGTATAAAAGTTTTTACCGGTAGGGTCAGTATAAACAACCGTAGAATCAAGGTATTTACCTATTGGTATTTTGTACCCCAAACCAACAGTTATCTCGTCCCTTGTTTTCTCAGTATTGTGTTCGTAAACCTTATATCTCGGAAAGATAATGAGATCAGAAAATCCCTTTGATTCGTCAGTGACCTTCTGGTTTAATGAAACCTGAGTTTTATTAAAAAAATAGCCCGCCTCTATACTCATGGTGAGGCGGTTTGTCACGCCATAAGCTAACCGCGTGTATAGATACTTAGTATTGAAGCTATGAAGAAAGTCCGGGGCTGGTTTATCACCAGTAAGAAACTTATTGGTATAAATGTATTGAAAACTTGTTCCGATCTCCGCCTGCCTGTCTGCAAGTACGCCCTGTGAAGTCCCGCCAGCAACAGGGCTGCCGCTCCCTCCGGAACAGCAGCCCTGCGCTAAAATGTTATTTGAAAATGTAAAGAATAAACCCGCTAATAATAGCTCCCTCATGTTCTCCGTTGGTTAAGATTAGTCAGCGATTGTAAACTTTACTGTTTGAGAAGCGTTACCAATATTCATTTTCAGGAAATACACACCACTTGCTAACTTATTTTCAAAATTCATGTCCAAAGAATGCTGTCCTGAACTTTGCTCACCAAGTGCCACTGTCTTCACGATTTTGCCAACAACATCATACACCTCAATATTCACAGGAGTTGCATTGTCTAAGCCGTAGTTAATGGAAATCTTGTCTTTTGCCGGGTTAGGGAACAAAGTCAGTATGCTTACTGAATTTGAAATATTCCCTACGCCAGTCGTAGCGGTAATTGCAGTGCTGATAGCACTTGTAATAGCCGGACCATCGCTCGAACCATTCTTCTGATTATAGTAGATGTGGTGGCTTGAACCGCCTATTACCACCACATGCGGCATACCTGAACCGCCATAATTTGCCTCATCTATTGCATTGCCAGTATTCCCAAAATAGGATGCGCTGGTCGTTCCAATGCTATTGGTACTTGCCCAGCTTGACAATGAAGAGCAGGTAGTGTTGCCCGCGTCGTCAGAAAGCCAATAAATCACCTTACCTGGGTTTGATGTCGCAAAGCTCTGTACAGCATCGTAAGCTGCTTTTGCATCACTGATGCACGCCCCGCAAGGCATAACCCATACCAGCACAACAATTTTGCCGGAATTTAGCTCTGTAAATAGGGTATGGCTGCCTGAACTGCAATCAGAAGCAGTAAAATCGGTGGCGGTTGTCTGGCCTATAGCCATGCCGCTTAATAGGAGTATTGAAGCTGAAAGTATCAGTTTTTTCATACAAAAAAATTTATGTGAACGAGGAACGAACAAACCTAACATATTTACGGTAATTTTCTTTATCAATTTTGGCATTTTTCTTACATTTTAGGACGCGGGAGGCTATATTTTATCAATCGGTATCCGCTGCCTGATGTTCTTCATTTTATACTCCAGCATACTAACCCCAACTATCTTCTTGAACTGCGCCGATAGGTGTTGCGGTGTTTTGTAGCCAGCGGCATAGGCTATCTCGGAAAAATTGGATTTGTCCTCCTCAATGAGCGCCTTTACCTTTTCAATACGTTGCAATATGGCGTACTTCTGAATTGTAATGCTGGTCTGTTTCAGAAATACTTTATTCAGCAGCCTGAAGGGTTTAAAGGTGCGTTTCTCCAAGAATGCCGGAAGGGTATTATTGGAATGCTCCACGTTTTCTGAATGGTGAACGAGTTCAATTAGTGCGATCTTGATTTCTTCGGCTAAACGCTCGTCTTCAGACACGATGATTTCAAACCCTTTCTTTGATAATGCCTGCCTGACCTGTTCATCAAGAACCTTATTTGGGTTATCGAACGTGGCTACCCCAAGCAGTACACTTTTAATGTCTAAACCAAGAGATACGAGTGCAGTTTCAACCGCTTCTATACAGCGTTGGCAACACATATACCTGATATTTATTGTTTGCAATCCCATTCTTACATTTTCATGTTTGGCATATTGTTCATCGGGGCTTCTTCTTTTTTATTCCCTTCCGGATTCATTCCTCTTTTAAAAACATACTCGCTGTTAATCAGGTAAGCACCCGATGTCACTACCATATCCCCTTCTTTCAATCCTGACAGAATTTCGATCTTGTCATCGCTTTGAACACCCGTTGTTACTGTTCGTGGTTCAAACTTGTTCTTTTGGGTCTCCACCCATACAAGAGAATTATGAGCATTTTGTATTACCGCGTCAACAGGTAATGCAAGGGCCTTTTTTTCCTCAGACTTTAACACCACATACGCCTGCATACCGGGTTTATAACGGGAAGAGGCGTTATTTACTTCTATTCTGATAAGATTGACTTTTGACTGTTGCTGCAATTCGGGATTAGTAAAAACAACACTTCCCTTTATTCGCTCATCGGGGAAAGAAGCAGGAATGATTTCAACTTCTTTGCCCTCCTGCAAGTAAGAAAGTTCGTTTGTGTATAACTGCGCCTCTACCCATATTGAACTCAGGTCTGCTACTTTATACACTTCTGTCCCTTCGTTCACATAATCACCTTCTTTCAGTGGAATTTCAGTAATTACACCTGACACCTTACAGTAAACGGTGTTTGTTATTTTAGGCTGGCCTGTTCGCTCCAAAGCAGCAATTTGCTCGTCAGTTAGCCCCCACAGCTCAAGTTTGTTCTTAGCCGCCGACACAATATTCTGCCCACCTGTTTTAAGCAGTTTTCCTTTCTCTATCGCCAGTAAGTATTCTTCCTGTGCCTGCAACAATTCCCGGCTGTATAAGTCGTACAGTTTATCACCCACATTCACTTTTGTTCCCACAACCTTATAGTACAGCAGTTCTATCCGTCCTTTTATCCTCGCACTGACTTGCTCCGTCCTATTTTGGTTAATTGCAAATACTCCGTTCAAAGTGGTATTCCTGCCGATTGAGGATTGTGTGATAGGCTCAACTTTGACATTCGCAAGTTTTGCCTGCTGGTCATTGATCTGAATGCCCTGCATCTGCTTTATGTCAATGGTAGCTTTCGTAAGTGGCATTTTACAGATGGGACACATTCCAGGTTGTTTCTCCATCACCTGCGGATCCATTGAGCATACGTAGTATTCATTCTCCTTTATCGGCTCCTGCTTTTTGCTTTTACAGGCAAAAAGTAACAGGAAACCTATTAGAAGAATACAACGTGATATGACCGTACCGTTTTTCATTCCTGTTCTGTTTTAATAAACCCTTCGCTATCGGTTAAATAATGTCCCTCAAGGGCGACTTCATCTTTTGGTGTAACGCCATCCAGTATTTCCACCCAATCTCTCGTTGTAACTCCTATCTCTACCTTACGAGAAACAAAGTGGTCTTCCTTTCTCACCCATACTATTTTGTTTTTCCCTAAGTCAACTATGGAACTTGCAGGAACCCACAAACCTTCAACGGTCGCGTCTTTTATATGTCCCCGCACCAATGTCCCAACCTTATGCTTGTGTTCGCTATTGTCTATATATACCCGCGCAATAATTGTTTTATACCCGGCTTTCAGTACTGGTTCAATAAAGTCTATTTTGCCTGACATCACCATTTTGGGAGCTTCATCTATTTCTAAGCTTACCTTTTGGCTGACTTTTACGTTCGGTATGTCTTGAGCTTTGACTTGCAGCATTACAACTACATGATGCGGGTCAACAACGTTGAAAACAGTCTGACCGCGCATTACATACATACCTTCTTTTATGGCCAATGGAGGTGTGGATGAAATGTTTTGCGATTGAGACGAGCTTTGCGGGTTCGTAGCATCCATTCCCATACCTGAATTGTCATTTTTAGTATTTTTCATCTCATGGATGTGTCCATCCCACTTACTGAAAACGGAAACGCTTTTCTGAACATTCCGGTTTCTTGTCAACTGATCTATCTGCTCATCACTCATCCCAAGTATTTTCAACTTTTGCTTTGCTGCATCAATAAGCTCTGTTGATTCTTTATCGGTGTTTAGCAAGAACAGAAGATTTTGCTGGGCTGTTACTAATTCGGGGCTATAAATGTCAAAAACCCTATCTCCCTTATGAACAGGTTGGTAGTTGTATTTAACGTACAGCCTCTCAATACGTCCGTCAAAACGGGACGCAATGTTGTGTTCCGAATGTTCATCATAGTCAATATAACCCTGCATTTCGGTAGAAATGGGTACTTCTTTATTTTCAGGATGCACGGTTTTTACATTTGACAATACAGATGAATTGACCGATGGCAAAACCGTCTTCAGCTCATCTTCCGGCTCTTTTAGAACCAAGTCCATCCCTTTACATTCCGGTTTTGGGCATTTTCCGGGATGATCTTGCTGAATTTCAGGGTGCATAGGGCAGTAATAAATCTCTTTCTTTGAGGCTGTCTGTTTTGTCTCCTTTTGCGTTGACGGCTGGTTGCATGAAACAGACAAAAGGAACAGCAGCAGAATGCAATTCTGCAAGCAAACCCAGACAAGGTTTAAAATCTTACCTGATTTGAAGTTCCTTTTCATATTCTGTTTGAATTCTTAGGTAGTTGTCTAAATGTCTTAAATACTCCATCTGGCTCATCAGTAAATCATCCCAAGCCATCAGGGTCATGCTCATATCGTTTGTATTCTGTCCGTAAGACAGTATGTTCGCGTCAAGCCCTTTTCTGTATGCAGGTATGACCTTATTTGTGTAGTTATCCAATTCTTTGTACTCGGATTCAAGTTCTATCAGGTACATCTTTATCATTTGCATAGCCATGTTCACCATGTTCTTCTTATCCTGTTCCATACTTGCTATGCGATAGTCTAATGCGTGAACTTCACTTTTGTAACCCTTTGCACTCCACGGAACGGATGGAATAGTCATAGTTCCCATCACGGCAAATGCATTAGGCATACTTCCAAATCTCTGGTAGTGTTCGAGTTTCATCCCGAACTCCGGCTTGCCCCTAAGCGAAATGAAAGTTTGGTTCAGCTTTGCTGTGTTGATCTCACTATTCATTCTCATAATATCGCTGCGTTTACAATCCAATGAGTCAATATTTAAGTAGGTATTTAACCCTCTGTAGTCTTTTGCCAGTCCTGATGTATCTATATCAAATGTTTGATTTATGTCCTCATTCATAAGATAGTTGAGCGATGCCTGAAGCGCACGTATCATATTTTGTTCATGTACAATCATAGTTTCATTCTCGGTCAGTCGCGCCTTTAGTCGGTAAATCGGAGCTAAATCACCTTTAGTAATGGCCATCTGCTTTGTACCCAGGTCTATCATCAGTTTTAACGCATCGCCACTTTCCTGAAGCACAGCGATTTTTCGCTGTGAGATATAAATTTTATAGTACGTCTGTTTAGCCTCCGCAAAAAGCTCCACTTTATGAAACTCACCAGCGTTCTTTTCGGTAGCCGCTATTGACTTCATGTAGTTCTCCTTCGCATAGTTCCTTTTAGGATTGGGGAAATCCTGCGTAGCTGAGAACCTGAGCATACTGCCTTTGCTGTAGTCAAGTGTGTAAGGAAGCATATCCCACTCTACCGCTGTCTTGGGAGGTGCCCAAGCTCTTGCGCCTTTCGCATTTTCGTTAACAGCATTTATCCTGTTTTGATAAGCAAGAACGGAAGGGTTATTTTGTTCTATTTTGTTCAATACGTCATTTAGAGAGTATTTCTGAGCATACACCGGAACCGACAATAGAAAAACTATTGCCATTGCCGTGCAACGCCTAATTATAAATTCGCCTAAAAAATTTACTTCGGTCATTTACTAATGCTTTATTGCTGATTCAACCATATCCATTTTACCATACTTGTTCAGTTCATATTGTTTGACCATTTCAAATACAACGGGCGTAGTGAGCAACACATGGATTGATGATGTGAACACCCCACCTATCATTGGTAATACTATCGGTATCATTACATCGCTGCCTACACCGTGGCTCCATAATATCGGCACCAGACCAAAAAGAGCAACACAGACCGTCATAATTTTGGGGCGCAGCCGCTGCGAAGCCCCCTTGTAAATAAATTCCCTCAAGTCAGCATCAGTTATTGTTTCGCGTGAGTTGCCTTTTAATCTCACCAACTCATGCATCGCCTCATGCAAATAGATCACCATAAATATCCCCGTTTGGACTGCAATCCCAAACAATGCAATAAACCCTACCGCAACAGCCACCGATAGATTGACGTGGTAGAAGTAAATGATGTAAACCCCGCCAATGAGCGCAAAAGGAACAGTTATCAGGCTAAAAAATGCCTCGCGGATAGATTTATACACCATGTACAGGACAAGGAAAATTATCAGTATTACAATGGGAATGATAATCTGTAGTGTTTTGGTGGCTCTTATCTGATTTTCCCATTGACCGCTCCATTCAATATAGTAGCCGCGCGGGAGGCTCTTGATCGTCTCATTGATTTTCTTCTGTGCATCTTTAACGGTGCTGCCTAAATCCCGTCCGCGCACATTGAACAATACAGTTCCCCGTAACAGAGAATTTTCAGATTGTATCATCGGCGGTCCGTCAGAAATGTTTATGTCAGCTACCGCTGAGAGAGGAATAGTCCCGAAGTCGGCGGTTTTAATTAACGTTCGTCTGATATTGTCAATGCTATTCCGGTATTCTTCGGCAAAACGCGCATTGACGCTAAACCGCTGCCTGCCCTCAATAGTGGTGGTTAGCTTCATGCCTCCAAGTGCGGATTCAACTACCATATTCACATCATCAATACTCAAACCATAACGACCAATTTCATCTTTCTTTATTTTTATATCAAGATACTTGCCGCCAGTAATTGGTTCGGCGTACAAATCCTTTACACCGTCCATGCCCGTCAATTCACTTTTTATCCTCTGTGCCAGCTCATTTAGCGTATCGAGGTTATCACCCATTATTTTCACTCCCACATCAGTTCTTATGCCTGTGGAAAGCATGTTTATCCTATTAATTATGGGTTGTGTCCAGCCATTTACTGTACCGGGGATTTGCAATTTTGCGTTTAGTTCATTCACGATGTCTGCTTTGGTAATGCCTGCCCGCCACTCACTTTTGGGCTTGAGCAATACTATCGTTTCAATCATGCTGATGGGGGAATTATCGGTTGCGGTCTGCGCCCGACCAGCTTTACCAAGTACGTTTTTAACTTCTGGAACCGTTTTTATTATTCTGTCCTGCACCTGCAATATTCTCTTCACTTCCGAATTGGAAACGTCAGGTAACGTTACAGGCATGAATAAGATGCTGCCTTCATCTAATGGCGGCATAAATTCAGTCCCAAGACTAAGCATCATGGGAATAGCTATGCATAGGGCTATAAAGTTCACCCCAATAGTCAGCCAACGCCATTTCAGACATTGCTTTACAATCGGGCTGTATATTTTTAGTAAGCCCCTGTTAACCGGATTAACTGATTCAGGTTTGCATTTTCCTTTAAGGAAAAATGAAATGAGAACCGGAACAAGTGTAACAGCGATAAATGCGTCAATGAATAGAATGAAGGTTTTCGTCCATGCAAGCGGGGCAAATAGCTTTCCTTCCTGCCCTGTAAGCATGAATACCGGAAGAAACGACGCAACGATAATAATAGTAGAATAGAATGCCCCCTTGCCAATTTGCTGACAAGCTGCCTCGATTATACTCAACCGCTTTTCTTCTTTTATCTTCTTTTCCTCATTCATAAGTTTACTATTCTCATTCTTTTTTTGCCTGTATATCTGCTAAGTGCCGGTAAGCATTTTCAACCATCATTATCCCATCATCAACAACAACGCCTATTGCCAATGCTATGCCGGTTATTGACATAATATTTGATGAAATCCCGAATGCCTGCAACAAAATGAAACTCGCTGCTACAGACACGGGTATCTGTATTATGATGATAAATGCGCTGCGCCAATGGAAAAGGAAAATGAGTACGATCAGGGAAACAACTATCATTTCCTCCCAAATACTGCGCTTTACAGAAGCAATAGCAGCTTCAATAAGTTCGCTCCGGTCATAGGCTGTTTTGAACTTCACACCCGGTGGCAAGCCTTTAGCAATATCATTCAGCTTTGCTTTGACATTCTTTATAACTGCATCGGCGTTTTCACCATATCGCATTACAACTATTCCTCCAACTACTTCCCCCTCGCCATTTTCATCAAAGATGCCAAGACGCAAATCACCGCCCATTTGAACCGTTGCCACATCCGATATGTGTATTGGTGTCGTGCCGTCTTTTCCAATCGGGATGTTTTTTACGTCTTCGAGACTCTTTATATAGCCGAGACCTCGCACGATATAACCCATATTACTTACTTCAAACTTCCGACCACCTACATCATTGTTGTTCGCTTTCACTGCATGTAGCACATCGCTAAGTGAAATACTGTAGTAGTTCAGCTTGTTAGGGTCAATGTTGATTTGATACTGTTTTTGAAGCCCCCCGAAAGACGCTACTTCGCTCACGCCCTTCACAGTTTGCAGTCCATATTTGATGTACCAATCCTGCAACGCTCTTTGCTCCCCCAGGTCGTAGCCGGGAGCATCAAGTGTGTACCAAAAGACATGACCTACCCCTGTACCATCAGGCCCAAGTGTGGGCGTTATGCCTTCCGGCAGTAGTCGCTGGGCATAATTTAGCCGTTCCAGCACACGTGTACGTGCCCAATAAATATCAACGTTGTCCTCAAATACTACATACACAAAGCTCATCCCGAACATTGATGTTCCCCTGATGTGCTTTATTTTCGGGATGCCCTGCAGGTTGGAAACAAGCGGATAAGTAACTTGATCTTCTATTACCTGCGGGCTTCTTCCCATCCATTCGGTAAAAACGATTACCTGATTTTCTGACAAGTCTGGAATAGCATCAATTGGGTTTTGGTTCATGGAATAGATACCCCACACAAATAGTCCAAGCCCGAAAAGCAGGACTATGTATCGGTTTTGAAATGATAATGCTATTAACCTTCTTACCATGTTATACGGTTATTTTTTTGCCCTCTCGTATTGACAGCATTTATGCAGCTTGCTGTAAGTCTCATCCTTCGCGTGGATTTCATCAGTATCATATCCTACGTCTGCGATCTTTTGCTTTATCTGTGTTAAGGTAATTTTTGACGGGTCATACGTTACCGTCAGCATTTTTGTTTTTGGACTCCAATCCTTCTTCAATACGCCGTCCTTCTTTTTTAATGCACCCTCGATATGTTCTTTACACATGTCACAGTTGCCGTACACTTTAAAAGTCTCGGTTTTTGTGGCTTCCTGAGCTTTTACGCCTGTGATCCCGAACACGAAATAGCATAATGCTAATAACATTGAAATTTTGATTGTTGCTCTCATTGCTTTGCTTTTTATTGTTTGTTTTAATAGTTAATCATATCAGTTAAACCACCTCCGTTATACACATCGGTAATCCCATTCTGTTTTAGGATTTCCATTGCCTTGCCGCTTCGGTTTCCGCTACGACAGTAAAGAATAACAGGCGTTGACATTTCTTTGAATTCATTTATTCGTTGCTCTACCTGATCGAGCGGTATGTGCTTTGCACCGGGGTAATGGCTTTCGTTATATTCCTCATCGGTACGAACATCTACGATAGAGGCTGCCGGATTATTTAATAACTGTTTGTCCATTTTATTTAGTTTTTGATGTTGACATATGAAAACCTTCCTTCAATAAAATATAAACACCCAAGCAGAGTATAAACCAGCCAAATATTTTCTTCAATGTGCCGGATGCAAGTTTGTCATTTAAGTAGCCCCCGATGAACATACCTATTATTGCGATAGCGGTAACAGGCAATAAAAGCTGCCAATCCATTTGCACTTTACCAATATCGCCTAAAAAGCCAGCCATAGCATTAAGCGTGATAATGATTAAGGACGTACCCACTGCATGTTTCATAGGTAGATTGAGAACTAATACCAATGACGGAATTATTAAAAAGCCTCCCCCAATACCTAAAAAACCTGTTATTAATCCTACTATTAGTCCGGTAATAATTAACTTAGGTATTGATACAGAATCTACATTGGCACTTTCAAGAATTACTTTGCTCCTTATCATTTTTACCGATGCGGTAACCATTAAAATTGCAAAAACGATCAGGGTTAGAAACGAATAAGTAATTACATTTCCCTGTATTGTAGACAGCCTTTCGGGTATAATATGCACTATGTATTGTCTGACAAGGAATACCGTGTTAATAGATATTGCCCCGAAAAATATAGCTGTTTTGATATTTGCATTCTTATTGATAATGTTTCTCACTGCTCCTACGCAGCTTGTGCCTCCCACGATGAAAAGAGAATAGGATGTTGCTAAGACTGGCGGTATGTCGAATAGATACACCAATACAGGCATAGTAAGAATGGAACCTCCTCCACCTATCATACCCAATGAAATACCTATAAACAGCGATGCGAAATATCCCAACGCAACCATAACTGGCTTTACTTGAAATAGAATAATGAAATTATTCAGGTCACAGAATAGACCTTGCCGAACAGAGGAATTCTGTTCATCAAAAGACGAGAAAAAATCAAATCAGGAATTGCCGGTAAAGAATAGTTCGTTCAATTGTTCGCCCTGGTGGCTTAACAATTAATGTTGATTGTGGAACAGCACTATTTAGATGTGCCTTATAAATGAAATGGACTTCAGGAGCAATATCTGCAAAAACAAGCTGTTTGTGTATTTCTAAAATATTCGACTGCTTATAATTGTCTAAGGATTTACTAATCGTTACCTTCTTGTTTTTGCAGCAATTATCATCGGCGTCCTTTTCTTTTTTGCAGCAACAACTTTCCTTTTTAAGTGAATAGGTTGTTTTGTGCTTCATCGGGCAATAGCTTACGTTCAATGTTACCCCGGTTAAGTTGAGCAACATCACAAAACATAGCGCTATGGAGACGATTTTCTTCAAAACAGTTTAACAAAAGTATAAATATTATTCAAATAAGGCAAAATCAGGCATTTCTAAGCTAAACCACAAGGGTTCCACACCTTGCTCTTTAATTACCCTTAATTGTCTTTCACTATAGTTAATTGGTACAGAAATCGCCCATAATTCATACAGGAATTGCCCCGTATCAATTATGAGACACAAGGTTATTGAATGCCTGGCAATTTCTTTTACACATTTTTGCAAAAAGTTTACATCTCGATGGAAATACTCCTATTGTGGCTGTTTCCCCATACCTTTGTAGTCAATGCGTTTTTTCGCCTTTATATTGAGTGTAATGGTATTCGTAATGAGTATTATGCCTTGCATGGTCGCATGTGGGGGGGTGTCCATCAATTCCGGTGAACCCCATTTTGTTAAATCCGCCGAAAATCACAATAACGAGAACAACTGCACCGATAACTGCTCTCCGTTCTGTTCATGTAATTGCTGTTCAGGTTTCACAATCGCTGATCTCCAGATAACAATTCCTCAGCGGTTTGAACGTTTGTTAAAGCGTCATTATTGTGTTGGTCTCTCTTCTTCTATTATTGAAATTTCACTGCCCGTTTGGCACCCCCCTCAGTTAGCATAGTTTGCGTTAAGCATTATGTAAAGTAGGGTATCTGCATGGGTAAAACCAATGCTTCTATGTTATTTCTACCGAGAAATTGATTTAAGGCTTGTGTCCATAAGCTTAAATACATTAAATTTATTAATTTAATATTTAATTTTAATGAAAGCAAATATAATTTTTCCTGTCGTCATAGTTATGGCTTTCGTTGCGCCATACCTGAGTAGCGGCAAAGGCATTCCTTTTTTCAATTCTCACCCATTTTGCTTCGTTGAAAACAATGGTCAAATAAAAGACCAATACGGGTGTCTTCGTGATGACATACAATTTGCACTGAATGGCAATGGAATTAATATCTTCATTGGCAATGGTCAATTACACTACCAATTTTGCAAAACAGAAGTGTGCCAGCCCGAAAGATCTTATAGCTTTAGGAAACACAGTGCGAATGTTCAGCATTACACGGAAACTTATCGAATGGATGTTGAATTAATAGGAGCCAACGCTTATGCCAATATAATAACTGAAGAGCAACAAGGGTACAGTGAAATTTATTATACCACAGGATGCCCTGAAAATGGCATACAAGCGAATACTTATAAGAAAATTACTTACAAGAATATCTATCCGCATATAGATTGGGTTATAGTCTTAACTGGAAATAAACTTGAACATGAATTTGTCGTAAATGCAGGTGGTCAAGTTTCAGATATTCAGCTTAAATATAGCGGCCAAAATTCAATAACAATTGACGCAAACGGAAACGTTGTTGCTATTACACCATTGGGAACAATAAAGGAATTGGCGCCTATATGTTATAGCTCCGATGGCAGTAGAGTATCATCAGGATTTAGGCTTAACAACAATATAGTATCTTATGGCGTGAACGATTACAAAGGTGCGTTGGTAATTGATCCAGTTTTAGAATGGGGTACTTACTATGGAATTGACTCAAGTGGCACTAATTTTTCGGAAATAAAATGCGATTCATCAGCCAACATCTACGGCGTAGGCGGTACATCCTCCGCAGCTATTGGGTCAATTGCTACTCTTGGTAGCTATGAAGCAACAATGTTAAGCGGAGGGGCCGCATTTATTGTTAAGTTTGATTCATCTGGGCATAGACTGTGGGGAACATACTACGGCGGTAGTAATGGTGCGGAGGCAGTTGGCTTAGCCTATGATCGCATGGGCTATTTGTATGTTCTCGGCAATACAACCAGTACGGACAGTATCGCTACTCCCGGTAGCGACCAGCCCGTTTGTTATGGATGCACTACAGGTGGGCTAAATGGCTTTTTGGCAAAATTTAATACATCTGGCATAAGGATTTGGGCTACTTACATGGGTGGAATAGGCACCACTATCTTTTCGTCAGTAAGTTGTGACCAGAATGGACATATATTTGTGTCAGGTGCGACGGAGGATACGGCCCATTTAGCAACTCCAGGAAGTTTCAAGCCATTTAAGGATGGTCCTTTTGGTGATCACTATGGCTCGAGAGATTTCATCCTGATAATGTTTAATTCGGATGGTGTAAAAAAGTGGGGTACTTATTACGGCGGTCGTTTTGATGATTTCGATGGTATTAATTCGTCGTTTGGTAACTATGTTTATTTATCAGGAACCACATATAGTGATACTGGCATTGCATCTTTAGGAGCCTACCAAACTAATTTGACGGGAATTTCAGATGCTTTTTTAGCAAAATTTGATACGTTAGGCAATAGAATTTGGGGAACATATTACGGGGGTGAAACTCAGGAAATAATGGGCGGCATCGTGTGTAGCAAAAAAGGTTCAGTCTATCTTTTGGGAATTACTGGTAGTGATACGGGAATCGCTACATCAGGTTGTTTTCAACCCGTTAGAGGTGGATCGTTTGATGCGTTTCTTACCAAATTTAATGCGATAACCGGCTATCCGATTTGGGGAACTTATTTTGGTGGGGCGGGAGATGAAAGAACCGGCAGTAGCAAAATAACAACCGATGACTCTGATAATGTTTATATCGTCGGATGCACAACGAGTGCGACAGGAATGGCTTCGGCGGGTGCGTGGCAAACAACTAATGGCGGCGGTGCAAATGATGTTTTTCTTGCAAAATTCAATTCATCAGGCGGGCGCGATTGGAGCACGTATTATGGCGGCAGTGGCAATGACATGGGCTGGGGTTGTGCATTTGATGGGAAGGGAGTTTATGTATGCGGTTATACAAGCAGTAGCGATAGTATCGCAACACCCGGCAGTTTTTTAGACACGGGAGGAGGATTGACTTGGTATTATCAAGGCTTTTTATCAAAATTTATCGATACTTCTTCCTGTTACTTATCCTCGTCCCCTATATTAATAAGGGTCGGCGATACGTTAAAAACTACGATTTCCTATATATCTTATCAATGGTTTTTAAACGGCACTCCAATTGCGGGCGCTACGAACAGTACCTACATTGTCATGGCTAACGGATTATATACTTTATCTGTTAGAGATAGTAACAATTGTAAAGGAACTTCCGTTGCGGATAGTGTTCTACTTGGAATTACTAATCTCCATGAGCAATCAATAACCATAGCTCCAAATCCAACGGCAGGCGAAGTAAGGGTTATTGGGTTTAGCCCCACGAGAATACAAGTATTTGACATTTATAGTAAGCTAATAAAGGAGGCAAATCAAACCAAATTAATTTCAATTTCCGACCTGCCTGCCGGGGTTTACTTCTTTCAATTAATTGATGAACAAAACGTTTGTATTTTCAGAGACAAAGTAATTAAGAACTGAACAGGAAATCATGCGATACACGGTTATTATTCTTGACATTTAAAAATTACTATTTACCTTTACTAAGTATGCGCTTTTTCGCCTTCACATTGAGTATAATGGTGCTTGTGTTTAGCTTTATGCCTTGCGCAGATGCAGATGAATGTACTGGTAATTCTCAGGCGCATTATACTCAATCGCACAACGGGCATACTACAGATAATGCATGTAATGATAATTGTTCTCCGTTCTGTTCATGTAGTTGCTGTTCAGGATTTACGGTTTCAAACTATGAAGTATTAATACCGGAGCAACTTATCTTTTCGTTTAAACTAACACATAGCACTTACATTCGTGCCGAAATTTTCGATATTTCCTTCCCCGTTTGGCAACCTCCTCAGTTAGTATAATTACTAATATTTTTTTAGCTCTTGTAATTATGCAAGGGCTATTCTCTATTATTAAAATTATACTATGCCAGCTAAAAAATCAAAAAAAAAGCGGCCATTAGCATTTACAATCATTAAGTATTTCATGCTCTTAATCTGCATGTCTGTTATCATTTTGGGAATAATCGGGCTGATAATGAGATACTGCAAACTATCTAAAAACATATTCTAATGTTCAATAAAATTATTTGGTTTTCCATCAGGAATAAGCTGGTTATTGCTATACTGACCATATTCCTGATTATTTGGGGAAGCTATTCCCTTTCACAATTGCCTATTGATGCCGTACCTGACATTACTAATAATCAGGTTCAAATAATAACACAAGCCCCTACGCTTGGCGCACAGGAAGTGGAACAATTCATTACAATGCCGATTGAATTGGAAATGGCGAACATTTCTGATTTAATAGAACGTCGTTCCATTTCAAGGTCAGGAATATCGGTTATTACATTAGTCTTCAAAGACAATGTTGACATTTATTGGGCAAGAACACAGGTAAATGAAAGATTAGCAGAAGCAGAAAAGAAAATTCCTAAAAATGTGGGTGAACCTTCGCTTGCACCCATTACTACGGGTCTTGGGGAAATTTACCAGTATGTGCTTCACACAAAGAAAGGCTTTGAGAAAAAATATAGTCCTATGGACTTACGTACTATTCAGGATTGGCTTGTGCGAACCCAATTGGCAGGTACGCAGGGTGTTGCAGAGGTAAGCGGATGGGGTGGTTTTGTGAAACAGTATGAGATCGCTTTGGACAATGACAGGCTAAATTCCTTAAATATTACCATACCTGAAATTTACAAAGCACTTGAAAATAACAATGAAAATACTGGTGGTTCATACATTGAGCAAAGAAATAACGCTTATTTCATTCGTGGTATCGGGTTGGTAAAATCATTGAAAGACATAGAAAAAATAGTGGTAAAGAATGTCAAGGGCATACCTATTCTCATACATGATATTGCAACTGTTCAATTTGGAAGTGCAACACGTTATGGTGCAGTAACCCGAAACGGGGAAGGGGAAGTAGTAGCAGGCATTACCCTGATGCTCAAAGGGGAAAACTTCAATAGTGTTATCCGTAATGTAAAGGAGCGGATGAAACAAGTCCAGAAATCCCTTCCCGAAGGTGTAGTTATTGAACCCTTTATTGACCGTACCGAACTTGTTGGCAGAACCATTAAAACGGTAGAACACAACTTAATTGAAGGAGGATTGATTGTTGTTTTCGTGCTGGTATTGTTACTGGGCAATTTCAGGGCTGGGTTATTAGTGGCTTCTGTAATACCGCTTGCTATGCTCTTTGCTTTTGGTATGATGAAGCTATTTGGTGTATCAGGCAACCTGATGAGTTTAGGAGCCATAGACTTTGGATTAATCGTGGATGGAGCAGTTATTATTATTGAAAGTGTTATCCATAGATTGTACACTAATAAAAAGTATGCGAATATACCAATCCTATCCCAACGGCAAATGGACGATGAGGTAAATGAAAGTGCAGGCAAAATGATGAACTCTGCCTCTTTCGGACAGATCATCATTTTTATCGTTTACCTGCCATTATTATCTTTAGTCGGGATTGAAGGCAAAATGTTCCGTCCTATGGCACAGACTGTAGCCTTCGCTATTCTTGGAGCATTTATTTTATCGCTCACTTATGTTCCAATGGTAAGTGCATTGTTCCTAAGCAAGAAAACCGTCCACAAAAGAAATATCTCTGATAGAATAATGGATGGGTTGTATAGGATTTACGAACCTGCACTACGATTTGCAATAAAAATACGGTTAGTCATTGTTTCAATTGCCATATTGCTTTTTGTCGTAGCCATTTTAGTGTTCAGGAATATGGGTGGCGAGTTCATACCAACACTGGAAGAAGGAGACCTTACCGTAGAAATATCTATGATGCAGGGTACATCTCTTAATCAGTCCGTATCAACATTCACTAAAGCAGAAAAAATACTAAAGGACAAATTCCCCGAAATAAAGCAGATAGTTACCCGTATTGGCAGTGCAGAAATCCCTACAGACCCTATGCCCTTTGAAAGAGGAGACATGATGATAGCCATGAAACCCAAAGGGGATTGGACAACTGCGGATAACAAGCAGGAAATGATAGAGAAAATGGAAAAAGCTCTATCCGTGCTGCCGGGTGTAAATGTTGAGATCACCCAACCAATGCAAATGCGCTTTAATGAGTTAATGACAGGTATTCGTCAGGACGTTGCAATTAAAATATATGGTGAAGACCTTGACGTGCTTGCAGATGAAGCGGAAAAGACTGCAAGACTGATTAAAAATGTTAGTGGAATAACGGAACCCTTCATTGAAAAAGTAAGCGGATTGCCACAAGTGCAGGTAATTTATAACAGGGATAAAATAGCCCAATATGGATTGAGTATCAGCGATGTAAATATGGTACTGAAAACGGCCTTTGCAGGTAATGTCGCAGGAGTAGTCTATGAAGGTGAGAAAAGGTTTGATATGGTAGTCCGGCTGCAACGTGATCTGCGTGAAAACATCGTCAACATCGAAAACCTCTTTATTCCTCTTCCGTCCGGCAATAAAGTACCGCTAAATCAGGTAGCGGAAATTTCTTTTAAAGACGCCCCTGCACAGGTTTCAAGGGATGATGGCAAGAGACGAATTTATGTTGGCTTTAATGTTAAAGGCCGGGATATAGAAAGTGCAGTTACGGAAATTCAGCAGATATTGGATAGCAAATTAAAACTTCCCGCTGGTTACTTTATTACTTACGGGGGACAGTTCCAAAATCTGAAAGAAGCAAAAGAGCGTTTGAGTATCGCAGTACCCGCAGCTTTGCTACTTATACTTTTACTATTATTTATCACTTTCCGTTCAGTCAACCAAATGCTGCTCATATTTACCGCTGTTCCACTTTCGGCAATAGGAGGCGTATTTGCACTTTTACTTAGGGGTATGCCATTTAGTATATCCGCAGGTGTAGGGTTCATCGCATTGTTCGGAGTGGCGGTATTAAACGGCATTGTATTGATAGGCTATTTTAATCAACTGAAAGAGGAAGGCATAACTGATATTTACCAAAGGGTTATGGAAGGTACGAAAGTCAGGCTTCGACCTATTATCATGACAGCTTCCGTTGCGTCGCTCGGCTTTTTACCAATGGCATTGTCAAACAGTGCAGGTGCGGAGGTGCAAAAGCCATTAGCCACAGTTGTTATTGGCGGATTAATAACGGCCACATTTCTTACGCTGTTTGTTTTGCCATGTTTGTATATCTTGTTTTCAGGGAAAAAGGACAAACAAAGCGGGGGGAAAGGGAAAGCGGTTATTGCATCGTTACTATTGTTAGCAGGGCTAACTTTTAGTAGTGTCAGTAAGGCGCAAAATCATTCATCCGAATTACAGGGCTTTATCAATATTGCCCTGAAAAACAACTTGCAAATTCAGACGGTAACGTTAGAAGTGCAACAGGCAAATGCTTTACAAGGCACTGCATTCGATATTGGTAAAACGAACCTGAATTTAACACAAGACCCAACCAGCGGAGGGAATATTGATAATGCCATCGGCTTTACTCAAAACATTGCACTGCCTGGGTATTACATTAACCAAAGGAAAGTTCTGAAACAACAAACATCAGTTCTACAACAATCACAAAAGATTACCGAGGCCGAAATAATCAAGAACATTAAGAGCGCTTATTTTGACTATTTGTTTGCGTTAGAGAAAATCCGGTTGCTGACTTTTCAGGACAGCGTGTATAAAAAATTCACTCAAAAGGCAGCCGTGCGTTACAAGACTGGTGAAACAAATAAATTAGAAAAACTTACTGCCGACAACAAATATCAGGAAGTTCAGTTGCAGTTAAAAGAAGCGCTGGCTGATGCAAAGATCAGTGAGTTTAAGTTACAACAATTAATGGGCGTAAGCGAAAGGATAAAGATAACTGATACGCTTTCCCCTATTTCATTTAGTGGTTTTGATACGGCGAATATTTATAATAATCCGGTGATTGAGTATTACAGGCAGGGTGTGTCTTTAGCAAATACAAAAATCCAGTTAGAACGGTCAAGGCTAATGCCTGAATTTACATTCGGGTATTCCCACCAATTAGTTATAAATGGGTTTAATCCCGCAAATATTGATCGGAACTACTTTCCGGGAACACGCATTGCAGGTTTTCAAGTAGGGGCAAGTGTGCCAATATTCCTTAGTGCTGGTAAAGCAAGAATCAGGTCAGAGAAAATAGGGTTTGATATTGCCCAACGGAAACAAACCATTTCCGAGATTTCATTACAAACGCAATACCAGCAAGCCTATCAGGAATACTTGAAATACAAGGAAACAATTGATTACTATCAAAATACAGGGTTGCAACAAACCACCGAGCAAATACGCATTGCGGAAACAGCTTTCAACTATGGAGAGATTGGATATATAGAGTTTGTTCAAAACATTTCTATCGCAGTGCAAAGCAAGTTGCAATACCTCTATTCGCTTAATCAGTACAATCAGGCTATTATTAACCTTAACTACTTAATCGGAAGAAACTAATATGAAACAACTAACATCAATAATATATGGACTGTCAGTAATGGTAGTTATTACGTTTGCCTTTTCCTGCAACGGCAAAAAGACGGGGAACAGTTCAGAATCGAAGGAAACCAAAAAGGAAGAGCAAAAAGGCGCAGTTGTTCTGACCGATGAACAGATGAAATCTGTTGGGATAGAAATTGGTACTATTGAACAGAAAAACCTGCTATCCGTAGTTAAGGCAAGTGGGCAATTAGCCGTGCCTCCTCAAAATAAAGCCGAGGTGAATGTACTGGTCGGGGGTATAATTCAGGTAATAAATGTCCGGGAGGGGCAAAGCGTTGTAAAAGGGCAGATTGTAGCATTCCTTGAGAATACAGATTTCATCAAATTGCAGCAAGATTACCTTGCGGCGAAAAATGGCTTTACTTATACAAAAGCAGAATACCAGCGACAAAAGGAGCTAAAGGAAGCTGATGCAGGAACGGGTAAAATATACCAGCAAGCAGAAGCAAATTTCAACGCCGACCAATCAAAGTTGCTTGGCATGGAGCGGCAATTGGAGCAGTTTGGCATTAATCCCGCATCTGTTGCCAAAGGTAGTATTGTTCGTAAAATAGCCATTAAAGCCCCCATCAGTGGTACAGTAGGGCATATTTCGGTAAATACAGGGACATTCGCAGAGCCGGGAAAACCCCTCATGGAAATCATTGATAATTCTAAAATCCACTGTGATCTTACCGTTTATGAAAAAGACCTGTTTAAAGTGAAAAATGGTCAAAAAGTAACCTTCACACTTACCAATCAAAATAACCAACAAATATTCGGTGAGATATACGGTGTAAATAAGTCCTTTGAAGATGAAAGTAAAGGGATAGTTGTACACGCTGAAATAAAAGGGGTGAATAAATACCACCTGATACCCGGAATGTATGTAACCGCCTTGATTGATGTCGGAGAACAACTAACTCCTTCTGTTCCCGTTGATGCTGTGGTAAGATCAGAAAATAAAGAGTTTATCTTCATTCTTACAGGCACTAAAAAAGAAGAACATGAAGATGAGGGTGGCAAAAAGCATCAGGTTGAGAATTATAGTTTTAGGAATGTCGAAGTAACTACAGGTGTTACAGAATTAGGCTATATTCAGATTACACCCTTAGAAGAATTACCATCTGGAACACAAATCGCAAGCAAAGGAGCATTCTATATTCTTTCCAAGAGTAAAGGAGGAACTGAAGAATAACCACAAACGTAAAAAACATGAAAAAACTAAAAATAAACCTCAATATTATACTGCCCGAAATACCGGATGAAAGAGACGCATGTGTTGATCGGATCATTGCTGTAATGCAGAAGCATAAAGGCGTAGAAGAAGTGCATATAGTTGGTAAAGGGAACGAAGCGCAGGTATGCTTTCATTACAATCCCGATATTATTTCCATAGATCAGATTCAGGAGAAAGCAAGGGAAGAAGGAGCTATAATTACACAGCAAATCGGGCATTTGTTGTTTGAGGTCAAGGCATTTCGGGAACTGAATGAAGCTGAAGGTATTGAGCATGATTTGCGAAAGCTGAACGGGATGCTAAGTGTTTCTGTATCAGCCGCTGGAGTTATCCGCACTGAATATAACCAATTACTGGCAAGCAAACAGGACATATTGAATGTATTGACAAAAAACAATTTGGAGGTTGTCTCTACCAATGATCTCCATTTGCATCAGGATGGCAAACTTGAAACAGATGAACATATACATGAGGAAGATGATGAGCATGGACACAGCCATAGTGGTGATGCAAGTAAGAGTAAATGGATGATTTATGCGCCAGTAATCATTAGCCTGTCAATGTTGCTGGCGGGAATAGCTTGTGACCAACTGGTAAAGCCTGCTTTTTTTAGTGGATGGTTACGGCTTGTATGGTATATAGCAGCTTATATTCCCGTAGGTTATCCTGTTGCTATGCAGGGCTTTCGATTAATGATAAAGGGGGATGTTTTTACCGAATTCGTATTAATGACCATAGCTACGATTGGTGCTTTTTTTGTGGGTGAGTACCCCGAAGGTGTAACGGTAATGGTATTTTATACGGTCGGGGAGCTTTTTCAGGATGCTGCTGTAAACAGGGCTAAGAGAAGTATAAAAGCATTGCTGGATATTCGTCCGTCATCTGCATTTGTAAAACGTAATGGCACTTTCAGCGAAGTCCCCCCGAAGGAGGTAAAAATAGACGATATTATACAGATAAAAGCCGGAGAAAAAGTGCCGCTTGACGGTGAAATGCTGAGTGATGGCAGTTCATTTAATGCTGCTGCGCTTACGGGAGAAAGCAAACCTTCCGAAATTGGTAAAGGAGAACCCGTACTTGCAGGAATGATTAACCAGGATAAGGTTGTTGAATTAAAAGTAACTAAGCTCTACAATGACAGTTCATTAGCCCGTATCCTGTCCCTTGTTCAGGAAGCAACAACACGAAAAGCAAAAACTGAGCAGTTCATCCGTAAGTTTTCGAGGATATACACGCCAATCGTTGTTTTTGTTGCTATTGGTATTGCTACAATCCCGTACTTTTTTGTGCATGACTATGTATTTAACCAGTGGCTATACCGTGCATTGATTTTTCTGGTTGTGTCCTGCCCTTGTGCATTGGTAATATCTATTCCTCTTGGGTATTTTGGCGGCATTGGCGCAGCATCTCGTAATGGTATTCTCTTTAAAGGTTCAAACTTTTTAGACCTTATGACCAAAGTGAATACCGTGGTAATGGATAAAACGGGAACGCTTACCAAAGGTGTTTTCAAAGTGCAGCAAGTAAAAAGCTATGATGCGGATGAAGCGGTATGGCTGCCAATGGCTGCGGCCTTAGAAGCTGCATCAACACACCCGGTAGCGCAAGCAGTTGTTCAGCACGTTGGAGACAAAGCGAAAAATATTAAGGTAGAAGGTTTAGAAGAAATTAGTGGGCATGGGTTAAGGGGGGTTATTGATGGAAAGGAAGTTCATGCAGGCAACCTGAAACTTATGGATAAAGTGGGCGTAGAGGTAAATGACGAATTGAAAAACATTGCTGACACCATTGTTGTGGTTGCCATAGACAAAAAGCTGGTTGGTTACGTTACAATTGCCGATGAAATAAAAGAAGACAGTAAAGATGCGATAAAAGCACTTCATGACAGGAATATTGAAACAATCATGTTATCAGGCGATAAACAATCAGTTGTTGATAGAGTGGCGAAGGAGTTAGAGATTGATAAGGCATTTGGAGATTTACTACCGGAGGGCAAGGTGAAAAAAGTGGAAGAAATAAAGAGCGACAAATCTAAAGTAGTTGTCTTTGTCGGTGATGGGATAAATGATGCCCCGGTGCTTGCCCTTAGTGATATTGGTATGGCAATGGGTGGTTTGGGAAGCGATGCAGCCATTGAGACGGCAGACGTAATTATACAGACGGATCAACCTTCCCGTATTGCCAAAGCGATACATATAGGGAAAGCTACAAATAGCATTGTTTGGCAAAACATCACTTTCGCTTTTGTTGTAAAAGGTGTGGTGATGGTACTTGGCGCAAGTGGAAAGGCCACCATGTGGGAGGCTGTTTTTGCAGATGTTGGTGTTGCATTATTAGCCGTCCTTAATGCAATGCGAATACAGAAAATGAAATTCTAAACGCATATTTATTGTGTAATGGGTGTTCCAAATTTCAATAATTGTATATTTGCCAAAGGGGAAAGATTTGATTAAGATTTACAGTTTGAGCCTCTGCGCAACATTATAAATTTTAATCAAATCTTCGATAATCAGGTTCGACATTTCCCCTGTCGAGCCTACTAAGGTGAGAGCGGGTGTGAGCGGAGAGCGATATGAACGCAAGCGGATGCTTGCGTTTTTTGTAGGGTAGAAGTGAGACCACTTTGGGGTGGATGGGCTACTTATTTTTTCTTCATGGATTGCAAATCCCGAACAGCGGATAAAATTCCTTCTTTTATACAAATTTTGACCCGGGTTTTCCTGTCAATTGTTTGCAAATAATACCAATTATTGGTACTTTTGAAAAAAGCGCATTATGGCACACAACACTTCTGTTTTGTTAGGCGATCATTTTGAGAAATTCATATCAAATGAAGTTTCATCAGGAAAGTATAATTCGGCAAGTGAGGTAATCAGAACGGCCTTACGATTGCTGGAAAATGAGGAACAAAAAAAACAACTCCTTAACGAAGCTCTACGAATTGGTGAACGGAGCGGATTTGAAAAGAACTTTAATCCCAAAGACCATTTGAAAAAACTGAATGCAACAACTGCATGAAATCCCTGCCTTATATTATTAGTAAAGAGGCAATTGCTGATCTTGATGAAATTTGGTACTATACTGTTGAAAAATGGTCTGTTGAGCAGGCAAACCGTTATTACGATCTGATGTTCAAGGAAATTGACTACGTCTGTAAAAATCCTCATTCAGGTAAACCATTGGTTGATCATAATTGTCTTCACAGAGTCTAATGATGATAAAATCGTCATAGTATCATTGGCAATTACAGTTGCCTTATAGTATAGATGGCTGCTATCACGATAAAATATCCAGCTATCCCCGACGTTGGCCTTTGTTTTTATTATTACAGAATCATTCCAGTAACTATCAAAAACAAAGGTGCCGTCACTTAATTGCAATACTCTTTTTCCTAACCAGCTTCCCCCATTTGGGTCAATGATCCCGGAGGTCAATCTTGGCGTATGAAACGGATAATATATCGTGGTATCTCCAAAAGTCCGAACCGAATCAATTCTTATGCCGCGCAAATACCCATTGCCATTAATAAAATAGTGCTTTACACCAGCCTGCAGACATTGATAATTCTGTGCGTTGCAGTAACAAGACGTAAACAGGATAAGAATAAACAAAAGCTTTTTCATAAGGATAGCTTAATTATATAAAGATAGAATATTATTCAATTGCCTTATCATGCATATGCACGATTGGCTGGCGTATGGTAGGAATAAAAACTATCTACCTAAAGTCTTGCCGCCACGCTATAGTCCTGTTTCATCGCCACTTCATAAATCTTCATAGTGCCAACAAATACCTGGTTCTATATTTTCCTGTCCATTATACTACTTTAAAAGCTCTGCTTAGCAGGGTTTTTGTTTTTCTGGCATTAATAAGCCAAGCTTTACCAAAATTTCGGATTAATCTGTCCCAATACTTCACTTACGTATGAGCTGTTTTCAATAATAGTTTTGTAAATTTGAATTATGAACCATTATCAGTTTTCTGCGCAAATAGAGCGCGATAGGGAAACAGGGGTATATGTAGCTTATGTACCCGCTTTGCCCGGTGCGCACACCCAGGCAAAAAGCCTTGATCAGTTACAGATAAACCTGAAGGAAGTTATAGAGTTATGCCTTGAAGAACTCAGTGCCGAAGAAATAGCGGCTTTGCCGGAATTTGTTGGCTTTCAACAAATAGCAGTTGATGTATGAGCAAGCTGCCTGTAATTGATGCAAAAACCCTTGAAAAAATACTGCTGAAACTTGGCTTTAAAATAATGAGGCAGAAAGGAAGCCACATATTTTACAGGCATGATGATGGCAGGTATACAACAATACCACATCATGGAAGTGATGACCTGGGAAGGCCTTTGATCCGGGAGATATTAAAACAGGTGGAACTTTCCAACGAAGAATATTTGCAGATTTTAAAGGATATGTAATCCGCCGGGCACATACAACCGAAGCCTTTTCGCCACCTCATATATTTTCTCCAAATTGTCAAAGAAAAGGTTCGATTTTCCCTCTCCACCCTACAAAGGTGAGAGCGGAGAGTGGGTGCGGAGAGCGAAATGAACGCAAGCGGATGCTTGCGTTTTTTGTTGGGCCGCCAATGGCCGCCCTTGGTCCATAGAGGTGTAGGTGTAAACTGAAACGATCGCCGCCGCAGCCTTCCTTTTATTTTTTATCCTTCTTAGTTGTATATTACCCTAAAATAACATGTAAAATGAAGAAAATCATAGTATTACTGCTTTTAACAGGCGGATATTTTGCATCTGCCAAAGAACCTGGTGCAACCGCATACAAGCACCCAAAACCTTTTGCCAGTATTGCCCCGGGAAGACATGGAGATGACGGTGGAGGCAGCGTTCATTTCTTTTACGATATAGACCTTGGCTATGCAGGCATGTCTGCTACCGGGGCGAATGCTTTTAACCAGGGCGCCTTTATGTATGGAGGCGATTTAGGTGTAAAGATCGATCTGCGGTCGGGGTATATAGATGTGGCAAACCAGATAGGGGTGTCTATAGGCGGTTACCAGGCCAACCTGCACGCCTTTCATTCAAGCACGGTTCGCGGGCTGATATCGTATACTCACTTCTGGCGTTTTCGAAACGGGGCTAATGCCGGTTTTTTCTGGCAGGCGGGGCTAGCGCCCACTTACCTGTATACGGTAACTGACAAAGACCAAAAAGACATTTCGGCACAGGTAAACAGGCTATTCGTTGAGCCGATGATATATGTGGGCTTTCATAATCGCGTGGTATTTGTTAACCGGGAAACGGGGAATGAACTGGGCAGCGCACGTGCTTTTATAGGACCGTATTTTAGTTACGGGATCGGTAATTTGTCAAAGCAAAGCGGTACAACAATCCACCCCGGATACAAAATAGGGCTGCAATGGACTTATGTGTTTTAAGGGGCAGTTTGAAGCCCCGGAACCACAAGCTAAGTAGGAATAGCTCATATGTCTGTTTAAGCTTTTTGCCCAAAAAGGTCCGATAATGAAATCGTTGGAGCTACTCCTCACAAAACCCTTGCCTAGGAAGGGTTTTGTATTTGCATCCCTATATCAATATCGAACTTTTGTATCTTTATTAGCAAAAACCTATATGAGTGCCCGCCACGCTGAGGATTGCAACAACGATGACTACAAGGTAATTGAAGATGTAGAAAAGTTCGGATGGCATGTAGTAATGATAGAAGCTACCGAATATCTTCCTTCATTTGCATATACGGTAGGTTTGTGGAAAGGTTATCAACATCCAGAAATAATTGCGTTTGGGCTAACTGTAAAAACACTACATTTTATTCTCAATGATGCTGGTGAGACAGTTAAAAGCGGAGGACGCTATGAAACAGGTAAGGTCTATTCTGATTTTTTTACAAATGGAGAGGTTCAGTTCGTTGCTGTCGATAAAAGAAGTATACGTGATTACTTCGGTTATGCTATATGGTTTAATGGAGGAATAGACTTTCCTGCACTTGAATTGATATGGACCGATAAGAATAATAAGTTCCCGTGGGAAAATGGCTATGAAGAGGGATTTCAGTATCAACAACCGTTGCTCGATAGGAACGCTGAGTTCAAATTTCGAGAAAAAAGGAACCTCGCCATATTTACTACGAGGCAATGGATTGAAGAGCACAAACCGATACTTAAAGTGGTGCATGATGACGATGGCGATTGGCAATTCTTAACAGGAGATCAGATGCCAGAAGATATACGACTTGTTTGCCTTGAGCAAATGCTAAAGGCCGACTTGACTCTTAATGATATTTTTAATCTCGACTATGGAGAGGAGGCTGAGCGATTGGTCATAGGCGGCGCTTGGAACAGACAGGGTTCGGATCGTACATCAAATAATAATGCAAATGGGAAAAGTTGAAAATAAATATGTCGCATATTGCGATATACTTGGTTTTTCAGAAATTGTTTCAAATGATTTTGGCAAAGCAATATCTATTTATCATGATTTCAAAAAGGACTTAGATGGTTTTAATCTAATTGGCTTAAAAATTTCTGTGTATTCAGATTCAATAATTATTGTGGGCGATAAGTTAATTGATGTTGCAGTTATAACTCAATTGTTAGTATGGCGAACATTGGGCCACAATTGGTTAATTAGAGGCGGAATTGCTTATGGAAAGCATTGGGGTGAATCTGATGAGAATAATTTATTTGTTGTTAGTGAAGCATTAGTAAAAGCTGTGGAGATTGAAAGGACAATTAAATACCCCATTATTGCAATATCTGATGAAATATCTATTGGAATCGATTATTGGATAAATGGATTTGTACACAAGGTATTTGACTTGCCAATAATTCATTATAATGATTTGAACATTGTGAATCCGTTTAACAATTATTGGTTCAAAAGTGCAGAAATCATGCTTTTTCGTCTTAAAGATAGTTATCCAGAACACAACGATAAGCACAATTACCTGTTAGAAATGATCGAAGCGATAAAAAAGTCAAAAGAGTTTGTTCCTAAAAATATAATTGAGGACTTACTTGAAAAAAATATTATTAAGAGATTGTAGTCACGAACTCATATATTTACTTAAACTTTTTCTTCAAAAGGTGCGATCATGAAACCGTTGGGACAACTAAAGGTGAGAGCGGAGCAACAGAGCAGAGAGCGGCTGGGTTTTGCGCTCTTTTTTGTTTTAGATAGTTCCCAATGTTTTAGGGTTTAAATCCTATACCCCGATGAAGGCAAGTCCCTGGTAATGGAGACTCGCCCGGGACGGGAGGAATCAATATACAGATTAGTGGAGGAACACATTTGGTTCAATATGAACCAAGACGTGTCCTAATTCCGGGATTTGACGTCTAAGAGTGTCTTTAAGCAAATGCGCTATCTCATGACCCTTCTGTACTGTAATATTTGCATCCACAATAGCGTGTAAATCGACGTGATATTGCATTCCAGCTTTACGTATAAAACATTTTTCAGTGCCAATCACACCTTCAACATCCAGGGAAACCTTTTTGATTTCACTCTGCAAATCGTCGTATAAATGCTCATCCATTATTTCTCCCAATGCAGGTCTGAATATCAAGTAGCTGTTATATAAAATAAAAGCAGCCGCAAATAATGCAGCCCAGTCATCAGCCGCCTCATACCCCTTTCCCTTTATCAGCGCAATAGAAATTCCTATGAAAGCCGCAACAGATGTTACCGCATCACTCCTGTGGTGCCAGGCATCTGCCTTAAGTGAGGAACTGTTAGTTTCTTTGCCCTTTTTCATTACCAGCCGAAAAGAATATTCCTTCCAAATGATGATTGCCCCAAGAACAAAAAGGGTAAATGGCTTAGGTAAATTGTGTGGCGTCCGGATGTTTATAATACTTTCATGAGCAATGAGGATTGCTGACGAAATTAGAAACCCAACGACAAGAAAAGTTATTAACGGTTCTGCGCGACCGTGACCGTACGGGTGATTTTTGTCGGCTGGCCGATTGGTATACTTTAAACCAAACAGCACTAACAACGACGAGAATATATCAGCGGTTGATTCAATAGCGTCAGCTATTATCGCGTATGAGTTGCCAAAATAACCGGTAAGTCCCTTTAGCACCGCCATAGCAGCATTACTGGCGATACTGAAATAGGTGGTTTTTATTGCTTTTTGTTTATTAATCGACGACATATCGGATCACGAACAATAAGATTGTAAAGGTAAGATGTTCAACAGGTTTTTATTATCTGCCATTTTTCCTCCGCTTCAGATAATTAGAAAGCCGCTCTCTGAGCGGCTTTCTAAGAGGTTATTTCGAGAATTGCAGTTGTTCATTCTTGGTGCTGTTATCGTTTTTAAGCGATATAAGATTATCAGATTTGCTGACGAGCGCCCAGTCATCTGTTAATTCCAGCAGATCTTTATCTGCTGTACTAAGGCTAATGGCAAACCTTGTAATGCCATCATCCAGGTATTGTTTCCATGTACCAGTAACTGCTGCTCCACTCTTTGTTGCAGACATTGTGCCATCTGCCGCAAAGCTGAACGTATAGCCGGAGAAATGGCTCGTTTTATTTTCGCCTGGTTCAGAAAACAGGGTGATGCTCCAGCCCGTACCCGGTGTAGCGGTAGAGAATGAACCCACTGGGGCAATGGTTTTGTTATCGTCATGTGTGCATGAATTAAGTGTCAGCAAAAAGCAGCTGAACAATATGATCAGTTTTTTCATTGTATTAATAGTTAAGTTTGGGAAATAGTATATGTAACTAAGATGGTACTATAAAAATACCTTCTTCTCAGTATCGCGAAATCATAATAATAATTGATAATGCCACACCTTTGGGATATCTCCGGTAGTAGAGTCAGGGTAAGTTAAGGGCAGGGGGGTGGTTTAAATAAACCTCCTTCGTGAGGGTCCGGGGAAAACTGTCTTATAAATGGAGAGAAAATAGTAGCCGCAAACTTATGACCGGCTTGATGGTACACTATTGCAGCTACAAAACTGTAAACTTCGAATGAAGCCTTGTCAAATTTCTTGAATGGCAATTGCATATCCTTGTTATCATCGCTTGTATCACCGTCATCGCCTATATAATGCATGACTATAAACTCCAAGAATGTAATAGTGGGCTTTTTCTGCCTATGCTCGTGGAAGTGATCCAATAACAAGGGAATCTTTAGAAACTGTTGCAAGGGCGTAGTGTACAACAGTACTACGAGGATAAGACAGTAAGAAAGTATTTGTCTTAAAAACAACATTTCTTTTCGTGGGCTAAATTTTATATCTGTAAAAATAGCTAAATTATAGTAAATGTATATTGCCGTCTGGACGAAATGGGAATTCTAGCCAGTGTAGCGTGTATAGAGGCAGACAATTAATTGAATTCATAGATCTGCTTACACTTTTTTCAAAAGGGTAGGCATTTCCGCTTGCCCACTCTACGCAAAAAAGCCAGTCAGAAATGATTGGGTTTCTTGCGTTGCCGGAGTATCTAAAAATCCAAGACCATTGCCTTCGGATTGGAAATCTGAAGGAACGGGGGGTATAATTATAGAAGTATTTATTGCAAACTAAATATTACCATCATAACGAGAAATAAAAATAACTACATAGCCTTATCTTTGAGTAACATTCAATATGACCGATGACTGTATTCGGCTTCCATTCGATCGCGACACATCCTTTGCTTGCGCCCTACATTGAGAAATTGAGTGTGTTTGAAAGCAGTGGCAAACTCCCTGCCATGGATAAGAAGTTGATTGTGCCGAACGCGAATATCAAATTGACTATTACTTGTCTCAATGGCATCATAGCAAGCATTGCAGATAAAACTTTTATCCAAAATGAGAATACGGTGACGCTGAGCGGCCTTATAGATTTGCCCGTTAATCTCAATCCGGGCGAAGATATTCAGACCCGCACAATAGTAGCTGAACTCAATCCGGTAGGAGCCTACAGGCTGTTTCGCATATCATATTCAGACGTTAAAAATCAGATAGTAGAGTTGTCGGACCTTATTGGCAATGCCGCTGAGCGCCTCAAGGTACAGCTTACCGATGCGCACACTTTAGATTTAAAATTGCAGATACTACAGGATTTCCTGATCAGGCAGCTGGAGAAAACCGAACCTGATCAGATATATGATTACTGCATAGGCCGTATAACGGGGTCCGGTGGTATGGTAAGCGTTTCGCAACTGGAAAGAGAAACGGGCTACAGCTCAAGATGGCTTCGTTCTAAGTTTTCAGAGCGGCTAGGTGCTGGTCCGAAAAGCCTTTCAGAAATCGTTCGGTTCAAGCAATTTTACCAGGTTTATTCGAGCGGCGCGGGAGCACATAGTCTAAGACAGCATATTTACCAATATTACTATGATCAATCCCATTTCATCAGGGCAATAAAAAAATTTACGGGATCAACTCTTACCGATCTTCAAAATAGCGCAAATGAACTTGCCTCCAGGCATTATTCGGTTTGAGTTCCGATTTGTACAATACCGGAGGAGCCTATATGCTTAAGTTTGCATAAAAAAATAATCAAATGGAAAATCTGAATTTTACTGTTAGCATATTGGTAGGGCAATCGCCTGCCGAGGTATTTAAAGCGGTCAATAATCCCCGTGCGTGGTGGAGTGACTCAATTGAAGGCAGTCCGGAACAACTCAATAATGAATGGGATTATCATTTCGGGGACAATCACCGTAGCAAACTGAAAACAATAGAGATAGTACAAGACAAAAAAGTTGTGTGGCTGGTACTGGAAAATTATTTTAAAAATGCTAAGAACCAAAGTGAATGGGTTGGCGACAAAATCACTTTTGAGATTTCAAGACAAGGAGACAAAACAGAGTTGATCTTCACCCAAATCGGATTAGTGCCTACATGCGATTGTTACAAGTCGTGTGACTGGGCATGGACCGGATTTGTGCAAAAAAGTTTATACAGCTTAATAACTACAGGTAAAGGCCTGCTTACATGGTACCAGGGGGCGTGACGACATTGTATAGCTTGAATAAAAATAGTCATAGATTCAAATAGTTATCGTATGGACGACCATATATACACAGAGGCAAATTATGCCGTATCGATCGAGTTTGCAAAGCCAGCTAATGCCGTCTTTAACCATATCATTGAACTATCAAAGTGGTGGCCGGAGGACTTTGTGGGTGGGGAAATCAAACTAAATGAAGAATTTGTACTTAAAGTCGGTGATGAACATTTCTCAAAGAACAAGGTAATAGAGTTGCTGCCCGATAGGAAGCTGGTCTGGATCACAACAGAGAGCGTACGCAAATCAGACGGGTACGATTGGTCAAACACAAAATTCATCTTTGAATTAACCCCGAAGGGCGACAATACAGAGCTAAGGTTTACTTATGACGGGGTTGTTCTTAAGGGAGAATTTGCAAGACTTGTGCAGGTATGCGATATGTGTATAAAAGAGTTGTTATGCAACTTTGTATTAAATGGCAACGCAAAGCCAGGCTTAATTGATGTTGACGCAGCAGGCAGAAATTATACAACAACGATTGAAGTACCCACCAAGCCTCAAGATATTTTTCAACGGATTACTAATGATGTTCCGAAATGGTGGGGAGGCAAAGACTTTTCCGGAAGAAGTACTAATACGAATGATGAGTTTGTTATTAATCATCCCGGCGCACATTACTCAAAACAAAGATTGGTAGAAGTAGTTTCGGGTAAAAGAGTGGTATGGCTTGTTACTGAGAGCAAACTGAATTGGGTGAAAGATCAAGAGGAATGGACAAACACAAAAATGATTTTTGAAATAAGTGCCAAAAGTCAATCCTGTATTCTTCATTTTACTCATGAAGGCCTTGTTCCGGAAAAGGAAAGTTATGCCAGGTGTTCTGAGGGTTGGGATATGGTAATCGAAGATTGGTTATATAGTCTGATCGTATACGGCAAAGCGCATTTTTAGTCTGCGTATTATCAATGCTAAATGAGCATAAAGCGACGTTGAATGAGTGTTAAGTTTCCATTCTATTGAGTAAATTTTCGCCAAATTTTCAAAGAAAAGGTTCGGCATTTCCGCTTGCCTACTCTACGCAAAAAAGCCAGTCAGAAATGATTGGCTTTTTTGCGTTGCCGGAGTATGGCAAATCCAGAAGGGTAGGGGGGCAGTGCTTTACTGTTTTTGCTCAGTTTCGGCTTCTGAAGATTCATTCCTGTTGAGCTTACTAATCACTAGTGTCAAAGTATTGCTTCAGATTGCCCATGTACTGCGACCACGCATTTGAGCATGCCCCGTAACATTCGATTTCGGGTAACAGGCCTTCGTGGGTAAACTGTACATGTGTCGTGCTTCCGTTGTGGTCTACTGTCATAACTATTTTTGTCCCTGTCCATTCGTCTTTATGCTGCAGGAATGACAGATTACTTTTTGTGACCTGCCATACGATCTTTCTGCCGGGCACAAGGCCGGTCACCTTTTGCACCGAGTAATGCACACCATCCCCCGCCGCGAAGGTGAATTCGTCACCCACACTCTTGAACCCACCCGTAATTGTCTCGCCATAAATACCTACCCACCATTTGTTTGGGTCACAGAGTATATTAAATACCTCATCAGCACTTCGTTTTGTATCAAAGCTGAATTTGTAGCTCCTGTCTTTTCCGGAATCGTTGATCTTCCATTTTTTAATATTCTCAGCATTGATCTCATTGGTGCCATCTTTGGGGTTGGGCTGGCCCTTGCCTGTGTTTATCAGGTCTTTAAGGCTTTTCTGGATAAACCCGGTCCATGCGTCGTTACAGACATTGTAGCATTCATATTCCGGCACAAGCCCCCGGTGTGTGAATATTACTTTTGTTTTTTGCCCTTCCTGTGTCAACTCGAATACCAACTGCGTTCCGATCCATTCTGTTTTGTCGTTTGTAAAGCTGAATTCATTATCAACGACCGTATAAACTAATTTCTTTTCCGGGGTTTCTTCTACAAGTTTTATTTTACAGAGGTGAATATCTTTGTAATGGTAGAAAAATGTTTCGCCCGGCTTATCAGTCGCGCCTTCGATATCTTCACTCCACCAGCCCCTGAAATTTTTGATGGCCGCAAAGGTTTCTGCCGCGCTTTTGTCTACGATGATCGTACTTGTAAAATCTTTGTTTTCCATTGCTGATTGTTTTTAGTGTTTGCTTGTTTTGAAAGTTTTTTTGATTGTGCCAGCAAAGCTATCGTCTTATATACACTATTGTGGTGTGCTATTTAGACATTCTGAAGGGTTGATCAGGACATGAAGATGGCTTATTTTTGTAAAAAAAGCGATATGCGTATCTCAATACTGACCATTACCGAACAGAGCGATATCAGCACTACAATATGCATGGCTGGCTCGTATGAAATATTTACGCGGGCGGCAGCATACTGGAAAGAGGCGGGTAACCATGGTGAGTTCCAAATTCAGATGGTCAGCGCATCAACGTCACCCGCGGGTGGGAATGACCTGTTTGCCCCTAAGCCCCATTGTACCATTGACGACGTAAAGAAAACAGACCTTATAATTATACCGGCATCACAAATAAGGGGTTATGAAACCACTACTGCGGATAACAGGCGGTTCATAAAATGGGTGGGGCAGCAATATAAAGGCGGGGCTGAAGTGGCCAGTATGTGCTCCGGTGTTTTCTTACTGGCCTCTACAGGGTTGCTGGATAAAAAGACATGCTCTACCCACTGGGCAGTTTCGGAGCAATTCAGAGCACAACATCCGGGCATAAACTTAAAGACCGACAGGCTAATAACAGACGAAGGAGGAATATATACAAACGGAGGAGCGTATTCGTTTCTGCATCTGCTGCTGTATCTTATTGAAAAGTATTTTGACCGGCAAACGGCCGTTTATTGCGCCAAAGTTTTCCAGATAGACCTGGACAGAAGTATGCAGGCTGAGTTTTCGATTTTCAATGGCCATAAAAAGCATGTTGATGAAGTAGTGCTGAACGCGCAGCGTTATTTTGAAGATAATTTTTCTGAAAAGATATCTATAGAGGCCGTGGCAGGTAAATACAATGTAGGCCGCCGCAATTTTGACAGGCGGTTCATAAAAGCAACCGGCCTGGCACCACTGGATTATTTGCAACGCATAAGGGTGGAAGCCGCCAAGAAATCATTTGAGAACAGCCGGAAAACTGTGAATGAGGTGATGTATGAAGTAGGTTATAACGACCCAAAGGCCTTCAGGGAGGTATTTAACCGTGTAACGGGGCTGTCGCCTTTGGGCTATAAATCTAAATACAATATTGAAAGCAAATTGGTTTAAAAACAAAAGTTACAAACAAGGATGAGTAGGGGCGCGGCGGCGGATGAAAGGTATAATTATGAAAATCGGTGTTTTTAAGGTGTGATTTTCTTGCCCAACCGGCTGAAATGCTTTGTGGGCCATAGTTATATATTTTATGCTTAGGTATAATAGGGTATTAAGTGGTATAAAAAAGGTATAAAAAGGTATAAAAAGCGGTGAATAAGGTATAAAAACGGTGGTTAAGGTATAAAAAGTATCTAATCATTCTCATAATATATGCCATAAACAAAGAGCTGCCAAAATGCCTGCCCATGGCTGCTTTCAGCCAGGACGGGCAGGGTAGATAATACGGCAAAAAGTATGCCAAAGTGAACGTGAAGGAACAATGGCAGTCGCTACTGCTCCGGTGAGAGCGAGTGCATGAAAAAGGATAGCCGTATAGAAACAGGACAGAGCATTTGTTTCCTACGAGGATGTAGTTGTAGAAATACGCCCAACATATTTATTGGGGAAGACCACGGGGGAGGATGCAAGCGAGACGCTTGCTCTTTTGTTAGGTCTAAGCGGGACGCTTCGACCAGATGGGTTTATTGGGGAAGACCACGGGGAGGATGCAAGCGAGACGCTTGCTCTTTTGTTAGGTCTAAGCGGGACGCTTCGACCAGATGGGAGTAATTTGGCTATACACTTTCATGATGGCAAGACAATCATTTATTATGTGGCACGCTATTTGCCTTTGTCTGAAGACAGAATACATTGTATGGTTCAGGAAAGTGATGGTACATGGCATACTAATAGTCCATCTTATGAAGCAATTGGCACGGGTTCACCAATGAGTACGCAAACAAAACCAGACCCTGTAGCCAGTGTGGCAGTAAGTCCAGATGGCAAAATAATTGCGTATTTTGGTGTGGACCATTGTGTACATCTATATTTTAATATTGATGATGTTGCTTATTCCTATCGTGCAAACGCTCTAAGTTATGACATAAAGACATGGGGTAGTAATAGCTTACAATTCTTTGATAACAATACGATTTATTATCTCTGTTCAATAATTTCTCATTTACCACCTCCAATTGTCGGGATTCATGATTTCAAATATCAGAATAATTATTGTGCGAATACTCAAATTGGAGCGTATGAAACCTGATAAAAACAGAATTTGTGGGAACTTATCCTTGCCAATGAGTGGTCAAGAGCAAGATAATTTTTTAAGAGAGATGATAAATTGACGCTGTTTTGATGCAAGTCTTACAAAAATCTGAGTTTGAATGAATATCTGCCCCAAAATATTGAAGGTTTTCTTCTTGACTGTATTTGTATTAATCGGCGGTAGGAAACAAGGTGCCCAAACATCACCGTCATACAATATCAAGTTAATAGAAGGATATCATGTATGGACTGGGAAGAAATTTTTTTTAGCTCTGATAGTAGTTTCCACCTTTTTATTGATTCCTCAGATGTGACCTTCGGTGATAGTATAAAGGTAGTTAATAACAATTCCATATTAATAAGACAATATGTCAGTAATTTTAAATATGATACGCTTAATAGTTTTAATTTGGATACACTTAATAAAGTATTAACTTTTTCAGCAGGGCGGTACTTTTGGGGTAGTCCAGGTTATGGGAACAGGGATTCCCTGTCATATCACTATTCCGACAATACACTTTATTGGTATGAGAAACTTACAGAAGGACTTAATACGTCTTTTATCAGGGTTCATTCACCATAATCAGAAAAATGTATTTATTATGAAAATTATCCTTTTTTTTTCGCTCATTTTTATAAATACTATTGATAGTTCATTCGGGCAGATAATAACTACCATAGCAGGAAATGGAACATGGGGCTTTAGTGGCGAAGGAGGGCCAGCAACAAATGCCCAGTTTAATTTCCTTGCGGGTGTAACGGCTGACAAATCAGGTAACATTTATATAGCAGACCAAACAAACGGGGTTGTTCAAAAAATAGATTCTAACGGTATTCTCACAAGATTTGCAGGTTCAGGTGTTTTTGGGTATGGAGGCGATGGCGGACCAGCAACAAATGCGGAATTGGAAACCTATTTTTTTATGGGCTTAGCCGTCGATTCAAGTGGTAATGTGTACATTGGATGTGGAGGTACTGTAAGAAAAGTAAATGCTTCGGGAATTATTTCAAGAGTAGCAGGTACGGGAGCGTTTGGCTATTCCGGCGACGGAGGCCCGGCCGCTGCCGCAGAACTATCAGTTGTAACAGGTCTGTGTTTCGACAAAACCGGTAATCTTTACATCTCTGACGAGCAAAATAGTGTTATCAGGATGGTGGATACTTCTGGGATAATTTCTACAATTGTTGGTACTTCATTCGGGTTTAGCGGTGATGGCGGCCCAGCCACAGCAGCTCAGCTAAAGACTCCTGCAGGAATAGCCTTTGATGATTCCGGCAATTTGTATATATGCGATTATAATACACTACGGCTTCGAAAAGTAAATACGGCTGGGATCATAACATCAATTGCCGGTGGAAATCCGGCAGACATCGGCTGTTGCCCTGGATGTGCCGCCACGAGTATCAATTTAGGCGCGACGGGTATTGCGATTGATCATTCAGGCAACATATATGTTTCCGATATTGGACATGCGGTCGTGCAAAAAATCACTAAGGATGGCATAGTTCAGAATTTTGCAGGGAACTGTGTTGATGGCTTTACAGGTGATGGAGGACCAGCCGTATCAGCAGAACTTCATCGTCCGAACATGATATGCTTCGACAATAAAGGCAATTTGTTAATTGCTGATAAAGGGAATGATCGGTTGAGAAAGGTGTGGATAAGTACCACATTTATAAATCCTACGCTTACTGTTGAGCCGGCTTCTCTCATAATCTATTCAAATCCCGTAGTACAAAAAAATCTTACCTTCTCGATTAAATCAAAGGTCAATGAAGCGGCTGAGATTAGGGTCAGCGATTTGTTAGGCAGAATATTAATTGCCAGTCCTTGTTTGACTAATGAAATTAGAAGTATTGCGTTGCCTATTCAATCTGGAATGTATTTTGTTTCAGTTATTACAAGTTCGACTGTAAAACTTACTGCTAAAATTGTTGTAGAGTAATAATATTGCAAAATCGAGACCATAGTATATTAGGATTAAGAACCCAATGGGTCGTGCTATCTACAATCGGGTTGCAGTTATTTAATTACCACCATTTTTTTAACAGCAGGTAGCATACCGGTAGCCTGTAAGTAATAATAATACACTCCGGAGGGAAGGTTGATGTTGTTTAGTTGCAGCGTGGCAGACCTATTATCCACAGGGTATGTAGCTACTGCCTGACCACTGGTGTTGCGGATGATAATGGCACCTTCGGCAATGCCGGCCGGCAGCAGGTAGCTGATGGTTGCTGTGCCGGAAACGGGGTTTGGGAAAATGCCGGCGCCGCCTGCCGCATTTGTAACAGTACTTACGCCTGTGTGGTCTACCGGAACAATGCAGCTATCGGCACTTTTGTAACCGCTGAAGGAAAAACTGTCGAGGAAGGCCACTCCGCCCCATCTGCTCCCTTGCATGGTGACTGTAACTGCGGTATCTGTGGCGTAGGTGATATCATGCAGTCCCATGGTAACCGAGGCTACCTGAATAGCTGTACCGGTACCTGCCGTGTCCAGGTCGTAAACCCGCGCCCAGGCGGTGATGGAGTCTCCGAAAGAACCGCCGACAATATCGGTGCCGAACACTAACTTATGCCAGTGGCGCTGGATGAGCCCGGAAATGCCGCTGGTTTGGGGAGTGCCGTTGGCACGTATTTCAAAACCAATATTCTTAGAAACAGAGACGTGGATATCGTGTGACGCGTCAGATTTGGGAAATGTCCAGATAGCGACGCCATAGTCGAAGGTAGACGGGTTTACCAGCGTAGTGTCCCAAAAAAAGCAAAGGCTGGTGATATCAGTGTGACCCACGGAGTTAGTATATTTTGAGCAGTAGGCAGTATTGCTGGCCGGGGTTTGGGAAAGCGTGGTTTTGATACAGCCGCCTGTGATGCCGCTATCTGTAAGCTGCGTGAGTAAATAAGTTGAGCTGCCCGAATAGGGGTAAAAATGATTGGTAAGGTCGCAGTTTGTTGAAGAGACGTAATTATCAAAGTTGACGTTTTCGGTTACCTGCGAAAATGCATTGACCACTAAGAAGATATAAACGGAAACAAGGATCGCTTTTTTCATATCTTTTGGTTTTAGATGCAAAAGTATGGAATATATCAGATTAACAATATGCTAAGATGTGCAATGCTGATGGGGGTGACTAAATGAGGGCATTAGTGTAACTGGCATGCCTACAGTGGGGAATAGGGACTTAAATTTTGCTATCCCTGCTGTCCTGTATTGAAGAAATCTGTACCTTGAACCGGAAAACTTATGAAGCATATCCTACTTTCTATAACAGCGGCTGTTTTTGTCCTCTTCGCTATTTGTGGCTGCCATAAAAGTGGCGGCGTTTCGCATGGCACAATGACCGCTACTGTTAATGGCCAGCCTTTTAGCAGCAGCCATTGTGCTATAGGATCTTTTATTGCCGCATCGGGGACGATAAAAGGATTAAATATTGTGGGATTTACAGGTAGTAATTACGACCCGCCTGACATCTCCTTTTCTATAGCAAATTTTGTGACCGGATCTACCGGCACCTACACAATTGTAAATGATTCCAGCCTGTTAGTTTTTGCGTCAATGGACTCTACAATTAATTCGGGGACGCTTGCCCAATCGGGCACCATTACCATAAATTCATCGTCGAAGACGGCTATCTCGGGCACATTTTCGTTTATACTGGCCGATGGTACAACGATCACAAACGGGGTTTTTACAGCGGTGGAGTAAATGTGCCGCGCTCTCATTCATAAATACCTGCGTGCGTTTATGTTTGGTTACCTTTGTGCCGGATGCCAAAGCGGATAAAAAAATGCCGGATTCCCAACGTGTGGGTGCTGCTGTTTGCGGTAGTGTTTATTAGTATGCCATTGGCACACTCGGCCGCGTGGGTGGCTGAGGGTGATACCGTTAAAGCAGATCAACCGTTTGTGATAACGGACGCACGGGGCATGCAGATGAATGTGACCGGGCTAAGGAATAAGGTGGTGTTTGTAAACTTCTGGTCGCTGACATGCGTGCCATGCAAGACGGAACTGCCCACTATAGATAAGCTGCGCAGCCACTACAGGCACGATACCGACTTTTATGTGCTGCCGGTGGACCTGGACCGTAATTTTAAAGGGGATGCGGCCTACTTCAGTAAAAAAGGACTGGGCCTGGCTGTATATGCACCGGCAGGTGTAGTGCCGCAGGCGCTGTTTAAAGGTGAGCTGCCTACAACTGCCGTTATAGATAAGCAAGGCAAGATCGTGTTTCTGAAGCAGGGAGGAGCGAAGTACAATAGCCCGGCTTTTTTTAACCTGATCGACTCACTGCTGCGGCAATAAGTGGCATCAGTTTTGCCAGTTCTTTATATTTAACAAGCGGAAAAAGTCTTCTTCCGCAATTTCTTTTACGGCGCCGGCCGGCAGGTCGCCGAGTTCGAGGTCTTCTATGGATACACGAATGAGGCGCTTGCAGCGGTGGCCAACGGCCTCCGTCATTTTGCGGACCTGGTGAAACTTGCCCTCGTATAAAGTGATGGTGAGCCATGTAAAGGGGGCGTAATCTTTTGATTCGCGCCTGAGCTGAAAGAGACCGGGGGGCATATCTACAATGGCTACCTCGCATGGAGGCGTGGTGTAGTAAGCACCACCGGCCACGCGGATGGTAACGCCGGTCTGTAGCCGCAGCAGGCTGTCGGGGGTTACTACCTGCCGTACTTTTACCAGGTAGGTGCGCTTGTGGGGTGTTTCGCCCTGGAACAGAAGCCGGGTCACTTTTTTATTGGTGGTGAGTATCAGCAGGCCTTCAGAATGATTGTCGAGCCTGCCTATAGCATGTATGCCCTCGGGGAAATCGAAACCGAGATCGCCCAGCAGCCGCACTTTGTGTGAACTGATAAACTGGGACACCATGTTGTATGGCTTATTGATGATAAAATAACTGTCAGTGTCTGCCATATTACATGGTTGGCGCAAAAGTAGGTGAATAGGACCAAACTGCTTTGAGATCTTTGCCAGATGGCAGCGGCAGGTGAGTATATGGCCGAAGGGCTGCTATTTCTTAAATGCTTTGTTTGACTTGAATTCGTCGAAATACTTTGTGGCCTCGTTGGCATCAATATCATAATACATGGTAATGTTGTTATTGATGACGTTAAAATTGCTATCGGCGGCAGCAGTGAGGATGCTATCTGAATTGCGTGAATTATCACAGCAGCAGTGGTATGAGAGGATCTTTGAGCTGTAGTTGATTTGTTTTGAGAAGTTATAATAAGTGTTGATGTTCTTAATGTAGTTCTTATCGTTGTTCATAAGCCTGGGCAGAAAGTAGCATGTGGAGCAGGTCATGAAGATAGCGCCAAATGTGATCTTGAGGTCTGTGGAAACGCCCTCCCAACCTTTGGTGATAACGAGTATGAGCAGTATAGTGCCCAAAAGGGAGCAAATACCAAGTATGTGCGAGAACATGAACGTACCCTCGTAATACCATGTGGCATCGGCCATGGCATTGTTTTTGCGTTCTTTGAGCATCATAATACTTTTGAGCAGGCGGGCGGTGCTTTTGGCGCTATCTGCGGCAACACAGCTTTGAAAATGGAAGGAGTCAATAGCCAGGTTATCGAGCCGGGCCTCCGATAGTTGGTAATAAGCGCGGTCCTGGTTAGTGTAAATATACGTGCTGGTAAAAACTACCAGGAAAACAACGCTGAACAGCAGCATGAACGGATACGCTCTCAGAAAATCCCGTATTGCGGTGATCGCTTTCATAAAAGGTGATTGTGGTGTGAGGAGTTACTGCGTAAGGTATAAAAAAATGTTATTTGTTGTATACCCCATGCTCACTGACTGTAACGAAACCTTACCGCCTGTACCTGATCAGCAATTTGACGTATAACTTGGCAGCCAGCTTTAGCGTAGCGGGGCTGACGTGGATGGATAGCGCCCCGTTTACCTGCTTTAGCGCTCCCTTGTTATCGTGATAGTGGTGGTAGAGGGCGTGGGCCATCCATGCGTAGTAGACGGAGAAATTTTTCCGGGATTTGAGCATTATCTCTTTTCTGCGCTCGGGGGGCAGGTAGCCGGCTATGATGCTCATTACCTTGTTGATGTCTTTTATGTTTTGCCCTGATGCCAGTGACCGGCCGGTGATATTGTTATTGTGTACCCGGTAACAAGCCATGTACCTGGGAGAATGCGCAACAGGGTAAGCGGCAGCTATACGTGTCCACATTTCCCAGTCCTCGCCGTACTTGACCGCATAGAAGCCGCCGAGCTGCTCGTAAGTGGTGCGGCGTACTACCATTGCCGGCGGCTGCACACGCTGCTTTGCAGCAATATAGAAAAGCCAGTCTTTGAGCAGGCCGGGTTTTTGCAGCAGGCGTTCATCGGCATACATTCCTTTGCTGTTCACGTCTACGTAATAATAGTCTGTGAAGGCGGCGCCCGCGTTGGGGTAGCGCTTATACAGTTTTTCTATTTCCCTGTAAAAACCGTCTTTGAGAAAATCATCGCCATGGAGTATGTGCACAAGGTGTCCCCGCGCATGGTTGATGCATGTCTCGAAATTGCGGAGGCTGCCCATATTCTGCTCCTTGCGGAAGTAGGTGACGCGGCCTTTGCCTACCTTTTGTACCAGTGCGGCTACATCGGCATCGGTGCTGCAATCGTCTACAACTTCTATCTGCATTTTGTTTGGCCCCATATCCTGCATCAGTACACTTACGAGGCATTTAGTGAGGTAGTTACTGCAATTGTAAACAGGGATCATTACCGAGAACAGGGGCCTGGCGGGGTCATCCGCAGGGAGGGGAGCAATATATGGTGGCGAAGATGGTATTCTTTCAAGCATAGACTATGTACAATATACCCCGGCTATGAGCCGGTAAAACTGAGGGTGACAGGTATGGCGGGGCGCACATATCCGTTCCAGCTATTATAGCCATCACCGGACTGCTGCACCTCAAACGACAGGCAGGCATCAAAACTCCACACCTGCCGCTGCCGGTCTTCAATAAAATCGAAGGATATATAGTATACGCCATGGTTGAGGAAGCCTGCCGGTATAACGCACTGGCCGGATACCAGGCCGGGCCCGGCGGAGTATGCCTCTGAATGCATATCGGCAACGCAGACCCACGACCAATCGTAAATATGTATGCCCACCATGTATTCTTTTCCGGCTTCTTTGTACTGCCAGTATTCAAATGATATGCTCAGCGGTGTGCCGGTGTTCATGGCGCTGCCGCCAACAGGGGTTGCCGCCACAGACTTTATACGCACATGGTCGTTGCCGGGGGCGCTGAGCGGGTCGCTGAACTGCTGGGCCAGGTATTGCATCTTCTCCCGCTGCAGGTAATTGCCAATTACTTTTGCGGGAGCGCCGTCGTCTATAATATAGCCATCGTATAAGCACATGAGCCTGCCGCACAGGTCGCGGATGGCTGCCATGTTGTGGCTGACAAAAAGCACGGTCTTGTTTTGCTGACGGGTAACGTTGTGCATTTTCTGGAGGCACCGTGCCTGGAAATCGGCATCGCCTACGGCAAGGGCTTCGTCTACAATGAGGATATCGTGATCGAGATGTGCGGCAACCGAAAATGCAAGACGCACGTACATACCGCTTGAATACCGTTTTACCGGAGTGTCAATGAAGCGTTCTATACCAGAGAAATCGATGATCTCATCGAACTTACGGAGAATCTCTTTCTTCTTCATGCCGAGGATGTGGCCGTTGAGGAAAATGTTTTCCCTGCCTGTGAGCTCCGGATGAAAGCCGGTGCCTACCTCGAGCAGGCTGGCGAGGCGGCCTATGCCTTTGATACTGCCCGTGGTGGGTTGTGTGACCCGTGACAGTATCTTCATAAGGGTAGATTTTCCGGCCCCGTTGCGGCCAATGAAGCCCACGGCCTCGCCCTCGCTGATAGTGAAATTGATGTCTCGCAATGCCCACAATTCATTGGATGGCGCGGGTGTGTCGTTGTGCTGTGCCTTCTTCCGGCGAAGCGCCGCATAGATATCCTGTTTCAGCGATCCGGAGTTGAGGATGCCAAGCCTGTACTTTTTTGATACGTTTTCCGCCTTGATCACCGGTCCGGGCATAGCTTCTATATTGTATCCATGACTTTTATTTCTTTCTGCCTGAACAGCACCAGCCCCGCAAATAGTACCAATGCCGAGCTGAAAGCACTAGCTGCAAGATATGTGGTGTGTATGATGCCGCTGTGAAAGAATATGGTCCTGAATGATTCGATAACGGGTGTGATGGGATTTAGCCAAAAGAGTATTTTGTATTGTGCCGGCACAATGGATGCCGGGTAAAACACAGGAGTGACGAACATGAACAGGCGGAGCATGAAAGTCATGATATGCTCAACATCGCGATAGCGGGCGATATACACACTTGCAATGAGCCCTATGCCCATGGCAAAGGCAGCTATCTGCAGGAAGAGCAATGGGGCCAGCAGTACAGACCAGCTGAACCATAGGTGGCCGGATGCTGCCATGAATATGATATACGCTACCAGGAAGAGGGCGAACTGTATGCCAAAACGAACAGTATGATTCAGCGCCATACTGAAAGGCACTACAAGGCGGGGGAAGTAGACCTTATTATAGATATGGGCATTGTGCAGAAAAGAATACATAGCGCCGGCGAGGCAATCTGAGAAGAAAGCCCATAATATACTGCCGGACATATAGAAGAATACAGGTGGAGTATTATCTGTAGATACTTTTACGATCTTGTTAAAAACAATGAAGTAGAACAGCGTGGTGAGCAGTGGCTGCAGCACGATCCACGACACACCGATGATGGTCTGGTGGTAGGCAGAGAGGAGCTCGCGCCGGTAAAAACTGATGATAAGGTCTTTGTAATGAACGAGTTGGCGCAGGCCCAGCCGGTACCATTTATGGTTTGTGGATATTTCCCATTCCCAGTTTGGCTCGCTGTTCATATTGCTAAGATAGTTATTGTGCCGCCATGAAGTTGTCCAAGTGGTCTAATATGTCGCTGTCTGTATTGATGTCGAACTTACGGGCGAACAGGTTGCCGCTATGTGTGAGCGGTGTGGCATCGTTCATGGTCAATATTTTCGGGCTGGCTTTTCGTTCACTCCAATCTACGTAGCGCATATTGTCGTTAGTGATCGCCTTGCGATGGTGAGAGTTGTACATGACAGACTGGAATATCAGTTCATCCGGTGCCCACATGTATTTAAACAACTTTACGATATGCCTGTTTTTTTCTAGAAACTTTACAATATAGGCGGCACAATCTGACGGTATTGTATACCACTGCGAGCGCCCCATGGGCACAAAGTCACCGGGAAACTTCCTGGGCTTTACGAGACGTGCGATACGTTCGGCAGTATACTTTCCCCGGATATTGATCGACGCGAAATAGTATTGTTTCAGGCGGTGTTCGTGCTCAGCATCCCTGTTCCATTCCGGGAACACATTGACGAACAGCCGCCCCGGATTGTCGGACAGAAATTTGTGTATTTCTGCCGGTGGCTTAAGGGGGTAATCCTGCCCGCTGAGCAGGTTTATATAGTCGTATTTTATACCAGAGTCGAGGATCTGCCTGAAGCCATTGAGGGTAGCCTGCACTATGCTATAGCCACCCCAATAAACATTGACCCTGGCCCCGACCATGAAGACATTTGGCATATCGGTGACAGGCAGGAAGGGGGCAATGGGTACCTTATTGTCTACATGGATATAGATATGCGCCTGCGGATGCAGCAAAGAACTTACCAGCCTTTTTACCTGTTCCGGATTTTTATGGCAAAGGATCAAATGGGCTAGTTTCATCAAATAGTGCTCTTGAAAAAATTCAATGGTTTGGGGAGTGTGGTTGCGTATAAAATTATACAATGCACCATAAAAGAAAAAGGTTAAGTGCGCATATAGAAAGCCTGTAATGGAATATGCACAGTATTACAGCATGCATTCATAATGAAATATGCATATGCCTGCTGATAATCAATGTGTGGGGAAAATGATAAAAAATAATTTGCAAAATATAATATGCTTAAGACGTTGATATATGTAGGTGATAAGGGCACGGATATTACCTGCGCACGAGCCGTTCGGAACCCGGAGGGTAGCCAAAGGCCTTCCTGAATGCTTTGCTAAAGCTATGGATATCTGTAAAGTCACATTGGTATGCTATAACAGCAACGGGTTCATTACCGTTGCTGAGCAGCCGTGCTGATCAACCAGGATTGTATTGCTACCTACAAAGCGCGCAACCTGATGAACATACTCATCAATAAAATAGCCACCGGTGTCAATGACAAGAGACGCAACAGGTCTGTTTCTATGAGCCCCAACCCGGTAGGTCATGGGGGGGGCTTTTCCGGCAATGACCCGCAGACATCCCCGTATGTTTTGAGCATGGCAGAATTTTCAAAACCTGTGCGGGTTCGACAATTCTTTGTAGAAATCTTTCTATATTAGCAGTTGTGCACCGGGTAAATGGTGCTTGTATGCGCCTGACGTTTTTAATATTATTTACCGGATTTTCTTTAGTGCTGATGTCGGCCGGTTGGGGTGCTGACTTTGACCGGGCGAAATCTGACGCCAGGAGGGAGCATAAGCTCATATTGCTCAGGTTCACGGGATCTGACTGGTGCGTGCCATGTATCAAGATGGACAATGAGGTATTTTCAAAGAGCAGTTTCAGTGTATATGCCGAAAAACACCTGGAATTGGTGGACGCCGACTTCCCCAGGGAGAAAAAACATATGCCGGCCAATGAGATAGCCAGGCAAAATGAGGCGCTGGCTGAGCAATATAACAAGGAAGGACATTTTCCGTACACGCTGCTGCTCGATGCCGAAGGCAAGGTGTTAAAAATATGGGACGGATATAATGGTGAAAAACCTGAGGCCATGGTGGAGCAAATCAAGTTATATGCCGGTAACTACTGAACAGGATGTAACAAGCCAACAGGCATACAAGCGCCGCATGCGCCTGATGGGGAACCAGTTTGAGATCACCGTTGTAGCGGACGATGCCGCGCAAGCTAATGACTATACAGACCTGGCGGTAAACGAAATAAGCAGAATAGAAAGCCTGCTGACTACCTTCAGGGAAGACAGCCAGACCAATCTCATCAATAAACATGCCGGCGCGAGGCCAGTGACAGTAGATAAAGAAGTATATGACCTTGTGGAGCGGTCAGTTAAAATATCTGATCTGACACAGGGGGCATTTGATATTACATACGGATCGGTAGATAAAAGGTTCTGGAACTTTGATACGCATATGACCGCTCTGCCCGATAAGGATACCGCCAGGAAAGCGGTGCGGCTTATCAACTATAAAAATATTGTGCTTGATCCTGTTCGCCAAAGTGTATTCCTGAAAGAAAAGGGTATGCGGATAGGGTTTGGGGGCATAGGGAAAGGATATGCGGCTGAACAAGCAAAAAAGCTGTTGAAAAAATGTGGTGTAAGAAGTGGGATAGTAAATGCATCGGGCGACCTTACCACATGGGGCTGCCAGCCGGATGGCAGGCCGTGGACAATAGGCATAGCCGACCCTAACAGCGCAGGGAAACCATTCTCAATGCTGAGGATATCTGATCTGGCGATAGCCACCTCGGGCAGCTATGAAAAATTCGCGGTCATTAACGGGCGGAAATATTCTCATACAATTGACCCTAAAACAGGATTCCCTGTGACAGGAATAAAGAGTGTGTCTGTTATATGCCCTGATGCTGAAATAGCAGACGCTATGGCAACACCGATCACCATTATGGGCATAAGGCCGGCGCTGTATCTCATTAACCAGATGAAAGGGATAGCTTGTATCATTATTGATGACAACGACAAACTATATACTTCCGATAACATAAAACTTACCGCATAATGAAAAAGATCAGGACATGGTATGTGCTAATGACCTCGCTGGTATTGGCAACCGTTACGCAGTCGTGTGTTTCTGTGAAGCCTTACCAGAAACAATACCTGAATGACGCGGAAATGGAGCTTTCGGCACGGCGGGCGGAAAAGCTGGAAAGCAGTTTTATGTCCTACAGGGAGGGCGCTTCAGGGGCTACGAATGGTAAAACAGGAGGAGGCTGCGGCTGCAATTAAGATCATATGAAGAAGATATCACTGTCCGTTCTCGCTCTTTTTTTCCAGGTATTATCCGCGTTCTCGCAGAATGACAGTGCTGTGTACAAAGAACGAAAGCTGAGGGTGGATGAGGTAAATTTTGTGACGGGTTATTATAACCAGGATGGCGACAATTCGGCGGTAACAGGGGGAATAGGCACAGAGAAACTCACCGACCTTGTCAATTCGGTGGAAGTAAAAATGTTGAAAACAGACAAGAAAGGCAGGCAGCACAATCTTACAGCAGAAGTAGGTTTTGACCACTATTCATCAGCTTCCTCTGATAAGATAGATCCGAGTACGATTTCGTCGGCCTCATCAGCAGACGGGAGATTCTACCCTAGTGTGGCTTACAGCCGGACGAACCAGGCCAACGACCTGACAGCCGGAGGCAATATAGGATACTCGATAGAGTCTGATTATCAATCGTACGGTGTAGGTGGCAATATCACCAAGGTATCGAAAGACAAAAACACTGAGGCTACACTAAAGCTACAAGGTTACTTTGACTTCATGTATATGATATACCCCATAGAGCTGAGATGGAAGTACGGTAACGGCGATCAAAAGGCGCGGAACTCGTACACCGCCTCGTTTACGTTGTCAAGGATCATCAACCGGAGGTTGCAGTGCGCCGTGCTCACAGATGCCACGTACCAGCAAGGTGTGCTGGCTACGAGGTTTCAAAGAGTTTATTTCAAAGACAATTCGGAACGACCGGAGACTCTGCCGGATCAGCGTTTCAAGCTGCCGATAGGGCTAAGGGCATCTTATTTTTTTGGTGACAGGACCATCTTTCGGTTTTTCTACAGATTTTACGCAGATAGCTGGGGTATAACGGCACATACGCTGAGTCTTGAAACGCCGGTGAAGATAAACCCGTTTATCTCCGTGAGCCCATTCTACCGGTACTATATACAGAACGCTGCCAGCTATTTCGCTGCATATAAAGAGCATGTGCCGGCAGAAGCATTCTATACCAGCGACTATGACCTGTCTGCTTTTAACAGCCATTTCTTCGGTGTGGGAATGAGGTACTCACCGGCTAAGGGGATACTGGGTATAACCCATTTTTCGATGCTGGAGATCAGGTACGGACACTATATTCAGAATACAGGCCTGTACTCAGATGTGATCACCCTGAACGCACGGTTCAGGTAGTATGAGTTACTTTTTTCTCAGCGCCTTAAATTCTGAACCATCTTTCCATTCGGGATGTTCGGTGCCGTAGGCGATGCGCTTGCCTACATTGAACAGGAGGCGCAGGTCGTTGAGGCCGCCTTCAAAAGTCCATGTGGGGTCATACTGATCTGATGGCTGGTGATAGTGCTTATCTGTATATTCATCACGGAGCCGCTCGCCTTCTTTCTTTCCGCCCTGCTCCATATCTGTGCCGCCACCGGCATCAAGGGCGGGCACACCATGTTTCGCGAAGTTAAAATGATCGGAGCGGAAATAGCCTCCTGCCTCGGGTCGGGATTCGGGCGCGAGGTAGCGGCCCTGTTGTTTGGCAGCCTCAACAAAATAATCTTCGAGGTCTGACTGACCCTGCCCTGTGATGGTAACATCCTTACTTTTCCCATGGGCATTGACGCCGTCCATGTTGATCTCGGCAAGTGTATTCGCCAGCGGATAGATAGGATGCTCTGAATAGTATTTGGAACCCAATAAGCCTTGCTCCTCCGAAGTGACGGAAAGGAAGATAACGGTACGCTCGGGTGGTATTTTACGGCTCCTGAAGGCGCGTGCCATTTCCAGCAGCGCTGCCGACCCACTGGCGTTGTCTATGGCGCCATTGTATATGGTATCGCCGGTGCTATCGGGCTTGCCTACACCAAGATGATCCCAGTGAGCCGTGTATATGATGTATTCATCAGGGTGTTTGGAGCCGGTTATTTTGGCTATTACATTTTTTGACTTGTTGTAGACAGTACTCACCGTTACGTGAGTGGACAATTTAACATTCAGCGGCACGGCTTTAAACCCTTTTTTGTCGGCGAGGGCCAGCATAGTGGTGTCTTTACCTGCCGCGGCCAGCAGTTTCCCGGCAGCATCGCCGGTGAGCCAGCCATTGAGCGCGCAGTGGTAATCTGTATTGCCACGCGTGTCGAGGTACAGGTTGGATTTGCCCCATGAGTTTTGCACCACGCTGAAGGGGTAGGACGCCGCCTTTGTATTATGTATTATGAGGCAGGCTTTTGCACCCTGCCGCGCTGCTTCTTCGTATTTGTAAGTCCACCGGCCATAGTAGGTCATGGTGCGCCCCTTGAAGATAGTAGTATCGCCCGCGTTAAATCCGGGGTCGTTGACCAGTACGAGTACTACTTTGCCTTTTACATCAATGCCTGCATAGTCGTTCCAGTCATACTCCGGCGCCACCACGCCATAGCCCACGAATACCACCTCATCGTTGCTGAGCGACAAGGCAGAGTCGGTGCGCTCTGTGGCCAGTACATAATCGTCTATGTTTTTAAGCTCAAAGGCGTTTTTGGCACCCTGAACTTTCATCACAGGGTCTGCATTTACTGTTATATCAACTAATGGTACATCCTGGATATAGCTATTGCCATTGGCGGGCTCCAATCCAAGACGGGCAAAGGAGCTGCTCATATAGGCTACTGTACGCTCCTCGCCAATAGTGAACGGCCTGCGGCCCATGAAGGAGTCGGATGATAACACCCGGATGTGCGCCATAAGGCTGTCTTTATTAAAGGTGTCCCTGTTTTCGGCCACGGGTTGTGAGCAATTCCCGAATACAATTACCAAGGTGCAGAATAAAGTGCCGGTATGGATATGACGCATCGTATTGTTTTTTTAGAACAATAAATGTAGTGGAATTTATGTGGATTTACTTATAACAGCACCTCACAGGCATGTCCTCTTTGCTGAAGGTGTGCGATAATATGGGCAGGGCGAATGTTGTCGCCTTCTACCCGCAGGATATTGTCGCAGTCATCGAGGTCGAAATTGACGGCGCTGAGCGGAAACAGGCGTTGCAGCTCAATTGTCAAAAGATCAGCTATATGGCTACTGGTGATATTTGTTTTGAATACTTCTACCATCGTTTTCATGGGGGTTACTTTTTCTTTAGCGCTTTCGCGGCGGCTTTCAGGCGTGCTTTTTCGGCATCTTCCTTCAGCCTGAATTTTACCATTTTGGTTATGAGCGTAACAGGCAGTGGTTTATCAAGTGGAAATTGCACAGCGCCCTTGGAGTTTTTATACCTGGTTATATCCTGCTTAAAGGCGGCAATGCCGGAGCCCGTAGGATAGAAGCCGATGTGCTGTTTATAGCCCGCAAAGTATACCAGCACGCCGTTTACCTTGTATGCAGGCATTCCGTAGCTGATCACTTCATTTGCAGAAGGGGCCGCTTTGCGGATGATAGCGCGCATGTGCTCAAGGCGCAGCTTCGCCTCGTCCGGAAATTCGTTAATGTATGCGTCGATGTTTTCTGCATTGCTGTATCGTGCCATGGTTAGTTGTATTTGTGGGATTAATTTATGCGGGTTTGAATGATAGTAATACCGGGCCGCAAAAGAGGCCATTGGCAGTAATGAAGTTAAAAACGGAGTTTCCCATATTTGTCTTATACTGTTTTGCCCTTAAAGGTGGCGTATATAGCCATGGCATGGCCGTGACCGAGTTCGAAATCTTCCTTTAGCCATGCTACTATTTCTCCGGCTTTAACCGCTATTTCTCCGTTCTTTATAAAACCTTTCTTTACGGCTATCTTCCTGAAGTCGGAAGGGGTCTTGCCCGTTTTTGCGGCAATGTTGTCTATATACGCCTGGAACGACATAACTATATTATTCAGATGGTATTTATTTTTCCATTACCGCCTTCAGGTTGTCAACACCTTTCTGCAGGTCCCTGCCCAGCATTTTTTCCATTATTGGTTTCATCGCATTCATCGGGAATTTCATTTTGCCATAAAATCCCCATTGCATCTTAGTTTGGCCGGGCCCGGCAGGGGCAGTAGTCATTTTGGCCGAGGCTACATTTTGCATTGGCCTTATAAACCGCAATTCAAATTCAATTTCGTGCCCGGGAGTTATTTTCTTTATTTCCTGTTCGCCCGCACCTACATTTTTGTTGTTAGCGCTGTCCCAGGCATATATAAAACCTACCTGCCCGTCTGTGCCTGTATATGTTTTCTTCATGTCAGGGTCCAGCATGGTCCAAACGTTGAAAGTGTCATGATTTTTAACATGGCGTATGTACTCAAAGACTTCATCGGCGGGTTTGTTGATGACCACAGATCGCTCGATGTTCATTTGCCTGTTTGTGACAAGGGCTACAAGTATGAAAAGTGCTATAATGCAGCCAATGATAATAAGGATGATCATAGTGTTTGCGTTTACTGTGAATTTATTGTTTTTTTTCGTAGTTAAGTAGCCAGTGATTGCCATACTTATCGGTGAGGCCGCCAAGCAGCGCGCCCCAAAAGGTGGTCTCGATGGGGTGTGTGGCCTGCCCTCCTTCGGCCAGTGCGGCATACCGGCTCCTTATTTCGTCTTCACTGGCGCATCGCAGCGCCAGGGATACTGAGTTTCCTTTCATAAGGCCGGAGTCCGGTACCATATCAGATCCCATCAGTACCAAGGGGCCGTTTGACAGGGTGGCATGCAGGATACAATCTTTCATTCGCTGCGGCATTTTTTCAGACAGCGGTGATTCACCTATTGTCTGCATGGTTAGCTGGCCGCCCAGGCATTCTTTATAGAATGTCATTGCGTCGCGGCAGTTGCCGTTAAAGGTAAGGTATGAGTTGATGACTGTCATCGTTGTTTATTAAGCTTCGGTCAATTTTTTCAGGTCCAGTTTCTTCATTTTCATTAATTCAGCCATTACGCGCTGGCCTTTTTCAGGATCTGACATTAATTGCCCCATGTTAAAGGGCACAACCTGCCACGAGAGGCCGAACTTATCTTTGCACCAGCCGCACATGCTTTCCTGTCCACCATCGGCGGTAAGGGTGTTCCAATAATAGTCGATCTCTTCCTGGTCGTTGCAACTGATAACAAATGAAAAAGCTTCGGTAAGCTTAAACATAGGGCCGCCATTGAGCGCGAGGATGTTCATCCCTTCCAGCTCGAAGGAAGTAACCATAGGGTTTGATTGTGTAACGCGCGAGTTTTTAAAAACAGTGCAATAAAATGCAGCAGCCTCAGCAGCGTTATTGTCGTACCATAAGAATGGTGTTATTTTTTGAATAGCCATTGTGTTTTTTTTTACGTGGTTAATTGTTTTCAGTGTATTGTTTGAAGTTGTCCATTATTGCCTGCCAGCCGCCGCGTTGCATCTCTACGGGGTTTTCGTTTTCGGCATCAAACACCGTTGTTACAAGGGTGCTGTCACCATTTGCCTGAAAGGTTGTAGTGGCCTTCCTGCCGTCGCCCATGGTATAGGCTATGAGTGCATGTTCGGTTACGGCATCGTAGATGCCGCCAAAGTCGAAGCTGAAGCTGCCATCTTTTGCCGCCATGGTGGATATGAATTTGCCGCCTACCTGCAAGTCATTCTCTGCATACGTAGTATGCCAGTCGGGTGATGCGGTGTTCCACACCATAATATCCGCGGGGGTTGTCCAGCACTGCCATACTTTGGCTACCGGTGCATTTACCGTTGTGCTTACTGTAATCTGTGTTCTTGTGTTTTCCATATGCTGTGTTTTTGTTTGTTTCGGATTGACGATGCAAAGATGCGGCGAAAAAATACAAGACGTGATACCCATGTATGACAATAAAAGGGTGTTTTGCGACTATAGTCGGGACTGCGTAATACGTCAATTTTGGGGCTATTTGCGACAAATCGTATTTTTGGTGATATTCAACCTATATCTTTGAAGCCATGAAAAACGTAAGCATACTTGTTCTTGAATCTTCGGTAATGCAGGCCATCGCAGACCCGCAGTACCTGTTCAGCGCGGTGAACCAATTTCTGGCGGTGAACGGCAAAGCACCTTTATTCAATGTGCAGCTTGTGGGTGCAAAAAAAGAAGTGAGGATCAATGACGGCATGTATTCTGTGCATACCGACAGCCAACTGAAAGATGTGACGCAGACAGACCTCGTGCTGATACCGGCCTTGTTTGGTGATATGCAGGCGGGCATTGCAAAGAACAAAGTATTTATACCCTGGATCAGGGAGCAATATGCCGGGGGCGCGGAGGTAGCCTCGCTCTGCGTGGGCGCGTTCCTGCTTGCGTCTACCGGGTTGCTGAATGGTAAGAAATGTTCCACGCACTGGGGTTTTCAGAATGAATTCAGGGAATTATTCCCAGAGGTGGAGGTTATTGATGGCAGCGTGATCACTGAGGAAAACCGGATATATTCGAGCGGTGGCGCCAACTCTTACTGGAACCTGCTGCTGCACCTTGTAGAAAAGTATACAGACCGGCAGACAGCCATACTTGCGTCTAAATATTTTGCCGTGGATATAGACCGGGACAGCCAAAGTGCGTTTGCGATGTTCAAAGGGCAGAAGAACCATGCAGACTCAGCTATAAGGGTAGCGCAGGACCATATAGAAAAGAACATTGGTGAAAAAATATCTGTGGACGAGCTTGCGGACATAGTGGCCGTAGGCAGGCGTAGTTTTGAACGGCGGTTCAAACAAGCGACAAACAATACCGTGCTTGAGTACATACACCGTATAAAAATAGAGGCTGCCAAACGCAGCTTCGAGAACAGCCGTAAGAACATAAACGAAGTAATGATGGATGTAGGCTATACCGATACGAAGGCTTTCAGGGTCATTTTCAAAAAAATTACCGGACTTACACCTGTAGAATATCGCAACAAGTACAATAAACAGTCGGTTGTGAACTAGCGCAGATACTTATTTGATCGTTAGATTTTTATGCTGAGGCGTGAACAGTTGTTGTCAACTTCGTAAAAGCAGGGCAAGCCTCTTTCTAAGTGTGGGTTGTGGGTTGAAATCCCACTTTGTATTTAAAATCATCATCTAAAAAGTTGATTATCAATAATAATTAAAATTTATTGTAAAAAATTTTGAGAAACCAAAAGGTTTCATATAAATTTGCAACCAAAAGGTTTCATTTATGAGAAGAGATGTGTTTCAGGCAATAGCCGACCCAACGAGACGAGAGATATTAAACATGGTAGCCTTTAAGCCGCTGAATGTAAATACTGTTGCTGAAAACTTTGACGTGAGCAGGGCAGCTATCTATAAGCATATGAAGATACTTATAGAATGCGGGCTGATAGACATGAAACAAAAAGGCCGTGAAAGGTATTGCGAGGCACGGCTGGAAAAACTGAATGCGGTCTCTGAATGGGTGGAGCAGTACCGCCAGTTCTGGGAAAGCAAATTGGATTCATTGGAATTGTATTTAGAAAAACTTCAAAATAATAAACAACATGAACAACCGGGAAAATAACACTGCCGATCGCGAAATACGCATATCAAGATTACTGAACGCACCTGTGGAACTGGTGTGGGAGGTATGGACAAACCCTGAACATATAAAAAACTGGTGGGGCCCAAACGGCTTTACCAATACCATATCAAAAATGGATATTCGCCCGGGTGGCGACTGGGACCTGGTAATGCATGGCCCTGATGGTACCGACTATAAAAACAAGAGCCTGTTTACAGAGGTGGCAAAGCATGAAAAGATAGTGTATGAGCATGTGTCAGCGCCCAAATTTACGGCTACCATCACTTTTAAAAGTGATGGCAATAAGACACAACTCGACTGGCATATGCTGTTTGAAACCAAAGAGGAATTCATACAGGTAGTAAAAACGTTCAAGGCAGACGAGGGATTAAGGCAGAATGTTGAGAAGCTGACAAGGTACCTTGAAACACAATTAACGTTACATAACCAACTAAAACCAAACAATATGGCAAGGACAAGCACATATCTCAATTTTCCCGGCAATACGGAAGAAGCATTTAATTTTTACAAGTCAGTTTTCAAAACTGAATTCGTTGGTGGAATGCAGCGTTTTGGGGATATACCGGCGCATGAAGGGCAGCCACCCCTGTCTGACGCAGACAAGAAGCTTATCATTCACGTGGAGCTTCCTATAGTAGGGGGTCATATAATAATGGCTACCGACGCCCCGGCATCCATGGGTTTTACGCTGAATTATGGCAACAATATGCACCTACACCTGGAACCTGACACCCGCAAAGAAACAAAACGCCTTTTTGACGCGTTGTCTGATGGTGGCAAGGTCATAATGGATCTGCAGGATATGTTTTGGGGTGCACTCTTTGGGCAATGTACTGATAAGTTTGGCGTAAACTGGATGTTTAACTGCGCCGCAAAAGAAGATTAATTATAAACTTATAAAAAAGTAAAAATGCAGACCGAACAATTAGTTATAGAGCGTACGTTCAACGCACCGCGTGAGCTTGTATTTAAAGCATGGACCAGTGAAGAGCATCTTGCGCAGTGGTGGGGCCCGACCGGCTTTAAGCTAAACGTAAAAAAGATGGACCTCGTTCCCGGCGGCATATTTCATTATTCAATGACAGCGCCGGATGGTAAAGAGATGTGGGGGAAATTCATTTACCGTGAAATTGTGGCGCCGGAACGCATAATATTTGTGAACTCTTTTTCGGACGCAGACGGGAATACTACCGAAAACCCATGGATGCGAGGATGGCCTTTAGAAATACTGAATGAACTCACGCTGACAGAGCGTGATGGAAAAACAAAGCTTATCCTCAGAGGCGGGCCACTGAATGCAACTGCTGAACAACTTGCAATGTTTACAGGCATGATGGGTAGTATGCAGCAAGGATTCAAAGGTACATTTGATGCTCTTGAAGAACATTTGTTAACAATGGTAAACATATAATAATGGCAGAGCAAATAAGAGAGATAACGATCTCACGTATTTTTAACGCGCCCCGTGAGCTGGTGTTCAAGGCATGGATCGTGCCGGAACAGCTGGCGCAGTGGTGGGGGCCTAGAGGGTTCAGCGCGCCTACATGTGAGCTGGATGTAAGGCCAGGCGGCAAAATAAGGATACATATGGAGCATCCGGATTTTCCGAATCATTGGATGGGCGGCGAATTTGTTGAGGTGGTACCCCCGGAGCGGCTGGTATTTATATCCACGGCATTTGAAGACGAGGATGGGAATTATGGCCTTGAGGCATTGAATACGATAACATTTGAAGATGTGGACGGCAAAACAAAGCTTACCGTGCATGCTGAGCTGAAACAGCTTTCGCCAGAGCTATCGTTTGCCGCAGATGGCATGAATGAAGGATGGACACAGAGCCTGGATAAGCTAAACGAATACATTTCTAAACAATAAAAAACAAAATACCTATGAAGAAGATAAACATGATCTACTGGATAGCAACCGGTTTGTTTGCGGCGCTGATGATTTTTTCAGCGATACCAGACGCAATGAACGTACCAGATGCGGCGAAGTTTATGGCGCAATTGGGGTACCCGAAGTATTTTACCCCATTTATCGGCATTATGAAGATAGCCGGCTGTATTGCGCTGTTGCTGCCCATATCGCCAAGGCTAAAAGAATGGGCTTACGCGGGGCTTGCATTTGATCTTTTCGGAGCAATATTTTCTCTTATCGCGGCGGGTATGGCCAATGCCGGGATGTTTTTGATGGTGTTGTGGATAGCGCCGGGCGTGGTATCATATATCTATTTCCATAAAAGAATAAACGCGCAAAGACCATGAGCAATGAACCATTTATTATAGAACGCACTTTTGATGTGCCTGTATCAAAAGTGTGGAGTGCCATTACCGATAAAGATGAAATGAGGCAATGGTATTTTGATCTGCCCGACTTCAGGGCTGAGATCGGGTTTGAGTTTGAATTTACCGGAGGGCCTGACGATGGCGTTAAGTACCTGCATAAATGCAGGGTGACGGAAGTAGTGCCGGGCAGCAAGATCACGTATAGCTGGCGATATGAAGGATACGAGGGAAATTCATTTGTGACCTTCGAATTGTTTGAAGAAGGGGCCGGCACAAGACTGGTACTGACGCATGCAGGATTGGATACATTCCCTGTATCCAATCCTGACCTGGCAAGAAAAAACTTCGCCATGGGATGGACAGATATTATCGGCAGGTCTTTGAAAGAATACCTTCAGAAAAATTAATCATCAATACCTGTTATCATGATCGAAGTGTTTAAAACAGACGTATGCGAAGCGGCAAAGGCGAGCGAACTGATCACAATATTGGGGCGCCATTTTCCGGGAAGCAGTATAAATTTTGACCTGGACGATTGTGATCGCATACTAAGAATGGCAGGCGATAACATTATACAACCAGAGGTGATCTCGCTGCTGGGCAGGCACGGATGCTTTTGCGAAACATTGCCATAAAACAGCTAATATTGTTTCTTTTACCTATACTTATTCAACATGGAACAGGGCCGCCCAAGGCGCACGTTGTCAAAAATATTCTCCGTTGTAAGGCAATCGCTGAACGGTGAGCAGCAGGATTATACACAAGGCAGTATACCGCGGGCAGTAGTATTGCTGGCTATACCTATGATATTGGAATTGAGCCTGGAAAGCGTATTTGCCGTTGTGGATATGTTTTTCGTAGGCAAGCTGGGGCAGAACGCGATCGCAACTGTAGGACTTACGGAATCGGTTATCACCATTGTGTATTCGATAGCTATAGGGCTGAGTACGGCCGCAACCGCAATAGTAGCAAGGCGTATTGGTGAAAAGAATACCGATGGAGCAGCCCATGCGGGCGCGCAGGCGCTTATAGTGGCTTTGCTTGTTTCGGTATTGCTTACGGTAACAGGGATGCTGTTTGCCGGAGATATATTGCAACTGATGGGCGCAAGCAAGGAGGTGGTAACAGAGGGCGCCATCTTCACGCGGATCATGTTTGGCGGCAGCCTGGCCATTATATTGTTGTTCCTGATCAACGGCATATTCCGCGGCGCTGGAGACGCTGCAATGGCAATGAAAAGCCTCTGGCTGGCCAGCCTCACCAATATTATTCTATGCCCGGTATTGATCCACTTCTTCGGGCTGAAAGGGGCGGCAATGGCAACGGTGACCGGCCGCAGCGCGGGCGTACTGTACCAATGCTATCACCTGGTTAAAGGAAAGGGTATTGTGAAATTTCGCAAGCCGCATTTCCGGTACGATGGTGAGCTGGTGAAGTCTATCATAAAGATAGCATCGCCCGCCACATTTCAGTTTATCATAGCTTCCGGCAGTTGGATAGTGCTGGCGCGGCTGGTTGCTGAAACGGGCGGCACTACAGCGTCTGCGGGCTACCAGATAGCAATACGCAATGTGGTGTTCTTTATACTGCCCGCCTGGGGCCTTAGTAATGCCGCGGCAACACTGGTAGGGCAGAATCTTGGTGCCAAACAAATGCACCGGGCCGAGCAAAGCGTGATGCTTACCGCAAAGTACAACGCGATATTCATGAGTTTTGTGATGTTGCTGTTCGTGTTTTGTTCCAGGGCGATAATAAGTTTTTTCTCGCAGGATGAAACAGTAATAAAATTTGGCGCCGAAGCATTGCAGATAATTGGTGCCGGCTTCGTCTTTTACGGTATTGCTATGGTGATGACACAGGCGCTGAACGGCGCCGGTGATACACGAACCCCAACACTGATCAATTTTATCGGCTTCTGGCTCTTCCAGGTACCACTGGCGTACTGCCTTGCGTTAGGGTGGCATATGCGATCTACCGGAGCATTTATTGCTGTGCCGGTGGCTGAGGCAGTAATAGCACTAGTGGCGTGGTACTACTTCAAGAGGGGTAAATGGAAGGAAGTGGTGGTTTGATATCGAGCCCGCTGTAACAAGCTTATTTCACGGGGCCGGTCTTGTGATTGTCTATTGCCCATTGCGTAGCCTGCAGCATACTCAGCGCGAATGACCGCATACTGTCTGCTGTATTATTGTTCTTCAGCGGAACCTGGTCCTTGTTGTTGCCTAAGCGGAACATAACCTCTCTGCCGCTCTGGTACCAGATAAACAGTTGTTGCGTATCAGCAACAGCTACCTTGTCGTCCTGGCTGAAGCACATGAACGGGCGTGAGCCATGCCACAGGTCTTTACCCATAGTATTATTTGTATAAGACAGGCCCATGAGACCGGCAAGTGTGGGGTAAATATCTATTTGCCCGCCGGGAGACTTCCGTACTTCGGGTTGCCTGATCAGTGAGGGGGCGTAGATAATAAAAGGTATGTGGCTATAGCCAATGTACATACCATCGTATTTCATTCCTTCTTTGGCGCCATGGTCGGCCACAAAAACAAAAATAGTGTTGCTGAACCATTTCTGCGCGGAGGCCGCTTTCATAAAGTGGCCGATAGACCAGTCTGCATATTCTACGCAACCGGCCCTTACCTCTGTATGCGCCGGACGGAAGGGTATACCCGCCGGTATTGTATATGGGGTATGGTTTGAAGACGTCATCATGAATGCGCAGAAATTCTTGCCGGAGCTATATGCGTCATTGAGCACAGGGATAGAGAAGTCGAACATAAAATGATCAGGGACGCCCAGCGCTGATAGAACCTGATCCGAAGGATAATCTTTTTTGCAGATGATCGTGTCTATATGATTTTCTGTTACAAAACCGCCTACATTGTCGAACTGGTCATCATGAGTGGTAAAGTATAATGTTTTGTACCCGGCCTTGCTTGCCGTGTATGGCATGCCGGTATAAGCCGGAATAGTTGCCCCCTCCATGGTATGCCTTGCCAGCAGCCCCGGGAAGCTGTACATAGTAGAATAGATACCATTGAATGTATGTATGCCGGCGGAATAAAAATTGTCGAAGGCTACGCCATGAAGCGCCAGTGAATCAAGATTTGGCGTGAGGCCGAGATCATTACCATACCGCCGCATAAACGACGCGCTCATTCCTTCCATCATAACGATGATGACATTATAACGTGGTATACTTGAGTCGCCATGTACAATGCGGGCAAAAGGATACACAGCGTTTGCCTGTGCCGTGTCAATGTCCAGGTAGCTTTGCGCCAGCCGGATAGCTTTCTTGTCGTCCATGAGCGAAAGTTTCCGGCTTTCTTCTTTTTGGGAGTCCATCCAACTTTGCATGAAAGTAAATATGGGGTTGAGGCCTGCCTGGTTGGCAAAATCATACTTGCTGAAGTATGCGGTACCCACAACTATGGGTGATTTTTTTTCTATGCGTCCCCTGATGCCCAGGAATTCAAGCCCGAGGAAAATAATACCTGCACATATTGTGATTGCAGCCGAAGGCGCGGTGGTTTTATGCTCTAAAGACATCCTGAACCTGGGATAAATGCGAACCAGCATAAAGATGAACAATGCTGCCAGGGCGAAAAAAAGACATAGAAAAAACAGGTACGTGGGCTCCTGCAGGATCAGCTTTATCATGAACATGGGAGATGCCGTCCAGTTGAGAATGGTGAAGTTGAGGCGGGTGTTATAGGTATTGAAGAAAGGGATGTCTGCTGCGCAACCAAAAAATGCAACGACATACAAAAGGGCGATGAACACCAGGGTGTAAACCAGCATTTTGCGGGAAAGCAATTTGAATATGTCAAGGGCAATAAGTACTACTGAGGGCAAAAGCAATATGTACCCGCTGATCAATGCGACGCGGAATATTGTAAAGAATAACAGGCCTGTAATATATATACTTAATATAAACCGAATGGATATAGGTAACCGAATGTTCATAATTTATTAATGCAATATTAGTAAACACTTTGAACATAATCTGCGCGTATGTCTTATATAGTGAGCCGCAAGGCAGTGGATAGCAACTAATGGATAAATAAAAACTGCCCGGACAAGCCGGGCAGTGCAATGAATGCGGCAGTAGTGTTTACTCCACGTTCACCATCTTTTCCTGTAGTACAGCGTCACCTTCTTTGAGGCGTATATAGTACTTGCCGGCGGGTACATTTTCTGCTTCAAATTCTACATCGAACCTATGTCCCTGCTGCCCAAACTGCTTGTTTTCAAAGACGGGTTGCGCCATATTGCCATCCTGATCGTAAATGCCGAGGGTAAGTACCTTGGGCGCGTCGAGGCGTATCTCGAACTGGGCGTAAATTTTCAGGACCTTTGGCACATAAGCCGGTGCATTAGGTGTCTGTTCGTTAGCCACTAATGTATAGTAGTCCGGTTTTGGTCTGCCTGTAACAGCAACTAAAAGGTCTATCAGTTTTTTTGACATGGCATCCCTGTCGGGGTCATAGACACTGCTCAGGGCATGGTTGTTGGTTATAGCCCATACCGCATGCTGGCCTACGAAGTCGTAAAGCCCGTTGGTCTTGATAAAACGCAGCACCTGCACCAGGGTATCACTGCCCACCCTGGAGAAAGTAAATTTAAGATCTCTGGAGGGGCACATTTTAGGGCCGTTTCCGCAAAACGTTTGCACGGCAACCTCACCCTGCGCATGAGGTAGTACTGCCAGCATCTCTTCTCCTGCCAATACCATGGGCTGGCTCACAGAATCTTCCGGTTCCAGAATGATACCCAGGTCTACAGTTATCTGCAATACAGACTTTGTGTTGTTGGTGATGACCAGCCGGGTAGTTTTACCCTGGTAGCCCCCGCTTATACTGGAGGCCTGGAGTTGTATAGATTTATTTTTCAGGGCCTCGGCAAGACCTATCTTAATGGTACCGGAAAATGCCACTGCCGGTAACAGTACCGGGAAAATAACCGCGAGTATCTTTTTCATAAAACTGATTTTTAAGAGAACGAAATAATAAGGTCAATAAGTATACCGTACTCGTATTCACGGGCTAAAATACTATTAAAGTAGTACCGCCAAGGGAATTGTATGGGCTAATTTTACAGCAGACACCAACGTTTCAATACTATTTAGCGTCTATTAGTACGTTACGGTTAAAGAATTGATAAAAAAAGAGGTCAAAAATTTGGTTAATTCATAATTTTTAACTTTTTTGCATCAAAATAAGCTCACAAAAAATCTATCTATAGCAAAAACTTCTACTTTAAACAAATAAAAGAACGTATGGCGTGACCCTTTACGTAACGTTTAAACCAAGTAGAAGTTATGCATTTTTCCCATCATTCGGATGCCGAACTAATTCATGCATATACGCATGGACATGAGCAAGCCCTTGAGGTATTGATCAACAGGTATAAAGACAAAGTATATACTTCTGTCTTTATGTTGGTCAAGGACAAATACCTCGCTGAAGACATTTTTCAGGATGCATTCCTGAAAATAGTTAAAACTATAAAGGACGGCCGGTACGCCGAGCAGGGTAAATTTTTGCCATGGGCCATCAGGGTGGCGCACAACCTGTGTATGGATTATTTCCGTCGCTCTAGGCAGCAGATGCCGGTAACATTACCTGACGGGCAGGATATTTCTGTTCTGTTTGGCGCGGGCGACATGGCCTCGGATGGCATAGAGCGCCGCGAGGTGCACGGCAGTGTAAGGAAACTGGTGGAAGAACTGCCTGACGAGCAAAGGGAAGTGATCGTTTTAAGGATATACGCGGACCTAAGCTTTAAGGAAATTTCTGAACTGACAGGCGTCAGTATCAATACAGCCCTGGGCAGAATGAGGTATGCGCTGATCAACCTCAGAAAGCTGATAACAGATAGGGAACTGGTATTGCGCTAAGACCACTTTTTGTATATATTTGCCTCATATGCCCCAACTTCCTAGCTTTTTTTACAACGACCAACTGGTCGAGAACGAAATTGTTTCCCTTGATGCAGATACCGCCAAACATATATGGCAGGTATTGAGAATGGAAGCCGATGACAAGATCATCCTTACCGATGGGAAAGGAACTACCGCTGAAGGTAGTATCCATATAGCCGAGCGACATAAATGTAATGTAACGGTAGGCAAAGTGTCCTTTCACCAGCGCAACGGACGCACCCTGCACCTGGCCATCGCTTTTACCAAGAACAACAGCCGGAACGAGTGGCTGCTGGAAAAGGCCACAGAACTTGGTGTAGGTTCTATTATACCATTGAAGACCGCACGGTCTGAGAAAACACATGTACGGCATGACCGGTGGCATAAAATACTGCAGTCCGCGATTCTGCAGTCGCAGCAGTATTACCTGCCTTTACTGGCCGATGTAACCCCGCTTCCGGAGATTTTACAGCGTTATGAAGCTATACCGCAAAAATTAGTAGCGCATTGTATCTCAGACAAAAACAAACAGCCGCTTTCCGAAATGTTAAAACCCGCTTCAGAGACCATATTACTCATAGGGCCGGAAGGGGATTTTACACAGGATGAAGTAAATTTGTGTGTAAAGCACGGTTTTGCGCCGGTGTCATTGGGAGAGCAAAGGCTTCGCACTGAGACAGCAGCCATAACCGGCGCCGCTTTTTTTAACTTGATCACTGATGCTAAAGGTTAGGTGTTTACTTGTTTCTGTTTTTTTTGTGCTGATGGGCGGTATTGCCCATGCTCAAAACATGAAATTGGGTTTATTGGTTTACAATGGTGGTGGTGACTGGTATGCAAATCCTACGTCTTTAAAAAATCTGGCTATATTCTGTAACGAGCAATTGCACACCAATTTTGACATTACTGAGGCTCATGTAGAAGTGGGCAGCCCCGAACTTTTTAACTATCCTTTCCTGCATATGACCGGCCACGGCCGATGGGCGCTGAGCGATGCAGAGGCACAAAACCTGCGTAAATACCTGGAAGGTGGCGGCTTTCTGCATATTGATGATAATTATGGCTTAGACCCTTATGTGAGGCCTGCACTGAAGAAAGTATTTCCGGAGCTGGAACTGGTGGAACTGCCATTCAGCTACCCTATTTATCACCAGAAATTCAACTTCCCCAACGGCCTACCCAAAATACACGAACACGATAATAAACCTCCCAAGGGCTATGGGCTTATTTACAAGGGCCGCCTTGTATGTTTCTATAGCTATGAGACAGACCTGGGAGATGGGTGGGAGGACCAGGATGTGCATCATGACACACCCGAAAAGCATCTTGCAGCATTGCAAATGGGTGCGAACCTGGTCCAGTATGTATTTGCCAATAATATCATACAGTGAAAATGCTGTGCAAACCGGTGCAGGCATTGGCATTATATGCCGCTAGCCAGGTTTCCCCATTACCCCTTTTCTGAAGGCCATCTGAAAACAGTTTCCTGAATAAAGGACGCACTCCTGCCAACGGTGTCCGATGGCATGAATTTGCAGTCGATTACTTTTGATTAGATAAAATATATGCCGATGCGTGCGTTGGCATTAATAATAAAACCATCAGTTTAGTACATTTACCGCCATGTACAGAATCGTAGTACTGTTTGTTGTATATGTGTTTTGCTCCGTTTCGTGTTTCGCGCAGGCGCTGAAGCAGAAGCTGGAGCGATTGATGGACAGCTACGGCAGCAGTTATAATGGCGCTGTATTTGTTGCAAAGCGTGGGGGTACTTTATTAGATAAAGGTTATGGTTACCGGGATGCCGCTAAAAAGATAGCTAATACTGAAAGCTCAATTTTCAGGATAGGGCAGGTAAGCGAAATAATAACCGCTGAAGTAATACTGCAACTGGACAGTAAAGGAAAGCTGGGGCTTGACGACAAAATAGTAAAGTACCTGCCTGACTATCTCAATGGCTATAAAGTGTCTATCAGGAACCTGCTGACACATTCGTCAGGTATTTATGATTATAGCAAGGATACGGTTTTAAGCAATATGTATGGCACTAAACCGATCAGGAAACAAACCATAATGGCTTCGTTCAGCAACAGGAAGCTGGTGTTTGACCCGGGCTCGAGATTTGAATACAGCGCTTCTGATTATTTTTTGTTGGGGTGTATCATAGAGCAGATCATGAAATGGGGATACACAGACCAGGTAAGGGACAAGATATTTCAGGGATGTGGGATGAATAATTCGGGTTTCGACTTTGCTCACCTGAATGACCCTAATAAAGCTGTTGGTTATCAATCGATGAATGGCGGCAGTTTCAAAGAGGCGCCACTTACTGACTCCAGCGCATTGTATGCCTGGGGCGATATATACAGCACCACCGGCGACCTGTACAAGTTTAACCGGGAATTACATTGGTACAAGCTACTGCCAAAAGACTGGCAGGAACTTGCTTATACGCCGCTCAGGGGCCAGGAGGCACTGGGGTGGAAAATAGAAAGTATATACAATAAGCGATTCATGGAAAAGGAAGGAAATATTCCGGGCTTTTCCAGCCTGGTAATGCGGCAGGAAGAGGATGACCTGTTCATTGTATTGCTGGAGAATACAAGCACTCCGGCCGTGCCGCTCAGCACCATAGCGGCGGGGATATTGAAGTCAATATACGGGGCTGAGCCGAAGAAAACTGTAGAGAAGGCAACTGAGAAAGACGAAAGCTCACCAAATGAAGAACTGCTAAAAAAGTATGTAGGCGAATTTGACTTCTCACCGACTTTTTTCCTGATCTTCAAGTTGTCGGCCAACGGACTTACAGTGGAAACGCCCGACCGGCGGGTGCTGCCTATGATAGCGGAAACCAACAACCGGTTCAGCATTAAGGGGTCTGTAGCAAAGATTGAGTTCATAAAAGACAAAAAAGGCAACGTAAACAAGGTTATTCTACGACAAAAAGGACAGGAAAGCACCGGTGAGCGAATTGAAAGATAGTGGCCCGGCCACGTTTTTGAACAGATAAATCTATTTTTGAAAAAAATCATGCATGCTGGTATCGGTCATTATCATTAACTATAACACCTTTCAGATAACCTGCGATTGCATAGAAAGCGTTATTAAGTTTACCAAAGGAGTAGACTATGAAATAGTGCTGGTAGACAATGCATCGCCCAACGACGATCCCGATGAATTTCTGAAACGGTTCCCATCTGTACACCTGGTAAAAAGCAAAGAAAACGGTGGGTTCGCCAAAGGAAATAATATTGGCATAGATGCTTCATCAGGCGATGTGATACTACTGCTCAACTCTGATACGATACTTACCGAAGACAGCATATCCATAGCCGCTAACGAGTTGGCCAAACATACCGATGTAGGGGCATTAGGAGTGCGGCTGGTATACCCGGATGGGCAATTGCAGAAGACAGCGAGAAAATTCAGGAGTATAAGAAACGAATTGCTGGACATCTTGCGCCCTGTGTTAATGTTGCTCCCGTATAAAAAAAGGTCTCAGTTAATGTTCAACCAGTATTTCAGGGGAGACTATTCTACATATTGCGATTGGGTGATAGGAGCTTTCATGATGTTCAGAAAAAGTGTACTTGACAAAATGCCTGAAAAAAAACTGGATGAGCGTTTCTTCATGTACGGAGAGGATCAGTTATGGTGCTACCAGTTTTACGAGCTGGGGTACAAGAGCTATTACATGGCAGACACAACGGTTATTCATATCAACAATGCCAGTACCGAACCGTCCAAACAACTGCGCCTGCTGAAGAAGTTCCTGGAACTGGAGTTGGTGATAATAGAATACAGGAAAGGAAGATCAGCTTATTACTATTTTTTCAGCGCTATACTTACTATGAAAGAGATGTTCAGGTATTATGTGAAAGTGCTGGTATACAAGCTCTCCGGTCACAAAATGAGGTAAGTGCCGCAGTGGTTCAGTATTTCAGGCGGGCTTCCACACGGCGCAGGTAAGCAAGTGCATCCCCGCTTATTCTGGATCTTTTTTCTGTAAACGGGATGGCGATTATGCGAAACACTGAGGCAAAGAATGTGCCCGGATGCCCCTTGGCCATACGAAGGTATTGAAACCCCCAGCTTGCCGCCGTTGTTATGAAATACCGGAGCGGAAGATAGCGCCATGCAACCTTGCTCTTATTGATCCATTGCATTTGCAGCTTTCGGAAGTTAGGTTGCCTGCCAAGCGGAGATTCTTTATGGGCTATCGTTACGCTATTGTCATATCCTATAGTGTAGCCTGCGTTCAGTATGCGGTAGCCCAGGTCATATTCCTCCATGCCATAATGAAAATCCAACGGATAGAGGCCTGTTTTTGCAAGCACTTCTCTTTTCATCAGGTGCGCGCAGCCCACATAATAAGAGGTCAGAAACCGGGGGATATGCGCATATTTTTCATACTTTTTATGGGGGAATGCAGTAACCTGCACTTCATTATTGTCGTAGTAGATGACGCGCGTTGTGATAACAGCCGTATTGGCTTCTTTGAAAAAATCTTCAGTGAAAAGGGTGCTGAGTTTATACAGGTCGTCGGGCTTTGTGAATATAGTGTCATCGTCAAGTACCAGTAAAAGCGCTCCCTTTGCCAGCGACATCAACTTATTTCTTCCCCGTGCAACACCCAGGTTTGTATCAGATAAAATGTATTTAGCCTTTGTTTCGGGATGGGCGTCTATGTAACCTGTCACATCGGCATAGGAGTCAGACGATGAATTATCCAGTATCAGCACTTCTTCCAATACATCCTCTTTGTGTGCCTGCTCACTGATGCTTTTCAGCAACTCCAGCAGGTCGGCCGCGCGATTATAGGTGATGATGAGTATGGAAACAGTGTCTGGCATGTAAGCGGCATAAATTTACGCTTTGAATATGGAACACCAAAACCCGCATGCAGGAAAAAGATAGCATAAACATAACTATAGTCCGAAATCAGACCTCAGCGTCTTTATTACATCACCTATAGGCAGGCCCATAACGTTGTAGTAGTCGCCGTTTATTTTTTCTATTCCGGTAACACCTATCCACTCCTGTATGGCATACGCGCCCGCCTTGTCGTAAGGCTTATATTTGTCAATATAATGTGCTATCTGCCCGGTGGTAAGCGGGCGGAAGTATACCTCCGTTGTTACCGAAAAGGCAATTTCCTTGTCATTCATACGGATACAGACTCCCGTTACTACTTTGTGCATTCTGCCCGACAGGGCGGTCAGGATATCCATAGCATTTGCGGCGCTTGTTGGTTTGCCCAATATATGATGGTCGAGCAGCACAACGGTGTCGGCAGCTATTACAATAGCATCGGCGGCAAGGTGGGCAACAGCATCTGCCTTTTTGCATGCCAGGTATTGAGGCACGTCTTCGCCCGGCATGCCGGGTGGATTGGTCTCATCAACATCTGCGATGATTATTTCAAAATCCAGTTCGGCAAGTTCCATCAGTTGCTTACGGCGCGGGGACTGTGAGGCAAGTATGATTTTTTTTTCAGGCACTATTCAGTTGATTGAAAGTAATAAATGACTAATGAGCATACGCCCAGCAGCATAATGATCTTAAGTCCCTGGCTGGAATTGTGATAGTGCTGTGGCGTGCTGTTTTTGAATAGATACACACACCAGGCTGCCAGGGATAATATAATAAGCGTTACATATGCCGATAGTAATGTATAACCATAATTATACAAAATAAAAGCAGAGGATAATAATGGCAGGAATACAAATACACTGAGCAGCATTACCACCCGGGCGGAGAAGCTTATCCCTTTTTTTACAGGCATAGTTACGCAGCCGCCGGTTTCGTCGCCTATACAGTCTTCCATGTCTTTTACTATTTCCCGCATCCATGTGAGCATGAACGCAAAGCAGGCATAAACAACAAGCACCCAGCCGGGGAGTGAGAAGATATACCTGGCGCCCGCAGGTCTAAGCGCGGGCTCGTAGATGATAAGCGATATGACCGTGAGTGATGAGAGCAGGGCAATGGCTATATTACCACTGATATACCGGCGCTTGAGGTGTGTGGAATAAAACCACAGCAACAATACGCAGAAAGCCTGGAGCAGGGCCCATTCGTAGTGATGCCCCCTGATGGCCACATAAGCGGCCAGTGCCAGGGCAATAAAATTGAGTGCCGCGTGAGAGACAATGGCTTGTTTCCGGGGAATGATCCTGTCCAGAACGACTTTCTTCGGTTTATTGACCAGGTCTATTTTGATGTCGAAATAGTCATTGATGATATAGCCTGCTGCCGCAATAAGTATTGTAGACAGGGCAAGCAGCAAAAAGTTGAATGTATTCAGTACGCGTGGTTCAGTACGTAAAATAACACACCACCACGCAAGCAGCTGCGTAAGGAATATAATAAGCAGGTTTTTCCATCTTACGAGGTTCAGCCAGGCCATGGTGTTATGTTATTTAGGTCACATTTACGGCTTCCATTTGCCCGGGTCCATGCGCCACTGCTCCAGTGTGGCTTTCTGCTCGGGGGCTATCAGCTTTTGCTCTTCGCAAACTTCCATCAGCGCGGTATAATTGCTGATCGTATGCAGGGGTAATCCTGCCTTTTTAAAGGCCTCATCGGCCACCGGGAAGCCATAGGTGAACAACGCGCACATACCCAGCACCTCAGCGCCCTGGTCGCGGAGTACATCGACTACCTGCAGACTGCTCTTGCCTGTTGAAACAAGGTCTTCTACTACCACTACTTTTTGTCCGGGTTCCAGCACACCTTCCACCTGGTTGCCCATTCCGTGTTCCTTTGGTTTTGAGCGAACGTATATGAACGGAAGCTTCAAGAGGTCTGCCGCCATTACGCCATGTGCGATACCTGCGGTAGCCACGCCTGCTATTACTTCAGCATCAGGAAATTTATCAAGGATCATATTGGCCAATTCGCTTTTCACAAAATCACGAACATAAGGGTATGACAATACTTTCCGGTTATCGCAATAAACGGGGGAGTGCCAGCCCGAAGCCCATGTGTATGGTTTTTGCGGACTGATCTGTAATGCTTTAATTTGCAATAATTTTCCGGCAAATTGTTTTGGTGTGCTCATAATATGGCAAAAGTAAAAAGCCCGTGTCAAATAATGTTGCCCACGCGGATATTTAATTCAAAATACTCATTGATCATATATAAAAGAAAGGGGCCTGCGATATGTATTTCTCTCAGAAAATATTTTTAAATGATGATCAGCTCATTCTCACCACAGATAAAGAGGCATATATAGAGGATCATGCGCAGGCAAAGGCATATATCACGTTTTACGGTGCTTCATTGCAAAGTTTCACGCGGGCGCTCTCACAATTAGAAAAGCCGGGTGCGTCGGGTGTTATCATAGAAGATGCGTCGGCAGAGGCCCTCTTAGACCAGTTACATGCCATGTACCGGGTCATAGATGCAGGTGGCGGCCTGGTAGCTAATGAACAGGGTGAGATTTTGATGATATTCAGAAGGGGAAAGTGGGACCTGCCAAAAGGAAAGCTTGATGCAGGCGAAGATATTGCCGCCTGTGCCCTCAGAGAGGTACAGGAAGAGACAGGCCTGAAGCATGTAACACTGGGACAGAAGATATGTGATACCTATCATATCTATACCGAACGAAATGACCAGATACTGAAACGCACAGCCTGGTACAGGATGAAGGGCACCCTGGCCGACAAACTGAAGCCACAGAAAGAAGAACAAATACTTGAAGCCAAATGGGTTGGCCGGGCGGATATTCCTTCCCTGGCGGCAAATACTTATGAAGCCATAAGGGAAGTATTGCGCCTCGGAGTCCCGGAGCCGGGGTGAGTAGCGGATACTCTTTCATCAAAAAAATACATACCAATAATGTTACAAATCACGAGGGTCGTATTTCCGTCACCCGGCAGAGCGTTACGTGTGTATACACGGGTTATTTCTGTATGGGGTTAAGGCAAATTGTGTAAATTATTATTTGACCCGCATAAGATATACTTTGCGTACTTTTAGAAGCATGCCTTTGTCTTCGGCTATATTGAGATGTCATGTCCTTCATGTTATGATGAGTGGGCTGCTGCTGTCTTTTTCGGGCCCTGCCGCGCGGGCGCAGCAGGGCTGGCATCTGAAAAAGGAAGAAGACGGCATTAGGGTCTATACAAAGGCGGCGCCTAATTCTAACTTCAAAATGGTAAGGGTTGAATTCTGCATGAATGCCCGCTTGTCGCAACTGGCGGCTTTTTTACTGGATGTAGACAAGCAGACAAACTGGATATATAACAGTAAGAATACCCGGCTTATAAGGCGGGTTGCCTCAAATGAGATCATATTTTATTCCGAGATAGGGCTGCCGTGGCCATGTACCAACCGCGACTATGTTTCGCATGTATGGATGCAGCAAACAGGGCCGCAGGAAATGACCATCACTGCCCGGGCTGAACCCGGTATAGTGCCCACCTGTGGCGATAAAGTGAGAGTGACCGTATCTACGGCCAACTGGCAGGTCACTGCTACCGGGAAGAATACCCTCAGTGTGGTTTACACGGTACAATTCGATCCCGCGGGCTCTATTCCCGCCTGGCTGGTAAATATGTTTGTAGCTAAAGCGCCTATCCACACTTTTAAGAAATTGCGGGAAGAGGTGAATAAGCCAGCCTATATGAACGCCCACGTTGATTTTGTGACGGAATAATGCTCAAGGCAAGCGTAAATTACAGTTTTACCTCTTTGGGCATAAACATGGATGCGTTGCCCCCGTTGCGTATCACATCGCGTACAAGAGTAGATGATGTGGTAGAATATAAAGGGGAGCAGGTGAGAAATACCGTTTCTATATCGGTGGCAAGCATACGGTTCATGTCGGCTATCGCTTTTTCGTATTCAAAGTCGCTGATGTAGCGTATGCCCCGCAATATAAAGTGCGCGTTTATTGATTTGCAAAAGTCAACGGTGAGCCCCTCATAGCATGCCACATTTATGCGGGGGTCGTTTTTGAATATATCTTTCATCCAGCCCATTCGCTGGTCTACGGAAAACATGGGCTGCTTTGACGCATTTGTGCCTATCCCTATTACCAGCTTGTCAAACATGGTTACTGCGCGCTCTATGATATCTACATGCCCCAGGGTAACGGGGTCGAATGTGCCGGGAAATAAGCAAATGCGTTCCATATCAATCGTTTGTTTGTTTGAAAAAAGAAAAGACCGTTGTACCGTAGTTTTTCATCCTGAAGAAATTAGGGTGCTTCTGGTAATCATTCCTGGGTGTATGCTCCAAAACAAATATCCCGTCAGGCAATAGCAGCCGTTTTTCAAAAACCAGCAACGGCAGGTCATCAATATTTATCAGGGCGTATGGTGGTCCCGCAAAGATGAAATTATATTGCTCTGTACACGTTTTAATGAATTTAAAAACATCCCCCCGTATCACGCGCAGCATATCTTCTATGCCCAGTTCTTTTCCGGTTTTTTTAATAAAGTCGATAGTGGTGGGATCGCGCTCTATAAGAGTGAGGTCTGTGGCGCCGCGTGAAGCAAGTTCGTAGCTGATGCTGCCGGTACCGCCAAAAATGTCGAGCGTTTTTACACCTTCAAGGTCAATGATATTATTGAGCATATTGAACAGGCCTTCCTTGGCTACTTCGGTTGTGGGCCGTGCAGGTATGCGCGCCGGCGGGGAAAAACGCCTGCCTCCAAATGAACCTCCTACGATACGCATGTAATAAGTTGTTGTGCCAGGTACACAGATGCGTCCCAGCGGGCACTGATAGAACGGCCGTTGCCGGACCTTAGGCCCGGGAAGTACTGCGATAGTTCGTTGATGACTTCGTATTCGCCTGCGGTCACAGCATTGCACCTGAGTGATATTTTGGAAGGTGAGATGTTGTTTTCCATGCACAGCTGGCGGATCTCGAAAGCGATATCTTCGGCACAGCTGTAGTCAAATACCCGGTGCCACAGCAGCTGGCTGTAGTTGTGCAGGGTGGCGCAAACCTGTTCAGACGAAATACAGCATTGCAGGTACAGGCTCTGCTTGGTGCTATTGCTAAAATGGTACATGGCCAGTGGCATAACTGCTGCCTTTCTGAAATTTATTTTTATCAACTCTGTGATGCTCAGTGGCGCGGCCAGCAGGTAGTGGGCCTTGTCATCTTCAAGAACATAAGACTCAACCGCATCTTTTTTCTCAACAAAATAGATGTGCTTCAACCAGTTTTTGGCCTCATTTTCGTCATACAGCGCATCCGGTACTACCAGGTTCTTATTGCCGCAGATAAATACCCCCTTCACTCTTTCCTTTACTGCCAGCAATGGTTCCTGGGCAAAAATGTGTTCAAAAAAATTGATCTCCCAAACAGGTTTCGTTTTATTGTAACCGGTATAATGTATCGTAAGCAATTCTTTTGTAATACTATAGCCGGCCACCATCAATCCTCTCTGCACCAGTACGCACACCACCAGCGCTATTCGCGAAGGGATGGATTCATCTTCCTGGACGTTGTAAACCTGCTCGTATATATTATTGTTGAGAGCTTTCATGCAAATACACACAATTATAGAATAAATTTGTCGAAATATTCACTGTGCGCCGGGCACAAAAGTAGTTTAAAAACAGGCAGCGGTAAAAAAATCGGGTAATTTGGTACAAAATGAGAATATAAATGATCTCGGCGTTACTACGTCCAATAAGCAGATCATTAAGCTGGCTGCACCTATTTCGTTGGCGTTGCTGATACCACAATTAAGTTTTTTTACCAATACGGTATTCCTGGGCCGGCTGGGGCTGCGGGAGTTGGGTGTCAATGGTATTACCGGTGTTTTTTACCTTATCGTGTCCATGATAGGATATGGCCTCAGCAGCGGCATGCAGATACAAATGGCGCGCCGCGCGGGTGAGGGGGATAAAAAAGGACTTGCGGAGATACTCACTAACGGGGCTATGCTCTCTGTATTGTTTTCGCTCGGGCTCATGCTGATAACCCTCTGGTTTGCGCCAATATTGTTTGGGTTGAGCCTTAACGATATGGGCAATTTTTCACTTAGTGTTAATTTTGTTTATATACGTATCTGGGGGTTGCCTTTCCTGATGCTGAGCCAGCTTTTTTGCTCTTTTTTTATTTCTATAGACAAGTCTAAGCAGCTTATTTTTGGTTCCATTGTGGCTACTGTCACAAATATCCTGTTCGATTATATGCTCATTTTCGGGAAGGGTGGTTTCCCCGCTATGGGGCTTCAGGGTGCAGCACTGGCGTCTGTAATAGCAGAGTTTTTTTATGCCGTCAGTATGGTGGGCCTGTTCTTTTACCAGAAATACTACCGCGATTTCCCGGTGTTCAATTTCCGGATATTTGACCTCGACCTGTCAAAGCGCACACTGGGAGTGGCCTCACCGCTTATTGTGCAGTTCATGTTCAGCATAGGTGGGTGGCTGGTATTCTTTATTTTTATAGAGCACCTGGGCGGTCAGTCGCTGGCGGCCTCACAGGTATTACGGAATATTTTCGGGCTTGTGGGCGTGGGCACGTGGGCACTGGCAACTACCTGCAACACCATGGTGAGTAACCTGATAGGGCAGGGGCGAAGGCGGGAAGTGATAAAGATAGTGCTGAAGATATGCAAGCTGAGTCTGGGCTATGCCGCCATAATGTGCGCTTTGCTGTTGTTATTTTCCAGGGAGTTTTTGTCCATTTATTCCGAAGATATGTCATTGGTGGCCTTTGCGTTGCCCAGCCTCAGGGTCATAGTGATCGCTACGCTCATCATGTCGCTTTCCACTGTTGTCTTTAATGGCGTGGTGGGTACGGGAAATACCCTTGTAAACCTTACAATGGAGATTTCATGTGTAGGCACTTACCTTATTTACTGCTACTTTATCATTTACCTGCGGCATAGCCCGCTGTATCTTTGCTGGGGTTCTGAATTTGTGTACTGGACGAGCCTGCTCATATGCTCAGGCCTGTACCTGAGAAGCGGCAGGTGGAAGGGAAAAGACATATAGCTGCTATTGAGCGTTATTGCCTGTAGCCTGTTCGGCTATATCAGCCATATTTATTCCGTTGTGGCTTTCGTCATAGATACATTCACCGTTTTTGATGAGTAGTACCTGTGGCGATTCATGGTGTACCTGAAACTTCTCGGCGGTAAGGTTAGATAACGACCGGTGGCGTATAATATCCAGGAAGTAGAATTTTACCGTTTCAGGGGGTGTTTCCCGCTCCAGTCTGTGCCTGGCCACATCACTGATGCCGCAGCGCGAGCTGTATTTAAAAATAAGCACGGCATGCCTCTTACTTTGCTCAGCTATCTCACCTAACTGTATATCGTCTGTTAAATTTATCCAATCCACGGCGCGAAATTAAGGTAACATGAAGGATATATCGTGATATTGGCCGACATTTACCCATATGAAATTGCGAAATACATTGCTGGCTCTATGCATTTTGTATGTCGTTGCTGCATATGCTGATGACTATAAGAAATGTACCTATCACTATTTCAAAGGGAAAAAAGTGTCCACTTCCGAGTGCTATGACGATGCGCACCGCTTTGGCAAGGCCCGCGCTTATAATATGCAGGGCCAGGTGATCTATGAAAAAGAAATAAGGACCGTAGGAGGGAGTAGTCATGTAGAGTTTTCCTATTACGACAATGGAGCTGTAAAGAAAGCATCATGGCACAGCGCGCCTGATGGCGGGATACAATGGTATAACACAGTTACTACCTTCTCTGAAGATGGCAAAGTGACCGGTGAAACGGAAAATAATTACGACCATTCCCCGGTGCAAACAATGCAGCGTTATCCGGGTGATAAAGGGAAAAAGGATTCTGCCCATACCGCCTATTGCGCGGTTATTTATGCTTCAGAGTTCTGGTATGTCAATACCACACGCTATACGGTAATTGTTACCGCCGACAGGGGGGCTGAGCATTATAGCCTTACACTAAAGCCGGGCGCAACAGCGAAAGGTGGGCAACTGATACTAGCTGAGCAGTTTGACGACCCCTCGCGATACTATAAATTCTCTGTAATGCCGGCGAATTCAAAACTGAAGAAAAAACTAATTGTCATTCCCTCCGATCAAAAGCCGCAAAGTACAAGTAAGGAAGTAAAAAGATATTACTTCGAAGTGAGGCGGATCGTGTAAGGCCTAAACAGTAAAAGCCATCAGAACGATGGCTTTTACTGTTTTAGATACGAAGGACTAGTTTATTCGTTCTTGTCGTAGAGCAGTTTGAATATCTGGTCGTCTCCCATTACCAGGTATACCTGGTCTATGTCTTCACTCGAAAACTTTGTGTGGAAGCAGAAATACTGGTAGTGGGTCTCACCTTTTTCTTCACCGCCATGCACAGTATAATTGCATGCATAATCTCCGTCTTTGGCTACAGTAGTATAGCTGCGTATCAGTTTGCCGTCCTTCAAAAGGATGTTTATTTTATAGTCCTTCCAGTCAAGGCTGTTTTTGGCATTGTTGATAACGGCTGCCTTGACGTTTGTGTACGGATCCACGTCCTTACCCTCCACGTATTGGTAAGTCGTAGGATAAAACCCGAATACGAAGTTGATCGTTTTGCTGTCGTTGCTGATCAGTTCGTAATAAAAGGGATTCTTCTTCTGGGCATTAGAGACCAGTGAGATGAGCAAAAGTGCTGCGAGAAACAATTGTTTTTTAAGCATGATCTGTGTTTTTTTATTGTGTTTATGAATGAATGTTTACAATGAATTACAGTACAATATTAATACCGGATTTGCCGAAAAAAATACCACATTAGTGGTATTTTCTACCCCACCGTTACAGGCTGAAGGCATAGAGCCCTTTTCCCTTCGGGAATACCTTGTTTAAGGCATCGGTACGGGAGTTGACCTGTAACTTTTCATAGATATTGTGAATGTGTTTGCGCACGGTTTCTATATTAATAAAAAGCAGGGAGGCTATCTCTTTGTAGCGGTATCCTTTAGATAAATAGTCAAGTATTTCCTGCTCTCTTGCAGAGAGCTTATCCAGTTCTTTGTTTGTCTTTTCTGTCTTGGTTTGGAAGAATGTGATCACCTTCCGGGCTATCTGGCTGCTCATAGGGGCCCCACCGGCATATGCATCACTTATGGCGTCCAGTATTTTTGTGGGTGTTGTGGATTTCGTAAGATAGCCTGTGGCCCCCGCCTGTAGCGCGCTAAATATATTGTCTGCATCTTCCAGCGAAGTACACATGATAAACTGCATTTCGGGACAGGTGGTTTTTAGCTGTTTTACGGTTTCTGTGCCGCTAAGCCCCGGCAAATTAATGTCTACTAATACCACATCCGGCTCAATGTCCGGAATTCCTTTTATAGCTTCCTCGCCGGTTTCATAACTTGCTATGCATTTATAACCGTCGCTGCCGTTTATAAGTATGGCCAGCATATCGCGGGTGTCTTTCTGGTCTTCTATTACTGCTACTCTGATTGTCATAACATAAAATATTTATAAGCGTAAAGGTACTCAACGTATCGGGCCCCGCAATTACATTAAAGTTGTATTTTGCTGTTGCAGTGCATCAAATGGCACTGAAAAAGCTACCTCTGTATTATTCGGGGCCGGGTTTATGTTATAGGTACCCCCAATAGATTCTATACGTTGTCTCATATTGCGTAGCCCGTTGCCGCTTCCTTTCAGCTGGCCGGGGTCAAATCCTTTGCCATTGTCTGCTACAGAGATGGCCAGCTTATGGTCAGACACGGTAAGGGTTATTTTCATTTTGGTACCACCGGCATGTTTTATACTGTTGTTAATGGCCTCCTTGGTGGTAAGGAAGATATTTCGTTGCGCATCCCTCGAGATCTTCATTGAAGGCACTTCATCGGGGAATTCCATGGTAACGTCTATGGGGATATTTTCAAGATAGTCGGCGCAATACTCCCTGAGTCGGGCTACCAGCTGTTCCAGTGTAGTGTTGTCTGGGTTCAGTATCCATATTAGGTCGTGCATATTGTCCACCAGTTCTTTCGATACCTCAGATATATGCTGAATATCGTTGCTGATACTGGAATTGCCGGCAGCCTTCTTGCCGGCAATATCCGCCATTAACGAGATCTTTGAAAGGCCCGAACCAAGATCATCGTGTACATCTTTAGAAATACGCAGGCGCTCCATATACAGCGCTTTTTGTTTTTCCAGTTCCCTGGTTTTGACCCTCACTTTCTGCCTAACATACATCCTTACCCCCAGCATACCGCCGGCCAGTAATACTACCGCTACCAGCAGCCTGAACCACCATGCCTGCCAGTAAGGTGGCCGGATGGTTATCTCCATGGTAAGCGGCTCATCATTCCATATACCCTCGTTGTTGCTGGCCTTCAGCAGAAAGGTATATGTGCCCGGAGCAAGGTTAGGATACCTGATCTCGTTGTTTGAGGATATGACCCAATCCTTATCAAGTCCTTCTAACTTGTATGCTACCTGGTTTTGTTCCGGCTGGGTAAATTCCAGGGCTTTTACTGTGAGGCTTATGGTATTCTTGTTATAAGGCAGATCGAGCATATGGATAAAGACCGAAGTATCTGTAGCAAAAAGATGGTTGTTTACAGAGATCGCCGTAATTACAGGGATAGCTTTATAGGGGTTTGGTTTTATGGTATTGGGGTTGAACCAGTTGATGCCTGCTATACCCCCGAAGTACAATGTGCCGTCGGGGGACTGAAAATAGGAACCGGTGTTGAATTCATTGGACTGCAGGCCGTCTTTTGAAGTATAGTTCACAAACTGCACTTTCACGTTGGTATCATCTCTGTATTGTACTTTCAGGTTAGACAGGCCCTGGTTAGTGCTTACCCATAAGTTGCTGTCGTTTTGCGGGAGTATTGCGTAGACAGAACTGTTGGGTAGCCCGTTGCGCTCGTCAAACACTTTAAAATGCCCGGTGTTCTCGTTATAGGCCAGCAGGCCTTTTTCTGTGGCCATCCACAGCACCGGGTGGTTCCGGCTTTTGTAAAAATGACGGACAGCGGCTTCGGGAAACCCTGATTCAATAAGGGTGGCCGTAGTGTCGCCTTTTATCCTTATCCTGGCGAACCCGTTCCTTTTTCCTATGTAAATGTCGCCGTTCTTTTCCGCATGCAGGTTATATATCCATGCGCTAAGCGCCGGGTTGTGTTTGAATGCGCCAAAATCGTATACCTCGGGAGTGCCATTGTTATCACGTACGGCAAATACGCCAATATTGGTACCGGCAAGGTAGTAACCTTTTTTCCACTCCAGCAGAGAAAATATGATAGGCTCCTGTGGCGACGCTGAAATGATCTTAGGCAACGACACCTGCCTCCGTATTTTTGTCGACCGCTGATCCAGCCATAATATACGGTTGCTGATGGTAGTAACAATATTGCCTGCCGAATCTTTTAATATTGTACTTATCAGCCGTGCGTCTGCCGGAAAGGGAAGCGCTATTGCGTGCTGCTTATGGGTTGTAAAATTGCCCACTATCAGGCCCTTATCATATGTGCCCATCCATGTATTGCCGGAGTCATCTTTGTAGATACTCTTTACCATAAAACCGTCTGCTTCGTCCAGGCTGTTAGACTGGTTTGGGGTATAGCAGAAGAACTTAGGTTGTTTAATATCCAGTTTGAAGGCTCCGTTTCCCTCTGTGCCTATCCACAGGTTCTCAGACCTGTCGAGGTACATACAGTTGATATTCCCTTTCTGGAAGTTGATCAGCTGATGTTTCAGCGTGTTGAGGTCCAGTTTGCAAATAATGCCGCTGTTTACCGCGCCAAGGTATATGGTATGCGATCTTGTATCTTCTACCGCGCTTTTCCAATTGAGCGCAAATGAGCTGATCTCATTAATGATGGCGATAGAGTCAGTTTTCTTGCCTGCGGGGTCATATATATATACCGCGTCTTCGCTGCTCAGCAGCAGCCGGCCATCTTGTAAACCGGTAACCGCGTTAAAGGCATTGTTTGTCAAAACCCTTGTACCGGTATGATTGTTTTTATCAAAATGCAACAGCCCGGCTTTGTCTGCTATCCACAGGCCATCGGGGCGCACTATGCCGTTGCATATTGTATATAGTGTATCCCGGTTAGCCTGAAATCTGTCTGTGAAAGGGTATATATTGTATTTAAGGCTGTTGATGTCCAGTGCAAAAAAACCTTTTCGTGAAACCGCGCTCCATAGTGTGTCACCATCCAGCCCAATCACCGTTCCGTTGTGTGCTAATTTATTAATAGGAACAGCAGACTTGTTGTGCCGCCAATCGTGATAAGCTATTCCGGCATCTGTGGACAGCCATAGCTTATTGTTTTTGTCTTCCGCTATATAAGAATTGATGTTGCGGTATACCTGCCGGGTGGCAGCAGTATCATTAAAGCTGCTCTTATACTGTATAAAATCTTTTCCGTCGTACCTGTTCAGTCCGTCTCCGGTGGCCAGCCACATAAAGCCGTACTTATCCTGCAGTATATGGTTGACGGAGCTTTGCGACAGCCCGTCCTCTACACTTATGTGCTGTAGTCTCAGGGCACTTTGTGCCAGTGCCTGGTGAGCAAATAAATAAACTACAATAGTTATATACCTCTTCATTCGCCAGCACGGAAATTGATGCAGTCATAAATATAATAGCCTTTTTCGGGAAAGGAGGTATAATGGCAGGCAATATTAGCTATTGCCTGCCTGCTGCCGCCAGCAGTTTAAAATTCGGCGTTCTTGGGTGTACGCGGGAAGGGGATTACATCGCGGATGTTGGTCATGCCGGTGACAAAAAGCACCATACGCTCAAACCCAAGCCCGAAACCTGCATGAGGTACGGCCCCGAAACGGCGGGTATCGAGATACCAGTACATTTCTTTAACCGGAATGTCCATTTCCTGCATGCGCTGCGTGAGCTTGTCCAGCCTTTCCTCCCTCTGCGAGCCACCTACTATTTCACCTATACCGGGTGCCAGTATGTCCATGGCGGCAACTGTCTTGCCGTCATCGTTTTGCCGCATATAGAAGGCTTTGATCTCTTTGGGATAGCCTGTAACAATAACGGGCTTCTTAAAGTGCTTCTCAACCAGGTAGCGTTCATGCTCACTTTGCATGTCTATACCCCATTTTACATCGTACTGGAATTTCTTCTTTTTGTATGCAGGCGACTCAAGCAGTATGTTTATTGCTTCGGTATAGGTGATCCTTTCAAATTTGTTGCTGCGCACGAACTCAAGTTTTTCTATCAGGCCCAGCTCGCTTCGTTCGTTCTGTGGCTTTTGTTTTTCTTCATCGGCAAGCCGCTGCGCCAGGAAGTCAAGATCTTCCCTGTTATGCTGCATGGAGTAATCAATGACATACTTAAGCAGGTCTTCGGCAAGGTCCATATTATCATTAATATCGTTGAACGCGACCTCGGGTTCTATCATCCAGAATTCAGCAAGGTGGCGGGCAGTATTAGAGTTCTCGGCACGGAAGGTAGGCCCGAATGTGTATACCTCGCTGAACGCCATGGCTCCCAGCTCAGCCTCAAGCTGGCCGCTCACTGTAAGATTGGTAGCCCTGCCAAAAAAGTCCTCATCGAAGTCAATTTTTGTTTCTTTAGAAACTTTAAGACAATCTTCGACAATATTGATATTATAAAAGCACAGCTTCAGAAAGTCACATTGGGCACTGTCATGCGCAAAGTCAAATTGTTTATTTGGCTTTAAGCCCAGTTCTTTTCTCAGTTCAGTTATTTGATGTTTTATTGAATGAGGATCTGCGGAATTCCAAATGTCTGCCTTAATATGCGTGTATATGTTCTCAATAATTTCATTGAGCTGTTTAACTGTGGCAGATTCAAAGTCGATTTCTTTTACTATCCTATTTATATGAGACGGCCTTGAGAAGATCAGTTCCTGAAAATCTACGTCCAGCGATAATGCGGCAAGCAATTCATTGATCCTGAGAACGCTATTCTTTACTACAGGTATTTTTGTTATTTTTTCATAGTACTCTTTACAAAGAGTGTCGAGCCTTTGACTTTTAAGCGGAGGGTGCTCCAGGTCAATTGTAGTTACCTTGAACATCTCACCTGCGCCTTCCGCGTCGGACGCGGTGACGATAGGGGTGTGCAGGTATACAAAGCCACGATCGTTAAAGAACTTGTGGATGGCATAGGCCAAAGTATGCCTGACACGGAATATGGCTCCGAAAGTATTGGTACGGAAGCGGAGGTGTGCTATCTCGCGCAGGTATTCCAGGCTGGGCCTGTTCTTTAATTGCAGCGGGAACTGTTCGGGATCGCAATCGCCAAGTATCGTTATGGTATCGGCTTTTACCTCTACTTTCTGTCCCTTGCCCTGAGATGCCACCAGCATGCCATCCACGCTTATTGATGCGCCATTGGTGATGCGCTTTACTATTTGCTCGTCTGTATCCAGCCCTATGACCACCTGCAGGTTACCAATGCATGAGCCATCGTTGAGCGCTATGAATTGATTGTTTCGGAAAGAACGCACCCAGCCTCTTACGTTTACTTTATAATCGCTTTTATCACTGTTTAGAATTTCCCTGATCTTGGTCCGTTGCATTGTATGATCTGTTTATACTCTTTTTGTTCTTGCGGTGCCGTTGGCCCGTGGTTTTATAAAAATGCGAAATTAGTGTTTCGTTGCCTGTATTAGTACTTATTTGTGTTTTTGCAGGTTGCCGCTATTTATTGAAAAACAAGTACTTGATAGCCAGTATCATTAAGAAAGCCCCAAATATCCGTTTCAGGGTCAGTTCGTCTATTTTCATAGCTACTTTGCTGCCAAAGTAACTGCCCGCAATAAAGGCCACGATGAGCACACCTGCTACTTTGAAGTCTACATAGCCGGCTTTGTAATAGTTGATGACCGCAAGCATGCCTATGGGAGGCAGCAGCATGACCAGTGAGGTACCCTGGGCCATTTTCTGGCTGAAAGCAAAGATCATGACCAGTGCCGGCACAATAACAACGCCCCCTCCGATACCAACAATACTGCTAAGCATGCCGGCGATGAGCCCGAGTACCAGAAGTCCTAATATGGTAATTAAATTCATGTGCGTGTTTTTTTGGTCAAATGTCTGAACTTTTTTTATGGTGTAACAGGACTAAAATCATCTCACTAAACAAAAGTTATGTGTATGAAACTTACCCAACCATAAACAAGCATATTATTGTTGTAAAAAATATTTGGCAAAAATACAAAGGAAAGAGCTTAAAATTACGTCTATGATATTAAAGGCAGATCAATGCAGGTTGCAGGCACATTAGGCACATATTTCCCGGTTCCAACAATAATATTACATCCTGTTCGTTTCAATGCAGATAATCATAAAAAGATAACAATTGTTTTTTAGCGCAGGAAACCCCAAACCCCTATATTTGAAAATATTTTCACCCTAAAATTGTTTTTTTGGGTGGTACATATATCTTTGCAAACGCACAATTTTTTTTTCATTATCTAATAAATAGAAACACCAAAAACTAAAATCAAAATTATGGCAGATGTAAAAACGGCTGCGGCAAGACCAACAACGTCGACTGGTAGCTCTGGTAAGCCAAAGAATTCAGGCAATTTCATGATCAATTTTTTCATTGTACTTGCGTGTATAGGTATCGGGTACGTTACCTGGAAATTCGTTTTAGGCAGTGAAAGTAATTTCGTGGATGCCACGAGGGAGAAGCCAAAAAATGGATTGGGTACCATGTACCAGGGAGGCTTCGTTGTGCCGATACTCCTGGCTACATTGCTTACACTTCTGAGCTTTATAGTAGAGCGCGCGCTGACCATTTTCAAAGCAAAAGGCAAAATGAACGCATCAGAGTTTGTGCGTAAAGTGCAGTACCACCTTGCCAACAAGAACATAGACGCCGCTATCGCCGAGTGCGACAAGCAGGCAGGCTCTGTGGGTAATGTAATGCGCTCTGGCCTTATGAAATACCGTGAAATGACCAATAACCATGATCTGGATACCGACCAGAAGATATTGAGCATACAGAAAGAAATAGAAGAAGCTACGGCATTAGAACTGCCTATGCTGGAGAAGAACCTTGTGTTTCTTTCTACCATTTCTTCGTGCGCTACCCTGCTGGGTCTGTTTGGTACGGTAATGGGTATGATACGTTCGTTCGCCGCGATGTCGCAGGCAGGCGCACCTGATGCAGGCGCACTGGCCCAGGGTATCTCGGAAGCGCTTATCAACACGGCGCTGGGTATCAGTACTTCGTTCTTCGCTATTGTGTCGTATAACTTCTTTACCACTATTATTGATGGTATTACTTATGGCATAGACGAGAGCGGATTTACGCTGACTCAGAGCTTCGCTTCTACATATAAATAATAGATAATAGCTATGCATGGTATAATTACCAGTATACCGGCAGTATAGTTTAAATTATCGTTATTTAAATGTGATGAATGTTTATGGAAAATCTGCCAAACATCATCTTATTAGTTTAACAGCAGAAGAAATTTAAAATGCCTAAAGCAAAACTCCCAAGGAAAAGTACGCATATCGACATGACGGCGATGTGTGATGTGGCTTTTCTGCTGCTGACATTTTTCATGTTGGCTACAAAATTCAAGCCAGATGAGCCGGTGGTGGTAAAAACACCATCGTCTATATCTGAGATAATACTGCCGGATGTAGACGTAATGCTGCTGACAGTGGACGCCAAGGGACGGATATTTTTCTCTATTGACAACAAACTAAAACGTAAAGACCTTATCAACGATATAAACAGCGAGCGGAACCTGAACCTTACTGAGGCTGAGAAGAACACGTTTGCGATAGGGTCGTCAATAGGTATTCCGTTTAACCAGTTGAAAGCCTACCTGGCTGCCTCACCTGACCAGCAGAAGCAGATGGATGTTGCCGCGCCCGGTGTTTCGGTTGATACATCGGTACAGTCGCCCAATAATGAACTGGCAGAGTGGATAAAGAGCGCAAGGATGTCTAATCCGAGGTTGCGTATTTGTATCAAGGCAGATGGCGAAGCTTCTTACCCTAATGTGCAGAAAATCATAAAGACACTGGAGGGCTGGAAGATATTCAAGTTCAACCTGATAACGAATCTGAAAGCAGTGCCTCCGGGTACTGCCGCTTATGATGAAAAGAACAAGAAGGGTTAGGCCGGTTAGTGCGCCTGTAAGAGGGCACGTAGGTTTGGAAATGAACATATTTGTGAGGATATCACGATAAAAAAATAAAAAAAATTGTGCCATGGCAGAATTAGATACCTCGAGTAGCGGGGGCCACAAAAAAGGCCCCGGCGTCAAGAAAGGTAAAAAACTAAGTACGAGAATTGATCTTACCCCCATGGTGGACCTGGGCTTCCTGTTGATAACATTCTTCATGTTTACAACTACGCTGGCCAAGCCCAAGACCATGGAGATAAACATGCCTTATAAGGATGAACATCTGAAGGACGAAGAAAAGAATAAGATCAAAAACAGTGTGGCGCTCACCGTGCTGCTGAGCAAGAACCACCGCGTATACTACTACGAAGGCATAGGCGACGACCCGAACAAGGCTCCGGATCTGAAAGTAGCATACTTTTCTGCTACCAAAGGCAAGAGCATAAGGGAAGAGATCATAGCCAAGAAGAAAATGGTGGATGACATGAAGCGGTCGGGAGCCCTGGGGCCGAAGGACGAAACCACAGTGCTGATAAAGCCGGATACCACGAGCACCTACAGCGACCTGGTAAACATACTTGATGAGATGAATATCAATGACATAAAGGTGTATGCCATAATAGATATCTCTGACATTGAGCAAGGATTTATCAAGGCTACGGAAGACGCGAGCCCGGGAAAATAATTGATTAATATTTTTCATTTGCCTGATAATTAAGCGGCTTATGATAAAAAAGCTAGAAAATGGATATTAATAAAATACTTAACAGCGACTACATCGATATTGTATTCGATGGCCGTAATAAAAGTTATGGCGGTTACGAGTTGCGTAAAAACTATCCGAAGCGTGTAAGGACGGCTATGCTGGTTTTACTGGGTGTAGCGGTGGTAATATCTGCTTATGCTATCATTAACATGAACATTAAGCCTGAGAAGAAAGTTGTGGCTATGACCAAGCAGGTGACCTTGGCCGACCCGCCGCCGATAGACCCTAAGAAACCACCACCACCTCCACCACCACCACCTCCTCCTCCAGTTAAGCCAACCGTAAAGTTTACGCCACCGGTGATAAAGAAGGATGAGGAAGTAAAAGAGGAAGAAGTACCACCACCACAGAAAGAAATAACTGCCTCCGGCCCCAAGGATGAAAAAGGTGACCCGAATGGTATAGACCCGGGAATTGTAGATAAAGGAACAGGTACAGGTGTTGTGGCCCCTCCGCCACCCCCACAGATATTTACGTATGTGGAGCAGATGCCGGAATCGGGATATGACTGGCAAGCATACCTGAACAAAAACCTCAGGTACCCGGATGCAGCGCGTGAAAGCAATATCAGCGGCCGCGTGATCATTAAATTTGTAGTAAATGAAGATGGCGGTATCACCGATGTGCAGATAGTACGCGGCATAGGCGGCGGATGTGACGAAGAAGCTAAAAGGGTGGTAATGGCGATGCCAAAATGGAAGCCCGGTAAGCAGAACGGTAAACCTGTGAAGGTACTGTTCACACTGCCGATCGTGTTCAAATTAGAGTAATACTATACCATATACATTATTTATAGAGAGCCGTGTCAGTATGACACGGCTTTTTAACGTGTATATACTTATATAAAAGCTTAGGAAAGGGGGGCAAACTGAAGGGCAATACTGACGAGGCGGTAACAACAGAATATCTACTCTTTTACTATCTTTGTAACATACGATTATGATATTGCGAAAATTACGCATGACTACTGTGTTTATTTTATTTCACACCAATCAGCAATGAGTAAAGAGGTAGTCATTAAATCTGAAAATATATCTAAGCTATACCGGCTGGGGCAGGTGGGTACCGGTACCCTGAGTCACGACCTGAAAAGGTGGTGGGCGGTGACACGTGGCAAAGAAGACCCCTACCTGAAAGTAGGTATAGAAAATGACCGCACGAAAAAAGCTGACGCTGACTATGCATGGGCGCTGAAGGACATAAGTTTTGAAGTAGAAAGAGGCGATACACTTGGCATAATAGGGAAGAACGGGGCAGGAAAATCGACCCTGTTAAAGATACTATCCCGCGTGACGGCGCCAACGCAGGGGAGGATACATGTAAAGGGCAGGATAGCATCGCTGCTGGAAGTAGGTACGGGGTTTCATCCGGAGCTTACCGGCCGTGAGAACATATATATGAATGGGGCCATACTGGGTATGACCAGGAAAGAGATCAGCAGAAAATTTGATGAGATAGTGGATTTTGCGGGTGTGGAGTTATATATAGATACGCCGGTGAAAAGATATTCGAGCGGTATGTATGTGCGGCTGGCTTTTGCGGTAGCGGCACACCTGGAGCCGGAAATACTGATAGTAGATGAAGTGCTGGCCGTAGGAGACGCAGATTTTCAGAAAAAATGCCTGGGCAAGATGGGTGATGTGGCGAGCCATGGCCGTACTATTATTTTTGTGAGCCATAATATGCAGGCGGTACAGAGCCTGTGCAAGAGCGCGCTGTATATGAAGCAGGGCAGGATAGCGGATATGGGCAGAACGGATAAAGTGATCAACAACTACCTGAACAGGGAGGTGAAAAACTGCCTTGCAGTAAAATGGGATACGGCAGACGCGCCGGGCAATGAAGCAGTGAGCCTGCTGAGCGCCGAAATAGTACCGGAGCAGGATAGCAGAACAGACTCTATACTGGTGTCTACTGCGATGGATGTGAATTTTGAGTTTGAGCTGAAAAAGGAAATGAACCTGAACCTGAGCCTGCTGCTTTATACGGCTGCGGGCAACTGTATATTTAACGTAACCACAGAGTCAAAGCCAGTGCAGGCGGGAGCGCATAAGAGCACGCTGAAGATACCCGGCAAGCTGCTGAATGATGATATATATACGATGAACCTGCTTTTTGTAAAAGATACGAGTACCATCGTTTATCAAAAAGAGGATGTGCTGACCTTTGAGGTGACAGATAACCTGCGTGAAGGCAACTGGTACGGCAAATGGCTGGGCGCAGTAAGGCCAGACCTTGAATTTTCATTAACTTAGTACTGATATCATGATCAACGTTACAAAGCCTTTTTTGCCGGATATAGATGAGTACTATGAGTACCTGAAAGGAATATGGGAGCGCAACTGGCTGACCAATAACGGCCCGCTGGTGAATGACCTGGAGCTGAAATTGAAGGAATACCTGGACGCAAAGCACCTGTTGTATATGGCTAACGGCACCGTGGCGCTGCAGATAGCCATTAAAGCGCTGGAGCTGAAGGGTGAGATAATAACCACACCATTCTCGTTTGTGGCTACGACCTCATCGATAGTGTGGGAGGGATGTGAGCCGGTATACGCGGATATAGATAAAGACACCTTTAATATAGACCCCGCTTCGATAGAGGCGCTGATAACAAATAAAACATCGGCGATACTGGCCACGCACGTTTTTGGCAACCCGTGTAACATAGATGCGATACAGCGGATAGCGGATAAACATAAACTGAAAGTGATCTATGATGCCGCGCACTGCTTTGGTACCCGGTATAAGGGTAAGCACGTATTTAACTACGGTGATGTGAGCACAGCGAGTTTTCATGCCACCAAGCTATACCACACAATAGAGGGTGGCGCAGTAGTGACCAATAATGCTGAACTGCTGAAGCAGATGGCGTATATGCGCAATTTCGGTTTTGAAAGTTTTGAATCGTTTGCCTGCGTTGGGATAAACGGAAAGAACTCAGAATTTCACGCGGCTATGGGGCTGGTGAACCTGAAGAAAGTGGATGAACTGCTGAAGTCGCGCAGGGAGCAGGCGCAGTTGTATGATAAAGAATTAAGGGAGCTGAATGTAAAACATATAAAAATACAGGCAGGCGCGGAATGGAACTATTCATACTATCCGGTAGTATTTAGTACGGAGGAGGACTTGCTGAAAAGTGTAGCGAAACTGAACGATAACTGGATATACCCACGGAGATATTTTTACCCAAGCCTTTCAGGCGTACAGTATGTGAAAAAATACAGTACACCTGTATCTGACGATATAGCGAGCAAGGTGCTGTGCCTGCCTATGTACCATAGCCTGAAAGCGGAAGACATAGCCTTTATAGCAAGGATACTTTTAAGGGTGCAAAATAATCAGTAGACCACCCGCATATGGAGCAATTCAACAATTGGGAAGATTTCTGGAAAAAATGGCACAATGTGGCGGTAAAAACCGAGGCAGACCTGTATTACCAGGTAGCAAAGACCATAAATAAAGAGCCTATAAAGAAGGAGATATTCGACCTCATCAATAAGAGCATTGCCGAGATACTGAAACTGGATAAAAACGAAACACTTATAGAACTGTGTTGCGGTAATGGGTTGTGCACTTATGAATTTGGTAAGATATGCAAGCAGGTGATAGCGGTGGATTATTCGCCGCACCTTATAGAGACGGCGAAGCAGCACAAGGGTGCGCCCAATATTACATACCACAGGGCTAATGTGCTGGATTTTCTAAAAGAGCTGAAAAAGGATACAAGCATAGAGCCTACTAAATACCTGATGAATGATTCGCTGGCGTATTTTGAGCCAAAAGACCTGGAAGAGATACTACAGTTGATGATAGAAATATCCGGAAAAGGTCTTGTGTTCCTGATAAGAGGAGTGCCGAACGATGAGATAAAATGGAATTACTACAACACACCTGAGCGCAGACAATTTTATGAAGACCTGCAGGCCAAAGGAGATTTTACCAATGCGGGCATGGGAAAGTGGTGGCAACCCGCAGAGATACAGGGAGTATGTGACAGGCTAAAACTGAACTACAAAATACAAAACCAGGTACCACCCATATCCAACTATAGGATGGACATATTGATAACGGGTAAATAGAGCACATGGAGCAATTTGATAATTGGCAGCAGTACTGGGATGAGTTTCTTGTGAAGCGGTATGGCAAGGAGGAGGTGCAGACAGAGGACGACCTGTATCTGCAGGTGGCACGCACCGTGAACCGCAAGCCAATAAGCAAAGAGGCTTTTGAAGAAATAGTGAGGCAGATAAGCAAAGACCTTAGCCTATCGAAAGATGATGTATTAGTAGATTTTTGCTGCGGGAATGGGTTATTTACGTATGAGTTAAAGGATAAGGTAAAACAGATAATAGGGATTGACTTTTCGCAACCGATCATAGATACAGCGAATAAATTCAAGAAAGCGGAAAATATCACTTATTGCCTGGGCAGCGTGGTAGATTATATGCACACTTTCAAAGAGCAGTGGCCGGGAGTAAAGCCGGCAAAATACCTGATGAATGATTCGCTTGCGTATTTTTCGGCAGGTGACCTGGAAGAGATGCTGAAGGGGATACAGTCGGTTTCGGACAGGTTTATCTTCCTGACAAGGGGTGTGCCAAATGATGAGCTGAAATGGAACTATTACAACACCCCAGAACGCAGACAGTTTTATGCAGACTTACAGGCAAAAGGCGACCTGACCAATGACGGGCTAGGTACCTGGTGGCAACCTGAAGATATAAGGACAGTGTGTGGCAAGCTAAACCTGCATTGCGGGATACGCAACCAGGAACTACCTTTGTCTGATTACAGAATGGACATCATTATCAGCAATAAGCCATGACGCTGGGCATCATGCAGCCATACATTTTCCCGTATATCGGGTATTTCCAGCTGATCAACGCGGTGGATAAGTTTGTGGTATACGACGATGTGAGCTTTATAAAGCAAGGGTGGATAAACCGGAACAAGATATTGCTGAACAGAGCGGAGCATGTATTTACAGTGCCATTGAAAAATGCCAGCTCATTTGTTACAATCGGTAAAACGGAGATAAACCATGCACTGTACGCGGGGTGGTGTGGAAAATTTGCCAAAACCCTGGAACAGGCTTATAGCAAGGCGCCAAATTACCGGCCGGTAAGAGAACTGGTAATGGGTGTGCTGGAAGAGCGACATAATACGATAAGCGAACTGGCAGCGAAGAGCATAACGACAACTTGCGGATACCTGGGCGTGGCAACTGAATTTGTAATGACGGCTACCCACTATAACAACGGTGAACTAAAAGCCAATGAAAGGGTGAAAGATATCTGTAAAAAGGAAAAAGCGGATGCCTACCTGAATGCTAACGGTGGTAAAGAATTATATAGTAAGGATGATTTTGAGCGGGCGGGGCTGAGGCTGAATTTTATACGAACAAATAGTATCACGTACCCACAGTGGGGAGGGGAGTTTGTGCCATGGCTGTCAATAATAGATATAATGATGTTCAATACCCTTGAGGCCGTGCAGGTACTCTTAAGGGAATGCAGCTTTGAATAGATGAAAAGTATAGGAGGCTATTTTGAACTGGAAGTAACCGGTAAGGCGGGACAATATCATACCACGCTTTATGCCATGAAGAATGGCAGGGCGGCGCTTTACATGATACTGCACCAACTACAGCCATCATTGGTGTATATACCCTACTATACGTGCGATGCTGTGCTAGCGCCTTTTAAGGAGGGTGGCGTCAGGTATGATTTTTATGAGATCAATGAACGGCTGGAGCCGGCGAACCTGCCACGGCTGAAGGATGGTGAGTATTTTCTGTATATAAATTACTTTGGGATAAAAGGAGCGATGACCGCAGTACTATCAGAGCAATATAAGGATAGGCTGATCGTTGATGCCACGCAGGCTTTCTTTATGAAGGGCGATGGTGTATCGTGGTTGTTCAATTCGTGCAGGAAATTTTTTGGGGTGCCTGATGGTGCCTATTTGTATGTGCCGGACGGCGCGCAGGTGCCTGTGCCGGAAGAGCGTAACAAGCAGTACATTACAGGGCATTTATTGAAGCGGCGCAGTGGCAGCGCGCAAGAAGGCTATCCGCTCTTCGTGGAAAATGAGGAGTTGATGGACTGCAAGACACAGGCCATGTCTGAATTTACCGAAGAGGTTATGGGGAGCGTGGACTATGAGAAGGTGGTGGAGCGGAGGATGGCTAATTTCAGGTACCTGCACGGCAGGCTGAAGGATATAAACCTATTTGATGCGCTGTTAACGGGCGAGGATATACCTATGTGCTATCCCTTGCTGCTGCCGGAGGCAACCGACAAGCGTATACTATACGCCCAAAACATATTTGTGCCCACTTTTTGGGGGGAAGTGAAAGACAGGGTGGTTACGGGATACATAACAGAGAAGGGTATTGCAGAAAGATTATTGCCGTTGCCTGTTGATCACCGCTATGACGAGCGGGATATGGAATATATTGTGACGTGGATACATAACCTACTGAAACAAAGCAAATGAAGAAAGTAAGTGTTTTTCTCATTACGTATAATCATGAAAAATACATTGCGCAGGCAATAGAGGGCGTTTTGGCGCAAAAGACGAATTTTGCCTTTGAGTTAGTTATTGGTGAAGACTTCAGTAAGGACGGAACGCGGAAAATTTGTGAGGCCTACGCAACCAAGTACCCTGATATTATTAACCTGCTGCCATCTGACAAGAATTACGGGCCAATGGGCAACGCGATCAGGGTTTTTGAGGCATGTAAAGGAGAATATATAGCATTGTGCGAGGGGGACGACTACTGGACCGATCAGCTAAAGCTGCAAAAGCAAGTGGATTTTATGGATATGCACCCGGATTATTCGATGTGCTTCTCCGATATAGAAGTAATAGACGAGATGAACTGGGGCCTGCCGGATGAGCGCTATTTTCCGAAGGTGGAAAAGGATACACTGGGAATAGAAGATTTTATACTTACAGATGTGAGCATAGTGCCTACGGCTACACTGTTATTCCGCAATTTATTGCCGAGGCCATTCCCGGATTTTTATTATACAACGTTTTCCGGCGACCTGTTCCTGCATTTATTCTTTGCTGATAAGGGTAAAGCAAAGCACTTCAAAGAAAAAATGGCCGTATACCGCAACCATGAAGGCGGCCTGACGAAGAGCCCGGAACAGATAGAAAAGACCTACAACAATATTTTCGGGTTTTACATTACCATGAACGAGTACTTGGGCTTTAAGTATGATGGCCTGATAAGACAGCGGTTGTTTGAAATGACAAAAACGAGGCTGATCTATGGCGCTCGGGAGAAGAAGGGCATGGATAAATTCAGACACTACCTTAAGACCATCCCCAATTACTTCCGCTACTCAAAAAAAATGGATATAAAGGAGCTGGTGTATTACCATATGATATTGTTCTTTCCATCGCTGCTGAAGAAGATGAAGAAGTGAGAGAGTTTCGGGGAACTATTTCAGGTATTTCTTCCTCAATTCAGCATAAAGCTTGTCCAGCCCTTCATCCGCGTAGTCAGTCTGTGCATTAGCGAGGAGAATAAAAGCTCTGTTGGCTTCATTGACAATATATACTTTGGCAAGGAATGCGCCGGGGTTGCCGGTGCCGGAGGAAACACGTCGGCCTTTATTGTCCTTATCCCAGAACCAGCCTATGGCAAATGTGCCGGCGCCGTAGTGCATGAACTCAAATTCCTGCCTGCTAAGCAATGCATCCCTGCCCTGTAATCCCTTGAGCTGAAATTGGATGAACCGGGCGTAGTCGGGCAAGGTAATATTGATATTACCTGCCGGTAACAGCCAGTTCAGTTTATAGTTTTCAGCGGGGGCTTCGGGTGCCAGCGCAGCATTATGTCCCCAGGTTTGGGTAGTGTCTTTGACATTAGGCTGGCCAAAGTCGAAATCGATGTTTAGCTGCAGCCCCAGGTCTTTTACCAACTGCTTGTATGTCTTGCCTGACGCTTTTTCCAGCATCATACCTGCGGCTACGTAGTCGGGATTGGAGAAAGACACCTCATTGTTTGTCTGCAATGGTGGTTGTTGCAGTATCCATTGCATGAACTGGTAGCGCTGCTGCTCTTCATCGCCAGTGAATTGATTCTTTGCGGGCAAAGGATCGGTATAGGTATACCTGATCAGCTTTGTGCGAAACGAAAGCAGATCGAGTAATGTATAGTTGTAGTAGTTACTTCTGCTACCGGCTTTCAGCTCCGGGAACAGGTCGAAGAATTTAGTGCTCCACGACAGCTTCCCTTGCTGTACGAGCCGGGCAGCAAGCAAACCGGTTATTGCTTTAGTGTTAGACCCAATGCGGAAGCGATCAGTAAGGCGGGCGGGTAACTTGGCATTTATCTTGCGGGTGCCCAGCACCTGCATCTCATAGACCGAATCTGAAGAGACGACGGCATAAGCCAGTTCAGGTATCTTTGAAGATCTACGGATATTTTCTGCGGTGGACCTGGTGGATTGACCGTAAGACAGGCGGCTGAGTAATAGCAGTACAATAACAAAGATGCGCTTCATGGAACTCGTGATCAGGAATACTTAATGGCAGAATTGAGCTGCTAATGTAGCGCAGAACATGGATTGATGGTGCTAAATTACTACTACTTTTTTTTCCTTCATTTTAAAGGCCTTTTCACTGATGTCCTTTACCCCTTCGAAATTACCTTTCTTTAGCGCCACATATGGCGCCGAGCCAGGCAATCCGAAATAGTAAGACGGCACCTCGCCCAGCGAGCGGACGGTGAAGCCGCCCTTGTCCAGGATATCTACACCCTGTACCAGAACCTCGCGGCCCAGCATGATATTTTCGAACTGGATATCAGCAAATGTGCGGGATAAGCTGTTGAGCGCTTGCTGTTTGATAATGACACCTGTATCTAATGTGGCATCGATAAAATGACAGGTAACGCCGATCTTCTCTTTAATGCCATAGTACATACACCAGAATGTGGATTCAATACCGCGTATCTCAGGGGCCATGCCGTGATGCAGGTTGATGGTGGCTTTTGCTGCAAGACTGAATATATTATCCTTTAGTATGCCGGCGCCGGCCTGTATGATGATGTCAGGTTTTGTTTCGGTGAGGAAGCGCACGCTAGCTTCGTCGTTTACGGCAGTGGCATAGGCTGTTCTGAACCGGGTATGGTCTATGCGAGGAATTTCTTTACTTAGCCGCTTGTCAATGGCAATAAGGTCGTTGCCGAAGTCGAAGCGCCCATCGTTAAACCGCAATTGAGCATATAGTTTTTTCAATTTTTCCGTAATGGTAGGTTGTGGCTGCGGTGTACTTTTTATTTTGAGAAACGAATAGTTGTGCGCGGGCCGCTGCTGCATGAGATAATGCATATTTAGCAGGCCTGAAACGGACGGATGATCGGTGGTATAGAAGCAGATATTCATTGATGGAGGATTTTATACACCAGCGCGTGGATATTGCCCATGTTAGGATACAGCCCGAACCTGTGATAGGTGAAGTTGCGTTTTCCTTCATCATTGTACCTGTGATCAACAACAAACTGGTGGCTGATACCCTGCAGCAACAGGGAGTCATTAAGCTGCTCTGTATAAGAGCCATCCGGGAAGCCTATGGTGGTGACGGGCTTCTGAATGATGCCCTCAAGGTAATGTCTGGACATGATGACCTCGGCAACCGCATCGTCGTTGGTTAGTGAGCCCAGGTTATTGTGATAAAAGCCATGGGAGCCAATGGTGATGTTAGGGCTCAGAGAACACTTACGTATCTGCTCATCGGTCATCAGTTGCCAGTGGTCATCCAGTTCCCTGTTCTTAGTGAAGTTGTGGATGGAAAGGAGCTGATCCAGTAGTTTATCCTTCTCAGTATAACCGCTGCTTTTGCTTGCCCTGATGTAGGCGGGCAGCGTGAGGTCTTGTTCTTTGCTGAAGAACTGATGGTGCCGCAAATAGAAGTCAGTGCCGCCAAGGGTCACTTTGCTACCCTCCCTGCCAAAGTGGGCAACAATATCTACAGCATCGGCCCAGAGGATCTTTTTTTCCAGTGTATTGAGACCGGTTACAAAGAAAAGCGCATGGACACCGTATTTGTCAAGCAGGGGGAGGGCATAGTTATAGTTATTGGCGTATCCGTCATCAAATGTTAGCAGGATATTTGGGCGTTTTGACGAGAACTTTTTATTGACAAAGTCTTGCCAGGTAAGGATATTAAAGTGTTTTTTAAAAGACACCAGGTGTTTTTCGAAATGAATTTTGCTAAAAAAACGCTGGTTGAATTTTGTGTCTTCGTTGGTGTCTATGCCGTGATACATAACGATCACAAATTCTTTGTGAGAGTCTTTGGAATAGATGCCCTTCTCAATTAAGTTGTAGGTAAGTAATTTTTTTGCTGTTCCTATCTTGGAAAAAATGCTCATTGAACAAAGGGCGCAGATGATACCGGATAAAGGTACAAAAATGAGGAATAACGATTAGTTGTGTTTTTGTACTTTTGCGGCCATGAGAGTATGGGCTTTCCCTTCCTTTTATCCGTATGACTATCCGGGCATGACAAATGCGGGGGTCTTTGCCCACAGACAGTATAAGGGACTCATTTATCATGGGGCTGAACTGAAAGTGATAGTGCCGGTGCCGTGGAGCCCGCCCGCGCCGTTATCGGGACTGCATAAAGAATGGAAATTTTTTGGGGATATAGGATACCCCAGGCAGCGGGAGTATGACGGGATAACCGTTTACCATCCGCGTATAGCCAATATGAAGCCGAGCCGGCTGGTGAAGCGGTCGTATACAGACCGGTTTGTAGACAGCGTGGTGCGGTTCTTTAAAGACCAGAAAATAACATTAGACCCAAAGAATGATATTTTCTTCTCACAGTGGTTACCGGGATCGGCGCTGGTGCAACTGGCGGCGCATAAGTTGGGAGTGAAGTCGGCAATACTGTCTATAGGTGACGACGTGGCGCTGTGGCCGCATAGCAATGAAGGTAATTTCAAGCAATTTGAGAAGGTGTTAACCGAGGCTGACCTCCGATTTGCCTGCGCGCATTACCTGGCCAGGCAGTCTAACAAACTGGTGGGTAAAGACCTACCTTATACTATGGTGGGCTGGGGTGTGGATTATGACCTGTTCAGGCCGGTAACGGCAGAAGAAAAGAGAGCGCTACGCGCGCAGTACTCTATACCAGATGACAAGGTGGTAATACTGAATGTAGGTACTGCCAGCGTAAGGAAGGGATGGCTGGACCTGTTTGATGCCCTGGAGGAGGTGAAGAAACACCACGATAATTTTCTGCTGATAGCTGTATTTGCAGGTAAGGCGGATGTGGACTATGAAGGGGAAGCTGACAGAAGGGGACTGATGGAAAATATGCTGATACTGCGCGACCAGCCCCCGACGACACTGAACAAGCTTTATAACACAGCCGATATCTTCTGCCTGCCGTCTCATGCCGAGGGGATGGCGAATGTGGTGATAGAGGGTATGGCCAGCGGGCTGGCAGTGATAACTACCTCGGTAGGGGGGCACCCTGAGATAATAGAAACTGGTGTGAATGGACTGCTTGTGGCCCCGCATCAGCCGGCAGCACTTGCCGGGCTGCTTAATGAGGTGGTCAGCGATAAGGCATTGAGAGACAGGCTGGGTGCCGCGGCAAGGGAGTTTATCGTAACCCGCTGGGGTAACTTTACTGACAACGCAAAGGTGCTGTACGACAAGTTTGAAGAGGCGCTGAAACAATAAGGTACACCATAACCCGAAGGTGTGGTACACTTCGTGTTAAATGCCTATTTTTACCCGCAATTTACTTTCATGACAAAAATACTGATCACCGGCGGGGCCGGGTTTGTGGGGAGTTCGCTGGCCGATAGCCTGCTTAAAGACAAGAATAACTTCGTAGTGCTGGTAGATAACCTGCTGACAGGGTATGAAAAGCATATACCTAAGGCGGAGAATTGCATCTTCATCAAGTGTGATGTGAATAACTACCGTGATATATCATCTGTGATGGAGCGGTATGGATTTGATTATGTATTTCATTATGCAGCGGTGGTGGGCGTGCTGCGCACGATCAATAACCCTAAGATGGTACTGGATGACGTATGGGGCATGGAAAACGTGTTCATGCTGAGCAAGAATACCGGTGTGAAAAGGATATTTTTCTCGTCGTCGTCTGAAGTATATGGTGAACCTGTGCACCTGCCACAGCATGAGCATGAGACACCCCTGAATTCAAAACTGCCTTATGCCGTAATTAAAAACCTGGGCGAATGTTTCTGCCGAACCTATAAGCAGGAGTACGGACTTGACTATACCATACTGCGCTTCTTCAATACTTACGGGCCCAAGCAGAGCGCGGATTTTGTGATGTCTAAGTTCCTGAACTTCGCGCTAAAAAATGAGCCTATACCGATATATGGTGACGGGTCGCAGACACGTACTTTCTGCTATGTACAGGACAATATAGACTTCACGATAGATATTTTTAAGAACAACCACTTCCTGAATGACGTGGTGAATGTGGGCAATGACCAGCTGACCACCATTAAGGAGCTCGCCGAGATAATCATAGATATCACCAATTCAAAATCCACCATAGCCCACCTGCCGCCGCTGAAAGAAGGTGATATGACCCGCCGCCAGCCGGATATATCAAAAATGCGCTCTGTACTGAACAGGGACCTGACGGATATAAAGGTGGGGATTGGGAATATATTGAAGGCGTGGGGGAAGTAAAGCATTTTATATGAACTATTGGATATTTCAAGGAAAGAGAAAATCGTATGATTTTGATACTTCGGTTAAGCAAAATTTACTAGAAGAATGGAATGTGAAGGCGCATTGGAAAAATATGGAAGATGGAGACAAAGTTATCATCTGGTTAACTGGAAAGGACGCAGGCTGTTATGCTTTAGCTTACATTATAGGAGTTCCTGAGTTCTCGGGAGTTGCAAAGGATAATCATTTGTGGAATATTAATGATGAAACCGGGTTAAAACATAAAGTTGAAGATAAACATACCAGGAAAGTAAAAATTCAGATTACTCAGTCATTATTTAAAAATCCACTTTTAAAGAACGATATCAAAAACATAAAGGGGTTGGATAAATTAAAAGTTGGGTATAGAGGAACAAACTTTGCTTCAACCAAAGAAGAATATGAAATAATCAATAGTATTTGTAAAAATCGATTGAATTTTTGCTAACCAAGCTTCCTCACCCTCCCCTCCTACAGAATCCCCTTACCCGTTCTCAGTGAAAATTGTGAGTTATTTGGAATTGGTCTTTAACCATGTAACGATTGTATCGAATGCATTCTTTCCGGTGGACATTCCTATCACGAAATTGTAAACTTCATTTTCTTCTCCATTTAACTCTATTCCATATTCGCCAAGCACCGCCAGCATGGCGAGAAATGCAGTACGTTTGTTGCCATCAACAAATGGATGATTAATAATCAGGCTTTCACCTATAGCAGCTGCTTTTTCAATAGGAGTTGGATAAAGTTCTTTGCCGTCGAATGTTTGAAAAGGTCTTGCAATAGCCGATAACAGTAAATTTCTATCTCTTATTTCATGAGAGCCACCATAGTCATAGATAGATAGTTCATGCAACAATAAGATATCAGCTTCTGATATCATTCGGCGAGTTTTTTAAGCACTGAGCCATATTTTGCTTTAATACCATCATAATGACGAGATAAGTTAACGCCACTTTTATCTGTTGTATCAAGGCCATTGAGGAAATCAATAATTATTTTGAGGACATTTTCGTTGTCAGTAGATTCTACTTTCATAGCAAACTGCCTGATAGCCTCCTCCTTTAATTCCGCGACACTCATAAAATGTATTTATTATAAAGGTACAATTTTAAAAATTATCCTTCCGTCTTACTCACTTTTCCATTCTCTAATTTATACACCCACCCACTCTCCGGGCATTTGGCTGTGCCGTCTTTGAATACCAGCCTATGGCCGTGCTCACTCATCCAGCCGGTTTGTTTTGCGGGGTTGCCTACTACCAGTGCATAAGCAGGGACATCTTTGGTAACAACGGCGCCCGCGCCTATGAAGGCGTAAGCACCTATGTTGTGGCCGCACACTATAGTAGCATTGGCGCCTATGGTAGCCCCTTTGCCTACATGGGTGCGGCTGTACTGCCCGCGGCGGTTTACCGCGCTGCGGGGATTGGTAACATTAGTGAATACACATGATGGCCCGAGGAACACATCATCATCGCAGGTAACGCCGGTATATACAGATACATTGTTCTGTACCTTCACATTCCTGCCCAGTACCGCCTCGGGAAAGATAACGCAGTTCTGACCTATGTTGCAGCCTTCGTCTATCTTACAGCCGGGCATTATGTGGCAGAAGTGCCAGATCTTCACATTGTCACTGATGTCGCAGCCATCATCTATTACCGCGGTGGGGTGTGCGAAATAATTCATAGACCGGATAGTTAGAGGGTTATGATTTTATGAGCGGGTGATAATCGCCTGTGGGTTTAACGGGTGTTGCCACCCTTATATCATGCACAATGTTGATGCTGGGCAGCGCTTCCTGTAGCCCGAAGCCATTGCCTTTCAGTATCTCTTCGTAGCTGCGCGTATGCAGGTTGCCAAAGCCCTCGCTGAATTCTACCTCGCTGCCATCGACCGTTATGGCGCGGAACGTGCGCTGCCCTTTTTTCTTTACCTCGTCAGGCAGATACGTATCATTGACACTGAGAAACCAGCGTACGCGCGCCTTGGCGAGGTGCAGAAAGCCGGCGGCCCTGTCGGCATCGAGCACATGCACGATATTTTCTTTCACCGGCCCGAATATCCATGACAGCATATCGAAGAAGTGTATGCCTATGTTAGTGGCTATGCCCCCCGATTTATTCTGATCGCCTTTCCAGCTATTGAAGTACCAGTTGCCCCTTGATGTGAGATAGGTCAGATCCACATCATGCATTTTATCAGCCGGGGCATTTGCTATTTTTTCCTTCAGCTCAATAATACTGGGATGCAGGCGCAGTTGCAATATGTTGTAGACCTTGCTGCCTGTTTCGTTTTCTATTTCTTTGAGCGCTTCGAGGTTCCAGGGGTTAAGTACCAGCGGTTTTTCGCAAATTGCATCAGCCCTGTTGCGCAGCGCAAAGCGGATATGGGAATCGTGCAGGTAGTTGGGCGTGCAGATGCTTACGTAGTCTATCTTGGTGCCTTTCCTCCTCAGTTTATCTATGTGGCGGTCGAAGCGCTCGAACTCGGTAAAAAAATGGGCATGCGGAAAATAACTGTCCAATATACCCACACTGTCGAAGGGGTCTAACGCAGCCCTGAGGTCGTTGCCTGTATCCCTTATAGCCATGAGGTGCCGCGGGGCTATATAACCGGCGGTACCTATCATCGCGAAATTCTTCATAGTTTAGTTGTTTTTCAAATCATTTGCCGGCCTTTTGCAAAGCGCGGGCATACATCATTCTCTCGGCGGGTACATTCGCCTCCCATGTATAACATTCGTCTACAAAACTACGGGTATTGTGCCTTACTGTGTTACTGTTTTCCCGGAGCCACTCCAGCGCTTTCCGTACTTCATTGTCAAAATCGGTTTGTTTTTGCTTGTCAGAAAGTTTTACCACGCACCCGATACCGTATTTATTGAGCAGTGTGGCTATATCACCGGTGCCTTCCTCCAATACCACAGGCACCCCTGCGGCAAGGTACTCGCCAAATTTTACGGGTTGTGAGAAATTATTTTGTTTTGACGGCGCCCGAAGCAGCAGACCAATATCCATGCCGGTAAGGTAGTCGGCCACTTCGTTTTGCGGCACACTTATTACCCGCACCCTATCCATGTCGAGGCTGAACTTGGTGAGCAGCTGCATCATTTTATCCTTGTTCTGCGTAATGAACACGCCCGCGTATTTATTGGATATTGACAAAGCAGACTGTATGAACGGTATTCCGAGTTCTTCGAGATATTGGTTTTTATGCACGCCGCCAAGATACAGGATAGCGGTACGGTCGCCTATGTTCAGCAGCTGCCTTATTTTATCGCGGCGGTTATCCGGAACCGTGTTTTTTACACAACATGGGATAACAGTGGTATCCTGCCCGGCTTTGACTTGTTGTATCAGGTACTGCCGCAGCGGTTCGCTTACAGTAGCTACGCACTCCGAATGGTCTACCGCATATTGCAGGCGCTTAAGGTCTTTAGTGTACATGTCTTTTTGTGGCGGGGTCATATCGCTTACCTCTACGATATGATGGTCGTTTATAAACCGCTCAAGCGGAAAAAAACCTCTTACATCCAGCACAATAGCGTCTTCGGGATGCTTTTTCTTTACCGCATAAGGCCAGTCGAAGAACATCTCGCCCCTGCAATGAAAAACAACCCGGCCTTTCAGCGCATTTCTTAGCCTGTGCAGCTTACCCCGGCCCGGCCAATCGTTAAAGCGGTTGATACCGGCAATAATTTCTATATGTATATCGGGGCAGCGTAATTTCAAACTGCTGATAATAGCATTACTTTCTTTGTCATAGGCTACCCTCATGGGCACTATTATCCATACGGATACAGACAGGGGTTTATCCTGACCACCGGTCACAGCCTGTACCTGTGCCCGGTCAAAGACCTGGCTGGCCACCAATGGTGTTTTGTGCTCCCCCCCACCTACAATATGTACTAAATGATATGGATTGACCGCTGACAAATTAATAATTAGATAAAGTGATTATTTTCGTATGATTATAATATAGCAAGTGTAAGGGATGGGTGCATAAAAGTAATAAAATTCCGAATAATATAGGGGTAAGGAATGGCAAGGGTGGCGGCTGCATTTATGCTAATCCCTTAATTTATGTACTTTTGTCTTCTCGATTAATGATTGATTAACAAATTGTTTTACCCGTTTGAGTGAGATAAATTTTTATATTTATAAAAAATTATAAATGAAGTTATGCATAGTAGTAGGCGCAAGGCCTAATTTTATCAAGGCAGCACCATTAGTTACCGCTATTAAAAAATACCAGAAGAAGCAAAAAGACCTTACCTATTTTATACTGCATACGGGCCAGCATTTTGATGTGAATATGTCGGATGTATTTTTTGATGAAATGAAAATACCCCGGCCCGACTATCAACTGGATGTAGATATGGGCAGCACCCATGGCAAGATGACCGGCCAGATGCTGATAAAGCTTGAAGAAGTGATGATGGCCGAAAAGCCGGATATGGTCATTTCGATAGGTGATACCAATTCTACACTGGCAGGCGCGCTTGCGGCCGCAAAACTGGCTATACCCATAGCCCATGTAGAGGCGGGACTGCGTATGTATGCCAAGCACCTGGCAGAAGATGTGAACCGGGTGGTGACCGACCATATGTCCACACTGCTATTTGCACCATCGGCAGTAGGGCGCAAGAACCTGGAACGAGAGGGTTTTCCGAAAAGCGCGGTATGGCAGTATGGTGATGTGATGTATGACGCCCTGCTGCAGTTTGACAAGATAGCTGAAAAGCAGGCGAAGGTGTTCAAGACACTAAAGCTGAAGAAGAAAGGATTTGTGCTGGTGACCATGCACCGCATAGAGAACACATATAGTGTAGAGCGCGCGCGGATAATACTGGACGCGCTGGTAGAAACCGCCAAGGAGATAAAAATAGTATTGCCGCTGCACCCGCGTACCAGGAATATGCTGAAACAGCACAACCTGTTTGACTATTACTCTGAACACCTGGATATTATAGACCCGGTAGGATACCTGGATATGCTGGTGCTGGAGAAACACGCGAAGCTGGTAGTTACGGATTCGGGTGGTGTACAGAAGGAAGCATTTTATCAGAAGACGCCATGTATCTTCCTGTTTGATGACAAAACATCGTGGAAAGAGCTGGTGGAGCTGGGATGGATGACAGAGGTAGTGCCAAAGTCGAAAGAGTATGTGCAGAAGCAGATAAAAAAGGCATTAAAAGCGGGCCCCGGCAAAAAAGGTAACCCCTATGGGAAGGGCGACGCGGCAGAACTGATGATAGGGAAGATAATTTCGCATTTGAAAGGAAAGAAATAGCTTTATAAAAAGTTATGATCAAGCAATTTAAAAAAGCGCTGGTACTGGCACCCCATACGGATGACGGTGAATTTGGTTGCGGCGGCACAGTTGCCCGGCTGGTGGAAGAGGGCTGCGAAGTACATTATGTAGCATTCTCAAGTTGCGAGGACTCTGTGCCCGAGGGGTTTCCGAAGGATATACTGGTAACGGAAGTGAAAAAGGCAACGACCGTGCTGGGCATAAAACCGGAGCATCTGACGGTGCTTAACTACAAGGTACGCATATTCAATTACCGGCGGCAGGAGATACTTGATGATATACTGAAAATAAAAAAGCAGGTAAAGCCTGACGTAGTGTTCATACCCTCAAAGAATGACATACACCAGGATCATGCAACCATTACCGAGGAAGCAATACGTGGCTGCAAAGGCTGTTCTATACTATGCTATGAACTTACCTGGAATAACTTCAACTTTAATAATGCCTGCTTTGTAGCCCTGGAAGAGAAGCACATTGATAAAAAAATAGAAGCTATAAACCAATATGCGTCGCAAGGGCATCGCCCGTATTCGGATGTCGAATTCCTGAAAGGGCAGGCAAAAGTGCGCGGTGTACAGTCTGGTAACAGCTATGCCGAGGCATTTGAGATAATACGCCTGCTATTATGACCTATGGATAAACCTGTAGCAGATATCCGGCCGTTGACCCCAGACATTGTAACCAGCAATGTGGGAGCCCTGATTGAAATGTCGAAGCAGCTAAAGGGCGATTACTGGAACCTGGAACATTATCTGTCTGAGATGAACAGGAAGTGGGAACTAAGCTCGGCAGTTTTTGTGGATAATGTTTTATGCGGCTTCATTATCAATTCGGAGAAACCTGAATCGCTGCATGTACACCGGATAGTGGTGGACAAAGCATTTCATAACCATGGCATAGGCAAGAAACTTATCAATAGAGCAATTGCAGACGCGAAACGACTGAATAAAAAAGCCGTAACACTGAAAGCGGAAGCAGATAATACGCAAAGCCTGGGCTTTTATAAAGGGCTTGATTTTGAGATCACAGGCGAGCAAGGACCTTTAGTATTAATGATCTTAAAAATAGCAGTATGACGGCAGCCATCCACCAGCCAAATTTTATTCCCTGGGTGGGCTATTTTAACAAGGTGAACAAGTGCGATGTATTCGTGCTGTTTGATGACGTGCAGTTTCCGAGGGCCAAAACCTTTGGTAACCGTGTGGAGATAAAAACCAATAATGGCGCGGTCTGGCTTACAGTGCCTGTTACCCACAGGGGTGAACTCAACAACTTTAACGAGGTAGTTATAGACAATAACCAGAACTGGGCCGCAAAATCGTTGAAGACACTTAAGCTGGCATACCAGAAGGCGGCGCACTTTGATGATTACTGGGACGAATTTTCCGCCATTTATTCGGGTCCCTATTCCGGCCTTACAGAGCTGAACATAGCGCTGATGCAGTTTGTGATCTCAAAGACCGGGATCACTACAAAACTGGTGCGTTCATCGGAGATGCCGGATGCTTATGGATTGAACGGCTCGGAAAAGATACTGGCGATATTGAAGAGCCTTGGCGCAGATGAGTACCTGAGTGGTAAGGGCGCAGGATCGAGGAGGTATGTGGATGAAGCAGAATTTGAGCGGGCCGGGATCAGGCTCAGCTGGCAATTATACGAGCCAAAGCCGTACCGGCAATTATGGGGTGGCGCGTTCATACCCAATTTATCGGTGATAGACCTGCTGTTCAATGAAGGTCCGGATAGTATAAAGTACATAGAGTAAACTTACAGAGCCATGTGTGGTATCCTAGCCATTATTAATAAGAAGCGAAGCTGTACCGGCCACGACCTGGAACGTGCCTGCAGCATCATCAGGCACCGTGGGCCTGATGATGAGGGGTTTCTTACATGGGCTAACGGTGCCGAACCGGGGATATATGCAGGCAAAGACACGGCTGCAACTACACAGCGGCATTGGCAATATGATAGCCTGCCCGGTGATATCTCGTATAAAGTGGGATTGGGGCATAGAAGATTATCGATACTGGACCTCTCGCCAACCGGGCATCAGCCGATGCGATACGGACAGGCAGGATTATCTATTGTGTTCAACGGTGAGATATACAACTACCTGGAGATAAAGAAAGAACTGACGGAGCTGGGGCATAAATTTCACGGTGCCAGCGATACCGAAGTGATACTACATGCATGGGAGGAGTGGGGACCTGATTGCCTGCACGAATTTAACGGCATGTTTGCTTTCGTATTGCTGGACGAAAAGAAGCAGGAGTTGTATGCGGTGCGGGACAGGTTTGGAGTAAAGCCCCTGTATTGTTATGAAGGAGACAATGCGGTTTATTTTGCTTCAGAGATAAAGCAGATAAGAACAGCCGGGGAATATAAATTTGAACTTGATGAAGCGGTAGCCAGGCAATTCCTGGCGCTGGGTGTTACCGATCATGGTCGGGATACCTTTGAACAACGTATAAAAACGGTAGGGCAGGGAAGCTATGTGTACTTAGACCTTGCGGAAGAACAGCCGGAATGTTTTGAATCGGGATGGTACTACCATGATTCCCATCCTAAATTCAGGAATTTTGATGAGGCGGCAGTAATATATAAAAACACTTTGTCGGACGCGGTAAACCTGAGGCTGCGCTCTGATGTGAAGGTAGGGTCGTGCCTTTCGGGCGGACTGGACTCTTCGAGCATAGTGTGCATTGCCGCAGACCTGCTAAAAAAGAAAGGTGACTTTGCCGGCCAGGAAACGGTGACTGCCTGTTTTGAAGACCTGAAATATGATGAATGGAAGTATGCCGAAGAGGTGATCAGGCTTACAAAGGCAAACCCGCACAAGGTATTTCCTTCATTTTCGCAGCTGCAGCAGGAAATAGATAAGCTGATATGGCACCAGGACCAACCTTTCAGCAGTACATCTATCTTCAGTCAATGGGCGGTATTTAAGAAGACCAGTGAAGTGGGCCTAAAAGTAATGATAGACGGGCAGGGAGCTGATGAACAACTGGCAGGGTATGGTGGCCATGATGTGGCATTTTATGCCGGGCTGCTGCATAAACTGCATTTATCGGAAATGCTGGATGAGGCGCGGCATTACAAAAAAGAAAAAGGTAACTGGCCATATGGTTTTTTACTTGGCGCACTTCAGTTGAATTTTGGCAAGGGTATTGTGCCGGCAAAATACAGGATCAAAGAACCCGCGGCCATAGACTGGCTGCACGGCGGCGAGCGTGGTAGTATATTTACCGAGCCTGCTGTGAACCTGACTTTATTTCTTCGCAGGCAGCGCCAGTTTCAGCCATTACCTGCCTTGCTGAGGTACGAAGATCATAATTCGATGGCATGGAGCGTGGAATCGAGAACTCCATTTATGGATTACCGGCTTGTGGAGCTTTGCGAACACTTCCCTGACAGGTATATATACAACAGAGGGGTGAGGAAGCACATACTGCGGAAAGCAATGCATGGTATCATACCCGAGGATATAGAGAACAGGAGGGATAAAATGGGATTTGTGACGCCCGAGGAGCTATGGCTACGCGGCGAAGGGAAAGAATGGTTTGTGGATGGAGTAGAAAAAGCGTGCCGGCAATTTGGAGGGCATCTGCTGGATACGGCAAAGGTGAAGCAATACCTGGCGGATATACTGGATGGTAAGCGTGAGTTTGACTCAATGCCATGGCGGATAGTTTGTTTTCACAGATGGTATAACTCTGTAAATGGGTAATAAAGAAAAGATAGCCTTTCTCTGCCATCCGTACCACCGGGGTGGTGTAACGCGCTGGATGGCAGACGCGGCGATCGCGTTTGCCAAAAGCGGTACGGAGGTTTATTTTGTTACCGTAGACCCTGCGCAGGAATTTTATTCTGCGAAAGGAAGGGAAACGCTGCTTCAATTATTGGCCAGGGAGCCTAATACAATTAAAACCATCACAGCACCTGCCGGATACGAATTTGAATTCGGTACACCGGTATACAGGGCCTACGTATATAAGCAATTGCTGGCACAGCTACCTATAGGTACGCCGGTGATACTTTCTGACGACAGCGTGGTATGGGGTGCCGCCAACGCGCTATCTGCCTGCTACCCGGTAATAGGCGTGCTGCATGCCGATGAGGAACAATATTACCGGCTGGCAGAGCAATATTATGATACACTGTCAGTTATGGCGTGTGTATCAGAGCGTGTGCATAACACGGCGCGTCTGCGGGTGCCGGGCTTTAACCCCGATCAAATATACACGATACCTTGCGGCATTAAGTTGCCTGACACCGGCTTTAATACAAACCATGGCGACATACTACAGCTGGCATATGTGGGCCGTGTGAGCAACTACCAGAAAAGAGCGGGTGACCTGGCCAGGATATGCGCCCTGCTAGATGATAAGGGCAGGAAGTATCACCTGGACGTGATAGGTGATGGGGATGCCAGGGTGCCACTGGAGGCAGCCGTAAAAGAAAAGGGTATAGCGCAGCATGTGACCTTTTATGGCTGGCTACCCCAGGAAGAAGTAGCGCGGCACTTGTCTGATACGGACATCTTACTGCTCACCTCTGACTTTGAAGGTACGCCTATTGCCATGATGGAGGCGCTTGCAGCAGGCTGCGGCATGGTAGGTACCCGCGTGAGTGGTATAGAAGATTATGAGCTGCACCCGCTGGCCACCGATTGCCTGGGTGTGTACGAGACAGGTAATATAGAAGAGGCTGTAGAAAAAATAGACCGGGTGTCGTCAGTGCCAAAGGCTACGCGCCAGCGCTCGGCCCGGCAACTGGCAGAGGCCGAATTCAGTATGGCGGTGTGCCTGGAAAAATACCGGAAAGCATCAGGAAGCATACCTGCCATTGTAAAAGCAGCTATTCCTGAAATAAAACTGTCTATGGCAGACAAAATTTATTCAAATGCCATAGCTGCAGCAAGAAGGCTAAAAACCGGGAAATGATACCGGGTTACTAGAAAGACCAAAGACAGAGCGTGGCATAAAAAAACCTTTACAACATCCGTTGTAAAGGTTTCAGAGTATGCTTTGTAAGAGTTATATCTTCCAGTCGTCGACATTATCGCCTTCATTGGCAACAACGGCCGATACTTCAGGTACTTCAACTGTTTCAGTTTCTTCCGAAGTTTCGGTAACGGCGGCAGTTATTACGGCGCCTTCTTCATTTTCCTGGTCGTGGTTGAACGCATCAAAGTCGAAATCAGGCATAAGGTCTGTTTTCACATAATTGATGGTTTCGGTAAGGCCGGCCAGAAACTTGTTGAAATCTTCTTTGTAAAGGAACATTTTATGGCGGTCGTAGCCATTATCGTCAAAGCGTTTTTTGCTTTCTGTTATAGTAATGAAATAGTCATTACCACGGGTAGCACGTACGTCAAAAAAGTAAGTCCTTCTTTTTCCTGCCTTGATACGTTTGCTATACAGGCTTTCATTGCGGCTGTCGCTACGGTTATCGCCCCTGTTTTCTCCAAAATTTTTGTTTTCGTACGCCACTATTCTGTGTTTTTAAATGTGATGAATACCGCACAAATTTAATTAAAGCCGCCAAGTATCCAAATTTCACAGGTTCATTTATAATCAATTGAAATTGTAATTAATAGGTTAAAAACTCTTTTTTATTTAATAAAATGCAATATTGAAAAATGTCCGGGTGTTTGCGAAGCTATCGGGTATACTTCGTTTACCACTATTGGGAGTGAGTGGCACAGATTATTTTGCAATTATTGCTGTTTTTATGTGCTACTTGTGGAAAGAAGGCCGAACCGGTGATTTGAGGAGCTACGCCACCACAAAATGATATCCTTTTCCTTTTAGCGTTACGATCTCAATGCCTTCGGCGCCATCGAAATAGCCCCTTAGTTTCCTGATGTAAACATCAAGGTTGCGGGAGTTGAAGAAGGAGTCGTCGCCCCACACTTCCTGTAGCAATGTACGGCGGTCGGTGGTGTTATTTTTATTAGCGCACAGCATGCCCAGTATCTGCGATTCGCGGTTAGATAATTTTATAACCTGCGCCGGTGTATGGAGTTCATACCTGCCGGGGTAAAATTTATATTGCTTCAATTGTACCTCATCAGGCAGGGATTGCAGGGAAGATGTATCCCGTTTCATTATTTTGAGCTGGTTCTCTATCCGCACTATCAGTTCTTCCATACTGAACGGTTTTTTCAGATAGTCGGTGCCGCCCGATGAGAAACCTTTTACAATATCGTTGGGTTGTGTCTTTGCGGTAAGAAAAATAACGGGGAGGTTGGGCGCTACATTGCGGATATGCGTAGCAAGGGAGTAGCCATCCACATTGGGCAGCATTACGTCCAGCAGGCATATATCCGGTCCGAAGCTGTCTACTAACTCCATAAGTTTATTGCCGTCTGACTTATGTAATACTTCGTAGCCCCTCAGTTCCAGCGTGTCTTTTACTATGCGTGCCAGGTAGGGTTCATCTTCTATATAAAGGACTTTTTTCTTCATATCGGTTTTGCCTAAAGGGAGGTCATTTGTATAATAAAGAACGGTTACAGGCCGCACTTCGGGGTTCTGACTTAAAAGCTGAGGGTGAACATACACCCACCGTTTATTACATTCTTTACATTAATTGTACCATTGTGCTGGCGCATTACCTGCGCGGCATAACTCAAGCCCAGGCCATGGCCCTTGGTATTGTGGACGTTGGCGTTAGGTACACGGAAGAATTTCTCGAACACTTTTTCTTTATACTCCTCGGGTATACCGGGGCCATTGTCGGTAAGAGCCAGTTGCACGCGGCCATTGTTTTCGGCAACGCTGATGTTTATGTGTACGGGCTTGTTTCCGTATTTAAGGCTGTTGTCAATGAGGTTTACGAGCACGCCCTGTATATGCAGCTTATCTATAGGCACAGTAAAATCACTGCCCAGTACATCAACAGAAACGGTTGCGCCGCTCTTTACTAACCTGGGTTGCATGGTCTGTACTACTTCATTTACCAATTGCAGCATGTCATAGCTTTCCTGCTGCAGGTATATCTTACCCGTCTCCAGCAGCGATGTATTCAGTACCCGTGTAGCCAGAAGCTCCAGGCGGTCCATTTCTGCGGCTGCCATGCCCAGGTATTCCCTGTTCAGTTTAGGGTTGTCTATGATGTCGTAATTGTTCAGCGCTTCCAAAGCTACCTTTACCGTGGCTATAGGCGTTTTGAGTTCGTGCGACATATTGCTGATGAAGTCGTCTTTCATAACACCCAGTTTTATCTGGGACCGGAGGCTTTTGAACGCGGCAGTGAATGCAAATGCAGTTAGTGATAGCAATACCAACACAAACAGCATCTGCGGTACCATTTTGCCCATGATGTAGCCGGTATAATCTCTTACCACCACTCCTTTGGCATCTGTAAAAAAGCTGCTTTTGATGAAGATAGCATGGCTGGCCTTGGCACGGTCGCTATCGCTGTTGTTTATCCACTCAGAGTTAAAATTCCAGCCTTTGTCCCTCATCTGTATGGCAAACATCTCATTGAAGATCATGGAGTCCATGCGGAATAGTCGCTTCTCATCTGTAGCAGAGACCGGTACACCGGCTATAAGTTTATGCACCCCCCTTGGCGATAATGCTACCTTACGTGTGCTGTCGTTGTCATGGCAATGAGCTTTAAGGCTGGCAGCAATAACCGCCTGGTCAATACCCGAGGTATCTACCATGTTGGTCATAACGAGCGAATCCTGGATGCGCTCCTGTACGTCTGTAAAAAGTTCGGTAAGATTATCTTTTAGCTGCGCCTGCTGCTCGTTGTACTGGCTGGCCAGCCACTGACCGGTAAATACCACAAGCAAAACCTGGCTGAAGATCATCAGCCACTTTATGCGTTGCAGTTTTATTTTTTTATTGGTCAAGGTTCAAATGGTATAAAGCAAATGTAATACGTAAGGCAGTACATAGATGCCATTTTAACCTAATTTAACATTCGTTAAAGACTTAATTGCCGGATGTTTTAGGCTTGTCGAAGTTGAACATCCAGTTTACCCCGAACTTGTCTTTGCACATACCGAATGTAGCACCCCAAAAGGTGTCTTGCAGTGGCATAGTAACGATACCACCTGCTGATAAAGCATTAAAAGCGCCGGTCAGTTCTTCTGCCGATCGCATGTTGAGGGAAACGGAATAGTTATCGCCATAACCCCATAGTCTGCTTACAGTTCAAAAAAAGCTTCATAAGTCAAGACGGAAAAATTGAGGTAATTTACACCCTGAAAATGAGTATAAAAGTTAAGATCGTCAATGATCCCGTATATGGTTTTATTCGTTTCCCGGAGCCTGAACTGATGCGGGTTATAGATCATCCGTGGTTTCAGCGGCTACGGAATATAAAGCAGATGGGACTGGCGCAGCTAGTGTATCCCGGCGCGGTGCATACCAGGTTTGCGCACTCGCTGGGGGCATGCCACCTGATGGGCAAGGCACTTGATGAGCTTACCGCCAAAGGCATGGGACCGGATAAGGATGAATATCTTGCCGGCAGGTTGGCGGCACTGCTGCATGATGTGGGCCATGGGCCATTTTCTCATTCCCTTGAGCGCTCGCTGGTGAGTGTATCACACGAAACGCTGTCCCGTATTATTATGCGGCGGCTAGATGCGGAAACTAACGGCATGCTGCAGCAGGCAATAGAAGTTTTTGATCATTCCAACACACCGGGATCGCTGTTTGGAGCGGTGGGGCCGCGCTATCTGCACCAACTGGTAAGCAGCCAGCTGGATGTGGACAGGATGGATTATCTGAACAGGGACAGCTTTTATACCGGTGTTTCGGAAGGGGTAATAGGCTACGACCGGATATTGCAGATGCTGACCGTGAGGGACAACGAATTAATGGTTGAAGAAAAGGGGGTACATTCTGTAGAAAAATTTATTATAGCCCGCAGACTGATGTATTGGCAGGTGTACCTGCATAAAACAGTACTGAGCGCGGAGATGCTGCTGATCAATATTTTTAAAAGGGCAAAAGAGCTGGCCGCGCAGGGCCGGGAATTGTTTGCCTCGCCCGGACTGAATTATTTTCTGAACAGGGACCTGACCGAAGAGGATTTTTATCATGAGCCTGAGCATCTTGTAAGATTTTGTGAGCTTGATGATAATGATATTATGGTATCGCTGAAAGTGTGGCAGACACATGATGATAAAATACTATCTAAATTGTGCCAAATGCTTGTATTGAGAAAATTATATAAAGTAACACTTCATTCGGGTTCCCTGGCAAGGATATTGGAGCAAAAAACAGAGGAGGCCAAAAAGCTGCTGGGTTTAAATGACAATGAAATAAAATATTTTGTATTTACAGGAGTTACGTCCAATAGTACCTATAATATAAACAATGAGCTTATAAAAATAGAAGGTAAGGATGGTAGCGTAAAAAACATTACTGAAATAGATAATTCATTAGTTAATCAAACACTTGCCGGAGCCGTGCATAAAAACTACATTTGCTATGTAAGTTAAAGGTGAGAACCCGAAATGAGTATATACATACTCATTGGGGTGTTGTGTATTTAAGAAACAAAAGACAAAAAGTTAATGCAGTTTACAGCGCAGCAGATAGCTACTTTGATACAGGGTAAGCTGGAAGGGGATCCTTCGGCTGAGGTAAATACTGTAGCAAAGATCGAAGAAGCGGGCCCGGGTGCCTTATGTTTTATTTCTAACTCAAAGTACCAGGATTATATATATACCTCGGCAGCGTCAATAATCATCATCAATGAGTCGCTGGAGGTTACAAGGCCGGTATCACCTACCCTTATAAGGGTGAAGGATGCGTACAGCGGCTTTGCCTTCCTGCTGGAAAAATATAATGAGATAATTTCCGGCCATGGCAAAAGCGGTATAGAACAACCGTCATATATAGCTGCCTCCGCCACAATGGGTAAGGATGTATATATAGGTGCGTTTACCTACATAGGCGAGCATGCGGTTATAGGAGATGGCGTGAAAATATATCCGGGCTGCTACATAGGCAATAATGTTTCATTGGGTGATGGCTCAAAGATCTACTCAGGGGTAAAAATATATGACGAGTGCAAGCTGGGTAATAAGGTGGTGGTACACTCGGGTACGGTGGTAGGAGGCGATGGCTTTGGATTTGCGCCGCTTGCCGACGGGACCTACAAAAAAATACCACAGATAGGTAATGTGATCATAGAAGATGATGTGGAGATAGGGGCAAATACCACGATAGACCGCGCCACAATGGGGTCTACGATAATACGTAAAGGCGTGAAACTGGATAACCTGATACAGGTGGCGCATAATGTGGAAATAGGTGAGAATACAGTGATAGCCGCGCAAACAGGCATCTCAGGCACCACAAAAGTAGGCAAGAACTGCATGATAGGCGGCCAGGTAGGTATGGTGGGGCACATTCATATAGCTGATGGTACCCGTATCAACGCGCAGAGCGGATTGTCCAAGTCTGTTGTAAATAGTAATACCACTTTAAATGGCAGTCCGGCATTTGAATATAAAACGTCGTTGAAAAGTCAGGCAATTTTCAGAAATTTGCCGGTACTGCAGCAAAGGGTTCAGAAACTGGAGGAGATGGTACAGGAATTGACGGCCATATTGAATTCGCAGAACGTGGAATACAAAAAGTAAGTATAATCTAATAATTCAGAAAAAGGAAAAACAGATACGTTGCACGCTACAAATACCAGTCAGAACCAGCAGACATTAAAGAGCTCGGTGACCCTGCAAGGTGTAGGATTACATACGGGCCAGAGAGTAACGATGACCATGAAGCCGGCCAACCCGGGCTATGGCATTCGTTTTCAGCGTATAGACCTGCCGGATAAACCGGTGATCAAAGCTGATGCCGATTATGTGGTAGACACATCGCGCGGCACTACGCTGGAGCATAATGGCGCGCGCATAAGCACCCTGGAGCATACCATGGCTGCACTGGTGGGCCTGGGTATAGACAATGTGCTTATAGAGCTGGATGGCGCTGAAGTGCCTATTCTTGATGGCAGCTCGCGCGAATTTATGGAGGCGATAGACAGCGTGGGCATACAGGAGCAGGAGGCAAAGCGCATCGTCTACTCTATAGACAGCAACATACATTATTACGACCCTGTGAAGAACGTGGACATGCTGGCAGTACCATCCACGGAGTATATGGTCACCACCCTTATTGATTTTAACTCACCGGTGCTGGGCACGCAGCATGCCACGCTTAAGAATTTGAGTGAGTTCAGGAATGAGATAGGGCCGTGCCGCACGTTCTGCTTTTTGCACGAGCTGGAATACCTGCTGGATAACAACCTGATAAAGGGCGGGGACCTCAGTAACGCCATAGTAGTAGTAGACAAGGTGGTGAGCCAGGAAGAGCTGAACAGGCTGGCTAAAGTATTCAACAAACAAAAGATAGAAGTAAAACAGGAAGGTATACTTAACAATATACAGCTAAGGTTTACCAACGAGCCCGCGCGGCATAAGCTGCTGGATGTAGTGGGTGACCTGGCATTGGTAGGCCATTCCATAAAGGCGCATATCATAGCCAGCCGGCCGGGGCATGCATCAAACGTGGAGTTTGCCCGTAAGATCAAGCAGTACATAAAAAAGAACAAACACGTATCGGGTATACCGCATTACGACCCGTCTCAGCAGGCTATTTACGATATTTCGCAGATCGTGAAAAAACTGCCGCACAAGTTCCCGTTCCTGTTTGTAGACAAGATCATAGAACTCTCTGACAACCACGTGGTGGGTGTGAAGAATGTGACCTTTAACGAACATTTTTTCCAGGGCCATTTTCCCGGCAATCCGGTGATGCCCGGTGTGCTGCAGATAGAAGCACTGGCACAGACCGGCGGCGTACTGGCAATGAACAATATTACAGACCCCGAGAACTACGATACATACTTTCTTAAAATAGACAAGGTGCGGTTTAAGCAGGTGGTGCGCCCGGGCGATACACTGATACTGAAACTGGAACTGCTGAACCCTGTACGCAGGGGAATATGTGAAATGAAGGGCACAGCATATGTGGGAAATAAACTTGCTACCGAAGCTGAGCTGGTGGCGCAAATCGTAAGAAAAGATAAAAAATGATCCATCCGTTAACATACGTACATCCTGATACCAAGATTGGCCTTAACGTAAAGATAGATCCGTTCTCTACCATTCACAGGAATGTGGAAATAGGTGAGGGTACCTGGATAGGCTCTAACGTGACCATAATGGAAGGCGCCCGCATAGGTAAGAACTGCCGTATCTTCCCCAGCTCGGTGATATCGGCTATTCCGCAGGACCTCAAATTCAAAGGCGAGGATACTGTCTGTATCATAGGTGACAACACGACCATAAGGGAGTGCGTGACCATAAACAGGGGTACTATAGACCGTAACCAGACCAAGATAGGCAACAACTGCCTGATAATGGCCTATACCCATATAGCCCACGACTGCGAAGTAGGCAACAATTGTATCTTCTCGAATAATACTACCCTGGCGGGGCATATAGTGGTGGGCGATAATGTGGTACTGGCAGGGCTTACGGCTGTGCAGCAGTTTGTCCGCATAGGCTCATACGCGTTTGTTACCGGCGGCTCCCTGGTGCGGAAAGATATTCCGCCTTATGTAAAGGCTGCACGTGAACCGCTGTCTTATGTGGGCGTTAATTCGGTGGGGCTGAAACGCAGAGGTTATTCTATAGAAAAGATCAACCACATACTGGATATCTACCGTATACTTTTCGTTCGCGGATTCAATGTGTCAAAGGCATTGAGTATTATTGAGACGGACATACCTGTTTCTGATGAGCGGGACGAGATCATATCTTTTGTGCGCGATACGGGCCGGGGTATCATGAAGGGATATAGCCGCAGGCATAGCGCTGAGGATATGCAATAAGTGAAGGTAAACGTCAAAAGTGAAAACCCGTATCCGGTTGCGGATGCGCCTCACTACTATATTTTTTTACTTTTGAGCAGATGAACATTTCCCTCGAAAAGATCAGTAAGCGGTTTCAACGGCACTGGATATTTAAGGATATTGATTTCACCTTTACATCACCCGGCGCCTATGCTATATTGGGCCCTAATGGCTGCGGCAAATCCACGTTGCTGCGCATTATAGCGGGCATGCAATCGCCATCAAAGGGCAAGATCACCTTCGGTACAGGCAGCAAAGACGTGGCGCTGAACGAGGTATTTGGTTATACCGCATTTTGCGCGCCCGGCATGGAGCTGGTGGAGGAACTGACACTACGGGAATTCCTGGCGTTTCATTTTTCGTTTAAACGCCCTGTAAACGGCCTGTCTGCAGACCAGATCATAACGCTGACCGGGTTGAAGGATAGCGGAGACAAGCCCATAGGCGATTATTCATCGGGTATGAAGCAGCGGGTAAAGCTGGCGCAGGCGATATTCGCTGATACCCCGCTGCTGCTGCTGGATGAGCCATGTACTAACCTGGACCAGCAGGGGGTAGAACAATACAGCAACTGGATACAACAGTATGCCAAAGGCCGCCTGGTAATTGTGGCATCTAATGATCCGAGGGAATATTTCTTTTGTGAGCAGACCATAGAGGTAAGCAAGTACAAATAAATTCATTTTGCGGTTAAAACCGATCAGTAATTTTGCGTTAAAAAAACTTATGAAAGCAGGGTTCATTCTTCTTTGTGTGGTTATATCAGCCGGCTGCGCGGCGCAGCAGCCCACGCCCTATAAATGCGCTGATGGTAAGTGGGGGTACAGCGATACGGCTGCCCGGAAAACAGTGGTGAGCTGCAAATACGACGCGGCCTATGATTTTTCTGACGGCCTGGCCAGGGTACGGCTTGGCAAAAAATACGGAATGATAAATGCGAAAGGTGTGGAAGTGATGAGGCCGGAATATGATGCAATAAGCGAGTGCGATAACGGGGCGCTGCTGGTGAAGACCAATGGGAAGTACACATTTACAGACCGGGCCGGCAAGCAACTAAGCGGCATGTATGATGACGCGGCCATCTTCAGCGAGGGCCTGGCGCCAGTGGTGATCAACGGCAAATGGGGATTTATAAACAAACAATACAAAATGGCCATTGCGCCGAGGTATAATATAGCCTGGGGATTTGTGAACAACCGGGCCGCAGTAAAGCTGAATGGTAAATGGGGGTATATAGACACAAAAGGCACTGAAGTGATACCTCTGATATATGATGAAGTGTCTTATTTCTCATACAGTGGTAAGGCCCATGTAGTGCTTAATGACAAAAAAACTGATATAGACACTACAGGGAAGGAGTTGAAGTGAGAAATGGAAGGCAGGGGGAGTACTTTTTAAAAAACAATGCAATACCTTTGCACCCTCATAATGGCCTCGTAGTACAATGGATAGTATAAGAGTTTCCGAAGCTCCAGATCCAGGTTCGATTCCTGGCGAGGCCACTTCAACCGGGAACATCAAATGGTGATTCCGGTTTTTATTATATGAAATAGTCATTTGATTTTTGCGAGACTCAACTCTGGTAAGACTACTTTAACTTCTACGTTTTTTTGCTCATCCTTCCAATAAACAATGAAATTCACCTTTGCCTCTAGAACTTCGAAACCTTTCTCTTTCCGTAGCTCTAATACCTGACAAAAATTCTTCGAAAATTTTATTATCAACTCCCCGTTTGTGTTTCCTAGACCTTCATTAAGAATAGTCAAACTATCACCACTTTGTAAACCAGTTAATCTATGTTGGATGAATTCAAAATAGCCTAGATTAATGTCTCTGAGAGTCGAGATTAATGAAATTTTTTGTGGCGTAGAATGCTCCAGTAGATCACTATAGTAAGACATGCCTGGCACGTCAAATTTACTGAAGTACTTCTTATTGTACAGTATGGACAAGTTTGTTTTTGCCCTCGTCATAGCTACATATAGAAGCCTTTTCGAAGAGTTATCGCTAACTGCAAAATCGTTAAGCATCAAAAACACATTATCAAACTCCTTTCCTTTTGCTTTATGCATAGTTGATACAATAATTGTATCGGAATTTGCCGAATTGAAATCTTCAATTTTCGATTCAAATAAAAAACTTCTCCAATCGCTTCGATATTTTCTGACTTTATTTACTGATTCAAACTCGTTTATCACCATTTGTAATAATGGAAGCTGTTTACTTCTACTGAAATGTAGTAAGGTTGATCGTTTTGCAGATATCCACTCTTCATCGCTAATTAACGGCGATGTTTGGTTTCGATCTACAGCCTCTGTAAAGTATCTTAACTCGAACAGATTACCAAGATTAAAGCCATCGTTTGTTTGTATCAGTTTCGCGGGCATATTTTGCTGTAATAAAAGTCCCGTGATTTGGATTGCCTCATCATTTGTTTTAGTTAATACACAGGTTGAGCCAGACAAATCAGTTCCTCGAACTTTCTCAACTAATGGAACTATTAAATTCGGTGACGTATATTCAAAAATAGAGATCACACCGTTTTGTTGATTCTTTGAAAATCCAGGTTGAGATTTTAATCTATTTTGTATTGTTGCCGCCCATTGATTTGCAAAAGAGACTATATTATTTTTACTGCGGTAATTTTCAGTTAGCTCATATTTTACTGCTTTTTTTCCCAGTATTAGATCTAGCATATATTTCGAGTCTGATCCCCGGAACTCATAAATATTCTGATCATCATCTCCTACAAAAATTACTCTCATGTCTTCATTATGATCCATGAGCGATTTAATAAGCGCATACTCATCGGCGTTTATGTCTTGTGCCTCATCGACGACCAATACAGTTTTTGTAAGCCTGTTCACCTCGATATCACCGTTACAAATTTTTTCAAAGGCCGTTTTTAGCACTGAGTCGGCTTGCGATAAACTGCCAATTCTGCCTAAAAGGTCAAAACAATACGAGTGAAACGTTTTTATTTCAATAAAGCTTGCAGCATTACCAATTAATTCCAACAACCTCTTTTTGAACTCGGTCGCCGCCGACCTGGAAAAAGTCAGCATCAGTAATTGTTCATGTTTCACATCTTCTGTTAGTAGTAATGAGGCAAGCTTATGAACCAGTACTCTTGTTTTCCCACTTCCTGGTCCCGCAGCAACTACTATATAAGGGTGCTCCACATCCTTAATTATTTGTAATTGCGCCGGCGAAAGACCGCCAAATAACTTCATGAACTTTTCTGGCGTCAATGTTCTCTTAATTTCATCTTGTCTGCTTCCCGGGAAATATTTGTTCAGAAATGCTGAATAATTGAGATTAAAATAGTCATCCACAAACTGCAACGCTTCCTCATAATTGCGTATCATCTTCTTTGCATATTCGCCAACTATATGAATTTGCTGTACTTTTTGCTGATAGAAGAGTGCTAGTTTTTCATAATCGCTCTCCTTGTATTGTATCCTATTATTCCTCTCCAACCGGTCAATAGTGAGTTTATTGTGAACGACCAAAAAGCCGCCCTCAATTTTAATTGCTTCAATTTTAGATAAATAAAATAAAGTATCTTCAATATCATCAAGAGTAAAATTCACAGTAAATAAACTCCCTTTTAACTCTCGTTCAGTAATCTCCTTCAATTCCTGTACAGAAAATTCAATTAGAACTTCGCTTTCTTCCTTGTTGGCTAGTTTATTTTCGTTTGCTTGACTATACAGATATTGAGTAATAATCTTAGCAAGTAAATATCTGTTAGAAGCCTTACCAACGATTGCCTCTTTGGGAATAGTGCAGGAAATCCTGATAAGGTTATGCGAATATTCTAAAGTCTGCCTTTTTATCCAGTTTTTGATGCTCCAAAACGTGATAATCGTATTAAGTTTGTTCGGAGTACTATCCTTAATCCCAGCTTCAATGCACCCCTCGTTGAGTTCTTTAAGATTGTAGGACGATTCCCCGTCTTTTAACATGGACAAAAGGTATTCTTCATGCTTTCTATACCGTTCGACAACTGATAGAGAACGATTGCTATTTTCCCCGAGCTTGATAAATGCTGTCAGGTCTTTCGTATCTGCTAATATTTTTTCAGCTCGCAAAAGTTCAATAATTCGGATGACATTTTCTTTCACAATTCCGAGTTGATCTGAGATATAGTCAACCCGCGATTCAGCCTGTTCTTCAGTCGATAGTTTTTTGCTCTTGCTGGAAAATAATTTCTTAATGATTCTGACTGCAATAACTTTCTGTTGGTCCTCGAACTTATCAGAAGCATTAATCTTAATAATAGCGTCTTGTGCAGTTTTGCAAAGAATGCTGCTTGCAAATATTATTGGATTATTTTGTCCTCGGGCAACGTAACCAGATTCTTCAAGTGCGGCAATGGCTGTTTTTACTCTTGTCTCAATGTCTCCGATGCTATCGTCCCATCCAGCTTTCCTCGCGATTTCAAGTGCAGAATTAGAGACCTTACTACGCGTCCGTGTTAGCTCTTTAATTGCTTTCCATATCTGGTTAATTTCTTTGCTGCTAATTTTGGTCTGATTAAGCAGAATAAAGTGTTTATCTAAGTCCTCTTCATTAAAGAGGACGAAACAGTCGGCTTCGATTTTCTCATCACGCCCAGCTCGGCCTGCCTCCTGAAAATAGTTTTCCAGTGAATCTGAAATGTCATAGTGAATCACTGCCCCAACATCGCTTTTATCTACACCCATCCCAAAAGCAGACGTAGCAACCATCACATTCACTTCTCCCTTCATGAATGCATTTTGATTTGCAGTCTTCTCATCCTTGTCCATTTTCCCATGATATGGTTTTGCCGAGAACCCATCGTCTGTTAAACGCTGGGCTAATTTATACGCGCGTTTTGTTCTTGATACATATACTATAGTGGGACAATTCTTTGATTCAATAATAGTTCTTAGTTGAAGATACTTGTCATCCTCGTTATCTTTTTTGAACACGCGATAATGTAGATTCTGTCTTGAGACGTCTGCTCTAAAAGTATCCAGCTGAAGATTCAGCTTATTTTTAAAATAAGCTTTAATGTCCTCAATGACTTTCTGTTTTGCAGTTGCTGTGAAACAAGAAACGGGAATGCTTTCCTGAAGATTTTTCTTCTTTTGAAGGGAACTGATGAACTCTCCAATGTAAAGATAGTCAACGCGAAAATCGTGACCCCAGGAAGAAAAGCAATGTGCTTCATCTATGACAAACCTGGCAATTTTTCGCTTTAACAATAATCTTTCAATTGTTATTGAGCGCAATGATTCCGGACTTATATACAGAATACATGCACTTCCATTTTCTACACGTTCTATCGATTTACTTCGTTCAATCGGATCTAAAAGCCCATTAATTGTGACTGCTTGTGTTATTTTTCTGTTTTCCAAGTTATCTACCTGGTCTTTCATTAAAGACTGCAATGGGGATATTATTACAGTCAGAGCCTTTGCGTTTTTTCCGCTCATTAAAGCGGGCAATTGAAACGTAATGGACTTACCTCCTCCGGTAGGAAATATTGCCAAGATTGATTTATTACTTATTGCCGCATTCACGGCATTTTCTTGTAACGGCTCTTCACCGTAAGAACGAAATGATGAAAATCCGAAATGCTCTTTTAAAGCCAAATATGGGTTTAATGCAATGCTACAATAATCGCAACCTGTGATACAGGGATTATTTCGCAGTAAAAATAAGAGTCTATCAGTTTCCGGATAATTTCTCAAAACCCACGGCGGCGTAATAGAACCATCGTCACTGCAATTGATTAATGCTAGTGAATATGCTAGTGCTATGGGAGTTTCTTTTATGAAAGCCACAATACTGCTGTGCTCACAAATCTTATTTTTAAAAAGATCCCAGATTACGGCTACCAATTCGACTTCTTCAATAACTTTTTTATAACCGATATACTCAAAGAAACTTTTGAAGCCAGCTTGCTTATACAGTAGGTTGAAAAAAACAAGTTTTAGTTCGGGTTCAAGGTTTTCAAAAACGTTCACCTGATCATAAAACAAATCCCGTGCTTTTATTGAATCATTTAGAGGATTATTTAATTCTTCAGTTTGTAGTTTGTCGTCTTTTACTAAATGGTGGTATGGTTTTCGGGGAAATAAAAGAGGGGAAAGTAGTAAAGTATCAATTGCCTTTGATTTGAACTGCTCACTGATTACTCCCGGAGTATTTTTCGCAATATATTCTAGGTCATGAGCAAGTATATTATGACCACATATAAAGTCTGTTTCTTCAATAAACTTGAGCAAGCTACCAATTGATTTAACGTGAAGTTTCTCGTTATCGCTTGAAATAGCACCCACGTCAACGATCTTGCCGCTGCTTTCGCTAACTTCTAAATCTAAAAACAGTATTCTACCCATCCGCTCATCTAAATAATTGAATAAAAATAATCTAATTATTTTAATGAGTGTATTGCTTTGGTTTATGATTAAGATTTTGAAATTAAACTGAATCTCTCCAAATCCTCTACATAAAAGTTCGACATTTCCCCGACCTTCTCCACAAAACGAGAGCGAAGTGCGGCAAGTGCTGGCTGCTTCGCTCTCGTTTTTCTGTTGGAGTATGTTTAACGGCTGAGGCAGCTCCCTTTCAGGGCATGATCCTGCATTATTGCTTACATCCATTACAAATTATAAATATACCTTGACGAATACCGGGAGGATTTTGTTTAAGACAGCTACTTTGAGGGGCAAGCTGTGCGTAGCGCGGTAATAGTTACCGGAAGCAAAATATGCGGGCCTACCCTAGTCTATTCACTGATAATGATCATCTTATGGAGTGACGGGTATCATTAATAATAGGCGAAGCGGGAAATAAGTTTGCAGTTACAAAATGTAGCTCATGCCATTCTACCATAGCCTTGGAATTATTCCGGATAAACGACATATAGTAAGCCGCCAGCCTAATGGTAAGCTGTACCAGGAAGAACTGGTAGGCACGCAGGGCTTCGGAGGTTTGTCGTCGCTGGCCTATCATCTGTACCCGCCCACACGGGTAAGGCAAAAGGGAAAGCCCTATACGGCGAAACCCAAAATAGCCATTGAGAACGGGCTGAATGCCATGAGCTTTAACGGCTTTGATATAAAGCCGGAAGCCGACTATATGAAAAGCCGTAAGACACTGTTTGTGAATGGGGCGATGCATATAGGGCTTGCTGCACCCACCACATCTACAGACTACTTCTATAAAAATGCAGATGCCGATGAGATGCTGTTCGTACATAAAGGATCGGGCACACTGCATACCATGTATGGTACCTTGCCATTCAAATACGGCGACTATATTATCATACCCCGCGGCACAGTGTACAAGATAGTATTTGAAACCACCGATAATAAGTTGCTGTACATAGAGTCTTTCGATCCCATCTTTACGCCGCGCCGCTACAGGAATGATTTTGGCCAGCTGCTGGAACATTCCCCGTTTTGCGAGCGCGATATCAAGAGGCCTGTGAACCTTGAGACTTTTGACGAGCAGGGTGAGTTTGACATCTTTATTAAGAAAAAGGGCATGATCTTCCCTTATGTATACGCCAATCATCCGTTTGATGTGGCCGGGTGGGACGGTTACCACTACCCGTATACGTTCAGCATTTTCAACTTCGAGCCCATTACGGGCCGCATACATATGCCGCCCCCGGTACACCAGACATTTGAGAGCAGAAATTTTGTGGTGTGCTCGTTTGTGCCCCGGCTCTATGATTATCATCCGCTGGCTATACCTGCCCCATACCATCATAGTAATATAGACAGTGATGAACTGCTGTATTATGTGGATGGTGATTTTATGAGCCGCAACAATATAAAGGCCGGGCAAATTACCCTGCATCCAGGTGGTATACCCCATGGCCCGCATCCCGGTGCCATAGAACGAAGCATAGGGCAGAAAGAAACCAAAGAGCTGGCGGTAATGATAGACCCGTTCAGCCCGGTAATGATAACCGAAGAAGCCATGGATATAGAAGTTGACGGGTATTACAAATCGTGGTTAACAGATTAAAAGAGCATATTTATGGAAACAGCAAACCTTAAAGAAGTAACCAACTACAATTACGGGATCGAGAAGATCTTTGACAAGGCGCAGGACTTTCTGCCGCTCAAAGGTACAGACTATGTGGAACTGTATGTAGGTAATGCCAAGCAGGCGGCACACTATTATAAGACCGCCTTTGGATTTCAGTCACTGGCATATGCCGGGCTGGAAACGGGTGTGAAAGACCATGTATCTTATGTATTGGTGCAGGATAAGATAAGACTTGTGCTCACCACCCCGCTCACACGAGAGTCGCCGATAGCAGATCACATAAAAGAGCATGGCGATGGGGTAAAGGTGATAGCATTGTGGGTAGATGATGCGCGCCGGGCATACCAGGAAACCACCTCGAGAGGCGCGGTGCCGGTATTTGCGCCTGTAACAGAAAAAGACAAGGATGGCGAAGTGGTGCGCGCGGGTATCCGCACTTATGGCGACACGGTGCATGTTTTTGTGGAGCGTAAGAATTACCATGGCACTTTTCTTCCGGGTTATGAAAAATGGGAATCGGATTATAATCCCATACCCACGGGACTTAAATATATAGACCACATGGTGGGTAATGTGGCGCTGGGTGAGATGAACAAATGGTCGGCGTTTTACGCAGATGTTATGGGTTTTGCCAACCTGGTGACGTTTGATGATAAGGACATATCTACCGAGTATACCGCGCTTATGAGCAAGGTGATGACCAACGGCAATGGGAGGATCAAATTCCCGATCAACGAACCGGCAAAAGGGCTAAAAAAGTCCCAGGTGGAAGAATATCTTGACTTCTATGGTGGTGCGGGCTGTCAGCATATTGCGGTAGCTACAGATGACATTGTGTTCACCATATCAGAGATGAAGAAGAGGGGAGTGGAATTTTTGTATGTGCCGGGCAAATATTATGACACCGTGCAGGAGCGCGTAGGCGAGATAGCCGAAGATATGGAGCTGTTGAAAAGCCTGGGCATAATGGTGGACAGGGATGAAGAAGGATACCTGTTACAGATATTTACGAAGCCCGTGGAAGACAGGCCCACCCTATTCTTTGAGATCATACAGCGTAAAGGGGCCAGGTCCTTCGGTAAAGGTAATTTCCAGGCGCTGTTTGAATCAATAGAAGCGGAGCAGGCGCGCCGCGGGACATTATAACGAGGATAAAATCATTTAAACAAGGGTTTATGGAACTTTTAGAGAAAACCGAAAAGGTACATGATGAAATGCTGAAGAGTTTTGAGGAGAAGATCCAGCGGGGCGACGCGATAGAACCGAAGGATAAGATGCCTGACGGGTATCGAAAGCATCTCATCCGGCAAATGTCGCAGCACGCGCACAGCGAGGTGATAGGCATGCAGCCGGAGGGTAACTGGATAACACGCGCGCCCAGTCTCAGGGCTAAGCAGATACTGCTGGCCAAGATACAGGATGAGGGCGGGCACGGACTATACTTGTACAGCGCGGCAGAAACGCTGGGCATATCACGTGCAGAAATGATATCCCAGCTCCATTCGGGGAAGGCGAAGTATTCCAACATATTTAACTATCCGGCTTTGACATGGGCAGATATAGGCGCGATAGGCTGGCTGGTAGATGGTGCCGCCATTGTGAACCAGGTATCGCTGCAGCGCACGTCTTACGGCCCTTATGGCCGGGCTATGGTACGTATCTGTAAAGAAGAAAGTTTTCACCAGCGGCAAGGGTATGAGATAATGGCGAAGATGATGGCAGGTACAGATGACCAGAAGGCTATGGCGCAGGATGCTATGAACCGCTGGTGGTGGCCATCGTTGATGATGTTTGGCCCGCATGACAGTGAGTCGCCGCATACCGGAGATGCCTTCAAGTGGAAGATAAAGAGAAACAGCAATGACGAGCTACGACAAAAATTTATAGACAAAACCGTTCCGCAGGCCGAGCTCATAGGGCTGCGGGTGCCGGATAAGGACCTGAAATGGAATGAAGAAAGGAAGTGTTATGACCATGGCCCCATCAACTGGGATGAATTTTACAGGGTGATCGCCGGGCAGGGGCCGTGTAACAAGCAGCGGATGGCGCATCACAAAAAAGTGCATGCAGAAGGGGAATGGGTAAGGGAAGCCGCCGAAGCATACAGAACAAAAAGGGAAAAGCAATTACTTCACATATAAAATAACGAGCAATGGCAACTGATACACAACTGGCAAGCTGGGAAGTATTCATGCAGGCAAAACCCGGGGCTAACTACATACATGCGGGCAGCGTGCATGCGTCTGATAAACTAATGGCATTGCAAAATGCCCGTGATACCTATACCCGGCGCGGAGAGGGGACAAGCATATGGGTGGTGCCATCTGATGCTATAGTAGCATCTAATCCAGATGATAATGATATGTTCTTTGACCCGGCCAATGATAAGGCATACCGTATGCCCACATTTTATGTAATGCCCGAAGGTGCGAAAGCCATCTAAAATTATTACGATCATGACGGAACAACAAGCGTTATACAAGTATTGCCTGAGGCTGGGCGACAACGCGCTCATACAGTCTTACAGGCTATCAGAATGGTGCAGCAATGGCCCTATACTGGAAGAAGACCTGGCACTGACCAACTTCGCTTTGGACATGACCGGCAGGGCGCAGGCACTACTGGGCTATGCAGGTGAAATGACGCCCGGAAATAAAACGGCTGATGACCTTGCGTATAAAAGGGGTGAGCGGGACTTCTGCAACCTGCTGATAACAGAGTTGCCTAACGGCGACTTTGCCCATACTATGGCGAGGCTCCTGTTTACATCGACCTTTGAATACTACTTTTACACAGAACTGCTGCGCAGTAATGATGAGAGACTGGCTGCAATAGCGGCCAAGACGGTAAAGGAAGTGAAGTACCATATGGCACATGCTACCGACTGGGCTCTGCGGCTGGGTGATGGCACTGATGAAAGCCATTACAGGATGCAGAAAGCTGTTGATGACCTGTGGATGTATACAGGAGAGATGTTTAGCACTGATGAAGCTGATGCCATATTGCGTGACAGGAATGTATCTGTAGACCTGGCCCCTGTGAAAGCAAGGTGGCAGGCAAGTATAGAAAAGACACTGGCCGAGGCGACACTGGCCATACCGGGGGATGAATATATGCAGGCGGGAGGGCTGCAGGGCATACATACCGAATACCTTGGTCATATACTTACCGAGATGCAGTATCTGCAACGTGCATATCCCGAAGCTACATGGTAAGATCAGCGCATACAAAAGCGGGGGTAATGCAGATACTTTCTGCGATACAAGATCCTGAAATACCCGTAGTGACCATTGAAGAGATGGGCATGCTGCGGGATGTACTGGTGAATGATGAGGGTTTTGAGGTGATACTTACGCCCACGTATACAGGTTGTCCGGCCATGGGTATAATAGAACAGGATATAAAAATGATGCTGGATAAGCATGGCGTGTTCCCATCAAAAGTAAAACTGGTGCATGACCCCGCATGGACAACCGACTGGATGAGCGATGTCGCAAAGCAAAAACTGCAGCGGTATGGTATTGCCCCGCCGCTGCATTCATCGTGCAGCGGAGAAGTGTTTACGAGCAACGTCATTGAATGCCCCCGTTGTCATTCCACGGATACTGTTATGATCAGCAGGTTTGGGTCTACGGCGTGTAAGTCACTGTACCAATGCAATGATTGTAAAGAACCGTTTGAATATTTTAAGTGCCACTAGTGTGCGCATCCTAAAGGGCTGATTTGAATTGCGGAAAAAAAAGGACGATCCACCATGTTGTTTGGTGGATCGTCCTTTTTATGGAGTTTTCTATCAGTTGTTACCTGCTACCCAGGCCGTCGCCTCGTCTATCATTAATAAAGGATATATTTTTATTTTCCCCGGTACCAGGAAACTGAAAGCATGGATAATATGATTTATCGTATTGTGGTTTGAAACAATTGCGATCCGTTCCCAATCGCTGATATATTTTAATCCTACCTGGGCGTCGTCCATCATTGCTTTAAAAGTCATGCTGTCAAAGCTTTCGTCAAAACGGATAAGAAGCCGGATCTTTTGCTTGTCTTTTGCAGCTTTTTCGATGGAGGGGATTATAACTGTCTCGTAATCAGTACCGGTGACTTCACCTGTGTAATCAAAGCCCAGTACATTTGCCGGTAAATTTTCTAATTGCCTGATCATGGAGCTATTTCTTTAACGCGAATAATAGTATTTGTTATCTGTAGCGTAAAAATCATGCCGCCGGCCCCGGTCTAAAAACCAACGGCTGCTTCAACGACAAATCCATCGAACTTGCCACCTGATAATATATTGGTAGCGTCATAATTATTATACTGCTGGTTTACATATTCAGCTTTCATCATGATATTTTTGGTGAGCAGCCAGCCAACTGAAGCAGCGATCCTGCTGATAGTAACATCTGTGGAATTGCCTGGTATAGATGCTGTAATACTGTTGTAACGCGCGCCTACCCAGAAGTTTTCTTTTGCTGTGAACCTATAGATTACGTCAGCGGCACATTGAGTTGCTGTGCGCAATTTTGTTTCTTTGATCGTTCTCCCGTTGGCTACCTCGTATGTACCAAAGAATTCCAAACCTTTATATTTTATGAATGGATTGAACATGAATGCATGCACCTCCTGTTTGAATGAAGGGTTGATGCGTCCTGACCATGCATTGCCGTCGGATGTTGCGGCTGCATTTTCCATTACGAAGAAATAATGTGAGCCAGTGCGGTCGCCAAAAAACAGGGAGTTACTTGCCGCGCTGCTCACGGTGTAGAAAGAACCGGTAAGCCGGAGCCTGAGGTCTTTATTTAATTGTTTGTCATAGCCGATCTTTCCGTGAAATGCGGGAGCATATTTATTAGCTTTACCGGTAATAGTGTCAATTGCTGTTGCCGCAACAACGGTTGGATTTAGTTCGCCATTTGTTACGCCGCCCATAGCCAGTATGCCATTCCTGGCATGGAAATATATTTCACCACCAACCTCAGTAGCGAATTCATCCATGATGTAATTTTCTACAAACGGATTAAACATTACGTTGCCGCCATCTGTACGGCGGAAATGCTGGTCGCCATAGTCTACCTCATAATCGCCCACCTTTATGGTGACACTTTTCATAATATTGTTTACAATGTCGTTTTTAATAAAAGGAAGTTTGTCAAATTGAATATAGCCTCCTTTTACCCATGTCTCTTCGTGGTGCCTTGCTGACAGATATGTGGTCAGGTTCATTCTTACTCCGTCTGCCAGTTGCGCGTCAATATTCAGGTTTGCCATAGCCAGGGTAAAACCATTTGTAAGTGGCATTAGCTTGTTCACATTTGCACCGTTCACTATCACAGGCGTAGCGTTATTCTTGTCGCTCAACGCCTGAAAGTCCTGAGCGAAATTTCCACCAAGCCTCACTTTCATGCCTTCGAAGGCAGTGGAGTCATTTTTTGTGGTCTCAAATATGCGTGATCCTCTGCTGTCGGCCGGGCGATAATATTGCATTGCGGGCTGCTGGGCAGTTGCCGTTATGGAAAGTGCTGACAGCAGCATTGTAAATGGCAGGTTCTTAACAGATAACTTTTTGGTTTTCATTTTTTTTGTTTTAGTCAGGTATGTGAAAGTGGTTAAATTCCGTCAGAGTTGTTGAATGTCATTTGGTAATTGATGGTTATTTCGTTTCCCGTTTTTAGTGCGCCAAACATGGCAGTGGGAGGTGTGATGCCATAATCTGTCATCGCAATTTTCTGGTTGCCTTCAAAAACTATCTTCCCGTTTTCGGGGAGTATCTTTACTACCATGATCACTTCTTTTTTTACACCGGCTATAGTCAGGCTTCCTTTTGCTGTAAGTGTATAGGATCCGCCGTTTATGCTTATAGAAAGGGCCGGGGCCGTAAGCACATAGCTTATCTCGGGATGGTCTGCCGCCTTCAGCGCCTTATAAGTATTGCGGTCCATGATTGAGCCTTCATGGCTTTTTATGGAATAGACGTCCATGGTAACGCTAAAAGATTCGATATTCAGGGTGCCATCGGTATTTCGGCTTATATTGGCAAAGGCAGCAACTTTATTTACCTGCTCATCCCAGTCATGCAGGTTAGAGGTGCCCGATATAGTTACTTTATAGGCGACCAGCGTAGCGGCATGCGGGCCTGCGAAAGCAACGGTGCCGGAGGTGCAGCAGAAAGCGAAAAAAAATATTTGTAGTAGTCTCATAATGATGTCGTTTTGACCTGGTTGACCGATATGTTATTATGGGTTCATTTTTTCAAGTACCAGTCCTGCCACAATACCCTGGAGCAAGCCATGAACAACCCAGGTAAGCACCATGAGCAGTGACACATTCATGGCACTGTAGATCATCAGCATCATGGGTGCGATAGCAACTACAGTATATGCAAGACCGAATTCTATGCCGCGGGTGATGAAGGAGCCCTTGAGAGCGCTCTTGAACCGGCTCCAGAACCACGATAAAGCAAGGCTGATCACAAAGGGATGCAGATAATATATAAGATATCTGCTCGATTGAGTTTCAAATTCGGGATCAAAGTACTGCACTGCTACAGATGGAAGGAAGTGGATGGTTGCATAAAGCCCCGCAACACTAAAGATCAATAATACAATACCCGCAATGATGCCCGGAAAAATGATCTTTTTCATAGTTGGATATTTTGGCTGAGTGCCAGCTAGTATACTCGCGTAAATAAGTAGATGACAAGTTGCAAAAGTAGAGGCAGGGCCGACCGTGGCCAATGATGCTCATCACCATTAATCATGATTGATATCAGTATGCAGATATTGTCATAGTGGCCGCCGTATCACAACCGCATTGTATTTGTGGCGGTATGTCATTTATGATTTTGAAAAGACAGCATATTGATATTGTTTACCTATCACCGTAAATGATGCAAACCGATATTTATCAATATTATCCTTAGTGAAATATCATAAAATATGTTTTGTGTATTGGGCTGTTAACTTTTGGTTAGTGATTTTGTTTTTGTAAATCACTGATTTTCATTAACTTTATTTTAAGAAAAAATTAAGAAATAGATCAGATTCTTTTAACCGTTAGGCCTTCTTCTATATACCTCTGGCGTTTTTAGTACTCGATTCCCGGTATACCCTGTAAGTCTGTAAGTGATCAGTAATTTGTAACGAATAACAGCCGATGACAAAACTATACCGCGCTTTTATTTACGTGATGCTGCTGCTACCCGTGCTGTTGTATAAAGCACCGGCAGTTGCTGACATTGATCCTGATCAGGATGTGAATGACTCTGCGTATTCGGTAAATGCGGGTGTAAACGGCGGGATTGAAATAAAATACGCGGTTCATTACACCAGTTCGTACAAAGTAAAAGCGAAGCCTAAGATAAAAGTTCGTTACCGCAGCAGAAGTATATTCTTTGATCTGCCCCCGGTATTCAGTGCCGGTCAAAAATATTTTACTCCCGAGTCTCTTTGTTTATTCAGCTATGCTGCATTATACCATAATGATTATGGACACGCATTCCGGTTAAGGGGCCCTCCCTCATTTTAACCCCGGTTTAGTTTTGCACCTAGGTTTTACGTTGAGCAACAGTCATTTACGTTGCTTTATTCTCTTGGTCACGTAATTCCCAAAATTCCGGTACCCTCAGTTCTTGTTGCACCACATCTATTTTCTATAAAAGGAATTGTACCTCTGCCCTTAGTAGTTAAATATGTAGTTGCAGGCTTACCCGTAACAATATGCATACACTTCTAAAATAGATAACAATGAAAAATCTTTACACACTATTGCTTTTATGCTGCACCAGCATTGGCCTAAAGGCGCAAACTGCCGCTTCATATACTTTTAGCCAGGACAACGGCACTTATACCGATCTTTCCGGGGCCACCAATATATACACCAGTGGCTGGGATGATAATGTAACCAATGGCCTCAGCATTGGCTTTACCTTCAATCAATGTGGCACTAACTACACCACATTTAATATCTGCGCGAATGGATGGATCAATTTTGGTAGTTCTGTATCCAATACTTACACACCTTTAAGCTCTAAAACGCATGTAATTACTCCTCTGGGAGGGGATATTTACCGGTCTACCAGCGGAACCGTCACTTATCTGACATCAGGCACAGCACCAAACAGGGTGTGTACCATACAGTGGAAAAATGTATGCCATTACAGTTCCTCAAGTACCGGGCCGCTCAATTTTCAGATCATACTGCATGAAACAACAAATATCATAGAACTGATGTATGGCAATTTCTCGCCAACATCTTCATCTACATATAATTACCAGGTTGGTATTAATGGTGCCAGTACCAGCGATTTTAATAACAGGCAAACAACAAGCAACTGGGCTGCGACCACTGCGGGTACAAGTAATAGTAATTACTGCCGTCAAAACAACAGTATCAAACCATCAAGTGGTCTGATATTCAGGTGGTGCCCGGCAGCTCCGGCTATTTCTGGCCCCTCGTCAGTCTGTCCCGGCTCAACCATAACTTTAACCGACGCTTCGGCAGGGGGAACTTGGACAAGCAGTAACACTGCTTTGGCTACAGTAGGTTCTTCTACAGGTATTGTTACAGGTGTGTCATCAGGTACTTTAACTATTACATACACACCGGATTGCGGCGCCATAGCTACAAAATCTATAGTGGTTTCATCTCTGCCCGCAACACCATCCGGAAGCAGCACGGTTTGCGCAGGTACAACAACGACATTGACAAATTCATCAGGAAGCGGCACGTGGGTCAGCAGCAATACAACTGTTGCTACAGTAGGTTCTGCTACAGGCGTGGTTACGGGTGTAGCTTCAGGTGTCAGTAATATTATATTTACCCTGTCCTCAACAGGGTGTTCAAGTAGTAAAATGCTAACGACCAATCCATTGCCTGCGGCTATTTCCGGCAGCCCCAATGCATGCGTTGGTCTTTCAACGATATTAAGTGATGGTACCTCCGGCGGTACATGGAGCAGCGGCAGCACGTCTATCGCTACTGTGGGTTCATCTACCGGGGTTGTCGCTGGTGTTACCACTGGTACAGCCAGCATATCTTATACAATACCTACCGGTTGTTTCAGAACGATACCTGTAACAGTTAACGCACTACCGGCCACTATATCCGGCTCCTCAACAGTTTGCGGTGACCTTACAACGCCGCTGACAGATGGGACTACAGGCGGCGTATGGAGCAGTAGCAGCATTGCCAATGCATCAGTAGATTCCTTCTCGGGTGTGGTCACAGGTGGTTCAGCGGGTAGTGCGGTCATATCGTATACGTTGCCTACAGGGTGTTATATAACACATACTATGTCTGTTCATCCTTTTTCTGCTATAACCGGTACTCCCAGTGTATGCATCGGCTATTCTACCACGCTTAGCGATGCAACCACGGGCGGCACGTGGAGCAGCAGTGACCCTGGTGTGGCGACGGTGTCCGGAGGCACGGTAACAAGTGTTTCGCTGGGTACAACAGATATATCTTATTCTATTAGCTCCACAGGGTGTACCGACGTAGTCAATGTTGCTGTTACTAATCCCCCATCGGCTATTGCACTCACCGGCGGTGGGGCATACTGTGATGGCGGCACAGGTGTACATGTTGGTCTCGTTTCCTCAGAGTCGGGGATCATATACCAGCTATATAACGGAGCTACTTCGGTTGGTGGCCCTGAGATAGGTACCGGCGGATCAATTGATTTTGGCCTGCAGACATCAGGTGGTATTTACGGCGTTGTGGCCAATCCGGGTACGGCATGTGCCAGCACAATGCCCGCTACAGTGTACGTTACGGTTAATCCACTGCCTTCATCGCACGCTGTGTCGGGCGGTGGCAGCTACTGTGTGGGCGGCACTGGTGTGCACGTATACCTCAGTTTATCAAACACAGGGATCAGTTATCAACTTTATAATGGAGCAACAGCCATGGGCGGCGCAATGCCGGGTACAAGCGGTGCCATTGATTTTGGATTACAAACAGGCACAGGTACTTATACCGTGGAAGGTACAGACGACACAACAGGCTGCGTAAACAGCATGACCGGCAGCGCCACAGTGAGCACCAATCCTCTGCCTGTGGCCTTTAGTGTAACAGGCGGCGGCGGTTATTGTGCCGGTGGCAGCGGTGTGCATGTAGGCCTTAGCGGTTCGGTGAGTGGTATGAGTTACCAGTTGCTGTTAGGCGGTTCAATATCCGGGTCGGCTGTGACCGGCACCGGTTCCTCGCTTGACTTTGGAGTGAAGACCACGGCGGGGGTATATACCGTGATGGCCACAAATACCGCAACCGGGTGTACGGCATCCATGACAGGGTCGGCTACTGTGGTCATCAATCCTTTGCCTACAGTGTTCACGGTTACCGGTGGTGGTAATTATTGCAGTGGCGGCACAGGGGTACACATAGGGCTCAATGGCTCAACAAGTGGGGTGAATTACCAGCTTTACAGAGGTGCTGCGCTCGTTGGCTCAGCGGTAGCGGGTACAGGTTTGCCTATAGATTTTGGGTTGCAGACCGTTGCCGGCACTTATACGGTATCAGCGCTGAACGCAGGTACGGGCTGTGCGAATACTATGTATGGCTCAGTGGATGTTGGTATAAATCCGTTGCCGGTCGTTTATTCGGTAACGGGAGGCGGCTCGTATTGTGCGGGTGGTACTGGTGTACTTGTGGGGCTCAGTGGCTCGGTAGCAGGTACCAATTATAGCCTGTATGTAGGTTCTACGCTAGCGGGTGCTGCCTCAGGCACAGGCGCGGCTATTGATTTTGGTTATAAAACCGTGGCAGGCACCTATACGGTAGTTGCTACTATCGTCGCTACCGGTTGTACAAGAACTATGTCGGGGAGTGTATCTGTCGGTATTAATGCGTTGCCTACAAGCACCTACACTGTAACCGGGGGCGGCAATTACTGCGCCGGCGGCACCGGTGTTACGCTTGGCCTCAGCGGGTCGCAGTCGGGGGTAAGTTATACTTTATATGAAGGTGGTACACTTTCCGGTACTGCCGTTTCGGGTACGGGATCATCAATATCTTTCGGCGCAAGGACTGCGGCTGGTATATATACGGTTATCGGCACCAGGACATCTACAATGTGTACCAGTAATATGACCGGCAGCAAGACTGTGGTTATAGATCCTTTGCCGGCAGCATATTTCATTACAGGCGGTGGCAACTATTGCGCCGGTGGGCCAGGTGTCCATATTGGTTTAAGTGGTACCGCAGCCGGTATCAGTTACCAGTTATATAATGGTTCTACAGCAACCGGCAGCCCTGTTGCGGGTACCGGATTTTCTATCGACTTCGGACTACAGACCGCAGCGGGTACATATACCGTTGTAGCTACCAACACTACAACATCATGTACAAACAATATGGGAGGCAGTGTTACTGTATCCATCAATTCGCTGCCGGTAACCTATACCGTAACGGGCGGTGGTAACTATTGTTCCGGTGGTACGGGTGTTCATATAGGGTTAAACAATTCTACTGTAGGAACAGATTATCAGTTATTCTACGGATCTGTTCCATCCGGAAGCGCAATATCGGGCAGCGGCTCTGCTATAGATTTCGGGTTAAAGACAATGGCAGGCGCATATACTGTTGTTGCTACTATGCCGGTAACAGGCTGTTCCAATGTTATGGCGGGCACGGCTAATGTAGTTATCAATACATTGCCCCCTGTGCATTTTGTGACCGGTGGTGGCCATTATTGCGCCGGTGGTGCCGGTGTTCATGTTGGCCTTGGTTCTTCTAACACAGGTGTTAGTTATCAGTTGTACAATGGTACCATAGCTATGGGCACGCCGGTAGCGGGTACGGGGTATGCTATTAGTTTCGGTCTGCAAACTACGGCCGGTACCTATACGGTAGTAGCTACAAATACAACTACAACCTGCACCCGGAATATGACCGGAAGCGCTACTGTAGTGATAAATCCGTTGCCGGCAGTGTTCTCTGTAACCGGCGGCGGTGGTTATTGTGCCGGCGGCAGCGGTGTGCATATCAACCTGGCGGGCTCGTCATCGGGTATCAGCTACAGATTGTTCAGGGGCGGCGTTTATACCGGTATCTATACTGGGTCCACGCTTACCGGAACAGGCTCGGGTCTTGATTTCGGATTGCATACCATATCAGGTTCTTACTCAGTTCTGGCTACCAATACAGGCAGCGGTTGTTCTGTACCAATGAGTGGTAGCGCAACATTGACATCACATAGTCTTCCGGCTCCGCATCATGTAACGGGCGGAGGTAGTTATTGCGCTGGCGGTGCCGGCGTGCATATTACACTTGCGGGATCAAATACCGGTGTCAACTACCAGCTTTACAACAGCACTCTTGCCGTGGGCAGTGCGCTGCCGGGTACAGGCGGGGCGCTTGATTTTGGCCTTTATACAGCTACCGGTACCTACCATGTGGTAGCTACCTCACCGTCCACTACGTGCAGTGCGAATATGCTGGGTAGTGCTGCGGTAGCGGTGAACATTCCACCGGTCGTTTATAGCGTTACAGGTGGCGGCAATTACTGCGTAGGCGGTGATGGAGTGCATGTAGGGTTAAGTGGTTCAAATACGGGCATTACCTACCGCTTGTACAACGGCACTACGCTTGTTGGCTCGCCAATGGCCGGAACCGGAACGCCGCTTGATTTCGGATTACAGACAGCATCGGGCAGCTATACAATAACGGCTACCAATGCAACAACAGGATGCGCAGCTAATATGGGTGGCGGTGCCACAGTAGGTACAAGCCCGTTGCCTGCCGCATTCACTGTTACAGGTGGCGGGGCATATTGTGCCGGTGGTGCAGGTGTACACATCGGCCTTGCGGGTTCCGACATCGGTACAGACTATATGTTATATAATGGTGTTACACCGGTGGGTGTAGCTGTGTCGGGTACAGGCGCGCCTATAGATCTTGGGTCGCAGACCGGCGCAGGTACTTATGTTGTTGTGGCAACAACAACTGGTTCTTCCTGCTCAGATAATATGACGGGCAGCGCAACTATAAGTATCAATTCATTGCCTGACCTTCATTCTATAACCGGCGGCGGCAGTTATTGCGCCGGTGGTACTGGTATGAGCCTGGGCCTTGATAATTCGGATATTGGTATCAACTACCAGTTGTTTAACGGATCTGGACCGGTAGGAGGTGTTATTGCCGGCACCGGATCATCGCTGGATATGGGTATGCAAACAATACCCGGCAGCTACAGCATTACCGCCAGTGATGCTACGACAGGATGCAGCGCTCCAATGGCAGGTGTGTCTACAATAGCTGTCAGCCCATTGCCTCCTGCTTACCTGGTGACAGGTGGCGGTGCTTATTGTTCGGGCAGCGGTGGTATCGTTGTTGGTCTTTCGGGCTCAGACGCGGGTATTAGTTACCAGTTGTTCAACGGGGCATCGGCAACCGGTATACCGGTGTCAGGCACCGGATCGGGTGTTGATTTCGGTATGCAGACGGATGCAGGCATTTATACAATAGTAGCCACAAATACTACGTCGGGTTGTATCAGCAATATGACCGGTAGCACGGCGGTAGCTATCAATACGCTGCCTGCCACTTATGTGGTTACCGGTGGTGGCAATATATGCTCAGGCACCATGGCCGGTGTCAATGTCGGCTTGTCCGGGTCGCAGTTTGGTATTACATACAAACTATACTTAAGCGGCATGCCAACCGGCGCCTTACTGATCGGTACCGGCGGTGCGCTCGACTTTGGCCCGCAAACATCGGGAGGCAGCTATTCTGCAGTGGCTACGGATGTGTCAACAGGTTGTAACAGCAATATGGCGGGTACTGTATCTGTGGCTATAAGCGCGTTGCCTACTGCTTTCACTACTACAGGCGGTGGCAGTTATTGTAGCGGCGGCGGTGGTGTTCACATCAGCCTTACCGGCTCTAATCCGGGTGTGCTGTACCAGTTATATAATGGCACTACGTTGGTTGGCGGCCCGGTAAGCGGTACTGGTTCTGTTTTGGATCTCGGTGCGCAAACGATGCCCGGCAGCTATACAGTAGTAGCTACAAATCCAGTCAGCTCATGCTCTAATAATATGACCGGTATGGCCACGGTGGCGGTTAACAGCCTGCCGGTTGTGTATGCTGTTACCGGTGGCGGCAATTTCTGCGCAGGTACTCCCGGTGTGGGCATAGGCCTCAGCGGATCGGACAATGACGCGGACTACCAGTTGTACCAGGGCACAATAGCTATAGGGGCGGCGGTGCATGGCACCGGATTCCCCGTTGATTTCGGAACAGTTACCGCGCCCGGCACGTATACCGTTGTCGCTTCGAACACTACGACAGCTTGCGGCAATACTATGGGTGGTTCGGCTACTGTGGCTATCAACGCGTTGCCTGCCGCATATGTACTTACCGGTGGCGGTGAATATTGCGCAGGTGGCTCAGGGGTTCATGTAGGTATTAGCGGTTCGTCGTCAGGTATTGATTACCAGTTATACAATGGTTCTACTGTTGCAGGTGCGCCGGTAGCGGGTACAGGCGGCTCTATGGATTTCGGTCTTCAGACCGCTTCAGGTGCATACTCTGTTGTTGCCACTAATTCTGCTACGGGCTGTAGCCGTACCATGACAGGAAGTTCGTCAGTGGTTGCCAATGCTTTACCGGTAGCATATGCTGTTACCGGCGGTGGTAGCTACTGCGCGGGCGGATCAGGTGTTCATATAGGGCTCGGAAGTTCTGCTTCAGGTGTTCAGTACCAGTTATACAGGAGTTCATCTGCCGCCGGTGCGCCGGTACATGGCACAGGCGCTGCTATTGACTTCGGTACCATGACACTTGCGGGTACTTACTCGGTCATAGCTATTAATACGGTAACAAGTTGCGGTAATAATATGTCCGGCGATGTGTCGGTTGCTATCACACCGGTAGTGAGCACTTCCGTAAGTATTACTACTACTGCCGACGACACCATCTGCGCTGGCACTACGTCTGTTTTCACGGCAGTATCGGTAAATGAAGGGGTAACGCCTTCTTATCACTGGACTGTGAATGGAATTGCGCGTGGCAGCGGAAGCTCGCTGTCATACATACCTGCCGCGGGCGATATAGTTAGTGTCAGTATGTCCAGCAGCCTGGCTTGTCCTGTACCTGCTGTAGCCAGTAGTTCTAAGACACTTACGGTGTTTGAGAACCAGGCCCCGGTTGTTAATGTCAGTGTCAACCCCGGCGCATCTGTTTGCCAGGGTACTACTGTCACTTATTCTGCATCTCCTTATGGCGGTGGCCCGGCCCCTGCATACTCGTGGATGAAGAACGGAGCTCCCGTATCTACTGCGGCAACGTATAGCTATATGCCCGCTGAAGGTGATATGGTGTATTGCGTTATGACCAGTAATTACCATTGCCGTACGGCCAATACGGCAACCAGTGCCAACATCAATATGCATGTTACCATACCGGTCAATCCCACAGTGCAGATCACGGCGCACCCGGGCCTTTCCATTTCGGCAGGCCAGGCGGCAACATTCTCTGCCAGTGTGGTGAACGGCGGCCCTACACCCGGTTTCCAGTGGTTTATTAACGGAAACTTAGTGCCGGGCGCAACAACACCGGTTTTTGTAACTAACGACCTGGTAAATGGCGATATCGTGAGCTGCGATGTTGTAAGCAGTGGTCCCTGTTCTGGCCTGCAGGGCACTAATTCAGCTACAGTTCATGTATATGGCGTAGGGGTCAATGATGTTTCCGGTTCAGCCAGTGATATAAGGCTTGTACCCAACCCAAACAATGGTATATTTACCCTTAGTGGAACGTTGGGGTCAATTACTGATAAGGATGTAGTGGTTGAGGTTACGGATCTGCTTGGGCATATTGTTTACAAAGACAATATTCCGGTTCTGAACGGAAAAGTTGAGCGTACAATACAACTGAATGGTATCTCAAACGGTATGTACCTGCTTAATCTCAGGTCATCGGCAGAGAATAAAGTGTTCCACATTGTGGTAGAACAATAATTGTCGGTTTTTTTATGGAAGCCGCTCCGGATATCCGGAGCGGCTTCCATCATTTACGGCGTTAATGCGACAGGTCATCACCATAAAAATAAATTTAGGTATATTTGAATATCTGAAATCACACGAAAATGAGGAAAATAGTTTTAATGCTTATTGTGTTCATAACCACTTTTGGTTACGTCAATAATATAAATGCGCAAGGTAAAGCGACTATAAGTATAACATCCGTAAAACAAAAGGGGGAAACGGTACGGTACACGATCACATCGTCAAGGCCTTTTATTTTTGGCAACAACAGGTACGTATTGTATATAGGGTCAAAGAACTTTTATACCTATGAGCAGGCTAAGAAGAATGGCAAGGGTATCCTTTCTTTTCTTATACCCGTAAAGGATTTCAAGGAGCTAGCGCAGGGGGCCGAAACGTACGTTACGTACGGCCATGTAAATGTTGAAACGACCGATATGACTGAGTTATCGGAGTATAGCAAAAAATGCTGGTCACTAGGCAAATTTGACAAGGCCCTGCTGAAAAAATAATATCCTGTCCCTGAACAATAACTTATCAGAATCTTTAAGCAAACGATAGTAATGATGAATATTATAGGTGTATTTTCCGTTGCCTGCGCCATATGCCGCCGGCAAATGATCCTTGTGGTTGCTTTTCTTTGTATGGCGGCTGGGGCCATAGGGCAGACACCCGATCCGGGTGTAATGGGCCCCCATGCAGTGCTGAAGGCCGAATATAATCTCGGTGACCTGGCATACGCCCCGCCCCCGGCTGCAATGTTTCCGGCAAATATGGAGGTGCGTGGGTCTGTGCACTATCCGGCAGATATCGCCACCTCGGGGCCTTTCCCTGTGCTGATATGGATGCATGGCCGCCATGAGACCTGCTACCAGGTAAGCGACTCCACCACCTCATCTGACTGGCCATGTCCTACAGGCTGGCAGCCTATTGTTAGTTATGAAGGGTATGATTATGCCGCGCGCACTATGGCCAGCTACGGTTATATTGTTATATCAGTTTCAGCAAACGCTATCAACGCTATAGATGGCGGCTTGTCTGATGCCGGCATGAATGCGCGTGGTGTGCTGGTGCAGCACCACCTGGACCTGTGGAATACATGGAACACAACAGGCGGGGCGCCGTTTGGAACCACATTTGTAGGTAAGCTGGATATGCAGAATATAGGTACTATGGGACATTCCCGGGGAGGTGAAGGCGTGGTGTTCAATGCCGAATATAACCGGTCGCTGGGTAGTCCATATGGCATAAAAGCGGTGCTCACCCTTGCCCCTGTTGATTTTTCAAGGCATGTGCTCAATGGTATACCTCTTATGGATATCGCCCCGTATTGCGACGGGGATGTATCAGACCTTCAGGGAGTACATTTTTATGACGACGCGCGATATAAAGACCTTACGGATGAAACACCCAAGCATATTGTACTGATGATGGGGGCCAACCATGATTTCTTTAATACTGTATGGACGCCGGGTTCATACATTGCCGGCGGCGCAGATGACTGGAAAGATTATGGCTATGATTCTACCGATGTGCATTGCGGCGATACTTCCGCTTCCCGGTTTGATACCACGAAACAGAAAGCGGCATTCAATGCCTACGCTGCGGCTTTTTACCGGCTCTACATAGGTAGGGAAACAAAGTTTGCGCCATTGCTGGAAGTAAATGACATTGTGCCGCCCGTATCGTCTACCCTCGATTCTACAAATGTATACGTCTCTTACCATGCGGCCCGCTCAGACAGGTTCGACATTAACCGTATTGATACCGCTACCGCAGTTACTACAAATACGATCGGCGGGGCAGTTACCGAAACCGGGCTTATATCACCAGTTATTTGTGGCGGCGGTATTTCTTTGCCTACCTGTGATGCGGGCCTCGGATCGGATCAGAAGCCACACAGGGGTACGCTGACCAAAAAAGGACTTGCCCAAATGAGGATACGGTGGAGCGATACTACGAATTCATATGAAAACGATATTCCATCGGCATACCAGGATTTTACTTATTACAGCCATCTTTCGTTCAGGGCATGCGTAAATTTTTCCGAAACAACCTCGGGATCTGTTGATGATTTTTCAGTTCAGCTCATAGATTCAGCCGGAGCTGTTAGCAGCCAGTTGGTTTCAGACCATTCGCATGCTATTTTCCATGAACCGGGCACTGAAACGTTTACGCTTCCCAAAGTAATTTTCAATACCATACAGTTACCGCTCAGTTCCTTCACAGGCGTAGATATGTCAAAAATAAGGCACATCAGGTTCCTGTTTAACCAATCAATGGCGGGAGCGATATTGGTAACAGATATAGGGCTCAATAACCCTATCTGCGGCAATCTTACCGCTTTTTATACCGATAGCATCCCCGCTACGGGTCATAAGATATTCTTTACCAATAAATCTTCGGTGTCGGCGGGGGATACGGTTACCCGGTTGTGGCACTTCGGCGATCCCGCATCTGGTGTCAATGATACGTCCACTGCGGCCAATCCCTTCCATATCTATGCCTATCCGGGTACTTATACGGCATGCCTATACATTACCGTAAAGCGTAAAAATGGCTTCACCTGTACCGACTCGTTCTGCACGTCTGTGGTACAGCCGCTGCGTACAGGTATTGAGGAGGTTGCAGATCCGGTAATATCAATTGTGCCCAATCCTGCTAAGGACTACCTGCTGGTCAATGGGGCCGGGAAAACAGACATACTCCGCATAGTGAACCTGTATGGGCAGGAGGTATTTTCTACACCAATTACCCGGCAGCGTATCGATCTGCCCCATGACCTGGCCGCAGGGCTTTACTATATTATTGTCGTGTCGCCAAGGGGCAATCTGTACCAGAAACTGCTTATTGCAAAGTGATATTTTGGCAGCCCTGGTCGTTATTGGGTGTAGCTTACCGGCTTTTACATTATATATGTGCCTATGTTTTGTTTATGCATATTTATGAACAGTTCATAATATACTAAATAAGGTCCTTTACGTTATATTTGGCCTTTCTAAAAAATTATTTTTGTCCTCAATCCACACAGTTATGTCTGATTCAACAACAAAACCATTTCCTTCGGATATAGAAATTTCGAGGTCTGCCGTATTGAAGCCTATTGCTCAGATCGCGGAAAAAATAGGTATAAACGCTGATGATATTATTCCTTACGGAAAATACAAAGCCAAGGTGCCATTGTCATATCTCAATGAAGAGAAAATAAAGAATAGCAACCTTATACTCGTTACAGCCATTACCCCTAATAAAGCGGGTGTGGGCAAGACGGTAACCAGTGTTGCGCTGTCCCTGGGGTTGAATTATATAGGTAAAAAAGCAGCGGTTGCGCTTCGCGAGCCCAGCCTTGGCCCGTGTTTTGGTATGAAGGGTGGGGCAGCAGGCGGAGGATATTCGCAGGTGCTGCCCATGGAAGATATTAACCTCCACTTTACCGGTGACTTTCACGCTATTACCTGCGCCAACAATATGATATCTGCCCTGCTGGACAACTACCAGTACCAAAACAGGCATACTGACAGTGCATTAGAGCGCATAGTATGGAGGCGTGTTGCTGATGTCAATGACCGTTCGCTCAGGAATATTGTTACAGGCCTTGGCGGCAGTGCCAACGGTATTCCCACCGAAGGAGGATTTGACATTACACCGGCATCCGAGATCATGGCGCTTTTCTGCCTCGCTACAGACCTCGATGACCTGCAGGCACGTATTGAGCGTATAGTACTGGGGTATAAAAAAGACAAGACCCCGTTTACCGTTAAAGATCTGGGTGTGGCAGAAGCAATAACAGTACTGCTGAAGGACGCGCTTTTACCTAACCTTGTACAGACAACAGAGCAAACTACCGCTTTTGTACACGGTGGGCCGTTTGCCAATATTGCCCACGGCTGTAATACAGTATTGGCCAGCAAAATGGCTATGAGTACCAATGATTATGTAGTTACGGAATCAGGCTTCGGCAGCGACCTGGGTGCTGAAAAATTCCTCGACATCAAATGCCGTCTTTCCGGCCTCAGGCCAAAGGCTACAGTGATAGTGGCCACAACTGCGGCGCTGAAGTTGCACGGTGGTGTGGATGCTAAAGAAATAACCAAGCCTAATATGGAAGCGCTCATAGCGGGCCTGCCAAACCTGCAGCGGCATGTGCAGAATATGAAGAATTTCGGGCAGAGCGTTATTGTGTCCTTCAACCGTTTCAAGCATGACACAGACGAAGAAGTAGCCCACCTGGAAAATTTCTGCGAACAGCAGGGTGTTGTTTTTGCTATCAATAATGGTTTTGCAAAAGGAGGCGAAGGTGCTGCTGACCTGGCGAGGAAAGTAGTGGACGTTATCGAGAACACACCTTCAAAAGATATCAATTTTACGTACGATCTCGAAGATCATATCAAAACCAAGATCGAGAAAATAGCCAAGAAAATATACCGTGCCGGGGAGGTTGTATTTAATGGAGCCGCCTTCACAAAGATGAAACAGTTTGAAGCCAATGGCTGGGGTCACCTCCCTATCTGTATTGCCAAAACACAATATTCGTTTTCTGACGATGAGAAGAAAATATGCGCCCCCGAAGGCTTTACCATCAATATCCGTGACCTGGTGATCAATGCCGGTGCAGGCTTTATTGTGGCTGTGGCCGGTGAGATTATGCGTATGCCCGGCCTGCCAAAGGATCCGCAGGCGTTGCACATCAAGCTGGTAAATGGCCAGATAGAAGGATTAAGCTAATTGTTTCTCAGATACTTGCCGCCCTGCATGGATTACTCCATGCAGGGTTTTCATTTGTATCATTTTCACTTAGGTTAAGGGTGAAATCTAAAAAAAGTTCACTTTTCATCGCTTTTCCAGTGGCATGATGGCCTTTTATGGGGTATAATTCAAAATAGTATAAAATCATAATTTCAAATACAAGCTACAGGCCGTATTTCCAGAAATATTAGCTAAATTTGAAGGAAGAAGCTCCCATTATGGAGTTGTTTTGCTATGTCTAAAAATTTAGGTGAATTATCGGGCAGGAAGGGGCTCAGGGAAAATCTCTTTGAAGAATTAGGTATTGCTGCCACCGAAACCGGTACGGTTTCGAAAGAAAATACGAAAAAGCTGGCGGGGGAATTCCTGATGGGTACTGCCAACGTATATGGTGCCGTCACATTTTACGATTTTCTGCGTCCTGAGAACCAGGGCAAGAAGGTATATATGTGTAATGGCAGTTCTTGCCTTACGGCAGGTACCCAGGGAAAATTAAAGGATAAGCTGCTCGCCGAGTTTAAGGAAGAAGAGATAGGCGAGATGTGCTGCCTCGGCAGATGCCATGAGAATAGTTCTTTCAATTATAACGGAAGAAATTATTCGGGCGACGATATTGATAAAATAGCCGGGATAAAACAGGGAACCCCTGAGCCAATAGATAAATACAATGTAGCCCATGCAGGCACAGCCGTACTTACTTGCAATTTCCCCGGCATCGACACGTTTTATAAAACATTGGGTAAGGCGTTAAATATGACACCTGATGCCATACTTGCCGAGCTTAAGACATCCGGTCTCAGGGGGCGCGGCGGTGCGGGTTTCCCTATTGGGTTCAAACTGGAGTCTTGTAAGAACACCGCGGGTGATATTAAATTCATCGTTTGTAACGCTGATGAGGGCGATCCCGGTGCATATAGCGACAGGTACCTGCTCGAAGAGCGGCCGCATGCGGTACTACTGGGTATGATAATAGCCGGCTATGTGGCGGGGGCTGGTACCGGCGTTGTATACATACGCGGTGAGTACCCCGAAGCGATAACAATAACACAAAAGGCAATTGAAGATATCAGGGCTAAAGGATTTATTGGTGAGAACATAATGGGCTCCGGGTTTTCGTATGACTTTAAACTGATAAAGGCGCAGGGCGCATATATATGTGGTGAAGAGACAGCATTGTTGTCATCAATAGAAGGGCAGCGGCCCGAAGTAAGGGTGCGCCCGCCGTACCCCACGCAACAAGGTTTGTTTAACAAGCCAACGGTAGTGAATAATGTGGAAACACTTGCCTGCATACCATGGGTAGTAGACAATGGCGGCGCCGCTTTTGCCGGTATTGGTAAGGGCAAGTCAACAGGCACAAAACTGGTATCGCTGGATGGCTTCTTTAACAAGCCCGGTATCTATGAGGTAGATATGGGTACTCCACTGTCTGTAGTTGTCAATGACCTTGGTGGCGGCTTTCGTGAGCCGGTAAAAGCCATGCATATAGGTGGCCCCCTGGGCGGGCTGGTACCGGTAAGCAAGATAAATGACCTTACGGTAGATTTTGAATCTTTTTCACAGAATGGATTTTTGCTGGGGCATGCATCTGTGGTTTGCCTCCCGGCAGGTTTCCCGGTTATTAAATACATCGAGCACTTATTTCAGTTCACCGCGCACGAAAGTTGCGGTAAATGTTTCCCCTGTCGCCTGGGTTCTACCCGTGGTTATGAGATGGTGGGTAAGGCGCTCACAAGCGATTACAAAATGGACCGGGAATTGTTTACCGATCTCATTACTACTATGGAAATTGGCTCATTATGTGCGCTTGGTGGTGGCTTGCCATTGCCTATACGCAATTCACTACAATATTTTGATAACGAATTGAAGGAATATTTCGAGAATTAGGTAATAGCATAAAATGATAGAAAACGATAGTAATAACTAACGATAACTACTATGAGTAAACAATATTATGTCGAGAGCAAGACGGCAGCAGGCGGATCATCGTCCGGTAACGGCCAGGTGCAGGCGGGTGCTAAAGTGGCATACATAGATGATAAGCCTTACGAGATAATGGAGGGGGATACTATTCTTGCCCTCATGCGCAGGCATTTTGGAAAGAACTCTGTACCTACATTGTGCGACGCACCAAATCTCGATCCGTTTGGCTCTTGCCGGGTGTGCAGCGTGGATGTGGCGCTCTCTAAAGGTGGGCCGGTGAAGACAATGGCTTCGTGCCATACACCGGTGATGCCGGGTTCGTTCATTTATCCTGAGTCCGACCGCGTCCAGAAATTGAGAAAGAATATCATAGAGCTGGTACTTACCGATCATCCGCTGGATTGTCTTACCTGTGAAGTGAATAATAATTGCGAATTACAGGAGGTTGCCGCGCGGGTAGGTATCCGTGATGTTCGTTACCCCGAAGGGAAAACACACCTGGACAAGAAGAAAGACTTGAGCCATGCTTATATGACCTCAGATTTCTCTAAGTGTATCAACTGTTTCCGCTGTGTGCGCGCCTGCGATGAGGTACAGGGGCAGTTTGTACTGAGCATGGGTGGCAGAGGATTTGACAGCCATATCATAAAGGGCATGGAGGTAAATTTTGAGCAGTCTGATTGTGTAAGCTGCGGAGCTTGCGCGCAGGCCTGCCCTACATCTGCTATCTCTGATATTTTTGAAAGCAAGTCAATACAGGTAGACGAAAAGGTGCGCACGGTATGTACGTACTGCGGCGTGGGCTGCAATCTTGAGGTAGCCGTAAAAGGTGGAAAGATTAAATCTATTCAGGCGCCATATGGCGCGGAGGCCAACCAGGGGCATACATGCCTCAAAGGCAGGTATGCATTTGCATTCTATAATCACAAAGACAGATTGCGTACGCCACTCATCAAGAAAAACGGTGAGTTTGTGGAGGCTACCTGGGGCGAGGCGTATGACCATATTGCCACAAAGCTTACCGAGATAAAGAACAAATACGGCGCTGATGCTATTGCCGGCTTGTCTTCGTCGCGCGGTACCAATGAGGAAAACTACCTCATGCAGAAATTTATACGTGCGGTGATGGGTACAAACAATATAGATTGTTGCGCCCGTGTTTGCCATTCGCCAACAGCTATAGGTATGCAGCGCAGTTTTGGAACAGGTGCCGCTACCAACTCTATAAAAGACATCAAAAAAACAGATTGTATTTTAGTTATAGGCGCAAACCCTACCGATGGCCACCCGGTAACAGGTGCTAAGCTCAAGCAGTTCGCCATCAGCGGCAAAACGTCTATAGTAATAGATCCCCGTCGTACGGAGTTGGCTAAGTACGCCACATACCACCTGCAGCTGCGCCCGGGCAGCAACATGGCCATCCTGAATATGATGCTGTATTACATTATCAGCGAGGGCAGGGAGGATAAAGAGTTTATTGCACAGCGCACCGAAGGGTATGAAGAATTCAGACAGGAGATACTTGCCCAGGATATTGATGAGCTGGAACGTATTTGCGGCGTGGACAGGCAACTGGTGCGCGAAGCGGCTATTGCCTATGCCAGTGCGCCAAACGCAATGGAATTTCATGGGTTAGGTGTTACTGAGCATTCGCAGGGCACATTTACTATAATGATGATTTCCAGCCTGGCCATGATCACCGGCAATATAGGGAGGCCGGGAGTAGGGGTTAACCCGCTGCGCGGACAAAACAATGTACAAGGTTCGGCCGATATGGGCTGCCAGCCATACCAGGGGGCGGGCTATATGGATGTGTCTGATCCTGTATATCATAAGAAATACGAAGAATTCTACAACGCCAAGCTGCCGGACTATGCGGGTATGAAAATACCGCAGATGTATGACGCGGCGCTCAGCGATAAGCTGAAGGCAATGTGGGTGGTGGGCGAAGATATGGCGCAGACCGACCCTAATACCAAGCATGTGGTTGCCGCACTAAGTAAGCTGGAATTGCTGGTAGTGCAGGAGTTATTTATGACCGAGACGGCTAAGCTGGCTACCGTTATTCTGCCGGCATCGTCATTCCTGGAAAAGAGCGGCACATTCACTAACGGTGAAAGAAGGATACAAAGGGTAAACGCTGTAGTAGATCCTATAGAGGGCACAAAGAGCGATGGCCAGATAATGGTGGACATTATGAACCGTATGGGCTATGAGCAGCCTGCAGTGTACGATCCTGAATGGGTGCTGGAAGAGATAGCTCAGATAGTGCCTTTCTTTGAAGGTGTGAAATGGAGTGAGTTAGGAGAGAACGGCAAACAATGGCCTGTGAACAAAGAAGGAAAAGGAACAGATATACTGCACACAGAGACCTTCAAGATAGGTAAAGGGAAACTTATCCATAACAATTATAAAAAGTCGGAAGAGTTGGTGCAGAATGAGAAGTCGTATCCGTATATCATTACTACCAATAGGGAGCTGGAACACTACAACTGCGGTGCTATGACCCGCCGCACAAATAATGCCCTGATAATAACGGAAGACGTATTGCTCATTAATCCGGCCGATGCCGGTAAGCACCTGATAGCTGATGGCGACATGGTGTGCGTGGAATCACCCCGGGGTAAAGTGGATATTAAAGCAAAAATAACTGATGAGGTGAAGCCCGGCATTCTCAGCAGCACCTTCCACTTCCCCGAGATAATGCTCAATAATATTACCTCCAGCATTTCAGACTCTGAGGCACTATGCCCCGAGTTTAAAGTAGTGGCATGTAATATAAGGAAGAGCAAGGGGGAGTATAAGAAGAAGGCAATGGCGTAGTATGTAAATTGTTATAGTAAATGGGAGCTATAAAAATAGCTCCCATTATTTTAGATGACATGAAATACCACGGTTAGCTGCAGGCTAACCGCAACAGCCAGGCAAGCCAACCACAAAAAATACCACCTGGTAGAAATGCCACTATCCCGCACGCTGCGGTAGTACAGGAAGATCATCAATACAACTGCCGCAATGAGCGAAACCAGGAAAGCATTTCCCGGTATCAGATCTCTGACCGGCGTTATACAATAAGGAATTAATACGCATGAGCCCGCAAAGCAGGTAAAGGATATATTCCGGATGAACTGCCAGCGTTTGTCTTTCAGCAGCACTATTGCTGCTAAGATCTGCACGCCCCACTTACCTCCGGCTATTGAGCATGAAAGCAACATTTTATGCCCATCGAAATGATATAACGCGCTGCCGCATTCTATGAAGTACCATGTAATAGCGGTAGACAGGAAAAAGAAAACTACGGCTTGCGCCACGTTGCGGGTGTTATTCATATATGGGGTATTACATGCCGTCGCCGTCCAGTAGGTTACCGAGACCGCCTAATATGCTGCCCTCTTCTTTTCGTTTGTATGTGCCATATGATAGTATCCTGCTTGCAAGCCTGCTTATGGGTAGCGTTTGTATCCACACACTTCCGGGGCCTTGCAGCGTGGCAAAGAATACGCCCTCACCACCAAACAATGTATTTTTTATGCCGCCTACAAACTGGATGTCGTAATTCACGCCTCCGGTAAAGCCTACAATACACCCGGTATCTATTTTCAGCAGTTCGCCGGGGCGCAGGTCGCGCCGCAGCACATGGCCACCCGCATGCATAAATGCCATACCATCGCCTTCCAGCTTTTCCATAATAAAACCCTCGCCGCCAAATAAACCGGTGCCCAGTTTCTTCTGAAATTCAATACCTATGGATACGCCCTTGGCGGCGCACAAAAAAGCATCTTTCTGACAGATGATCCTGCCGCCCAGTTGCATCAGGTCCAGCGCTATTATCTTGCCTGGGTATGGTGCGGCAAATGATACATGTTTCTTACCGGCGCCCACGTTTGTATATGCGGTCATGAAAAGGTTTTCACCTACAAGCAGTCGCTTGCCCGCCGAAAAAAGTTTGTTCAGCAGGCCCCCCTGTTGTGGGCTGCCATCGCCAAAGATGGTTTCCATTTGTATGCCGTCGTCCATCATCATAAAACTTCCCGGTTCGCCCACTGCCGTTTCATTCGGGTCTAATTCCACCTCCACATATTGCATCTCTTCACCGTATATCTGGTAATCTATTTCGTGGTTTTGCATTGCTTTATTTTTTTGAATAAAATTAGAAGTAATTCCCGATTTATTATTGCAGCAATTGGTAGACTGCGGCTTAATTTTGTCTTAATTTTATCTGAAAATAATCTATATGCAAAGCATCACAGGGTCTAATGTGACCATTATGGTCAAAGACATGGATAAGGCCATCAGCTTTTATCAAACAATAGGGCTTACTCTAAAACAGCGGTGGGGCAACCATTATGCGATGGTGGAAGGCCCGGGCATTACTTTGGGCATTCACCCGGCCTCAACCGCTGAAACTAATTCGGGTACGGTATCCATAGGCTTTATGATAACATCGGTTGACGAAGCAAAGGCACTCCTTACCGCAAGCAATATTGCCTATAAAGAGGAGAATGATGGTAAATCAGGGATATACCTTCATTTCCGGGACCCCGATAACACCATACTTTATTACGTATTGCCCCAATGGTAATAACCGGTTCTCATATAAATAAGCGAACTTTACCGTAAGAAATCTGGAAAATAGTGCTGAAAGATAATCACGGAAGGGAAATCAATTATTTACGGCTGGCGGTGACCGACAGGTGCAACCTCCGTTGTTTCTATTGTATGCCCGAAGAAGGTATTGACTGGTTGTCTAGAAAAGAATTGATGAGTTATGAAGAAATGATGCGCATCTGTTCCCTGCTTGTAAAAATGGGGATCGAAAAGATCAGGATTACAGGCGGTGAGCCATTTGTGAAGAAAGACATCATGACTTTCCTCAAAGATCTTTCCGGATTGAGTGGACTGCGCGAACTCACTATTACTACCAATGGTGTGCTCACCGCGCCCCTTGTCCCAGATCTGAAGAAGTTGGGCATTAAGTCTGTTAACCTCAGTCTCGATACTTTAGACAGGAACCGTTTCTTTGCCATCACACACCGCGACGAGTTTCCGGCGGTAATGCAAACGATGGACGAATTAATGCGTCACAACATAGAGGTCAAAATAAATGCGGTGGTGATGGACGGCAAGAATACACGAGACATAATTCCGCTCGTAAACCTTACAAAAGATCTACCCGTAAATGTGCGTTTCATAGAAGAAATGCCCTTTAACGGAGGGGACAAGCACTATACTGTTTTGGACTGGGATCATCTGAAAATTTTTGAAACGATAAGGGGGCATTTTCCGTCTATACAAAAAATACCCGACCCCGCTTACTCTACGTCTTACAACTATCACATCCCGGGGCATAAAGGAAATGTAGGTATAATAGCAGCATACACCCGCTCATTTTGCGGCACGTGCAACCGTATCCGTATTACCCCGCAAGGTATGCTTAAAACCTGCCTGTACGATAATGGCGTATTGAATATCAAAAACATGGTTCGGGATGGCCTTGACGATGCTGCTTTGCAAACGACGCTGCTTACCGCTATAAGCAAAAGGGCAAAAGACGGATGGGAAGCGGAAAAAGGCAAAGTACATGAATCAATGGCTGCAATTGGCGGATGATATGATAACTGTTGAAGAAGCTGAAAAGATAATATCAGACCGGAAAAGAGACTATGGCGTGGAGCATGTTCCATTTGAACAGGCTGCGGGAAGGGTGCTGGCGCTCGATATACTGGCGGATAGGGACCTGCCACCCTGTAACAGGGTTACGATGGATGGGATAGCTGTTCAGTACGCTGCTTTTGAGACGGGCATACGCTCGTTCCGGGTTAAAGGGATCCAGGCGGCAGGCGACAAGCCTTTGGGCATAGGCATGCCCGGTGAGTGTATAGAGATCATGACCGGCGCAGCCCTGCCGGATAGTGTGGATACTGTTATCCGGTATGAAGATGTAACAATAGTTGATGGCGTTGCCAAAATAAATGCCGTGTCAATAAAGAAGGGCCAGAATGTACATGGCAGGGGGAGGGATAAAGCACAGGGTGACATCGTCGTTTGTGCCGGACTGGTGATAGATGCTGCTGTTATCAGTATGGCAGCGTCGGTGGGTATAAGTATGCTGCCTGTGAAGAAATTACCATGGGTAGTCATCATTTCTACAGGCGATGAATTAGTGGAGGTAGACCGGCAGCCATTACCCCACCAGGTAAGAACATCCAACAGCCATACGATCAGATCTGTATTACAGCAGTACGGTGTGCAAACCGATATGTTGCACCTGCCGGATGGCTTGCAGATCACGAGAGAGCAGATAAAGTTATGCATGGAAAAATACGACGTGCTTATACTTAGTGGCGGGGTGTCTATGGGAAAATTTGATTTTGTGCCACAGGTTTTGCAAGAGCTGAATGTTACGGAGCTGTTTCATAAAGTAAAGCAACGCCCGGGAAAGCCCTTTTGGTTCGGAATGCATCAAACCGAGAGGCTTGTATTTTCTTTTCCGGGCAACCCTGTTTCGGCCTTCATGTGCCTGCACCGGTATTTTATTCCATGGCTAAAAGAAAGCGCCGGTGTAAGAAGTGACGGCCCTGCAATGTTTGCAGTCCTTGCGGAAGATGTAATGTTCTCAGCGCCATTGAAATATTTTATGCAGGTAAATGTAGCTGTGAATGTACACGGGCAATTAATTGCGAAGCCCGCTCAGGGCAATGGCTCCGGCGACTTTGCCAATCTGGTGGACTCAAATGCGTTCATGGAACTTCCGTTGGAACAAACTATTTTTAACAAAGGCGACGTATACCGGATATGGCCTTTTAAACAGATAATAGCATGAATTTTACACACCTGAATGACAAGGGGCAACCTGCGATGGTTGATGTAAGTAGCAAGGCGGTTAGCCTGCGCACAGCTACAGCCCGTGCCACAGTTGCCATGCCTCCCGATGTGATCGCGCATTTTACAGATGGCGACATAAAAAGTAAAAAAGGATCGGTTTTCCAGACAGCCATTCTGGCCGGTATCATGGGTGCTAAAAAAACCTGGGAACTCATTCCGTTATGCCACCCTCTGGCGCTTGATAATTGCAAAGTGGAGATACATATCAATGAGCAGAATGAAGTAGTGATCGACTGCACCGCGTCTATCACCGCTAAGACGGGTATAGAGTTGGAAGCATTGGTAGGTGCCAGTATTGCGGCGCTCACCGTATATGACATGTGCAAGGCGCTGAGCCATGACATAGTGATAAAAGAGACTAAGCTGATGGAAAAAACGGGAGGCAAACGTGATTTCAAACGATCATAGTATGGTGCCTGCATTGTATGGCCTGGTGCTGGCCGGCGGCAGAAGTGTGCGCATGGGCAACGACAAAAGCGTCATGCAGTGGCATGGCCGTGAGCAGAGATATTATATGGCCGACCTGCTCAGGGGCGTTTGTGAAGATGTATTTATATCCTGCCGGCAGGAACAGCAGGCCGATATTGATGATGGTTACAATACCCTTGTTGATAATTATCCCGGTGCAGGGCCGCTGATAGGTATTCTTTCTGCTTTCAGGTCAGTACCGCAAGTTGCCTGGCTGGTAACAGCCTGCGATCTTCCGCTGCTGGATATGGAAACGCTGCGCTATCTCGTTCAGCACAGGGATGCCGCAGCAATGGCCACCACTTTCAAAAGCCCGTTTGATGGTCTCCCCGAGCCACTGATAACCATTTGGGAGCCTTCGGCATATCCCAGGCTGGAGGCACATATTGCCGATGGTTTCTCATGTCCCCGGAAGGCTTTGATAAGAAATGAAGCAAATGTCAGGATACTAACTCCTTCCGATGCCGGCAAACTAACAAATGCCAACACCCCGGAGGACGCTCAAAAAGTAAAAGAAATACTGAATAGCATGGGAAAGCCCCATTAGTGGCTTAGCTTATGGGTGCGCCGCTACCCACACCTCGCCATCTTCAAATACCTCTTTCTTCCAGATAGGCACTGTTTGTTTCAGTGTGTCTATTACGTAGCGGCATGCGTCAAATGCCGCGTCTCTGTGCGCTGCCGATACCGCTATGACTACAGGCACTTCTCCCACATTCAGTACGCCCGTACGATGATGTATCAGTATTTTATGCACAGGCCATCTTGTGGCTGCCGTTGCGGCTATTTTTTTCATTTCATTGATCGCCATCGGTTCATAAGCCTCAAACTCCAGGCGCAAGACCTTCTGCCCTTTTGTCATGTCCCGTACCGTACCTATAAATACATCTATCCCCCCGCTTACCCCAGCCATTACCTGGTCTATACAAGACCGGATATCCAATGGTTCCGCTGATATTTTTATGTCAGTCATCTTAATATAACTATCGGTTCTCGCTTTTGCCTTTGTCTTACCGCTCACTTTTAGCTTTCGGCATAATGTTATCCGCCGCTTACAGGGGGGATGATAGCTACTTCATCGCCTTCATGTATCATTGCTCCCGCAGTGGCATATTCGCCATTCACCGCTATCATGAACGACGTCAGTTGCTTCAACCGGGGGAATCGCGCCTCCAGCTCTGTTTTAATCGCCTCCACTGTCATAGCTTCAAATGGCAGGTCGGTCACCGGGCCCCCTACTATTTCCCGCGCTATACCAAAAGCAAGAATGTTTATCTTTTTCAATTCTCTAAAATATTTGAGCATGCTTTATGAGCACTTCTACCCCCGCCACAAAAACCACCGCCGCTGTCACACGGCGTACCACTAATTGGTTAAACCTTACTGCGCCCATCCTGGATCCTATCTGCCCGCCTATCAGCACCGCGGCGCATAAAATACCTACCCGTGAAAAATTGATGTACTCATTCAGAGATGACAACTGCCCCGTTATTCCGGACACCGAATTGACCAGTATGAAAAAACTGGCTGTAGCAGCTATTTTCTTTGGTTTGTCCCACTTCATAAGGTTTAGTACCGGCGCCAGGAATATGCCGCCACCTATACCTACCATACCCGACAGGAACCCGATACCGCCGCCCAGCAATGCATCCCGTACATAATTGGGCTTCTGTATTATTGCTTCATCTTCGCTTACCTGCCTGTTCTTTAGCCATAGCAGCACAGCCGCTACAATAAGACTGATGCCAAGTATGATAAAAAAGGTGTCCTCATCCAATCTCGCAATAGCGCCTACGAACGCCATAGGTACGCTTGCCGCTACCAGGGGTATTATTTTTTTCCAGTCGGTTTGCTTATTGCGTATGAAGATGATGGTACCACCTGTGACAACTATGATATTGCACAACAGTGCCGTGAACTTCATCTCCTGGAACTGGAAAGAGTACAGCGTCAATATAGCCAGGTAGCTGGAGCCCCCGCCAAACCCAACCGATGAGTAAACAAGGGCTACTGTAAAAAAGAGAAATAATATTTCCCAGTGCTGCATGCTTCAAAAATAAGCAATATAAAAATAGCGGTGATGCCACCGCTATTTTTATATATATCCTTTAATCGGTCTATTCCTTTATAAACCTCGTTGTCTGTGATCCGTAATGAATGATATACATACCGGCATTCCATGAGCTGGTATTAATATCCAGTTCCGGCTCACTGCCGGGCACAGTCCTTGATATAAGTTGCCCGGTTATGTTATAAACGGATACCGGTGTCCGGCTGCTCTGCCTGGGCAGCACCACATGCAGCATATTAGAAACCGGGTTAGGGTACACATTTATCTCGTTTTCATGGCCAGATAAAACAGGTAGCCCGGTTGTTAAGTAGGTTGCCACCTTCATACCATTACCGAAACTTGATACCCAGAGATCGTTTACATCATATGGGTTAAAGTAGACCCGCTCCGGCTGGCGGAAAGGATAAGCAACTATCGTCCACGATGGTGTTGGCGCGCTCATGTTCGTTGTCGCCCATAGTCCCTGTGTTTCTGTTGTCAGGTAAGCCATATTACTGTTTGAGGGGTCAAAGGTCACAGAGGTTACCCTGTCATAGGTACTGCCGGTGAGCTTTGTCCAGGTGCCGCCCCGGTTGTAGGTACGGTACAGGCCGCCCTGCCCGCTGGCAGTAGAGCCCCAGTTGGTAAACACACATGCGTACCATGTATTCTGCGTAGCGTCCGATGGGTCCACGATTATATCCTTGGTCCAGTACTTCATTGCCGGGTCGCTTACATCTGTCCATGAGTTGGTGCCGGGATCATAAAGAAACACCCCCGAACTTGGTGTAAATGTTGTTCCGCTGGATATCCTGCCGGAAAATGTTGCCAGCAGCTTTCCGTCATTGAGAACGGTCAGGCAGGCCGGGTGGCCTTCGGTTCCGGGTGGTGCAGGCAGTAAAGTCCATGTGGCGGTTGTGTGCAGGTTCAGGTTAGTTGTCCTGTATACCCCGCCGGCCGATCCGGTGCCGCTTGCATGGTTGATCACACTTGCGTACATGGTGTTGCTGTCGTTAGGGTCTATTGCCAGCCAGAATACCGGGTGCGAGAAGGTCTTCATCACTGTCCATGAGGCGCCGCCGTTTGTTGAGAAGTATATTTTACCATTGCCGTCTGTGGCATCTAATTGTGCGTCTTTAAGCCGTGTGCTCTGGTACATATCGTGTATGTTGGATGTCCCCGCAAACAGTGTGCCGCTGGGTGTATGCTCTATGCGGTACACCGAATTCACACTCATCCCGCTGCAGGTGAATCCCCATGTTTTGCCTGTATCTGTGCTGCGTATGCCTCCTATGTCGCTGAATGCGCCCAGCATAACGCCCGGGCTGGCCCAGTATATCTGCCAGCATGTTGTATTCTCTAACCCTATCGAATGATAGTAGCTGCCTGTTGGTGTGCCGGCTCCTGCCGCATGGTCATCCGTGTTTTGCACATAGGCCTGCTTCCATGTTGTTCCGCCGTCGCTGGTGAGGTGTACATCGCTAAAACTGCCGAACATCGCCTTTGCCGAATTGTTTGGCGCTACAGTCATCCCAAAACAGGTCTCGCCCCAGCTCCAGGCTTTGTCACCCCCGGATCCTTCCCACCCGGTAATGATATTTGCGTTGCCCGATGTGTTGAACACCTTCGTCCATGAGGTTCCGCCTGTGGTCGACTTAAATACCAGCGGGCCGCTTAGAGCGTTGTCGTGCCCGCCAAGGTATATTGTATTGATGTCATTCTCCGCCATACCCACATACATCACATAGTCGTTAGATGTGTTGATGCCTGCGGTCCGGTCTGTCCATGTGCCGCTCGCATTGTCCATGGTATACACACCGGCTACCACACCGCTGTAATCGTATGGTTTCAGCCCGTTATATACATTTGCGTTCAGCCCGGTAATGCAGCAAAACCTTGTAGTGCCGCCTGCCTTAGCCCCGGCAAACTGCCAGATCACTTGCCCGGCGGCAATGCCGGTTGTCGTCATCAGCGAGAAAGATGTACCCCCGGTTGATGAGTGATACAATCCCAGGTTGGTACCAATGTATATGTCTGACCCGTCAAAAAATACCCCGCCCATTATCGCGCCGTTACCGCCAGATACGCTGGCCACAGTCACCGGGAAGGTAGTACCTCCGTCATTAGATAATACGATCTTGCCATAATAGTTCAGCAATACCTGGTTCGGGTTGTTGTAGTTTGCCTTCATGGCATATACCATCCCCTGCGATGCGTCATATCCGGGTAGTTGTGTCCAGTTGGTGCCGCCATCTATCGTCTTTACAGGATAGCCGTTGTTGCCGTCATTAAAATTGCTGTAGGCTGTTGTTGCCACATTTGTAAATTCGTACGTGGATACATCCATAGTTTGTAGTGACGTAAATGGCAACTGCGTATAGGTATTCCCATAATTGGTGGAGTGAAACATCTGGCTCATATCGCAGGCCACATAAAACTCATTGTCATTTGCCGGGTTGATCTTCGGAGTGAACAAAGCGCCGCCACCGCCCACGCCACGCGGCGCAAAGCCCAGTGGCTGCGCAATGACCTGCATGGTCAGTACTGCAAATAAAATTGTAAGAGGCAAGTATTGTTTGTTCATAGACCATTAATTTAACTGTTAAGAATATTGTTTAATTTTATCAGGTTCAATTATACAGCAAACACATAAGTATAAATTTACCATATTTTATGAACTCCAGGTCAATATTATTATTCACTGTTTTATTGTTTTCCCTTGGCCGGGTCAATGCCCATGGTATTGATAAAGGCGCACGCACCACTCAGGCCGACCCCGCCGAAAACGATTACGACATCAAATACCTGAAGTTCAACATTGCCGTTGCCGATACATCCACCTACATCAGCGGCGACGTTTCCACCTATGCACAGGTAACAGCAATTTCCATGCCTGTTTATGTTTTTGAGCTGGATTCTGTACTTATTATTGACTCCGCCAAGATAAATGGCGCTATTATCCCGGTTACCAATGTTGGTTTTACGCGCAAGATGGCTCTTTCCGTACCACTTACAGCCGGCACATTTTTTACAGCCCAGATATTTTATCATGGTATACCCCCGTCTACCGGCGCCTCTTTCTTTGATGGTATCGTTCATAGGGTGTCCACTCATGGCACCCACATGGTCTATACCGTCAGCGATCCCTGGGTAGCCAAGAATTGGTGGCCCTGCAAGCAGTCGGCGGTTGATAAAATTGACTCTGTTGATATGTTCGTCACCGTGCCCGCGGGTGTAATAGATGGGAGCAACGGGGTACTTGTGGGTGTCGACTCCACCACTATTCCCGGCTCATGGAAGTATCACTGGAAAACCAACTACCCCATAGACTACTACCTCGTATCTATTGCCATCGCCCGCTTTGCAGAGTACAGGTCATACTTGCATTTTACCGGCAGCACAGATTCGGTATTGGTCCAAAACTTCCTTATCGATACCACCACATTCAATCCCCTCTATAAATCCAATGTAGACAGCATAGGGCTGTTCATAGATTATTTTTCTACGCTTTACGGCAGGTACCCCTTCTGGAAGGAGAAGTATGGTATCTGCTATACCGATCTGCCCGGTGGCATGGAAAACCAGACTATGACAACGATAGGTGTGCCCGATACCCGCACCATCGCGCATGAGCTCACGCATCAGTGGTTTGGCGATGCCGTTACTTACGCTCAGTGGGGCGAGGTGTGGCTCAGTGAGGGTTTCGCCACCTATGGCGAGAACCTGTTCTACGACCATTTCTGGAGCCCTGCCCGTGCCAAAACTCTGAGAACAAGCTATTACAACAGTGCCATGACCCAGGTTTGCGGGCAGGTGTTTGTTACAGACACCTCCGGGCCCAATACGCTGTTTTATCAGCCCAATGTCTATTATAAAGGTATGGCGGTGGTACATATGCTCAGGTATCTCGCGCCCGAAGACACTTTGTTTTTCCAGGTGCTGCAGCAATACCAGTCCGACTTTGCCTACCGCAATGCGTCTACCGCCGATCTTAAAGCCATAGCGGAAGCTAAATATGGCATGAACCTCGACACCTTTTTCAATCAATGGATATATGGCAAGGGCTATCCCAAATACGCCATTACATGGGACCAGGTGGGCTCATCGGTAATAGTAAAACTCAGGCAAACCACCTCATGCCCGGCCACCACGCCGCATTTCAGTACGCCTTTGCAGTTGCAGCTCCACTCTGCTACGGCAGATACTTTTGTAAAAGTCTATAACAGCATGGATACACAGGTATTTATTTTTGACTGGTCGCCCGCTATGGCTACCGTATATCTCAATCCTGATGTATGGACATTGTGCAAGCTCAACGGTATTGTGTCGCAGGATACCACGCTCCGCACCTCCGTGGGTATCAATGGCCCCGGCCATGGCAGTTTCGATGTGTTTCCCAATCCGTCAAAAAATTCATGGCAAGTATCAGGTCTTGATGAAGGGCTCAGCTTGTTGCTTACCGATGAGAGCGGAAAAGTGGTGTGGCGCGGCAAAAGCAGCAATGGCGCCACGGTTGTTCCGGGTGAAAAGCTGGCTGCAGGTACCTATTATCTCACCATCGGCAATAATAAGGCAGACAGCATTAAACTGGTGCACTGGTAGCAGTGATGAGCATGCTATTTCTGCTGTGATTTTAGCGTCAGCTCATTATAGAGCATTTTTATAAGGCCGTCGGCCAGGCCTATCTTGGGTACATATATCTCATCGGCCAGCGCCCAGCGCATAATGGATATATACACCTGTAGCGCGGGTACTATCACGTCTGCCCGGTCGTCCCTGAACTGGTATAAATGCTTACGCTCCTCAAGTGATGTGTAGCTAAGCTCTTTGTAGTAATCCTTCAACAGGTCTATAGACAATGGTTTCCCCTCCTTGCGCTTGGATATTGAAAATATCTTGTTGATGTTGCCGCCCGTTCCTATTGCCTCCAGTGGCTGGTAGTCACGGGCATAGGTCTTTATATACCACTTCATGTGCTCCCACTGCTCATCACTCACTTTGTCATGCAGCAGGCGTATGGTGCCTATGTTGAATGACTCTTTAAAGATGGTATGGTTTTGGGCGTATAGTGTTATTTCGGTACTGCCGCCGCCCACGTCTATGTACAGATAAGACTTGTTGTCGCTTAGTTTTTCGGCTATATGGGTCTCGTAGATGATGTTGGCTTCTTCCTGCCCGGTAATGATGTCTATCTTCAGGCCCGTCTCGGCATAGATTTCTTCCAGTATCTTCGTTCCGTTGGCCGCGTCACGCATCGCCGATGTCGCGCATGCTTTATAGCCTTCCACATTGTATATGTTCATCAGCAGCTTATAGGCTTTCAGAGATTCTATAAGCTTCTTCTTCTTCGCGTCCGAAACAGAGCCTGTATCAAATACATCAAAACCTAAACGCAGTGGTATACGCAGCAGGGTCAGCTTGGTGAAATCAACGTTGCCATCTTTGTACACAGACGCTTCACATATTAGTAGTCGCGCTGCATTAGAACCTATATCAATTGCCGCAAGTATCACTATTTGTAACTTTTACTCTTCAGGTATTTATAAATAGCCTCCTGTGAGCGTACTTCAGGCTTCTGTTCATCTCTCATCACATAATTGTTGCTTTGCTCATTATCTAATATACGACCTTTCACGTTCTCTGCAAGCTGAATATTCAAAATGTCAATTAATTCCTGCTGGATAACATGGTCGAATATCGGGCACGCCACCTCTATCCGGTGGTCAAGGTTGCGTACCATCCAGTCTGCCGATGATATGAATACTGTTGGTGTCTTACCATTACTGAATACAAAGACACGAGCGTGTTCCAGGTATTCGTCAATGATACTTATTGCCGATATATGTCCTTTGGTTGCTTTCTGCTGGGTGTAGGCGCAGCAAATACCGCGTATTACCATTTTTATGTCTACGCCTGCTTTTGCTGCGGTATATAATTTTTCTATCAGCACACTGTCTACCAGGCTGTTAAGTTTTATGGTCACAGAGGCCGGTTTTTTCTTTTTGGCTATTCTTATCTCTTTGTTCAGGTGCAGCAGCATTACCTTACGCATTGTCAGCGGCGATATAGGCAATGTCTTGCAGTTCTTAAGGTTGTTTATTTTTTTTATCGGGTTTTCGAAATAGTCAAATATTCGGTTCATATCCGCTATTATTTCCCGGTTAGAGGTTAGTAGGGTATGGTCGCCATAATACCGTGCGGTATTTTCATTAAGGTTACCGGTAGAGATGAAACCAAATTGTTTCGTCCGGTTAAATTCTCTTTTCTTGATCACGCATAGCTTGGCGTGGGCCTTCATATCATGTATCCCCAGCACTACTTTCACGCCTTCTTCCTCCAGTTGTGCTTTCCACCGCAGGTTGGCCTCTTCGTCAAAGCGGGCCCTCAGTTCCAGTACCACGGTTACATCCTTTCCGTTGCGCACGGCATTGATCAGCGCGTTGATGATCTTTGAGTTTTTCGCCAGCCGGTAGCAGGTGATCCTTATGCTCGTCACAAATGGGTCTATCGCCGCTTCGCGCAGCAGGTCTATTATAGAGTCAAACGAGTGATAGGGCAGGTGCAGCATCACATCTTTTTTCTCCAGCACGCTCATTATTCGGCAGGGTTGCTTCAGCAGCGGGTGTACAAACGGTTTTGGTCGTGGCTTTATATCGTCGAATATAGATGCCGGAAAATCAATAAAATCTTTGAAGTTATGTATCCTGCCTCCCGCTATCAGGTTATCCTTCCTGGTCAGGCCCAGCCGTTTGGTCAGGTAGTTCAGCATCAGTGGGTCTATGCTCCTGTCGTATACAAAACGGGTCGCTCTGCCTTTCTTACGGTTCTTCAACCCCTTCTCTAATTGCGATATAATGTTGGTATTCACATCATTATCTATTTCAAGTTCTGCGTCGCGGGTCACTTTTATTATATAACCCATAAAACGGTTGAAGCCGAATGACGCAAACAGGCTTGGCAGGTTTAGCCTTATCATATCTTCCAGCAGAATGATATTGGTTTCCTTTCCTTCAGATGGTAATATCATGAACCTGGGCAGTACCGCTGTGGGTATCTCTATCAGTGCGTAGCGTTGCAGCATCGCGTCTTTAGAGTTGCCTAGTACACACGCCAGGTATATAGATTTGTCGCGCAGCAGCGGTATGTGTGGTATCGTTTCTATCATCAATGGGATGATCTGCGTTCGCACTTTTTCCTCAAAAACTTTTGAAACGTACTCCTTTTGCTTTTTTGTCAGTTGCTTTTCATTCTTAATGAATATCTTTTTGTCTGCCAGCTCCTTTATTATCTCGGCATAGGTAGCGTCAAAATCTTCCTGCTGGCTGATCACTATCTGCTGTATTTTCCGCAGTATTTTGTCGGGGTTGGCTTCAAGGTGCATTTTTGCGGCCTTGCCCAGAGTCAGCATGCGGTTTAATGCCGCCACCCGCACCCTGAAAAATTCGTCCAGGTTATTGGAAAATATACCCAGGAAACGGAGCCGGTCATGGATATGGTTGTTCTCGTCCTTTGCTTCCTGTAGTACACGCGCATTAAAGGCCAGCCAGCTTATGTCGCGTATTATGGTTTGTTTTATTGTCTTCAGCATTGTCTCTTTGGGTAGTATGCGGGTATAAAATTACTTTTAAAACCGAGGGTAATGATAACTTTACAATTTCTTAATAATAGTCCGGTCGCCTATCCATCTTCGGTTTGTATTATTTTTAATATAAAAATTGCGATTTGTTATAACTGATCTAATAACACCTATAGACAAATCGTCTTGGGCGGTATCCTGTTTTGTCTCACCTTTGTATCACACCAGCACTCATATCGTCGTTTTGATATATTTCTCGTCTTCCCCACTATATGCTCTGAGTACTCTTTATAATGTGGGCAAAGAATGGGGAAAAAATGGGAAATTTTATTTTGCAGTAATATAAGCTACAGTGGCGGATCTCAGCTAATTTACCAACAAAAAAACGTCACTTTTTTATTTTTCCGGCGGGGAATTGTTCAGACCTGATCTGTGTGGATATTTTATATGTGAAGGTGTGTAAAATACTTGCGTTTTTTTAATTTTTACCCAAGATTGAGTTAGAATAATACGTCTATACAATAGCCGGTCTTTCCGGCAGGGTACTTTATTATTTTTTCTAAACAAACTTTCGCTTAGCGCATAAACCGAATTTATATGAAAAAACTGTTATTAATACCTTTTATCGTTGTTCTTACTATCATGGCGCTGCCTGTTACTGTTGGCGCGCAAAACATTGTTACTATAGCCGGTTGCGGCATTGGCGATGACAGCCTGGCTACAAAGGCGGAAATTATAGGCCCGGTATGTGTCACCATGGATAAGCTTGGAAATACTTACGTTAGTCAGGCGCAGGACTACCGCATTCGCAAAATAAGTACATCGGGTATCATTACCACATTTGCGGGCAATGGCTTTTTTGGCAATACCGGCGATGGCGGGCCTGCCACGGCGGCTACTATTGGTGTGGTATATGGTCTTGCTTTCGATAAGCACGGTAATTTGTTTTTCTCTGACATCGCTAACAATTCTGTCCGTATGATCAATACCGCGGGTATTGTTACCACCGTTGCGGGCATTGGTTCCGCGGCATATAGCGGTGACGGCGGCCCTGCCACAGCGGCGGAATTGAACGGCCCGGTTGATATTGCCATAGATTCAAACGACAATATTTTTATTGCTGACTTTCTTAACAATGTGGTACGAAAGATCAACAGCGCGGGTATTATTAGTACGGCCGTGGGCGATGGTTCTATAGGCTCCTTCGGCTACAATGGCCCCGCTACAGCTTCCGAATTGGGCAGGCCTTTCCGCATCACCATAGATAACAAGGGTAACCTGTACGTTGCCGAGGTGTTCTTCCAGTGCATCTGTAAAGTGGATACCGGCGGCATGCTTACCATCATCGCCGATACAACCGGTACTTATGCTACCGGGGCCGATGGCGACGGAGGCCTGGCGCTCGATGCTACAATGACATCACCCTGTGGCCTCGCTGTTGATACGTCTGGTCACCTGTTTTTCTCAGACATAGGCAACGATCGTATTCGCATGATAGATCTGAATACCGGTATTATCAGCAATTACGCTGCCAGCGGCACCGCTGGTTATGGCGGCGATGGCGGCCCTGCCACAGGCGCTATGATCTGTACGCCCGAAGGGCTGTTTTGCGATCTAGCAGGCAACCTGCTTATATCTGATGCCGACAATAACAGGGTAAGAAAGGTCACTGCTTCAACGGGTGTTATCACCACATTTGCCGGTCAAAACGGCCTGTTCGGCGAGGGCTATCCGGCCACAAATGCTGAGATGTGTACGCCGGCCAACATTGCTACCGATGCCTCTGGTAACATTTATTTTGCCGACTTTGAAAATAACAGGATACGGAAAATTGACGCGGCCACGGGTATTGTCACCACGGTGGCCGGCAGTGGTATTGCCGGCTACGACGATGGCTATAACGGCGACGGAGGCCCTGCAACCGCAGCCAATATATATAACCCATCCGCCGTGGCGGTAGACAACAGCGGCAACATATACATCTGCGATCAGAACAATCAGCGCATCCGCAAAGTAAATACCGCGGGTATCATCTCTACTATAGCGGGCAATGGCAATTATGGCTATTCAGGCGATAACGGCCCTGCAACAGATGCTAAGGTCTATTCACCTTCGGGCATAGCCGTAGACGCTGCCGGTAATGTATATATTGCCGATACGTATAATCTCAGGATACGGAAGATAAGTACGGCAGGTATTATTACAACGGTAGCGGGTAATGGTCTCGCCGGCTTCAGTGGTGATGGCGGTGCGGCCACAGCCGCAAAACTGAGATATCCGGTAGACCTGTCTTTTGATGGCGCCGGAAATATGTACATAGCAGATGCCGAAAACCAGCGCATCCGCAAAGTAGATACATCAGGTAATATTTCCACAATAGCCGGTACCGGTGTTGCAGGCTGGGCTGGCGACGGCGGTGCCGCCAGCCTTGCGTTACTTAATTATCCGTCGGGTATAAAAGCCGATAACATAGGTAATGTATATATAGCCGATGGTGTTAATCAGCGGGTACGTATCATCAATACTGCCGGTATTATTAATTCGTTTGCCGGCAATGGTACTATTGGTTTCAGCGGCGACGGAGGCCCTGCCACTGCTGCGGCTTTAAATGGTCCTTCCGGTGTGGCAGTAGATCAGTTCGGTAATTTATATATTGCCGACGGGGGAAACCGCAGGATACGTAAAACAACATCGCCATTCGTAGCCGTTCCTACCGTTAATGCTTTTGCGGCAGCATCAGTATTCCCTAATCCCGTGTCCGGTCAGCTAACCGTTACCAATGCGGCGGGTAGTCAGCTTACAATCACCGACTTGCTGGGCAAGGTGGTGAAAAAAATGGTTGTGGCCGATGTCAGGCAAACTATAGACATCAAAGACATGGCGCCCGGATTGTACTTGTTGCACCTGGCCAACGATCACGGTGGCAGCAGGAGCTTTAAGATCATCAAAGAATAAGAGGCTCTTTGCCTTACTGCCGGGTCATTTTTCATAGGTAGCCATTGGGTTATTGAAGTATCTTTGCGAAAAAAAGGAATGCCTCGTTTTTTATTCTTTATCGCATTGGTATTGTCCCTCGCCGCCTGTTCCGGTGGCTCCGGGGATGAAAAAAAACAGCAGCCTGCGGTCAACGATACTACCCCGGTAATAACACAGGAGCCGGGTAGCGCTCCGGCTACTGCGGCCACGGCACCCGGAACCGGTGGTATCACCGCAAACCAGCAGGATGGTCTTAATGAGGTCATCCATTTTTACGGTGGTAAGTGCACGTGGTCAGCCGGCGATGCTAAAGATGGGAAAAAATATTTCAGGATACAGATTAGTAATAGTGCGTCCCTGGACAGTAACCTGCAGATAACAGAGCTCAGCGCCGCCAACATCGCCATACTGTTTTATAAAGACCTTCTGGCTGAGCGCGTGCTGTTCAGCGAGATACGCACTGTCATCGTATTCAATGACGGCAGGAAGATCGTAAAATCGTACCCCACCGACAAGTTAGAGATCGTGCTCTCAAAAATGATGGTGGTGATGCGTATGGCCCAGCTGCTGAAGGACAAGAAATTCAACGACCTAGCTGCCCTACTCAACGATAAGAACAATATCGAACATTATAACAAGGCGGAGTTAATGAAAAAGATAGAATATGCCGAGCAGTCCCTGGGTACCGTTAAAGAGTTTATCCCTTATGGGTTCGTTTTTTTGAAATCTAAGAATAACCGGTCGGTACTGCATATTTCCGGGGTACTGCTTCGCGAGGGGCAGAACAACGAATTCAGTGTAGACTTTGACGCCGCTTCTACCAAAGATGAGGCCGTCTTTCTTAATTACAAGTTGTGATTCGCTTCACTCGTTGTATCGGATCGTAGAGATTATAAATGATACCGCATCTGTTTCAACCGTTGTCGCTTCGCGAGGTCACCCTTCCCAACAGGCTGGTGGTATCACCCATGTGCCAGTACTCGTCGGTCGATGGTTTCGCCAACGACTGGCATATGGTGCATCTCGGCAGTCGTGCAGTGGGTGGTGCCGGGCTGGTCTTCACAGAGGCTACTGCTGTTACACCTGGCGGCCGCATTTCGCCATCAGACCTTGGTATATGGAAGGATGAACACGTTGTTGGTTTGAAAAAGATCACCGGTTTCATTGAGGGGCAGGGTAGTGTGCCGGGTATACAACTGGCTCATGCGGGTCGTAAGGCCAGTATCCTGCCGCCATGGCAGCACGACAGGTTTCTGTTGCCCGAAGAGGGTGGATGGCAGACAGTAGCTCCGGGCGCAGTTCCGTTTACCGACGAACAAAATATACCCGAGCCGCTTACTGTCGCAGGTATTGCGGCAATAATAGATGCCTTTAGGACCGCTACACGCCGGGCAGTTGATGCCGGTTTTAAGGTCATTGAGATACATGCGGCCCATGGATACCTCATAAATCAGTTCTTATCGCCGCTCAGCAATTCCCGGACAGACGAATATGGAGGCAGCTTTGAGAATCGTATAAGGTTTCTGGTTGAGGTTATTACCGCCATACGTGGTGTATGGCCTTCAGACCTCCCGCTGTTCCTTCGCATATCTGCTACCGACTGGATGGAGGGTGGCTGGACTATCGAAGATTCTGTTAGGCTTGCCCCGCTGGTTCAGTCATTAGGGGTAGATCTCATAGATTGCTCCTCCGGTGGCACTCTTCCGGGTATAAAAATTCCGGCCAAACCCAATTACCAGGTACCTTTTGCCGCCGCCGTGCGAAAAGCAGGTATTCCCACCGGCGCAGTAGGAATTATAGTAACAGCAGATCAGGCCGAGGCGATCCTTGCTGCAGGGGAGGCTGATCTCATATTTATGGCAAGGGAGCTGTTAAGGGATCCATACTTCCCCATCAGGGCCGCCCGCGAACTTGGTTACGACGAATTTAAATGGCCCGTGCAATACGAGCGGGCAAAACGCCCCAAAGGAAAATAAAAGCTAAAGAAAATTAGTTAGACGCGATACTGCCCGACGCTTTAAGGTTGCGTGCCCTTATCTTCGCCAGTACGGTGAATACTTTGTTTTCCCATTCTTCTGGTACTTCCGAATAATGGGCTTTGCTCATCGCCTTTACCCATGCGGTACAATCCGGGTTGTCTTTGAGGCGTTTGTAAAAACTTTTGCGGGTCAGCAATTCGCAAAAATCGAGATAGGAAGCAAACACATTCGAATATTGCTTATAGCGGCTTTTATGACCGTATTTATTTACATAGTCGTTCTTGCCCTCAATACCAAAGTGATTATTAAGTACCCGTGCTGCAGGCCCCTTGCCCCCCGATGACTCGATAGCGGCAACAGCCAGTATCAGCGATGATGGGATACCATACCGCTGAGATAGCACTACTGCTATTGCTTTATGGTTGGTGATGTAGGTCTTGTTTTGTGCAGAAGCAGCAAATACTGTGACCAGCATACCAACGATAAACAAATTCGTTATGAGTATCTTTTTTATCAAATTCATATCGCTAAGTGTTTACGTTCGTATGATGAAAAAACTGTAGCGGGGGTGTAAAAGTAGTATTTTTTATTTATGCAGGTGAGATATCCACATTAAATTAACATATTATAAATGACGAATATTTTTAACCGCAGTGGCTATTAGCCTATCTTTGAAGCGATGGACAACAACAAATTGCAGGGATCTGAAGCTGGCAAAACAGCAGGTATATATATACATATTCCGTTCTGTAAGCAAGCATGTGTGTACTGTAATTTCCATTTTTCTACCTCATTAAGATACAAAACTGAGGTTTTAGATGCAATAGCAAAGGAAATAGAACTGAGACGGGATTATCTGAGCGACGCTCCCATAGAAACAATATATATAGGTGGTGGTACTCCGTCCCTGCTTACTGCAGACGACATTAACCGATTGTATGATAACATTTTAAAACATCATCATTTTAACAATATTAAGGAGTTTACGCTGGAAGCAAACCCCGATGACCTGGACAAACGATACCTGGACGCCCTAAAAAACACACCGGTCAGCAGGCTGAGTATTGGTGTTCAGTCGTTTCGTGATGAAGACCTTCAGTATATGAAGCGTGCCCATAATGCCGGTCAGGCAGATTATGCTATCAAGGCTGCCCAGGATGCAGGCTTCGAAAATCTTACCATCGATCTTATATACGGTACCCCCGGCCTCACAGACGTTGCCTGGAAAGCCAACCTTGCAAAAATTAAGGAGTTGCTGATACCGCATTTCTCGTCGTATGCTCTCACTGTAGAGGAAAAGACTGCACTCCATTACGCAATACAGCATAAAAAAGCTGCGCCTGTAGACCAGGAGCAAGCTGCCGGGCAGTTCGAAATATTAATGGAGCAGGCCGCCGCAATGGGATATGAGCATTATGAGATATCAAATCTTGCCCTGCCCGGTAGGTATGCGGTGCATAACACAAACTACTGGCGGGGGCATCATTATCTCGGTATAGGTCCTTCGGCGCATTCGTTCAATGGCAATTCCCGCAGGTGGAATGTGGCTAACAACGCTGCTTATACTAATAGCATACTCCGGGATAAAACGGTAATGTATGAAGAAGAGCCGCTGACACCGGTGCAACACCTTAATGAATATATTATGACCTCACTCAGAACCATGTGGGGCTGTGATCTAGATAAGATAGCAAGTGAGTGGGACAGCGGAATGGCTATAGCGGTAGAAAAGGGCAGTCATATTTTCATGGAAAAAAAATGGCTGGTGCAGCAAGACAGAAAACTGGTGCTTACAGCCGCAGGCCGGCTTGTTGCCGACAGAATAGCCGCAGAATTGTTTGTTACTGCCTGACAAGCTCTTCTGTATGTTTAATAAGACTTTGTACAATGCAAGGGCGGCTGCAACTTTGTGCAAGTAGCAGCCGCCCGGTAATAGAAGTGCGATGCTACATTTGTACCACCTGCGTGCGTAGAGTCTCCACTACAGCGCCTACTCTGGCTATCAGGTAAGACGGCAGTCCGTTTTTATTGGCGCCAGCTACAAGGTCATTTACAAAGGCATCAAAGTCGCCATTGTCTGCTTTGCCGTTCATTCTCGAATTGGTGGCGGGGTTATGCGCGTCGGTCATGCTTTTCCCGCCATAGCTGAAGTTTTTTGCACCGGTAGCTACACAGAAGAAATCGGTAAGATTCTTGCTCAGCGTGCTGAAACCACTGAGGTTGCCGGTTGTCACCTCGGCCAGCAGTACCGTGAAGAAACCATTTATCGCTGTGTCTCCCGCTATCACAAATATGGTACTGTCTACCACAGACCTGATGCCCAACCGGCCTTTTTCTATCATTGTACCGGGATTGCTGGGGTCAGAGACCATAGTAGTGCCGCCCAGCGAATCATACAAGGTCATAGTGGGCGATGAGCTGCTTTTAGTACACGACGGCATTGTTGAAACCGCGATGACAGAACAGCATATAAGCACAGCGGCTGCAAGTTTTTTAATAGTTGTCTTTTTCATATTATGGTTTTGTTTTTGATTAAAAAATGTGTTTCATAAAACTATAAGCCTTGTAGGTCAATGAGGTAGATGCTACAGGGCAGCCGTTTTTCATATCGGCGGCTGATGGTATGAACCGCACTGCGTGATCAAGCCCGAACTTCGTTTTCATCTCAGCCACTACATTATCTGCATTTATTTTCACGGGATAGTAGGTGAAGACAACTATATCACTTGTTGTGTTGCATAGTACATGGTCTACACCATGCTGAGTGTACAACCATGCGGTAATGGAGTCACCGTTTGCGGCTGTGATAGGCTGTTTCAGGTCTACCCTTGCCATTACTATTGTGTGCTCGTCAGCGGGCCGCGGCCGTGTAACGAGGTAGATATGTATGCACAATATCACTACAAGCGATCCGAAAATGGCTGTGGTGGTGAGCAATATCTTTTTGAGCATTCTTTTTTTCATGACTTCGTATTTTCATGTTATCAATAGTTCGCTGCACCGGTTGCTCTGATATTTACGACAGGGGCACCATATTGGATTTGTGATTACTAGAAGAAAACGAAAATATATTTGCTATATGCATTAGCCGGTGATTCACGGCAGGTGACGCCGGCTTATTTACATCATCTGGCGCACGGGTACTGCTATTCGGTCTTATGCCGGGACGTCAATGAATACGAGCATTTCAAGGTGTGGCAAAAAAAGTATGTGACGCATGCCCATAAATGTTAAATGTTGCTGCTATTTTGAATACATACAATAAAATGCAGGGGAAGTTGTTACTTTTGAAACAATTTTACGATCCTTATGGCATTCTGGAAAAAAAAGCAATCAGGTACCGAGTCCACACCCAAAAAGAAAAAGCCGATATGGCGGGAATGGCTTGATGCCGCGTTGTTTGCGATAATAGCCGCGACGCTTATACGCACGTTCCTTTTTGAAGCATATACCATACCTACGGGTTCAATGGAGGGTACTATGCTGGTCAACGACTATCTTTTTGTAAGTAAGCTTGCGTATGGCCCCCGTATTCCTATGACCCCATTGGCGGTGCCGCTGGTACATAACACCATGCCGTTTATAGGTGGTAAGTCTTATACAGAAGCGGTTCAGTGGAAATATCATAGAATACCGGGCTTCGGGCATATAGAGCGTAATGATGTGGTAGTGTTCAATTACCCATGTGGTGATACGGTTATGGCAGAGCAGCCCGAGATGGACTATTACCAGGCCTGCCGCGCCCATGGGCGTGATGTGATCACCAGCAGGTTTACTATTATCACAAGGCCTGTAGACAAAAAAGAAAATTACATAAAGCGCTGCATAGCGCTGCCGGGCGATGTGCTGGAAATAAAGCATGGACGTGTCTATATCAATGGCGCGCCCAATAAATTATTCCCTCATTCTAAGCTGAATTATATTGTTCATACCAACGGCAGAATACCGATACTCGAAGACAGTTATGAAATGTCTGAGGTGATCAATAACAGCACATACCGCTATAACCTGGCTAACGACCAGGTGGAAGCTGTAAGAAAAGCGCCCAATGTAGTTTCACTGGAATTGCTGGAAATGCAGCCGGAAGGAGTTGCTCCATCCGATCCCGGTGAGTGGGTATTTCCGCTTGATACGGCAAACTACAAATGGAACAGGGATAATTTCGGTCCCCTTACCATTCCCAAAGAGGGGGTAACCGTGAACCTGACACCACAAAATATTGCTATCTACCGCCGCATTATCCGCAACTATGAAGGGAATACGCTTGAGGAGCAGAATGGTAAGTTTATTATAAATGGTAAAGAGGCTACCTCCTACACCTTTAAAATGGATTACTACTGGATGATGGGCGACAACCGTCATAATTCGCTCGATTCCCGTTATTGGGGGTTTGTGCCTATTGATCATGTGGTAGGAAAGGCGTGGTTTGTATGGTTGAGCTATGGTGAGGGCGGGCTGTTCAAGGATATGCGCTGGAAGCGCTTGTTCCATGGCATCCATTCACTTGAAAAATAGTTTCAGGTGGCTTAGGCCAAATACAAATGGGTTTTAATCTTATTTCTGGTAGTTCCCGGTCATTTTTCATTTGATTTATGAGTAGTATATTGCATGCTGCTTGCTCCCGGCATTATATGGCCGGGGCATGCAGGTATATCAATGTAATAAACAATCTGTTGTGCAGGTAACCGAAAAGAAAGTGGCAAAACACATATTTGAAGAAGACAAAAAACCGGCTGTAGAGGCCATAAAGCATGCTCAGTTCATTGCTTTTGCGCCCTACATTTTTCAGGCCTCAGTATTATTAAGGGACAAGGGGATATTACAGCATGTGGAAAGTACCCGTCTTGCCGGGTGTACCATCAGGGAGGCAGCTGATGTTGCCGGTATTCCATACTATGGTGCGCGTGTGCTTATGGAGGCCGGGCTGGGCATAGGCCTTATGTACCGGAAAGAGGGTAAATACTTCCTCTCTAAGACAGGCCACGTTTTTATTAATCATGGTATGGCGCGTATCAATACAGATTTTATGCGTGATGTGTGCTATGATGGCGCCAAAGACCTGGAGGCATCTATAATGGATGGCAAGCCCCGGGGCTTAAGGCACCTGGGCGGCTGGGATACTATTTACCAGGGTTTATCCATTCTGCCCGAACCGGCTAAAGGAAGCTGGTTTGCATTTGATCATTACTATTCAGATCATGCGTTCCCCGAGATATTACCCTTGGTCTTTGCTTCGAAACCGGCAAAAATACTGGACATTGGGGCCAACACCGGCAAGTGGGCGCTTTCGTGCCTTGAGTATGACCCTGGTGTTCAGGTTGGTCTCCTGGACCTCCAGATACAGTTGGATGTGGCAAAGCAGACAATAGATGCAGCGGGCTTCAGCAGCAGGGTTGCGTATCATCCGCATAATATTCTCGATAATTCATTACCACTGCCCGGCGGATACGATATAATGTTCATGAGCCAGTTCCTGGACTGTTTTGCGGATAATGAGATCATCGCCATATTAAATAAGTGTCACGATGCACTGCCAGATCATGGCAGGATATTCATCAACGAGACATTCTGGGATTGTCAGAAGTTTGAGGCATCCGCGTTCAGTTTGCAGATGGCATCATTGTATTTTACTACCATGGCCAATGGCAACAGCCAGATGTATGACAGCGAAGTATACCTGAAGCTGATCGAAGAGACAGGTTTTGACGTAGTGAACCAGGTGGACAATATAGGGCTTAGCCACACCATACTGGAGTTGAAAAAGAAATAGCGCCGGGTGAATACCCATGCGCAACAAGATAAAAGTTGTCAATGAAAAAAGAGGTTGATGTTGTTGTCATAGGTGCCGGACCTGCCGGATCCATTGCAGCCTCCATTATACACCAGGCTGGCTACAGTGTGCAGGTAGTAGAGAAAATGAAGTTTCCCCGCTTTGTGATAGGTGAGAGCCTGCTGCCGCGCTGTATGGAGGCGCTGGAAGAAGCCGGTTTTATGGAAGCGCTGAAAGCTAAAGGGTTTCAACGCAAAGACGGCGCTAAGTTTGTGATGGATGGACGGATATGTGATTTCAATTTCTCTAATCAGCATACAAACGGATGGAAATGGACGTGGCAGGTGCCGCGGGCTGAGTTTGATAAGACCCTGGCCGATGAGTGTACCCGTATGGGTGTCTCGGTAGAATATGAAGTTGAGGTGACAGGGATACAGGTACATGACGATCATTCGGTAATTACGGTCAAAGATGCTTCCGGTACTCAACACACGATCAGGGCTCGTTTCATTGTAGACGGGAGCGGCTATGGACGTGTGATACCCCGCCTGTTCGGGTTGGAGCGGCCTTCGGCTATGCCGCCGCGCAAGGCTGTTTTCGGTCATGTCACAGACCCTAAGCGCAGCGAGGCCTTTGAGCCAAACCGGATTGTAGTGTATGTGCACAACTCCAAGACCTGGATATGGGTCATCCCGTTCTCAACAGGCATCACATCACTGGGTTATGTTGGCGATCCCGGCTACTTTGGTCAGTATGAAGGCTCGTTAAAAGAACAATACAGTGCGCTGATAGCAGCCGAACCTGAAATCGCTCACCGCTTTGATAATGCCGAACTGGTATGGGATGAGCCGAAAATTCTGGAAAGCTGGAGCGTGACAACAGATACTTTTTATGGCAAGGGCTTTGTTCTTACCGGGAACGTTACCGAATTTCTTGATCCTGTATTTTCTTCGGGTGTTACGCTGGCCTCTGTATCCTCACAAATGGCTGCCAGGCTGGTGATAAAACATCTGAAGGGGGAAAATGTAGACTGGAAGACGGAATATATGGAGCCCATGCGCAAAGGCATAAACGTTTTCCGGACTTATGTGAACGGCTGGTATGACGGTTCACTCTTCAAGATATTTTTTGCGCCTGAGCCCGATCTTGCCATAAGGGCACAGATATGCTCTGTACTGGCCGGGTATGTATGGGATGAGACAAATCCTTTTGTGGCCCGCCATGAAAAGAACGTACGCACCCTTGCAAATTTCCTTTCTTATAAGGAATCCCTGGTTTAAACATTGGCCTATGGTTATCAGTCACTCGGTGGTTATAAACAGTACGGTCCTGGCAAAAGACGGTATTGTATCTGCGGATGCATCCGGGCTTACGGCCGAGGCATTGTATACCGGCCTGAAGTGCAATTATCCGAAATTTTTTAAAATGGATGACCTGTGCAAGTGGACCTGGCTTGCAGCCGAAGCCCTTTTGCGGGACAATGATCACATAGGTATAGAAAAAACGAAAACCGGTGTCATTCTGTTTACCGGGCATGGCTGCCTTTCTGCCGATATGCGGTTCAACGATAGCATGGATATACCCAGCCCGTCGCTGTTTGTATACACCCTGCCCAATATTATGCTTGGTGAAATATGCATCAGGCATGGGTTTAAAGGGGAGCAGCTATGTATGGTGACTGAACAATTTGATCCGGGCGAGTTGTGTTTCTCTGTGGATCAGCTCTTTCAGAATGGCAATATGGATGCGTGCATATGCGGTTGGGCAGATGTCTCATCCGGCCATCCGGATATATGCCTTTTTTGGGTAACTAAGGATGGCAACGGGCCCGGCTTTACGCCCGGTACAGCCCGCACTTTGTATCAGGTATGACCCATTGTTTATTTTCTGCTGTAGATCTCGGCCCACACATTACCTTGTTCAATTCTTTTGACCAGGTGAAATGATTTGTCATTAATAACTTAGAAATTAATAGCAAAGTTTACGATAATGCCCAATGTATATTATTTTAGTAAGGTTTTTTTATGGATAAACTGCGACTTGATAAATATCTATGGGCAATACGGGTCTTTAAGACCCGCACACAGGCTACAGATGCGATAGACGAAGGCAAAGTGAAGTGGAACGGCGCAAATGTCAAGCCATCGCGCCAGGTAGTAATAGGTGATAAGTATACTATAAAAACACCGGCACGCAGGTGGACTATCGAGGTCACAGGGCTACTGCAAAACCGGGTGGCCTACGAGGTGGCAATAAAGAATTATATAGACATCACCCCGGAGGAAGACAAACTGATCAACCAGCACCAGGCTAGTAGTTTTTACACCGGCAAGCGGCTAAGTAAAACAGGTCACCCCACTAAGAAACAGCGGCGTGACCTGGAAGATTTTTTGGAAAATAAAACGGATGCCGATCAATAAACGGCTACAAAATTACCGGGTATTGTTTTGGTCCATTTGTGCCCGCCATCAGTACTCTGGTATAGCCCCTGGTTTGTGGCAAGGTATACATATTTCTGGTGCGTGCCGTTTTTGTAAATATTTTCTTTGAAGGCTATGTTCCTCACTACTATGTTTGTTCCCAGCCCGTTATTTTTTTGCTGCTGGAATGCGCCTGTATTTGTATTCAGTTCATACAGGCCTGCGGAGTCCGTACCTATCAGGCATATTTCCTCAAAGGGCGAGGCTATGCACAGCAGCGGTACGTTTGGCAGGCCGGCATATTGTGTCCAGTTTTTGCCTGTATCATTGCTGTAGTAGGCGCCACCGCCGTTGCAATTCCGGTTGTCAATAGCTATCAGCGTATTATTGAAATGTCCGTAGGAATACCATGCTATGCCTACGCCGGTATCTATCGGGCTGGATGGGCCATCCAGCAGGTCATGGTATGGCAGATGATTGCCGGAGTGATTGACCGGGCTACCAATGTATGGTGCAATATCACTATCGGGATTGGCGGTAACTTCGTTCCACAGCGTAGTTTTTGTACGGTAGAAATTCCTGTTGTGCACGGCATCATAGCCGCATAATACACCTGCCTTCAGTAAGGTATATGAGGTCATGTTAATAGTATACGGCTCAGCACCATAGGCCCCGGCATTTCCTAATGTATCCAGCAGATCAGTCCACCATGTACCTTGTGTACCCGAATACAGGCTATATACAACACCCAGGTAATTTTCAGAGGTGGACGGATAGTTGGCGCACGTAAAGATCATATTCCAGTCAGGTATGTTTATCATCATAGACTGGTTAAGGTTAAGCGCCAGGCCATTGCAGGTAATAAATGGGAATGAAGTGAGCGAATCGTATGAATGGTTAAAGTTTACACCATTGTTGGTGCTATAATACAGGTTGGTCTTGGCCCATAAAATATTATCGTGTGCTACGCAGATAGCCCTGCACGGAAATCCATCACCCTTGAATAACGTCCTCTGGATAGTTTTGCCGTCATTGGAGTTATACAGCGCTCCCGATGTATCCGAAAAAAACAGGCTGTAAGGTGTTTCTATTACCTGGTCGTTATTGATACCATTTACTTTCTTGGTACAGCTGTACAAGGAAATAAAGATTGCCAGAAACAGCGCAATAGTAACGTATAGGGATGATTTTCGCATGGACATATTTTTACCGATTTATAAAAAAACAAAAAAAACCTATCACAAATTTAACTGAAAACACTTAATATAATACTATCTGGCAATCATTATATAAACTATTAATTATCAGTTTATAAAGGGTCAGATTTAGCTGCGTCGCTCATTCTCATGCCATAGTCCATAAGGGCTATGATACTGTTCTCGTCGCTGTTCATGAAGTTTATCTCCATGCGGTACTCAAATGCGTTATTTTTAAATGATCCGCCCGATAAGGAAATATTGTTGAGCAGCTTTTTGCTCTCACTTATCATCACAGAATCGTGCGGCGATGAAGCAAGTCCGGCATCAAGGTTTTTACAGAACTGCTGAACATCAAAGTAAAACGAACAAGGGTTACCTGTCACTTTAGCGGAAATGGCATCCGGCATCTTCTGTGTCTTAAAGCTGCCTTGTAAGAATCCTGTTGCGTCTATGTACTTGTTAGACGCTACAAGGTACTGATCATTGGCCATGATATAGATAGAGTCCTTAACAGTAAGTGGTATCACATAGCCGTTGTCTATGGTCTGCATACCCATTCCTTTGGCCATGTCCATCAGTTTCTTAAAGTTGTTTTTGTTGTTGATCTTGATCACATAGCTCATACTCACAGACGGTTTTTCATTTTTCCGTATTATGGGCTGGCCCATAAAGGTGTCCGTCACGGGCTCGGCATGCAGGCTGAAATCGTTCATCACAAAAGCCATGTCGCCGGTAAAGCTTTCCAGCACGCTTTCTACGCTCAGGCCCTGCCCGCTCAGGCCCAGGTTGGCAAGCCCCAGCAGGTTCATTTTTTCCATTATCTGCTTTATCGCATCCGGCGACAGGTGCAGGGCCGCTACCATATCCACATTATGGTTGGGTAACCTGGAGATCATTTCATTGTCCGCGTTTTTGCTGCCCATGGCCACACCTATTGCATTCATTTCAGGCGATAGGTAGTAGTGCACGTCACCGCTTATCTTGCCTTTTTCAAAGTCTATGCCGGTAGCCATAGCAGCGTCTTTCCACAGGGAACTGGACAGCGACATGCTCATCTTTTCAGCCAGGCTGCTGCTCATCTGGTCCATCATCTGCTCATAGTTCACCAGTATGGTCACATCATGGCCTTCTTTTTCCAGCGCCGCAAAGTGCGCGTTGCCGGTCATAGATTTTTCTGATGTTACATTGAAGGCATTTTCCATCTCAGCAACTGCCACCGGTGATTGCTCACTGACGTCAGCCATACCCACATTGTCCTTTTTTACGGTAACAATGATCAGCAGTTTCTTGTTCCACCCTATGCACATACCGCCTGCCAGTACAGCCTCTTTGCGGTCGCCATGCTGGGTTACCTGTGCTTTAGGAAAGGCTACCTTCAGGTATTCTTCCCATTGGCCGGCATCAGAGAGCGGTAGCAGGCCCACAATAGCGGTTACGTCTTTATCCGTGCCGGAGGATTTCGCGTACACGTAAAAAGTATTGGCAAAGTCCAGTCCGGCTTTTTCTATGCCACTCACCGCGTCCTTTGCATTCTTCTGTGGCATGCGGTCCTGCATTTCCTTAAACAGCTTGCTGCCTGTTATCACATTCCAGGCTATTTTTTTGCCCAGTGACTTCAGGTTGATACCCGCCACTACTACCGCGTCTTTCGGTATGTATTTTGCATGTTCCGGTATCTGGCTGCATGAGCTGAAAAGCGCTACGGCCAATACAATAATGATTGAGTTAAGCTTAAGGCGATGCATAGATACCGTTTGGTTATTTAGAATGGGAGGTCGTCTATTGTTTCAGGCGACGGGTTAAAGTTAGGGGCGCTGTTAAAGTTTGCGCCGCTGTTATTGTTATAAGCAGGTGCGGATGCCGGCTGTCCGGGATTGCTGTTGCCCGGTGCCGAATTGGCATTCTCCACGCGCCATGCGTCCAGGTTGGTTATGTAGTTAACCTTGCCATCGCGCTCCCATTTATTGCCTTTTATATTGAAACTGACTTTTACAAGGTCTCCGATATTAAAGCGGTCTATAATATCGCATTTGTTCTGCACAAGCTGCATCTTGGCAAAGTTGGTGTAGATATTGCCATTTATCTCTTCCGCCAGTTCCAGTACGAATTCACGCTTCTTGAATTTTTCGCTTACTTGCTGTGTGTCAAATTTTACCAGTAGTTTTCCTGTTACTTCTAAGCTCATATTAATTAAATTTAATTTTAAAACATTAAGTACAAAGATACAAAGATTCGGAGGTGGAAAATAATAAAAAAAGCGCTTGGTGTAGCGCTTTTTAAAGAAAATTTTGGGGAGGCTAATGGGGCTCGAACCCACGACCCTCAGAACCACAATCTGATGCTCTAACCAACTGAGCTATAGCCTCCGTGTTTAAATCGGGCGACAAAGGTAATGAAAATACCCAAAAAACCACAAACTTCTATAATCTATAAATGAACTGACTCATATAGCCCCATCACGATTTATTTTACCCTATCGGCTGAAATGAAAAGACTGTATGAACTAAAACATGGCCGGTGTTACTCAAACTCATTTAGAGGTATGCTCAAAAACGATCATTGAGCAGAGCCTTCCACTACTATTACTATCTCCCCCTTTGGCGGGTGCTGTTCGTAATAGGTGGCCAGGGCTGCAAGCGTATTTTTATTGGTCTCTTCGTATATTTTGGTCAGTTCGCGGCACACGGCTGCCTGCCGTTCGGCGCCCATTATCCCGGCCAATTCATTCAGGGTCTTTACCAGCCTGTGCGGCGATTCATACAATATTATCGTGCGCTCCTCTTCGGCCAGCTTTTTCAGCATGGTCTGTCGTCCCTTTTTTAATGGAAGAAAGCCTTCAAAAACAAATCTGTTAGACGGGATGCCGGATTGTACCAGTGCCGGCACAAAGGCGGTGGCCCCCGGCAGGCACTCTACAGGTATGTTATTGCGCGCGCATTCGCGTACCAGCAGAAAACCGGGATCCGATATGCCAGGTGTACCCGCATCAGTGATCAGTGCAAATGTCTTGCCCGATTGCAACTGTTCTATAAGGTGCGGTAATACCTTATGTTCGTTGTGCTGGTGGTAGGGGGTTAGCGGTTTTTGTATGTTGTAATGTCTCAGCAGCACGCCGCTGGTGCGGGTGTCTTCGCATAGTATTACGTCAGCGCGCTGCAGTATTTCTACAGCCCTGTACGTAATATCTCCAAGATTACCTATTGGCGATGGTACCAGGTACAAACGCATAAGCTGTTAATTTGAAATAAAACCGGTTGGGCATCACTACCCTCATACCGGCCACTACCGCAGTTACTTATCCCTCGGCTATCGTAAAATCAAACGCTTCCATTACCGGGTTGGCCAGCAGTTTTTTGCATGCTTCGCCGGTCAGCTTCTCGGCTTCGTCCTTGCTTTGCGCTTCAATATGCAAAGTGATATGCTTGCCTATGCGCACATCGTGCAGGTTTGTGAGGCCCAGGTTATGCAGGCTGTTGTTTACCGCCTTCCCCTGCGGGTCCAGCAGCTCCTTGTGCGGCATTACATTTATGTGTGCTATGTATTTCATATAATTGCTAAAAGTAAAAGTTATTGATCGTTGGTCTGTGGATATTTATAAACGAGTGATAACAGCAGGTACAGTACAAAAGTGAGTGGTATGGCCGCGTATCCTATAGCAAATATACCTGCCGCAGCAAACAATACAAGTACTATTTGAGGCCACATCTGCCCTATAGGCATCTTACCGGGCATCAGTTTCAGAAACTTCATTTTCGAGACCATCAGCCAGCAAAGTATTGCTATCAGCACGTACATATTCCACCTGCCATGTATCGCCATATCAAAGTACCGGGATATGCTCCGTGGGCTGAACCACATGACCAGCGGAAAAGAAGCTACGAACAGGCCTATTGCCGGGGTAGGCATACCGGTGAAATATTTTGTTTGTGTACCCGATGAGATATTAAATCGCGCAAGGCGCAGTGCCGAAAAGCAAGCCAGCAGGAAAGCGGGCGCCATGCCCAGCATGTTCACATCCATAGCGTTCTGTTCGCTCATCAGGGCATCCCAAAGAAATTTATACAGGATGCAGGCCGGCGCCACGCCAAATGATACAAGGTCTGCAAGCGAGTCAAGGTCTTTACCTATAGGCGAAAATACATCCAGCGCTCTGGCGGCAAGGCCATCCAGCGCGTCGCACAGTGCGGCAATACCGATAAAGAAACTGCCCATATACATCTGCTGCGCGCCAAACACCCATTGCCAGGTAGGCAGGCCACTGCGGTCAGCAAGGCTCATGCTCGTATAAGGCTGTGCCGAGAGTATGTACGCTATGGCAATACAACCGCAAAACAGGTTGGCAAGTGTAAGCAGGTTGGGCAGATGCTTCATCGGTGCCAAAAGTAATAAATTAATGGCTCATTAAGTGAGTACAGGCTAATGTGATAAATGTGCCGAATATGATATACGGGTCAAAAAAAACAGGATACAATTACTGTATCCTGTTTTAAAATATAGGTAAGTTCCCCGGGGTAGTGTATTATTCCGGCACTACCAGCCTGAAGCCGTTACCGTGTATGTTTACTATTTCCACACTGCTGTCTTCTTTCAGGTATTTACGCAACTTGGCTATGTACACGTCCATACTGCGGCCGTTGAAGTACGTATCGCTGCCCCATATGCGTTTCAGGGCTGTTTCGCGTGGCAGCAGGTCGTTCTTGTATTCGCAGAGCATCAGCAGCAGTTCGTTCTCTTTAGGCGATAATGTGCTCATCTCGTCGCCATGTTTCAGTGTGCGCAGCTTGCTGTTAAAGTGGTAAGCGCCTATCACAAATTCGATCTGCGCATGTTGTTTTTCATGCAGCTCCTGGTTTCTCTTCAGTACCGCCTTTATCTTAGACAGCAGTACATCACTGTCAAAGGGTTTTGTTATATAGTCGTCAGCGCCCAGTTTGTAACCGGTAAGGATATCGTCCTTCATGCTTTTGGCAGAAAGGAAGAACAGCGGCACATCGGGGTCTACATTCCTGATCTCTTCAGCCAGCGTAAAGCCATCCATATTAGGCATCATCACGTCCAGCAGGCAAATGTCAAAGCGCTCCCTGCGGAAAGCGGCAAGTCCCAGTATTCCGTCGCGCGCCAGTTCTACTACAAAATCGTTCAATTCCAGGTAGTTCTTCAAAACCTGCCCGAAGTTGGTATCGTCTTCAACTAATAATATCTTATTTTTCTGATTTTCCATATTTAAATTAGTTTCTCAAATATAATACCATCATTCCTTTAACCCATGAAATTTTTTGTTAAAAGAACCGGGGACAGTTGTACGTGTGCTTCACACCCTGATTATTGTAATATTTGCCTGTATAGATAAGGGAAAATTCCAGGCCGCCATAGGCTGCGTTATATGGTGCAAGGGTAGACATTGTAAAATCGTAGTTGGCCATGAACTGTATAGGGCCTACCTGCATGCCGGCAACGGCTATTGCGGCATCGCCCAGCCGGTCATATACACCCAATATCAGCTGCGTGGTGAGGTGCTTTTCATTCTCGCCCAGCACAGTACGGAACTGTGACCCCGCAATGATCTCGGTTGCCCCGTCCTGCGAAGCGTAAAATACTGATGGGTTTATGATCAGCACCGGCCCGGTTTTGAATAACATATCCAGCGTTCCTTCGGGCCTGTATTTCAGTGTATTCTTGCCGCTCTTATAAAAGCTTTCTACGGGTTGGTTCAGGTTGGCTACGCCACCGCCCAGTTTCACATATACAGCGTCATTAGGGAACCAGGCAAAATTGATCCCTGCCGCTACCGTATAATAGTTTGTTTTCATTACACCTATTTTTTCGCCATTGGCCAGTGTCGAATTAAAGGTTAGCCCATCCCATTGTGCGTCAAAAGTGAGCTTGTCATAATTCACACTCCGTTGTACATACGCAGCCGATCCGCCTACAGATATCATTGTGCTGGTGCTCAGCTGCAGGTGATAGGCCAGGCTTGCCTGGAATTGTGTCAGGGCCAGGTCGCCGTTGCCGGCTTTATCGCTGAAGAAAGCGCCGCCTACTCCCAGCCATTTGTTATGATTCTCATTGTCTGTTTTGCCGCCTACCTTGCAATCGCCATAAGCAGAGAATGTATTGTAAGGCACAGGCACAGCAGCCCATTGGTTGCGGTAATTCAGCCCTATCCTGAAGTCGTCGGCAGGCATGAGCGCTGTATTGGCCGGGCTCAGCAGCATAGGGGCGTTGTAATACTGGCTGAAATGTATGCTTTGCCCGGTGGCGCTCAGGCTTACAAGCGCGCAACAAAACATCATTATCCTGAATGCATTACCCATCTTTATTTCTTTTTCGGCTTGCCGCGTGCGGGGCGGCAGGGCTTTATCTCAATAATGTTATGTTTCCCTTCAGCACTTTTGCCGTGCCGTCAATAAATGAGGCATTAAGCACAAATGCGTATGCTTCTATTGGCTGGGGTTGCCCGTTGAAGGTGCCATCCCATCCTTTATTCTGGTCGTTGGTCTCAAAAACCAATTGTCCCCACCTGTTATATATTTTCAGGTCCATTGTTTTTATCGCGGCGCCGCGTACATACAATATATCATTTTCACCATCGCCGTTGGGGCTGAACGCTGTAGGCAAGCCAAGCAATGGCACTACTTCAGCAGGTGCCTGCTTGCATAGTGTAGACGGGCAATTGCTGTTGTTATAAGCAGTAAGGCATACTTTGTAGGTGCCGGTCTTCTGGTATTGGTGTGTGGGGTTTATATCAGTGCTGGTTGTTACATCCCCAAAGTCCCATAAGTAATGGGTGGCGTTGGTAGACAGATTGGTAAACACCGTCGGTGTATTGGGCACAGGTGTGGTAGGGGTATACGAAAAGTTGGCCACCGGTACCGCGAGTACTTTTATCACTTCGGTTATTGTGTCGCCGCCATTACATGCGCCGGGGTTTTGGGCTATAAGCGTTACAGTATAGGTGCCTACGCCGGTATAAAGGTGTGAGGGATCTAAGCCGGTGGAGGTCTGTCCGTCCCCGAAATTCCACAACGTTGAAATAACGTTCGTAAAATCAATGTGAGGTACGAATGGTGTGCCAAGACATACCGAATCAGGTATCGTGAAGTTGGCAGAAACACCCTGGTTGCCGAAGTGTATTGTGTGCGTAACTGTATCCGGTGTCTTACACGCGCTGGTATCATTCATGATCAGCATTACGGTATAGTAGCCTGTATCGGCATAGTTGTGCGCTGGTGGTGTTGTACCTATATATGTGGTGCCATCGCCCAGCAGCCATTTATAGTCCGGTGTTCCCACCACATCCGTCGAGGTATTGGTAAACGAAGCAATATACGGATTGCAGCTGTCCAGCAACTGGTAGGTGAAGTCAGGGGTTATCTTCCCTGTATCTACAAACACCGTCAGGCGGAATGTGTCATCTGTTTTAAAGCAGGCATTAGAGTTAGATGCAGACAGGCTTACCGTAAAAACGCCGGCGGCAGTAAATGTGTGCGTGGGTGAGAATGTGGTTGTTGTGGGGCTGCCGTCACCAAAGTCCCACACAAAACCTACACCATTGGTGGTAAGGTTCGTAAAGTTTACGGTCAGCGGCGCGCAGCCGGAGGTGCTTGGGCTGGCGACAACATTACATATCACCGGCCCTATATTGAATTCTATTTTCAATGCGGCTTCGTTACAATTTGTGCTTGAATCTACCATACTCCAAACACCAGTTGTTGTTGGGAATGGATTACTGCACGCTCCGGGGTTCCCTGGGCGTCCTCCACAATTTGCACAGATGCCTTGGTATATAATTCCTTGTTTGCTAAATCTGCTTGTGCCACCATCTACATGTTCACCCATCCACTCTTGCCCAGGCAGTGAACAATTTCTGCCGAAATATGTCGCATATCTCAATGCAGTCAACCCAGAACCAAATACAATAAAGTAAAAATCTCGGCCATCTAACGTTGTTGGCTGATAGCACCCCGGGGTTGTTTCCATACTAAAGCACAAACCAGTACTTGTGCCTGTAATTCCAAGGTTTCCTCCCCAGCCTGATACGTATACATTACCACATGTATCTACAAGAAATGCTGTAGGAGAAATGTTTGTGAATGTGGGGTTACCCGAACCAAAAACTGTAGATATCAGATCGGCTGAAATGCCATTGTCCATTTTCATGATAAATTGGCACGAGTTTGGATTGCTATGCACTCCTGGTGTGACGGGAAACAATCCACCAACAGACTGCCCCATTACGTAAACATTGTTGCCATCGTCTACCTGTATGCCATATACCTGGTCAAAACCAGAAGTGCCTATAAAGCTGCCCTTTAAAAGTGAATAGGGAGTTGAATTTAAGAACTTTACAACGAAGCCATCGGCGCCACCTCCCTGAAATGTTGTCTGCCATGTTCCAGCGGTTGTCGGGAAATTCGGGCTGTTAGTGCCGCCGGCAACATATATATTCTGTTGAGTCGAGTCGAATGCCAAAACATAGGCTGCATCAGACCCAGAGCCACCTAAATAAGTACTCCACAAAAGACTATTGAGTGTTGGTGTCAATTTTATAACTACTCCGTCCTGAAGCCCCGACAAAGTAGTAGCAATAGCGCCTGCCGTAGTAGGGAAATTTGTGGATTGCGTACATGCTGCAACATAAATATTCCCAGAATTATCAACTTGTACTTCACTACGCGAATCGTCACCGTAATTGAATTTCAACTCGCCATAGGTAAACTCGCTAGAATCAAAATTTACGCCGTCATTACCAGAGCCACCAACATATGTAGAACCTATAAGGCCTGTGCCTGCTGCATTGAGCTTAGTAACAACAATATCCCACCCCCCGTTGTTGGTTGGTTGATAAGCGCCAGAACTTATAGGATAATTATGCGAAAGTGTTCTTCCTGCGATTATCAAGTTGTCTGATCCATCAACAATCATGCTATGAGGATGCTCATTCTGGTTTCCACCGATATAAGTTGCGAAAATACGGGAGGTGCCAGAAGAGTTATATTTTATGATTGAAATATCTGCAGCATAGGCATACCCGTCAGCAGGTGAAGCAGTGCCAAACCCACCACCCCACGTTGTTTGGAATGCGCCGGGGCTAACAGGGAAATGTGTACCAAAAACAGTACAGTTTACCAGCCCTCCGGCATAAAAATTGCCGGCATTATCGTAGGTTGCCGTATAGCCCCAGTTGTCAGCAGTTGAGCCAGTTAACGTACTCCATAATACAATTGGGTCAATGATTAAGGTCTGCGAGTGGTCGTAATCATTCGGAAATTTGAATGTTACTACATTGTTTTTGACTTCATATTTACATGCGACTTCTACTTTCTCGTCGTTTATATATTGAAATGCATAGGGTTTTACTTCTTGGACTTCACCAACAGAAGTGGAAATAATTAAGTTATCATTCTCGATTCTTATTGCCTCCTGGCCGTTAAATTTTAATTTTAATTTTTCGATTTCAGATTTCGGCTGGGCTACAAACTCATATACTATGTTGCCCTGCTCAGATGTAACGTGCATATTAATGCCATTGTACAAATTCATATAATCCACCGTCAGGCATGGATGGATTCCGGTGTGCCATTGATTGGGATCGTCTCCCAGAAAATAATTGTAATAAACAGATTGGTACTTACCCCCTATAATCTCAGGTGTGTTAGCCCCTTCAAAATTCAACTTGTAAACGTGAAACTTCAGCAATGGGCTTACATTTGTCTTGCCATGGTGAAATGAATCTAATCTTCGGTTATTATTGGGGTCTGCCAGTAGAAACCTGAAACCATCCTTTTCCAGGCAAACTTCTCCGTTTTTAATGTTTGCTTTATATGAAAACCAGTCGCCCCATTGCCCCTTATTTTCTATAAATTCGACAGGAGATTGGGCACAAGCCTTGCTAAAAATAAATACTAGTATCAGATAGGAATAAAGCAGTTTCATTTTACTATTTTTCAATAAGTAAATTTAACCCTTTAGATTTATTAAAACAAATTCATTTTTATGCGTAATATAATTAAATGAAGAATTGCATGCATGTTAGATGGTATGGCAAATTAATATTTGTATATATGTGCTACAGAAAACTATGGAAAAAGGGCATTCTGAAGGGTGATTCTGTAATAGTAATAATAAACTATTTACACGAATAGTCTCATTAGGAGAGGCTTTTCAAGGCATGTTGGGAATGACGGCGACAAGTTCTTGCTTTGTTTAATACTGCCCGTGGCTTGCGTCATTAATTACGGTGCTAATTAACGGGCTCACAAATAAAATTGACGTCATACCTGATAAAGTATAAATGTTTGGAGTGTAAGGGACACCGCTCCAATTATTATAAATTGAGGAACCTTCAAAAAAGGTTATGTCTGGACCGGAATAGATAAACGAACTGAAGGGCGCTGGTGTACTAGCAGGATAACCAGTTGACAATATTCCCACGGTTAAATGAGTTGAAAGGTCGTACTTACGTACCGTCAACGTTGCATATTTGACTAGGTAACAGATCCAAGAGGAAATATCCATTGCATCGTACTGTGTTCACGGCCAGTTATCGTCTAATGAGGCGATTCCTCCACTATTATTTATTTTTTGTTAAATAAATAGCACTTTGATGATTTTTCGATCGTTACTCAATTATGCTTTTATTGTATTACGCCGCCGCAAGCCAATATATCAACACTTTAAATTGATATATTTTACTATATAGCACATATACTATTACCTCTGGTGCCCTGCGTCATTAACAATAAATCCCAAAGGATATGAACCAATAATTGTTGAGCCACTCAAAAAATATGCGATTGTTGAAATAGGAACATTGGGGTAGGTATATATATATGGATCATCTCTATAATAATCCAAAGGGTAGGCATCTCCGTAATATATAAAATCATTATAATACAAAAGTGAGGGTGTTGAACTTAATCCTATAGAAACAGGCGGATTCATCGTTGTTGTACTAATATCGTAGGTTTGATAAGTAGATGCAGCAAATTCGACAATGTGTATAATATTTGAATATATATCTATTGCGTTTACAATTGTGGATGGCCAGAAATATTGAATTAATGCTGGCACAGTTGATCCGGACGCAACAGGTATTGCAAACTTAATTAAATAAGATTGGCTGCCCTTAGTAAAAAGCCCATACATATCTGTACCATATGATTCAATATGAGTAAAGTTCCAACCAGCGCTTGCGGGTGCAAAAGAAGATGTAACTTCTACGGCATATTCAACAACGAAATTTGACGTGCTTGGAGCCTGGAAAACGCGCAATAAATAATGCCGTCGAACTCCTAAAACGGTGAGAGTCGTACTGATATAAAATTTATACCCATTTGTCGGGTTGCTAGTCCAAGTTGTACAGCGCGACAAGCCTAATAATGATTTAGGCCCTGGGAAAGTTGTTGGCAAACCTCCAATACCAGACGGATTAGTAACAAATGCAGCATCATCAACAATAATTGAAGGTGTCGTTGACAAACCTGCGGCTGCGAAATTAGGCTCAAACTCGTTCATTATTACTGGGTGATGTAACCAGCCCATTCTAGTACCCCCACCTGCAGGAACAAGTACCCACGCCTCAGGATAGACAGGTGCTGGAACAGTCCATGCTATAGAAATATTGCTAACAAAAGACAAAAAGACAATAAATAAGACAAAAATATTTTTCATAATGTACACATTTAATATCGCTAAATTGTATGCTTAAAATTATTCGGGCAACGTAACAATATATGTTTGGTATGCAGTATATGTTGGTGAGGCAATATTAAAAAACATAAGTGTAATATAATGGGTGCCGTATGTTGTTGCTCCTGTAAGGTCAATGTGATATCTAAAAGGTCCGTACACTAAAGCTGTGTAAGAAAGCGACGTTAACGCAAGTGAGGATGGCCATAAGTCGCGAAGAGGCCAACAAGAACCATTATCGCAAAAAATGGTTTGATTATTTTGCCAATCACCTGGAAAGTCACACGCCATGACTTTCCATTGAAGCTTTATGTCTGTAGAGTCTGGTATAATTTGATTTAAACTATCACTTACCCCAGAATAATTAATGTAAACTGTGTCGTGCTCCACCACAAATCCTTGTGCATTAATGTTTTCAGAAGCAATGGAACCCAATAAAAAAAACATCAACGAAATTAGTTTTCTCATGTCGACATGATTTGGTCTTTTGTAATATAAACTAATATTTTTGGATTTTTCAAAAAAATCGTAAAAAAAACTGCATACGTAATCGTGCCCCAAGCTATTGACTTTACAAAATAGTTTACTCAGTATTCATTTTAGCAATACTGTCATTTTCATATTTTAGGTGACAATACCACCCAAGGATAGGAATACCCTTGTAAAAGAGATGAAATGACACAAAATGATCAATTGACCATCTTGTCGGCACAGCAACTGCTGGCAAAAGCATCGGGTTTCGCCTTGAAGGCATAACCCATCCCCAGGATGTAGCCCATCGCTTCCCTGAGTGCTTCATTACTTTTGAACTGGGGATTGGTATTTATGTCGGCATGCACCTCCATATCTACGTCATACTTGTTAAACAGGTCGCAGAGCTCGTAGGCTATCTCTATGCTTTTAGCCACTTCCACAAGCATGCGCTCCTTGATAGAGTAAGGCTGGGTGGTTTTCTCATTGCTGATGAACATAAACCCACCTCGTTTTTCTCTCAGGAATACTATCACCGTTGCAAACTCGGTTGCTACATTGCGTACCTGCGAATCGGTACCTATGCATACCTTTAGTTTGTAACCCGCGTTCGTCTCCCTGATAATAGCCTCCTCTACCGCTTTTTTAACAGGCATCCTCAGTGGTTCTCCGCTGAATCTACGCCATAACATGTTTGGTAAATTTTAGTTACTTAAAGTTAGGAACAATTACTATACCAAATTGTTACCCCAATATTATTGAAATATGAAATGCACAGGTTATCAACAAAAAAGAATTTTTTGTTGATAACCTGTGCCATATTGAGACTGGTGGTAAGCGGCTACTCATGTATAAAACATTCCGGCCCATATGTTATGGTCAGCATTTACTGCTGCGGGTAGTCAACTGATGCCGTAATACGCCATGGTATATGGTTTTGCCATTCGGTGGGGGAATGTACTGTTATCGCTTATCCTTCAGTGAGCAATACCTGCCAGGCCCGGCTTACATCGTGGGCGTTCAGCAATTCTTTGGCATAAAGGTGAAGGGCTTCTTGTTTTGCATCTTCGTCGTGGCTGTATTCTTTCAGTATGGCATTAAGGCGGTCATCATTTGCCTCAGGGCTTACTATAGGTATCGATGTGCAGTTGCCCAGTATACCCAGTTCGTTGCCCGTAAGTATTTTGCTGTGGCGTATGCGCTCCGGCAGTGCGTCTACGCCCACGCCCAGTTCCACATTTGGCTTATGCACTTCAAAGACTGCATCGCCCGACGCACGGCAATAGTAGTCTGCGCCCATGCGCGCTACGAGGTCTATTTTGTGAGGGTCTATTTTCCCGTTTACGTCCAGCACATTATCGTCCACATGCATACACAGCACTTCGCAGATGATCAGGTTTGCCGCGCCGCCTTCCTTGCCGGTCTCTATAACTTGCAGCACCTTACATTCCAGTTGCGCCGGCGATTCTTTCACCCTGTATGGGCGCACCATATCTGATTTCACCGGTGTAAACCCGGCCTTCACGAATTCATCCACACCCTTAGGATACTCGCAGCTGCTCAGGTTCATCTGCTGCACCATATTGTAGCTTACTACGTTTATTACCACTTCCCCGGTCTCATATACATTTTCCAGGCTGTGCTTTATGCTGTTGTCCCGCACACGGCGCGCCGGTGAGAATATGAGTATCGGTGGCTTACTGCCAAACACATTGAAGAAGCTGAACGGTGAAAGATTGGCCACTCCATTATTATCTATGGTGCTGGCAAAGCATATTGGCCTGGGCGCTATGGCGCCAAGCAGGTAGGCATGCAGCTGCGCTGTTTTTATCTCTCCCGGTATTATTTTCATTTACCTTACTTCAAAGTTTGCAAGTGTTACAAAATCGGTCACCCTCGTATCTACATCACCCACGGTGATTTCTTTTAGCCGTGTAGGGCCAAATTTCTCTACACAAAAGGACGCCAGAGCAGACCCTACGATCACCGCTGCTTTCATATGCTCGAAAGATGCATCATTGATACGCGCCAGGTATCCAATAAAGCCACCCGCAAAGGTATCTCCTGCACCCGTGGGGTCAAAAACATCTTCCAGCGGCAATGCGGGTGCTGAGAATATTTTATCGTCATAAAACAGCAGGGCGCCATGCTCTCCTTTCTTTACGATCACATATTTAGGCCCCATGGCCTGTATTTTGCGGGCCGCTTTTACTATTGAGTATTCACCACCCAACTGGCGGGCTTCACTGTCGTTGACCATCAGCAGGTCTACCATACCCAGTACTTTCTTTAGGTCATCCAGCGCTACATCCATCCAGAAATTCATGGTGTCCAGTATCACCAGTTTGGGGCGTTTCTTCAGCTGGTTCAGCACACTTATCTGCACAGCGGGCACCAGGTTGCCCAGCATTACAAAGTCAGCATCCTGGTAGCTGTCAGGTATTTTGGGGTCAAACTGCGCCAGCACATTCAGGTCGGTCACCAGCGTGTCGCGGGTATTCATGTCCATGTGGTATCGGCCGCTCCAGAAAAAGCTCTTTCCGTCTTTTACTATCTCTACTCCTTCCATAGATACACCACGGGCCGTAAGCTCGTCCATTTCCGATTGGGGGAAGTCTCCGCCAACAATGGCCACCTGGTATATGGGTTTTACGAAATTAGAAGCCGCCCACGCGGCATATACCGCCGAGCCGCCTATTATCCTGTCCACCTTACCGAATGGTGTTTCCAATGCGTCAAAGGCCATCGAGCCTACGATCAATAAAGACATATTTTCCTGAAATTTTGCAGCAAATGTAAGGCTATGATCTGATAAATGCAGCCTGCGGCCCGTACAGGCGTCTTTTCTACTTGTTATTACCCCTGTTAATAGACCCGAATATCTTTTTGAATTCCCTGAAACAGATCACATTATACCAGAAGGCAATGCTCATTGTTATAGTGGCTATGATCATTTCATGCAGTGGTATTGTCGGTTTATCCATTTCGTTAAGGGCTACCAGGTGCTCCGGTACATTATGCCTGAGGTAATAGTACACGGCCATGCACAATATCACGGATACAAAGTAGGCCAGTCTTTCCCGCACAAGCAGTTTTACATTCACAAGTAGAAAATTGATACAACAGCTCAGCAACTGCCACCCTATAATACAATACAGCAGGGTTCTGTAAGATAAGTGCATCTCACCGTCTATGCAGAAGAGGAAAAGGATGAACAATATACTCTGCCCTATCGGGTCAGCCAGTTTAAAAAGCTGGATATTGCTGTTTTTTATGTGTTTGTTGGTTTGGGTATACGTCCTGCTACCAAAAGGTCTATTTCTGCTCATAGGTACGAAACAGGGGCAAAATAAAGATTTTATCCACATTATCATATGTTTAATTATTCATTTTCTGCATGTTAACATTTTTTGTTTTCCGGAACGTTAAATATTATGTCAGTTGCCTGCTTTTGTACATTCCTTCATCTGCGCTTAACGATTAATTGGCACAACCCGTTTACCTTTGCGCCATGAAGGCAATGCTTTTTGCGGCGGGATTAGGCACCCGGCTGAAACCTTTCACCAACAATGCCCCCAAGGCACTTGTCCGTATCAACGACCGGACATTACTCGAGCACAATATCAGGTATTTACAGCGCTTTGGCATATACGAGGTGGTCATCAATGTTCACCACTTCGCGTCCCAGATAGAAGAGGTTCTGGCCGATAACGATTGTTTTGGCAGCGAAGTAACCATTTCTGACGAACGCGAGGAGGTATTGGAAACCGGTGGTGGCCTTAAAAAAGCAATGCCTTTCTTTCAGGGCGAAGAAAGTTTCGTGGTCATGAATGTAGACGTACTCACTAACCTTGACCTCGCTAAAATGATCAGCACGCACCAGGCATCCGGCGCCGGCGCTACGCTGGCTGTGATGGACAGGCATTCATCACGCCATTTTTTGTTTGATGAGCGTATGACACTCTGTGGTTGGATAAATAACAATACACACGAGGAGCGCATTGCCCGCAGCGTACCCGGCCTCAGGCCATTTGCTTTCAGTGGTATACAGGTAATAAGTGGTCATATGCTGGAAGGCTTGCCGCTCGATGGAAAATTCTCACTTGTGGATGTCTACCTCCATCTTGCCCCCGATCATATCATCAGGGGATATGATCATACAGGCAATCTGTTCATAGATGTTGGCAAGCCTGAGAGCATCCAGAAGGCGGAATATCTTTTTCAATAAAGTTAGTGCAGCACTGTCTGCAGCACCTGTAGCGATCTGATGGCCCCCATATGCTGTGTATGGCGCTGCAAAAATACAACGTACCATTCTATCAGGCGCGCACGCATATCGGCATTCATGTCCGTATGTTGCAGGGTATCATAGCTGTCGGTTTTCACTATCCGGCTTAGTGCTGCCGCGTCCTCATCGGTTACATAAGGCATCAGTGCAGGTGCTTCAGATGAGAATCCGCCCTCGTGCAGGTCCAGGTGGGGGGTAGCAGCGCAGTAGGTGCCTTTCAGTTCAAAACCCAGGTCGCGGCTGCAGCGGATAATAAAGAACAAAGGAAAATTAGCCACGCTGCGGCTGTCAGTAGCGTCAAGCCGGATAAAATAGTCAAACACAAAATCAAACAACTCCGGCAGCGGTGCGTGCTCGGGCAGCAATCGCAGCAGCAGCTCCGCCGAGAACAGCACCACGCTGTTCTTTACCACGTCTTGCTGCAGCGTGTTATAGATATAGGCTGCCTGGTACTCTCTTATACGTTGCAGGTTTTTATTTGGTTGCTGGTATACCACCAGGTCCAGCAGCATGCCCGGCTGAAAAAAGCCTGCCCGGTTCTTGCCGGCTTTCGTGCTGCGTACACCTTGCACCATATAGGTTTGCACACCATAGGCGGCCGTAAACAAGGTGGTCACAAGGCTGTGCTCTCCATACTTTATAGATCGCAGTACAATGCCTTTTGTATTGAGCAGCATATTATTGCATGAAAGCTATTTTGGCAGTGTACAGCTCATTGCCATCACTGCTGGATATAAATACCAGGTATATGCCGCTTTGGGGGCGGTGTCCGGTATAGTCTTTACCGTTCCATACAGCCTGGCCACCATAGGCGGTGGTGCGGTACACCAGTTGGCCGTTAATATCTGTGATGCGTACATCCGCGTTGGCTGCAAGGCCTTTTATGGCTATAGTGCCGGTATAGTCGCTCGTTACAGGGTTAGGAAACACTTCCACATTACTGTTTGATTTGCTTCCGTCTATTGCGGTACTCCGGTAGCTTACCAGTCCGGCTTCAGTGCCTATATACACATCACCCGTTACGTTGTCTATAGCTATTTTCCTTATGTGGTTAGATGGCAGCGGGCTGTTCTCTGCTGTAAACCTATACACAATTTTGTCTGCGTTTGGCGACAGCAGCCACACACCGTCATCTGTACCTACCCACTTGCGGTTACCGCCATCTACTGCTATAGAGCGTACGGTATTGCCCGCAAACAGGTATCCGGCAAATTTGTCGTACTGTACTATAGGTATCTGCGCGTCGCAGGGGCCGGGGGCAGAGCAGTTGCTCACAATGCCTATCCCGTTGTCTGTGCCCACCCATATATTATTGTTCTTGTCTTTTGCTATGCAAAAAACTTTGTTGCTGGGCAGGTTGCCGCTGCCCACGCCCGATGTGAGGTGATAGTATTCGTCATCAAGCTGGTTGTCAAACGTTCCCTTGGGGTCATATACTACCAGTCCCGCGCCTGCTATCGATGCCATCCATACCTGCCCGTTATCGTCTGCCAGTATCTGCCCGCCGTTGATGCCCGCGGTCAGTTCTATTTTCTGCCATACGCCATCACTGGTTTTCAGGTACATATTGTGTTGCGCGTTCAGCGTAGACACCCACAGATTATTGTATGCATCTGTGGCTACCCCTATTACCTGGCGCTGATCGCCACCAAAGTATGCTGTGCTGCTGTCGAATATGGAATTGCCGTTCAGCAGTTCATGGCTCCCGTCGGTATTCAGTGTAAAAAGGCCGTTCAGGAAAGAACCAAGGTATACCGAACCCGTGGACTCATCTTTCGTTACCGCTACCACGTCGTCAAAGTTATCCATCGGCGTGTATTCATAACGTCTGAAATGCTGCCAGTCGTTATTCACAAAATGGCTCACACCGCTGAAGCTGGGCAGCGCGTACAGCCCGTCGCTGAACCCGCCATGGCACAGCCACAGTTCCTTATTGTTTGCATAAATGTCAAAGCAGCCCACATCGGTAGGCCCCGAAGGTATGTGTGTTTCTATCGTCCCCGATGGGAAATTGATTTTCTGCATGCCCTTGTACACAGATGCCACCCATATACTGCTGTCTCCCAATTGCACGGCCTGTTTTACATCGTCCACCTTAAAAGTGTCACTTACATACGCGCTCGCATTCATCATTTTCAGCACACCGGTAAACTGGTCCGGTGTAAACTCACTTACCAGCAGTTCTGTTATTCCCGCGTCTATGTGCTCTATTACAGACCCGGTGGGGCATGTATAAATGTGGTGTAGTGTGTCATTGATCAGGGTATATACTGCTGTCTGGCTCGCAAGATAAAGGACATTGTTTATGCTTGCCATGTACCGTATGGTGGATATGGTGTCTACCTGCGTCCACACCTGGAAATTCTGCAACTGGGGGTTGGCCTTGTCCGCTTTATATATACCTCCCGGTGTGATAGTGTAGAATTGATCGCCCCTGCCCACAAATGCATAGGCCGGTATTATCTGGTTACTGATCACAAACTGGTAATTCTCTGTAATATCGTGCGTGGCCAGGTTTATGACCAGTATGCCTATAGATGTAGCTATATAGGCCGTGCCATTTTCGGTATATACACTGTATACGCTCTTGTTGCCTGAGATGCTTTTTATCTTAAAGTCAGGTATGTTGTAAAATGTATTCTCGTCTTCTTTGAACAGGTCTATATTCCCGTCCTCATACACCAGCACTGTTGTTGAGGTAGTAGCGTCATATCCCACGCATTTCATTCCCACGCCCGACATACCGTCTACCTTGCTGTAGGCAGTAGGCCCCCCATTGTTGTTGATACCTTTATAGGTAAAGAATGATTGGGTAGTTATTGTAAAGAGGTTGCTGCCGTCGGTAGCTATACCAATGCCTGAGTTATAAGGTAAATGAGATCTCCAGTAGCCTATCGGGCGATCCTGGGCCACGGAGCGTGCCTGGGCAGATATAAGAAGCGCGATAAAAATATATATACGGCAATTAAATGTCATTGTCTGCATTAATGATCAAATGTAAAGAAATAACGGTTTAAGATAGCTGATATTGTCTGCAAAATCCATTTGTCTTCAAACTTTTTAAAAGGCCTTATTGTATGAACGCTATCTTACCGGTATAGGTATGCCTGCCGTCCTTGCTGGATACGAATACCGTATATATCCCCGTCTGTGGTCTGTGCCCGGTATAGTCCTTGCCGTTCCATATGGCTTGCCCGCCTATGGCTGTCGTTTTATATACGAGTTGCCCGTTAATATCGGCTATGCGCACGTCCGCGTTGGTCACCAGTCCTTTAATAGCTATTATACCGGTATAGCCCGGCGGCACAGGATTAGGGAAGATGGTCACCTGCTGGTTGTCGGTAGACCCCTCGGTTGCCGTTCCATGATAGCTGGCCAGGCCATTGTCAGTGCCTATATACACATCTCCCGTAGCATTATCCACTGCTATCTTCTGAATAAAGTTTGATGGCAACGGGCTGTTGTCTGTCGTAAAATGTTCGATCACCTGCTGCGCGTCCGGCGATAGCAGCCATGCCCCGTCAGCGGTACCCACCCACTTGCGGTCTATTGCGTCTACAGCTATTGTTTTCACGTCAGATCCCGCAAACAGGTTGCCTGAAAATGTTGCGTAGTTTACATAGGGCAGTTCTGCGTCGCATGTCGGTGCGCTTGTTCCGTTCGTTGTGCAACTCTTTATGATCGCTATGCCATTATTCGTACCTGCCCAAATTTGGTTGTTGTGGTCTTTTGCAAGGCAGTTCACTTTATTGCTGGGTAGGTTCCCCTTGCCTTTGCCGGTCACAAAGTGATATACTTTATCATCACTCACGTCTGCCGGCGTATTATTTGTGCTGTAGCCCGATAGCCCCTCGCCGCTTGAGCTCGCCATCCATACCAGTCCGCTGTCGTCGGTCACTATGGCTCCGCCCAGCGATATGTTCGGCACCACATACGCGTACCATTTATTGTCAGGTGTCTTCAGGTACAACTGGCGCTTGGCAAACATCAGGCTCACCCACAAATTGTCGTCTTTATCCAGCGCAAGGCTGATGATGTCGTGGGCATCCGCGCCATAGGCATAGCTGCCGTCAAATACGCTTTGGTCTGCCGCCGTTGCTACACCATCCTTGTCTATCATATACAGCCCGTTCACGTACGATCCTGCGTACAGCATGCCCGTCTTTTCATTACGGGCTACAGCCACAAAATCTTTTAGGTAGTCAAACGGGGTGAAAACACCATGCTTATAGTAGGTCCACTTCCCGTCTCTGTAATTTGAAATTCCGTTCAGCGAAAAGTTGGCAAAATAGGTGGTATTATACCCGCCATGAGCTATGTATAGGTTCTTGTCATAGGCATACAGGTCAAAAGCATATGGGCTTGACGGGCCATCAGGGAATATGGGTGTCACCTGGTCTGCTCCGGCCCTTTTCTTCAACCCTCCGTTAGGGGTGGCTACCCATATGCTGCCGTCTGCCGGTTGCACAGCCTGAACACTGTTGTCACCACAATGGAATGAGTCGGTTACAGTGTAGTTCATGTCCATTATTTTCAGCAGGCCTCCCTGCTGGTCTGCTGTACCTATCAGCAATTGGTTATTGCCGGCATCCATGTGGTAGATAAATGAGTCGGCCGTATACACCTTTTGTACCGCGTTAGCCGTTATGGTGTACACTTTTTTGTTCGTTCCCAGGAATATCCGGTCCTGCACATTAACTATATGGGCAAAAGTATCTGTGCTGTCTATCCGGGTCCAGGTATCCAGGTTGCCGATATCCGGGTTGTGCTTGTCGCTGGTATAAAGGCCGGTGGCCATGATCATATAAAACTGGTTTCCCGCACCGGCAAACCCTTTGATGGTCAGCTGTTCGTTCCCGATACTGTATTTGTAGTTCTGCGCTATTCTATTGTTTTCAAGGTCCAGCACCAGCAACCCCAGCGCCGTGCTCAGGTACGCAAAGCCGTTCTCTGTATATACCTGGTATACGGTTTTTGGCTGGGGTACATTCTTTAGTTTCAGGTCAGGTATGTTGTAGAATGTATTGTTTTTATACAGGTCTATATTCCCGTTGCTGTACACAAGTATCAGGCATTGCGATACCTCATCATATGCTACATATTGCATGCCTATGTCAGACATGCCATCTATCTTGCTAAAAGGTACCGGGGGCTCATTGCCGCCTACGCTACAGGTAAAAAAAGCTTGTTTGCAGATCGCGTATATGGTATTGCCGTTTGTTGCCACGCCCGTAGCCGAATTGTATGGCAGGTGCGAGGTCCAGTACCCCACACCTGCATTCTGTGCGTTGCCGGCGGCTGCGTGCAGCGTAAGGGCAAGTATCAGAAAGCATAGGCGTTTTGAAAAAATCATCAGCTTCAGGGTCAGGCGTATTAAAATTAACGTTCGCTACGCTTTGTTATTGTACAAACGCCATTGCTGTCATCATGGTTTTTTGTTTATTCTTGGTGGATTTTTTGCTCGCTCAGCCTGCATTTTCTGCATCTCTTCCAGCTTCGCGGCCCATTTCGACGGGGTTGCTGGTTTGTTTTTGTTCTCCTGCAACTGTGCGTGAATAGCTTTTTCGTCAATAAAATATTTCTGGATAATGAATTGTTGCGCAATGCTCAACAGGTTTGAGAAAGTGTAATAAAATGTCAGCGCCGCTGCCATTTTATTAAATATGCCCATCAGTATTATCGGGAAAATGAAAGGCATATACTTCATCATCGGGTTATTAGGGTCCTGCGGCGTCATATTGCGGTTATACAGCGCCAGGAAAAGACTTGACGCTGTCATCAGCAATGTAAAAAGGCTCACATGATCGCCGTACATGGGTATGCTGAACCCGAAACTAAATACGCTGTCATAGGTAGAAAGGTCATTGGCCCACAGGAAGTGCTGCTGACGGAACTCAATGAATGAAGGGAACATATAATACATGGCCAGCAATATCGGCAACTGGAACAGCATTGGCAGGCATCCGCCCAGGGGGTTGACCCCGGCAGACCGGTATAACTTCATCTGCTCCATGCTGAACTTCTGCTGGTCGTCTCCTATTTTGGCGCGCAGCTCGTCCAGTTCAGGCTTCAGCACCCTCATCTTTGCAGATGACAGATAACTCTTATAGGTAAAGAATGAAAGTATCAGGCGTATGAATATCGTCATCAGTATTATGATCACAACAATATTGCCTATAAAGCCCGACAGGAAGTAAAAAATAGGTATCAGTATGTATTTGTTGATGTATTTCACAAATGCCATCACACCCACGCCCAGCGGCACCATATCTTCCATCCCTATCTTATAGGCCGATAGCGTATGCAGGTCGTTTGGCCCTATATACCACCGCAGCGCTGCCGACTGCACATTGTTGCCCGGTTTCAGTGGCGCTTCAAGTTTGGCAAGGCTCTGCGCTACAATATTCGTATCGTCCCCCTTCGCCATATACTTGTCTTCCATCTTGCTGAATCCGTCATCATTGATCAGCACTGTGCTGAAATACTGCTTCCTGAAGCCCAGCCAGTGCGATGCCACATCGTTATGCAGTACTTTTTCCTCGTTGGCACGCACTGTATAGTAATCGTTATCGTCGTTTTTGTTATGATAATATATCTGCGCTCCCATGCGCTCATTAGCCATGTCTTTCTCGGTATGCAGCCCATGCATATTCCATGTCAGTGGCAGGCTCGTTGCGTTAAGTCCGGTCAGCACTATATTGCAGCGCAGCATATATTCGTCCGCCGGCAGGGTATAAACGAGCTCTACTTTTTTACCCGCTCCCAGGTCTGCTGAGAAGTCAACTGTTTTGTCGCCATTTGGCTCATCCCTTGTTACGGCTGTAAAATAAAGGTCCGCAGTCGATTTGTTATTATCAAATGGCAGTGTGGCGCTCAGCACATTTCCGGGGCCGTTAAACAGGTATAACGGCTTGCCGTAGTAGGTCTTATACGAGTTAAGCCGTGCGGATACCGGGTAAGCGCCCTTGGTGCTAAACTGCAGCGACAATTTTTTATTCTCAAGTGTTACGGTCTGCGCCTGCCCATAATAAGATGCCGGTTGTGTCTTACGAAGTGCTTCCGTTGCCGAATCATTTACAGAGGCGGTAGGCGCTTGAGTCGTTGCAACCGACTTCGAGCTATCCACTACCGGGCGCGGATGTGCCTTGGCATATGCTATCGAATCAATCCTCTTTTGCTCCTGGTATACTTTCTGCTCATGGTTGTTGTAGGTAAGATACCCTATCAGCAGCAGGGCTAAAAGTGAGAAGCCTATTATTTGGTTACGATCCATGAAATGGTAAAAATGAGGCGCAAAGGTAGCGTATTTAGGCTTATATGGCTGTCCGCCCGCCGCCTCAAAGCTGATGTTTACCGAAAAATAAGACGATACAGGTCTATTTAAATGATTTTATGGTCTGTATGCGTCCTCACTTCGTACTATAGGAGTGATATATGTATTTAGAAATATAATAAAGTATTGGGTGTGCTTCCTTATCTGAAGGTTTTTATTACCTCTTCTTTACACTTTACAAGGTCGGTATCTTTTGCCAGCACATCTATATGTTCCAGCGCCTCATCCTCATTGGGGTATTTGGCTTCCATCTTCCCAAACACGCAGTCGCAATAGGTCTTGGCATGCTCCTTGGTGCCTGCCCATCTGATGGCTTCGTCGGTGCACGCCTCATAAAAGGCATCTTTATCTGCGCTGCTCCATGTATTTTTGCACGAGCAGACGCTGAGCACAAGCAGCGTAATAACAAGCGTTCTTTTCATATACTTGAATAGATAACCCAAAGATAACGTTATTTGATATGCTTTTCAGCTCAACTATGACCTTCTAATATATATAGGTCAGGCAGGTTTCGTCCCAGGCCGTCATAATCAAGCCCATAGCCCACCACAAATTTGTCTTCTATCTCAAAAGCGGTATAGTCTGCGTGTACATCATACCTGAGTGCAGATGGTTTGGTAAGAAACGTAGCTACCTTCAGCGATGCGGGCCGCATCGCCATTAGCTGCGGCAGAAAGGTATGTAGTGTTTTGCCGGTGTCAATAATGTCTTCTACCACTATTACGTGCCGGCCTTCCGGTTGTTCTTCTATCCTGTAGCTTACCTCCACATTCCCGGTAGAGCTAAGCCCGCTGTATGATTTTAGCCGGGTAAAGCAGATCCCCGCATCTATCGTAAGTTCACGAAAAATATCGGCGGTAAAAATAAAGGCTCCGTTCAGTATGCCTATGATCAGTGGTGTTTTGCCTGCGTAGTCGGCGTTGATACTTGCTCCTATCTCGCTTACCCGCCGCTGTATCTCACTCGCGGTGATGAACGGTACAAACGTCTTATCATGAATACGTATCCCCGCCATCTTTATTCCTTTACCTGTAAGACTTGCCCGGTTTTTACATCAGCCCCGTCCATGCCGTTCCACTCCCTTAGTTGTTCCAGCGTTATGTTGTTCTTTTTAGCGATAGAGAAGGCGGTATCACCTTTCTTTACTGTATAATACTTGCCGCCGTTATGTGCCGGTGCTTCAGTCGCGGGTTTCTTTTCCGGTGCTGTAGTAGTATTCTGCGCCATCAGCTTGCTGTCATCGGCATATACTATCTTGTCCAGTTCTGCTTTCAGGTCGGCCAGTTCTTTATCGCTTTTTTCCTGTGCCAGTTGCTCCTCTGTTTTGGGCGGCGGTGGTCTTTGCGGCCTTTTGGAGTCGTTGATGATAATGATGTTCTCGGGGGCAATTGTCTTGGGTGCCGGTGGTGTTGTTTGAGTTTCCGCCGGTGTTTTGGTTGTGGCTGTTGGTGCTGTCTTTGTTGCCACAGGTTCGTTGGCGGGCTTTGGCTTTGTTTTGTCTATAGTTATATAGTCCGGGTTCTGCGCTGTCTTTGTGTCGCCTGTTACTATGGCATCTGTACTATGTGCCACCATTGCCACTATACGATAAGACGGTTTTTGTTTCGCCTGGTTTTTCAGTTCTATCGTGGTACCGGTCAGTGGCTCTTCGTTAGGGTTCAGCAGGTTTAGCTCCATCAGCGTCTTTAGTTCCACACCCTCTGTCTGTGCTATAAAGGCCATGGTCTCGCCGTTCTTTACAATATGCCGGTCATGTGTATTTGCCACTATGGTATCCTTGCTGCCTCTCATGGCTGCATAGGTTGGTGTGGTCTTTACGGGGGTATCAGCTACCGGTGCTGTTCTTGCTGCCACAGGTTGCGGTATCACGGCAGGCAGCACGGTATCAAAGGCTGAGCTCGTATAACGCTCCAGGTCAAAATCCTCGATGATCTTCGTCAGCCGCTGCGCGTATTGCGGGTTGGTAGCATAGCCGCACTTCTTGAGGCACACGGCCCATCCACGGTAGTCCGATTTGTTCAGTTTGAATAACGGCGCGTACCGTGGGTTCCTTTTCAGGTGCTCAGAGTGGTCCCGGTAAGAATCAGATGCGCATTTGTATTTTTTAAAACATTCATTGGGTGCGTCATCCGTATGTGTAAATGTCTCTCCGGTCCAGCCATTCTTGCACTTTATCCCGAAGTGGTTATTTGCTTCCGTCATCAGCTCACTCGTCCCGGCTTCCGTCTCCAGTATCCCTTGCCCCAGCGTCACTGCCGCCGGTATGCCATTCTTCTGCTGCTCATACATGGCCAGCACGGCATATTCGTCTATATATTTCTTTGCGTTAGTGGTAAAATCGTCCTGCGCGCCGGCCATATGGGGCACCAATAGTAACAACACTATGCAGAACAATAGATACTTACGCATTGCTAATAATTATTAATATATCGTCTTTAGGCAAAAATACGGCTCATTGCCCTATTTTACTGTTAAGACTGCGCAAAATCTCGCGCTACTCGCTCACCTTCCTTACGGCCATTACGCCATCACGCACCGGTATCAGCATATGTTCTACTCGTTTGTCGGCTTTCACCTTTTTGTTAAATGCGCTGATAGCACGCGCGTTCTTGGTCTGCTCGCCTATAGGCAACACCACTTCGCCATCATACAATACATTGTCGGCAAGTATAAAGCCGCCTATGCGCACTTTCGGAAACACTAGGTCGTAGTAGCGCTCATAGTTTATTTTGTCTGCGTCTATGAATACCAGGTCCAATTGCTCTTTTAGCGTAGGTATGATGTCTGCCGCGGCACCTGTATGTTGTGTTATTTTATCGCGTAGTCCGGCCTTTGTAATATAGTGGGCTGCCATATCGTAGAGTTCTTCGTCAATTTCTATTGTATGCAGGTGTCCCCCCGGCCTTAGCCCCATGGCCAGGCATATCGCCGAGTACCCGGTAAAGGTGCCTATCTCTAATATGCATTGTGGCTGCATCATGTGGCTCAGCGTCTGTAATAGTGCGCCTTGCAGGTGGCCTGAAAGCATCACCGCGTCACCGCGCTTCACGTTGGTGTCCCTGTTCAGCGCCGCCAGCACTGCTGTTTCAGGGCTGGTATGGTCTTCGGCATAGTCATACAGCTGTTTTGAAATAAGTAATGGGGCCATGCGCTTAGAAGTTCGGTTGTAATTTGTTGTGTGTGTAAAATTCGCTCAGGTAGGTTACCACCTCATCGGCGGTGTCAAATATTTTGATCATTTCCAGGTCGCCCGGGCTTATATTCCCTTCAGCGTCCAGCATGGTTGTCCGCATCCAGTCAAAGAGGCCGTTCCAGTATGCCGAGCCTATGCATATCATTGGCGTCTGGGTAAATTTCCGGGTCTGTATCAGTGTTGCCACCTCAAAAAACTCATCCATAGTGCCCCATCCGCCCGGCATCATTATAAAGCCCTGCGAATACTTTGTGAACATCACTTTTCTTACAAAGAAGTAATCAAAATTGATCAGGGTGTCGCCGTCTATATATGGGTTGGCTGTCTGCTCAAAGGGCAGGTCTATATTCAGCCCTACAGATCTGCCCGGCGCCATGCTGGCCCCTTTATTGGCGGCTTCCATTATGCCGGGGCCGCCCCCCGTAATAATGCCGAAACCTTCTGTGGCCAGCCGCCGGGCTATTTCCACTGCCAGTTCATAATACTGATGCCCCGGCTTTGTCCTTGCCGATCCGAATATGGATATGCACGGGCCTATCTTGGCAAGGGTCTCAAAACCCTGCACAAATTCAGCCATTATCTTGAATATCTGCCAGCTGGAGTGGGCTTTCGTTTCTGTCCAGTCACGCATTTTTAGTTTTGTCAGTTGGTCTTTCATTGTCTGAGCGGGCAGTTATCACGGTACTGCCTTTTTTAGAGCATAAAAATAAGAGTAAAAATGCGGTTCCCGCATTGATAATAAGTAGTTCCAGGCCGATTGAGTAGCTGCCAAGCCACTCTTTTTCATGTGTTTTGAGAATATAGCAGAGCACGGGGGTTGCAAGGCAGACAATCGGAACCAGCTCGTTGCGCACCTGTCTCCTGGTAAGAATACCGAAGGCAAAAAGCGCCAGCAGAGGTCCGTAAGTATAGGTCGCTATTTCCAGCAAGGTCTTGATCAAAGTGCCTTTATCTATCTCCCTGAAAAAAAAGACGCATATCAGGAAGACGATCGCAAATGAGTTATGAACGATAAGCCTTGTTCGTTTCTTTTGCCGTTCGGTCGTATTGTTCTTTCTGTTCATCCCCAGGATGTCGATGCAAAAAGACGATGTAAGCGCTGTCAAAGCACCGTCCGCACTCGGGAATACAGCAGAGATAAGACCAATAAGGAAACACACCGCTATAAAGAAGGGCAGGCCACTTTTCATTGCCACAAAGGGAAACAGGTCATCGCCTGTTGCATGAATACCATTAGCATCGGCATAGAGATACAGCAAGCCGCCCAGCAACAGGAATATGAAGTTGGCTGCAAGCAAGGTAAAACAGAAGGTGATCATGTTCTTCTGGGAATCCTTCAGATTACTCACGCTGATGTTCTTTTGCATCATCTCCTGGTCGAGGCCGGTCATCGCAATCGTGATGAACGCACCGCCAACTACCTGCTTGAGAAAAAAGCCCGACTTCATCGGGTCAAATTCAAACAGGTGCGTATAACCTTTTTGCTGCATCGCCGTCCACGTCTCTGACGGACCAAGATGCATGGAGTGCATAATGTAAATAACGCACACAAGAAGAGCGAGCAGCATGAAAGTAGTTTGAAGCGTATCGGTCCATACAATCGTCTTTACACCACCGCGAAAGGTGTACAGCAGTATCAGGCCTAAGATAATTACGGCAGTCGCCTCGAATGGGAGGCCCACGTCGGCAAGAACAAATTTCTCCAGAACCTTGATAACCAGGTATAGCCGCAGGGTTGCACCAAGCGTACGGGACAGGATAAAAAACAGCGCGCCAGTCTTATAGGAAACATTACCCAGCCGATGGTCAAGGTAGGTGTAGATAGAGGTAAGATTCATGCGGTAATAAAGAGGCAACAGGACAAAAGCCACCACGAAATAACCGATCCAGTAACCAATAACTACCTGGTAATAATTAAATGCACTTGTGCCCACCCAACCCGGCACTGATATGAACGTCACCCCAGACAGCGAGGTGCCGATCATACCAAAAGCCACCACCCACCACTTGCTGCTGCGGTTGCCTATGAAAAAAGATTCATTGGTTGAATGTCGCGATGTATAGAAGGCGATACCTAGCAGTACCGAAAAATATGCGATAATTACAGAGAACAGTATTCCTGGATTCATTGTGCGAAATAAAAAAGCTTTGCTATGGGCAAAGCTCTAAATTAACTTATTTTACCAACTTGCCTTACAGGCCGGCCGCAAAGCCCACGCGTATATCAGGTGCGCCTTTCGGATAGGGGCTGTAATCGCCCTGCAGCACATCATAGATCAGTTCAAAATATGCCGACACCCTGCCTCCCAGGGGTTGCCTGAAACCCGCGCCCACCAGCAGCACAGGGTTGGTTACGTTTAGCTTTATGGTTATCGGGTTGCCATAGTTGTCCAGTCCCGGCCCTCTGAAGTTGATAAAGTCGTGCTCAAAAGTACCGCTGATGAAAAAGTTCCTGTACACAAATAGCTTTGTCCATATGCTGGGGTATACAATGTGTTCGTAATCGTAGAATACTTTGTAAGGGTCGGCAGGGTCGTAATAATATGGGTCAGGTGCTTTGTAATATTGATAGCCAAGCCCTATACCGGCCGAGAATGCGTTCGTGATACGGTAACCCACTATTGGCGACAACCCCACATTGGCATACCCGTTCCCGAATCCCAGGTTCAGCCCACCGCCCAGTATCAGCCTGTCGGGGTCATACCCCGTTGTTCTCTTAGACTTTTTGTGCGTATTAGCCTTCCCCGAACTCGTATAAACTTCTTGAGCACCGGCATAACTGATACTCAGCATAAGTAGCGTGGCAACCAGGATCTGTTTCATTTAAAAAATTTCTATTTACGAAGTTAGGGGAATTTTTTATGCAAATACTTTTTTCATTCCCTTATAAAGACGTTAAAATCTTGCCGGGGTTTAATATGCCCTTAGGGTCAAATATGTGCTTTATCTGCCGCATAATATCCATCTGCACATTATTGAATGCTATATCCATATATTCCTTTTGCACAAAGCCTATGCCATGCTCGCCCGATATTGTTCCGCCCAGTCTTATCACTTCTTTGAATAGCGCTCTTATACCTTCGGGTAGTTTTACCTTCCAGTCCTCATCGGTCATATCACCCTTTATAATGTTTACATGCAGGTTGCCATCACCGGCATGGCCATAGCATACCGACCTGAAGCCGTATTCCGCTCCCAGCTTTTTGATAATGGCCAGTAGTTCAGGTAGTTCGGCGCGTGGCACTACCGTGTCTTCCTCTTTGTATATCGAATTGCTTTTTACAGCCTCGCCCACCTTGCGGCGCAGTGTCCACAGCATCTGTTTCTGTTCATGGCTGTCCGCAAATAATATCTCATCTATGTCATACTGCGCCACAATGCCCGATATTGCTTCTGCGTCACGCAGCAGCTCATCCATATGGTTGCCGTCTGTTTCTATCAGCAGGTGCGCGGCTATATCATCCGGCAGGCTTATACCGGTAGACTGTACATGCCGCATCGACCATTCCAGTGCGTCCCTTTCCATGAACTCCAGTGCCGATGGTGTATAACCCGCCAGGAATATTGCGTTCACCGCCGCGCATGCCTCCGCCGCCGACCGGAATGGTACCAGCATCAGCAGGTCGTGTTTTACTGCCGGTATCAGACGCAGTACTATTTTGGTAATAATGCCCAGCGTACCCTCGCTGCCCACCACCAGTTGTGTAAGATTATAGCCTGTGGCATTTTTCAGTACATTGGCGCCCGTCCATATTACCTCGCCGTTAGGCAATACTATTTCCAGGTTCAGCACATAATCCTTCACCACGCCATATTTTACTGCCCTGGGCCCGCCTGAGTTCTCAGACACATTGCCGCCTATAAAGCACGATCCCTTGCTGGCAGGGTCAGGTGGGTAAAACAGCCCTTCGGCCCGCAGTGCCTCCTGCAGTTCCTGCGTTATCATACCCGGCTCTGTCGTCACCTGGAAGTTGCGCTTGTCTATATGCAGTATTTTGTTGAACCGTTTCATATCCAGCACCACTCCGCCATGTACCGGCAATGCCCCGCCGCTAAGGCCTGTGCCCGCGCCACGGGGGGTAACGGGTAGTAGCTGCTCATTGCAGTACTTCATTATGGCACTCACTTCTTCCACTGTACCCGGTTGCAATACCACCTCGGGCATATAATGCAGGTCTTCGGTTTCGTCGCTTGCGCAGCGCTCCAGGTTTTCAGCGTCGGCCAGTACATATTTTTCTTCCAGCACTGTGGCGAAAAAAGAGAGGTGCGCGTGATGTATTGTAGAGAAAGTCACGCTGCAAAGATGAGAAAAAATAAAAACAGCACCGACAGGATTATTGCTGCCGTCCCTGCTTACCGGCTCAGGTATCTCCTTAGGTAAAACTTTCCTGTACTATGTTGTTTGGCGTATAGGGCACCCCGTATACAGGATTCCACGATCTGTAATTCAGGCATACCGCGCACAGCCAAAAAAAATTTTTATGATAGACTGAAATCCGTACTATCATAGATTTTTCTTTTGTAAAATTCCTGTCCTCGTCCGACCTTTGTGCCGCAGTAGTTCATTTCGATATTGATAAGATAGCGCAGCACGTTAAGCGGCCATATAAAGGGTTCATTTGAATAGTTTTTTTGTTTACCCAAATGGCTGACTGTAGAATTTTCTATATCTGATTGTTAGATCTGCTGGGCACCCTTTTTTGTGATAAAAAAAATGAATGTGTTCGAAATAACCATGGGGCAATGTGGGGCAATGATGGGGCAATCATGCCAGCCAAAAAATTGCACACCTGTGCAAAAATATTGACTTAGTTTGTTGATTATCAATGATAATGTGCGCAATTATTTTTCTTGCGCACACAGCCAATGCCCCATGGCGCAGAGAAAAAAAGTGTGTGGCAATGGTCCCCACCTATACTTTTCCGGCCTTTATGTCTTCCACCACGGCAGGGTCCAGCAGGGTAGAGGTGTCACCTATAGACTGCATTTCACCCTCGGCTATTTTCCGTAGTATGCGCCGCATGATCTTGCCGCTGCGGGTCTTGGGCAGCCCGGTCACAAACTGTATCTTATCCGGTCGTGCTATAGGCCCTATGATGCGTGTCACGGTCTGAAGGATATCAGCCTTTAATGCTGCGGGCTCAGTAGTGGTCTCACCCATGATCACATAGGCGTAGATACCCTGCCCCTTCAGGTCGTGCGGATAGCCCACCACAGCGCTTTCCAGCACCCCGGTATGCATGTTTATGGCATTTTCCACTTCGGCGGTGCCTATGCGGTGGCCACTCACATTCAGCACATCGTCTACCCGGCCGGTGATGCGGTACATGCCGTCAGCGTCGCGGTGGCAGCCATCGCCGGTAAAATACAGGCCGGGATACGTGGCAAAATAATTGAGCCTGCAGCGCTCATGGTCACCCCAAGTGGTGCGTATCATAGAGGGCCACGGAAAACGGATGCAGAGGTTGCCGCTTACATCATTGCCGGTTATCTCTGCGCCTTTTTCGTCTACAAGCATAGGTTGTATGCCCGGCAGCGGCAGGGTCGCATATGCCGGCTTGGATGGTGTCACACCGGCAAGGTTCGATATCAGTATGCCGCCGGTTTCGGTCTGCCACCAGGTATCTACTATCGGGCAGTGCTTTTTGCCTGCATGCTCGTCATACCAGTGCCAGGCCTCTTCGTTTATGGGTTCACCCACAGTGCCCAGCACGCGCAGTGTATCCAGCTTCTTTCCCTCAAAGGGGCTCAGGCCGTATGCCATCAGGCTGCGTATGGCTGTTGGAGCGGTATACAGTATGTTCGCTTTGTGTTTGTCGGTAATGTCCCATAGCCTGCCTGCGTCCGGCCATGTGGGCAGCCCTTCAAACATAAGGGAGGTGCCGCCGGCGCACAGCACGCCATATACTATATACGTATGGCCGGTTATCCATCCTATGTCTGCCGTGCAGAAATGTACTTCACCGGGGCGGTACTGGAACACATTCACAAACGAGTAGGTGGCATACACCATATACCCTGCGGTAGTATGCACCACACCTTTTGGCTTGCCGGTAGAGCCCGAGGTATAGAGTATGAACAGCGGGTCCTCTGAGTCCATGTCCTCGGCGGCTACATCCGGATTGCCTTGTTTTGCCACTTTGGCTACCTCTTCGTGCCACCATACATCTCTGCCTTTTATCATGCTCACAGGTGTATTGGTCCGGTTGTACACGATCACCCGTTGCACAAAGGGGCAGGTCGTCAGTGCGTCGTCAATAATGCCTTTCAGCGGTATGTCTTTCCCGCCCCTGAAGGCGCCGTCGCAGGTGATGATAAAGGTCGCGTTGGCGTCATGCAGGCGGTCAGAGATACTCTGCGCGCTGAAGCCGCCAAACACCACCGAGTGTATTGCGCCTATACGTGCGCAGGCCAGCATGGCCACGGCCAGCTCGGGCACCATGCCCATGTATATGCAGATACGGTCGCCCTTACGCACACCGTTGTTCAGCAGTACGTTGGCAAACTGGCTTACGAGGAAATGAAGGTCGCGGTAGGTGATTGTTTTGCCGGGTTCCGCCGGGTTGTTGGGTTCCCATATTATGGCCGGGGTATCGCCTGCTTGTGCAAGGTGCCTGTCTATGCAGTTCTCGGTTATGTTCAGCCGGGCATTAATGAACCATTTGACGTCCGGCTGCTTAAAGTCCCATTCCAGCACCTTGTCCCACTTCCTTTTCCAGAGAAATGTATCTGCTACGTTGCTCCAGAATTGTTCAGGGTCTGCAACACTGTTATCGTATGCGCGTTTGTACTCGTCGTACGAGGTCACTTGGAATGGGAAGGACATAAGCGGAAGTTGTATCCAAATGTAAAAAGTAATCAGGAAAAAGCCTATTGGCGGGCTTACGTGCTCTTTAGCGAAGGGTCTGACGGCTTGGCCGCGCGCATAGCCGGGTACCACGATGTAAGCACACCCACCGCGAATATTGTGCAGATGACCAGCACAAAATCAGGCCATTGTAACTGCACCGGGTATGCCGATACCACGAAAGCCGCGCCCAGTTTCACAAACCCGAAATGGTCCTGCAGCATGCATAATATGCTGCCCAGCAACATACCTGATACACCTCCGGTCAGTGACCATAATACCCCTTCCGCCAGGTAGATAGCGCGTACAGCACTCTTGCCGGCGCCCATAGCCCGGAGTATGGCTATGTCTTTTTGCTTCTCTAATACCAGCATAGACAGTGCCCCCACCATATTGAACGAAGCTATAAGCAGTACCAGTACCAGTATGAAGTAGATGGCCCATTTTTCACCACGCATTACCATATTTATGGTCTTGTTCTGTTCGTACCGGGTCTCTACGCTGAATCCCTCACCCAGCATTTGCTTCAGGCTGTGCTGTATTTGTTTCACTTCGCCCGGTGCCGCGCTGATCTCTATTGCTGAGTACTTGCCGGGCTGCAGGAAAAGCTGCTGGGCAAGTGCAAGGTGCACCAAAGTGTATTTGTTGTCAAACTCATCGCCGCCAATACTGAAGATGCCCTGGGGGTGTACCATCACAGATTGTATGGCCGATGCGGGGTCAAGGGCCGGGTTGGTCATGTTCGGGTTGGGGTAGTTCAGCGTTACATAGTTCAGTGAGTTGATGTCTGTGCCCAGCTCATTTACTATCTGCTCGCCCATTATTGCTGTGTTGGGTACTGCCAGCGTGGTGTCGGTGGGCTGTTGTGCCAGCGCCAGCAGGCTGTTGCCCCTTACTATATACTGCGACAGGTCGTTTACGTGGTAATAATTGCTGTCCACGCCCTTCAGTGTTATTATTTTCTGCTGTCCGTTATTTACCGCAAATACATTGTCTTCGATCACAGCCGAGACATAGTGTACTCCGTTCAGCTTATGTATTTCAGCCATGCGGGATGGGCTCATCGAAAAGAATTTACCCCTCGCCACGCTGATGCGGATATCTGAATAAAAGGTCTTGTATAGGTCTTTGCCTATTGATTCAAGGCCGTTGAACACAGACAGTATAACGATCATGGCGCCGCTGCACACCGCTATCGCCACCATGCTGATACGCGACAGCACGGTCACGGCATTGGCCGAGCGCTTTCCGCGCAGGTACCTGAGCGCCAGTTGCCATATAAGAATGCGGTTCAAAAAAGTCGGCAGTTAAAGACAGGCCACGTACAGTAAACGGTAATGTTACTCCTGGTCGGGTGCCTGTGGTTGTGATTTTTTGTCTTCGTTTATCTTTCTGAATATTTCTTCCATTTTAAAAACATGCTCCAGTGTGTCGTCCGAAAAAAAATGGAGTTCAGGTACGCGCCGTAGCTGGTTTTTGATCCGCTGCCCCAGCAGTTTGCGCCACTCCCGCCCGCGCTCTTTTATTTTGTGCAGCAGCCCGGCAGGGTCTTTCACCTGGAACAGGCTGAGATAGACACGGGCCTCCAGCAGGTCGGGCGTAACCATCACTTTAGATATGGACACCATGCCCCCATCTATTATATTCACCCCTTCCCGCTGAAAAATATCGCTTAATTCTTCCAAAACCAGTTTACCAACCTGCTTTTGCCTTTTATTCTCTTCCATATCTGTATTGTTGGCATAAAGTTATGAATTAATACGGCTTACCACCGCATTCATTAAGTATTAACGGTATATAGTGATTGGTATTTATTTGCTAAATTTGTGTTTTATCAACTTATATGAAGAGAGTACTTATAGCTTTATGCTGTGCATCGTTTGTTTGGACAGGCTGCACCGAGAACAATCCATCTATAGATTTTGGTAGTGCCGCGCATACAGACACTACATATGTGCTGCCTGCGGCATCAATACCTTCGGCACAACCGCACCAGGTGTTGGTGGAGGAGTTTACGGGGCAGAAATGTGCTAATTGTCCTGCTGCTCATACCAACCTGGAAAATATAGCCACAACCTCAACCAATATTGGTCGTGTAAATGTAATAGGGCTGTACATATACGGGCCTGGCCAGAGTGTGCCCCCTGCAGGCAGTATATATGACTTACGCGATTCTGCCGCGACACAGGTTAATACTACTGTATACAATGGCAAAAACGATCTGCCAAGTGGTGGTGTGGACAGAACACCGGTGGCAGGTGATATATTGCTGTATTCTACAGGTTGGGCAGACGCGGTAACCAATCAGCTTTCTATTGCTGATTCATTGAACCTGGACATATCCAGCAGCTATAACGCCACAACCAATGTGGCAACTATACTGGCAAAGGTGACCTACCTGTATCCGGTGCTTACGCCGCAGAATATATCTATAGCAATAGTGGAGGACTCAATGTATGACAAGCAGGAGTTTCCCGACTCGGTACATGAAAATTACTTGTTTACCAATGTATTCAGGGATATGATCACTTCTGCGCCGCTTGGCGACCCGCTGGGTTCGCTTACGGCAAAGGAGGCCGGTCGTGTCTATGAGCGTGTATATTCGTATACGCCCAAAACACTTAGTCCCGCTATTGTGCCGGCGCATTGCAGGGTGATAGCATGGGTGAACAATAATGGCACGGGAGGCAACTACCGTGTTATCCAGTCGAAACAATGTAAATTATAACCGGGCCATAGTGGCTTTGTAATCCATTCCGTGACCTGTACGGATAGCTAAGCAAATGAGGCGAACTAATACAGCAGTTATTTTCTTGTCGGCATGTTATTTACTGACCGCTTGTGGCAGTGGTGAGCAAGCGCCGAAGGATGTTACCCAAAAGGATACCGTAAGCGTAAAACCGATTAGTGTTCCGTCTTTTGACGCTGACAGCGCCTATGATTATGTGAGCAGGCAGGTGGCCATGGGGCCGCGTACACCGGGCTCCGCAGCACAGCTTCAGTGCGCCAAATGGATGGAAGGTAAGCTGAAAGCTGTATGTGATACCGTATACAAGCAGGATGTAAAAGTGACCGGGGGCGACGGAAAGTCATTGCCCTGCATCAATCTTATAGGTGCTATACACCCCCGGGCCACACGCAGGTTCCTGCTGCTCACGCACTGGGACAGCCGCCCATGGGCCGACCAGGACACTAAGGATAAGGACAAGCCTATACTGGCCGCAGATGATGGTGGCAGCGGGGTAGGGGTGCTGCTGGAGCTTGCCCGCCAGGTAAAGGCACATGGCCTGCCTGAAGGGGTGGGCATAGACATCCTGTTTACAGATGTGGAAGACTATGGCCAGACAAAGTGGGGTGAAGATTCGTATTGTCTCGGTACCCAGTATTGGGCCAGGCACCCGCATGTGCCGGGTTATACCGCTGAGTTCGGGATACTGCTGGATATGGTAGGCGCGCGGGGTGCGCAATTCCCCATGGAGGGCATCTCGGCACAGGTTGCGGGTGATGTGCAGCAGAAGGTATGGAAGGCCGCAAATGATGCAGGCTATTCATCTTACTTCCCCTATACAACCGGGGGAGACATAACAGACGACCATGTACCTGTAAACCGCATAGCCGGGATAAAGACCATAGACATAATCAACCTTGGCCAGGACCCAGGAAACCCTTTCGCAGCCCACTGGCATACCCATGCCGATGTGATGGATATAATAGACAAGCGCACACTAAGGGCTGTGGGGCAGACCCTGCTACAGGCTATTTATGAGCAGGCAGGAAATACCGCCCTTTAAGCCATACCCGTTTGCGGAAAGGTTAAAATAACCAAGAGGTGTTTTTATTTCACCGGTATGTTATAAGGTTTACAGTATATTTGCCCACGAAAAATTGCAGAATTTGAAATACCGGAATGCCATATTTATAGTACTGTTCATCATCATAGCAGACCAGTTGCTGAAGGTGTATATCAAGACCCACTTCACCAATGGCGATGAGGTACGGATAGCCGGGGAGTGGTTCAGGTTGCACTTTATTGAGAATGAGGGTATGGCTTATGGCATGAAGCTCAGCGAATCTGTGGTGGGTAAGTTATTGCTGTCATCTTTCAGGCTGGTGGCCGTGGTGTTTGGGTTCTTTCTGCTGCACCGTATCGTAAAGAAGGGCTACAGCAGGGGCGCTATCATATGCGGCTCGCTGATACTGGCGGGCGCATTGGGCAACCTTATAGACAGTATGTTTTACGGGCTTATCTTTACGGATAGTCCGTATTCATGTTTCTCAGGCAATTATGACAACCTGCGCAGCATGATGCAGAATCATAACCAGACTGCTGTTGCGCACTTCACCAGGATGGGGGCAGGCTATGGCAAGTTTTTGCAGGGCAAGGTGGTGGATATGCTCTACTTTCCGCTGGTAGATACGAAAATGCCGGGATGGGTGCCTTTTTTTGGCGGTAAAAATTTCGTATTTTTTGAGCCGGTATTCAATATAGCTGATGCCGCTATATCGGTAGGTGTACTCACTTTGGTCTTCTTCCAGAAGAAACTGATACACAAATCAACACCCGGTAGCACACAAGACAACAATTTAGTAACGCAGTAGCAATGGCCGAAGAAACAACCATATCTGTAACCGTCTGGCTTTCGGGCCGCAGCTACCGCATACGGATAAAGCCGGAGGAAGAATCGGCTGTGCGTAAAGCTGTGAAACTGGCAGATGAAAAGGTACAGGAGATCAGGGCCCAGTACGCTGGTAAAGACGACCAGGACTTTATGGCTATGTGCCTGCTTAGCTATGCCGCGGATAGCGCCATAGAATCGTTTAACAATCCGGTGATGCAGGAAGAACTGGACAAATTGTCTAAGAAAATAGACAAGGTCATCTCGCCCGATGCTTAAAGCGCATCCATCAGCAATTCCATTTTACTGCCTCTTGATCCTTTTATGAGAATGGAACTATTAGCCGGAGTGGTGGTCTTTACATATGCCGCCGCTTCAGTAGAATTTTCGAACCAGGAATAGTTGTCTTGCAGCCCCCTGAATTCTTTGCCTACAAGTATTACGTTGGCCCATTGGTATTGGGATATAAGCGTTACCAGCTCCTTATGTTCATATGCCTCTTCGCTGCCCATTTCTTTCATGCCGCCTATCCACAGCATTTTGTTTGGCAGATCGGCTGCGGCAAAATTGAGGATAGCGGCCCGCATGCTGGTAGGGTTGGCGTTGTATGCGTCAAGGATGATCTTGTTGGTGCCTTTCAGCAGCCACTGTGAGCGGCTGTTGTCCGGATTGTATGTGGCGATCGCGGCCTTTATAAGGTCAATGGAAATTCCGAAATGAAGGCCGGCAGCCACGGCCACCATCACGTTGGGAAAATTGTATTCGCCTACAAGCCGGGTACTGATCAGGGCTTCGGCGTGGGCAGTGAGTACCGCCACATTCAGAAAAACATCGTTCATTACGGGTTTGCCGGTATATTCAGCGTTTGCGCTGCCGTAGGTAACCTGCTCTGTTATTCCCTGCGCCATAGACTCAAGGTAGTCCAGGTCAGTATTTCGAAAGATAGTGCCACTGTGCGCCCGTAAAAAATCGTAGAGTTCGCCCTTGCCTTTTCGCACGCCTTCTATGCCGCCAAAACCCTCAATGTGCGCTTTACCGCAATTGGTAATGATACCATAGGTAGGCAGGGCTATATCGCAATAGGACGCGATCTCTTTCTGATGATTGGCTCCCATCTCTATAATGGCCATTTGCGCGTCACTCTTTATGCCCAGCAATGTAAGCGGTACGCCGATATGATTGTTGAGATTGCCTTCTGTGGCATAAGTGATAAAGCGCGTTTTTAATACTGTGGCAACGAGTTCTTTTGTGGTGGTCTTGCCATTAGAACCGGTAATAGCAATGAACGGGATGGTAAATTGCCTGCGGTGGTGTAGCGCCAGCTGCTGCAGGGTGCCAAGCACATCATCCACAAGAATGTATTTATCGCCCAGTTTGTAGGCGAGGTCATCAACAACTGCGTATCCGGCGCCTTTCTCAATGGCTTGCGGGGCAAATGTATTACCGTTGAAGTTGGGGCCGCTGAGCGCGAAAAAGATACTGCCGGGCTGCAGTTTACGCGTATCTGTTGTTACGGTGGGGTGCTGCAGGTATAAGTTATACAGTTGTGCTATTTCCAAAATGCCGGATTTGTATGCTGTAAAAATAAAGAACCCCTTCCAGATTGAAAGGGGTTCTTTACCAAACTATTGTAAAGATTATCTTTTGTGGTAACGCTGCCTGCCGAAGCTGTTGCCGCCTGGCTGGTTGTCACCATCGGGGCTGCCGAGGCGATCCATTACGCAACGGAAGCCGATAGTATTAGTAGACAGATTACCTTGCATGTAACGGCGTGTACCGGGAGACAGCCAGTAGGCGCGGTCTGCCCATGAACCACCTTTGTACACCTTTGTAGAATCGTTGATCAGAGAATTCTTGCCATAATCATAACCAACAAGAGATAAGCTGTCGCCGTCTTTGTAGTTGTTAAGGTTAGCAGTTCTTGTATCGTAGTGGCCGTTGTTCAGTATCTCTGTAGCAGGTACTTCCATGTATGGTATGTGGCCAATGCTGTCTTTTTCTTCTATAGTACCGTCTTCCTGGTATTGGTAGCGGGTATAGATATTACCACGGAAAGGACGGAACTCATTAACGTCTTCGTGCGACATAGGACGGTAAGTATCCATCACCCATTCGTTAACGTTACCGGCCATGTTATACAGACCGAAAGCGTTTGGCAGGAACTGGTTAACAGGAGCGGTGATATCAGCGTTATCATTAAGACCGCCGGCTACACCCATCGCGTCACCTTTACCACGCATGAAGTTACCTTCAAATTCGCCCTGGTATTGATTATGCAATCCGTAACGTGTAGTATTTTTTGGTCCCCATGGCACTGTGTTACGATCTGTAACAACTTCCTCGCCACGGCGACGTTTGTTTTCCGGAGTCGGGTTGTTGCCTATAAGGCCAAGAGCCGCGTACTCCCACTCAGCTTCTGTAGGCAGGCGATAATCAGGCAGGAAGATACCATCTGCCCTGTTCACGATACGCTTGCCGGCGCCGTTCGGGTCAAGGTCCCTGTGTACGTTAGAACCCTTGGTTCCTTCGTACTGGCCATGTATATAAGACTCAGTGTTGAATACGTCTTCGTTCGACTGTGTTGCGTTTGGTTTCAACTGGCGGGCCTGTATCAGCAGGTACTCGTTAACACGGTCAGTGCGCCATTCGCAGAAATCAGAAGCCTGGTACCAGCTAACACCAACTACAGGATAGTTGTTATATGCAGCATGCCAGAAGTAGTTTTTTACGTAGTTTTCGTTGAAGCCCAACGGAGAACGCCAAACGTTTACGTCAGGGATTTCCTTGTTTACGAGGTCCTGGTAATCCGAACCGTATACGCGCTGCAGCCAGTATATATATTCGCGGTAGCTAACATTGGAAACTTCGGTCGCATCCATGTAAAATGATGAAACAGAAACAGTACGCCTCATACTGTTGTTTTCAAGAGTCGGCATTTCGTCATCGGTAGCGCCCATAGTGAATCTGCCACCCTGAACAAACACCATACCAACGGGAGTTTGCTGCCCCTGGTAGTTGGTAACTTCATATCCACCATAACGCTTGTCGTTAAGCGGCCAGCCTGTAACCTGAGACACCTGATCTCCTTTACCTTTCTTGTGCGAACCACTAGAACATGCTGTGAAGAAAACAGTAACCCCCATGCATAGCAAGCTTAATCCTATGAGTTGTCTTTTCATAATTATAACTAAATATTTACACTAATTAGTGGCAAGTTGTTAAAAGTCGTTACAATGTTACCTCATTCTTTTCAAATTTTCAAGCTTTCCAAACAGAATGAAAGAAAAAAGTTTACATAAATTTATTTTTAAACAATATAATATCTTTAAAAAAACAGCGTTATAATAGCCTCGAACGGCTTTTTGCTTCGTTTATTGTAACTAAATATTCCTTAATTTTGATAGAATTACCTACAAACCAGGTTACGCTTAAAATCCATAAATCAATGAAAAACGCAATATCAGCATTTTTTTTGCTATCAATTCTATCAAATGCGTCTACGGCCGATGCATTTAATAAGACTTATCACGTTACACCCGGCGACATATACAACGGTGTTATCTCTGAGCGAATAAATGTGAGCAGCTATAAGCTGCCTGAAATAAAGGTAGATATTACATACGCAAGTATTACAGCTATGCCACAGGGGGCTAAACTGCCCGGCCTCACGCATGTGGATTTTGTGCAGGGTATGGAGCGGAAGCAGCCCTTTGTAGTAGTGCGTATACCCGCATATGTGGCAGGCGCACGGGCAGGGCAAATAAACCAGGTGACCGACTTTACCATATCTTTTGAAGATGAGCCGGTGACCCTTGAGCCGGCTGCGGCAAAAACAACAGATGTGGGTACATCTATATTGGCCAGCGGCACATGGTACAAGATAGGAGTAACCAAAACGGGCTTCTATAAAATAGACAACAGCTTTATTTCCAGTCTTGGGCTCACACCATCGACAATAAACCCGGCTAACATTCGTGTATTTGGTAATGGCGGGCAAATGCTGTCTGAAGATAATGACGCTGCACGACCATCGGACCTGCTGGAAAACGCTATAATGGTGACCGGTAATGGTGACAATGTATTTGACAATGGCGAGGCAGCAATATTTTATGCTACCGGGCCTACAAAATGGACAAAGGACAGCACCAACCAGCGATTCCTGCATACAAAGAACCTGTATAGTGATACCGCATACTATTTTGTGACCTTCGATCGTGGCGCTGGCCTCAGGGTGACGCAGCAGGCGGCGGTGACCGGGGGCAATGTGAACGTGAACAGCTATAACTATTATAATGTGCACGACTCAGACGCAGTAAACCCCGCAACCATAGGCAAGACATGGTATGGCGAACAACTGAGCCCGCTGCTGGGTAGCAGCGCTTCGGTGACATTTGATATGGGGCCTGCCGATGCTACAAGTTGTGTTTATTGTACGGTATCAATGGGGTCTACATCCAATAGCGGCGGCTGCAACTATACGGTATCAATGAATGGTACCAATATTGCGAGCAATTACTTCGGGTCAGGTACCTCCGGCGACATAGCTATGAACATTAACTCGGCAAGCGGCACCGGTGGCTGCGGCGCGCAATCTGTGACAGTAGGGGTTAATTTCTCAACGGCAGACGGATCGGGCATAGGCTATCTGAACTATATAGAAATAAATACGAGGCGCAGCCTGACAATGACCAAGGACCAACTGAGCTTCAGGGACTGGCAGAGCGTGGGCGCAGGCAAGATAGCCAACTACCAACTGAGCGGTGCCAATAGCAACACCATTGTATGGGATGTGACCGATCCGCAGGTGCCGGTAGCTGTACCAGGGTCTCTTAGCGGTGATGTATATTCATTTACCCAGGATGCCGCAAGACTGCATGAATTTGCGGCAATGAACAATACTAACCTGTATACACCTGCTTATGTGGGCAAGGTAGACAACCAGAACCTCCACGGATTGCCGCAGGTAGACCTGATAATTGTAACCTATCCCGGTTTTCTCAGCCAGGCGCAGACGCTGGCAGACTATCACAGGAATCATGATGGCATGAGGGTGGCGCTGGTGACCACAACACAGGTGTATAATGAGTTTTCGTCGGGAGGGCAGGATATATGCGCTATCAGGGATTTTGCGCGTATGTTTTATGACAGGGCAGGAACAGATATTACGCAGATGCCCAGTTACCTGCTGTTGTTTGGCGGTGCGTCTTACGATTACAAAAACAGGGTAGCCAATAACAGCAATTTTGTGCCGGTATTTGAATCATCTGAATCCGCAAACGGGTTGATGAGTTTTTCGAGCGATGACTTTTATGGATTTCTCGATAAAAATGAAAATATTGAGAACAGCGGCATCATAAATGTGCTGGACATAGGTGTGGGCAGGCTGCCTGCCAGGAGCGTAGATGATGCTACCAACCTGGTAGATAAAATAGTGAACTATGCGACACCTGCCACACTGGGCCCGTGGCGTTTATCGGCTACCGTAGTAGCAGATAAAGGTTGCGCCGGCAACGGCAGCTATGACCCTGCCGGCAATCATATGCAGGATGCGGAGGACATGGCAAAGCAGGTAACGCTTTCGGGCAAAAACCTGTATAATGTTGAGAAGGTTTTTGTAGATGCCATGCCATCGGTATCAACGCCCGCAGGCTCAAGGTGCCCAACAGCAAATGCCGCAATAAATCAACAGGTATTTAAGGGGACTTTTATTATCAACTATAATGGCCACGGCAATCCGCAGGTATGGGCAGGCGACAGGATACTGACACAAGATGATTTCAGCAACTGGACCAATACAAACGCATTACCGTTCATGGTAACCGCTACGTGCGACTTCGGCCAGTTCGATCATCCTCAATTTGTGTCGGCGGCGGAGCAACTGGTATTGCGCAGGAATGGCGGAGTAATAGCGATACTTACCACCACACAGGCGGTGTACGCGTTTTATAACCACGAGATCAACACACAATATCTTTCTGAGCAGTTTACCAAAAGCAACGGGAAATGGCTGACCTTCGGCGGCGCAAACCGCAATGGTAAGAACATTACTTTCATCCATTCGCATGATGTTGGTGAAATAGCTAACTTCAGGAAGTTCTCATTACTTGGTGACCCTGCGGTAACACCCGACTTCCCCAGGTATGATATCAAGATAGACAGCATAACAGACGGATACACCATGATGCACGCGGATACCGTTAAAGCACTTGGCGCGTATGAGTTTAACGGAACTGTGCGTAATGACGATGGCAGTGTGCTTACCGGTTTCAACGGTATGTTGTCCATTGCCTTTTACGACAAGCCAAGGACGATAACCACAACCAGTGGCTGTGACGACACATACGATGTTCAGAACAATGTGATATACAAAGGACGTGTAAGTGTTACTGATGGTAAATTCAAGTTTACCTTTATTACACCCAAGGACATAAACTATTATTTTGGTACAGGAAAGATAAGCCTGTATGCCGAAAACGGCGTTACAGACGCTGCCGGAGCGGATACCTCAGTAAAGGTAGGAGGCTACTCTTCGCACCCGGTTACCAGCTCAGAGCCACCGGTGGTAAAGCCATACATAAACGACAGCCTCTTTCTGAATGGTGGTATCACAGGCAGCAACACATCTCTTTTTGTATCGTTATATGACAAGACAGGGATCAATGTTTCCGGGAACGATATCGGGCATGACCTTACCGCGGTATTAGACGGGCAGGTAGAAACGCCATACATATTGAACGACTACTACGAAACTGCCCCGGATACCTACCAGCAGGGTTATGTGTCTTTCCCGATTACCGGTCTTTCAAATGGCAAACACTCTATAACCGTAAAGGCATGGGATGTAAATAATAATACTGGCGAAGGAACAGTGGATTTTGAAGTGGTGGACGGGCAGGTGATGGCCATACAGCAGTTGGGCAACTACCCTAACCCATTCAGCAGCAGCACCAAATTCGTGTTTGAGCACAATCATCCCGATGAAGAATTAAATGTGCAGATAAATATATATAGCACAAGCGGCTCTATTGTGAAAAGCATAAACCAGGTATTTACACCGGGCGGCAGCCGCACAAACGAGATAAGCTGGGATGGCACAGACAACTTTGGTTCTAAGCTGCCATCGGGTGTGTATGTATATCGTCTTAATATATCTACAGATAAGGGATTCCATTCGTCTGCATACCAAAAACTGGTAATTGTACGTTAATAAGGCAGACTTTTTAGCAATTAATAGTTGGGAAATAGGTAAAAAGAAATATTTTTGCAAAACTTTAAAATTTATAATAATAACAGAATGACCAAAAAGATAGCTTTAGTAGGCTTAACGTTACTAACGGGGATGTCTACTTTACAAACTTTCGCGCAAAAAGGCGGTGCGACAAATATCAATGGCGCCAGCTTTGTTACCACGGCAGTACCTTTCCTGAGGATATCGCCGGATGCCCGCGCGGGAGCGATGGGAGATGCGGGAATAGCAGTGTCGCCGGATGCGAACGCACAATACTGGAACGTAGCCAAAATACCCTTCACAGATAAAAATTACGGTATATCAGCTACATATACTCCATGGCTTAAAGATCTTGTACCTGATATATTTCTTGCTTACATAGCCGGATATGCAAAATTCGGAAAGGATAATGTAAACGCAGTAAGCGCCTCAATGCGTTATTTTTCACTGGGCAGCATCAGCTATACGGACGTTCAGGGTAATGGTATCGGTACGGGCCTGCCAAGGGAGTATTCGTTTGACGTAGGTTATTCGCGCAGGCTTTCACCATACTTATCTACAGGCCTTAGCTTTCGTTACATCCATTCTGCTATTGCATCGGGTGTGAGCTACAGCTCTGTAAGCCAGGATTATAAACCCGGTAACGCGGGTGCTGCTGACCTGGGTATTTATTACTCAAAGAAGCGTGAACTGGACGGTGTAAAGAGCAATACACTGAGCCTGGGCGCTGTGGCCAGCAACCTTGGTTCTAAGATATCTTACAACTCCAGCCGTAAAGACTTTATACCTATGAACCTGGGTATAGGCGCTGCATATACTTCGCAGTTTGATGAGTATAACAAGATCACCTTTGCGCTGGACCTGAATAAGCTGCTGGTGCCTGCTATTACCGCTGCCAATGGCGGAGATACCCAGATAACAGTAGTAAATGGCATCTTCAAATCGTTCTCTACCGGCGACCAGATCAAACAGATAGATGCGTCAATAGGTATAGAATACTGGTACCAGAATATGATTGCATTCCGCGCGGGCTATTTTTATGAAGACAAGGATAACGGTGACCGCCAGTATGTAACATGCGGCCTGGGTGTGAAATACAATGTGTTCCAACTGAATGCTTCTTATCTTGTGCCCCAGGGTTCGGGTATCACCCGCAACCCACTTTCTAACACGCTGCGCTTCTCGCTGCTGTTTGAATTTGATGAGATCAGCAAGCCTAAGGAAGATGAATCAGCCGGTACCGATACTAAATAAACAGATCAAAAGCATACATAAAAAAACCTCCGTTTACGCGGAGGTTTTTTTATGCCGTTGTGATTCAATATTAGTCCTCTGTATCGAAACCGTTTGATACCGGTACACCTTTCACCACGCTGTATATAACCGGCGCCATGTGATAAATGTTGTTGGTAAACTTGTTTCCCAGTATAATGATCGTCATATTGTCTTGTATAAACCTGTAAAACGAAGTGTTATTGCCGTGCCACCAGCCATTATGATAAATGATCTTGTTGCCATTGGGGTAGCAGAGCATACGCCATCCAAGGCCATAATTCTTTATGCCTTTCTTCTCAAAAGAGCAGGGGCCGTAGGCTAGTTCTATTATTTCGTTGTTGAGCAGTTTGTTCTGGTAAAACGACTGGTCCCAGCGATACATATCCTCAGGCGTGCTGTAAATGCCTTTATCGCCATATACGCCGTCGGCAAACATATCGGGCTCGCGCAGCCAGTTTCTTTTATAGCTGATAGTGGCATTGGCCGGTAGCCCCTTCGACGGGTTATAAACAAATGTGTGCTGCATGCCCAGCGGTGCGAAAATATACTTTGACATAAAGTCGTAATAACTCATCTCGGTCACCTTTTCTACTACAGCGGCCAGAATAGCAAAATTGGTGTTGCAATATTTGAACCTTGTATTGGGCCTGAACTCAAGAGAAGGGTGATATCGTACCATCATTGCCAGTACTTCGCTATTGTATACAGGTGTTTTCATATCATCGTTATACAACGGTACCCACTTGGTATAATCGGGAATGCCGGAGCGATGGTTGAGTAACATCTTAAGTGTGATATTGGGGTATGGGAAATCCTTGAGGTAGTGATTTACGGGGTCGTCGATATTCAGGTATTTATGCTCGAATAAATACAGTATGGCGGCGCTGGTAAATGTTTTTGAAACAGAGGCCAGCTGGCTGGAGTTGTCGGGGCCCAGGGGTATCTTATGTTCTTTATTGCTATAGCCGAAATAGCGCTCATATACGATCTTGCCATTGTAGCCTACCAGCACGCCGCCGTTGAAACCGGCGCGCACCTGTATTTTGTAATATTTATCCAGTTGCTCTATTATATCCCTGCTGTGCGGGCTAAGGGTGTCGTAGATCATGGCTATTGGCGCACCCTTTGCCGGTGACTCATGAAAGCCGGAGTTGTTTGTGCGGGCTGAAACGGGTTGGGATTCAGAATGGCAGGCTATTAATAACAGGGAGAAGACAGTTGTGGCTAAGTAAGATCGAGTCAAGCGCATATTTGTACTTTGCAATATTGGCAAATTTATTTTTTTTGGTCAGTAATGAGGTCAGTCAGTTCATTTTTAACAAATTTAATAATATCGTCGATAAACTCATAATAGCATTGATTCAGCTGATAGTAGTTGGTCACAAATATGCTATACGCTTTGTCGGCGGGTGGCATATGCTTTGCCCTGCGTACCAGTCCGTTCAATGATCGTTCCATGCCTTTTAACGAGCGGTAATTATACAACCAGTTGTGCTCCCGCATGTGCGGAAAATATTCGGCGAATACGGGAGGAAAGAATTCTTTATTTTCTTCGAGCTGTGAATACACATGCTCAGTGAAAGTAAGCAATGCCGGAGCGTCCGCAAATATTTTGGGGTCATTGGCAAGAAAGTGGTCGTAAAGGGTATCCATAACCGCTCCTGCATACAGGCCATAATCGGCACGAAATAATATTTTGGCGCGCAGTGTTGCCGGGTGTATATCGGCTTTCGCGTCAATTTTCCGGTGCAGTTCCAGGCCCCGCCTGATGAGTGGAGGAAAATGCTCTAAGGCGCTGCGGCCCTTCACATGATCGCCGACAAGATTGCCTGTGAGCACTTCACTATTGCCAAACGAAAGAAAAGCGTGCCCCAAGTAATTCATGTATGCGAATCTACAATATTAAATGTGATGATGGCCTATATAGCATAACGCCCGGGCATCATGGTACAATGCTGTGACTTATTCTTCTTCCTCGGCGGACCGGGTGAGTACTTTATCGGCAATAGAGCCCACTTGTTCTGCCGTGATAGAACCCTCTATGAATTTTTTGAATTGTTTTCCGGGATGCACGATAACGGTGGCGGGTATGGAGCCTTCCCAGGAGTTGTCTATTTTAGGTATAAAAACATTTGGGTTTGTATCAGACAGCCAAACCACCTCAGGTGTAATATGCTTGCGGCTGACAAAGTTCTCCAGCTTGAAAGTGTGGTCTTCCTTAAAGTCGAGACTTACCAACAGCACTTTTACAGGCGCCTGCGCGTAGTGCTCTTTCAGTGCGTTAAATTCAGGCAATTCCTGCACGCAGGGGGCGCACCATGTGGCCCAGAAGTTAATGATGTACAACGTATCTTTAGATGAGGCGCGGTGTACAATATCGTCTGCGCTGTAAGCGGCTATCCTTTGCGCATAGAGCGCCTGTGACAGGGCGCAAATAGCTATGATTAAAAGTGATCTTTTCATTGCTTGTGGTTTGGCAGTAATATGCAAGTTACGAAACAACGAGTGATCTCTGAAAATTACCAAACTGCGTATTTTTATGCTAAGTTTGCCCTTATTATGGATAAGAAAATAGCCTTATTAAAAGAAAAGACGGAAAAGGCGCTGAAAGGTGGCGGAGATAAACGGATAGAAGCGCAGCATAAGAAAGGGAAGCTGACCGCGCGTGAGCGATTGCAACTGCTGCTGGATGAAGGTTCGTTTGAAGAGATAGGCCGACTGGTCACTCATCGCTGCCGGGACTTCGGGATGGAGAAAGAAGTATACTTAGGGGATGGTGTAGTTACCGGATACGGTACTGTGAATGGCCGCCTGGTATATGTTTATTCACAGGATTTTACGGTATTTGGTGGCAGCTTGTCTGAAACGCATGCGGAGAAGATAGTAAAGATAATGGACATGGCGCTGGAAAACGGCGCTCCGCTGATAGGGCTTAATGACAGTGGCGGCGCGCGTATACAAGAGGGTGTAGTATCGCTGGGCGGATATGCCGATATTTTTCACCGTAATGTAAAGGCATCAGGAGTGGTACCGCAGTTGTCGGCCATTATGGGGCCATGCGCGGGTGGCGCAGTGTACTCACCTGCTATTACCGATTTCATACTGATGGTGGAGCACACTTCCTATATGTTTGTAACGGGGCCTAACGTTGTAAAAACCGTAACACATGAGACAGTGACCAGTGAAGAGCTGGGTGGCGCGCATACACACGCATCGAAATCGGGTGTGACACATTTTGCATGTGCCAATGAAGTAGAGTGTATAGAGCATCTTAAGCAGTTGCTGAGCTATATGCCGCAAAACTGCGATGAAGACGCGCCTGTTTACACATATGAAGCCGGGAATGAATCTCGCCCGGCACTTAATGATGTAATACCTGAAAACCCTAACCAACCCTATGACATAAAAGAAGTAGTGGAGGCTATTACAGATACAGATTCCTTCCTGGAGGTGCATAAAGACTATGCAGAAAATATTGTAGTGGGTTTTGCCCGTATAGCAGGAAGAAGTATAGGGGTGGTAGCCAACCAGCCCGCATACCTGGCAGGTGTATTGGACATCAATTCGAGTAAAAAGGGCGCCCGGTTCGTACGTTTTTGTGATGCCTTCAATATACCGCTGCTGGTGGTAGTTGATGTGCCCGGATTTTTGCCCGGTACAGACCAGGAGTGGCATGGGATCATTATTAACGGGGCAAAACTGCTCTATGCGCTGAGCGAGGCGACCGTACCTAAAATAACCGTTATTACCCGTAAGGCCTACGGTGGCGCGTATGATGTAATGAATTCCAAACATATCGGAGCCGATCTAAACTATGCGTGGCCTACTGCTGAGATAGCAGTGATGGGAGCCAAGGGTGCCGCTGAGATCATTTTCAAAAAGGAAATATCAGCTGCTAAAGACCATGAGGCCGCGCTGAAGGAAAAAGAAGCTGAATACCTTGACAAATTCGCTAATCCGTATGGTGCCGCGGCGAGGGGTTTCATAGACGAAGTGATCATGCCTGACGAAACACGGGCAAAGCTGATAAAAGGCTTTAAAATGCTGGAAAACAAGGTAGCCAAAATGCCCAAACGCAAACATGGCAATATTCCTTTGTAATATTCAGGTTTAAAATGTTTAATGTGAGTGTCGTGAGCGTATTGCGAATCAGCAGAATGATGCCGTATTATTATGCCGTGATCTATATATTTGACTAAAAATGCGGGTCATCTATGGAATCCGGCATACAGGCTTAGGGATATAATCAGCAAATACACGAACAACAAAATAAAGAAAGTCCTTTTCATACACATGAGTTTATATAGGCCCATGGTGATAGTGCAATTATTATGCCATTTTGTGTTTTCTTTTACAAAAAAATATGAGGTGCTAAACCACTTATTTTCCTCGTGGAATTTTTAGCGCAAATAAAAAATAGCCTATGACGGGAAGCATGAGGATGCCGGTGGACAGGAACAATATTTTTGACCCGAAAGAATACCACACAAGGCCTGCGATGGTGCTTGCCGCCATGGTACAGATGCTTTGAAAGCCGGTGAATGTACCTATCGCAGTAGCGGTATCCTGCCTGCCTACAATATTGGATATCCAGGCCTTGCTGATACCATCAGTGGCGGCCGTGTAGATACCATATATGAAGAACAGCAGGAAGAAAACATATAGGTTGCTGTTGTATCCCATATAAAAGTATACTGTAGCGAATACCGCGACGCCCAGCAGAAATACTTTCTTAAGGCCAATGCGGTCTCCAAGCTTGCCGAGCGGATATGAAAAAACCGCGTAGACGAGATTGTAAAAAATATACATGCCAATAGCAGCGGTATCGCTGAACCCCGCATCGCGGATACGAAGGATAAGGAACATATCAGAACTATTGAGCAAAGCGAACAGCAGCAAGCCGACAGCCAACCTGCGATAAGCGACGGGGCTTGTTTGCCAATACCGTATAAAGTCAAAAAAACGTGTTTTTGTAACCGGGGTCTCTTTCTGGGCTTTTTTTTCTTTAATAGAGAACGTGAATAGGATAGAAACAATACCCGGTATGAAAGCGATGTAAAAAAGTGACTTCAAATGCCCCGGGAAGAAATAGAGGTATAGGAGGGCGCAAACCGGACCGATCACAGCCCCGAATGAATCCATACCCCGATGAAATCCGAAGATAGCACCCCTGGTTTGGGGTGTGGCCTCTGCTGATAAAAGGGCATCGCGGGCACCGGTCCTTATGCCCTTGCCCAGGCGGTCTAACGACCGGGCAGAGAATATCCATGCCGGGAAGGTGAGTACCGCCATCATAGGTTTAGAGAGCGCGCTTAAGCAATAGCCAAGACGAACAAAAGGCAGGCGTTTGCCCATGTTATCAGACAGTTTCCCGAAATACCCCTTGCTGAGCCCGGCTGTGGCTTCGGCACAGCCTTCCAGTATGCCTATGAATAGCACAGAATACTGCAGGCCGGCAAGGTAAACGGGTATTACGGGATACAGCATTTCGCTGGAAATATCTGTGAACAGGCTTACCAGTGAAAGCATCCAAACTGTGCGGGATATCGTTTTCAAGCAGGGGAAGTTATAAAATGATATTAAAGGTATTAAAAAGCAGTGACCGCTAATGGCAAGGAAGATTACTTTTGCACTGTGAAACTTCCCGGCCGCATCCTGGATGTGATATTATACTCCAGCCTATTTACCGCATGCTGCGCGCTGGGGTTGTGTATGGCTACAGAGAAGTTAGTGACCAGCGTACCCCCGCCGCTTTTCAGTTATCTGCATTTTCTTGTGTTCGGGAGTTCACTAATCGTATACAATATCCCAAAGGTATTTTTGGTAGCTGCACATAAGCGGACGCGGATAGGGCGGTATTGGTATTTTATTTTTATAGCTGCCGGTCTGTGCCTGATGGTATACTCATTATTGTCGCTGCCGGGACGGGTGGTGGTGTTGTCGGTGGTATTGGGGGCATTTGCGTTTGCCTATTCTCTGCCGTTATTGCCATTTAAAAATAAGAAGCGCCTACGGGAGTTTTGGTGGGTAAAAATATTGGTATTGGCTGGGGTATGGACCACCGCTACATCTGTATTGCCTATGGTGTGCCTGGATATTCCTGTGGCCAATTACCCGGTAGAGATATTGCTCAGGTTTGTGTTTATTTTCGCTTTGTGTGTCCTTTTCGATGTGCGGGACATACATACCGACCTGCAAAGCAATATAGACACACTGCCACAAAAAATTGGCGCAGCCAACAGCTATAAGCTGATATACATCTCAGTGGCATTATTTGCCGCACTAAGCTTAGTGCAGTATAGCATGCATCCGTATTTGCCAAGGGTAGCCGGGGCCATGGTGACCGCCACACTGACGGTGGCCGTGGTGCTTTACCTAAAAAAATTCCCGTCTGCCAAGGCCTATCTGCTGCTGGCTGATGGTGTTATGCTCGTGTATTCGACGCTCGTTTTGCTGCATTAAAAATGCCCCGGGAAGATCATCCCCGGGGCATTTTTTATAAAATGGGAATTAAATTATTGTTTCACTACAGGAATTATCTGCCTGCTGCCACCGTTTTCTACCACTACCTGGTACAGTCCGGGAGCCCAGTTGCCGGTATTGAGGCTGGCGCCGGTGCCATTCACGGTCTCATTAGCTATTGTGCGGCCATTGAGGTCAAAAACGTGAATAGAATATGCACCTGCATTTACCATTTGTAGATTAAGTGAGTTAACCGTAGGGTTGGGGTATGCGGTGATAGCGAGGGCATTAGCGAATTCTGTAACAGAAGTAGTCACAATTGGTGTAAGAATGACAGATGTATTGCCGGAGATGTCAGCATTGTCTTCCAAACCGTTGCCATTTACGGCATTTAATGTGCAGTATAAAGTAACGTTTCCGACATTGGTGGTCGGTGCATTCCATACGAATGATGCATCATACACACCAGCGCTGGTACCGCTAATAGCAGACCCGTGCTCAATATAAGTTAAACCACCAGGGCCTGAGTCAGCGAAAATAGGAGAGGTAACAGGAGCAAAAGTACCTGCTTGTGACTGAGTCGCACCTGAACCTTGAACAGCGGCAAATTCAAAACCAAATTTTGGCAGGGAAGAACTGTTCGTGCCATGTATTTTAATTGTGTAAGAATGCCCTGGTTTGTAATGGGTAGTAGTTGTCGTTGTAGTCCCCGAATCAACAGTAATGGTCACCACCGTAGAAGTACCAGTGCCATGACAACCGCCGCCGCCGCAGTTGGCAGTGGAAGCTCTAGCCCCTGTTCTGTTACCGCCTGAGCCTATTGCAGGCCCCCCAGCATTACTCATAAGCGTCAGGTAACTAAAGCCCGCGATAGCAGTAAATAGTAAAATCCTTTTTTTCATGTGTTTGTTTTTTGTTTTTAAGATTAAATGATACTTGAAAATCGAATGTACGTACTTTCATAAAAACAAACAAAACTGTGACATTTATCCCGCCAATGTGGGGGTGAATGAGTGAAATATACCGAACATGCGGTTAAGGAATAATGAACAATGCAATAGCTTATATGGTTTTGATCTGTTAGAATGCATATTTTTGCCGCCATATGGGACATAAGAAACTGATACGTTTCCGGGCACTGGATACTTTCAGCAATGTATTGCAATACCCTGAGGATATGAAGGGAAACTGGCATTTGTATTACAAAAACAATAATGAAATAATATTAGAGCTGGCTTGCGGCAAGGGCGAGTATAGTGTAGGGCTTGGCAGGGAAAACAAGGATAAGAACTATATAGGGGTAGATATAAAAGGCAACCGTATGTATACCGGTGCTAAAATAGCTCTGGCGGAGGGGTTGCATAATGTAGCTTTTCTGCGTACGCATATAGGGCAGATAACCAGCTACTTTGCGAAGGATGAGGTAGGTGAGATATGGATCATATTTCCTGACCCCTTCCTGCGGAAAGGTAAAGCCAAGAACAGGCTCACGCATCCGCGTTTTCTGCATGCCTACCAGCAAATGCTTAAGCCGGGCGCAAAAATAAACCTGAAGACAGACTCAAAGGAACTATACGAATTTACGTTGGAGGTGATAGGAGAGCAAGGGTGCCATATCCATGAAAACATAGTGGATATATACGGACAAGGGAAGGCAACCGGGGCGCTGGCCATACAGACATTTTACGAAAAAATGCACCTTGCTGAAGGACGTACGATCTATTTCATTTCGTTTTCACTGCCATCTGACCCGATAGTGTTAACGGGTAGATTTGAGGTCAGAAATAATGAGCAGGCAGCAATATAAAATGAGGAGGGCCCTTGTTGTGAAAGAAGGTATAGATTATTATATATTGCCAAATGGTTTGCTTGTGTTTACCAAACATTACCTGGAACAGCGTGGGTATTGCTGCGGCAATGGCTGCCTGCATTGCCCTTATGACTACATAGCCGTACCAGAGCCAAGGCGTACGGAACTGATAAAAAAAACCAAGCATGAGTAGGGAAAAAGGTGGGAAGGAAAGTATTTATGATGCCATATACGATGTGGTGCGGTGCGTGCCCAAGGGACGTGTTACCAGCTATGGCGCCGTGGCCGCCGCAATAGGCGCCGCATCCGGCGCAAGGGTGGTGGGCTATGCCATGAACATGTGCGCAGGTATAAAGCCAAAGGTACCGGCACACAGGGTAGTGAACCGCAGCGGCATGCTAACAGGGAAACATCACTTTTCCCCGCCCGAAAAAATGCAGCAATTGCTTGAAAAAGAGGGCGTAAAAGTTAAAGATGACCAGGTAGTGGATTTTAAAGCTTTATTTTGGGACCCCATGAAAGAATTGGAAATGTAAAAGCAATTACCAGATTGTAGTTGCAGTAATTGGAACAGAATTTGTATAGTTGATAATTAAAACAGCGGCGCAAGCCAGTATATGTATTTCAGACGAACCCGTACCATTTTAGTTTTTGCGTTATTATTGTCAGCACCCCGGTTTATTTCCTGTAATGAGGCTCACCATAATAAGCCAGCCCCTACAGGTTTTAGCGATAATGGTTTCATTCATAGTCTAAGATCTGCGCTAAAGGCATTTGATACCACCAATAAAAAAATATTCAGGTCTACTGAAGATGATGTCAGGTTTACGTATCAATCTGACGATTACCAGCCTATCTGGATAAAGGAGAATTATAAGCCTGTAGCTGCTGTGGCAAACGTTATAGACGAGCTTGCGGACACTTATTGGGATGGGCTGGATACAGCCCGCTATCACCTGGCAGCTTTAAAAAATCTGAAAACAAAATTAGATACAACGAAAGCTAACACAGTGGCAGACGCCATGGCCTTCGATACGGCATTGACCCACTGCTATCTGCAGGCGGCAAGAGACCTGCTAATAGGTAAGCTGGTACCTAAAAAAGCTGATTCATTATGGTTTCATGTTAATGATTCGGTGTGGAACGTACCGCAACTACTGATAAGTGGTAAAGGCACATATCCATCGCTGAACGATTTCCGCAGTAAAGTACCAACGTATAAACTGCTGCGGGATGAATACAAGCGCTATACGGAGCTGACCTCAGATACAGCGTTTGTACAGGCACGGAGTATGATAAAGCCGGTAAAACACCCGGACAGTGCCATGATGGATAATATTTATAAGGTAGTGAGTGCGGAGATGCCATGGGTGAAAACGGTGCCAAATGACAGTATCAGTGAAAAAAAGCAGTTATTTATGGCATATCAGTCTTATCGCTGCTTGCCGCTAAGCGGGAGACCGGATAGTATCACCCTGGCATATATGGCTATGCCGGTGGATACATTTCTGTATAAACTTGCTATAAACATGGAGCGGGTACGATGGATGCAGCAGCAGTTTGGCGACCTATATGTCATAGTGAATGTGGCGCTTATGGAACTCTTCCTTCGCAGGGAGGGCACTAATGCCATGCATATGCGTGTGGTAGTGGGAAAACCTGAACGGCAGACACCTTCACTTTTCGCAACAATGGCCAATGTAGTTATTAACCCGCCATGGGGTGTGCCGCCTACGATATTAAAGCATGATGTACTACCCGGCCTGCAAAAAAGCGGCAAGAAATACCTGGACAAAAAAGGGCTGAAAGTGTATGACAACGATGGGAAACAGGTAAAGGTGTCAACGATCAACTCCCGCAACTACAAGAAATATAATTACAAGCAGGCGCCGGGTGATGACAACGCATTGGGTTATGTAAAGTTCAACTTGCCGAACAAGTGGGATATATACCTGCATGATACGCCGCACAGGGGTGATTTCGTGAAGCAATTCCGCGCGCTCAGCTCGGGTTGTATCAGGTTGCAACGCCCGCTGGATATGGCCATTTACATTCTTTCTGATCTTGAAAAGAAAAATTATACGCCCGGCAGGTTAGACACCGTAATTAAAACACACAAAACACGCTGGGAAATACTGAAGACAAAGATACCGGTGCATATAGCCTACTTAACCGCATTCGAGGATACTTCGGGCACACACATCCAATTTACCCGGGATATCTACCACCGCGATGATAAGCTGATGTCATTAATTAACTGATACCGGCACGGTTTTTACGCTGTCCACTTTGCCGTTAGTCATATACTGTATGGTTATGACCTTCTGCCCCGGCTTTATGTGATCAGCGGCGATGTCAGTGGCAAACATATCGTTAGTGTTAGGGAGCGCTGTGATCTTTTTATTGAGCCAATAGGCTGTGGCCATATAATGTTTTTCAGGCGCATAGATGAACAGGCATGTGCCTTCTTTGATCGTATTGATAACCGGTAAAGAAAGCCTGGATGGCACTGCAGGGCATCCCCAGCTACGTCCAAGACGATCCTGTGTGTTAATAAATCTGTCGCTTACATAGTCGGCTCCATGTACTACAATGCCACGGTCGAATGCCGCATCATTGAAGCCATCGTCCATGCCCATAAGCCGCAGGGAAGTACCGTGTTCGCCATCATAAGTTTCGCCGGTAACATAAAACCCCAATGAACTTTTATGTGTATTTTCCCGGTTAGAGAACGAAGTCGCGTATTCTTCGCCCGATCCCTGTCCGTGAGCCACATAAGTATTGAACAATACTTTCTTTTTATCAAGATCAATGATCCACATTCTGTTGGCTGTGGATGGCAGACTGAAGTCACAGATGGTGATTATGTTTTTGTCGGCAGTGAGTTTGCCGGCATTTTTCAGGTTTAAAAATCCCCGCATCGCTTTATCAAAAACCTCAAATTGCAACGGAGCATATTTGCCGAAGTCAACTTTTTGATAAAGTCCTGATATATAAGCCTCTGCTTTGGCCTCGATAGTCATTGCATTAGCTTCATCAGCCAAAACCACCTTCCATCCGAATGGAAGCATAAGATAAACCCATAAACACAAAAGCACTTTCTTCATTATCCCCTGATTTACTGAAAGTTAATGTATAGTGTTGCAAAAATAATAAATAATTGACGATTTGCCACATACCAACAATCCGTTAACTAATATTTAACTGACTAATAAGTATATAAACAGCTTTGTAAATCATTGATATTTATATAGAATGTTCAAATTTTTGATTTTTTGATTTTCGTAAGGGTGTATCCCAGTATATTAGCATCATGTTTTTGAGGGTATTTGTTTTTTTATGTTGCACACTGGGGTGCAGTGCGTTGTTTGCACAGAGTGATGAATTCTGTGAAGCGGTACATGTTATCAGCCGGGACGCTCCAAACCAGTTTCGTAACATAAAAGGCAGGATAACGGAAAGCAATGCCAATGCCGTCATTTGGGCATCAGGAGTGACATTGCCGGGTAGCATAGGCGCGCGTTTTGTAGCATCCATGGGCCTGTTTTATGAATGTGCTTTTTTACAGACGAGGAATAAGAGCGATCTGAAAGAGCCTTATTATATGTATAAAAGCTACCTGACCACTTGCCTTTCTCCGCTTGGGTACACTTTAACCGAACAGCCTAATTTTTCGCCCGGGCTTGATGAGTATAAGAAACTTGTGTTCATGCCGGTAGTTCGGGAGGGTGTGAAGGCCGAGAAAGCTCCTTCCCACGTTGCACTGGAGGTTACTTACAGCAAGGATATGGGCCAGTATACTATAGTCTTATTCATTTTTGAACATTAGAACTCATGGACCCTGTAACTAACTATATTGAGATAAACAAAGCGCTGTGGGACGAAAAAACGAAGCATCACGTTGACTCGGATTTTTACAGAACAGATGAATTTATTAAAGGTAGGTCCACGCTCAACAACATAGAGCTGGAATTGCTGGGTGATGTACATAATAAGACCATTCTGCACCTGCAATGTCATTTCGGGCAGGATACGCTATCGCTGGCGCGTATGGGCGCAAAGGTTACCGGGGTTGACTTTTCGGGTGAAGCGATAAAAGTGGCCCGTGGACTTAACGAGCAACTGAACCTTGACGCGGAGTTTATCTGTACTGATATATATGACCTGCCCAATGTTCATGATAAGGAGTATGACATTGTGTTTACATCCTACGGTACCATAGGCTGGCTGCCGGATATGCAGCGGTGGGCAGGCGTGGTGTCCCGTTTTCTGAAGCCGGGGGGGAAATTTGCTTTCGCAGATTTTCACCCTGTGGTATGGATGTTCAGCAATGATTTCGGTAAGGTGCAATATTCTTACTTTAACAGAGAAGCTATAGTAGAAACGCTTACCGGTACCTATGCCAAGAGGGATGCCGCTATTGAGCAGCAGGAAATAGGCTGGAACCATGATCTTGCGGAGGTATTGGGTGCCCTTATTAATAGCGGCCTGACGATAAGGTCATTCAGGGAGTTCGACTATTCCCCTTACAATTGCTTTGCAAATATGGTAGAAATGCCCGACGGTATGTTTCAGATCGCTGGTTTGGAGGGTAAATTGCCCATGGTTTATGCATTGGTGGCAACCAGGTGAATAAGACCCTGGAGCCCGCCTGGTAAAGTTTTCAACCAAACGATAACACTGGGTCCAGCGCTGATGTTTAGGCGATAATTCTTTTTGCCGGTTCGGTTTTGCGGCGTATCTTTGCAGGCCCTACCTACCCCATCTATTTGTTAAAGTTGTCCTTTGCTTCAAAAATATATTGAAGCGTATTTGGCGGTGTGAAAATGATACCTATCTTTGCGCTCCCAAAAAGAAAAAAGGAGTAGATTTTTGGGATAAGTTCTTTAGTGATTTCGGGTAGTTTGTTTTTAATTATTTTAAAAATAGTTGAAAAACAATTTTGCGGTTTGATAATGAACCTCTACCTTTGCACTCCCTTTGCGAAAAAGGGGATAATAAAAGGGTAACAAAAAGTTCTTAAAAAGGTAATAAAGGGTGTTTCGGTTTAAGGCCGTCGAAGTGGTTCAAGTCCGCAGCATCAGCCAATCCGGAGTGATTCGGATCAGTTCTTTGAAAGATTGGGAAAGCAAAATAAGCAACAGCGGAAACGATGAAGTTCGTTTCCACGGGTAAGACCCTTAACTGATCATATCGGTGAGGGCACAAGCGAAAACAATACGATGAAACGATTGATTTTCCGAAGAATAATTTGAGAACATCAGTCAGTTTCGAACAATTCATTTACAATGGAGAGTTTGATCC
>CAZBAP010000003.1:0-472433 GCA_964489795.1 uncultured Flavipsychrobacter sp.
TTAGTCTCAAAGCTTGTTTCATCTTCGTGGCATACGCACCCGCTTGTTCTATCAGATACTCTCTATTTCTTGCATACTGCCGAAGTTCAGCGGTAAACTCGTCGGGCAAAAAACTACCGCTCAGCAAGCCAAGACTATGAAGTCTTTGTATCCATTGACAATCGAGCACATCTGTTTTTTTCCCTTTTACATTGTGCGTATGCTTCCCGTTCACCAAAATTACTTCAAAGCCGTCATGCTGTAATTGCTGAAAAACTCCTTTCCAGTAGCTGCCAGTGCTTTCCATTGCAACAGATGTGATACCTTCTGACTTTAGCCATTGCGACAGCCTGATTAAATCATTGGTATAGCATCCGAAACTCTTAACGTCATCGGAATTCTGTCCGATAGCCACGAAATGCGTTCGTGGGCCGATGTCAATGCCTGCCGCGTGGGGATTAACAACAGGGAGATTTACTTTTTTCTGTGACATAAAATATAGATTTAATGCCACAGGGGTTGTACTTTGTAACTTATAAATTATTCTGTACGGGATGCCACAAACGGCTCACCATTACTTTCATAAAAGCAAATCAAATTAAGTTTGATTTTCTACAACCCAGCCAGAATCCGGAACGAATTTTTAAATATCAGTGTTCATACACGGCCTTACAGATGGCATGGGTTGAAAGTTATTCATTACTTTCAATATTTTGATTTATCGCTTAATCCGGAACAACATGAGAACAAACCCAAGCCTTCAAAAAAGGCTTATTACAGCAAATGTTTGTGTAAATAATATTAATATTGCAACTATAAATAACGTTATAGAAAACCGAAAAATAAACCTGTAGGTTGATTTAATGAAAATCGTTGCTATCTTTGAAGGGAAGTTGTATGCCATGAAATACAAGGGCGAGGCAAAAAATGAGTTGAAGCGGCTGCTGAACCTGTGGAACGATGCATCGTACGTATATGGCTTCCTGAAAGCGAACAGCGCCGACATACCGGCGGGCAAGAGCATAGCAGATATGGCGGCCATAATAGACGATAACGCAAACGATATAGACGATACGCTACACCAAATAGCCAAAAGCAATAAGCAATTTGAAGAGTTTTTCAGGCCACTGAACAACCTGGAGACCAACGTGCGGGAGTTATCGCTGCAAAAAGGGCGGGAGCAATATTTAAGGCTTTATGCCATAAAGATAGATAACCACTGCTTTTTGATAACCGGGGGCGCTATAAAGCTGACGCATCTGATGCAAGAGCGTGACCATACAAAAGATGAACTGGCCAAGCTGAACCGCTGCCGCGACCACTTGAAAGGTGAAAACGTGTTTGACAAATGTTCTTTTTATGAACTGCTAAACGAACAGAAATGACAACGGACAAAAAACGCTTCCTGTCGCTGGTGACCGGGGAAGATAAAAGTGTGCTGAGGGATGTGGAAAAACGCATCAGCAACCGGGCTATGCTGAAAGCGTCTAAAAAAATAGCCATAAATGTGCTGGCCCGGCTGGACGAGATGGGCTGGACACAGAAGCAACTGGCGGAGGCGCTGGGCGTACAGCCCCAGCAGGTGAACAAAATAGTGAAGGGGCAGCAAAACCTGAAGCTGGAAACAATAGTAAGGCTACAGGAAGTGCTGGGCATACCCATATTGGCACCGGATAAAGCGGTGGAAAAGAAAGTACAGGTGGTAGCCTTCACCCTGTACGATGTGGAGCATTATCTACCGAAGATACACCCTGCAAAAAGGGTGTATGGTTATACAGTGGTGAAATCGCAGAAAAAAATCTCCCAGACCGTGACAAAACATTTTTCTAACAGCAGCCATCTGAACTGATGAAAAAAGACAAGAAAATTAAATACGATCTGCAACGGATAAGTACAGAGCAATTTGCGATACTAGACGAAAACTACTCGACGAGCAGCAAAGTGAATATGTGGGCAGGCCTTGAATTCGCTTTTGATGATGAAGACGAAGTCATGGGCACATTTGCAGAATTCATTTTCAGCCAGAATGATCAACCTTTTTTAAAAATAAAAGTGGGTTGCCATTTTGAATTGGAGCCAAAAACATGGGAACAATTTATAAATAAGGAGCAAACAAAACTGACATTCCCCAAAGCTTTTATGTCACACATGGCTGCAATAACGGTAGGCGTTGCAAGAGGAATTCTTTCTGCCAAGACAGAAGGGACGCAGTTCAATAATTTTATCATTCCACTCATCGATACCAATGATATGATCGATGAAGACGCGACTTTTGAAAAGAAATGACCACCCAGAGCGAGCAAATACTGGAAAACAACCTAATCAGCCAGTTAAGAATATTGGGGTATAGCATAAATGCAGGTGCATGACGAAAAGCAACTACTGGCCAACCTGAAGGGGCAACTGGAAAAGCATAACGGCATATAACTCTCTGCCACCGAATTTGCCAAAGTGCTGAACCACCTGGACGAAGGCAGCATATTTGAAAATCAATTACTTATGCAAAATCATTGCCCCATAGAAAATGCCTATGGGGCATCTTGTATCGTCCTGAAATTGGTAGAGTTGGTTAGATAATCCTGATTTGAGTTGACCTTAGGTAGCGTCCGGTTTTACTGAGGGGTAGCAACTGCGATTATTAGTTACCTATCGTGTTTATTGCGTAACAAAGGTCGTATGCGTATGCGGTTTTTGCAAAAGAAAGTTTTATGATAGTACGGATTTCGGTCTATCATAGAAAATAGTTTGTGTCTCCTTCGCTAAAGCTACGGCGCAAGGGTCTCCTTCGCTAAAGCTACGGCGACTGAGAGGGGGCAGTTCCTGTGGGTTCGGGGATTGCAAATCCCCGACCGGTTGCTTTCAGATTGTAAATGTGAAAGAGCGAGGCTATAATATTCGTAGCGATCTGGAGTAGTAAAGTAATAAGCATATGCTTAAAGGCAAAAAATAATAGCTTTGCACTGATTGTAATACTGAACTTGGTAAATATCCTGATCATAGATGATGAAGAAAAGCTTAGAGCATTGCTCAAGCGGATAATTTCTTTGGAGGGTTATAAAGTTTCTGATATTGCAACAATAAAGGGTGCAAGGCAAATACTCGAAAATGCTGATATTGTACTATGCGATGTAAAATTGCCGGATGGTAACGGTGTGGATTTTACTAAAGAAATAAAAGAGAAGTACCCGCATATAGAAGTGATCCTGCTGACTGCATACGGCAATATACCGGACGGCGTACAAGCTATAAAGAATGGAGCGTTCGACTATATTGTCAAGGGCAATGATAATGACAAGATCATTCCGCTACTGAGCCGCGCGTCTGAGAAGGTTGCTTTGCAAAACCGGGTGGTCCGGCTGGAAAAACAATTAGGCTCCAAGTTCAGTTTTGAAGAAATAGTAGGCCATAGTCCTGCATTGCAACATGCTATCAACCTGGCTAAGAAAGTGGCACCAACCGAGGCTTCAGTATTACTGACCGGAGAAACAGGTACAGGTAAAGAAGTATTTGCTCAGGCCATACATTACAACAGCCCTCATAGAAGCATGCCATTTGTGGCATTAAATTGCAGCGCGTTTGGCAAAGATCTGCTTGAAAGTGAATTGTTCGGACATAAAGCCGGGGCATTTACCGGTGCCAACAAAGACAAAAAGGGACTGGTAGAAGAAGCGAAAGGTGGAACTTTATTCCTCGATGAGATCGGGGAAATGCCACTGGATCTGCAGCCCAAACTACTGAGGATGCTGGAAAATGGCACTTACATTTGCGTAGGCGACACAAAGGAACAGAAGACAAACCTGCGCATCATTGCTGCTACCAACCGTGATCTGCAAAAAGAAATTGGCGGTGGCCATTTCAGAAGTGATCTTTATTACCGGATAGCGGTATTTGCTATTGAATTACCCTCGTTAAGAGAGCGACCCAAGGACATTCCACTATTGGCGGCGCATTTTCTTGCAGTTTACAGCGCCAAGACCAATAAAAATATCCGTACAATTTCGAAAGATGCTGCCGCCGCTTTAAAGGGCAACTTATGGAAAGGCAACGTGCGTGAGCTGAAAAACGTTATTGAACGGGCCGTGATACTTGAAGACAGCAACGAACTGCAACTTGCCAGCCTGCCCTTTGATTTTCATTTAAATGGTGATCCAACCGATCCTGAGTCTAATTTTCATCTTGCAACCGTAGAAAAACTGCACATCCAAAAAATGTTACAGCATACCGGGGGGAATAAAACCGAAGCTGCCCGGTTAATGAATATTGGATTGGCAACCCTTTACCGTAAGATCGAAGAATACGCTATAAAATAAATTACTTCTCATTTTGATAACTGACCTTCTCATTTTGAGAAGGTTTTTTTCATTAAAGTAATGTCACGCGAAGCAATCCATTCTCCCGAAAAGCTTACCCATAGCGGATTGACAAGAAGTATTCAGTTTTGTATAAAACGAGGCATTGAATTTGGCATATATCGGTTAACTGAAAAAAACTGAAAATGAAAGCATCTGAAGTTAACCGAAGGCGGCTGAGAAAGCAATTGCAACCGCTCTATTATAGCGTTCGTTTATGGCCTGATCATGTTGGTGGGAGCCTTTTTAGGCGTACTGTTAAAGGCGTGATAGTGATCACAAAGGGTTAGCAGTGATAGAAAAATCAGTAAGTAAATTTTAGAATTGAAGTAAGATGAAACACAATAATAGCCGGGATATTGAAATGGAGTACTTATCTCCATCCACAAATCCCTACCAAAAATTTAATAGCCGGGACGAAAGGTCTTCCAAAAAATTCCTGTTGGTACTGAGCGCTTGTGCATCGATAGTTGCAACCACAATGGTTTGTATTTCCCTAATAAAGAGGTAATGATGGGCTGACCCGCATCACGTACATGCTGACGGCAATCATATAAAATAGAGTTTTAATAGGCAATTTTTGTAAACAGTAGAAAATAACCTAAATAAAGACAAGATCATGCTAACAACAATTTTATTATTCGCGACAGGAGTGCTTTGTTTCGCATTGTTTTTAAAATCTATTGACTTTTTCGAAAAAATCTGATTTCCACTTATAACAGGACAAACAATTAAATAACAGATCATGACATTATTATTTGTAGTTGCGATACTGGTCTTCTGCTACCTCATATATGTATTGCTTAAACCGGAAAAATTTTAAAAACTAATAACGATGAATACCGAAATACTTGGAATCATACTGATGTATGCGATCGTACTCGCATTAGCCATCCCGCTTGGCAGATATATAGGCAAAATTTTTAGCGGAGAGAAAACGTGGCTGGATAGAGTGTTAAATTCCCTCGATAAGCTGTTTTTTAAGCTGGGAGGGGTAGATCCGGGAAAGGAAATGAACTGGAAGCAGCACCTTGTGGCCTTGCTAACCATTAATCTCTTTTGGTTTTTCATAGCCATGTTTGTGTTGATGAACATGAGTTGGTTACCTCTTAACCCGGATGGCAATCCTTCTATGACAGCCGATCTTGCATTTAATACAGCAACGAGCTTTGTGACAAACACAAACCTGCAACATTACTCCGGAGAAAGCGGGCTGTCATATATGGGTCAGCTTATCCTGATGTTATGGCAATTTATCAGCGCAGGAACAGGCATAGCTATATGCGCAGTTGTTTTTATCGCAATGAAAGAGAGAACTACTGATAAGCTCGGTAATTTTTACAACCTATTTGTAAAATCATGTACACGTATTCTTTTGCCTTTGGCAATTGTTGGCGCGGTAATTCTTGCATTCAATGGTACTCCTATGACTTTTGAAGGTAAGGACGCAATGATCACTATGCAAGGCGATACTGTTAATGTTAGCCGTGGCCCTGTTGCAGCTTTCGTTAGTATTAAGCAACTGGGAACAAACGGGGGGGGATTTTATGGGCCAAACTCAACAAACCCAATGGAAAACCCCAATTACCTGACCAACATTGTGGAAACGGTAAGCATATTTCTTATTCCAATCGCTATGGTTTTTGCATTAGGCTACGTCTTGAGAAGAAGAAAACTGGCATGGATGATCTTTGGGGTGATGACCATTGGGTTTTTATGTCTGCTGATCCCTACAGTTGTCAATGAAATGAACGGGAACTCTGCAATTGCGAAAATGGGCATTTCGCAAAACATGGGAAGCATGGAAGGAAAGGAGGTGCGCTTTGGCTCTGCTGCTTCCGCTTATTGGGCAATAAATACCACCTGCACTTCTAATGGTTCGGTAAACGCGATGCATGATAGCTTAACACCGCTTTCAGGTATGACCACTATGCTGGGAATGATGATAAACAGCTTTTATGGGGGGGTAGGTGTTGGATTTCTGAACTTTTACATTTTCATCATTATAGCCGTTTTTATCAGTGGGTTGATGGTGGGCAGAACACCGGAGTTTTTAGGTAAAAAAATTGAAGCGAAAGAAATGAAAATCGCCTCTATCATTGCTCTGCTACATCCGTTGTTAATTCTTGCCGGTACGGCAATCGCTACTCACCTGTATGCACAAAATCCTAAAGAATATGCTGGCTGGCTTAACAATCCGGGCAATCATGGGTTCAGTGAAATGCTCTATGAATTCACATCGTCTTCGGCTAATAATGGCAGCGGGTTTGAAGGGTTAGGGGATAATACACCTTTCTGGAATATAGCCTGTGGCATAGTAATGCTCCTTGCAAGATACCTGCCAATAATCGGCCCGGTGGCTATTGCGGGTATATTGGCGAGCAAAAAGTATATACCTGAGAGCGCAGGCACGTTAAAAACAGATACAGGCACATTTGGCATTATGGTGTTTACGACCATATTTATTGTTGCAGCATTGAGCTTTTTCCCTGCACTAACACTGGGCCCTATTGCGGAATTTTTTGGTATGAAATAAAAATTAAAAAGAAATATCATGTCAGTACATAGAAGAAAACAGAGTTTATTTGACCCAGCAATGATGAAAGAAGCCATGGGGCAATCTATCATCAAACTGAACCCACGCATTATGTTCCGGAACCCAGTCATGTTCACAGTAGAAATAGGAACAGCGATTATGCTGGTTGTATGTATATGGACCTTTAAAGGTCAGACCAATCAAGGTTCTTTTGCTTATAACTTAAGCATATTCCTTGTCCTTTTGTTTACCTTGCTATTCGCCAATTTCGCTGAAGCTATTGCCGAGGCTCGGGGCAAAGCGCAAGCTGCTTCACTGCGTAAGACAAGAAAAGACACGCCGGCCAAAAAGCTGGCATTAATGGGTGATATTTTCATGAATGAAATACATGAGGTGTCCTCATCAGACCTGCGGAAAGGTGATATGTTTGTTTGTGAGGCCGGTGATATCATCCCGACGGATGGAGAAATTATTGAAGGTATTGCTACCATTGATGAATCTGCAATTACAGGTGAATCTGCGCCCGTAATACGCGAATCAGGAGGAGATAAATCATCGGTAACAGGTGGTACAAAAGTATTGTCTGATAAGATAAAGGTAAAAGTAACCACCGAACCAGGAGAAAGTTTCCTCGATAAAATGATTGCATTGGTGGAGGGAGCCAGCAGGCAGAAAACGCCTAACGAAATCGCGCTTACTATTCTGCTTGCGGCTTTTACGCTCATATTCATTATTGTGTGTGTAACACTAAAACCATTTGGGGATTATGCGCAAACACCTATTACTATTGCAGCATTCATTTCATTGTTTGTATGCCTGATACCGACAACAATAGGTGGATTGTTGAGTGCAATAGGCATTGCAGGTATGGACAGGGCATTAAGAGCCAATGTGATAGCAAAGTCGGGTAAGGCAGTTGAAACAGCAGGCGATATCGATGTTCTACTACTTGATAAAACAGGGACAATAACAATTGGTAATCGTAAAGCAACACATTTTCATACTGCTCACGGAATAGATGAAAAGCATTTTATTAAATGCGCTATACTAAGCTCTATGGCTGATGATACCCCCGAAGGTAAATCAATTGTAGAATTAGGAGGTATTAACCCATTAAGTTATGTGGTATCAAATCCTAAATTCATACAATTCACGGCGGAGACACGCAGTAGCGGAATTGATTTTGACAATACCCACATTCGCAAGGGAGCATATGATGCGATGAGAACGATGGTTGAAAAGGCCGGTAACATATTTCCTGCTACAACCACAAATGATGTGAACAAAATATCAATGAATGGAGGAACGCCATTAGTGGTTATTGAGAATAATGTTGTACTTGGTGTAATTGAATTGCAAGACATTATCAAACCCGGAATACAGGAGCGTTTTGAGCGTTTGCGCAAGATGGGCGTAAAGACTGTGATGGTTACAGGTGATAACCCGCTTACGGCGAAGTTCATTGCAGAGAAGGCAGGAGTAGATGATTACATCGCCGAAGCAAAGCCAGAGGACAAAATGAATTACATTAAAAAGGAACAGGCCTCTGGCAAACTGGTGGCGATGATGGGTGATGGCACAAACGACGCACCCGCGCTTGCACAGGCCGATGTAGGCGTGGCGATGAACAGCGGTACACAGGCAGCTAAGGAAGCCGGAAATATGGTTGACCTGGACAATGATCCTACCAAGCTCATTGAAATTGTAGAAATTGGTAAACAATTGTTGATGACAAGAGGAACATTAACTACTTTCTCAATTGCAAATGATGTAGCCAAGTATTTCGCAATAGTACCAGCATTGTTTATTGTGTCTATTCCCGCTTTACAAGGTCTCAATATTATGGGATTACATAGCCCTGGAAGCGCCATTCTTTCCGCGGTGATCTTTAATGCCATTATTATTCCATTATTGATACCGCTTGCTTTAAGGGGCGTCGCATACAAGCCGATCGGAGCAAGCGCTTTGTTAAGAAGAAACCTGTTGATCTATGGTTTAGGCGGTGTTATTGTGCCTTTTATAGGAATAAAATTGATTGATTTATTAGTATCTATTTGGTTTTAAAAGAAATGAAAATGAAACAGAATATAATGCCCGCAATACGCCTCACTTTAGTTTGTGTATTGGTATTTATGATTGCCTATCCCTTGCTCATATTGGGCGTGGCACAGTTTGCTCCGAATAAAGGGAAAGGACTAACGACTGTCCAGAATAGCAAAACATATCATACGCTCATTGCTCAGAAATTTACGGATGGTAAGTATTTCTGGTCAAGGCCCTCAGCAGTAGGTTACAATGCTGCAGGTTCCGGTGGCAGCAATAAGGGGCCATCCAATCCTGATTACCTGGCAGAAGTACAGGGAAGAATTGATTCTTTTCTCGCTCATAATCCCGGAATTGATAAAAGCCAGATCCCGGCTGACCTGGTAACAGCAAGCGGCAGTGGTTTAGATCCACATATTTCCGTACAGGCGGCATATGTACAGGTAAAACGTATCGCCCGTGTACGCAACATTTCTGAAACTCAATTACAGGAAATGATCAAGAAAAATACGGAAAGTCCTTTAGCTGGATTATTTGGCACTGAGAGAGTCAATGTGCTTAAATTAAACATTGACTTAGATAAAATGAAGTAATAAAAAAAATATGTAAACATAAAATGAAAAGACAATTGTTGATGTTATCATTGATAACACTTGGAACAACACAATTACATGGACAAGACAGTACCTCAGTAAACAAACCAAATCCATTAACAATATCTGGCTTTGTTGAAGCCTATTATGGTTATGATTTCAATGAACCGGTAAATAACACTCGTCCAGGGTTTGTATATGCACACAACAGGCATAATGAAATAACATTGCACCTTGCCTACCTGAAGGGAAGCTATAATACTGAAAGAACAAGAGCAAACATTGCGTTGGGCATAGGTACTTATATGAATGCAAACTATGCAGCAGAGCCCGGAGTATTAAAAAATATTTACGAGGCAGATGCAGGCGTAAAAATTTCAAAGAAACACAATCTTTGGATAGATGCAGGAATTATGCCATCGCATATTGGCTTTGAGAGTGCGCATTCTCCTGAGTGCTGGAGTTTGACCCGCAGTATTTTTGCTGAGAACTGTCCTTATTTCGAAAGCGGCGCAAAACTCAGTTATACCTCTAAAAACGGTAAATGGTATATTGCCGGCCTCGTATTAAATGGGTGGCAACGCATTCAAAGGGTAGACGGGAACTCTACCATTGCGAGTGGTTCGCAAATAACATATACTCCGTCAGGAAAAGTGACTCTGAACTACAGTACGTTCTTTGGAAATGATAAACCGGATAGCGTACATCAAACCAGGATTTTTCATGACTTATATAGCATTTTCAAGATTACCGATAAGTTTGGGGTGATTGCCGGATTTGACTATGGAATGGAGCAAAGGACAAAAGGCAGCAGCGACTGGAATAACTGGATGGGAGGGGCTATTATTATACGCTATCAACCTGTAAGTAAAATTGCGATCGCGGTAAGGGCGGAATATTATATGGATGAGAAAGGCGTAATTATCGCTACCGGGACACCAAATGGTTTTAAAACTTCCGGGTTCTCGGCTAATTTTGATTACGTCGTAACGGACAACGTGTTATGGCGTATAGAAGGTAAACTATTTAATAGCGAGGATGCCATTTTCATTGATAAAAATGGGGGCTCTATCAAAACTAATCCCCTTGCTACAACTTCATTATCTATTTCATTTTAATGAACGAACAGGAAAATAGGGAACAAAGAGTACAGCAGTTTCTGAAGCTCAATGAAAAAAGTGACAGGGGCAAGCTTAAAATTTATATAGGCATGAGCGCCGGAGTTGGTAAAAGCTACCGTATGCTCCAGGAAGCGCATAGTCTGTTGCGAAATGGCATAAATGTACGGGTTGGATACATAGAAACACACAAAAGAGCGGAAACGGAAGCCCTTATTGAAGGGCTTCCGGTCATTCCAAGAAGAGAAGTGTTTTATAAAGGAAAAAAACTTGATGAACTGGACGTACAGGCAATATTATTACTGCATCCCCAAATAGTTATTGTTGATGAATTGGCGCACACCAATATCCCTGGCAGTAAAAATGAAAAACGTTGGCAGGATGTTCTCGATATTTTAGATGCAGGAATAGACGTCATTACGGCAATTAATATCCAGCATATTGAGAGTATAAACGAAGATGTAAAAGGAATAACCGGGATCGAAGTTAAAGAGCGTGTTCCTGATAAAATATTGCAGTTAGCAGATGAAGTTGTAAATATTGACCTCACCGCCGATGAACTGATAACCCGGCTAAAAGAGGGTAAAATATATGATCATTCAAAAATCCAGCAAGCCCTTCAGAATTTCTTTCAACCGGAAAAGATCTTGCAGCTCCGTGAGTTGGCATTGAAGGAGGTGGCGGGTCAGGTGGAGCGGCGTGTGGATTACTCACTTGACTATCAAAAAAATCCATTTAAACATGAGCGTTTTTTGGCTTGCGTATCATCAAATGAGGAGGTAGCACAAAAAATTATCCGTAAAACTGCGCGGTTAGCTTCATACTACAATAGCAAATGGTATGTTTTATATGTTCAGACATCGAGAGAAGCCGATGATAAAATTGCGCTGGCAGCACAAAGACATTTAATCAATAACTTCAAGAATGCAATGGAATTGGGCGCAGAAGTGATTCGGAAGAAAGGTGATAACGTTGCGCAAGCTATTATCGAGACAGCCAAGGAAAAAGACATTACAACTATCTGTATTGGAAAGCCGCACTTAAATCTTTTTCAGATAATTTTAAGTACCGGCATTTTCAACCAATTGCTGAAAACTCTTTCAAAAAACAACATAGATATTATAATATTGTCCTGATGCCCGCATCCGTAAAGAGAAAAATTCAAGTAGGAACATTGTTTCTTTTTGCACTGTTATTAATAACAGGCGGTGTGGGCGTATATTTTACAGTCACATTAAAGAGCGAAGCGAAGGCAGTTTTACAGGATAATTACGAAACAATTGGTTATTGCCATGCCATGCAACAACAATTGGATAGCCTGAATAATAATTATGTAAGTTCAATTGCCCAATTTGAAAATTCCCTAAAGCAACAAGAACACAATATAACAGAACCTGGAGAACTTGCCGCTACTCACGTACTCCGGGAAGATTTTGATAAGCTAAAATCCGGTGATACTTCAAGGCAAAATATTTTAAACATTCATAACCGTATTCAGAAGATTTTATTCTTAAACATGACGGCTATCCATAACAAGAATGATAGGGCACAGAAAACAGCAGGAAACGCGGTAAATATTATATGTGGATTGGCAGGAGTAGTATTTTTGATTGCATTTACCTTTTCAGTCAATTTTCCTTCAGTACTGACAAATCCCATTAAGGAGTTATCGGAAGCCATAAAAGAGATCAGCAATAAAAACTACAGATACAGAATTCACATTGATAATAAGGATGAATTTGGCAGTTTAGCAGATGCTTTCAACAAAATGGCTGAACGGCTTGAATACTTTGAAAGCAGCAATCTAAATAAGTTGATGTTTGAGAAAAGCCGCGCTGAAGCTGTAATTAATAGTTTAAAAGACGCAAGTATAGGTATTGATAAGAATAACGTAATTCTATTTGCGAATTTTCAGGCGTTGCAGTTATTAGGACTACAGTCAACCGAAATAATTGGAAAAACAGTGGAGGAGTTAAGCAAAAAGAATGACCTGTTCGGTTTCCTTGTCACCAATGAGGGCTCTGCACCTTTTAAAATTGTGGTAAATAACCGGGAGAATTATTTTGTCAAAGAGACAATTGAAGTGGCGCAAGGGGAAAGCAATAGTAAGGTTATTGTTTTAAGAAATATCACATTATTTAAAGAATTAGACGTGGCGAAAACTAACTTTATTGCTACAATATCGCATGAACTCAAAACCCCCTTGGCTGCATCTGATTTCAGCTTAAAGTTATTAGAAGATGAGCGTATAGGTAAATTATCCGGTGAGCAAAAAGAATTAATCCAAAACTTAAAGCAGGATAACCAAAGGGTATTAAAAATACTTAGCGAACTGCTCAATATGTCGCAGGTAGAAGCCGGAAGAATTGAATTAGATGTTCAGTTAGTCAATCCTTACCTTATTGTCGATCATGCTACAGATACAGTTGCTGCTTCAGCCAAGGAAAAAAACATCGAAATAAAAAAGCAATCAGAAGCTGGCCTGCCATTGATACATGCTGACGCTGAAAAAAGCACTTGGGTATTGAATAATTTTTTGACGAACGCAATCAAAAATTCAAACGAAAGAAGCCAAATTAATGTGATTGTTAAGAAAGTAAATAGTACCGTTCAATTTTCGGTGGCAGATAATGGGCCGGGAATAGCGCAGGAATATTTACCCCGTTTATTTGAACGATATTTTAAAGTTCCCGGTTCCAAGTCCAAGGGTACAGGCTTAGGTTTAGGCATTTCAAAAGAATTTATAGAAGCTCAGAAAGGTAAAATCTGGGTTGAAAGCGAGATAGGCAAAGGTTCTGTATTCAGTTTCTCATTGCCGGTGGTGGGTGGCTAAGCCAGCATTTTTGTTTTATTTGTTTGAATATGAAACGGATTTGTTTTGAAATTAGAAAAATAAAAAAGGGTTTCAAATCAATGAAACCCTTTCCTGTCCTATGCTCCCCCTCCCCGACTTGAACGGGGGACCCCATGATTAACAGTCATGTGCTCTAACCAACTGAGCTAAGGAGGAATGTTTTTGGGACTGCAAAAATAAACAGTTTATCGGTTCAACAAAATTTTTCTTGGTACAGGGCCCAAATATTTATAGTTTGAAAGTATTGCAGCGGACCACAGGCCGCGGGTGGGGCAGGGCTGCTAGCGGAGAAGGGTGACATCGCCCTTCATGAAGCCTTTGGCGCCAAACCTGTCGGTAAAGCTTATTTCCCAGAAATAGGTGCCGAGATCGGCCTGCCGCTTGTTGTAGGTGCCATCCCAGCCGGTTTCGAGATCGGTGCCGTAATACACTTCCTCGCCCCAGCGGTTGAATACCCTGAAATAGTTAAGGTTTTTATAGCCTATAGCTATGGGGCGGAACACATCATTGAGCCCATCGCCATTGGGTGTGAAAGCTGTAGGCACAAAGAAGGCAGCCTGGTTGACCACGGTCACTTTTATGGTGTCATCGCCCTGGCAGCCATAGGGGCTCACCACATGCACATAGTAGGTAAATGTACCGGTATCGGGATAGTAGCCGACAGGGTTAAAAACAGATGAGTCGGAGAGGTAATTGGACGGTGTCCATGTATAACGAGTGCCACCTGTGGCATTGAACTGTATCCTTTCGCCTTTTACAATAAATGTATCGCTGCCGGCAAAAGGACCGAAGCCATCTATGAATATATGCTTGAGGATAGTGTCTGTACAGTTCTTTATGTTTTTTGATACCAGTGTTACATTATACGACCCGCCATAGTGGTAGGTGTGTACGGGGTTTTGCTCGAAAGAGCTGTCGCCATCGCCAAAGTTCCATTTCCAGTAGTTTACGGGCTTGATGGTGGCCGAAGACTGATCGAGGAAGTAGAGGGGCAGGCCGGGGCACTGGCCACCGCTATCGGTGAAAGCTGCATGAAATTTGGGGTACACTTTCACCAGCCTAGTAATACTATCGGGGCAGGTGGAGGTGGGGTTGACCACCAGTTTTACGGAAAAAGTACCGGTATCGGGGTAGACGAATGTGGGCTCAAACTGGGAAGAGGTGTCGGCATTGCCGGGGATGCCAAAGTCCCAATGGTAGGCGAAGCCGCCCTTGCTTGTATTTACAAAGTGTATCGTATAGTCTTCGCAGTTGACAATATAGGTATTGGGATCGGTGGAATAGAGCGGTATATCTGCTATAACTACTTTAGAACAGTCTGTAACCACAAACTGGAACTCGCGGGTGATGGTGTTGATGAGCACCCCATTTCGGTATTCGTTGCAGTAGACAGTGACCAGGAAGCGGCCAATACGGTTGGGCGTACCTGTGATAAGGCCGGTCTGCGGGTCTATCTGTATCTGCGGGAAGCCCGGTATGGGCTGCTGCCCGCTGAAGCCGGCCACATAATCGACGGTATCGAAGGGAGGGCCTGACGGCGGGAAAGGCTTGATATCGGCATCGCTGGCACCCTTGAGGGCGGGGGTGAACCCATAACTGAGCGAGTCGCCATCTGCGTCTGTGGCCGAATTATCGTAAAAAAGAGGGTTGTTGAGGCAAATGATCTGCGGCGGATAGTTCTTAAAAACGGCGCTGTTATTGAGTGTAGATACAGGCGGAATGTAGCAGAAGAACGTGGAGCCGATATTGCCGGGCTGCTGGATATTCTGCACGGCATTGTTTCTGCAGCACCGCTGGTAGTCTACTATATAGCCAGTGGTATTAGCCGGCAGCAGGTAGGTGATGATAAATGTCTTTTTAAGCAGGCAGGTGGCCGGTATGTTAGTAACACAGGCATTGCTGAAGTTAGTGGGTACGGTAACAGGAGAACCGGAAAAGCCTACAGAGTCGGCCCTGATGAGTGAAGTAGGTATGGCGGCCTTGTATACTGCAAGGAAGGCGGGGTTATCGTCGCGTATGGCTTCGGGCTGCCCGTTCTGGCAGTCTTCGTATATGCTTACACTTACCTGGTATTTGTAGAGCTTTACGAGCGGATTAAAGGAAATGGTGGTATCGCCGAGGTATTTGTATGTGGTTTCGCCACCTACAATATGGGACGCCCGCGCGCTAACAGCACATAGCGTGGAAATAAAGAAAAGCGCCGCAAATATCCGTTTTATCATATACTGTCCTTATCCATTGCAATGATAAACGAAACTTGTAAGGTCATTTATCAGGCTGTCCGTGGCTTCAAACATGGCCATATGCCCGCAATTATGGTAAAAAGTTACAAAATTAATGCCAGATTTGGTGCAATTTGCTAATATATTTTTATAATATATCACATTGTCTTCCATACCTATCACCCACTGTATAGGTATAGACGTATTTTCCAGCCACATCCTTTGGTCTTCACGGTTTATCATGGCATAATAATAGTTGATAAGGCTCTCATCGGGGGTAGCCACTCCGCCAGCTACTTGTTCTTCGACTATATCGGGGTGCGCTTGTTTATAAGACGCTGAAAAAAAATTGGCTACCATTTGTCTTATAAACGCAGTTTTGCCCCCGTTTTGTATGATGCCAATGGCTTTTAGCCTTATTTTTTTCTTTTCTTCATCGTCGGGGGCGGGGGTAGAGTGTACCAGGGATAGCCCGAGGGTCTTGTGAGGGTACCTACGTGCGAAAGCAAAACCCACATAGCCGCCCATAGAATGCCCGGCTATAACTGCCCGGTCTATCTTCTCGTGGTCAAGGATCTCAGCCACACAATCGGCCATGTCGTATATGCCGGTGTCCTGCTCCAGGGTACTGCCGCCGCTGCCCGGCAGATCGGGTATGATAAGCGTGAAATGGGCTGCCAGCCGGGCCCGTACCGTGCGCCACAGGTTGCCGCTCTCGGGAAAGCCATGCAAGAGCACCAGCACGGGGCCAGTGCCTGTTTTTACATAGTGCACCACGGACGAAACCGATGTTTTTATATCAGGCATCGGCTTTGGCAGGTTTTAAAAGACTCTTCCTGTAATTGGTACCGTAGACAAATATAAGCGCCAGAAAGAGCGGCGCAAGCTCGAACAAAGTAAGGCCCTGTACTTTTGTAACATGTAGTATCAATGAGGCGAACAGCATAATAATAGCGATGAGGGAGTACTTAGGTTTGCCCCTGGGATTGAAGAAGGCAATAATAATATTTGTAGGTATGCACCAAAGCAGGTTGTAGTTATTGGCGCAGCCCTGGTGGTCTGTAGCAAACCACATGACCAGTATAATGCAACCCAACAGCCCTGTGACAGCCAGCAGCAGGGTGCTCATTATGCGGCCCAGCAGCCGCAGCCGCGGCATACTGAGCCCGGCAATGGTAAGCAGGGCTACGATACAGGTAACAAAAAACGGCAGATCAACGCCTGCTTTCTGCATGCCGGCACGGGGCAGCAATATTACCGGGGGAGCAGCAATAAGGGCACCGTTGAGCTTAGCGCCACGTACACCGTCGCGGAGGTAATCCGGCAGGAACATGATATCCTCATTGCTCATCGGTTTGTCTATTCTGCTGCCCAGGAGGATGTTTACGCCCATGCGTGTCCAGTGGTCGCGGAAAAAATAGCTGTTCATAATATCCCGGTAAGAGATACGCGCACCCTCCGGCAGCGCGCGGCCAAAGACAAAGCCGCTGCCCAATGACCGTGGGAAAACATCGCGGATGCGGGTAGCGCAATTATCCAGGAAGAAATCATATTTGTAATACCTGTGTGCAGGCTCGGCATTGCGGTTGAGAAAGGCGTATAAGGCTTTTTTCTGATCGTCATTTACGAGCAGAACCTGTTCTTCGACGCTCCTTTTGGCCATCACATATTCGGGCATAAAACCTTCAAACTCCGCCACAGACAGTGAGTAGAGCAGCTTGCCCCTCATGAACTGCAGCTCAAAGTCAGGGCCATAATCGAAAGTGCCGTAGTTGTAAACGAGGTCCAGGTGTTGTGTACTGTCTATGACCCGTACGGCGGTATGGCCAAAGACCTCCCATATCTCTTCATCGCCGGGGCCACAGGTGAGCAGGCTCACGCGCAGGTGGCTGGCACCGCCTGCCGGGGTGGTGGGTGGCGTAGTGCTGTCTGTCTGCGCTATCGCATGACCAAATGATATGGCCATGACCAGTAAGAATGATAAATACCTCAGCATACTACAAAAATAGAAAGGCTGCCTTATAAAGACAGCCTTTAGTATAAAATTAAGTAAAAAATATCGGGGGTGAGCCGCATTATTGTTCGGCACTGCCTGACAGCACGGCGCCTACATATTCGCGGTTGAGCCTGGCTATGTTTTCCAGCGAAATACCTTTGGGGCATTCAGCCTCGCAGGCACCGATATTGGTGCAACTGCCGAAACCTTCCGTGTCCATCTGTTTTACCATGTTCACGGCGCGCATCTTACGTTCGGGCTCGCCCTGGGGCAGCAGCGCCAGGTGTGATACCTTGGCCGATAAGAACAGCATGGCAGAAGCATTGGGGCATGCCGCCACACAGGCGCCACAGCCTATGCAGGTAGCCGCGGCAAATGCTTCGTCTGCCTTTTGCTTTTCAATGGGCAGTGAATTGGCATCAACAGCATTACCCGTATTTACCGAAATATATCCACCGGCACCTATTATCCTGTCGAACGCGGTACGGTCTACGACCAGGTCTTTGATGACCGGGAATGCATTGGCACGCCATGGCTCCACTACAATGGTATCACCGTCTTTATACTCGCGCATATGCAACTGGCAGGTGGTTGTCTGGTGCCACGGGCCGTGCGCGCGGCCATTGATGTACATGCTGCACATACCACAGATACCCTCGCGGCAGTCGTGGTCAAAGGCAATCGGCTCTTTACCCTCAGCCACCAGTTGCTCGTTGAGTACATCAAACATCTCGAGGAAAGACATTTCCGATGAAATGTTCTTTACCTGGAAAGTTTCGAAGCTGCCTTTTGCTTTGTTATTCTTCTGTTTCCACACCTTAAGGGTGAGGTTCATATTGTAATGTTCCATATTCCTAATTTGGCAATTCGACAATTTGACAATTCGGCAATAATATTAATTGGACGAAACTGTTTTGCTTGTCGAAATTATTTTAGTAATAATTTTTTCAATTTCTATCAATAGTGTCTCTAAATGTTCACATTCAGGATAACTACTGGAATTTTTACAAAGAACTAACCAATATTTTGTCTCTTCAATTTCTTTTGCTGCAATTTTAAACTTATGTATAAAGTCTGCTTTGCTTTCTGCATTTTGCGCCTCATGCACATTTGCCCCGATCGATGTTCCGCTTTTCAATAACTGATTAGCAATAACAAACTTCCTTTTTTCTTCTAATAATTCGACATATTTGATGACTTCTAACGAAAAAGCAATTGTCTTATTTAAAATAACATTTTCCATTTTTTCTCGTTGCCCAATTGCTGAATTATTTATAGCTTCTTTGGCTTGGGTGTACCACTTCGTAATCCAAACTCTCTTTATGTAACTCAAAATTGCTGTCGCCTTTGTATTCCCATGCGGCTACATACATGTATTTTTCATCGTCGCGCAGGGCTTCGCCGTCCTCGGTCTGGTATTCCTCACGGAAGTGGCCGCCGCAGCTTTCGTTGCGGTTGAGGGCGTCCATGCACATCAGTTCGCCCAGTTCCATAAAGTCGGCTACACGGCCTGCTTTATCCAGTTCGGGGTTGTATTCCTTAATTTCACCCGGTATGCGCACATTGCTCCAGAATTCTTTGCGCAGCGCTTTTATCTCTTCTATCGCCTCGGCAAGCCCTTTTGCGTTACGGCCCATGCCGCATTTATCCCACATTATCTTGCCCAGGCGCTTGTGGAAGCTTTCTACGCTTTCGGTGCCCTTTATGCTCATCAGGCGGTTGATACGGTCTGCCACGTCTTTCTCTGCCTGTACAAAGGCAGGGTGGTCTGTAGGTATTGCCTTGGTGCGTATATCGTCGGCAAGGTTGTTGCCAAGTGTGTAAGGGATCACAAAATACCCATCTGCCAGCCCCTGCATGAGCGCGGATGCACCGAGACGGTTTGCTCCGTGGTCGCTGAAGTTAGCTTCACCCAGTGCATAGAGGCCGGGAACATTGGTCATGAGCTCATAGTCTACCCAAAGGCCGCCCATGGTATAGTGTACGGCAGGGTATATGCGCATAGGCACAGTGTAAGGGTCTTCGCCGGTTATCTTGGCGTACATATCAAACAGGTTGCCGTATTTTTCTTTAACTACCTCCTTGCCCAGCTTGCGTATCTCATCAGTGCCGGCATCGCTATTGCCCTGCTTATGTGCTTCTACTTTGCCATAGCGCATGATAGCTGAAGAGAAATCGAGGTAAACAGCCATTTTTGACGAGCCTACGCCAAACCCCGCATCACAACGCTCTTTAGCTGCACGGCTGGCCACATCGCGCGGCACCAGGTTGCCGAAGGCAGGGTAGCGGCGTTCCAGGTAATAGTCGCGCTCTTCTTCGGGTATATCTGTAGGCTTCCTGTTATCTGCTTTTGTTTTTGGTACCCATATACGTCCGTCATTACGCAATGACTCTGACATCAGCGTCAGTTTGGACTGGTGATCACCGCTTACGGGTATGCAGGTAGGGTGTATCTGTGTAAAGCATGGATTGCCGAAGTACGCGCCTTGTTTGTGTGCCTTCCAGGCGGCGGTAACATTGCTGCCCATGGCATTTGTAGAAAGATAGAATACGTTGCCATAGCCACCGGTGCATAGCAGTACGGCATGCCCGAAGTGACGCTCCAACTCACCGGTGACCAGGTCGCGTGCTATTATACCCCGTGCTTTGCCATCTATCTTCACTACTTCCAGCATCTCGTGCCTTGAGTACATAGTAACAGTGCCCAGTGATATCTGGCGTTCCAGCGCCTGGTAGGCGCCTATGAGCAACTGCTGGCCGGTTTGCCCCGCGGCATAAAAAGTCCGCTGCACCTGCACGCCACCAAAAGAACGGTTGCTAAGCAAGCCTCCATATTCGCGTGCAAAGGGTACACCCTGTGCCACACACTGGTCAATGATATTGGCGCTTACCTCTGCCAGGCGGTGTACGTTACCCTCGCGGGAGCGGTAGTCGCCACCTTTGATTGTATCATAAAACAGGCGGTAGGTGCTGTCGCCATCGTTCTGGTAATTCTTGGCAGCGTTAATACCGCCCTGTGCGGCGATGGAGTGCGCCCTGCGCGGACTGTCCTGGAAGCAGAATGCCTTTACCTTATAACCCATCTCACCGAGCGATGCCGCTGCTGATGCCCCCGCAAGTCCTGTGCCCACTACTATTATCTCGAGGTGGCGCTTATTAGCCGGGTTTACCAGCTTACAGGTAGACTTATACTTTGTCCACTTGGAATCTAACGGGCCGGCCGGTATTTTTGAATTAAGTCCCATATTCTTGATACTTTCTTTATGCTTGATACTGGATATTGTAAATTTTCAGGTTTTAACTGCTGGTCGCCGGCTTACATGATCCATTGCATATAAAATGCAACAGGCATGAGGGCGAAAACTATCGGTACGATAATAGAAAACGCAACTCCCACTGTTTTAATAAGCCCCTTATATTTATGCGTGCCCATTCCCAAGGTCTGGAACGCACTGTAAAAGCCATGTACGAGGTGCCAGCCGAGCGCTATACACCCGCACAGGTACACGATAACTACCCACAGCTCCTGGAATTCTTCTTTCATCATAGAATACAGGTCCAGTTCGCCATTGCCCATGGTCTGAGATAGGCGGTTAGGGCCCCAGAATTTTGATAAATGCAGTATAAGGAACAGCAGTACCAGGGTGCCCAGCAGCGCCATAGAACGGCTATACCAAGGGCTGGTCTTGCCTCCCGCTTTTACCGCATAGCCCGAACTTCTTTTTGCCCTGTTCTTAGACCACAGCATTAGCCCCTGTACTATATGCAGGATAAGGAACGCGAACAGGCCGATCTCTACGGTGCGGATAACAAAGTTCGTTCCCATAAAATGGGCCGCCTCTTTAAAACGCGCGCCGCCATCATTATAAAATATTTGTGCGTTTATGTAGCAGTGTACCAGCAAAAATAAAATGAGGAATATTCCGGTAAGTGACATTTGTAACTTCTTACCAATAGACGTGCTGAGATAATCTTTCCAGTTCATATGATCCGGCTGTATTTAGATTTATTTTTTGAGAATTGCCATGCAAAGATAAGATGCGAAAAATTAAATCCTAATTACGCTATTCACCACTGTTAATAAGATTTGATTTTTTTCGAAACTATTTTATTTGCTTATTTGCTGTAATTGTATATGTTACTGCTTATTGTGGCATGTTTATAATAAAAGGCAGGTTTCTGCGTTATAGGGTTACAATAATAAACCCCTTTTTATTGCCGGCATTGCCAGCCGGTAATCGGGGTTTTTTAGTTATATTTGTCAAACCAAATCTGATACATGGCTTTTCTTACAATTTTGCTCCAGGCAGGTCAGGCTGTTCAGCCGGCTACCGCCGATAGTATCTCAAAAGTGGCACAGCAGGAAGCAGTAGCTTCTGTAGAAAAAATATCACTCATGCACCTTCTAATGGAAGGGGGCGCGCTGATGATACCGCTATTGCTGTGCTCGCTGGTGCTTGTTTATGTGTTTGTAGAGCGGCTTCTCGCGGTGCGGAAGGCAGCTATAGTTGACCTATCGTTTATGGGCCGCATACGCGACCAGGTAGAAAGTGGCAACCTGGTTGCCGCCGCAGCTACCTGCAAATCAGCTAATACGCCACTGGCAAGGGTTATAGAGAAGGGAGTGAGCCGTATAGGCAAGCCGCTGGAGTATATTGAAAAGTCTATGGAAAACTCGGGCAGGCTAGAGTTGTATAAATTAGAAAAAAATCTCTCTATTCTGTCTACAATTGCGGGCATAGCCCCGATATTGGGGTTCTTAGGTACTATTGCCGGTATGATCATCCTGTTCTTCAATGTACAGCACCAGGGTTTTTCGCTTGAAACCATAGCGGGGGGTATATATACCAAGATGGTGACCTCGGCCACGGGCCTTATCATAGGTTTGCTGGCTTATGTGAGCTACGCCTATCTTAACGCGCAGATCAATAAACAGATCAACCGCATAGAATCCGCTTCCGTTGAATTTTTAGACTTTGTTCAGGATTTAAAAAGCTAAGCTGAAAGAATGAATATCAGAAGGCGTACCGAACACGATCCGCAGGGACATTCATCAGCTTTGAATGATATACTATTCATACTGCTGCTGTTCTTTCTAATTATCTCTACATTGGCCAACCCTAATGTGGTAAAGCTTTCTATTCCCAAGGCTAAGAGTGATACAAAAGCCAAACAAACCGTTGTGGTATCTATTAATGACCAGCAGCAGTTTTTTGTAGGCACAAGCCCTGTGGTAATCGACTCCCTGAAGCCATGGATATCGCGGGCTATAGCTAAGTCGCAGGATGCCGAACCTACTGTTGTGATCAATGCCGATAAGCAGGCTACCGCCGATAATATTGTAGCCGTAATGCGCGCGGCGCACGAACTGAACCTGCGCACCGTGCTTGCCGTGGAGAATAACAGCAGGTAAATTCATGGCCATGAGTGGTTTTGTTACGGTTGCTGTTATTGTTGCGGCATTGCTGATATACTTCGATTATCGTCGCAGGTTTCCGGTATACAAATCGCCTGATAATATAACCCCGCTCCTCCTTGCCCACGTTGAATTTTATAAGGAACTTGACGACGTACACCGTGGCGAATTTGAGGCAAGGGTAAAAGACTTTCTCACACGCACGAGTGTTAGGGGCGTAAATGTAGAAGTTGACGACCTGGACCGTGTGCTGGTGGCGGCTGGGGCTATTATGCTTATTTTCTCATTTCCCGGCTGGAGGTACAACAATATTTCTGAGGTATTGCTGTACGATGGCCCGTTCAACAAGTCATATGAGACCTATAAGCCGGACAGCAATATGCTAGGCCTGGTAGGAGAGGGTATTATGAACCGGCGTATGCTGCTATCCAAACCCGCAGTGCTTGAATCTTTTCAGAAGCCAATAGATGGCCGCAATACCGTAGTACATGAATTTGCGCATCTCATTGATAAGGCCGATGGGGAAATAGACGGCATACCCGCATACCTGCTTACCCGCCCCGAGGTGCTGCCGTGGATGAAAAAAATACATGAAAGCATTATGTCTATGAGAAGCGGGGGAATGAATGACATCAATTTTTATGGCGCAACCAATCCGCCCGAGTTTTTCGCTGTTATTTCAGAGTATTTTTTCGAGCGCCCGGATAAACTGCGTGAGCATCATCCCGAATTGTACGCTATGCTGGCGCAGATGTTTCAGGGTAGCAGGGCATAATACTACAGTTGCCTAACTGACTATATGCAGCAACAGCTATATTTTTATCTTTGCAGCCTACACCTCTTGCATCATGAACACTGTTATCAAATACATCCAACTGCCTTTTGCTTTTTCGGTAGCGGAACTTGAGAAAGAACTGAATGCCCTGGCAGCCGCATGGGTACCACACTTTAACAAAGCACATTATGAGGGTGAATGGACCGCATTGCCTCTAAGGTCTATTAACGGCAGTCTTACCAATTTGCTGCCCGATAACAACAGGAACGATACTTTTATGGATACCGTGCTCATGGACCAATGCCCATATATAAAGAGCATAGTGGCACGCTTTAACACCGAGCATATGGCTGTGAGGCTGCTGAACCTAAAGGCCGGAGCAGTTATCAAAGAGCACACGGACGCTGACCTGTCTTTTGAACATGGGGAGGCGCGGATACATGTACCTATAACCACTAATGCCGGCGTTGCTTTTTTTCTGGACAATGAACAAATGGATGTAAAGCCGGGGGAGTGCTGGTATATGAATTTCAATCTTCCTCATCGTATATCCAATAACGGCACCACAGACCGGGTACACCTCGTAATGGATATAGTGGTAAATGACAGTATCCGTGAAATGTTTGAGGCCGTGGTGCCTGAAAAAAAGAAAATGATACCCGCAAAAGAAAAATATACGGACGACGAGCGATTGCAAATAATAAACAGGCTGCGGGAAATGAATACCCCCGCCTCGCTTAGCCTGGCTGAGAAAATGTCTGCTGAAGGTTGTTAGCTAGCAGGCGGGCTGCTATTTCTTTCGGAATATCCGTATCAGAATAAAAAGTACTATGGGTATGACCACTACCCATACCCATACAGCGCTATCAGCCATCGCACCTATCAGCTCAACTATGGTGCTTGCAATAATGAATATTGCCAGTATAACAAGCAATACTTTCATCCAGCCGCGCTGGTATACCGATATTACGGTTATAGGAGCTTCTGACTCGCTTTTTGTTTCATTTTTCTTGTCTATAAGGGTAGCTATAGCCATCATCAGATCTCCAAATGCGTCTTTATCTTCGTCGGTTTTTGAATACGCTGATATGCTGAAGTTAGATGGTTTGGTTGTTGTAGAAAAATTCAGGTAGCAGTTGCCGTTATTTTCGCCGGGATAAAAGTTAGTGATGTCGTTGGTAGTTATTTCTATTGTGCCCGGTGTAAACATATCCTTGTTAAAGAACTCGATAACAAACCCGGTGTCATTAAGCGTAAGCATGCCTTTGGGGGAAATGCGTTTTACCATATACAACGTAAACGCAATTGCAATCGCCAGGATTGCCGATACCAGGGAAATAAGTCCCCAGTCGGGGAGCGTAGGGAGTTTAAAAGCTATTAAAAGAAACAAAGGAACAATGGTCAGTGACGGGAAAATAATGGCCATGTAGACATTACTCGTCTTATTGTAGGTGATACTATATTGTTTTGCCTGGTTCTCAAATGCCATGATTAAAAATAATATAATCCTGAATATTATAATAGCCCTGAAATATGTATTTTTTGTCCCGGATATTTTTAATCCAAAAAAAATCCCCGCAATTTGTTTGCGGGGATTTACTAATAAAATTCGATATGGCTAGCCTTTTGGCTTTTCCAACAGTTTAAAGAATTGGTCGAGCTGCGGGAGGATAACTATCCTCGTTCTGCGGTTAGCGGCTTTTCCTTCTTTAGTATCGTTAGATGCTATAGGGAGGTATTCGCCACGGGCAGCTGCGGTCATGTGTGATGGGGGAACGTGATACTTGTTTTGTAACACACGTACTACCGATGTAGCTCTCTTAGCGCTCAGATCCCAGTTGTCTTCAAGATCGCCGTGCTTATATTGCACGTTGTCGGTATGCCCTTCAACCATAAATTCTATATCGGGCTGGCTTGTAAGCACCCTGGCCACTTTACCTAACACTTCGCTGGCCTGGTCTGTAATATCCCAACTGCCGCTTTTAAACAGCATTTTGTCAGATATATCTACATATACCACACCTTTGTCCACTTTAATGTTTACGTCTTTATCGTCAAGATTGCCAATAGCGCTTTTCAGGTTTACCACAAGGGCAATATTCATCGAATCTTTCCTTGTAATGGCTTTCTGAAGTTCAGAGATATAGGCATCTTTTACCCCGATATTGTCGAGCGATTTTTTAATGCTCTCCGCCTGCGTACCGCTGATGATGGACAAATCCTTCATCTGGTTCAGCAATTGGTTATTACTGTTCTTGGCATCAGCCAGCTGATTTTCGAGTGCCTGTATCTTGGCGGCATCAGCAGCATGTTGTTCTTTACAGAAGTTGTAATCGCCCTGCAGTACTTTGTAAGTGCTGTCAAGATGATTGTACGCCTCAGTGCTTTTTTTTAATTTTTTAGTTGTTGTGCAAGAAAAAAACGTTACTGAGCATAATCCCAGTATTACAAGTTGTTGAAGTCGCATAGAAAAGAATAAGAGATTAAGAAATGATATTTCTGACCAAGGATTCAAAGTTACCTGTAGATAACTTAGATAGGTGTTAAGGAAATGAAAAAGCAATAGTTTATTAAGAAGTTACTCACATTTTATTTGTCCTTAATCATATGCGAATAATACCTAAAACACTACGTTGTCCGCAACTTGTGCTGCGGATAACGTAGTGTGTTTCAAAAAAATATTTTAACAAAAGCTTTAGACGATACCTGCCGGAGTTAGTTCCATGACAGGTTCCGGAAAAAGTAAATGGCCCCTGCAAGACAGGCTGCCGCGAGAAGTATCATTAGTATAGACTTGGTGGTGATTCTCTTCATAAACTGCGGAAAGTATTTTTGTCGAAAATACGTGATCAATTAGTTATGGGCAATATTACTGCGCCTTGAGATTGAACTCCCGCGTTACTGTTGTATTAGGTCCTTCCGCAGGCTTGCCGTCTTTGTCCATAAGAGTAAGCACAACTTTACATTTACCTGTGCCGAGGTTGTGAATGAAATATGGCTGCCATTTGTCGAGCGTAGTGGTCAGTTGCTGGGTTGCCTTATCTTCGTTTGATATTTCTGCTTTTACTTTGTATCCGTCAGCAGCAATGTCACAGTTCCATACATAGAAGTCCATCATTACGTTGGTAGTATCGCTGCCGGTGTATTCGCCTTTTGGCCGGCTGTAGGTGATCATTGGTGTTTTAGGGTCATCGAGTTTTTTCATGTTTCCCTTCTCGTCAATCTTAAAATGAAACATTATCGCCGCACCCTTGCTTTTGATAGACTCGTGGTATGAGCGGGACAGGAAAGCTACGAGGTAGTGCTCTGTATTATTGGCAAGGGTTACTGAATTAGCAGGCTCATAAAGCGGTTTATAAGGCCCATTGTCCATAATGAAATGGATGTGCTGCCCTTTATCTGAGTTGTTGCACATCTTATTGGCATTATCAGAGGTTTGCAGCTTCAGTTCGTAGTTTTTCACATCAAAATTGAAGGTTACCTTAGTAGAATCATTGCCTGCCTTCTCGGTTTTTACCGCACCCATGCCCAGCGATGCATTAGGAAAGTCAGGCGACGGGGTGACGCTGCCTATGCTTACGGCAGCCATCTGTACCGGCTTTGTACTGTCGGCATTATCTTTTTTCTCATTGCCGGCATTGTTACCGCATGAGGTAATGAAAAATGCAGCGCATGTGGCTGCCGTAAGGAACATACTTGTTTTCATAACCAAAATTTTTTCAAAATTAGTCTATTTTAGTTTAAACAATGAATAATGCCGCATAGATGACTAGCATGTATGGCATTCGTTTGTTATGGCTGCGAAGGTGAATAAATACTATCTTTACGCACTCACGACCATTATGAGGCCAATAACCATCCAGCGAAATATAGCCATCCTGTCTGTTGTACTTTTCCTTGGCAAGATACTGGCATGGTATATAACTCATTCAGTAACAGTGCTCACGGACGCGCTGGAAGGTATTGTAAATATGGCTGCCGGTTTCCTTGGCTTGTATAGTATAGTGCTGGCGGCAAGGCCCCGGGACACCAATCACCCTTACGGGCACGGCAAAGCAGAATTTCTTTCCTCTGCGGTGGAGGGAACGCTGATAATTGTAGCCGGAGTGGTAATAGTTTTTGAGGCTGTTCAGCATCTTATCACACCTCACGAACTGGAACGCCTGGATATGGGGTTGCTTATTGTAGCTATTGCAGGTGGTGTCAACTACCTTGCCGGCAGGTATGCCGAGCACCAGGGCGAAAAGAACAAATCGCTGATCCTGGTCTCTGCCGGCAAGCACCTGCAGACAGATGCTTATTCGACGGTAGCCATAATAACCGGCCTTACACTTATATACTTCACACAAAATAAATGGCAGTGGCTGGATAGTGTTGTGGCCCTTTGTTTCGCGGTCATTATTATGATCACGGGCTATAAGGTGCTGCGCCGCTCAGTATCGGGCATCATGGATGAGATGGATATGAACCTGCTGAAGAAGGTGATAGACCTGCTGCAGATGCAGCGTGAGGCGCAGTGGGTAGACCTCCACAATCTACGGGTGATACAGTACGGCAACCTGATGCATGTGGACGCGCATATGACATTGCCCTGGTATTACCAGGTAGCTGATGCCGACCGTGAGATACATAAACTGGAAAGCCTGATCAGGTCTCATTTTGATAATAATGTTGAGTTGTTTATTCATATAGACGGGTGCAAACCCTACCAGTGCAAGCTATGCGCGCTGGAAAACTGCCCTGAACGGCAAGAGGCTTTTCAGAAACAACTGGTCTGGAACATAGAAAATATATGGGCAGACTCCAAGCACGGCAAAGATGCGGCAGATGATCCGTCGTAATGCTACTTATCACCTAACATCTGTTCCACCCGGTTACCTGAATAGTCCTGGCCGCTGCCTTGGCTATTGTACAATACATTCCGCCATTGGCTGTTCTGTATCTCACCTGTTACTGTAGAATGCAGCAGGCGGTAATCTGATATCATCTGGTTTGGTTTATAAAACAGGAAGAAGGCGTTGGGTACTTCTTTATGGTTTAGCTGGGTCAGTACATTGTACTGCCATACTTCATAGGGTAGGGTGCCTTGCTCGTTCTCTTCGGTCACTATCTCTGTAGGCGCGCCGTATCTCAGGTATATGTATCCGCGGTCGGTTTCATAGCCCGGTGTGCTGCTGGTGTTAAAGAGCTTATTTACTTCTGTAATTTTTTTAGAAAAGGTTTTCCACGCAGCGCCCGGGTCATCTTTATTTATTGTCGCGAAATAGTTGTAGACAAAATAGCGCATATACATTTCGTCGGGCTTTTTAAGGAAGCCATTTATCGTTTGTACCGCCATTGGTTCGCAGAATGGCAGCAGCATTTTTAAGATAGACCTTATCTGGGCAAGCGAATATTTTGCCACAAAAGTCTTTTTCAGATTCAGCACAGTGACGTTTTCTATTCCTGTATCGGATATTGCGGTTGTAGAATGCGTTGTGTCTATATACGGATGCTTGTTCAGGCGCTGGAAAAAGTAGCTTTGCGATGCTATCTGCTCATGTCCTTTGCTTTCCAGGGTCGTAACAACGTAATAGTTGCCCGAAGGCAACGATGAGATATGGAACACTCCTGACGCCGCGGTAAAGGCTGCGGGTTTGGCTATGGTGTCTTTAAAAATAAAATTATCGTAGTAGCCCTCATTCTTGTTTTTGGATATGACCACCTTCTGTGTTAGCGGAAAGTCTGCGGTGTCTAATTTATCTGTTTTATACAATTCTGTATAGTATCGCAGCGTGTTAATGCCGTCGTCAATAAAGTTTACGCACACAGGTACCTGCTGTTTCCCGTTTTTGGTAAAGATAGTTTGTGATGGGGTCTCAAAAACGGTATCTAGTAATTCTGTGCTGCTGTAAAAGGTTTGTTCGGGCGCGGGGGGTATATTAAAACTGTCCCTGTATATGTACCGGTTTACACTGTCGGCCATATCTGTAAGCAACAACCTTATTTTTATTTTACCGGCGAGGAGCGAGTATTTTTTTAGCTCAATGATATTATGCTGTACCAGTTCGCCAAGGTTGGCCACAGGTACTGTCTGCAGAATATAATGCTCCTCTTTTATCAGTCCCTGTTCATTGCTCAGCAGAATATCTGTCTTTATGTTGCCAACTATTTTTTTATCATCATTGGTTACATAGTGCAGGGTATTGGGGCTTACCCGCCAGTATATTTCTAGAGAGGGCATTAATTTCCCGGTATTTGCCTGGTCCGGCTTGTAGAAGATGGTGTGAGATACAACGGCATCAATAGCCAGTAGCCTTAGCGAACACAAAACCATAAGCAGGCATATTGTAAACCTATATATCATCAAAGAAGTTTTCACAAATATATATACCAACCGCCTAATGCCATCCTTCAATGTTGTTAAATAACGCCTCTGCCTTCAGAATGATTTGTTCTACTTTTGCTGTTCCATGCAGCTTATATCACCTTTTCTTTCATTTCCCTGTATCAGTTGGTGGATGCACGCTGTCAGCGCAGATGTTGTAGTGCTGGACAAAGCGGAGCATTTTCAGAAAATGAGCTATCGCAACAGGTACCGGATATCCGGCTCCAACAACCCGATACTGCTTACAGTGCCGCTGGAAAACGGACGGGACCAGCGAACGGCGATGGGCGATGTGGAGATACATAACGATGCCCAATGGCAACAGCAACACTGGCGTACCCTTGTATCTGTATATAACAGGTCACCTTATTTCGGGCATTATGAGCCCGGCCTAAAGACTTTATTTGAAAGGGATTTTCATTTGCTGACAGATTTTAATAAAGCGGCGCTGCTGTGGGTGTCGGGGCAGATAAAAGTGAAATTTGAGATAAAGGAAACGGACAGGTACATTAAAAATTACCCGGAAGGGTTCGTTGATATAAGGCAAGCGAAATATCCGGCAGATGCTGTGCCGGTATATTACCAGGTTTTTGAAGACAGGGTGGGCTTTCAGCCGGACCTTAGCATACTCGATCTTTTATTCTCTGAGGGGCCGGCCACCGCAGCGGTATTAAGCAAGCCAATATAGTCTTATGAAACAGCGCTACTGAGGGATAAAATTAAAATCCGCGCATCTTCCATACGCCGTACATCGCTTCCTTTACGATGCCGCTGGTCATTTTAGATACGCCTTCTTTGCGGTCTTTGAACGTTATTGGTACTTCTTCTATTTTGAATCCCAGCTTCCACGCGCGGTATTTCATTTCTATCTGGAAGGCGTATCCTACAAAGTGAACTTCATCAAGCGGTATTGTGGACAGCACCTTTCTGCTATAGCATACAAAACCGGCGGTAGGATCGTTTACCGGCATCCACAGGATCATTTTGGTATACAGCGCTCCGCCTTTGGATATGAATATCCGGTCCCAGGGCCAATTTACTACACGTCCTCCTTTAGTATAACGGGATCCTACTACCACGTCGGCACCTTTGGCGCAGGCATCATACAGGCGGTTCAGGTCTTCAGGGTCATGAGAAAAGTCAGCGTCCATCTCAAACACATATTCGTAATCCCTTTGCAGCGCCCATTTAAATCCGGCGATATACGCGGTACCCAGCCCCAGCTTGCCGCTTCGTTCCAGTATGAAGAGTCTGTCGCCAAATTCCTGCTGCAACCTCTTTACGATATTGGCGGTGCCGTCGGGTGAGCCGTCATCAACTACCAACAAATGAAAATCGCCGGGCAATGAAAACACCTTCCGGGTAATATTCTCTATATTTTCTTTTTCATTATAGGTTGGTATGATAACGAGCTTCTTCAATCAGGCGTAAGAATTATGTGGCAAAATAATGATATTGTAATGATTTATTTTAAAATTGTTTGCTAAAGTTTTGGTTAAATATTCCCTAGCAGGAATTTGTGCCCATTTTAAGGATATTGCTATTTCAGCCCGGCCTTCTTCAGCTTCATCCTGTTCAGTATTTCAGATATTTTCTGCTTGGTGTGCAGTGAGAAATCTGCCTGCATCATCCAGTCATAATACTGTGGCTCGGAGGTAAAGATGTCCTCCACTTTCCGTCCTTTATGCTTCCCGAAGTTAAAGACCGGCTGTCCATCTTTGAGAATAATGCGGCGCGCATAGTCTACATATTCATCAGTATGGGTAAACTGGTGCAGGGTAGGCACGTCTGATCCAATATTGTTGTACCGCTCCAGTTGCGCCTCCAGCACTTCTATAGTGGCGTTAATATCTGCTTCGGCGCTATGCGCGTTTTCAAGCGTCTTATTGCAGTAAAAATTATATGCAGCGCTGAGCGTACGGGCTTCCATTTTAAAAAATATCTGCTGTACGTCCACCATATTGCGCTCGGTAAAGTCCACATTTACGCCTGCTCTCAGGAATTCCTCGGCCAGCAGCGGCAGGTCAAATTTACTTGAGTTGTAGCCGCCCAGATCGCAGCCGCGCATCCAGTCATATAATGTATTGGCTATCTGTTTGAACGAAGGACAATCCTTTACATCCTCATCAGAGATGCCGTGTATCAGGGTTACTTCAGGTGGTATAGGTATACCGGGGTTGATACGTTTAGTGTATTTATCCCGTTTCCCGTCCGGCATCAGCTTTACCAGCGCCAGTTCTACTATCCGGTCTTTGGCCGGGTCTGTACCTGTTGTTTCAAGGTCGAAGAAAATAATGGGTCTTTTTAATGTTAGTTGTGCCATGTGTGTTTATCTATTGCGAACTTACAGTATTCCAGTCAATTCCATCAAATGTTCCCGAGCTCATTAACAATAAAAAGACAGGTCTTTCTTCCGATGAGTTTGCTTTTGTCTTATCCGAAACAATTTTCTTCACCATTTCCTCCAGTTGCTGCTTTTCATCTGTGATGTGAATATCGTTACGGGCAAAGTATTTTTTTACGGTGTCTGTGTCCAGGTGGGGCAGGCCTTTTAAATCCAGCGCGTGATGGCTAAAGTAAACGATAGCATCGTCTGCCGCGTCCATACTGTGCGCGTACTCCGACAGAAATTGCTCGTTGAGGCTGCTGAATGTATGCAGCTCAAAGCATGCAACAAGGTGGTGTGCCGGGTATGCTTCCCTCACAGCGTTCAGCGTTGCTCTTAGTTTGCTGGGTGCATGCGCAAAGTCGCGGTATACCAGCAGGTTTTTTTCTTCCTTTACTTTTTCCAGCCTCCTGGCCGCGCCGCCAAACGATGCTATAGCATCATAACAGTTCTTTTCGGGTACTCCCAGTGTCATACACACATCTATAGCGGCCTGCATATTCAGTAAGTTGTGCCGCCCGAAAACAGAAACCTTAACCGGCCCTCCCGCCGTATCCAATACCGGGAAGCCATCTTCATAATGAAATGGCGGGGTCTGGTACGGCAGGGTGGTTAAATGGCTGCCTGAAGTCGCGATCACACGTTGTACTTCGCTGTCTTCATTGTTGTAAAACACATGTGTGCCGGCGTTCATGCCTGCCAGGTATTGCTCAAACTGGTTGAAATAGATATCATAAGTAGGGAATACGTTGATGTGATCCCATGCAATGCCGCTTAATACACTGATGTGCGGATGATAAAAGAATATCTTAGGCCGCTTTTCCTCTACCGATGCCGGGTATTCATCGCCCTCCAGCACAATGACCGGTGCGTCTGTAAGCTGCACCGATTGGTCGAAACCAGCCACCCGTGCGCCAACAAGGTAATCAAATGCCATGCCCTCATGCTTTAGTATATGCATGATCATAGAAGTGATCGTTGTCTTACCGTGGCTTCCGGCTACCACTACTCTTTTTTTATCCTTGCTTACCTCATACACATATTGCGGGAATGAGTATATAGGTATGCCTATTTTTTTTGCGGCAACCAGTTCGGGATTGTCTGCCTTGGCATGCATACCCAGCACAACAGCGTCGAGGTTGCTGCTGATCTTTTCGGGATGCCAGCCAAACTGCTGCGGCAATATTCCCGCGGCACTAAGGTTACCTTTTGCGGGGTCTGTTATCTCATCGTCGCTGCCTGTTACTACATAACCTTGCCGCAAAAGGGCAAGGGCCAACTGATGCATTATAGCCCCGCCTATAGCTATAAAATGAATGTTTTTCATGTTTTTTTCCTAACTTCGTACAAAGTTAATCGAGCTTTTTACTATTTATAACAACTACGTATGCAGCTATTTTCAAAATTCCGGCGTATCATACCCATCGCAGCTATTATTTTCGTTGTGCTTGTTGCTTCATGCACCGGCTCAAAAAAGTACGGCTGTCCCAATCACTTGTCGGTATCTTCAATGATCCCCTGATAATTTCCTTCTGTTTTCGGTGTTAATATTGAGTATCGTCCGGCTTTTCTGAACGCTGAGCTGCGCGGGTACCCCGCGTGCTATTTTATTGTATAACACACAAATAGTTGAAATGCCTGTGTAGACCATGAACCCGGCATGCCCGAAATGGTCTCATTGTTAATATTGCTAAGGCCATACCGGTACCGGCCACCTATGGAAATATGCCATGGCAGTTTATACTCAAGGCCCGCAATGGCCGAGAACTCACCCTGTTTGAATATCTTTTTTATGTCGCCGGATATATCTGTGAGGTTCTCTACGGTGAGCAGGTTGCTGTATTGCACCCCTGCGGTGACAGCAAGTTTAGGAATAATACTATACTCAACCATCAGCGGTATCTCAAGGCGCGTGGTGCGGAAATCGCCTTTATTACCCGCTGAGTCTGTGATAACAGGCGATGATATTTTTCCACCACTAAAGAGCACTTCTACCCGTCCACCTATCTTATTCTTATACATACGCGCGAAAAAGCCGCCTATCCACCCGGCCTGTGACCCGTGATCCCATATATCGCCCGAGATGGTCTGGACATTTGCGCCGGCTTTCAGCCCAAACCCTATTAATGGCTGCGTAGTGTCTTTGCCGTTACCGGTAAACAGTTGCCCGTTGGTATTCCCGGTGCTGATCAATAATAGTACTAAAGCAATAAAAGTTGTTATCCTTGTCAAGATCGTAGGTGTTTAAAATTATTATATGAATACCTGCCTTAAAGGATCCGGTAGCCTAAATACAATTGTATAGAGCGGTTGTTCCAGGCTTCCTTAGTACCTGTCACAGTCTCATTGTTAACGTCTGTAACGCCAAGTATATACCGTGCCCCCACCGTAAAATGCAGTGGCAAGTTGACCTGCAGGCCTAAGACCCCTGAGAAGTCTGTTGTATTAAAGGCATTTTTCACGTCCGTGCTGCTTTGCTTGGCCGAAAGCATAGTACTGAATTGGGGGCCTAATTGCACCCACAGCCGCTTTACGATCTTGTATTCAAACAAAACAGGAACATCTAAGTACATAGCATTTACCGAAGCGGAACCGATAGAAGAATTGAAATCAAATTTGGCTGATTTTACCAGTATCTCGCCTTGTACCCCGATCTTCTTTTTTGTAACACCTACAAATGCCCCGCCTATAAACCCGGTATTGAGTTTTTGCTCCCAGGTACCTCCAGTAAGCTGCTGCATATTAGCGCCGGCCTTTATGCCGAGGGTCAGCTTTGGTAGTACTTTGGTCACCTTTGATACCACCGGTACCTGCGCACCGGCATTTACAGAAAATGCCATAATGGCGGCCAGGCATGTTGAGAAGATAGTACGTTTCATATCTGCGATGTTTTTGCAAATATACTACACAATAACCACGCATTATCTATATAGCTTTTTACATTTTTATTGCGCCTGTTGTTTGTATACCAGTCAACTATCTCGGCATATAATTTTTACATTTACACCCTATGCCGGGTAAAGTTATCGGAACTATACAGGATAAAGTTGTAACAGAGCGTGCCGCCATGCTGGTGCCGCTGCTTATAACCATGCTGCTTGCCGGCGCAGTAATTTTCTATAAAGAAAGGATGCTTTTTATAGATGCGCCCCATGTATTCTTCCGCGTTATCAATGATGGTGCCTTTCACATAGAGGAGCATAGGTACGGCTCATTTATAACGCAGTTATTTCCTTTGGCGGGTAGTAAATTGCATTTGCCGTTCAGATTGCTGGTCGTTTTGTATTCGGCATGTTTTTACCTGTTTTATCTTTTTGTGAGTTTAATGGTACTTTTCAGGTACCGCAATAATACATTGGCTATTTTGTTTGGCCTGTACCTCACATTGTTTGTCAGCGACACGTTTTACTGGCCCAATAACGAGGTGCACCAGGGCATGGCCTGGCTGATGCTGGCGTTTGCGGTTATTTTGCATATGGGCACAATGAAACGCTCCACGTTATACATCGTTCCTGTTTTTTTCATCCTTTTTTCGCTTGCCATCTGGACGCATCCGCTCATTATGATCATTGCGGTATTCCTTTGGTTATTCTTTTGGATGGGGAATATTTCGTGGCCGTTTACCCGCAGGCAGTCGCTGCTCTATTCAGGCATTTTACTGCTGATCTGCTTTCTGAAATTTTTCCAGGGCCGGCAGCATGGCTACGATGGCACAAAACTTGAAATGGTAACCGGGTTTGAACTTAGTCATTTAAGGTCATTGGTTGGGTCCCCGCAGTTCCGGTTTTTTGTTGTCAGTTGCCACCGTGACTACTGGCTGTTTACCCTTGTGTTTTTTGCAGGTCTTGTGTCCCTTGTTTGGCAGAAGCGGTTTGTTTTGTTTATGCTCACCATTTTATTTGCTGCCGTATACATTTTGCTGGTCTGTATCGCGTTCAAAGACCCGGCTGCTTATCGTTTTTATATCGAGAGTGAGTACATGCCCCTTTCCGTTATTTGCTGCGCCCCCTTTGTATGCTATGCATTACCCAGGCTCAGAATGGGTTACGCGGTGTTGGTGGTTGCGCTTATTTTTTCGGTCAGGCTGGTGTATATATATAATGCTTCCCCCATTTTTACAGCCAGGGTAGCACTGCTTGACAATATGCTGAATAGAATGGATGCAAAAAGTATTTCAAAGGTGATCATTGCCGGGCCGGCTCGGGTAGCTGATAGTACACTTATCATGAACTGGGGCGCACCGGCAGAAAGTATGATACTTTCCCGGCTAAAGGGCCAATCGCCGCAACGCACCTTTATCTTCCTTGACGCAGGTCAGTTACCGGGTGCTCAGAACACGGGAGCAGATACATTACTCGGTTGTTGGGAAAAACGTTCTGTAAATGCTATTGACCGGTATTATTTCCGGTTTGATACTACCACCACTTACCGGGTTATGAGCTACAAAGACCTGCTGGACTGAGTTATTTAGTAAAAGTAGTGTTACAGTTAAAAGGAATTCCAAGCGATAGCCCGCTCCAGTATATAATGATACGGTTGGCAGTATAGGTGCCATTTCCTGATATAGAGAAGTTGCCCGCGAATGATTGGGTAGGGATATTGATGGTGTTATTACTGCAGTTGAGGACGGCGGTGACGGTAACGCCTCCCAGGTTGCTGAATGTCACGTTTGTAGAGTCAATTGCTGTTACAGTACACGGATAGGTCGGCTGGCCGGAGGTATTACAATAATCGCTGCCCAGGTATGCGCCGGCCAGCAGGTGCGCGCAGTCATTAGGGTACACTGCCGTGGTTGTACTTTTTTTGTCGCAGCGCACAAAAAACATTGTTGTCACCGGTAGCATTATCAATAACGATAGTAATAGTCCTCGTTTCATCTGTTTATTTGTACAAAGGTATATATATCCATTACTCAATTACCAGGAAGTTATTTTCCATAGGCCTGATGCCTTCCTTCACGGTATCAAAAAAGTCACGCCCGTATTCGAGGTAATATTCAGAAAAATTGTCCACGCGTTCCTGGAGGCTATTGCCCGGGAATAGGGCCGCTTTCAGTTTTTCTATACGCAGCACTTCAGTCTGCTTTTTTCTTTTCTCCGCGCGCAGCATCTTTGTTTCCAATACCGATAATTGGCGCTTCATTTTTGCCAGTGCGGCATCTGCCGCGGCAGCCAGCGACTTATCTACTTCTGTTGCCTTCTTCTTCAACTCTCCAAAAATAGCTGCTATGCGCTGTTCTTCATTGCCGGTATGGAGTTCATGGCTTGTATGCCGCACCAGGTATTCTTTTGTCAGTTCAATACCAGGTTTGAACAGGTCACTTACGCCCAGGTTCAGCTGCTCCCTAAGTTTTGAGGCTGCATCGCTTACCCACATTACCGATTGTCTCAGGTAAATACAGGGAAGGAATACACCATAATGCCCGAACAGTGCTTTCAATTGCATCCAGTAGGCCACTTCAGCGCCTCCACCGATAAACACTACATCGGGTAATATAGTTTCCTGGTATAATCCCCGCAGTATCACATTAGGGCTGAACCGTCCGGGGTTGTTCTCTACCTCCTTCAGCATACCGTCCTTCGTCCATCTAATATCTGCATTCAGCACACGCCATTCATTCCCATCCTGTTCTATGCGTTCTCTTAGGCCATTGTCTAGGTAGAAGAGGTTTATGTCGCGTGGATTGGCCTGTATTTTATAGTTGGCTGCCAGTTGTTCTATTGTCGCGTTCACTATCCGGGCAGAATTCCGGTGTAATAACTCATCGCTCATCACCGGCGCAAACGTTTTTTTCAACTCCTGATCATCAGGGTTTAAAACGATAAGCCCATACTGCCCGAAAAGTTCATGTACAAGGTACTGCGTTGCGTCTGCTACGTTGTTGTGATGCAGGTATGCATTGGTGAATATTGAAATGAGTTCGTCACATGCTGCACCGGGCGGCCCGAATGACCTGAAGAGCGTATCCAGTATTTTTTTTAGCCCTTTTGTGCTCATTCTTCCTACGGCTCCGGGTTGCCCGTCGCCATCCCACACATATTTTTCGCCCATGAACCTGAATGTCCCTAATTCCTCTATGTCATTATCCTCGCTGCCCATGTAGTATACCGGTACAAAATGCTTTTGTGGATAGAGATCATTGAGCTCTTCTGCCAGTTTTATGGCATGCAATATCTTATAAACAAAGTAAAGGTAGCCGGTCAGCAGGTTGGGCTGGTGGGCTGTACATATTGTAAATGTGTCCTCACTCAGCAGCGCCCGGATGTTTTCTGCGGTTCCGGCATTGGGAGCCAGCTTTTCGTATTGCCGGGTGAGTGTGGCTACCAGCAGTGCGCGGTCTACCGGGTACTTTTTTCTTTCCGCTATCGCTTGCTTTATACCTTCGCTATCAGGGGCATAAGTGTAAAAAGGCCTGATATGGGCGTTCTGGTCAATGTAATCGGTAACAAGCTGCGAAAAATAACCTGTTGCCTTGTAGGGCACATAAGTATAGCTTTTGTTCACCGGTTAACGATTTTATCCGGCGAAGTTAATAGCCAGTACGCACAATTGCATCATCTGTGCCGATAGTGTCTGTTGATAACGGAACAGTATTTTCTTATATGCTGTTTTTCCTGATTCGGAATTTCATGTAATTTCATCCTCTATGACGGTATCCAATAGTATAAAAACATGGTCGGCGCAGGAGCGGCCGCGTGAGAAAATGGTACAGAAGGGCGCGGAAGCTTTGACCGATGCCGAATTATTGGCTATACTCATATCCAGCGGCACACTTCAGCGGTCGGCACTGGATGTAGCCCGGGATGTTCTGAAGCTTGTTGACGAGAACCTCAGGGAAATGGGGCGGCTGAATATACAGGAGCTGAAAAAGATAAAAGGAATAGGGGAGGCGCGGGCAATAACTATCTGTGCCGCATTGGAGCTCGGCCGCCGCCGCCAGGTAAGCGACGCGCCCGAGCGGGTGAACATTACCATGAGCTCGCAGGCTGCCCGTATCATTATGCCGCATTTACAAGACCTTAACCATGAGGTATTTTATGTACTTTATCTCAACCATGCAGGCAAACTCGTGAGGGAAGAAAAAATAAGCAGCGGAGGGCTTTCGGGCACAGTAGCAGATACACGCATGATACTTAAAAATGCCTTGTTATATAATGCCAGCCGGCTCATTGTTGCCCACAACCACCCATCCGGAAACAAGGCGCCAAGCGAAGCCGACAAGAAACTTACCACGAGATTAAAGGAATCTGCCGCTATGATGGACATAGCACTTGTTGACCATCTCATAATAGCCGGTAATGACTACCTGAGCATGGCCGATGAAGGGTTATTTTGACCTGTTTTTTACGCTATTTTTCCTATTTTCACATCCTCCAACCAAGATCTGATATGCGTATCATCACATACAATGTAAACGGCATAAGGGCCGCTGTAAAAAAAGGATTTATTGACTGGCTCAAAACAGATCCGGCAGATATTATTTGCCTGCAGGAAATTAAAGCCAACAAAGAAGATGTGCCGGAAGCGGATATAAGGGCTGCCGGATACGATATATTATCTTTCTCAGCCCAGAAAAAAGGCTATAGCGGGGTGGCCATACTCACTAAGATAAAGCCCGACAATGTTGTTATAGGCAACGGGCTGGAGCAAAGCGATTATGAGGGCCGTGTTATTCGCGCCGACTTTGGGAAAATAACCCTGGTGAATGCATATTTTCCAAGCGGGACAAGTGGTGAAGACAGGCAGACATACAAGTATCAATGGCTCGATGAGTTCTTTGACTATATCTCTGACCTGCGCAAATCAAGGCCGAAACTCATCATTTGCGGCGATTATAATATCTGCCACAAAGCAATAGATATCCATGACCCTGTGCGCAATAAGAACTATACAGGGTTCCTGCCCGAAGAACGCGCCTGGATGGACAAACTGTTCGAAAATGGTTTTGTGGATACATTCAGGGTGTTTAACCAGCAGCCGCACCAATACACATGGTGGAGCCAGTTTGCGGGTGCCCGAGCCAATAACAAGGGCTGGCGTATTGATTATATCAATGTCACAGAGCCATTGAAAAAAATGCTGAAACACGCGGAGATACTGCCTGATGTAATGCATTCAGACCATTGCCCGGTATTTCTGGAAATGGATGCGAAAAAATAAGTGTGTTTTGCCGGGGAAAACAAGAGTAATTATTTGAGTATTTGCTGCACCATTTCTTTATCCCGGTGCAGTTGCGCAGTCAGGTCTTCAAGTGAACCGAATTTTTCTTCGTTCCTTATTTTTTGTACAAAAATGATCTCGATGGTATCACCGTAGATATCTTTGTCAAAGTTAAAGAGGTTGGCCTCTATACGCAGCTCTTTTTTGTCAGTTACTGTGGGGTTATATCCTATACTCAGCATGCCGCCGTACCTGGAACCGCTGTGGGTGGCATAGATGGCATATATTCCGTTTGCCGGTATTATCTGGTCTGCATCTGCCGGGCTGATGTTTGCGGTAGGGTAGCCCAGCGTTCTTCCCAGTTTATTGCCGTGTACTACTGTGCCCTCCAGCGAATAATGCCTGCCCAGCATATGGCTTGCGTCTTCCATGCGCCCTTCTGTGATCGCCTTCCTTATTTTGGTGGAGCTTACTGTTGCCTCATCTATCAATTGTGGTGGTATCTCTATCAGTTGATACCCGCAGGCGGGGGCAAACTGTTCCAGCAGTTTCAGGTCGCCTTTCCGGTCGTTGCCAAATCTGTGATCGTAGCCAATGATGATGCTATACGGGTGAAAAATGTTCACCATAAAATCCTCTATATAGGCTTTGGCGCTTAGGCCGGCAAATTCACGGGTAAAGGGCACTACCACTATGTGTTGGATACCCGCATCCGTTATCAGTTTCAGCTTTTGTTCCAGTGGGGTAATAATGCCTAGTGGCTGGTTGGGGAAAAGCAGTTTTCTCGGGTGCGGTTCAAAGGTCAGCAACACACTTTCCCCGCCTACGGCCTGCGCGTGACGCACTACCTCCTGCAATATCACTTTGTGGCCCTCATGTACGCCATCGAAGGTGCCCGCTGTGATCACAGCTTTATGAAACTCCGGCAAATGTCTGATATCCCTGAATATAGGCATAAAAAGTGGCGCAAAGGTAGGTGTTTACCGCATAGTTTCAGCCGCTACCTGGCGGTGTATATTTTTATGGTCGCACTTTCACCAATGTTATTATATGCTTCTATCCTGTACCGTGTGTGACCATCATATAATACTATGTCAGCGGTATTAGGTGGTATATATCCTTCTTTGTCAGCGATAATAGAAATGGTGTTTACCTTTTTACTCAAGTAAAGGCTCATTCGTTTTCGTTTTTTTGTGAGTGTGTACCGCTGCAATATTTCATCGTCATTAAATACCAGTGTTATCTCGTCGCCGTCTATCACTCCGCCGTCAAAAAGCTCAATGATGCATGAGTCTGTTCGCCATTCAAACTGTTTGACAACCCCCGCTGTGATCTCATATATACTCTCGCGTTCCGACACCTCAGATGTTTCCATGGTCTGTTCTCTATCAGGGTGTTCCCGGTTGTCAGTATGCTCTTTGCCCGTGCTCTGCTCCTTTGTGGTATTGGCATCGCTGTTTTCAGCATTGGCCTGGTTTTGGCGGATATGCGCTTGTTTTGCCCGCTCCTGTTTCTGTTGCTCAGCGGTAATTTGTTTTGTCTTTGCCAGTAGCTTAGTTGTGTCTATATTGAATAATTCATTAAGGCCGGCGGAAGCACCCATCTCAATATTGCCTTCGGCGCAATACATAAAATCATAGTCTCTGCCTTTAAAATCACCTTTCAAAACGTATGTATTACCCGTCTTTTTCAGCGCCAGTGTAGCGGTCACAAAACAACTGATCAGGCCCTGCTGACCGCCCCCCATTGTGTTTTCACTGAATGAAAGTGTTTTCTGCGCTTTGTTTATCGTGCCTGTGATCCTCGTTTTTGGTTCCGAGCCATCATCCAGTTTAGTGGCAGAAGTTCCTGTAACCGTATTGCCTTTTATATTGAGTGTAATTTGGTACGGGTATGTTTTTCCGTTCTTGATCCGTATCTGGCCTTTAAGCTGGTATTGTTTTACCTGCCCCATCATGCTCAGTGGTGTAAGCAAAAAAAATATTATGTAATAATATTTTTTATAATTCATGTCAGGAATTAGATGTAGATACAATAATAATGAAAATTTTATGCCTTTCTACTGTAATTCGCTAATAATCAATTTCAAAAGTGTTTTTTTCCGGTTTGCTACTTGAAAGAATGTAACGATATATGCTATATAGAAAAATAAATATTTGATTTTGTTTTTAACATAGAATTTTTTCGGTAATTTACAAGTCGAAACCATATAAGATTTCGCATGTCAAACCTACGAATCCACCTATCCTACATAATATCTATCGTTATTTTTGGCTGCCTGGCTTACTATTTCTTTTATCATAAAGGGGCCTCGTCTATGACGGCCATGGCATCACAAGTTACTGCAAATCAACCTGCTACCGCAGTCGGCGATAATTGTGCCTATAGCTACACCAGCCAGAAAGGATACGAATTGATACAGCCTTTACTCAAAGCCAATCAGTCTGCCGAATCACCGGTATACTCTTCACTTAAGACCCGCATAGAGAACTTGCTTACTGATAATCAGCGGTCAGGCCTGCTCTCATCTGCCTCAGTATACCTCTATAGCCTCAACGATGGCAGGTGGATGTATATTAACCCAAACGAACAATGCAATCCCGGTTCTTTAATCAAGGTGCCGATGATGATGACTTACCTTAAACAGTCTGAATCTGATATGAACTTGCTGCACAAAAGAATATTATTTGCAGATGCTGAGGGTGTTCCGGTTCAGACTTTCACATCAAAGGCGATTGAAAAAGGAAATACTTATTCGGTAAAGGGGCTTCTGCGTTATATGATCGCTTATTCTGACAATAACGCAACAAGGTTGCTTAATGAAAATGTGGATATAAAGAATTTCATCCGGACTTTTACAGACCTGAATATGCCCGAGCCCGATGTGACAGACAGGAACTACACCATTTCAGCAAAAAATATCTCAGAGTTCTTTATTGTGCTGTATTACGCCACATATCTGTCGAGGGACAACTCTGAATACGCAATGGAGCTACTGAGCCAATGCGATTTTAAAAACGGGTTCCTCAAAGATATACCGGCATCCGTGCGGGTAGCGCACAAGTTCGGGGAGTGGGGCGATAATCGTATTGGTGTGCATGAGATACATGAGTCAGGCGTTTTCTACATACAAAACAGGCCGTATGTTCTTACTGTAACAACAAAGGGTACTAACCCTACCGATCTCACAAAAGTGGTAAGCAGCGTATCTAAAATGGTGTACGACGAATTTTCCATGATCGCTGATGCGGGCAGGAGTCTTTAATATCTTATTATCTGAGATAATGCCGGGGCAGGCAGCTTACAGGGCACCCAGAATTTCGTAAAACCGGTAGCAGTCCTCAAAAGTATTGTACAATGGCACCGGTGCTATCCGTATCACATTGGGTTCCCGCCAATCAGCCACAACACCATTTTTTGTGAGCGCCTCAAACACGTCACGGCCACGCTCGGCAAAAAGCAATGAGAGCTGGCATCCGCGCCGCTCAGGCTCGGCCGGTGTTATGATCTCAAACGGAAGTTTCGTCAGTTGTTTCAGCAGGTATTCCATATAGCCGGTCATCATTACGCTTTTTTTGCGTAGTTGCTGCATCCCTGCCTTGTCAAAGATATCGAGTGAGGCATTGTGGGCAACCATATTGAACACCGGGGCATTACTCATCTGCCAGCTTGCGGCCCCTTTCTGCGGCACAAACCCTTTTTCCATTTTGAAGCGGGTCTTCTCTTCATTGCCCCACCAGCCACCCAGGCGGAAAAATGTGGGGTCATTGCCATACCGCTCATGTACATATATACCGCCCACGCCCCCGGGGCCTGAGTTGAGGTATTTATATGAGCACCAGCACGCAAAGTCCACATTCCAGTCGTGCAGTTGCAGGGGTATATTGCCCACGGCATGCGCAAGGTCGAAACCGGCATATGCGCCCGCGCTGTGCGCGGCATGGGTGATTTGCTCCAGGTCAAAGAACTGGCCGGTATAATAATTCACCCCGCCTATCATCACTACAGCCAGGCTGTCGCCCGCTTCTTTTATAGCATTGATAATATCTATATCCTCTATGAGGTATGATCCTGCCTTGGGTGTGATCTCAATTATCGCATCTTCAGGGTCATAGCCATGCATACGTACCTGTGTTTCCACGGCGTGCTGATCAGATGGGAACGCCCCGGCCTCCATCAGCACTTTATATCGCTTGCCCTGCGGGCGGTAGAACGACAGCATAAGCATGTGCAGGTTCACCGTGAGCGTATTCATAGCCACAACCTCGTCTTTCTTTGCACCCACTATTTTCCCAAGCCTTTCCAGGAAGAAATGATGATAAGAAAACCACGGATATGCTGCATTAAAATGTCCTTCTACACCATACTTAGCCCAGTCGCGTAGCTCTTTGTCCATCAGGTACCCCACACTCCTGGGCTGCAGGCCCAGTGAGTTGCCACACATATATATGACATCCTTACCCTCATGCTGCGGAAAAAAGAACCGCTCCCTGTATGAAAATAATGTGTCTGTATGGTCCTGGCCTTGTGCGTAGGCCAGGGTGGCTTCGTATGGTACTGCTAACATCCGGCTGATTTGTCTGCAAAAATAGTATTATGCCGCTATATTGTATGACAGAGAGGGTTGCCTCGTAATTTATTTTAAAGGAGCTGTTAAAAAAATACAAGATATATAAATGTTGATGTTTTGTTTGTCTTTGTTTTACACAGATAGTTCATATAATATTTCCGAACAATTACCGATAATTTGGCTGTATTTGCCGACTATTTATATAAAATTCAGCCCGCATGGACTACATTTGATAAAAATTTTAAACAATGAAAGGACTATATATTGCTTTAGGCATTGTTCTGTTACTTGTATTATGGGGAGGCTGCGGCTATAATGGCATGAATGCGGCCAGCAAGGATGTTGATAACAAATGGGCTGATATACAGAGCAGCTATCAGCGTCGTCTTGACCTTATACCAAACCTGGTGGCTACTGTAAAAGGTGCTGCTGACTTTGAAAAATCGACTTATATACAGGTGGCTATGGCCCGCTCAGGCAATTTGAAGACCCTGGCGCAGGTTGATGCCAAAGACCTCACTCCTGAAAAACTTGCTGCCATTCAGAAAGCAAACACCGAAGCACAGGCTGCTACCCGTATGGCCATTAACGTAGCCGTTGAGCAGTATCCCCAGTTGCGTGGCACTGAAAATTTTAAATCCCTGCAGGATCAGCTGGAGGGTACTGAAAACAGGATCAAAACTGCCAGGGACGACTACAACAAGGCAGTGAAAGACTTTAATGTAAGGGTGTCTAATTTCCCTAATAACATTCTTGCCGGCATGTTCCACTTCAAAGAGAGGTTGTCATTCCAGGCAGACGCAGGTGCTGAGAAAGCGCCCAAAGTACAGTTCTAATTATGGCTATGTTCTCACTTTTTGGTAAAAAGCCAATGCTCGATCCGCACGCGCAGGATCAGGTAGTGGCATGTATCAAAGAGGCTGAAAGCAAGACCAGTGGCGAGATACGGGTATTCATAGAGCATAATTGTAACTATATGGATGCCATGGAGCGGGCAAAGGAACTTTTTTCCAGCCTTCAGATGGAAAAGACACAGGCGCGTAATGCTGTTATAGTATACGTGGCGCTGGATGACAGGCAGTTTGCCCTGTTTGGGGATACTGCCATATATGAGAAAGCTGGTGGCCCGCTGTTCTGGAAGGCGGCGGCCGCGAAGCTTACCGGCCATTTACAGAAAAACGAAATAGCTGAGGGACTTTGTAACTGTATCCGCGAGCTCGGTGTTGCCCTGGCCACGCACTTTCCATACGATCCTGCTATTAAGAAGAATGAATTGCCTGACGAAATTGTGTTTGGGAAATGATGAGGCATATGATCAATAACCTCCGTCTGCTTGGATTCACTTTGCTGTTCCTTGTGACAGGGTTGTATGTAAGCGCGGACGATAAGGTATTCCCCGACAGGCCAAACCCGCCCAGGCTGGTGAATGACTTTGCCAATATGATGTCTGCCAGCGAGCAGGCTCAATTGGAGCAGAAGTTGCAGGATTTTGAAAGGGCCACGTCTATAGAAATTACCATTGTTACCATCACCTCACTTGGCAGTTACGATGTATCAGACTATGCCATCCGCCTTGGCAAGGCCTGGGGTGTGGGTAAGAGCGGTAAGAACGATGGGGTAGTAGTACTGGCTTCGCTGCAGGAGCATAAGGTCAATATATCTACGGGCCGGGGGCTGGAAGGAGCGCTCACCGATCTTACCTGCGGGCAGATAATCCGCAACGAGATGGTGCCATCGTTTAAACGTGATTTCTATTTCCAGGGGTTTTTAAAAGCAGCCGATGCCATAATTTCTGCTACAAAAGGGGAGTATAAGGCCGACAAAGCCGAAAAAGATAAACACATTCCCCTTTCCGCAGTCATCATCCTCATTATTTTTATCATTTTCATTCTCAAGATGTTCCGTGGTGGCGGTGGCGGCCGTGGTGGCGGTAACTATATCAGCGGCCGTGGTTTTGGCACAGGGTTCCTGCTTGGCAATATGCTGGGTGGCGGCGGTGGCGGCTGGGGCGGCGGCAGCAGTGGCAGTGGTGGTTTTGGTGGCTTTGGTGGTGGTGATTTCGGCGGTGGTGGCGCCAGCGGCAGCTGGTAGTTGGCTTATATGGCTTGCAGCATTCCTGCCGGGTAGTTAATATGTTCTAAATACAGCCCGTGCCCCGCTACGTCAAAAAAAGCTTTAGTACAATCCCTGCATTCTATGATATTTCTGAACCCTTCAACAGGGCTCTTTCCCCTTGCAAAATGTAGTTGCGTGCCTACCAGTCCGCGTACCATACCGCGCAGAAACCTGTTGGCCTCCACTACATAATGCAGCTCATCGCCGTTCTGTTCCCAGTAAGACTGCTTTATGTTGCATATAAATGTCCTGGACTGCGCGTTTCGCTTAGAAAACGATTCAAAATGCTCATATTCGGTGATGATAGAAGCGGTTTGGTCTAATATTTTCCTGTCTGTTTTGAAAGGATAAAATAATGCCCTGTTATACAAAAAAGGGTCCCTGTGCGTGTATATCCGGTACCGGTAGCGCCTGCTGGTAGCAGCAAACCGGGCATTAAAGTCGACTGCTGCCCTGTATACTTGTTTTACTGCTATGCTTGGCGGCAGTATCGCGTTGCATTTGTACCTGAGGTCAAAATCAAGTTCATATTCTGTATCAAAGTGATAATAATTGCTCAGCGCGTGTACTCCCTCATCTGTTCTGCTGGCACCAAAAGAGATCACGTCCGAGCGCAGCAGTGTGCTCAGCGTCCTATTAACAGCCAGTTGCACGGTCGGTTGTTCTCCCTGTATCTGCGAGCCGTTAAACTGTGTTCCGTCATACATTACCTCCAGTACGTATCTGGGCATGGCTGAAAAGTTGCCGCAAATGTACTCTAAGTTGCCCGCATTAAAAACGAACAAACCTTCCGTTGCGGGAAGGTTTGCGGGCTAAGTTGCTATAGCCCTCTTTTTACGAAGCTACTTTTTGATGCTAATCCTTTACCGTTATTTTCAGGTTGCCCTTGTATCCTTTTACCGTTACCGATTTCGAATTCAGGTAAGACTTATACTTTTCCAGTATATCAGCCGGTTGTTTCTTTTCGTTGATGTACAGTTCATTATTTTCTTTTTGCACGGTATAGCTGCCCTTAAGGTCTATGAGGCCATCCTTGCTCATCTGTTCCAGCATGCCTTCATAGTCATGGTCGCTATCCTCACCTGTGTTAGCGTATGCATAAGCGCCGGCTCCTCCGTTCTGTATCCTTACCTCTGTTTTCATTGTTTTATGCTGCTCCTTCATATGGCGCTGGGCGTCTTCCATAGCAGACTTACTTTGTTCCAGCCGCTTCTTTACCTCTATATTTATTTTCTTATTCATTTTTGAGTTCTGAAGCTCTTTGTTCACCTCCTGCAGGCTCTTTTGTACTTCCTGCAGGCTCTTGTCCATCTCCTTGCTTATAGCTGCCCAGTCTATATTTTTCATTTCCTTGTCTACATCTTCCATAGCTTTTTCCACGGCGGTATAGGTTTCATCGTTCATTCCTTCTTCGTCATCGCCGTCCTCTTTGTTTATGATCACCACCTTCTTTTTTATCTTTTTTCCGCCGGTGGTATCGCCATCATCATAGCTAAGCGTTACTTCTTTCTTGCCGTGCGTTTGCTCTATTGGTTTGTCCGATACTTCTTCTTCCTCGGTTTTGTTTCCGTTTCCGTCTATGGTCACTGTTCTGTACTTATAGACACTTTTCCTGGTAGTGTCCGGCGTTCCGCTCTTCTTTGCTTTCTGCGCAAAAGATGGTGTGAAACTAAATACAGCTATCGTAAATGTGATAGCGAGGATGGCTGCTACCGCTATGGTCAGCCGGCTGTAGTTGATGTTGCTTTTTTTCATTTCCATGATTCTTTTTATTCGGTGAAACAATTGATTTTTACTGCCTGTTGCCGCCATGGCCATTTCCGCCTGCTCGTTGCTGCCTGCAGCTATCATGGTCAGCGCCCTTGCGTAGGATAGCGGACTCGCTGTGTTAGCCACCACTATATCGTCGCAGCACAATTCCCTGTCTTTTCTTACAACTGCTGATATCAGCCAAACAAACGGGTTGAAGAATAGTATGGTTTCGCCAATGGTCTGTAGCATATTCAGCAGATAGTCATGGCGTTTTATGTGCGCCAGTTCATGCAGCAATATGGCTTCCACTTCGTCTGTGGTAAGGTTGTTGATCGTTGCCATCGGCATTAGTATTATGGGTTTTAACGCGCCCAGCATCATTGGTACGTTTATTCGTGCCGATACTTTCAGTGTCACCGCCCGTGATATATTCAGTTTCTTTCGCCATTTAGCAATAGCTTCATTCCATGCCGCGTCCGGCAACAGTTCGCCTTCAGTTCTCAATTGGCGTACCTGCCATACATTTAGCATCAGTCGCCCCAGCATAAGGCCTAGTCCTGCTGTGTACAGCAGCATTATTATTGAGCAGTTTTGCTCCAATACAGATGCCAGGGTGTGCAGTGCCGGGCCTCCTGCGGTAGCAACCGTATGTGCCGACAAGGTTTTTTCCATGCCGCTACCGGTCATTGCGGGCAGGTATGCCATGTCGGCTTTTATCTGACTGTACTGAGACGCCCATGTGTCTGCAAACCATACGAACAGGCCGGCAAAAGCAGACATAGACAGGTAGTACTTTACGCGGCTGCTGATGCCGGGCAGTGCCTTTGCCAGCATAAAAAGCAGACCGTATATTATAGCTCCCTGCCATAGAGAGAATAGCAGGGCCCAGGCCAGTGAGTGAGAAAGCATTTCTGCTACTACGGATATCGTGTTCATGATAGTAGTTTTTTATTGAGCAATAATTATTTCTTTTTAGACATCTCGTCCAGGTACTTCCTTATTTCCTCCAGTTCTTTGCCATTGGGTTTATGGTTACCCAGCGCCTGCATTACCAGTTGTGATGCCGATCCGTTGAATACGTTGTCAATCATTCGCTTTACCAGTTGCCCCTGTGTCTTCTCCTGCGATACATTTGCCGTATATACATGGCTCTTGCTGGCTGTATCCCGTTTCAGCAGCCCTTTATCATGCATTATCTGCATCAGCTTCAGCGTAGTTGTGTACCCGGCATCCTTGCTTTTTTCCAGTTCTTCATGTACATCCCTCACTGTGGCCTGTCCTTTTTCCCACAGTATGTTCAGTATTTCCAGTTCGCTGTCGGTTGGTTTAATATTGGTGGTCATTTATTTGCTTTTAGTGTATCTACGAATTATTTCGTAACAAACGTACGAATATTTTCGTAATTACAAATAGCTTGCTGTCTTTTTTAATTTTTTTAACGTTTTCTCATTAGGCGGGTGGTGGAGCGGCAGTAGAGTGTCAGGCCAGCATTATCCCGGTTATCTTTTGCGAGTACTTGCTGGATATGCTTTTAATAAATTCGGGGAAGTCAATAGCCGAGCTGTTATCTGCGGCATCTGATATTGTTCGGATGATCACAAATGGTATTTCGTATTCGTAGCATAGCTGTGCTACTGCCGCGCCTTCCATCTCCACGCACAGCACATCCGGCAGCGCGGTGGTAAGCGCTAATTTATCTTCGTCGGCAGAAAAGAATTTGTCACCACTGGCCACGCAGCCGCTATGTAGTTTCGGTTGCGTAATGTTGAATCTTTGCAGTTCTTCGTTTGTAATTACTTCGTGCAGGTGGTTGTTTTCCAATAGATTGCTCACGGCGTTCTGTGCCCGGCTTACCAGTATAGGGTCGCATTCAAAAAAAGTTTTTCCCAGCAGCGGTATCTCGTATCTCGGCATTATTGGCCGGGCGTCCATATCGTGTTGTATCAGGCGGGTAGCTACCACTATGTCCCCTATGTGCAGGTCTTTATGTATGCCGCCGGCTACCCCGGTAAATATCAGTTCTGTAATACCAAATTTCAGTATCAATGCGGATACTGTTGCAGCTGCCGCAGTCTTTCCCCACCGTGAGAAGACTATTACTACCTTCCGGCCGTTTAGCAGGCCGGTATAGTATACGCGCATACCGGCAACGGTTTCTTCCCTGTTTACGAGCAATGGCAGCAGGCCTGCTATTTCCTCGGGCATTGCGCCCATGATGCCGGTTATCTTTTCTGTCATTGCTGCTTAATTAGTTGCAAGATAATTGTTTTAGCCACGGGGTGGATGTATGCGCAACTGATTTATAATACATTAAGATATTCTGTTTAACAGGGATAGGTGCTCATCCGCGATTCTATCTGTACCTTTGCGGCGTTAACACTTGTCTGCTAATGGCTGCCAATCCCAAAGATGTTTTTACCGTTCATAATAAGGTTGAGGTAATTCGTGGTGGTGCTGAGTATTTCAGATTGGTACAGCAAATAGCAGATGGTGCCCGGTATTCGCTGCACCTCCATACTTACATTTTTGACGAAGATGAGACGGGTATGATGGTTGCTGATGCGCTGGTAAGAGCCGCCCGGCGCAACGTGTTGGTATATCTGCTTGTAGATGGCTATGCTTCCCAGCATTTGTCCAAAGAGTTTATCAGCTATCTGAAAAAGGCTGGTGTGCATTTCAGGTTTTTTATGCCTTTGCTGAAAAGCAGGTCGTTTTATATTGGCCGCCGGCTACACCACAAAGTTGTAGTGGCCGATGGTCATAAAAGCCTGGTGGCAGGTATAAATGTGAGCAACAGGTATAATGATGTGGGGGATACCCATGCATGGCTCGACTGGGCGGTATATGCTGAAGGGGAAGCAGCCCGAATATTGAATGATGTTTGCGTGAGTACCTGGAACAGGTCCCTGTTTAGTAAAAAGTGTGAAGCAACGAATAATCCGTTCTCATTCCCACAGCCACCGGGTGAGTGTCTTGTCCAGGTATGTGTGAATGATTGGGTGCTTACACGTACCCAGATCACGCGCACTTATCATAAAATGTTCGCTGATGCGGTATCAGGGGTCACTGTAATGTCCAGTTATTTCTGGCCGCCGCCACGGCTGTTGGCGCGTATGGCGCGGGCCTCACGCAGAGGGGTTAAAATTCGCCTGGTGCTTACCGCCCATGCTGATGTGCCGTTCGCCAAGTATGCCGAACGCTATCTTTATCGCTGGCTTTTCAGACATAATATAGACGTATTTGAATACCAGCGGAATGTACTGCATGGGAAGGTAGCCGTGAGCGACGGTCATTTTGTTACCCTTGGGTCATACAATGTCAACAATATCAGCGCGTTTGCCAGTGTGGAGTTGAATCTCAACATAAAAGATACGGGCATTGCTACGTCGGTTACGGATCGTTTCAACGAGATCATTGCCAACGACTGCGTACAGATAGACAGGGACAAATTCTGGACATCTAACAGTCCGCTCAAAAAGCTGATGTTCTTTTTGTCTTACAGGTTGGTGCAGATCGCTTTTTTCCTGTTCACGTTCTATTACGTCCAGCACCGGGAAAAGGATTAGATCCCCTTTATCCTGTGCACAAAAGATGTGAGTTCTGCCTTATCCCATTTTGCAAATCGCCCGCGCTGCACTACCATTTTATTGTCGGCATTATCATTCAGGTAATAGTAGAATACAAACCTTGGGTGTGGGTCGTCCCATCCCGCTATTTCACCAAACCGAAGATCGTTGAATACTAACGTATCATGCCAGAACTCTACTGAATAATACCCTTTAGCAAACATTTGCAGGTTGGCGATATCTTTTTTATTACCGGCATTCTGAAGCAGCGAATCATTTTTATAAACAAAGTGGAAATCGGTTTTCGTTTTTTTGTCGAGCACTGATCTGTAGCCTGTATAAAAACCTGAATCCGTTTCTCCTACTATATACCAAAGCAGGTTGTTGAGCGGGGTGGGGGTGGTGAAGTGGCGTTTGACATGCAGGTCGCTCAGTTCGGCCTTTACGGCAGTCTCTGTCATTAGCTTGAATGCCGTGCAGCAGAAAAGATAGAACGCGCTGAGGCTTATTCCGGCTTTGGCCCACATCATTCTGCCCGGCTTTCCCCTTTTTAGTATAAGCAGCGCTAATGCGGCAACCATGGGCCAAAGAGTGAATAAAGGGTCTGCGACAAATATTGCATCGAATGATACCCGGTAATGGATGAATGGTTCGAACCACCCTGTGCCATATGCATTGAACGCGTCAATGAATATATGTACGATCATTTGCAGGCCCCAGAATATTGTCCACTTCGCGAGACTCATATTTGTCCGCTTGTCCAGCCGGTATGATAGCAGTCCTATTAGCGGGGATAGCACGGCTATAAATAGGATCGAATGTGTAATGCCCCGGTGCGCAAGCAGATCATATGACGTTGGTAGCCAGAATGATGCGACAAAATCTATGTCAGGAAGGCTTTGCGCTATAGCACCCAAAAGCAGGACCTTTTTGCCTAATTGTTTACCGGCTATGGCTTCGCCGATACACGCTCCTAGTACTATGTGGGTAATACTATCCATGTTTTTTCAAACTTCGGGTATTTTTATTTTTTGTATTTTTTTGGTACTTTGTTTGCAATTTACAATATCATTATCCCACAAAAGCAAAAAAATATTTTATGAAGAAGAAAATGATTACCCTGGTTTTCCTCGCTGTTCTGTTGTCGTCTGGTTTGTGCACTAAAGTTAATGCTCAAAACATGTTCGGGCATGGCACACGGCGCAGCTATACTGTTTATGCCCCCGATTCTTCTTTCGACAATTATTACGATCACGACTATTACAACTGGCGTTACCATCCCCGCAAGTATTTTAAACATAAATACTGGGCAGAAAGACGCTATCATGATTACTATTACAACGAAAAATACCGTCGTTACAACCGCTACCGCGATCGTTGGGATGATGATAAATATTATTATCGGGGAGGAGGATATTAATCTGTCTTACCGGTTACATTTTAGGGCTGCCTGTACGGGCAGCCTTTTTTTCGTTTGTTAAGGATATTCTAAAGCATAGACTATCGCCCATCCCGGTTAAACTTTAAGACAGGATAGCCGTCCAATATCCGAAACTATAAAAATAATGTTATGAGATCAGGTATTATCGTTGGCGCGCTGTTGGTCGCCCTGCTTACAACTTTTAGCTTAGATATTTCGGCTGCCCCATGGAGGGGTGGGTGCCATAGGTCGTTCTACAGGCCGCATCCTGTAAGGGTTTATGCGCAGGTGCCGGTATATACACGGCCGGTGGTCTATTATGATTCCTACCGCAGGCCGGCTCATTATTGTCGCCCGGTATATCGTTCACAGAGATACTATGGTGGTCATGGTTACTATGGGTATCATGTTCACGAGCGCAGGTATTGCCGTTAATTATGATGGTGTACACTGCAGGCCGCCAGCAAGGTGGCCTGCGTTTTTTTGTGTTATACTTTTATATGCGCACCGCGCCTTTGTACATTTGTTCTATCATTCTTACCACTTCACGGCCTTCCTCAGCGCTGGTCATTACCGGTTGATTGTGGTAAATATAGTCAACCACATTTTGTATCACTTTATCATGATTGCTCATTGATCCCTGGTACAGGCCATAATCATTTGCTTTGGCGCTTATATTTATCTCGGGCAGGGCAGCGGTTGCCAGTTTCTGGTATTCTATTGTATTCAGATATTGGCCTCCTATTTTTAAAGTGCCCTTCTCCGCAAATATGGTTATAGACCCTTCCATATTGCGCTCGTACGCGCAGGTGGTAAAATTAAAATTGATGATCGCGTCATTGTCCGCCTTTAGTACAAAGCTGCCGGTATCTTCTACTTCGGTATTATGCCGGTGTGCGAAATTATGTATCCATCCCTCTGCCGATCTCACCGGGCCATTCAGATAATACAATATATCTACAAAATGGCTGAATTGGGTGAAGAGGCAGCCACCGTCCTTGTCTTTTTTTCCCCTCCAGTCGCTGCCTGCATAATATGCGTCCCCCCTGTTCCAGAAGCAGTTTACCTGTATCATATATATGCTTCCCAGGTCACCGGATGCAATAAGTTTCTTTACCTCCTGTACCGGTGGGTTATAACGGTTTTGCTTTACGGCAAAGATCGTTTTCCCGTTTTTTCCGGCGGCGGCTATCATCCGGCTGCATTCGGCTACGCTTATTGCCATTGGCTTTTCCACCACCGTATGCAAGCCCGCGTTCAGCCCGGCTATGGTATGCGTCTCATGCAGATAATTCGGCGTACAAACACATAATATGTCTGCCGTCTCATTTTTAAGCATTTCATTTATATCGTGATAAAAGGGTATGTTTTTGGGCGTGGTTGCCTGTACTTTGTCACTGATGTCACATACCGCCACCAATTCTGTTTCGGGATTATTAACGATGTGCTCCGCATGGCGACGGCCTATATTCCCATAACCAACTATTGCAAACCTGATTTTTCCTGACATTTTTTCAAAAGTAAAAAACCATAACGGAACAAATACCGTATCTGATATAAATATCCTTGAAAATTCCGGTTTTATCATCAAATGTGAACCCTTGCCCATTGATATATGCATCATTAACTATATAAACACGATACAATGAGCTACATTCCACATACCGAAGCAGACAGATTACAGTCGGTGCAGCTTTTTCAGCAGTTCAATTTTGATCTGAACAAGAACCTTGATGGCATATTACGGCTGGCTACCGATATCTACGAGACTCCTGTAGCCTTCCTTACACTAATTGATGAAAACGATCAATGGTTTAAAGTAAGCAGGGGTTTTGAGGTCATGCGAATGCCCCGGGTTGGCTCATTTTGCACAGAGGTGATCAAGGATTATGAAGTAATGGTGGTCTCCGATGCATTTGCTGATGAGCGGTTTGCAAACAACCCTCTTGTAAAGAATATACCTAATATCCGCTTTTATGCAGGTGCTCCGTTGTCCACTATAGAAGGTCATAATATTGGCACGTTGTGCGTAATGGACAACAAAACCAAAGAGGTGAGCGATGATAAAAAGCAGTTACTGCATATACTGGCGAGGCAGGCTATTCATCTTATGGAGCTTGAGATCACATACAAACTACTTACTGAGAAGATGGGCCAGGTGGAACGTCAAAACAAAGTGCTGATGGATATCGCTTTCATTCAGTCTCATGAATTTCGTGGTCCCCTGGCATCTATAATGGGACTGATGAACGTTATAAAAGAAGAAAAATACGAGTCGCCAAAGCAGTACCTAGTGATGATGGAAGACGCTATCAACAGGCTGGATGAAAAGATCCATGTTGTAGTAAAATCAACTGAAATGGCTAAAAGCGCCTACGTTGCCTGATCAGGCCTTGTATTGCTGCTTAGTTGCAGGTTACTGCCGGTTAGGGTCAGCACATGATCGTCCAGCATTTCCCGCACCATGCCAATAACTGCCTCTTTATATCCTGTGGGGAAATGAGACAGCAGTTTTTCCAGTGTGGTAGTACCTGCTTCATTCATGTACTCGATCAACCTGGTATTCAACTCTTTCCTGTCGGGTTGTTTATTCTGTTTGTTCCTGCACACATCACAGTGCCCGCAGTCTTTATTTACCACCTCGCCAAAGTAGTTAAGCAGCATACGCTCCCTGCACACTGTCCTGTTCTCTAAAAAGGCGATCATCGCTTCAGTCCTTACTTCATGCCGCTTGCGCAGTACTTCTATTCTGTTCAGGTTTATTATCAGGTCCCTGCTGCTTACCCTGTAGTGGTGAAAGAACAGTTGAGGGCCTTCCCCTGGCTTGTTATACCGCAGTATTTCCATGCGGTCCAGTTGTTCCAGCAGAGGTATCAGTTCTTCTTTGCTCATTTTTAGCTGCTTCGCAATGGCAGTTTCCCTCACCTGCGTCGGAAAATGGAATACGGTATTGTACATTCTCAGTAGCCCGGTGGTTACATAGCTCAGGGCAGGGTGGGCCGCCCTCAGTCCGTCCAGCACATGCCTGTCAGCAGTAAATTCGATAGTAGCCGGGCTGTATACCGCCTCGCTCATGGTCCACAATCCCTCCTGCTCCAGTAGTTTCAGCGCGTGGAGCGCGTTGTTGGCTTGCAGCGAGAATTTTTTACAAAAGTCATGGAGGTCAAACGGGTAGTACCTGTCCGGTTCTGCGCTTATCGGCACCTGTAAATATTCCACTACCGCCTGGTATACCTGCCGCAGGTATTGCTCGGGCGGGTATTGAAGGGCTATGCTGTCGTGTAGTCTTTTTATGTCTGTGCTGTTGTACAGCAGTATGGCTTCAGATTGTTTTCCGTCCCGTCCGGCCCTGCCTGCCTCCTGGTAGTACGCTTCAGGATGTTCGGGTGCGTCATAATGCAGCACCGTTCGCACATCCCCTTTATCTATACCCATCCCGAAGGCGGTAGTAGCTACCATCAGGGGTGCCGAGCCGCTCATCCATAGCTGCTGCGCTTCCTCCCGCCTGTCTTTGCTCATGCCTGCATGGTATGCCACGGCTGTTATGCCGGCCTGGTTCATATACTTGCTTACATGCTCTGTCTGCTTGCGGCTGCGACAGTAGATAATACCACATTGCCTGCCTGCATTGCTTTGCGCGTCACCTGCCTTGTTCTCGCTGTAACGTACATCGTAAAATATATTGTCCCTCGCAAAGCTCTGTTTGAAAACAGCCGCATGCCTTAGGTTTAGCTGCTTGATAATGTCTGCCTGCACATCATGTGTGGCAGTAGCGGTAAGCGCCAGTAGCGGTACATTCGGAAATGTTTCACGCATACCGGATATCTTCAGATAATCGGGCCGGAAGTCATGCCCCCATTGAGATACGCAATGCGCCTCATCAACGGCTATCATACTTACCTCAAATTCGGACGAATAATCCCTGAACAATTCTGTCTGCAACCGCTCAGGCGATACGTATAGCAGTTTGTAACCGCCATGCATGGTGTTCTCCAGCGTTTGCCTTACCTCGGCATACCGCATGCCCGAGTGGACGCATGCTGCCCGTACGCCCTGCTGCTTCAGCCGGCTTACCTGGTCCAGCATCAGAGATATCAGTGGCGAAATGACCAGGCATACACCCTCGTTTATTAGTGCAGGCACCTGGTAGCACAGCGATTTGCCACCGCCAGTGGGCAGTAATGCCAGGCTATCCTGCTGCTTTAGCACTGCCTCTATGATCTCATGCTGCAATGGCCTGAATGTCGTAAAGCCCCAATATTCCTTTAATATTTCGTGCGGTGTTGTCAAACTGATGTTGCTATTCTTTCGCTATTGCCCCTGTGCGGCGGGTACGGGTTGGTCCACAAATACCGGCTTCATACCATTTATCCATAGCTGCTTTTTTGCTTCTGGGTTTTGCTCCAGTTCTTGTATAGATAATGTTGGCAGCCAGGTTTTGTCATTAAAGCTGTTTGGCGCGTTTAGGGTAAACATCGCTGATATGCCCAGTTGTTCCGGCTTAACCCCTATCAGGAAGATTATTGCCGGCTGCAGCTTTTCCCTCAGTTGGTGCCATGCTACCATTGCCCCCTCATCCAGCCTTATTATATTATACTGCCCGGCATCCAGCTTACATGCTCCCAGCATTTTTTTTAATTGCGCGTCTTCGGTGCTTTCCGCGGTACATCCGCTTACTATTATCAAAACAGGCTTTCCGCGCTCAGCGCCCTCTGTTGCTGTGGTTTCCTCCCACAAAATGTCGTACTTACTGCTTACTATTGGTGTATTGATCAGCTGCATGATTATTGTATTATTCCGATGTAAAATAAAATTCACACATTCGTTTTTACTTCAATCCGTTTAGAGATTTAAGCTAAAAGTTGTTTCTTTGCACTATTATTCAGCAATATTAAATTAATTTGAGCATTATGGGTGTTTCTTCATTAGATATTAAGGTAAAGAAGACAGAGAAAAGCAGGTTGCATGAAATTGATGCCTTGAATATCAATTTTGGTAAACATTACTCCGATCACATGCTAATTGCTAATTATGAGAACGGCATGTGGAACCCTCCGGAGATAATGCCCTTTCATAATCTCTACCTCAGTCCGGCTACCACTTTCTTTCATTATGGCCAGGCCATATTTGAAGGGGTTAAGGCATATAAAGATCCCCAGGGCAACGCGCTTATCTTCAGGCCATATGACAACTGGAAACGCATGAACCGCTCTGCCGAGCGTATGGCAATGCCTGCGATACCTAAAGAGATCTTTATAGAGGGGATGCGCCAGCTGGTAAAACTTGATCAGAACTGGATACCTACTACCGAAGAAACATCGCTGTACATCCGCCCCTTCATGGTGGCCACAGACGAGTTTATCGGTGTGCGCCCCGCCGAAAAATTTATGTTCATTATCATTACAAGCCCTGCCGGTCCTTATTACAATAAGCCTGTTTCTATCTATGTTCAGGACCAGTATGTACGGGCGTTTCCGGGTGGTATTGGCTTTACCAAGGCCGCCGGCAACTATGGCATGAGCATGTATCCTACGCAGCAGATCAGGAAGATGGGCTACGACCAGATACTCTGGACAGATGGCTTTGAGCATAAATATGTGCAGGAAATAGGTACCATGAACGTATTTTTTGTTATTGGTGATACCGTTATTACCCCCGATATAAAGCAGGATGTGATACTTGAAGGGGTTACCCGCGACAGTGTGCTCACACTGCTGCGTGAGAAAGGGGTAAAAGTGGAAGAACGCCCGCTGAGCATAGACGAAATAGAGGCCGCCCACAAGGCCGGTCAGCTCAAAGAAGCTTTTGGTACCGGAACTGCAGCGTCCATAGCGCCTATTTACGCGCTCACTTATCATGATGATAAGATGATGCTCCCCCCTATAGCTGAGTGGGAAATTGCCACATGGCTCAAAAAAGAACTTGCAGACATCCGCTATGGCAGGAAGCAGGATACACACAACTGGACGCTTAAAGTATAACTTATTGAATATTAAATGCTTTAGGAGCGCTGTTTTCAGCGCTCCTATTTTTTTATATAAATATGACCGGTGCGTCATCTTCATTTTCATGAAAAAGCAAACCATTTATTAATTTGAAGTGTCTATTATTGTAGTATTAATAATCACCGATTATACACACAACCGCCTGATGAAATATACCCTTACCGCTATTATTTTACTCTGGGGGTTGTTATTCACCAACTATGCCGATGGTCAGGGTTGGCAATGGGCCAAAGCCAATACCAAAGGCAGTGTCGATGGCTGGTCGGTGGCTACAGACAGGGTGGGCAACGTTTTTGTGGGCGGCGTGCGCACAGGCAATTATAACCCCGTATTTGATGGGGTAGAACTGCCGGGGCATGGCGTATATGCTACAGATTATCAATGCCTTGTTGCCAAATACGACAATAACGGGCACTTTCAGTGGGTAAGGGGTACCGAAGACGGCAGCGCCAGCCTCATAGGTATAGCATCAGACCCCGCCGGCAATGTATTTATGTTTGGCTATTTCTCTACGCCATCCATCCGTTTAGGCGCGGTTACCCTCACTAATGCTTATGATCTCGATGCCCAGTATTTCATAGCTAAATACGACCCGCTGGGCAACCTTTTATGGGCAAAGAAAGATGGCAACACGCAGCGGTACTTCACTCTCATAGGTAGTATCGGACTGATATTGGGTACCGGTGGCATTGCTGCCGATGATGCAGGCAATGTCTATATCTCTGCCAACTTTCACAAACCTGCTATTACCATAGGCACATACACGCTTACTAATTCAGACCCCTCCGGCAATACCGACGATATCTTCATTGCCAAGTACGACCCCACGGGCAATGTGGAATGGGCCAAAAGTGTAGGGGGTACACGCAACGATGATGCTTACGCGCTCACCGTTACCCCTGCGGGTGACATTTATATTGCCGGCGACTTCAACTCGCCCTCTGTCAGTTTCGGTACATCTGTCATTACGGACGCTGTTGCCGCGCAGGTGGCTTTCATCGCCCGTTTCGATGCGTCGGGTACGCCTTTGTGGGCCACGGCTAGCGGCGGCACAGGCCTTGAATATGCCTGCGGCCTCGCCGCAGATGCCTCCGGCAATGTATATCTTACCGGTGGGTTCAAAGATAACAGTATAGCTTTTAGTGGCACCTCACTGTCACTTCCGTTTCCCGGTAAGCCTGCGTTGTACCTTGTTAAGTTCGACCCCGCCAACAATATCAGCTGGTTCAAGACCATAGGCTCACCTACCGGCGGTGATGCTTATGGCTACGCGGTGGCCACCTCCGTGTGTGGCGATGTGTGGGTATGCGGGGCTATGTCTGTTCCTAAGACCGATTCGGTATCATCCAATCCCGGTATAGTTGATATTGACGGTCATCTGCTGCAGGCGCCCGATAACAGCTACGATCCTGTTTTCATTGCCGGCTATACCGCGTCTGGTACCTATGTCGCTTCCTCCGCACTGGCCAGCGGCGATGATGACCAGTGCGGTGTGGCATGCGATGCCGTGGGCAATGTCTTCCTGTGCAGCGACTACTTCGGCAAAGCCCATTTCAGCGTTGGCAGCCACAGCTTTCCGCAAGACACATCTATAGACGAAATGATGTATGTGGCCAAGTTCGCGTCAAGGCCGCCGCAGAATTTCAAACACCTGGACACAGTGGTATGCTATGCCCCCGGCCTTTCAGTTAGTGCCCCCGGAGGCTATACACAATACCTGTGGAGCGATGGCAAGACGGGCACCGCGGTACGTACGGTTACAGATACGGGCACGCTGTGGGTATGGGGCTACGATAGCTGTTCGGCCATGTTTACAGATACATTCCGCGTCAGTACTTTGTGCGACTGCCGCAAATACTTTTTCGTACCCAACTCATTTACACCCAATGGCGACGGGCAGAACGATGTTTTCTATCCGCGCTGCGGCCTGGCGCAGACCCGTATCAATACCTTCAGGATATACAACCGCTGGGGCGCTCTGGTATTTGAGCGGGAAAATATTATGGCAAACGATGTGGCCAACGCCTGGGACGGTACTTACCAGGGCAGCCTGCCGCTGCCCGATGTGTATGTATACGTCATAGAGGCGGTGTGCGAGACAGGCGCGGTCATTAATAAAAAGGGTAGTGTCACGGTGATAAGGTAATATATAGGCTTATGAAAAGAGAATATTTACTGCTGTTCTTTTTACTGTTTGCATCGTCTGTATGCGGCCTGGCGCAGTCAGATATTCACTATTCGCAGTTTTACGAAACCACTATGCTGCGCAATCCCGCGCTTACAGGTGTATTCTCTACCAACTACAAGATCGGCGCCTTTTACCGCAGCCAGTGGAGCAGTATCACCAATCCGTACCAGACCATACAGCTTACCGGTGAGTACCGCTTGTCGTTAGGTACTAACTCAAACGATTTTGTCAGCTTTGGCGTTACAGGCTACAACGATCAGGCAGGCGATATAGACCAGAAAATTTCCGCCGCCTATGGCGCCATCAACTATAACAAGTCCATCAATCAGAACAAGAACGCATACCTGTCCGTTGGTTTTGTGGGCGGCTACCTCCAGTACAGTTTTGATCCCGCAAAGGCTACCTTCAATAACCAGTTCATGGGTGGCATCTACGACCCCAATAACCCATCGCTGGAAAGTCTGCCTGTGCCAAAGATGACGCTCTACGATGTGGGTGCGGGTGTAAACTATAACTTCAGCGCGGGCCCTTCGCAGGAGGCTACTTATATGATCGGGGTATCGGGTTATCACTTTTCGCAGCCCGTATTTTCTTACTACAAGACCTTTAACTATACGCAGAACATGCGCCTGAATGTAAATGCCGCCATGGTGCGTGAGATCAATGAGAATGTGATGCTGCAGGTACATGGCAACTATACGCAGCAGGGCACATACAGTGAGGCTATATTCGCCGGCATGCTGGGCTGGCGCACCTTTGAGGCCTTTGCCGAAACCACCTTCGAGATATACGGCGGAGTTATTTACCGCTACCAGGATGCCTTTGCTCCCGCTGTCAAGCTGAGGTACAAGCATGCCTCCTTTGGTGTCAGTTATGATATCAATTCTTCATCGCTGAAGGATGCTTCAGGTATGAGAGGGGGTATGGAGATAACAGCCCTTGTTACCGGCGACTTTCCCAAAAACCGCGGCCTCAACAAAAAGACCGTATGCCCCCGCTTTAACTGATTGTTGTGCCTATAAGTGTATCCGCTAAGCATCTACAACGTTACTGCGATGAATTTGCTTACAGGTATAACACCCGAGAAGAGAGCAACGTTGACCGTTTCAACAATGCACTTACAAAGGTTTCTAACGCACGTATTACATACAAAGGATTGACAGGCAAATAGGGCAAACATCCTACGATATTTTAAGGCTGCTATTCGGCAGCCTTTTCTTTATAAGAGAAAAAATCTTCTAATTGTCCTGTCATTTCAATCGCATAAAAATTGCCCATTTCCGCCAATAAGTTTTCGGTGGGTATATCTACCTTCTTAGCAGTTGACAGCATTCCCATAAGTACAAAAGCGATGTTATAGTGCGCCATAATTCTAGCTACATCGGAATAACCATTTTCATCTAAGAAAGTATGCATTCCCTCACGTGAGGGAAATTTGAAAACCTGACAATACCAGAAAGGGGTTTCAGTGGATAATATCAGTTCTGGATTGCCCGTTTCAAATCCACCCTTACAAAGCAAAAAGTTGGAAAGGGGAATTTGTTCTATATTCATAGAGTGAATTTATGAAATATTTTTCTCTTGTCCCAACTCGTATATAGTTACCTTTTTAAAAACCCCACAACCGTTTGCCTGGCTCTAGATAATATTCTGTATTATTTCCTCGCCCCTAGCAGCAACTATTTTTTATGACAGACTGAAATCCGTACTATCATAAAACTTTCTTTTTGCCGAGAATAAAAACTGTCCCACTTTTATACCGCAAAAGCTCAAATTCAGGACGCGATATTCCCCGGGGCATGTGCAAGAAATGGGGAATTTTTGGGGAATTTTTATACACAAAAGTGGCGTAAGTAATTGATTATCAAAAACAATGTGCGCAAAGGCTTTTTTTTAAAAAATTCCCCATCGGCAAAAATAGACGTAGACCGGAAAACGGATGCACGTTTCAATAATCTGGGTCAGGCCTGTTTATGAGCACAATATATAGGTGGGGTTACTTACAGTATCTTATACCTCATGCCTATATATACATTTCTGCCCATCATAGGGCCCCATATCATGGATGCGTCGAAGTTGCGCGCGTATGGGTCGTTGACACCTATGATAGCATCATGCTGCATATAATCGGTGATGTTCTCGCAGCCGAGGTATACATCAAATACATTGCTGAATACCTTAGTGACCTGCGCGTTCATCTGCAAAAAGGAAGGTGAGGCATTTACCCCGCCGGAGCTAAGGCCGGAATGGTTGTGCGTGATGCCGGGTGTGCGCTCAGAGCTTATCCATTGTATGGTATAGTCAAACTTCCATTTGTTGCGGGTGGCGTAGGCAATATTCAGGAAGGCTCGGTGGGGTGGGGTAAGCGGTTTTTCCTTCAGCTCACCCTGGTAGGTGGTCATCACATTGTAGTAGCGGTACGCGAGGCGTATATCCAGGTTATGGATCAGCTCATAGTCAAGCTGTGCCTGGAAGCTGTGGGCATATGACTTGCCGGCAAGGTTGTAAAGGCTCAGGTGGCCGGGATATTCTATGTCGGCCACTACCTGGTTTTCAAACCAGGTATAGTAGTAGTCAAAACTCAGTGTGGCATTACGCAGGCCTATTTTGAACTTATGGGTGAGGTTGGCGCCGGTATTCCATGATACTTCAGGGTCCAGGCCATATGCCTTCCCGGCAGACGGGGATATTATATCAAACTGCCGGTTGCCGGCCATGAAGCCGGTATTCTCCGCAAAGATATTGGCTGTGCGTTGTGCCCGGCCAATGGACGCGCGCAGCACTGTTCTTTTCAGCAATGCATAGCGCACATGCAGCCGGGGGGTTACAAATGCGCCATAGAGGTTATTGTAGTCGGCACGGAGGCCTGCCACCAGGTTGAACTTGTCGGAGTAGTTATAGGCATATTCCCCAAAAACGCCCGGCACCTGCTCATTGCGGGTGTAGCGCACGCCGGCAAAATGTTCGTCATAGTAGTCGGTCATGTCGCTTACGCCTGTCTTTACGATATGGTTGGTATTGTTAATGTATGTCTGGAAGATAAGGTTGGCATAGAGGCTTGTTTGCCTGGCGGCGTATTGACGTGTGCCAAAGGTTGCGTCTTGGTCGTGGTTAGCGTTAGATAGCTGCAGCCCCACACTGGTGCCGGCCCTGCGTTTGGATATCCGGGCTATTTTGGCCCAGTTCTCAAAACGGGTAATGTTATTAAGGTAGCCCCATGGGTTGCCGGGTACCTGGGCTTCATTAGCCTTGTAGTTCCAGTCGCCGCCTATGGCGTTGGTATACAGAAACTTTACTCCTGCCTGGAACATCCATCCGTTGGTATCGTTGTATATCCACCGGTTCATGATATTCACCTGGTTTCCCAGTGGGTCATCTACAAAATGGTCGTCGTTCAGGTCTACCTTCAGCCATTGCGAACTGACGTGTACCATAAGGTTGGTGCCCAGCTTACTGCCGAATTTGTGCCTGTAATTCACATTGGCTTCACTGCGCCCCTGTGAGCTTTGGTATACATTGAACAGCCAGCGTTCGCCGTTGAAAGGCTTTTGCAGTTCTATGTTTATCTGCCCGGCTACACCTTCAAAACCATTCACCACGCTGCCGGTACCCTTGCTAAGCTGCATACCCTCTATCCATGTGCCCGGGGTAAAGGTGAGGCCTGATATGGAGGCTATACCCCGCACATCGGGTATATTCTCACGGGTGATGAGGGTATAAGCACCCGCAAGCCCCAGCATCTTTATCTGCTTATAGCCGGTAACGGCATCAGTAAAGGATACGTCTACAGAAGGGGTGGTCTCAAAGCTCTCACTCAGGTTGCAGCAGGCAGCTTTAAATAATTCGTTCTGGCCCATCTTTTCCATTTTTATGGGATCCATAAGGCCTATTTCGGTCGAGTTGAGTTTTTCACGTACCACCACCTGCTTCAGTTTGTTTTCTCTTACCAGCTGAATATCGAGATTGGTAGTACCGGCTGTTAGCAGTACCGTATCTTTTTTATATCCTATGAACGTTATTTTTAGCGCCGTGGTAGTATCAGGTACACTTAAAATAAACTTTCCGTCTTTATCGGTAAGGGTGCCTATGGTGCCATGAAGCACACCTACTGCGGCACTTTCCAGGTACTCTTTTTTACCCTTGTCATTGATGGCAAAGACGGTACCTGATATATTATGGAAGGACTGAGCGTAAACAGGGGAGCACACTATACACGTAAAAAGCAGTAATAGTATGGGCTTGCTGTTCATTAGGGGTTAGTGCTTTTTTATTTGGGACCGGTACTTACAGCAGGAAGCTATTTTGTTGTAATCTTCCTGTTCGGCCTTATACATTTCATTATCATGGCCAGCCTTAGCTATGCTCTTTAAAATGATCTCAGGTGATGTTTTTGTTGAGTCGTATTTTACTGTCAGGTCGTGCGTATCGATATTCCAGTCCGCAAATTTTACACCTTTCACATAAGCGGCATTCTCTATTCGTTCTTTGCATTGACTGCAAACGCCGTTCACATTAAAATGCTTTGTTACAGTATTGGGACCTGCGAACACATCGCTTTGAATAAAAAAGGTAAGGGCAATGAAAAGGAAAACACGTTGCATATCTGTAGTTGACTATAAGTAAAGTTCCGTATTTCTTTTTACTGAACCTAAAAACAGATTGTTAAACCCTTCAAAATTATGTTAATTTACCGATATGACTCACCTGTTGAAACACAAAGAGCGGCAGTATGTGCCGCTCTTTGGTCAGTGCATGATCCATCAGTTAATCATGTATTTCCATCTCTTTTATCAGGTTGTCTGCGTGGCCCATCTTGTCTATGAGGAATAAGATATAGCGGATATCGCATACTATTGTGCGCTTATATTTTTTATCAAAAGCAATATCACCGCTCATTGCCTCCCAGTTACCGTCAAACGCGGCGCCTATTAGTTCGCCATATGCATTAATGACCGGGCTGCCGGAGTTGCCCCCGGTAATATCGTTATTAGTAATAAAGCAGGTGTGGATCGTGCCGTCGGCATCGGCATAGCGGCCATAGTCTTTGTGATTGTATAGGTTTATCAGTTCTTTAGGCGCGTCAAATTCATCACTGCCCGGTTTGTACTTGGCAATAAGACCGTCAAGCGTAGTGAAGTAGTTAAAGTGTACACCATCTTGCGGGTCATAGCTGAGTACCTTGCCATAGGTAATGCGCATTGTGGAGTTGGCATCAGGGTAAAGGGTTTTATACCTTTTCTGCTGCATGATCTGGCGCACATATTCACGGCTAAGCACCGCCTTTTGTTTTGCAAAGGCTTCTATCTTTGGCTGGTAGTTTTTAGAGTAGTTATTGATAAAACTCATGGCGTAGATAACCATCGGGTCCTTCTTCAATTTTTCAAAAGAGGGTGCATTGCAAAAGGCGTTGAATTTATTACTGTCGGCAAGAAATGTATGTGCGAAAACATCCGCCGTATATTTTTTGAAGGTCTCCTTTGTGGCGGGCTGTTTGTTCTTCAGTATAACCCTGGCGTAGATATCAGGCATCTGGTCTTTGGGTACATTGTTGTAATACAATTCTGTCATCTGCGCAAACATATCCTTGTCGGTTGCCAGGTCAAAATCTTTGGTGGTGGCGGTATAGGTATGTTTCGCATAGTCTATGTATTTCTTCAGTGTGTCACTGCTCATTTTTGTTTTGGCATGCCTTTCGTAGGCTTCATACAAAGGCATTAGAGCGGCGGCCATACGAGTGATGGCCGGGGCACGAAAACATTCGGAGTAGTAGACGGCGTGCTTTGCGTATGGCGTATAGTCGGCATAAATTTTGGAGAAGTCGCCCAGCAGGCCGGTAGCCATATTGTTCTCACGTTCCCATGCCGAAAAGTCATCTTCGCTCTTTTTCTTCTTCTGCACGATCTTCAGCCTTTTCAGCTGTTCGGTCTGGCCTATATAGTATTTCCAATAGTTGGCTATACGGGAATACAAAGAAGTAAGCTGTAAATAGGTGTCTTTATTGGTGTCCATGTGGGTACGCATGATCTGAAGACGCAGGTCCCGGCAGGCCACTATTGCGGGGTTCACAATGTTTACAGCCAGGTCTACGCCATAAGAAACCTCGTAACGGTTAGTGCGGCCCGGATAGCCGAAGATCATGGCATAATCACCTTCTTTTTCGCCTCTTATAGAGATGGGTAAGTACTTTTTAGGGTGGTATGGCACATTTGAAGCGCTATAGGCTTTAGGCTGGTTGTTGCTGTCGGCATACACCCGGAACATGGAAAAGTCGGAAGTATGCCTTGGCCACATCCAGTTGTCTGTATCGCCACCAAACTTTCCGAGGCATTTAGGAGGTGTGCCTACAAGCCTTACATCGGTATATCTTTTGTAAATAAGCAGGAAGAACTGGTTGCCGTTAAAGTAGTCTTTAACACTGGCCACATACTTGCCTTTTTCTTCGGCATCATCTTCTATCTGTTTCTTTATTGCGTTTAGTTTTTTTGTGTATTCGTCGCCGGTAGCATTACCTATAGCCGCCATTACCCTGTCGGTCACATCGTCCAAGCGCTGGAGGAAAAGTGCCGTAACGCCATGAGCGGGCAATTCTTCGCGCATGTTATGCGCCCAGAAACCATTGTCCAGCAGGTTACGCTCCACGGTGCTTAGGTTAGCTATGGCATCGTAGCCGCAGTGGTGGTTAGTGAGCAGCAGTCCGTTGGCTGATATCATCTCGGCAGTACAGCCACCGCCAAACTGGAGTACGGCATCTTTAAGGCTACTGTGGTTGATGTCATAAAGGTCTTCTTTGCTCAGTTTAAGGCCCAGCCGCAGCATCTCATCATAATTCTTGCCTATAAGCATCGGGATCCACATGCCCTCATCGGCCCGTGAGCCCGCAAATGTGATAACCGCAACAAAGAGTAAAAATATTTTCTTCATTTAATCTGTTTTAATATTGAGAGACAAATGTAATTCTACAATTTTACTATTTATAACACAAATGACCTTATGTGTGCTAAAACAAAGACCCCCGGGTATACCGGGGGCAAAAAAATGTGACTATCGTATTATTACCAGTAACGGTCATGGTCGCGCTCGTCGCGGTGTTCCATTTCCTTTTTATCGGTTTTGTATGATTTTTTGTATGCCTTATACCGCTTCTTTTCGGCCTTACGGTAGCGGTCGCGAAACATTTTCTTATGTATCTTATCATCTTTCCTGTCGGCTTTCCAATCCTTTTTCCAGGCCTTGGAGCAATGATAGTTCTGGGCTTTTGCCGAATTAACGGCACCCAACGATAAGATCAGGAGGAATACAATTATAAAGTAGCGCTTCATTATTCGGATTTTATTTAGACGAAGATATATAATTGTTTTTGCCCGTCATAGTCATAGTAGGTCTCTTTTAATTATTTTTTTAAAACAATATGTAGATTATGGATAAGATACAGGCGGAAATGTTTTTATGATCTTGCTGATCACAAAATACTTGTGCCGGCCTTTGTATTTGTATGAGAGTAATGCTACGCCTGTATAAGGAATAGGTGAGTGGGGGAGCACTGCTTGCGGTGGTGTATCCCGGTCGGGGTATATCTGGGGGTATTTGTTACCTGATATTACAACGTTAATATCAAAAGTGACCGCTCCACGACCGCCAGGGTGCCGATGGGTATTGGCCTGGAGTAATAATGAGTCGGCAATAACAATAGGTACGGGTGTCTGACCTATCCAGATAGTATCGGGGCGGGGCTCGCGCCTGCAATGAGAAAACCGTATAGTGAATGTGTAGTTGCTACCGCTGCTGCCTGCTATCCCGCCACTCCAGTCTTGCCGGGTAGAGTGTACCTGCTCAACCGTCTGACCCGCGCCATGGGATACATAGAGTAAAGAAATAAGAAAAACAGCAACAAGAAATTTCACCTGACGTTTATTATGTAACATTACAAAACGCATACCACATTTACCATTAAAGGAATGAAATACCCAATTGTATCAAACCTATAACAAAACCAAGTACCAATGCAACTAATTCAAGGAACCAGAATTCCTTTTTCATCACCGCCTGCAGAATGTCTTCCAGCTTATCTGACGAATAGCTGGCGACTTTTTCGGTCACTATCTTTTCAATATCTATCCGCTTACCGAGAGAATCGGTGTATTGGCTGATCAGTTCCGGCAGCAAAAGTTCTATTTCCTCCAGCATACCTTCTTTGATCTTCTGTATCGTGCTTTCGCCTGCAAACATAGCTATCATGGGCATCTTCTCTTTTAGCTTTATGCGCAGGAAGTCGTCCAGGTGTTTTTCTATGGTAGGTGTGAGGTTTTTTAGCTGTTCGGGGTCTTTCAGCATTGCTGCAATCTCGTCGAAGTGTATCAACTCCCGGGCTACTACCTGCCCCAGTTTTTCGGCCACCAGCCGCTGCCGCTTAGGGAAAACGCCCTGTATGGTAATACCTAAAAAACGCACAGGGTTGCGAGGATGAAATAGCATTTTTATGGCTATCCAGGTAGTTATCCAGCCAATGAACGCAGCGATAAGCGGCTGCAACCAGAACATAATGTTATTCATGAATTATCTTGGAAATGTCGTGCGCAAAGGTACGTGAAAACGCCGTGGCGCCGCTGCTGTTTAAATGGGTGAAATTCCGAAAATTGTCTTTAGACCTGCAAAGTGTATCGGAAGTATAATCGAGAAAATAAATATTGTTACTTACCAGTGATCTGTATTTTGATTTGATGGTTTCTGCATTAAGGATAAGTTTGTAACCTTCTTCATATACCGGTGGTATCACAAAGACCACTTTTATGCCTTTTTGTGTTATCTCTGCTACTGTCTCTTTAAGCTGTAAAAATACGCTTTCGTCGTACCGTGAATTGAAGGGTTCCCGTTTGGTTACTTCCCAACTGGCATCCAATGGTTCAAAGCCGGACAGTTGATTGGTGTATTGCTTTCCCAAGAGTATATCTGTATAAAAAGCTTTGTTTTGCAATGTAAGTTTATAGCCGGGAAGATACCTGGCAAGAAATGCCTTTCGCGGCTCTATCGCATACATGGAGTGATAAATGTTGGGGTTGCTGAGGTACGCAAGGAAAAGATCGGGGCGGGTGGCCAGCTCATTTTTTCCGAGGTTGTCAAAGTCGCAGGCTATAACCAGCACTTTGCAGTTCTTTTCGTAAGACAAATATTCTTTGATAAGCCCGTTATATTGCACAAAGAACATACCCGGAAACCCCATGTTGTATGCATCACTGTCGGTTATATCCTTTATTATACGGGGATCGAACTGGTGATAGGCCACCGAGCTGCCAAAGATCATGACCGGGTCATCGACCTGGTGCTTAAAGACCATTATAAACTTGTTGCTGACGCGTTTTTTATAGCAGTAGTCAATAGTATATTGAATAGCTGATATAACACACAGCAGCGTGAGGATGAATAATAAGCTATATCTGATATTTTTCTTCATCAGCCGCTAAAATTGGAAATAAATAAACTCCTGGTTCTCATAAACGCCAATCAACAATATCAATACTATAAGCAAAATATAAAATGCCCACCGGACCATTATGGGCCTGCTGTCGGCGATCCTGATGGCAGGCCCGTCTTTTGTTTTGTACTGTATATACTCCATGAACAATACCATAATTATGCCGGTAGCCACATTCACTGTGCCTATAATGGTATCGCCGCCGCCAAGTGTGGTAATGACTGCCTTGATGCCCTGTGGCGATAGTGCATGGCCCCAACCCTGAAACAGGTGAGTGCTCACATAAAGGGCATCATGTACATTGGCCGACACAAAGAATATCCACGCGAATGCCGCCAATAAGAACGTGATTAGTATGGAAAGTGTATTGTTTAAAGCGGAATGCTCTTGTATACCCACAGACCCTATAATCGCGACCCTTGCCCTTTTGGTGGCCAGGCCGAATATAAGGTAGAATGCATGTAGCGCGCCCCATATAATAAATGTCCAGTTGGCGCCATGCCACAGGCCGCTGACAAGGAATACGATGGCGAGGTTGAGGTAGAGCCGCTGCCGGGATACCCTGTTGCCGCCGAGTGGTATATAAAGATAATCCTTGAACCAGGTAGAAAGAGATATGTGCCACCGCGTCCAGAATTCCGATATAGAGCGCGCAAAATACGGGCGGTTAAAGTTACGCATGAGTTTGAAGCCCATAACCCTGGCAGCGCCAATGGCAATATCGGAATAGCCGGAAAAGTCGCAGTAGATCTGGAAGGTGAAAAATAGTGTGGCAATGGTAAGGGCGGGGCCATTAAAGTTTTCAGGATGCTTGTAAACTGTGTGGACCACCAGCGCAAGTCTATCGGCAATAACTATTTTTTTGAACAAGCCCCAAAGCATTTGTTTTAACCCCGCCTTACACTCCTCATAATCAAAGTTGTGCTGCTCATGAAACTGGTGCAGGAGGTTTTGCGGCCTTTCTATGGGACCTGCCACGAGCTGTGGATAGAACATCACGTATAGCGCGTAAATACCAAAATGCCGTTCGGCCTGCTGGTTGCGCCTATATACTTCAATAGTATAGCTCATGGCCTGGAATGTATGGAACGAGAGGCCTATGGGCAGTATGATGGCAAGCAACGGCAGATGGAGCGAGGAGCCCGAGGCCGAGAAAAGCTGGTTGATATTGCCGGTGAAGAAGTTGTAGTATTTGAATACCGCCAGCACACCGATATTTGCCACAAGGCTCATAACCAGGAACCATCTGCGCCTGCTACCCTCAGCTCCTTCTATCATAATGCCGGCTACGTAGTCTATAACTATCGTAAAGAACAGGATGAGGATATAGACGGGTACAAATGCCATATAAAATATACAGCTGGCCACGAGTAAATGAAACCAACGAAATTTATGCGGCAGTAAGAAAAAAAGCAGAGTAACTATAGGAAAGAACAGTAAGAACTGAAAAGAATTAAAAAGCATAGTGTCCTTTTTCGGGAGATACACAAATATAATGTTAGTTCCTTTAACGCTCAATTGAAGTACATTATAAAAACTTTAAAAAAAAATAAATACAATTATTTGCATTTTTTAAATGGAAATAAGTCCCAAGCTTTATATAAATATCTTGTAACCATAAAAATAAAACCATGAAAAAATTAACTTTAGGAGCATTGCTGCTCGTCTCTTCTATTAGTGCAATCTGTCAGACATCGGCTACTATTAAAATTGAAAATCATACAGACTACGAAATCTGTGTAGTAATGTACGGCTATGCACCGAGTTATTGCGGGAGTGGCGACTGTAATAGTACTCACATTACAAATACTATCTGTGTTCCGTCGGGTTGGGGCTTACCATCGGTGGTCACATCGTGGGGGCCGTATACCCCATGCAATGTTTCGTCAGTCGTAGGATGGAGTACTGAGTTATGTTCAACGTCGTGGTGTTCGTCCCTTCCTTCAGATTTTCAGTGGACCTTAGCTAAGGTATATGCTAATGGTGCTGTACCTTGCTGGGGTAGCATTTTTCCTATGAATGTAAGTGATGGTCAGACGATTGGCTGCGAAGGTGCCACTTATGTATCCGGGCCTTATTCAGGATCTTGCGGGGGACTAAATAGCTTAAAGACCACATGGACAACGTCTGGTGCGGTCTCGCGGATGTAATTGTCAGGGTAGATCAATACTAGACTGGACATTTCTTTTGTACATTGCATATGTGGAAGATACATTAATGAAGAGATTTATTTTAATTCTGCTGCTGTCATGTTTTGTTGTGCAGGCTCATGCGCAATTTATACTAAACACTGTAGCAGGAAATGGAGTGTTGGGGTGGACCGGATCTGAAAGCCCTGCTACAGCTGCTAGTTTGGGCCTGGTGTACTATGTTTATTATGACGGTTTGCACAGTAAACTATATATAGCCAATACAAATGGTATACGTATGATGGATACTATGGGTATATTACATGATGTAGCTGGGGGATCTGTAAGTGGGTTTTATGGTGATGGTGGACCAGCTACAGCAGCGAAATTATTTGACCCGCGTGGTGTGGTTGCGGATAGCGCCGGTAATATATTTATCTCTGACAGAGGAAATCATGTGATCCGGAAGATAGATGTGACGGGTATAATAACAACGATAGCAGGCAATCATATGCCAGGTTACAGTGGCGACGGCGGGCAGGCAACTGCGGCACAAATATGGAGCCCTTACGGCATCTGCATAGATCGCTACAGTAACTTATACTTTGCTGAGGGGAATAATATAATCAGGAAAATAACATCGGCCGGAATTATCTCAACCGTGGCCGGGATAGCAAGTAGTTACGGATTTAGTGGCGATGGAGGTGTCGCGACTGCCGCGCAGTTTAATGGCGTAAATGACGTAGTGTTAGATACGTTTGGGAATATTTATATATCTGATGGAGGTAATAACCGCATACGCAAGGTTAATTCATTGGGTATTATTACAACTATTGCCGGTTCAGCGTTTGCCGGCTATAGTGGTGATGGCGGACCTGCAACATTGGCTAAGTTGAACGTGCCTCAGGGTGTTACTTTAGATGAACATGGCAACGTTTATATTGTAGATCATTCTAATAATCGAATTAGGATGTTGAATAATGCGGGTATAATTAATACAATTGCCGGAGATGGTTTCGCTTCATTCAGAGATGATAGTTGCGATGCGCGCAATGGTGAATTTAATGTTCCTTCAAAAGTAGCCTTCGGCAGGTCGGGCTATATTTATGTCGCAGATATCAATAATTACCGTGTTCGAAGACTGAAACGGAATTTTTCGCCAACATTCATAGCAGGCCACTTGCATAACATAAATTTATGTATAGGCGCCCCGGCGGATACTTTAAATGCGTTATTGAGTGTGAGGGATACTGATACATTACAAGGAGAAAACTGGGAATTTCTGCTGCCGCCAGCGCATGGGTCTTATGCGGGTAGCTATAGTACGATATGCCCCAATGGTATTATGACCCCTACTGATTTTTATTATCAGCCTGCTACAGGCTACTGGGGCACAGATACATTTGTTGTGTCTGTAACCGATTGTGCCGGTGAAAGTGATACTGCTATATTTTATGTACATGTGGATACCATACTAAATCCGGTAATAACCGGAGCAGATACTGTATGCATCGGGCACAGTATTGTTTTATCCGTGTCTGGCGGCGCGCCAACAGCTACATGGAGCATACTGCATGGAAATGCATCAGTGAGTGCGGGCATTGTGACAGGTGTGAACCCAGGTTCAGATACCGTGAAATATGTTGCTACCAATGGCTGCGGAACTGACAGCACTTATCATTTAGTTGTTGTGAAAAACTGTTTGTCGTCAATACTGCCAGTTCAAATATTGAACGAAAGGCTTTCAGTGTACCCTAATCCCGGAACAGGTGACTTTTCTATTATTTTGACCTCGCCGATACTAGAGCCTGTGAATATAACAATCACAGATGTAATGGGGAAGACAATCAAAAGTATTACCAGTAATACAAATGAGAGATTGAAGCTAACGATGGAAGGTGCGGAAGGAATATATTATGTCATGGCAACAACTGCTAAAGGAATATGGAACAGTAGAGTAGTGCTTATGAAATAAAATGTAAGTGGTATAGGCACTTTCGGCACTTTGATGAAGTAGTTCTCGAACGGATGGCTACAAATACGTAACAAGCAATGGATAATAAATACGAAAAAATCGGAAGTGCCATCAGATGATCAGGGACGAACAGTTTTTTGTGGGACTACCTTTGCCGAATAATAATCTGTTGTTTGCGCAACAAATGTCAAGCAAAGGATCAAATAAACCCGGCCTGAAACCTACTTATCTATGACCAATTAATTTTTTAAGGTATGCCCCATAGCCGCTTTTCATATAGAATTCGGCACGCTCGTTCATCTGGTCATCATTTATCCAGCTGTTGCGATAAGCGATCTCTTCAATACAGCCTATCTTAAGGCCCTGCCTCTTTTCTATTACTTCTATAAATTCACCGGCTTCTATTAGTGAGTCGAAGGTTCCGGTATCCAGCCATGCGGTACCACGGTCCAGTACGCCTACTTCCAGTTTGCCTTTTTCCAGGTAAGTCTTGTTTACGTCCGTTATTTCAAGCTCGCCACGGGGTGATGGCTTAATAGCTTTCGCTATGGACACAACATCATTGTCGTAAAAATAAAGGCCGGGTACGGCAAAATTTGATTTCGGCTGCTCGGGTTTTTCTTCTATGCTAATTACCCTGTTGCTCTTGTCAAATTCTACTACGCCATATCTTTCAGGATCATTGACCTGGTATGCAAATACAACAGCACCATCGGGGTTCGCTTTTTTCTTTAATAAGGTGCCCATGCCGGAGCCATGAAAGATATTGTCGCCTAATACGAGTGCCACCGGGTCTTTACCAATAAAATCGGCGCCGAGGATAAATGCCTGTGCAAGGCCTTCGGGTTTGGGCTGCACCACATAGTCAAAACGACAACCTATTTTACTGCCATCACCCAGCAGCTTTTTAAAAGCGGATTGGTCTTCGGGAGTAGTAATAATAAGTATCTCATTGATGCCGGCCAGCATTAATGTGGATAACGGATAATACACCATTGGCTTATCGAAAACAGGCATTAATTGTTTGCTTACAGCAATAGTCAGGGGATACAACCTTGTTCCGGAGCCACCAGCGAGTATTATTCCTTTCATTAGTGAGTGTATTGAGTGTCGTAATATTTTTGGTAATCGCCGGATGTGACATGGTTAAGCCACTCTTCATTGGCAAGGTACCAATCAATGGTTTTGCTGAGGCCTTCCTCGAATGTAACAGACGGGTACCAGCCTAATTCTTTGTTTATCTTATTTGCATCTATGGCATACCTGCGGTCGTGGCCCGGGCGGTCTTTGATATATGTGATCAGTTTTTCAGACTCGCCAGCCGGGCGTCCCAGTTTGCTGTCCATTTCCTTACACAGCAATTTTACCAGTTCTATATTCTGCCATTCGTTGAAGCCGCCTATGTTGTATGTTTCGCCGTTCCTGCCGCTATGAAACACCATATCTATTGCCCGCGCATGGTCTACCACGTACAGCCAGTCGCGTGTGTACTTCCCATCGCCATAGACCGGTAAAGGCTTATTGTTACGGATGTTATTTATGAACAGCGGTATCAGCTTTTCGGGAAAATGATTAGGCCCATAATTGTTGGAACAATTGGTGATAACAAATGGCAAGCCATAAGTATTGCCATAGGCGCGTACCAAATGGTCGGATGCTGCCTTGGAGGCAGAGTAGGGCGACTGTGGGTCGTATGGTGTAGTCTCTAAAAAGAAGCCTTCAGCTCCTAATGATCCATACACCTCATCTGTTGATACATGATAGAAACGCTTGCCATCAAAGCTTCCTTTCCACGCAGTGCGCGCAGCATTCAGCAGGTTGGCCGTACCCATTACATTCGTTTGTATGAAGGCATTCGGGTCAGTGATAGAACGGTCTACATGGCTCTCGGCCGCCAGATGAATAACGCCGTCTAAACTGTATTTTGCGAATAAGCCGTTTATCTGCTCCGCATTTGTTATGTCTGCTTTTTCGAAGATATAGTTAGGCGCGCTCTCAATGTCTTTTAGGTTCTCGAGGTTGCCGGCATAGGTGAGCGCGTCGAGGTTCACGATCCTGTAATCCGGATATTTCTGTACAAATAACCGCACCACATGTGAGCCAATAAATCCCGCCCCGCCGGTTATCAGTAATGTTTTTTGCATGATAAGATTATGATTGATGCTGGCTAAACCAACTTAAATGATTCCATGAATTTAGTCGTAAAATTCCCTTTCCTGAAATCTTCGTTTCTCATCAGTTGCAGGTGGAAAGGAATCGTTGTTTTGATGCCTTCTATGACATATTCGCTCAAAGCCCGCTCCATGGTATTGATCGCTTCTTCCCTTGTCTGGGCAACGGCTATTACTTTAGCTATCATGGAGTCGTAATAAGGAGGTATGGTATAGCCCGCGTAAATATGAGAATCTACACGTACCCCATGACCACCCGGTGTGTGCAGGGTGGTGATACGACCAGGGCTGGGACGGAAATCATTGTATGGGTCCTCGGCATTGATACGGCATTCTATGGCATGTATCTTGGGCTCGTAGTTCCGCCCGCTTATCGGTACACCGGCGGCTATTTTTATCTGCTCTTTAATAAGATCGTAGCTAATTACCTCTTCTGTAACACCGTGCTCCACCTGTATGCGGGTGTTCATTTCCATGAAATAGAAGTTGCGATGCTTGTCTACCAGGAATTCGATGGTTCCTACGCTTTCATAATTGATAGCTGCAGCTGCTTTTATTGCCGCTTCGCCCATTTTCTGGCGAAGCTCAGGTGTCATGAAAGGGGAGGGTGACTCCTCTACCAGTTTCTGGTGACGGCGTTGAATAGAGCAGTCGCGCTCACTAAGGTGGCATACGGTGCCAAACTGGTCGCCTGCTACCTGTATCTCTATATGGCGTGGTTCTTCAACAAACTTTTCCATATACACGCCGTCATTCTTGAACGATGCGCCTGCTTCTGCTTTGGCCATGGTGTAGGCGTTGGCCAATTCTTTTTCTTCCCATACCACCCTCATGCCCTTACCACCACCACCGGCGGTAGCTTTGATGATAACAGGATATCCCATTTCTTTAGCTATCTGCAACGCCTGCTCCGCACTTTCCAGCAGGCCTTCAGAGCCGGGGATCACGGGAACGTTTGCCGCTATCATCGTCTCTTTGGCGGTTATCTTGTCACCCATAGACCTGATCATTTCAGGTGTAGGGCCAATAAACTTAATATTGTACTGGGCGCATATCTCAGCAAAATTCGCATTCTCAGCCAGAAAGCCGTAGCCGGGGTGAATGGCATCTGCATTGGTAATTTCTGCAGCGGCCATTATGTGTTGAATATTCAGGTATGATTCACCGCTTTGTGGCTTCCCGATACAAACAGCCTCGTCAGCAAATCTCACGTGCAGGCTGTCCTTATCGGCCGTAGAATATACGGCCACTGTCCGGATACCCATTTCACGGCAAGTACGAATGATACGGAGGGCTATTTCGCCGCGATTGGCTATCAGTATTTTTTTAAACACTTAGTACGATTTAGATTTAGTATGGTTGGCGCAGTATTTAAAAAAGTTTAAATAAACTGCTTTAATAATTGAAATTCAATAGATTACATTGGCTCTATTAAAAATAACGGCTGGTCGTATTCTACCGGTGATGAGTCGTCTGCAATGACCTTCACCAACCTGCCACTAACTTCACTTTCAATTTCATTAAACAGCTTCATAGCTTCGATAATGCATAAAACCTGGCCGGCTTTTATTTCATCACCTACGCTTACGAATGCCGGCTTATCAGGAGATGAACTCCTGTAAAAAGTACCGATCATCGGAGACTTGATGGTAGTAATATTGGTAGCAGCAGCCACCGGTTTGTCTGCTGCCGGGGTACCGGCTGCGGCTGGTGCGGCAGGTAGCGCCTGCGCCGGCGGTGCATGGTGTACATGTGCAACGGGCTGCGGAGCCTGAACATATTGCACCTGGCTGTTATTTTCCTGTTTTATAGTGATCTTAAAGTCCCCTTGTTCTACAGTTAGCTCACTGATATTTGATTTGTTGATCGTTTTTATCAGTTCCTGGATCTGTTTGTACTCCATGGATAAATTTTTTAATTTGTTAGCAAATATTCACTTCTCAGCATAAATAACTCACCGAAAACAATTATCCTTTTACTCTTTCTACATAAGCACCCGTCTTGGAGTCTATCTTGATCAGTTCGCCTTCGTTAACGAAAAGCGGAACCTGTACTGTGGCACCGGTCTCTACAGTTGCCGGCTTTGTGGCCCGGGTAGCAGTATCGCCTTTTACACCAGGCTCGGAGTAGGTCACTTTCAGGTTTACGCTGGGTGGTAATTCAACTCCCATTGGCAGTTCGGTCTCTGTATTTACAATAACGAAACATTCCTGGCCGTCTTTGTATAGTTCAGGTCTTTCTATGAGGTTTTCGGCTACAACTATCTGCTCAAAAGTATTATTGTCCATCAGGTTAAAGCCACTATCGTCTTTATAAAGGAATTGATAGGGGCGTTTTTCTACCCTGATAGGGAAGATATTGTCACCTGAGTTCCAGGTATGTTCGATAGAGCGGGTATTGTCTACACCTTTCAGTTTAGCCCATACTTTAGCTGCCGCGCGGGCTGTCTTATTTTGTCCGAACTCAACTACTGAATAAAGGCTGCCATCAAGTTTTATGATGAGGCCATTACGCATATCTGCTGTTGTTGCCATGTAAGTTTTTGATTTTAATTTGGACTGCAAAAGTAATCATAAAAGTCAAATAGCGAAATGTCTAAAACGGGCTATTTTGAGGCCAATCGGGTGATTTTTTACCGATTTTTTTTGTTTTTGGGTTATATTTTGCTTTTTCTACCCTTGTATGCCTATTTCTGATAGATAAGCACGAACGTGTATAAGTCACCATTTTATTTATAACCAATCTACTTATGTGAATATCCCCCATATTTTCACGCCGATATAAATGCCGCCGCCGTTGCTGCCATGCATCTTTATTGTACTTTTGCTTCCTAAATTTTAAAACATCAGTATGCAATTCAGACACATTTTTATAGCCGGGGCCGCATTGCTGGCTATGGGGGCTTGTAAAAACACAGGAGGCGATAACGCAAAGGGCGGCGCCGCGGCAATAAAGTTATTGGATCCGGCTAATATGGACACGACCGTTCATCCGGGAGATAACTTTTTCTTGTATGCAAATGGTACGTGGCTTAAGAAGAACCCCGTGCCTGAAACTGAATCGAGGTGGGGCAGCTTTAACGAATTGCAGGAAAATAACTATAAAGCGCTGCACACACTGCTCGATTCATCGGCAGCAATAGTAAATGCCAAGCCCGGCAGCATAGTGCAGAAAGTGGGTGATTTTTATCGCACAGGTATGGACAGCACTACTATTAATAAGATAGGCCTGGCCCCTCTGAATGATATAATGGTCCGTATCAGCAACGTAAAGGATGCAAAAGGCCTTATCGAAGAGATAGCCCTGGAGCATACCCAGGGATTGGGTAATGTGTTCAGTTTCGGTATATCACCGGATGATAAGAACGTAACCAAAGAGATCTGCCAGTTTGGGCAGGGCGGACTGGGCATGCCCGGCAGGGAGTATTATTTTGACAAGGATGAGCGTACATCCAAAATACGTGACGCTTATAAGATGTATATCCCCAAAATGCTGATGCTGATGGGTGATGACAGCATAACAGCAGGCAAGGAAGCTGCTGAAATATATAAGCTGGAACTGGCACTGGCCGGCGCATCAATGACAAGGGTGGAAATGCGTGATCCGTATAAGCTGTACAACAAATTCAATACAGACGGTATCAACAAGCTTACTCCCGGACTGGACTGGAAGGGCCTGCTTGTGTCACTGAAAGTAAAAGGGGAGGATTCCCTGATAGTAGGAATGCCTGCTTTCTTTACAGAATTTGCAAAACAACTTACGGCAACGCCTGTGGAGGTATGGAAGACTTACCTGAAATTCCATATGGTAAATAGCCTGGCGCCGTACCTGAGTGTATCGTTTGATTCTACCCGGTTTAACTTTTATGGAAAAACAATGCGTGGCCAGAAAGCCCAGAAGCCAAGGTGGAAGCGTATTTTGCAGGTAGTAGATGGTTCTGTAGGCGATCTGCTGGGGCAATTATATGTAGACAAATACTTCAAGCCAGAGGCTAAGAAGCGTATGCTGGAGCTGGTAAACAACCTGCAGCAGACTTATGCAGAGCGTATTCAAAAGCTGGACTGGATGAGTGACAGTACCAAGAAAAAGGCGCTTACCAAGCTGAATGCCTTTATGAAGAAGATAGGTTATCCTGATAAATGGAAAGACTACAGCGCGCTTACCATCGTAAATAATGATTTTGTTAAGAACATCATAGCTTCATCGCAGTGGGAATATAATTATGAACTGGCTAAACTGGGAAAACCTGTAGACCGCTCGGAGTGGGGCATGACACCTCCTACTGTAAATGCATATTACAACCCGGCATTCAACGAGATCGTTTTCCCGGCAGGTATATTGCAGTATCCTTTCTTTGACGAAAATGCGGACGACGCTGTGAATTATGGTGGCATAGGCGCGGTTATAGGCCATGAAATGACCCATGGCTTCGATGATCAGGGACGCCTGTATAATGCTGAGGGTAACTTAGCCAATTGGTGGAGCCCGCAGGATTCTGCCAACTTTACACTGAACGCAAATAAAATGGTTGATCAGTACAACAAGATCATAGTTATTGATACCAGCCATGCAAACGGCAGCCTTACAGAAGGTGAGAACCTGGCCGACCTGGGTGGGCTGAATATAGCCTACGAAGCATTTAAAAAGACCAAGCAGGGACAGAGCAATGATAAAATAGATGGTCTTACACCCGATCAACGTTTTTTCCTTAGCTGGGCACAGGTATGGAGGGCTAACACCCGTCCGGAAGAACTGGCGTCGCGTCTTAAAACCGACCCGCACTCTCCGGCTGAACTCCGTTGTAATGTTTCGCCGAGCAATATGGAGGCCTGGTACAAGGCTTTTGATATAAAGCCAACCGACAAAGCTTACAGGCAGCCAAGTGACAGGGCCAGGGTTTGGTAATATCTATTATTGTTAAATTATAATATTTTCTTCAGCCCGAACATCTGTTCGGGCTGATTTCGTTAGATGGGGTGTTGCAAAATCAGGCTAATTTTAATATTTTAGTTGCTATAAAATGTAAATAATAAATATGTTTATTATTTAGCCAACCTTTACTAACCTTTAAATGTCTTATATTATCGTAAAGATTTTTTATCCCCTATCACATAATATGTTGAAAAGTTATTTCTTGTAATAATAAAAAAGTTACTACATTTAACCTAAGTTTAATAAACTTAATAGTCTATGCGAAACCGTTTATTTTTGGTCACAACCTTACTCGTTTTTTTAGGTAACTCCCTTAAGGCTCAATTAGTTGGCACCAATTGCTATTTGCAAGGTGCCTTTGTTGAAATTGGTATACTAGGCAATGGTTCATTTGGAGCTCCTGCGCCGCCTTCAGGCTATCACCCCCATCAATGCTGTGGCAGCCCGGTGGCAACACCAGGCGCATCGCTGGCTGAGGTTTATGACTATGGCCATGACGGCTGGACAACAGGTGCACCTGCATTTATGGGCGACTACACTTATCCTGGTAGTCCGTTTGAAGGATGGGAAGTTCAGGCGAATGGGTCACGTGCACAGGCTTACCAGTATTGGGGTACAGGATTTCAGTATTCCGGACCGGGCGCGATGACAGGCTCCGGTCTTACATCGTATTCAAATGTTGGTGGTGTAGCCAGGAATATGTGGCAGGGAACTTATGCCGGTAACCTGGCTATGAGAATGGAAACGAAAGTAGATACTACCGCCTCTGCAGTTGTAATGACTGTTGTAATGAAAAATATCAGCGGCTCGCCCATACCTGGTGTGTATTACTGGAGGTCATGTGACCCTGATAATGACGAAACCTGGCCGGGCGGAGGCTTCCCAACTAATAATGTGATCAATTCGCAGGTAAGTACTCCGGGTAATCCAAAACATAAAGTAAGCGTAACGGGTACTGGTATGAGTAGTACTGTACCTCCACTTACACTTTGTACTAAAGACTCACGTGCTGTAGCGGTAATTTATGGTTCGTGGGGTCTTACTGTTAGCCAGGACCTCGCCGCAGTATGGAACCAGACCTATGGTGGTGGCAGCGCTTACTATAATGTAGGTGTTAACCATCCCGGTGACATTGGTATCGGTATAGTATGGAACCTGTGTACTATAGACCCGGGTGATAGCGTAACAATAGCATATGCTTATGTATTCAACGGCCCTGCCGGTATAGACGATCCAGGTGCACTTCCTGATCCGGTTCTTTCGATCGGTGGTGTTCCGGTTACAGGTGGTGGCGCTGATACTGTTGATGGTTGTGCTTTACCGGGCGTTGACTCTGTACTGATCACTATACCCTATGGTACCGGATCAGCTTGGGCAACCGGCCGCTGGACATGGAGTCCCTCTACCGGTCTTTCCGCTACAACAGGCACATCGGTTTGGGCGCATTTGAACGCAATACCAGGCACTATTACTTATACTGTAATAGGCACTACCGATACAGGTTCTTGCGCACCGGATCTAAAAGACACCTTTTTATTCACTATCCACTCCTGCCATCTTGCACATGTTAATTTCCCATGTGTAGGAGATGCGTTGACTTTTGGAATGGCCGGAGACTCGTTAGGCGCCACTTACTACTGGTATGGCCCCGGTGCGTTTACAAGCACATTGCATAACCCGGTTATATACCCGACCACATGGCTTGATACAGGTGTTTATCACGTGATCAGGACTATTGGTGGCGTAAGTGATACGGACGATGTGCATGTGTTACTGCATCCATTGCCAGTCGTCACCCTTTCAAGTAATATTCCGTTGTGCGGAGCTTTCCAAAACCCGCTGAACCTGTTTTCAAACCTTGATTCGATCGGTGAAACATTCAGTTGGGTAGGTCCTGCAGGGTTCTCTTCCACACTTCAGAATCCTTCTCTTGCATTTGACTCGTCCAAGCAAGGTACCTATATTGTAACGGGTACTACGATGTGGGGTTGTCATACAACAAGCTCAATAGATATTTGGCCGGGCATTGAGCCTCACGTCTCACATTCCATTCACAGGGGATGTAACTGGGATACAGTGTACTTCTACAATAACTCCATTAATGCTGATACTTATACATGGAATTTTGCTGATGGCACGCCTGCATTAAATACACGGAGCACCATGCATATTTTCAATGCCCACCACGTATTTATTGTGCAGTTACACATGACCAATCCTCATTGCGATAGGATAGTATACGATACCGTGGATCTTTCACACAGCATAACTGCTGAGTTCTCGCCTTCACCGGATACATTATGTCTTGGATCAGGTGCGTCCGTTACGTTCACAGATCTTACCGCAGTAGTTGACAGCTCTGCAACAGGTCTTTCTCCTACCTCATGGCTTTGGGATTATGCAGATGGCAGCGCTTTGGATAATGCCAGCAGCCCTACGCATATATACAATATACCGGGTAAATTCCCTGTTAAGTTATTGGTAACTGACAGGTATGGATGTCCTGATTCTATAACCCATGACGTATATGTGTTGCAGTTGTATGCTAAGTCATTCCATGATACATTGTTGTGTATTTCTCAGCCGTTGGCGTTGAAGAATGAGATCACTATTGTTCCAAATATTGATCTCTACAGCCGCTACCTGTTTAATTGGTCAGAGTCTTCACCAAACCTCGATAACCCAACTGTGCAGATACCTTATCTTACCGGCTTCGGTCAGTTTACAGATATCCTTACAGTGTCTATCCCAGGTATATACCCTGATGGTTGCCCGATCATGGATACGTTCAACGTGAACTCTGTACTGGGTCATAAAGTTTCTCAGATTACAGCATCTTCTACTATTGAGCTGGGTAATTCGGTACAGTTGTATTCTGACAATGAAGTGTTCTACTACTGGACGCCTGATGACGGAAGCCTGAGCAATCCGAATATCAATAACCCTGTAGCACATCCAACCCATACTACTACTTATACTGTGTATGGCCGGGATATATATGGTTGTATTGATTCGGCTTATGTAACTGTATATGTGGATACTTCTACCAATACCGGTATCCCATCCGCTTTCTCACCAAACAATGATGGAAAGAATGATGTGTTCCGTCTGTATGGCAGCAAGTACAATAGCCTTGTAGAGTTCCGTGTGTTCAACAGGTGGGGTGAAGAAGTGTTCCAGACAAACAGTAAAGACGGTGGCTGGGATGGTACTTACCACGGTGTTCCCCAGGACATAGGTGTCTACAACTACCTGATCATTGTTGCTAAGCCTGATGGTGGTAACGATGTCTACAAAGGAAATATAACGCTGATAAGATAGCGTCTGAAATTGATGATATAAAGAAATAGTCCCCCGAAAACCGGGGGACTATTTCTTTATAAGATCGGGTGATAAAGTCGTTAAGCGAATGGTGTCAAATCTTAATTACGCATGTCTTTATGCTTTGCTTTTTATTTTGTAACGTACGAAGGGGTTATACTAATTATCCAATCTTATTTCGAGAAGTTTCGGCCAGTTCTTGCCGGTGATGTATATTTTGTTGTTGGCGGCATCATACGCAATACCATTCAGCACGTCGGGCCCGCTATCTGTACCGTTGGGTGGCGGGATACCTATACGCTGGCGCAGGCTACTAAGATCCGCACGGCCTACAACACGGCCGGTAGCGGTATCAATTTTAAGGATATAGTCGGTACGCCACTGATTAGCATAAAAATACCCGTGGATAAGTTCAAGTTCATTGATCTCATTTACAGGTCCGTGCTCATCAGTTACTGCCAGTTGTTTTGTTTCTTTGAACGAAACAGGGTCAATAAAGTGCAGGATATTACTGCCGTCATCAAATATCAGGCTGGTGCCGTTATTGGTCATTCCCCATCCTTCATCGGTTTTAAAGGTAAAACTCTTCTCAAGTTGCAGCGTTGCGGCATCGTAAACGAACCCTTTTCCCTCCTTGTATGTGAGCTGGTAAAGTTTCCCATTCAGTACAGTGATCCCTTCGCCGAAAAACCTTGGTTCCATTTTCTTTGACAGGAGCACCTTTCCTGTTTTAAGGTCTGTTTTGCGTACATCTGAACGCCGGTATTGCCCTGTGCCCTCGTACAGCACACCGTCCCTGAACTCAAGACCTTCGGTGAAAGCCTGAGGGTCGTGAGGATACTCGTTGATGATGTCGTAGGGGATAGCTGCCGGTGCGTTTGAAGGAGTGGTGTCAGTGTATTTGACTGTAGGTTTAGGATCGTTGTTGCATCCGGCAGCCAGATAGCAACTGATAGCTATCAACAGTAATTTATTTGACCTTTTCTGTTGTTTCATATCGTTTAAAGCCAATCGGATTACGGTTTAGCGGGTGGTGTGTTTCTTCATGCTGGCCGGCAGGCAACGGTTGCTCTGATATGCCGGTGAAACTGCTGTAGAAAGCGGCTTCAATAGCCATCCTGATAAGTTCATCGGCTTTGTCCATGGTAAATTCTCCGGGCTCTTTTATTACCGCAAGCGTAGAATATTCGGCAGGGGTTTCATTAAGCGCACTCTGGTGAGGCAAAAACATGATCATGATATCGCCCGTTACCATTGGGTTAAAGGTTATCCTGAACCCTTCTTCCATGTATTCGGTCTTTTCACCTACACTGTTATGAAAACCTACCAGCATAGGCATATCTCCTGAACGGAAAGTGAGGGACGGGATTTCATTACATGTACCATTAATGTCTTCGTTGTAGGCATGCAGCGAATCAATAAAGAACCCCTGCTTATAAGTGGTATTTTCATTCAGATAGGCAGCTACCTGTTTAAGGTGCTCTTTAAGTTCGTCATGCTTTTTGATCCATTGTAATCGCTTTTCCCTGACATGCTCCAGGCCTGCCGCATAGAGATTTGCCGTTTGTAATATTTCCGATAGCATGTGAAAAGTAATTTAGATGATGTTATTAAAGGCAATATTAACAGATTAGTTGCGGACCGGAAAAATAATTTCTTTTTATTAACTTTATCATAAATTCATTTATTATGCGACTGGTTTTGCTCTCACTGATGCTGATGTGTATTTGCACAGGGGGTGTTTATGCTCAAAACAGTATACTGGCCGGTATTCTGACGGATGAATATGGCGTGCCTGTAAAGGGGGCAACACTCAGGGTGAGTAAGGCAGGCAAGGCTATTGAGGCAATATCTGATGATGACGGGCTTTTTTACACAAGGCTATTGCCATCCGGTACATATCACCTGGATGTTATTACAGACCGGAAAATGCTGAATGCAAAGAGGATATATCTTCCTCCTACAAACAAAAAGAGGGTTTTCTTCTATATAAAGGTAGTAGACGATCATGTAAGAATATCTGCGGACGGACAAGATCCATTCATGAAGAATAAACTGGGTAAAATAGAGGCTGATGCTGATAATAATGGAGGGCATGGACATATGTTTATTATCCGCAGCAACAAATAGGACCTGAAAAAGAGCAAGTGCCGGTTACTTCATTATGCCGATATTATTCCTGAATACCTTAACGGCTATAGCCAAAAGGATCACCCCAAAGAATTTACGTATAACAGATATGCCGGAAGGCCCAAGTATGCGCTCAAGCAGGTTTACTGAGCGCAAAGTAACATATATGATTACTAGGTTGATGAGTATGGCAATAAGGATATTGTAATACTGGTAGGCCGATTTTAGCGACATTACCGTGGTTAAAGTTCCGGAGCCGGCTATAAGCGGAAAGGCAACGGGTACCAATGTACTCGATTTAACGTCCTGGTCGGGCTTGAAGAATTCCAGCCCGAGTATCATCTCCAGCCCCAGGATAAATATTACAATAGAGCCGGCAATGGCAAAGGACTTAATGTCCAGGCCCATGAATTCAAGCATTTGCTCCCCGATAAAAAAGAAAAGAAGCATTAATCCGCCTGATACCAGCGTAGCCTGCATGGCGTTGATATCGCCCATTTTTTTCTTAATAGAGATAAGGATAGGTATTGAGCCGAGTATATCTATAACGGCAAATAATGTGAACGTGACCGTCACTATCTGTGATAAATCTATTTTGTTTAATCCACCCATACAATGTCTAAGATACCTATTTTTGTGACTCAATTAAATCAAATGGCATTACAAAATTACGAACATACGGTTGCAAGCAGGTTTATGCGCTATGTGCAGGTAGATACTCAGAGTGATCCTACATCTTCATCCCAGCCCTCAACTGAAAAGCAAAAGGACCTCAGCCGCATATTAGTACAGGAACTTCAAGACATGGGCATTTCTGATGCTGTACTGGATGAGCATGGCTATGTATACGCCACCATACCCGCCACAACCGATAAACAAGTGCCGGTATTGTGTTTCTGTTCGCACGTGGATACCGCGCCTGACTGCAGAGGTAAGGATGTAAAGCCCATTTTGCATAAAAAATATGATGGTAAAGACATTGTTTTGCCTGATGATACATCGGTTGTGATCAATACAAAAGATCATCCATACCTTAAAGAGAGAATAGGCGACGATATAATAACTGCATCCGGCAAAACCTTACTGGGCGCGGATGATAAGGCCGGGGTAGCAATAATTACCGACCTGGCAAACTATCTTATTCAACATCCTGAGGTAAAGCACGGTAAAATACGCATCTTGTTCACACCCGATGAGGAAATAGGGCGGGGTGTAGCGGCGGTGGATATGGATAAACTTGGTGCAGATTTTGGTTATACGCTTGATGGAGGTGAACGCGGCCACCTGGAGGGAGAAACCTTCTCAGCTGACGCGGTTGTTGTCACATTTTACGGTATCAGCGCGCATCCGGGTTATGCCAAGGGGAAAATGGTGCATGCTATTAAGGCTGCCGCCGCATTTGTGGATATGCTGCCTAAAGATGAGTGGTGCCCTGAAGTAACGGAAGGGAAGCAAGGGTTTGTGCACCCTACTGCTATAGAGGGTGGGCTTGAAAAAGCTACTGTTCAGTTTATTGTCAGGGATTTTGATACAGCCCGCCTGGCAGAATATGAGCAGCGCCTGAGGGAAATGGTTGATGCAACAATAAAACTGTTTCCGGGTATAACTACGGGTTTTGTGGTAAAAGAGCAGTACCGCAATATGAAAGAAATACTTGACCGGCATCCACAGGTGATGGATTATGCCGGGGAGGCATATAAAATGGCCGGAATGGATGTAAACAGGATGAGCATACGAGGTGGTACAGATGGCTCCCGCCTCTCATTTATGGGGCTGCCATGCCCCAACATATTTACCGGGGAGATGGGTATACACTCTAAGCAGGAGTATGTGAGTGTGCAGGATATGGAAAAAGCCGTAGAAACATTGGTGTACCTGTCGTCTATCTGGGAGCAGCATTCATGAGCATAAAAACCGGGTTGTAACCAATCAACATTTTGGATAATATTGTATATTTGCAAAAACACCCATAATGGAGAACAGAAAATATAAAATAATATTACTTACAATATTGACGTTGTCTGTTTTTGTTATTGCGATCGTAGAACTTACAGGTATCAGCGATCATTCTATTGGGTGGTGGAGGAACAGGCATGATGGCGAAGCGAATTTATATGACCGCTATAACAACAAGGTTTATCATGGCGAAATTTACCCGGAGGAAACAAGGACGCGTGACGAGCTTGTAAGGGATATGCCTAAGACAACCATGCAGTTTTATGAGACAAAATACAGTTTTGGCAGTATCACACAGGGTTCAGTTGTAAAACATGCTTTCCGGTTTAAAAACACGGGCCAAAACCCGTTGATGATAGCCAAAAGCGATGTGACCTGCGGCTGCACGGTCCCTGGTTTTCCTAAAGATGCCATCGCCCCCGGCCAGGAGGGTGAAATTACTGTAGAATTCAATTCGGCTAATAAATACGGCTATCAGGAGAAAAGTGTTGTGGTTCACTCAAATGCAATGCCCGAATCAGTGTCGATAAAGATCGACGCGGATATCAAATAAGATGGTCAGCAAAACAGTCAGTCCATATCGAAGGTTGCTTGATTATTTATCCCTGATACGGTTTAGCCATACCGTATTCGCCCTGCCATTTGCACTCATAGGTTTTTGTCTTGGTTATCTCGATCTGAAGCAGCATGGTATTGTTTTCTCATTAGATATTATGTTGCTGGTGAAGATGTTGCTGTGCATGGTCTTTGCACGTAGTGCCGCAATGTCATTCAACCGCTATCTGGATCGCAAATACGATGCGTTAAACCCCCGTACGGCAAGACGTGAGATACCGGCAGGTGTAATATCTGCTCAGCATGCGCTCACTTTTACTATAGTAAATTCGGTTTTGTTTGTTGTTACTACCTGGTTCATCAATATGCCGTGTTTTTATTTGTCCTTTGTGGCGCTGTTTGTTACGCTGTTTTATAGCTATACCAAGCGGTTTACGGCTCTTTGTCACCTGGTGCTTGGGGTGGGGTTGTCGTTGGCGCCGATAGGCGCTTTTCTTACAGTTACGGGATATTTTGCCCTTTTACCGGTTTTGTTTTCCTGCTCGGTATTGGTATGGGTTGCGGGTTTTGATATCATGTATGCCTTACAGGATGAATCGTTTGATAAAAGCCAGGACCTGCATTCCATTCCGGCTGCCCTGGGCGTTCGTAATGCATTAGTTGTATCTGTACTGCTGCATATTTTAGCAGGTGCGTTTATTATCGCAGCAGGTGTTGTGGGGCATTTTAACTGGATATACTGGGTGGGCGTTGTAGTTTATATAGCTCTGTTAGTGTATCAGCATATAATAGTCAAGCCGGACGACCTGAGTAAAGTCAATATTGCTTTTGGGAATACTAATGGGCTTGCAAGCGTGGCTTTTGCAGTTTTTACCATTATTGCTATCCTGGAAATGAGCAGATAGTGCGTTTCAGCTCAGGGGGGGCAAATGCGTTTAATTGCCGGTCACAATTTCAATACAACATAAATAACGGCGCTCAGGATTATTATTATTATTCCGATTGGAATTATTTCGTCCCGGAAGTATTTCTGCATTCTTTTTCTATTCATAATACTCTATCAGCAACTTATCTAAAGGGTTTTCTTTTGAGTTCTTCCTGCCTTTAAAAAAAAAGTTGTACCACAAAGGTTTTTTATTCTTTCTTATTTCGGCTTCTTCGTATTTATCAAGGGTTCCGGCAGTTTTAAGATCTATTCCCCTGCCGGTAAGAACATAAGATGTCATTTCCTTTCTTTCCACAACGAAATCATGATTGAGCAGATACTCGGTTATGCTGTAATAAGTATCCATAACCAGTTCGTTCTGGCTGGGTAAGATGCATTTATAAGAAACGGACTCCCTCACCAGCTCGTAAATATTGACATCTTTGTCAATCTCGAAACCGGTTATGATCCTGTTTAAAATATACCTATTGTATTTAGATAATTCCTCGCCGGAAAGTAGCTCATCCATACAATATATTTATTATTTTCAAGCGTAATGTAAAGATTATTGATTTATTAACCAAAATTAGTTTCCAAACGGTAAGATTTCTTTTTTAACGGTTTGTATGCCTATCATTTATGAGCTATATACACGAGATAGTGCCGCCAATATAGGTACAAAAAATATGCCAACAGTCCTCCATCATGAAAGGAGGACATTGCCTGAATGCAATTCTATGCATCAGCAAATGATAAGTATGCTAATAATAAATCTTAAAGCTGCCGGTGGCAGGATATGTAACATGGTTTTTGTATAGGATCAGGTTAAAATTACCCTGTATGGGATACGAAGACTGGGTGATCTCTACTGTACTACCTGCATATATGGAATAGGTGATATTCTCACCGTGTGTATAATCAATAAAGCCGGAGTTATTTGTAGTTACAGTAAACGTGCCTGTAGACGAAGTATTAATGAGATTAACAGTAAAGGCTAGTTGCTGCATCTTGAGGTCTGTAAGCTGGATCTTGCAATGCCATAGCGAGTCTGTGGCGTTGTATATATCGCTGGCAAAAAGCGAATAGTAAGCAACATTACGAATAGTAACGTCATTTATTGAAAAACTGGATATAAGCCCCGAGTCGTTGACGTAGGAAAGTTGAATAAATCCGCCTTTTGACATGGTATCTGCAACCGGTACTACGGGCAAGGAATCGTTATTACCGTTGCCGCACGATGACAGATAAATAATACCGGTTAGCATCAAAAAAGTGACAATTCTCTTCATCAGGTTGTTTTTTGTAAATATAGGCAGCAAATAATCAATTTACAATAGCTGTATTTGGGATACCGCATGATTTGTTGCATTTGCCATGGTCATTTGCCATAAAAAAACCCCATAGAGTCTACGGGGTTATTAGCGACATAGTGTCAGGGTCGAAAAATGTACCCGACAAATATAAACTGAAAATTAATTTTAAAGAAAAATATTTTGCTTTTCAAGTAAAATATTTTCATTGCAGTGATGTATTGTTTAATGTGAATGTTTTTTAATAATATAGTGAGGTAAGTGCTTGTGCTGTATATTTGTTTGCAATTATCCCCCTCATTGAGCAGCAACAATTTTATAGATGAGATGGCTCTGCTGAAAGCCTTTATAGACAACAAAACATTGTCTTATACAGAAGTGCAGGAAAAAGGTATTGTGCCGGTGCTCAACAAGCAGGACAGGCGGGTAATGTTCAAAAATACCATTGATAAGTTCAAAAAATGGGAGCTGATAGAATCAATACCTGATAGTGACCCTAAGGCATGGACGGTTATACCGGATAAAGCGGCCAGTAAGTATGACAAGCTCATTAAAGAAATAGAACAGAAGCAGCTCGTGGATAAGTATTCATTTGCCTATATACAGGAAGAGATTAAGGACAGCAACAAAAAGCTGGAGCACATAAGACTATACAAAGTACTGGCAGTTATTGGATTTATACTCGCAACGATCAGCTTTACAACTGGGCTAACACTAATTAGCCTGATTGATGCCTGCAAACATATTGTACATTCGATATCCGGGCATATACACTTGTAGTGCTGCTTACCTGAAATTTCTGTCCCAGCGTTTCATTACCCTCCTGGAGTGTTTGCTGTATCCCCTTTCTTTAGTAGAGAACCATGGGGGCGTTCTTTGGGACCTGACATGCTTTACGCGGCCATTCCTGTTATGATAGTAGGTCTTCTCATACCTGCAGCCGGTTGCCACAAAGAGTAAGATAAACAAGGAGCATAACAGTACCAGCAGGTTTTTCATTTCGTAAAAATAAGAGAATTTAATTAACAAGCAATACCTTTCAGGCGGCAAACTGTTCAAGGCATATTTTAAAGTGGGTGCTCAGTTTGTAGACAATAATTTCCCGTGCCTTGGTGTCCAGAAACCATTCCTGTAGGGTTGCATCCGTAAGTCTCAGTTCGGCATTGCTGTCTGTAGCGTTGATTTTTATCTCGCAGAGAATACTGGTGTCAAATTCTTTTTCGATGACTTTAACGCCCAGGTTAAAAACTGTATGACATTCGGAAGGTATAACTGTATTCTTGCAGTCGAAAGTTGCGATCGTTTTATGCATTTGGATAGTAGCCGGGTCAGTTATTTTATAGCTGACCAAAAATAACGCATAGAAATGCTAAGCATAAGTTACTAACAAATGTTTAACCCGTTTGTTAATCAAATAGCGAATGGGGCTGTATGGTACTACAGGCAATGGTTTGGGCACAAACGAAAAAAACTTAACATTGAAATCGAAACATGGATTGTACATTTGATGTAACTAAAATTTAATAGAATGATAATATTTATAAAGAAAATAAAAACGAAAGAGGGAATCAACGCTATTGACCTGGATAAAATTAAGAAAGGCATTCCGGAGGGCTACAAGGTATCAGGTAAAGACCCGGTGATCGACTATACGGCAAATCATGTGGTGGTTGCCTATAAATGCGAGCAAATTGCGCAGCCTCAGGCCAAGGCAAAAGCGAAAAAATCAAAAAACGCAAAGGCTAAGAAAACTTCTGCCGCAAAAGCCTGATCATTTCATTTCTCTTAGAGCCATGGCATTCGTATGCGAGTGAGTATCTATACACATGCTTGAGGCATTGTTCGGCTGAAACTATTTCTGATACAGGAAATTAATATGACACACATGAAGTAGGTTACAAATCTATTGCGTATGCGATAAATATCTGGTCTAAATTATTAGCAGGAAGGTATTTTAAGGCGATATGCTGCTATTGCAGCCTGCGTGCTATAAAGCTGCCATCTGTTACATTAGTGCTGTCCGAGCATAGAAACTGGAAGGTCCCGGATATGCTGGTCGGTGAAAAGGTATTGATAAATACAAGACCAAACGCAGAAGTATGGTTGCCGGAGCTGGTAAGATAAGCCGCATAACCTGAATGCAATGTGGTGTCGAACCTGAACGTATCTATAGCCTCATGCCAGTTGTTGATATTAAGTGAGATGTAAGGCAGGGTAGGGATAGTAGTGGAATTGCCAACACCTGATATGATCATTGTACTTCCGGCGAGTTTTGCTACACAATTCTGCACATCATATTTTGTAGTGCCAATAGTGGCTTTCATGCTGTATTGGTTTGGTGTATTGTTTTTGCTACAGCTAAAAAATAAAACCAGTGTAAGTGCAGTAATAGCCAGTAAGGTAATGTTGCTTTTCATAAATAAGTCCTGTTTGCGGCATGAAGGTAAATATTGCAAACATTAAAAACAACGTTTCAGTAATTTTTTAAGTGATTAAGACTTATCATAGTACTAAAATACCCCCATAGGAATGATTGCAGTGAACCAGGCTGCCAGTCATAAAGAAACTGAAGCACGCAGATCTATTGGCAATGGACCTAATTATGAAAATATTGATATTTAATTGATCGTACTATAGTACCATTGTCAGATATACGGTATTACTGTTCAAAAACTCCTAAAAAACAATAAATCCATTATCAAACATAAGCAATGTACCATCTTCTTTGAAGAAAGCTACAGGGTAATAAGAGCTGGCAGTACTGACCCTCCACGCCTTCACTAATTTGGTCGTACCCGCCCTCGCAACATTGGTGTTAAAATAGCCAAATGTGGCATTAAAGCAGGAGTCCCGGAGGCTATTCATACTACGTGCAAGCAATTCTTTTAAAAAGAGTGCTCTTACCTGTGTTAGTTTTAGCGTTGATATTGTGTCGAGTCCTGATGTATCTCCGGCGTCAGGCAGTATGATATTGTTCAATGCCCTGTTTTTAAATTCTACCTGGCCTTCCATATTAAATAGTTGCAGGCCATTTATTTTTCGCTCTGAATGGATAGTAATGTAGTAGTTTGGTATACCGTCCTCATATAGCGAGTAACGGCTTAGGTACTGAATATATATGCTGTCCGTAGATAGGCCATTTTCGTGAAAAAGGGCCAGGGCAGTAGTGTCATCGTCGTAGGTTATCATAGCGCTTCGATCGCTTGGCGATAGGCGGCTTATACAGCCATTGTCTTCACCTATCCTGGTTTCAGTGGTTGTAGTGGTGCTGCCATTTTTAGAGCAGGATGCCAGCAATATCAGGGATAGGACAGAAATGCATCGTGTGATTTTCATAACATAAGGGGTTTAGGATACGAATATAAGGAATATTTGTATGATGCCTACGTATGGGGAGGGGTGATATTTTGGGTTACTGCCGTGGAAAACGGATGTCAAACGATGTTCCTTCGTTGATCTTGCTATCCACGAATATTTTGCCACCCAAAGTTTCCACTTGCGATTTGACCATGAATAAGCCAATACCCTTACCCTCGGCAAGATCCTGGTGAAATCTTTTGTACAATCCGAACAGGTATTTGTTGTTACGGGAAAGATCTATGCCTACTCCATTGTCTTTAAAAATGAGCCCCATGTTATGTTTGTCCTGGTAACTCATGATCTCTATCAGGGGAGGAAAACCCGGTCTGCGAAATTTTATACTATTGGATATCAGGTTGTAAAAAATGCTGTGCATATAGCTTTTTAGCGACTGAATCTCTTTTAGCTCAGAGAAGTCACAGTGTATCGAAACCAGCTTCTCCTCCAATTGTGTTCCTATGCCCGATTTAATTTCCTCAACAAGGGTATCGAAATTTACTGTCTCTTTATTTTCATTCACATTGCGGGTTACCTGCAGAATGTTATTGAGGTCGGTGATTACGGTATCCAGCCGTTTGACAGAGGCGCCAATTGCCCCAATAAAATAGTCCCTGTCAGATTCGTCCAACTGCCCGTCTGTAAGCTCGTTTGTAAGACCAAGAATATTAGCAACAGGGCTGCGCAGGTTGTGTGAAATAATGTAGGCGAACTGCTCAAGGTCTTTGTTGCGCTGTAGGAGATCGGCAGTTACTTTTTTTTCTTTCAGTTCGGCTTCGCGTACTTTAGTCACATCCTGGGTAAAGCCGTTAATACGGAGCACATTACCATTGTCATCTGCGGTAGCTACCATCTCGCCCGAGATATGCCGTATGGTGCCATCGGGATGGATAACGCGTGAATCGAATTTTTGTCTGCCCGCGAATTTAAATACGTTGCTTACTGCCAGGCGGGCAGTTTCAAAATCATCGGGGTGTATCCGTTTCAGAATGTTATCAATAGATGGTTCTACCTCACCCGGCTCATATCCTAAGATGAGATATTGCTCATCAGACCACCTGATCGTTTTATTTGCAAAGTTAACCTCCCAGCTTCCGAACTTGGCGAGCCTTGCGGCTGCTATCATCAACGATTCGTTTGCTACAATTTCATTAAGATATTCGTTTCTTTCTTTCTCAAGCCTGAATTTTTGAATGGAACCCAGCAGCGCGTTGGGCAGGCGTTGTAACCGGTCTTTAAGTACATAATCGGAAGTCCCCTGGTTCAGCATTTCCACAGCATACTCATCTTCTATGCTGCCTGTAACCAGGATAAACGGCATGCGTATGCCACTTTCATTGAGTATAAGTAATGCTTCTTTAGCGCTGAACCCCGGTAATGAGTTATCTGCAAGGACAGCATCGTATTTTTTATGAGAAATTGCCTGTATAAATTCAGACTTGGTAGAAACCAGCGATGAGTCAAAATATACGCCTGCATTTTCAAGCGTCCTCATCATTATTTCGGCATCCATTTGCACATCTTCAAGGATGAGCAAATTCAATTTGTCCATTTTTGTATGGGTATAAGATCCAGTTAATAGGTGTAGGGTATATTTTTTGTGACCTAAAATTTCCGGTGATAAATGTAAATAAACACTCGTTTAAATTAAAATTTTTTAAAAATTAATATATGCTGACCGCCAGTGTAAAAGAGTGAGAATAGGAGGTGGGAACCTGTTTTTAATTGATCAAAATGCTTTGTCCGTACCGGGTATTAGGAGAGCATCTGCTCTATTTTAAGGAAGCCGTCAGACGGGTCAAGGCTTTCCCACAGTATTCTGTATATGATCGTTGCTATAGGTACCTGAATTGAATACTGTGAGGATACCGATTGCATGCCCCTGGCGGCAAAGTAGCCCTCTGCCACCATATTCATTTCCAGCATAGCAGACTTTACCGAATACCCTTTACCTATCATGACACCAAAAGTGCGGTTGCGACTGTGTAACGAATAACAGGTAACGAGCAAGTCGCCAAGGTAGGCGCTGGTATGAAAATCGGGATGGTCGTTTGATGGATGTACCTTTTCAAAATGGTCTTGCAGAAAATGGTACATCTCGCGGTAGCAATTGGTGATATAAACACTGAGGAAGTTGTCGCCATAATCGAGCGAGCGGGCAATGCCGGCGCCAACAGCGTAAATATTCTTAAGTACTGCTGCAAACTGAGCTCCCCATATATCGTGGTTGCAGGTAGTGTTGATATAAGTGTTTTTGAATGCCTTAGCTACCAGCGCGGTAAGGTCGTCATTGAGACCTGAAAAGGTAAGGTAGGAGAGACGCTCCTCTGCTACTTCCTCGGCGTGGCAGGGGCCCATGACAGATACATATCTATCCAGCGGATAACCGAAATTTGATGTCAGGTAGTCGTTAAGCAGCATGTTGGCATCCGGAAGAATACCTTTAATAGCGGATATGATATTCTTACCGATCCATAATTCTTTATCAACCTGCCCGATAACCGCCTGTACGTAGGCTGAAGGGACCGCAACGATCACAGTATCGCAGGCATCAAGCATTGCAGCCAGGTTGTTGGTAGGTATCAGAGTGCCGGGTAAGAAGCGTACAGACGTAAGATAGTGAGGGTTGTGATAACGGGAGTTGAGGTGACTGATAGCCTCCTCGTTGCGCACCCACCAGTTAATTACATGTCCGTTGTCGGTAAGTATTTTGGCCAGGGCAGTGCCCCAGCTACCGTTGCCAACAATGCCTATCCGGCCTAAATTTTTTTCGCTCAAAACAGGAATGTTTAGTGAGAAATATCAGTCTTTGGATTTAGAGTCAAAAAGGTCTTCCTTTTTTACCACATGCACCGGTGATTTATCCCTGAGGGTGCGCGCAATGGCCCCATATGGCGCTATTACTACTTCCTCATTCTCGTTAAGGCCCGATGTTATTTGCAGGTATTTGTTGTCTTGCAGCCCGGTCTTTACGTCGCGCAGGGCTACTGTTTGGGTCTTTGGGTTATAAACAAAAACCACCTGCCTGATGTTATCGGTCGCGGCATATTCCGTATGCTTGTTTTTAAGGCTGTCCGGCCAGTCGCGTGTGGTTACGGCATTTACCGGCACAGAAAGGATATTTTCCTGTCTGTTTGTCTGTATTTCCACGGATGCGGACATTCCGGGTTTGAACGGGAATTTGCCCTTCGTCAGTTTGGCTGAGATATCTTCATAGCTCGACGGAAGAATAAGGATGTGTACGGTATAGTTAGTTACCTGGTCGGCACTGCCTGAAGTAAGGCTTGACTTAGTGCTGCTTACTGCTATCTGTGACACAATGCCTTTAAATTTCCTGTTGCGGTAAGCATCTGCATCTATAAGCGTTGTGTCGCCAAGTTTCACCTTGGATATGTCTGTTTCACTAACATCTACCCGAACCTCAATGCGGCTCATATCGGCGATTGTAAGCATGTCAGTGCCCGCCATTTGCGCGGTACCTACCACTCGCTCACCTTTTTTCACATTCAACTCCGATATGATACCTGACGTGGGTGCGGTGATGGTCGTTTTCAAAAGATTTTCCCTGGCCTGTGAGAGGCTGGCCTGGGCCCCCTGTATGCTGTAGGTGCCGCCCGACATAGACGCCTTAGCGGCATCCAGTGTAGCTTTTGCTGACTTGAAAGAAGCTTCACCCTGTTCAAACTCGGTCTGCGATATTACTTTCTGCTCGTAGAGTTTTTTATTCCTGTTATAGGTGGCAAGGGCCAGTTCGTATTGCGACTGTGCCTGTGCCATCAATTCTTTAGAGTTTAATGCCCCGGCGCGTGTTTGTTCCACCGATGCCTCAGCCTGGTTGACCATTGAGTTGTAGATGTTTGGGTTTATTTTTACCATCACATCACCTTTTCGCACGCTGTCGCCTTCCTGTATGTTCAATACGGTAATTTCGCCACTTACCTCCGGCGCTATCTTCACTTCGGTTTCAGGATATATTTTGCCGCTTGCCGTAACGGTTTCCGTGATAGTATGGGGTCCTGCTTTTTCCACAGCAACCCGGGTGCCATCATCACCGCTATTCTTGGCTATTATTCCCAGCACTACGATAAGCAGTATGCTGCCAATCACAATCCACCAAACTTTTTTAGATCTCATAGTATAAATTTATAAAGCCGTGCCCGTAGGCCGGGCGCATGTTCTGTTGATATCAGTGAAACAGTCGCGAAACATTCTGCTAAAATACGTTTTCTTTTATTTAAGCAATTATCTGACCTCGCTTCCGGGTGCCGCGGTATCCAACGGTGATACAAATATAAGCCTGCCATCAGGGTTTTGAGCCATTAGTATCATTCCCCTGCTCTCTATTCCTCTCATTTTACGTGGCGCCAGATTGGCAACCACCGTTACCTGCTTGCCAATGATCTCTTCCGGAGTGAAATGCATGGCTATACCCGAAACGACGGTACGCAGCTCATTATTGCCCATGTCCAGTTCCAGTTTCAGCAATTTGTCCGCTTTTTCCACCTTCTCGGCTTTGAGTATTGTACCCACACGGAGATCCATTTTTGAAAAGTCATCAATGGTTATCTCGGGTTTGGCAGTAGCTACTTCTGGTTCTTTAGCGGCGGTTGTTTCTGTTTTTGCCGGTTCTGTATTGTTTTCCATTTTTACAGGTGTGGTTTTTGCCAGGTTATTTTTCAGTTTCGCTACCTGCGCCTCCACTTCTGCGTCTTCTATTTTTCTGAAGAGGAGTTCGGGCGCGCGAAGCGGGTAGTTTACTTTCAGCAGGTCCATTTTACCCGCATGTTCCCAGTCCAGCATACGGTCTACCACCTTCATCATCCGGCACATCTTTACGGCCGTAAACGGAAGGAACGGATTGCTGAGTATAGCCAGGTTGGCGGTAAGCTGCAGGCATACGTGCAGGCATATGTCTATTCGTTTCTGGTTCCCTAGTTGCAACTCCGGTGTCTTGGCAAGGCTCCACGGCGCATTATCCTGCAGGTATTTGTTGCCCTTGCGGGCCAGATCTATTACCTCATATAGCCCGTCTCTGAACTTATATTTCTCAAGACAATCTTCTATCTTTTGTTTGGATGCCTGTATCTCATCGGCCATTGCCTTGTCCGCCTCATTGACAAGGTCATTATGAACCGGGGGTACACGGCCTCCGCACAATTTGTGCATCAGCACGAAGGTGCGGTTGACAAAGTTGCCGAAGACGGATACCAGCTCGTTATTTGTCCTGTCCTGGAAATCCTTCCATGTGAAGTCATTGTCCTTTGTCTCAGGTGCATTTGCACAGAGCACGTACCGCAATGTGTCCTGCTGGTCGGGGAAATCCTTGATATATTCATTCACCCATACCGCCCAGTTGCGTGAAGTAGATACCTTCTCGCCTTCGATATTCAAAAATTCGTTGGCCGGCACATTTTCCGGAAGCACAAAGCCGCCATGGGCCTTCAGCATTGCCGGGAATATGATACAGTGAAATACGATATTGTCTTTGCCTATAAAGTGGACGAGTTTGGTGTCTTCGCTGCACCAGTAGTCACTCCACTGATTAGTGAGCTCTTTGGTAGCGCTGATATAACCAATGGGCGCGTCAAACCATACATACAGCACTTTTCCTTTAGCATCGGGTAGCGGTACCGGCACGCCCCAGTTGCTGTCGCGGGTCATGGCGCGGGGCTGCAGGCCGCTGTCTATCCAGCTTTTGCACTGGCCATATACATTAGGCTTCCATTCGTCTTTTTTACCCTTTACTATCCACTCGTTGAGCCATGGCTCATACATATTCAGCGGAAAGTACCAATGTTTGGTTTTGCGTTTTACGGGCACGGCGCTGCTCAGCGCGCTGCGGGGATTGATAAGTTGCTCGGGCGAGAGTGTAGAGCCGCATTTCTCACATTGGTCGCCATATGCATTCTCATTGCCGCATATAGGGCATGTGCCCACAATATACCTGTCGGCAAGAAACATATCTTTTGACTCGTCATAGTATTGCTCACTTTCCCGTTCTTCAAACAGCCCGTCGTTATACAGTTTTGTAAAAAAGGCCTGCGACGTTTCGCGGTGTACTTCATTAGATGTGCGCGAATAGATATCAAAAGAGATACCCATCTGCTCAAAACTGTCTTTTATCAGGGTGTTGTACTTGTCCACTACGTCTTGCGGGGTAATGCCCTCTTTCATGGCGCGTATGGTAATAGGTACGCCATGCTCGTCGCTGCCGCACACAAATTTTATATCGCGCTTACGGGCTCGTTGGTACCGCACATATATATCAGCAGGCAGGTAGCAGCCTGCCAGGTGGCCTATATGCACAGGGCCGTTGGCATAGGGTAGGGCAGCAGTAACCAGGTATCGTTTAAAATCCATTGTATAAAGTAAGTCAAAAAGTTAAAACGTGCCTGCCGGCGGGCAGGGTGAAAACCTGAAAGAACGGTTGGCCGCTGCCGCAGGTTGTCATTGAGGGTGCAAGATAAATAATAGGCGGCAGTTTAATGATGATGCCCATGAAATACAACCGGTAATAACGAAATATTACAAATCCTTGCCGGCACCATTTCTCAGCCTGTTTTATGGCAAATATGAATATTATCTATTGTGCGGCAGGTGCGATATGTGCATAAAAACTACCTGATATCCATAAGATGCTACTCCTGCCACAGGAAGGGAAACAGTATTATTCCCAGTATCACTACCAGCACATCAAGGGCTATGAGTACCAGCGCCAGGCCCCACCAGCCCGGCATATATACAGGGGCCAGCGCTTTTACAGCCAGTTTGCTCAGTATCATGAGCAGCGGTGTGACGAGCGGGAAACCGAGAATTGCCATGAGCGCCGAATTTTGCTGCGCGCGGGCAGCTATAGCCGAAAGGAACGTAAACACTACCGATAGGCTGAGGCTGCCTGTAATAGTGATAATAATGAACAGGCCGGACTGGGCAAGCGGCCACCCCAGCATTATATAGTACAGCAGCAGGCTCATAAGACTCATGAGGAACATTAGAAGAACGCTGTAGGTCATCTTGGCCAGTAAAAAGGTTGCAGGCCTGACAAGGGTATAATAGTACCTGAAACGGTGAGGATGCTCCTGCAGGAAGCTCTTGGCCACTGAGTTGACGGCAACAAAGAGCTGTGTCAGCCAGAACAGGGCATTCCATATCCTGGCTTCGGGCTGGCCGCTCATCATGTATACCACGAATACAGTGGCCCCCACATACAGCAGCACGCCAAAGAGCGTATGCTTCTGCCGCCACTCCATGAGAAGGTCTTTTTTTACAAGCGATATAAATGGTGCGTTCATGCCCTGCCGCAGGTATATGGAATACTGCACGCCAAATGTAATACGGTAATATGGATTTGCAGAACACTGCCATGGTATTGGGAATATAAAAATTTGGCGTTTTTTGTTGAGGATTTTGTTTTTTTAATCTTGTGCCTATATATTTGCACTCCCAAACCGGGTAACCGGTATAAGTTCTTGATATAAGCGGAAGTAGCTCAGTTGGTAGAGCACGACCTTGCCAAGGTCGGGGTCGCGGGTTCGAGTCTCGTCTTCCGCTCTGAACGATTCCATCCGCTGCGGCGGGTGGAATTTTTTGTTTATGCTTATCCGGATCGTTTACCGCCGGAAAAGAGCAATGCCCTGGTGGCGGAATTGGTAGACGCGCAGGACTTAAAATCCTGTTTGCCGTAAGGCGAGTACGGGTTCAATTCCCGTCTGGGGCACAAAAATGGGAAAGGGAGCGGTGAGCGAGAGCGAACCCTCCCTTTTCCATTTTTCGCTCCGCTCACGCTCTCTTGCCCGATCTAAATATTTAGCTTCGTCAACAGGAAAGCCGCCGGAGACGGAGTTTTATCATTAGTTCGGGATGACTTGTGGGGCAACCGTTATGTAGGTGGTACTTTAAGTGTAGCCCCATGCCCCACAAAAAAATCATTGCCCCATATTTTTATTGAAAATCAATTACTTATGCAAAATCATTGCCCCATCATTGCCCCATAGAAAATGCCTATGGCGCATCTTGTCGCGTCTGTCGCGTCCTGATTTTGGTAGATGGTTGGTTAGATAATCCTGATTTGAGTTGCCAAAGAAAAGTTTTAGCATATATACAGGCCGGCTTTTGATGTGGGGTTGCTTCTGCAATAATTATTACCTATCCTGTTTTTTGTGTCACAAAGGTCGTGTGGGTATACGGTTTTTGCAAAAAAAAGATCTATGATAGTACGGATTCCTGTCTATCATAGAAAATAGTTTGCTGTATCCTTCGCTAAAGCTACGGCGCAAGGTCTCCTTCGCTATGGCTACGGCGACCAAAGGTCTCCTTCGCTAAAGGCTACGGCGACCAAGGGGCCGGTATCGATTTTATCCCGTGCCCGCTCAAGTAGCTACAGGAAGGAGATTTTAGATGCCTATGTTTTCTTTGAACTGCATGAGGTCAGACAGCTAACAAAAGAATGGATAGAAGAATACAATACAAACAGGCCTCACGAAGCACTGAACAATCTCACACCGATAGAATGGAAAAAACACATCGAAATGAAAAACTGTCTAATTTAGAGTTGTCCGAAAAAGGGGGTACTTACATTTGGAGCACATTTAAGAGGGGTATTATAGGTGTGTATCACCAGACCTCAACAAAGCATTTACACCGCTATTGCAATGAATACAGCTATCGTTACAACAATCGTGAATCAGATAGTGTGTTGAAGTTTGCTGATGCCATAAGGACTGTAACAAATGCAAGGATTACTTATAAGAAGTTAATAGGGGAATAGATTTGTTTGTAATACAAAATGTTGTACTTTTGCCATCGAAAACGTTTTTGCGCTGGATTCCGGCGATTTAAAAGCCCGATTAATTTCGGGCTTTTACGTTTTAGGGAATCGAAACACCCCAAACCCATCAACAATCCCATTTTTATGGTCTAATCTCGATAATAACTGCTTATACGGCAAGTTCTCTCTTTCCGGATATTGTACGTAGCTAATTATCGGATAAGCCATTAAGTCAGCCATTTGTAATCCTGCAATATCTCTATATTTTCCTTCAAATTTAATTTCATTTATGTACTGAGAGTATTCATTAGCGGAAACAAAACCATCTCCGTATTTCATAAGGCTCAGTATGAGGTTTTCTATTTCCTTGTCTAATTTCGGGTCTCTTTTTTCTAAAATAATATTCAATTTTTTGGGCGTTGGTGTATATACTTTACACATGGTGTAAATGCACCTTTGCAATAAAAAATTAATCGCAATCTCATAAGCTCCATATGCTTTATCCCCATACTTAGCTTTGTGATCTCTCTTGTGGATGACGGGGCAAATAATCTTAAATCTGGATTCTGTAACAAGATTATTTATACAGTTGATAAAGTCTGATTTCATTTCATTATTCCCAATAAAAATCTCAAACTCCTTTCTATTTTTTCTTATGTTGTAAGAGCGAAAAATAACGGTTTTGTCTCCCCAGAATCTACTTTTTATCGCTGCTATTCTCTGCTCAATGTCTGAATAATTATTACGAGATACTAAGACCCCACAGGCGGCAAAACATGGGTAATTATCCTCTATTTTATCCAAATTCGGGTGACCACTTTCATCAATAAATAAATAGTACTGCATATGGGTATTTGGTTTATATTTCACGTTTACTTACATTTGCAAAAACAAAACAACCCCCGCTCATTACTTTCGTCTAATGAGGAACCACTTATGAGATGGCTAATGAGCGAGGTTAAGTGTGGATTTATTTACACTCCAGATTGTTCCGCTTTACTGAATTGCCGCTTGTTGACGCAAGCGGTTTTTTAATGCAATTCAGCAAAAAATCTGTTCTTTTCACGTATAAGCGTTGATTTTTTCTGTTCAAAATAATATTGATATTCGGGCTTCTCTTTCCAAGTTACCAACCCGTAAATTTTACCTTTATATCCTTTTACTTCCTCGGCAAAAAGTACGTTTCTTTCACACAAACGGAATAGCATTAAAGATGCCTGCTTTACATAACTTTTCCTTTTTCCCTTATCCTCTAAAATATTGTTATATCCTGTAAATATGTACTTCAATAGCTCATCGGTTGTAAATGGTCGTTCATAAGCATTTAAGTAAGAAGATATTTTGGCGTTCCAATCAATCGCTATTTCACTTTCACCAACTAAAGCATTAATATCCTCTATCCTTTTGCGCAATTCAAGTATTTGCCCCTCTAATTGCACACGCTCACTTATTAGCAGCTCCTTTATTTTCTCTGGGTATGACATCAAATTACTTTGAAACAAAATTAATGAAAACAAAATGCAAACAATCTACCATGCAAAATATGTGGATAAATATCGGGTAAATGGGGATTTACTCAAACGATGCCCTAATTGTGGTATTTTTGTTGTATGACGAAAACGGCCAAAAAAAAAGAACCCAATAACTATGCGCAGAAAGTAGCCATCAAAGGCTCATTCCTTGAGGTATTCAAGGTTGTGAAGAAGGATAAGGAGCGTAAAGCGAAAGCGAATAAAAAGAAATAAATGCAGTACAATAAATGGAATATTGTTAAGGCATTTTTCATCGTTGTTGTTGGCATTGTCCTACTTGGCGCAATACTTTGGCTATACCTCATATCTCAAATAGCGGACGGGTGGTTCGGTACATAATTTATTCAATGGTGTCTTTTGGTATATAAGCACCAGAAAATCTTGTTAACGAAGCCTGGGAAAGCAAGCTTGCGTCAGATGCTTTGGATTATGGCAATAGATTAATGAGTGTAGCAAATAAAATTGCTACAGAAAATAATCTGCAATATTTAAGAGAGCAAAGAATGCCTCCTGAAGCAGACGAAAACAGCCTTGATAGTAAGTTGCACATAGTTTTCTCGCTGGCGAAATGGCTAATATTTTACGGGGAAAACGGGCACGGATATGAAGCAGACTTTTAGAAGGTGCATTCAATCTTAACTACGTCAATCCATTTCAATAATTTTATAAGCGGTTCTAACAATTAGGTGCTAGCCCAATGTGTCATAAAAAGGTTATTAATATGATTGTTTAGATGATTTATCTTTGATGGTTTTGACAATGAAATCCTGGCCTAAATATACTTTGTTTTTTGCTAAGTTTTTTGCGATACCAAATAGCTTAGCAACTATCTGTTCCTGCTTTATTTATTACCTTTTCAGGGCTCACGGCCCATCTGTAATTGTCATCTTACTTTGGTTTAAGATAGTGTATTTTTTTTTGATTGCATACATAACTATCACATTTTTTGAAAAGAAACTGTTGTTTTTTTATAATCTCCATTTGCCTCAAAAACTATTATTTTTATTTGCGCTCTTATGTGATCTATTACTATTTGCAACTGCATTATGGATGACAAGTTTAATAAATTAATCGTTGAAAACGCATCTTTAAGGATTAACTATAGAGTTATCTTGAATAATGCTACGATAACTTGCGAAACAAATTCTATTACCGGTTTATTAGGTAGAAATGGTGCTGGCAAATCAATGCTATTAAAGGTAATATTTGGGATACAAAACGCAGACAATATTGCTATAGGATTAAATGGGAAACAGCTATCTTCTAAATTATATAAAATTAATGATTTAGTCTCATTTTTGCCGCAATATAACTTTATACCTAGTTCTTTTAAACTATGTAAGGTGGCATATTTGTTTGACGTCGATGTCGTTGAAATTTTTAAATGGTTTCCTGAATTTAAACCTATAATAAATTGCAAAATTGATGAAATATCAACCGGTTTTGCAAGACTATTTTCAATTATGCTACTAATATTAAGTAAAGATAAATTCTGCCTCTTAGATGAGCCGTTCACTTATTTATCGCCCGTGTTCAGACAGCGACTTGTTGAACTAATTAGGCACAAGAAATGCGATAAGGGCATAATATGTACTGACCACGACTATAGGTCCGTTCTTGAAGTAAGTGACAAAATATGCTTTCTGAAAGATGGGAGTTCCTATCCAATAAAAGATGTTGACGACTTAATATTTCATAACTATTTATTGGATTGAGTAGTTTGGCTCATCGCAATAAGTGAGGTGTAATATTTTCCTGCTGTTCGGGATTTGCAATCTCGAACTAGCCGGTAACTTAATATTTCAACAAAGGAGCTCCACACTTGTCCTATAATGTTTCCAGTATCACCCGGCGTTTGTAACCCACTTAGCGCAAAGAAAAAAGCAACTTCTACATGAAGTTGCTTCTTTGTTGTTGGTGCACTTTCTGAACAAGAAATAAATACCGGTTTACCTATGGTTATTGCCATGGCCGTGTCCATGACCGTTGTCGTGTCCATGACCATGATTGCCATTGTCGTAGTGCCCGTGGTCACCACGCGGGCCATTTTGCCCGTGCCATTCATTGTGGTGGGGATGCTCAGGGTTAGCCCAATACCTTTCCTCGCGGCTATTGCGTATGACAGGCTGGTCATAGTGCCCCCTGTACCGTGCATACCGTGTTCTGTACCTGTCGTGGTGTATCCATGGCGAACGTTCATTGATCACCACCTTATGAGCGTGATACAGGTCGAAATTGCGGTATCTCGGTGGCAACTCCCTGTGATTTTCCCACCTCCCATCCACATAGTACACATACATCTGCGCGTCCACGTCGTAGTAGGCGTCTATGTCGGGTATATAATAGTACTCAACATAATCGTACCCTACAGGTCCCCAAAGCGGTTGAACACCGATGTTGAAATGCACACTTACCTGTGCGTTTGTGTTGCTGACAAGTAGTACAGAACACAATGTTATGGCGACAAAAATTAGCTTTTTCATAATTCATAATACAATAAAACCATGCCGCGGCTTATTGTTTATCGGTTGTGTATTTGCTGCAATTATTTGTTCACAAAAAATATCACCCCCCAAACCTTCTACAGCAGATATCCCGGCTACATCAGCACCGCATTTTGGCGGGTATCTTTATTTTCGCGCTCTGTAAGTGCGGCAAACATATTTTTTTTTATTTTTTGATTTTATGGCAGGTTTATTGTTTCAAAAAATACAGGTACGTCACTTATCTATAGATCAGTTTCGGGATGTGAATTATTATTTAAACAAACTGCTGTTTGTAATATAAATTATCAATATATTAAATTGTTTCCGGCCCGGTTTATATTATTAAAGACAAGTTGAGTATTTAAAACTTTTTATGTAATTTTGAACCATTAACAATTACTAAACGAAACCTAAGAAGTTAAATAACTCATAAAATGTCATTTATGAAAAGAAATTTATTAGGATTATTGCTTGCTACAGTATCGGTTTTTATGGCTACAGGCAGCGTTTTTGCTGTGGTGCCTACCATTACTCCGGGCAGTATGCCTACTGTGTGCGCAGGTACTTATTCTACATTATCTTATTCGTCTTCCGGTTCACCAACCACCTACAGCATTACCTGGACTGGTTCGCCGGTTGGTTTGCCAGACGTACCTGCAGGTACTGTGTTGCCCCTTACGGCCATACCTGTAAACGTGCTTTCATCGTGTGCTACCGGCACTTATTCCGGCACCATTACAGTAAGTAATGTATCGGGTTCCAGTGCGCCAATGCCCATATCACTTAGCGTAAATGGCCTGCCCACGCCTTTCTCTGTAACCGGTGGCGGAGGCTATTGCTCCGGTGGTATCGGTGTTCATGTAGGCCTTAGCAATACAGAAGGTGGTGTTTTGTACCGCCTCTATCGTGCATCGGCACCGGTGGGTACCGCTATATGGGGCACAGGTGGTTCTATAGATTTCGGCTACCAGACACTTGCCGGCTTGTATACTGTAGTAGGTACCAATGCATCTACCTTATGTGTAAACACTATGACCGGCTCTGCCATCGTCAATGTTTATTCGTTGCCTACTGTAGTTAATGTTACCGGCGGCGGCGGTTATTGCGCGGGCGGTACAGGTGTGGCTGTAGGCCTTGCCGGCTCGTCATTTGGTGTTAATTACCAGTTGTACAGGGGCGGTACTCCGGTTGGCAGCCCGTTACCCGGTGTAGGTACCAGTCTTGATTTCGGGCCGCAGACTATTGCCGGTACTTATACCGCAAAAGCTACTGATACTTTATCGCCTTTCTGCCCGGTAAGTATGAGCGGCAGCGCTACCGTACTTACATACCCTAACCCTACAGTATACAATGTGACCGGTGGCGGTGACTACTGCGACGGTGGCTATGGTGTACATGTAGGACTTGATAATTCTAACACCAGCATCAGCTATAAATTATATCGCGGGGCTACGCTGATAAGCACAACAACCGGCACCGGCGCACCTATTGATTTCGGGCTGCAGACCGGCGCGGGGAACTATACTGTTACCGCGCGTAATACTGTATACAGTTGTACCGCCAATATGAATGACACTGCCGTTATTGGCCTCATACCTGTAGTAGTGCCCAGTGTTGCTATCAATGCAAGCCTTGGTACAACAATATGTGATGGCCAGGCCGACTCATTTACCGCCTTTACTACATACGGTGGCTCTGCGCCTACCTATGTATGGCACCTGAATGGCGCGTATGCGGGTACCGGAAATACATATACCTACACTCCGGTGCATAATGATTACCTGACGGTAACCATGACATCAAACGAATTGTGCGCGATACCTTCCATACTTACTGATGGTGTGACCATGACAGTGAAGGGTGACATTATTCCTACCGTGGTTGTTAACGCCTATCCCGGCACCAGCATCATCAATGGTACAACAGAAACGGTTACCGCGGTTATCATCAACGGTGGCGTAGCGCCTACCTATCAGTGGTACGTAAATAATGTGCTTGTAGCAGGTGCTACTTCGTCATCACTTGTCAGCAACTCTTTCCACGATTATGATACTGTAATGTGCAAAGTTTATGGTTGTGCGGCTACGCCGGGTCAGGCATCTGTGGTACTGCGTGTAATACCACGTACGGGTGTAAACGATATTACTGCCGATAATGGCCTGCAGATTGCACCTAACCCCAGCAGGGGCACATTTACCGTAAAAGGCATTGTTTCAGGAAACGATGCTGCAATAAAAATTACCGACATCGTGGGTAAGGTGATCTATACTGCCAACGTACCTGTTACCGGTGGTATGGTAAACACTGTCGTACAGTTGCCCGCTAACGTACCTGCCGGCATTTATATGCTGTCTATGCATACCCAGGCAGAGAATATTGTGTCTAAAATAACCGTAGAGTAGCAGTTATTAAGCAAAGCATTTGTAAGCACTCCTGCCGGTTTTCGCCGGTGGGAGTTTTTGTTTTACGACTTTTAATACCGTTGTTTAACGGTATTATTTGTATTTAAAATACCGTTTAATAACGGGTACTTTTCTTCAGGTAATAAGTTATCTTTACACAAGGCTTTATGAGAAAAAATCATATAAAATATGCTATATAACTCATGTTGTATGCCAATATTTATATAGGTAATTATTATTTAAATCAATGAAGCAGTTGCAACTCTTATTACTGGAAGATATGGTTTCCGATTCGGATCTTATCCGTATTGTCTTGAAGCGCTCCGGGATGGATTTTGTAATGGACGTTGTGGAACACAAGGAGGCATTTATTTCAGCGTTAGACAAAGGGCAATATGATGCAATACTGGCCGACCATTCTTTACCCCAGTTTAGCGCCGCGCAGGCGCTGGAAATAGTAAACCAAAGGAAAGCTGGTATCCCTTTCATCCTGGTTACAGGGTACATCTCTGAGGAATACGCGGTGCAGATGATAAAAGACGGCGCATCTGATTATATTCTGAAGGACAGGCTGCAGCGGCTGCCAAGCGCGTTGCAGAGCGCCATAGATCGAAGCAGGCTGGAAGCTGAGCGTGCAAAATACCTTGAAACCATCATTGCCAATGAGGCTATGATGAAGGAAGCCGCGGCGATCGCGCATTTCGGAAGTTGGGAAGCTGACCTTGCAGCACATACAGACAGATGGTCTGATGAGCAATACTGGATACTGGGATATGAACCCGGTGAGATAGCCCCGGGTATAGATTCTTTTTTTGAACTGGTACATCCCGATGATCGCGCGGATGTAAAGAAGCTGATGAATGGCATGATGGAAGATGGCGGGAGAAAAAAGTGCCATTGCAGGATAATTACCAAAGACGGAACTATTAAACACATACTGGCTGAAATGGCTGTGACGAGAGATGGCAGCGGCCGACCTCTGAAAATAAACGGTTTTACAATGGATGTTTCTGAGGCAAGGGCAGCAGCACTAAAGGAACAATTAATTACCGCCGACCTCATACAAAGGAATAAGGACCTTGAACAGTTTGCCTACATTATATCTCATAACCTGAGGGGGCCCGTAGCCAATATAGTAGGCATATCGGATGTATTGATAGAGGACAATGTAAACGAAACTGAAAGGGCTAATTTCCTCGAAGCACTCTCCGCTTCGATTAAGAAACTTGACGGAGTGATCATTGACCTCAATGATATATTGCAGGTAAAAAACCACATCAACGAAAATAAGCAGAGAATAGACCTTTGCGATATGGTAGGGGAGATAAAGGCAGAACTGAGCAAGGCAATTGCTGAAAGTGGCGCAATAATAACGTGTGATTTTGGCGCGGCGAAAGAAATGCTGACATTAAAAAGCTATATGCACAGTATTTTTTACAACCTTATTTCTAATAGTATTAAATTCAGAAGAATGGATGTGCCACCCACTATAGAGATATATGGGACAACGAGAGACGAAAAGACAGTGCTTACATTCAGGGACAACGGTATTGGAATTGATCTTGAAAAAAGGAAGAATTATGTGTTTGGCCTGTATAAGCGTTTTCACCCCTACCATGCCGAGGGTAAGGGCATGGGACTGTTTATGGTAAAGACACAGGTAGAGGCGCTGGGCGGAAAGATAGGTATAGACAGCACGATAAACGCGGGCACAATTTTCACAATAGAATTTGAAACACAGAATTTTGCGATGCAAGTATAAAAAACAATATAAAAGTGTTATTTTACCATCCTAAAACTGGCCTTTATGAGCTTCTTTCATGAATTCATCATTATAGATGACGATGCTATCAATAATAAGGTGTGTCGTAAGATCATAGAAAAAACATACCCTGATATAGAGATCGCAGACTTTATTGATGCCCAGGAGGGATTTGACTATATGGTCAGCAAATATTCGCAGAAGAACAATGACAAAAAAGCCATTTTGTTGCTGGATATTACTATGCCGCTGATGGATGCATGGGATTTCCTGGCATTGTTTGACAAACTGGATGATTCAGTGAAAAGAAAAGTGAAGGTGCATATCCTGTCATCTTCTGTAAACAAGGCAGACATGACCAGGGCGCAGGCTGATAAAAATGTTGAGTACTACCTTATAAAACCGCTGACAAAGGAATCTATCCGGCTCATAGTGCATGTGCTGGAAAGGCGGATGGGTATTAAGCCCATGTAGTCTATGCTGTAATAAAGCGGCTTCTCCGCATTGCATACCTGAACCATGAGAAACGTTGATGAACATACCATAGTTGATTTTCAAAGGGTATTTGAATATTGTCCTGATTTATACCTGCTCTTATCAACTGACCTTGACATATTAGCCGCCAGTGATGCCTATTTAAAGGCCACGTTTACGAGGCGCGATGAGATTACCGGTCGAAAGTTATTTGATGTTTTCCCTGATAACCCGGATGATCCGGCCGCTGATGGTGTTTCCAATTTATCCGCATCGCTACAATATGTATTGGCCCGTAAAGAGGCGCATGCAATGCCGGTGCAGAAATATGATGTAAGGAGGCTTGATGGCATATTTGAACAGAGATATTGGAGCCCGGTAAACACCCCCATACTTGATGATAATGGATCAGTGTTATACATACTGCATAGTGTGGAAGATGTAACCAAACAGCAAAAAAGCGCGGCACACCTGCAAGAGAGTGAAGAGAAATTTCATAAAGTATTCAATGCCAGCGCTGCCGGCATCACCATCACAAGAATGTCTGACGGAAAGTATGTGGAGGTCAATGACACATTTGTGGCGATGACAGGTTTTTCACGTAGTGAATTGATAAACCGGGATTCGGCTGATATAGGCCTGATTATGGGTGTAGATAAAAGAGCGGAGTTATATGGTCAGTTGAGGGCCACAGGTTCTGTAAGGGATTTTGAAATGACCGTTCATAATAAGTCGGGCGGTGTTTTTGAAGTGCTTGCTTCAATTGATGCAATAATGCTTGACGGCGAGCAATACGCGATCAAAGTAATATATGATATCAGCAAACGAAAGAGAGCGGAACGTGAGCTGAGGGAGTTAAATGCTGAATTGGAAGCGTTTTCTTATTCTGTATCTCACGACCTGAGAGCGCCGCTGAGAGCGGTGTCAGGATTTGCCCGTATCCTGGAGGAAGATTATTCGGGATCGCTGGATAGTGAGGGTAAACGCCTGCTTGGTACCATAAGCAGTAATGCCGAAAGAATGGGTGGCCTTATAGACGATCTGTTATCTTTCTCAAGATTAGGGCGGAAAGAATTGCATAAAAAAGAAACAAAACTGAACGACCTGGTAGCTGCAGCGCTACAGGATATAAACAGGACGAATGGTAATAGCAGTAAAGCAAAGATAGAGATAGTTGCACTGCCCGATGTGGTGGTTGATCCGGTATTGATGCGGCATGTATTTATCAACCTGATAAGCAATGCATTGAAGTATTCATCTAAAAAAGAAACACCGGAAATCAGCATTGGTTGTGAGCAGCGTGATAGCGAAGTTGTTGTATCTGTAAGAGATAACGGTGCGGGATTTGATATGCGATATGCTAATAAGTTGTTTGGTGTTTTTCAACGGCTGCATTCCGTCGACGAGTTTGAAGGTACGGGTGTAGGGTTGGCTATTGTGCAGCGTATTGTTCATAAGCATGGGGGCAGGGTATGGGCTGAAGGGAAGACGGGTGAAGGAGCAGTATTTTATTTTTCAATTCCCAAAAACTGATCACTAAATAAATTCATCATGGAATATTCAGAAGTGGAGATATTGCTTGTAGAAGATAATCCCAATGACGCGGAACTAACGATTAGGGCACTGCAAAAGAGCAACCTTGCCAATAGCATCATCCATCTTAAAGATGGTGCAGAGGCGCTCGATTTTCTTTTCTGTGAAGGAAAATACTCGGGCAGGGACATCAACCGTAAGCCCAGGGCAATTTTGCTGGATCTGAAAATGCCTAAAGTGAGCGGTATCGAGGTACTACGGGAAGTAAAGGCCAACGAACTTACGAGGTGTATTCCGGTTGTTGTACTTACCTCCTCAAATGAGGACCCCGATGTGTCTTTATGTTATGAGCTTGGGGTGAACAGCTACATTGTAAAGCCGGTGGGATTTGAGAATTTTCTAAGAGCGGTAAGCGACCTTGGTATGTACTGGATGCTTTTAAATCAGCCTCCTAAAAAGTAGCATTACATTATATATAAATTAATATAGTGTTAAAAATAGATTATTTTAAAAAAATCTGTATTTTGCCTAACGAATTCATTTTTTAAGCTGTCTATATCTATAACCATAATAAAAAGTATAAAACGCATTACAAAAACTACTTGTATGAGTAAAAAAAGTACCCTCTTATTTATCCTGCTCGTTTTAGGCTATTGCACGACAAGTATAGCCCAGGTTGGTTGTCCGCCAAATATTGATTTTGAGTGGGGCACAACAGCCAACTGGACATTTTTTACCGGTACCTGTTGTCCGGGCGGAAGCATAGTTGCAACTACCGGCACACCACCTATCAACGGCAGGCACAACCTGACCACCGGCGCTTCTACTGATTATTATGGAAGTTTCCCTATAGTGGCACCGAGTGGCGGCGCTTACTCAATGAGGTTGGGTTATGACACAAACGGCAGAAGAGCTGAGCAGGCCACTTACTATGTAGATATACCATCGGGTAGCGTTAACTACGCACTTGTATATCGTTATGCAATTGTGTTAGAAGATCCGGGCCATACGCCAAGCCAGCAACCGAGGTTTACCGTAAACGCATATGATTCTGCTACCGGTTTGCCTACCCCCTGTGCCGCATATAGCTACGTGGCAACATCAGGGTTGCCCGGGTTTATACATTCCCCTGTAACCTCGCGTATGGGCAATGGGCTCGACGTTATTTATAGGGACTGGACGACAGCAACTATTAATCTTACGGGCCTTGGCGGTACTACGGTACGGCTCGATTTTGCGGCCGGAGACTGCGATCTTAGCGGACACTTCGGCTATGCTTATTTCGACATGAGTTGTGGTCTGTTCCAGGTAGCAGGCCTTACTTGTGATGATACTGCTACTACTTCTACCTTAAGCGCACCATTCGGTTATGCCGGATATCATTGGTATGACTCTGCAACTTTTACAGTATTGTATGGTACAACCCAGACGATAACTATTCCTATCCCTCCGGGCCCTGTAACCTATGCGGTAATCCTGACGCCTTATTCAGGGTTTGGTTGCCCGGATACTTTGTATACTACTCTTTCACCTTCTCACCTTGCGCTGGCGCCAACACCTGATACACTGATATGTTCGGGCGTAGGAGCAACAATTACCTCCGGCGCTACAGATGTGGCGTTGCCGCTTACTTATAGCTGGTCGCCCGCTGCAGGGTTGAGTTGTACAGGCTGTGCCAATCCGGTCGCATCGCCAACTACGGCTACCACATATACTGTAACTGTAACCAATGTGCTCGGTTGTCAGAAGACGGCGACCATAAGAGTGACAGTAGATAAAGTTACGGTTGATACTGCTACTACTCGTAAGAGTTGCCACATATATAATGATGGTACGGCTACAGCTATACCACTTACCGGTAACCCTCCTTTTATCTATGCCTGGAGTACAATACCAATACAAACTACGGCAACAGCCACCGCGCTGGACTCAGGTACGTATTATGTCACTGTTACTGACGCGCTCGGATGTAATGCAACAATGCCGGCTATTGTTAAAGATGGTCCTATAACAATCATTACCATTACGGGTTCTACTAACCCTACTAAGTGTAAGGGTGATGATGGCACCATCACGTTGAGCGGTTTGGTACCAGGTACTTCATTTACGATTACTTATTTATTTAACGGTGTTCCTCAGTCACAGACACATACGGCATCAGGTGCGGGTGTGATAGTGCTTACAAATCTTCCAAGGGGGACGATAAGCAATATTGGCGTTGTTACCGCCGGTTGTCCTTATAACGTTGTAGGCCCTGTTACTTTGGTTGATCCATTACCACCATCAAACCCTGTTCCGGGAAGTAATAGTCCGGTATGTCTTGGCAGCATTATTAATCTGACAGCAACATGCGCCACACCGGGTGTGTCTTATACATGGAAAGGCCCCGGAGGTTATACTTCTGTTGTTCAGGATCCTACCATCAACCCATCTTTTTATTCTGATACCGGTTATTATATAGTTACCGCAACACTGGATAGCTGTACATCGACAGATAGTACCTATGTATTAGTGAAACCATTACCTTTCCCATCTGCATCAAGCAGCAGTCCGGTATGTACAGGTGATACCTTGTTCCTTACAAGTTCTTCTTCTAACGGTGCCGGATCATACACATGGGTTGGACCGGATGGTTTCTATTCTTACAACCAGAATACATCACTTGGCAATGTGATCATGGCCTCAGCGGGTACTTATACTGTGACCGCAAGGTTAAACGGATGTACCGCGATTGCTACTACCAACGTAGTGGTAAACCAAACGCCGTCTGCGCCTACAACTACTGATGCAGAATATTGCCAGGGTGATGTTGCGGCCCAGCTTACATCTACAAGCGCAAATCCTTTATGGTATACCGATCCTGCTGGCGGCGTAGGCAGTACTACCGCACCAACGCCTTCTACCGCACAGGTGGGTACAACAACCTGGTATGTAAGTGACATTTCTGCAGCAGGTTGCGAAAGTCCAAGAACACAGGTGAGTGTAACAGTGGACTACCTGGCTACTCCTGCTCTTAGCCTCAGTGACAGCGTGATATGTCGCGGTATGGATGTGCTGATGAACGCACTGTATACCGGTGACGATATGACAAGCCTGACCTGGTACTTTAGCGATGGTGATAGTGTAAAGAATCAAAACCCGATAAGGCATTCATTTGACCAGACAGGTACTTTTACTGTTTCCGCAACCGCTTATTATAAAGTATGTCCTACCAAGACGGTAACCAAGGATATTACCATTTACCCTGTTCCGGAAGTATACCTGGGTGGCGATACAACAATATGCCCCGGAGGTGTAGCGCTTATGCTTAATGACAATGTGAACGCCAACAACCCTGCCGCAAGCTGGGTATGGAGCACAGGCGAAACACACTCATATATAAAGGTTACGAAACCCGGAACATACTATGTGAAGGTTTATATAAGTGGTTGTGCCGCTACCGATACGCTGGTGGTATTGAATGATTGCTATATGAGCCTGCCAAATGTGTTCTCACCAAATGGTGACGGAGTGAATGATTATTTCTTCCCGCGTGAGTTGCTGACAAAAGGACTTACTTCTTTCAAGATGGATATCTATAACAGGTGGGGCCAGTTAGTGTACTCGACCACAGGCATAGATGGCCGCGGATGGGACGGTAAGTTTAATGACGTTCCGCAGCCCGAAGGAGTATTTATATATATGATCGATGCTACCTTTAAAGACGGACAAATAGAACATCATACCGGCAATGTGACGTTGCTGCGATAGATAGTTTAGTTTACCAGAAATTTACAAACCCGCTCTGCCAGAGCGGGTTTTGTTTTTGCCCGTATTTGATACAATTGCAATACATTTGATGTGGAGTTAGAAAAATAATTATTTTCGCTAAGTAGAATAATTGTTCTCTGAGTATTCACCTGCTAAGAGCGAGGTATAATAAAATGAGTAACCTTCGATTGTTGTTATTGGAAAACCTGGATGCGGATGCGGCCTTTCTCTCAAAGACGCTTTCCGGTAAGGGGTTTGATATAGTTACAACAGGTGCCGGAAACGATGACGATATTGCTGCCGCGATAAGGGATGGGAAAATTGATGCTATAATTACCGGTAACAGGGTGTCAGATCTTACTGCTGTGCCTGCAGTGGTCTATGCGAAAAAGTTTAACAGGAAGATCCCGGTAATAATATTAACAGGGTCGGCACTGGAATTAAATATTGGAATGCTAATGAAGGGTGGCGCGGATGATTGTGTGATGATAAATGATCTGAATAACCTGCCCGGCGCACTGGAGTTATCAATAAATAAGTATAGAAATACTTCAGTAGGTGCTAAAATAGAGGAAACAACTACTTCGATAGACAACCTGGTCCAGGATGCAACTAAGCTACTGCACATTGGCGTATGGGAATCAAACCTTGCGGATCATAGTGAGCGATGGTCAGATGAACTGTATGTTATGTTAGGGCTTCATCCGGGAACAACGGAGCCATCATTAGGTAATTTGCTGAGAAGGGTACATCCGGAAGACGTATTGTATGCTACGGAGAAGATCAGTGACACGATAGAACAGGCAGGAAGGGAACAGATAGATGTACGTATAATAGCCAATGACAATGCTATTAAGTATGTGTCTATAATGATGGCCGTGGACAGTAATAAGTTGGGGAAAGCGGTACGTGTTTATGGTAGTGTTACCGATGTAACTGACAAGAAGGCTGCTGAACTTGACGACAAAAGGACGATCGCAGACCTAGTTCAGCGTAATAAAGATCTTGAGCAGTTTGCCTATATCATTTCACATAACCTGCGAGGGCCTGTAGCTAACATTGTAGGAGTGTCAAAAACATTGCTTGAAGACGACCTGGATGATGATGAGGCCCGGGAGTTCACTGATGCGTTGTCGGTGTCTGCACAAAAGCTGGATACAATTATTACCGACCTGAACCAGATACTGCAGGTTAAGAAGCAGGTAAATGAGCACATGGAGATGGTGAGTTTTCAGGCACTGGTAGATGAGATCAAGTCGGGCATCGGCGTGTTTTTACAGGATGCCTGCATTATGATCACCACGGATTTTGACGAAGTGCCGGAAATGCTTACGCTGAAGAGCTATATGCGCAGCATTTTCTACAATCTTATATCAAATAGCATAAAGTACCGCAAACCCGATCTGGCGCCTGTAATAGAGATCAGGAGTAAAATGCACCAAAACAGGGTGGAGCTGACATTTAAAGATAACAGCCTGGGTATAGACCTTGATAGTAACAAAGACAAGGTCTTTGGCCTGTACAAGCGGTTTCATACAGACAGGGCAGAGGGTAAGGGAATGGGGCTGTACATGGTCAAAACGCAGGTTGAGTTGCTAGGAGGGAATATACGCCTGCAAAGTAAAGTAGGCGAGGGGACAGAATTTAAAATAGATTTCGTTTTACAATATCATGACAGTGCGGTAATGTGATGAAAATTAAATCATTATTGTTTACTTTTATCGAAACTATAAGGGACAGATGAACACCCCGTTTAAGGATTTTATAATTATTGACGACGACATAATTAACAATAAGCTCTGTAGAAAGATCATAGAGAAAACATTCCCTGAATCGGCGATAACAGATTTTATAAACGCAAGAGAAGGCCTGGATTTTATTATTGAGAAGTACACTCATAATACCAATGAGAAAGCTATCCTGCTTTTGGATATCAGTATGCCTATAATGAATGCATGGGAGTTTCTGGAGGTTTTTGAAACGCTGGATGCTAATATTAAAGACAGAATCAAGGTGCATATACTATCTTCTTCGATAAATAAGAATGATATGATGAGGGCCCAGACAAATAATAATGTGGAGTACTACCTAATTAAGCCACTTACAAAAGAGTCTATAAAGCTGATAGTAAGCGTACTCAATAAAAAACTGGGATTTAGTGAATAGCATAAGCCCCAAAACATTTGTTCCGGGGCTTATGAATCTATTGCTGCGAAATTAATTCAAGGCATTTGCGACATTGAAAGTGTCGATAAATGCCTGGTAACTAATCACCTTATCATCTGCTATTTCCCATAGCATTATCCACTCTGTCTCGCATGTTTTCCCGGTTGTATTGCCTTTACCCGCGAAATAGCCCTTAACGATAACAAAATCCCCGTCGGATAGAAATTGAGTGGGCTCAAACCGTGTAAAGGATATGGTCTTCCCCATTTCCATAAAAAAGTTCATCACTTCGGTTTTGCCTTTTCGTTTCCCGGCATAAGGGATCTGTGGATAACCGGGGTCTAACCAACTGATATTGTCTGAAAGAAGGTCATAGAAATGACATTATTTGATGAAGGGGTAAAATAATATATTGTTTGGCATGTTTATGAGTTTTTGATGAGGGCATTTTCGTGGTGAATTTGATCGCGGTTGAGCAAGATGATCTTTAAGTTTATTACATTGTGCCACAAACATTTAATTAATGAAAAGATACCTGATCGTTCCTGCTTTACTATGCATTGCAGTAACAGCAACTGCTAAAAATAAACATAAGCACAAGAAGGATAACACTCAGCAAACACCGGTATCTGTACCGAAATCGTCAGACAGTACATCGTCGAAAAAAGGGCCTAAGCCTTACAATAAGGTAATTACAGACAAAGCCATCACAAAAGTTGGCCTGTTTACTGTACACAAAGTAGATGATAAATGGTATTTTGAAATACCCGATTCTATTCTGAACAGGGAAATGATCGTGACCACGCGATATAGTAAAACTGCTGGTGGTGGTGGTGTGTATGCGGGTGAGATGGTCAATAACCAAACCGTGCTTTGGGAAAAAGGCCCCAATAACAATGTTTTCATGAGGGTAGTTACCATGATCAGCATGGCCGACTCTACCAGCGAGATATACAAGGCGGTGTCCAATTCAAACCTGAACCCGATAGCTGCGGCTTTTGACATTAAAGCTTATGGAAAAGATTCTTCTTCAGTAGTTATTGATGTGTCTGATTTTTTCAAGGGAGATAATCAGCCTATCAGCCTGGGCGACTATACCAAAAAGAAATTCAATCTTTCGGGTCAAATATCAGACCGGTCATACATACAGAATATCAACTCTTACCCTATAAATACAGAAGTAAGGGTAGTGCGCACTTTTAACTCCACGCCTTCATACGGGCCTCAGAATTCTTCGAGTCCCATCCCTTCATTGACGCTGCCCGCAGCATACACAGCAGGTGCTGTAACGCTGGAAATGAATAATTCGTTTGTACTCTTGCCCAAGGTGCCTATGAAGAAGAGGTTGTTCGACCCCAGGGTTGGTTTTTTTGCAGACGATTACTCTGTATATAATGATGACCAGCAACAGGTAGATAACCAGGTGTTTATCGTGAGGTGGCGACTGGAGCCGAAAGACGAGGATATAGAAAAGTGGAAAAGAGGTGAATTGGTAGAGCCGAAAAAGCCTATAGTGTATTATATAGATCCGGCAACTCCCCACAAATGGCGTAGCTACCTGATACAGGGTGTAAATGACTGGCAGAAGGCTTTTGAGCGCGCGGGCTTTAAGAACGCGATCATGGCGAAAGAGTGGGATGAAAAAGATTCAACGATGAACCTTGAAGATGCCCGGTATTCCGTATTGCGTTATCTGCCATCGGATATTGCCAATGCTTATGGCCCTAATGTGCATGACCCCCGCAGCGGTGAGATAATAGAAAGCCACATAGGGTGGTACCACAACGTAATGAAACTGGTGCATGACTGGTATATGGTGCAGACTGCCGCGGTAGATCCACGATCAAGGAAAATGGAGTTTGATGATGAACTTATGGGGCAGCTTATTCGTTTTGTCTCTTCGCATGAGGTAGGGCATACCCTTGGATTAAGGCATAATATGGGGAGCAGCAGCCGCACGCCTGTAGAGAAATTGCGTGATAAGGCATGGGTAGAAGCCCATGGCCATACTGCGTCAATTATGGACTATGCGCGGTTTAACTACGTGGCGCAGCCCGAAGATAACATCAGTGAGAAGGGATTATTCCCCAGGATAGGGGAGTATGATATGTGGGCTATACAATGGGGATATAAACCGAGTTTTGCCGTTAATGAGAAAGAAGATGAAAAAATAGTGAATAAATGGGTGATAGATAGCCTTAAGTCAAATCCGAGATTGTGGTTCGGCACTGAGACGAATCCTTTCGATCCGCGATCACAGACCGAAGACCTGGGGGATAACAATATGAAAGCCAGTGAGTATGGTATACTGAACCTGAAAAGGATAATTGTAAAGTTAGGAGATTGGACAAAAGAGGATGCCGATAAATATGAAAACCTGAAAGACATGTATTCGGCGCTGGTAGGGCAATACTATCGTTATATGGGGCACGTGGTGAAAAATGTGGGAGGTATCTACGAAACGCCCAAAAGTGTGGAGCAGGTAGGTGAAGACGTTTATGAGCCAACACCCAAGGTATTGCAGCAGGAGGCGGTATCGTTTCTGAATAAGCAACTATTTGAAACACCAACATGGTTATTGAACAATGATATACTGAATAAGATCAGTAATCCTTATTCTTCTGAAGCCGTAAGCAATGTGCAGGTGAATATTCTCAATAGCCTGCTGTCAGGCGCCCGGCTTAATAGGTTGGCAATGTGCAGCGCACGGTATCCTACAAAGAACACCTATGCATTGGATGATATGATGGATGATGTGAGAAAAGGTATATGGAGTGAACTGGCTGCCAGGAAACCAATTGAAGAACTCAGGCGCAACCTGCAGAAGGCTTATGTGGAGGCCCTTGTTAACCTCATCAATTCTAATGCGGGCTCCGGGGGTATGACCGGGAGATTTAGTTCGCAGGTGGCGGTAAATACAAATAATACTGACGTAGTATCTGTAGCCAGGGCGCAATTGATCAGTCTTAAAAGCCAGGTCGATGCAGCTATACCCGGTATGAAGGATAAAATGACAAAATACCATCTGCAGGATGTTTCATTCAGGATAAAGAAAGCCCTGGACCCAAAATCATAGCGTTATTTTATTATTTTTGATCGTTCATTAAATCCTGCTTTATGATCAGAAAGGCGATCCTTTTCGGAGGAATTATGGTTGGTATTGTCAGTGGCGTATCTGCCCAAACAATGCAAAAGGCTTTGGCAGACAAAGACACAACTGCCGTATTGAACCTTCTTAAAAAAGGGGAAAGCATAAATGTGGTTGATGCCAATGGTTCGTCTGCGCTGATGACCGCGTGCAGATGGGCTGATGATATGATGGTTAGCTTCCTGCTTAACCATGGTGCAACCGTTGATAATCCGAAATCGCCGAAAGGGCGTACGCCATTAATGATCACCTGTGCGTATTATGGCGGTGTACATATCTGTACCATGCTTATTGAGCATGGAGCGAACGTAAATGCCGCCGCGCAGGATGGAACAACACCACTGATGCTGGCAGCCCAGAATGCAAAACTGGATGTGGTGGAATTGCTTTTAAAAAATCATGCGAATCCGGACGCAAGGGATGCCATGGGTAAAAAAGCATACGATTATGCGATGAAAGCTATTGAGGATGAATACCTCAAAAAATCCGTTAAGGATACAAGAATAGATAAGCAAAAGGTATTGTCTCTGTTAGAAAAGTGGAAGTAAAGTACGGAGTATAACTTAGGGGCTATCTATATATGATATAATACTTATGTTTTAAGTGGTAACGGCAGTTTTACTACCGATCTCCTATTTTAGCTCCAAAAGTGGCTGAAAACCTTATTATTCCATTAAATTCTTGCCTTTAAATGTGATTATTAAATCGTAATTTGTTAATATTGTTGTCGCATATTTATTCATATTAAATTCACAATATGTTAAACATTTACAATTTAGCTATTAACAAAGTTTCAGTTGTCGCAGCCATATGTTTTGCGTCACTGTTTTTGGGGTTTGGGGCATCCGCGCAGCAATTTACCGCCGGCAGATTGGTGGTAGAAAGAGTAGGCAATGGCAGTGCACAATCGGATGCAGGTACTGACGTCTATCTCGATGAGTATTCTACTACAGGCGTGCCCGGCATTTCTTTGGCAATGCCCACTACTACCGTGCCACCGGTAAACAGAACGGTGGAAAGCGGTATTGCTGCTTCCTCCGGTATGTTATCCAGGTCTATGGATGGCGCATACCTTGTTATATCAGGATATGATGCGGCTGTGGGAACACCTTTAGTAGCAAGTTCATCATCAGATAAAGTAGTTACACGTATAGATCCCAACGGAAACCTGGCCAGTACGGTTGTTACAAACGCGTCTGCGTTTCCGGCAAACAGTTTCAGGAGTGTTGCTACTGTGGATGGTAGTGAATATTGGCTGTCAGGCTCAGGTAATGGTGCAATACATGTGATGCACCAGGGGAGTACTACTGCTGTTGCAGGCACTGAGGTCTCTAACACTATCACTGATAACAGGAGCATATTGATATACAATAGCCAGCTTTTCCAAAGTACAGGTGTACCGCCCAATACAGGCGTTTACAATGTGGGTACCGGACTGCCTGTAAGCTCAGGGAATACGATGGCTATAGATGCCAATTCTGGTGCAACCGGCGACCCGAATGCTTTTGTGATCATAAAAAATGGTACAATACCCGTAATGTATGTTGCGGACTTCAGTAATAAGCTGATACGTAAATATTTCCAGTTTGGCTCGGCATGGTCGGCTGCCGGCTCTGTATCGGTAACGGTTGGCGGTGTAGCAACGGGTTTTTATGGCATAACCGGTAATGTTGCCGGCGGTGCGGTTCATCTTTATGCTACCACTTGCAACGGCATAGGCAGTAATAGCCGCATAGTTACTTTCGTTGACGCAACTACCGGATCTACTGTGATTACAGGTACCACTGTAGGCACAACAATAGTAGGTCCAACAACCAATACAGCTATTCGCGGTATCACATTTGTTCCATATAGTGTTACGTCAATAACAACCGGTGTGCCATCTATGTGTACCGGAGGTAATACTACAGTGACGATAACAGGCAACCCCGGTACGGTGGTAACCTACCAGGTAAACGGTATAAACCAGCTTCCCATTACAATTCCTATAGGTGGTAGCTACTCGTTTAGTACAGGTACGCTTACCACTACTACCACATACGCGGTAGTAAGTGCAACAGATGGTACAATGACGCAGGTTTACGGTTATAGCGCCACTGTTGTTGTTAACCCGCTGCCATCGGTAACTGCCACTGCGGGTGCGCCTGTATGTCCGGGATTCCCATTAGCATTAAATGCCAGCGGGGCTGTTAGTTATACCTGGACTCCGGGTACATCTTTATCAGCTACAACGGGTGCCGTTATCACAACCACGGTGCCTGTTACAACCAATTACACGGTGACCGGTACAGATATAAATGGCTGTGTGAAGTCTACTGTAGTTACTGCTACAATAAAGGCTGCGCCCTCTATCAGCACAGGTACTCCTGTAGCCATATGTAATGGCTCATCGGCCGCATTGGCCGTAAGTGGCGGATCAGTAAGTTATGTATGGGCACCTGCCACAGGGTTGTCTTCTACCACGGCTGCCTTTGTTACAGCCAGCCCTACAACTACTACTTCATATACCATCACCGGAACCGGCCTTAACGGCTGTACCAGCAGCATTGTGAATACTGTTACTGTCAATCCGCTTCCGGTTGTTACTGCCAGTCCAGATGTAGATCTGTGTACCGGCTCATCTGCTGTATTGTCAGCGAGTGGCGCCGCCACTTATATTTGGCTACCTGCCACAGGATTGTCTGCCATGGCGGGTGCCAGTGTTACAGCCACACCATTGTCCACTACGACCTATACAGTCACGGGTACGGATGTAAATGGTTGTAAGAGCACTGCCCAGGTAACGGTCACTATTCATCCGTTCCCTGCTGTTAGTGCCGGTGCCAATGTTAGCCTCTGTATCGGCTCTTCAACAACCCTGAATGCAACCGGGGCGGCTACTTATACATGGACACCGGGTACAGGCTTATCTACCACCACCGGCAGCAGCGTAGTAGCTAATCCTACTACAACAACAACCTACAGCATAACGGGTACTGACATCTATGGGTGTTATAATTTTGCTACAGTTACTGTAACGGTGAATCCGCTGCCGATCATCAGCACAAGTACACCCGTGGCCATATGTAACGGTTCATCAACTACATTGTCTGCCAGTGGCGGCCTCACATATTCCTGGTCTCCGGGTTTTGGGCTGTCTGCCACTACCGGTAGCAGTGTAATAGCAAGCCCGCCAATAACAACTACTTACCTGATCGTAGGTACTGATTCAAATGGTTGTTCCAGCAGCGTTATGAATACTGTGACGGTAAATCCATTGCCCACGGTGAGCGCGAGCCCGGATGTAGTAGTGTGTCGTGGTACCCCTACAGTGCTGAGCGCTACCGGTACCGCCTATTTCGATTGGTTCCCCGGTACGGGCCTGTCGTCTACTACGGGCAGCAGCACTACAGCCACACCAACGTCTACTACCACTTATACGGTAACAGGTACTGATCTTAACGGATGCAGAAATACGGCCAGTGTAACGGTGAGTGTGAATGCATTGCCGGTAGTTACGGCCGGCCCTAATCTTGATATCTGCATAGGCGCGTCAACAACTTTGACCGCCAGCGGTGCTGTCAGTTATACATGGAGCCCTGCGCTTGGTTTGTCTGACGTAGTAGGGGCAACAGTGACTGCTAACCCCACCACAACTACCATGTATATGGTTACCGGTACAGACGCAAACGGATGTATCAACGGCGCGACGGTGACTGTGAATGTACATTCACTGCCGGTGGTTAGCGGAACCAGCGCCGGTATATGCCCGGGCGGCAGCGCTGCATTATCAGGTATTGGTACCACTGCTTATAGTTGGGCCCCTGCCACAGGGTTATCGTCTACTGTAGGTACTGTGGTTATCGCTAGTCCTACTTCTACCACTACTTATACCATTACCGGTACTAATACATGGGGCTGTTCCAGCACGGCTACGGTTACTGTTACCGTGTACCCGTTGCCGGTAGTAAGCGCCGGACCGGATGTATCTATTTGCAACGGCTCCTCAACTGTGCTTACCTCTTCAGGTGGCGGTACTTATACATGGTCGCCCGGCTATGGCCTGTCTGTAACTACCGGCAGCACTGTTACCGCGCATCCTGCAACTACAACAACCTATACCATTACGGTTATTAACTTATGTGTGAACAGGGGCACGATCACGGTGTCGGTAAATCCATTGCCTACGGTAGTAGCGCCGGGTACAACCATATGTATGGGGTCGCCCGGCGGGCTGACCGCAAGCGGAGCCGCTACCTATACATGGTCACCGGCCACAGCGCTTTCGGCCACTACCGGCAGTTCTGTCACAACTAACCCAACCGCGAATACGATCTATACAGTGACCGGCACAGATGGAAATGGCTGCGTGTCGAAGGTACCTGTGCCTGTGTATGTAAACCTGTTACCTACAATAACAGCGGGGTTACCGGCTACAATTTGCAATGGCTCGTCAACAACGCTTACAGCATCCGGCGGCATCACTTATTCGTGGGCTCCCTCTGCTGGTTTGTCCGTTACTACCGGCAGTATTGTTGTGGCCAATCCATCGGGTACTACAGTTTATACCATTACCGGTACCAGCCCTTATGGTTGTGTAAACACAACCACAAAAAATGTAATTGTGAATCCGTTGCCTGATATTTTTGATGTTACCGGCGGCGGTACATTTTGCGCAGGTGGGGTAGGCGTTCCTGTTGGTCTATCCGGTTCGCAGGGTGGTATCAATTACGAATTATACCAGGGTTCACTCTTCTACGGTACTACGCGGGTGGGCACAGGTTCGGCATTAGACTTTGGTCATCCGGGGTCTGCCGGGTATTATACTATCATAGCTACAGACCTGGCCACTTATTGCCGTGATACTATGTCGGGCGGGGCAGGTATTACTATCAATCATGGCCCTGTGGCCTTAGCTGTTACAGGCGGTGGCTCCTATTGTCCCTCAGGTGCAGGTGAACATGTTGGCCTTATAGGCTCTGTTACCGGGGTGCTGTATCAGTTGTACCGCGATACGGTGGCTATAGATACACCGGTTGCGGGCACAGGTACCGCGCTTGATTTCGGGTTGCATACGGCTGCAGGTACATATACTGCTACCGGCATTAATCCGGGCACTACCTGTGTTACCAATATGACCGGCAGTGCATCGATCAGCATACTGCCGCTTCCTGCTGTATTTAGTGTTACCGGTGGGGGTGACTACTGCCAGGGTGGTACGGGTGTGCATATAGGCCTTATTGGCTCGCAGATCGGTAATTACTACCAGGTCTACCTGGGTGGTTCGCCTATGGGCACTTCGCTTATAGGGTTGAATGCCCCTCTTGACTTCGGGCTGTTCACTACGCCCGGAACATATACCGTTACCGGCCGTTCATACGCCGGATGTACCGACTCTATGTCAGGCAGTGCCACTGTGGTTATTAACCCTACACCTGTAATTACCGGTACTTCCATGATCGCTAAGGGCAATACTACAACACTCAATGCTACGCCTGCGGGTGGCACATGGACCAGCTCGTTTCCATCAGTTGCCAGCATAGGTGCGTCTTCAGGAGTGGTTACCGGCCTGGTGGTGGGCGCATCGGATATGACCTATACATTGCCTACAGGCTGCTCTGCTACTTACCACGTTACCATTACTATCAATGTAGGCGTACCCGGTACTACTACATTATCTGACCTTACCCTGGCACCAAATCCGAATAATGGTTCCTTTACATTGAAGGGGAATATAGGTGATGAGGCCGGTAATGATGCTGAGATCAATGTTGTCAATGCCATAGGGCAGGTGGTTTACAGCAAGAAGGCAGGTGTATCTAATGGCGAATTAGATGAGTACATTTCTATGCAGAATGCCGCTGCCGGCATGTATATACTGTCTGTGAAAACAGGAACAGGTAATGCGGTAATTCGTTTTGTAAAAGAATAAATTCCGGCAGATCAGGCAAATATTATTTGCCTGATCTGCTTCATTGTTTTATTTTTATGGCATCAATAAGCGGAAGTAGCTCAGTTGGTAGAGCATCAGCTTCCCAAGCTGAGGGTCGCGGGTTCGAGTCTCGTTTTCCGCTCTTTTGAAAGTCGCTCTCGTAGCGACTTTTGTTATTTTATATGCGAGATCACCTTCGCCAATGATTGTGGTCGCGGGTTCGAGTCTCGTTTCCCGCTCTGAATACCTCAAGGTTTAAGTGCTTTGAGGGGTTTTTTTCGGCTCCCTGATCAAGTTGTAGACTTTTTTTGCGAAACGGATACCTGGTTGGTCAATGTACTTTGATAATAGCCACGATGCCGCTATCATTACCGGTACCATGGCAACGAAGCAGGTCAGCACACTCTGATTGTAATTAGTTCCATCGTATTGTTTCATAAACACCCAGGACGCAAATGACCCGATTATAATAGGGTGGAGCAGGTAAAGCGCAAATGAAATATAACCCAGGAAACATAGCAACCTGGCGCTTGCGATTTTCTGTAATAAAGGCGACAAAACAAATGCGAGTACCAGGCCGTAGGCAGCTATACCAGGTATCCAGGGGGAATAATCCCACAGGGTGTCTTTAATATTGTTCTGCCAGGTATCGGGCAGGACGCCGCTAAAAGGCACTGAACCCAATACAAGACTGAGCGGCACCAGCGCCATCGCAATCATCCCCCTGGTCCTGCCTGCCATGTTTTTTACGCGCTGTTCCACGTAAAAAAGCGTGATACCGAGCAGCATGTCCTGGTAAAGCGGAAGCCCCATAATAAAAAAATAGTACATGGCAAAGAACAGAAACAATAGCCGGTACTTTTGGGTGAAGTGCGTAACAAGCAGGAACGCGAATACAAAAAGGGATCCATAAAACTCCCAGGACATGGTCCATAAGCAGGTGTCAAAGCTGGCTACGCCTATAAAGAGGGAACTCCCAAACAAAATATTTTTCACCAACATGGCGGTAGGATTGGGCATTTGCCACAAATTGACATACCAGTCAGATAAGGATATATGGGCCACAGGGTCGTTGAAATACAAGTTGCTCATCAGCAAAATGTAAGAAATAATGATAACGGATGTAATAGGGATAAACAACCGCAGAAATCTTCTGAACAAGCCGGATACCACAACCTCAGCATTGTTCGATATTAAATACTTGTGGCTCAGAACATAGCCGCTGAGCACAAAAAATACCGATACAAAAAAATTTCCGTTGTTCAGGAAGCTGAAAACGCTATAAGTGTAGGCTATTTCAAGGCCGTTGAGGTGTGAAATGCCCGGTTTCAGCGTATCCCAAGCAGGGTAAAACGCCAGGGAGAAATGGTTGAAGAACACGCCTATAGCCGCAAGCCCCCGTATGCCATCGAGGTATGCGATTGATTTGTCTTGTCTGTTCATTGTGTGCATGTAAGATAGTAATTTTTGTTTTGTATGTAACTGTTGCATTTTAATTTGTCGGGTGCCGGCGGTTACTAACAAAAAGCATTTGTCTTGGCAGTTGTTTACCAGATATGTGGGAAGTAGCTCAGTTGGTAGAGCATCAGCTTCCCAACCTGAAGGTCGCGGGTTCGAGTCTCGTTTTCCGCTCATTTAAGAGTCGCTCTCATAGCGACTTTTGTTATTTTATATGCGAGATCACCTTCGCCAATGATTATGGTCGCGGGTTCGAGTCTCGTTTTCCGCACATTTAAGTGTCGCTCTCGTAGCGACTTTTGTTATTTTATATGCGAGATCACCTTCGCCAGTGATTATGGTCGCGGGTTCGAGTCTCGTTTTCCGCTCTTATAGCCCTGCAATGTGCAGGGCTATATTTTTAATTATAAAGCATACCTTTGTGCCGTTGAAAAGGCGTATAGCTAAACATATCGTTGCAGTCTGGTTTTCAATGCTGTTGCTCCTGGGAAATACACCCATGGAGTTTATACATTCATTCGCTGATCATATTGATACGGTGCACAAAGAACACAAAGGGCTGGTCATTGAGAAAAAACACCACCACTGTGCTTACCTGTCCCTTACATTAACATCATTCATCAACGACTACCAGCTTCCTTTTGTTATTGTTTCTTTCCCCGGATATTTTCCCGAGTATAATTCGGTAGTTGCCAATTCTGTGCAGCGTGCCATTATAGCCACTTCTTTACGTGGCCCTCCTTCTGTTGTGTGATTTCTTTCCGTTCATCCGTAATTGATCCGCAAAGCACATGGCATTTGTTGGGGCAATTATGATTTATCACACTTTTCAAATCACATTTCAGATTTATGCACAAATATTTAATTGTTACTTTTCTTCTTGCCTTTGTACATATAAACGCTTCGGGCGCGCTTCCCGGTAGTAATTCATTAAGGGGCGTTATAAAGGATAATTCCGGCGCCCCGCTACAAGGCGTTATTATTGAGATCCCCGATCTGAAACTGGGTACTATCTCTGACAGTGTTGGCCACTACAGGATAGATAATTTACCCAAGGGCAAATTCGCGGTTGTTGTTAGTCTTATGAGCTACGCCAAGACCACAAAAGTTGTAGGTATAGCCGGTGATACGAAACAGGATTTCACACTATCTGAAAGCGCTATCGAGAGCCATGAGGTAGTGATCACCGGGCAGTCTAAGGCCACTGAGATAAAACGCAGCCCTGTACCGGTAGAGGTGATCAATAACCAATACCTTAAAACAAATATCAGCACCAACATCATAGATGCTATTGCCAGGGTACCCGGAGTGTCGGAGGTGTCTACTGGGCCTAATGTGTCAAAACCGGTCATCAGGGGCCTTGGGTCTAACAGGGTGCTTACGCTATATAACGGTATGCGGCAGGAAGGGCAGCAGTGGGGCGATGAGCACGGCATAGAAGTAGATGAATATAATGTAGAAAAGATAGAGTTGGTAAAAGGGCCCTCAAGCCTTATCTATGGTTCAGATGCTATGGCGGGCGTGGTAAACCTGATACCTACAAAACCGGCTGCTGACGGCAAAACAATAGGTACCTTCACAAGTGAGTACCAAAGCAATAACGGTATGATAGGCGTGAGTGGGGTAGTAACCGGTAACCATAAGGGTATTTACTGGCTTGGCCGCCTCTCGCATAAGATGGCGAAGGATTATCAGAACCCTGTAGACGGCAGGGTGTATGCAACCAACTTTGCCGAAACAGATGTCAATGGTTCGGCAGGGATAAATAAAAGCTGGGGGTTTGCGCATGTTGATGTTAGCCTGTACGACGATGTGCAGGCCATACCCGATGGTAGCCGGGATTCTGCTTCAAGAAGATTCACTAAGCAGGTCACAGAGGCAGACACCAGCAGGCCTATTGTGGGCAATGATGAATTGAATAGCTATGCGATACCTGTGCTGCACCAGCATGTGCAGCACTACAGGGTGCTTTCTACCAACAGTTTTAATATCAAGGATGGTTCGATGGTTGTCAATGCCGGGTTTGAGCGAAGCGTACGCAGGGAGTTCAGTCATCCTGAATATGGCAATATTGCAGGCCTGTATCTGCAACTCAATACCTATACCTACGATGTTAAATATCATTTCCGTAGCCTTAAGGGCTGGGACATAACAACCGGGCTGAACGGAATGTACCAGTCCAACAATGTTTCTAAGGGAACTGATTTTATCATACCATCGTATCATCAGTTCGATATCGGGCCTTTTGCTGTTGTCGAAAGGACCATTGGTAAACTTAGTCTCTCGGGCGGCGTCAGGTTCGACAGCCGTGTGTTTCATAATGATGCACTGGATACAAAGACCGACCCGGCAACGGGGTTTGATGTATTCTATTCAGGCAATGACACCACAGGTGTTAGTCATCCTTTTCAGAAGTATGACCATACGTTTTCGGGGGCGTCATACAGTATCGGCGGGGCCTATGTTTTCTCTAAGAGCGTGGCGGTGAAAGCCAATGTAGCGCGTGGCTTCAGGGCGCCGGGCATACTGGAAATATCGGCAAATGGGGTGCATCCCGGCACGAATATTTACCAAAACGGCAACCAGTCATTCAAGCCTGAATTCAGCCTGCAGGAAGATATTGGCATGGAGTTCACTTCACAGCACCTGTCTATCAATGTTTCGGTTTTCAACAACGACATCACCAATTATATATACAATACTAAGACCGGTAGTTCTGCTGATATAGATACTTTTCAGTTTGTGCAGGGCAACGCTAATTTATATGGCGGTGAGCTTAGCATAGACATTCATCCTCACCCGTTAGACTGGTTGCACTTTGAGAATGGTATATCTGTGGTGTATGGGGTAAATAGAGGTGCAAACGGGGCGTCAGTAACTGACAGCGCAAAATATCTGCCGTTCATTCCGCCATTGCACTTCACGTCCGAACTGAGGGCCGACCTGGGTAAACCTGTTAAGTATGTGCGCAATGCCTTTGTAAAAGTACAATTGCTGGTTTACGCCAAACAGGACAAAGTGTACCTTGCCGATAATACCGAGACGCCCACTGCGGGATATACTTTGGTGAATATGGGCTTTGGCGCTGATGTGGTGTCGCGTAAAGGAAAGGTGCTCTTCAACATTGGTGTTTTTGGCAACAATTTGTTCGATGTTGCTTACCAGGACCATTTGAGCAGGCCAAAGTATTTTGAGCCATATCCCAATGATCCCAGGGGGCGCTCCGGTATTTACAATACCGGGCGCAACGTTGGTTTGAAACTTTCTATACCGCTAAACCTTGGGCATGCCTGATATAGTCATGGTCGGATTTTATTCACATTATTTTTCTAATACCTATGATACTTGCATTGAAAATCTAATATTTAAATATTAAAAAGCAAATATTTTGTAAAAGCTTGTATCTTTTTTATCTTTGGAGCTTTAGCGTAAAGATTGTGTTAAAAAATTGCGTTTCCGGGCTCGTAAAAATATTTTCCGGTATGCACCCAAGATTTAACTTTGTTTTTACGTCTATTTAATAGTGAAAGTTTAATTCTAAGAATTTATATAATAAAAATCAGAAAATGAAAAGAAAGTGTCTATTCTTATTTTTGGCAATAATCGGTTTTGCCGGCAAGAACTTTGCCCAGTCTGTTCTCCCTTGTAGCTCAGATGAGATGTACAGGAAGTATAAAGAGCAGTTTCCACAAATTGCTGTTTATGAAAAGTTGCAGGAAGAGAACATTAAGGCATATGTAGAAAGCCATAGAAACATGGGTGGTGCCCGTACTACCGCCGGTGATACCAGCTACTACGATATTCCGGTAGTTGTGCATGTTATGCATAACTATGGGTCGGAGGTACTGACAGATAATGCTATCTATAACCTGATAGCTGAAATGAACAGGTTTTATTCTCTGACAAATGATACCTCTTCAGTTATAAAGCCATTTAAAAAATATGTGGGTAAGGCAAATATCAGGTTCCACCTGGCAACAAAAGACCCGAATGGTAACCCCACAAACGGTATTACCCGCAGGCGCTCCTACCTTACCTATGGTGGTGATGACCAAGGGAAACTGGACCAGTGGCAGCCTACCAGCTACTACAATATCTGGTTTGAGAATGTTATAGGTATGGCTGTTACTGGTGGTACTGTACTCGCTTACGCTCAGTTTCCGGCTGCTTCAGTAGGTGCTCCGTTCTGGGATGGTGTTATCGCCGGTTATCAATGGATCAATGACGGTGGCGGCGCTCTTGGCGGCAGCACATTAGATCATGAAACAGGCCACTACTTTAATCTTTTACACCCATGGAACAGCAGTGGAAAAGGTTGCGGTGAGGCATGTGGCGACGACGGTGTGGATGATACCCCACCTACAAAGGGCCACTACAGTGTTTGTAACTTATATGACACTGCCTGTGCCGAAGATTATCTGAAGGTTTATGCAGGCGCTACAGGCGACTCTACAGTTGACTACCCGGATACCACTAACACACAAAATGTAATGGATTATTCAGGTACATGTACTTGTATGTTCACGAAGGGGCAGGTGACACGTATGCATGCAGCGCTCAACAGCGATGTAGCAGGCCGTAATAACCTGTGGGATCCGGCTAACCTTGCGGCTACAGGAGCCCTTGATACCCGCGCTGACCTGAAACCTATTCCTGAATTTTCAGCTTACCCTGCTACAGGGGTAAGCGGTGCAACCAGCAAGGCGAATTATATGGACAGAATGGCATACTTTACCTTCCCCGGTACTAGTGTAAAATTCATTAACGAAACATGGAATGACACGGTTACATCATTAGTTTGGAATTTCTCTAATTCTGCAACAACCCCAACAGTTACGCAGACCAATCCAACGATCAATGTTGCTTCTGTAAACAATAGCTTTGCTGATCCGGGATGGGTTACGCTTAGCATGACGGCTACAGGTAACCATAGTGGCGACACAACCGTTACATGGCCAAGGTCGGTATTCGTTGCAGAAACAACTGCTACACCGGGCCTCGGGTTCTACCAGGAGTTTAACGGTGCCGATACTGCCAAATGGCCTATGTTTAACTATTACGGTAATAACCTTAAATGGAAAATGGCCAACGTAGGTTATGCTGATAACTCTTCAGTTGAATATGTAGGTTACGACGACAGGACGCTTTATGTGAACAACAACGTGATGGGTGATTTTGACGATTTATTCACAGTGCCTTTCGATCTTTCTATGTTCGGTACAGGGCATTGCTCACTGAATTTCTATTATTCAGGCGCGTCACGTTCCAGCATGTCTAACAGCATCAATGATCAGCTCGAAATTTCTTATTCTGTTAATAAGTCTGCTACATGGACTGTACTGAAGACTATGACAAAAAGCTCATTGGAAAATATAGGGGCTTACGGCTACCCATTCTCTCCTTTGTCATCTAATGACTGGGCTTTGTTTAGCATGGAAGTACCACCGGCAGCACGTAGTCCTTATACTGTGTTCCGCTTCCGCTACAAGCCGGGTGTTTTTGTAGGCTCTGATGGCACTACTGCTACGGGTACTGTAAGCAGCGGCAATAACTTTTATATGGACAGGCTTACCTTTAGCCCATGGGCTGCCGGTGTTGATAATGTTGCGCTCGGCAATATCGACGTTGCAGTATTACCAAACCCAACCAGTGGTGATGCTTATGTGATCATTAAAGACGCAGGTTATTCTACCGCAAACATTTCTGTAACAGATATCACCGGTAAAGTGGTGTATTCAACTACACAGCAGCTTAACGGCTCACAGGTACAGGTACAGATACCTCATGCTATGCTGCATACCAGCGGTATGTACCTTGTGCATGTAGTAACCGGCAACCAGTCGCGCACTGAAAAGCTGATAGTACAATAAGTATTAAATTTTTGGTTAAAAAGAGCCGCTCATTCAGGGCGGCTCTTTTTTTAAGCATAATTGCAATTATCTTTGTTACAAATGAAGCGATGATGAGCGAAATGAATATAGTTTCACTGAAGCAGGCAAATATATACCAGGGCCATACCCTGATACTCAATAATGTAAACCTTGAGGTGGATAAAGGCGAGTTTATCTATATGATCGGCAAGACGGGAACGGGTAAATCAAGCTTACTTAAAACGCTGTATGGTGAACTGTATCTCAAGGAAGGGGAGGGGAATGTGGCCGGTTTTGATCTTAAGGATCTTACATGGCAGAAGATACCGTTGCTCAGGCGTAACCTTGGAATTGTCTTCCAGGATTTCAGATTGCTCACAGACCGTGATGTGTATCACAATCTTGAATTTGTATTGAAAGCCACCGGGTGGAAAGACAAAGCGCTTGTAAAAGAGAAAATAGAAAATGTTCTATCTAAGGTAGGCCTGAAAAATAAGGGGAGCAAGATGCCTTACGAAATGTCTGGCGGTGAGCAGCAGCGCGTGGATATTGCCAGGGCATTGCTGAACAATCCGAAACTGATACTGGCTGATGAACCTACCGGCAACCTTGATCCAGATACAACGGATGAAATAATGCAGTTACTGTTTAACATCTGCAGAGACTACCAGACTGCCTTCATCATGGCTACACACGATTACGGTATCATTCAAAAGTACCCGGCCAGGGTTGTGCGGATAGAGCATGGCCTGGTAAAAGAGATAAGCGCGGCAGGTGTCTGATACTAAGCGGGTCTTACCAGTTTTACCAAATGCTTGCCTATACTGCTCAATAGCAGGAAAGGCAAAAGGAAAATGAACAGTGGATTTAATTTCGTCAGGCGCCGGTACGCCTTCATTTCTCCCCGGCGCATTTTCCATTTCCGCTCACTAACGCCGCCTTTTGATGTAAATGGCCTGAATACCCGTGTGAGGGGGATATCAATAAAATAGAGTTTGTGTTTGTAGCCTATACGCAGCCACAGGTCATAGTCCTCGGTATAACGCATAGAAGGCTCGAAACGAAATGATGGATCATTCTTTATTATGGCGCACGAAGTGGCTATAAGATTGGCCGGGAGCAATTTTATGAATGGCAGTTTATATACAGTTATATGCTCGGGCAGGCGTTTGCCTGATATGTCTTCCTGTGTATAAGGGTGGTAAAATAATTTTATCCCGCTATTGGCTTCCAGTATCGTGTTTACAAGCATTAGTTTATCCCTGTGCCAGGTATCGTCTGCATCCAGGAAGGCAATGTAATCACCGGTAGCAATGTCCATACCGCTGTTGCGGGCTACTGATCCGCCCGAATTGATCACTTTTTGTATAAGTTGAACCTTATCGCCGTATTTGTCCTGTATCATGCTGCCTGTATCGTCTGTACTGGCATCATCAATTACTATTATCTCATGCGCCGGGTAAGATTGGCACAGCACGGAATCAAGCGCGCGTGTTATTGTTTTCCCTGCGTTATACACAGGTATGATCACACTGAATTTCAGCCCGGTATTATCTTCGGTGCCAGGGTTACTCATTTTCCAGATGTTTGTAAATAGCCAATAATTTTTTCTCTTCTTCCTGCCAGCAATACACCTCTCTTGCTGCCAGGCAGTTTTGCTGCATCAGTTTGTAGTAGTCAGCGTCATTGAGCATTTTATTTAACCCGGCGGCAATTTGTTCGGGTGTAAGCTCATCTACCAGGCAGGCTACCTCATACTGCTGGTTCACACGATTATATTCCGGATAGTTGTTGCATAACTGGGGTATACCGTAGTGCATATAATCAAAAAACCTGTTTGCCAGCGACAAGCGGTTACTTAGGCTGGTGTTTTCAAATAGCGTGATACCTATGTATGCTTGCCTTGTATAGTCGGTTAACTGGGCCGGAGGTACGTAACCCTTGAATACTATCTTATAAGCAACATTATATTGCCTGGCAAGTGCCTGCGCTTCGGCATAAAAGTTGCCTTCGCCGCATACTACAAGGTTGGCATCAATATGTTGCATGGCCGGGATCAGTTGCTCAAAACATCTGCCCACATTTACCCATCCCTGGTATAAAATATAGCGCTCTTTTTTCTCCGGTATTACTAAGGGTTTCAGTATCGTGGCGTTCCGTACAACGCCATACTGTACCCCATATTTTTTTTTGAACTCATCGGCATAGCAATCGCCAATAGTATAGCCCGTTTTAAAATGTGGTACAGTATGATTGGCTATTGCTGTCCACATCTTATGGACCGGGGGCCTGGATATGACTTCTTTCAGTTCGGTAAATATTTCATGTGCGTCATAGACTCTTTTCTTACCCCTTAGCAGTGATACATAATAAACGGGCAGGATGGTATCCAGGTCTATGGCGCAAAGAATATCTACCTTTCTGAACAGCAGGAAGAAGAAAAGATTAAACCAATAATGCGCGTACATCAGTTTGCCCTGCTCTGTCATTATTGGCAGGCGTACCTGCCTGAACGGCCTGGCTATCAACGGTTTGCTTTTCTTTCGTTTAAACCCTACCAAAGTCACATCGTAGCCTGCCTCTGCAAGGGAGGTACATATGCGTATCATCCGCTGATCGTAGTTAAGGTCATTGGTAACGGTACAGATGATCTTTTTGGCCATTGGCGGCAAAGATAATTTGTAAATTCAGGATGATTTCCCCTTTTTTAAATGAATGGTTAATTACTTATAAAAAATATTTTATTGTTTCTATTTTTCGTATCTTTAAAAGTGGATATTCCGTTTGTTCATCTGAAACCCTTTTCGGACTAAAAACTTTTTGAAAATGAAAAAGATATTTTTACTCCTTACCCTGTTTTTTGTAGTTATTCAAAGCCAAGGTCAGGTACTTAGTGACTATGCATTTAGTGCGTTCACTAGCACGTATTCATCTGTTTCCGGTGGTACAGGGCCTATTTCTTATTCAGGTGGCGGGTTCCCATTCGGCTCAACTAACTATGACGATTGTTACTATAATGGAATTCCAATCGGTTTCAATTTTGTTTACTGCGGAAATACTTATACTACAGTAAATGCTTCGGCCAATGCGTGGATCGTTTTGTCCTCTACTGCCATGAGTTTTCCTACTGGTACCGATACTTATGATAATGATCTTCCCAATACGGTCTTGTCGCAAAATTTGCCCAGGCCCATCCTTGCTGCGTTATGGTCGGATCTGATTACGGCAGGTGCGAATGTTTACTACAGTACAACCGGTAGTTCGCCAAACAGGATTTTTACGATAGAATGGCAAGGTGTTGGATTTTATGGGTCAGGAACAACTCCATATGAAAACGTAGAGATAAAGTTATACGAAACATCTAACATTATTGACTTCGCCTACTCCCAAATAGCTTCAGGTACGTACTCCCTAAACCTTTGCGCCATCGGAATTACTGATGGTGTTGGAACTTATCCTGCTACAGGGTCAGTTAATTATTGGTCGCTGAATGGCTCGGGTAGTTCGCCCACCGCCAGCATGAGCGTGGATACCCGCAATATTTCAGGGCAGCCTGCTACCAACCAGGTATATCGCTGGTCTCCACAATGTGTTGGCACGCCTTCTGCGGGTACTGCCGGTGCGTCTGTTGATTCAGGATGTGCCAGTTACACAACTGTGCTGTCTCTGACCGGTGCGTCTACTACCCTGGGTATTACGTATCAGTGGCAGTCATCGCCGGACGGTAGTACATGGACCAATATCACCGGTGCCACGGCCAGTACTTATACTGCTACGATCACTGCTAATACCTGGTTCCGCTGTATAGTTACTTGTTCTAATAGTGGTATATCATCTAACTCTACTTCTGTAGAGTGTTTTCTGTTTTCACCCCCTGCGTCTATATCCGGGCCCACATCAGTATGCGTAGGCTCTACCATCACGCTTACTGATGCCACATCCGGTGGCACCTGGATCAGCGGCACTCCTTCTGTGGCTACAATAGGTTCTTTAACCGGCGTCGTCATGGGGGTTACCACAGGCACATCTGTTATTACGTATTCTATGCCTACGGGCTGTATTGCCACGGTTACAGTCAATGTTGTTACTGCCCCTGCGTCTATATCCGGCCCGTCATCGGTCTGTGTAGGTGCTACAATAACGCTTACCGACGGCACGCCCGGCGGTACCTGGAGCAGCAGCAACCCTTCCATCGCCAGTATCGGTGCATCCACCGGTATTGTTTCGGGTGTAGCCGTAGGTGTGGTAAATATTACCTATTCTTTGGGCAGTTGTTTTGCTACAAAATCAGTAACAGTTAATGCCTCACCGGCTTCTATCTCCGGCCCTTCTGCTGTATGTGTCGGTTCTACGATCACGCTTACGGATGCCACTTCGGGTGGTAGCTGGAGCAGCAGCAGCGGCTTTGCCACCGTAGGTGCCTCTACGGGTGTTGTTACGGGTGTATTCGGAGGTATAGTTACTATTACCTACACACTACCCGGCGGCTGTTATGCCACGCATGTAGTTACGGTCAATCCTCTTCCTTCGTCTATCACGGGCCTTACGACCTTGTGCGTGGGCCAGTCATCGGCATTGTTCAGCGCGGGCAGCGGTACCTGGACGAGCAGCAATACAGCCATTGCCACGGTGGGTGCTTCTACGGGTATTGTTACAGGAGTGTCGGCGGGTAGTGTTACCATTACGTTCACACTGCCAACGGGCTGTTATACGACCTTCGGGCTTACGGTATACCCACTGCCGCTACCCATCACGGGCAGCACAAGCATATGCGTTGGCGGAACATCACTGCTCAGCGATGCCAGCGGGGGAGGGTACTGGACGAGCAGTGACCCCACGGTAGGTTATGTAGACCCCGGCACAGGCCTTGTTACGGGTATCTCATTTGGTACGGCTGTGATCTCCTATACGATAGGCACGGGCTGCTCTGCAACGGTTACGGTCAATGTGAGTCCGCCGCCCGGAGCTATTACCGGGACCTTTACTTTATGTATAGGTGGTACTGTTAGCTTATTTGATGCTACGGGCGGTGGTACCTGGAGTTCGGGTTCTCCCGGCATAGCTACCATCGATCCCGTTACCGGTGTTGTTACCGGTGTTGCGGCGGGCACTACCGTTATCCACTATACACTCTCTACAGGATGTTACGCATCAGCCACTGTTACGGTCAATTCCTTGCCGCCATCCATCGGCGGCACACTTAGTGTCTGTGTAGGCCTGACGACCCTGCTTACCGATGCGAGCCCCGGCGGCAGCTGGAGCAGCAGTAACCCGCTTGTGGCAACGATAGTGTCCACGACGGGCCTGGTCACCGGCATCAGCCCCGGCACTACTACCATCAGCTATACGCTACCCGGCGGCTGTTCGGCTACCGCTGTTGTTACGGTCAATTCTTCCCCTGCCCCCATTACGGGCCCGTCATCTGTCTGTGTTGGTTCCACTATCACGCTTGCGGACATTGTTGGCGGTGGTACGTGGAGCAGCGGCAGTACGGGTATTGCAACTGTTGGGGCTACCACAGGTATCGTTACAGGAATGACAGCGGGTATTGTCACGATAAGTTATTCTATTGGTGCTGGTTGTGTGGCTACCAAGTCGGTTACGGTCAATGCGTTACCCGGAACTATCGGCGGTCCCGGCACAGTTTGCGCGGGCAGCACGATAACGCTTACCGATGCCGGCGGCGGCACCTGGCTGAGCAGTACCACTGCAGTGGCCACTATCGGGTCACTTACGGGTATTGTTACGGGTATCATCCCCGGCACTACCACGATCACTTATACCTTACCAACGGGCTGCAGCAAAACCCGTGTTATCACGGTCAATGCTGTACCCTCACCGATAGCTGGCCCGTCGTCGGTCTGCCAGGGATCAAATATTACGATGACGGATGTTAGCGCCGGCGGCAGCTGGAGCGCTTCGCCCTCCACAGTAGCCACGATAGGTGCTACCTCAGGTATTGTAACGGGAGTATCTGGCGGCATAACCACGGTTACCTATACCATCGCGTCGGGCTGTTATGTGACCACTACTGTTACCGTCAACAGCCTGCCCACACTATGGACCGTCTCCACCGGCGGCAGCTACTGCTTTGGCGGGGCAGGGGTACATGTAAGCCTCAGTTCTTCTACAGTGGGTATTACCTACCAGTTGTATGTAGGTGGTGTACCCACCGGCTCACCGCTTTCGGGTACGGGAGGATTGCTTGACTTTGGTCTGCAGACCACCGCGGGTACCTATACGGTAGTGGCTACAAACAGTGTTACGGGCTGCAGCCGCACAATGAGCGGCAGCGCCACGATCACGGTCAACCCGCTTCCTGCGCCTGTCGGCGGCCCGTCGGCAGTATGCGTTGGCGCTACGATCACCCTTACCGATGCCACGCCCGGCGGGCTGTGGACCAGCACCACGCCCGGTGTAGCTACCATAAGCGCAACTACCGGAGTTGTTACCGGCATTACTACCGGTACCACCAATATCATATACACACTCACCGGCACCGGCTGCTCGGTGAGCAAGACCGTAACGGTAAGCCCAACCCCCGGCCCCATCCTGGGCCCGTCCACTGCCTGCACGGGCGCTACCACCACCACGCTTACCGATGCGGTACCGGGTGGAGTATGGAGCAGCAGCGCCCCCGGTATAGCCACCATCGGCTCCCTTACCGGAGTGGTCACCGGCGGCACCACGGGCACCACCACGATCACTTATTCATTGGGTTCGGGCTGTACGGTCACAAGAACCATTACGGTCAACCCGTCCCCGGGCCCTGTCAGTGGCCCTTCGCAGGTATGCGTGGGTATGACCATCACCCTTACCGATGCCACCACCGGCGGCGCATGGGGCAGCAGTGCCACAGGCGTAGCCACGGTAGGGGCTACCACGGGTATTGTCACCGGTGTTACCCCCGGCACGGCTATTATAGCTTATACTATGCCTTCGGGCTGCTCTTCTACACAGGTGGTAACGGTCAACCCGTTACCTATCACCATCCTGGGCGTACTTAAAGTATGTGTAGGCGCCACTACCACGCTGAGCGATGCCGTTACGGGCGGTACGTGGAGCAGCGGCAGCCCCGGTATCGCCACTGCGGGCGCCACCACAGGTATCATCACGGGCGTCTCCGCGGGCACGTCCACTATCGTTTATTCTTTAGGATCGGGCTGTACCATCAGCGCTGTTGTGACCGTCAACCCTGTTCCTGCTGCTATCGGCGGGCTACCGCATGTGTGCGTAGGCCAGACGACCACGCTTAGCGATGCCACTTCCGGCGGTACATGGAGCACCACCACGCCCGCCACGGGCACGGTGGGCGCCACTACGGGTATTGTAGCCGGTATCAGCGCGGGTACGGATACGATCGTCTATACACTTCCTGTTACGGGTTGCGCTGCGGGTATCGTTGTCACGGTGCACCCGCTTCCCGGCCCTATCAGCGGCGCCACATCGGTATGCGTAGGGCAGACATCGCTGCTTACGAACCCTGTTCCCGGCGGCACGTGGAGCTGCAGCAACCCTGCTGTGGCCACGATAGGCTCCACCAGCGGTATCATTACGGGCGTTTCGTTCGGGTCGGCTACGGTTACCTATACCTCCGGCGGCTGTTACGTGACGATACCCATCACCGTTGTTTCATCTCCGTTACCTATCGCCGGCCCGGGCAGTGTATGCGTAGGCCAGACGATCACCAAGACCGATCCCTCTCCCGGAGGGGTATGGAGCAGCGGCAACCCGTCGCTGGGTACTATAGATGCTTCCAGCGGCGTGGTGAGCGGCATCTCTGCGGGTACGGTCATCATCTCTTATACATTAGGTACTACAGGCTGCGCTGCAGTGACCCCTGTGGTCATCAACCCCGTATCGCCGGTGCTGGGTACCTTTACGGTATGCGTAGGCCAGACCACGCCACTGTCAGATACGTCACTTGGCGGTACGTGGAGCAGTCTTAGCCCTTCGGTGGCTACGGTGAACACCTATACGGGCCTGGTTAGCGGCGTCAGCGCGGGCACGGCGGTGATCAACTACCTGCTGCCTACGGGCTGTACGGCTACTACTACTGTTACGGTCAACCCCATACCCTCTGTCATCACGGGGCTTTCCTCGGCCTGTATCGGCCAGCTGGTGCCCATGAGTGATACGGTCACCGGCGGCACGTGGAGCAGCAGCGCCCCCTCTGTCGCCACCATAGACGCTACGGGTATGGTTACGGCATTATCGGCGGGTACCACCACCATCATTTATACGCTGGGCACGGGCTGCCAGCGGACGAAGACCTTTACGGTCAACCCGCTTCCGCCGGCCATCACCGGCCCTGCCAATGTATGTGTTGGCGGCACGGTCACCCTCAGTGATCCCGGCGGCCCCGGCTCATGGCTCAGCAGCACGCCTGCCGTGGCCACCATAGGTTCCGGCAGCGGCGTGGTGACAGGCATCAGCCCCGGCAGCAGCACCATCACCTTCAACCTGTACAGTACGGGCTGCAGTACCACTACCGTTATCAATGTGGTAGCTCCTCCCACGGCCATCACCGGCACCCCCGAAGCCTGCGTAGGCTCCGGCACGGTGCTGTCGTCCACCCCACCGGGTGGTACCTGGCTCAGCGGCACCCCCTCGGTAGCCTCTGTCGATGCCACCGGGCTGGTTACAGGCCTTGCCCCCGGCACCACAGCTATTACCTATTCATTAGGCGCGGGTTGCACTACCCCTGTCTTTACATTTACGGTTCACCCGGTCCCCGGCGGCATCGCGGGCAGCCCCAATGTATGTGTGGGCAATACCTACCTCTTTACCGATCCCACCCCCGGTGGCAGCTGGTCTAGCAGTGACCCCGCCGTTGCCGGTATCAGCGCGGGCGGCACGGTAACAGGTATCGCAACAGGTACGGCCACGATCAGCTATACGCTGTCTACGGGCTGCTATACCACCTATACGGTGGTTGTCAACCCCGGCCCGTCACCCATAACAGGCATCAATACGGTATGTATCGGTTCTTCGACTTCGTTGTCTGACGCCACCGTTGGCGGCACGTGGAGCAGCAGCGCCCCGGCTACTGGCAGTGTGGATGTATCGGGCACGGTCTATGGCCTTGCTGCCGGTACCACCATCATCTCTTACGTTGTTCCCGGCTATGTATGCCCTTCCGTTCTCCCGGTAACGGTGAACCCGCTGCCTACGCCTGTCTCAGGCGCGCCGCAGGTGTGCCAGGGCAGTACGGCAAGCTATAGCGATGGCGTGCCCGGCGGTACGTGGAGCACCAGCGATCCGCTGACGGCTACCATATCCCCCGCGGGCCTGCTGACGGCAGTGACCACAGGCGTCACTGTACCGGTAGGTGTGACCATCACCTATACGCTTGGTGCGGGCTGTATACAGACGTTGGATATAACGGTCAACCCTGTACCTGCTGCTATCGCCGGCCCGGGCACGGTATGCCGTGGCCAGGCCATCACCCTCTTTGATGCCACTGTGGGCGGCGCGTGGAGCAGCAGCGATGTGGCTACGGGCTCTGTGAACACCCTTGGCGATGTAACGGGTGTAAGCCCCGGCACGGTGACCATCAGCTACAGCAACGGCTATGGCTGCTCTGCCACCCATGTGGTTACGGTCAACCAGTCCCCCGGCCCCATCCTTGGCTCGGGCAATGTATGCCTTGGCGGTACGGACACGCTCACTGATTCTATCCCCGGCGGCACCTGGTTCAGCCTGAATACCACTATAGCCACCATAGACCCTGTAACGGGCGTGGTGAGCGGTATCACGCTGGGCAGCGCCACTATCGTCTACCAGTTATCCGGCGGCTGTTTTGTGAGTCGTGTGATCACGGTCTACCCGCTTCCGCTGGTGTTTGCGGTCAGTGGCGGCGGCAACCACTGCGTGGGAGATACGGGTGTGCATGTGTACCTGTCGGGGTCCACGGTAGGGGTTAACTATATGCTGTACCTCGGCGCTACTGCCGTGGGAGCTTATCCCGGCACGGGCACTGCTATGGACCTCGGCCTGCATACGGTACCGGGCACCTATACGGTCATCGGTACCAGCACGGCAACCACCTGTAGTGTGCTTATGTCCGGCAGCGCTGTTATAGACACCATTCCTACGGTCATCCCTTCGGTAACGCTGAATGTGACCCCTGATGATACGGTCTGCGCCGGCGCTACGGCCACCTTTACGCCCATACCTGTCAATGGCGGCACAGCCCCTGTGTACCACTGGAGTGTCAACGGCAGCCCTGTAGCGATGACCGGCAGCTACAGCTTTATCCCTGCCGATGGCGACCTGGTAACGGTATCCATGACCAGCAATGCTGCCTGCCCTGTACCTGCCACGGTGAGCCGCGAGGTGACCATGACGGTGCAGCCCTTCGGTGTACCATCGGTAACACTGTCACTGTCCCCCAATGACACGGTCTGCAAGGGTACGGTGGTGCATGCGGTACCGGAAGCGGTATTTGCGGGTATGGCTCCTGTGTACCGCTGGATCGTGAACCATGCCGATATGGGTACTGCGCCGGTATACACCTTTGTCCCCGGTGACGGCGACCAGCTCTACTGCATCCTGACCAGTAACTATCCGTGCAGGCTGTCTACCATAGACACCAGTGATACGGTGACGGTAGTGGTAGACACCCCTGTGGTACCGCTGGTGGCCATCACCGCCAATCCCGGCTGGGTGGTGAGCAAGGGCGCCTACGACACCCTTACTGCCACATCGGTGAACGCGGAATCACCGACCTACCAGTGGTATATCAACGGTATCCCTGTGACGGGCGCTACCAATGCTACCTTTATCAGCAACAGCTTCAGCTATCCCGGCCAGGACTCGGTGACCTGCATGGTCACCAGCAACGGCACCTGCGTGACCACGGGCCACCAGTGGATATACATAGAGGTGACGACAGTAGGAGTAGGCCAGGTAACGGCCGGTGGCGACATCACGGTGCTGCCCAACCCGAACAAGGGTACGTTCGTGGTGCGTGGCATGGTGGGGCTAAGCGATGAGCAGGTAAGCATAGAGCTGACGGATATGATAGGACAGGAGGTGTACCGCGAACAGGTAATGGCCAAAGGCGGCAGGCTGGACGCGCAGGTGACCCCTGCCGGCACACTGGCCAACGGCATGTACCTGCTGTCTGTACGATCTGAAAACACCAACAAGGTGTTCCATATTGTAATTGAAAAATAAGACGGTAAAATAAATATTGCAGCATGAGCCAGCTAAATAGCTGGCTCATGCGTTTTAACGGTGGTAATGCTTTAATGGAGGTATTGCAAACATGATTGCCAAAAACAAGAGACCCGCACCTACCATCTCTTTGTCATTCCATCATCTCTCACCGACACAAAATGGTTTTTTACCGAATATTCACTGCAAGCTAATGTACCTTCAATACCTTTGCAAAGAAATTATTAAGAATGGCCAGACGATTGGACTGGGGTAGTCGTGAAGAATCACCCAAATTGAAGATCAGCAAGGAATCCATAAGGGAGGGTGTAATGATATTTAAATACCTGCGCCCTTATCGGGCACAGTTTATTGGCGGCATGATATTCATAGCCCTTTCTGCCGCTAATACCATGACGTTTCCTTTCATGCTAAAGAAACTCATTGACAGCGCTCATGGCAATCTTAAAGGTGCTCTTGTATTTACCCCGGGCACTATTGCTGTGGTTATGATATGCTTGTTGTGCATTCAGATGCTTTTCTCGTATATGCGCATATATCTTTTTACATCAGTTGGTGAAAGAACGGTGGCTGATATGCGTAAAGAAATATATCGTCACATGATCACGATGCCAATGGATTTTTTCGCGCAAAGAAGGGTAGGCGAGTTATCCAGCCGTATTACGGCAGATGTTTCGCAGATACAGGACACCGTCACCACTGTGTTCGCCGAACTGTTGCGGGGCGTACTGACTTTTGTCATTGGCATAGCTATGATTTTATTTATTAGTGTTAAGATGACATTGCTCATGCTGTGTGTAGTACCGGTAATAGTGGTAATTGCGCTGGTGTTCAGTAAATTCATTCGCAAGGTATCGCGCCAGGCGCAGGATCAGTTGGCTGACTCAGGCACGGTGGTGCAGGAAACACTACAGGGTATCAGTAATGTAAAGTCTTTTACAAATGAGTGGTACGAGATAAACAGGTACAACAAGAGTATACTTGATGTCGTAAATCTTTCTATTAAAAATGGCAGGTATCGGGGAGTATTCGTGTCTACCATGCTGTTTACTGTGTTTGGGGCTATCGTACTTGTTTTTTGGTATGGTGTTGGTTTAATGCAGCAAGGGCTTGTGTCAGACGGTGATCTCACGGCATTTGTTGTGTATACTGCTTTTGTGGGTGGTACACTCGCGGGGTTTGCCGATCTGTACAGTCAGTTTCAAAAAACACTTGGTGCCACGCAGAGGGTTCGCGAATTATTGAAAGACGTAACAGAAGACGTTGCTACTAATGATGTTGCAGTTCAGCCTGAGTTTAAGATCAATGGAAAGGTATCATTAAACAACATTCGCTTTGCGTATCCATCACGTAAAGACATTACAGTGATAAAGAACATCAGTATTGAGGCAAACAGCGGCGAGCAAATAGCCATTGTAGGGCCAAGCGGTGCGGGAAAGAGTACCCTGGTGTCACTATTGTTACGGTTTTACGAACCTGACTCCGGTGAGATATTGTTTGATGGTAGGAATGCAAAGTCTGTTCCTATTTCCCAACTGCGGCGGCAAATGGCGCTGGTACCGCAGGATATATTGTTGTTTGGTGGTACCATTCTTGAAAACATATCTTATGGAAAACCGGGCGCAAGTCTGGAAGAGGTGGAAGCCGCGGCAAGGAAGGCGAACGCTCATGATTTTATTACTAAGTTCCCCGAAGGCTACCAGACTATTGTAGGCGAACGCGGTACAAAACTGTCAGGAGGGCAGCGGCAAAGGATTGCCATTGCCAGGGCCATTCTTAAAGACCCTGTTATCCTGCTCCTCGATGAAGCTACGAGTTCTCTCGATTCGGAATCAGAATCATTGGTGCAGGATGCACTTCATAACCTGATGAAAGATAGAACTTCGTTCGTAATCGCGCATCGGCTCTCCACCATTCGTAATGCGGACAAGATTATTGTTATTGAAGATGGCCTGGTTAAAGAAAGTGGTACACACAGCGAACTGATCACTATAGAAGAAGGGCTGTATCGCAATCTGAATAAATTGCAGCTTTTTGAAGCGTGATCTTACCGCAGCTTTATGTTTGCGGGAGTATGCAATAAAAATACCCCATACTTATATCCTGCCGGTGAAAAGGTTGGTTGCGTTAGTTGCGTTGGTTGTAGCAGGTCAGGCGTGACTTTATGCAGGTAAATTGGCGCATTGGTCACTGATCTCTTTGAACTGTTGTCATCGGTATGTATCAGTGTGTATTTGTCCATTTTATGAGGCGTAGGGGGCTTGTTGTTTTCAAGCTGCGTATTGTCATATATCTCGGAAGTGCGAATTTTAGTTTGACCAAAACTATTGCACGCCATAAAGATCGCCGCCAATAACAGGATATTTTTCATATACATGATTTGCAATATAAAAGTATGCATTTTCAATACAATCCCGGCATTTTCTTTGTTAAATATCCGGAAAAACTGTTTTCATCTTTCATTACCTTCGCACTTGTTTTAAGACGAAAATATGTTCAGGACACACACTTGTGGCGAATTAAGGATACAGCATTCCGGCAACCAGGTTACACTTGCCGGATGGGTACAGACAGTACGAAAATTTGGTAGCATCACATTTGTTGATCTGCGAGACCGTTATGGTATCACGCAGTTGTATTTTGATGAGCAACTGACTGCTGAGTTGGACAATAACCCGCTTGGACGCGAATTTGTTATCCAGGCTAAAGGTGCCGTACTGGAACGTACGAACAAGAACCCTAAAATGCCTACCGGTGATATTGAAATAGGAGTGGCCGGCTTTACCATACTCAATGCTGCGGCCACGCCGCCCTTTACCATAGAAGAAGATACTGATGGAGGGGATGAACTGCGCATGAAATACCGTTATCTCGATCTACGCAGGCCGGTACTGAAGCGAAATCTGGAACTGCGGTATAAAGTGAACCGTGCCGTACGTAACTACCTGGATACACAGGGTTTCTGGGATATTGAGACACCTTTTCTTATCCGTAGTACACCTGAGGGTGCGAGGGATTTTGTAGTGCCTTCAAGAATGAACCAGGGACAGTATTATGCGCTCCCGCAAAGCCCGCAAACATTCAAGCAATTACTTATGGTAAGTGGTTACGATCGCTATTACCAGATCGTAAAATGCTTCAGGGATGAAGACCTGCGTGCAGACCGTCAGCCGGAATTTTCACAGATAGACTGCGAAATGTGTTTTGTGGAGCAGGAAGATATACTCACTACTTTTGAGGGTTTGTTCAAACATGTGTTCCATGATGTAAAAGGGGTGAAGATTACCGACGATTTTCCGAGGATGACCTTTGACGACGCGATGTGGGATTATGGAAACGACAAGCCGGATATTCGCTTTGAAATGAGAGTACAAAACCTCAAAGCCAGCGGCAGGGTGCTGTGTGCTGCATTGGATGGGGTAGATTTTAAGGTTTTTAATGAGGCGGAATCTGTGCTTGCTATAGCAGTTAAAGGTGCCGCGGAATATACCCGTAAGCAACTGGATGAGCTGACCGAATGGGTAAAACGGCCACAGATAGGTATGAGCGGGGTAGTGAATGTGAAATGCAATGCAGATGGTACATATAAAAGCAGTGTTGATAAATTTTTTGATGAGGAAAAGTTAAAGGACATAGCGGCTTTTTGCGGAGCCGATGCCGGCGATCTGGTATTGGTACTTGCCGGCCCTGAGACCCGTACCCGGAAAGCGATAAGTGAACTTCGCCTCGAAATGGGCAACAGGCTTGGGTTAAGAGATCCGGGCGTTTACAAGCCTTTGTGGGTAATAGACTTTCCGCTGTTTGAGTATGACGAAGATGGCAACAGGTGGGTAGCCAGGCACCATCCGTTTACATCCCCCAAGCCCGAACATATTCCGCTGATGGAGGATCTCTCGAGGTATGGTGAAATTAAGGCCAATGCTTACGACATGGTGCTTAACGGTACAGAAATCGGCGGAGGGTCTATCCGGATATTCCAGAGGGATTTGCAGGAGAGAATGTTTGCCGCATTAGGAATGAGCAAAGAAGAAGCGCAGGATAAATTCGGTTTTCTCATGGGTGCGTTTGAGTATGGCGCCCCGCCTCATGGTGGCATAGCGCTTGGGTTCGATCGCCTTTGCGCGCTGCTGGGTGGGCAGGAAACGATACGTGATTTTATAGCGTTCCCAAAAAATAATGCCGGCAGGGATGTAATGCTTGACGCGCCGTCTTCAATTGATGAAGCGCAGATGAAGGAACTGGGCCTGAAGTAAGGCCGCTGTGCGGTTTGTTGCACAGATGCCTCATCTGACCGAAAAGTACGGGGCACACCCAAGAAGTTGGCTGCTTTTTACGTCTATCTTAGTAGCTGCATAATGCCGGAATGTTGCCATATGCCTGTCTTCAGTATCAGAAGGGTTGCCTTGATGTGTACACACTGTATGCGCTTCGCTGCTGTAGCTGTGATGCTCAATCTGATATGCCCTGCAATACATGCCCAAACGATATTCAAGGGTATATTGTTCAATGATCTCGATTCTTCGGCTATAGGCTATGCGGCAGTTGGCCTCAGAGAGACGGGGGCGGGCATTACCACTGATGATAAAGGCGAGTTCCAATTTGCACTTCCGCAAAATATTAAGACGGTGACCCTTGGCATCTCTGCCATAGGAGTTAAAACTACTGTTGTCTTCAAATATCCCTTTAAAAACGTAGAGCGTATATATCTTCATATTGCCGCTAACGCGCTTGGTGGGGTAGAAGTGAAAGGGCTTTCTGCCGAAGAAGTGGTAAAAATAGCGGTGGCTTCTATCCCGGATAATTATGCCGATTCCAGTTACTTCGACTACTCTTTCTACCGCCGTTATCAAAAAGTCAATGGTCGTTATGTAAACCTTTTTGAGGCTTATCCCGCGGTCATGTTCCGCTTGTCTAAGGGTAAGCGGAGGATCACTTCAAAAGAAGCTTTTGCGGTATCTAAACTGAGAAGGACAAAATTCTACTCCGATATTTCCAACGTTATAGAAGATAATCCGGTAGACCTTCTGGTTGAAAACCCGGTTTATCATATTGAGTCAGGCTTGCTCGATCCTGTGAGGTTTACGGGTTACGCTTTCAGTTTTGATACTACAAAAAAATCTGATGATTACCTGGTCAGGTATGTGTGCAATGTATCCTCAACCGACAAGCATGGCGTGCCCTCTTATGAAAACCGTGACCTGGGTGGCGAGGCATGGGACGCGGGCGAGATTACCATAGACCGGACAAGCTTTGCTATAAAGCGCATTCACCGTAAATCACGAAGGCATAGCGGCTATCACTATAAATTTTTCCCGCCTCAAAACAATATTGTCACGTTCAGCAACCGCAACTATCTTTTTGAGTTTATAGATGGTGACCTCGATGTTACTTATGCCCAAAGACGCGGGAAGTGGTACCTGGACAGGATATGCCGGCAGTACACAGATGAATTCTATCTCCCGGTATTTGAGACAAAAGAATTTACGATCACTGATAATTTTGAGTGGTACTCCGATTCTATATCACGTTATACAACAGATGAGTACGTCAATAAGTTTTATCCTAAAATGGCCACGGCTATTCATGAATATGATACTGCCGCGTGGCTGGTAAACAGGTTCCCTTTCTTTTTTGCACCTAAGGCTGATGTATACAAAGACCTGGAAAGAGATGGCCCGCTAGACAAGCAGTTCTACGATGAAACAAAGGTAGATGAGTATATAAAACCTAAAGACAGAAAATAGATATTATATCTCAGGGACTTCCCCGGTTTGTTTTTTCGCTTTCTTCCTGAAGTTCATGATGTATACTGCAGCAATACCAAGCATACCGCCCACAACTGTATGAGGTAGTATTTTCTCTCCCAGCAGCAACCACGATGATAGAGCCGCCCCCATCGGAACCAGGAAAATAAATGTACTTGCCCGCTCTGCTCCTATGCGGGTTGTTGTATAGAAATACACAGTAGTAGCAATTGCCGTTACTATCGAAGAGCCGAAAAAGAGGTTTAGCCAAAAAGCATAGTCTTTTATGTTCAGCGCCGCATTCATCTCTGTAATATTGAGAAAAGGCAGCAGGCAAAGCAATGTGACCAGGTATTGCCAGAGACTAAATCCCATAGACGACCCGTAGAGCGCACCCTTTGAGGTGAATTTGCTCATCACAGCCCACATAAATGCGGCGAAAAGAAAGTAAAGATTGCCGCTCTGCAGCAGAGCCGTATTATCCCATACCTTCAGCAGTATGCAACTGGCTGCCAGGCCGCACAATAGCCCTGCCGCCTCCCTGCCGGTGGGCAGCTTCCTGTTTAGTACCATCCCTATGGCATACGCCATTATGGGGTTCATAGTGGTTACCAGCACACCACCCGCTCCGGGCGCCCCGGTCTTTAACCCCTTAAATAAGAAGAAGCTGTATACTGCCAGCAGTACTCCTGATGCTATAAACACAGGTATCCCTTTTTTCTTTACCTTGAAGCCTACACCCAGCGCGGGCAGCAGCAAAAGCATGGTAGACACCACCAACAGGTACCGGTAAACCGTAAAATTAACTACTGAACAATAGTTGGTAAGCACCTTACCCGACGGCCAGCTCAGGCCCCATAAAAACATACTGAAGATCATTCCCCCTACCAGGTGCTTTTCAGATGTATGGTTATGTTTCATTAGGTAAGGGAACTGTATGTGCCGCAAAGATATAGGCAATAACGATACACGCTTCAGCTTTTGGACACAGGCTTTCTACTTGCCATATTTTGGCTGGTACAACTGTACGAAGAAGTCGCCCGGTACTTCAAAATGGGTCACAAAGCCATAGCCATGGTCTTCTATTTCACCTTTGAAATTAACCCCTTTTTCTTTCAGCTCATTTACCGTTTGCTGAATATCATCACAGTAAAATGATATATCGTGTGTGCCTGAGGGGGCGCCCTGGCCGGCACTTGCGGGGTGTACGCCCATGTCTGCTTCCGGAAGGTCAAATATCAGCCAACCGCCGCCTATATCATTGGCTTTAAACCCCAGCTTGTCACGCAGAAATATTCTTAGCCGGTCGGCTTCAGAGCTGTAAAACATGGTATGCACTCCCTTTATCATGGCAGCTGTTTTATTACTGTAATAAATATTCAGACCAAAGTATAGAAAAAACAGGTAATTTCGAATATAAATATCATACTTGTTTATGAAACACCTCCTTATTATTGCGGTCATATGCTGCGCTTCTGTATCCGCTATGGCGCAAGGTAAACCTGCCGCAAATGAACAACTGAACTGGAACACGGATTTTATGAAGTGCCATGAATTGTCCAAGACCACACATAAACCCATTTTTGCTTTTTTTACCGGCAGCGACTGGTGCGGCTGGTGCCATAAGATGCAGAACGACGTATTTTCGAAGCCTGCGTTCATCAAATGGGCTAACAAAAATGTAATACTGCTGGAGCTTGATTTTCCCCGCCACAAACAGCAGCCGGCCGAATTGATGCAGCAAAACAATGGCCTGCAACAGGCGTTCCAGGTAGCAGGTTTTCCTACCATCTGGATATTCTATTCTGCGCAGGATGAGACCACTAAGAAAGTGAACATCACCCCGCTCGGTTCGCTGGGCTACCCGCAGGGTGCTGAGCCCGGGAAAGAAGAAGTACAGTTTCTCAATGACGCCAATAATATCCTGTCTAAAGGAAAAAGCTGATCTTCAAACGCATACGACCAACAGCGGCGAAAGCGTTGCCCCATGCCCCGGAAATAAAAACATTGCCCCATGTTTTTATTGGAAATCAATTACTTATGCAAAATCATTGCCCCATCATTGCCCCATAGAAAATGCTTATGGGGCGAATGGTCTTTATCTATATTGCCCTGATTTTGGTAGCCGGTTGGTCAGATAAACCTGATTTGAGTACCAACAGAAAAAAATGCTTCGGCTTAGAAACCGGCCGGCTGGTTTTTGCTGTGGGCGGTAGCTATTGCAATTATTGTTATCTATCCTGTTTTTTGCATCGTAAAGGTCGTAAGTGCATGCGGTTTTTGCAAAAAAAAGTTTTATGATAGTACGGATTGCTGTCTATCATAGAAAATAGTTTGCGGTCTCCTTCGCTGAAGCTACGGCGACTGAAAGGCCAGTATCAATTCAGTGGTTGTTGTTGAAGAGTACTGACAATGGCGGAAAAATCTACGGCAAACGAGAAACGGGCGTTTCAAACGCGCCGCCGAGTTCCGTGAAAAACGGCGACGCGGCGGGGACGGAAAAACTGGTTCGAAAGTTGTCCAGTCATCTTTTGTAATAATGGTAAGAATGATGTAATTTAGTAGGGTAAAAATATAGAAATGACTGCTTCGACTGTTAAAATTGATAGCAAGAAATACAGGATTATTTCGGAAAGCGATTATATGGCACTTTTGCAGGACATAAAAGACCTGAAAAAAGTTTTGAAACGCCGCAATGAAAAAGGAATGGAGGCCCGTGAATTTTTCAAAAATGCAACCGGAAAGTCAAAAGCTTAAAGAGTGAGCTACAGAGTAATCATTAAGAAAACCGCTCAAAAACAAATCCTTAGACTTCCCCGGCCTTATTTTGAAAAGGTAAAGAAGGCTATTTTGAATCTTGAAGCATCGCCCAGGCCAAATGGTTGCATTAAACTGACTGGATCTGATAATATTTATAGGATAAGAGTAGGATCTTACAGGATAGTTTATTCAATAGAAGATAAGTTACTTGTAATAGAAGTTTTTGATGTAGATGACCGAAAAGATGTTTATAGATAGGGGTTGCTGTAAAATAGTTTCGAACATAGTCTAGTTACTTATCTGTCTTAACTTTCGGCTGGCTGGGACGGAATGAAGACATCAACTTTAGTACCCTGATTGCCGCCGAGCAGTCTCCCTCGCTGAAAAAGCTATGGCGACTGAAAGTCTCCTTCGCTATGGCTACGGCGGCTGAAAGTTTCCTTCGCTGAAGCTACGGCGACTGAAAGTCTCCTTCGCTAAAGCTACGGCGCGAGGGTCTCCTTCGCTATGGCTACGGCGACTGAAAGGCCGGTCTCAATTCAGTGGTTGTTGTTGAAGAGCACTAACAACGGCGGAAAAAATCTACAACAAACGAGAAACGGGCGTTTCAAACGCGCCGCCGTGTGATCCTCGAAAAATTCGAGGACCAGTGTGGGCTTCAGTATATTTGAAGACTCATATTAACCCCTGCTCTCTTAATATTTCGGCAAGAGTTTTCTTTTTTGGTGCCATAAATGGTGCTAGGATTTCAAGTTGTTCCGGTGTTAGCCTATCAAGCAAATTACCTTTGGTGCTTGCTTTATTAATTTCTCTTTGTGTCACCTTACTTGATATCCTATCTTTTATTGATGTAAATTCGTTTTTGAATTGTAAAATTAACTCGGGATCACCTGTAGCAACTATAATGTTTTCGTCGTTCTGTTTGGCTTTGTTACTCCAGTTATAAGAACCTGTAATAACAACGCTATCATCGATGATACAAAACTTGTGGTGCATTCTTCCCCCCTCAAAGCTAGGATTAACAAAGCCAACCCATCCACCATAATTTTCTAAGTCAGCATGCCTGATATTTGTTTTCTCGTTATTAATATCATCATTCACAAGTAGAATCTCAACATCAATTCCATCCTTTGCTTTTTTTAAAAGTGCATCAAATATAATATATGAAGTTAACCATGCTACGGCAACGAAGATTGAACTCTTTGCTGTATCAATATGTTTGATTATTTCTTGCTCGATATTCTGAAAATAAGGCTTTGCTTTCACTGTACAATCTGAATTTGATATAAAGGTATGCTATTGCTGAAATAGTAATAGGGCCCACTAGTCCAAGGTCTCGCTTGGTCTAACATAAGGCAAGCGTCCCGCTTGCGAAAGTAAAAAAGAGAAGAAACCGCTCTTCGCTCTGTTTCTCCGCTCTCATTTTAGTCGGGGAGACTGGACAACTTTCGAACCGAAATTTTTATTCTCACTCAAAAAACTAATTCGGCAAACAAATGATAGCTGATTGTGCGTTCGCATGCTGCGAAATATGTGTATGGCTTGCCAGCAGCCCTGCGTGTTTCATAAAGCCGTTCTTGTCGACGGCCTTTCTTATGGCCGTGATACCAGCTAATCGAATTAATATTCGATGATATTATAGGAAAAAGTATCACCTTCTTCTGATTAACCACAACACTGATTTCATTTGGGAATTCCTGATTGCAGTTTTTTATCACAGCTTTAGTAGGATATTTTTTCGCTTTTAAAAGTTTCAGTTGTTTTCCTGTATCATTATTGTAATTTCTGTACCAAGACAAAGTGAATTTTATCGAGTCAGGTAAGCAATTATGAAGTACTTTCAGTTTATTAATCCTAATGGTATCTGAGCTTACAAAGTAAGTTCTCTTTAAGGTCAACACGCCTCCTGAATCATCTAAAGGCAAATCTATCACTGCAGTGGAATCGGCCAATGCTATTGGCATCACCAACTTATGTTGATTGGAAATCGCGGTCTTTATAGGTAACTGTTTTACAATATACCCTCCGAGTACTAAGGACTTCGATGTCAACGAATCCATGTAGTCTATATTATGAAGAGAATTAGTATCAATAGCAGTCCGCACATTAATATTAATATCGATATTTTCTGTTAGTAGAGTGTCTATAACCAGCAGTTTCTCTCGCTTCTGGCTGAATGAATGCATAGAAAGAAACAAGATTAATATTGTTAGCGGAAATCTCACACTCTAAATGTACAAAAGATGAAAGTTAGATTGCTATCCTTTATGTAAGTAACAAAGTTCACAACTGGATTCGAACCCGAAAACAGGAATCTTTGTGGAGAAACTAGCAAAAACGGGAATAAAATGGCAAGTTTAGAGTGGGTTGTCTATAAATTCTTCCGGCTTTCCTCCCGCATAGAAAGCTCAACATCCAGGCAGTCTTTCCAAAAGCCTTCCTTGAACAAGCATTGCGGATCAGCGGCTCCAATGTCGCCCTTAAACTTTTCGAATTGCTTATCTGTAAAATTTGAATTGAAATAGGCGTCGGGGCCATTTTCAGAGCTCAAAGTCTCAGTAAACATCCTCTGGGCAATCAAACAACTCGCCATTGCCTCAATCGAGCTATTGAAGTAGTTTGAAGAAAACAAATCTTCATGGTCAAGCCACTCAATTTTATCTTCATCACCGGTATTAATAATTATAGGGTTACCACTTCCATCATAACCAATATATACATATTGGTCAAAGTTCTTTTCGAGAAAATCATATAGCTCCGGAAGTCGGCAGATATTATTGTATTTGTCTCCATTTCTCTGCACAAATGTTAAGAAAGGGGCAGCAGATTCAGGAAGGCCAGCTGTACAAAGAAAATTCATTGTGCCCTCCTTTAACCCAAATGTAGACAAGTCATCTCTCGAGAACGTTGATAAAACTTCTCCATTTCTTTCCCAGGAAATTTTGAATTGTTCGGGTGTCAAAATATCATTACTTGCTTCAGTCGAAGGTAACGATAAAAATCAAAGAAAAGACGAGTTCGAGCTGGTCTAGTTACTGTCGGGATGACTGAACAACTTTCGAACCGATTTATCCGGGACTTAGAGGCAATTCATCAACTTATCAGCATAATCGAAAAGGAAGGTGTAAAATCGTAAAAGAACAGGCATGATCGTTAAGAGACTTGGCTGGACAACTTTCGAACCTATAAAACAATGAATTATCTTAGCTGCACGTGAAACTCAGAAAATTCTTTATAATTGTCATGCTCTCTTTTATTCTTAAGCTCTTTGGATGTATCAATCCAAAGAAAAATGATGATGCTGTTTCCAGCAAGGATTCCATAAATTCAAGTATTCAGAAGTCAGTTCAGGATTTTAAAAATCGCCCAATCTATAAAAAGATGACTGTCCAGATTATAGACACGACAAGTGATGACAAGCTAGTACAAACAATATTCGACAACTTGTGTGAGAAATTTCCACAGGACAACGCCAAGGAATTTGAAGTAGTTGCAAATTTTCCGAAGAGCAAGCAATCGATATACGTTATTTGGCAATTAGAAGCTGAAGTAAATAACGGTGGTTTTAACCAATTCTATTATAATTCGAGCGGACAGTTTGCAACTATGATTCCAGATGCCCTAAAAATGGTGGGGGCCTTTAAATTCTCAAACCTAGTGGAACGAGCAAACGTGATATATAAAAGAGATTTAGATAAGATTACAAAATATCAAGACGGTTCCATTAAGGGATTTAGCAAATCATATGAAGATAACGCATTAAACGACCTTGATAAGGAGTTTTTTGCCTTGTACAAAGAAGAAGACTTGTATAAGCTGCAAGTTGACTTTATTCGAAAAAACAAGCAGCAGTTCATTGATTAGTCAGTAAATTGTTCGAACCCAAACGCATGCGAAATCGTAAAACAACAAACAAAAAAGTGAACAAACTTACATAATCGTAAAGGTTTGTTCACTTTCGTAAAATAGTCGGGATGACTGGATTCGAACCAGCGACCCCTACGTCCCGAACGTAGTGCGCTACCGGGCTGCGCTACATCCCGTAAAAAACGGAGAGCAAAAATAATAAAAAGTATTTTAGTTGCAGCAAGGCCGTTACACAGTATTTGAAGTAATTTTGAATATAACATCGTTGCAATGAGAAAAATACTGCTCCTTATTTCACTGTTCTGTGCTATGGCTACAGGCAGCAGTTTTGGCCAGAATACAGATATATCAGGCGGGCTGCTGTTTGAGGGTGAACCCTACATGGCCATAGACCCGGGCAATGCGCGCCATATAGTTGTGGCATGGATGGGCACCGTACCATTTGTGCATACCAGCATAAAGATAAAGACCACCTTTGATGGTGGCGCTACATGGAGCGCCGCTGCCGCTCTGCCACACCACTCGCCCACATATGGCTCTGCCGATGTGTCTATGGTATTCGATCATTCGGGCAATGTATATGTCGCTTATGTAGACTACCGGAAGTCGCCCGATTCGGGGGCGGTGTATGTATGCCGGTCTACTGATGGCGGTATTACCTGGGGTGCGGCCTCAGAGGTGATCAATGGCTTTGCCGATGGGGCAAAGCGGCCAATAGACCGTCCGTGGATGGCCATAAGCCGCACTACAGGGGCCACGCCCGATACGCTGTACATAACCACCAAGCCCGCGCCATGGGTAGCGCCGCCCAACAGGCCCTACTTTACCCGGTCTTACGACTACGGCATCACATGGTCGGGGTGGCGGTATATAGACTCTGCCGGCTACCTGGTGGGCAATGTGATACAGGCGCCCATGGCCGCCCCTGCCGTAGACTCTGCGGGCAGGATACATTGTCTTTACCCTACTTACCTGGTGACCAGCAGTATATATCCACGGTACATACTGGCTACCGGCGGCCCGGCAAATTCGTTTAGCTACCAGGTGGCCTATACCGTGATGGGCGCCGCCAGTGTAGATACGCTGGCCAAGACGGGCGGGCGGCTGATCTGCGACCCTACCCATAACGGGCACCATGCTTTTTTCCTGATAGAAGACCTGTATGGCGATGCCGATGTGTTCTGTTTTGAAACATGGAACGGCGGCGCAACATGGAGCGCCCCGGCAAGGGTAAACGATGACGCGACGGCCAACGGTAAAATGCAGGACCTGGTATGGGCCAATTTTGACGAACATGGCAACATCGTAGCCGCATGGCGCGACCGCCGCAACGCAGCCGGTACCGGTTACCAACAGCCGTCTGAGATATGGGGCGCCATAAAGTGGCACGACTCAACGGCCTATTCGGCCAACTTCAGGATATCTGATACCATAGTAGCCTATGACAGTGTATATCTCTCCGGCTCAGGTAACGACTTTATGAATGTGGCCATGGCACAGGACACGCTGAGCGCCGTATGGGGCGATGTAAGAACCGGTGCGCTGAACATATGGTTTTCGCGCAAGGCGGTGCTGACCGGGGTTACGACTATGGTCAAAAACATAGTGAGCGATAAAATTCCGGTGGTGAACATCTATCCTAACCCGTGCAGCCAATACATGGTAGTGACTGGTGCGGGCATCAGCAGTGTGGTGATGCGGGATGCGACGGGCAGGCAGGTTTTGGCCAAAGACATAACCGGCAATAAAACCGTAGTGGATGTTTCTGCCCTTGCCCCCGGCATCTATACTACCGATGTGATCACCGCAAACGGTATCACCACCGTGAAAACCGAGGTGCGCTGACCTTTTAGAACAATGTGGCCTGCACGGCGCGCCTGTTTTTCGGCTGCCCGATGCCGGCACCCGGCAGCACCTCGTATACAGCAGACTCTTTGTACCTCGATGCCACAACTATCTCTACCTGGCGTGCGTAGGGACTAAACAGTTCGCTCACGAGCTCAGGGGTGTTGTTATTTTTAGACAGATGCGCCAGCAGCAGATGTGTCATAAAAGGTGGCCGATGGGCTGCAAAGAGCTCCAGCGCCTGCCTGTTAGAAATATGGCCGTTGCCACCCCTTATCCGGTTTTTTAAGTGGGTGGGGTAGCTGCCCTGCTCCAGCATATCCTCGTCATAGTTTGCCTCAAGGAAGGCCGCATGGCACCGGCTGAAGTGGGCGATAACCCGGCTGCATACCGTACCAATGTCTGTGATGACACCTATGGTAACCCCATTGCCCGTGACCAAAAAACTACAGGGGTCTATGGCATCATGCGCCTTAGTGAACGCGCTGATGGTGAGGCCCCCGATGGTTACCTGCCCATCAGGGCTGAGTGACCGTATAAAAGCCGCATCGGGGCGGAGCCGGCTGTTGCGCAGCGTAGCCGGGGTGATATATACCGGGATGCTGAAATTTTTAATGATGGCTTCTATACCCCGTATATGATCTGTATGCTCATGCGATATGAATATGGCCTTTACCTTTTGCATGCTGAGGCCCAGGCGCTTCATGCGCTTGCCGGTTTCCCGGCAACTGAGGCCCGCATCTACCAGTATGGCCTCGTGGGCGTTGCCTACATAGTAGCAGTTGCCGTTGCTGCCGGAGTTGAGCGATGCAATAAATAATGACATACAGGGTGCAATTTAACGTTATCGTATCATACAGGTCATATAGCATTATCATTTTTCTTTTGCGCCGGGTGCCTTATTTTTGATGCTATAAATACCGCCATATGGCATACAAAAGAAAGACCTGGCAGGAAAAACTGCATAACGGGCACCCGGATAAAGTGGAGGTGACCGATAAACAGTTTGCCGATGTGCCTGCCGGAGCCACTATGTATATAGCCACCCCCGAGATAGTAGATGCCTATATACGCGCTATACCCGAGGGTACTCACACCAGCCTGCAGCAGATGCGCAAAGACCTGGCAGCGCAACACAATGCTGAATACAGCTGCCCCATAACATCGGGTATCTTTCTACGTATAGCCGCCGAGGCAGCATACGAAGAATACCTGGCCGGGAAACCCCTGAAGCGGATAACCCCATTCTGGCGGATGATAGACAAAAAGGCCCCGGCAGCTAAAAAGCTAACCTTCGGTACAGCGTTTATACAGGCACAGCGGGCTAAAGAAGGCCTGCCATTTTAGTGCCGTTTGCCGGAGACGCTATACCACATATTATCAATAGCCTTTACCCACAGGGTCGCCCTATGGCGGGGCTGTAATTTACCGGGTGGGGAATCATGCAACTTTATGGGCAATAGGTACATAATAATATGTATCAGCAAAGAAGGAAATAACTACCCCTGCCAGCCGGAATATTACAAACGTATTACACACAAACCGTTACCTTTGGCGCTCATACTTTTAAACAAACCAATGAAAAAATATTTTTATTTATTAGCTATCGTATTGGGATCTGTGTCATCAGCGTATGCCGCAGCCGGCGATACTACCTGGGTGCAGGCAAATATCGCGCAACTGTCGTGGAATGGTAATTATGATACCACAATTAGTTTTCCTGCCCCCGGCACTACCTACCGCAGGATATATATGATCTTCACACTGGGCAAGTATGTATGCCCCGGATCGCCCACCTACTGCGGCGACTGGGACTATACCGTGAACAACTACCTGATGACGCCCGGCGGTGATACACTGGAACTGGGCAGGCTGATAACACCGTATGCCAACGCATCGGCACCCCGCACACCGTGGGCATGGACACAGCACTATGTGTATGACGTAACCGACTATGCTATGCTGCTGCATAATACGGCCACGGTACGAATAGGATACTCGGGTTATTCGGGCGGGTTTACAGGCAACATAAGATTTGCGTTTATAGAGGGCACACCCGACAGGGATGTGATAGCGGTAAAAAGATTGTGGCATGGCTACTTCGGTTATGGCGATACTACACACCACGACTCCAACAACATCAATGTACACTTCCCGTATATCAATAACATAGCCCCGCCGCTGACACAGGCCGCCGAGCTGAAATTTACCGTTACCGGCCATGGCTCTGACCCCAACTACTGCTGCGAGTTCATGTCGCATAACTATGGCGTATTCCTGAACAGCACCAAGGTAGACAGCTATACCATATGGCGGGCAGACTGCGGTTATAACGACCTTTACCCACAGTCGGGCACATGGATATACGACCGTGCCAACTGGTGCCCCGGCGCTATGGTATACTCAGAGCATCATAAGTTGCCCGGTGTAACGCCGGCATCGCCCGTGAATGTAGCTATCCAGTTTGACCCGTATATATCCAATGGCGCGGGTGGCTATGGAGTAGACGGCGCGCTGTTCTTTTACAAAGGCATGAACAAAACGCTGGATGCCTCGCTGGACCAGATCATTACGCCCAGCAATGATGAGAACCACTACCGTACGAACCCATTCCTGGGAGGGCCTGTGGTGCATGTGAAGAATACGGGAGCCACCGCTATTGATTCCATCACATTTGAATACGGAGTTACCGGATATGCCACGCACAGCTATACATGGGCGGGCACCCTGCAATCGCTGCAGGAGTCTGATATAACGCTGGCAATACTGCCTGAACTGGGTGTTATTTCAGGTTCTTCAGGCCTTCATGATTTTACATGCCGTATAACCGCCGTAAATGGCGTAGCTGATGAAGACAGTACCAATGATAAGGCCGCTACACAGTTTGTAGCCGCGCCATTGTGGCCATCTTCTATAAAGATGGTATTCAAAGCCAACAGCGAACGTGTATCGCCATCATCGGGTATATGCGAAACCAACTGGGTGATCTATGATGTGAACAACAACGTGTACGCGCAGCGCACAGATGCCAACATCAATACAACATATACCGATACGGTGAACTTTACATCGGGCCTGTACAAACTAGTGATCACCGACGGCAGCTGCGACGGCCTGCAATGGTGGGCCATGTCTGGCCAGCCGGGCTATACCACAGGCTACATCAATGTGAAGCAGCTCTCTAATGTACTGATACCTATGAAGGGTTATTATTATTCGGGTACCTTTAATAACGATTTCGGCTGTGGGTTTACCCAGTACTTCTATTCAGGCGATCCTTTAGTGGGTATTACCGATATTACCGGCGCAGCACTATCGCTGGAGGCATACCCCAATCCGGCGCAGCAAGAGCTAAATGTGGATATAGCGGGCGCAGGGCAGGTAAATGGTACCATACGCATCATAGACATTATGGGCCGTACCGTGTCTGAGACCAAAACTACAACCGCTCACCAGCGCATAGACGTAAGCGCACTGGCCGGCGGGGTTTATACCGTATTGTTCGTTGATCATACGTCGGGCAGCAAATTGCAGTCGCGCCTGCTGATAGCCAGGTAAAGAATGGGTTACTTAATAACATGGTAAAAAACAGGCCCCGGCCTGTTTTTTTACGTTGAGGAGCACCGCGCAATACATCATTATGTGAGAATACATATCTTTGTTACTTAACAATAATTTAATATGAACAAGAACTACGTTTATTCGTTGCTCATTGCGTTATGTTTTAGTTTGTCTGCGCATGCCGCCCCCGGTGATACTACCTGGGTAGGGGCTACCGATGCCCAGCTATCGTGGTATGGCAGCTATGACAGCGTAATAGCATTTCCGGCACAGGGCAAGACCTACCGTAGTATATACATGATCTTCACGCTGGGCAAGTATGTATGCCCCGGCTCGCCTACCTACTGCGGCGACTGGGACTATACTATCCAGAACTACCTGATACTGCCGGGCGGGCAGTCTTATGAGCTGGGCAGGCTTATATCGCCCTATGCCAATGCAGGCGCTCCCCGTACGCCTTGGTCGTGGACACAGCACTATGTGTATGATGTTACCGACTACGCCATGCTGCTGCACGATACGGCTAAAATGCGCATATTTTACTCGGGCTATTCGGGTGGCTTTACCGGCAATATCCGGTTCATGTTCATAGAAGGTACGCCAGACAGGGAAGTGACCGGTATAGAAAAACTGTGGGGCGGCAGCTACGGCTATGGCGATACATCGCACCACGGCGCAAATTTTATTAATGTACACTTCCCTACACGTAGCAGGGTAGCACCGCAAAACACCGTGTCGGCACAATTGAAATTTACTGTTACCGGCCACGGCTCTGATGCTAACTATTGCTGCGAGTTTATGCCTCATGATTATACGGTGTACTTCAACTCATCGCCGCTGGCCACACAGACGATATGGCGCAGCGATTGCGGCAGCAATGAGCTGTATCCGCAGTCGGGCACATGGCTGTATGAGCGTGCCAACTGGTGCCCCGGTTCTATGGTCAACTCTTATTATCACAACCTTCCCGGTATTACCTCGGGCGCGGGATTTGATATAGGGCTGCAGTTTGAGCCATATGTGGGCGGTGGCAGCTATACAACAGAAGCCACCCTGTTTTACTACGGGGCGCTGAAGAAAACGCTGGACGCATCGATAGAAGATGTGATAGCCCCAAACAAGGACGAGAACCATTTTCGTGAAAACCCGATCTGCGGATCGCCTGTTATCCGGATCAAGAACCGGGGCGCCTCAAAGATAACATCTGCTGTTATATCGTATGGTTTAGTGGGCGGCGCTATGCACACACAAAACTGGTCAGGTGGGCTGAACACTTTTGATGAAGCGGTTGTAACGCTCGGCCAGCTACCCGAGCTGAATAATATAGCAGGCGACACCGCCACACACACATTTATAGCAAAGATACTTTCTGTAAACGGCACAGCCGACGCTGATAGTACCAACAACATAGCCAGGTCAATATTCTTTTCGGCGCCACGCTGGCCAAGCCAGCTGAAAGTATTGTTTAAGGCGAACAGTGAGGCCATAGCCAGCAGTGCTACCACCTGCGAAACAAGCTGGTTTATTTTTGACAGGGATAACAACGTAGTGGCCAAGCGCGATATGGCGCATATCAACACACTGTATACAGATACCGTAAACCTGAAAACGGGCTTTTACAAATTAGTTATTTATGACAGCAGCTGTGATGGCCTGCAATGGTGGGCTATGGCCGGGCAGCCGGGCTATGCGGCGGGCTTTCTTACGGTAAGGCAGATGAATAATACTACCATTCCGATGCATGGCTATGTTAATTCAGGCACTTATGGCAATGATTTCGGTTGCGGCTTTACACAGTATTTCTATACAGTAGATTCGGTACACCTGGGCATCAATACCCTTACGCAGGGCGATATGGCAATTAATGCCTTCCCTAACCCGGCGCAAAATACTGTTGTGGTGGAAATTACGGGAGTGCAGGATGTGAAAGGTCACATACAGGTCATAGACGCATTGGGCAGGGTAGTATCTGAGGTGCAGTGCAGCACGGCATCAAACAGGCTGGATGTGGCGGCGCTCTCAAACGGCGTGTACACTATACTGTTTACAGATGATACACCCGGCCGCAAACTGGTGACAAGGCTGCTGATAGCCAAGTAGGGCAGTGAGGGTTTACTGATATTCGGCTATGCAGTAGCAGTTACTTTTTGCATCCCATATTACCCGGTAGTTCTTGCCGGGGTTCAGTTCGTTGGTGCAGTAGTATTTCCGGCTATTGAAGATGATGAGTGTTTTGCAATGCTCGTAGAAAGGCACGTCCGTTACTTTGCCGCTGAGCAGCAGCAACTCCTGCCGTGGGTGACGGTCTTTGTCCCAAAACAGGTTTACCTTAACATTGTCAATGTATTCATTGATTATCCGGATCTTATTCTTCTTTGGAACCAGCTTGACGGCAGCAATTTTGTTTGGGTTATAATTGGTCACCACCTTTACCGTGCCGGGTGAGGCACTACTTTCCGCCTCGCGGTTCAGTACCTCCTGCCGCTGCGCTGATGGCAGTATCTGCCCATAGGCGGCGAGGGTAGCTAATAGAAAACCCCAAGTCAGTATTAAGTTCTTCATGATCGCCGGTTTTGCAGTTTATTGTTCAGCTTTAACGTTTTTAGGATGTTTATCTTCCTTTGATGTTTCTTTTGCCGATCTGCCCAGCAGATAACCGGCAATAGTACCCAACAGGCCAAGCGCAGGACCGATCTGGTCGTTGGTATAACCCAGCACTATGAGGAAAAGTACCGCAAAGATGATAAGGGTAATGATAATGAGCTTGATGATATGGTCGGCATCCATGTGGCCTTTAAGAAAGACAATGATCTCGGCGCAGCAAATGATCACGGCAAAGACCAGCAAAGCCATGCTTAGCATAAATTCAGGCGACTTCAATGCTTTACGCTTCACATATTCGTCATAAGCCTCATAGGCTTTATCGTTAGCTATGAGTATAGCGGTATCTGCGGCACCAGCCACTTTTGTAACGGCAGCGGGCTCACTGCCCAGGCTGTCCATCAGGCTGGCATCCTTGGTATTCGTTTGCGCGAATGCGATACCACAAAATCCTATAAGGAGTAAAATCAGTAATGCTGAAAATGGCCTCATGAGTCGGTTTTTAGTATGTGTATAAAGAGCTATTCAGACAAATATAATAAGTATGATGACAAATATATACATGATATGTAGTTTTAAATAACTTTTGAGGCAGGTAGTGAGGACCATAATGGGAGGCATGCTTCTTTAGGGGCATTTTGAATTACTTTTGGGCAGAGAAACAACCATATGCAAGACAGGATAGAAAAACTGAAGGCATTCTTACAGCAATCGCCGGATGACTGTTTTCTCAACCATGCCCTGGCGCTGGAACTGGTGAAGACAGGCGATGAGGGAAATGCCCGGGTGTATTTTGAGAAAAACCTGGGGTATGATCCCGCTTATGTGGCTACCTACTATCACCTGGGTAAGCTGCTGGAGCGCGCCGGGCTGAACGCCGAAGCTATGAGTATGTATGAAAAAGGCATGGAGCAGGCTAAGGCAGCTAAAGACATGCACTCCTACAACGAACTGCAAGGCGCATACGAAGACCTGGCCTATTGAATTAACTCTGATAACGAACTATATAAGCATGCTGCTGCAACTGTTTAAAGATCATTGGAATGGCCTGGGGATACAGGGCAAGGTGCTGCTGGCCGTAAGCGGCGGTGAGGATTCGATGGTCATGGCCGACCTGTTCAGGCAGTGCGGACTGGATTTTGGTGTTGCCCACTGCAATTTCGGGTTAAGGGGTGCGGAGTCTGACCTTGATGAGCAACTGGTGCGCGACTGGTGCACCGCGCATAGTGTGGCCTTTCATACCGTAAGATTTGACACAAAGCATAAGGCGCAGGAATGGAGGAAGGGAATACAGGAAACCGCGCGCATATTACGCTACGAATGGTTTGATATTATCCGCGCGAGCCATGGATATGTGAGGCTGGCTACCGCCCATCATGCCAACGATAATGTAGAAACCTTGTTTATTAACCTGCTTAAAGGTACCGGTATCAGCGGTCTTCATGGCATCCCCGCAGAAAACGGTACTATTGTGAGGCCGCTGCTGTTTGCCACCAAGGATATGATAGCGGCTTATGCCGGTGGTTATGACATAGTGTTCAGGGAGGACGCATCGAATGCAAGCGATGATTACCTGCGTAATGCTATAAGGCATAAAATAATACCTGTGGCTGAAGAACTGGTGCCAGGCGCGGTAGTTCATATCAGCCAGAGTATAGGCCGTTTCGGGCAGGCTGAGCAGTTGTACAGAAAGGCTATAGAGCAGGAACGTAAGAAACTGGTGGAGCAGCGGGGACAGGACCATTACATACCTGTACTGAAATTGCTTAAGCGTGTGCCATTAGAGACCATCTGTTATGAACTTATAAAGCCGTTTGGTTTCAGCGCGGCGCAGGTGCCGCATATGCTGGACCTTATGCATGCAGAGAGCGGGCGTTATATATTATCCGCCACACACCGAATGCTGCGCAACCGTGATTTCCTTATCATTACCACCCTGCCAGATACTACTGCCGATATGGTGCTGGTAGAAGCCGTGCCCTGCACCATACATACGGGTAAGTATGCCTATTCTTTTGCTATGCAAGACAGGCCAAAGGTTATTCCGCAAGGTGCTGATGAAGCATATATAGATATGGCTCTTGTGCAATTTCCACTGGTGCTGCGCACCATCCGCACAGGGGATTATCTGTACCCGCTGGGTATGAAGATGAAGAAGAAAAAGGTAAGCAAGCTGCTGATAGATGAGAAGGTGCCGCTGCACAGTAAGGAAGAAATAAGGATACTGGAGTGCGGCAAGCGAATAGCATGGGTATCGGGCATACGCCTTGATGAGCGGTTTAAGATAAAGGAGGGGACCTCAACCGTCCTGGTGGTAAAACGTTCGGCACGCCCTATTGCGGATGAGTAATGGCGTTGATAAATGCTGATCCGTGTGTAGGGTCCAGCACCACCGCAAACAATATACCATATACCGAACCCCAGAAGTGCGCATCATGGTTTATGTGGCCCGCGCTCCTCTTAGCCATGTAAGCTTCGTAGAGGAGGTACAATGCCCCGAATACTACACTGGGTATGCCTACAGGAATAGGGAAAATGGTGATGCGGCTCCACGGAAAGTAGTAAATGGCAAAGAAGATAATAGAGGCTACGCCGCCCGACGCACCAAGCGACATAAAGTATGTATTATTGCGGTTCTTCACAAAACTGGGCAGCGAGGAAACAATGATGCCGGACAGGTACAGCGTAATGAACATCTGGTTTGGCTGGCCTAAATATTGTATCACATATTCTACCGTAGCCCCGAATGCGTATAGCGTATACATATTGAACAGCAGGTGCATCCAGTCGGCATGTATGAAGCCTGATGTAATGAGCCTGTAGTACTCTATGGGGTTATCCATTTTCTTAGGCCATAAAATAAGTTTGTTTTTTAAGGCTTCGCTGCCGAAGGCAGCCAGGGATATAAGCGATGTAATGACTATGATGATAATTGTATTGTTCATTTTGGTTGTTTATCAGGTACGAAAATAATACAAATACCATCGTATCAAAATCGAGAACAGTTATGTTTCCGGTTTTCCCGTTGTTTATCCCCCGTTTTTTCAGATGTGGTGATATGGTGAATTGTTGAGGATGCTGAAAGAGCGGTATACCTGCTCGGCGGTAATCAGCCTTACGAGCTGGTGGGGAAAGACCAGGGGCGACAGTGACCAGCACTGGTTCGCCCGTTTTCGTATGGTATCGGTAACGCCAAAGGCACCGCCAATGAGCAGCACCAATGTTTTTACGCCCTGGTTCATACATTGCTGAAACCGGCGCGACCACTCCACCGAATCAAGCGTTTTACCCCGTTCGTCGAGCAGTATAAGATAGTGGTTTGGCTGTAGCTTTTTCAGTATCAGCTCTTCTTCTGCCGCTCTGGCCCTTTCAGGATCGGTTGTTGCTGCCTTTTTGGGTGTCTGTAATAATACCAGCTCTATAGGGTTGTATGGCCTTGTTTTTTGAAAATAGTAGCGTATGCCCTCATCAATATAAGGTTCATTTTCTTTGCCTAAAGACCATATTTCTATATTCATACCCGGTCATTTACAAGCAAAGGTGCATAGTTTTTTGGCTATACAGAAATTTCTTATTAGCTTTGCACTCCTTAAAAAGGATGGCCTTGTAGCTCAACTGAATAGAGCATCTCACTACGGATGAGAAGGTTTCAGGTTTGAATCCTGACAAGGTCACGAAAGGTGACAGGATGAAATATAATAGCAGTGCGGTTTTCCGTGCTGCTATTGTTTTTCATAGGATAACGAAATGTACTGAAATGTTACCAAAAATGGAAATCAGCCTAAAAGTGGTATTATGAACTCAGAAGGTCACTGACACCAACGGCAGCACAAATGTGTTGCCGTTGGTCATTATAGCATGGGGTATGCGGACCGGGATCGTTTTAGACTTTATATGCAGGGGGGGCTACTTTAATTTATCGGGGTATGGATTAAATATCGAATGTACGGGAAATACATCCAATTGAGGCTCTCCTTCTATGCCTGCTGCGGCTGTGCCCGGCATAAGGCGGGTCTGAACAAAGTTGTTGAAGTGCTCCGGCGACTCCCATATGTCTGTTACCCGTAGCGCATTATTATGGAACCCAGCTGTGTGAAACATTGCCCCGGCAGGTACATCTCCCTCCCAGTTAACGATGCTTCTTACTATTTCGTACTGTTCGGGTGTTACACCATCCCATTTCATTTGCATTAGAAAGCTCATAACTATAAGTTTTTTTTGTTTCCTGCCTACTCTGTCCGGTTTTCGGCATCCCCGTGCGGGGCAGAATGATCAGACACCGCCAACAATTTTACGAAACGCCAATTACTTTAGTTTTAATCGTACAGGATATTTTTTACTAATATTTTGTTGTTGGTTTAATTACATTATATAAAACAGTGATCTGATACTATATTTTGCAGAATCTGTAGTATGCCAGGCTATTTCTGCCTTTTAGATATTTACGGCAAATGCTAAAAGACAGCACGCTGATACCATATATAAAATTCTATCGGAAAGGGATTGATTATAAATACCATTGATAAATGATGTTCTTCTCTAAATGTGCGCTACATTTTCGCATTATAGCTATATGTTTTAATCATAAAATCCTCGGAATTTCAATTTACATTTGCGCACAAAAAATTTCCAGAAATGAACCTCCACGAATATCAGGCTAAAGAACTATTGAAGAGATATCATGTGCCTACCCAGGATGGTATGGCAGTAGACCATGTAGATGCAGCGGTGAACGCCTATAAGCAGATGTCATCTGCCAACGGTACAAAGTTTGCGGTAGTAAAAGCACAGATACATGCGGGTGGCCGTGGTAAGGGACGTATAAAGGAAGTGCCTGACCAGAGTGGGGTACAGGTGGTAAAAAGTGCTGAAGATGTGGAGCGCGTGGCCAAGAATATACTGGGCAATACGCTGGTAACCATACAGACCGGCCCTGCCGGTAAGAAAGTACACAAGATACTTGTGGCCCAGGACATGTACTATGACGGGCCAAGCGAGCGTAAGGAGTTTTACCTGAGCATATTGCTGGACCGCGCAAAGAAACAGAATGTGATCATGTACAGTACGGAAGGTGGAATGGATATAGAAACTGTGGCGCATGATACGCCCGAACTTATATTTAAAGAGTGGGTACAGCCCGGCTTCCCGCTGCTGCCATTCCAGGCACGCAAGATAGCCTTTAACCTTGGGCTGGGCGGCGTTGCTTTTAAGAACATGGTGAAGTTTGTGACCAACCTTTATAATGCTTACGTAGGCCTGGATTGCTCCATGCTTGAGATCAACCCGTTATTCAAGAGCGCGGATGATAAGATACTGGCGGTAGACTGCAAGATGAACCTTGACGAAAACGCGCTTATGCGCCATGCCGACCTGGCCGATATGCGTGATAAGAGCGAAGAAGACCCTACCGAAGTAGAAGCAGGTGAATTCAACCTGAACTATGTGAAACTGGATGGCAATGTGGGCTGCATGGTGAACGGCGCAGGCCTGGCCATGGCCACTATGGACATGATAAAGCTGGCCGGCGGAGAACCTGCAAACTTCCTGGATGTAGGTGGCAGCGCTAACGCGCAGACAGTTGAGGCAGGTTTTCGCATTATACTGAAGGACCCTAATGTAAAAGCAATTCTCATCAACATATTCGGAGGTATTGTAAGGTGCGACAGGGTAGCTGCCGGTGTTATCGAAGCATATAATAAGCTGGGCAACATCAATATCCCGATAATAGTACGCTTGCAGGGTACTAATGCCGAAGCCGCGCAGGACCTGATAAAGAACAGCGGACTGAAAGTGCAGAGCGCCATATTGCTTAGCGAAGCGGCTGAACTGGTACAGAAAGCTGTAAACTAAAGCGGCCGGTATTTTAGCGTTAAGATGGGTTATTCACCCTGAGCAGAATTATCGTTTCTGAGGTGCAGGTTTGGACAATGTATCCATTATAGGATCGGTTGCATTCTGAGTCCCGCGGTCTTTCATGCGCTGTGCGTACCGGCGGCCATGGAAGAAATCCCCAAGGTTGTCAAACGATTTTTTCCAGGCTATTCCCACACCACTGCGTATTATATCCCGGTCCAGTGTCACATCATAGTCGCTGGTACGAAAAGCATTGAGTCGCAGACTTCCCATCTTGTTGATCTTATATTGCGCGCGGAAATCGCCCGTGAAATTAAAGTTGGATGAAGAACTGGCGCTGGTGGGCCGTCCCCAGTCTGATGTGCTGCCTACCTCTACTATGAGTTTGTCTTTAAAGAGAGATTTGTTCACACCTATCTTCAGCTCATTCCGGTTGCCGGACAAAGACTGGTCTGCGTAGTTATAGTTAGTATATTTTACGGCCACGTTCAAATCTTTATCACCGGTAAGTTTATTGATAATGGCTGTGAGGCCTGTTGATGCCGTGTTAGATATTATCTGGCTGATATTGTTTACCGCGCCGGATATGGCCGCGCCTGTACCGATTCCTTCGGGCTGTACAAACTGGCCTACCAGCAGTAGTGCGCCTACCTGGTTAAATTGTTGCCGGGCATCTGTATTAATGTAACGCAGTTTCTGGTATGCTGTTGAGTTTTGTGAGTGTTTGTCTTCCAGGTCCAGGTTAAAGGTAAGTTTCAGCGCGTTGATGTATCCCGTCATACGGAGCGCTATGTTTACCCATTGCGGTGTTTGCGCGTCTGTGAGCTCAGCATCCTGCAGGTACCGCTTTTCGTTTTCAGACAACAGGTCAGACAGTTTCGCTTTTACCCGGTATGTGGCGTTCACATTCAGGTCTGTCTTGGCAAATTCATTATTAAATGTGATCGTACTTCCCGGATCTATCTGGAAAGACCTGCGGATGAACAACTGGTTGAATGTAAATGTGTAAGTACCATAGTCTATTGTATAAGTACCGTACATACTCATATCATTGTTGGGCGGGATGTCCATGGTTATGTATCCATCGCCACGGGCGCGTATCTCGTCGCCATTGGTTGGGTCCAGTACCAATACCATCTCGGCAAGTGTATTCAGATGCGCGTCTATATTAATACTGAATTTGTTTTTATGCTTCTGCACTATTTTGTCTACGTTCTTACCGTAGTCTTTAAACGATACATAGCTGTAGGTGCCCGCATCTGTGCCGGAGGTTGCCGGCATGTATACTGTACTCTTTGCCGCCGGTTCAAGGTTATAGATATTCAGCCTGAGACTATCGAACGGGCCACGGAGTGTAAGTGAGTCCATACTCACAATAGCGTTTCCATAGAAAAGGTTATTGTCATAGCTGGCGAGGTTCATAGCCTCAAACTTATCTGTCTGCACCTTCAGGTGCATGCGCATTCTCTTGAAAAGATTGTGTGAGAAATGACCGGTAAGGAATGCAAAGTTATGCCAGCGGTCAAAGATCATCACCTTCCCAAACTCAATACGGCGGTTGTTGATGGCCACTGTAGCAAAAGGCACAGTATAGTTGGTGCCCATATAGTCCAGGCGGAAAGCAGCGTTGAACAGGTTCAGCGAGCCATCCAACACAGGCTCATAAGAACTGCCTTTGAAACCCACTTTACCATTCACTGTGCCCGAAAGGCGGCTCATGATACCGGTAAGGAATGGCGATGCCCATACTACCGGTGCGTTCTTGAATTCAATAGTGCCATTGAGCTGCTGGTGGGTGGCGCTGTCGAAGGATATATTGCCAGAGGCGATAACTGATGCGCCATTGCGGAAGATGCCCGTTTGCGGGTCAAGGTTAATGAGTTGTTTGGCAGCGTTATAACTACCTATGATATTTACGTCACCCAACGTATCGGTACCGAATTTTACATCTTTCGCCCTGATGTTGGTGGTCACAAGCATATCGCCGAAGAGGTTATCAATTTTCACAGTGCCGCTCATGCGCCCATCGGGCTGGTACGTAGCGAGGCCCGCAAAAATACCCAGTTGGCCAAGGTCCAGTTTTTCGGTGGTTACCAGCATGTTTACACCTGTAGTGGTCAGATCTGTTTGTGCCGTTACCTTTTGCAAGCCCGATGTTAAAGAGACACCGTTTACGGAAAGGTATTTGTCGGCATACACAATTTTACTGCCACCGGCTATGCTCCACCTGGTCTGGTTAAGATAAAACTGAGAAGGGAAGACAGTGAGCAGCAGCGAATCTTTGCGCGCTACCACGCGGCCATTGAGCGTGAGCGAGCTGCTGGTATCGGGCGCGGTGGTGGCAATGGTAAAGTTTACGGAATCATGCGCCACAGTAGTGGTAAGGCTCAGAGAGCCATTTACTATACTGTCGCCTATAGCCACATTATCTACTGTAGTAGTAAGTGCCAGCCCATTAAAATTGCCGAGGCCGGTAAGGCTTACATTATTCATGTGAAATTTGCCTACACTGGCGTGTGGCACGGTGGCATCAAGTGTCAGTTTTTTACTGGAAGTATTCAGCGAACCGCTGAATACAGAGGAATCAAAGCCCCTGATGATGGGTAGCGTAAGCGCAAAAATGCTGTCTACATCACGGGTGGTCAGGCTAAACTCAATATTCTGATTAGGCGCATACTTGCTGGGCTCCGGTATATAATTGGGTATATAACGGGAGAGATAGTACTGTACCGAGGCAGGTAGCTTACTCAACTGGTAGTTACCTTTTATAGTAGCGGTCACATCGTTGCTATTGATCATGATGAGCCTGTGCAGTGTGTCGCCGGTGGTTTGTACCTGTACGGAGTCTACGGCCAGCCTGTGCAAGTTGCGCTTAAGGTCTATGTTGTTCAGCTTGGCGTAGCCTGTAAAGTTGTCTATATTGTAGCCGGTGCAGTTGAGGTCAAAGTCGGCAGTGAGCGTTACGGTATCTTTAGTGAGTTTCAACGCGCTGAAGTTACAGCCCAGCAGGTGTGCTGTTGCTTTAATCAGGAGGTTCTTGTTGCTGTAATTGATACCGCCGTCAAACTCAAGCGCCAGATTCGGATCATCTACCAGCAGGGTGCCCGTAAATTGCTTCTTTGCTACCAGCCCGTGCGTAGTTATGTTTTGATAGTTATAGTTGTTCAGCCCCAGCTCAGTTACTTTACCATCTATATTCAATTGCGCTTCATCAGGGTTAAATGATTTGCCGGAGAAGTCTTCGCTCAGCGATACGTTACCCAATATGGGTTGTTTTAGAAAATCGCCAATCTGCACGTTGGTTGCCGTGACTGATCCGGAATACTCGGCCATATTAGGGTCAAAGCCGGGAATATTCATTTTAAATTTAGTGGTTATGCCGCCCAGGTTGGTATTGAGGGCCCCATCCAGTGAGAAGTTTTCTATGAAGCCGTCATAGCTGCCTTTAAAGTAGGCATACAGAATGTGGTCCATAGCTATATCGGTATCGTTTTTAAGCATTGGCGCATAGCGTAGTATTCCCTTGCCCGATGTCATCAGCTCACCGTTTGTAAATCCTATGTGTGTTGTGTAGATATCCGGCAGACCCTTCATGGAAACATTACCTCTTATGGTGCTGCTGCCATCGGTCACCGTCAGGTTTTGCGCGTTCAGGTCGGCTACGGTGCCTTTGCCTTTGCCGTTCACTTTCAGTATCACTCCCGGAAACTCCCTGAGTTGCGGCGCAAAAAAGGCTATATCCCGCTCGTCTATGATAGCGTCTTCAAGGTGGGCCTCCATGGTTACGCTGTCTATGTACGAGTTGAAGTCTGGAAAATGCCGGTAGCGCATTGCGTAGTAGTTCTGAACCTTACTAAAATTCGTCTCCAGGTACAGGTCTTCACATATAGACGCGTTTGGCGATACTGTCACCTTGCTGCGCATTGTCTTAATGGCAATGCCGCACCGGTCTTGTGCCGAAAGATTGTTGATATTGCCATGAAGTGTATCGCCCTTAATGTTGATGTCTGATGCCGAGAACTGTATGTCTTTGATGGCCAGGTGGGTCTGGTCAAAATGTCCCAGGGCAGGTTCTACATCATCGGAAGTAAGCCGGAATGAGCAGGTATGAAGGGATATATCCTTGATCTTCACGATCCAGTTACCGGGATTGAAAGGAGTCTTATGTACCAGATCTTCCCACTGGGGGCCTTTCTTTGCCTTTGGCGGGCGGCCGCCCTTGTATTCTTTAACGCTAACCCCCGAGTTTTTGAAAGTGATATCGTTGATAGTAAGTTGCTTTCTCTTAAAGTCTAAACCCTTAGTCTTGATAGACGCAATACCAATATCAAAATTCAGGTCTTCACCCACCCAGCTATCATCCATATGCACACGTACATTTTCCAGTTCTGTCTTTTGCAGGTCAAATTCTACGGAACTGCTTTTACCTGAGCTCTTTTTCCCCGAGCTCAGTGCATCGGCTATATACTGATAGTTCCATGCGTCGGAGGTTGCCGGGCGGTGCAGATGAACATAGGCATCCTTCAGGCCGATGTATTTAAGTACGGGGTTGTCTTTAAAAATGAACCAATCGGTGATGCGCACGCTGGCCTCACCTGCATATAGCAGTGTGTCTTTAGACTGGTCTTCGATATACACACCCTGGATAAGTATATGATTTAAAAAATCAATTCGTATGTGCTTGATCTCAACCTTTGTTTTCAGCTTATCGCTTAGTATTGCTGCTGCCTTTCCGGCAAGGTAGTTCTGTACGGGTGTCAGGTTCACCAACGCCACCAACAGCACCAGTAAGAGCAGTAAGGAGGCGGCAGTGTACCGTAATATTTTCAGAAAGCGTCTCAGAGCAATTATTATGTTATATAAATTTCTTACAAATATAAATTCATTCAGCCACTTATCAATACCGAAAGTGTTAACGTTTTCTATATATTCTGCGAAAAACGTGCCAACAATAGTGACAAAAATACATTTATTTTGAGGCCCATTCCAATTACACCAATTCAAATTTTCTGCCTCATGAAAGGATTATTAATCAGTACCTCTTTATTAGCAATGACGATGACAGTGCACGCGCAAAAACAGGCGGCTTTTACAGGCAGCTACCCGCAAACAAAAAAGACCGGCCAGACAGATGAATACTTTGGTACTAAGGTTGCAGACCCTTACCGCTGGCTGGAGAATGATATGAGCGATGAGACGAAGGAGTGGGTAGTAGCCGAAAACAAGGTTACCAATGCCTATATTTCAAAAATACCTTTCAGGGAGGCTATAAAGGGCAGGCTGAAGGAAATATGGAATTATGAGAAATTCTCAGCGCCTTTCAAGGAAGGTGAATACACCTATTTTTATAAAAATGACGGTCTCCAAAACCAGAGTGTACTATACAGGCAAAAAGGCAGCGGCGCGCCTGAAGTATTTCTCGATCCGAATGTTTTTTCCCCCGATGGCACGACGTCTTTGCAGGGTATAGATTTTACCAAAGACGGCTCGCTGGCCGCCTACCAGATAAGCGAGGGTGGATCTGACTGGCGCAAAGTGATAGTGATAGATACCCGTACAGGCGCTAAAATGGACGATACACTGCGGGATGTGAAGTTCAGCGGATTGTCGTGGTTCAAAAATGAAGGATTTTATTACAGCAGCTATGACAAGCCCAAGGGCAGCCAACTGTCTGAAAAGACGCAGATACACAAGCTGTACTATCATAAGCTGGGTACCCCGCAGGGGCAGGATAAGCTGATCTTTGGAGGGGAAGCCACCCCACGCAGGTATGTGGGGGGCGGAGTTACAGAAGACGAACATTTCCTGGTGATCAGCGCGGCAAACGCTACCTACGGCAACGAATTGTATATCCGGGACCTGACAAAAGAGAATGCCCCGATAGTGCCTGTGGTTACGGGGTTTGATAACGAGCAGGATATTATTTATTCAGACAACGGGAAGCTGTATATAACCACTAACCAGGATGCCCCCAACCGTAAACTGGTAGTTACAGACGCGTCAAAGCCCGGTAAGGAAAACTGGAAGACACTGATACCTGAGACACAGTTTCCGCTGTCTGTGACCACCTGTGGCAAAAAACTGTTTGCTACCTATATAGAGAATGCGGTATCGAAGGTGTACCAGTACAGCCTGGATGGAAAGAAGGAAAAGGCGATAGCATTACCGGGACTGGGTTCTGCAGGAGGTTTTGGTGGTAAGATGACGGAAATGGAAACGTACTATACTTATACATCGTACGTCTATCCGCCTACAATATTTAAGTACGATATAAAAACAGGCAGGTCTGAGATGTATAAGACCGCGCAGGTAAAATTCAATCCGGCGGAGTTTGAAAGCAAGCAGGTATTTTACAAGTCAAAAGACGGAGAGAAGATACCAATGATCATTACTTATAAGAAGGGTATGAAGCTAAACGGGAAGAACCCTGTAATGCTTTATGGTTATGGAGGGTTCAACATCAGCCTTACGCCCTCATTTAGCGTCAGCAACCTTGTATTTATAGAGCATGGCGGCATATACGCTGTTGCCAACCTTCGCGGTGGCGGTGAGTACGGTGATAAATGGCACAATGCCGGTATCAAAATGAAGAAGCAGAATGTATTCAATGATTTTATTGCCGCCGGTGAATACCTGATCAGCGAGCATTACACATCAAAAGAATACCTGGCGATATCCGGCGGGTCAAACGGCGGGCTGCTTGTGGGTGCCTGCCTTACGCAACGCCCCGATCTTTTCCGTGTTTGTTTTCCGGCGGTGGGTGTACTGGATATGCTGCGGTACAATAAATTTACCGCCGGCGCCGGCTGGGCCTACGACTATGGCACCGCTGAAGACAGTAAAGAAATGTTTGAATACCTGTATAGATATTCTCCGGTACACAATGTAAAAAAACAATGTTATCCGGCAGTGCTGGTAACAACAGGCGACCATGACGACAGGGTAGTGCCCGCGCACTCATTCAAGTTTGCCGCATCATTGCAGGCCGGGCAGACCTGTGCTAACCCTGTGCTGATAAGCATAGAGACAAAAGCGGGACATGGCGCGGGGAAGCCCACAGATATGATCATATCTGAGCAGGCCGATAAATGGGCTTTTCTCTTCTGGAACATGGGGTTATCCTGGTAATGCAGCGGGCAGTTTAACTCCTGGGTACCCTGCCACAGCCGGCATAGTATTTATGCCAGTAATCCTCATCAAGGTTACTGATCATAACACCATTGGATGATGACGCATGCACAAAGTAATTGTTGGCAAGGTATACGCCAACATGGGTGATATGCCTGCTCCGTATATGAAAAAAAACGAGGTCACCTTCAACGGCATTTGCCGCGCTTTTGATACGTTTGCAATTACCAAACTGCTCCATGGCTGTGCGAAGCAGGTCTATACCATACACCTCGCTGTAGAGTTTTTGCGCAAAGCCCGAGCAGTCGATACCATTAATATCACAACCACCGATACGGTAGTTGGTGCCCCACCACCTGTCAATGAAACGGTAAAGCGCTAAACTCACAAGATCAGCGGGTGATATACCCATCATATCCGCATATTTAGCCTTTAGCCCTGTCTCTTCCGGTTTAACAGGTGTTACATCGGCGGTTTGCTTTACTGTAGCAGTGGCCTGGGTTTGTTTGGCATAATGTACAATAGGCTTTGGGTCTTTAGGTCGTTCAGGCCTTTTTACCCTGTCTATCGCATTAGCAGTGGAGCTGGTCTTTTTGTGCGGGTCTATGTAAACATTATTGATAAACTTAGGCTGGCGGGGCGAGTGATAAGCCACCGCCTCCTGGCCTGAATGGCAGCTATGCAGAAGGGGAACTATACATGTAATGGTAATAAGTAATAAATATTTCTTCATTAACATGCCTTGGTTACTTTGTAAAGGTAGATCACATTATGAAATTGCACAAGTATATGGTTCGTTTTTAACTTAAATTTTATAGTTTAAACTGTAATTATATGGCATATAAAAAAAGCAGGCGCTGTGGCCTGCTTTTTTATACGCTGAGGTTATCGTAATTACTGTCTTACAATAATATGGAAAACCTTGTTATCTATATCCGAATGTACTGTGAGCAGGTACATACCGTTAGGTACATTGCCAAGGTCAATTACCTCGTCCATTATACCGTTGGCGGCGGTCACTTTGTTTTTGTAGATTACCCTGCCAAGCATATCTGTTACCTGCAATGATACCACTGCATCTGAGTTTCCGGACAAATTGCCCTTCAGTGTAAATACTCCCTTGCTTGGGTTAGGACTTACAAACAGGTCGCTGCCTTCCGTACCTGTGATGGTGGTATTAGCCCCCGGTATATCACGATGCCCTGTGGCGGTGACGCCTACAATGTGACTGGACGCGCAGCCGGTGGTGAGTGTATAGCTGATGATCGTAGACCCAAGCGAAACACCGGTGACGATACCTGTTGTAGTGCCTACAGTGGCTATAGCAGTAGAAGTACTGTTGAATGTGCCGCCACCCGGGGTGCCGGTGAGTGTGATATTGGCACCCGGAGCCACTGTGTATATAGAACCTGATATCGTTGGCAACGGATTCACAAAGATTGTGGCACTGCCGGTCATGGCTGTAGAGCAGCCGGTACTTGTGGCCACACCAAGTATGGTATAGGTACCCGGTGTTGTGTACAGGCCAAAGTCAATAGCGCTGCCTGTGCCCGGTATGGGGCTGCCCGCCAGTAGAGTTCCCCTGTATAATTTATAGCTGGTACCTGTGCTGGAACCGCTGAGATAGATGTGAACACCTGTACCGCCCGAGCAGAAACCGCCTCCACCCGACACCGTATATGCTGTAGGAACGCTATATATGTATACAGTAGCACTGCCAGACATAGTGCTGGAGCAAGATGACGACGGATAAGTGGCCGTAGCGGTATAAGTACCGGCCGCAGTCTGCAAACCGAAACTAAGCGCCATACCTGTACCTGCAACAGGACTGCCGATAGCCGTTGTGCCAAGGTACAACTGATAATTAACGCCAACCGCAGATGCCGCAAGACCTATATTGACCCCGGTGCCGCCGGAGCAGTAACCACCACCGCCGGTCATAGATACTATAGCAGGTAATGAAGATATGGATACCGATGCGCTGCCAGTCATAGTGCTGACGCAGAGTGTTGTGGCATCAGTTGCTACTACGGTATATGTGCCTGAAACAGTTTGCAAACCGAATGACAACGCCGAACCTGTACCCGCAACAGGGCTGCCCACGGCTACAGTGCCCCTGTATAGGCGATAATTGACACCTGCATCTGAGCCGCTGAGGCCAACAGCCACACCTGTGCCACCATAGCAGTAGCTGCCGCCACCTGTTACCGCATAAACGTTTGGCGGTGTGTTGATGGTGATGGTTGCGCTGCCGGTCATACTATTAACACAGCCTGTAGACGTATTGGTGCCCACAACTGTATATGTACCCGCTGTGGTAAAGGACCCGAAACTGATAGCCCCGCCGGAACCTGTTACCGGGCTGCCAACAGCGCTGGCGCCATTATACAACTGGTAGCTGACACCCGCCTGTGAGCCTGCAAGGCCAATAACTGAACCTGTACCGCCTGAGCAGTAGCTGCCACCGCCTGTGACTGTATAAGCGGTAGGCAATGAGTATACCGAGATAACGGCATACCCTGTCATAGTACTGGTACATCCTGTAGCTGTGCCTGTGGCCACAACTGTGTATGTACCCGCTGTAGTGAACAGGCCGAAATCAATGGACGAGCCGGTACCTGCAACAGGGCTGCCTGCGGGTGTAGTGCCTACATAAAGTTGGTAGGTAACGCCGGTATCAGAGCCACTGAGGTATACATGCACACCTGAGCCGCCAGGACAATATCCGCCGGTACCTGTAACGGTATATGTGGCAGGCAACGCAGCGACAGAAATTGTTGCGCTGCCGGTCATGGTGGTAGTGCAGTAAGTACCTGTAAGGGTTGCAACAACTGTATATGTGCCCGACACTGTCTGGAGGCCAAAGTCAAGTGCGCTGCCGGTACCACTGATAGCAGAGCCTACATACGCTGTACCCCTGTATAACTGATATGAAACACCGGTAGCCGAACTGCTTAGGCCGATATGTACACCACTGCCACCGGAGCAGTAAGTGCCGCCACCGGTAACGGTAAATGCTGCCGGTGCCGCAGTAATGGTTATGGTAACACTACCCGTCATTGTATTGGTACATCCGGTAGTAGTATTTGTTGCTACAACCGTGTATGTTCCGGCCGCGGTCTGAAGCCCGAAGGTTATTGCCGCTCCTGTGCCCGGCACCGGCGATCCTACTGCTGTGGTGCCAAGGTATAACTGGTAATTGGTACCTGATACCGTGCTGCTGAGGCCTACCGCCACGCCTGTGCCGCCCGCGCAATAACTACCGCCACCGGTAACAGTGAACAGGTAGGGTAGCGGGCTTACAGATACTGATGCTATACCGGACATATATCCTGAGCAGCCAGTTGTGGGGTTATAAGCAATGATAGTATAAGATCCTACCGTAGTATACAAACCAAAGTCGAGTGTAGTGCCCGTGCCCGATAATGGGCTGCCAATAGCTACCGTACCCATGTACAACTGGTAGCTCACGCCAGTATCTGAGTTACTAAGATAGATATGTACGCCTGTGCCACCACTACAATAGCTGCCGCCCCCTGTAACTGTATAAATAGTAGGGGATGACGTAGTAGCTACAACAGCACTGCCGGACATGGTAGCAGTACAAGCCGTGAAGCCACCCATAGTGGCTACTACCGTGTAAGTACCCGGCACTGTGCGCAAACCGAAACTGATGGCAGATCCCGTGCCGGAAACAACAGTACCTATCAACGGCAAACCACCAAGGTATAACTGGTAGCTGACACCGGATGATGAACCACTAAGGCCTACTACTACCCCGGCCCCGCCAAGGCAATAACTGCCGCCGCCGGTAACCGTATATGTAACAGGTAATGGGTAGATATATATAGTAGCACTGCCCGACATGGTGCTGCTACATGATGTTACCGGGTTGGTAGCTATAACAGTATATGTGCCGGCTGCTGTCTGCAGGCCGAAGCTAAGTGCCGCGCCTGTACCCGGAACAGGGCTGCCCACAGCCGTGGTGCCCAGGTAAAGCTGGTAGTCAATACCGATAGCGGAAGCAGAAAGCCCGATCAGAACGCCTGTACCGCCAACGCAATAACCACCGCCGCCTGTAACGCTTACTACCGCAGGTAACGCATTTATGGAAACCGTGGCACTGCCTGACATTGCAGATGTACAACCTGTGGTTGCATCAATAGCCAGAACAGTATATGTGCCCGCCGCTGTCTGCAGGCCAAAGCTGATAGATGAGCCTGTACCTGCTACGGGGCTGCCCACCAATACGGAGCCACGGTAAAGCTGGTAGTTGATACCGGCATCTGAATTGGATAAGCCGATGGCAACACCTGTGCCGCCGGAGCAATAGCTGCCACCGCCTGTAACTGTATATACGGCTGGTAGCGGATTAATAGTTATGGTCACGCTGCCCGTCATATTGTTTACACAGCCGGTAGTGGCACGCGTAGCAACAACGGTATATGTTCCTGCAGCAGTTTGCAAGCCAAAAGTGATGGCCAGGCCAGTACCTGTGGTAGGGCTGCCTACCGGCGAAGCGCCAAGGTACAACTGGTAGTTAACCCCTGTTTGTGATCCGGATAAGCCGACTGATACACCAATGCCGCCGGCGCAATAACCGCCGCCACCTGTCAGAGTATAGGCAGTGGGTAAAGGATTAACAATTACCGTTGCCGTGCCCAGCATATTGCTTGTGCATGAGGTTGTGGTATTAGTAGCCACTACCCTGTATGTGCCTGCTATGGTCTGTAGGCCAAAATCGAGCGGGCTGCCGGTACCTGTAAGCGGACTGCCAACAGCGGTAGTGGCCCTGAACAATTGGTAGCTGATGCCGGTAGTAGAGCTGGAAAGAAAAACGTGCACACCTGTATCACCGGAGCAGTAGCCACCACCACCTGTAACAGGAAATGCCAGCGGTAACGGATCAACTGTAATGACAGCGCTTCCCGTCATGGTGCTTGTACACAGCGACCCGCTGGTAGTAGCTACTACGGTATAAGTACCGGCAATGGTCTGCGAGCCGAAATCCAGGCCGGACCCCGTGCCTGAAAGGGCAGAGCCAACAGGTGCCGTGCCGCGGTATAGCTGGTATACAGTACCGGACGCTGAACCGCTGAGCAATACGTGCAGCCCTGTGCCGCCGGCGCAATAGCTGCCACCTCCGCTAACAGTAAACGTTGCAGGCAGCGGATTGATGGTCACCACCGCACTGCCGGTCATAGTATTGGTGCAGCCGGTAAGCGTACTCGTGGCCACGACAGTATAAGTACCCGCCGCTGTTTGCAGGCCGAAGCTTAACCCTGTGCCTGTACCCGCAACCGGTGAGCCAACTGCCGAAGCGCCGAGGAACAACTGGTAATCGGTACCCCAGACACTGCCCGCAAGTCCAACCAGCACTCCGGAGCCTCCGGTACAATAGCCGCCGCCACCTGTTACTGCAAATGTGTATGGGAGCGAACTGATAGTGATGGTAACGCTTCCGATCATATTATTGATACATGCCGTAGTCGTGTTTGTAGCTTTGATAGTATAGGTACCCGCTGCGGTGAACAGGCCGAAGTCCAATGCTGAACCGGTGCCGGCCATCGGGCTGCCGATAGCTGAGGTACCCATGTATAACTGGTAATCTATACCTGCGTCAGAAGAAGAAAGACCAATATGCACGCCTGTACCGCCGGAGCAATAGCTGCCACCACCTGTAACGGTATAAGCGACAGGCAGCGGATCAATAGCTATAACTGCACTGCCCGACATAGCATTGGTACAACCGGTAAAGCCACCGATAGTAGCGATAACGGTATATGTGCCCGCAATGGTACGCGGCCCGAAACTAATGGCGGAACCCGTACCTATAACCATAGCGCCTACAACAGGCAGGCCGCCAAGGTATAACTGGTAGTGCGCGCCGGCATCAGAGCCGCTAAGCCCTATGGCTACTCCGGTACCGCCGGAGCAATAGCTGCCACCGCCTGTTACAGAATAGACATTCGGCAGGGCATACATGTATACAGACGCACTGCCGGACATATTGCTGGTACACAATGTAACAGGGTCAGTAGCTGTTGCAGTATAGGTACCTACGGTTGTCTGCAGGCCAAAGCTAAGCGCGGCTCCTGTTCCGCTTACCGGCAAACCTACCGGGCTGCCTCCAAAGTACAACTGGTAGTCAATGCCAATAGCAGAGGCTACAAGACCGATATTAACGCCTGGGCCTCCCGCACAATAACCACCGCCGCCGGTCATAGCTATTACTGCCGGGCGCGCCAGCACGGTTATAGTGGCACTGCCGGTCATATTAGTTGTGCAACCGGTGGACGGATTGTAGGCGACAACGGTATAAGTACCTGCTATAGTAAACAAACCGAAGCTGATAGCACCGCCTGTGCCGCCCATGGGGCCACCTATGGTTATAGAGCCACGGTAAAGCTGGTAATTGATACCGGCATCAGAGTTGCTTAATCCAATAGCTACCCCGGTGCCGCCGGCGCAATAGCCGCCGCCACCGGTTACGGTGTAGACGGTGGGAATTGAGGTTATGGATACGGTAACACTGCCGCTCATATTATTTACGCAGCCTGTGGTCATATTAGTAGCCACTACGGTGTAGATGCCGGGTGCTGTCTGCAGGCCGAAACTGATGGCTCCGCCTACGCCTGTTACAGGGCTGCCTACTGCCGACGCGCCGAGGTAAAGCTGGTAACTGATACCAAATGTAGAATTGCTGAGGCCAACGGCTATACCGCTACCGCCGCTGCAATAGCCGCCACCGCCTGTTACAGTATATACGGTAGGCAGCGGATTTACAGAAACCGTAGCGCTGCCATACATATTATTTACACATCCTGTAGTCGCGTTTGTGGCTACTACCGTATAAGTGCCGGCAGTGGTCATCAACCCAAAGTCGAGTGTAGTACCTGTGCCTGCTACCGGGCCGCCAACAGTGGTTGTGCCCATAAAGAGCTGGTAGTTGACACCCGCGTCTGAATTGCTAAGGAATACATGTACCCCTGTACCGCCAACACAATAACTGCCGCCACCCGTAACTATATATACAGACGGAAGCGGATCAATAGATACAATAGCGCTGCCGGTCATATTGCTGGTGCAGCCGGTAAATCCGGCGCTGGTAGCTACCACTGTATAAGTGCCCGCAGTTATTTGTAACCCGAAACTTAACGCTGTACCGGTACCAGGTGTGATAGTACCTACCACAGGCAGGCCACCCCTATATAACTGATAATTGACACCGATGTCTGAATTGCTCAAGCCAACCGCAACACCTGTGCCACCAGAGCAGAAGCTACCTCCGCCGGTAACTGTATATATAGCCGGAAGGGAATAAATAGTAACGGTTGATGAACCAGACATAGTGCTGGTACACGAAGTGAGTGGATTAGTAGCTGTAGCTGTATAAACGCCTGCTATCGTTTGCAGACCAAATGATAATGCGCCACCTATACCCGGCAGCGGTGCGCCCACAGGTACACCGCCCCTGTATAACTGATAGTCGATACCTATTGCAGAGCCCGTGAGCCCGACATTAACACCTACACCGCCTGAGCAATAGCCGCCGCCACCTGTCATAGTTACTATGGCGGGCAATGTGCCTACGGTTATACCGGTGCTGCCGCTCATGGTATTAACACAGCCAGTGGTCACGTCTGTTGCAACTACGGTATAAGTACCCGCAATGGTCATAAGGCCAAAGCCGATAGGGCCACCGGTACCTGCCACAGGGCCACCAACCGTGGTAGTACCACGATACAGCTGGTAATTGACTCCTACATCGGAGCCGGCAAGGCTCACCAATACACCCGGGCCACCGGAGCAGAACAATCCGCCGCCTGTAACCGCATAGGCTGTTGGTAATGGGTTGATCACTACATCCACACTGCCTGTCATAGTGACTGAGCAGGAAGTAGTAGTATTTGTGGCTACAACTGTATAAGTGCCGGCTGAGGTCTGCAAGCCAAAATCAAGTGCCGAGCCTGTGCCCGCCAGCGGGCTGCCGGTAGCCGTAACGCCATTATATAACTGGTAACTGATACCCGCGGCTGAGCCACTGAGCCCTACATGCACTCCCGTGCCGCCTGAGCAATAGCCACCGCCACCTGTGACAGTGAATGGTGCAGGCAAAGGATTAACGGTAACATTTATTGTGGTAGTAGCAAGGCCACCTGCGCCATCTGATACCTGCATAGTAAATACATCGGTACCTGTATAACCCGCTGTGGCTGTATACCCGAAACCTGTTGGTGTTACTGTGCTGCCTGTAGATACTACCGTACCACCTATGGTAATAGTACCATGGATCGGTGCAGATGTCACGCTCCAGGTCTCGGTATTGCCTACGTCGGGATCATCAACGGCCAATAGCGCATCAATAGAATTGAATGTTGGGTTTGCACAGGCCGACAGTGTTTGCGGACTGCCGCCGGAGAAAAGAGGTGCCGAGTTGCCGCCATTTATTGTTACGGTAAACGGATAACCTGTGCTGGTACATGTAGCGCTGGTTACCGTTAGCGTGGCTGTATAAGTAGCTAATGGTGCAGCGCCGGGTACGGTGAGTACTATGGGCGAAGAACCCAATGCGGCTCCCGCAACATTCGCAAAACCGGCAGTAATAGCCGCGCCGCTATATACAATGCTGTATGTAGTAGGGCCACCACTCACCGCACTGTACGGAAGGTTAGCGCTGGTAGAGCCCGTCACTACTGTTGGGCTGGCGCCCAGGGTTATCGTTGGTAAAGCATTTATGGTTACTGTGGTCGTGATGAAGCAGCCGGTACCTATTGTATAGGTTATCACAGCAGTGCCACCACTTACGCCTGTCACATCGCCCGAGGCAGAGCCTACGGTAGCTATACCCGTGCTGCCGCTGGTCCATGTGCCGCCCGATGGGGATGAGCTGAGTGTATTGGTTGCGCCCGCGCACATTGCAGTTGTTCCGGATATACTTCCCGGTAATGCATTCACGGTTGCGGTGATATATGACTCACACCCTGCGCCAAGCGAATATGTAATGGCTGATGTGCCCGCGCTCACCCCTGTTACCACGCCGGTACCGGAGCCTATAGTGGCTATACCTGTGCTGCCACTGGTCCATGTGCCGCCCGATGGCGAGCAGCTCAATGTAGTTGTAGCGCCAATGCACACGCTGGCAGTGCCGCTGATAGCGCCGGGAGCTGTATTTACAGTTACTGTGCGAACAGCAAAACATCCGCCGCTAAGCGTATAAGTAATATCTGCGGTACCTGAACTTGCCCCGGTTACAACTCCTGTTCCCGAACCTACTGTGGCCACGCCTGTGCTGCCGCTGGTCCAGGTGCCGCCTGATGGCGAGGAGCTGAGTGTCGTGGTTCCGCCTACGCATACAAACGCTGTGCCTGTTATAGCAGTTGGTGCGGTGTTGACTGTAACAGTTACATACGATTCGCAGCCTGCACCCAGGGAATATGTAATGTCTGATGTGCCCGCGCTGACGCCTGTTACCACACCGGTACCTGAGCCTATAGTGGCTGTGCCGGTGCTGCCGCTGGTCCAGGTGCCACCTGATGGAGAGCAACTCAATGTAGTTGTAGCTCCCTCGCATACGCTTGCCGTGCCGCTGATAGCACCGGGTGCTGTATTTACGGTTACCGTGCGAACAACAAAACATCCGCCGCTAAGTGTATAAGTAATGTTTGCGGTGCCCGAACTTGCCCCGGTCACAACTCCTGTTCCCGAACCTACTGTAGCCACGCCTGTGCTGCCACTGGTCCATGTGCCGCCCGATGGCGAGGAGCTGAGTGTGGTGGTTGCGCCTACGCATACAGACGCTGTGCCTGTTATCGCAGTTGGTGCGGTGTTTACAGTTACTGTTGCATATGATTCACAGCCTGCACCAAGGGAATATGTGATGTCTGATGTGCCCGCGCTCACGCCTGTTACCACGCCGGTACCTGAACCTATGGTGGCTATACCTGTGCTGGCGCTGGTCCATGTGCCGCCAGATGGCGAGCAACTCAATGTAGTTGTAGCTCCCGCGCAAACGCTGGCCGTGCCGCTAATGGCGCCGGGCGAGGTATTTACGGTTACCGTGCGTACGACAAAGCATCCGCTGCTAAGCGTATAAGTGATATCTGCGGTACCTGAACTTAACCCGGTTACAACTCCTGTTCCCGAACCTACTGTAGCCACGCCTAGGTTGCCGCTGGTCCATGTTCCGCCCGATGGCGAGGAGCTAAGTGTGGTGGTTGCGCTTACGCAAACCGCAGCCACGCCTGTGATAGCAGTAGGCGCGGTATTTACAGTTACTGTTGCATATGATTCACAACCGGTGCCAAGTGAATAAGTTATCGCTGATGTGCCCGCACTGATGCCTGTTACCACACCGGTACTTGAGCCTATGGTTGCCGTGCCTGTGCTGGCGCTTGTCCATGCCCCTCCTGATGGTGTACAGCTTAATGCTGTTGTAGCTCCCTCGCATACTACTGTTGTGCCGCTGATAGCTCCCGGAGCTGAGGTAACGGTGACAGTCTTGACCGCGAAGCAAGAGCCGATCATATAAGTTATATTGGCAGTACCCAGCGAAGCGCCGCTAACCACACCGGTAGAACTACCCACGGTAGCTATAGCCGTATTGCTGCTGGACCATGTGCCGCCTGATGGTGATGAACTCAAGGTTATGGTGCTGCCGGAGCATACTGATGATGGACCCGATATTGCACTTGGTGTCGTATTTACAGTAAATGATTGTGTATTGGAGCAGCCGCTGCCCAGCGTATACGTTATAATTACTGTACCCGCAGATACCCCGGTTACCGTGCCGGTGCTGCTGCCCACAGTTGCAATACCTGTGTTGCCGGATAGCCAGGTTCCCCCGGATGGGGACGAACTAAGCGTAGAGGCGGACCCTATACATACAGACAAAGTGCCTGTCGGAACAGTAGGGGAGGTGCTTACTGTTACCGTTCTGATAGCTATACAGCCGCCGGTAACAGTATAAGTGATATCTGCTGTACCTGCGGCAATACCGGTAACTATGCCGGACGAAGAACCCACGGTAGCAATTGCTGTGTTGCTGCTGGTCCATGAACCGCCTGACGGGGTAGAGCTAAGTGTAGTTGTAGTGCCAACGCATAATGTCGCGGTACCGGTTATGGCTGATGGGTTAGCTATAACACAAAATGGGAAGGTGACAAAACAACTGCCCAATGTATAAGTGATATTGATACATCCGGATGCGATTCCGGTTACGACCCCGCTCGATGATCCGATAGTAGCAATAGTAATATTACTGGTAGTCCATGTGCCACCGGATGAAGCATCGCTCATCGTTGTAGTGGTGCCGTCGCATATAGATGACGCACCTGTGATGGCGGCAGGGGTTGTACTCACGGTTACAGTCCTTGTTACAAAGCATCCCCCGGTGAGTGTGTAAGTGATCACAGCGGTGCCGGCACTATTGCCCGTAACCACACCTGAACTTGAGCCTACAGTGGCCACACCTGTACTACCGCTGGTCCATGTGCCGCCTGACGGTGTGGAACTCAATGTGGTAGTAGAGCCGGTACATACCGTTGCTGTGCCTGTAATAGAGGTTGGTGCAGTATTCACAGTAACTGTTGCAAAAGCAAAGCATCCACCCGAACCTGTATAAGTAATATTCGCGGTGCCTGACGACACACCTGTTACGGTTCCTGTGCTGCCAACAGTTGCAATACCTGTATTGCTGCTGGTCCATGTACCGCCTGATGGCGATGAACTAAGCGAGGTGGTTGCACCAACACATACAGACAAAGTACCTGTAGGGGTAGATGGGGTAGTACTCACGGTTACGGTCTTGGTGGCCGTACAGCCTCCCGTCAATGTGTAAGTAATGACCGCGGTACCCGCACTGCCGCCGGTGACTACACCTGAACCTGAGCCAACAGTGGCCACACCTGTACTGCCGCTGGTCCATGTGCCGCCCGATGGAGATGAACTGAGAGTAGTAGTAGCGCCGGTACATACCGTTGCCGTGCCGGATATTGCTGATGGTGTGGTGTTCACAGTGACAGTTACCGTTACTTCGCAGCCGGATCCTGTAGAATAAGTGATAATTGAAGTGCCCGCTGATACACCTGTAACAACGCCTGTAGACGAACCTATGGTAGCCACAGATGTGGTGGTACTGGTCCATGTGCCGCCCGTGGTGGCATCAGATAGTGTGGTTGTTGCGCCTGTACATACGCTTGCAGTGCCTGTAATCGCCGCGGGGGTGGTACAGGGTGTAAGCACATGTGCCCACCATGTACTCCACCGGTCTGCTGTTGTATGCGTTTGTGAAGCCTCCTGTATCGTCCAGAAATCAGTCTGATTAGTGGGGTCAAGGCAGGTGCCGGAATAATCCCCCCAGCGGTTTTTAGTGCCGCTGAATGTTTTGTAATAACTGGCTAGGCCATGTCTGAAAATGGTCAGAGGCCTTATAGAATCAGTAGCATCTGTATGAACGCGCATGGCATAAGCCGCGCTTGGGTACATCGAACTTGAGAACGCCGCAAAACCTATCAGGGCGTCATTCGATGTATTAACGGCAATAGAAGGGAATGCGTAAAAGTTTGACCCTGTGGCATCATCTATCAGGCCCACCTGTGAGGGGGTACCTGTGGTGTCTATCTGCCACCACTGCACCGATGACCTGGTAGCATTAGTGGTACCTGTGTAGGGTAAGAATACCGTGTGCGCAAACCAAAGTTTTCCGTTGATGTAGGTCAGCTGAGTGACACGGGAGTCATTGGTCTGTACCTTATTGGAGGTAGATGCCTGGGGCGCGAAATCCGAACCATAGGTTCCTGAATATATGTTGTTGGCATAATCCCAGTTATACGGGGATGCCGGATATGCAACATGCGCCATAGCCTCGGAACCAACGGCCCCGGATATCTTCCACAAGTTCACAACGCCGCCGCCGCCTACAGTTCCGTTCCAGTCTTCCACCGCAAACATATTTCCGGCTGTAGCGTCATAGTTAAGCGCGGGGCATATAGTAAAGGAGGTTGACTGTGTGAACGCGGTATAAGAAGCTCCGGTGCCTGCCAGCAGATTAGCTTTGTTGAACACAAAAACCTTTGCGCCATTGTAGCCGGTACCCGGTGAATTCTGAAACAGGTTGCCGGTAACTGTGATCCATTTATTATTGAACCCTACATCGGGATAATCCAGCCAGTAGGTAGCAGCTGAATAGGCCCGTACCCTATAAAGGTTCCAGGTACCGGTAGGGTTACTTGTTTGCGTTACCCCTATGAGGATGGATGTGGTATCCGAACTGTTATTTGCGCCCGATACACATACCAATATCCAGCGGTTAGTGTATGGGTCATAGTGTACGCGGGGGTCGAAAGTGCCGTTAGCGGAATTCACTGACGAGAAAAACGAATTCAGCGAAACTGATGAAACAGCACCGCCCGACCTCGTTTGAATGATAACGTTTGTATTGATGGCGGTAACGCAGTAGTTGGAGTCTACAGCGCCATGCGTATCAGGGGGGATTGTTGTCAGTGGGTCTACGGCAGACTGAAAGGTATCTGTAGGTGATGGTGATACAGGCAATGTGGGGGTAATACCGAGGGGCAGATAGCCGCCGGTTGTTGTACTTCTGCGCCTTATTCCCGCAGGGTCTACCGGCCTTACGTGCGGTATAATTACGTCTTCATCCTCGTCGTCTTCATCCCGCACAACAAATGGCTCAGGATGCAGCAACAGGTAGTTTGCCAGCGTGGTAAAATTTACCGTGCCCATGTTGGACTCATGGCCATGTTCTACGGTTTGCCCAAAAGACATAAATGCGCCCAGGCAAAACAGTAACATTAAACAAGACGTAATTTTTTTGAAATTCATAGTTGTTTTTTTATAAATAAAGCAATTATAAACACTTAGAAAAAATCTTCTTATTAACTAAAATATGTACATTAAGACTTAAATGAATGGTGAAATTAGCAATTAGTTAACTAGTAATCAAATAAATTCATTAACAAAATATTACGAAAAAGGGTGGCCTGCGTTACGCAGGCCACCCTTTTTAAAAGTATGTAATTACTTATTTTTCAACTACGATGTGGAATACATCATTAGCTTCATCAGAATGAACATTTAATAAATACATGCCATTGGTTATATTACCCAGGTCAATTTCCTGGTCTATCACCCCGCCATGTACATTAATAACATTGGTATATATCACTCTGCCTACCATGTCTGTAACCTGCAGATAGACTTGCGCATCCGCTGTGGTGGATAAGTTGCCTTTTACCGTAAATATGCCTTTGTTCGGGTTAGGCATTACAAACACATCACTGCGGGTACTTGTAGTAGTGATCGTATTCTCACCAGGGGCATCGCGGTGGCCGGTAGGCGTAACCGCTACTGTATGGCCGGCTGCGCAGCCTGTGCTAAGTGTATAGCTGATAACAATGGTGCCCAGCGAAACGCCGCTTACCACACCGGTAGAACTGCCCACGGTAGCTATAGCAGTATTGCTGCTGGTAAATGTTCCGCCACCCGGAGTGCCTACCAATGTGATGGTTGACGATGGCGCCACCGTATAGATAGAGCCGGAAATGGTAGGCAAAGGATTGATGGTAATTGTATCTGCTCCCGCCATTGCTGATGTACAACCTGTTCCTGACGCAGTTGCTACTACGGTATAGATACCTGCTGCTGTATACAGGCCGAAATCCATTGCCGTGCCGGTACCCGATACGGCGCTGCCCACAGGTGTACCTGTGTTATAAAGCCTGTAGCTGATACCGCTGTTGGAGCCTGAAAGGTAAACATGGACACCCGAACCGCCCGCGCAGTAACCGCCTCCGCCAACTACGTTGTAAACCGTAGGGTTAGAATAGATATATACTGTTGCACTTCCGGCCATATTATTGGCACAGCCCGTACCGCCGCCATAAGCGCCTATTACCGTATAAACTCCTGCCGCCGTCTGCAACCCGAAAGTAAGTGCCATACCGGTACCTGCCACGGGGCTGCCTACCGGTGTGCCGCCAAGGTATAACTGGTAATTAACACCTACTGCTGAGGCCGCGAGGCCAACTGCAACACCCGCTCCACCAGAGCAGTAGCCGCCGCCACCAGTCACCGATACTACTGCGGGCAATGTACCTACTGTTACCACAGCGCTGCCGCTCATAGTGCTGTTACAGCCGGAGCCGGTTGTCATAACGGTATAAGTGCCATTGATGGTTTGCAAGCCAAAGCTGATTGCTGATCCTGTACCCAGTACCGGGCTGCCTACTGCTACAGAAGCTCTGTATAACTGGTAGTACACACCTGCGTCTGAGCCGCTGACACCCACTGCCACACCTACACCGCCGGAGCAGAAACCACCACCGCCCGTAACACTATAAACGGTGGGCGCGGTATTTACTGTAACCACTGCGCTGCCCGCCATATTATTTACACAGCCACCCGAACCTGTTGTAGCCACAACCGTATAAGTGCCGCCAGTGGTCTGTAACCCGAAGCTGATAGCAGCGCCTGTGCCCGCCCATGCGGTGCCTACCGGGGTAGCGCCATTGTATAACTGGTAATTCACACCTGCCTGTGAGCCCGATAAATAAACCGGTACGCCTATGCCACCGGCGCAGAAGCTACCTCCGCCTGTAACCGAATACACAGTGGGTAATGTGATAATTGAAACTGTGGCGCTGCCGGTCATGTTATTCACGCAGCCTGTAGTGGCATCAGTAGCTATTACAGTATAAGTTCCTGCTGCCGTTTCTAATCCGAAGTCCAGTGCGGAACCTGTGCCGGCAACAGGTGAGCCAACGGCTGTGGAGCCTAAGTATAACTGGTAGTTGATACCGGAAGTAGAGTTGCTTAAATAAACATGCATACCCGTGCCGCCTGTACAGTAAGCGCCACCGCCCAATACTGTGTCTGCGGTAGGTAACGGGCTAACGGTGACTGTGACACTGCCGCTCATGCTTGCCGAGCAAAGTGACCCAACTGCAGTAGCCACCACGCCATAAGAACCGGCTATGGTCTGTAACCCAAAGTCGAGAGCGGAGCCGGTACCTGCTACGGGCGCGCCAACCGGCGTCGTACCCCTGTAAAGCTGGTACATCACACTTGTAGAAGAACCCGCAAGATATACATGCACACCGGTACCGCCGGCGCAGTAGCCGCCGCCACCCGCTACAGTATATGCGGTTGGGGGTGTATTGATGGTCACGGTTGCGCTGCCTGTCATAGTATTTGTACAGCCGGTTGTAGTATTTGTAGCTATAACTGTGTAAACACCTGCGGTGGTCTGAAGGCCAAAGCTAATGCCAGCGCCTGTACCCGAAACCGGGCTGCCCATTGGGGTTGCGCCAAGGTATAACTGGTAGTCTGTACCGAATACAGAACCTGCCAGGCCGATAAGTACACCGGTTCCGCCAACACAGTAACCGCCGCCACCGGTTACTGTAAGCGGGTAGGGAAGAGAATTAACTGTAACGATCGCATTGCCAGACATCCAGTTAACACATCCGGTAGTGGCGTTGATAGCCTTTACTGTATATGTACCGTTGGTAGTGTACAAACCAAAATCGAGAGCCGCGCCGGTACCGGCTATAGGAGTGCCTACAACAAACAAGCCTTTATATAACTGGTAGTTGACACCGAGGTCTGAGTTGGTAAGCCCGATATGAACACCCGACATACCGGAGCAGTACCCACCGCCACCGGTAACGGAATAAACTGTCGGCAATGGATCAATAGAAATTGTTACGCTGCCGGACATGGCAATGGTACAACCCGTAAAACCTGATGCAGTGGCAACTGCCGTATAAGTACCGGCACCTGTCTGCGGGCCAAAGCTGATAGCCGAACCCGTACCCGCAACAATGGTACCTACAACGGGCAGGCCACCCAGGTACAACTGATAGTTTACGCCTGTGCTGGAGCCGGTCAGATATATAGGAACACCCGAACCGCCTGCGCAGTAACTGCCGCCACCTGTTAATGTAAATACAGATGGTAAAGAATAAACGTATACTGTTGCGCTGCCTGACATGTTGGTTGTGCATAAAGTAGTAAGGTCTGTAGCTACTACAGTATATGTGCCGGGAGTTGTCTGAAGGCCAAAGCTAAGTGCCGCGCCTGTACCTATTACCGGCGAACCAACCGGTACACCGGCCAGGTACAATTGGTAGCTGATACCTGTCGCAGATGCTGCCAAACCTACATTCACCCCCGCGCTACCTGTACAGTAGCCACCACCGCCGGTCACAGCTATGATAGCCGGGCGGGCAAGGACAGTAATAGTAGCGCTGCCACTCATGCTGCTGCTGCAACCTGTTGCAGGGTTATAAGCTAAGACAGTGTAAGTACCCGCAATGCTGAAAAGCCCGAAGCTGATAGCGCCACCGGTGCCGCCCATCGGGCCACCTACAGCGGTTGTGCCGCCCCTGTATAGCTGGTAATTGACACCGGGGTCAGAATTAGAAAGTCCGATACCGATCATAGTACCGCCGGCGCAATAGCCGCCACCGCCGGTAACGGTATATACATTGGGCAATGAATTAATTGATACGGTCACACTGCCTGTCATATTGCTCACACAACCTGAGGAGGCGTTTGTGGCTACAACCGTATAAACACCGGTTGCAGCCTGTGGGCCAAAAGTAATTGCAGATCCGGTACCTGCCACAGGCGATCCGGTTGGTACGCCGCCCAGGTACAGTTGGTAGTTAACACCAAACGTAGAGCCGCTCAGCCCTACATTGGCGCCCGCGCCGCCGGCGCAGTAACCGCCGCCACCTGTCACAGAATATACAGTAGGCATAGGAAGTATGTATACCGATGCGCTGCCGTACATATTATTAAGACAGCCTGTGGTTGTGTTCGTTGCCTTTGCTGTATATGTTCCTGCTGCGGTTATTGTTCCAAAACTGATAGCGCCACCTGTGCCGGAAACCGGCGCACCTATAGGTGTGGTGCCACTGTATAATTGATAATCTACACCCAGCTCAGAGTTGCTTAAACCTACAGGCATGCCCGTGCCGCCGGCACAGTAGCTGCCGCCACCTGTCATCAGAAATACCGATGGCAGAGGGTTAACAGTAATGGTTGCGCTTCCGGTCATATTATTAGTACAACCTGTAAAGCCGGCCGATGTAGCCACTACGGTATAAGTGCCCGGTGTTGTGCGGAATCCAAACGTGATCGGTCCGCCTGTGCCTGTAACTATAGTGCCCACTATAGGGTAGCCGCTCATATATAACTGGTAGTGCGCGCCCACATCTGAGCCGCTAAGCCCGATAGATACCCCCGGGCCGCCTGAGCATAAACTGCCGCCACCTGTTACGGTATAAACATTGGGTAGCGAATAGATATACACCGTTTTACTGCCGCTCATGGGGCTTGTACAGCCGGTGGTTGGGTTGGTTGCTGTTGCGGTATACACCCCGGCCGCTGTTTGCAGGCCAAAGCTGAAAGCTGATCCCACCCCGGCAACGGGTGTGCCCACAGGTACGCCGCCAAGGTATAGCTGGTAGTTGATACCTACTGCCGAACCTGCAAGGCCTACATTAACGCCTGAGCCACCTGTACAATAGCCGCCGCCACCGGTCATGGCAATAATAGCCGGTAATGTAGTGCCGGGAGTGCATGGCGTTGTCCAGGTAAGGATGGTGCCATTTGCTGGCATGTCGCAGAAATTAAAAGACGAATTACATACTGTGGAACCTGATGAAGGAAGGGTCTGGAAATCCGTAGTGCTGTTAGCAATACCTATTATTCCGTTCGTTACGAAGTCTGCACTGCCGTAGCAAAACTGGATGGTATTTGTTCCTTCATATAGCTTTACCTGGAAGTTCATGTTTTGTGGTGCCCAACAGCAAACATTCCAGGATGCCCACTCAATGGTGAATACCCTGCTGCCCGCAACTCCGGTGGTCTGGTAGTAAGCCACAGGTGTAATGCCGCCAAAAGGTGCTCCATAGTCATCTGCCCATATCGGCATCAGGAAACCCGCTCCACTAATGTTAGCTGGGTTAACAACATACGTGGCGCCATTATTGGAAAGAGACAGAACGCCATTAGCACAGCCCGAGACAGTTGTATAGCTGGCACCGCAAAAGGTGAATGTGAAACCCAGCGGAATGCCGGCTGTATTGCCGTCATCACTTATCATACCGCCCCCTACAAGGGTACCTGTTCCGGAAATGCTGGAAAAAGCACCACTGGTCCGGGCGAAATTATAAGATGCTGCAGTAGTCTGCGAAAAACCCTGGTACGACAGACAAATCAGCATGCCAACCAGCAGAAACGCACTTCTTAATAAGTGGACTGCAGATAATTTTTGGGTTGCTCCGGTGACTAAATGTAAGTTTTTCAGTTTCATATTCGAGCCTTTTAGTTTGTGGTCGAAAATTAGCAAACATTATTGAATATTTCTGCAAATATTAGAGCTGTATTAACATAGATAATAATTACTTAATGCCATGAGGTGTTTGTTAAAACCTTGTATAAATTTTAAACATGTCGGGTAGCCGACAATTAATTACTATTATCACGAATATTTTTGCCTCACATTACAGGACTGAATAACCGGGGTCTGTGACAACGTTATACTTGATAACAGAAATTGATATGACTTATTATTGTTATTTGCCCTTGCCACATAAAACATTGATCAAAACAAAATCGTAATTATCTGAAATAATAAGATAGGGCCCTTTCCCGCTATGATAAAAATCCGTCTGCTCATATTATTCATCTCTTTTTCATCCGTTGCCACGCCGGCATTAGCTCAGGGCTGTTCCGATGCAGGGTTCTGCTCTGCCGGGGCGCTGCAACCTGGTTTGCCCGCACACGACAGCACAAAAATGGCAAATGAATATGGCGGGTCCCTTACATACGGGTCAGGTGAGAACGGCACTTCGGTGATAACCCTACAGGCTGAGGCAAAGATCAACACATCCGCAAAAGGGTTTATTGAGGCCCGGCTGCCATTCACTTTCGTTTCCGGCAATCTCGGCGCTCATTCAGGTGTTGGTGACCCTATTGTCACTTATTCTCATCTTATCTCAGCGCCGCAGAGTGTTCATCCCATCACAGCTACCATTGGCACACGCATAGGCATCGGTAATGCTGATGCAAAAGACAAAGGTGTTCTGTTGCCCATGCCATACCAGTCGGGTCTGGGTACAACCGATCTTATCGTTGGTTTAGGTATGAAATTCGCGCGCTATTTTAGTTTTGCTGCGGGCTACCAGCAGCCGCTGTTTCAATACAACAATAACGGATACCTACCTGATACAGTATATCCCGTTATGAAAAACGATCACAGATATTTTGCTTCCAGGGACCTGGTACGGAAAGGGGATGTACTCATCAGGGCTGAGGCCAACTATAGCTGGAAAAAATTCAGTGCGTCCCTCGGGCCGCTGCTCATATACCACCTCGGAAAAGATAGGTATACCGATGCCGCCGGCAATGATGCAACGCTCACCGGCAGCGAAGGAATAACATTGAACATAGCAGGCAGTATATCCTGCAACAGCAATGTTGGTATGTTTACACTGCTGTTCGGCATGCCGGTAGTAGTGCGCGACTACCGGCCGGATGGACTTACAAGGGCTGCGGTGTTCACCTTGCGGTATACGTGGCGGCGATAATATTTGAAACAATAGTTTGCAACGTAGTTATTGAAAGAATCAATTATATTTTAAACATAAAATCTGGTATCAATGAAACAATTAATGATGATTTGCCTGCTGAGCACTGTATTCACAACAATGGCTTTCGCCCAGCCTGTTCCGCGTGAGAAGAACTTTAACCTCAGTAAGGGGCTGGCCATAGAAGGTTACGACCCGGTTAGCTATTTCAAGGGTAAACCTGAAAGAGGTAGTTCGTCACTGGCATATACATGGCAGGGCGTTACATACCGTTTTGCGAGTGCCGCCAACATGGCCGCTTTCAAACAGGCGCCCGCTAAGTACGAGCCGCAGTATGGCGGCTGGTGTGCGTATGCAATGGGAAATACAGGTGAGAAGGTAGAAGTTGACCCTGAAACATACAAGATCATTGACGGCAAGCTATATTTGTTCTACAATCATTTTTTCAATAACACATTGAAAACGTGGAACAAAAGTGAGAATACGCTGAAGCCAAGAGCGGATAATAACTGGCAAAAAATTAACAGGTAATAGATATTGTAAAACCGGCATAGTACCATGGATCTGCAAAAAATTATTGAAGGGGTTTTCATAGACCTGGAAGATGTATTGTTACAAATAGACGATAGGCAGTTTGCTGCACCCAGCAAGCATTTGTTTTGTTCTTCTATTGGTCAGCATCTAAGGCATATTCTTGAAATGTTTCAGAGCCTTATCTGCGGCTATGATGATGGTATAGTTAACTATGACCTCCGAGCCAGGAATAAGCAGATAGAGACCGATAAAGTCTATGCGATAGAAGTAATGCATGCCGTACTTCAGGGTATCAACAGGCCTTCAAGATCGCTCATGATTGAGGCTTCATTCGGAATGCCTGATAGAAAAATGACCATTGAAAGTAATTATACCCGCGAGCTGTTGTATAATCTTGAACATACGATCCACCACATGGCGCTGATAAAAGTGGGGATCAATGAACTCACTGATATTGTTGTGTCTGATACATTCGGAGTGGCGCCATCAACAATCCAATACAGAACCGAATGTGCACGGTAACATTTCTACCTCTTAAGCATGAAATACTGTTCACCTCAAACCGCGATGAGCATATATTGAGGGCGCCCGCGGCATTGCCCGAGGCTGTAGAAATGCAATACGGTAAAGTACTATTTCCTAAAGATGGCGAGGCAGGTGGCACCTGGATAGCTTTGCACCAGAACGGTAATGCTATGGTATTACTTAACGGCGCTTTCAAAAAACACAAGCACCGCCCGCCATACCGCAAAAGCAGGGGGCTTATATTTCTTGAAATATTCGATACGCCTGATCCTGTAAGTGCCTTTGAAGATATTGACCTCGATGGCATCGAGCCGTTTACCCTGGTCATCTGGGCGCATGGCGCCTTAAACGAAACCCGCTGGGACGGGCAAGAAAAATACCGCATCGCTTTATCGGCAGATGTTCCGCATATATGGTCATCAGCTACGTTGTATGATGAGGAGGTAGTGGCACTGCGGAAACAATGGTTCGCTAAATGGCTGGAGGCCACACCTTATAAAACTGCCGAAAGCATCAGGCTTTTTCACGAATTTGGCGGCGACAGTGATGAAACTATTAACCTTAAGATGAACCGGGATGGCATATTACAAACGGTAAGTATTACCGGTATTGAGATAAAGCCGAACAAAGCTGCCATGTATTACAAAGACCTGCTCGCGGGGCTCGTGTCAGTCAATGAGTGGTATATAAATAATCAGCCGCGCGTCAGATGAGTAAACTGTTTCGTCATCCGTTTTTTATCAGGCTCATGCATTGGGAGTACTGGAACAGCAGGTTTGTTTATGCGCCTGTCTTTCCTTACTGGCTGTGGCTAAGCCTTAAAGCACGTTCTTTTTATTTTCTTACGGCTGCAAACCCGCGTATCAAAAACGGCGGGTACATAATGGAAAGTAAAATGGATGTATACAGCTTGCTACCATCTCATTTCTATCCGCGTACGCTCTTTTTTAAGCCGGGCGGCTCTTTTACTGAGCTGCTGGACGCTGTCAGGGCAGCAGGCATCACTTATCCGCTTTTCGCCAAGCCCGATATTGGTGAGCGGGGTATGGGGGTAAAGAAAATAGACGATGAAGCGCAGCTGCGCGAGTACGCATTGCACATCCCCGTGCCATTTCTGGTGCAGGAGTTTATCCCGTATGAGAAGGAAGCCGGCATTTTCTATTGCAAACCTCCGGGTACTCAGAAGGGATTTATATCAGGTATAGTTAATAAGGAGCCGGTTACCGTCACCGGCGATGGCATATCCACGCTGGCTATGCTGGTAAGAAGCAACGACCGCTACTACTTGCAGTGGAAGCAGATCACTGCCATGTATCCTCACCTGCTCGACCAGGTGATCGAAAAAGGCAGGTATATAGTACTGGTGCCCTATGGCAATCACTGCCGCGGGTCTAAATTCACTGATGAAACATTCAGGGTAAACAGCAGGCTCACCGACGCCATAGACCAGATATGCAGCCGTATACCTGAATTCTACTATGGCAGGCTGGACATACGCTTTCGCGACTGGGAAAGCCTCGAACGTGCCGAAAACTTTTCGATAATAGAGGTAAACGGCAGCGGTAGCGAACCTACACATATCTACGATCCTGCTCATTCTATATTTTTTGCATGGAAAGAGATCATCAGGCACTGGGATCTTTTATACCGCATAAGCAAAGCAAACAATAAGAAAGGTGTTCCTTATATTACACTCGCAGAGGGCCGGCGCGAAATGAATTCGTTCAGGGCTATTGACGAGCAGCTTTCTGTTCGTCACTGGTAGGCTCCGGTTCGCGGTATAAATTATGATGGTACAGTATCTACAGGTATTTGCGGCAGGGTTATTCATCAGCCTTGCGGGATCGCTGCCGCTTGGCACGCTCAATGTGACTGCCATGCAGATAGCGGCACGCGAAAACACGAACAATGCGCTTCGTTATGGGTTGGGTGTAACTGTGATCGAAATGGGCTATATCATGCTTACGCTCACAATTATCGGTAGTCTTGCAAACCAATCGGCACTTTTCTTCGTATTTCAGATAGTATCGGTGGTGGTGCTCACTATTATGGCTGTCGCAAGCTTTATGGCTATTTTTAATCAGAACAATAAAAAGAATGTTATCATTGATAACAATATGAAGCGATGGTTGCTTGGCGCGTCCATGAGCCTCGTAAACCCCATGCAGGTACCTTTCTGGATGGGGTGGATCATCTATTTATTATCACAACATATAATTGTAAATTCGCCGGCCGGCAATGTGGTGTTTACATTAGGAGCGGGTATGGGCACATTTGCGGCGCTGCTTGTATTCATTTTGGCCGGGCGGCGTTTTTCGGCGGTAATGCTCAGGAACGAGCGGACAGTCAATTTTTTGATGGGATCTCTTTTCCTGGTTATGGCAATCTTTCAGTTGGTAAAATTATTATGAGGTTAAATGAATTAGCATGAGCGCGGAAGAGCAAATGATCATCATCAGGAGGAATGATTTCCTCGACAAGCTCTCTACGCGCGACTATGAGACGCTCAATATTCTGCACAACTATATCATCGCCGACAAGGACGCGTATATATACTTCGATGCCCGCTACCTCAATAAGCTATATTTTGTAAAAGAGGGCTTTGTGAAGATAGGGGTGGTGGATGACAATGGTGACGAGCTGGTAAAAGAGATATTACAGCCCGGCGATGTCTTTGGCCAGTTCATGCTGGAGCGCAACAATATGATGGGTGAGTTTGCCCAGGCACACAAGTGTGAGACCATACTTTGCGCGTTTACTATCCAGGACTTTGCGCGGCTGCTCAGTCTGCGGCCCGATCTGTCTATTGTGTTCTCAAGAAAGATAGGGCAGAAGCTTAAGAACGTAGAGAACAGGCTCATCAACCTGCTGCAAAAAGATGTGCGCACACGGCTGCTTTATTTTTTCTGGACATTGATCCGTCAGAAAGGGGATGCTGGTGCTGCGTCCGTAAAGATACCCAATGTATTTACCCACGAAGATATTGCCCGGCTTACAGCTACCAGCCGGCAAACAGTTACCACGCTCATTAACCGCTTCGCGGAAGAGGGCATCATGACCATGGACCGTAAAAGCATTGAAGTGCATAATGTGAAATTATTGCAAAAAGAGGCAAAGGTCAGCTAAGCGACAATTTGCCGGGCCGCGCAGCACTACTTTTGAACTTTAATTGATCATCTTATGAATAAGACACAAACGGTTTTTTTATGGATACTGCGCCTCTTATCGGCCTATATTTTATTGCAGACACTTCGCTTTAAGTTTGGTGCCGAGCCCGAGAGCGTCTACATCTTTACTAAAGTAGGTATGGAGCCCTGGGGTAGGATAGGGTCGGGTGTGGTAGAGCTTATTGCTTCTATACTCATACTTATTCCGCGCACTACCGCTTATGGCGCGGCACTGGCGCTGGGCACTATGTCCGGTGCCATTTTCTTTCACCTTACATCGCTGGGTATAGATGTTATGGGCGATCATGGGCAGCTATTTTATATGGGCATAACGGTTTGGGTGTCCTGTGCTGTCTTATTACTTGTTTACCGGGAGCAACTGCTGCGCCTCGTTCGCAGGCCCGGCGGTAAGTAACCTTAGAAAGAACAGTTCTTGCAAACAAAAAAATATCCCCATAGCAGGGGATATTTTTTTTGTGTTCCGCACCCGGTATTTCGGTTGTGTGTAACTTGTGGTTGGTCTTTTTATGCCAGTTTTGCGGGGTTGGGCACCAGCCTGGCGTAGAGCGGAAAAACTTCTACCTGTGGCTGCCCCTGCAGGCCCGCTTCCATACATGCCGGCATCAGGCGGTTGTGTACAAAGTCGTTCATCAGGTCGGCAGACTCCCAGTTGTCTGTAACCCTGATCGCATCATTCAGAAATCCTCCGGAATGAAAGAGCAGGCCTGCTGGCGGATTAGCTACCTGGTCGGTCAGCTTCATAACCATGTCATACTGGGCGGGTGTTACGCCTTCCCATTTCATTTGCATAATAACGCTCATAAAATTTCATTTATTTTTTTTGCCTACTCTGCCCGGTTTTCGGCTTCCCCGCGCGGTGCTATATGTAACGCCCCAAATAGGAACTTTTAATTACCACCACTAACAATTTTACGAAGCGAATGTTACTTTAGATTTAACGACATGGATAAATTTTATTAATGTATTGTTGTTGATTGGATTGCTTCTAAAATGTTTAAATGTAATAATTATACTATTTGAAATACTTCGTTTTACTAATCTTACATAATTCCTCCTTTTTTCAAAAAAAACAAATTGCGCACATTATATTTGATAATCAGTAGTTTGCACATTTTTTGTGGATAACTATTCCCCAAAAACTCCCCATTCTTTGCGCATATTGCACAATAATAATACATATACGCCATATGGCGCTACCCGGTATATTGTAGTAAATGCCAACTATAAGACAGGTTTTTGCACCACAAAAAGAAAGTTTTATGATAGTACAGATTCTGGTCTATGATAAAAAATTTTTTGAGGTTGTGGCCATCTTGCATGAGATTGTTGGTGAGGACACCAACGGCAAAATAACCATATAATAACAATAAAGTAGTTGACAAATCATTTTTTTTTTCATTAATTTTGAATTGTTATATAATTTTTCATCTCTTTAAATCTTTTGCAATGGCATCAACATTCACTGTATTTTGCGATCCGGCACAAGGTCAAACTTTGCGATATGATGTTTGTGGTGCAAATCCAACAGGCACTATAGGTGGCACTGCGTGTTGTTCTGCAATTTTAGGTGGCCCTACAACTAACTCCCATACCAACAACGGCGATCTCTCGGTAATTCTGATGGGAGATAGTAATGCCATAAATACTTTTGGCGGTGTGCATGGACGATATAACACTGTAGCCAATGGAACTGTAAATAATGCTTCTGGTTTTTTTGTTAATATTTTTAATGGGGATACTAACAACAATGAAGGCTGCTTTACAAATATTTTCAACGGGACTACTAATAATATTTCCATTTTTGGCGCAGTTGATAGTTGTTATAACACTATAGGTAATGGTGACCATAATGAGGTGTATGGAAATTTTTCCACAATACTTAATGGCAATAATAATTGCATTACCGGTAACCATTCACTTATCGGGGGGGGGCGATACCAATAATATTTGTAACTCTTTAGGCGCTTCTATCAACTGCTCGTCTATAGTTGGCGGTATTGCAAACTGTATAACGTGCCAATATTCTTTCATTGGAGGCGGACATGATAATTGTGCTGAAGTTGCATTTGTAGGTGCAGGGCACAGTAACTGCGCTATTGGAGATGATTCTTTTATTGGCGCAGGCACAGGCAATACTATTTGTGGCACGAGGTCCGTTATTGGTGGGGGCAATGAAAATTGCATCCAACTATCTGCGCTGACAGGCGAGTATGCAGTTATTGGTGGGGGCTGCCAGAATTCTATTTGCAATCAGATGTCTTTCATTGGTGGGGGCGGAAGTAATATTCTGTTAGGAAGAAATTCTTTTATTGGAGGTGGCGCATGCAACAGTAATACAGATGATTATACAACAACAGGTGGCGGGTGCAAAAATATTATGTATCGTGCGTCTAACTTCAGTGCGATCGCCGGTGGGGGTGAAAATACAATAGGCAGAACCGTATCCCCGGCTTCAAATTCACGTGGTGCATGTTATAGCATTATTGGTGGCGGACTGAACAACTGTATTGACTCTCTGCTAGCTTCGTTGTCATGTTTTAATACCATAGGTGGCGGCGAATTAAATTGCACAAAGGAAGGCACCTGCCATGCGGCTATCGTTGGTGGCCATCAAAATTTCGCGGGGGGCAAAGGTTCTTTTGTAGGGGGCGGGGTAAGCAATAAAATAGCTACTTCCGATTGCTCTTTTATTGGAGGGGGAATTACTAATAACATGTTTGCCCTTACGCCTACATGTGATAATTATATAGGTGGGGGTAATGAAAACCAAATAGCAGATGGCAACCGAAATGTACTTGTCGGAGGCCACCTAAATCTGCTTGATGGTAGTTGTTTATTTCTCGGAGGGGGACATTTAAACGCAATAGCAAAGGGTTCGCAGTACTCTGCAATTACCGGCGGTGACAACAATTGTATTACCTGCTCCACTTATTCATTTTTAGGCGGTGGGCAAAAAAACTGTGTAGGTACTTCATTGTCATTCGCTTGTTATAATACACTTGGTGGAGGCTGTCTTAACCTCATAGATACCGATACCTGCTTCTCCTCTTTATTGGGTGGTGATCAAAATGTAGTCTGTTCGGATTGGTCTTTTCTTGGAGGTGGGTGTATTAATTCTGTAAAAGGTGATTTTTCTGCCATAGGCGGTGGTGCAGCAAATCGTATTTTTACAAATGCTTCGGTTATCGGTGGTGGTTCAACAAATACTGTTTGCGGACAAGTCTCAGTTATCGGAGGCGGCTCAGGCAATATTGTTTGCGGAGCCGCAATGGTGGCAACGATTGGAGGTGGAGGCAACAACTGTATAGAGGTAGATAGTGATGGAGCTGCTATTGGCGGCGGAATTGCAAATTGTATCGGTTCCCTTGGTGGATTGAGTGCCAGGTATTCTTTCATTGGAGGTGGTAGCGGGAATCGCATCGATACCTCTGCCGCTGCGCAAAGTCATGCCGCAGTAATCTCTGGTGGAATAGGGAATGTCATTTCACCGGATAGTCCGTATTCAGTAATTAGCGGTGGATGCCTGAACCAGGGAACAGGTTGTAGTACTTCTATTTTAGGCGGAGACAGGAATGCGGCAAGTGGCAATTGCGCAACCATAGGCGGTGGCCAGCAAAATGTAACAAGCAACACTTATGCCGCCGTTTTTGCTGGATATAATAACCGCGCCGCCGCTAACGCTACATTTGTAGGTGGTGGTGATAGTAACTATATTTCAAGTAACATCGGGCTTCCCAATTGTAGCGTTATTGGAGGTGGGTTCAGTAATTGCATACAGGATAATGGCGTTGCCCCTGCTCAGCTATCTTTTATTGGAGGTGGATGGCAAAACCATATTTGTGGTAGTGAATCTACCATTGCTGGCGGACAAGGCAACACAGTTTGTGCTGACAATTCCATTATTGCGGGAGGTTCTGCAAATACCATTAACCTCAATTCAGTGTCTTCAGGAATAGTTAGTGGGGATGGCAATGTGATTCATCACAATTCAGTAATTGCTTTCATTGGTGGTGGTGGTCAAAACTTTATTGGTAGTGGCGTAGCAGCTGCAATTGGGACTGAAGGAGCAGTGATCGGCGGTGGTGGTGCCAATCATATCGATACCGATAACACATTTGCTACAAATTATGGCGCTATTGGCGCCGGACAATTCAACTTAATTTGCCCTGGTGCAAATCATTCCGCAATCTTTGGTGGATTTAGTAATTGTATAGCAGGAACATGCTCATTTATTGGTGGTGGTAATAACAATGTTGTCTGCGGCAATATGGCAAATACAGTCGTTGCAGGGCAGGAAAACTGCATTTTCGGCGTTACCCCACAATATCATTGCTTCAATATTATAGGAGGCGGATGTCGTAATTTTATCACTCCTGCCGGTGACAGCGGGTGCTTTAACGGCATATTCTCTGGTAGTGAGAATCAGATGCTTGGTTACAATTATAACTTCATTGGCGGCGGTTTTCAAAATTGCATGATATCATCAGCTAATGTAATTGGCGGTGGCCAGAATAATTATGCCTGGGGTGATTTCAATGCTATAGGCGGAGGAGTACGAAATGCGATAGGTAATTCAACATTGCCAGGATTTGCCAGCAACAGTTTTATAGGCGGAGGGTGGGAAAATGTTATAGATGGAGTTGGCGCCGGTGTAGAAACAAACTTTGCAGTAATAGGCGGCGGACAAGCCAATTACATAGCCCCGCAAATGCAACACTCATCTGTATTTAGTGGTCAGACAAATTTAGTCTGCGGTAATTGTGCCACTATTGGCGGGGGCTCTTTAAATTGTATAGGTAGTAATGTGGCCGCCAATCCTGTTTCCGATTGGGGATTTATTGGTGGTGGCTCCGAAAACTGGATAGATGCCACAGGCGTAGCCAGCACATATGGCGTAATAGGTGGTGGACAAGCCAATTATATAGGCCCGGGTACTAACCACTCTTCTATATTTGGTGGAAGTGGTAACTTTGCGACTGGTAGTTGTTCTTCCATACTTGGAGGCGCAGGTAATAGTGATGGTGGATTTAATAACACAGCCGTTTATGGTAATACATTAGCAGCTACACAATCGCCGGCTTCCTTTGGAGTACCGAGCGCATTATGGGCTGACGAACTTGTGATACCAAGTATACCATTAATTACGACCGGTGCCGCCTATGCAGCTTTGCCTACCGGTGCATTGTACTATACGACACCTGGTATCACCCCAGGTTCTCAACCAGTATATGTGAAATAAGAAATTATTGAGATGTCATGAAAAAAGCATTATTGCCCTTATTCATTTTCCTAAGCGCTACGGCTTACTCCCAGATAATCACTACCGTTGCAGGTGGTGCAACTGGTCATGGGGGCTATTGGGGGGATGGCGGATTAGCCACTAACGCTCAATTTGCGATTTTTCCAGAATTGGCAATTGATTACTCAGGTAACATGTACATTGCAGATGGTAATAATGAAAGAATCCGAAAAGTTGATATAATCACAAGTATTGTTAATACAATTGCCGGAAATGGGATTGCCGGGTACAATGGGGATGGAATACCTGCAACATCCGCGAAGCTAAACCAACCGGCTTTGGTGTTTTTGGATAATTTAGGTAATTATTATATTGTTGACGCAAACAATTACAGGATTAGAAAAGTGGATACTTTAACCAGAACAATAAATACTTTTGCGTTTAACGGAACATTGGGATACAGTGCCGATGGTACTCTTGCAACCTCAGCCAATTTTGATTTAGTAAACTGTGCTTTTGATTCCTATCACAATTTGATTTATAGTTCCAAATATCACTGCATTAGAAAAATTTCATCTTCAGGTATTATTACGACAATTGCTGGCACAGGTGTTCCCGGCAATGCGGGAGATGGTGGGCCTGCAACATTGGCTACAATGGTGCCTGGCGTGGGACTTTGCATTGACAGGTTTAATAACATTTATTTTTCCGATAGTTTTAATTCAGTTAGAAAAATAAACGCAAGTACTGGTATTATTACACGTGTGGCTGGTACAGGTGACGGGGTCGGTTATCCATATTGCTGTGATGGAGTTGCTGCAACCACCGCCCATATTCTGCCTTTTGGTATAGCAGTTGATGATACAGGAAATTTGTATATAGCGAGCTATACAGCTGCTCGGATAGAAAAAGTAGATACGTTTGGGATTATTCATACAGTTGCAGGCACAGGTATAAATGGCTTCAGCGGTGATGGTGGCATTGCTACTGCGGCAAAGTTGGATCATCCCGAAGGAGTGACATTAGACCGTTGCGGCAATGTATACATTGCTGACTTCAATAATGCCCGAGTACGGAAAATAACGGTGAATCCAAGTTGTGATTTAACCACATTAAATATTAATTATCATGCAATTGAAGTGATTTCTGTTTATCCAAACCCCGCCCATGACGAACTAAAAATTATAAACCCCACAGTGCATGGAGCGGCAACAATAACAAACATGCTCGGGTACCCTATGCTACACATACGCCTTAACGAAAAACAATCAAAAATAAATATAGAAAGCCTGCCTGCCGGTGTATATTTTGTAAAAGTAACAGACGGCGATGGCAATAATACTGTAACAAGAATTACAAAGTTATGACGGCGCACCATTAGTTTGATGCCTGTGGCATTTAAATTCTTTTAGCTGATATAAACTTATGAAAATAGTTTTAAAGATTGATGGAGGTATAGGCAAAAGTGTAATGGCTACTGCCGTATGTAAAGCTATCAAGGCACAATACCCGGATAGTAAAATAATAGTGATCACCGGTTACCCGGAGGTATTTGAGGGTAACCGTAGGGTTTTTAAAGTGATACGGCATAATGAGCTTAACTATTTTTACAGGGAACATATAGAAGGTCAGGAAGATACTAAGTTCTTTTTCCATGAGCCGTATGTTGAAACTGATTTTATACAGCGCAAAGGGCACCTTATTGAAGTCTGGTGCCAGATGAACGGAATTAAATACAATGGGGAACTACCGGAATTATTTCTCAATCATAAAGAGAAGACTTCATACAGTATGATGTTCCAGTCTCCTAAACCTATTTTTGTTATTCAGACGAATGGCGGAATGCCCAACCAGACGGACAAATACTCTTGGCCGAGAGACCTACCATATGCCACAGCGCAAAAAATAGTCAATGCCTTCGCGGCAACGCACAATGTAGTGCAGATACGCAGGAAAGACCAGCCAATATTGCAAAACGTATATCCGGTTGAGTCCGGCTTTCGCCAACTGGCAGTATTGATAGCTATGAGCGATAAACGGTTATTCATAGATAGTTTTGCGCAGCATGTAGCTGCTGCCCTTGGCATGCCTTCGGTGGTATGCTGGATAGGTAATGTACCTTCGCAGTTTGGTTACGAAATGCACAATAATATTATGGCAAATGCGCCCACATTGGAACCTGAATTAAGAAATGCTGTACTAAGTAAATATAATACTAACGGCCCTGAAACAGAATTCCCTTATAATAATGAAGATGAGATATTTGATGCCGAGAAAATTTATAAGGCTTTAGTGGGAGATAATATGACTAACGGCACTACTAAAAAAAACGAAAGTCTTAATCTAAGAGAAAATATTTTCAACGGCAACAATGGGCAAAATATGGTTAGCCGAAGGCTTGCCCATCTTAATGGAAAGGCAGACCTCTCAAAGGTTACTAAAATATTAGACATAGGAAGCTGGCATCTCGGACAAAGTATAGAGTTTGCGAATATTTTTCCCAATGCACATATTGAAGCATTTGAACCTGTACCTGATTCTTACAAATTGTGCAAGGAAAGGCTTGATAAACTTGATAAGCAGCAAAAAAACCGAATCAAAGTCCATAATATAGCCCTTGCTGATAAGAATGGAATAGTTCCCTTTTTCGCAGTAGCTCCTAATACTAATCGCAAAATTGACTCTGGTTTTTCATCTTTATTTAAGTTCAGCGATGGTCTTAAAAATTCATACTACGGTGATGATAATTTAGCCCAGCAAGAAATAAAAGTGCAGGCGAACACCCTTGACAGCTGGTGTAAAAAGAATAAAGTAAATGAGGTAGATATTATGTGGATCGATGTACAAGGAGCCGAATTGTTAGTGTTTAAAGGCGCAAAAAACATTTTAAAGAAAACAAAAATTATTATGACAGAAGTAGGGCTGAAACCCTACTATGAAGGGCATACCTTAAAGTCTGATATCGATAAATTCTTATTCGACCTCGGCTTTAAAGAACTCGAAAGTTCGTTTGAGTTAAATGGTTTTGATTATGAGGCTAACACAATTTACCTTCGGAATTAGAATGTTTTTTGAAAGTAAATATAGATAGACAAGAGGTTTACAGAACTTACCGAGGCGCTCACCAATGCCGGTCAGGATGTTTTCCAGCCCATATACAAGCGTATCAACCAGTTGCCGTAAGGCCGCTCTTGTCTTAGGCTGGTTAGCTGTATTGCTTTTTCGTATAGGTCATAATGTCATATACAATGCTGATAAACAAGGGTTACCAAAAAGGGGATAAGCGCTACTGAAATTCTTCCTATCTTTCGGGCTCCTCTTTAAAAATAAAACAATTTATTAATGAGAACATCTTCATCACTTTTGGTGTTAGCAATCGCTGCATTTATGTCATCTTGCGGAAATAATAACGCCCCCACTGCGGGCAAAAATGATTCGGCATCTGCCGCCAATCCTTTTTTTACGGCCAGCACGCTGCCTTTCCAGGCCGCAGACTTCACTAAAATAAAAGATAGTGACTTCGGGCCTGCCTTTGAGGAGGGCATGAAGCAGGAACTGGCGGAGATGCAGAAAATAGCCGATAATCCCGAGGCGCCCACATTTGAGAACACCCTTGTAGCCATGGAAAAAAGTGGTCTTGTGCTGCGGCGTGTGGGCGGTGTCTTCAACCTGCTGGCATCGGCTAATACAAATCCCGAACTGCAAAAACTACAGGAGGAGGTTGCCCCTAAACTGGCGGCCACAAATGATGAGATATTCCTCAACGCTAAATTATACAAGCGCATGGAGGCCATATACAAGAAGTGTGAAGACGATAAATGGAATATGGATCCGGAGTCTAACAGGCTGGTGCAGTATTACTTCCTCAGGTTTAAAATGGCCGGCGCCAATCTCTCTGATGCTGATAAAGAGACCCTGAAAAAACTGAATAAAGAAGAAGCCGGGTTGTCGGCTAAGTTTGGCAATCAGCTATTGGCAGCCGCAAACGCCGGAGCCCTCGTGATCAGTGATAAGAGCGAACTGGCCGGCCTTCCTGACGGCACTATAGATGCTGCCGCGCAAAAAGCCAAAGACAAGAAAATGGATGGCAAATGGTTCTTCCCGTTGCAGAATACTACTCAGCAACCCGAACTGCAGTTCTTTTCTAATCGTGCCACCCGCCAGAAATTATTTGAAGCGTCATGGACTCGTGCCGAGCACAATGATACCAACGATACCCGCGCCACTATATCGCGCATAGCGCAGATACGCGCTCAGAAAGCAAAGTTGCTGGGGCTGCCTAATTTCTCAGCCTGGACCCTGCAAGACCAGATGGCCAAGAACCCGGAGGCGGTTGAGCAGTTCCTTTCCCGCCTTATACCTGCCGCTACCGCCAAGGCTACGCAGGAGGGAAAAGACATACAGGCGCTGATAGACCGCCAGAAGGGTGGTTTTCAGCTACAGCCATGGGATTGGAACTATTATGCCGAGCAACTGCGCAAGGAAAAGTACAACCTGGATGAAAGCGAGATAAAGCCCTACTTCGAGATCAACAACGTATTGGAAAACGGTGTGTTCTTTGCTGCTAACCAGCTTTACGGCATCACGTTCAAAGAGCGTACCGATCTGCCGGTGTATAACAAAGATGTCCGCGTTTTTGAGGTGTTTGACAAAGATGGCACTTCTATGGCGCTCGCTTATTTCGACTACTTCAAGCGGGATAACAAAATAGGCGGCGCATGGATGGACAATATGGTAACACAGTCTACCATACTGGGCACCAAGCCTGTTATTTACAATGTGTGCAATTTCACCAAGCCTGCCCCCGGCCAGCCGGCGCTCATCAGCTTTGATGATGTGACCACAATGTTCCACGAGTTTGGCCATGGCTTGCACGGCATCTTCGCCAGCCAGAAATACCCGAGCCTGTCAGGCTCTGCTACCGCCCGCGATTTTGTGGAGTTCCCTTCGCAGTTCAACGAGCATTGGGCATCTGACCCTAAGGTGTTTAAAAACTATGCTGTGCACTACCAGACAAAGCAGCCCATGCCGCAAGAGCTGGTAGACAAGATCACGAAAGCTAAAGGCTTCAACCAGGGCTACGCGCTTACAGAATTGCTTGCCGCGGCCTCACTGGATATGAAGTGGCATACAATAGGTGCCGACGCGCCGCTGGAAGATGTGGACAAATTTGAAACTTCCGCGCTGCAAAGCGCGCATGTGGCATTGCCCCAGGTACCTACACGTTATCGTTCCAGCTACTTCCTGCATATATGGTCAAACGGCTATGCCTCCGGATACTATGCGTATCTCTGGAGCGAAATGCTGGACGACGATGCCTTTGCGTGGTTCCAGGAGCATGGCGGCCTCAATCGTGAGAATGGCCAGCGCTTCCGTGATATGATCCTGTCACGCGGCAATTCCATGGATCTCGCGCAGATGTACAAAGACTTCCGCGGCCACGAACCCGATATCGCTCCGCTGCTGCGCAACAGGGCGCTCACCAAGTAGTGGTTTACTTGCCGTGCAGCTTATCCAGGAATTTCTTGTGCAGTTCTTCGAGGTAGTTGTCATATCCCTCCTGGTCTGCAAAGGCCATAGGGTTATATGCATCGGTAGGTTTATGCTTGTCATGCAGCCCGCACTGGCTGGCATGAGCGGCTAACCATATATCGAAGTGAATGTTTTTCATGGCGTCAAAGGTGTATTCAAAGTCGCTGGCTATATTGGGGTAGGAGGGCATTGTCGGCAATTGCGCCTCGTCCAGTATGGTAGGCATATTGGCTATGAGCACACGGTAGGTTTTGCTGCCGTCATTTACCTCAAACAGGAAGCTGGTAGCGCCCTTTGTGTGGCCTGGGTGATTGAGCGCTATCAGTTGCATGCCGCCCAGGTTTATCACATCTTTGTTGCGCAGCAGGCGGTCTGCCTTTACCGGGCGAAACAGCGGGCCCTTTCCGCCGTACAGATAGTCTGAGTTACCGCCATCGGCCAGCACTTGCGCGTCATTCTTGTTCACCATCACAGATGCTCCGGTTATCTGTTTCATATCGGCCAGGCCGCCCACATGGTCAAAGTGTGCCTGCGAGTTCAGCAGTATCTTAATATCAGAGCACCTGAAACCCAGTTCCTCTATATTAGAGCATATGATCGGCACAGCGCCGGATACGCCCTCATTAATGAGTATATGCCCCTGCGGGGTGGTGATCAGGTAGCAGGCAAGGTCGTATGTGCCTACATAATACAGGTTGCCCGCTATACGGAAAGGCTTGTAAGGCGTCCGGTATTCAGGCCTGCTTTGTACCACCTGTGCCAGGCTTTGCGCGTTGGCCTGTATGCCCGTAAGCGAGAGGGCAAGCATTATTGCTCCTAATGTCAGTTTTATCTGCTTCATAAAATCAGTATAATACCGCTAAGATATATTTTTACGATACAATTTAAAACTCCGGGATACGTATGATGCCATTTTACACGGTTTGCGGCATCATAATTAACAAAGCTCCCGTGCGGGGGAGCTTTGCCATGTATCAATGAACACGAAAATTCTTTACCGCTCCACTACCAGGCGCATTACTTTGGTGTCTGCGCCGGCCATAAGGGTCAGCAGGTAGGTACCATTGGGCAATGCCTCGCCGGGCCATACCTGCTCATCTATTGTTCCGTTAGTTGATTTTATTGTACTGTAGAATACTCTTTGCCCCAGCATATTTGTGATGGTCAGGGCCACCTCGTCAGTGCCCACACTCACTTGTCCTTTTATGCTGAATGATCCCTTGTTGGGATTCGGTACTATTGAGACATTTTCGATATTGGTCAACGTTGTTACGCCGGTAGTGCCGCCATGTGCAAGTCTGAAACCCGTTGGCGTTACAGCTACAGAATGTATGGCTATGCAGCCTGCTGCTGATGTATAGGTGATATTCACAGACCCCAGAGATACACCGCTCACTATGCCCGATGTAGCCCCGATACTGGCAATCGCCGGGTTACTGCTCATCCATGTACCGCCGGACGGCGAGCCGGTAAGCGCTATAGATCCTGCCGGCGCCACGGTATATATAGTGCCGGATATTGTTGGTGTCGGATTTACAGATACCACTGCGCTGCCGGTCATAGTGCTGGTGCAGCCTGTTACTGAGTTGGTGGCGATAACCGTATAGGTTCCCGTCGTGGTATACAGCCCGAAGTCAATAGGGGCGCCTGTGCCCGGCACATAAGAGCTTACGGGTACTACGCCCAGGTATAGCCGGTAGGTTGTGCCTGTGCTTGATCCGCTGACACCTATATGAACGCCTGTGCTGCCTGCACAATAGCTGCCGCCGCCCGTCACTGAATAGACCGTAGGTAATGAATATACGGTTACCGTAGCGCTGCCCGACATGGTGCTGCTGCAGCCCGATGAATTAGTGGCGATAGCAGTATAAACACCTGCCACTGTCTGTAGCCCGAAGGTAAGCCCGATGCCGCCCATTACCGGGCTGCCCACTGCCGTGGTACCGCGGTACAACTGGTAGCTTACGCCGCCTATAGATGCTCCAAGGCCTATGGCTACTCCGGCACCGCCTGAGCAGTAACCTCCGCCGCCCGTCATCGGACAGATAGTAGGCGCGGGTAGGGTAGATAGTATCGACGATCCGGACATTGAAGCGGTACAGCCTGTGGTAGTCGTTGCCATCACTGTATAAGTGCCTGCCACCGACTGTAGCCCGAAACCTATAGCCGAGCCTGTGCCCGCCACCGGGCTGCCCACGGTCACTGTTCCCCTGTACAGTTGATAATTGACTCCTGTCTGCGAGCCGCTAAGCCCCAATGCCACCCCCGAACCACCGGTGCAGAAGCTGCCGCTGCCGGTCATGGTATATACGGTAGGTGGTGCGCTGATGGTTACTGTGGCGCTGCCGGTCATATTGTTGCTGCAGCCGCCTACTGCCGTCGCTACAGCGGTATATACGCCTGCCGCGGTACGCAGCCCGAAGCTGATTGCGCCGCCCGTGCCGGCCACCACGCTGCCCACGGGGCTGGTGCCCAGGTATAATTGATAGGTAACTGCCGTCTGCGAACCGCTGAGTCCTACAACCACACCGGTGCCCCCAGTGCAATAACCGCCGCCACCCGTCATGGCGTAGGCCGTGGGCATAGTGTTTATGGTCACCGCGGCACTGCCGCTCATCACACCGGTGCAGCCCGTTGTTGCATCGCTGGCAATTACGGTATATGTTCCTGCCGCGGTTTGCATACCAAAGCTTATTGCACCGCCAGTACCTGCCACCGGGCTACCTATAAGTGTTGTGCCGTTACGCAATTGGTAATTCACGCCTATATCCGAATTACTTAATCCTATCGTTACACCGCTTCCGCCGGCGCAGTAGCCGCCACCGCCGGTCACGGTATAAATATGTACTGTGTTCAGCGATACCGTTGCACTGCCGGTCATGTTGCTGGTACAGAATGTAGATGTATTCAGTGCCGTTACGGTATATGTGCCGGGTATGGTCTGCGCGCCAAAACTAATGGCTGAGCCTGATCCCGGCAATAGTGAGCCTATGGGTGTGCCTCCCCTGTATAGCCGGTAGCTGATACCTAGGCTGGAGCCACTGAGCCCTACTGCCATACCCGTGCCGCCTGCGCAATAACTGCCGCCCCCGGTCACGGTATATACCGTAGGTGATGGCGTGGTAGATACGGTTACACTGCCTGTCATATTGCTTGTACAGCCCGTGGAAAGATCAGTTGCCACTACAGTATAAACGCCGGGCGTTGTTTGCAGGCCAAAGCTGAGCCCATAACCCACACCGGGCACAGGGCTGCCAAAGATAGTGCCGCCAAGATATAGCTGGTAATTCACACCTACAGCCGATGCGGGCATAGTTATCGGTACGCCCGTGCCACCCGCGCAGTAAGTACCGCCGCCTGATATGGTTATGATAGCCGGGGGCGCATGAAAGATAAGCGTAGTGCTGCCGCTAAGGGTACGTGTGCAGCCGGTTAAAACGCCTGTTGCCACTACGGTATAAACGCCCGCTATGGTCTGCATCCCGAACAGGATTGCGCTGCCCGTACCTGCTACTACGCTGCCTATGGCCGTTGTGCCGGTTGTAGTGGTGCGATATAACTGGTAGTTGACACCAATATCAGACCCCGTGATGCCTACAGCCACACCACCGCCGCCGCCCGCGCAATAACTGCCGCCGCTGGTGAACGCATAGTCGTTAGGCGCTGCCGTTGCTGTCACTGTGGCGCTGCCACTCATAGCGGTAGAACTGGATGTGCCGGGATTGGCCACTACAGTATACGTTCCGCCTGCTGTCTGCAGCCCGAAGCTGATGGCCGCACCTGTACCATTTATAGGGATGCCTACGGCTGTAGTGCCATTATATAGCTGGTATATTACCCCGCTTTGTGAGCCGCTTAGCCCCACTACCACGCCTGCTCCCCCCGAACAAAAGGATCCGCCGCCGGTAACCGCATACACGGTAGGCACAAAACCCAGTGTTATTACCGCACTGCCCGTCATACTGCCTGTGCATGAGGTTGATACGTTTGTGGCTACTACTGTATACGTGCCTGCAACTGTAAACAGTCCGAAACTGATGGCGCTGCCGGTTCCCGTCAGCGCGGCAACTAAGGATGTGCCCAGGTACACCTGGTAAGTAGTGCCTGTCTGCGAGCCGCTTAGTCCTATTGCTACTCCGGGGCCTGTACCGCTGTATGTGCCACCTCCGGTTACGGTAAATGCAAATGGTAAAGGGTTGATGATCACCGAGCCGCTCATTGGTGTGGCGCTCGATGTGCCGGGGTTGGCTACTACCGTATAGCTGCCCGGTGCTGTCTGCAGCCCGAAGCTTATGGCCGCGCCGGTGCCGCTCACCGGGCTGCCTACTGCGGTAGCCCCGTTATAAAGCTGGTACACGACACCCGTCTGGGAATTGCTGAGCCCCACTACAATGCCTGATCCCCCGGCGCACACAGGGCCGCCACCGGTCACTGTATAGATAGTAGGCCCGGATGAGAGCGTTATCACAGCCGTACCTGACATGGTGGCTACACAGCCGGTAGTGCTATTTGTTCCTATGATGGTATAAGTGCCTGCTGTCGTAAACAGCCCGAAACTGATCGCGCCACCTGTCCCGGCTATTGCGCTACCTATTACGGTAGCGCCAAGTATTAATTGATAATTGACTCCTAGGGTAGATCCGCTCAGTCCTATAGCTATTCCCGGCCCGGTGCCGCTGTATGTGCCGCCGCCTGTTACCGTAAAAGCAGTGGGCAATGCATTGATGGTTACGGTAGCGCTGCCGGTCATGGCGGCGCTGCACGATGTGCCGGCATTGGCAGTCACAGTATAAGTACCTGCGGTTGTCACCGCCGGGAATGAGATCGCCGATCCCGTACCCATCATGGGGCTGCCCACGGCCGATGCGCCATTGTATAATTGGTAAAGAACGCTGGTTTGTGAGCCGCTCAGCCCTACACTTACACCTGTACCGCCCGAACAATAACCTCCGCCACCTGCTACCGAATAAGTTGTGGGCACCGAATTAAGCACCGTTACCACAACAGAGGCACTGCAGCCTGTGGTACCAACCGTGTACGAAATAGTAGAAGTACCTGCTGATACGCCGGTTACTGTACCCGAGAAGCCTATCGTGGCTACCCCTACGTTGCTGCTGGTCCATATACCGCCGCCCGTGGCGTTACTAAGTGTTGTAGTGCCCCCCGCGCATATTGTAGTGGTACCCGTTATAGGTGCGGGTGCTGTCGTTACTGTCACAGGTATTGTTGCATAGCAGCCTGTGCCAAGAGTGTATGTAATGGTTAGCGTTCCCGCCGCTATGCCTGTTACCACGCCGGTAGTTGACGCTACAGTTCCCAGCGATGTATTACTGCTGGTCCATGTGCCGCCTGTCGCTGCATTACTGAGTGTGGTAGAGCCCCCTGCGCATACGGTAGTAAAACCGGTTATGGCCGGGGGTACAGGGTTTACAGTTATTAGTCTCGTAACATAACAACCGGTACCCAACGAATATGTGAGGGTTGTGGTTCCCGCGGATACACCCGAAGCAATCCCTGTAGCTGTACCTATCACAGCTACTGAAGGGAAACTGCTGCTCCATGTACCTCCCCCCGTGCTGGTATATGTGGCAGTGAAGCCATTACAAATTGCCGGCGGGCCGGATATTGTGCTGGGCGCGGTAGTAACGGTCACAGAGTATGTAGCTACTGAGGCGCCCACTGTATAACTAATAGTAACCACACCCGTTGCAATGCCTACTGCTACTCCCGATGCCGATCCTATGACTGCGACAATTGCACTACTGCTTGACCACGCTCCTCCCGATGTTGCGTCAGTATAGGTTACAGCCGTGCCAGGGCAAATAATAGTAGGCCCCGATATGGCTGCCACTTGGGCGCGCGTGGCAATAGAAGACAGGATTGCCATCAGGCATGGTATAAAGTATCTCATAAGTTTGGCTTAATGTGTGTATATAGATAGGCGTAATTTAATTAAACATTGTTAGTATTTATACGAAATATGTTTTATATATATATAAAGCCTGAAATAGTTTTTGAAAAGGCTGCGCAATGGGTATATATGATAATTGCTGAATGGCCGAGGATATCGTTGGACAAATCATTTTTATTATTGATTTTAAATTGTTATTTAATAACTTGCTCACCCGCCGCCAAAATATTTTTTTATGATAGACCGAAATCCGTACTGTCATAAAACTTTCTTTTTGCAAAACGGTTAACTAATGCCACCTTTGTATCACAGATAGGAGTTATTGCCTGGATAGCAAAGAAAGCAATCAACAGGTATCATTTTTTTGTTATCTTTTTAGCAGTTTTTCCAGGTCTGGCATATAATTCTATGGGGCAATGATGGGGCAATGCCACTGGTAATAAAATTGCACAGGTGTGCAAAAAAAGTGGTTTAGTTTGCTGATTATCAATACAAATGTGTGCAAAAAGTTTTTTTCGCCCTCGGTTTTAATGCCCCATATTACCTGGAAAAAAAGTTGTGGGGCATACCCTATGCGGTAGGCGGGGTTACTTTCCGGTAGCCAATATGTTTCACCATCCGGCTTCCATACTTCAACACAAATCTGGTTACACTTTGTTCATAGCACACAACGCTTGATTTATTTACATTAATTATCCGTACCTTTGCACCCCTAAAACAAGGAAATTAGTATCAGTCTCACGGCTATCTACTATCCACTAACTACTTTCGACTAATTATATATATGATTTCAATAAATAATTTATCGCTCCGCTACGGCAAGCGCGTGCTGTTTGAAGATGTGAACATCAAATTCACTGATGGTAATTGCTATGGTATTATCGGGGCCAATGGTGCCGGTAAATCCACATTTCTTAAGATCATTTCAGGTGAGATAGACGCTACTACAGGCAAGGTAGAAATAAGCAAGGGATTGCGCATGAGCGTGCTCAAGCAGAACCGTTACGAATTTGATGAAGTGCCTGTTATAGAAACTGTTATTCGTGGCAATACTACATTATATGATGTAATGAAGGCCAAGGATGCATTATATGCCAAGGAAGATTTTACTGAGGAAGACGGTATTAAGGCAGGTGAGCTGGAAGGCCTCTTTGCCGAAATGGACGGCTGGAATGCCGAAAGCGATGCCGCTACACTGCTCAGCAACCTCGGTATTAAAGAAGAATTTCACAACAGGCAGGTAAAAGAGCTGGATGGTAACCAGAAGGTGAGGGTACTGCTGGCACAGGCGTTATATGGCCACCCCGATATTCTGCTGCTCGATGAGCCTACCAACGACCTGGACCTTGATACCATAAGCTGGCTGGAAAACTTCCTCGCCGATTATGATAAAATAGTATTGGTCGTATCCCACGATCGTCACTTCCTCGATACCGTATGTACGCATGTAGCTGATATAGACTTTGGCAAGATCAATATATATACCGGTAACTATACCTTCTGGTATGAGTCCAGCCAGTTATTGCTGAAGCAGCGCAGCGACCAGAATAAGAAAGCTGAAGACAAGATAGCCGAACTGAAAGAATTCATCGCCCGCTTCTCTGCGAATGCGTCTAAATCTAAACAGGCTACCAGCCGTAAAAAAGCGCTGGATAAGATAAAGCTGGACGAGATGCGCCCGTCAAACCGTAAGTATCCTGCTATCCTGTTTAACAACCAGGTACGTGAGGCCGGCGACCAGATACTGGAGGTAAAGAACCTTGGTAAAACACTGCATGGCGAGGTGCTGTTCAAAGACATCACCTTCGATCTCAAGCGTGGTCAGAAGGTAGCTGTTATTTCTTCTAACTCTCTGGCTGCCAATGCTTTTTACGAGATACTTGCAGGTGAAGATAAAGAGTATGATGGGATGTATAAATGGGGGGTAACGGTTACTCCTGCTTACCTGCCGGCAGACAATTCGGCCTATTTTAAAGACGATGACAGCAACCTTGTAGACTGGCTGCGCCAGTTCTCGGAAGAGAAGGATGAGACCTTTATCCGTGGCTTCCTGGGCCGCATGTTATTTACCGGTGAGGAAACATTAAAAAAATCTACAGTGCTTAGCGGGGGTGAAAAAGTACGTTGCATGCTCAGCCGTATGATGATGCAGAAAGGTAATGTGTTGATGATGGACGAGCCCACTAACCACCTGGATCTGGAAAGTATCACCGCCCTCAATAATGGTATGAAGGACTTTAAAGGAACTATCCTTTTTAGCACCCGCGACCATGAGCTGGCTAATACCGTAGCAGACAGGGTACTCGAGATCACTCCTTCGGGCCTCATAGACCGCGAAATGAGCTTTGACGAATATATAACCAGCGACCGCATCAAGGCCCTCAGGGCAGAGATGTACGGTGGTGTGCTGGCTTAATATATTATCCCCATGGATAGTTAACCCCAGGCTATGTTGCTCTATACACAGCTCATATTTATTAAGGAGGGCAAAGAAGAATTGTTCCATTCTTTCGAAGACCGGGTATTACCTATACTGGCGCGTTACAATGGCAGGCTGCTATACAGGGCCCGGCCATCTGCTGCCGATGTAATAGAGACGGCGCTCGGTTATCCTTACGAGGTACACCTGGTCTCATTTGCCACTAAAGATGATTTTATTGCCTATGCCGGCGATGGCGAACGGCAGCAGTACTTAACGCTTAAGAATGAGTCTGTTGCTGAGGTAATGCTTATAGAGGGCAGCCTGCTGTAGGTCTATTGGTAGCCCCGCCACTCACGCTTTTTCTTGTCAAAGAACCAGTAGATACCATTGCAATTACTGAAATTCAGCGATGGCTCCAGCGGGGCGTCCGGTGGCAGTTGCAGTACTTTTTTCAGCAGTCCCGTTTCCGGGTTGTACAGTTCTATCTGCCGTTCTTTATAGTTCAGCAGCCCCACTTCGGCATTGGCCACACCGCTATATACACACGTATTTTCGTTATAGTCTTTCAGCACCTCGCTGTTGCTGTGCTTTTTTATCTTAGACCGCTTTTTTACCCCCAGGTGCAGGGCGGTTACAGTTACCGTATCATTAAAATCTTCCTTAACTATCCGCGATGAGTCGTGATCATAAAAATAAAGTACATTCAGGGCCGTGTTATAAGCCGCAGTTGCCTGTTCGTTTGGCTGCCTCGATGCCAGCGCCATCTTCTTTACTGCCACGGGCATGCCGGTGGCATCTGTCACATATTCGGCCATACCAAAGTTCTTATACCCGTTGGTCTGCAGTGTTTGGGTGGTTGTGTTGTACCATAGTCCCCGCACATCAAACATGGTTTCCTGCAGGTTGTCGCTTATTATTTTACCTTCGGCAGTGTACACAAACATCGGGAAGTACGTATTCCCCGACATTGCCGCATAGTATTTTTTCTGGTCAGGGTTCCATGCCACGCTTGCTCCGTTCATGCCGCCGCTTCTGTCTGTTTTCAGCGTCATTACACGCTTCAGCGTCTTCGCTTTTTTGGCCCCGGCTTCATGGCCGCAGATCGTTACCAGCAGCAGCAGCACTATTAGTTTTTTCATACGTGTATTTTGTAGGGGTGATACGGTTCTATGCTTGTTTTTACCAATGAGAAAGGGCACTTTTTTCGTTATTTACTATGCGAAAATATAAAACATCGCTATATTGCCGTGTAAATAAATATTTATGAGCAGGATCATTACATTGTTGTTATTGTCGGTAGTCTGTTTCAATACTTCCCGGGCGCAGGATTTTACTGTCGACGAGTTGATAGCACTTAGGTCATCAACATTGCCGGCGTTCGAATCGGCCGTGATGGCCAAGGGGTACGACCTGTCTGATGTGCTTAAGGATTATGACAAATACATCGTGTTTAAAAAAGACAACCACACTATTATTTTTGGCTATGTACGCAATGCCCATTCCCAGGCTACCGACACTGTGGTCATATACCGCACCCGTGATCTTGCCGAGTACAAAGCATTGCAGGCACAGAAAAAAGAAGATCCGGCGCACCCCAATACTACCCATTTCATATCAGACGACAGCTACATATTGCATATGTATATAGATGGCCAGGTATGCCTGCATTTCCGTGCCAAACGTAATGACGGAATGTCTTATGAAGTAAAAGTATTCCCTGACAACACCGACAAATACTTTCACTATGCCAACCTTAACGGCGACATAGACTATTAGTTGGCTGTGCGTAAGTACTGTAACCTTGTTTTAGTAACTTTGCCGTTTTTACCGGAAATTAGGAATACATGATCTTGCCTGTAGTGGCGTATGGCAGCCCCATACTGCGAAAAGTTTGTGAAGATATTACCCCCGCTTATCCCGACCTGGATAAGCTACTTACGGATATGTGGGAAACACTGTATAACAGTAATGGGGTAGGGCTCGCCGCTCCGCAGATCAACAGGCCAATACGCCTGTTTATTGTAGATACGATCCAGGTGGTTGAAGATTTTAACGACGAAGACAAGCGCAAGTATCCCGGCGAAGCGCCCATAAAGCAGGTATTTATTAATGCCCGCAAGATAGAAGAGACCGGCGATATGTGGCCGTATAACGAAGGTTGTCTTAGTATACCCAAGGTACGTGAGGACATACAGCGTACCAGCCATGTGCGCCTTAGCTACCTCGATGAGCATTTTAAAGAGCACGAGGGTATATTTCATGGCATTACCGCCAGGGTCATACAGCATGAATACGACCATATAGAAGGGAAGTTGTTTATTGATTACCTTTCCCAGCTAAAGAAAAGGCTCATCAGGAAAAAGCTCGACGACATCAGCAATGGCAAGGTGAAGACCGACTATCGTATGCTGTTCCCTAAGTAAGTTTTTCCTGTTTTGTTAATTATTTGGATATTACCCTGTTTTTAGTGTACTTGCTTACTGATTAACAATTTGACCACCGCTATAGAATATAACGAAGAAGAACTGGTGCTGCTGCTCAAACAACAGAGCAGGGAAGCATTCAACTACCTGTATAAGCAGTATGCAGGTGTGCTTTTCGGTGTGATCAAAAAGGTATGTTATGACGAGCAAACCTCCCAGGATGTGCTGCAGGAAGTCTTTGTGAAGATATGGAACAATATCGCGCAATACGATTCCGCTAAGGGCAGAATTTACACATGGATGATAAATATCGCCCGCAATGCCGCTATAGACAAGCTGCGGTCGAAGGGGGAAATAATGAAGGGGAAAATCCATTCAGGCGATGATGTCGTAAATAATGTGGGGAACGGAATGAAGACCGAGCAGGCTACCGATACCATTGGGCTACGCAAAGTGGTGGACACCCTGAAACCGGAATACAAGGTAATTGTGGATCTGGCCTACTTTAGTGGATACACCCTCGACGAAATATCAAAGACATTGGAAATACCGCTGGGTACGGTAAAGACCCGTATGCGGCACGCGATACAACAATTGAGGGCAGTTTTTAAAACGTAAATGGATATTAAGGCATACATAGAGTCGGGCATTTTGGAAGCTTTTGTTCTCGGGGCGCTTACGCCACCGGAAATGAACGAAGTGCGGGCCAATATTGCTTTATATCCCGAACTGGCTGCCGAGGTGAGACTGATCGAAGACGCTATGACCGGCTTTGCCCGTGCACATGCGGTGGAACCACCTGCTGCCATGCAGGAGCAAATATGGAATGCCATCAATACAGCATCCGCGCCTGCCGCGCAGGTAGCGCCTAAAGTAATACCCTTGCAGCCCGGCGATCGTAAGCCGCAGCAATGGAAATACGCAGCTATGATAGCGCTGCTGGTAGGTAGCTTGGCGCTCAACTTTGTGCTATGGCAGCAGGGCAATACAGAAAAGGAAGCGCGGGTAGCCCTGGATACTAAAATGGAGCAGCTTCAGTCTGAGCAAAAGCTACTTACTGCCCAGGTTGATAACTACAGGAAAACAAAAGAAATGATGGCTGATACCGGTATGCAGACCATAGTGATGCATACCGTGGTGCCGGGCCACCCCATGGCAGCCACCCTCTTCTGGAGCAAGGCAAAAGGGGACGCCTATGTAGCCATGAATGCGCTGCCCGAGCCGCCTAAAGGCATGCAGTACCAGTTATGGGTGATACAGGGCGGCAAGCCTGTAAGCATGGGTACACTACCCAGTAATATGGCTAACTCAGCCGAAATGCAGAAAGTAAATATGCAGGTTACCACCGGCGATGCATTTGCTATTTCGCTCGAAAAGGAGGGTGGAAACCCTACACCTACCACAGTATATGTGGTAGGCAAAGCATAATATCCTGTACCTCTGCTTTATCAGATCACCTGGTTTCGCAGCAGGTCTTCAAATACGTCAGCCTTACGTATCAGTTGCGCTTTTCCGTCTTTTATCATTACTTCGGCAGGCTTTAAGCGCGAATTGAAGTTGCTGCTCATTTCAAAGCCATAAGCACCTGCATTGTGGAACCGTAAAAGATCACCTTCGCGCACCTCGTTCAGCACACGGTCCCATGCAAATGTATCGGTCTCACAGATATTGCCCACTACCGTGTAGATACGCTGCGCGCCGCCCGGGTTGGAAATATTGGATATGCGGTGGTACGCCTCATAGAACATTGGCCGTATCAGGTGGTTAAAGCCTGAATTGACGCCCACAAACACAGTAGCTGTGGTCTGCTTGATCACATTGGCCTTCACTACCAGCGAGCCACATTCGCTCACCAGGTATTTACCCGGTTCAAACCATAGTTCTACAGTGCGGTTGTATTCCTTCTCAAATTCCTGTGCGGCCTGTGTTACCTTGCTGCCAAGTGTTACAACATCGGTCGCTGTTTCATCGTCTTTGTACGGTACTTTAAACCCGCTGCCCAGGTCTATAAAGTCCAGCCCCGGAAAGTGAGCCGCAATACCGAACATCACGTCCAGACCGCGCAGAAAGACCTCTATATCTTTTATCTCACTGCCTGTATGCATATGCAGGCCCTGTACATGCAGCCCTGTTGTTTTTACTATCCGGTCTATGTGCCGCTGCTGGTGTATGGATATCCCGAATTTGCTGTCTATATGACCGGTTGATATCTTATAATTGCCACCTGCCTCTATGTGCGGGTTGATACGGATACAGACAGGATAATTGCCGCCAAACTTATTGCCAAATTGCTCTAATATGGAAATATTGTCAATGTTTATTCGTACGCCTAACTCTGTGCCTTGCAGTATCTCATTAAAATCAACACAGTTTGGAGTGAATAGTATTTCTTCCGCCTTATAGCCGGCTAATAGCCCCAGTTTCACTTCATTTATGCTCACACAGTCCAGCATAGCGCCTATGCTCTTCATGTACTTCAGTATATTCACATTGGTCAGTGCCTTGCAGGCATAGAAAAACCTGGTGGGGTGGCCCTTAAAGGCATCCGTCAGCTTATTATACTGTTCAGCTATTTTCTCTGCGTGATATACATACACAGGTGTGCCGTACTCGTTGGCTACGGCCAGTAATTGCTCATTTGTTATCGGTTCGTACATAAAGGCTGCAAAGTTAATTGATAAGTTGGTTTGTTCCCAAGTCCCGAAATATCCCTGTTTTGCAGATTATAGGGCACTTTTGTCCGTTTATTCAGGTATTGTGGGTAACAGGGCTTTGGAGAAATGAAAGTTTGCCATATCTTTAAGCCTTATTAATCAAACGTCCACAACCTGATAAATATCGTATTATGATGCAGAAAAAGGTTTACGCTTTTTGTCTTATACTGGCTATGCTCTTTGCCATTCCCCGTTCTCATGCCCAAAAGGGCAGGAGCGAGCTGGCTTTTGGCTATGGCTACTGGAGTATCTATTCATTGGCCAATGGCACGCCTTTTAACGCTTCTTCAGGCGTATACAACCTTACCTACCGCTATTACCTTAATAAGGACGTGACGCTGGGCCTGGGTATAGGCACTGAGAATATCAATAACTACGCCAGCTTTACCAGCATTGTTCCGGAGGTTAGCGTATGCTATATGGATACACGCCACGACCAGGTGAGGGTAAGGCTTTATGGCTCTTTCGCCTATGGTGTTACCATATTCCACGATAATAAAGTAGCTGTGGGCCATGCCGACCAGTCCGGTCTGTGGGCTTACGGCTTCCAGGCGGTGCCTTTCGGTATCAGGATAGGCCGCCAGGTAGCTTTCTTTACTGAAATAGGACTTGGTTACAAGGGCCTGGTGCATTCAGGTGTAGACTTCCGCTTTCCGCGTGTACTGGCCAAGAACAGGCACAGAGAAGAGCAATAACGAATGCTTTCCTAAAGGACATTACATAACCCCGCATGAAGCGGGGTTTATTTTTTGTACCTGTGAGACCGGTTATGCGCCTATTATCTTATCTATTGCCGCAGCCAGTTTCCGGTCGCGGTCAGTTACTGTATTGCCGGCATCATGGCTGTTCAGCCATATTTCCACCTTGTTCCAGGTATTGGTCCAGGTAGGGTGGTGGTTCTGTTTTTCAGCCAGTATGGCTACACGGGTCATGAATGCAAAAGCCTCACTGAAATCAGCAAACGTAAAGCAGTTGTACAACGAGTTATTCTTTTCTTCCCAGGCCATAATGGTCAATTAAAATTGTTGTGGTATGTAATGATAAAGTTACCACATTCCGCAAACAAAAAACCATCCCGAATTTCGGAATGGTTTTTATATTCTGAACGCATTGCCGAATTGGCAAATTGTCACATTGGCTAATTATTCAGCAGCGGCGGTATCGTCTTCTGCTTTCTTCATTTTGTCCTTGATAGCAGCCAGTGCGCCGAGGTCGCCAAGTGTTGGCTTCTCTACTTTGCTCTGTATGTTCTTTACTGCTTTCTTGGTCTTTTCTGATTCAGCAACCGCGTCTTTACGTACCGCTTCTTTCTCTTCGTTCTTCACCTGCTCCCAAACCTTGGCGTGAGATACCATGATACGCTTGTCGTTACGATCGAATTCGATGATCATGAACGGAAGTGTTTCTTCAGCTTCTACCGTACCGCCATTTTCCTTGCGCAGGTGACGGGCAGGTGAGTAAGCTTCAAGGCCGTACTGGAGCTGAACTGTAGCGCCTTTTTCGTCTTTGCGTGTTACGCTGCCTTCGTGGATAGAACCGATAGGGAACACAGTTTCAAATGTATTCCAGGGGTCTTCTTCCAGCTGTTTGTGGCCAAGGGCCAGTTTACGGTTCTCTTTATCAATAGAGAGGATAGCAATATCTATCTTGTCGCCAACCTTTACAAACTCACTTGGGTGGTTGTAACGCTTGATCCAGCTAAGGTCGCTGATGTGTATCATGCCACCGATGCCGGTTTCCAGCTCTACAAATACGCCATAAGGAGTGATGTTTTTAACAACACCTGTGTGACGCGAATCAACTGGGAATTTGTTTTCGATAGAATCCCATGGGTCTGCGGTCAGTTGTTTGATAGAGAGGCTCATCTTGCGCTCGTCTTTATCCAGTGTTACCACTACTGCCTCATGCTCTTCGCCCAGTTTGAAGAATTCTTTCGCGTTGATAGGCTGTGAAGACCATGTGATCTCTGATACGTGTACCAGGCCTTCTACGCCAGGCATGATCTCGAGGAATGCACCATAATCTTCGATGTTTACCACCTTGCCCTTGATCTTCGCGCCTTCTACTATTTCAGCAGGCAGGTTGTCCCATGGGTGTGGGGTAAGCTGTTTCAGGCCGAGGCTGATACGTTTCTTCTCATCATCGAAATCAAGTACTACGACGTTCAGTTTCTGGCCATTATGCAGCACTTCGCTCGGGTGCGTTACGCGGCCCCAGCTGATATCTGTAATATACAAAAGTCCGTCTACGCCACCCAGGTCTATGAATGCGCCGAAATCGGTAACATTCTTCACGGTACCTTCCAGTACCTGTCCTTTTTCCAGCTGGCCAATGATAACGCTACGCTGCTGCTCTATATCGCTCTCGATAAGCGCCTTGTGCGATACCACCGCGTTGCGGATCGTTTCGTTGATCTTTACCACCTTGAAGTCCATGGTCTTGCCCACGTACTGGTCGTAATCTGTAACCGGCTTCACATCTATCTGCGAGCCCGGCAGGAATGTTTCCAGTCCGTATACGTCCACAATAAGACCGCCCTTGGTTTTAGATGTGATAGTACCTGTAACCACTTCACCTGTTTTGTAGAAGTCCACGATCTGCTGCCATGCGCGTGCGGCGCGTGCCAGTTTGCGGCTCAGGTGCAGGTGTCCGTTCCTGTCTTCTTTTTCCACCACCATCACTTCTATCTCATCACCTATCTTCACGTCAGGCATATCACGGAATTCGTTCAGTGATACAAGGCCGTCAGACTTAAAGCCAATGTTTATAATGGCATCGGTCTTGGTAAGGCCTACGATGAAACCATGCAGCAATTCCGATTCCGCGATGGCTTTGAATGTGCTGCCATACATAGTGTCAAACTTCTGACGGTCATCTTCTTTGTAAGACGCTACATTGCGTTTGTCCACGCTCCAGTCGAAATCGTCGTGCGACGTTTCCGGTACGTGTGTGTAATAATGACGTGCTACCGGCGACATGGTGGCGGCAGTGTCTGTAGTTGTTTCAGCAGTAGCTACTTCTGTAGTTGCCTCTGGCGCTGTTTGCGCCTGCTCGTCCTGCGGAGTTGCAGCTGCGTCCTGGTTAATTACTTGATCTTCCAATGGTACTCAATTTTGTACGGACCTCCCGATAGGGATTCCGGTGGTTAAAAAATATAATAACACCCATTTTTTTGGGAGTGCAAAGATACGGATCATTACCCTAAATCCCTAAAGAAACCAACCTATATCTGATAAATAATTAATCCGGGCCAGTATCGCGGTCCGGTAGTGGATTACCTGCGTATATGCAGTTGTTTTTACAGCAACTATTTGCATAAGGATTAGTGATTATATAAGGCTGACGATTTTTTATATACTATTGAATATAAATGTTATACATGTAATTTATTTGCTGCTGATCTATAATTTTCAAATAAAGATGTTTGTTGTTTTTTGAGAGTAGGTATCGATAACCTATGTTTGTACCGAGGCTGTTAATTTTATAGATAAAATATAATATGTATGAAGATAAATATATTTATATTAATATGCTTAATGATAGGGGTGATGAATAATGCTCATGGGGCTGTTCCGCCGCTTTCGCCTGACGAACAGTTTAATGCTTACAAAGAACATTTTATTGATGCACTCTGGAAAACAGATCCTGCCTGGGCCAGCAGCGTAGGGTATCATAAATATGACAACGTGCTGATAGTACCTGACGAAAAGTCGAGAAACGCTGAACTCTCTTTTTGCAAAGTATACCTGGATACACTTAAAACCTTTAGGCTGGAAGATCTGTCCGACGCCAATAAAACAGATTACCACCTGATAGAAAATCAACTGGAGTATAGAAAATGGAGCATTAAAGAACTGAAAGCTTACGAATGGGACCCATCTGTTTATAATGTATCGGGTGGTTTCGCCGATATGCTGAACAACGACTATGACAGCATAGATAACCGGCTAAGGAGCTTTTACGAGAAAATGGCCGGTGTGGCCGCTTACTATGAAGCAGCAAAAAAGAACATTAAGAACCCTACATTAGAACATACTGAGTTGGCCATAGAACAGAACATGGGGGGCTTGCTGGTATTTACAAAGGACCTCCAGGAGGCACTTAAAAAATCGGGCCTCAGTGATAAAGAGCAGGAGGATATAACGAAAAGGTCGCGGGAAGTAGCAGCGACGATAAAGCAATACATATCATGGTTGTCTGGTATCAAGAAAGACGCAACCCGCAGTTTCAGGCTCGGCGAAGACCTGTATAAAAAGAAATTTGCGTTCGAGATACAGTCGGGGTATACGCCTGAGCAGATATATGACAAGGCTGTAAAGCACAAACAAGAGCTGCACGAAAAGATGTATGAGATCACCATGAAGCTCTGGCCGAAATATTTTGCAGGAGTGAAAGCACCTGCGGATAAGACGGAGGCGATAAGTATGATGATAAACACCCTCTCGGCAAAACATGTGTCACCGGATTCGTTCCAGATAGCTATAGAAGAGCAATTGCCGGAACTTATAGCCTTTATCAAAAAGAAAGACCTTATCTATATAGACCCGGCAAAGCCGCTGGTGGTGCGTAAAGAACCGGCTTATATGGCGGGGGTTGCCGGCGCTTCTATCAATGCCCCCGGGCCTTATGATAAAAATGGCAACACATACTACAATGTGGGCAGCCTGTCGGGCTGGGAAGTGGGCAAGTCTGAAAGTTACCTCAGAGAATACAATCACTATATACTACAAATACTGAACATACACGAGGCCATTCCCGGTCACTATACCCAACTGGTGTATGCCAACCAGTCGCCGAGTATTATAAAAGCAATACTAGGCAATAATGCTATGATAGAAGGGTGGGCGGTATATGCAGAACGTATGATGCTGGAAAACGGTTATGATGGCGACAAAGGAGTAAACTCTACAGAGGCCTCCCCGGAAATGTGGCTGATGTATTACAAGTGGAACCTGCGCAGCACCTGCAATACCATACTGGATTATAGTGTACACACTAAAAATATGAGTAAGAGTGATGCTATGCGCCTGCTGGTTGAAGATGGTTTTCAGCAAATGGCGGAGGCTGAAGGCAAATGGAGGCGTGTATCAGTAACGCAGGTACAGTTGTGTTGTTATTTCACCGGCTACACAGAGATATATGATCTGAGGGAAGAATTGAGAAAAGAGCAGGGGAAAAACTTCAACCTGAAAAAATTTCACGAGCAATTCCTGAGCTATGGCAGCGCGCCTGTGAAGTATATAAAGGAACTTATGCTGAATAAACATTGATTTTATACACTATTCTGAAGTTTTAAAATTGATTGTATGATCTTATCGGGCAGGCGGTGCTATCATATTTTGCTGTAACTTTGAGTATGGGTAAGTTGTTGATATTATCGCGCTATATATTCCTGATATACGGCGTTGATATAAATGAAATGCGACGACACATACATTGTACGTACGCCCACAAAGGGTTTAAACGTTCCTGTAAATTTTGGATCGAACCCAATGTAGAATTAGATGTTACAAAAAGAGGGGATTTTACGGACAAAGAGTTAAACGAGATCAAGGAATTAATAATAGAGCATAAAATGGTTTTGTTGTCGCAGTTAGACCGTTTCTACAACCATGAATCAGTAAAAGCAATAAGATTATGATCACTACCATAAATACACCTACAATAAGGAATATTGAATTCTTAAACAGTTCAATAATGTTTGTGCACCTCTCGAATGACAGAACATTCATTGTGCCCCTCGACCAATTTGCGGATATTAAGTCTTTAACGCCGCAGCAAAAGACTGAATTTGAAATAATAGATGGTACAAACCTTTCATTTACAGCTATAGATGAAATATATAGCTTGTCGGAGCTTACAGGTATTGAATAGTAAGCCATTCATAGTTTTTTACAGGCAGAATATTGAATTAAAGTGACTGTGACTATTCGAAATTTTCTTTTCATGTTAGTTGTTTTGGGCCTGTCGGCCCAATCTTTATCAGCTACCACCCGCCGGGTTCTGTTTATCGGCAACAGCTATACCTATGTAAATAATATGCCCCTAATGCTGCAGACAATGGCTGCCGCCATGGGTGATACACTGATATATGATGAGTCTGACCCCGGTGGATATACGTTTGCACTGCACAGTACGAACGCTACAACCATCTCAAAAATTTTCTCGCAGCAGTGGGACCTGGTAGTACTGCAGGAGCAAAGCCAGTTGCCTTCTTTCCCACCAACGGAAGTAGACACGGAGGTGTATCCGTATGCCCGAAAACTGGACAGCATGATACATGCCAATGATAGCTGTACACAGACAATTTTCCTTATGACCTGGGGGCATGCCAACGGCGATCCGCTTAATTGTTCTTCGTACCCGGTCATATGCACCTATGCGGGTATGCAGCAACGGCTGAGAGAAAGTTACATGCAGATGGCGCAGGATAACAACGCGATCGTGGCACCGGTAGGTGTGGCATGGAAGGCCATAATGGATAGCTTTCCCTCTATATGGCTCTATATGAGTGATAGTTCGCACCCGCTGTTACCGGGGTCATACCTTGAGACCAGCGTGCTGTATGCGTCCATATTTCACAGGCGCACGCTCAATTGCAGTTATACTGCTGGCCTGGCTACATCGGTAACGGGCGTATTGCAGAGTGTAGCAGACAGGGTGGTGTTTGACAGCCTCTCCCAGTGGCAGCAATACGGGCATTATCCGTTTGCCGGGTTCTCTTATTCCACATCCGGTACAACGGTTTCGTTTTCAGAAATGTCTACGGTACCCGCGGCTGATCTGTGGTCATACGGAGATGGTGGACTGGATACCGGCGACCACCCGGTACATACTTATGCTACTACGGGCAGCTATACAGTTACTCACAAGGTCACCACAAATTGTTTTTCAGAAACACTTACCGATACATTGCACCTGGGCCCGCTGTCTGTAAATAGCCGGGCAGCAGGTGATGCTTATCCTTTAAAAATAACACAGAACGGGAATGGCAATGTGACATTTATGGTTCAGGCGCAGCAAGTATTCGCTGTAATAGATGTATATGATGCAGGTGGCAGGTTGGTTAAAAGATACACCGATATTACCGGTGCGTTTACAGATAATTTTGTACCTGGCTTTTATGTGTACCGTGCTTATGCCGCAGACAGGAGTATCATGCACATAGGAAAATTAGCCGTTTACTAAACAGCGTTTTCTTTTTCTAAAAATGGATCATTATGACAAACAAATTTCTCGGGCTCAGGACGGTAGGGTACAAGGTGGCAGATATTACCGCCGCTAAGGAATGGTATACTAAAGTATTGGGCATTGCCCCATACTTCGATCAGCCTTTTTATGTAGGGTTTAATGTAGCGGGTTATGAATTGGGCCTGCAGCCTGAAGAAGCATCCGGTACCACAAAGACCAGCAATGTTGTAACCTATTGGGGCGTAGACAATGTGCAGGCAACATATGACGAACTGATAGCTGCCGGGGCTGCCCCTCATGGAGCACCGATGGATGTGGGTGACGGGATCATAGTAGCTTCGGTCAGGGACCCATGGAATAATGCTTTCGGCATTATTTACAATCCGCATTTCGTATTGCCTTAAGTATTGTTATTTATTCTGGAGCAGCTTTCCGGGCGGGTCCATCCTTCTGCGACTATAGCGGTCGAGCATGGTCTTAGAGAACAAACGGGCGAAGGGGTAGTATTCTATGTCAAAGTGCTTCGACCTGTAGTAGTATCTTTTCAGCTCTGCTGGCTTGCCAAACATTATCTCGTCGTACCCCAGCTTGTAGAAATAAGTGAGCTGCTGAAACGAGTCATTCAGTATTACCAGCCCTTTACCGTAAGGTGTTTGAGGATCGTAAGAATACCGGGTACTGTCAGTAAGCTTCGACTGATATTTGGCCTGCGACAGCGGATATCCGTAATATGCGATCACATAGTCGTTGCTGCTGCTGTTTATTATGGGGTGCGCAACTACGCTGCCGTCTTCGTTCAGCAGTATCCCATCAAATTTTTTAGCTTTTATGAGGTCTGTATTGGTATCTATATAGTAGTATACAGGGCAGTAGTCGAAATTGTTATGAAAGTCAAGATGGATCCGTTTTATTACCTCATTTGCGTCATTCTGCACCTCCTGAAGACTCTTTGTGTCCCTGACCTTTTTCATTGCAGATACCCGGTTTTGTTCAGACCGCAGTTGCACCAATACTGCTACAGGGTACTCTTTTTTAAGCGTGTCTTCTGCCTTGCAGGGTTTTGACGCAGATAGTACCATCATAATGATGCCTGCCAGTAATGTAATTTTCGCCATCTGTTCTCAAAGTTATTGAATCGCATTGTTCTTTTGTGGGTCTTTACAGAATATTTAATAGCGGCGGATTTCTGGATTATATACTAATTTTGACTTATTATGGCAGACAATATCACAATACGCCCCATAAAGATAGCTGACCAATACCAGCTTATTTCTACAATGATGCATGAACTGCACCTGCACGAGCACAGCCTGTTTGACAAAACAGCTGCCTGGAGCGATATAGAAGCGAGCTATATGCGGCATATAATAAAGATGCAGGAGGAATATGATGGCTGCTGCCTGATAGCGTACCTTGACGATAGTCCTGTAGGGTTCATATTCGGCTATGTAGAAGACCAGGACGACAGCCGTATAGAAGTATACCGCGGCAAAGAATTATACATATCAGACGGATACATAGTCAAGGAATCGAGAGGGCAGGGGATATACCGCCAATTGAACAGAAAACTGGAACAGATATATATTGAAAAGGGTGTACGCCGCATCTGCAGGTACACATTGGTCAACAACACACGCGCCCGCAGTTTCCTGGAAAGCGAAGAATATGTTGTCACCCGCCTGCTTTATGAAAAATGGTTGTAAACCGGAAGTTATTCTTCCTTTTTCTTATCCTGATCGTGATGGTGGTCATGCACCACATTGATATGTCCATCACCTATTACGGGAAACTCGTCGGGGTTCATATTCTGAGCCTCTTCAGTTAGTTCAGCTATTTCTTCCTTTATTTCATCAACCACATGCTTCAACCACGATTCATGTTTTTTCGGCTGTTCATTGGTTGAGCCTTCCGGCTTTGTAGTATCTTTTTCGTCTGCCATTGTTGAGAGATTTTTAGCGTTATCTAATTCGATGTGGATGCCGGTAAGTTACCTATCTACCTCGCCACCTGATAAAGGAAATTCTGTGTCGAGGTCGTCAAAAAACGATGTTTTTTTTGATTTATCGGCTTTTTCTTCGCCGGTTTCATCTTCCTCCTTGTCGTCGACACTTTCAAAGTCTTCCTCGGTTTCGCCGCCCGACAGCGGGAACTCTGTATCCAGCTTTTGTATTTTGTCTACAATGTTCTCTATCCAGCTGTGATGTTTTGGCGCTTCATTGTTTTCGGCACCTTCTTTGTTGGTATTTTCATTTTCGGTTCCCATATTCACAGTGTTTTAAAAAATACAATACAAGTTACGAAATATTTCTAATGAAACGATGAGTTTCGCCTCCGGCAACGCATTTTTTAATAGTTTCATAACCGCTACCGCTGGTTTATTTTCCACTTGCTCACCTGCTGCTGCACAGATGCTGTAGCGGCCTGTGGCTTACCGGCCTTCTGCCATAAGCCTGCGGCCAGTAATGCTGCAACCTGCTCTGTATCAGCATCTTCTGTGATAAGGTATTCCGGTTTGAAGTACTTGTCTATGAACTTTGTATCAAAATTTCCCGATCTGAACGGTTCTGTCTGTACTGCCCATTTACCAAAGGGGAGGGTAGTCTGGATGCCCTTAATATAGTATTCGTCTATAGCGCGGCACAGGCGATCTATAGCCTCATCGCGGGTGGCGGCATATGCCACCAGTTTGGCTATCATAGAGTCATAAAATACAGGTATATCCATTCCTTCTTCATAGCCATCGTCTACACGTACTCCGGGCCCTTTGGGTGGCTGGTACATTTCCAGCTTACCGGTATCCGGCAGGAAGTTATTGAACGGATCTTCTGCACACACGCGCAACTCTATTGCATGGCCATTGATCTTCAGGTCGTCCTGAGTAAAGGATAATTTATTACCACGGGCCACATTTATCTGTTCCTTTACCAGGTCAATGCCGGTTATCATTTCGGTAACACAATGCTCCACCTGCAACCGGGTGTTCATTTCCAGGAAGTAGAAATTCAGTTGCTCGTCTACCAGGAATTCAACGGTACCGGCCCCATAGTATTTACACGATTTTGCCACGGCTACCGCGCATTCACCCATTTTCTTTCTTATATCGGGTGTAAGGCAGCTGGACGGGGCCTCCTCCACCAGCTTTTGATGGCGGCGCTGTATGCTACACTCCCGCTCAAAAAGATAAACATAGTTGCCGTGCTGATCGCCCATAAGCTGTATCTCTATGTGCTTTGGTGACCCCACATATTTCTCTATAAACACCGCGTCATCGCCAAAGGCATTCAGAGCTTCACTTTTTGCGGCCCTTATTTGCTCTTCGAATTCGGTATCGTTGCTCACTATACGCATACCTTTACCACCGCCACCTGCCGAGGCTTTTACCAGTATAGGGTAGCCTATCTTACCTGCTATTTTACGGGCCTCGTTTATATCTTTCAGAGGCTCCTCGGTGCCGGGTACCATAGGTACGTCGAATTTCTTTGCAGCCTGCTTTGCGCCGATTTTGCTACCCATTATCTCTATAGAATAGGCCGAGGGGCCTATGAATGTTAACCCCGCATCTGCCACTGCCTTTGAAAATGCGGCATTTTCGCTCAGGAAACCATAGCCGGGATGAATGCCATCCGCACCCGTTTGCTTAGCTACAGCTATTATTTTTTCACCACGCAGGTAAGACTGGGAAGATAGTGCCGGGCCTATGCATACTGCTTCATCGGCATACCGTACAAACGGCATGTTTCTGTCGGCCTCCGAAAATACAGCTACTGTTTTAATGCCCATTTCCCTTGCCGTGCGCATAACACGCATAGCTATCTCGCCACGATTGGCGATCAGAATTTTTTGCATAAGGGTAGCTAAGGTAATAGGATTTCGGGATTGAAAAAAACATAGCGCATACATATCATTGATGGTTATTTTATCGATGAAAAATATATTTTCAGAAAGTTTTGAAAATTCGATAATTACGTTTTATCTTTGTGTCATGAAACTGGAAGACGCCAAAAAGCAATTTATTCAGAACTGGGGTGTACTGGGTACACAATGGGGGATAAACAGAACCATGGCCCAGATACATGCATTGCTGCTGGTTGCCCCCGAGCCTATGAGTGCCGATGAAATAATGAACGAGTTGAAAATAAGCCGTGGCAATACCAATATGAATGTGCGTGATCTTATAGATTGGGGCATTGTAGAAAAGGTACTGAAGCCCGGTGAGCGACGCGAGTTCTTCGTGGCAGAAAAGGATATATGGACCGTAGCGATGCGCATTATAAGGGAGCGGAAAAGAAGGGAAGTAGAACCTATAATTAATGCGCTGGGCCAGCTGAAGGACATTGAGGGTGGCAAGAATGACAAAGAAGTTAAAATGTTTGTAGACACAATATCAGATATTCAAAAGTTTGCCAACCAGGCGAGCAAGGCAGTAGATGGATTAGTGAAGATGGATGAACACTGGCTGGCCGGCACATTGCTTAAACTATTTAAGTAACAAAACTGACGATAGATGCTAAACCGGCTATGCCTTCTTTTAAAGGCAATAAAAGTTTCACAAATTTCTGAAAATACAAAATAATATGAAGAAGCATAATCACTCACCCCCTCCCTGACACCGATAACAACTGATCTCATCCATTCTTAAAACCATTTTAAAAAAACATTTTTATGAACAACATCATTCTGCTATACGCGCTGTACGTAGTTATCACCGTAATAGTCACTATATGGGTGGCCCGTACGCTGTTTAAGAACGGTAAAATATTTCTTGTAGACATTTTTCACGGCAATAAAGATCTTGCGGATGCCGTAAATAACTTATTGGTAGTAGGCTTTTATCTTGTCAACATTGGTTATGCGGTATATACTTTAAGGGTAGTAGAGAATATAGATTCTGCCCGGGTGCTCGTTGAGATACTTAGTGTGAAAATAGGCGCCATCATCCTGATACTTGGGTGTATGCACTTCATGAATATGTTCATTTTCTTTCGCCTGCGTAAAAGGGCTCTTATCGAAAAGAAGCAGAATGAACCATTCGACTACAGGGTAAATTCTTAGTACATTGACCGGCAGCAGATAGCATCACAGACTTATAAAACAATATGTATGAAAAACAAGAGAATAGTAATAGCAGGTGGCAGCGGGTTTATTGGTATGCAGCTTGCAGAGCGGTGGGCAGCTGATAATACTGTAATTATACTTACGCGCAACATTGCCGGAGCCGCTGACAATACCTACGGCAAAAAAGGGGCGGTAGCAGGTGTGCAAATGTTGCAATGGGATGGTAAAACACCGGGGCCGTGGGTGAGCAGCCTGGAGGGCTGTGATCTGCTGCTGAACCTTGCCGGCAGGTCTGTAAACTGCAGGTATAATGCCCGAAACAAGAATGAAATAATGAACAGCAGGATAGACGCAACAAATGTGCTGGGCGATGCGGTAAAGCGGCTTAAGCAGCCACCGGAGTTGTGGATCAACGGGGCGTCTACAACCATCTACCGCCATGCCGAAGACCGCCCGCAGGATGAGCTGACAGGTGAGATGGAAAATGATTTCTCTGTACAGGTGTGCAAGGCATGGGAAAAGACTTTTAATGAACTGACGCTAAATACCACCCGTAAGGTAGTGCTGCGTATGGCCATAGTATTGGGCAATGGGGGTGTGCTTACTCCATATTCGTGGCTGGCGCGGCTGGGGGTAGGTGGTAAGCACGGGAATGGCAGACAAATGTTTAGCTGGATACATATTGACGACCTGGGCGCAATTATAGAATGGCTGTATGAGCACAAGGACCAGCAAGGAACGTTTAATGCCGCCGCGCCCGGCCCCGTGCCCAACCACGAATTTATGCGTACGCTGAGGCGTTTTTATAAAATGCCGATCGGTATTCCGGCCCCGGCATGGCTGCTTGAAATAGCCGCTTTCTTTCACCGTACTGAAACCGAGTTGCTGCTGAAAAGCAGATGGGTACTGCCTGCCCGGCTATCGGGCAGCGGCTTTGAGTTTATGTACAAGGATATAAAAACAGCACTGAACGACCTACTGTGATGTGCGGATATCTATGAGTATTAATGGCTTATAACGTCATAAAATAAACACATTTGCTAAACACACAGTTCCCATTATCTTTGCCGTTCAAAATAATAAAACACATGAAACGTAACGCAACAGCAATATGGAACGGATCGGGTAAAGAAGGAAACGGAAACCTGACCACACAAAGCACTGTATTGAATAAGACACAGTATTCCTGGAAGAGCCGCTTTGAAGAAGGCGTAGGCACTAACCCCGAGGAACTGATAGCTGCGGCACACGCAGGTTGTTATACCATGAAACTGTCTTTTGTATTGGGTGGCGCTAACTATACCCCCGAGCAGATAGAGACCAGGTGCGATATTACGCTTGATAACGGCGTGATCACCAAAAGCGAACTGACCGTAACCGCTAAGGTACCGGGCCTGTCGGCAGAGGAGTTTCAGAAATTGGCAGAAGAGGCGCATGCCGGCTGCCTGGTTGGCAAGTTGTTCGTCTGCGAAAAAACACTCTTATCCGCTACACTGTCTTAAGTAAGTAGATTAGTAAGTCTTTTACATGGCCCCGGTATTGCCGGGGCTTTTGTTATTATGCTTATGAAACCGGTATCCCAGTATCAGCTTCAATATGCCATTATCCGTTGATTGGGTAAGGCCGAAGCCGTAGCCGGCATTTACCTCCCAGTCGGGGCTGAGGTTGAGGTCTGTGACCAGGAATAGCTGGTGTTGCTGCTGCCGGTACAGGTATGGGTCGAGGGTGGATATGTCACCTACGGTGCCGTAATACTCTATACCCAACGCTATTTTTTTGGTGGCATCTGCACTGATCTTCAGGTTGGGCGAAAAGTCAAAACCCTCATCCTGGTTGAGACCGTGGAGCGACTTACCGAAGACCGGATTGAAGGAAACATACAGCCACTTCCATGTTTTATCTATAATAGGCCTGACCTCGAGTGTCCAGTCGTCCGGGCTGTACTCAGGTTTTTGATAGCCCACCTCGGCCGAGAGGCTGACGCCTACCGGCCAGTGCCAGTTTTCGGGTATCCGTATCCTGGGCCGTATATGGCTGCCCACATAGTTTGTGCGGTTATTATCGCCTATTGTATTAAAGAAGTAAAAACCTGTCTCGAACCAACCATTGAAGCCATGGGTTATCTCTACGGTTTCGTGCAGCACATGGTGCGTAGGCAGTACACCATCCTGGATATCCCGCTGGCCATCGAAGGTGAAGTTGCTGTGCAGCTCCAGCATAGTAACACCCTTGGGCATGGTTTCAGAGGGGTACACCTGTATCTCGTAGTTTTCCTGCGCGTGCAGCCGGCCACCGGCCACAAGCAGGAAGAAGATAAGGGCAGCAATGTTAAAGCCCTCTGTGGAGGGCTTTAATTTACAAATATGATATTTTACCGTGGTCATCCTGTTTCAATTTATACCATCATTGTAACCGGATTTTCTATAAACGTTTTCAGCGTTTGCAGGAACTTAGCACCCACAGAGCCATCAACCGAGCGATGGTCGCAGCTGAGCGTAAGTTTCATGAGGTTGCGCACAACCACCTGGCCATTTTCCACAACAGGGGTAGGGGTGATCTTTCCTACCGCCAGTATACAACTATCGGGTGGGTTGATGATGGCGGTAAACTCATCAATATCCATCATACCCAGGTTGGATATAGTGAAGGTATTACCTGTAAACTCCTGCGGCTGTATCTTTTTGGTACGTGCCTTTTCAATAAGCGAGCCGGCCTCCTGCGCTATCTGCGACAGTGACTTCTGATCTGCGAACTTAACCACCGGAACTATAAGCCCGTCTTCTACGGCCACGGCTGTGCCTATATGTATATGATGGTTCTGCCGAATGAAGTCGCCCATCCACGAGCTGTTTACGGCCGGGTGCTGCCGTAGCGCCATAGCGCAGGCCTTTATCACCAGGTCATTGAACGACACCTTTACAGGCGACACTTCGTTGATGGCTTTGCGGGCCTCAATGGCCTTGTCCATGGTGATAGTAATACGCAGGTAGAAGTGGGGCGCGGTAAATTTGCTTTCAGCCAGGCGCTGGGCTATGATGCGGCGCATCTGGTTATTAGGCACATCGGTATGGCCTTCCTGGCCTGCGGGCATAGCAGGTATCATAGGCATTGTGGCTTTGCCCTGCGCGGGTGCGGCTGCCGGAGTATAGCTGTCTATATCACGTTTTATTACCCTTCCGCCATCTCCGCTACCTTTCACTGCCTGTATGTCCACACCTTTTTCCTGTGCCAGTTTCTTAGCCAGCGGCGATGCCTTTACGCGGTCGTCGGTTTCCGGCGCCGCTGCGGCAGTAGTTACCTGTGGCTCCGGCGTAGCGGCCGGTTTGGCTGGTTCCGCCTTTTCTTCGGGGGGCGCAGCGGCAGCCGGGGCCGATGTTGCTGCTCCGCTTTTTTCGGCATCCAGTATAGATTGAAAATCCTCACCGGGCTTGCCTATAATGGCCATAATGCCATTTACAGGCACTCCTTTTCCTTTCTCTACGCCTATATACAGCAGCGTACCGTCTACATATGGCATCACCTCCATGGTGGCTTTGTCGGTTTCCACCTCTGCTATTACATCATCCGATTTTACCGTATCACCAACCTTTTTGTGCCATTCAGCAATAACCCCTTCCTTCATTGTATCACTGAGCAAGGGCATGCGTACCGCTTCTGCCATAAATTCTGTTATATAGTTTGAATGACAAAAGTAATTAAAATTGGGTGATTTGATAATGGGAAGGCCAGGCTGAAGTTTTTTACCGGTCTGAGATAAGTTTCCGGGAAAATGCGGATAAAATACGTGCCTGCTATTTTTTTGAACCCTGTTACCAACTGAGATAGTTGAGGTATTGAGCGATTTTTCCTCCGAGTGAAAAATAATACAAAGGCAACATATAATCATATGGATATTTGTTACCTTTAAATATATCTGCACCTGTGAAAAGGCCTTTATTTTTCTTCTTTCTTCTCATCGTATTGAACGCCAAGGCTCAGAGCCTCGTGATAAAAACTACAAGGTTTGTAGGCAGCAATACGGGTTGCTGGGTAAATAACAGGCATTCGATAGGCACAAAAGACGGAGGGGTGCTGTTTGTAGGCGAAACAAATTGTTTTATGGGTGGAGGCGATATACCTCCGAGCCCATGGGATACATCGGTAGAGTCTGATAAAGCAAATGCGCTGGTAGGGAAATTAGACAGCAATATGCAGGTAAGCTGGGTAAAAATATACGGTGGTAGCTGGCTGGACTATGCTATCGGTGCCGTTCAGACGGGTGACGGAGGATATGCTATACTAATTACTACTTACTCCAACAACCGGGATGTGAGCGGGAATCATGGAGAGGGTGACTTATGGTTGGTACGACTAAATAGTACAGGTGACCTGTTGTGGCAAAAATGTTATGGCAGCTATGCCGATGAACATGGTGTGTCCATAGCAACGACTCCCGATAATGGATTTGTTATACTGGGTGTAAGCAATGGTATGGGCGATGACGTGCCGGCCCATTATTCAGGTTCTGTTTTTGACTACGACTGGTTTGTGGTAAAGACGGACAGCATGGGAACAAGACAATGGGCAAAGTCCATTGGCGGGCTGGACGATGAAAACCCTTACGGAAGTATCTTATCTGTGGGCGACAATTATTATTTAGTAAGTTCAAGCGCATCTACCGATCATGACTGCACAGATACACTATGGCATGCAGCGGCCTACACGGGAAATGATTACTATATTTTTAAGCTGGACAGCGGGGGAAATATATTGTGGGGCAAAAGCTACGGCGGGGGCAGCGGCGATGTAGCCTATGATGCTATCTGGGACGACAGGGACAGCAGTATAGTAGTGAATGGAATTGGCGGAATAGACGGCTATATGGTAAGCGGGAACCATGGATCAAATGATATGTGGGTGATAAAGGTAGACCGGGACGGAGCCCTTAAATGGCAGAAATGCCTTGGAGGGACGAAGCTGGAACAGGGAACCAGCATTGTTGCTTCTGCAAACGGATATATTGTATTTGGCAAAGAAAGTCCCGGAAATATAGGCTTTGATGACCCCTGGCTCTTTGCATTGGATATTAACGGAAACGAACTTGCCAATATACAATTTGGTGGCACGGGTGATGAATGGGTATCATCGGTGGTGCCGTTTAATCATGGTTTCGTAGCGACAGGTTATACTAATTCTTTAAGTTTTTCGGAAGGAGTAAACGTTGGGCACTTTCCCGGATTGACAGGGGACGCTTTTATAAGCTATATTGACTATTGGCCACTTGCAGCCCAAATAATAAACCGTGCCGGACAGTTTGCCCTATATCCTGATCCGGCAATTGCGCAAGTAAATTTAGTAGTTCCGGGGAAGGGTGATATTTCTATTTTCAACAACATAGGCAAATTAGCATTTCAATCTTCCAATATCCCCAACAACAGGCATTTAAGCGTAGAGGTAATTAATTGGCCAAATGGTATTTATATAGTAAAATGGCGAGGTGAAGACGGGAGGGTGCTGATCAATAAGTTTATTAAGAACTGAACATACAAAACCAATCCACCGTAAAAAATATTTTACATTATTCAAACACGTCCGTCCTGCAAGGGTATGGCTTACCGTTGATCTGCTCATTATCATATATTGTGTAAAATTAGTTTTAATCATTTGATTAAAATATTTGTTTAAATCAAAAAAGCGGTTTTACTTTGCACTATAATTCCCTGTATGCAGACAGAAAAACCGGATATAACCACGGAAAATAAGATAAAGAATGCGGCGCGGACAGTGTTCTTCAGAAAGGGGTATGCGGCCACTAAGACGCGTGATATAGCCGATGAAGCAGGTATAAATATAGCATTGCTCAATTATTATTTCCGTAGCAAAGAGAAGTTGTTCCATATCATCATTATGGAAACACTGAAGACTTTCTTCCAGTCCGTGGCATCTGTAGTGAATGACCCCGGTACAACCCTGGAACAAAAAATAGAGCGCATAGTGGACAAGTATACTGAGCTGCTGATCAGTGAGCCGGAAATACCTGTTTTTATACTTAGCGAAATAAGAAATAATCCCGAAGAACTGCTGGGACAGATGAAGTTCAAAGAGGTGATGTCGAATGCGCTGATTTTCCGGCAGCTTGAAGAAGAGTTAAGGAAGAATGGCCAGCCACCCATGAACCCGCTTTTCTTTATTTCTAACCTGCTGGGCCTGGTGTTGTTCCCGTTCATAGCCAGTCCGATTTTTAAAAATATCGGTGGCCTGTCGCAGGAGCAGTTTAACGGCATGATGTTGGAACGTAGAAAATTAGTGCCGGTCTGGATAAAAAGTATACTGAACGGGGCGTAAAAAAATTTGTTCGTCAATTAATCAAATGATTAAAGCAAAACAATAAATAAAATGATCAGGTTAAATTTATTAGCAGTTTCTATTGGTTGTGTCTTGTCGATGAGTACAGGCAGGGCGGCAGCGCAGCCCGGAAGTCTGACGATAGACAGCTGCTATGCAAAAGCAGCGCAAAACTACCCGCTGGTAAAGCAGTATGCGTTAATACAACGCTCGGCAGCGTATTCTATAACCAACGCCAATAAAGGGTATCTGCCGCAGTTCAATATAGGTGGCCAGGCCACTTATCAGTCGGAAGTAACCACACTGCCCATATCGCTGCCGGGAGCAAACATTACGCCACTGAGCAAAGACCAGTACAAACTGTATGGCGAGGTGGCCCAGCCGATCACCAATATGTTTACTCTGAAGAACCAGAAAGACCTGGTAGATGCCAACACGCAGATAGAACAGCAAAAGACAGAAGTAGAGTTATACAAACTAAGGGAGCGCGTGAACAACCTGTTTTTCGGTATACTGCTTATAGACGCGCAGGTAGCGCAGGCTGAGCTGTTAAAAAAAGACATAAATGCCGGCCTGGCCAAAACAAATACCGCTATTGCCAACGGCACAGCGTTAAAGAGTAATGCGGATAACCTGAAAGTGGAAATACTAAAAGTAGACCAGCACCTGATAGAACTGAAAGGGAACCGCAACGCATACCTGAAGATGCTGAGCTTGTTTATCAATGAGTCCATACCCGAAAGTACAGTGCTGGAGGCGCCGAAAGTGAAGATAATACCCGGCGGGATCAATCGCCCCGAGGTGAAACTATTTGATCTGCAAAAATCGGCTTATGATGTGCAGGATAAACTGATCAACGCAAAGAACCTGCCCCAGTTCAGCCTGTTTTTGCAGGGTGGGGTAGGCCGGCCCGCGCTCAATTTTCTGAACAACGACATTAAAGGATATTATATAGGCGGGCTGCGGCTGAACTGGAGCCTGGCCGGACTCTATACATCAGGCAGGGAAAAGAAGATAATAGACCTGAACCGTAGTGCGATAGATGTACAAAAAGACGTTTTCCTGTTTAATACCAATATGGTACTGGAACAACAAAATGCCGAAGCCGACAAGATACTGGAACTGATAAAAACAGACAATGATATCATATCGCTCAGGGAAAGCATTAAGGAAACTACAAAGAACCAACTGGAGTATGGTACGGCCACAGCCAATGACTTTGTGACCGCTGCCAACGCCGAGGACGAGGCTAAACAAAACCTGCTGATACACAGGATACAGCTTTTAATGGCGCATTACAACATGCAAACAACATCCGGCAACTAATTTTAAGAGATACAATAAATAAAACACACAGACAATGCGTAAGATCATATTAACAGCAAGCGCAGCAGGCCTTATACTGCTTACAGGCGCCTGCGACAACGGCAAAAATAAGTTTGACGCTTCGGGCTCTTTTGAAGCAGAAGAGACGATCATCTCTGCCCAGGCTACGGGTGCTTTAGAGCAATTTAATATACAGGAAGGACAGGTACTGAAAGCCGGGGATGTGATAGGCTATGTAGACAGTACCCAGCTATACCTGAAGAAGAAGCAGATGGAAATGCAGGCCGGCGCGCTGCTGAGCAAAAGGCCTGATGTGGCCGTGCAACTGGCATCGCTGGAGGCGCAACTGAATACTGCTGAGAAAGAACGCACCCGAATGGAAAACCTGGTGAAAGGCGACGCGGCCACGCAGAAACAGTTGGACGACATCAACGCAAGCATAAGTGTGCTGCACAAGCAGATAGAGGCCCAGCGATCGTCGCTTAACATATCATCAAATGGTATTACAAAGGACGTATCACCCATATTGGTGCAGGTAGAAGAGCTGAATGACCAATTACGCAAGTGTGTTATTATTAACCCCGTAAACGGCACCGTGCTCACCAAGTATGCCGAAGCACACGAAATGACCGCGACAGGCAAAGCCTTGTACAAGATCGCAGACATGAGCACTATAGTGTTGCGCGCATACATAACCGGCAACCAGCTGGCAAAGGTGAAACTGGACCAGAAGGTGGATGTATCAACAGACGCGGGCGATGGAACAATGAAGCATACCGAAGGCACGATAACGTGGATCAATGACAAGGCGGAATTTACACCCAAAACCATACAGACTAAAGATGAAAGAGCTAATATGGTTTACGCCATAAAAGTAAAGGTAAAGAACGACGGCACCTACAAAATAGGGATGTACGGTGAAATAAAATTTCAATAAGCCATGGCAGACGTAGTGCTGAATAACATAACGAAGACGTATAACAAAGGCACGGTAAAGGCTGTAGATGATGTGTCTTTTTCCGTGGAGCAGGGCGAACTCTTCGGGCTGATAGGGCCTGACGGATCGGGCAAGACCAGCATTTTTCGCATACTCACCACACTGCTATTGCCGGATAGTGGCAGTGCCAGCGTTAACGGTCATGATGTGGTGAATGATTACAAGGCTATACGCAGGCACGTAGGGTATATGCCCGGTAAATTCTCACTGTACCAGGATCTTACCGTAGAAGAGAACCTGCGTTTCTTCGCTACTGTTTTTAACACCACCATAGAAGAGAATTATGACCTTGTCAAAGACATTTATATACAGATAGAACCGTTTAAAGACCGCCGCGCGGGTAAACTGTCGGGTGGTATGAAGCAGAAGCTGGCACTGTGCTGCGCGCTGATACATAAACCAACAGTATTGTTTTTAGATGAGCCCACAACGGGTGTGGATGCGGTATCGAGAAAAGAATTCTGGGATATGCTGAAGAATCTGAAGCAGCAGGGTATTACCATACTGGTATCCACCCCATACATGGATGAGGCAACGCTATGTGAGCGGATAGCACTGATACAGGGCGGCCATATTATGTCTATAGATACACCGGACAAGATAATAGCCGGCTACCCCGAAAAGCTGTATGCCGTAAAATCTGATCACATGAGCAAACTGCTCAAAGACCTGCGCGCGAATAAGGAGGTAACGAGCTGCAATGCCTTTGGCGAATACCACCATATAACATTGTCTAAGAGCAGTACAACGGATGCATTAATGGGATATCTGAAAGATAAACACGGGCATGTAGAACTAAAGCCGGTTACCCCCACTATTGAAGATTGCTTTATTAACCTGATGAACTGAACATGACAACCGAAGTAGTAATAAAGACGGATAAACTTACTAAACGCTTTGGCGATTTTGTTGCTGCCAATGAGATCACTTTTGATGTGTACAAGGGTGAGATATTCGGTTTCCTGGGGGCAAACGGCGCGGGTAAAACCACCGCTATGCGCATGCTGTGCGGGCTGTCTATACCGTCGTCGGGTCATGCTACTATCGCCGGCTTTGATGTATACAGGCAAACCGAGCAGATAAAAAAGAACATAGGTTATATGAGCCAGAAATTCTCGCTCTATGAAGACCTCACGGTAAAAGAGAATATCCGGTTTTTTGGTGGTGTATACGGACTTAGTGACATAGAAATAAAAACCAAAAGCGAGAGCCTGGTAAAGACACTGGGACTGGAAAGTGTGGCCAACCAACTGGTAAGTTCTCTGCCGCTGGGCTGGAAGCAGAAACTGGCATTTTCCGTAGCCATTGTTCACGACCCCAGGATCGTATTTCTTGATGAGCCCACGGGTGGGGTAGACCCTGTAACCCGGCGGCAGTTCTGGGACCTGATCTATGCCGCATCAGACAGGGGAATTACCGTATTTGTAACTACACATTATATGGACGAAGCAGAATACTGCAACCGGGTATCTATGATGGTGGATGGGGTGATAAAGGCGCTGGACACGCCGGCAAATCTGAAAAAACATTTCTCGGCAGCAACAATGGACGAAGTGTTCTTTGAACTGGCAAGAGGGGCAAAGCGCAAAGCGGACTGAATATGAAACAATTTTTGACTTTTGTACGAAAGGAATTCTACCATGTGTTTCGCGACCCGAAAACACTGTTACTGCTGTTCGGGATGCCGATAGCGCAGATCATCCTGTTTGGGTTTGCTTTGACCAATGAGATCAAGGACTCAAGGATAGTGATCTGCGACTATGCCAACGACGCAGCCTCGCACCGCATCATAGACAAACTGGCTGCCAGCGACAATTTTAAGATAGATAAAATACTGATGAGCCAGGGTCAGGTGGAAGACGCATTCAGATCGGGCAAGGTAAAACTGGCGATTGTTTTCCCGGTACATTTTAACGACGACCTCACCCATGTCAATAAGGCACAGGTACAGATCATAGCCGATGCCTCAGACCCCAACACGGCCAGCACGCTGACCAACTATGCCACCAACATTATTATGGGCTACCAGGCCGAACTGATGAACGGCAAGCAGCCCCCCATGCAGATAAATACCGATGTACGCATGATCTACAACCCGGAGTTGAAAGGAGTGTACAATTTCGTGCCGGGTGTTATGGCATTAGTGCTGCTGCTGGTGAGTGTACTTATGACGTCTGTGTCTATAGTAAAGGAAAAGGAGAGCGGCACTATGGAAGTATTGCTTGTGTCGCCATTCAGCGCTATCATGGTGGTGATCAGTAAAGCCGTGCCATACTTTGTACTGTCGCTGGTAAATCTTACCATTATACTGCTGATGAGCACTACGCTGGCGGGGCTGCCTATAAACGGGAGTATCTTCCTGCTCTATGTAGAGAGTTCGGTATTTATCCTTTGCGCGCTGGCACTGGGCCTGCTGATCTCTAATATCACAGATACCCAGCAGACGGCTATGCTTGTCTCGCTTATGGGTATGTTGCTGCCTACCATGATGCTTACGGGCTTTATGTTCCCATTAGAGAATATGCCCAGGCCGCTGCAGGTCATAGCCAATATTATCCCATCTAAGTGGTACTATATCATTATCAAGTCTATTATGATAAAAGGATTAGGCCTTGCGGCCATCTGGAAAGAAACGCTCATACTCCTGGGTATGACGGTTTTCCTACTCTTATTAAGTATCAAAAAATTTAAAAACAGGCTGGCATGAGGACACTGAAATTTTTATTGCAGAAAGAATTCCGGCAGATATTCCGCAATGCTACCATATTGCGGCTTATTATAGCACTGCCTGTGATCCAGCTATTAGTGATGCCCCTGGCCGCAGACTATGAGATCAAGAATATCAATATTTCTATCGTAGACCACGATCATTCATCATTCTCAAAAAAGCTGGCTGATAAGATCCTTGCATCCGGCTATTTCCGGCTCAACGATTTCAGCAGTAGCTACCAGGAGTCTTTTCAGCAGTTTCAGAAAGACAGGTCAGACATTATCCTTGAGATACCAAAAGACTTTGAGAAAAAGCTTGTAACAGAAGACAAAGCAGGCCTTTTCATAGCGGCCAATTCTATCAACGGTACCAAGGCATCTGTAGGCAGCGCATACCTTTCGGGGATAATAGCTAAGTTTAACGGGGATATACGGGTAGACTGGCTGCCACCTATGCGCACAGAGCCCATGCCCACAATAGAAGTAACCGGCAGCAACTGGTTCAATCCGCTGCTGAATTATCCGTTCTTTATGGTGCCCGGTATATTGGTAATTCTCGTTACCATGGTAGGTGCATATATGTGCGCGCTGAACATTGTTAAGGAGAAAGAAGCAGGTACTATAGAGCAGATCAATGTGACGCCCATAAAGAAGCATATTTTTATACTGGGTAAGCTTATCCCTTTTTGGGTCATCGGTATATTCGTTTTTTCGCTGGGCCTGTTTGGTGTAGCCAGGTTTGTATATCATATTGTACCCGTAGGCTCATTGCTGCTTATGTATTCGTTCCTGTCGGTTTACCTTATAGCGTTGCTGGGTATAGGGCTGCTTATCTCTACTTATTCAGATACGCAGCAGCAGGCCATGTCCCTTGCTTTCTTCTTTATGATGATCTTCATCCTCATGAGCGGTTTGTTTACCTCTGTAGACAGTATGCCGGCCTGGGCGCAATGGATAGCCCGAGCCAACCCTGTTACTTATTTCATAGATGTGCTGCGCATGGTAGTGCTGAAGGGCAGCAGGTTTGCCGATATTAAAATACATTTCCTGATTATAGCGGCAATGGCCGTATTTTTTAATAGCTGGGCTATATTCAACTATAAGAAGACATCATAATTGAACTAGATTAAACAATAGAGTAAAAAATACGTTTAAAATGTAATTTTATTCTCTGTGCTCTATTATTGTAAGGCATTCTTCTAGAGGTTCCTTTCCAGGATAAACCTTGCTATATACCTGTCTAAATAGTAATTTCTGAATTTCAGTGAATGTGGGTTCGTCATAAATAGGATTATAAAAATCCGGGAGTTTATTGCCGTTTCGCATGCAGATATTTGCGATTTTTTGTTTATAAAGAGACGTATTCCGATGGAGATGTCCTTTCGTCCAATATTCAATGAAAGTGGTTAGCATCACCCTAAGATCTTCCTTATTATCATTTGTGATAAATACAGGACAAACATTTTTTGAAAGCAGTCTACTCTCATAATGTATCCCACCTACAAGGGTTGGTTCCACATTCTGTTTAACATCCAAGAAAAGAAACATGTGTTGATTGTGGAGCCAAAATGGTATTGCTGGGATATTATCTAATTTATGTGCATTAGCACTATCAGAATCAATAAGGTTCACTTTTGATAAATGATTAACTGTTTGTGACGATTCGCCTAAGCAATAATCAGCAATAACTAAGCTAATATACTTATGAGATTCTATGTCTTGCGAAAAGACACTGTCTACTAAATAATTCTTAATAAACTCACCCCTTTCGGCAATGGCTAAAAGAACATTCCAATTATTAAAACCATACGTGTCCGTTTCTCTAAAAAATTTACTGAAATTATAATGGTATTTAATGTCCGAATTCAATAGGTTACTATTCCTAATGCTATTGAAACTTACATTTGTAAGTTTATATTCTCTAAATTTTGGTTTTATATTGTAGTTTATGCTATTCTTGATAGCTTTAAAATATTTTGAAACAATTTTTACATCAAGTTTTTCGAGTCTTGGTATTTCCTTAACAAGTACTGTAAAATCAATTTCTTTTTCAGTGGGCTTCCCTTTTTTTAATATTGTTTTACCTTGCTCAGGGGCAAACTGAAATGTTTCGTTTGTATAGCCTTTATATTTCTTGTAACCAACCACTTTTAATAAGTCTATTAAAGAAACGGCCTCATACTGCTTATCCTCTAGATGATAGTCGTTTATTAAATAATTCGAATTCTCAACATAGAGCTGATAGTATTTTCCTGCTCTGCTTTCTTTAATTGTAGTAATATTCAGCAACTCCCTGCTTTGCAGTCCAAGAATAATAATTTCAATAATTGTGCGAGACTTACAATAAGATATAAACTCTATACTACTACTTTCCCGATCAGTTTCACTTTTTGCCTTTTTTTGTTTAAACAAATTATTTTTATCTGACTTAATTAGTTCTTTCTTATCATCTAATTTATATACAACTTCTTCGATGTAGATATTAATTTCGTCTCCTGATTTTTCAATAAATATATCATCAGTTTTTTCTGATCTATTTTTTGAATAAAACCTATAATTTGCGTTTGGTTGACAGAATAATTCACTAATAAGCAAATGCCTGGCAATACCTCTTTTCAGTATTTTGTCATGTCCAGATAGGGATTTTCTATTTTTCGGGGGAAAGTCACTTGTAAAAGATTCTATTTGACTTGATAATTTTTGAAATTGATTTCCTAATGTATTGTCTTCATCAACTTTAAAATAGTGGAAGTTGCCATGTAAAATATATTCATTTGATATCTTGTATGATTTATCCTGTAATTCTACACGAGATTCACTTCTATCAGTTTTATCTTCAATTTCAGATCCGAATAATTGACCGAAATTTTTATATTTTGCATAAGCATTCGGATTATGATCATAGAGAAAATCCTCCTTTTCAGAAGTATCAAAAACAAACATGTTTGCAATATTTTCGCAAATACCCCTACGTTCCATTAGTGCATCGTCCATTATCTGATTGAGTTCAGAACTGGCCAATCTACATCCTGCAACAATAATATTTAAATCCAGCAATTTAGGGTCTCTTTCATGAGGTTCTCTATACTTTGCCGTGAAAATATAATGTAAGAACTTCTTTAATCCGGATGCCTCGTTATGATAATGTTCTTTGGTAAAAAGCATGCTGTTGTCATAGCTTATTGTTCCATGCGGTTTAATATATATTGGTACCTTCAGCAATTCCGTTACTTTGCTGCCATCGTCTATTACAGGGCAATGGCCATCAAAAAAAATGTGATTGTAATCTGAATCATTAAGTTCTTCCTTTATTATCTCATCGAGAATTTCATCATGATTAAAATTTATTATCACATCTATATATCTATGCTTGAAGAGATGACCAACTATCTCGTAAAACCTACTTGGGATATATTTATAGTTCAAGGCCGCTTTCAATTCTTTTCTAACAAATTCCTCGTCCAAGGCGGCACATGCGCTTAGTTTGGTTTCAAAATCAGCCTCATTTAAGTCATAAGCTGTTTTCAACCTATCAATTTGTCTTTTTACCAGCGGATCACCGTATTTAACTTTCACTTTAGCAATTATTTCATTTGCTAAATCCTCAGCCTTTTGTGACTTTCCGAGAGCGTCCATTGTAGCGCCATTGCCAATGATCAATATGTTTCTTGAAGTTAATAAGTTCATGTCTTTCCAAAAAAGAGTATCAGAATTGTCACGATGTTTTTCATTGATAAAAAATTTGAAAGCATCATTAAATTCATTCCTGTCTTCGCATGAGGTTTCAATTGCGTTTAAAATTAAACTGGCTGCCAGTTTTTTTAAGCCCTCTTCTTTGGAGTCTACCTGTATATTTTTTTCTGCTGTCATAATGAATAGATAAAGGAAAGTGAAGAAACATTATTCAAATGCCAGTCTGAAGGAATAAATTACCGTAGCAAATTATGCACGATATAGCATAATAAAATACCGTTATTTAACGGTATTTTATTATCAGGTAGTTAATGTTAATAATAGAATTGCAGATACTTCAATTGTTTTTAATCATTTTACTTGCAGCGTTCGTGGGTTCTGAAACCGTTATTCACAGCATATGCCGGGTCTATGATGCATACGATCACCACTTCATACCATCTGAACCCGTTCCGTGCCATCTTTACGGTAAGCACATGGCTCAGTTCGCCCAGCAATGCGCCTGCTATCGGGGTCACTATTATATCCTGTATACTGGGCTGTTCTATACCTCCTTCCCAGGCATATTCCCACAGCAGTGAATGGCCGGCGCAGAACAGTGCTGATTGCCACTCGTTGGCCCCCTGCGACCGGAGGCAATTATAGTAGACAGCTCCCTGGTAGGGGTGGCCAAGATAGTTGATGATAAACAGGTCTTTGTCTATTACCGGGGCTGTGGTAAACGACCGTTCATACTGGTCTAATATTGCCCTTATGGTAAACTTGTCCTTCTTATACCACATGGTCACCTGCTCTGACGACATCGTGAGGCCGGCGCCAATAGCCACATTGTACACGGATGCATAAATGCTCCCCCTGATTATTTTATCGGATATGCGGGCATCTGCATGATTCAGCTTTTGATAATAAAAGCAGGGCGGCGATTTCTTCAGAAGCAAAGAGCGTATGGTATAGCCCTGCCTGAAGGTATACATTCCCCGGTCTTGTGCTATGGCATTGATACGGGTAAGGCCGGTAAATATAGTTGCAAGCACAAGGGCAACAGTTAGCATGCGGGTATGGTACTTTGTTCCTGCCATAGGTGGGAGGTACAATAGTAACAAAAAATCCCCCGGTAATACCGGGGGATCCATGCAAATATGCAATTAATATTAGTGACCTGCTGCTGCTGGCGGAGGTGTGTTGCCTGCCGGAGTAGTATTAGGATCAACTGGTTTTGGCTTTACAGTACCACGGATATGCAATACCATTGGCTGCTGTTTTGCGTTAGAGTTGATCGTAACATCTTTCATGATCATACCCTGGCGGCCCTGTGTGGTATAGGCTACATGGATAACACCTTTCTTGCCTGGCAGTATAGCCTCCTGTGGCCATTTAGGCACAGTACAGCCGCATGAGCCATGCGCTTCAGAAATGATAATAGGCTTCTTGCCTACGTTCTTGAATTCAAAGTCTGTCTCAGCCAATGGACCTTCAGGCACTTCGCCATAGTCATGGGTTGTTTCTTTGAATTTGAATTCGCCCGCGTCCGGATCCGGAGCCGGTGCTGCCGCAGGGGCTGGAGCGCCTACTGGTGCTGGAGGTGGTGCAGGTGCAGGAGCTTTCTTGTCCTGGGCTTTCAACGTTACTATGCCTAATGAGAGGCAAAATAGTGTAAGGAACACTTTTTTCATACTGGTTGTTTTTTGGTTTTAAAAGTAAATAAAAATTTTAGTTATCGGTCACTTTTTTGTTTTTTTTTAACCTTTTGCCGGGTAGGTATTACGCGTATACTCACTGTAAAATCAGCTTCCCGTAGTTGTTATCAAACGTCAGGCCACAGTCATCTGTCTGATTATCACAGTCAGAATGAAATATCCCTGCTAATATATCTCCCTTTTTCTGCCCTGTTATATAGCTGAAAAAATCTTCAGCCGTGGCAGGCTTCGAATCCGCGTTCAGCACTATTGTTTCGCCTGTATTCACCTGCCTTATCCTTATCTCATTGATAGTGGCCTTGCAGTTTTTAGTTATTTTATCAAAAGCCTTATACCTTAATTGGCCTGATTCGTCGGGTTCCAGCACACTGCAGGTAGATATGACGGGCGAAGCTCCTCCATCGGGGCACTTCACTGTCTGGATGATACATATCTCAAGAGGGCAGGGGGTAGCATTGCAAATGAACTCCTTTGTATGGTTATAATTATTCTGCAACGGGTTTTTAAATTCCTCCTTCATAAATGTCTTCTTCTCTTTTACAGCTACATCCTTCGTTATGCTTTTCTTGTTTACCGCTTTTTCTTTCTTTACCATGCTTTTGGTTGTCGCCACCGGTGCCGAAGCACCCGGCACGGTAGTCACATCAGCTACTGCCGCAGGTTCGGTGGTCTCTGCCACCTTGCCGGGAAATGCCTTGTTTACCGGCGGTTCGGCGGGGTGATAGCTTGCTGCCACCTGCTGCCGGTCATTATGCCCGCCGGTAAGGTAATAAGCTGTAAGGCTACCGCCTGCCAGCAGCAGTATTGCCGCTGCTGCCTTTATCCACCGGTATGGCGATGGTAATGCTATTGTCTTGGTCTGTGTGCGTTGTTTAAATCTTGTCCATGCCGCATTTTCGTCTGCTATGCTGCATGCCGCCAGTGCATGGCTCTCATCCCATAAAAGCTTGAACCCGTAGAACTCTTTTTTATTTGCTTCGCTTCTGCCAATCCAGTCCTGTACCTCGCTTTTTTCGGCATCGGAGGCCTCCCCAAGCAGGTATTTTACCAGCATTTCGTCACTCATCTCTCTGTTCATGGGGTCAATTTTATGGTTATCAATACAAAAGCAAGTACAGGCAAATAGTCTGATAATTTCGTTCGCATCACCCTCAGCGCTTTTCCCATCTGGTTTTCAACTGTCTTTACCGATATACCTAACCTGTCTGCTATATCCAGGTACTTCATTCCTTCAAACCTGCTCATCTGAAACACGGTCCGGCATTGCTCGGGCAGGTCTTTTATCGCTTCGTCTATTTTCAGCCTCAACTCTCTTACTGTAGCCGGATCTGTATCTGCGTCAGTTATCGCGTTCTGTCTCGCCACATGGGCCTGGTGGCTCGCCTTCACGTTCATATGCTTCAGAAAGTTCAGGCTCTCATTATATACCGATCTGTATAAATAGGCCGCTATCGACTGTTCTATATTTATCTTATCCCTCCGCTCCCAAAGCTTAAAAAAAACATTCTGTACTATTTCCTCGGCAACAACCTCATCCCTTACTATCGTTGTGGCATAAGAGTGCAGGTTCTTAAAATGAGTTTTAAAAACTGTCTCAAAACTGGCCTCATCGGCCTTCTGCTCATTGCCGGCCGAACCTTTATCCATTAGCAAATCAGGAAGAATAGGGTTAAAGATAATAGCTTCTGCCAACCTATTATTTTATAAGTAAGACAACAGAGTAAAAAATAACCCCTATTTATGAAATGAAAAAATATGTGATTGCAATTATAGTTTCATCACCTTGAATTCCAGCAGCCGGTTCAGATAATGCTGCTCCTCGGTACATTCTTCACACTTACAGTTCACACTGGGCATGCTGTACCCCAATCCGAGATAGGTGAGCCTGCGGCGGCTGATACCGTTCTTCACCAGGAAATCGACCACAGACAGTGCCCTGTTCTCAGAAAGTATTTTGTTATAGGCCTCTGATCCGCGGCAATCTGTATGCGCCCTTATTTCTATGCACATGGTGGGGTGCCGCCTCATTTGTGTGAGCAGCGTATCCAGGAACACCTTATGTACCTCTGTAAGGTTTGATTTATTATACTCGTAATAAAAATGCCCCAGCTCATATATTTCGTTTAGCTCAAATGTGCCGATACCGGGTGTGTCCATTACATTCTTTGTTTTCACAACCAGTGGCACCGGCTCTATTTTCGGCATAGTATCCCGGGGCGGGGGTACCGGCTTATATAGTTTTACGGTGCTGTAAATGGTATCGGTTTCTTTGGTGCCCGCGGCGGTTATCGTCAGTTGTTTAGATCCGTATTCGTCTTTGTTCACACGCATGGCATACTGCTCCTCGGGGTATAGCTGTGTAAAGTAGCTGCCGTTATTGTCTGTTCTGTCAGTATGTTTATCTGGTGTGCCATCCATAGAGATACCTGCCGCCGCTATAGGCAGCCCCGTCACCGAGTCCTGCACCTCCAGTTTCAGGTATATCTTTTCCCGCTTGTAATAATAGATATTATCACTTCCTTTGGCAGCCGGCCTGTTTGATGAGAAGTAGGTGCTCCTGCCATCGGCATACAGCGCCAGCGATATATCGTCATAAGACGAATTGATAGGAGTGCCTATGTTTTCCGGTGCCGAGAAGGTACCTGCCACGGCATCATACCTGCTCTTATATATATCCAGCCCGCCCAGCCCTGTATGCCCGTCTGATGAAAAGAACAATGTAGCGCTGTCTGCCCAATACGGGAACACTTCTTCCCCCTCTGTATTGATCGTATTGCCCAGGCTTTGAGGCTTAGACCACCTGGTATTCATTTTCCTGCATATATACAGATCAGAACCGCCCGCGCCCTTGGGCATGTTGGATGAGAACACCAGCAACTTGCCATTGGGGCTTACCGAAGGGTGGGCTACCGAATAATCTTCGCTGTTATACTGGAATGGTGTTATTGTTTTGAACTTCCTGCTGCCGGTATCATAGTCGCTGGCTATCATTATTTCCAGCAGTACCACGCTGTCTTTGTTGGCTATAGATTTCTTGCCCAGGAATTTATCCTGGTAGCGGCTGCGTGTAAAATACATCTGCTTGCCGTCTGCGGTAAATGTACATGGCCCGGTATGGTACTTGATATTCACGCCTTTACTGCCGGTAAGCATATTGAACTCGCTGCCGTACTGGCCCGGCCCGGCGCTTTGTATACTGTATATATTATAATAAGATCTCCCGGTCCAGCTATCGGTCTTCTTTTTGATATCGATGGCGGTATCGCTTGCAAACACCAGCATTCCTTTAAACATGGCAGGTGCGAAATCAGATCCATCTGTATTAAAAGGCAGCAGGGTAGCCGTACCCGGAGGTATACGCTGCAAAACAGCCTCCGCAGACGAGCATGCGGCGATCAGGTTAGCAACACGTACATCTTTATTATTGGTCTTCTGGTATTCTTTCAGCCATTTGGCGGCCTCATCATATTTTGTCATCTGCATCAGTAGCTGTGCGTACTTCAGCTTCACAGCATCGGCGCAGCCCGGTATAGCTACTGCCTTTGCGTATGCGTCCGCGCTTTTCATTATATCACCTGTCACGCTGTAACAGTCAGCCATTTGCGCGTATACCTGCGGATCGTTGAGCTGCCCGGCTACCTTCTCAAAGTAGGGTATGGCATCGTGATAGGCATAGTGCGCGTAGTAATAGTTGGCGCGCATCAGGTCTTTGTTCTCTTTTGCATAGGCGGTAAAGAACAGAAGTGGTGTCAGCGTTATGGCCAGGAAATAAGATAGTCGTTTCATAGGGCAGCGCTTTAAAATTTCTTTATGAACCTCGGTGTTTGGTATTTCGAATTATCCCTGACAAGGTCGTATCCCACCACCAGTTCATGAGTGCCGCCATTGTAGCCGTTCAGGCCGGAGAGCATGTAGTCGTATGAGTACCCCACATTTATATTCTTAGTAGCCTGCACATGCAGTATCACTTCAAAAGATTTATCAGTACGGTATGTAAATCCGGCCATGAACCTGTCATACATCACTGCAGATATATTAATATCAGCGCTGAAAGGTAGCTTGTAGTCCCCGTTCACGGCATACCTTGCCAGCAGTTGCGGCATCAGCTTTATGGTCTCATTCAGGTCGTACACATAGCCCCCGTTTATATAATAGCCCCTTATCTGTCTTGCTATTTTATTGTTCACTTTTACTTCCTTCTTGTCATAATAGTCTTCCAGCATATTGGGTACAGAGAACCCCGCGAAATAATTATCGCCCCACCAGTATGCGCCTGCCCCGAAGTTGGGCAGGAAGGAGTTCCTGATGTTGTAAGAGAAATTAGGATCGTTGAGCTGGTAAATATTTAGTTTGTTGTACGCAGCGCTATAGAAACTTCCACCACCTGACAGCCCGAAAGATATCACCGATCGCTTCAGCGGTATGCGGTAGGCATAGTAGGCCTTGATAACGATATTCGTTTCCACACCCAGTCTTTCGCTGGTAAGTGATGCCCCCACGGCCACCTTTCTGAATGGCTTCATATAACTGCCCACAGGTGCGTCGCCGGATATGCTCATGGTTTTGGGCGCGCCGTCTATACCGTCCCATTGGTCCCTGTATATGGCACTGATAGAGGTTATATCCCTGCTGCCGGCATAAGCGGGATTATATGCCAGCTTGTTATACATGAACATAGTATTGTGCTGGTCGCTCTGCGCGGCCAGCAGCGTGGGCAGCAGTAGCACAAGTAATATTACAGATAGCTTCTTCATATTGTGGGTTTATCATTTTATCAAATCTGTGCCAAACCTTTACCTCACCACCGGCAATATGATACTCGACGGATGGGCATTGCTCGAGTATATCTTTATCTCACTTTTTACAAAGTCTGCCGCGCTGCAATGGTATATGTCCACAAACTGCTGCGGGTTACGGTCTGCCAGCGGAAACCAGCTGCTCTGTATCTGCACCATGATACGGTGCCCTTTTTTGAACACATGCGCCACATCGGGCAATTTGTATTCCACCTCTGTTATCCTGAAGGGCTCAAACGGTTCGGGGTGCTCATAGCTGTTGCGGTACCTGCCCCGCATTATCTCACCCCTCACCAGCATCTGGTAGCCGCCCATTACATACTCTTTGCCGCTGCCCTTGCCGTCTGTGCTGTCTTTGTACACAAAATTATCGGGGAATACGTCTATCAGTTTTACCACAAAGTCAGCATCTGTGGTAGATATAGATGCATAAAGGTCTGCTATCACCGGCCCGGCCAGGGTCATATCTCTTGTCAGCGTATCTGTTTGAAACACCAATACGTCTGTTCTGCGTGCCGCAAAACGCTGGTCATCATCCATATATTCGCTGGGGCGGTGGGAGTGTACACCTTCTACATACGGTACCGGTTTTTCCGGGTCACTTACATATTTATTGTATTTTATCTCATCGTCCGGGTAGGGTAGCTGCCAGTCCAGTTTACCATTGCCATGCAGGTACATGGCTCGGGGCTGCTCATTCTCAGGTGGCCATTTATTAAATGTGTGCCATTCGTTTTCACCGCTGAAAAATACAGTAGCTTCTTTTATATATTTAGCATTTTTCACGCCTCTTAGGTAGCGGTCAAAGAACGGTTTTTCCACATTTGCCTGGTACCACTCAGAGTTGTTTTTATTACCAAACCTTATGTTGCCCAGGTACTCACCGGTGGTCTTTGCCCAGCCGCCATGTACCCACGGGCCCATTACCAGCTTATTATTGTTTCTGGCCTTATGTTCTATGGCCTTGTACAGATTCCATGCGCCATAGCAGTCTTCGGCGTCAAAGAGGCCGCCTACTACCAGGGTGGGCACATTGGCAGGTATGTGCATCACATGGCTGCGGGTATTGCGGGTCTGCCACCATTCGTCATAGTTGGGGTGGGCATACAGGTCGGTCCAGAATGCTACCGAATCCCCCAGTATTCTGGCCAGGTTCTTTATAGGCCCAATGTCTAAATAAAATTTGTAGTTATCCTTTGTAGTAAATTGATAACCAGTCTTTCCTTTAGTAGTAAGCCCATGCCTTGGCTTGCCAAAACCGCTGTAAAAACCAAAGGCGTCCATTTCCATAAATGCCCCGTTATGGTGAAAGTCGTCGCCTATGAACCACTCGGTTACCGGTGCCTGGGGGCTTACCGCTTTCAGGGCCGGGTGGCCGCACATGGCAGCCATAGTGGCATAAAAACCGGGATATGATATACCGTATACACCCACTTTCTTATTATTATTCGGCAAATGTTTTACCAGCCAGTCTATGGCATCGTAGCTGTCTGTCGACTCATCTATATCCTTATCATCCTCTTTATGCACCTTGTATGGCCGCACATCCACAAAGTCGCCCTCGCTCATATAGGTGCCGCGCACGTCCTGCATTACCAGTATATAGTTGTCACGGGCGTATTTCATCCTGGGGTTTGTCCATATTTTCGAGAATTCCTCGCCATATGGCGCGCACGAATAGGGTGTCCTCATCATCAGTATAGGGTGTTTTCCGGGTGCCGTGGGCGCATATATGGTGGTAAACAGCTTTATGCCGTCGCGCATGGGTATGTTTACTTCTTTCTTGGTATAGTGGGTCATTACCCAGGCCGAATCGGCCGCACGGTCCTGGCCCCAAAGCCCGAGGGGAGCACCGGCCAGCAGTAATAATGCTATATACTTATTCATAAGAAAGACGTTTGACGATAAAAATAGAAAAAATGTGTATGATATGGAAGCGCCTAGATTTTATATTTTACAGGGTAGTCCGGGAGTTTTCTGCTAAGCCACCCGTATACACAACCATTCGCTCGCTCACGCGGCCGGTTCATAGTTTACCGGATATGCAGGGTACACCTTCAGATAATTTCACCGGCCTCTACAAATAGGGTGTATCGATCCTAAGCCTCATAGCCCCAAACGCACCATAACTATTTACCTGAGGTACTTACCCTCACTATTTGCGGTTTTGTTTTACTTAACATAATGTAAATTATAGAACATTTACTCTTGCTACTATTGAGCTTTAAGTATGTTACGTAATAGAAAGTTCTTTGATAAGTGGTATAAAACAGAAAAAGGATCACGGTTAGGTGATCCTGTATTTCCTGTACTTGCAAGCTATCATCACTGACAACAGCCGCAGTAATGACAAGGTACTTCAACAGGGAATTTCAGTATTGTTACCTTCTTGGCGCAGATAGTAAGTCCTCGCTTTGGTTGGTAAACACATTGTCTGAATTTCCAAGTGTAACACTTGCCATTTTTAGAAAAATAGTGATTAGCCATTTTCCATATATACCCACGTTGATATGTGGGCTCCTAAATAACAAGTGTTGGAAAGCAAATATACCACTTATCAAAGATATTTCAAAAATGTAATTTCAAAGTTTAAAAAGTGCAGAAGTACTTGAAAACAAGAAGCTCCTTGATACAGCTTCTATAATGAACCTTAACTAATGACTGTGTCCTGGAGTGATGGAAATTGTCTATTTCACGATTTTTACAAAGGTGGTGTCCTTCCCTTCTCGAGAAATTAATACTTGTAGCTGCTGTATTGTGGAGTCTTTTTGTTCTATACGCTTGTCTGTATTGGAGCTTTCTTTATCCATAGATTTTTTATAACTGAAATCCATAATAGCTGTACCTGCTGTAATTAAGGTAAAAAGGGTTGTAAGGCCCACAAATACCCTCATGATATTATTAGTTGTTATAGTTGAAGTATTACTCTGCATTACAAGTGGAATTAACTCTGTCTGAAGTCTTTCATTAATAACTTGATGATGAAGGAGTTTAAATTTGTTTTCCCTCATTTCCTGTTTCCGAGTTAGTAATGTGGCATAAGGTTTCTCTAACTCCTCTTTTGTCTTAAGTATTTCCAAAAGTTTGTATCCTTCCGAAGATAGTTTTATGGCCGTATTATTAATAATCTCTATCAAATCCCAAGCTCTTAACACTTTAAGTGCAGTATCAAATCTATTGTCAAGAGTATCACCGGTAGTGCTCTTAGGATAAAGTACTCTTTTAAGGTCTGCAATCATAATTTGATGACCAGGGGTAATGGCAACTCTTACAAGGATCAAATCCATTGTCCCTTCTAGAAATTCAGTTATCTCAAAAAATAAATCCTTAGCGTCTTCTAGCAACTGTTGTTCATCCTTTTTAAGTTCATTTTCTTCGGAAGTCATATATCAGAATTTCCACCCAAGATACTACCCTGTTATCATATTACAAACAAGGCACCCCTCACCCTATATAGCCCTAAGCTATACCCTATTGTAGGATGTACCCCAAAAATTCTGATGCTCCATTTCCCCCTCTTATCTGTATTTGTAAATAAGAGGATATAAGTGTGTCAAATGATAAGAATAAAAAAATCATTAAAAAAGGAATTAATTTTACAGAGGTACTGATAGTTCAATTATCTTAGCTAAATTTTATACTGATGATATGAATAGGCCAAATGTTGTACATACTTATGAAAATAGTACTGTTCTATTAGAGTATAATGATACTTTTCTATTACTTAATAGTGAAGGTAAAATATCCATAGATTTTAGGGCAGAAAATGCTAATAATCCCGGTCAGAATATTTTAAGTAACTGGAGGATTAATTTTGTTTTTACGGATCAAATTTCTGATAAGAATCAGCCTAATACATGGACTTCTACTACACAAGAAGCAGGACAAGAATTTACATTTACATTTTATAAAATGTATGGGACAGGTGCGGAGAATTTAGAACCGATTATTATTTTATCCACTGACAAAACCTTTGAGTTCTTAATACGTGTCAATACAACAGCATTTGAAAGTGATAAGAACAGAAGAAAAGTTCATATTACAGTATGGCGGAAAAATCTATAAATACTCAAAATAGTTCTATCGGCACTGGAAAAGTACCACCGATTAGTGGTAATACCAGTGGTACTCCTATCGAAAAAGGCGGTCCAAGCAGAAGTGAACCAAATGCCAATATAGATAAACTGAATAAAATACTGGAACCTGTAAGACAGGTATTTACTAATGAATTAAGCGTACTTTGGGTAAAAGTGATTACCTTTTTTTGTATTGCATTAGGAATTGTAATTGCGATTATAATATTTTATTTTTTAATTATGGAGGGTTGTTTAAAACCAGATTTTAATAATGCAACTCTTGAAATATCATATGATATCGGGATACGAGTAATCCTTATCTCCCTTGCAATTTCTATTATCGCATTTTGCCTGAAAATGATGAGAGTTTATTTGTCTTTATATGAACAGATGAGATACAAAAATGCTATACTTAATTCAATGCCCTACTTAGTATATGCAAATGATGACTCTGAGTTTTTCAAATCTTCTTGTAATAAAATAATTGAGATGTTGATCCAGTTAAATAAAGACGTATCAATAGGTAAAGAAGAGGAGGTAATTACTTCATCTGCCTTATACGAAATAGTTAAATTGCTGAAAGATAAATAAGTTTAGTTCATTTTGCAATCTTCAACTATATCCTCCGCGCCGTAAACGTTCTATAATTAGATTATGGTTACATAGGCATCAGCGATGTCTTTTTCAATGGCAATACCCTACGTTAACATAATGCAATGGACATTATAGAACAAAATACATTTCTTTTGTCAATGCTCATGCTGACTTAGGTAGAAGAAAATTGCATTTTGACGTAGAGTTTAAAAAGGCATTGGGAAATTATTGGATTAAGATCGCGGATAATCAAAATTTTGCCATACCTTTAATATGTCGATAAATTCTGTTTTTTTGTTATTAGACATTATAGTTAAATAGGATTAATAAACTTTTGTCAACGCGGCAAAAATAAAAAGGATAAAATGAGGATAGTTGCTTTATTGATTCCTGCGGGGATGGATTGTTGCCATTCGACAAGACAAAGGAATTGGATTGTTGCCAATTCTATCGAAACGGATAGTCGCCGTAAACAGGAAACCCATAAAAAAATTGTCGTTTTCTATGGGGTTCACAAAGCGTATAGCAATGACGACTCCAGAAGTTGTAAGTTTGCTTGTGGCTTTTGCGCCAGTGATTAACACTGTCCTGCAAAGGCTGTTGAACAAGAAATGATCAATAATATCAATGCGATTTTTAATTCCCGCTAGCGCGGGAATTTTTTTGCTCCGCCCTTAGTAGTACAGTCCCTCATTTAGCACATTAAGATATAGTTTAGCTTTGTAGATACAAGCCGGATAACCAAATTATAACCAACATGAAGATAAGAACAATTTTAGCCATATTGGGAAGCTTGGGCATTCTTCTTTTTTTTCCGTCTATGCTTAAAGAAGCAGCAGTAAAATATGGTCATACTAGCCTCACCTATTTTTGCCTGTTATTTAGCATCATAGTTGCCTCTCTTACCCTGTTATCGGTAGTTATATCAGGCATTCGTAAAGGGCTTAAAAAGAAGCATCCATACCGGGCGTAAATTCATGCACTCACACCCATATATGCCTTGGCACAATATTTATCTGAAAATTAGGCAAATACTGTGCACCATGAACAAGTCAATGATCACCTTCCTGATACTGGGCTTTATAGCGGCTGTCTTTTATCTGCTGGCCCTGGTTGCCAATTCATCTGCTACCGGGGTCGCTTTATCTTTCGCACTGGTCTTTTTCATCATTGCGGGTTGCTTACGGCTCATCGATTGCCTCATCCGTAAAAGGTAGTACACAAAAAAGGCTGCCCTAAAGCAGCCCTGGTATTCATACACTACACAACCCTTCTAAAACTATTTTACGGGTACTAATGCGTATCGTTTCTTTAGGGATACAAAGGCCTGGTTGAAAAATTCGCGCTTTTTCAGAAAAACGCTGATGAGCAGTAAGGTTATCATTATTAATAGTTTATGGATGTAAAATTACCCGGCCATGCGTCTGCTGCCAAATAAACGAGGTGAATAAGCCCTATTATGGGGTGAATACATACAGGCCTGCGGCTCAGGCTGTTTCTTTATACCGGCTCAGGGCTTCTACCAGTTCATGCTCGCCCGTTCGGCCTATTACATGCATGGCTATATGGTTGTTCAGCTCCTCATGAAAATCAGTACAGCACTCATTGGTATGTGTAATATTATGGAAACCGTGAAAAGGGGCAAACAGGGTGTCGCTGTCAAAATTGATGGTAACTTTTTTCTTGCATTTCGGACAAGCTACTCCGTTAAATACCCTTATTGCTGCCAGTACGGTCATTAAATGCGAATTTACTTGAGGTTTCATTTGCGCCGCCACATTTCTTGTTATTCCGATGTTATTTTACATACGCAATTAACACCTCGTTGGATTGATGAATTGTTATTCTCGCTCCTTTATCACATAAAAAAAGGCTGCATAGGGCAGCCTAAGGTTTTTCGGGGCGGTTCATTCTTACGCTACCTTCGTCACTATCTGGTCTATTATGTACACAATAGCCACTATAATGTAAAGGTTGATAATTACACCAAGGGCGCGGTCAAACAGATAACGGGGGCGGCGGATCATTTCTCTATGCATTCAGAAGGATTTTTGGTTAGTGGTTTAAAATTATAAAAAGCAAAAATGACAGTGCAAATAAATGATGTGAATGGCTAAAATCTCGGGGTAAATAGTCCATTCTTCCCTGCATATTTTCGCGCTTCACATTTTACCCGTTATATTCGGGTCACTGCATGTAAAAATAGGCAATAACTACGTCATTTATGTTAGTCTCAGCTTGTGCAGGCGCGGCAGGGCGCTGTTTTACGAGGCAGGCAGGCGCGTTACTGCATGATTTAAAATCACTTAGCATCTAATGTTATTTTTTTCAAAAAAAAGATAAAACAAGCGGTCCCCGGGCGCTGCCGGGGACCGCTTGTACCCTTTCTTTAATGCTATGGTAAACCTGCTACCCTCCCCTCGCCTACGCCCCAAACTGGCGCAGGTGGTGGTCGCAGTGGTTATAACTCAGCTTACCCCAGTCGTCTTTGCTGAATTTTCCGGCTATCTTATTCTCCGGCACCAGCGATGTGGCTTTTGAAAATTTTTCTATGGCTGCTTTCAGGTTGCGCCGTTCCATTTCAAAATCGTTGGGCTCTATATGGTTGGCCACCATATTTATTTCGGTAAATGTCTCTGCCGTGCCCTTCGGCGGTTTTAAATTCAGCAGGAAGAACTTGAACAACCATTTAGGCATAGGCGGCACCTTGCCTACCGTTGGGTCCAGCTCACCGGTAGATATGTCAAAGCCCATGGCCATATGGCGCAGGGCCTGGTTTACATTCATCTTTCCCCATTGTGCCTTTGCGTCGGGCTTCAGTGCGTCTATGCGGTTCAGTATTTCCTGCTTCGCAGTATCTGTAAATAAGTTTTTCATGTGTGTTATTTTTTTAAATACTCTTGATACAAATATAAGTACAATATTTTTCGTTTCGCATTATACCTTCATTACGAATTATATGGCTCATTGCACCACAAACAAATTTTTATCATAGACCGGAATCAGTACTATCATAGATCTTTTTTTTGCAAAACCCGCATACGCATACGACCTTTGCCACGCACAAGACAGGATAGGTTCAATAATTGCGGTAGCTACCGCCCCTCAGTAAAAGCCGGCAGGTACCTGGGCCCGGGCATTTTCTCAGGTCAACTCAAATCAGGATTATCTAACCAACCCTACCAAAATCAGGACGGGGCAAGGACGATACAGGATGCCCCATAGGCATTTTCTATGGGGCAATGATGGGGCAATGTTTTAGCATAAGTAATTGATTTTCAATAAAAACATGGGGCAATGTTTTTATTTCTGGGGCATGAGGCTCCGTTTGCTGTGGTCGCCGTAGCTTCAGCGAAGGAGACCCGTGGTCGCCGTAGCTTCAGCGAAGGAGACCCGTGGTCGCCGTAGCTTTAGCGAAGGAGAACCCGTGGTCGCCGTAGCTTCAGCGAAGGATACTTTTTTGTAATTTTCAATAAAACAATCGTTATATAAAACTGCGCAAAGAATGGGGAATTTTTGGGGAATAGTTATCCACAAAAAATGCGCAAAATGCTGATTATCAAATACAATGTGTGCAATTTGTTTTTTTTGCAAAAAATGGGGAATTCTGCCTGGCGCAGGCTGGTGTATGGGTTGTGTGTAAATTAACAATATACTATATGTGCGGGCACATACTCATTCAGAATTTACTTCGTAAATTGCATTAGATTTGAAAACCATGTCTTTAAAGGACAAGAAAATAGTATTGGCAGTTACCGGCAGCATTGCCGCCTATAAAACACCTCACCTGGTTCGCCTGCTCATAAAAGCGGGCGCTGAGGTACGGGTTGTGATCACAGATGCGGCTGCGGCATTTGTTTCGCCACTGTCATTATCTACTGTATCAAAACACCCGGTTTTGGGCAGCCTTACCGATGGCAGCAGTTGGAACAACCACGTAGAGTTAGGGCTCTGGGCCGATGCTATGGTCGTTGCGCCATGCAGCACCAATACTTTAGCCAAACTTTCTAATGGATTGTGCGACAATTTGTTATGTGCCGTATATTTATCTGCCAGGTGCCCGGTATTTGTTGCGCCGGCCATGGACGAGGATATGTGGCTGCACCCTTCCACACAGGCAAATATTAAAAAAATACGTGGATATGGTAATCACATCATACCCGTCGCCCACGGCGAATTGGCCAGTGGTTTGATAGGCGAAGGCCGCATGGCCGAACCCGAAGATATGGTGGCGCACCTCTCTGCTTTCTTCTCAGATCACAACAAACCTTTAGCGGGTATCAATGCCCTTGTTACCGCCGGCCCTACTTACGAGCGTATAGACCCTGTCCGGTTCATAGGCAACTTTTCATCAGGTAAAATGGGCATAGCCATTGCCGAAGCCCTTGCCGATAAAGGGGCTAGTGTAACCCTGGTATTGGGGCCATCGCATCTGCATACTTATCACTCCCGTATCAAAACTATATCAGTAGAGAGTGCCGCGGAGATGTACGACACCGCCACCGCGGCCTTCCCTACCGCCGCCATAGCTGTGCTGGCTGCAGCCGTAGCAGACTACAGGCCGGCAACCCGGTCTGATGACAAGATAAAGAAGCACGACAACGAGCTTACCCTCCCTCTTGCCCGCACTACCGATATACTTGCCAGCCTCGGTAAAATAAAACAACCCGGCCAGGCGTTAATAGGTTTTGCACTTGAGACCAGCAATGAACTTGAGAACGCAAAAGGAAAACTGGCAAAAAAGAACGCGGATATGATCGTGCTCAACTCTTTAAATGACGAAGGTGCGGGTTTTGGGCACGATACCAATAAGATAACACTGCTCACAAATAACGGAGCGCCGGTAAGCCTGCCGCTGATGTCAAAGACAGAGGCCGCTGTAGCTATTGTAGACCATATTTTAGAATTAAGACATGCCCAGACTACTGCTTAGTATATATATATTCCTCGCCTGTGGCTATGTTAGCATGGCGCAGGAGTTCAATTGTAAAGTAACCGTTCGTCACGATAAGATCACAGGGGTAGATAACCAGGTGTTCGTAGACATGGAAAAAGGTATATCCGATTTTATCAATACACATAAATGGGGCAGTGATGAGTTTGGGCCGTCTGAGAAAATAGATTGTAACCTCCTGTTCAATATTACCAGCAGTAATGTAAATGGCGACAAAGAAGCCTATGGAGCCACAATGAGCATACAGGCTACCCGGCCGGTTTACAACTCTGGGTACAACACCAACCTGATCAATTTTGTGGATAAAGATGTGGTTTTTCACTTCTCACAGTTCAGCGCCATCAATTTCGATGATAACCAGGTATCAGGTACCAATCCTATGGCGTCGAATCTTACTGCCGTTATCGCATACTATATGTACCTGGTGCTGGCGCTGGATTATGACAGCTTTGCGCCCGAGGGCGGTACCGCCTTCCTTAAAAAAGCGCAGAATGTGGTAAACAACGCGCCCGATGTAAAAGGCATTAACGGCTGGAAAGCCATGGAAAGCCAGCGAAACCGTTACTGGATCGTGGACCAGTTGCTTAATACCCGTTTTGGCGAGGTGCGCTCGTTCTGGTATTCTATGCACCGCGAGGGGCTGGACAGTATGTCTATGAAGCCGAACGAGGCCCGTACCCGTATACTCGTAAACCTGAGAAAGCTGTACAATGTGAACCGCGAAAACCCGAGTTCCATTTTGATACAGTTCATTTTCAATGCCAAAAGTGACGAATTCATTCACCTGGTGTCCCAGGCGCCTAAGCAGGAACGGGGCTCTTATATCACCCTGCTCACCGCTATGGATGTTCCCAATTCATCGAGGTATAATAGTTTAAGATAACCGCTTCATTTTTTCATCGGCTTTATGAGATATTTTCAGCAATACGTAGTATTCCTTTTTGTTGTCCTGGCGGCTGTTGCCTGTAAGCAGACTACGGGCTATCACTTGCCGCCAAAAACAATGAAAAGTGTGTTGCTGGATATTTCGGTGGCTGAGGCTTACAGCATGCAGGTAAAAGACAGCCTGCACCGTGGCGGAGGTAAGAATTATGATTCGCTGGCCATATACTATGGCTATATATTTGATCATTACAAGATCACCGAAGATCAGTTCAGGCAGAGCATGGATTGGTATAAAAACCACAGCACCGAACTGGATAGTCTATGCACTGATCTGCTGCCGGTCATAGCCCGGTGGCAGTCTGGTCGCCCGGGTGGTAAGTAATATGGGTTATGCCAGTTTGGCCAGCGCCGCGGCCATGCGTTCCATAGCCTCCATCAGGTTGGTCATTGATGTCGCGTACGATATCCTGATACAGTTGTTGTCGCCAAATGCGCTCCCGCATACGGTAGATACGTGGCCTTCATGCAGCAGGTACATACTCAGGTCGTCATCGTTCGTTATTTTATGGTCGCCATAGCTTTTCCCGTAAAACGAGCTGATATCGGGGAATGCGTAAAAGGCGCCATCCGGCTTGCTGCATAGTACACCGGGCATTTTTTTGAGCGCGCCTATCACATAGTCGCGGCGCTGCTTAAAGGCCTCTACCATTTTGTGTGTAGGTGCCAGGTCGCCCAGCATAGCGGTAATGGCGGCGCGTTCGGTCATTATGTTCGCCCCCGATGTTACCTGCCCCTGCAGCCGCTCGCATGCCTGTACTACTTCACGCGGGCCGGCCATGTAACCAAGTCGCCAGCCTGTCATAGCAAAACCCTTTGACATGCCGTTGATGACTATTACACGGTCCTTCAGCTCGTCAAACTGCGCAATACTTTCATGTCCGCCGCAGAAGTTGATATATTCATATATCTCGTCGCTGATAATGGCTACATGGGGGTGCCTGTTGAACACTTCTGCCAGTGCGGTAAGCTCATTACGGCTGTAAAAACTGCCGGTAGGGTTGCACGGCGATGAGTAAATGAAGAGTTTGGTATTAGACGTAATGGCGGCCTCCAGTTGTGCCGGGGTTATCTTAAAGTCGTTTTCTATGCCGCATGGCACGTACTTTACTACCCCACCCGCCAGCTGCACCTGCGATGCATAGGTCACCCAGAACGGTGTAGGAATGATCACTTCATCGCCGGGGTCTACAACGCACATAATAGCGTTGTACAACGATTGTTTAGCGCCGGTAGATACAATGATCTGGTTAGCCGGATAGTCGAGGTTGTTGTCGCGTTTCAGCTTCAGGCTTATGGCATCAAGCAGGTCGGCTATACCGGCCACCGGTGGATATTTTGTGTATCCTTCGTTTATGGCAGCTATAGCCGCGTCACAAATATAGTCGGGGGTCTTGAAGTCAGGTTCGCCCAGGCTCAGATCTATTATGTTTATTCCCTTGGCTTTCAGTTCGCGGCTCAGCTTGGCCATCTTTATCGTCTGCGGTTCTGATACTGAGTTTAGTCGCTGTGATAATTGCATTCCTGTGGTTAGATGTTGGCGTACAAATATACGTGATATTTTTTTATAGGTAACACTTCGTCCGCAAGGCAATTATACCCAATTTGTTAACATATTACCATTTGGTAACCAAACGGAATAGCCTGGTGACAAATGTCACTTATTACAGTGCAAAACTTCAGAATATGATCAGTTGCAGGATGGGTCCACTGCTCTCAGTAAATGCAGTTCTATCTCACCGAATATTCTTACATCGGGTGTGGTCTGAACAGCATTTTTACCGCTCCGGGCGACAAGCTCACTAGCGGAAAAACGGGGGGCGCCTTTTAACGCATTCAGGAATGCGAGGTCAATCATTGTTTCGTGGTCTATAGTGCAGTGCTCTGTATACAGGATGCGTTTCATTAGAATGCTAATATTTGTTTGAGATAATGGTGATCTGATAAAGCCACATTATTCATGCGGCCGAATCTGATGGAAATATAGTCAGTAATCCTGTAGCTTAGTAATTATATCTCTTTAAAGACTTGTTATTAGCTAACAGACAACAAATGAGTGTTATTGCAGCATGCATTTATGCGCCCGGGAATATGGCAAGACGGCCTCAGGATTCGGTTTCAGGCAATGTAAATTCGCTGTTAAGCTCGTCTATATAGGCCAGTATTTCCTTGCGGCCAAGGAATTTTACAGCACTGGTAATGAAGCTCCGCGGTATGAACTCCCACTCCTTCCGCATAGCGTCTATGAACAGGCGGGCATGCTTGGCAGCTTCACGCTGGGAGGTCTTATCGGCCTTGGTAAATATGATATTAAACGGCACGCCCCAGGCACCTAATTTGCGCAGGAAACCAAGATCTATATTCTGTGGTTCGTGGCGGCTGTCTATGAGTACGAATACGGTGAGCAGGTTAGCGCGCTGCTGCAAGTAACCTGCTATCATTTTTTCCCATTTGGCACGCTGCGCCTGTGAAACTTTGGCAAAGCCATAACCGGGAAGATCTACTATATAAAATGAATTATTAATAAGAAAATGGTTAATGAGCTGTGTTTTGCCCGGGGTATTGGAGGTCTTGGCCAGTTTGGCATTCCTGGTCAGCATATTGATCAGGGACGACTTACCCACATTAGACCGGCCGATGAAGGCATATTCCGGTTTATCAGGTTTGGGGCAGCCGGCTACGTCGGGGCTGCTGATGAGGTATACTGCTTTTGTTATTTCCATTGGATTGTGTTACGTACTTTTGCAGTAATGCAAACAGTACCTGGTAGTGACCCGGCCGCAAAAGTAGTTCCGGATACGGCATCAAATTTAAGCAAGAAAGCGCAAGTCGCCGAAATGTTCAATAATATAGCCTCCAGTTACGATTTTCTCAATCACTTTTTATCGCTGGGAATTGACCGCGGATGGCGTAAAAAGGCCATAAAAGAGGTGGTAAAGGCCAGGCCCGCCACCATACTGGACGTGGCCACAGGTACAGGCGATATGGCCATAGCTGCAGCGCAGGCCCATGAGTGCAAAATAACCGGACTGGACATAGCCGAGCAAATGCTGGAGGTGGGCAGAAAGAAAATAACCGCCAGGCACCTGGACGCTGTAATAACCCTGCAGAGCGGCGATAGCGAACATATCCCTTTCCCGGACAATGCGTTTGACGTGGTAATGTGTGCTTACGGGGTTCGTAATTTTGAGCATCTTGAAGCCGGCCTTGCTGAAATGTACCGTGTGCTGCGCCCCGGTGGCAAGGTGGTAATACTTGAGTTTTCTCATCCACAGCAGTTTCCGGTGAAGCAGTTGTACCGTTTTTACTTCCGTTACATACTGCCCACAATAGGAAAGATGGTATCCAAGCACAGCAGGGCCTATACCTACCTGCCGGAATCTGTGATGGCCTTTCCGGAAGGGAAAAGATTTTGTGATATACTGGGTAAATGCGGTTTTAGCGGCGCGGCTCCAAGGCCTCTGACACTGGGGGTAACTACACTCTATACCGCGGTGAAGTGATAAGACCAACATTTGTTAGCTCACAAAAAAAGCCCGGCAAATGTGCCGGGCCTGGATACTAAAACGTAATTGCTTAATCCCTTCTGCTTCCGAATACCCGGAGGAGCATCATGAAAAGATTAATGAAGTCGAGGTAAAGATTTAACGCACCCATTATAGCACGTTTTTTGGTATCAGTGACAGATACGCCCTGAACCTCTATACCTGCCCCGATCTGTTTGAGTTTCTGAACATCGTAGGCGGTAAGGCCGGTAAATACAGCAACCCCTACTATACCTATAAGATAACCCAGCATGGCGCTATGCAGGAAGATGTTAATGAACATTGATATTATAACACCTACAAGACCCATCATCATAAGACTACCAAATGAAGTGAGGTCTTTTTCTGTTGTGTACCCCATGTATGCCATAACACCAAACATAGCCGCGGCAGCGCCAAAACAGCTGATGATGGAATTAGGTGTGTATATCCATAAAATGCAGCTAAGGCTCATGCCCATAATGGCGGCAAAGACCAGGAAGAGCAAAGTAAGCATGGATGATGAGAGACGCGCATACCCAAAGCTCATCAGCATCACAAAGCCAAACGGCGCAAGGGCAACGATCCATCCGAGCGTATTGTAGCGGATTCCTTGAGCCGTATTAACATAGAGATCGCTGATAAGGTCTGCATTTGTGCCATATAAGATGGCCATGCCGGTAGAAACAGCCAGAGCAATGAACATCCATAAAAAAACATTTGCCATAAATTTTTTGGCAATGACCCCGGCCCCACCTATGGGCTGGCTGTCTAAAACGGTGTAGTTCGAAAAATCCTGTTGATTGAAGCTATTCATATGTATCAGATAAATTAGAGTAAAGTTAGGAAGATAATTGTAAATATTTTGTGAAACCGTAAGTATAAATGGCGTAGGTTCACCGACCAGGTCAATAGCTGACCGTCATCTTAAATTTTACGTGTTCCCGTTTCCTGGTGATCACATGCCAGTCACCGTCATAACTGATCATGGTAGGGTATAATTTACCGTTTATAGAGGATGTGCGTACGCTCATCGTGACATCAAAATCATAGATCAAAGTACTGTATGATAACGCATAATCGCGTGCTATGATACTATAATCCTTCTTACGGAACCATGTATTTAGTTCATTATATAGCGTGCGATCTTTGTAACCCGGCTTTGGCGTGATGCGCAACACATAACATTCGGTGTCGTCATAACGCTCAAGCGATATTCTGAAGTCATATTTTTCGGATTCGCTCTTATCAAAAACGGATGATCTGTCGCCCATGAAGGGGATACCACTTACTTTGGAACCCGGATTGAAAATAAGTTGTTTCAGCTCATACTTGCTTTTTTCCATAGTTCCCTTACCTCTTGCGTCCAGAGCGCCGGCAACATTTTCGGTTTCGTTGCATACCGGCACTTTAGCAAAAAACAGGTAAGCATACAGGCCGGCAGTATAGTACCTGTAGTTGCCGCCGGCATCATAAAAATCGCCGGTAGTATGTTCTTCAATAACCTTTGTAGTGCGGCAATGCTTGTCAATTGCCTGCCGGGTACGACTGCTAAGCGAGGCCTTAACCCTACCCTTCTTGCCCAATACGCTGATCATATTTACGGCACTGTAAGGCACAAAGCGCATATTGCGGAATGCCTTGTAAAAAGTAGTATCCTTTTTTACACGGTCTATGAAGGCGTTTACGTCAAATGTAGTTTTTACAACAAAGGAGTCGAGCTGAACCGGTACCCTGAAAATGCTGACCGTATCATACTGCTGGGCATGGCCCTGTACCGGCAACAAAACAAAAATGCAGACGAATGAGAAAAGGTAAGCCAGATGCATCCATGCCCGGCGATGGTAGCCGGATGAGCAGCATCTGTATTTACACCGGCTCATGAACATGGTCATTAAGCAATGCCTCCGCTATTGCCAGATCGTTTGGTGTAGTGACCTTAATGTTGTTATACATTCCGTCAACGAGGTTTATAGCGGTACCAAAAGACTCAAGTACTGTAGCTTCATCAGTAAATGACGGATCATATGGCTGCTGAAATGCAGGTAGTATCAACTCTGTACGGAAAGTTTGCGGTGTTTGGATAATGCGCAGGTCTTCCCTGTTCAGCGGTTCTGAACCGCCGGGGGTTACCCGCCTCATACTCTCGGCCACAGGAATAACCGGAACGGCACTACCCGATTCGACAGCCGCAGAATAGCATCGAAGTATCAGTTCTTTTGAAATCAGCGGGCGGGCTCCATCGTGGACAAAAACTATACCATTGTTTTGTACTTGCTTCAATCCGTTCTGTACACTATGATAACGAGTCTCACCACCGGCAACTGTTGTCACGTCAATATTACCAATGTAAGACCTGAGCACCGTTTGAGCACTACCTACCTGATCAGCAGGCAATACAAGTATGAGGTTAATATCTCTGAAAGCCTGTGCAAATGCCTCTATAGCGTAGCACAACATTGGCTTGCCATGGAGCGGTAAAAACTGTTTTGGAATAGAAGTGCCCATACGAAGCCCCTGACCACCCGCAACAATTACACCATATTTTTTGATATCACTCATAATTATTATTTTCAACAATTGTTTGATATTGCTTCTACAAAAAAACAGTATTCCCATGTTACTACAAAAGAAGAAGTTGTTAATTCTGCCTATAGTTGCATTTACTTTATTATATGCAACCCGTCACAGTGCGGCACAGGTGGTATACTCAACGAAGTATAAAAGTGACGCAAATGTAAAGGTGTATGTGTCTGACTATAAGAGTGATGCTGACCTTGTTGTCTATAAAACCAAGTATAAAAGTGATGCCGGACCCAATAACGGGATCTGGTATTTTACAGAATATGCCAGCGACGCGAAGAAAAAAATATACTTCACGGACTATAAAAGTGACGCGGATATTGTGATCTATTTCTCAGAATACAAAAGTGACGCAGGCTGGAAGAACAAGAGCAAACAGCATGTTATGTACTAAATACCGTAATAACCATTAATGCGCGATTAAAAATCGGATCTTTTCTGCACCGAACCGTTCATGGATGTAGTACGCACATAGTTTGACTTCCATAAAGCTGACCTTTATAAATTCATTTATACCTTCAATGGCCGATATTACCCCAGCCTTTCCCAGTTATGCTCTGCAGCTTCGGGACAATTCTGGTTAACAGGAACTGTGCGGGTTTCTATAAGAGTGGAACAGTTTTTACACAGATACTTTATGGTGCCTACCTCAGCAAGTTCGGTCCAGATGTGGTCGGGCGCCTGGAAACAGTCTGCGCTGTTGGGCATAGAGTCTTTTCTTATGGTCACTTTACAGTTCTTACACTGGTACCAAAAGCGGGGCTCGTATATGTTATCTTTTTTTACGTTGCCGGCTTTGGCGGCAGCTTTGTCTGCTGATGACTTGTTGCGGGCGTCGTAGAGCCTCCTTACCACAATAAGGAATACTATCAGTCCGATGACGAACAGAATAGCCCCAATATTGCTTCCTTTACCGCCATCTGCGGTTTTCTCATCAGCAGCCCATGTAATAGTTGCCGGCAGCAACAATAACAGGAATGTGGTGATCTTCCTCATTTTTAGTCGTTTGATACGCAAATAAACATACAACCAATTCGGGAATTATAATAATGCCCTATAAAAAAACTAACCATAACAGTGGCCTGTTATGGTTAGCGCGGAAAGCTTTACAGTATTAATTAAGGTCCGGCTGCGGCGTATAGCGCAGGTATGGCTTAACAATATTGAGCCCTTTAGGGAATTTCTTTTGCGCGTCTTCTGTAGATACCGCGGGTACCACAATCACATCTTCGCCATGCTTCCAGTCGGCTGGTGTAGCTACGCTGTAATTGGCGGTAAGCTGCAAAGAATCAATAACGCGCAACACCTCTACGAAGTTTCTGCCGGTAGATGCCGGATAAGTGATGGAAAGTTTCAGTTTCTTATCAGGCCCAATAATGAACAGAGAACGAACAGTAGCTGTGGCAGACGCATTTGGGTGGATCATGTCGTACAAAGTGGCCACATTACGATCTGCATCAGCTATTATGGGGAAATCAACAGTAGTATGCTGTGTCTCATTTATGTCTTTGACCCAGCCATGGTGCTGGTCTATTGGATCAACACTAACTGCCAGTACTTTTACATTGCGTTTGGCAAATTCGTCCTTCAGTTGTGCTGTTCTGCCCAGCTCTGTAGTACATACTGGTGTATAATCTGCCGGGTGTGAAAACAAAACGCCCCAGCTATCGCCAAGGTATTCGTGAAAACTGATATCACCATTGGTGGTTGTTGCTTTAAAATCGGGAACTGTATCTCCCAGGTGTAATGCCATAGTCTGTGTTTTTAGATACGCAATTTAGGAGTCCTGGTTAATAAAAGTATTTCGTCGGCGTTATATTGCTGTAATTAAGGTTACTTTTAACTTTTTTTCGTCCTGAATATATGAATGATAAATAAATTTGAAATAATTTTCAAAAAAATATCCATTTAAGATATTTGAATTAGAATATTCCCTTACCTTTGCACTCCAATTCCAAATTTTGCTCTTATTATAAGATTGCATTTGGGAGATACTTCGGCAGGTTCGGTATCATAATACGCTACCAAGCAGGCTATAAAAGCATCGTTAACACCAAAAAACATTTAAATGGCTAAAGAAATCAGCGGCTTTGTGAAGCTGCAGGTAAAAGGTGGCCAGGCTAATCCAGCCCCACCAATCGGCCCGGCGCTCGGCTCAAAAGGCGTCAACATCATGGAGTTCTGCAAGCAGTTCAACGCGCGCACGCAGGACAAGATGGGTAAAGTACTCCCGGTAACACTTACGGTTTACACAGACAAGAGTTTTGATTTTGTGATCAAGACACCTCCGGCTGCAATACAGCTTATGGAGCTTGCCAAACAACCTAAGGGTTCTAAAGAACCAAATCGCCAGAAGGTAGGTAAAGTAACGTGGGCACAGGTAGAGGCTATCGCAAAAGATAAAATGCCTGACCTCAACTGCTTTACATTAGAAAGCGCCATGAAAATGGTAGCAGGTACAGCACGCAGCATGGGTTTTACAGTAGACGGCACTGCTCCGTGGGCTAACTAATTTTTTACCTTATTAAATCATTTGATAATGGCAATCTCTAAAAAAAGAAAAGCTGTAGAAGCTAAAATAGATAAAAACAAACAATACTCACTGGCTGAGGCTGCTGCTGTTGTAAAAACAGTGAACCTGACTAAGTTTGACAGCTCAGTGGATATGCACATACGCCTTGGAGTAGACCCCAAGAAGGCTGACCAGGCGATACGTGGTACCGTGACCCTTCCACACGGCACAGGTAAGACCAAGCGCGTACTCGTGCTTTGCACACCTGATAAAGAAGCTGAAGCAAAAGCAGCAGGCGCTGACTTTGTAGGCCTGGATGAGTTTGTATCAAAGATAGAAGGTGGCTGGACCGATGTGGACGTAATTGTAGCTACACCATCTGTGATGCCTAAGATAGGACGCCTGGGTAAGATACTGGGACCTCGTAACCTGATGCCTAACCCTAAGACAGGCACAGTAACCAACGATGTGGCCAACGCTGTTAATGATGTAAAAGGTGGTAAGATAGCTTTTAAGATAGACAAAGCGGGTATCATCCACGCATCTGTAGGCAGGGTATCATTTGAGCCCAACAAGCTGGCAGAAAACGCGCAGGAGCTGATCAATACACTGGTACGTATGAAGCCTGCTACAGCTAAAGGACATTACCTGAAAGGGATAAGCATGGCCAGCACCATGAGCCCCGGACTGAACATTGATACAAAGACCGTAGCTTAATTAATCAGACAACCTGGCAATACGATAATGTGCCAATTGTCAAAAAAGAAAAAAAACATTAATTAACAATTTGGTTTAAGCAAATCTTGAGATCATTTTCAAATTGCCGAGATGCCAGATTTTCAAATTAAATAACATGACACCTGCTCAAAAAAATGAAGCAATAGAAGTACTGAAAGGTAAATTTTCTCAGTATGAGAATTTTTATGTCACCAATACCGAATCACTAACGGTAGAACAGGTGAGTAAGTTACGCAGGCTTTGTTTCGAAAAGAATGTAGAAATGAAGGTGGCTAAGAACACGCTTATTAAAAAAGCGATGGAAAGCCTGAACGATGATAAATATACCGGTGTATTCGATGCATTGCATGGCGTTACCGCTCTTATGTTCTCTGACTCACCAAAAGAACCGGCATTGATCCTTGCCTCGTTTCGCGGTGACGCAGCTAACAAAGAAAAGCCTGTGCTGAAAGCAGCTTTGATAGGCACCGATGTATTCACCGGCGACAACCAACTGGCCGTACTTACCAAGATCAAGACGAAGAACGAGCTTATCGGCGAAGTACTGGGCTTACTGCAATCACCTGCAAAACGTGTACTGGCAGCATTATTGCACCACCACGAATCGAACGCAGGCGCAGAAGAAACTGCTCCGGCAGAAGCATAAAAACAGTTTACTATTGTCCATTGACAGTCTTGAAATGACAGTTAATAGAGCAATTGTAAACAACAAAACAATGTTTGTGGATTACATTCAGACACAAACGCATTAACAACGGCTTCCAAGTCAATATATAAATTAAGTGAACAGTAAAACAAATTTTTAAACAATTCTAAAAAACATAAAAATGGCAGACGTAAAAGCATTAGCCGAACAACTTGTTGCTCTTTCAGTGAAAGACGTACAGGAACTGGCAAACGTATTGAAATCCGATTACGGTATCGAACCAGCTGCAGCTGCAGTTGTAGTAGCAGCCGGCGGAGATGGCGGTGGCGCTGCTGCTGCTGCTGAGAAGACTTCATTCAACGTAGTACTGAAGAATGCAGGCGCTTCTAAGCTGAACGTTGTAAAAGCAGTTAAAGATCTTACAGGTCTTGGCCTGAAAGAAGCTAAGGAACTGGTAGACGGCGCTCCTAAGAACGTGAAAGAAGGTGTGAGCAAAGCTGAAGCTGAAGATATAGCTAACAAGCTGAAAGAAGTAGGTGCAGAAGTAGAGATCGCTTAATTGCATTTTTACCGCATAAACGAAGCACCCTGCGTAAAGCAGGGTGTTTTTTTATGCCCCATTGCAGGGCCTTTCCTCCACCGGAGGTCATTCTATTTATATCTATTGAGAAAGAACGCGATCATTGCCAGCGCGGACCTATTAGAAAGCCGGGGGTATGGTTTGCAATACTCAAAAATACCCACAGAAAAAGCCGTTGTGAAAATTGTTTCACAACGGCTCAAATAATTTCGTATTCTTTATAATCTTATGACCGACCCATCTTCCAGAGCATCTTTCCATGCTCGCGCAGGGCAACCACAAAGTTAGGCATTACCTGGTATGGTAATCCGTATTGCTCAGCAGTAGCTTTAACTATCTTGGCGATCTTAGGATAATGCACATGTGAAATATGCGGGAACAGATGGTGCTCGACCTGGTAGTTAAGACCACCAATAAACCAATACATGATGCGGCTGCGTGGAGAAAAGTCGGCAGTATTCAGCAACTGATGTATTGCCCAACTGTTTTCTATCTTCCTGTCTTCTGACGGCAAAGGAAACTCAGATGTCTCTAACACATGCGCTAACTGGAAAATAGCCGACAAGCCAAAACCCGCAGTAAAATGAAGTATCATGAACCCTATAACTACATACTGCCATGACATGCCTGAGAACATGAGCGGCAAAACCAACACATAACCAAAGTAGATAACCTTGTATATGCTCAGCTCCACCAGGGCTTTGGTAAGTGTCATACGCTCTTTCTTCAGCAATCCTTTTTTATTATACTGGAATATAAGGCGATAATCTTTGTAGGTAACCCACTGGATAGTAAGCAGACAATACAGGAACCAGCCATAAATATGCTGGTAGCGATGCAACTTATACTTCTTACTGTTTGGTGAGAAACGCATCAGTATACCCGCATCAATATCTTCGTCAAGGCCATCTATGTTGGTGTATGTATGATGCAGAATATTATGCTGTATCCTCCAGGTGACATCATAGCCACCTACGAGATTTACGATATCCCCTACTATCTTATTGACTGTCTTGTTGCCGGAATACGACCCGTGGTTAGAATCATGATGCACGGAGCAACCGATACCTACCATACCCAACCCCATGAGGAACCAAAGCCCGAAAAACAAGAACGGGCTGATAGCACCAACACCGGAGATGATGAGTATATTAGGAATAAAGAACAGTGCCAGCATAGCAAATGTCTTAGACCATAAAGCCCAGTTGCCGTGCGGTGCCATTTCATTTTCCTTAAAAAACTCGTCAATGTTCTTTTTGAGGGTATCGTAGAAGCCTTCTCCATTCTTGGGCGCAAACCTTACTATATTTATTTTATTCACTACGGTGGTAAATTTAGAATTGACGCAAAGATAGCAAAAATAAAGTACTTATATACTATTCACTTAGATACGGGTCATAAAAAACCGCCACATAAAACTATGTGGCGGTATAAAAAATATCAATGAAGATCACTGAATGGTCTCATACTTCTTTTTCATTTCCTCAGATTTGTCCATTTTATTCTGACGGGCATATACTTCCTTGAGGGCCAGTATCGATGATTTGTAGGTATGCTTATCGTCGTCAGAAAGAGTTTTGCCAGAAAGAACCGAGTATGCCTTCTCAAAGTAAGGTGTTGCTTTTGCAAAAAGCGCATCTCTTTTTCCTTTGAGTTCATCATATTTCTTTTCGTCTGCGTCAGAAACCCCGGTGATCGCATTCATCTGGTCATTGAGCTCTGTAGCCTGATTGAAGTATAATGCGCCGAAATTATAGTTGTATACAGCATTATCGGGGGCCTTAGCAATAGCCTTCTGGAATGCACTTTCCGATTTTGAGATCAGCTCGGCATAGTTGGCAGGCTTGGGGCCTGATTTAGGATTAGCCATGCTAAGGTAGGTAGTAGCAAGGTTGAACAGGATATCTGTATTATCAGGTTCCTTTGCGGCAGCGTCTTCAAGTTTTTTTGCAAGATCATCTTGCTTGCCTGACGAAATGAAATAATTTAACTCATAGTTTCTGATGGTCACGTCATCGGGATAAGCAGCTTTGGCTTCCTGTATCATGGCTCCCATTTCGGTATTCTTTTTCAGCATGCTGTAGGCATATATAATGCTTTGGTACGCAGATGCCGACCTGGTGATAGGGTTATTCTTTACAGCTATAAGCAACGGAATAGCCTCCTCATATTTGCCCAGATTTTGGGTACTCATGGCGATCGTCTGATTGGCATTGGCGATAATTGTGTCCATCCTTTTCTGCATATCCGGCGGCAGTTTGCTAAGGCGTTTGCCACCATCAAGGTCATGTATCTTCAATACATTTTTCATGAATTCGATCGATTCACTGTACTTTTTGTCATTGTATGCTTTCACACCATCGTTAAAGTAAAGGAAACCACCTACAAGCAGCAATGCGTCTACTGTTTCGCGCTCATAATCGGCTTTAGCTTCCACTAATTTGAAAAGGGCCTGAACCCCTTCGCGGTATGGATTGGAGGCCTTATACTTTTCTGACTGCTGCAGCGACATATAAGTCTGCGCCTTTACAAAGAGTGCCTTGGGCTTGTCTTTTGTATCGGCATTAGTCATAGCCCTGTCTATGTTGTCTTTAGCCTCATCCAGCTTACCCTCTTTAAGAGCTACACCCGCTGATACCACGTATTTTTCTTGTGCAATTGAGGTAAAGGTTACGCTCAGTGTTGCAATGATCAGAATTATTTTTTTCATTTTAAACTGAATTATGGTTACTATTTATGTTTTAAGATCTAAATAAATGCTACTATTCCGCCGATGGTTCAGGGGCCGAAGCTGTATCTGCATCAGTGCCACCCTCGCCTTCTTCAGACGCGCCATTTTCATCTTCGTTATCATCGTCATTTTCCTGCTCAGCTATTCTTGCGATAGCAGCGATACGATCGCCCTCGTCTATGTTAATGAGTTTCACCCCCTGGGTAGCCCTTCCGGCCTCCCTGATGGCGGTTACCTTCATCCGGATAGTAACACCTGACTCGCACGTGATCATAAGGTCATCGCTTTCCTGTACACCTAACAGGCCCACAAGCGCACCTGTCTTCTCGGTGATGTTGATGGTCTTGACTCCTTTACCGCCCCTGTTGGTTATACGATAGGTAGGTTCCATTTTGCCACTTTCTTCATCCATGAGCAGGAAAGGTGTACGCTTACCCAGACCATTCTCTGACACCACAAGCACCTGCTTGTTTACATCATCCATGGCTACGCAAATCATGCCTATTACCTGATCGTTGTGCTCGTCAAGTTCTATGCCAAATACGCCTATAGCACCGCGGCCAGTGGCACGTACTTTCTCCTGAGGGAAGCATATAGCCCTGCCGCTCTTCACAGCCATCATTATGTAGTAATCCTCTTTTGTAAGAGATACATCCAATAACTGATCACCTTCTTCAATGGTAATGGCTATGATGCCATTTGCCCTGGGGCGGCTAAAGTCTGCAAGTTTAGTTTTCTTAATAATACCTTTTTTAGTACACAGTACCACGAAATGTGAATTAACGAATTCTTCGTCTTCAAGTGCGGGTACATCTATTACCGTGCGGATCTTATCATCGGCAGGGATCTGTATCATGTTTTGGATGGCCCTTCCTTTGGCGTTCTTATCCGCCTCAGGTATCTCATATACTTTAAGCCAGAAACATCTTCCTTTCTCCGTAAAGAACATGAGTGTGTGGTGTGTAGATGCCACAAACAGATGTTCTATAAAATCTTCTTCGCGTGTGCGACCGGCCATTACTCCCCTGCCACCCCTGCGCTGTGCCCTGTATTCGGCGGTAGATGTACGCTTGATATAACCAAGGTGAGACACTGTGATAACCACATCTTCCTTTTCTATCAGGTCTTCGATGCGCATTTCGTCGGCCAGGTACTGTATCTCGCTTTTGCGCTCGTCACCAAATTTCTTCTGCACGTCTGTAAGCTCGTCCCTGATGATCTGGTACCTGATATTTTCATCAGCCAGTATCTCCTCGAGGCGGGAAATAAGTTTCATCAGCTCAGCATGCTCTTCGCGTATCTTCTCGCGCTCCATACCGGTGAGGCGCTGCAAACGAAGTTCAAGAACCGCTTTAGCCTGTATATCACTCATGCCGAACTGAGTGATCAGTCCTTCTTTCGCTATTTCAGGGTTGGCAGAATTTCTTATCAGCGCTATCACTTCATCGAGATGGTCGAGAGCGATCAAGTATCCTTCCAGAATATGGGCGCGTTTCCTTGCTTCGTTCAGTTCGAATTTCGTACGACGAACTACTACATCATGGCGGAATAATATGAATTCAGAAATAAGGTCTTTAAGATTCAGTGTCCTTGGCCGGCCGTTTACCAACGCCACATTGTTAATGCCATAGGAAGTCTGTAGCTCGCTGTGCTTATACAACTGGTTAATGATAACCTGAGCCACTGCATCCCGGCGCAATTCCACAACCACGCGTGTACCTTCTTTATTTGATTCGTTGGCTACGTGTGTGATGCCGTCAATGATCTTGTTATTTACAAGATAGCCTATCTTCTCTGCAAGCGCATCGCGGCTCACCTGATAGGGTACCTCGTTTATTACTATCATTTCTTTGCCACTCTTAGTCGTTTCCACCGTTACCTTGCCCCGCAATACCACCCTACCCCTGCCGGTAAGGAACCCCTGCTTTATGCCTTCTATACCATGAATGATACCACCTGTAGGAAAGTCAGGGGCTTTCACGAATTTCATGAGTTCCTCTATCGTGATCTCTTTGTTATCTATGTATGCCAGGCAGCCATCTATTACCTCAGAAAGGTTGTGCGGCATCATATTGGTAGCCATACCAACAGCGATACCGGATGAACCGTTGACCAGCAGTTGCGGAATACGGGTTGGTAAAACAGTCGGTTCTTCCAGTGAGTCGTCAAAGTTCAGAGAGAAATCGACGGTCTCTTTCTCAATATCCTCCATCATTGCCTCACCCAGCTTTTGCATACGGGCCTCAGTATAACGCATAGCCGCAGGGCCGTCACCGTCCTGACTGCCATAGTTACCCTGGCCGTCTACCATCATGTAGCGCATGCTCCATGGCTGTGCCATACGCACCATAGCATCATAAACCGCTTTATCACCATGAGGGTGGTACTTACCGAGCACCTCACCAACGATACGCGCGCACTTCTTATATGGTTTGTTGAAGGTATTACCCAGTTCGTGCATTGCGAACAACACCCTGCGGTGAACCGGCTTAAGTCCGTCCCGAACATCGGGCAAGGCACGCCCGACTATTACCGACATAGAATAATCTATGTAGGCAGTTTTCATTTGTTCTTCTATATTAATTTGTATAATCTTATTGTGCTCTTCCGGGTTCTGCTGTGGCAATAATTCTTCGTTGTTTTGATCCATATTTTGGTATTAAAAAAAGATATGCAAATATAGTCTTTTAAACCCGTATTTAAAGGGCTAATGACAAGTATTATCCGCAAAAAAACAGCCTGTTGAAAACGATGTGGATATCATAATAACAGACGTAAAATAGTGGCTGAATCTTGGGATCATCCGAACATTTTTTTATGCTGACCAATTTGTTTATTTCATTAGCGGAAAATACTGCCAGAAAGAGTATATTGAATTCGAAACAATTATATAGCCTGTAATCTGAATTGAAGAAAAATGGTCGAAAAATTGACAATTTGCCAGTTGATATTACATTGACGCAGTTGCTTATCTCTACTATACAAAACAAGCGGATGAACTGGTTCACAACATACTCGTCGCCATCAACATTGGTGAACAATGAGTGCTTTTAACTGATTTGATAGCAAATATCTATATATAACAATGCAATAACAATCGAATTTTTAGCTGATAATTAATTAAATCAGATTTCTTCAAAAAAAAAGTGGGTAATGGGATAAAAATCTATGGAATTAAGAAAGAAAGTTAATATCTTGCATTAACTTAAATTCTAAACAAATGAAAAAGCTTTTGCTAATTACTGGAATCTGCTGCGGTATGAGCCACGCATTTGCCCAGGCACCTCAAGACCTTCAACGCTCATACCAGGATGCCCATCATAATGTTATAGGCTATCTGAGAGACGGTTCTATCATTGACAAAGACAATAAATTCATCGGGCAGTTCAAGCCTGAAAATAAGGCTTATACAGTGATAGGCAGCAACCATAAGACAATAGGCTATATAGTAGGTGGGCAGGAAGTACAGGATGCCAACCGCAAGACTGTAGGTTATATCAAATCTGACCGCACCGACTACTCAACGAGGGTGGAAGATGCCAACCACAATTTATTAGGTACAATAAAAGCAGATGGTACTGTAGAAAACAGCAGCCATACTGTTATAGGGTATGAAGTAAAGTCTGAGCCAATGTGGGCCGGCGCTTATTACTTCCTCCTTAAATTCTAGAAATACACTACACTATAAGAAATAACCCCGCTATATGCGGGGTTATTTCTTTATATCTGCTATTGGAGCAAGCACAATCACTTCATTTTATCCAGTACTATCTTCCATATTTCCTGCTCCATCACATCGGCGGCTGCATTCATTTCTTCAGATCTGGCCAAGATGTCTTTCACTTCGGGATTCTCCTGCAAGTCCTTGGCATTTGTTTTTACATTGAGATATGTACCTTTTACGGCGGCCCTTGCGCACAGCGCCCCTACTCCCGCATCGCTCGCACAGTTGGGGTTACCGTTCATAGCCATCTCTTTTGCCAATGCAAATGACTGAAAGGCAAGCTCCATAGTACGGAACGGAATCTTGATGGCATAAACAGTGGCGTCGTCAATTGCCGCTTTTCTTGCAGATTTTTCATCCTCTGTTGCTTTTGGCAGGCCATAAGCAGCCATAATCTTATTGTAGGCATTGGTATCCTCATCCACAAGGAAAAGAAGTTCTTTAACCAACTGCTGTCCCTTAACCGCTTGATCTGAGAATTCTTCCCAACGATCGTCCCAGCCTTTTTTATGTGCCGAAAGGTTGGCCACCATAGTACCCAGAGAAGCGCCCAGTGCGCCGCAATATGCAGCTATAGAACCACCGCCCGGAGCCGGTGTCTCTGCGGCAGTCTCTTGCGCAAAGCGGGTAAGCGACATATCCACCAGTTTTTTCGCAGATTTATCCCTCAATTGGTATTCGATTATCTTTTTCTCAGGATCGAACGGTCCCATTTCCTCCAGTCCCAGTGATTTAACAGCTATCCGCACCAGTTCATCTTCCCCTACCCCAACACTACGCTGCTGCTTGCGCAGAAAGTATGTTCCGGCCTCAAGCATAGCCTGCAATGGCACAAGGCCTACCAGTTCGCTGCCGGTCACCCTCATGCCCCTTGCCGTGGCGCGCTCGCACGCGGTGTCAAACAATACATGCAGAGGGGTCACATTCATGTTAGTAAGGTTAACTGATATCTGCGCCACACCATACTCTTCAATGAACCATCCTATCGCTTTCACGGACTTCAACAAGCCGGGCTCCCATACTGGTTCACCATTTTCATCTTTTACAATTTTACCTTTTGCGTCTTTCTTTTGCCTTCCTTTTTCCCTTATGTCAAACGCTACAGCGTTGGCTCTACGGGTTGAGGTAGTATTGAGATTAATATTGTAGGCAATGAGGAATTCCCGCACACCAATCACGGTAGCGCCGCTACGCTCGTTAAATACCGGATGGCCATGATCGGGTTTCCACTCGGGTTTTAGAATTTTAGCGGCAAACCCTTCATACTCACCGCTTCTTATGTCGGCGAGATTACGCCTATGATCCGCAGATGCGGCATGCTCGTAGTGATAAACGGGTATCTGCAACTCATCTGCTACACGCTTACCCAACTGCCTGGCAAACTCTACCGTTTCTGCGATGGTAATACCCGAGATTGGTATGAGTGGACATACATCGGTGGCACCCATGCGGGGATGCTCGCCTTTGTGTGTACGCATATCAATAAGTTCCCCCGCTTTTTTAATTGCCTGAAAAGCCGCTTCTATTACAGCGGCGGGATGGCCTACAAATGTTACTACTGTACGATTGGTAGCTTTGCCGGGGTCTACATCCAGCAGTCTTACCCCTTCTATTTTTTCTATCTCGTCCGTTATCTGCCTGATAACGTCCATATTGCGCCCCTCGCTGAAATTAGGCACGCATTCTATAATTGCATCTTTAAAGTCTTTCATTTACCCGGTTTGAGGCTGCAAAAGTAACCCAAGTAGCTGTAATATTTCAAATAAACTACGCTATGAATAACCAATCACCTGAAACTGTAAGCGACTCCAACCTTGTCATTTTCTGAATATACCTTAAATCGCCCGGGGTTCTGATGTTCGTATATTTTGCCGGCAAAAAAGGCCATCGCGCCATAGCCGGCAATTACCATGCCCGTGCCGCCAAAAATGCCGAAAATAACCTCACCCTTTTGCGAGGCACCCACACTGCCGCGGGCAGAGGCAGCCCATATTAAAGCAGATGCCACGGTAATGGAGCCCCCGGTTATCATTAAAACTTTGCCGGTACGGGTGGCACCACAATGCAGACGATGCACCGACAAACCTTCGGAATTACCAGGCGGAAGTTGCAAATTCCGGAAAGCCGCAGGTGAATAAGCAAGTTCCTGCGCATGAATACAAAAGCATAGCAATGATAGGGTAATGGTTAAAATAAATTTCATAAGGGTTTTCTTTCACAATATGCAACAAACATTATGCCATTTTATTGCTTTTTTGCCCACTCCAGCATTTTCTCATGAAGAACATTTAACGGTACACAACCGTCTTTTAAAACTTCCTCATGGAACGAGGCTATGTTGAATTTTGCACCAAGCTGCTGCTCGTACTGCTTGCGCTCTGCACTTATCGCCATCTGGCCAATTTTGTAAGAAAGTGCCTGGCCGGGTATAGCCATGTAGCGTTCTATCTCAGCTGTTGCGTCCCGCTCAGTGATCTGCTCGTGTGCCATCATATACTTAATTGCATCCTCACGCGACATACCTTTGCTATGTAGTCCCACGTCTACCACAAGGCGGATAGCACGATGCATGGCGTCGCTAAGGTGGCCAAAATACTGGTAAGGGTCATTGTATACGCCCAATTCTTTACCAAGCGTTTCGCAATAGTGTGCCCATCCCTCGCCATACGCGCCATACCAAAGAAAGCGCCTGAAGGCCGGCAATTTTTTATTTTCCTGCTGTAGGGATATTTGGTAATGATGACCCGGTATGGCCTCGTGCAGGAACAGCGTGGTCATACCGACACAATTGAATTTTTTCGGATCAAGTATCGGCACATAGAATATACCGGGCCGCGAACCATCTGCCGCGCCCTGGTTATACTCAGCGCTGGCCGAGGCAGCTCTGAACGCTTCTGTCTGCCGTATGGTGAACTGGGTTTTAGGAGTATCGTTAAACAGGGTTTTCAACTGCGGGCCCTCTGCCTTTTTGATACCCCAGAAGCTGTCTATGACTTGCTGAGCCGTGGTAAAAGGAGCAAAGCGTTTATCGTCATTGATATATTTAAAGAAGGCCTGCATGTCCCCATTAAATCCCACCGCATCCTTTATCTTAGTCATCTCGCCTTCTATGCGCGCCACTTCACGCTCGCCAATACTATATATACTATCCGGCGTAAGATTAGTTGTAGTCCAATAACGGATACAGTAACGATAGTAGTCAGCCCCGTTGGGCAAATCGCCTATACCGCTACCGGCGCGGGCTTTGGGAAGATATTCTTTATCAATAAACTGATGCAGCCTGGCATAACAGGGATTTACGATGCTATCAATAGCCTTGCGATAAGCCGCTGTAAGCCGATCTTTATCTGAGGCAGAAAAGCTATCGGGTATGATCTTTACCGGCCCGTAAAAAATACTTTTTTCATCGTCGGTCACAACAACTGATGACAACTGGGGCAACATTTTTACGACAAGAGACCTGGGTAAAACCCATCCCGATGCCATGCCCTTCCGCATATTAAATATAGCCGTGTCTACCCACTGAGGAAATACGGCGAGGCGCTTAAGCCAGTTGTCGTAGTCTTTCACTGTTTTGAAAGGTTGGTTACCGGACCCTGACCCAAGTTGAGGCAGATCGAGCGTAAATGACCAGAACTGGTTCATGGGCATAAGGTGCGTGGGGAATTTCAATCCCTCAATGCCCATTTTCATTTCGTACTTTATCAGGCGAAGGCTTGTGAGATCGTTGCCATCGAGGGTAGCTGAGTCGATTGCTGATACTTCATCGAGATACTTTTTATAAAAACGGCCAAGGCTATCCCTGAAGCTTTCCGCAATTGTAATAGTAAGCCTGTCGTTATACCTGTTATCGCCGTTGGAGGTAGCATCCAGCGGAAATAGCAGTGACCGCTCCTGCCAGTAATTATCCAAAATGCCAGACAGTTTTTCGTGCCCGTTGTTCCCATCTTTAGGGCTTTCATTTTTACAGGAAAACAATACCAGCGGCAGCACAAGGCAGCAAATCAGTTTCTTCATGAAAATTATTTGTGTAAATAAACGGAATTCCGCGTAAATATTTTTACCGCTATCGGGGTTATATATCGCACATCTGATTATTTTAACAGCAATAAGAACAGAACCGCGCTACACAGACCTTAGGAGGACACCAGTTCATACCGCTGAATCAGCTACAGCTTGCCAGTAAAGGTAATCAATTGCGCGCAGCGGGAGTTGGGTTTGCCGTGAGTGTGCGGAAGACATCTTCAAGTGAACCGGATTGAGCTTGCAACGCGCTGATGCCTATATCATGTTTTACAGCCCACTGCATTAGTTCTTTGCGCAGCGCGTCCGGATCATCAGACAGCATTTTCCATGAATTGTTGCCCATGGTTTCATGACCCTTCAGATGTCTAAGCTCATTAAGGAGCGCTGCCCCAACAGGTTTTTCAAAGGAAACAATAAGTGCACCGTGGCTGGTGTTTGCCTGCTTCAGATGCTCTATAGAATCATCTGCAGCTATCTTACCGTTGTTGATGATGATAACGCGGCTGCACATGGCCTGCACTTCCTGCATAATGTGCGTGGAAAGAAGTACAGTCTTTTCGCCACCTAACTTTTTTATCAGGTCGCGGATCTCCACTAATTGGTTAGGATCCAGACCACTGGTGGGCTCATCCAATATCAGCACTTCGGGGTTATGCAACATGGCTTGTGCCAACCCTACGCGCTGCTTGTAGCCTTTGGATAGGGCGCCTATCTTTTTATGCGCTTCCTTTCCGAGCCCTGTCACAGATATCATTTCCTCAATCCGCTTCTTGCTTTCTTTACCCAATTTGTGAACGCCTGCTGTAAATTCCAGATATTCACGCACGTACATTTCGAAATACAAAGGATTTGCTTCAGGCAGATAACCTACTCTGCGACGTACCTCCATAGGCTGCGCATCCACATCGAAACCACAAACAACAGCCTGGCCAGATGTGGCAGGAAGGTAGCTGGTGATGATCTTCATGGTTGTTGATTTTCCGGCGCCGTTTGGACCTAGAAAGCCTACTATCTCGCCCTTTTTCAACTCAAACGAAATACCGTCTACGGCTTTCTGCGTATCATATATTTTGGTAAGGCCCGATACTTTTATTGACATGATCCCATGCTATGGAACAGGCACCTATCCTGAACCTGTTGTAAACAAATTATTTGGTTCCTATGAACGAACACTTACTGATGATAGTGTCCCCGGGAGTGGTTTTATCGTGTAAAAATGTATTCACAGTCAATGTCTTATCACCCTGAAGGGTTGCTGTATATACTTTAATATAATTTACAGAACTATCATCAGGAACGATGATGGAATAAGTGCTTTCACTGCTGCTTACATAGCCATGTAGTACACGGGGTAGTATGCTTTTCATGGTCAGGTACACGTAATTGATCTTATTCTGATCTTCTGTTATCCAGGCAGTATCTATCAGGTAAGCGCCATTATCGCAAGTAGAGAGGCCTGCATACACACCCAAAAAGCGCGCTGTTGACTTTGTCTGGCACTGTGGGTCTTCATAGCCTACGGGGCAATGACAAGTACCTACATTGCATGAACCACCGTTAAAACAGGTAACATTATCGCATACATTTTTTTCACATGCGGTTATAAAGAGCACAAATACAAACGCGGAAAAAACAAGGGTAGTGAGTAAACTTACTTTCCAAAACTTCATGCTATGAATTTTGTGTATAAAAATACAGAAAAAATGGTTTAAAAGATATAAAAGATACTTTTTTTTCTAAGCAAATGCATTCCAGCCCTGCGCAGTGAGCTTATGCTTGCCGCCCGACGGTGTTATAAGGTTTGTCCCTTCCCCTTTTTCGGTTATATAACCAACCACGCTTATATCATTATTGCGACTTATCTTTTCATAATCCTCCTGTTTTATGGTAAACAACAGTTCATAGTCTTCGCCGCCGCTCAATGCACAAGCAGCAGACCCCATCTGAAATTCCATAGCCATAGACTTAGCATCGGGATGTATCGGGATCTTATCTTCATATAATACACAGCCTACGTCGCTGCCATTACAGATATGCAGCAGTTCTGATGCCAGCCCATCACTTATATCTATCATAGATGTGGGCTGAATACCTGCTTCCTGCAACCACTCAACTATGTCTGCCCTTGGTTCGGGTTTCAATATCCTGCCTACCAGGTATTTCTGGTTGTTCAGATCGGGTTGTACACCGGGATGCTCAAGGAATATCCTCTTTTCGCGTTCCAGGAGCTGCAGGCCCAGGTATGCCGCTCCAAGATCGCCTGATACACAAATGAGGTCATTCACCTTTGCGCCTGTACGGGTCACATATTTATCAGGCGCCACCTCGCCTACCGCCGTAACACTGATAATAAACCCGGTTTTAGAGCTAGAGGTATCCCCTCCTACCAAGTCTACACCGTATTTTTCGCATGCGGCATATACTCCCTCGTAGAACTCTTCCAATGCCTCGACGGAGAACTTATTACTTATGGCCACCGAAAGAGTAATATGCGTAGGTGTGGCCATCATTGCGTATATATCTGAAAGGTTCACCGCCACGGCTTTATAGCCAAGATGCTTTAAAGGTGTATACATCAGGTCAAAATGGATGCCCTCCAGCAGCATATCTGTGGATATGACACATTGACGGCCAAACTGGTCGATAACGGCAGCATCATCGCCAACACTTAGAATCGTGCCTGCCTGTTTTGTCTCATTATTTTTGGTCAGAAATTCGATGAGGCCAAACTCGCCCAGCGACGATACCTCTGTTCTGTTAGGTTCCTGCATTGATCAATAATTGCTGCAAAGGTATGCGTTTAGCCTCAGCTTCGGTACACATCATAGTCTGCCGCCATCTCTGTAAACCACCAGCAGATGAGGAACATTACAGCAGGAATACCCATGATCCATATATTCCATAGCATAGCGCCCTTAAGTGTATAATACAAGACAGAGAATACGGCAAGCCCAATTAGCGCCATCAGCCCTCCGGTACCCTCCCACTTAAAAGCAAGGATAAGACCCGCAATCGTAACATAAAGGGACAGAAGTAAAAGAGACTCCTTGGTTTCAAGGCCTACAGGGCTCAGGTTTTTATAGCTGGCCGGTTGCGTGAAATATAATGTAATGAATACGATGAGCAATCCGGCAACCATAAGCCGCGCTATAAATCTTATTCCTACAAGGATGTTGGTAGAATTAAAAAAAAACGGCTTCTTCATATCTCAGGATATTTAGCGCTGCTTAAGTTAAGTACGCTGCCCTATACTCAACTCACGGACAGTACTATAAAGTTACAATATTATTTTCTTTGAATCAAAAGGTATGGACAACCGGCCTATATAAAATAAGCCTGTTAATTTTTCTTATTCCTGATCAAACGCAGCATCTGGTCATGTATGAGACCATTGGTAGCGAGGGTCTCTTTTTCAAAAACATTGTATTCGGCGCCATCAAAGTCTGTGATCCTTCCGCCTGCCTCCTGAAGTACCAGGTAGCCCGCAGCCACATCCCAAGAGTTGAGATTGTACTCCCAAAAGCCATCAAAACGGCCGCAAGCTACCCAGCAAAGGTCGATAGCCGCTGAGCCAAGGCGCCTCACCGGGAGCCCCTGCATTACAATGCGTTCAAAAACCTTGATCGGATGCTCTGTATTATCCGGCCACTTATATGGAAACCCTGTTACAAGGCAGGCAGTGCTAAAATCTTTTTTTGTGGAGACGCGGATGGGTTCACCGTTCAGGGTTGCGCCCTTGCCACGTTCGGCAAAAAACAACTCGTTCATCATGGGATTGTACACCGCCCCCATTAGTAATTGATTATTGTGCATCAACCCGATACTCACACAGCACAATGGAATGCCATGTGCAAAATTCACCGTACCGTCAATTGGGTCTATGATCCATTGGTATTCCGATACTTTGATCATTTCACCAACTTCCTCACTGATAATAGTATGCGCTGGATATACTGCCCTGATAACGTCAATTATCCTGTCTTCAGACAGTTTATCGACCTCAGTGACAAGGTTATTTACTGATTCCTTATGGTCTATCTTAAAAACGCCATTAAAATACTGTTGGATGATCTTTCCGGCCTCTTGTGTTGCAGTAAGCAATACTCCTTTTAACTCATCAGTCGGCTCTGCCATTCTTCATAGTTTTAGTTCCTTCCCCATGTAATAGTCTATCACTTTCAGCTTGAAAATAAGGTCATACTTAGCGCTGATCAAATTGGAGGCAGCAACAAATTCCTGGTTTTGGGTCACCAGCAGATCTACAGTACTTGTAAGCCCGAGGTCATAACGTTTTTTCGCAAAATCCAGCGCACGCTTCGCAGCACTTTCGGCCCGTTTCGCGGCATAGTATTTCTGAATGGAGTTGAGCGCGTTATTATGTGCTTTATACACATTTTGCTTCAGGGTCACTTCTGCGCTGAATTCGTTTAGTCGCTGCTGTTGCAGGTTTATTTTTGCCTGTCGGACTGAGTACTGTGCCTGCCATCCATTGAAAATAGGTATGTTCAATCCCACGTAAACCGTTTGGCGGAAGTTGTCTTTGAACTGGGTACCGAAAGGCACATCGGGGGTAAGGGTCTTATATATTGGCTGGTAAACCGTGTCAAGACTTCTGCCTGTAATGCCCACGGGTGAATAGCCTATCAGTTCGTTTGTCTGCTGGTAGCTGAAATAATTGCTCGCCCAGTTTGTACCTATCTGGTACCCCACCGACAGTTGCGGGTATAATCCACCCTTAGCTGCGGCCAAGCCTTTTTCTGCTGCTGTTACCCTAAGCATACTACCCTTGATAGAACCAAAGTGCATATGTGCTTTTTTATACACCTCCTCCGGCTCCAATACAGATAGTCGGAGCTGATCGCCTGCATCCACATCGGGCATTTGCAATTCGAAAGGCACGGCGAAATCAAGATTCAGCAACGCTTTAAGATCAAGTACGGCAGCATTATAGTTGGCAATAGCGTTTACCAGGTTAGCGCTGTCTGTAGCTATCTGCGATTCCAGTTGGGCCACATTCAGCTCCGGTAGCCTGCCGGCATCAGCAAATGCCCTTGTCTGGTCGAGTTGTACCTTGGTAAGCGCTACCTGATTACTGGTCACATTTACCTGCTCTTTTGCCAGCAAAGCGGTTAGAAATGCGGTTGCCACATTTACAGAAACATCGTCTCTAAGCTGGTCGAGATCTGCAAGATCGGCATCAAGCATATAGCGATTACGGGCAATGGTATTGCGTACCTGCATCCAGCCAAATACCAGCAAGCTTCCATTTCCCGAAAGGGATGCAGAATTATAGCTGGCATCAATAAACTGGTTTGTTGTAGGGTTAATAGACCGACCGAAACTCCTTCCGTAACTACCGTTCACAGAAAACGTAGGCAATTGCTGTAGTTTGCTTTGCTGTAAGGTGTATCCTGCCAGCTTTGTGGTGAGGGAGTCCTGTTTAATAGAGATATTATGATCAATGGCATATTGTATACACCGCTGCAACGACCACACATTGTCTGTACTGGTAACGGCCTGCGCCGAAGCGTTGTTGCTAAGGAGTAATAAAGTGAGAATTACCGGTAAATAAAAACGCATAAAGCAAATGTAAAAGAAATTTCTGGTAAAGAACATGCGGCAACAGCCATAAGTGTTTAGGCGTGTGAAAGGCCTCCCCTATTGAAGAAGCAATTCCGGCAACGCGGTTCATAAACATCTTTTTCCCCCAGCAGTACCTGGTCGTCTATCTTTGGTTTGCGGTAAGAAAAGCTGGCCGTATCGCCACATTTCACACAGATGGCATGTAGTTTGGTGATATATTCGGCGGTGGCAAGCAGCGCCGGCATAGGCCCGAACGGACTGCCTTTATAATCTTTATCCAGCCCAGCTATTATAACCCGTGCCCCCTGCCGGGCCAGTTCATCGGCTACTTCCAAGAGGCCCCCGTCAAAGAACTGAGCCTCATCTATACCGACGACATCCATACCTGATGCCATCAGCAATATATTGCCGCAATGCTCTACCGGGGTAGACCGTATGCGGTTGGCATCATGCGAAACTATATCTTCCTGGGCATACCGTGTATCTATGCCTGGCTTAAATATCTCTACCCTCTGCCCTGCCAGCTGGGCCCGCTTCAGTCTGCGGATCAGTTCCTCAGTCTTCCCGGAAAACATACATCCGCTTATCACCTCTATCCAGCCCCGTTTCTTACCGGTCCTGTTCGGCTCTATGAACATGTAACTCAAATTAGAACTTAAAGAAAATACATTGGACTCATATTTTCTATATTATTCGAAGATAATATCTTCTGACTTACGCTTAAAAATAGGGATAAACCAACCCAGCCTGATACCGCAAAGTATATCAACCCGTTGTTTGTTGTCTGCGCGCATTATATCATAAAGATAGTCACGGCGGCACTGGGTAAAACCAACCATGCCGTCAAGCCCAATTGTATAGTTGAGCAGCCCATTTTTAGCAAAATGAGTATAGCCAGCATATAACTCGCCAAACGCGCCATTGGTCAGCCTGTCATAACCTTTAACATAGTCGCCACGTATTTGCTGAACCGTTTTGTCTTTATCAAAAATGTTGATCTTATGCTGCATAAAGCCGGCTGTACCCAATAGCATCAATCCATCATCGGGGTGCAACTTGGAAAATGAAATAATACGGCCAAAGCTTACCCCTACTATGTACCCACGCTCATATACCGGAACGCCTATGCGCTGTCCGTTATCGTTGATGAACTCGTAGACGTGTGTACTGTAACCTGAATATTTGTCCCTTATGTTGATCATAAGGGAGTCTTCCTTTACCGTACCCCCCAGAATAAAATCAGTCTTAACACCAAATATCCAGTTAGATGTGGTCTTATACAATACGGCCGGCCCTACGCGATAACTCAGTCCAAATCGCTTTGCCATATCGCCGTAGGGCATATCAAAACTGCCATTACCATTCAAAATAAAACCTTTTCTTGCCTTTGGGGCAGCCACCGGCCCGAACAAGTCCTCATTTTTCTGACCCCAGGCCAACGAAACACATATTAACAGCAAAAAGGTAAATAACTGTCTTTTCATATCATTTGACATTCCCGGACGTGAAAATAAGGATAATATATACACGCACATAAAACAGCCATAATTTTAACTTATTCGTCGGTTTGGTGTAGTATGCGGCAGCGTTGCGGTGCCCAGATCTTATTTTGCTTATGTGTAATGTTTGTCAATTTCCCCACTCAATAAAGATGGACTTTTCTCAGCCCGAGATAATAACTTTGTGACGATTTCAACAACTGACTAATCACAACCAAACCGGCATGAAGATATTCCTGGCCCAGCAAAATTATCACCTCGGCAATTTCGAAGCCAATACAGCAAAGATCTTGGCTGCGATAGATGAAGCCAGGCAGCAAGGCGGCGACCTGATCGTTTTTTCTGAGCTGGCCATTTGTGGTTACCCACCCCGCGACTTCCTCGATTTCAACGATTTTATAGAACAAGGCTTAGCATGTGTAGACCGCATACGCCTGGCTGCCGACAATATTGGCGTACTAGTAGGATGCCCTTCCCGCAACCTGAAACCTGAAGGTAAAGACCTTTTCAATAGCGCATTTCTGCTTTATGATCAAGAGATAAAAGGCGTGGCGCATAAGTCCCTGCTTCCAAACTATGACATTTTTGACGAATACCGGTATTTTGAACCGGCTTATGAATGGGATGTATTACACTTTAAAGGTAAAAAACTGGCAGTGACCATCTGTGAGGATATCTGGAACCTGGGCGACGATCCGTTGTACCGTATCTGCCCTATGGACGAGCTGGTGAAACAGCAACCGGATATTATGATCAACCTTAGCGCATCACCGTTCGACTACCTTCATGCAGACGGGCGAAAGGAGATAGTGATAAAAAATGTGCAGAAGTACAAACTGCCAATGATCTACTGCAATACAATAGGTTCTCAAACAGAGATCGTATTTGATGGCGGCTCGCTGGCCATGAACGCCGACGGAACTATCATTTCCGAAATGCCCTATTTCACAGAATCATTACAGGCTGTAATTTGGCATGATAACGGAACGTTCTCATGCACGGGCAAGCCAGCAAACATTCCCGCCGTAGTTACCGATCCGGTAGCGACAGACTTTGACCCCGAAAGAAATATTGACAAGATACACCAGGCACTACTGCTGGGCATTACCGATTATTTTGGTAAAATGGGCTTTAGCAAAGCAATTGTAGCTTCCTCCGGCGGTATTGACAGCGCCGTAGTATTGGCGCTTGCCTGTGAGGCATTGGGGGCCGGTAATGTACAAGCGCTCCTGCTCCCATCCCAGTTTTCTACAGACCACTCTGTAAGCGATGCGGTGCAACTCTCTCAAAACCTCGGGAATAAATATAATATCATTCCGATAAAGGAAGTTTTCGAAGAATTTGAAAAAGCCCTGGTCCCTGTTTTTAACGATCTTCCGTTCAATGTAGCAGAAGAAAATCTACAGTCGCGTATACGTGGCGCCATGGTAATGGCAATGGCTAATAAGTTTGGTTACATATTGCTTAACACTTCTAACAAGAGTGAACTGGCAACAGGCTATGGTACACTATACGGGGATATGGCAGGCGGGCTTAGCGTTATTGGCGACCTGTATAAGCAACAGGTATATGCTATGGCAAGGTATATCAACAAGCACAAAGAGATCATACCGCAGAATATTATTGACAAAGCACCGAGTGCCGAACTGCGTCCCGGACAAAAAGACAGCGACAGCCTGCCTGAATATGATGTCTTGGATCCACTTCTATACCAGTATATTGAGCGCACCCGCGGACCAAGAGAAATAGTAGCATCGGGACAAGACCCAACCTTGGTCGCCCGTATTTTGAAACTCGTAAATACAAACGAATATAAAAGAAACCAGTTCTGCCCGATAATACGTGTTTCACCAAAGGCGTTCGGGGTGGGCAGAAGAGTGCCAATAGTTGGAAAATATTTATCATGACTACCATGGCATATTGTAAAACCATGTTGTAACTTCATTCGTACATTTTGCTATGGCAATAGCTTACGCATTTACGACCCGATGGAAGACCAGCGCGCCACTACACGATGTGTGGGAAACGATCAGAAACTCCCTGCAGTGGCCTGAATGGTGGAAGAGTTTTGAATCAGTGGCCGAGCTAAGACCCGGCGATGAACTTGGAATAGGCAGTATCCGCAGGTACACATTGCAAAGCCCTACCCGTTACAAACTTACCTTCGATATGCTCCTCACAGAGCGCGTAGAACACGAAACCCTCAGGGGTGAAGCATCCGGCGAACTGGCCGGTTCGGGCACATGGCACTTCAAGGTTATAGATGGAGTTACTTATATCGAATGCCTGTGGAATGTGCGCACAACAAGGGCATGGATGAATATGCTGGCATTTCTACTGAAGCCTGTTTTCAGATACAATCATAAACTGGTGATGAAAAAGGGTGCTGGATTCCTTGCCCAAAGGCTGAATGCCACTGTACTGGATATCAGTTAGCCATTGGAGTTGCCCAGAAGCGTTTTACGTGTTCTGCAACTACCTGCATGTCCAGTTCGTTCATACATTTGAAATGCCTCTTCGGACAGCGGCTATAGCCTAGTTTACTACATGGATGGCAGCCCAGCGATGTCTGTTCCATGATCACAGATTGTTGGGCTACCCTGTCTTTCAGATTGTTAAACCCGTAGTATGGAAACATCCCCAACTCAGGCGTTGTATTGCCCCACAAGGATATCACAGGTTTTTGAAAAGCCGCAGCAATGTGCATGAGGCCGGTATCATTACTTACAATTACCCGCGCATACTTCACCAGTTCCGCCGACTCATTGAGGTTAAACTTGCCACAGGAATTATATATTTTTACCGGGTCCATTTCGGCAATATCCCCACCCTCGTTCATATCCTCCGGCCCACCCAGCAGCATTACAGGGTACGGAATTATTTCGCAAAATTTCCTCCACTGCGCTACGGGCAGCTTCTTGGTATTATAAGACCCACCTATTACACACCCCACAAAACCACCCCAATGACTCATTGGAATATCCGTACTGGCCAGTTTCTTGTCATTTTGCAGAAAATAGTCCAGTCCTTTACCATCATTATGTACTCCCAGCGGCCTAACTGTTTCAAAATACCGCTCTACAATGCTTTTGTCGGGCATTACATGCATTTTGAAATTGGTTAGTAGCCATTTCTTGAAATTCAGCTTCGGAAACGAATAACTCTGCACTTTCAGGGCTTTCTTTACACGCATAGTGCGGATATTGTTGTGCAAGTCTATTACGTAGTCGTACTTTTCCTTCTTCAGTCGTTCAATCACCTCAGGCAAATCATCCTGGAGGTACTGCATCTGATCTATATACGGATTGTTCATCAGCATAGGACCATAGGTAGTTTTAGTAAGATAATGAACTTCCGCGTCCGGATGTTTTTGCTTCAGGCATCTCACTACTGGTGTTGTCAGCACAATATCGCCAATAGAGGAAAAACGTATGAACAACACCTTCATAACCAAAAACAATGGAGTTTAAATAAATGAACCGGCAGAAAAAGGGCTTTAGTTAGCCGAATAAGAAAGCTCACACCATGCTTTATTATCGGTCACTCCGAGGGCTTCCTTAGCCGCGCTGCTGATTCCGATTATTGCGTTGGCGTATAATTTGGTGTTAGGGATTGGCCCCAGCACTCTTACATAAATCGTTTTGCCGGAACTGGGGTTATAGACCTTTATGATACTGCCATGCGGAGTAGCATTATGAAAGGCATAGTAAGTATTGTTTCTGCTGGTCTGGTCGTAGAACACAGCGGTACCCTTTTCAGTAAGTACATTGGTGCCGTTGTTAGTCTGCCTGTTGTATACAGTATCTAATCCTCCGGGAACCGGCCCCTGGGCTGTATCTGCCATCGCCTTCTTCCTGAATGTAGGATAAGCCAATTCACTTATCGGATTTGTGGTGTCATATGATATCATTTTCACCCAACCGATAAACAAAACCTCACCGGGCGAAATTGTATTCCCATGCAGATTATTCCAAGACCGCATTTGTGCCTTTGTTATGCCTGCATAAGTACTCAGCAGTCCTATATCGTCTTTTGGTACTACATGATAATATACCTCATGCATATCCAAAAAAGTCTGTTTAGTCACATAATAATTCTCAGCAGTCACCGGTATGCTGATCACTGACCCCGGCTGGAATTTTTTGATCACATCGGCTTCATTCGCATTTTCCAGCGCGCCATCAGATATATAAAACCTTGTCGCGATCATATGCAAATTTTCCCCCGGCTGCACAGTATACCTGATAACCCAGCTTGCGAGTTTGTGAATTGCAAATAAACTGTCATTTGTCTGGGCAGAGCCAGTCACGCTTAATATAGAAAATAAGACTATAACTAAGTATCTGGACATATTTTGCTTCGATTTAGGCGGAAAAGTACAACAATTATGCCCAAAATTCAATATCATATACAGCTGTAGCTAAATATGATACAATTCTTGAAGTTTATTTAACAAATGACGAACTCTTTTCCAATATATATAGTCTGCTATCCGGCATATTAAGCAGGTATATCCATTCTTATGCGCCAGTTTTTGGGCAGGTAGTTGTTTAGCCGGTTGCCTAAGGATTTTACCCAACCGAGGCCCAAACCTTCATAACGAATCAATAACCAACCTTTTGCAATATCCGAAAGTCCTGTATCTTCCCTTTTAAGATATTTTAGCGCCTGCTCTTTATCAAGATCTAAGCACGGTAAAGACGCACTTTTGTCTACACTAAGTGCTACTTCGTGACTTGGTATCCATTCTTTTGCAGTGGGATTACCAGCGTTCAAACCGGCTCTTCTGAAATACAACATAGGCTGCAGCAACTGAAGGTCAGGCTCATGACAAGGTAATATGGCACTGTATTGGTCTGTACCTGTTTGTAAGAAAGTAAGATCGCCTTGTGCAAATAAATGTGCCGCCTGTGCTGCGATCTTTTTATCGTGCCTGGATTTGAACCTGGGGGAATGAATTTCTTCCGCAATATCATTTTTCCGGACTGCCGCTATAAAAAAACCTTCCCCCATCAATTTATCAGGAAAGAAGCGATATCCGGTCATGCTTTTTCCAGGTGATGAAACTTCTGTTATGCCCCAGGCTTCATTTATAGGTATGCGCATAGTGGTCACATCATAGGTGCCTGCCAACCAGTCAAGGACTTGCTCATCCTCCTGCGGCGAATAAGAACAAGTAGCATACACCAATACCCCGCCGGATTTTAGCGCGGGCCAAATATCGGCAATGATGCGATGCTGCCGTTCGCTGCACAACTGCACATTTGCTTCGCTCCACTCGTCTATAGCCTGGGCATCTTTACGCCACAGTCCGGAGCCACTACACGGCGCATCGGCCACTATCACATCAAAATACCCGCGTACCCTGCCAATATCACGAGGGTCATTGCTGGTTACCCATGTATTCATATAACCCCACCGGGTCATGTTCTCTTCCAGTATTGTGGCACGGGAGCGTATCACATCGTTAGATATCAGCACGCTATCTTTATCCAGCAAAGACGCAATAAGTGTGCTTTTGCCACCGGGCGCAGCGCAAAGGTCCAGCACCCGCAGACCCTTTCGGTCACCAATTATCTGACGAAGCAGATGGTCTGTGAACATAGACGATGCCTCCTGCACATAATATGCACCGGCATGATAGGCGGGGTCTAACGTAAATACCGGACGTGTATGCATGTATAAGCCGCTTTTGCACCAGGGCACCTGTTCGGTGTCTGCAAATAAATCCGCAGGCTTTTGAGGATGCAGGCGTACAGTAGTAGGAGCGGCCTGTTGATGCGCGTCAAGGAACGATATTTCATCAAAGCCATGAATGTGCCGCAGATCACGTAATAACGAAGCCGGTATGCTTTTCATCTTGATTATTTAGGCTAATACCATAAACCTCACAACTCAAATTCCACGCCTGTATAATTGTTGGGCGTGATGGCTTTCAGTTCTTTTTTCACCTTGCCACTCACCTTCAGGCTACCTATAAATTCATGAATATCTTGTTTTGTAATACTGGCCTTTCCACGCGTCAGTGCCTTGAGTGCCTCATAGGGCTGGGGGTAGTTTTCCCTTCTCAATATAGTTTGTATAGCTTCTGCTACCACAGCCCAATTACGGTCCAGGTCTTCGTCCATTTTCTGTTTGTTCAACAGCAGCTTACCCATTCCTTTTTCTATCGAGCGCAATGCAAGGAAACTGTGGCTAAGTGGCATACCTATGTTTCGTAGTACGGTGCTGTCAGTGAGGTCTCGCTGCAGGCGGCTCACCGGGAGTTTCGCACTAAGATGCTCATAGAGAGCATTAGCTATTCCAAGGTTGCCTTCTGCGTTTTCAAAATCTATGGGATTCACCTTATGCGGCATGGCACTGCTCCCTACTTCACCAGCCTTTATTTTTTGTTTAAAATACTCCATAGAAATATACTGCCATACATCTCTGCAGAAATCTATGAATATAGTATTGATGCGCTTCAGCGCGTCGAACTGGGCGGCAAGATTGTCATAATGTTCTATCTGGGTTGTATACTGCATTCGTTCCAGCCCAAGTTTTTTGTTTACAAAATCGTTCCCGAATTTCTGCCAATCTATTTCTTTGAATGCTACTTTGTGTGCATTAAAATTGCCTGTAGCACCACCAAACTTCGCTGCAAACGGAATGTTCAGTAATTGGTCTATCTGCCCTTCCAACCGCTCCACAAATACCATAAATTCCTTACCCAGGGTGGTGGGCGATGCGGGCTGGCCATGTGTGCGTGCCAGCATAGGCACACTTTTCCATTCCACAGCCAGATGGTATAACCGCAGGTGCAAATTTAGCAGCAGCGGCAGGTACTGCTCTTCCAATGCTTCTTTCCACAACAGCGGCACCGAGGTATTATTGATATCCTGCGAGGTTAGCCCGAAGTGCACCCACTCCAGGCTATCTTCGACACCCAGTGCCTTTAATTGGTCTTTCAGAAAATACTCTACGGCTTTTACATCGTGGTTGGTGGTGCGCTCTATATTCTTTATTTCTTTTGCGTTCTCTTCTGTAAAATCCTGGTATATCGCCCTGAGTTTGGCAGGTTTCAACTTAGCAGGCAGAGATATGATCTTTTTTTCTGCCAGGAAAAGAAAGTACTCTACCTCTACCCTAACCCGGTAACGAATGAGACCGAATTCAGAGAAATATGGTGCAAGTACAGCCAATTGTGAGCGGTATCGCCCGTCAACAGGGCTTATTGCGGTCAATGAGTTGAGTTCCATCGCGCAAAGATATAATAAACAATGCACCTGTAGGTTGGGTGGTGTATTGTTTATCAAACGGTAAGGGCATAAATCAACAGGGAGGCATTAATGCCTCCCTGTTGATAAAAGTCATTTAATTGCTAAGGTCTGGGGCCATGGGTAAATGCCACTGCCAGCGTAACCTGTCCGTTACGGATACTAACCCTGGTCGTATCTGTTGGAGTAATAACAGAGTTTGGCGGAAGATTCAAAGGCGCTAATACTGAACTGGTCAGCGGATAATTGCTTTCGAACTGGTAAGTATGAGAAGAGTCTGTCATGTACCTTGATTGATCCGGCTGGTTCTGGCCCAACGTAGTCAGACTAAAAGTCATCACCAGCATCATCGGGGTTGTATCCTTCAGGAAGAATGAAACAGGAGTTGCTCCGGGCGATGAAAATGCTGAGAGGTCGCATATTCCCCTGCCATTACAGCCAGAATGACCAGATGAATCATGAGAAATAGACGTTGGGGAGGTAACATCAGCATTCCCCGACTTGCCAAACATCACAGTTCCAACAACTATGTTCGGCACCCCGCCGGTTACAGGGAGATTCGTACATCCCGGAAAAAAATAACCAAACAACATAACACTAATAAGGATAGCGAAGCGCAAATAAGCCTGCGAATTTTTGTTTCTCATAAAGTTGTTTTAAATTGTTATAAAATAAGAAATGACAGGAACCTACAATACTCACAAAATATTGAATAACAATTACTTTTCGTAATTTTAAGACGTTATTTTATTGCAAATGAACAAAATAGGTATAAACCATATTAAATATTATGTTTTTTGTGCCGTTTTATGTTTTTGCTTTTCCGCCCATCTGTTTTCACAAACATTCTCAGACCGGGTAAATTCGCTAAAAATTAGCATTAGCAATGCGAAGAGTGATTCTGAAAAGGCAAAGGGAATGCTCACTCTCTCTGATTTATACCTTGATAATCATGATCCGGTCAATGCTCTTCAATGCGGTAGCGAAGCACTTAAATTTTCTGAGAGCGGTAAGTGGGGCAAAGGAATCTGCTGCTCGTACATTATTATCGCCGATTTTTTGCAAAAGACCAATAATTATGACAGCTCATTACTTTATTATAGGCTCTGTGATTCTATAGCTGTAGAAAATGACGATAAAGAGAACCAAGTAATAGCGCTGAAAAAGATAGGAATGACCTACCAAATGAAGGCGCAATATGTAACCGCCGCAGACTATTACAGACAAGTACTTGAACTGTCTCCCAGTATAGACGACAAAATGGTTATACTCGGAAACCTGGGGCTTATTTACTCTAATGTTGGCGATTATGTGAATTCACTCATTTGTTATGACAGCTCGCTGAAAATATTAAATGATTTTATTCGATCGAGAGGGTCGAGCAACCATGACGATTCAATGCAAATGGCTGCTTTAATCATAACGAGAGGTGATGTGTACATTGCCGCAAAACAATATGACCAAGCCCTCAGAAGCTATGATAAGGTACTCGAGTTAAGTCTTAACCTGAACAATAAATTGCTTCAGATATGGGCATTGAAAGGCACTGGTAACACTTACTACCACAAAAATGACCTCGGGAACGCAATTGAAAATTATAAAAAAGCTTTGGATGTAGCTACCAACAACCGTAAATACCCTGAACAAGCTGAAATATTTAGCCTACTCGGTAATATATATTTTGAAAAGGGGGATATTAACCTTGCATTGGCGTTTGCAGACAGCTCTTTAAATATAGCTACCAGAAATAACCTGATCGCTCAACTTCCCGACACATACACGATACTTGGAAAAATATACACAGCTATGAGAAAATACCCGGAGGCTGTGACCTATCTGAAAAATGCTATTGCCATGTGTATAGAAAGTGGCGCCCGGGATGGCGAAAAAAATGCACTTCAGGTCATTAGTAACACATACGAACTTATGGGGCAACCTCAACCTGCCCTTGATGCATATAAGAAGTACATAGCTATCAGAGATAGTATTTACAATGTAGCAAAGTCTAATGAGTTCACGCGGATAGATCTGAATAATAAACATCGTACAGACAGCCTGAACCATGCTACTGAGTACAACCTTAGAATACAGAAACAAAAGGTATTTACCTATAGCGGCTTTACAGGTCTTGTGGCAGTACTGCTGTTGGCTTTCTTTATTTATCGCAGCTATAACCACCAGAAAAATGCCAATATAGCCATAAGCAAAGCCAACGAAATTGTGAGCGATGAGAAACAGAGAGCAGAGGCACTATTGCTTAACATATTGCCGGAAGATGTAGCGCATGAATTGAAAACAAAAGGAAATGTGACAGCCCGACTATATGACCATGTTACGGTTATGTTTACTGATTTCGTCAACTTCACGGAGGCCGGGGAACGATTCTCTCCGGAAGAACTTGTGGCCGAATTGCACACGTGCTTTATGGCTTTCGACCGTATCATTGGCAAATATCATATAGAAAAAATAAAGACCATAGGCGATGCTTATCTTGCCGTATCCGGTCTACCCCACCCCTGCCATCATCATGCTTCAGAAATAGTAAAAGCAGCATTGGAATGCCGTGATTTCATGCTTGCGCGAAAGAAGAAACTAGGCAACCATACATTCTCTATGCGCATAGGTATTCACACAGGTACAGTGGTAGCCGGAATAGTAGGCGTAAAAAAATTCGCTTTCGATATCTGGGGCGATACGGTGAATACTGCCGCCCGTATGGAACAATACAGCCTGCCGGACAAAATAAACATATCTTCTACCACCTACGAACTTGTAAAGAACGAATTTAACTGCACCGACCGTGGTGACATAGATGCAAAGCACAAAGGAATGATGCGGATGTACTTTGTGGAAGTGTAAATTTATTTTTTTACATTTATATAAATTTCTGCTGCTATGCGCGCACGGTTGGCTATATTGAATTCTATTATTTTCTTATTATTTATCTCTGTATACCTTGTTTCCTGCGGAGGGGGTTATGGTAAAAGGATTAAAATAAATGACAACACAGAGGTATACATTAAAGGGGATGGCGTTACAGACGCAGACGGAAAGAAATTTGGCGAATACTTCGTAAACAAATTCAAGGATCTGAAACAGGAAAAATCGTTCCAGCTTTCTAAGGACAGCAGCGGCTATGTAGTGAGAATGATCGTAGACCCTGAGAAATTAAAGAATGACAAGACGCTTGATGTCAGCTTTATGGCGATACAGATGCTTTTTGAGCTGGAAGCATTTCCGGGCAGCAAGGTAAAACTCATTCTTACCGATAACGAGTTCAAAGATTACAAAACCTATAGTGGCCAGCCCTCTTCTAATACTGATTCCTTAAACAAGCAGTAGGTCAGTGGAAAGCGAGGTTAACAAATATGACAGAGGTGTACCGGATGAAACCAACATCTATACGCCGTACCAGGTAGTAGATGATCAGCCGGGCCTTATTCACCTGGCTACATCGGCGAGGCGAAAAACATTATTTGTTTTTGTCTACAATTTAATGCCCGCCGTTATCATTTGCCTGATACCCGGCCTTTTCATCTTCAACGACCAGGGTCTACCCCCGGCTTTCCTTGTAGTTATGACCACTGCAGCCGTTACGGTAGCAGCTATCCTTTTTTTTAAAAAGCTGATATACGAGGTGGTGATCACAGGCAGCAATGTAGAGATAACCGGTGTGCAGCATCTCAAAAAATACCGGCGCATCGTAGACCTACAGGATGTAGACAGTATATACCTTGAGGTGTATCGTGGCAAAGGAGGAGGCGCGTTTTTTAAGCTGTGTACAAAAAAAGACCGGAAGATAGAATTTATCAATATCCCGATCCTGTTTATGAACCGACGAAACCTCAGGGCCATCTGTACCCGTCTGAGAGAAATAACACAACGTTCGGTGAACGGGGACTCACTCGCCACAAAAATGATGAATTAGAACACTGATTGGCTACAAATTGATAGAGATCAGAAATAACGTACCCATAGCCGACGTCCGCCAAAATTGTTGCCTTTGTGGTAATAGCGCTTATAGTGGTGGCGTGTGTTCCACTTATGATAATTACTTTTCCGCGATACGCACGAAACAAGTGAACAGGCAATAAACGCAACAAGCAATATTTTCAGAAGGGCATTCATGATCTTTATTTCTTTGAGGCAAAGAAAAGGAAAATAAATCTAATCTTATAATCTATGCCATTTATTTAGATGTAGGCTCTTCTTTGGGAGTAGATTCACCTTTAGGTGCTGATTCCTCTTTGGGAGCTTGTTCTTCCTTTGGTGCTGATTCCTCTTTAGGTGTTACCACTTCTTTTGTAGCAGGCACGTCCTTTGAATCCGGCTCATCTTCAGATTTTGATTTAGATTTATGCTTCTTTTTATGCTTGCCATTCATATGATCATCAGGCTTTATGTGATGGCGACTTAGTCTACGTCTTTCCTTCTTCGACTTATTCTTAAACTCAGTATGCCCGGTGTTCATCAGCTTTTCACGTTCACGGCGTTTGTGTTTACGCTTATGTTTTTTGTGGTGTTTCTGGTGCTTTTTGTGTTGTTCTTTAGCAACTACCGGCATTGGATTTCCTATGCTTAGCAGGAATACAGCTATCAATATGGCTACTATCTTTTTCATCAGCTTTGCACAATTATCTGACAAATTTAACCGAAATGCGCAATAAATAGCCTTATGAGTATCCTTTGCTATCAACAATCATGTATCCTGCAAATTATTTGAATTACATAGAAGTGCATGCCGGAACCAAGCATGCACTTCTATTCATCTGCCCTAAGTGCAGCACCTACTTTTTGTAATTGTAGCCTACTTGTACATTCCCCAAGACTCCCTTCCTGAATACCAGCGTTATGGTATTATCGGCAAAAACATATTTCATTCGCTGCTCCTCTATTCGAAGGTCCATACCCTGAGGTATGCCAAAGGCATTTATTATATCATTCATTGTAGACTGCCCTGTCTCTAACAACTGCTATACCGCTTAGGTGCGTTCCTTTTGTGGTCTGCCGGAGTAATGTAGCTCACAAGCCTTATTTTACTTTTCTTCGTGTCCCAAACTATGTATAATTCATCCTCTACGCCGGAATACCGCCATGATTCTTCGCCCGTTTTATTGTTGATAGTGATGTAGGTGGCTACCCCAAATTTCTCCTTAATTTCCTTTCGGGTTACATTGTCAGATAATATCCTGGTAAGGTATAGTACGTCCTTACCGGTAGCAACAGTGCCGGCCCTCAGACCGGTGAATATGCATAGCATAGTAAGCAACAAAATGGTGTGTTTCATAAACAAAGTTTATAGAACAAACGAAACTAAGTCAGGCATATTATACATGGCTGCAACAAAGTATTTTTTTAACATATTGTGTTACGCGTAATTTCGTGCGACATCGTGCATCTCCCCCCATTTTCATACTAATTAGTACCTTTGGGCAAATTATTCTTATGAAGCAAATAGCAAAGGTCCTTATAGTAGTTTTATTATGCCCACTTTTCAGCATGGCGCAGGAGGCAAAGGAGGGCGCGATAAAAGTTGGGAAAACCAGGATGAATGGCTTTGTGGCTACGAGCAAATTTGAACGTGCATCCGTTGAAGAGGTGATAGCAGGGAAGCTGAAGGATGCAGGCATAAAGAAGCATAAGAAAAAAAAGAAGTTTTATGTGTATAAAGGCATATCCTTACCTGAGATCAGCCCTTCAAAAATAGATCTTTACTATAAAGTGTCTAAAAAGAAGCATAAGTCTAAAATATACCTTGTAGCATCAAAAGGGTATGACAATTACATCACCTCTGCTACCGACGCCACCGGTGCGACAAATATTACCAACTTCCTTAGCAAAATAGACGAAGAGGCCAACCGTAATGAGGAAATCAAAAAGAAAGAACAGGAAGTAAAAACGATGGATGAGAACATCCGGAAAGAAAAAGATGCCATAAAGAAAGCCGAGGACGAAAAAAAGAAAAAGTCTCAGCAACTGGAGCAGTTGCATAAAGACAGATAGCTGTATTTCATCCGGCTGCGATGGCCTAATTTTCAGAAGGCTGTGTTACCCCTATCTGGTCTATCCAATCTTCCTTGTCCGGCAACCTGTTGAGCCTGCTTCTAACCACGAAGAGTGAACCCACGGCACATGCTATTGCAGCCAGGTATGCATATAGCATATTGTTGGTGATCAAGTACACCACAAATGCCCCACCAAACTCTGCCCCAAACCATGAACCAACCATAATAAGCCGCCATTTATAGGCTTTTTCCCCCTTTTTTACGGCCAGCCGTTCCATCCATTTGGCCAGCGAAATAAGCATTAATATTTCCAGCATAACATTAAATTTTGATGCAATGTCCGTATAATTTCAGATACAAGAATACCATTTTAATGTTATTTTACTAACGATTGTTATTATGCTGAAACAGTAAAAGGCAACTTTAAAAGGGGGCAAATATTTATTGCAAACAACCTGGATTCTATGCAATGCTGACCCAAAGCATTGCTTTTTTTGTCATTGGTCAGGTGTTTAAAACTTCTTTTCTCATTGTACAATTTACTTTCTATTTTTGACAATAGTCCAATCGGAATGTCGCAAGCAAAAACTTACGACTTATGACTTGCTACTAATCAATGAGCGATTATATAGTTTCAGCACGGAAGTACCGCCCCCAGACCTTTGATACGGTTGTGGGACAGGAGCATATTACCACTACTCTAAAGAATGCAATTAAGAACCAGCATCTGGCGCATGCCTATCTTTTTTGCGGGCCACGTGGTGTGGGCAAGACTACCTGTGCCCGTATACTGGCCAAAACCATAAATTGCGAGAACCCCACAGCCGATATGGAAGCCTGTGGTGTTTGTAATACCTGCGTAAGTTTTAAAAACAATGCTTCATTCAACGTATTTGAACTGGATGCCGCCAGCAATAACTCGGTAGACGATATACGTGAACTTACCAACCAGGTACGTTTTGCCCCACAGCAAGGCAAGTACAAGGTATACATAATCGATGAGGTGCATATGCTCTCAGCGGCTGCGTTTAACGCCTTCCTGAAAACCCTGGAAGAACCGCCACCCTACGCTATCTTTATACTGGCCACCACGGAGAAACATAAAATACTGCCCACTATACTCAGTCGCTGCCAGATATTTGACTTCAGGCGTATTACCACACACGATATAGTGGCCCACCTGCAGAGCATAGCCACCAAGGAGGGGATGGTAGCCCAGGAAGCCGCGTTGCACATCATAGCGCAGAAGAGTGAAGGTGCGATGCGCGACGCCCTGTCAATGCTGGACCGTATAGCCAGCTTTACAAACGGAATGCTCAACTATAGTAATACTATGGAGCATCTGAACCTGCTGGACGCAGGTTTCTACTTCCGGCTAATAGACAGCATGCTGAGCCAGGACGTGGCCGGTACTTTACTGCAACTTGATGAGGCCCTGGAAAAAGGGTTTGAAGGCGACATCATTATTAACGGTCTTGCAGAGCACTTCCGTAACCTGATGCTCTGTAAAGACAGCCGGATGGCTAAGCTGCTGGATGTGCCCAATGAGTTCAAACCCGTGTACAACAAGAAAGCCAACCAGTGCCCACCATCGTTCGTACTCTCGGCACTTAATGCCATTAACGACAGCGAGCTGAACTTCAAGACCGCTACTAATAAACGCCTGCACGTAGAGTTATGCCTTATCAGGCTATGCTTTTTAATGCAGACAGTAAGTCCCGGAAATATATCCCTCTCTAACACAGAGGAACGCAGTGAGATTGATGTAAAAAAAAAGATCAGTAATGTAGTTACTCCTATACCTCAGCAAAACGACATCCTAAAAACAACTTCAATAAAACAAAAAATTTCAATTGATAATCAATCAGTTGAAAATAATGTTATTGCAAAACCTGAGCCGCAGGCTACCCCTGCGCAAATTCCCCCAACCGAAAAAAGCACCTTAACACAGTCACCCACTGCACCTGCCTATACGGCTCAGCCATCCACTAGCGGCAGAAGGCTCAGTCGCAATATCCTCTCAGATATAGATGATAAGGTTAGCCAGGCTGCCGCCAGTGGCCAGCAGGAAAAGAAGATACTGACACCCGAAGTGGCAATGGCTATTTTTGAGAAATACAGGCAACAGCTTTACAATGCTTCAAAAAGCGTTATGCATGCCCAGTTTGGAATGATGCTGATAGAAGTACTGCCACCAGATGAGGTACGGATCATTTCACCCACTGAACTCACGGATACCTATGCCCGGGAAGAACGTACACCCTTGCTCGATTTCTTTCGTGCCGAAAGCGGTATTTTGGTACGTATTACCACAGAGATAAGGGAAGACGAAGCTGTAAAGGCAGCCCAACAGCCAACAGTACTGAGCAAGAGTGAGATGTTTGATGCCATGGCCGATAAAAACCCCTCTCTAGCCCACCTGCGGGACGCTTTGGGGATGACCCTGGAATACTAACCACTACACGCCTAAACGATCACGCCGGATGGTGTATCCAGTCCGCAGCGGATCATGAAAGGGTTGGTGAATACTGCCCGTGTTTCAGGCTTTAACAATGTCTCACGGGCCTGCTTCCATGCCTGCACCTTATCAGCTCCATACATTGTGGTCACGCGATCAGATGTAAGCGGATCATTCAATTTGCCCCAGTGTATAGTACAGGGTATACCATTATTGATCAATCTGTCTATGACATTGGCAAAAACTTTGTGGTTGCCGGCAATGTCCACACCATCCATCTCAACTACACAGGTATGCTCAAACCGGGTAAAGCCAAGTGTGGCCTTTGTGCCTTTCACAAAACGTACGGCGACAGCCCCTGCAAACGCATTTACGGCTATCTCTGCCAGTATCTGCTCTATAGCGCGCGGCAGATATGCCGTGGCTACGGCCAGCGCAAAGCTGGCTATATTGCCGGTAAACCTTGTTTCTCTGAATATAGATCCAATGGTCTTTGGCGTAGGTGTAGCCGGTCGTATATTCTTCTCAAACTCCTGGGTGGTTTTCTTTTTAATAATGTTGTAGCTAAGATCCCCGCCGAGCACGGTGAGCAGGTTTTTCATCATCCAGATAAATTCGGGGCTTGGTCCGGCATTGGTACCACTCTGGTCTACCACAAAGCCCTGCGGTACCGGTACTTTGTAAAACAGGAATATATAAATGCCACCCGGGTTACCCTTTGTAACTGCGTAGGGGTTCATATTAAACTCCATGTGATATAGTTCATGGCCCGGTACACTATCGGGGAGTTCTGGCAAGAGAGTTTTCAGCTTCACAAAATTAAGTGCGGCAAGAGCATCCATCAACTCATCGGAATATACAAAATTACTAAGCCGGTATTCCTTAAGCAGGTAGAGTGGTTCGGTTTCCAGCATTATGCCGTGAATGATACCGAATGAGCCAAAGCTGACCAACGCTGCATTAAACAGCTCATCGTCTCGCATGGGTGTGGCACCTATCCAATCAATAAAGTCATCTGATACAACGGGATAAGAAGCCCGCTCCAGCCAGACATGAGTATCCCGTCCGGTGACTAAGTGTATTCCTACTATGGCATCATGTACCGCACCGGCAAATAAAGCCGCGCCATGTGTACCGGTAGAGGTAGCACCCGCTACCGTCTGCCCGTTGCTGCCTCCTGACGCCCTGATGCTGCGAGGGGGATTAGTCTCTATTTCCAGTGCCTTGTTAAGGCGGGCAATCTGCACACCACACTCTACCAATTTAAGGCCCGCATTGGTCTTGCCCGCAGCTGTATACGCAGGTACCACATCTGAAGCCGCTATATTGAAAATCTTGTCCAACCCCTTGGTCTGCACCATACCACCCGTACACATTGCCGCCTGAGACAATGACCAGTTGGCACCTATGGCCCGCAAGGTGTGCCCGCGGTCAATTGCATCACCAATGGCCCATTGCAGGTTTTCGGTGGCACGCAGATATAAGTCACTGCCGGGTATGCCCGCGCCTGTATGATTCAGTTGCCACGACGCATTGGGTGTATAATGCTGTTTAAAATTCTCGTGTACATTTATCCACGGATCGTCGGGGACAAAAGGCGCTATACCTGGTCGCATATAGTTTTGTTTTATTTAGTTTGATCAATGATGATGAATGTCTTCGCTGCCGCTGCTCTGTGAGCAGTCCCACTCAATGCGTTGTTTGATGACAAAACCCGCTGTCACAAAACCTAATACTATATCCATAGGTTTTGTGGTCACTTTTACCCGGCTGATGCCATTAGGACATAGACTTTTGATGTCATTCTTACCATTCCTACCTTTCCACATTGAGGTTCTGATAGTGGTTCTGCTGCCAAAATGCTGGCCTGAACCCGCAACAGTAGCCGAAGGTGAGTCTACTTCAAGCACTCTGATTACGCTGCATGAGCCCATCATGCAGGCAACCACAAAGATCAATATTGCGCTCCGCATATGCTGTATATGCAATCGTGTTGTTTGATGATTTCTCATACGGTCGTGTTTCTCTTTTCAGGAAATAGTATTGTTGTTTTATAACGGATACTAATATCGCACTATTTTTTCATATCCCACTACCGTTAAACAACGGTATTTTTATAAAGGCATGGGCATGCATTGAGTAGAATAACTGCATGTGGAATACAAAAGATCAAACAATTTTTTGCAGAATAACAGTCGATTTCAAATGCTAAATTGCATTGAAAAACTTTTTAATAATTAACTAAAAATCAACTATCTACATTATGACAGATGCTGCAGACATAGTGAAGTTGCGAAAAAGTCGCGCCTAGCTAACTATCAAAATAAAATGAGTTGCTGCAATCCGTAGAATTTACAACTCAAATCGTCGGGGCAACCATAAAGTGATACTTGCATATTACATACTTCTGAATGGCTAACACGAATTATTGGGCAAACAGAAAGGACTTGCTGTATTAATCGGACATGGTTTCATATACATTGAGACACGTAATGATCTAATGGCTTGCCGAGCCTGAAAAACAAAGAGAATCAATATTTCAACTTTTTAAATACCCATTCCATTCATTTTAACAAAATCATTTATGCGAAATAGCATTAAGCTGAGTATTTAAAAGTACCTTTGCAGCCTTAAAAAAAAATATACAAAAATGCCTGGTTTTACTGTTGCCATTGTGGGAAGGCCTAATGTAGGGAAATCTACCCTTTTTAACCGCTTGCTGGAACAGCGTAAAGCCATTGTAGACGACCAGAGCGGGGTAACCCGTGACCGCCAGTATGGTATAGCTGACTGGAACGGTAAAACCTTTAACGTTATAGATACAGGTGGCTTTGTGGCCCAGTCTGAAGATGTTTTCGAGATAGAGATAAAAAAACAGGTGCAAATAGCTATTGACGAGGCCGACTTAATTGTGTTCGTTTGCGATACCACAACAGGCATAACCTTGCAGGATGAGGATATGGCCGACCTGCTTAGAAGATCTACAAAGCCTGTACTGCTGGTAGTGAATAAGGTAGACAACCACGAAAGGGCGCTATATGCCACTGAGTTTTACTCACTTGGCATTGACAAAACCTTCCTGATATCATCTATATCAGGCAGTGGAACAGGAGAACTGCTGGATGAGGTAGTGCAGCATATACAGGATGATATAGCTACTGTAGAGACGGATAAAGAAGGTAACCCGCTTCCAAAATTCGCTATAATAGGCCAGCCTAATGCCGGTAAATCTACTCTGCTGAACGCACTGATCAACCAGGAACGTACTATAGTATCAGATGTAGCGGGTACTACCCGGGATACAATACATACCCACTATAAGCTGTTTAACAAGGAATTTGTGCTGATAGACACCGCTGGTATACGCAAGAAAAAAAACGTACATGAAGACCTTGAATTCTACTCTGTGATCCGTGCCATAAGGGCCATGGACGAGGCGGACGTATGTATGCTGCTCATAGATGCCAAAAATGGCGTAACGGCGCAGGATGTAAGTATCTTCAGCCTGGCAGTGCGTAAAGGTAAGGGCATAGTAATACTGGTGAACAAATGGGACCTTGTAGAAAAGGAAACCAATACCGCCCGTGACTACGAAAAGGAGCTAAAATACAAATTAGCGCCGTTTACAGATGTGCCCGTTATCTTCATATCGGCTAAAGAAAAGACCAAGATTTTCCAGGGTATGGAAAAAGCACTGGAAGTATACGAAAATCGCAACCGGAGAGTGGCAACCTCTGTATTGAACGAAATAATGCTGCGTGAAATAGAACGCTACCCAGCCCCGATGACACGCGGATTCTCTGTAAAGATAAAATTTGTACAGCAGGTACCTACCGCAGTGCCCAGTTTCGCATTCTTTGCTAACCATCCGGACGCCATAAAAGAGCCATATAAGAACTTCCTGGAGAACAAACTGAGAAGCCATTTCAACTTCAGTGGCGTACCGGTGCGGATATTTTTGAGAAAGAAGTAGTTAATTATTGAGGCAAGTGGGTATGTGGTAATGTGATGGTGTGAAAAAATTGACAATTTGATAATGCAGGATGTCAATGCTCAGAATGCTATGTCTTAGGCACCGCCTAACTATAATGCTAGACCCTAGTAAAGAAAAGCGGGTCAAACCGGTACGATTTTCATATTACCTTTGCACAAGATAACTATTAACAAAAAGCGTCTGACAGCCGATGCTTATGCAAGCTGTTATTTATAACATATATTGATGGTATTTGCAGACATTCGTCCAAATCGATTATTCCGGTGTTTTGATAAAAAATGTAGTGTCGTGACGATCAGGGCGGGAATGGAGACTGTATGCCTGCAATTATTGCTTCTTATGTTTTGCCATAGTGTCAATGCGCAAAACAGGAGCCTTGATTATTACATAAACACAGCCCTGTCTAACAGCCCGCTACTAAAAGATTACAAAAACCAGACAGTAGCCAACAATATAGACAGTCAGCGGATAAGAGCAACATTAAAGCCGCAAGTAAGCTTCATCAGCTCCAATAGCTATGCCCCTATAGTGAATGGTTGGGGGTATGACCAGACACTTAGTAATATAGCTAATTTTAATGAATGGGTAAATATAAATAAATCGTTTGCAAGCCAAAGCAATCTGAGCACCCAATACAACGGCATAAAGCTTGTTAATGACTCAATATTCCATATACAACGGCTAACAGAGCAGGAACTGAAAAGAAATATTACCGCGCAATATATAACCACATATGGCGACCTGGAGCAGCTACACTTCTATACAGGTGTAAACGAAATGCTAAATAACCAGGAAGTAATATTAAAGAAGCTGGCACAGAGTAATGTATACAGGCAAACCGACTACCTAACGTTTTTAGTAACACTAAAGCAGCAGGAACTACAACTAAAACAGATGCACATACAATACCGCAACGACTACGCTATGCTGAACTATCTATGCGGTATCTTTGACACAAGCGATGAGGTTCTGATGGCTCCCAACATAGTTTTACAACAATTACCAGACAGCACGATCTCTGCTTTTTTTCAAAGATATAAAACAAATAGCCTGCTGCTGGCCAATACCGCCAAAATGCTGAGATACAGCTACAAACCAAAACTAAGCGCTTTTGCCAATGCCGGCTATAGTTCTACGTTGGCATTTGAAGCTTATAAAAACTTCGGGCTGGGAGCTGGTATAAGCCTGAATGTGCCAATATATGACGGACATCAACGGACCCTGCAACAGAAAAAAATAGAGTTAGGCATAGAGACAAACGAACGTTACAAAGATTTCTTTGCCCGGCAGTATGACCAGCAAATAGCTATGCTCCGGCAACAACTGACTAGTACAGAGTCACTGATCAATGAGATAAACGACCAGATACGTTATTCTGAAGAGCTAATTAATGTAAACAGTAAACTGTTAGAAACAGGAGATACTAAGGTTGCGGATTTTGTAATCGCGATAAACAATTATCTTACTGCAAAAAACCTGCTCACCCAAAATAACATTAGCCGTATGCAGATCATCAATCAAATAAATTACTGGAACCGATAAAACCAGAGCATGTTCAACTCGATTAGAAAATATTTTTTGCCTGCGGTTATGTTAACATTATGTGCTATCGCCTGCCAAAACCCAGCGCAAAAAGATGCCATGGAAGAAAATACTGAAAGCGGGACACCCGTGACAGTGACCACAGTGAGCTCAGACCCACTTACCGAGTATATAGACCTTAACGCAACATCGGTTTTTCAGCAAAAAAGCTACGTAAAAACAAATGTGAATGGTTATATACAGTCTGTACAAGCTGTGTTGGGGAAATATGTAAAAAGCGGGCAGACATTATTCGTGATCAAGACAAAAGAAGCTCAAAGTATAGGCAATTCAATTGACAAGTTAGATCCTTCATTTAAATTTTCAGGCACAAACAATATCAAATCTGCAATAAGCGGATATGTAACACAATTGAATCATCAACCCGGCGACTATGTGCAGGATGGCGAACAGCTTGCCGCCATCAGCGACGAAAACAGTTTTGCATTTATATTAAGCTTGCCCTACGAGCTAAAACAATACCTTGCCAGTAACAATACTGTAGACCTTACGCTGCCCGATGGCACAAAAATGAAAGGGGTAGTAACTGCTTCTATGCCGGCAGTGGACGCTGCATCCCAAACGTTGAATGTGGTTATAAAGATACCCGCAGGCAGCAGGCTGCCTGAAAATCTTATAGCCAGAGTACGGATTGTGAAAACAAATAAAATAAATTCCAGAGCACTGCCAAAGGAAGCAGTACTAACCAATGATGTGCAGAGCGAATTTTGGGTAATGAAGCTCATTAACAATAATACGGCAGTGCGGGTACCAATAAAGAAAGGCATTGAAACAAATGACAAAGTTGAAATACTGGAACCACAATTTTCACCCGGGGACAAAATAATATTGACTGGTAATTACGGATTGCCTGATACGGCCAGGGTTAAAGTCCTGCAATAGCTATGAAGAACTTTTTCGTATCATACAAAAACCCGCTGACAATAGTATTTGTAATGCTGATAGGCGGAGGTATGTTTGCATATAGCAAGTTGCAAACGGCTCTATTTCCCGAGATCACTTTCCCCAAGATAAAGATAATAGCAGATGCCGGGCCGCAGCCAGTAAGCAAGATGATGGTCACCGTAACCAGGCCGCTGGAAAATGTAATTAAGCAGGTACCTAATCTGAAAACCATACGCAGCACAACAAGCCGGGGCAGTTGTGAGTTATCAGCATACCTCAACTGGAGCGCAGATATAGACCTGAGCCAGCAACGAATTGAATCTAAAATAAACGAGATCAAAAACACACTACCCGCAGATATACAAATTACTGTGGAGAAAATGAACCCGTCCATCTTACCTGTAATGGGTTATACATTGGAAAGCAAGAACAGATCGCCGATAGAACTGCGACAACTGGCGAACTATACCATAAAACCATTTCTGTCGCAGGTGGCAGGAGTATCTGAAATAAGGGTGACAGGTGGCAAGCAGAAAGAATACTGGATAACCCTGGACAAGCAAAAGATGACCGCATTGGGCATTAGCCCTGATTCTATAGGTGCAGCAATGGTTCAGACCAACTTTATTAAAACTAACGGTTACCTGGCAGATTACCGCTACTTGTACTTGTCCGTAACTGATGCGCAGATACACAACACTGAAGGTATAGAAAACACGGTAGTGCGGAACGACGGCAAGCGGATAGTATATGTCAAGGATATAGCTACGGTAAAGGTGCACGAGGCCAATGAATATATAAAGATCAATGCTAATGGTAAGGATGGCCTGCTGATAGCTGTTATTAAACAGCCAACTGCAAACCTTCTGGATGTGTCGGGGCAGATGGAACAGAAAGTCAAAGAATTAAAACGCTTACTGCCTCATGATGTTTCATTAAAGCCATATTATGTGCAGGCTGATTTTGTTAAAGACTCTGTAAAAAGTGTTACAGACAGCCTGTGGATAGGACTGGCCCTGGCCATAGTTGTTGCTATTGTGTTTTTACGTTCGTTGAAAGCAAGTGCTACAATTCTCATAACCATACCTGCAACGCTAGGGCTTACGCTTATTGTTTTGTATGCGGCAGGTTATACATTCAATATTATGACACTTGGCGCTATAGCCGCAGCTATAGGCCTCATTATCGATGATGCAATAGTTGTGGTAGAACAGATACATCGAACTCATGAAGAACATCCGAGTGAGCCGACTACATCCCTTATAAAAAAAGCAATCCATTATCTGCTGCCCGCTATGGCAGGCTCATCAATAAGCACGATCGTTATTTTCCTTCCATTTATACTGATGAGCGGCGTGGCAGGTGCTTATTTCAAGGTAATGACCAATACGATGATCATTACTCTTGTTTGTTCGTTCCTCGTGACTTGGATCTGCCTACCCGTTATTTACCTGGTTCTTTCACGTCAGAAAAGCAAAATTGCGAAACCAACTGATGCACCCGACCATGATACAAAAAGACAGCAGTGGGTATCTTTCTTTATCCACAGGCCATGGCTGAGCTTTTTAATTGTAGCCACACTGGTCAGCTCTATTATTGTGCTGCTTCCGAAACTGGAAACAGGATTTTTACCGGAAATGGATGAAGGAAGCATTGTATTGGATTATAGTTCGCCACCAGGCACATCGTTGGATGAGACCGACCAAATGTTGCGACAAGTAGAAAAAATTATTGTAGCGTCACCTGATGTTGCTACGTACTCCAGAAGGACAGGTACACAGATGGGCTTCTTCATAACAGAGGCTAATAGAGGCGATTACCTGATCCAGCTAAAAAAGAACAGGAATAGAAGTACAGAAGAAGTGATCAGTGACTTGCGCAGAAAGATAGAAGCTACACAGCCCGGGCTGCGTATTGACTTCGGGCAAGTAATAGGCGATATGCTGGGCGATCTGATGACATCGGTGCAGCCAATAGAAGTGAAAGTATTTGGCAATGATCAGCGAACACTGCAACAGCTTTCGGGACAGGTAGCTGATGTAATTGCCGGCGTAAAGGGAACAGCGGATGTGTTTAACGGAGTGGTAATAGCGGGCCCATCAATAAGGGTCATCCCTGATTACGCCCGCCTTGCACAATTTGGCCTCACACCGGCAAGCCTGCAATACCAGGTGCAAACATCATTAGGTGGTAACGTGGTCGGCACTATACAGGAGAAAGAACAACTCACTAACATACGCACCGTGTATCCGGGGAGTACAAAAATCAGCGCATCTGAGATGGGTAGGCAACAAGTATTCCTGCCGGGTGGCAAGTTGACGCCTATCAACTCTCTTGCAAGTGTAGCAATTGATTCAGGCGACGCAGAAGTGCAACGTGAAAATATACAATCGATGGGCGTTGTAACGTGCCGCCTCGAAAACCGAGACCTCGGGAGCGTGATCAAGGACATCCAGAAGGAACTGGGGGCGAAGATACCTCTGCCACAGGGTTATAGCATTGAGTATGGCGGATCGTATGCGGAGCAGCAGCAATCGTTCAAAGAACTGCTGATGATACTTATCGCGTCCAGCTTACTTGTATTCTGTGTTATTTTGTTCCTGTTCCGCGATTTCAGGGCTGCTTTGCTGATCATAGTGCTGGCAGTGATGGGTATATCAGGTAGTTATATGGCCTTATATCTTACCCATACTGCGCTAAACGTAGGCAGCTATATTGGACTTATCATGATAGTTGGCATCATAGGTGAGAATGCAATCTTCACTTACCTCCAGTTCAGAGATGCTGTCGCAGTGCGTGGTGTTGATGAAGCAATCATCTATTCTATATCTACCCGATTAAGACCAAAGTTAATGACTGCGTTTGGCGCTATTATTGCATTGATGCCGCTAGCATTTGGCATTGGAACCGGTGCACAATTACACAAACCGCTCGCCATATCAGTGATTGGCGGATTTGTAGTGGCATTGCCCCTATTGCTTATTGTCCTACCCTCCTTACTGCGGTTGCTTTACCGAAAAAGCAACGCACATATAGGCTAATATCCGCTTTGCATAACATACGAACATATAAATTATTTTCGCTAATTTTGCGGTGAAATAAGCTTATTTAGTGAATGGCAAGATCGGACTCCGGTTTGTCCATATGGACTATTTAAATAAGATATTTGAAAGTATCATATAAAACATTTTATAGTTAAATACGTAGTAAGAGCGATTTGAAAACGAGAACTTTAAAGAACGATAAGGTAAACATCATTACGCTGGGATGCTCCAAAAACATGGTGGACAGTGAGGTGCTGAGCGGACAGCTAAACGCAAACGGAATAGATGTGGCACATGAGAACCGCAAACTGGATCATAACATAGTAGTTGTAAATACCTGCGGCTTTATTGACAAAGCTAAGGAAGAAAGTGTGAACACGATACTGCAACAGGTAGCCCTGAAACGCGATGGCAAATTGGACAAAGTATATGTTACCGGCTGCCTGAGTGAACGATACCGTAACGACCTGCTGAAAGAAATACCTGAGGTAGACGCATGGTTTGGTACTATGGAACTACCGCTGATATTGAAACAGCTGAATGCCGATTACAAATCTGAGCTAATTGGGGAGCGGCTGCTGAGCACGCCAAAACATTATGCCTACCTGAAAATTTCAGAGGGATGCAATCGCACCTGCTCATTCTGCGCGATACCGCTGATGCGGGGTGGACATGTATCCAAGACGATAGAAGAAATAATAGCTGAGGCGAAACGACTTGTGGCGATGGGTGTAAAAGAAATAATGCTGATAGCACAGGAACTTACCTACTATGGCATAGACATATATAAAAAGCGCGCATTGGCCGATCTTTTAAAGCATCTGTCTGATGTGGAAGGACTGCACTGGATACGGCTCCATTATGCCTACCCGCACAAGTTTCCACTAGATGTGCTGGATGTGATGCGTGAGCGTGATAATATCTGCAATTACCTGGACATGCCGCTGCAGCACATATCAGACCCAATGCTGAAGGCCATGAAACGACATACCACGCGGAAAGAAATAACCGACCTGATAGCCAATGTACGAGATCGGGTGCCAGGTATATGCATCCGAACTACGCTAATAGCGGGCTTCCCCGGGGAGACGAGAGATGATGTAGATGATCTGAAGCAATTTCTTACTGACACCCAGCTGGACCGGGTAGGAATATTCACATATTCACACGAAGAAAATACTACAGCACATGAACTGACAGACAACATACCCGCAGAGGTAAAAGAAGCTCGCGCGCAGGAGATAATGGAGCTGCAGCAGGAAATATCGTTTGAAAAAAACCAGGATAAAGTAGGCAATACGTACAAAGTGATCGTAGACAAGAAAGAGGCCGGCAGATACCTGGCACGTACAGAATACGACAGCGTGGAGGTAGATAATGAAGTAGTGATACACAGTAAGAAACCCTTGCCAATAGGTGACTTTGTAACGGTTAAGATCACTAAGGCATTTGATTATGACCTGGAAGGAGAAGTAATAAATTAGTGCATACGGTAGTATTTACCGGGCAGAGCCTTAATAATACCCTGCATCTCCAATTGCAGTAAAGTGGCCGCAAGCAGTGAATTGTTTATACCTGTTTTATTCAATAACTCATCAGCATGTACGGTATCTTTGGTCTGCAACAAGTCTACAACTTGCTGCTCATCCGGTGAAAAGTTGATAAACAATTGCTTTTGTACTGCCTTTTGTTTTCTGTCCTTATCCCAGTTCATCATAGTCACCAGGTCTTCTGCATTTGTGATAAGCGCGGCTATGTTGGTTCGGATAAGCTCGTTGCACCCCGCGCTACGACTATCGTTTACCCTGCCCGGGAAGGCCGCAACCTCTCTATTATAGCCGCTGGCCATATGCGCAGTAATGAGCGCACCACCGGACATAGAACTTTCCACAACCACTGTCACATCACAAAGACCAGCTACCACACGGTTTCTCATCGGGAAATTACCACGATCGGGTAACGTACCGGAAGGGAATTCTGTGAGCAGCCCTCCATGTTCGCACATCTGGTTTGCGAGGTCTTTATGAGAATGAGGGTATATCCTGTCTAATCCATGCCCAAGAACACCAACAGTAGGTATACCTGATTGTACACATTTCTTATGCGCAATGCCATCTATGCCCAGTGCCATTCCGCTGACTATCAGCAGGTCATCCACAGACTTTAATTGCTCCACCAGTTCCTCGCAGAGTTGGTGTCCGTAATCTGTATTCTTACGCGTACCTACTATAGCAACGATTTTTGCCGGGTCCAGGTTGGCATTACCCTTGTAAAAGAGTACCTGTGGCGCATCACTGCAATTTGCAAGTCGTTGCGGATAATTGTTACCGGGATATAATACTTGTATGTTATTTTTTAGCGCATAATTGAGCTCCATTTCCGCTTTCATCATTATATCCGGATCACGGAAGCCTTTTGCGCGAATATCTGTAATACCATCAATGGTTTTCAATTCTTTCAGAGGCATGCTGAATACTTCCTTTGCCGTCCCGAAACGTTCCAGCAGTACATGGCCGGTTTTAGCACCTATGCCGGGCACGCCGGTAAGCGCCAGTTGATATAATGCCTCCTCATGATGATCTCTTAAATCCATAATCTTCCGTAATTCTTCGTTTACCTTTCTAATTGTTAATTTCCATATTGCGTGTGCAGTTGCATACTTAAACGTTCTAATTATTAAACCTATCTTTGGGCACGTAAAATATAAAAAATGAAGAAATTAACGTTTGTCATTTTATTACTTGCCATAGTATCAAATAGTTTCGCAAAACAGGGCATACACAAAAAAGGGGCTGCAGGTAAAAAAATCAACTGTGTAGAGATATATCATACCGCTTGCTTTGGCCGCTGTCCCCAATACAAATTAGAAGTTAATAAAAATGGTATGGCTACTTATACCGGTATGCGCTTTACCCCCGACTCGGGTAAATACACAAAAAAAATAGGCATAAAGAAAGCGCAGGAAATCATAAGTGCGTTCACAACCGCCCGGGTAGACACCTGCCAGGACCGTTATGAAAGTCGTATACAGGACGCACCGGGAGTAGTGCTTACTATAAAATACAACAAGGGGGAAAAATCTATCTACAATGCCAATTACGGCCCCGCAATGCTGCACGAACTGTGGACAAGTATGGACAATATACTGGAGCAAAAGGTCATAGACAACGAATTACAACCGCTGGACAAGTCATGGCATAAAAAGGGTAGCACGCATAAATAAGCATGTTGCCAAAAACAAATTGTACGTTAATTACAGGTGCATTTTTGCCTTCTTGGCCAGCAACTCATCTACTGTTTCCTGATACATCTCATCAGGAACACAGCAATCTACGGGGCAAACTGCGGCACACTGGGGTTCGTCATGAAAACCCTGACACTCGGTACATTTATTGGGAGTGATATAATAAACGTCAACCGCCACTGGAGGATGAGCGGCATCTGCAGCCGTAACACTACCATCCATCAGTGTATAGTCGCCCTTCACTGTTGTACCATCAGCCATTGTCCATTCTACCCCACCCTCGTATATCGCATTATTAGGACATTCCGGTTCGCAGGCGCCACAGTTGATACATTCATCGGTGATCTTAATAGCCATAATAATTCTTTTATTTTTAGTTTATCTGCCTGTAAAGTTACAATTTCGCAACAAAATTAAACAATCCTAAATTTCATAACACAAATAACTATCTATATTACAATGTCCAGTCAAATAACACCAGAGCGCCGTATGGACCTGCTATGCAACCTTGGGGGCTATATGAGCGTTAATGAGCCTGTATGGCAGGCTATACAGGAAAGAGCTGCGAGGGCTAATGCATGGTTTACACCCGAACATATATCTCTTGCCTCAGAGAATATAGTACATCAGTTCCTGCAACGCGACAAGCTGACTCAATGGATAGCTGGATATACCCTGCCCCTGGCGACCAAGACTGTGGGTATTGTAATGGCCGGCAATATACCACTGGTAGGTTTTCACGATCTGCTGTGCGGCTTTGTGAGCGGGCACAAATTGATGCTAAAACTTTCGTCGAAGGACGATATATTGGTCACCCATCTGCTGGGCAAACTTTTTGAATGGGAACCCGGACTTGCAAAAGAGATAAAAGTAGCCGAACGCCTTAACGATTGTGATGCTTATATAGCTACCGGGAGTAATAATACAGCAAGATATTTTCATCAATATTTCGCCAAATACCCCCATATCATTCGCCGTAACCGTACATCGGTGGCGGTGCTGGATGGCAGCGAAACGGATGAGGACCTGGCCCTGTTGGCCGACGATGTATACCTGTATTATGGCCTGGGCTGCCGCAATGTAACACAGGTATGTGTGCCAAGGGACTATAATTTTGAACAATTGTTGCGCGTATTCAACAAGCATAACAGCTATGCCGATCTGAATAAATATAAAAACAACTACGACTACCACCTTGCGATATACCTGCTGAACCGGGTGCCTTATATGAGCAATGAGTCACTGCTCATGGTAGAAAATGAACTGCCTTTCTCAGCGGTAAGTGTGCTGCATTACAAATATTATGACGATAAAGCAACGTTAACCAGTCAACTGAGGAGTAATGAAGATATACAGGCTATTATTGGCCATGGCTTTGTACCGTTTGGCGACGCACAAAAACCAGCACTAAGCGACTATGCCGATGGAGTGGATACCATGGCATTTTTGTGCGGATTATGATACTATTTTATGTTTATGCGATACATAAACGCTAAAACATGGATAACAGACTCATTGCACTAACCCTGTCCTGAATGCATATATTATAAGACCGGCAGCGTTTCTTACACCTACCTTCTCTATCAGGTTTGTACGTATGCCTTCTACGGTACGTGGACTAAGAAATATCTGTTCTGCTATCTCGGCCGTAGTATGTTCTTTGCAGATTAGTTTCAGTACTTCTGTTTCTCGATCGTTTAATTTTATGCTGTTTTTCTCCAATGCCCTTTTTTTATTGGTAATAACCCTGAGCATTGTATTGTTCACTAAATCATTAAAATAATAGTCATTTTCATAGACGTAATGAATAGCCTTTTTTATTTCCTCCGGATCTGCATTTTTTAGAAGATATCCGTTAGCTCCCAATTCAAGCAGATGCAGAATAAAACTTTCATCGTCGTGGGAAGTAAGCATAAGAATCTTTACCTCCGGGTATAATGCGTGTATTTGCCTGGTAGCCTCTATACCATCCATTTCTGGCATTTTAATGTCTATGAGGGCTACATCAGGCTTTTGTTTTTCTATTAACTGTAGCAGTTCGGCACCATTCTGTGCCTCGCCCGCAAACTTTAACTTATGATCATCAACAAGAGCATATCGCAGGCCCTGGCGGAATATCGCATGATCGTCTGCAATGACAAATTTAATAAGAGACATGGTGAATTCATTTAGATATTGTAAGGTAGTGTGAGTTTTGTTTTGTACATATTTTCTTCTTTATAAAATGCAAGCGTCGCGTCAATAAGTGTTAGCCTGTTGACTATGTTCTTCAGCCCGATAGCACCTTTTTTGTAAATCATATCTTCGTACAACTGCTGGGTAAGCCCCATACCATCATGTGTGAATAACAACTGTATCTTTCCATCTGCAATGCCTGTATCGAACAAGATAACTGATGCACCGGTATGCTTGATGATATTGGTCAAAATTTCCTGGGAAATACGATATACCGCCAGCTCAGCATTTTCAGGTATACGCGGCAGCGGCTCAACACATTGATACCTGGCGGATATCGCACCCGACTTGTCAAGCGTTTCGATAAGGGTTTGTAGTGACCGCTCAAGTCCGAGATGCTGCAATGTAGCCGGCTGCAGTTTATGGGATATTTCCCTTATCTTATTCATGCTATCGTCCAGCAGTTTCTTAGATTGATTTATGATCTGTTCCTGATACGGCGTGTCTTTTTCTTTATACAAAAAGAGTCTTGCGGAAGCCAACGTTGCATTCACATCATCGTGCAATTCTGTCGCAATCCTCATACGTTCTTCCTCTTCGCTTTGTATCGAGGCCTGTATCAGTTCCAGTTCTTTTTGCCGGTTAATATGCTTCACTTCCATCTGGTGGGCTATAACCCGGCGCTGGTAAAGGATGACAAAGCATACCAGGCCTATTGCTAAAGTAAGCATGGAAAAAATACCGAGAAGTAAAAGCTCTACGTTCAATTTATTCTTCTTTTGCCCTGAACGAGCCGGTTAAAAACGCATACTTGACAATGTTGAAAATACACACCAGTGGCCAAAGTTTCACAATAGCGGTTTTATTATGTAAGTTATAATATTGATTACATAAAAAGATCAGCAATACTCCTGAAGAATAAATAATAAATGCCACGTTAACCCAAAAAAAGGCAGAACGCTCGATAAATACATTTTTCTGCTCACTCATTATTTTCAGGAAACCAAATATGGTGTAGACTATGTAGCAAAGGTGAAACAAAGCCAACCCGACACTATTGAACCGCAAAAAGCAATCTGAATAATGGATGACGGAATAAACGATTGTGACACCTAAAAAAACTGATGCGGACAACAACCACAAACGTGACGTATTACGAAACTGCTTATAATAATAGGCCGTAATAAAGCTAAATTCTACCCATGAAAATATATTTGCCAGCGGAAATTTTACTGGATTGTGGGCGAGAAAAATGGATATCACAATATCAAACAAAAGCCCTGTTACGGCATAATACCATAACAGGGTGAATCGTTTGTTCGCACCGATGATGAGTGGTAACAACGGTGAAAAAACTGACAGATATTTAAGTATATCGTTTATGATATTTGCTTTATGGCTCTATACCACTATAGTCACAGAAATACAAAAAATTATTGTCGTTCTTTACCATGAATACGATATGGCGCTCTTGCCAGACGGAATCAAAGCCTTTGTAAAAATGAAACTCTGTAGCTGACGGATATGTATTCAATATAGATGTCAGAAGAGATACACTGTATAGCGAATCTATCCCCAATGGTGATGCGGGTTGTATTTGCTCCACAGTGAATACTATATCCTGATTGGTCGTAACTGTGTCTGGTGCTATGATAGAAACTTGAAAAGATGTACATGGCTTCTGATCAAGCAGGGTTTGAATTTGCCCGACAGTCATGACCATGGGCACCGGAACAGAATATGGATTGAAATAATCAGAGACCATCTGATAAAACTGCACCATATCTAGCCGATGTAGGTCCAGGCTATATGTGAGACATTGTGGCGAACTGCATCCTATAGTATTACACGGATTGTTCGGGTCTTGCGCACCAAATTTTGTGCTGATCGTTCTTGGGCTTGCCATTTTCTTGTTTTTATGGGTGGACAATAGTTTTCATAAATGTATAACCTCATGTCGCCAATTGCAAGGCTCATATATTTATTTTTAATTGAAGAACAAGCATTTATATCCAAAAAAGGTTTGCTCGAAGTAAAAAAAAGGGTATCCTCCAGTAAGAATACGTACTTATACGTATTCCTCTTTGCGTAGTTGCTGTAGCTAATTTCCGTAATCCCACTCTTGCGGCGTAGTGTAGCAACAATTGCAAGTAATAATACGCACAATTGACACTAATTGTACCTGACTCATTATCAGTAATTGCTCTCTTGTGTAGGGTATTGGAACGCATCACCTTTGTACCAGAAAATTTTCTAACCCGGGAAGCCGAAAACGGGACTAAGAGTAGGCAATAACTAACTAATTTTTTATTTTATGAACAAATCATCATTGACAGCGTCCGCAGAAGTTATCAACGTCTTAATTGTTATTGACACAGAATATGTCAAAAACAATTATCCCAGGAATAACGACAAAAACAACCCTATTGGCATTAACCATCAAAGCCAGTTCATGATATGCACTGACCCTCGTGGCATAGTAAGTGGCCAGGGTACGGCAGACCTGAATTTCAAAGCAAATTCCGGCGATTATGCATCTTTTAGCGGCACATCTATTTACGGAAATTCAGACGATGCTGTAATTATTTATGGTATAAAATATTGGAGTGGGGATACCGTTTTCAACCAGTTTGTTCCAAACCTTGTTCGCAGAAACAGGGCAGTAATGCCCAATGTAACAACTCCCGATGGTTTACCTGCGGTACAGACTCCAATTAATTTCACCTCGTTGGATTCCAGGGTATCCCAATCGGGAACTGAGAATTTTTATGTCTATTTCGCCCTCTACACGCTCAATGCCGATGGACAGACCCAGGATCTGTATGGGTACTTTTTCTGGGATCCAACAGTAACAGTACAGGGATAATCCTCTTTTGCCTAAAGTTGGTGAAGCTTTCTCCTATGTTTGTGCACACAGACATAGGAGATTTTTTTGCACACACTTTGGTCAAGTATAAAAAAAGTACAAAGCTATTTCTTTGTAGCCTTAGGGTTAAGTGAGCTTACGTACTTGAAGCTCATATCAAAATATGGCTTTAACTCTGATGGTTTCTTTAATAGATGCTCCGGCACTACTACATACTCTTTCCTTATGATTCCGTATGCCGAAACAAGTGTGGTCTTATATTTCTTCAGGAAAGCTTCTATCTCTGAGGGGGGCAGGCGCAGACCAAGTGTCCCGTCCGGATTAAAGTTGGAAAACATATGCCCGTTGTGAGATGTATAAGGTATGGTATCACCTTTCAATTTCACCTCAGGATTTGTAGCAACTAATGCCGCATAAAAAGCAAATATTTCCTGAGGGAGGGAATTACCTTTCTTAGCTGCCATACTATTTGTTCATTATAAACGCACCTACTATTGGGGTGAAGCAGACCTACTTTTCTACAGCTGCCGTGATCTCCGCACCATTAGGCCTGTCCCTTGGCTCGAAAACAGTGACTAAATTCCCATTTTCATCAATGAGGAATTTGATGAAATCCCAGCCAACCTGGGTGTCGTTGATATGGTTGTATCTCTTGTCAGACAACCATTTGAACAGCGGTGATATTTCACTTCCTTTCACAGTCATTTTAGCCGCCAAGGGGAATGTGACATTGTAATGCTTTTCTACATCAGGCATTTTTTTTGAGCCCGGCTCTATTTGAAAATCATTTGCTATCACTCCTATAATCACCAGTTTGTCTTTATGTTTCTTATATAGTTCTTCCAACTCTTTATACTGATAAGCATAGTCGCGTTCTTCAGGCACGTTAACGATGAGTATTTTTTTGCCTTTATATAGTGAAAAATCTATAGTGCCACCCTTTAGGGCCGCAACTTTGAAATCATAAATGCTTGCCGGAACGACATCGCTCTGAGCATGGGCGAAATAAAAAGACAAACCGAAAAATGCAACCAGCATGAATTTCATTGGGATCATTTTTATGCGATAAAAGTAGCCATTATTTCATAAATCCCGCAATCGTGTCGATGCCGGGATGTGAATGAAGGTTTACTATTCAGGCAGGTATAGCACTCATTACCCAATACGCTTACAATTTAGGTGCGTTTCAAAATGACGTGACCCTATTATTTTCTACACCTCAAGTAAAACAAATACACAAGTATATGGTATACAAACTATTATGACAGGGTGCGAATTATTGCTTTGAATTAATAACAAATTCAGTATTTTTATCACAATATGTCTTGCTGATCGTTCAGCATACAATAGTTTCAGGGCTGGCAGTTCACTGTTTTTGTTCCTTCTTAAATGTTTTATCATTATGACACAACGTTTTACGTCTAGGCGTACTTCCAACGGTTTATCTTTTTTGAAAAATGGTTCCTGGTATCTGACGCTATGTTTGCTCCTCTGCCTTGCATTTGGCAAAACATCTGCACAAACAGGCTCCTGGACAGCGTTGACCAACCTGGCACCATCGGGGCATTATAACGCAGGAGTTATGCTGTTGCTGCCAGATGGCACAGTGCTTTGCAAAACATACGCAGGAGGTACCAGCGGAGGTGTGGGTACAATATGGGATAAACTTACACCAAACGCCAGCGGCAGCTATGCCAACGGCACCTGGACATCTATTAGCTCCATGATTGATGATCGTTTGTATTTTTCATCGCAGGTAATGAAAGATGGTCGTGTATACGTGTGCGGTGGAGAATATAGCTGGAGCGGAGGTACAACGGGAACGTCTACGACCCCGACAAAAAAGGGAGAGGTTTATGATATGCTCACAGATACCTGGACAGCGACCCCTACACCCTCTCTTACTATATCCGATGCCAACTCAGCCATGCTGCCCAGCGGAAAAATACTACAGGCTGCTGTGGCCAGCGATCTAAGACATACATACATTTACGATCCAGCGACAAACACTTACGCTACCGGGCCTTCCAGTTCGGGTATACATAATGAATCGTCGTGGGTAACACTTCCGGATCAAAGCATTTTATTTGTAGACAGGTTAGCTACCACCTCTGAGCGGTATATCCCATCGACAAATACGTGGATAGCTGACGCGAGCCTGCCTGTTGGACTTTATGACCCATATGGCGATGAAACCGGTGCGGCTTTTCTCTTGCCAAATGGAAAAGTATTCTTTATCGGCTCTAAAGGAGGCATTACGGCCATCTACACCCCATCTGGCACAACAAGCCCCGGATCATGGGCGGCAGGAGCACTCATCCCGAATATCCCGGGTGGAACAGGAGCCCAGGGAGCGCCGGATGCAGCCGCTGCAATGATGGTAAACGGCAAAATACTTATGGCTGTGTCACCCGAACCCAGAACCGACAACCACTTCCCCGATTCAGTTTCTTTCTATGAATACGATTATTCTTCCGATTCATATTCGCTGGTCAATGGACCATATGGCGGAAGCATAGATGCGGGCTCAGGTTGTTACATAACCAATATGCTTGCATTGCCTAACGGCCAGATTTTGTTTGCATACCAGGGTGACAGGCGGTACTTTGTTTACACTCCAGGCACTTCAGCTTTAACTGCGTCAAGACCCGTTATAACAAGCATAAAAAGAAATAACTGTGATACATTCATGGCCATTGGTACACTTTTCAATGGTATATCGGAGGGTGCGGCATATGGCGATGATTGGCAAATGTCTACTAATTATCCGCTGGTACGGCTTACATCCGGCAGTAACGTATACTATACACGAACTTATGACTGGAACCGTACCGGAGCCGTATCTACCGGCGCACTTGTGGATACTGTGCAGTTCGTTTTACCTTCCGGATTTACAGACGGCTCATATACACTAGAGGTTGTGGCCAACGGAAATCCATCGACCGGATATGCAATAAATACAAACCTTACCATAAGCCCGTCATCTGCGAATATCTGCTCAGGCACAAATACTACTCTGACACCTAGCTGGACAGGTGGCACCTGGACCAGCAGCAATACCGGTATAGCAACAGTCGGCTCATCATCTGGCGTGGTGTCTGGTGTGTCTGCGGGAGTAGCTACCATTACATACAGCTTAAGCGCAGGATGCTATACAACGGCTACAGTAACCGTGACGGCGACCCCATCTGCCATCGCCGGTATTTTTACTTTATGTGCCGGAAATACAACAACCCTGACATCAACACCCTCCGGTGGTACGTGGACCAGTGGCAGCACAGGCATAGCCACTGTTGGATCTGGTACAGGTACCGTATCTGGTGTAGCAGCCGGCTCCGCTAATATTACTTATGCGATTGGGAGCTGTCGTGCAGTGCAGGCTGTTACCGTAAATACCGGAGCCGGTGCAATTACAGGTACAGCCACTTTATGCGCAGGCACTACAACCACCTTAAACGCAACACCATCGGGCGGCACATGGACAAGCGGGTCAACAGGAGTGGCTACAGTGAGTTCTAGCACAGGAGTTGTTACAGGTGTTAGCTCAGGTACAGCAACTATAACTTATACGATGAGTGGCGGGTGCTTCAGCACATTGGACGTAACCATAAATACCACCGGATCACCCATAACAGGAACAGCGAGTGTTTGTGTAGGTTCTACAACCACACTCAGCTCTACGCCCTCAGGCGGAACATGGACCAGCGGCAGTACCGGTATAGCTACTGTGGGTTCGGGAACAGGCGCTGTGTTAGGAATAAGTGTGGGGACGGCTGACATTACTTACAGTATAGGAAGCTGCTCAGCGAGCAAAACAGTAACAGTAAATACAGCGCCAGGTGCTATTACCGGCACAGCGGTTATATGCTCGGGAACAACAACGACATTAAACTCAACACCGGCAGGAGGTACATGGACCAGCGGGAATACGGGTATTGCAACAGTGGGATCCGGAACCGGAGTGGTATCAGGCGCGAGCGGGGGCGTTGCCACTATTACCTATGCTACTAGCAGTACATGCTATGTAACAGAAGATGTGACCGTAAATACCACTCCTTCAGCTATCACCGGTATTGCAACCGTATGCACAGGTTCTACAACAACGTTGAGCTCAACCCCTTCCGGTGGCTTATGGGCCAGCGGAAGTACCGGTGTAGCTACTGTAGGTTCACTTACCGGCTCGGTAACCGGAGTGAGTGCCGGCACAGCAGATATCACCTATTCGCTGGGAAGTTGCATAGCGGTGAAAGTTGTTACAGTCAACACCTCACCATCACCAATTACCGGCACCACAACTATATGCGCCGGTGCTACCACAACATTGAGCTCGGCCCCGGCAGGCGGCACATGGACCAGTGGCAGTACTGCTGTGGCCACTGTGGGTTCCGGCAGTGGTATAGTATCGGGCATAAGCTCCGGCACATCTATTATCACATATGCCAGCAGCAGCACATGCTACGTAACGCAAAATGTAACGGTGAACACTACCCCGACAACAATCACAGGTACAGCATCAGTGTGCCTGGGATCTGTGACCACACTGAGTTCAACACCCGCAGGTGGCACATGGAGCAGTAGCAGCACAGGTGTAGCTACAATAGGCTCCACCAGCGGTACAGTAACCGGGGTAAGCGCAGGCACGGCTGATATCACTTATACATTAGGTAGCTGCACTACCGTAAAAACAGTTACCGTCAATTCCACACCTACTTCTATAACTGGCACAGCAGCAGTATGCGAAGGTTCAACAACAACGCTGACTTCAACACCGACAGGTGGTACATGGACTAGTGGCAATACAGCCACAGCCACTGTGGGTGCCGGAAGCGGCATTGTTTCAGGCGTAGCAGCAGGAACTACGGATATTACCTATGCACTGGGAACTTGTACCACTATACGTACGGTGACAGTAGTTACGACACCCGGCTCTATTACCGGTGCGGCAACTGTATGTACCGGATCAACGACAACCCTTAGTTCAGCACCCGGCAGTGGTACATGGACAAGCGGTAGTTCAGGTATAGCCACTATAGGATCAGGTACTGGTATAGTTACGGGTATCAGTGCCGGTACAGCTGCAATAACCTACACTCTTGGTAGTTGCAGTGCCACCACAATGGTAACGGTTAACACCACGCCATCTGCCATTACAGGTGCGTTCAGCGTTTGTGTAGGTGCAACCACCACACTCAATACAATACCCGCAGGCGGTACCTGGAACAGCGGCAATACAGGTATAGCTACCGTAGGGTCTGCCTCCGGTGTAGTGAGCGGGGTAAGCGTGGGCTTTGTAGATATTACTTACACAAGGAATGGATGTACAGAAACGCAGAATATTACCGTAAACACCATGCCTACCGCCATAACCGGCACAGCAAGTGTATGTACAGGTGATGTAACAACACTAAGCTCCACCCCGACCGGTGGCACTTGGAGCAGCAGCAACACCAGCGTTGCAACTGTAGGCAGCACAGGCATTGTGTCAGGCGTTAGCGGTGGCGTTACTACTATCAGCTATACACTGCCCGGCGGTTGTTTTGTCACACGCGATGTAACAGTTAACACTACCCCATCTGCTATTACCGGCATAGCAACTGTTTGTGCCGGGGCCGTCACTACATTGAGTAGTTCCCCTTCCGGTGGTACATGGGCCTCCGGATCCACCGGTATAGCAACAGCAGACCCGGTAACAGGTGACATAACGGGCATTGCAATGGGTACAGCTGATATCACATATACAGGTGCGGGAGGCTGCTTTGCTACACAAACAGTAACTGTTGATGTGTTACCCGACCCCGTTTCCGGTCCGGCCGCTGTATGTGCAGGTGCAATAATCACTTTAAGCTGTTCACCTTCAGGCGGCACATGGACAAGCGATAATCCGAGCATAGCCACGGTGGGCAGCAGTACCGGTGACGTGACCGGAATTACCGGTGGTCTTGCAAATATATCATATACACTCACCAATAGCTGCGGAACGAATTCTGCAACTATGCCTGTGACAGTAAATACACCTGCCAGCACCGGAACCATTATCGGGCTTTCCACTATTTGCGCAGGTACATATACCATATTAATAGACACTGTTGCAGGTGGTGTATGGAGTATAATTAATGGCAATGCTACTATATCCGGCACTGGTTTGCTTACTGCTATAACTCCCGGTACAGATACAGTGTTATATACAATAACCAACTCTTGCGGCAGTTATTCTGCGATACACGGCATTACCATAGGCGCTTATCTCAGCGCAGGAACAATTTCGGGCGCCACAAGCGTCTGCCAGGGATCAGCGATAACGCTTTCTGACCCTGTACCGGGCGGAACATGGAGCAGTAGCGCCCCGGGAATTGCCTCTATAGGAACATCAGGTGTTGTTACAGGTATCAGCGGCGGAACAGCGGTGATCTCATATTCTGTTGGCAGCAGTTGCGGAACTGTTGTTGCAACACATTCGGTATCAGTTATACCTACGCCTGATGCGGGAACTATCAGTGGTCCCGCTGCGGTATGCGCAGGTATGTCCGTAACCTTTACCGATGGTGCGACGGGCGGTATATGGGGTGTCACCAACCCCGCAGCTACTATTACCTCCGGTGGTATAGTTACAGGTGTTACCACAGGTATTGACACTATTACATATGTTGTAACGAATGCCTGCGGTACGGCTTCTGCTTCCACTGTAGTTACCATCGGTGCTGCTATAACAGCCGGAAGCATTTCCGGCCCCGGTATAGTATGCGAAGGGGCAATGATAACACTCATTGATGCAACACCAGGTGGGATATGGTCAGCCTCCAATAGCAATGCCACGGTATCAGGCGGTTTGGTAACAGGTGTTTCCGCCGGTATCGACGATATTTCATACACGGTTACCAGTGGTTGTGGCTCAGTAAGCGCGGTGTGGACGATAACGATCAACCCATTACCAAATGCAGGTACTATCAGTGGCCCTACGGCAGTTTGTGTGGGTGGATCCATCACACTTACAGATGCCGTACCAGGAGGAACCTGGAGTGCTACCAATCCAAATGCTACAGTAACAGGCGGCGTAGTGACAGGTGTTGCCACTGGCACAGATCTGATCAGCTATTCTGTTACGAACAGTTGCGGCACAATGGCAGCCACAAGTCTTGTTACGATATCCGACGTCCCAACAGCAGGAACAATAACAGGCCCCGGCAATGTATGCGTGGGCGCAGCAATTACACTTAGCGATGCCATTCCGGGGGGGACGTGGAGCGCCAGCAATGCCAATGCTACGGTTTCTGTGGGTACGGTAACAGGTGTAACAGCTGGCCCCGTAATAATATCCTATACTGTGACCAATATGTGTGGAACAGCATTTACTTCAACACCTATCTCAGTAGATCCGTTGCCTGTTGCCGGCATCATAAGCGGTGCAACCGATGTTTGCGTAGGAGCAACAATAACACTCAGTGACGCAGCACCGGGTGGTACCTGGAGTGCAGCCAACGCTAACGCCACCGTATCAGGTGGTATGGTCACAGGTGTTAGCGCCGGCACCGACGACATAAGTTATACAGTTACCAATACCTGTGGATCCGCTTTTGCAGTAGAGACCGTAGCGATAAATCCATTACCGGACGCAGGCGCTATAGCAGGCAGCCCAATAGTATGTGTTGGCGCAGTATCTGTTTATACAGATGTCGCATCCGGTGGTATATGGAGCACCACCAATGGCAATGCTACCGTTTCTTCCGGTGTTGTCAGCGGTATTACTGCAGGCATGGACACTCTGCTCTATACGGTTACCAATGTCTGTGGTACCGCCATTGCAAGCCTGCCAATACTTATTAATGTACCTCCCACGGTAGCTCCTATCAGTGGCCCTGCAAGTGTATGCAAAGGAGCATCTATCACCCTCACAGATGCCTCACCCGGGGGCACATGGAGCGCTTCTAATACCAAGGCTACTGTAGTATTCGGGGTGGTTACGGGTGTTACAGCAGGTACAGACACTATTCTGTATAATATAACCGGTGCATGTGGCACAGCTGTTGCGTCAAAGGTCATCAGTATACTCCAGGCGCCTTCGCCCGGTACAATATCGGGGCCCGGAAGTGTTTGTGAAGACCTGACCATTACACTCACTGATGCCGCGCCTTCCGGCACATGGAGCAGCAGCAATACCACCGTTGCTTCGGTATCGGCAACGGGCATTGTATCAGGCATCTTAGCAGGGGCTGCCAATATCAGTTATACCGTTAGTAATAGTTGCGGATCTCGCTCAGCTGTAAAACCAATTACTGTCATCAATCATGCTACGTGCAATAGCAGTGTAAGCAGCACTGCTACTAAGACTGAAGAACTCAAGGTTTACCCTAATCCAAACCATGGCATATTCAATATGGAAATGGTTGCTGAAAACAATGAAAAAGTAAAAGTTACAGTTACTAATATCATTGGTAAAGTGGTAAAAGAATTTACTACTACGACTAATAAAACCACAGAAGTAGAACTGAATACCACACCCGGGTTCTACATACTAAGCGCTACTACCGCTGGTGGACGCCATATCATAAAGGTGACTATCGAATAGCGCATTGAAGTTATTCTTATTCAGATCCCCGTACATTGAAATTGCATGTCATGTACGGGGATCTATTATTTATCTGAATTCCCCGGTTATCCTTTTCCCTGGTATTTGTAAATGCAGCCGCTTATCAGAAAGGTAAAATTATCTTTGTGCAGACCTCTTTCGCATAGACCAGATGACCAAAACGCCTGTAATTACAAATGGCATAACAGAAAGTATCATTCTTATATTAATAGTCATGATACCGATAAGTAACAGCATCAGCATTATAAGGCTGATGCATATAAGCCCAGTGAAGGTTATCACCTTTCCCGGAATTTTCTGAACAACTGACCAAATCAGCATTAGCTGACCAATTAACGGAATAAGCACAAATGGATGGAGGAAAGAACCCGAGTGATGCGTCGAGCCAAAAATAAGGTCAAACTCGAGCTTGAAAATAAAAGCGTGATTGCCACCTCCCCACTCCATATAGCCTACCAGCGATGTTAGCAGCAGGCATATATTCAGCACTTTTTTCATGATCTTGATCTGTGTAGCAAATGGGTAAGATAATGCTATACCATGCGATTAATCAAACAATTCAATTGTCAATTATTTTATTGACTCAAATTGAGACGCAGAATAAAAAACAAGCTACAAAAAATCAGGTAAATACCAACTATTCAGTTGGCTCGCAAGTGATTGTCCAGAACTCAACGTTTATAGTATCATGCCTGAAAAATATAGTATCCATCTTAGTTTCATCCTGAAGCAATTGAGTAAGCTGCCACTCGCTATAATTCTGGTAATAACCTGTTTCCACCTTGTAATGAGGGTTACTTAGTACAGGTATAGTAGAAACAAGCGAATCATTTTTTATGCATAAATAGGTCTTAGTATGGTTAGTAGACTTCTTTTGGCATGAAGCAAAAAAAACAATGGCAGTAAGTAGTAATATTGCTCTTTTCATATTGTGGTCAGTATTTCAAATAAAGGTATCCTGTTTGCAATTAAAACGTTTTGGCTGGCCAGCAACGGATTATTCAATATCACAAATTGAAGAATGCTGGTTAAGGATGATAGTATCGTTGTGAGCACCATGCATGATAGTATCCAGGTGGTTATGACTGGTCATATAGAGTTGTATCAGAGCATCATTCATGTTGCATACAGTATCTATAGAAACTAGTTTTCTAGGTTGGTTATACTGAATAAATATAGGCGCATATACCAGTTCATATCTCTGACAAACGTAACATTGCGATGCCGGAACCTTTTTAGTACAGGCGGAAAAGACAAACATAATGGCGAGAGCAATAATAATAATTTGCTTCATAAATGACTATTTGTTTTTAATAATTTATTTCAGTGGATAATGACCAATAATTTTTTCACCAAATAAAAGTACTATAACTAAAAATTAAAGACTTAAATTTTCAATATTGCATACCGAATAACCAAACAATAACATCGAATTAAGGTTGATTCAGCACAACTACTACTGCAAATGTAAGGAAATTTTCATTTTTATCGCATTTTAACGAAAAGGATTATTATTGAAAATTGTCAATATATATATGCCAAAAAAAGATAAAAGAGTATATAAAAAAGGTGGAGTAAAACTCCACCTTTTTTATATATGAATGAAAATTATTGTTCAATAACCATATGGAATACTTTACTTCCATTATCTGCCCGCAGGTTTAACAAATACATACCATTTGCAATATTATGAAGTTGTATGTGCTCGTTCAATTCACCTTTGTGAACAAGAACATTACTGCGGTAAACAACTTGGCCAAGCATGTCAGTAACCTCAATAGCAACATTCTGATCGGTTGAACCAATATTGCCTTGAAGTGTAAACGCACCTTTATTCGGGTTTGGCATCAGCCTGATATCACCGGAAAGCGTAACAACTGGCTGAACACCAACATTAGATGTAGTGACCACAACAGTAGATGATGCTGAATAAACGCCACAAGCATTAACATTCACAACCAAGCAGGAAACAGCATCGTTATTATTGAGACTGCTCTGTATGAATACAGATGATGTTGCGCCTACCACAGGAACACCGTTTATAGACCACTGGTACATCGGATGGAAACCTTCATTGGTAGTCACCGCAGTAAACGTATCATTGTATGCGACACTATTGGTCATTGTGCCGGTGCTGAGCGTTATGCTGATAGTTGGCGAAGTTGTAGTTTCTACACGCACATGGCTGTTATTACTGATCGCAGAAACTGATGTAACACATCCGTAGCTGCTATTCATTACGCAGAACAACACATCATTATCAACCGGAGTAAACGCATAGGTAGCAGCGGTGCTAACAGGCGAACCGTTCAATATCCATGAATAAGTAGGTGCTGTACCGCCCCATGTAGTAAGTACAGTATAGTTAACTGCCGTACCCTGACAAACAGTATCACCAGGATGTGAGGTAATTGTAATAGTTGGTGTCTGAATTGAAAGCACTGTCATAGTTACCACATCTGATGTAGTAGGAGGCGTAGCACATGCCGCACTGCTTGTCATTGAAACACTCACTACATCACCGTTAGCAGGAGTAAATGAGTAACTGCTACCCGAAGCAACTGGGATTGAATTAACATACCATTGATAGGTCGGAGCGGTACCTGCATTTACTGTCAGAGTACTAAAGGTAACAGCAGTCCCATCACAAACCGTATCCCCTACCCCTGTACCAATAGTTACAGAAGGAATAACAGTAGGCGTAATAGAAACAGAAGGGCTACCAGTCATATTGCTGGTACATCCGGTAACGGGGTTAGTAGCAACAACAGTATATGCACCGGCAAGAGTTTGCAGGCCAAAACTAATTGAAGAACCTGTACCTGATGCAGGGCTGCCAAGTGCCGTACTACCATTGTATATCTGGTAGTCAACCCCGGTCTGAGAACCGCTAAGACCTACAGCAACACCTGACGTACCAGCGCAATAGCTGCCACCGCCTGTAACTGTAAATACTGTGGGTAAGGCATTAACCGTGATGGTTGCTGATCCTGTCATGCTGTTGCCGCATCCCGTAGCCGTGTTAGTAGCTGTAATAGTGTATAAGCCAGGTGCAGTGATAAGACCAAAGTCAAGTATCGCGCCAGTGCCGGCTATCGGGGAACCTACCGGGCTACCGCCGTTACGCAACTGATAAGCAATACCTGTAGCAGAACCGCTGAGGCTTATATGAAGACCGGCACCACCGGCACAATAGCTGCCGCCACCCGAAACAGTATAAGCAACCGGCAGCGCATCTACGCTAACCAATGCTGTACCTGCCATATTTTGAGTACATGTCGTGGTTATATTTTCACCAACAACTGTGTAAAGGCCTGGTAACGTCTGCAGGCCGAAGCTGATGCCTGTCCCTGTGCCAGCCACGGGCGAGCCAGAGGCAACCCCGTCTCTGTATAACTGATAAGAGACGCCTGCGTCAGAACCTGTCAGCGACACTGTTACACCGGTACCACCCGCACAGTAGCTACCTCCGCCAAATACAGAATATGTGGCAGGAAGCGGATTAACCACAATAGCAATTGCTCCGGTCATGGTGTTGGTACATGTTGTGAACGGATCACGTCCAACGACAGTATAAGTACCTGCTATAGTTATAGCGCCAAAGTCAAGCGGGCTTCCTGTACCTGCCATTGCAGTACCTACAGGTGTTGAGCCGCGGTACAACTGATAATTGATACCTATAGCAGACCCGTTAAGTACTATATGCAACCCGGTACCACCGGCGCAATAACTGCCGCCTCCTGTAAGTGTAAACAGTGCAGGGAGCGGATTAATAGCTATTACAGCAGATCCGGACATAGCATTGGTACAACCGGTAGTTGCGTTGGTTGCTGTAATGGTATAGTTGCCTGCAAATGGATGAACACCCATATCAAGAATGAAACCTGTACCTGCTACCGGCATATCTATAGGCGAACCATCTAAATACAACTGATAGTTAACACCTGTAGAAGAGCCGTTAAGCAGAACATGAAGCCCAACGCCACCTGCGCAGTAGCTACCGCCACCGGTAACATTATATACAACCGGCAACGGATCAATGGTAACTATAGCGCTTCCTGTCATATTACTTGAACATGAACTGGAAGGATCAACTGCAACTATTGTATAAGCACCTGCTGTTGTATAAGTACCCATACTAAGGGTTGAATCCGTTCCGGCAACTGTTGTTAACAAAGTCGTACCTCTGTACAAACGATAATTGATGCCAATATTTGAACCACTTAAGCCGATTGTAACACCGGTACCACCAGTACAATAATCGCCACCACCCGTAACCGTATATGTAGCAGGGAGTGGGTTGATAGTAATCACAGCACTACCAGACATATCGGCCCAGCAACTTGTGCTCGGATTAGTTGCACGCACGGTATAGGTGCCGGCAACTGATATAACACCGAAATCTAATGGTGAGCCGGTACCGGCAACAGGCATACCAACCGGAGTTGTGCCGTTATACAATTGATAATTTACTCCGAATGAAGAACCGGCAACGCCTATGTGGAAGCCGCTTCCACCTGTACAGTAGCTGCCACCACCGGTCACTGCAAATACAGTGGGTAATGGATTTACAACTACAGTTACACCGCCACCCATATTCTGCATGCAACCAGTAGTAGCATCTGTAGCCACAACAGTATAGTATCCGGCGGTCTGCACTCCGAAATCAAGCGCAAAACCAGAACCTCCGATGGGAGCTCCTACCATTGTAGTGCCTCTGTATAGCTGGTAAGTAATACCTGCATCTGATGAGCTTAATCCAACATTAAGGCCCGCACCACCGGCGCAATATCCACCGCCACCGGTAACAGTATAAACTGTAGGCAAGGGGTTGATGGTAACAACCGCGCCACCGGTCATTGTTGCGGTACATGTAGTAGATGCGTTAGTTGCAACTACAGTATATGACCCAGCAGTACTGAACACACCGAAATCAAGGCTGGTACCTGTACCTGCCAGTGATAAGCCAACAGATGAAGTACCCATGTATAACTGATAATTTACACCTACCTCAGAATTACTTAACCCGATATTTACTCCTGTACCACCTGAGCAATAATTACCACCTCCTGTCACGGCGTAGGCAAGTGGCAGTGGGTTAACGGATACAGTAACACTACCGGTCATATTATTAGTGCACAATGAAGTGCTTGTAGCAACAACAGAATAAGTTCCGGCCATCGTCTGTAATCCGAAATCAATTGCCGTACCGGTACCGGTCATTGAAGTACCTGTATAAGTTGTTCCATTAAATAACTGGTAGCTGGTACCCGCTTCAGAACCACTAAGTCCTACATGCACTCCGGCACCACCGTTACAATAGCTGCCACCGCCAGTTACTATATAAGCAACCGGCAGAGGATTAATCACTACAACAGCACTACCGGTCATATTGTTTGAGCATGAAGTACTAGTGTTGGTTGCAACCACGGTGTAAGTACCGGCAGCAGTCTGAGGACCGAAACTGATAGCGCCACCGGTGCCGGTAACCGGTGCACCAACAGGTGATGTACCATTATACAATTGGTATGAAATAGTGATTTCTGTATTGTTCAGACCAACGAGAACACCCGAGCCACCGAGACAATAGTTACCACCGCCGGTAACGGTATATACAAGGGGTAAAGTATTTACGGCTACAGCAGCACTGCCGGACATCGCATTTGTACAACCTGAAACACTGTTTAATGCGTCAACGGTGTATACCCCAGGTGTAGTTTCATAGCCGAAGTCAAGAGCTGAACCTGTACCTGCCATTGGCAAGCCAAGAGGTGTGCCATCTAAGCTTAGCTGATAATCGATTCCTATAGTAGAATTGCTGAGTCCTACATGAACACCAGCGCTACCTGCGCAATAAGCACCACCTCCGGTTACATTAAATACCACAGGCAGGGGATTAACAACTATTGTTGCACTTCCAGCCATAGTGTTTACGCATCCAGATACGATGTCTGTAGCCATAACTGTATAAGTGCCGGCTGATGTTCTTATTCCAAAATCAAGAGCAGAACCCGTACCAACAATAGCAGGTCCGGACAACGCAGTACCCAGGTACAACTGATAGCTGCTTGTAGTCACAGAGCCGTCGAGACCAACATGGAGTCCTGCACCACCTGCGCAGTAGCTACCACCACCTGTTACGGTATTTATCGTTGGCAATGGGCTTACTGTGATCGTGGCCGTACCTGTCATCGTGTTTGTACAACCAGTCGCAACAGTAGTTGCAACTACTGTATATGATCCGGAAGTGAAAAGAACTCCGAAATCAAGAGCTGATGTTGTACCTGCGAGTGCTGCACCAACAGGTGTTACACCATTATACAACTGATAGTTTACACCTGATGCTGAGCCGCTAAGCCCAATATGCAGGCCTGCTCCGCCTGAGCAGTAGCTGCCACCACCGGTTATGCTAAACAGGGCCGGTAATGGGTTTATGTTTACCACCGCAGAGCCAGACATATTGCTGGTACATAGGGTGGTTGCATTGGTTGCACCTACAGTATACGTTCCGGAAGCTGTCATAGAGCCAAAGTCCAGTGCGCCTCCTGTACCTGCAACCGGAGTACCATATACAGAACCGTCCAGATATAACTGATAGTTGATACCAATATCAGATGTGCTCAGACCAACATGAACCCCTACCCCTCCGGAGCAATAGCTGCCACCTCCGGTCACATTGTAAACGGTAGGAAGAGGATTAACAGTGATCAACACGCTGCCCAGCATGTTTACGGAGCAGAAAGGAGCAGTGGTACTCCGTGCTACAGCCGTGTAAGTTCCAGGCGCTGTTAAAGGAACAGTTGTCATTACACCACCTGTGCCCGGCAAACTGCCTAATAACGTACTACCTAAATATAGTTCATAGTTTACGCCTACTGAAGAGCCGCTAAGAGAAATAGTGACACCGGAACCACCTGAACAATATCCGCCACCTCCAGATAAAGTAAAGACGGCAGGTAAAGGTGTAATAGTGATCACTGTGCTACCTGTCATTGTGTTTGTACATGTAGTAAGTGTATTTGTAGCCACTACTGTATAAGTACCCGCACCTGTCTGAAGTCCAAAGCTGATCCCCGATCCTGTACCTGCCACAGCACTTCCGATAGCGGTGCCGGCAAAGTACAATTGATAATTTACGCCAACTTGCGACCCGCTAAGTGTTATAGCAGTGCCCGTACCGCCGGCACAATAGTTAAAGGTAGCTGGCGACATAGTAAATGTGGCTGGCAAAGTGCTGATAGAAACAACCGCACTGCCTGACATTGTACTGCTGCAGCCGGCCGTATTAATAGCCGTAATAGTATAAGTCCCTGCTACAGTTTGCAGGCCAAAGCTAAGAGAACCGCCTGTGCCGGATAATGTTGCTCCTGTAGCAACGCCGCCCCTCAGCAGTGAGTATGTAGTTCCAATATCTGAGTTAGAAAGACCAACAGCAAGACCACTACCACCAGTGCAATATGCACCACCACCTGTCACTGTGTATATTGTTGGTAACGCATCAATAACTACGGTAGCGATACCTGTCATATTATTTACACAACCGGTAACGGAATTAGTAGCCACAACAGTATAAGTACCTGCTGTAGTTCTAAGTCCGAACCCTATAGCGCCACCGGTACCTGCAACAGGTGAACCAGAAGTAGCAGTACCAATAAATAACTGATAGTTTACACCTGCAGTTGAGTTGCTCAGTCCTATATTAACACCTGTACCTCCGGCGCAATAATTGCCACCGCCGGTTACTGTAAACGCGGTTGGTAAGCTATTAACAACGACTGTTGCACTACCTGACATAGTAACAAAACATCCGGTTGTGTTGTTAGTTGACACAACAGTATATGTGCCGGCCGTTGTCTGCAAACCGTAGCTTAATGCAGAACCTGTACCGGACGATGGGCTACCAACGGTTGATACACCATTATATAATTGATAACTAAAGCCTGAAGCTGATCCGCTCAAACCAACGCTTACACCCGTGCCGCCTGCACAATATGCGCCACCACCTGTTACACTATACGCTGTAGGCAATGGATTTACTGTGCCTGCTATGGTCACGTAGCAACCGGTAGGAATAGTATAAGTAAATGTAGGATTGCCCGCTGTCACACCGGTTACGACTCCTGTAGATGATCCAATAGTAGCCAGTGCAATATTACTGCTGCTCCAGGTACCACCGCTGGTTCCATCTGTAAGTGTTGTAGTCGCATTTACACACACAACTGGCGACCCTGTGATGGCCACGGGAAGCGGGTTGATTGTTATTGCCTTTGAAACATTACAGCCCGCTGGCAATGTATAAGTAATATTTACGTTACCTGCTACAACACCGGTTACAATGCCGGTAGACGAACCCACTGTTGCAGTGGCAGGATTGCTGCTGCTCCAGGTGCCGCCGGTAGTAGCGTCGCTAAGTGTAATTGTAGCGCCTACACATACATTATTTAGACCTGTAATAACCGCAGGCATTGGATTAACCGTAAATGGCAACAGAGAAGTGCAGCCGCCCGGCATAGTATATGTTATAGTTATGGCACCGGTTGAAACACTGGATACCACACCGGAAGACGAACCAATTGTAGCTACTGCCGTATTGCTGCTGGTCCACGTGCCACCGCTCGTAGCATCTGTCAGCGTTGTAGAGAACCCGTTACAAACATTGTTTGCGCCGGTTATACTTGCAGGCTGAACATTTACTGTCATAGGCAAAGCAGCATAACAACCGGTAGCAAACGTATAGCTGATAGCTATAGTACCTGCCGCCACACCTGTGACAATACCTGTTGTAGAACCAACAGTTGCTTTGGTTATGTCACTGCTGCTCCACGTGCCGCCACCAGACAGGTCAGACAATGTTGTTGTAAGACCGGTACAAACAGTAGACGCACCTGTTATAGCCGCAGGGGTCGCATTTACTGTCATTGGCGCAGTTGCAACACAGCCGGTGGATAAAGTATAAGTAATTGTCGGGTTGCCGGCGCCTACACCTGTTACAATGCCAGATGACGCTCCTACAGAAGCCAGTGATGTATTACTGCTCGACCAAGTTCCTCCGGAAGTTAAGTCTGCGAGTGGTGTTGTGGCACCTACACATACCGTAGTAGTTCCGGTAATTGCGGCAGGCAATGGATTCACAGTCATTGACTTTGTAGCTATGCAACCTGTGGGCAATGTATAAGTGATGGTCAGGGTACCCGCATTAACACCCGTAACTACCCCTAAAACAGAAACTGTAGCTACCGATGCATTGCTGGTGCTCCAACTGCCGCCGGTTGTCGCATCGCTTAATGCGGTAGAAGACGCAACACATACCTGCGATGAACCAAGTATGGCACTTGGGAGCGGGTTAACAGTCATCGGGAATACCGACCTGCAACTGCCTGCCGAAAGTGTGTATGTAATATTAATGCTACCTGCCGATACGCCTGTAACTATACCCGTGCTGCCGCCTACTGTAGCATAAGCTGTATTGCTGCTGGTCCAGGTACCGCCGGATGTACCATCAAGTAATGTAGTGGTAGAACCAACACATACGTTAGACAAACCGGTAATTGCCGCCGGAGTTGGGTTAACTGTGAATGCAGTTGTAGTATAACAACCGGTAGATAATGTATAAGATATGGTCGGGTTACCGGCAAGTATACCGTTAACAACTCCCGTACTGCTGCCCACGGTGGCCAGAGTAGTATTACTGCTGCTCCATGTGCCACCGGTTGTGGCATTATTGAGTGTAACTGATGATCCGACACAAACATTAGGTGTGCCTGTAATGGCTGCCGGCACCGGATTTACTGTTATTGTAGCTACAGCAGTACAGCCGGTCAAAGTGTAGCTGATCACCGGGTTACCTGCTCCTGTTCCTGTAACAATACCGGATGCGGAACCTATTGTAGCCAGTGAAGTATTGCTACTGGTCCATGTGCCTCCGCTTGTAGCGTCAGTAAGCGCCATTGTGCTGCCAACACATACCGCGCCAACACCACTAATAGCCACTGGTGTTGTATTGACTGTAACTATTGTTGTTACATAACAACCGGTAGATAATGTATATGTAATAGTAGGTGTGCCTGAAGCCACTCCTGTCACAATTCCGGAAGTTGAGCCTACAGTAGCCTCAGCGGTATTGCTGCTTGTCCAGGTACCACCACCTATTGCGTCTGTCAAAGCCATCGTTGCGCCGGTACATACAGGCACATTCCCGGCAATTGCTGCGGGTAAAGAGTTAACTGTAACGGTGGTTGTCATGGTGCAACCTGTAGATAATGTATAGCTGATCACCGATGTACCCGAGGATACGCCCGTTACAACACCTGAAGCGGAGCCAACTGTTGCAACAGCAGTATTAACGCTGCTCCATGTTCCACCCGCGGTAACATCAGCCAAAGTGGTGGTAAAACCAGCACAGACATTTGTTGTTCCCGTAATAGCTGCAGGTAACGCATTTACTATTATAGTAGCACTGCCTGTCATAGTATTGGTACATGTAGTCGCAGTATTTGTTGCGATAACGGTATACGTACCAGCTGCTGTCTGGTTTCCAAAACTAATAGCGCCACCGGTACCGGCAACCGAGCTGCCAACCGGCGAACCACCAAGCCACAACTGGTATGTAGTACCGCTTACTGAATTAGCAAGGCCTATTGCTACTCCCGCACCGCCTGCGCAATAACTACCGCCTCCTGTAACCGAATAAGCAGTAGGTAGAGGATCAATGCTGATCACCGCGCTTCCTGTCATAGTAGCACTACATGTGGTAGTTGTATTCGTTCCTATTATTGTATAGGTGCCGGCTGCTGTCTGTGCACCCATGTCGAGTGCGGCAAATGTACCTGCTATGGGTATACCTACCGGAGTCGTACCACCAATATATAGCTGGTAACTAACACCACCAACAGAGTTGGAAAGGAATACATGTATACCTGCGCCGCCGGAGCAATAGCTGCCTGTACCCATAACTGTATAAGCCGTAGGTAACGGATTCACGGTAAATGCTACTGTGTTAGATGACCCGGGATAACTGCTGCAGGTCGACGCATTTGTTATTGCCGTTATAGTTAATGTTGTAGCACCGGTGTTGGTAAGTAATGAAGAAGGAACAACAAATGTACCGGTACTTGCGCCCATAGTAAGCGTAGCAGTATTACCCGTAGAAGAGTTTGCTCCGCTTAAAGAATATGTTACTGTAAATGTAGCCGAACCAAGTGTCGTTGAATTAACAGTGATTGTTGCGTTACTACCAAGACAGGGATTTGGAGTAGTTGGCGAAGTAAAGTTCGATATATCCGGCGCACCGTTAACCGTTACAGGGGTTGTAGCGATACAGCCAGCCGCCAGAGTATAGGTGATCACCGGCGTACCTGCGGCCACACCGGTTACTATACCTGATGATGACCCAACAGTAGCCAGGGCTGTATTACTAGAGCTCCATGTACCGCCTCCGGTAACATCAGTCAGAGAGGTTGTAGACCCGGCACATACAGTTGTAGTTCCTGAAATAGCAGCAGGTGTCGGATTAACAGTCATTGGTAATATTGCAAAACACCCGGCAGGTAATGTATAGGTAATAGTAGGTGTACCGGAAGCAATACCGGTAACGATACCGGAAGCAGAACCTACTGTTGCTTGCCCGGGATTACTTGATGTCCAGTTTCCGCCAACGGTACCATCGGTCAGAGTGGTTGTAAGACCTATACAAACCGTATTTGCACCGCCTATTGCAGCCGGTGAAGGGTTAACTGTTATTTGCTTGGTAGCAGTACAACCTGCAGGCAGCGTATAAATAATGGTGGGTGAACTTGCTGCAACACCTGTTACAATACCTGATGACGAGCCTACACTGGCCTGAGCAGGGTTACTGCTGCTCCATGTACCACCCGTGGTAGCATCTGCGAGGGTTATTGTCAGTCCCTCACAAACAGTCCCTGGACCGGTAATGGCTGCAGGTGTCGGGTTAACCGTAAATGGTGTAGTTGTAATACAACCCGTAGGTAGTGTATATGTAATATTAATTGTACCCGCGGTAACTCCGGTAACAATCCCTGAAGCCGAACCAATAGACCCGATCGTAGAATTACTGCTGGCCCATGTGCCGCCAGGGTCTGAATCGCTGAGTGTTGCAGTTAGGCCAACACATACATTTGGTGTTCCGCCTATGCTAGCAGGAAGCGGATTCACTGTAAAAGCCTTAACAGTGTTACAACCACCGGCTGGTAAAGTATAAATAATATTCAAAGTTCCCGCAGACAAACCTGTTACAACACCGGAAGAAGCACCAACGCTGGCCAATGCCGGATTGCTAACAGTCCATGTACCTCCGCTGTAAGCATCGCTAAGCGTGGTAGTAGAACCAACACATACAACGCCCGAACCAACAATTGCCGACGGAGTTTGATTTACAGTAACTGGTGTCGTAACAATACAACCGGTACTTAATGTGTAGGTAAGGGTTGGCACCCCGGCTGCAACACCGGTTACTATGCCGGATGAAGAACCAACAGTAGCCATAGTTATATCACTGCTGGTCCATGTGCCACCTGCCGGTGTAGATGCCAGGCTGGTGGTTAATCCTGTACATACGTTAGTAGTACCGGTTATGGACGTAGGATTGGAATTTACTGTTACTGTTGCTGTATTGATACAGCCTGTAGGTAATGTATATGTGATCACGGCTGTACCTGCGGCGTTGCCTGTAACGACGCCTGTGCCGGCTACAACTGACGCAGTGCCCGGAGCACCGCTGCTCCAGGTACCACCGCTGGTGGCATCCGTAAGCGTTGTCGTCTGGCCAATACACACACTAAGCGACCCTGCGATCGCAACGGGTAATGGATTTACTGTCACCGCTTGTGTCGCGTAGCAGCCTGTGCCTAAAGTGTATGTAATAACAGGGGTACCAGCAGATACACCCGTTACAATGCCGGATGAAGACCCAATTGTAGCCTGTCCGGTATTACCACTTGTCCAGCTGCCACCAACTGTACCGTCAGTTAAAGTAGTCGTGAGTCCGACACAAACATCAAATGGCCCACCACCTATGGCAGGGGGATTTGTGTTGACAGTGACTGTCGTAAATGTAAAGCATCCTGTAGGTAATGTATAAGTAATGTTAGCTGTACCTGCGGAGTTACCGGTAACAACACCTGTACCTGCAACCACGGAGGCTACACCGGCATTGCTACTGCTCCAGGTACCACCTGTAGAGGCGCTGCTAAGTGTTGTTGTAAATCCTATACATACACTGGCGGTACCCGTTATAGTAGCCGGGAGTGGGTTTACTGTAACAACTGTAGTTGCGCTTGCAGTACAACCTCCGGAATTCATTATGGTAAATGTAGAAGAATAGTTGCCCGACGCTGTATAAGTATGCGCAACGCTGCTTGCGGTGGAAGATCCTCCGTCAGCAAAATTCCATGAATAACTGCTTAGGTTTAAGCCTGCGGAACCAACATGAGCGATAGTACTCTCAGTCAATGTGTTTCCGTGTCCACTGTTATCCGCTGCCGATGTGCCACTGGCTTCATCAAACTTCCAATACCCCAAAAGGTTCGTCTGTGGATCCGCGTTACAGGCATTCATATCAGCCTGTATCTCCGCGGTTGAACGTGCAGAAGACCAGAATTTCGCCTCATCTATTGCGCCGTTAAAAGCTTCTGTGCCAGTCTGACTGCATCCAACCCTAAAACCGGATGCCGGAACGATTGGCGTGGTTGTGGCAGAGGATACGGAGTATTGTGTGCCGTTCAGGTATACCGACCAAGTGCCTGAGTTACGTACCGCGGCAACATGTGTCCACGTACCTATGGGAATATTTGCTGCAGAAGTCAGAAATGTAATACCACTTATCAATATTTGCAGATTCCCACTGCCACCGGGAGGAATAACAAGTCCATAACCGGATGAACCGGAATTACCGTTCATCTGTATGAACTGATAGTTAGCGGTAGCGCCACTCCAGGAAACCCAGGCCTCCATGGTGATGTTATCTATGGCAGTTGTGACAGGTGCTCCCAGCGATGCCTGTGAATTGCTGCCATTGAACTGGAGCATATTTATACTGCACGGAGCAAGCGCCGTACTGAATGTGGTAGCAGCGCCTAAGCAGAATGGATTTGGTGATACTGAATTGGTAGTGCTTCCGGGCACCGCATTAATAGTTACAACCTGTGACACAGAACACCCGGTAGCAAACGCATAGGTAATAAGTGAAGTTCCCGGTGACACACCTGTCACAGTGCCCGTAGCAGATCCTACTGTCGCCACACCGGTGTTTGAACTGGTCCATGCGCCACCACCTATAGACTCTACGAGATTTGTTGACGATCCTACGCATGTACCAAAAACACCTGTAATAGGATTTGGCACGGCGTTGACTGTTACGACAGTTGATGTAACACAACCACCTGCCGTATAGGAAATTGAAACTGTACCTGCTGAAACGCCCGTAACGATACCGGTTGCAGATCCTACTGTGGCATATCCTGTACTACCGCTACTCCACGTACCACCGGATGTGGCATCAGACAATGTTGTTGTTCCGCCTACGCACACGTTTGCTGTTCCGGTGATAGGGAATGGATTCACGCTAACATTTATAGTAGTAGTGGCTGTATTGGAACCATCAGAAACCTGTATTGTAAATGCATCTGAACCACTAAAACCGGAATTAGGGGTATAAGTCGTACCGGAAGGCTGAACACTGACACCCGATGCCGTAGAGTACGGAAAACTAGCACCCAGTGAACCATTTGATGGCCCGGAAACTACAGTCCAGGTAAAAGTTCCTCCTCCTACGCCTGATGCGGTAAGCAAAGAGTTGATGGAAGTAGCTCCGGAGTTTTTACAAACTGTTAAATTCTGGGGGGTACCGCCGTCAAACGGTCCAAACGATACTTCATAGATAATACCACCAATACCTCCTACATAAAGGCTCTTTCCCCAACCGGAAGAAGACGGGCCAAACTCAAGATCGCTACTTGAAGACGAGGATAATCCTGTTGCGAAACTGGATGAAACACCTGTCGCAAGGTCTACTCTATTTACATCAGTTCCTGAATTAGCTATATAATAGGCATACTTACCTGCCGGGTCAATAGTGAATTTAGCATTACTAGTAGCTAAACTTGTACTGATGAGTGTAAGCGCACCCGTTGAGGTGTTTACAGTGTATAAATCACCATTACCATTACCAAAATATAATGTGCCGGTGGTAGGGCAATATCTAAATGCTTCACGCCCGGCAGAAGGCAGTGTACCTGATCCTAAAGATGAGAATGTTGAGGTGCTTATATCGTAAGTATAAATAGTATTAGACGTACCGTTACCATCAGACATGTATAACAGATTTCCAACAAAAGCACAAGCGTCCTCACCAGCGGTAATTGAAGTTGTTTGCAGAACAGTTGGCGTTCCGGTAGTTACGTCAACAGCAATCAGTGCGTTGTTAGTGTAATTATTTACAGGTTGGAGCGGAGCAAATACATATACACTGCCTGAATTATATGCATAACCTGTTCGCACATATGGATGCCAGTATCCAGTAGATGCCCAATTAGTTGTTACAGTGGAAATAGATGCGGACGGCGTAATCTTATATATGCTCCCGCTTGTACTACCTACTGCACAATAAATATTGCCGGTTGCCTGGTCAATAGTCATTTCTGTTACCTGACCGGGAACACTTGATGTGAATGTAGAAATCGAATACGGGCTGATTACAGATTGCCCTGAAGCTGATAAACTAAAAATTACAAATAATGCGAAAAAGATGAACCTTCTCCCGGTTTCCTTTTTAACATTTTTTTCAATATGCAATAGTTCAGTGTAAAGATTTACTAATCTCATGAGCTTGGCTTTTAAATAATTCGGTAAAATAGGGAAAATTATTGAAAATCAACTAAACTTTTAGATATTATTTAATATATTAATTGCGTGTTTTACCATATAAAACTCAATGCGGTGCGGGTCATATTATGGCAGATAGTAAGAAATAAACTACTATTTAGTAACTATACCAAACCAATTAGCCAAAAACAGTTTATATATTTTTATACTGAAATGATGTCGATTACGTTTTTTTACGAATATATCTGTCTGCCATCCTTCCTTCATTTGCCGCGTCTATGATTTCCTTAATTCTTGCGGCTTTTTTTACTGGATCCTTTACATTACTGGTATAATGCAGTATATATTTCTTATTTGTTTTACTCAGCGTCTCAAAATAAGCTTTAGCCTTTTTATTTGCCGAAAAAGCTTTCTGTAACTCAGGCGGCACAACAAATGATTCGATACCATCAAGCTTTTCCCACGTACCATGTTTTTTGGCGGCTTCTATCTTCTCCATGCCTGCTTCAGTCATCAATCCCTCTTCCGCCAGCCTGGCCACCCGCTCTTTGTTTAGTTTCGACCAGCCGCTTTTGGGTTTGCGGGGTGTAAACAGCTGCATAAAACTATGTTCGTCCACGGTATTAATGGTTGCGTCTATCCAGCCGAAGCAGAGAGCTTCTTCCACTGCATCCGCATATGCTACACGGGATTTCCCACTGCCTATTTTATAATAGATCAGCCACACCCCGGTACTGGATTTATGATTTTTTTCCAGCCACTTACGCCATGTCTTCCTGTCCTTCGCGTAATATCTGTTTGTTTTATCAACTGCTTTCGCCATTATCTCAAATATATCATATTTCTGCTATCACCTGAACCTTGGATGATACTTTTCAAGTGTCTGTCTAAGGTACCCGCGATCCAGATGTGTGTAAATTTCAGTAGTGGTAATACTTTTATGCCCCATCATTTCCTGTACAGCACGCAAATCTGCCCCACCCTCCACAAGATGCGTGGCAAACGAATGCCTCAATGTGTGGGGGTGTACCCCGCTTTTCAATCCTGCTTTTTTCGCAAGGTCTTTAAGTATAAGAAAGATCATCACCCTCGACAGCGCGGCTCCCCGTTTGCTCAAAAAAAGAATATCCTCGTTTCCCTTCATGATAATGGCAATGTGACTGCGAACATGGTCGCGATAAAGGTTTATATGCTTTATGGCAGCATCACCAATTGGCACCAGCCGCTCCTTGTTTCCCTTACCAATAACTTTTATAAAGCCTACATCCAGGTATAGATCAGATATACGCAATCCTATCAGCTCACTCACCCGTAACCCGCAGCTATACATTGTTTCAAGCATCGCATGATTTCTTGTACCCTCGGGTGTGCTGTGGTCTATAACGCCAAGTATTTTATCTATCTCTGCTATGCTCAGTACTTGCGGTAATTTCCTTTTCTGCTTTGGGGCATCCAGCAGTTCAGTAGGATCTCTTGTGATAACCTCTTCCAGCAGCAGGTAGCGGAAAAAAGATTTTATGCCGCTCAGCACTCTTGCCTGTGTTGCTTCAGACAACTCCATTTCATATATACCCGCCATCAGCGATTGCAGGTGTTCCAGTTTTATTCCTTCAACACCGGTACCCGGGAAAGTATCGTTTACATGATCCCTGAGCATAGCTACATCATGCAGGTATGCCTCCACCGTATTATCAGACATAGACCGCTCTAACTGCAGATATGCTTTAAAGCCCTTTAGATATGCTTCCCACATGCACTTATGTATTCATGCAAATTAATCGAAAAAAGACAACTATCACGATTCAGTTTGTTTACCATGCATACTCATTTGTTTTGCTTAATTTGCACAACTTAGCCGAACATTTTTCAACATGATCAGTCTTGCTATTATTAACGGCCCCAACCTTAACCTTCTCGGAACACGGGAACCTGATATATATGGCCATCAAACCTTCGATCAGTATCTTAACCAGTTGAACGACCGCTTTCTTTCCGTTGACATTCAATATTATCATAGCAATGTGGAAGGTGAGTTGATCAACTACCTTCACAACTGCATTGGAAAGGTGGATGGTATAATATTAAATGCAGGAGCTTATACCCACACCAGTGTGGCAATAGCAGATGCTGTGGCATCTGTTGGCATACCGGTAATAGAAGTCCACATCTCTAATGTATTTGCACGGGAAGAGTACCGCAAGACTTCTTTTATTGCAGCAAAATGTGCCGGATCTATCAGCGGATTGGGCCTCAGTGGCTACGCGCTGGCAGTACACTATTTTATTGACGGGGCAGGCAATCTGCAATAGCGCTTAAACGCTTCTGAATCCCCTGAGAAATTCAGCAATCGCCATTCGCTTTTTGCCTTCCATTTGCAGCTCCTTTATATAAATCCAGCCATCGTTCGCAGCAAACCTCAGGTAAGTAGAATGATCTGTTTCATACTCCCCGGCCGTGCGTTCGTGGGGCTCAATAAGCGGTGTAGCTGAATATACTTTTATGCTTTTACTGCCTAATCTTGCTATCGCGGCAGGATACGGAGCGAGCCCCTTGATGAAATTATTAATTTCACTTACCGGCCGCGCCCAGTTAATAACAGTATCTTCCTTAAATATTTTTGGCGCGTGCCTGAGATTGCTGGTACTGTCTTGTGGTACTTCGTTGACTGTACCTGCAGCAAGCCCCCGAAGTGTGCGCACCAGCAGTTCAGCCCCGGCTTCCATAAGTTTATCATGCATTGTCCCGGCATTATCTTCTGCCAGTATCGGCACCCTTTGCTGTAACAGTATATTCCCTGTATCTATCTGGTGCTTCAGTCTGAATGTGGTCACTCCCGTCTCTGATTCACCATTGATTATCGCCCAATTAATAGGGGCCGCCCCCCGGTATTGGGGTAACAACGAACCATGCACATTTACCGTACCCATAGCAGGCATATTCCATACAGCTTCTGGCATCATTCTGAATGCAACAACTACCTGTATATCGGCATGCAACGAACGCAGCTCATCAATAAATTCCGGGGACTTCATATTCTGGGGCTGCAACACAAGCAGCCCTTTGCCGGCCGCGTATTGTTTTACAGCAGAGGCCTGTAATTGCATACCTCTGCCCGCTGGTTTATCCGGGGCAGTCACCACAGCTACTATATGAGCTCCGGCCTCCACAAGGGCGTTAAGCGATGCTACAGCAAAATCCGGAGTACCAAAAAAAACTATTCGTAATTGCTCAAACGTTTTCATTCAATGTTTTAATCCCTTGCAACATTTGTTCGGTCTGCTACCTGAGGTGTCCTTCCTTGGCCATAACAGCCATAGCATTCTGCGCCTGCTGGTATGCGGGGTTTATCTTCAGGCATGTCTGCCATGCGTTTATCGCCTCGGGATAACGCTTCTCCATATAAAAGTTGACGCCTACGTTAAAAAACATTTCGTCCAGTTTAGGATATTTGGGATACAGCTCCCTTACCTTATTGAGGTTATATACCGCACTGTCCGGCTCCTTTAGTTTAAAGTAAGCCATACCCTTATTAAGGTAGCCCGAAACAAATGCCGGATTGATCTCTATAGCCCTTGTAAAGTAGGCTATCCCTTTGCGGATAGATTCATTCTTCTTTTTCTCATCCTTCTCCAGGTCTGCATAGTTTACATAAGATGATGCTACATCCGCGTTCACCAACACACTATTGGGAGCAACCTTGATATCTTCAAAGAATAGTGTCTTATCGTTTTTCCAATATTGATTTCTATCTATTGTTTTATAACTGCACAACCCTATCAGCAGCAGCATACTACCAAACAATACCACGCGGCTCATGGTCACAGAACTGATCTTTTCACAGCCTTTGTACAGAAGGTATACCACTGCAATGCAGAACCCCACAGAAGAATGATATATAAGACGCTCGCCCATTGTACCACCTATATTGAAGAGAATGTTACAAATCAAAAGGAGATTAGTCATGTAAAAAGCGATCGCAAAACTCAATACACTGCGCTGTTTCAACAAACGGAAGAAAGCAACGATCAACCCGATATGAACACCGAGTGACAGCCATACAACAGGATTTGAAAACTCTTTATATGGGATAGTGTTGTAAGAATAGTCAGCCGACAACGGATGTGGGAAAATAAGCAGTCTTAAATAGTTAAGTGTTGTTGATATCTGTGTAGCCAGCTTTTCCGAATCAGTAGCAAGAGCGTATGGATTATTGAGTATATCATTTACTGCGTCCTCGCTCATCGGTGCAACAATCTGCTTTCGGATCAGCACATACACCACCATTACAATAAAATAAGGTATAGTGGCCTTCAGGCTGTCAATAAAGGAGTATTTTTTGAACACATAGAAAGCCAGTGGCAATAGTAACATAACAGATATCGCGTATTCTTTTGACAGGAACGCCAGCAGGTAACTCAACAATCCGGCACCCAATAGCCACTTCTTCTCAGGTTCTTCCTTATACCGGAACGCAAAAATGAATGTCAGGCACATAAACATCAGCGACATGATCTCATCCCTGCTTTTCACATTAGCCACCACCTCTGTGTGTATAGGGTGAATGACAAATAAGACCGTAGCAAGTAATGCCAGCAACGGGTTGCTCCTGAAAACAATATAACGAAGAAAGTAAAGAAGCACCACCATACTCAGTGCAAACCACATCACATTCAGCACATGCCTTATGTGCATATCATGATTCAGTTTCACCTCCTGTGGCCCCTGCTCACCGGCATGAGCTACAACACTATCCACCTTTTTCTCTGGTATCGGCCCAAGGAATTGTTGCTCAATAGCAAACGTAACAATGGACAATGGCCGGTAACGGCCACCTGAAAGTTGGTTACTGGAATTGAACTGACGGTAATAACTATCAAATGCGTCCTTGGTAAGTATGCTCGGTATACCGGAAAAACCCTCATAGACATATTCATTCTTGGCGATCACAATAGTATCATCAAGCGCGTATTCATGATTAAAGGTATTGCAGTATAAGGCTATTGATAAGAGCGCGACAATTATTGCCTGTACTTTGAAACTATATATCCAATCCGGCATTCCGGCAGCAGGCACAAATGCCGGCTCAGCAGTTGCAGCTTCTGGTTTTTGTTTCACAGCCTGTACCGGCTTAGCATTAGTCTTATTATTCTTTTTTCCCATTATTGATAAGTGATAGTCAAATATAATAGTTTATCCTTTTACAGTCAACAAGGATGTAAAACAATAATTAATCATTTCGCCTTACATTGCTACTTGTTACCGTGTCCTTAATATTAATTAAGGCTGTGTTTGCCTTCTTAACCTCCGCCAATGCATTGATCAATTCACGATTTCCCGGATTCAACTCGAGTCCGATCCTCAATGTCATTTCTGCCTTGCTATACTCACTCATAGATTTGTACAGTGTACCTGCATGATAATACATTTCGGGCAATTGCGGGTGGATCGGGTACAATGCCTTCACTTTATTTAAGTCGGCTACCATACTATCTGGCATGCTCAGCTTAAGATAACCGATACTTCGGTTCATATAACCCAGCACATAATTATCCTGTATACTCAGCACCCTTGTGAATAGTTTAATAGCCCTGTGCAGGTCGGCAACACGTTTTGTCTCATCCTTTTCAAAGTCAGAACTATTAACTAACATCGTCGCTACATTTTCATTTATCAGGAAGCTGTTTGGTGATGTATTCACGTCCTTGAAAAATAAAGTTGTATCGTTCTTCCAATCCTTGTTACGTTGGATTGTTTTAAAACCACATAATACCACCAGCGTAAGCATAACGGCACCAATGGTCACCCACCTTATTTTTTCCGTTTGAATTTTCTTTGTATACCTGCTTATCAGGTATCCCATGGCTATTGCAAAACCTACCGACGAATGAAAGATCAGGCGCTCCCCCATTGTGGCGCCTATATCAAAAAGAAAATTGTTCACCATCAGCAGGTTCAATAAATAGAATACTATGGCAAAACATAATACACTCCTTTTCTTAAAAAAGTAGAATGCCCCATAAAATAACAAAACATGTACTATCACCGATAGCCAAACCAATAGGTTTCCAAAGTCCTTATAGGGTATCTGGTTGTACGAATAGTCCGATGTTAATGGATGTGGAAATAATAATAGTTTTAAGTAATTAAGGGATGTGCTGATCTCGGTCGCTATTTTTTCAGTATAGCTCGCAAAAGCATACGGATTGATCTGAACATCGTTATCCGAAAGCTCACTCCTGGGGCCAATTACCTGCCAACGAATCATCAAATAAACAACCGCCACTGCCACGTAAGGCAGGCTGGCGATAATACTTGCCTTCAGCGATTCTTTGCGAAAGAGATAAAAGGACAACGGAAGAAGCACCAATAATGTTATCGCGTATTCCTTTGACAAGAACGCGAAAAAATAGCTCACTATACCACCGGCAAGCCACCACTTGTTATTCTTGTTGTCTCTATACTTTATTGCAAAAATAAATGTCACGCAAATGAACAGAAGTGACATGATCTCATCCCTGCTTTTCACATTTGCGACCACTTCAGTGTGTATCGGGTGTATTGTAAAAAGCACTGCTGATAGCAATGCCGCAATAGGATCACCTCTGAACACCACATACCTTAGAAAATACAGTAATGCTATTACCGCAAGTACGTACCACACTATGTTAAGCACATGCCTGATGTGCATCTCGTGCAGGAACCGTTTTTCATAGTGTTCTTTCATATCGTACCCCAGCCCAAAGGTGAGTATGCTGTCCGTCTTGCCTGCCTCGGTTGCGCCAAAAAATTGTTGCTCTACGGCAAAAGTGACTATTGACAATGGCCTGTACCTACCACCCGATAGCTGGTTGCTGGAACGTAGCTGATCATAATAACTATAGTAGGCATCCTTACTAAGGATATCCGGTATACCTGCAAAGCCCTCATGCACAAACTGGTTCCTCACGATCACCAAAGTATCATCAAGAGCGTATTCATTTTTCCAGGTATTGCCATAGTACAGTATCGCAAGCATGGCAACCACCAATGCATGCAGCCAAAAACTGTAATACCATGGCTGCGCATCCCCCGACGACAACAATTCGTTGCCATCAGGCGATATCGTTTCCGTCGCGGCAATGCTTTTATTGTTTTTCCTCGATATATTTGTCATGTAAGCTAAACCTGGCCCTAAGTGCTTCAAAAATATGTCAAAAGGCACATAACACTAATTGTTGACCACATAAAACTAAAACACATAAAGAAAATATAGCTTTTAGTCGGCAAGAAGTGATAGAATTAAACTTTTTAAATTAAAAATAGTCAGAACAACATAAACAAACTTAATGCCGGAGGCCGATCAACTCGATGATCATATATTAGTCACTTCCTTCAGAGACGAAAAGCTGAAAGAAGCGGTTTTTACCCAATTGGTGCGTAAGTACCAGGAACGCCTGTATTGGCATATCCGCCGTATGGTGGTGGAACATGAAGACACAAATGATATCCTGCAAAATGTGTTTATTAAAGTTTGGAAAAATCTGGCCGGGTTCAGGGAAGAAGCCAATCTGTATACATGGCTATACCGCATAGGAACAAACGAGGCAATCACATGGATGGAACAGCAAAAACGGAGGTCATCGTTGTCTATCAGCGACAATGAAGATATTTTTGCCGACAAACTGACTGCTCAGAAAAATTTTGATGCGAGCAAGATCGAATGGCGTCTGCAGCAGGCAATACAGTCGTTGCCTGATAAGCAGAAAATCGTTTTTAGCCTTCGCTACTACGATGAGATGCCTTATGAAGAAATGGCAACTGTGCTTTCAACTTCGGTAGGAGCATTAAAAGCATCGTACCATCACGCAGTCAAAAAAGTTGAGGCTTTTCTGAAGGAAGCTTAAACTTTTCATATAAAAAACAGTCACAATTAGGGATGAACAAAGGACAGGACATATTAAAAGAATTAAATGAAATGGGCAGTAAATTGGCCGGCATAACCCGTGAAATGCCTTTTGCTGTGCCAGATAACTATTTCAGCCACCTACCCGATGAAATCCTTCTCATGATCAATGATAGCTCTGTTGAAGACAATATACCTGATAAATGGAGCAGGAATATGCCTTTCGATGTTCCATCCGGATACTTTGATGGTTTTCCTGATTCAATGACTGCCGCTGCTACCTCAGGCAACATAATAGCCGGCTCACCTGCTTCCCCACCCTTCTCTATACCAAATGGTTATTTTGAAAACTTGCCGGGACAGCTATTAAAAGCCGCTAAAGCCGGGGATATCCCACCAAGGGAAAACAAAACCATTAAGCTACCGGTATATCGCTCATTCCGTGCGGTGCAGTGGGCAGCGGCTGCAATGTTTATCCTGTTCATTGGCATTGGCTCCTATATTACCTTTTTCAGTGACAGGATCGTGGCTCCCGATACAATATTGGTATCTGTATCTAATAAAGACATACAGGACTACCTGCAGCACACTTACAACATTGATGTTGACAATATTTACAAGAACGATATCAATAACTTACAATTAGACAACAAAGACATCATCGAATACCTTAATGAAACCGGGTGGGATGTTGTTGAATGAGCTTGCATAAATTATGAAACGTTATTTAATTGCCTTTCTGATATTTTTCATCACTTCAACGCTGGCCGTTGCCCAGCAGGAGCGGCCACTACAACGGATACATGCCGCCAAGATGGCCTATATCACCGACAGATTACACCTTTCGTCGCGCCAGGCCGCAGATTTTACACCAATATATAACGAATTTGAAAAGGAAATCATGGATACAAGGATTGCCTTTTTCAGGAAATATAAAGGTGAAGACCCCGGCGATGCGGATGATGCTGCTTCTCGCCAGTTTGTGGACGACAACCTTGACTATCAGCAAAAGGTTATAGACATCAGGAGGAAATACAACGAACAGTTCCTTAAGGTTATTTCGGCCCATCAGCTTTCCGAACTCAATGTTGCAGAACGGGAGTTTAAACAAATCCTGATAAAAAGGCTAGAGAAGCAACGTGGCAGAGGTGGCCGGTTTGGCGGCAATCGCAGATTTGGCTATTAGACCAGCTGCGCTACAGGGCTTTTTACATCGTGGTAAAACATGAAAAACCATTTTCCTTTCCTTCCTTCTTCTGCGTAATGAGCTCTAAGTTCCATCGATTTTTTCCCATTGAAGTCATACTTGGCTATGTACCTCATCTTCACCTGTTTTAGCTGCGGAGCCTCATCTCCACCATAAAACACCTTTGTTTTACCATCATCCACAAGGTACACAATATGCTCAGGACAATGCCCTCCCGAATGTGTGAAATGAATGTATCCGTCAATCACTCCATCCTGCCCGTCCAGCCATTTTACCTGCGAGGTAGCCAGCAGGGGTTCTATATCTTCAAGAATGTAGGATGGCGAACCGGTTTTTAACGCATAAGCCGCTTCCGGCCGGTAAATATAGTAGTCTGCATTAGGGAAGGTTGTTTTGATAAGCCCGTTATCGTCTCTGAATACAAGGCATCCTGCATGGTCTTTATGAAGGTGCGAAAGCAATACCTTTGTCACCGTAGCCGGTTCGTATCCATGACCGCGTATATTATCATGTATCTGCAATATCCCATCTTTATTTTTGAAACCAAGCCCTGTATCAAAGACAATAATATCCTTCTGTGTCACGACAAGAAACGGTTGCACTTCTACAAGTAACGACCCTTTGGGCCGGTCATTGAGCTCATGAATATCACTCTGGAAAGGCACAAATTGCTTGTCGTGCCCCACTGTAAAAACTCCTTCTGACAAAGGGTATATTTCAGCCATTTTGTAAAATTACAGATTAGTTACCATCCTTCTCAAACAACACTACCTGATAAGCGCCTGCCTGTCTGCATCCAGCCGTACCAGTATGAATATCATTATGCTGAAAGACATCAACGATGATCCACCATAGCTTAAAAAAGGAAGCGTAATACCTATCACCGGCATCAGGCCTATGGTCATGGAAATATTTACCGCAAAATGGAAAAACAATATACAGGCCACACAGTAGGCATATACCCGCGTGAATACAGACCGCTGCCGCTCTGCTATGAATACGATCCGCAACATGAGAAGCAAGTATAAAAGCACAAGCACGGTACTACCCGCAAAACCAAATTGCTCGCCTATGGCACAGAATATAAAATCTGTATTCTGCTCGGGTACAAACTGGTTTTTTGTAGAAGTACCATTCAGAAACCCCTTACCCCAGAAGCCACCCGAACCAATAGCTATTTTTGATTGAAGCACATTGTATTCCGAACTATTTACTTTCTTATCCTCACCCTGCGCCTGGCTTTTGTTATACTCATCGGGCACATCTTTACCTATCGTAGAGTATATACGGTCTATCTGGTGTTTCTGTAACACATGCTTGAACGCGAATGGCACCGCTACCTGCGAGAAAAGTATGGAAAGAACAAACGCACCCAGCAGAATTATCCTTGGGGCCATTCGCCGCCTTAGTGTATGCCGCATTAACAACCCAATAATTATTGCCAACGCCGTAAGAACAATGAATAATATTCTTCGTTCGATAAGAAGCGTGGCCATAACCAACGCAAGAACCGAAAAGCCAATGACAAGAAACGCATTGGGCAGGCCCTCGCGGTACATCACCAGGAAAAAGCAGAAGTACACAAGCGCAAGGCCCGTCTCTTTCTGAAGAAGTATGAGTACGGCAGGTGCTATAGCTATTGCGGCAGCTACAAGTTTATGTTTTAATGTTCTGAAGTTGGTTTCTGGCAGCGACATGAATTTTGCCAAAGCCATAGCCGTAAATATCTTCGCCACTTCGCCCGGTTGAAAACGAAAACTGCCAATCCCCAGCCACGACCGCGACCCCTTTACATCTACCCCGGCAAAAATAGTGACGACAAGTACCGCCAGCGCCACCGTATAGATCAGGAACGCGAACGATGAGAAAAACTTACTATCTGTGAGCAATATCATAAACCCCAGGATAAGCGAATAGCCAAACCATACAAGCTGCTTCATATAGCTTTTGTTCATCATGATCAGCGTAGGGTCTGTTGCCCGGTGTTCCACAGAAAAAACAGCAAGTATTCCTACCGCTACCAGCAGTACAAACAACAACAGCACAACGCCATCTATCCTGTAAAACAATGCTCTTCTCAGCGAGGTCATATAAAAACCTTCTAAAACGTATAAACTAAATACCTACTTTATTTTCTTCTTTCTTAACTGTATCAGCTGGCCTTCGATCCAGTTCCTGTACATAGCCGAATCTTCTGCCTTTTTCATACTTTCAGCCTCATACCTGCGTTCCATTCTTGCTTTATAGACCTCGGCATCATGCAGGCGCAATGCCGAGTCTATCGTGTACACATACTTATTTATCAGGTTCGCATTCAACATTTTATCCTCTATGGCTTTCCTTTTTACAGATACACTGTCCTTAAGATACTTCTCAATAAGCAGACTTGCAATTGGAGCTGCCCATGTAGCGCCAAATCCCGAATTCTCTATAGCTACCGCTATTGCTATACGCGGATGCTCCCGCGGCGCAAAAGCAACGAACATAGAATGGTTTTGCATTTTTATCACTTCCCCGTTTACAATAGCTTTATTTTCGGCTGTACCTGTCTTCGCGCAGATAGTTACACCATCTACCTTAGCCCCCACGGCAGTACCGCTTTCCACAACATCCTGCATCGCCTCCTGTACAATATCAAAGGTGCTGTCGGGTATATTTAAAACCACATGTTTTTCGTGGTATTTTTTCAGCAGGCTGTCATTTGGGTTATTCCCTATGGCTTTTACAAAGTGAGGGGTATAGTAGTAGCCTTTGTTGGCTATTATGCACATACCATTTGCCATTTGTAAAGGAGTAAGCAACAGTTCGCCCTGCCCCATACCCACGAAGACAACCGTACACGAATTCCAGTTAAAATTGTACATCTGGTTATACTTGGTAGTATCCGGCACATACCCCCCGCGCTCATAAGGTATATCCACCCCCGTTGGCCGCCCAAAGCTGAAATTGATAAAATAGTTATGCCATACTTCAAGGCCTTCTTTTACACTGTTGAAGTTTTTAAAGTCAATGGTCATCCTGAATACGTGGCAGAAATATGAGTTACACGAATGTGCCAACGCCAACCTGAAATTTGCGGCGTGCCCGGCATCCTTATGTTCACAGGCTATAGACCTGCTGCACAATCCATAGCTGCCACGGCAGGGAAAACCATAATTAGGTGTTATAGCGCCCACATTCAGCGCTACAAGGCCGGTAAACGGCTTTATAGTAGATCCGGGCGGGTACATAGCCTGTGTGGCACGGTTAAACAACGGTCTTGTAGGTGAGCGATATAGGGCGGAGTAATTCTTTGCCCGGTCATGTCCGCGCAGCAGGTTTGGGTCATACGTAGGGCTGCTTACCATGGTCAGTATACCACCTGTCTGCGGGTCTATAGCTACCACACTCCCTATCTTATTTACCATCAGTTTCTCGGCATATTCCTGCAGGTCTGCGTCCAGATATAGGTCCAGCGATTTGCCGGATATCTCCTGTGTGTCCAGGGCGCCGTTCTTATACGGCCCGCTGGGCCTGTTGTATTTATCCCTTTCCAGGTAATGCACCCCACGCTGCCCACGCAGTACTTCTTCATATTCGTATTCCAATCCACTTAGTCCTGCATAGTCACCTTGCCGGTATGACGAATACCGCGATTTCTTGAGCATGCGTGGCGATACCTCGCCTATATACCCCAGCAATATACCCGCATTAGGGCGTTTGTAGTCACGTATATTACGCTCCACAAGCTCAAACCCTCCCGAATACAGGTAGGATATCTCCTGGAACCTTGCCGTCTGTTCCTGGCTCAGCTGCTCCATAAACGAACTTTGCCGCACATCTATGTTCCGCTCCAGCACCCTGCGCATAATGCTGCTAAAGGTCTTCTTTTCTATACCCAGTGCCGCACAAAACTGCATCGTATCCATATTCTTAGGGATATTGCGCGGGGTTACCATAAGATCGTAGATCACAGTATTGGAAAGCATCAATTTACCCTTCCTGTCCATCACGGCTCCACGGGGTGGATAAACTACCTTTTTGTATATAGCTATATCGTTAGCCAGTATCTTATACTTCGCCTCAAAATTCTGTAGAAAAAAAAGCCGCAGCAGTATCACAGACGCAACGCCTATAAATATAATGCTGATGACGTACTGGCGCGGGTTTGCCGCTGTTGACATACCTGAAAATTCCTATTGTTACTGTTCCGGCTACAAACCTAAAACAAATTGACCATTACGTACAGCCGGCAGAAGGTAAATGATCACTAATATTTACCCACCTGGGGTGCAGAACTATATCCAAAATTGATTTTGGTATTTTTAAAAGGATAGTTACCTTTGCGCTCCCTTACACTAAACGCAGGGAATTAGTTCCATGGTGTAAAGGTAGCACAACAGATTTTGGTTCTGTTTGTTCTGGTTCGAATCCAGATGGAACTACAAAAATGAGAGCGGGAGCGACAGAGCGAAGAGCGATGGCCTCCCGCTGTCTTTTTCCGTCTACTCTTGCTCTATTTCTGCGCTCTCTAATTCACAATTGCCTTTTTTCTGCGAAAAAAAATATGTCCGGAACAACACGGTACTTTAAGTATTGCCCCATGCCCCACAAAAAAAAACATTGCCCCATGTTTTTATTGAAAATCAATTACTTATGCAGAAACATTGCCCCATCATTGCCCCATAGAAAACGTCTATGGGGCGTCCTGTCGCGTCCTGAAATTGGTTGTATCGCCCTGATTTTGGTAGCCGGTTGGTTAGATAATCTTGATTTGAGTTGACATTAGAAAATGCCGGTACCCAGGTACCCGCTGGCTTTTACTGCGGGCGGTAGCTACGGCAATTATAGTTACCTATCCTGTTTTTTGCGTCACAAAGGTCGGATGCGTATGCGGTTTTTGCAAAAGAAAGTTTTATGATAGTACGGATTGCTGTCTATCATAGAAAAAAGTTTGCAATCTCCTTCGCTAAAGCTACGGCGCGAGGTTGTTGGTGAAGAACACCAACACAGGCGGAAATCCCATGCGTGAACGTTTTCATTTGGCAGCATGGACTATTTTATTAATTGTGTAATTTATAACTTAGTAGTTTTAAATAACCCACATGGATAAATTACTATGGCAATGTGCAAAGCTTGTTGTTGAAATGCAATCAGGGTCTACTTCTAATATTCAACGTCGACTTAATATTGGTTATAATGATGCTGGCAATGCAATGGATGAATTGGAGCGTATGGGTATTGTAGGTGCAACTAATGGTAGCCAACCAAGAAAAGTTTTTGTCAGTTCAATAGATGAGTTGAAAAAATTTTTTGATGCGAATTTTATTGCTGAAGCTGAAAGTCCATTTATAATCACAAAAAACGAGTTTTATAGTTCCTATGACGTTACAAATGGCTGTGTATTTGAGTTTACAAATGGTAAAGACGGGATTTTAGATAAAAAGCGATTCTTTTTCTTGGTGAACTATGAACATGGGGAATTTGTGTTACAAGTTTATAGTTTAGGAACACATGAATTAAAAAAGGGAACAATTATTCATTTTCAGTTTCAAAACAATCAGGTACTAACTTATGAGATCAAAATGGATTCCCAAAAAGCACCTGCTAAAATAAATGTCTCAATAGATGACCTTATAGTTTTTGAGAAACAATCTATCAAGGCTGTACTAGTTGACTTCAAAAAATATAATGACAAGGTGCTATTATATAGTGATATCGGAAGCATTAAATATTCTGAATCAAAGCAAACGTTAACTGATTTTATTAGAAAAGTTGTTGAGTTAAACCCATCCGTTCTGCAAAATCAAACTAAAAATATTAATACAAGTTTCATTTCGGAGTGTTATGTTTATCTAATGGTCGACCTAGCTAATAATTTTTACAAAATTGGAATTTCAAACGATTTACAAATTCGAGAGAGCACCCTGCAAAGTGAAAAGCCAACAATTGAGATTATAACAAGTAAAAAATTTAATAATCGAAAGATTGCTTCAGTTTTTGAAAAAACACTTCATTCAGTTTATGAGGCGAAGAGAATTAGGGGTGAGTGGTTTAATTTGGATGCTTCGGAATTAAATGAAGTTATTATTACGCTAAAGAGCTAACAATGTGTACCTCTATAACTTCTGTCGATACAATCGTATTATTTACTGAAATAGCTTGATAAAGCCAAAATCATAAATCCGACTCCACACCCCCCTCCTAAAATCAACTTCAGATTCGTTTTTTCCTCTTAGTGGGCATGCTTACCTCTAAAACAGTCCCATCGTGAGTATGTCAGTGAATGTACTGAAATAAGAAAATTAGATTGGGACTACAAAAAACCGCGGGCATTTACCTTGCCCTTTGGGGGGTATAGTACACTATCCTACTCCTCCATTAATGTGCTAATCCTCGGCGTCACGCATCTAATCCATTCATTACCAATATTAATTATTTCCCACTATAGCCCTATAGACAAAAACTTAATCAAACGTTTGTTTAATATTAAACGATCGTTTAGTTTTGCGCTATAAAAGAAATAAACCTCCATGGCAATTCACTGATTTTGTTATTACGTTAATAATTGCAATGTATGGAATACAACGAAAAACAAATAGCGATAATAAACACTGCCGAACGACTTTTTTCCGTTACCGGATTTGACGGGACGTCAGTGCGTGACATTGCCGCTGAGGCCGGGGTGAACGTAGCGATGATATCTTATTACTTCGGTTCGAAAGAAAAATTGATGGAGGCTGTATTTGAGCAAAAAACAAATAAGATCCGCATAAAAGTAGAGAACCTGCTCCAAAACACCGACCTGCAGCCTATTGAAAAGATAAACGCACTGATAGACGACTATGTAGACAGGTTTATTGCGCAGCAGGAGTTTCATAAAATAATGATACGTGAGCAGTTGATAGAAAAAAATTCAGTGATAGCTGCCAGCATACACGAGCTTAAAAAGCGCAACCTGATGTCTGTGAAAAGACTAATTCAGGAAGGTCAGAAAGACGGTACATTTCGCAAGAACGTTGATGTGGTGCTGTTTATGACTACCCTTACGGGCACAGTAAGCCAGATGCTTACTTCTCAGCGTTTCTATCGTGATGTAAACAATATGGAACATATCACGCAGGAAGAATTTGATAGGCATCTGAGAAAAAAACTGAGCACACATTTAAAGAACATATTTAAAGCAATGTTGACTAATGAAGCATAATATATTAACCACACTGTGCACCGGGGCCATTCTTATGGCGGCGACCCACGCGTCCGGCCAGAATTCGAGAAGTATCTCGCTTGATGAGGCTATTCAGCTAAGTATAAAAAGCAGTGGCCAGCTCAAGATCTCATCGGCCAAAATAGATGAGGCAACTGCCAATTATAAGGATATGTGGAACAATCACCTGCCCGATGTAAAAATATCAGGTGCCTATCTCAGGCTCAACACACCTAATATCGATCTTAAAACGGGATCAGGCGGATCTACAGATACAACAAAGAAATCTTCAGGCAGTTCACTGAAGGTAGACCAGGCAGCCTATGGCATTGCGAATGTGTCCCTGCCGTTGTTCTCAGGCTTTCGCATAAAGTATGGGGTAGAATCAGCACGTTACCTGCGTGAGGCTGCCCGCCTTGACGCTGAAAATGACCGTGAAGAGGTTATACAGAATACCATCAATGCTTACAGCAACTTATACAAGGCTATAAGGTCAGTTGACATTATTGAAGAAAACCTGAAGCAGCAAAAACAAAGGGTTACAGACTTTACAAACCTGGAAAAGAACGGCTTACTGGCACGTAACGACCTTTTAAAGGCACAGCTACAGCAGTCTAACATAGAACTGTCACTATTGGAAGCACAGAATAACGTTAAGATGGCTAATATAAATATGGATCTCATGCTCGGTCTTCCGGAGGATACCAACCTTGAACTCGACTCTGCCGGATTTACATATCCAGCTGACGCCGGTACTATAGCGCAATGGGAACAAACTGCATTGCTGAACCGCAAAGACGTATCATCTCTGTCTATGCGCGGCAAAGCGGAAGAAAGCGCTATAAGATCTGTAAAAGGCGAATATTTTCCCGGCATTGCCCTTACCGGGGGGTACATTGCCGCAGACGTACCCGGTCTTCTTACGCTCACCAATGCCGTAAATATTGGTATTGGACTGCAATATAACCTCGGCGCTATATGGAAGACAGGCGCTAAAATAGAGCAGCAAAAAGCAAAACTACGCCAGGTACAGGCCACACAGGGCATGCTTGCAGACCTGGTACGTATACAGGTAAACAAGTCATACCGGGATTACATACTAAGCTTGCAGAAAATAGAGGTGTATCAGCGGGCTGTAGAGCAAGCTAATGAAAACTACCGCATCACAAAGAATAAATATGACAACAGCCTCGTGACCACAACTGAGTTGCTTGAGGCCGATGTTGCACAGCTTCAGGCAAAGCTCAATTATATGTTTTCAAAAATAGACGCACATACAGCTTATAAGAAGTTGCTGCAATCAACAGGAACATTAACAGACAAACAATAAGAACCACACCAAACATTCAACTAAAACAAAAAATCATCCGAGACATGTCTCAGCAACAGGAAACCAAGAACGCAGCTCACCAAAACGGTGAGGCGCCAAAAAAGAAAAGTAAAGGATTCATTATAGCCCTGATCATATTGGTGCTGGTAGGCGGTACATTCGGCACTACCAAGTACATTCATGGCCTGCATCATGAAGAAACAGATGATGCCCAGGTAGATGCCAATATCATACCGGTGATACCAAGGATATCAGGATATGTAACAGACGTGCGGGTAAAAGATAACCAGAAAGTAAAAAAAGGCGATACCCTTGTAGTACTGGATAACCGCAACGAACAAATACAGGTAGACCAGGCCGATGCGGCGCTGGCAGCGGCCATGAGCAATTTATCGGTAGCACAGGCCACTAAAGTTGCGTCAGCAGCAAACATTGCCACCTATGAAGCTAACACATCAACAGTGGATGCGCAGATAGAAGCAGCAAAAATCACATACAACCGTGCCCTGCAGGACTACAACCGGTACCTGAACCTGATAAAGGATCATTCGGTTACCCAGCAACAGTTTGAGCAGGTAGAGGCCACCAAACTGAGCGCGGAGCGCCAGTTGGAAGTATTAACAAACCAGAGAAAGTCATCTACCCGCCAGACAACAGCTTCTACATTACAAAGCAATGCTACCGGGCAGCAGGTGAGCGTAGCCAACGCAACCATTATGGCCCGCAAGGCCGACCTGGAACATGCAAAGCTCAACCTTTCATATACCGTTATCATTGCCCCCGGCGATGGCTATGTGTCTAAAGTAAACGTTCAGGTGGGCCAGTTGCTCCAGTCAGGCCAGTCACTCTTTAGTATCGTCCCTGATGAAAACCCATGGGTTGTTGCCAATTTCAAAGAGACACAGCTAGCCAAAATGCGTGCCGGACAGAAAGTGTCTATACATATTGACGCATTCCCCGGTCATGATTTTGAAGCTAAGCTGACTTCTTTTTCTCCGGCCACCGGCGCTCGATTCTCATTACTGCCCCCCGACAACGCTTCAGGAAATTTTGTAAAAGTTGTGCAGAGGCTGCCCGTTAAAATAGAATTTACCGGCACCGACAAACTACTTAAAGAGCTTCGCCCCGGAATGAATGCGGTTGTAGATGTACATATTGACTGATAAGTAAACGCGACTACAAAAGAACACGATCTCCCTCATCTATCTATGCAACACGAATCATTAGTAGAATACGGCTCACGCAGGGTCATCATTACAATAACAGCCATCTTTTGCGCGCTGCTTGAAATTGTGGATACCACAATAGTAAACGTGGCACTCAATGATATGAAGGGCAACCTCGGGGCTACACTCAGCGAGATAGGCTGGGTGATCACCGCCTACGCCATAGGTAATGTTATCGTTGTGCCTATGACCAGCTGGCTGTCCGCCCAATTCGGGCGACGCAACTATTTCGCAGCCTCCATCATGATATTTACCCTCTTTTCATTTCTATGTGGCAATGCTGATGGTATCTGGGAGCTTGTCTTTTTCCGTTTTATGCAGGGTCTTGGCGGCGGCGCCTTGCTGGTTACCTCCCAGACCATTATAACCGAAAGTTATCCACCCGAAAAAAGAGGAATGGCACAGGCCATATATGGCCTTGGCATTATCGTTGGCCCTACACTTGGCCCGCCACTCGGAGGATATATTGTAGAACATTTTTCATGGCCTTATATCTTCTACATTAACATACCTATAGGTGTAATAGCTACCTTGCTTACGCTTCAATTCGTACGTAGCCCTAAATATGCCGAAAAAAAGGCCGCCCGCGATGTGGACTGGCTCGGGATCGCACTCCTTGCCATCTCCATTGGTACACTTCAATATGTACTTGAGCGTGGTCATGAAGACGATTGGTTTGCCAGTAAAACAATTACCACCCTGGCTATCGTAGCCTTCTTCGGCTTGTTCTTCTTTATATGGCGTGAACTGACCACTAAAAACCCGATTGTGGAGCTGCGTGTACTCAAAAACGGCAACCTGCGTATAGGTACATTGCTATCCTTTATTATGGGCTTTGGGCTTTATGGCACTACTTTTATTATCCCCCTGTACACACAGAGTATCCTGGGCTGGACAGCTTTGCAAGCGGGCGCATTAATGATTCCAGCCTCACTCACAACCGCTTTTATGATGCCCATTATTGGCCAAATGCTGCAAAAAGGAGTAAAGCAGCAGTTGCTCGTTGCCCTTGGCCTTTTCTTTTTCTTCCTGTTTTGTTTTTGGGGCTATCGCTTGCTCACGCCCGATACAGGCGAAGATGCTTTCTTCTGGATGCTTATACTCCGTGGACTTGGCATGGGCCTACTGTTCATCCCCACCACTACCCTATCGTTATCTACATTAAAGGGCCAGCAGATAGGCCAGGGCGCCGCCTTCACCGGTATGATGCGCCAGCTCGGTGGCTCATTTGGCATTGCCCTCATTACTACATTTATGGCTACTCAAAACGTGGCGCACAGGAGTTCAATGGTTAGCCGGTTGTCGGCAGATAATCCCATAATGCAGCAGCGCATACACAGCATGCAGCAGAATTTCATCGCTCACGGTAAGACCCCGGACCAGGCGTTGCAAAGCACCTACCAGTCACTTGATTATATGATCAACAAACAGACAGCAGTATTATCCTACATGGATGTCTTTCTGTACTTAGGTATTCTGTTCCTCGCATTTGTACCATTTATACTTATTGTCAAAGAAAAGAAACATCAAAAGATAGACCTGGCCGAAGCAGTACATTAAGACACCTAAAACATACACTAAAAACACAAAAGCCTCCGTTTTCACAGAGGCTTTGTTGTTGCTGCAAGACAGGTAATTGCTTACCCCTTGCAGCCTCGAGGTTTGGCACCGATGCAAAGATAGTGCATTTTCCTCAACTATTTTACAGGCCGCAGCATAGCCCCCGACAAGGCAGAAAGCCCGCCTACCAGGGCGCCTATGACAACCGTAACCAATATAAACAGCCCGTAATTGGGTAAATGAAACAACGCAGCCATTCTTGACGAGAGAATGTGCTCATTTGCGGCATCCTTCCACATTGCAACTGCCAGCCAATATGATCCAATACCCGTAAAACCCATAAGAAATGACCGCCCCTTGCCCTGTTTTATGAAAAGAGCAGCCAAGAAGCATACTGCCGCCAAGCTCCACCAAGGCATAAAATGCTCCGCTATGGCGGCAAAGAATGCTATAAAGATAACCCCTGATATAAATTTCATACCGGCTTCAACTTACTGTTAATTTATCTTCCATACATATTTCAACTCTTTACTGTCCTGCTTATTGCTATTCGACAGGAACAACAGTTTATAATACTTTCCCTCTACCCAGTACTGCAGAAAATCTGCATAATATTTACTGCCCGGGTTACCAGACTGTCCACCCGGGTATACACAATATGCCTCGGTTTCCTTGGTCATCTGCACTACCATTCGCCATGAGGGACCATGGTCACTCTTTGCCGCATCTACGGTATTTCCCCAGCCACCAATCTTCAGATGGTTGTAACTGAATGCGGGTAATTTAGCAAGGTGTGTCACCGAAGTGTTTTTAACCTCATACCATTCCTTTCCGTTCGCCAGCCTAAGCATACTATCCTTTGCCTGGCCATAGCTTTCTATAATAGCATTCCGTCTTGCGGCTATCCAACCATACGCACTATCCATCGCCGGTTTACTCGCCAGCTCATCCCGTTTCAACATATTCATGGTTACCTCCTGCAACGGATACATTTGGTCCGGCACATCACCAAGCCTTTTCTTCCAAAGGTCGCTATACAGGTAGCTCCACCATGTCTGGAAAAAGATAGCTTCAGTACTATGTACTGTTAATTGATGATCCCATTTTTTCATCATTTGCCAGTACTTACCGGTAGTATCGTCTACGCAGGCAAGCATCTGTGGCAGTGTATTTGCTGCCAGGTAAGAATACACATCGTTTTGCAACGCGAACATATCCTTTACTGTTGCTTTTTGCTTACCGGCCAATACCTCGTTGATCCTCATGGCCCGGAGCGCCACAAAGCCCCCGTTATACCAATAAGGGTAGGTGCTGTCTGTCACGCATTGATTGGCTGAGGCCACATACCCTTGCTGCGGGTTGAGCACATGCGGGTTCTCACGCATAGGTATCAGGTCGCCCCACAAGGTGGCGCTATCACTGCCATCCATCACAAAACGCCCCTGACCTACCCATTTGTTCACAAATTGCCCCTGCCCCCAGATAGCTATATTACCTTTCTTATCCGCATAGGCAATATTTTGAGCAGGGCACTGAAAGTTCAGTATAGCATCTACAAACTTCTCATAGTTTGTTGCCTTGTTCATCAGGTATATAGCCAGCAATTCATTGGTACCTCTATGCCCCATCCAGCATATCGCCAATAGCTTCTTGAGCATACTCGCTTCCGCATAGTGTTCATCATACATTACCGGACCATGAACAGTATACTTTACTGTGTCTGCCACATCAGGCTTGCCTTTTATTTTAATTATCTCTACCCTCTTTCGGTATTCGGTTTGCTTACCTGCAAACCAATATTTATCGTTACTGCCGGCCACAGGCTTTATAAGGTAGTAATCTTTTACATCCCGGTAATTATTTGTAAATCCCCACGAGACACTGTCGTTGAATCCCAGTACCACACCAGGTGTACCGGGCAGGGAGGCCCCATATACATTTATGCCCGGCGCCTGTAACTGTGCCTCAAACCACAGCGAAGGAAGATTCAGGCCCAGGTGCGGATCATTACAAAGTATAGGCGCGCCACTGGCTGTTTTTGCCGGCCCCATCACCCAGTTATTGCTACCCTTTCCATCTTCTCTTTGCGCTCCGGGGCTGGCGACAGTAAAATGTGGAAATGCAAGACTGTCAGGCGGAGCTTTCGGCACTTTCAGCGAGGGGCGATCAAATGGGGTACCCTCAGGAATTACCGGCTTATTGCCAGCTACCCATTGAGGAAACAACATATCCAGCTCCCCTTTCGGCAACCTGTCCCTGAGATAGGTAAGTGCTATATCGTCAACTTTCCCGGTCAGGTCATCAGCCATATACTTCAGCAGCAGGGCTATCTTCAGATTCGTCCATTTTTCCGGTGCAAACCCCATTAGCTTATACTCCAGCGGAAAGTTCCGGTACGTCAATGAGCTTATGTAATTATTGATGCCCTCTGTATAGGCGTCCATCATACCTTTCGTACGCTCGTCACCCTCCATTGCTTTTAACGAATTTTCAGCGCCGTACATCATCCCCTTGCGTCTTTGCTTCCGGTCAAAATTGAACGCTTTCTCCCCTACGACTTCACTCACCCGTCCGGCAGCGGCCCTCGTCTCCATATCCATCTGCCACAGCCTGAATGACGCATGTATATATCCCTCCAGGAAATACAGGTCATGTTCGTTATCCGCGTGGATGTGCGGCACCATACGGCTATCAAACCATACGGTTGCGCTGTGCTGTACTCCACTAAACTTATATATACCGGAAGGATCATTGTTAACGCCTTCTGCATTTGCCCAGCAGCCGTTTACAGGGTCCAGAAGCCGCCCCAGTGCCGGTAGCGCGCCAATCGGATGATCCAGCAAATACACAAGCATAGTAGTCAGCACTACCATCAAATACCCGCTCAGCGGGAACCTGTTTTTTTTCAGACCGGTCATCTGTTATGCTATCAAAAGGCCTTAGACATCCTGCCTACATTGGCGGAAACAAAATAGTATAACTTTTCCCGCCTCTCACAGTCAGTTTGTGTGCACGCAGCCAAGGGTTATATATCTTCAGCATTTTGTATGTACTGTGGTTTTGCTTTGCAAAGTCATTAAGGTTCTCTATCGTTTTATCTACTGTCACAGACCGCGACTTCAGTGGCTTGTATTCGTCAGCCTGGTCTATCATCATACCAAAACGATGCGCGTTAGACAAAAGATACTTCAAGGCAAGTATACGAAACACGTACCTGTTGGTCTCATCCGGAAAGATCAGGTCATAATAATTATTCGCCTCCTGAAATTCTGCCTGTTTTGCATACCCTGCCTGCCCACAGTTATATGATGCCACAGCAGCCGTCCATGTACCAAATTTTTCTTTGGCATCCTTAAAGTATTGACATGCACCGTCCGTCGCCTTCACTATATTAAATCTTTCATCTACTTCGTCATTTATTTCCAGGCCATATCGGGGACCGGTATCTTTCATAAACTGCCAAAAGCTTGCAGCTCCTACTCCTGAAAGAGCATTCTGTTGCAATGCGCTTTCGGCTATACATACATATTTAAGGTCGTCAGGCACGCCATTGGCTTTCAGCCGCTCTTCAATTACAGGGAAGTAGCGCCCTGCCAGTTTCAGGATCATCAGTTGGCTGCCATGCAAATAAGTATTTACCAAAAGTTCCCGATCCAGCTTTTCCCGTATATCCCACCTGTCCAGTGGCACGGGTTCGTTGCAGAATTCAAGGCTGCCGGGCAATGCCGGGGCATACCATTTATACTGCGGCCTCCCTTCAGTGCTCATTTCTACAGGGGTGTTGCCCGGATCAGGTTTTCTAAGCGAAGCTGCGGTAACGATCAATCCGGTGGCTACAGCCCCGGACAAGAAAAATATTACAGAACGGGATAATATACTCATCACAAAAAAGCATTTAGCTTGTATAAACTTACCAATAAAATACTTAAATCCCTGCACAAAACAGGCTTTATCCACGTTTTGGGGAAAACATTTGGTATGAATGGGGCAGCAAATGCGCTCAGTACAAAAACCTATTGCCCGGTTTTCTTGTTCATAAGTTGCATCAGTTCATCCAGTTTTGGCTCCAGGATGATCTCAGTGCGCCTGTTTTTTGCCCGTCCCTCAGGTGTGCTGTTGGTAGCTACAGGGTCGTATTCGCTGCGGCCGCTCGCAATAAGTCTTGCGGGCGTCACATGATATTCATCAATGAGCACATGAGCTATAGACGTAGCCCTGGCGGTACTCAGCGACCAGTTGTCTGCATATTTTGCGGTATGTATCGGCAGGCTGTCGGTATGGCCTTCTATGTCTATATTTATATCGCTTCCGGCATTCAGCACAGTAGCTACCTTAGACAGGGCTTCCTTCCCTTTCGGATTTACCTCGGCGCTACCTGACGGGAACAACAGGCTTTCCTGCATACTAATATATACCTTGCCATTTTTCATGGTAACGGTTAGCTCATTGCTGTTAAACCCTACAAGAGCATCTGTTATTTTCTTTCTCAGTGCTTCAGTAGCGGCCTGTTGCTGGTCTATAAGTGCTTGTAGTTGTTCCAGGCGTCTCCGCTGCTCCGCTATCTTTTCTTTGGTGCTGTTAAGTTCCTTTGTCGTGCTCTGGTTTTCACTGCCCAGGGTCGCTATTTTGTTATTCAGGGTAGTCACATTGTGCTCCAGGTCGCTGATACTATCCTTCAGCGATGCTATCCGCTGATTCAGTCCGTCAATCGTATTGCTCAGCCGCTTGTTCTGCTCGCCCAGCTGGCGGTTAAAATCCATTTGCGCCTGTAGCTTTTTGCTAAGGTCTACATTACTTGCGTGCTCCTTATCTGCCCTTGAAGTAGCCTCATCATATTTTTTCTTTGATACGATACAAGATGGCAGTAAAATAGCAGACATGCCTATGCATGCCAGAGTTGTGAATAGCTTCTTCATAATGTGGTTTCCGTAGTTTTATAATTGTCAGACAAAAATACGAACATTTTCAGATGAACATGAATCTGCTATTCTTCCACTTGCCCAACAGGATTATAGGATTACACTCCCCAATAGATAATATCCACCATTCCACCGCCAACCAGATAACGGCCGTGAACAGCATTACAGCTATTTATTATTTTTAATGTTTTATCATAAAAGTATCAGTACTAACGTATTTAACCGGTCTTTAGAACTTCCCCCTTTTGCTCACCTTTGAAACAATACCTGCATGTCATATATTTAGGTACTTTTGCAACGCTCAAAACATACATAATGAAAAGATTGACAATAATAGGATTTCTTCTGCTCCCGGCATTCGTTCATGCGCAGGATGACCTGATAAGGAAAATAGAATCCAATAAAAGTTATGTTACCGTAACCGATGAAAATGATAAAGATCATTATCATTTTACCAAACTGATAGATCTTGAACATACTGACGTCTGCAATCAGGCAAGCTCAGGTACATGCTGGAGCTATTCTACAAACTCATTCCTTGAGAGTGAGATGATGCGCATGGGTAAACAGCCTATCCGCCTGGCCGAAATATACAGCGCGCACTGTGTTTATATGGATAAAGCAGAGAGTTATGTTCGTATGCATGGTGCTATATCATGGGGTGATGGCGGTGAATGTCATGATGTGATAAATATGTATGCCAAATACGGCGCCATGCCACAGGATGTATATACAGGGCTGCACTACGGCACCAACAAAAACAAGTTTGCCGAAATGCAGGCCATTCTTAAAGCTATATTGGACGCCGTTGTTTCTAATCCTAACGGCAAACTGACACCGTCCTGGAAAAAGGCCTATATGGATGCACTTGACTCCTACTTAGGCGCTGTTCCTGAGAAATTCAAATGGGACAACCGTACCTACACTCCCAAAACATTTGCGGCTGAGCGCGTAGGTATACATCCTGAAGATTATGTTGAGATATCCTCATTCACTACCGATCCATATTACAAAAGGACAGTTCTTATGGTTCCGGACAACTGGTCTTTCGCGCGCGTTTATAATGTACAGCTACATGATCTCACTGATATCATAGACAATGCCTTGAACAAAGGTTTTACTGTTGCGTGGGCAGCTGATGTCAGCGAAAAATATTTCAGCTGGAAAAACGGTGTGGCTTACGTTCCGGAAAAAGATTACGAAGACATGGACGATTCAGAGAAAAAATACATGTTCAATGGCCCAAAAGATGAGCGTGTAATAACACCTGAAAAACGCCAGACTGCCTTCGACAACTATGAGACCACAGATGACCATGGCATGCATATAGTTGGGCTTGCCCAGGACCAGAACGGCAAAAAATACTACGTGGTAAAAAACTCATGGGGCGACAAAAATGATTACAAAGGCTACATTTATGTAAGCAAAGCCTATGTGCTGTATAAGACAACGGCAATATTGCTTCATAAGAATGGCGTTCCTAACAGGCTTCGCGAGAAAATGAATATGTAATAAAATACCGAATTGTATTAAAGCAACCCTCTTTCAGGAGGGTTGTTTTAGTTTTGGCCGCTGAGGTCTTTCAATTCCTCACCCCATATCAGGTGCTCCAGGTTTGCGGGGTTATAGATCATCCTCGCGCGGTAGTTGTTCGTTCGTTCCCATTTGTTAGCATCAGGGTTCCACCTTTCAGGCACCGCGCTCCAAAGCACTTCCTTTTCAGGGCTTATCAATATTATCCTGCTATTCGGGTTAGACACCATCGCCAGCATTGAGAAGTCGGGCAATTGCATTGCGTTGCCACCGGTCGAAGAACGGAAATGCGCAGGCAACACCTCACCGCCGGGCTCTGCCGGGCATACATACTCCCATACTTTTTCCAGCACGCCGTCAGGATGCTCCTGCATCATTACTACACTGGGTGTGGCGCGGGGATTACAATCGTTGTTATTAAATGTGATCAGGTATCCTCTTATAGACTTACTACAGCTATGCTGCCCGCAAAACATACCGTTCGACCGTGCGGCAACGCCATTCTCATATGCGTCACCATACTCATTCAGTATCTCGCCCGTCGGGTATCTTACCTTCACTATCCGGTTGATGTTTTTAAAACTAACGTACACACAACTGTTCTTCTCGTCAAAATAAAATGCGTTCTCATGGACATTGATACTCGTCACCCTGCCATCATCTGTTAGGGCATGACAATCAATGTGGCTATGCTCAAAATATTTTGATGAAGACCAGCTCCAGACCACCTGGTTATCGGCACTATACTCTATCACCGTGCCAAATACAGCCACCATATAACTGTCGCTTTTACTTTCCTCGGTGGCTCGGTCATATTTTAGATAATGATCACAGTTTTGTGGTAACGATGGTCTTTTGATCAATACTTTTTCGCTTCCCAGCACCATGTAATTACCATTCTTCAATCTCGTCATTTCATGATGGTAATCCTCCGTTTCATAACCGCTCACTGCACCGTTATTAGGCCCTTTCCACAGTACTTCGCCGTTATAGTTTACCTCATATGCGCTATTACCTACCAGGCAGGTAATGGTGCCATATGGGGTCAGTTTCAGGTCGCGGGGTGCAATACCGCTGGCATCTATAAACGGAAGAAACCATACTGGTTTGCCCTTCATATCATACAGCGCCCTGCTGCCATCTACGAATATATAGGCATCCTTATGGGCTTTTGCCTCAGTGGTCACGTTTAGCCGGTACACATTTGCGTCTATCTCAGGTACGATACCCGTACTGAAGTGTATGAACGTACTCTTTACTTTCTTTCCCCGGGCAGCATATACTACCCGCCAGGTATAGGCGCGACCAAATGAAGGAAGTTCTACCACTGTTTTGTTTTTTGCGGTACTTACCTTTTTTAAGATGTTTTTACTGAAAGAATCCTCCGAGGAACAATTACCATTTGCCACCTCCACTGTATATCCACTGGCATCTTTTATAGCTGGAAAAGAAAACCCCGCTATACGGTAATTTATCGTACTGCCCTCACCGGGAGTATATTGGGCATATGCTCCCATCGAAAATAAGATCAGAAACAAGAGCACTGATAGAGGCTTAGACATAGAAAGGTATACTTATGAGCTGTTAAGGTATAGTCCCGGCAAAATTAATTCATAAAATTAAATACATAGCGTTTATTTAAAGAACGTCTGAAACAACTTATTTAATATCATAAACTGACAAAGTTAAAAGGCCCTTTGCGCCATCAAAGTCACGCGCGCTGCTGTACCTATAGTCGGACGGCTTATCTACCAGGCCTGCCTTTACGGGGCCCAGGTGCATAAGGTCTGTTTTATGATAAAACGCGTCCCGCGATATCAGTTCTTCCTTCTCATAATTGCTCTGCCATAGACTTATATTGCCTCCAATCTGCTTCAGCAACCAGAATAGCCACGCCTTGCGCTGCTCACCTTCATTGTGCTCTATTGCTGTTATTATCCGGTCTGATGTTTGTTTTTTAAAAGAGTTGATCAAAGAATCCACATCATGCTCATTCTTCGCCGCACACACAAATTGCACACGGTTGCTCATGATCACCCAGCTATATATGGATAAACCGTCATTTCGCCTCATTTCGTCCAGCAACTCAAGCACTATATCCATATATACAGGCCGGGTAAATACGTCTACCCATTGCGACACAGTACACATAACATAAAATACCTTGGGGCTACCCGAAGTGCTAAACAAACCCATCAATATCAATTATTACAACAAGATACTCCTTTTTTCTATTTGTATACTCCTCCTGAATAAATCATAGTGTGGAATTCGTTAACTTCGTATTACCTAAATTTCATCATTTTGAAAAAACTCCTGATCGCCTTGCTGTGCGCTTTATACATTGTCAACAGTGCATCGGCACAGCGTCTCTGTGGTTTCGATCTCGTAAAGACTTCTCTTATCGCCAGGGATCCCTCATGGGCCCAAAAATATGAAGATCATCGCGCGTCATTACAAGCTGTAGCCGACAACTACAAGCTTAACCAGTCGGGTGCTGCTAAACTTACTTCAGGGGTTACCATCCCTGTTGTTTTCCATTTCCTTCTGTCACCTGATCAGTTTACCCGTATCGGTGGTGATGCCGGCATTCAAAGACGGATAGATTCCCAGATCACTGTACTCAATCGCGACTATAACCATGGCAACCTTGACTCTGCACTGATCCCCGCCAACTGGAAGCCACTCTGGGGCAATTCGGGTATTCATTTCGGACTGGCGCATACCAATCCACTGGGATATGGTACCCCCGGCTATGATGTAAAAATGTTGCCCACTGTCCCCGGCGGATTTTCGGGGGTATGGAATGGTTATAGTGATGCCAAACATAATGCCACAGGCGGTCAGGATAGCTGGGATAATACCAGGTATATCAATATCTGGTGCCTTAATTTTACTGACATTAGCGGCCTGCTGGGCCTTACTGTTTCCAAATCTCAGACCGGCGGCTCCGGCTATCCGGCAGACGAAGTCGGGCTTTGTATCAATTATGCGGCTATCGGTAAGCGAGAGGCTTCTACCGATTATTACATTGCCACCGGTTTTGGCTCCGATTATTATGACCTCGGCCGAACTATAACTCACGAAATGGGCCACTTTTTAGAGATATGGCATACATGGGGCGACGATGGCGGACAATGTCCCTGGAGTGGCGGCATGGACGATGGTATAGCCGATACACCACCCGAAGCAGACCATAAATATTATGCTTACGCCTACTCTATACCCGGTGGAACTAATAAAGATAGTTGCCATTTTAACGGGGCTACCGAAGAGCAGCCAATAGGGGTGGCTTCACTTGATTTCATGAACTATACAGACGATATAGCCATGCAACTGTTCACCCCCGATCAATGCGCCGTAATGGCAGCCCAGGTAGCCTCAGGCGGTGAAAACTATTCGCTTACACAACACCCCGCCCTGCTCGATTGGGGGCCTGTAGCAATAAATGACCCGTACAACAAATACAACCTGAATATATCGCCAAACCCCGCAGCTGGTATCGTTTATGTCACCTATAACGCCGCAACTTCGGATTTAAGAAATATCGCTATTACTAATGCCATCGGGCAGACCATTACTACCCTGCCAATAACGCAATTGCAGCCAGACATTTATTCTATAGACCTATCAGCAATGAGTAAGGGGATTTACTTCGTTAGATGTACCTTTGCATCGGGAAGTATTACGAAGAAAATATTGTTACAATGATGAAGCCGCTAAGCATTTCAGAAGCATTAAAACAGGCCGGAACAGACAATCAACTGCTTAAGATCGCCGGGAAAGTACAGAACAAAGAACGCATAACGGAAGAAGATGGTTTGTATCTCTTCAATCACGGAGAACTGGGGTTTGTAGGCGCGCTGGCAAACCATATAGCCACAGACCTGCACGACGGCAAGGTGTATTTTAACCGCAATTTTCATATAGAGCCAACAAATGTTTGTGTCTTCACATGCAACTTCTGCTCTTATTCACGCCTTTACAAAAACCGCGACGATGGCTGGGAACTGACCATGCAGCAGATGCTGGATATAGTAAGTAAGTACGACGGCCAGCCGGTTACAGAGGTACATATTGTAGGCGGGGTACACCCCAAAATGAATCTTGAGTTCTTTTGCGAGTTGCTCAGTAAAATAAAGGCACACCGGCCCGATCTGCACCTGAAGGGTTTTACAGCCGTAGAACTTGATTATATGATCCGGAAAGCAAAGCTTTCTATAGAAGAAGGTATGCAGAAACTTAAAGAGGCTGGCTTACAGTCCCTGCCGGGCGGTGGCGCGGAAATATTCCACCCCGATGTGCGCAACCAGATATGCGCAGACAAAGTTGATGGGGACGGCTGGCTGTATATTCATGAAACCGCGCACAAACTGGGTATGCACTCAAATGCCACTATGCTCTATGGCCATATCGAGAAGTATGAGCATCGTATAGACCATATGAGCCGGCTCAGGCAGTCGCAGGATAAAACCGGTGGGTATAATTGCTTCATTCCTCTGAAATTCAGGAACAAAGACAATGACATGTCCCATATACCTGAATCTTCAATAGTAGAAGACCTCAGGCTATATGCTATTTCCCGCATTTTCATGGACAACTTCAGGAATCTCAAAGCCTACTGGCCCATGTTAGGCAGGCAAACGGCACAACTTACACTTGCCTTTGGCGTCAACGACCTCGATGGCACAATAGACGATAGCACAAAAATATATTCTATGGCCGGAGCCGAGGAGCAAAATCCTTCCCTTACCACAGAAGAGCTTTGCGATATGATAACCGCTGTAGGTAGGATTCCGGTTGAGCGGGATACCCTCTATAATGAGCTAAACGTATTTAGTACTCAGACAGTGTAAATAAATGGGTATTCCGGGTCGTCAGCAATTGAAACATTTTTATGATCAGGTTCTGAAAAGAACGAATGAAACATCTTCTGTAATACCTGCACAAAGATCTGCATTCAAAAAGGGATATTCGTTTTCTGCGTTGCCTTTTACTGACCAGCTGGTTGTCTGGGACCATATATGGTCTCAGGGCCCATGGCTGGCAAGATTACAGGCTTATCTGTTCCTTGAGCAATCTGTCAGAAAAAAAGAATTGCACGCCCACCTATGGGCCACTTCTGTGCGTTGGCAGGATTTAGTGACTGACTGGGCACTTTGCGATGCCCTCGCAAAAATCAATACTAAGGTGCTGGAATCGCATCCAACTATAGTATATAAGCAACTCACCCGGTGGAATAAGGATCGTGATCTGTATAAAAGAAGACAGTCGGTGGTAAGTCTCTTATATTTCAGCCGGACAAAAACAACATTTCTATCTTTTGATAAGATCGTCGCGCTCATAAAACCACTGCTCAATGACGGCGAATATTATGTACAAAAAGGTGTGGGCTGGGCGCTACGGGAAACCCACGCTATATATCCCTCTGAATGCCTGCAATTCATAACAAATAATATCCTCAGCATCCACCCTATTGCGTTCACGATTGCAATCGAAAAAATGGGCGCCGAAAAAAACGATCTGAAAGCTTTCAGGAAGACCAACCGGTAAATAGCAGGATAAAGCCCGGAAACTTACGTTAAAAAATATTTTGTACATTTATTTCCATCGGGTATCACTAGCCTTTTGGGGGCGGTCATAATTACAAGAAAATGAGATTGCTACTTTGCTGCATATTGTCTCTTATATTACTCCCATCTTTGAGGGGGCTGGGTAATGCTGCGCAGCCGGGTATTTTCGGTGCCGGAGGGGCTGCCAATTTTGTGCTCATATACCCGCAGGACAGCAATGCGTTTCGTAAAATACAGATGGTTGCCGAGAAAATTACCATACAGTTGTACCGCGGATTCGGAGTGGTAAAAGGCGAATACAAAATGTACAATACTACCGACTCTGCGGTAAATATCAGGGTAGGCTACCCGGTCAACGCCACTCTTAAGGGCACTGCAATATCTTCAAAGGCTACGAATATATTCTTTGACCAGCTATACGCCCTTACAAGCTACACAAACGGAAAGGAAAACTCCCTGATAATACAACCGGGGGCGGCGCGTATGTCGCTCGATGAAAATAATTGGTACATCTGGCAAAGTACATTCAAACCTAAAGACACCACAACGATCGAAGTTTACTTTATTGTAAACACCAACAATACAACTGTACGCGAGGGTTATACAATTGATAATAATAATGGCTTTGTATATCTTCTGGAGACAGGTGCCACATGGAAACAACCTATCGTAAAGGGTGAAATCAAGATAGGCCTCATGGACGATATAAAGATCAAGGACATCCGCGGGCTTTTACCTTCATCTGTATTTAAGATAAACAGTAATAACAACACACTGCTATACAAATTCAACGACCTATCCCCTACTGCTGAGGATAATATTGTACTGGTGTATACCCCCAACCTTGATAAATTCGACTTCGGTTATATCGTGCAGCGCAGGTTGCTGTTATATGGATCCATTGACACCTTCTCAAAGCAGTCTGTGGATGAAAGCCAGTATACCACCACCGATTTTAAAGACCCCTACAAAGTGCGCTCAGTAAGCTTTACCAGTCTGTTCGTGATTGCAGGCCTCATAGGTGCAGTCATATTGGGGCTCATACTTGCGGTATGGTTACTCAGGTGGCTCATACGCTTCCTTAGGTCGCAGAGGCCATCACGCGGCACTGAAATGTAGCTAAAAGCTTTTCAGGCTCTCTTTTATTATACCAAGACACTCATCTATTTGCGGACGGGTGATAAGCAGCGGTGGCGCAAACCTTATCCTGTCATCATGTGTAGGCTTTGCAAGCAGTCCATTAGCCATCATCTTTATACATATATTCCACGCCATATCCTTATCTGGGTGGCCTATAACTATTGCGTTAAACAATCCCTTGCCACGCACGGTTTTGATATGCTCACTGTTAAATGATTGTAACTCTTTCCGAAAGTATTCCCCAAGCACCATTGCGTTCTCAGCCATATGCTCGTCCACCAGTACTTGTAGCGCCGTCATGGCCACTCTGCAGGCCAGCGGGTTGCCACCATACGTAGAGCCATGGTCTCCTGCCTTTATTGTCAGCATCACTTCATCATCCGCCAGTACTGCAGATACCGGCATAGTACCCCCCGAAAGCGCTTTGCCAAGCAGCAATATATCAGGCCGCACATTTTCGTGGTCACACGCCAGCATTTTGCCGGTTCGGGCAAGGCCGGTCTGTATCTCATCGGCAATAAACAGCACTCTGGCCTCCCGGCACATCGCTGCGGCTTTCGAAAGATAACCTTCATCCGGCACTACTACCCCGGCCTCCCCTTGTATGGGTTCTACAAGAAAACCTACTACGTTGGGGTCCTGCAATGCATCTTGCAGCGCCTTAATATCATTGTACCTGATCACTTCAAAACCCGGGGTGAACGGGCCGAAGTCTTTCCTTGATCCCTCGTCACTGCTAAACGAGATCACAGTGGTGGTCCTGCCATGAAAATTGTGCTCACAAACAATGATCTTCGCCTTTCCGGGCTGTACTCCTTTCACCTCATACCCCCATCTTCTTGCAAGCTTTAATCCCGTTTCTACAGCCTCCACACCCGTATTCATCGGTAATACCTTATCGTAACCAAAGAACTTTGTTATAAACGCTGCATACTCCCCAAGGGCATCATTATGAAACGCTCGTGAAGTAAGTGTCAGTCGCCGGGCCTGTTCTATAAATGTCTCAATGATGCGCGGGTGACAGTGCCCCTGGTTGATTGCCGAATAGCCTGAAAGAAAATCATAATAGCGGCGTCCTTCCACATCCCACACATATACCCCCTCGCCACGTGCCAGTACCACAGGCAGCGGATGATAATTATGTGCTCCGTATTGTTCCTCTTTCTGAAGATATTGTTCTGTGACAGACGATATTATAGATTTTACTACTGGCATATTGCAAAAATACGATTTTGAACCCGTATTTGCTAAACAGCAGTATTCTGGGCCATTTCAGGCAGCGCCACAGCCTCGTGTGCGTTGATCTTGTCCAGTTCCAGCAGCGTATATGTTCCATCCTGCGACCGCTCGAACATCGGCAGGAATTTGGCTCCATAGACAACTTGCTGATAGGTGTAAGACGTTCGCTGTTGCACAACATTAGAAAAATGATCATCAAATGCTTTAACATAAACGATCACTTCCATTTTTGTCTCCATCACATCATCCTTGGTGTAACTATACAACGGGCTATCCTCATTAATGGCATGTACTAGGGTCCAGCTTAACGCAAGCGAATTGACCTTTGATATTTCAAGTTTAAGCGGGTAAAACTTCGTTACTGTTTTGTCATCCTCCTTTACATGCAGGGCCAGTGTCACATTCGCTTCCACTTCTGTCAGATGGTTGTTCTTATAAGTAGCCATCCTGAACATGATAGATTTGCCGCCCTTATATGGCGCTATCAGCAGGTTAGGGCTAAACAGAAGGTAGGCTCTTGGCCGTGCAAAACGTCCATACATAAGACCTGTAACCAGCGCGAAGGTTAATATCCCAATTAGTGACTCTACCGATGCAACTACATTAGTGGACATACCATGGGGCGCCATATGTCCGTACCCTACTGTAGTAAGTGTTTGAGAACTGAAAAAGAATGCTTCCATGAACTGGTGAAACAAGTCCACCGGCAGACCAAGCCCCAGGTTCTCTACACCTATCGAAAAATAAAGACACGCAAAAATGATATTGACAGTAGTATAAAACAGGAAGATACACAGTATAAAATAACGCTGCCGCATACGCAAAAGCGTATGGTACAGGCTGGTTCGCTCCCATATCGGTATACCTCTTTTTTTCAGGTTCGTTGAGCCATCAGGGTTTAGCAAACGGCCACCCTCTACGCTGCTGTTGGGTCCGAAACCTGTATTATCAATATCTCTAAGCCGCAGCCTGTTTTGTGTCGACATTCCTAAGCGCAATTATATCTATGTAAAGAGACACCAGCACGGTAATTATCATGATCGCAATACCAGCCACAAGTGTCGGCCTCACTCCTGAAAATGAAGTTACAACATAATGGCTGAAGAAAAATATTACTCCGTAAACAGATATTTTAATACCCAGGTTTCTTAGCGGCAGCAAGTTTAAGACACTGGTCTGCAACAATCTTGCTATATGATAAAAGTAATAGCACATCTGTGTGTAGCTGGATATGATAAAACTAAGCATAACCCCCGGCAGACCCAGCCACAGGTATAATGGGTACATCAGCAAGCATGCCAGGGTCAGTTCTCCTACCGCGCCAATATTGCTTATATGCCCCTGGTGCAGCTTCTGAAAAACAGTAATAAAACTATATGCCCGAAACGGGAGCATGAACAACGAGATAAAAAAGATAGGCACCGATGCCTGATAACCCGGCAGCAGGACACCAAATAGTTCGTACCGGAAAAACATCAGGAAGAAAAACAATGGAAATACAATATTTGACAGAAAACGGGTTGAGCGCTTCATAAGTTCCAGCAACGATGAGCGTTCATCCGCTTCTTTTACCTTGGTCAACTGCATAAGCACAGAGCTTCCGGCCGCGCTCAGTATGAGCGGCAAAAAGGGAACATTCTGGGTTCCGTTAAAATAGATGGCAGACAGCGATGCCGCCAGCACAATAGATACAACAAACTTATCTACCCAATTCGATAAGGTCTGTAGTATGTCGTAAAATGCCAGGTGCATCCACAACTTGCGTATCTCACCTACATTTCTCGACTCCTCGTGCCCGTCATCAACATGGCTTTTTATATTATACCATACAACAGACAGCGAGATGCATATCCTCACCACACTCAGCGCCAGTAACGATAAGAACAGTTGGTAAAAAGAAAACCCGTGATCTAAAACAAGTTTGTGGATTATCAAATATGTGATGGCATAGATGATATTGATTACAGATAATGTTTTAAAGTTCTTTGCAACGATCAGGAACGATTCCACCACAATACCTGTCGAAAAAACAAACATGAACAGAAATGGGATCATCCAGCCTATACCTAATGAAGAAGACTGCAGCCAGGCAAAGAGCAGGCTTAGCAAACCAAGCCATCCAAAGTACAGCAGATATTTGACCACAGCCACCTTACCAGCCAGTTTAATAACAGTAGAAATAGAATAGGTAGTAATAATAGCATGGATACCTATACACGCTATCGGGTAAAGAAAAGATAACTGTATCCAGAAATTCTGGTATGTCCCGTAGATAGGCGTAGCTAAGTGCCGCGAATAATACAAAAGCACCACCAGGTTAGCCATTGAAGGGAAGAACCTGATGATAAAGATGAAAAATGAATTATTGAATAACGCGTTACTTCTTAGTTTTTGCAAAGGCATCGCATTCTTCCTTATTTAAGTGCTTTATGATCCTGGCCGGATTGCCGGCAATAACACAATAGCCTTCCGGAAAACTCTTGGTAACTATAGCCCCTGCTCCCACCGTGGTAAAAGGCCCCAATTTTACACCCGGCAGAATTATGGCTCCCATTGCCACCCATGTAAACGCACCGATCTCTATCGGTGGGTCCGGCAGGTGCAGGTCATTATTGATGAAATCATGATTGGCAGATATGATCCCGGCATTGGGCGCTATATTGCTGTAGTCGCCAAAAATGATCCCATTCTTGGCATTGATATATATACCCGCCGAATCCCCTGGGTAAACACCTTTCCCTTTTGTAATATTCTGTGGGTTATGTATTGTGGTGGTATGATGAACCGCCCATTTTACTTTGGCATTCTGTCGCAGTATACGCCTGAATACAAAGTCCCGCATGTAAAAGCTGAAGCTCATTTCCATGCGCATACCCAATAGACGTTTAACTCCGTTGATCACAGGATTACCCATATAAATATTCTACCCCTTTTTTAATAGCGGAAAAAATGAACCAATTAACAGCAATACCAGCAAGACACTACATGCCATCGCAACTTTCGTGCCACTATAGAAGCTCGACGGCCTGAAATGGAACTCTATTTTGTGGCTGCCCGCAGGTATCTTCAGGGCGCGCAGCACATAGTCCGCCTTTATTATCTGGCTTTCCTTACCGTCTATATATGCTTTCCAGCCCTTGTCGTAGTATATGTCAGAGAATACCGCCAGGCCATCTTTACTGTTCTGCGACACAAATGAAATGTCGTCAAGACCATATTTGTCTAACTTCACATAGGCTGCACTATCCTTACCAAAAGTATAGCTTCCTAGTTCGTTCTTAAAGGTGGTTCGCACCACTGCGGTCTTCTTTGGTTCAAACGCATTGGGCATTACCACTGTATCCCCAATGTTACTGGCGTTAAGCCCGTCCATTTCTTCATCTGCTGTATTCGCCCATTTCACCTCATCCACAAACCATGCGTTACCGCAGGCTGTAGGATTAGGTATCACTCCGGGCGCGCTCTTCTGCCCGCCTACTATAATGTATTTTGTATTGAGCATATTCAGCACCTGGGCGTTAAATCCCCTGCTCATCTGCCTGTCTATCAGGTCCTGGTAAACTTCCATTTTTGCCGGGCTGTATCCACCTATGCATTTATGAAAGTAGGCCTGTACTGCGTCATTGTATACGTCCCTGCTTAGGTCCAGCACCCTGTAATATGGGTCTTTGTCCCTCAGTATCTGCTTGTCTACCTCCCTTGGCTCAAATACGTGCTCATAGTCCGATGCGTCAACATAGTTTTGCTCATTCAGATAGCTTAATGATACCGGTATCAGGTCTATTGCTATTATTATGCCTAGTCCCAGTACCAGCACCGGTGCTTTTATCTTGCTCTTCATATATGCCCACAGCAGTCCTGCGGCAAGCACAATGAACATGGCGCTCTTCAGCCCGCTCATCATGGCCAGCGAGGCCCGGTCATCCCGCAGCAGTTTCACCATTTCCTTCTGCAGGCGAGCGTCCTCGCCACCCGTAAAATCAAAGAACATGCTGCCACCAACTCCCAGCAGTATGCATAAGCCGGCGGTCACTCCCACTGCTATTTTCAGATTCTTCCACATAGCAGGGTCATCTTTCCTGTCCATAAACTCCTGAACAGCCCATATACCCAGCAATGGAAAGAGAAACTGTGGTATCACCAGTGCCATAGAAGGCGTGCGGAATTTGTTCAGGTACGGCAGATGATCAAACAGGAAATAGTTGATCGCTTCAAAGTTTTTACCCCACGACAATACGATACCTATTATTGAGGCTGCAAGTATCCACCACTTATGTGGTGAGCGGATAACAAGCAGCCCTAGCACAAACAAAAAACATATCACAGCGCCAAAATATACCGGACCGCTGATAAAAGGTTGCGGCCCCCAGTACAGTGGCAACTGCTCTGCCCCTCCGCCTATCGCTTCAAGCGTTTTGGGGGCCTTATCTGCAGACTCACCCGACGACCCGCCATACAGATAGGGTATCATCAGGCAGAAGGTCTCGCCTATTCCATTGCTCCACCTGAACGCGTAATCTTTATCCAGTCCGCCATTGGTCTTTTTATCATGACCTGAAAGTTCGCTTGCACCACCTCGCATTGTCGCCTTAGCGTATTCCGATGTGGTCATTATCGATGTGATACTTGGCCCTACACCTATACCCACAACCACTGCCGCTATAACAGAGGATATTAAGAATTGTTTAAGCTTCCCTTCCTTAATAGCTATGAATAACATACCCAGCCCGAAACAACCAAAAATGATAAACGCATAATAAATGACCTGGTAGTGTGTATTAGTGAATATAAGCGCTATTGAGATACCGGTTAAAGCAGCTCCCGTCAGCCACTTTTCCTTAAAAATAAGATACAGCCCTGCAAGCGCGGCAGGCAGGTATGCAATAGTAAGCATCTTGGTGTCATGCCCTACGCTTATGATAATGGCATTGTATGACGAAAAAGCAAACGCCACCGAGCCTACAGCGGCAAGCCAGTTATTAACGCCCAATACGCGCATCAGAATGTAAAAGCAGAGCATGGCAATAAAAAAGAAATATGCCGGCTTGCCCACTGATTCCAATGCTACCTGTATATAAGAAGGGTAATTGGTATTGGTAGCGCCTATATAAGATGTGTAAGTGGGCATACCACCAAACATGCTGTTTGACCACAATACGTCCTTACCCGTACTGTCATGGTAAGCCATCCCCTCACGGGCCATTCCCTGCCACGATATATTGTCATGCTGGTTGAGCTTCTTGCCCTGCAATTGTGGATAGCAATACGCCAGCGCCAGGACTGCAAAACCAATGATAGCAATAATATCTACCCTGAATTTCTTAAAATCAAACTGCATATAATGTCATTTAACCAAACAAAAATAATCCTTCTGGCGGCTTATAGAAATTAAATACTCAAAAAACATTGCTTACCCGTCCAAACTGTTGTACCGACAACGAATTCAGCCTGGTTAAATATAGTTAACTACATTTCAACGGTCGGTTTCTACATTCACCTATATACATATTATTTCTACTGCATACCAAATTTGACCTTTTAAGCTTCCCGCCTTTTAAGTTTTACCTTACTTTTGCCGCCAATGCGCTCGAAAGAATTAATGTTGAAGGCCTACCGGTTAATGATGACCGCAAAAGCCATGGCAGAAATTTATGATGCCAACCGGCAGGTATGCAAATACGTTCACAGTACCTCTCGTGGCCACGAGGCTATCCAGCTTGCTACCGGCTTTCTGCTGAAACCTTGTGATTTTGTAAGCCCTTACTATCGCGATGAAAGTATGATGCTGGGCATGGGCTACCGCCCGTATGAGCTGATGTTGCAGTTGCTCGCAAAAGGCGGCGATCCTTTTACCGGAGGCCGTGAATATTACAACCACCCAAACATACGCAGGGAAGGCTTTCCAACTATTATTCACCAGAGCAGTGCCACAGGTATGCAGGCCATACCTACCACAGGCATAGCTCAGGGTATCCAATACCGTGAGAAAGAGAAACTATCAGACTACCCCATCCCGCCTGTCACTATTTGCTCGCTTGGCGATGGTAGTGTCACAGAAGGTGAGGTCGGCGAAGCGTTACAGTTTGCAGTATTGAAGCAACTGCCCATGATTTACCTGGTACAGGACAACGACTGGGGCATATCTGTGAGCAGCGATGAGGCACGCACCATGGATGCATATGAGTTTGCCGCCGGCTTCAAAGGCCTGGAGCGGGTACGGGTAAATGGCAGCGACTTTACTGACTCCTACAATACCATGGAGTACACTATAGAATGGGTCCGGAAGAACCGTAAACCGATTTTGGTACACGCAAAAGTGCCTTTACTCGGCCATCATACATCCGGCGTACGGAAGGAATGGTACCGGACACCGCAGGATCTAGCAAAACATAGCTTGGACGACCCGGGACCAAAACTCAGAAAATTGCTGCTTTCCGTGGAAGGGGTCTCCGAGACCGATCTTATTGCCATAGAAGAAGAAACCAGGGTATATGCCCAAAATGAGTTCGATCTTGCAGTTGCGGCTCCCGATCCCGATCCCCTCACGGTTACAGATCATGTATATGTGCCCACTCCGGTTACCGAAGAAAAGGGCGATCGCAGCCCTGCGGGCAGAGAAAAAGTAGTAATGGTAGATGCCGCCCTCCACGCAGTGGAAGAACTGCTCCAGGACAATCCTGAAGCCCTTTTTTATGGACAGGACGTGGGCCGGCGCCTGGGTGGCGTGTTTCGCGAGGCGGCTACTCTAGCCGATAAGTTTGGCGACAACAGGGTCTTCAACATGGCCATACAGGAGGCATACATTGTGGGCTCTACTGTTGGCATGAATGCGGTTGGTCTAAAACCAATAGTTGAGGTCCAGTTTGCCGACTATATTTATCCGGGGCTCAATCAACTGGTTACAGAGATCAGCAAATCCTGCTACCTCAGTTGTGGTAAGTTTCCCATATCTATGATCTTACGGGTACCTATCGGCGCTTATGGCGGTGGTGGCCCTTATCACAGTGGCAGTGTGGAAAGCACGCTGGCTACTGTAAAAGGCATAAAAATAGCCTACCCCAGCAATGCCGCCGACCTTAAAGGATTGATAAAGGCGGCCTACTACGATGGTAACCCAGTAGTGATGCTGGAGCATAAAGGTCTTTACTGGAGCAAGGTGCCCGGCACCGAAGACGCCAAAACTATCGAGCCTGACCGCGATTATATTTTACCATTCGGTAAAGGCACCGTGGTGGTTGAGGCTGGCGATGAAGCTGTGAGCAATGGTATATCTCTATGTATTATCACTTATGGCATGGGCGTGTACTGGGCCAAAAACGCTGCAAAACAATATCCCGGCCAGGTGGAGGTCATTGACATTCGCACCATCTATCCGTTGGACGAAGAACTTATATACAGTACTGTAAAGAAGCACGGCAAATGTATCGTACTTACAGAAGAACAGTTGCGCAACTCTTTCTGCGAGGCGCTGGCAGGCAGAATAGCACAGAATTGTTTCAGGTACCTCGATGCGCCCGTACAAACCATAGGTGCACTGGATCTGCCGGCAGTTCCTATGAATACCGGCCTGGAGGCCGCAATGCTTCCCAATGCCGATAAGGTAGCAGCCAGGATTAGCGAGTTATTGAATGCTTAGGTAAGTATTGACAGCGTGGTTCGGTTTTATGCTATTTGGCGGTCTTATCTGCCCTTTCAGGCGGCGGTCTTTCTTTTTTGGCGTTATTTTACTACTTTGGCTCTTTAATCACTAATTCAGCGGCATGATCAGGAATATATTAAAAACAACTGCATTCGGATTATTCAGCATCGGAACCTTTGCGTCCAATGCCCAGGTATGTCATAACCTGTATCCCTATGTAGATGGCGTAGTGTACGACAACAATGGTCACGATCTCGCCGGCTTTATAAAGAACAACAAGAAAGACGCAGCCTTTAAAGCCGCTAAAGTAGATGAATTTTCCTCAGGGCATTGGGGATACATCCAGGTAAATAACGCCCGTGTTCCTTCTGTCAATATTCATACTACCGCCCCCGGCAAAAAAGTAGACCTGAATTTTTCAGAATACATAAACGCAACCCTTGCGCTCTACAATACTAAAGACGGGATAAAGGCAACATGGTGGGCACGCCAGTGCAACAATCCGCACGGACCAATGTTTTATAAGAAAACAGAAAACAGCGGTGACCTTGGCGCCGATGTAACCAGGTATGAAAATCTTAAGTCTGCTTATGCTACCAAAGATTTTACCATTGTGGAATTCAATGACTCAACATATAATCATCGCGACTACGACCAACTGCTGAGAAACTATATCATTATTGAGAACGGAGCGGTACAGAATGTAAATGACTACCATGACATCATTGAGTTTTACACAAAATTCCTTTCTAAGTTTACTTATATCGAGGACCCACTGCTTGAAAAGAAGTCCTTCATCACCTGCTTCACCGTCAACCGTACAAAATACTTCGGCTACTTCAACGTTGTCAATGCTAAACTGGCGGGCAACCTGCAGGTAGCAGATATACAATACGAAAATGACAAGGATACTTTAGTTGCTAACACAATGAAATTGCTCAAGGGCAATGAGATCTATGTGTATGGCGATGATATTTTCGGCATGGAGAAAACATTCCTCAAGTACGCACATAATCATCCTGCTCTGAAAATGATTCGCAGAAAGCCCGCTGATGCCGGCAATTTCAACAAAGAAGATAAGTAACAATTTCTTCCAGACAAGTAGCACAGCTGATTATGGCGGTATCTATGTCCCCATTCATAAAAAAGCGGTGCTATTTATTACGTATCGCATGCAGATGTGCGACCTTATTTGTTTACTGATGCTGTTGCAGTAAAATGATTGCAATTCCGTGCGTAAAAATGTTCGGCTGATTTTGAACCGAGTTTTTATAGTTAATAATTCTTTTTGGCCAGTTTATACTTTTCATAAAAAAAGATATACAGACAACGTGGATAAGTTTCGACCTGTATTTTTTCAGGTAATCATGTTTCTAATTAATTTCACTTAAACAAGAATAATATTAATTAATGAAGGCACTAATAATTATGGGTTCTCAGACTGATGAGAACGTAATGCAGGAAAGCAGCAAATGGCTCACATGGTTCGGAATAGGCAATGAAATGGTTGTCGCCTCCGCTCACCGCAATCCCGACAAAGTAAGGGACATTATAATAAACGCGCAGGCCAATGGATATGGCGCGGTAATAGCAGCAGCAGGCATGGCGGCGGCACTGCCCGGTGTTTGCTCGGCTTACACCTCTTTACCGGTTCTCGGCGTGCCGCTGGATGGCGGCTTGCCCGGTGGTATTGATGCGCTATATAGCATAGTACAGATGCCAGCCGGCCTGCCTGTGGGCACTCTTGCAGTAGGCAAGGCAGGGGCGCGTAACGCCGCTGTATTGGTAGCCAGGATATTTGCATTGTCAGACAGCGCGGTAGCCGGCAAGTTGGCAGAGTTTAAAGCGAATGAGTACAGGATATAAGCGGTACAGATTGCAACAGGAGTTAACTTTTACTTAAAGTCACTATTGGCACGCAGTTTGTACATTTAAAGTTAACAGCTAAAACATAAACGCCTTGACAGAAGCCATCATTAACTTAGAGACAGTAAACCCGATAGAATTCTTCGGGGTCAACAACAGCAAATTCGAGATCCTGAAACGAAAGTTTCCTTTACTGAAATTGCTGTCGAGAGGAACCCAGATAAAACTATCCGGACAACCTGATGAAGTAACCGCGGCACAAGCCAAGATAAACCAGGTGATCCAATACCTGGAACGAAACGGCCACTTGTCAGAGAATTACTTCTCTAAGATCCTTGGCGACGACGAACAGGAAGACAGCAATGTAGAAGAAGCCAAAGACAATGACATATTGGTTTTCGGGCCCAATGGCCGTGTTGTACGCGCCAAGACCCAGAATCAGAAACTGATGGCACAGGCCTCTGAAAAGAACGACATTATTTTTGCCATTGGCCCGGCGGGTACAGGTAAAACCTACACCGCGGTAGCGCTGGCTGTGCGCGCGCTGAAAAACAAAGCTGTACGCAAGATCATACTTACACGCCCTGCGGTAGAGGCCGGCGAAAGCCTCGGCTTCCTGCCCGGTGACCTCAAAGAGAAGATAGACCCGTACCTGCGTCCGCTATACGATGCCCTGGACGATATGATACCCAGTGACAAGCTCAACTATTATATGGCAAACCGTATAATAGAGATAGCCCCCCTGGCATATATGCGCGGCCGTACGCTGGACAATGCGTTCATTATACTTGATGAAGCGCAGAACTCCACCGATTTGCAGCTAAAAATGTTCCTTACCCGTATTGGCTCATCAGCTAAGGCCATTATCACCGGTGACCTCACCCAGATAGACCTGCCGAAGAATCAGAAATCCGGACTTATAAAGGCCACACGCATATTGCAGAACATAGACGGCATAGCACAGATAAAACTGGATGAAGCAGATGTGGTGCGTCACAGGCTTGTGAAACAGATCATACGCGCCTATGACAAAGACAAGGAGCGTGAAGAAGCGCAGGAAGAACAGCATATCAAAAAATAGATGGTTGGTTTAGTAATAAAATAAAGTGCCTGCTTCTTCAGGCACTTTTTTAGTCTAACTTGCCTTACAAACATCAACTGCGGCGCAATGAAAAAACACTTAACTGCCTTTTGCCTCGTATTGCTCATAGCTGTCACCGCTGCCGGCCAATCTGCGCAGCTGCAGGAAGGCCTGTCGTTAAAATACCTGGTACAGCTACCGGCAAAGCCAAACGCCACCTCCCCTGTAGTGATACTGCTGCATGGCTATGGCAGTAACGAGCAAGACCTCTTTGAGTTAAAAAGTATCTTTCCCACCGACTTCATAGTCATTGCCGCGAGGGCACCATACACGGTAGGCCTGGGCGCTTACCAATGGTTTGAGATAGGCGCTGTGAGCAGCGATAAGACAGCACAGGTCACCAACAGCAGCAAACTTATCACTACCTTCATTGCACAGATACTCAATAAATACCACACCACCGGCAAAGTTTATCTCGTGGGCTTCAGCCAGGGAGCTATGATGAGTTACCAGGCAGGGCTCACCAACCCAGATAAGATAGCCGGCATAGCTGTGCTTAGCGGCAAGCTGTTCCCCTCACTGAAGCATGAAGTAAGCAAGTCTTCCGCGTTAAAGGAGCTTAAGATATTCATATCCCACGGCACGGCTGACAACCGTATCCCCTTTGCAGAAGGTAAGGCCACTTATGACTACCTTAAAAGCATCGGGCTTTCACCACAGTTTCACCAGTACGCCGGCATGGGGCACTCTATTAATAACGATGTGCTCACAGACCTGCAAAAGTGGTTTAGCGCAGTTTCCGCATCTCGATGAATTTCTTCACCAGGAAATCAGCCAGCGGCCTTTGCGTTACGGGCAGTACAAATTTAGCCTCGGCAAAATACGGGTCTGTAGAAGGATCAAGTGGAACGTAGTAAGCCACACCTATTGCCTGCAAACCATTATGCTCCGGCAATGTATAGGTGAGCAGCGTAGGCGACAACTGGCTAACGTTCAGCCCTTCAGGTATCGTTATCTTATTCTTCTGATACCCTTTATATTCAGCATTGTACTTTTTCAGCGCCTCCGGGAAATATGGCGCGGCGGCCTCCAGTATACAGCTCTTGCAGGCAGGCACCTCCTTATACGTGATCTGACCATCATTGCCTGCAGAATCCCCCTGTGGGTATAGCCGTACTATGATACTACCATTTACCCCGGTAGCGCCATTGCCATGCCAGTTCTTAGGCCCTATCCACACCCGGTAAGCAGCGCCATAAGCTGCTATGAGCCTCGCAAAGCTATCGGGCGCAGTGCTGATAGAGCCGGGATACTGCACCCGCTTGGTAAACGTATCATCAGCCGAGCCATTGATGGTAGGAAGCATATTCACCGGCAGCTCTACCGGGTCATCAGAATTATCTACAATAGGCAGTGGCCGCGCGGGCGCCCCTGCAGTCTTTCGCTGCCCGCCACCATTACAGGACGCGGCAAACACTATGATCAATAAACAGAATAACCTTAAATACTTCATTCTATATGCTGTTTTACGCAAAAGAGTACACACCTAAAAATGAATCATACCGGATATCGTTAGTCAACAACAAAGCCAACGAAAACGAGAGGAGCAGCTATGTACCTCATACTAAACGGATGTAGTGCAGTCGCTTACTCCATTTCCCGTTTGCCCGAGAGCAGGTATATTACCGCCATGCGAATGGCAACGCCGTTTTCCACCTGGTCAAGGATGATGGATTGCTTGCTGTCGGCGACGTCTGAATTTAATTCCACGCCACGGTTTATAGGGCCGGGGTGCATGATCACTATATCTTTTTTAATGCCGTCGAGCATCTGCTTGTTCACCCCATAGTACAGCGCGTATTCGCGCAGGGTAGAGAAAAGCGGTTTATGTTGCCGCTCCAACTGTATGCGCAGCACATTGGCCACATCGCACCATTCAAGCGCTTTTTTTACATTGTATTCTACCCTTACCCCCAGCGATGCAATATGCTTGGGTATGAGTGTAGGCGGGCCTGACACGGTGACCTCGGCACCAAGTTTAGCCAGGCAGAAGATGTTGCTCAGCGCTACCCTGGAGTGCATGATGTCCCCGATTATTGTTACCCGCTTACCCTTCAGGCTGCCCAGTTTCTCACGCATTGAATATGCGTCCAGCAAAGCCTGTGTGGGGTGTTCGTTCGTTCCGTCGCCTGCATTTATGATACTTGCATCAATATGCTGTGCCAGGAACCAGGGCGCACCGCTGGCCGAGTGGCGCATCACCACCATATCCACTTTCATGGCCAGTATATTATTGACCGTATCTATAAGTGTCTCACCCTTTGATACAGACGAGCCCGATGCTGAAAAGTTGACCACATCAGCGCCGAGCCGTTTTTCGGCAAGCTCAAATGAAAGCCTGGTGCGTGTGGAGTTTTCAAAAAAGACATTGGCTACCGTGGTATCGCGCAACGTGGGTACTTTTTTTATAGGTCGCTGTAATACCTGTTTGAATGTATCGGCGGTCTGAAATATCTGTTCAATATCCTGTAGGTTCAGTTCTTTTATTCCCAGCAGATGCTTTACAGATAGAGACATATTAAAAAACAAATTTAATACCCGAAAAATCAAATTCCAAATAAGCGTACCTCACCCGGCTATATATCATACTTTATCAATAAGGCTTACCTCATCTTTTCCATCCTTTTCTTTCCAGTGTACCACCACTCTCTGCGTAAGGATAGTGTCTACGGTATGGCCCACATAATCCGGCTGCACAGGCAGCTCCCTGCTGAACCTGCGGTCTATAAGCACCATCAGCTCTACCTTTTTAGGCCGCCCGAAATCTATAAGCGCATCCATGGCCGACCTGATGGTGCGGCCGGTATGCAGCACATCGTCAATAAGCACCACATTCATGCCCTCTATACTAAAAGGTATATTGGTATCGGCGGGCACATGGATATCGCGGGTATTTACATCATCGCGATACAGTGTAATATCCAGCGTGCCATAACCCAGCGCCTTATTACCGGTTATCTTCTTTACCATCTTTACAATGCGGTCTGAGAGCAGCACGCCCCGGGGCTGGATGCCGATGATGACCGTATCATGAAATAAATGATGATTCTCTACCAACTGATGCGCCAGGCGCTGCAGTGTGATGTCGAGTTGGCCGTTAGTGAGCAGCGATTTCATTTGTGAATCAAAGATGTGAAAATTATCTGACAATGCGAAAATAAGCGTCTTCAAATATATTATGTATGAAATAACCTGAAAGAAGAATGAGCTGCGTGTGAAAATGCATAAATTTGCACCGGCTGCACAGCAGCAGCAATGATCCCCGATGCAACCGATTGGAAATTTTTTTGAGACCTACGCCGCGGCGCTGGAACTGTATGACACCAAGGGCATGGCCAACCTGTACAACATACCATGCACACTGATATCTGACGAAACCACCACCATGTTTAACGATGCCGGGAAACTGGAAGGCTTTTTCAACATAGGCGCGGGCTTTTACCGACAGTTCGGTATAGCAAAAGTGCGGCACGAGATATGGAACCGGCGCGAACTGACGGGTAAGATAGTGATGGTAAAAGTAAACTGGCAATACTATGACAGCAATGACAAACCGCTATACAACTGCGACTACCAGTATGTGCTGAAAACAGATAAAAAGAACCAGTTAAAAATAATACTTTCGGTATCTGTGAATGAGAAGGAACGGATGGAGGCATGGAGCGGCAAGGTAATAGGTGTAAAAGCCTGAGACACGGCGGCGCGTACCAGAGTAAACAAACAAGATAAAACCGGCCCCTGAATGAGGGCAGACAATATGGGCAATACAAAATTATCATTTTACGAAAAGCTGGTTTTTGTGGCATATGGCTACTTTATTTTGCTGGGTATAAGCTGGTTCTCGGGCTGCCTGCTGTGGGGCGGCTATTTCAATTTCTGGGCATCGGGCACGGTACTGGTTTTCAGCGCGCAGGCCTACTTCAGGCAGAAGCTTACTAACCTGATACTGGGCATACTAATACTGGCTGCCAGCATCTACTGGACACTGGAATGTGTGTATATGGGCGCGCAGACGGGCTATGACCTGTTTGTAAAAACACTGCTTACGCTATCCGTAATAAGCCTTATCATGAGCGGCATCCTCATTTTCAGCTATACAAAGCTTTCTTTTAAAGACCTATGAGCCGTAAAAAAAGCGTTAACTTTAATAAACGGTTTATCCAGGCTATGACGCGCTATACCCATATACTACCCCTGTTATTCATCTTCGCGGCAACGGGCTTGTTTTCATGTAAGAAGAAAACCAACGATAACCCCTTTGGCAGCGCGAGGATAGCTACAGTGGATGTGGCGCATAGCGGCTCCATACTGCACTACCGGGTGTACTACGGCATTGGCAATAATGTAGACTCGCTCATTATCACAGGTGACGGCTCATCTGCCGGCTACCACGGCATTAAAGCTTTCAGCTACTTCGGGTCGTCTTACAGTATCACCGACCAGGACAACTTTACTTATACCGTCTATGCCAATACCAGCGGCATGATACTGAAACTGCTTATCGCAGACACCACCAGCTTTATATATAACGGCACGCAGCTGGGTGAGATAGACGTGCGTACCACTACCCCCACCTACCCTTTCTTTACCATCAACGCTACCAACTACTACTGGCAGAGCGGCGATGTGGTGACCGTTACCGGTGGCGGCATCAATAAAAGCTATGCCTATGACCAGGCCCGCAACGGCCAACCGGGTGACCCGTTTCGTATAGACGCCTTTCTGAATTATGGCAGATCATATATCAAAACCACCCACCTGCCCCAGTCGCTGAGTACAGGCAGCGGGTGGCTGGAAAAATACTATTACACCTTTAACCCCAGCGGCCTTATCAGCCAACTGATAAAGGTGAAAAACAACAATACCGTCACCGCCGACGATTCTACTTTTTACAACTACACTTATTATTAGGCCACGCAAAAAACGGGTGAAAGTAGCTGTGCCCGATTGCGCAAACAACAAAATCAACGCTTTAAGATATTGTCTATACGCATATTGCAGCGTCACCCACTTATGCGCTTATTTTATCAGATGGGGAATATTTCTGCAAAAAAAGCATTTGCGCACATTATTATTGATTATCAATGCATTACATAACATTTGTGGATAAAAATTCCCCATTTTTTCCCCATTCTTTACCCATGCCTGGAGGAAAAAGTAAAAATAAATACAATATAATTTGCTGAATTTGGGCTTTTGCAACACAAAGATGGAGCAGGTTTTTGTGCCGGCAAAAAGAAAGTTTTATGATAGTACGGATTTCGGTCTGTCATAGAAAATTGTTTGCTGGTATGTGCAAACTGAAATTGTACGCCCACCAGAGATTTCTGAAAAGACGCAGATAAAATCTACGGGAAACAGGTGGAGAGACAATGCTATATTATCATAGATACATTTGAGTACCAGTGTGGGTAAGGGGTAATTCGCCAGTCGGGAGACTGGCTACCGCGAGGACGTAGTCAGAGACTACGCCCATCATTCATTTTTTGTTTGGAAGACTACGCTTAGCTGGGATCGGTAAATAGTAAATGATTATTCCGTGATGAGGCTGTCTCCTATTCCTCGACAATGGTTCGAAGCTCACCATGACAAATTGAAGGGAAGGATACGGGCGTTGCAAACGCCCTGCCATGTGATCCTCGAAATATTCGAGGACCAGTGCGGGGACTACGCCCATCATTCATTTTTTTTGGAAGACTACGCTTAACTGGTGGGCATACCTATTACGGTAAAGTATACTCGTAGCGTATGGAAATTTCGTACCTTCATATAAATATTTATTTTGCCCCAAAAACAGCCAAACAATAAACCTTTGCGTAAACAGCAAACGCCGGTTGATGAAAATCAAGTACAAACACCCGCAATTAAATTGTCTGAAAAATATCGTGGCGTTTTATCAAAAAAAGATGCTGAGTCGTTGAATAAGCATGTAAAACAGATGCGAAAAGAATGGGATAGGTAGAACATATCCGGGCGTTGCAAACGCCCTGCCATGTGATCCTCGAAACATTCGAGGACCAGTGCGGGGCTTTGATTAGGTCATTTAAAAAGGTAGGTCATCCATGTAGTCCGGAACTAGTTTAATAATTTCCTCTAGTTCATCATCTGTTAAGTCTCTTTTATTTACAACAACCTCCAACTGGCAAAGCATTTCAAGTGGCTGCAATATATTTTCAGAAAATAAATTAAGTCTGAATTTTATATGCGATGACTCTAAAGGGTATAACAATAAAACGGTGTCCAGTACTTTAATTTTATTTTGAAGAAGTGAAAATGGCGGTGAACTAAACTCCCATACGTTTGACGAAGTTTGGGTTAGAGTATTTTTAAATAATTTCCGAATTTGTGATACATTTTCGGGAGTTAAATAAAATTCATCCAATCTGCTATACACACTCCCTTCGTCGGATGAAATATTTTCGATCAACAAATCTTTCTCTCCCGACGATTTTATTATTAGCTCAACAATAACATTTCCAAAAATTCTACCAGTATTGTTTTGTAGTCCTAATATCACAGGAACGTTATTCTTTCGATTTAAGTAAGATCGCAAGGCTCGATCGAAATACCAAGGCCTATCAGCTGTTACCTTACTCTTTTTCATTGCCTCCAGTCGTTGTTTTGCACTAATATTAACTCTATCAACATTTATATTCTGAGAAGTATCTATTAATGCACCAGTTTCTTTATTTACAAATGAAAAAGTAATAATATCTCGTATAGATTCTTTCCTTTCTTGAAGTTCACGAATCTTCATTTCTAATTGCCTAGATATTTTATCTCTAAATTCAACAATCGAATTAAAATGTTCTACCAATGCTAACTTGTAAACATCTTCTCTAAATTTATTTAATGATTGAAGCTGTGTCAAGTCAATTTGTGATGGATCTTTTCCTCTTTTCGAAAAATATAACATTACTGGTTTTCCTGCTTTTGACACCCTCTTTATTTCTTCAATCGTACCACTTAAATCTTCTCCAGTAGGTGTGCCAACTTTTGTCCAAAAAAATCCCAATAAAAGATCACAATCATCAACGATTTGTTTATTTATTGCTTCCTGAGGCCGAGTTCCATAAGTTGGAGACGAGTGAGTTTCCCATCTAATTGGCAGCAGAACAATTTTTTTACTAAATGAGTTTAAATCATTCCAATCTTGGATAACTCTTGCCGCAACTTCTCGTTCTTCATCCACATCTGAAGGAGATGCAATTAATATTCGATATACGGTTGACTCATACGACATAGTTGACCTTCATTTTGTATATGAAAATAAGTATAAAATTTTTATTGTGCAATTTATTTGTATTCAAATAGAATTCAAACATTTGTTGGATACTCTAATGAAGGGACATTTTTTTGTATAACAAATAAGCATTGTTTTCTACATATACTTAATAAAATCACCTCCTCAAATCCCAAAAAATTCCCCTACCTTTGCACACATTTTTTTGATAGATTGGGTATAGTGTGCGCGTAGTTAGGCAAGTTCACCATGACACTTGTGGAGCAGCAGGCTCACTAAGACCATTCGACGGGCTCAGGATGACAAAAGGAAATTTGAATAAATGAAGTATCCCGAATATAAAGGACTGAATATGCCTTCCATAGAGCAGGAATACCTGGCTAAGTGGAAGGCGGAACAATATTTTGAGCAAAGTGTAAGGCTGCGCGATGGGGCGGAGCCATTTGTGTTTTACGAAGGGCCACCCAGCGCCAATGGTATGCCGGGCATTCACCATGTTATCTCGCGTACGCTTAAAGACCTGGTGTGCCGCTACAAGACCATGCAGGGCTACCAGGTGCAGCGCAAAGCCGGCTGGGACACCCACGGGCTGCCCGTGGAGCTGGGCGTGGAAAAAGAACTGGGCATAACGAAGGAGGATATAGGCAAGAAGATAAGCGTAGAGGACTACAACAAGAAGTGCCGCGAGGTGGTAATGCGCTACAAGGACAAGTGGGAAGAGATAACCGAGAAGATGGGCTACTGGGTGGATATGGGCAACCCCTACATCACCTTTGACAATGAATATATAGAAACACTATGGTGGGCGCTGAAGACGCTGTTTGATAAAGGTTATCTATACAAGAGCGTGAGCATACAGCCCTACTCCCCTGCCGCAGGCACGGGCCTTAGCAGCCATGAGCTGAACCAGCCGGGGACATATAAGGATGTGAAGGATACTACAGTAGTAGCGATGTTTAAGTTGGGAGAGCGGAGCGCGGGGAGCGGTATGCCGGTGAACCCTTTGCAAACCAAACTACATGAAACAGCCAGGAACGCATGGGAGCCTTTTGTGAACCTGCCCATAGGCGGCGGACTGGCGAAGGCTGATAAGGCCGGAGCGGTTTACCTACTGGCGTGGACGACCACCCCATGGACGCTGCCCAGCAACTGCGGCCTTACCGTGGGGCCTAATATAGATTACGTATTAGTACAGACTTTTAACCCATATACGCACCAGCCGGCCAATGTGATACTGGCCAAGGCACTTTTGGGCAAGTATTTCAAACCTGAAGGGCAGGAAAGCGATCTTACCATATACACCGCTGAAAGCAAAATACTGCCGTGGAAGATAATAGGCGAATATAAAGGCAGTGAACTGGAGGGACTACGGTACGAGCAGTTGCTGCCCTTTGAAGGGAATACACGCGAGGTAGCCGGCGGCGACCCCTGGCGCGTGATCACCGGTGACTTTGTGACCACGGAGGATGGTACGGGCATAGTGCATACCGCCCCCGCCTTTGGCGCAGATGACTACCGTGTGGGCAAGAAGAACAACATAGGCATACTGACGATGGTGGACAAGGAGGGTAAGTTTAACGACTATACCGGGGAGTTCAGCGGGAGGTATGTGAAGAATTACAAGAACGATCCTGACTATAAGGATGTGGACGTAGACATAGCCGTGAAGCTGAAGCTGGGCGGCCATGCCTTTAAGGTGGAGAAATACGAACACACCTACCCCCACTGCTGGCGCACGGACAAGCCGGTGATCTATTATCCACTGGATGCGTGGTTTATAAAGACCACGGCAGTGAAGGACAGGATGATAGAGCTGAACAAGACCATAAACTGGAAGCCGAAGGCTACCGGCGAGGGTCGATTTGGCAACTGGCTGGAGAATATGGTGGACTGGAACCTGAGCCGTAGTCGTTTTTGGGGTACTCCGCTGCCAGTGTGGGTAAGTGAAGATGGTGAAATGAAGTGCATAGGCAGTATAGCCGAACTGATAAAAGAAGCACAAAAAGCGAATAAGGTACTGGGGCTTAACCAGTTAATAGAAGAAGACAATGGTTTTGACACCAGCAAGACCGGCGAAGGCACTTTACCTGTCATCGTTACGAGAAAGGAAGAACTTGACCTGCACAAGCCATTTGTAGACCAAATAATACTGGTATCTGACAGCGGCAAGCCTATGCAACGTGAACCCGACCTGATAGATGTTTGGTTTGACAGCGGGGCAATGCCGTATGCACAAATACATTATCCATTCAATAAGAATGTAAATATTAACAATAACTTCCCTGCAGATTTTATTGCGGAGGGGGTTGACCAGACGCGTGGGTGGTTCTATACGCTGCACGCGCTGGGGGTGATGCTGTTTGACAGTGTGGCCTATAAGACGGTAGTGAGCAATGGCCTGGTACTGGATAAGAACGGGAACAAGATGAGCAAGCGGCTGGGCAATGTGATAGATCCGTTTGAAACTATCAGCAATTATAGCGCTGACGCTACCCGGTGGTACCTGATTACCAATGCATCGCCATGGGATAGCTTACGATTTGATCTTGAAGGAATTAAAGAGGTACAACGAAAGTATTTTGGAACATTATACAATACCTATCAGTTCTTTGCACTATACTCAAATTTAGATAATTTTACATTTAAAGAATCGTACATACCTGTAAAGGAAAGACCGGAGATAGATCAGTGGATCTTATCCAGCCTGCATACGCTTATAAAAGATGTAACTACCAGCCTGGAAGACTACGAACCAACACAGGCAGGCAGGGCGATGGAACTTTTCCTGGACGAGCAACTGAGTAATTGGTATGTGCGCCTGTGCCGTCGCCGATTCTGGAAGGGGGAATATGAACATGATAAAATATGCGCATACCAGACACTTTATGAGTGCCTTGAGACTTTATCAATGCTGATGGCCCCGATAGCTCCCTTCTTTGCAGACTGGATGTACCAGAACCTGAATGGGGTAACCAAGCGGCGGGCGGCAGCATCGGTACACCTGGCAGACTATCCGGTTGCTGACGAAAGCGCTATAAACCCTGACCTGGAAGAGCGTATGCACCTGGCGCAGGATATATCATCGCTGGTGCTGTCTATAAGAAAGAAAGTAAATATTAAGGTAAGGCAGCCGTTGCAGCGCATCTTAATACCCGTACTGGACGCGCACACAAAGGAGCAGATAAGTAAAATAGAGGAGCTGATAAAGAGCGAAGTAAACGTAAAAGACATTGAGTATCTTACTGATACAGAAGGATTTATTAAAAAGAAGTTAAAGCCAAACTTTAAGATACTGGGCGCCAGGATGGGTGCAAAAATGAAGAGCGTAGCTGCGGCTATAACCGGGATGGGACAGCATGACATAGCCGTGCTGGAAAAGGACAAGACCTTTGCGCTGATGGTAGATGGTGAGCCCGTAGAGATAAGGACGGAGGATGTAGATATTATAGCAGAGGATATACCGGGATGGTCTGTGGCCAATAAAGATAACCTGACTGTGGCCCTGGATATAACCGTGACACCTGCACTACAGGAAGAAGGTAACGCAAGAGAACTTGTAAACCGAATACAAAAGATAAGAAAAGAGAGTGGCTATGAGGTTTCTGACCGGATCATAGTAGAGATAAAGGAATATGAATCATTTAAAAGTACAATAGTTAATTATTCTGACTATATTTGCGCCGAAATTTTAGCGGACAACATAAAAATTGTGCCACAAATAAATAATGGCATACAAATAGAAGTTAACGATGTAATACTGGAAATACTCATATTTAAAAACTCTTAAAGTTATGGCCACAAACAACAAAAAAAACGTAAAAGCGTCTAAAAACGCAAGACCGAAACCAGTTGTAAAAAAAGCTGCAGCAGCTAAGAAACCCGTGGCCGTAAAGAAAGCTGTAAAAGTAAAAGTAGCAGCAAAACCAGTTAAAAAAGCACCTGCTAAGGCAGCAGTGGCGAAGAAAGTCGTACCTGTAAAAAAGAAAATCGAAAGTAAGTCAACAGCTAAAAACAATAACCAAAAGACAGTGAATAAGAAAAACACAAAAAGCGCTACACCAGCTAAAAAGGCAACTCCTGTAAAAAAAGCGGCGCCCGCAAAAAAAGCGGCCCCAGTGAAAAAGGCAGCTCCGGTAGCTAAAAAAGCGGCTCCGGCAAAACCAGTAAAGAAAGCAGCCCCTAAGGCAGCTCCAAAACCGGCAGCAAAAGTAAAGGCGCCGGTAAAGCCCGTAAAAAAGGCAACACCGGCAAAACCGGCGCCGAAAACAGTGACGAAACCGGAAGTTAAAACGACACCGGTAAAAGCAAAAACAAAGGAGTCAGTGAAACCAGGAAAGAAGCTTACGATCACTAAAATGCCACAAAGGATAAACCCCGCCCTGCCACGCCCCACTGCCACACCGGCAGCAAGGCCAACAGAAAAGAAACCCACTGTAATAATAGCTCATCGCAAACTGGAAAATAAATCGAAAAGCACGAAGGAAGCAACAAAAACGATGATACAGTACCAGCCTGAGACCTACAGGTCTATACTGGACGAACCTCAGATGCAGCAAGGGCCCGTGTACCGCTACAGTGACGAAGAACTGAACGAATTCAGGGAAATAATAGTGAGCCGCCTGGAGGCAGCCCGCAAAGAACTGAATTACCTGCAGGGCCTTATAACCCGTAAAGACGAGGCAGGTACAGAAGATACAGAAAACCGCTACATGAACATGGAAGACGGCAGCGGCGCCATGGAGCGCGAGCAACTGGCACAGCTTGCCAGCCGCCAGATACAGTTTATGGGCCACCTGGAAAAAGCATTGGTACGCATAGAGAATAAGACCTATGGCATATGCCGTGTAACCGGTAACCTGATAGATAAAGCCCGCCTGCGCGCTGTGCCTCATGCCACGCTGAGCATAGAAGCAAAGAAAATGATGGGTACAAAGCAAAACTAAACAAGGCAATATAAAATAAGAATCCCCTGATGTGAACATCAGGGGATTCTTATTTATGCCTAATAGCAATGGTAATATTTACTGTATCACCATCCTGGAATAATAGATATTGCCGGCAACGTTGCCTAAGACAAAGTAGTAATTGCCTTTGGCCATTCCATCGGTTGAGAAGGTTGCGCTGTTACCACTGATAACAGGAGTTATATCATGACGCCTGCCCGACATATCGACAAGGTAGGTATAGCTGATGTTGCCAACGTTGTTGAGCCTGGCAGTGAAATACCCTGATGCGGGATCGGGGAAAACATCGATAACTTCCTTTGTAACAACAGGGGTGCCCGTAGACGAAAGTGAATAGGTGCCTTTCATATACATTACTTTGTCTGAATTATCGTCTTCCCAAACTACATGAACCACGCCGGGGCTTAATGCCACATCAGCGTTTGCAATGCCGCTGCCGGAGGCCACGGTAGTATAGCCACTAAAGCCGGATAAAATATTGCTTGTAAACGCACACGCAACTGATGTAGTGCCTGAAACAACCTGCTTCCACACAATAGCTGCCGCACCGCCTGAATTGGCGATACGTGGGTAGTTTTGCGAAGTAAGCCCCGAGAATGTGCCGGTAACCGGAGTATTGGCGACAGAGAGCCCTGAAATGGACGAACGGCCAAAATACACAAGATCAGTGCCTGAGGCCTTACTGTAAAAAGTAGTATACAGTGTATCGCCGATTATCAAACCATCGGGCCCACTGGCAGGGCAAGACATTAGCATCCAATTATGAGCATCCACATTAAGAGTTGTGGGGAATGTCATACCATTATCAGATGAGATACCTGCCCAGGTGTCGCGGATATTGGATATGTTATTGCGAAACAGCATAACCGCAGTGCTGCCTGAAGAAACAATGGCGGCAGGACAGCAGTCGCACACAGTACCTGTGGCACCGCTGGCCAGCACATCGGCGGAAAAGGTATTACCGTAATCGGCAGACCGGGAAACGACATAGTGGGCATTGGAAAAAGAAGCGTTGAACTTCATAAATGCTACCATGGGATTCCCGTTTGCTGTTGTTGTTACTATGGGAAACCTGGAAATATTTGTATCGATATTATCTACGCGCACCGGGGCGGAGAAGGTACTGCCGCCATCATAAGAGTGCGCGAGGTATATGTAGTTGGAACTGACATTCTCCGGAGTGACCTTCATGGAAACGTAAACTGTGTCGCCATATGCGGCCAGATCGGGACCAGCCCATGATTGGGCAAAGGTTGTAAGCGACCCGCTGGGCACTGTGGGTGTTGTGAAACCGGAACCATTCCACTTGGAAAAATATACCCGTGTATCATTCCTACCCCAGATTATATAGGGATCACCAGCTCTGTTGAGCGCAATACGCGGGTGATAATTGCCACCGGGCGTAGTGCTATAAACTGTGACAGGAGTGGTCCAGGTGACCTGAGCAAAACACTGCATACCGGATGCAAGTAACAATAGCGACGTAAAGATCTTCTTCATATCAGTTAACTTATTTAAATTAAAAAAAAGAATGATGTTCTATAGGATGAATATTTACTTAACGGGTTAATTATTTTTTGTTTACAATTAAATAATAAAATACATTTGTGAACATCTGCAGTTGCAGATGTTGTACTTAATGATATGAACGTGAAGTTAACGATATTTTTTTTAACATGCATACTGTGGTGTGGTGTTTCTTATGGCCAAATACCTAATCCTGATTTTGAGATGTGGGATTCGACCGCCGGGTATAAAGTACCCATAGGATGGGATAATATGAACGCAGTGACCACATCTGCATCGGTATACACCTGCGAGCGGCTCGACCCCGGATATACCGGCGCCTACTACCTGGCACTAAATACAGAGACCGTTCCCGGAATGGGTATTGTGGCAGGTATGGCCGTATCCGGCAAACTGGACCCGATAACCCATGAGCCAAAGTCCGGCTTTCCGTTCAGCTCACGCCCGCAAGTGCTGGCGGGAGCATGGCAGTACATGGCTTACCATACACCGGACCAGGGCTATGTAACAGTATACCTTTCAAAATGGAATGCCGGCACAAGCCAGCGGGACACAATTGCTTATACCAGGTATTTGCTGCCAGGCATGGTAATGTCCTGGCAGGATTTTGCGTTACCTCTAAACTATTATAGTACTGCCAGTCCCGATTCTGCAATGATCGTTTTATCTGCAAGCGGGCCAACACCGGTTGCATACAGTTTTTTATGGGTAGACAATCTGCGATTTGCAGATTCCGCAACGCTGGGCAGTAGTATCATTACACACAACGGAGCAGAGCTATCGGTGTACCCAAACCCGGCGACTGGTTTTTGCACGGTATCCTACTACGCAGACAAACCAACAAGCATATTGATATCTTTATATGAGGTAAGCGGGCGTATAGTCTATAAAGAACAAATACGAACTAATACCGGCACCAACAAATTACCCATAAGCCTGAAGGGGCTGAGCAATGGAATATATTTTCTGAAAGTAACAGACGAAAGTGGAGTAAAGCAGGAAAAACTGATCATTTACTAAACTTCATATCTTAGCAACAAAATTATTAAACAACTATAAAAACAAACGAAATGAAAAAAATAACTACACTTTTTTGCACATTAATGATAACCGGTGCGGCCTTTGCGCAAATACCAAATCCAAGCTTTGAGTCATGGACATCCCATACCGGATATGATACTCCGGATAGCTGGGGTAACACAAATCCTTTTACTGTATTATCATCGACCTACACCTGTGATAAAGGAACAAGCGGCGCACCTGCAGGTAGTAATTATATAAAGCTCACTACAAAAAACTGCGGTGTTGTAGTACCAGGTGTAGCAGTAACGGGCACGATAGGACTGTCCGGCACATCAGTGAGTGTATCTGGTGGGTTTCCGAATACAAGCCGCCCCGCCACTCTAAACGGACAATGGCAATACATGGCAGCATCAGGCACAGACCATGCCCATGTGATTGTATTTCTGTCTAAATGGAACACTGCGACCAGCAAAAGGGATACAGTAGCATTCACTGATTCTTCGCTGAACGGTATGGCGATGAGCTGGGCTCCGTTTTCGATTACCTTGAATTACTACAGCGGCAAAACCCCGGACTCTGCTTTGATCATATTATCATCCAGCAACCTGTCCGCAACAACAGCTGTAGTTAACAGCTATCTATATGTAGACACACTGGCGTTTGCCGGTAGTGTACCATCGGGGGTAACAACTATAAACAATGCTGTAACGTCTACTGTTATATTTCCTAATCCTGCCGCTAACGGGCATACCACTTTGTACTACAACGGCGACGGATCAAGCGTAAAAGTGAGCATAACTGATATGAATGGAAGAATTGTAAAGACAATGACCGAGGCTACGACCAAGGGCACCAACTACATCCAGATCAACACATCTGAATTTGCCCCCGGGATGTACTTTATAAGAATAACAAATGAGCAAGGCTCTGAAGTAAAGAAACTGATCGTAGAATAAAAATAAAGAAGGTGGGTCTACCCCACCTTCGCTTTTTAAGCACGTTATAATGAAGCAGATAGCCTTATTGCTGTTATTGTGTTGCGGGGAATACTGTTATGCGCAGCACCCATTGTTCATACCTGACACTTTATCCGGAACGATATTCAATCTTACGGTCCATCCTGACAGTGTTCAGTTTATGCCGGGGAAAATCACTAAAACGACCGGGATCAACGCCAGCAGGTATTTAGGCCCTACTTTGTTTCTGAAGAAAGGGGACAGTGTGCATATAACGGTAAATAACCACATGGCCGACACTACTACAATGCACTGGCATGGGCTGCATGTAGCAGCAAAGAATGACGGAGGGCCCGCCAGCATGATCATGAGCGGTACTAGCTGGTCCCCAAGCTTTGTGGTACGGAATAATGCGGCAACATACTGGTATCATCCGCACCTGATGATGAAGACGGCTTCACAAACAATAAGCGGAGACGCGGGGATGATCATAATAAGAGATGACGCAGAGCAGGCGCTGACATTACCCCGCACGTACGGCTCCGACGATTTCCCTCTTATTGTTCAGTCATTTGAACTGGACACGCAGAACCAGTTCATGCCGATGGGTATGGTGGACAGTATTGTACTGGTTAATGGTACAGACAGCCCGACTGTGAGTATGCCTGCGCAAGTAGTACGCATGCGGCTGCTGAACGCATCGGGGGAACGTACATTCAACTTCGGGTTTACCGCGAACAAGACCTTTTATGTCATAGCAAACGACAATGGGCTGCTCACGGCACCAGTGCCTACTACGCGCATTTGGTTGTCACCAGGTGAGCGCGCCGAAATATTGCTGGATTTAACCGGCATGAGCGGCACACCCATTCAGCTACTCAGCTACGGATCAGAATTGCCAATGGGTGTGCAGGGAGGGCCAACCATGCCGATGCCATCGTGGAGCCCCCCTATGAACAGCCCACTGAATGGAATAGATTTTAGCATTCTGCAAATCAATGTAGGACCGCCAACAGCGACACCTGTAACAACCATACCCGCGACACTGGTACCAGATACCCCCTACCCTGAAAGCACTGCAAATAAAACCAGGACCATCAATATGACAGCTGACAGTATGATGGTGATGGATGGTCCTTTCTATTTTAACCACAACCTGTTTGATATGGCGCGGATAGATTATCGGATACCACTGAACAATACAGAGATATGGACATTGTTTGACAGTACCATGGTAGCCCATCCCTTTCATATTCATGATGTACACTTTTACATATTAGACAGGGACGGCGCGCCACCGGCCATAACAGAAAGAGGAAGAAAAGACGTAGTGCTGGTGAAATCAATGGAAACAGTGCGGGTAATAGCGAAATTTGAAGACTTTGCAGATACAACAACACCGTATATGTATCATTGTCACATTCTTATGCATGAAGATGATGGTATGATGGGACAATTTGTTGTAACAACTGAAAACACCATGGTCAATGACCCAAAAGCAGCTCAGCAAGTGTCTGTATATCCCAACCCCGCTGAAAGTGTAGTGCATATATCACTGCCAGTTAACCAACAGGAAGGCACATTGCAAATATATAATGCATTGGGACAGTGCGTTTATACAACCAAAGTGAACAGGGAAGCGGCAGTGGATGTAAATGAATGGCCAACCGGCATATATACTGTTTTAATAACCGGCGACACCGGTGTACTTCGTAACATCTTCGTTGTAAGGTAGCCGTAATAGATATTTCTTATCAGGGAATATACATATGCCGCAGCCGGAAGTGACGGAAATCATTCTTTTGTCCGTGTTATTACAGACCTTTGTAAAAGGCACGGATAGTCCGTGTTAAATTTCAGAAGAGCTGATGGATACAATGAAGAAAACTTTTCCGGTTACCGGCATGCACTGTGCATCTTGTGCTGTGAAAGTTGAAAAAGTACTCAACGCACAAAGCGGAGTGGTACATGCATCTGTGAACTTAGCCAATGCGTCTGCCCTGGTAGAATATGAGGAAGTGCAGACAAACCTTACTGATATAAAAAAAGCTGTACAGTCTACCGGATATGATATACTGGTGGAAAGCAATGCCTCAACGCCCGGCATGGTTGAAGAGATGAATAATAAGAGCTATGCCAAGGTAAAACGACACAGTATATTGGCCATCATTTTGTCCATTCCCATTGTGGTTATCGCTATGGCTGGGATGGATATTCCGTATTCGAAATACATTATGTGGGTGCTTGCCACACCGGTTGTTACTCTGGCCGGCAGCCAGTTTTTTGTGGGTGCATGGAAGCAACTGAAACACGGATCGGCGAATATGGACACATTGGTGGCGCTGAGTACAGGCATAGCCTATTCATTCAGTGTATTTAACACACTACATCCGCAGTTTTTTGAAGAAAAAGGGCTACATGCCGATGTGTACTTTGAAGCATCGGCTGTAGTAATAGCTTTTATACTTCTTGGCAAACTACTGGAGGAAAAGGCAAAATCCAACACCTCGTCAGCTATAAAGAAGCTAATAGGGCTGCAACCGGACAAAGTAATACGCATTGACCCTGTAAACAAGACCGAGACAACCATTTCGATCGGAGAGGTAATGATCAATGATATACTACAGGTAAAACCGGGAGAAAAAATAGCCGTGGATGGCGTGGTGATCGCGGGAAATTCGTACGTTGATGAAAGTATGCTGACGGGTGAGCCGTTACCTGCGGAGAAGACAGAAGGAAGAAAAGTATTTGCCGGGACCATTAACCAGAAGGGCAGCCTGCAATTCAAAGCAGAGAAAGTAGGCACAGAAACGCTGCTGGCCAATATTATTAAAACAGTTCAGGAAGCGCAGGGAAGCAAGGCTCCGGTGCAGCAACTTGTAGACAAAATAGCCGGAATATTTGTACCAGTGGTAATCGTAATAGCAGTGGCAAGCTGCGCAACATGGATACTGCTGGGCGGCGACAGCGGCCTTACACATGGACTGCTGGCCATGGTGACCGTGCTGATAATAGCATGCCCGTGCGCGCTGGGCCTGGCAACACCTACCGCAGTAATGGTGGGAATAGGCAAAGGAGCAGTAAACGGGATACTGATAAAAGACGCAGAGAGCCTTGAAACCGCCCATAAAATAAACGCCATAGTGCTGGATAAAACAGGAACCATAACTGAAGGACACCCCGAAGTAACCGCAGTGGAATGGGCTGCAGGCGCAGATGAAAACAGTCTTTCGAAAGTATTGTACAGTATAGAACATCTTTCAGAGCATCCGCTGGCAGGTGCAATAACAAAGTACTTCGCCGATAAAAAAACGAGTTTAGAACCAGTAGATTCGTTCAGTAGCATTACCGGTGGTGGTGTAACCGCACTGTGTGGTAAGAAAATTTATTTTGCCGGAAGTGAAAAGATGATCCGGTCGATGAACATAACGATACCACAAGCACTGGAAGAAAAAGCAAATGATCTATATCTGCAGGCTAATACCGTGGTGTGGTTTACAGACCATACGAACGCACTGGCATTAGTGGCGATAGCCGACAAGATAAAACCTACATCTGCCAACGCTGTAGGGCAATTACAGCGAATGGGCATTGAAGTGTACCTGCTGACAGGCGACAATGAACGGTCTGCAAATGCAGTGGCGGGGCTGGCAGGCATTACGAACATAACAAGCAACGCAAGTCCCGGTGATAAGGCAGACTTTGTAAAAGGGTTACAGGGCAGAGGGAAGACGGTGGCGATGGTAGGTGATGGCATTAACGACAGCCAGGCACTGGCGCTGGCTGATGTAAGCATAGCCATGGGCAAAGGAACCGACATAGCCATGGACGTGGCAAAGATGACGCTGATCTCATCAAACCTGGAGCATATACCTATGGCCATAACGCTATCTCACAAAACGGTAAAGCTGATCAGGCAGAATCTGTTCTGGGCGTTTATCTACAATGTGATAGGTATACCTGTGGCCGCGGGTATTCTTTATCCGGTCAATGGGTTTCTGCTGAACCCCATGATAGCCGGAGCTGCTATGGCACTGAGTTCTGTATCTGTGGTAAGCAACAGCCTGAGGCTGAGGTGGAGTAAACTACGTTAATGAACGCTACTTTTGAGCCCCGTTGCCAACAGGCTTTGGCTCAGAGGTAATGAGCACGAAGGCGTAAATAAATTTATCTTTAGACAGCTCGATACTGGAGCCATTGGGCGCAATTTTAGTGAACACAGTTTGGTATGCCACGGCACTACTACCATCACTTTCTTTGCCCATGTACTTTACAGACTTTATCAAACCGTACTGGTCGTGCAGTTTGGCCATCTCTTTTGGTGACCACATCCACTCTATGCTCTTACGATCTTTTAACGCCCACAGTTTCAGTATACTATCGCCCTTACCGGCATTGTAGAATTTCACAAACTTATTCATCACTTTATTATAATCAGCCTTAGTCTGGGCATGAACTAAGGCAGGGAGCAGTAACAGGGTAAATACAACGTGCTTCATGTACCAAAAATAAAAAAAATTTGGAAATATAATTTCAATGCCATTACCTTTGCGCCAGTTCTTTTATATCTCTTATCAAGAAAGGCAGAGGGTCATGGCCCTGTGAAGCCTTAGCAACCTCTCCCGATAAAACGGGAAGCTGGTGCTAATTCCATCCTACGCAAGTAGGAAAGATAAGTCAGATGCAATAGTTTGTTGAACACTCCGAAATAACGGATTCAAATAACTCAAGCTCCTCTGATTTATCGGTGGAGCTTTTTTATTTCAGCATGCTCGAGAATGCCGGAATAAGTAAGTTTTACCGGTAACCTTTTTTTGATAAGTGGTATTTAAAAATCTAAACCATTTTTTTAACTACTAAATCAAAAAAAGCGATGAGCAAAGCAACAAAACTGATACACAGCATCCCCACCGATCCACTTACGGGCTCTATATCTGTCCCGATCTACCAGACATCTACATTCGTGCAGGACGCACCCGGCGAACACAAAGGATATGACTACGCCCGATCTAATAACCCCACCCGCGCCACACTGGAAAAAGTTATTGCTGAACTGGAAGAAGGCAAAGCAGCCTCAGCATTTGCAAGCGGACTGGCGGCTATAGACGCAGTTGTAAAACTGCTGGAAAGCGGAGACGAGATACTAGCGGTAGACGATATCTATGGCGGGGCATTCCGACTGTTTACCCATATTTATTCAAAGTTTGGAATAAAGGTAAACTATGCAGACACGACAGATTTGGTAAACGTAGTTGATGCCATAAACGGGCGAACCAAACTGGTATGGTTAGAAACACCCACTAATCCTACGCTGAAGATAAGCGATATTGAGGCTATAGCTGCCATAGCCCACAGAAACGGGGCGCTGCTATGCGTAGATAATACTTTTGCCTCCCCCGCCCTGCAACAGCCTATAAAACTGGGCGCAGACATAGTAGTGCACAGCGCCACCAAGTATCTGGGCGGCCACAGCGACCTTATAGCCGGACTGGTAGTGACCAAAACAGAAGAACTGGGTGAAAAAATAAAATTCATACAGAACGCCAGCGGCGCAATACTATCACCTCATGATAGCTGGTTAGTGATCCGCGGGATAGAAACCTTGCACCTGCGTGTGAAAGAGCACTCAAGGAACGCACAGGCCGTCGCAGAGTTCCTGCTGACCCACCCGGCAGTGAACAGTGTGTACTATCCGGGGTTGCCGGCGCATATAAATCATGACATTGCTGCACGGCAGCAAAGCGGTTACGGCGGGATAGTATCTTTTACCCTGAAAGATGATACTGAACAGGCAGCGCGTGCCCTGGTGTGCGGGACTACCCTATTCAAACTGGCTGAGAGCCTGGGTGGGGTGAAAAGCCTGCTTTGTCACCCCGCAACAATGACCCATAAAAGCATACCGGCTGAAAAACGCAGAAGTGCAGGTGTTTCAGATAGTCTGGTACGCCTGAGTGTAGGGTTGGAAGACGTGGCAGACCTGATCAACGACATAGACCAGGCACTGAACAGCAGTGTGCCAGCCGCAGAAAAACAGGCCGTATTCAACTAAAAGCCGAACAAAATTTCATTCAAATCATTTTTCAAAAAACAAAAAGATATGTCTATACAAAATCAACAAACGAAACTAAACATAGGCCTTTTCGGGTTTGGCGTAGTAGGCGAAGGCCTGTACAAAGTGCTGGAACATACCCCGACACTAAACGCGCAGATTAAAAAAATATGCATCAAACAGGAGCAGAAAAGGCGTAATGCCCCGGCCGAGTTATTCACCACACATGCCAATGAATTACTGAACGACAAGGACATCAACGTGATCGTGGAGCTGATAGATGACGCAGACGCGGCTTACAGAATAGTAACAAAAGCGCTGCGCAGTAAGAAGGCAGTGGTCAGCGCAAACAAAAAAATGATAGCTGAGCACCTTGAAGAACTGATAGCCCTGCAACAGGAATATGATGTTCCATTCCTGTATGAGGCAGCCTGCTGCGCAAGCATACCGGTAATACGCAACCTGGAAGAATATTATGATAACGACCTGCTACAGGGCATCAGCGGCGTAGTAAACGGATCCACGAACTACATACTCACAAAAGTGTTTGAAGAAAACAAAAACTTTGATGACGCACTACTGCAAGCCCAGTTGGAAGGCTTTGCCGAAAGCGACCCCGCCCTGGATGTAAATGGGACAGACGCAGTAAACAAGCTGAGCATACTGGTGGCGCACGCATACGGGATATTATCGCTGCCCGGTGAGCTTGTACATACCGGCATACAAAACCTTGATGCCGGGGATGCTGTATTTGCACATGAAAAAGGATATGAGATAAAATTAGTGGCGCAGGCAAGAAAACTAAAAGATGGTAATATAGCCGCACTTGTGCTGCCGCAGTTTGTGAGCAGGCAGGATCAACTGCATACGATAAGGAACGAATACAACGGAGTGGTAATAGAAAGCAGCCTGGCGGAAAAACAATTTTTCTATGGCAAGGGCGCGGGAGGATTTCCGACAGCATCGGCGGTGCTGAGCGACCTGTCCGCGCTGCGTTATAACTACCGGTATGAATATAAAAAACTAAACTACCAGCAACCCGCAGAACTAAGTGATAACTTTTACCTGAAGGTGTGTATCAGCTTTAAGAGCCTGATACAAGTGCCGCACGACCGGTTTGACCGGGTACTGGAATGGAACAGCAATGAGCACCGATGCCACATAACCGGTATTATCCACTATTCCGAACTGGTAGGAAACGACTGGTGGCAACTGCCCGGGGTATCTATTATCCTTTTTCCGGACGGGATACTGGACGGCCACACCCCAACAAAGGACACTGCACTTGCCACCCTGGAGTTTGTAGAGCAGGAGTCATAAATACTAATATAGTTTACTATATATAAACTGTAAAATTTTCAGGTGAATAGGACAAATCAGGACATAGTGGCTTGAAGTGATGAAATTATATGCCAATATTTCAGTATAATTACTTTGGAACGTTTTTTATGGTGTATAAGAGACAAAAGAACACACTATGAATATGAACAATTTTACGATCAAAGCGCAGGAAATAGTACAGGCTGCCCAGCAACTGGCATTTAATAACCAGAACCCCAATATTGAAACTGTACATATACTACAGGCATTAATAAGTGACGCTGACGGCCCGATAACTTACCTGCTTAAGAAGAATAACGTAAATGTAAGCTTTGTGGAAAGCAAGCTGACTGAGCAGGCGGGTAAATTGCCTAAAATGCAAGGAGGCGAACCGGCGCAAAGCCTGAGCCGCGAGGCCAACAATGTAATGCTTCGGACATCCAATGTTTTGAAAACATTCGGGGATGAGTTTGTGACGCCTGAGCATATGCTTATAGCATTGTTACAGGTGAATGACGAAACAGGCAAGCTGCTGAAAGATGCCGGGCTTACCGAGAAAGGCCTTGTAGCCGCGATCAAAGAACTGCGCAAAGGCAGCACTGTAAATTCGCAGACATCAGACCAGCAGTACCAGGCACTACAGCGATATGCAAAGAACCTGAACGAACTGGCACGCAGTGGCAAGCTGGACCCGGTAATAGGCCGTGACGAAGAGATAAGGAGGACGCTGCACATACTATCCCGCCGGTCTAAGAACAACCCTATATTAGTGGGTGAGCCAGGTGTGGGTAAAACAGCAATAGTAGAGGGCCTGGCACACCGTATCATAAATGGTGATGTGCCCGACAACCTGAAGAGTAAAGTCATATTCGCATTAGATATGGGCGCGCTGATGGCCGGCGCCAAATACAGGGGTGAATTTGAAGAGCGCCTTAAAGGTGTGATAAAGGAAGTGGCCGAGAGTGACGGATCTGTGATCCTGTTTATAGACGAGATACACACCCTGATAGGGGCCGGGGCAATGGAAGGCGCAATGGATGCCGCAAACATTCTGAAGCCGGCACTGGCACGTGGTGAGCTGCGGGCAATAGGTGCTACGACACTGAATGAATACCAGAAGTACTTTGAAAAAGATAAAGCTCTTGAAAGGAGGTTTCAGAAGGTATTTGTGGACGAACCAAGCCCGGAAGATGCCATTTCGATCCTTCGGGGACTGAAAGACCGGTACGAAAGCCACCACCAGGTGCAGATAAAGGATGAAGCGATAATAGCGGCGGTGGAGCTATCTCACCGGTATATCACAGACCGTTTTCTGCCGGACAAGGCGATAGACCTTATAGATGAAAGCGCAGCCAAACTGAAGCTGGAGCTGAACTCGATGCCGGAAGAACTGGACGAACTGGAGCGCCGCATACGCCAACTGGAAATAGAACGTGAGGCGATAAAAAGAGAAAAGGATGACGCGAAACTGAAAGAGTTGAGCCACGAGATATCAACATTTACCGTACAGCGCGACACGCTGAAGGCAAAGTGGCTTGAAGAAAAAGAAATAGTAGATAAGATCAACAACGCAAAAACGAACATCGAGCACCTGAAACTGGAGGCCGAACAAGCCGAGCGCGAGGGTAACTACGGACGTGTGGCGGAGATACGATATGGAAAGGTACAGCAAGAAGAAGCCGCAATAGAGCAACTGTCGAACCAGCTCCACTCTATGGACGGGCAGACGAAAAGACTGCTAAAAGAAGAGGTAGATGCTGAAGATATAGCTGAGAATGTAGCGAAAGCAACAGGGATACCTGTACAGCGGATGATGACCAGCGAGCGGGAAAAACTGCTGCAACTGGAAGAGGAACTGCATAAGCGTGTGATAGGACAGGATGAAGCGATAGAAGCAGTGGCAGATGCTATCCGCAGGGGAAGGGCCGGACTGCAGGACCCAAGGAAACCGATAGGCTCATTCATATTCCTGGGTACAACAGGCGTAGGTAAGACAGAGTTGGCAAAAGCGCTTGCAGAAGTATTATTTGACGACGATAGCATGATGACGCGCATAGACATGAGCGAGTACCAGGAAAAGCACAGCGTAAGCCGGCTGGTAGGAGCCCCTCCGGGATATGTGGGATATGATGAAGGCGGCCAGTTGACCGAAGCGGTACGGCGAAAGCCCTACTCTGTGATATTGCTGGACGAGATAGAAAAAGCCCATCCGGACGTATTCAATGTACTGCTGCAGGTACTTGATGATGGCCGACTTACCGACAACAAAGGCCGTGTGGTGAACTTTAAGAATACAATCATCATCATGACCAGCAATATGGGCAGCCATATTATACAGGAAAATTTTGCCGAGCTGAAGGACAAGGATATTGATAAAGTGACAGCGGCAACGAAAGAACAGGTTTTAGAGCTTCTTCGCCAGACGATGAGGCCGGAATTCCTGAACAGGATAGATGATGTGATCATGTTCCATCCGCTGATGAAGAAAGAGATAAAAGGGATCATTCGTATACAACTGGAAAGCCTGCAACAGCAACTGCTGACACAGGGCATCAACCTCCAGTTCTCAGACTACGCTCTTGATTACCTGGTAGACAGGGGATTTGACCCTCAGTATGGTGCACGACCATTGAAAAGAGTGATACAGAAAGATATCATTAACCTGCTGAGCAAGAAAATAATAGGTGGCGAAATAGATAAATCGAAACCGGTGCTGATAGATGTGTTTGACGGCGTGGTAGTAATGAGGAATGAGGTGATGAATGGCAGTGTAGTGAAAAAGTAAGACAAAGAGACAATAGCCGCTGTGTATAATAATTATGCGCAGCGGCTGTTGTATTTTATAGAAATGTATCGCCGTGGTAGAACTTCGGGGTGTTGCTATTCTTTAATATTAAGCCCCCCCCTTCAGACCTGCCAATAAAGGGTCAACAGCTTCATATTAGATGACCAAAGATTACTCCAGTTTAAAATCAGAATATACTTTTTTAGCCATTGCCTCATATTGCCTTGCCTGATCCATCTTACCCATTTTCTGGTAAGACAGCGCTATGTATGGCAGATCCCTTGCACCATTAGGGCTTATAGACATTTCCTTATTCAGTATATCTATAGCTGCCTGGTATTGCTGTGACAGGTAATATGCCTTGCCAAGGTTAGAATACGCGTTCAGGTAATTGGGGTTAATGCCCATTGCTTTTTTGAACTGCTCTATTGCCTGCGGGTATTTTTTACCGTTGAGATATACTGCTCCCAGGTTATTGATAGCATCAGGATCATTAGGAGCAGCATCAGCTATGATCTTGAAATGTATAGCTGCTGAGTCATACTTTTGCTGCATAAAGTAGACCGAAGCCAGTTCCTTCCTGGCATCCATATATCCGGGATCCATTTCCAGCATTTTGTTATAATTCATAGCTGCGGAATCATATACTTTAAGCTGCTTGTAACTGCGGGCAAGATTGAGGTAAACAAATTTGAAGTTAGGATTATTCTCAATAGACTTCAACAGATACGGTATTGACTCTCGGTATTTACCCAGTGTTATATACACACTGCCCATGTTATTATTGGCGGTTGCATTAAAAGGTTTGAGGCTTAATGCCTTTTTGTTTTCTTCAACCGCAGCATCGTACATATGAGCCCGCTCCAGCAGTCGCCCCATCTCTACATGCGCTTCGGCAAAGTCAGGATATATTTCAATGGCTTTTTTGAGGTAACCGATACACTCTATATCCATTTGCTTACGCTTGGTAGAGTCCGGCTCAAGCGGATACTGATCTTCTGCAATGGCTGTAGCCAGGTACTGATACAAACGGCTGTCTTCGGGCGACTTCTCAATATCTGTGCGATAGAGGGTAAACTCATCTTTCCAATCGGAATTACGCGCTACGGTCATGCCGCCGTATACGAGTGTAATAGGCACAAGTATCATCAGCACCTTAGCACTCTTCAGGCTGAATATATTTGTGGCATCAGCTTTAAGTATCCAATGCTCTATAGCCAAAGCGGCGGCTATGCAAACTCCCGTGGAAGCAAAGAACGCAAAGCGTTCGGCCATCTCAGCACCCATGAGAAATGGAAAATTAGAAAACAGCGACAAAGTGGCGAGGTAGAAGATAACAGCAAAAGCCCAGGGGTCTTTCTTTACCTTAATGAGTCTGTAGATACTGAACCCACCGAGGAACAGGTACGACAAAATAGCTATGATGGCTTTATAATCACCAAAGCCCACGAATGGAATACTATTAAAAGAATAATTTACCAGCAAAGGATACGGAATGATCATGAGCCAGAGATACTTGCCCAACACATAGAACTCCGTAGCGATCTTTGAAGCCATACCGGGGGCATTTGCCAGCGCATTGTCAATAAAGTCGATAGTGGCATTGGGCTGGTTGGCGTTGTACTTAGTGAGTATAATAGTGCGTACTATCATGAACACAGCCGTGGCCGCAGCCATACCCCCGGTGATGAAGAACGCACGTTTCCGATCATCATTATAATAGAAGAAAAATAACAATGGGATAATAGCAACAAAAGTGATAACGGTTTCCTTGGAAATATAAGCAAGGTAAAGCGTAAACGTTCCGAGTAACAACTGACTCATCTTACCACCCTTCATATAATTCATGAAAAGATTGAGCGACCAGAACCCGAAAAAGTAACACAATAATTCATCGCGGCTTTTGATGTTGGCCACAACCTCAGTATGTATGGGATGCAAGGCAAATATCAAAGCACCTATAAAGGCGACAGCAGTTTTTTTACGGTCAAAAAACTTATCAAGAAACAGGAACAGCATGACCACGCACCCCATGAATGTGAGTATGTTAAAGAAATGATTAACGAACGGGTTAGCGGGAAAAAACTGGTATTCCACAGCAAACATAACCAGGGATAAAGGCCTGTACAGATCGTTGGGTATAATAAGATAGCCCCTCATGTGAGGTGTGGCAAACAACTCGGGTATTCCCTTAAGCCCCTGCTTTACGATCATATTATCTTTGAGCACCATTACATCATCGAGTATGTAACCATTCTGCAAGGTATTGGCATATAATATGAACGCTATTACAGCGAGTATGATACTGAGATACTTTACTGAGAACCAATCCCTGCTTACACTTTCTTTCCGAACTGAACTGCTTTGGGTTAGTGGTTTTTGCGTCGCCCTAGGTTGTGGTCTGCTATTTGCTTTTTTGGCCATGGAACCAAAAGTAAAAAGTAATGTGTAAATAATATACGCCTGAGCGATAGTTATAGGCGAAATGACCTGTTATATTATTCATAACAAGCAGTTTTGAACAGTACTTTTCCTGTTCCTTTGAAGAAATTTCCTAACTTTGCGCCTCACAAACAGGTTCTTTAGATATTTAATATGATCAGCCGAAGGAATATCCGGGTCAAAGTAATGCAAACATTGTATACGCTTGCCGCCTATGATAATGCGGGACAGGAAAACAATGCAAATGCTTCCGGAATATTAGATGAGAAACTGAAGCAGGTACTTGATATTTTCACAGTTTCCGTATTGTATTGCCTTCGTATAGCCCAATACGCCGAGACAGACGCCAGGAACCGGTCATCGAAGTACCTGCGCAGCGAGGAAGACATGAATGTGAATACCAGCATAGCCGCTAACGGCTTTGTGATGAAAATGCTGGGCAATACCTCCCTGAACGAAAAAATAAAGCAAGACAAACTTGAGCGCTTCATAGACGAGGATAGGGTAAAGAAAGTGTACCAGCTACTGGCAAAGACACCTGAGTATATTACCTATACCAACGCAGCAACCCACACGGCTTCAGAGGATAAAGATATCATAAGGCATATCTGGGAAAAACAAGTGCTTACCAATGAAGACCTGATGAGCTATTTTGCCGATGAACTGCCGGGGTGGGAAGATGACAGTGAGCTGATCTCCATGCTAATGCAAAATTTTTTTAATGGGAATTCGAAGATAAACTTCATGGACCTGCTTTCGGGCGAAAAGAAAGAATACGCCCACGACCTGATGCACGCAGTTCTGGATAAACGGTCTTATTGCATGGAACTTATAGAACCTAAACTGAAAAACTGGGATAAGGACCGTGTGGCGCTGATAGACCTGTTGCTATTGCGTATGGGTGTATGCGAGCTGCTTTACTTCCCTACTATACCCACAAAGGTGACGATCAACGAATATATAGATATTGCCAAGCAATACAGCACCCCGCAGAGCGGGCAGTTTGTAAACGGCGTACTGGACAATATTCTCAAAGACCTCGTTAAGGAAAACAAGATCAACAAAACCGAGAAAAAGTAATTGATATGCGATCTGTAACGACAACTACTATGACCGCTATGAGATTTTTTGCAGGAATATTGCTGCCGGCAATGTTCGTAGTGTCATGCAGCAATTCAACCCCACCATCGAACGAAAAGGGCCACCTGCCGGCAGACATTATAAGCAACCCGAGAACCGCAGATGGGATGGATACCGTGGCCGCCGGCATGAAACCTACCATGGATTTTAAGGATACACTGCATGATTTTGGCGCTATGCACGAGGATGAAGTGGTAAGTTATGATTTTGAATTTACCAATAATGGCAAGACCCCATTGTTCATCACCTCCGCAAACGGATCGTGTGGTTGCACAGTACCGGACTACCCCCGCGACGCGATAGCGCCGGGAAAAAGCGCTATAATGAAAGTAACATTTAACTCTACCGGAAAAATGGGCCACCAGGAAAAATCGGTTACCATTCATACTAATACTATACGCAGCATACAGATGCTGTATATAAAAGCAGACGTTAGCAAAAAATAATATAATACGGCACCGGGTATTCCGCTGCTGAAAATTTTTAATCATAAAAATCAAATAAAATGCAATTACATCAATTGATCTTAGATGGCACACCTCCTCCGGGCGCTGGCTTAACCCCAATCTTCCTGATGGTAGGAATGTTTGTTGTCATGTACTTCTTCATGATCAGGCCACAGGCTAAACGCGCGAAAGAACAGAAGAAATTTGCCGACAGTATGAACGTGGGCGAGCAGGTGGTGACCACAGCAGGTATACACGGCCGTATCAACAAGGCAAACGACGACGGCACCCTGCAACTCGAAGTGAGCCGTGGCACCTTCATGACCGTGGAGCGTTCAGCGGTATCTATGGAAATGACATCAGCGGCACGCAAAAGGGCTGACAACGCAGCAGGCGTAACTACCACATCTGTAAAATAAATCCGACCCCAATGCTGCAAGTAGGTATAACAGGAGGCATTGGTTCGGGCAAATCTATCGTATGCCAGGTGTTCAAAACACTTGGCATACCTGTGTTTAACGCGGATGAAGCCGCGCAATACCTGATGCAGAATGACACAACCCTTATACAGCGCATTCAATTGCTGCTGGGTGACGATGTATACCTAAAAGGAAAACTGCAGAAAGAAAAAGTATCTGACGCAATATTCAACGACCCGGAAAAGCTACGGCAGCTCAATGAGATAGTACACCCTGCTACTATCAGCTACGCACGCAACTGGATGGAGCAACAAAAGGCCCCATATCTTATCAAAGAAGCCGCAATATTCTTTGAAAGCGGCAGTTACAAAGACATGAACATAATGGTGGGTGTTTACGCACCCAAAGAACTGCGCATACAGCGTGCCATGAGCCGCGGTAACCTGCCGCTTGAAAAAGTGACCAACATCATGGCTAAGCAAATGGACGAAGACGAGAAAATGAAACGCTGCGACCACATCATCATAAATGATGGCATATCAGCTATCATACCCCAGGTACTGGAATTGCACGCGTTATTCCTTAACCGTGCCGGCTAAACCCGTTGCCTTCCGGCTGAGCGCATCACCAAGGCTGATAAAGAAGCCAAATACCATAATGACAATACCCAACCACAGTACATTGATATAAGGGAAGATCAGTGCCTTTAATACAATAAAATCGTCTTCAGGATTTACTTCCCTCACCATGATATCCGCTGATACGGAATCTTTGGATTGCACATTGAGGTTTGCAAACCGGGCAAACAAGCCCAGGGACTGCACCGTGTCTTCGATATAGTCTATATACTTACGATCGCGCAGCACATATATGGGGTTTATTTCCCTCACTTGCCCGCTCAGTTCATATACTTTCAGCCGTGCCCTAACAGCAAGATCACTATCACCAGGCTTGTATCTCGGGTCATCGATATTACGATCGAGCCCGTTAAATATCATGTAACTGTTACTAAGGAAAATAGTATCACCCGGATTACGTACCGTATGACTTTTATAGGTACTCGTATCTGTTTTGGATTTATCAGACGCACTATTGATAAATGTAAAAATATCCCTGTTCCAATAGTGTTTTGTAGATGGGTTGGCACTCAGTCCCTGCTGACCCTTGGGATTAATAAACGCATCGGGATACAACATAAACCGCTCTTCTACCTTTCTGGTTGCAGAATCCAAACGCTCAAAAACAACCTTGTAATATATCCTCCTGTCTTTACCGGCCACATCGCTATCGCCTACATATGTTGCAAAGTAATCGCCCATAGCCACGGGTACCCCCCTGAACAAAGTCACGTTTTCCCGGCTCTCTTTTATATTCTCTTCGGGTGTCTTCTTACCAAAATCAATAGGGATACCTGTAGTGCTGTATGATATAGGATGCTTGTTGTATGACGACAGCAATATACCCAGTAACACCGTGGCAAAACCAAGATGCGCAACAGAAGGCCCCAGCTTTTTAAACTTCACTTTCTGAATAGAAATACCATAATAAATATTACCAACTATGCCATAGCATGCCGCAAACAACATAAAGTCATACTGCCACGTAGTGATATGCTGCCCCCATGCGATAGCGGCAGCCATAACAGCGGCAATGACAGCTACCAAACCCAGCCTTTTCCCTAATTCACCGGCCTTGCTGTTCTTATATTTCATGTACAGTATACTCGCAGATAACAGCCCAATAATTATTGCCACCCATACCTGTATGCTATTATAGTGCTGCATAACATCAGTAGGCGGGGCCATATCTTTGCCTGTGATCCACTTTGCCAGCGGCGACCATACAGGAATAGATGTAGTGATAGCGATCTGTATAGACGAGAGGAACAATACCACTGAACCGATGAACATCCAGAACTCCCGCGACAACACTTCTTCTTCAGACCGTATGCGGGGCAGGCTGCGCCACCGGCGTACCAACATAACAATGCTGAGTAAAAGCAAAATGCCTATAACCACAAGCAAATGATAGGTAAGCGCCTTACCATCACCGGTAAACGCATGAACCGAAGTCTTGCCCAGAATGCCTGTACGTGTAAGGAAGGTAGAATACCAGATAAGCAAATGGGTAAGTAGCAGCATAAACACCGTAATAGTGAGCGCCCTGCCGGTGCTGCGGTAAACAAGCAGCGTATGCAACCCGGCAATGAGTGTAAGCCAGGGTACAAGAGAAGCGTTCTCAACCGGGTCCCACGCCCAATAGCCGCCAAAATTCAGAGATTCATAAGCCCAGGCACCGCCCATCATAATGCCGGTACCCAGTACAGCGCCATTAAACAGAGACCAGGCAATTGTAGGTTTTACAAACGAGGTGTAGTCTTTTTTCCATAAGGCGGCCATGCAATACGCAAACGGGATAAGTGTGGTGGCAAAGCCCAGGAACAACACCGGCGGATGTATTACCATCCAGTAATTCTGCAACAACACATTCAGCCCGTTACCGTCGCGAACAAAATCCATGTAGTTGGGCATACTGAAGATGGGCGCATTCTGCATAGAGTGCCTGAGCAAGATAAACGGAGTGCTGCCGATCTTAATATCCTGACCGAGGTAGAAACCGAGTATCATGGTACCTAAAGCCACCTGCACCATGGCAATTATAGCCATAGTACGTGTTTCCAGCCCTTTTGATGTCTTCATGACTATAAGACCGAGCACACAATGCCAGAAGGTCCAGAGCATAAAGCTACCCTCTTGCCCCTCCCAAAAGCACGACAAAAGATATTTTCCCGGCAATGATAATGAAGAGTGTTCCCAGGCGTAGTGATATTCAAACAGGTGATTGGCAATTATATAGAAAAGCGCAGAGAATATACCAACGACAGAGACCGTATGTACTACAAAACCACCCCTGCCCATCAGCGTCCAGGAATGGCTGTTGACCGGGTCATTTTCTGTGCGCACGGCCCTGAGATAGCTGAACGCACTGAACAGCGATGCAACAAAAGATGTAATTACAAAAAAATGACCCAGTTGCCCGGGCCTTAAATGCTCACCTACGAATTGTACTTCCATCTTCGTTATTTAGTATTAAAGCCATCAGCTTTTGTTTCCTTCCGCCACCATATCTTTTTTATACTTAGAAGGGCACTTCATTTGTATCCGAGAGCAGTGGAATGTTTCCCCCTCCTGGTATCCCATCATCACTATCTGCTCAGACTTCTCTATATCCCTTGGTTTTTCGCCGTTAAAAATCACTTTGCTTGTTTTCCCGGATTTGTCTTTGGCAAAAAAAGTAAAATGATTAGGGTCTACTTTAGGGTCATAGATCATCTCTTTGTCTTTCTGCAGATTGCCTATTACGTACATGGTCTTACCCTGCTGCTTACCTGCTGAGGCAAAAGTCTCATATGAACTGAAATCGGCAAAAACCGTAACAATGACCGCCATTGCGGCAATAGTCAAAACTAATAAAACTATATGCGTCTTTTTCATAAACTACACAGAATTACAACATCTGTATTCTGCCTGGCAAAGTTAAGGTAAATAGAAGTTCGAAATCCCACCTGTTTTGCTAACTTCCTTTTAAAAAAAAGCCCCACATGCAAAGCAAATGGGGCCAAATTTTGTATTTATATCATATATATCAATTTCCTTGCTGCTTCTGGTATTCGTCAAAACCCTTGTCTTCGTAGCTGGTAAATACAATACAGAAGTGACCAAGCAGCGCCAATGCCCATGCCGCAGTAGTCCATGCAGGCCATGGATAGGCCCAATGTCCGTCATGTTTATCATACATCATCCACGAAAGCGCTGTAATAATGGCAAATATTACAGTGTGCAGTAACAACATTGATTTTTGCTTGCCGGTAGATTTTATTTTTTTGTGCATTGATCCGTTTTTAAAAGTTGTGCAAATATAATGTGTAACGGGATAAATTCAAAAAGCGCATTTTATTGGCATATGCAAATTATTTGCAAAAATAGCCATTAACTTTATAAGCGGCACGATTATGGTACACCTAAACTAAAAAGACTCAATGAAAAAGCTCAGAAACCTGTTTTTATTTGTCCTGCTCAGCAGTGCGTTCGCATCTTGCCTTGTTGTGCCATATGGAGGTGGATATTACGGTGGTTATCACGGTGGGTACCATGGCGGGTATCATGGCGGGTATCACCATCATTACTATCACGGGCATTCCCACTACCGGAGGTAGGCTTTTGCCGCGGGTTATGGAAACAGCATATATACAGTATCCAGATCACTGTATGGTGTACATGTATAGCGGCTATTCACACGTGTGGATTTCCCTTTTTGACATAATAGTCCTTTAGTGTTACATTTACGGAGTTTACATTAACCTATCCGTTGATAGCCGAGGGGCAATTTATGGCGGGTGAATAAATTAATTTCAAAAGATCGATCATGAAAGGATCATTTTTGTTTCAAAAAGGCAGTCTTATATGTATGCGGCTGTTACCGCTGTTGTTACTGGTCATGCTTTGCCTGCCGGCACAAAAGGCGAATGCACAGTATGAGTATGACGAAGCGTATATATCTTATAACGACTTTTATGAGAACCTTGCCCCATACGGTATATGGATAGAAGACCCTCAATACGGATATGTATGGTCTCCTGACCAGGATGGCAACTTCAGGCCATATTATTCTGACGGGCATTGGGTAATGACAGACTATGGCAACACATGGGTATCAGACTATCCATGGGGCTGGGCATGCTTTCACTATGGCCGCTGGACATACGATAATTATTATGGCTGGTTATGGATCCCCGGATCGAACTGGGGGCCGGCATGGGTTAGCTGGCGGCAGAGTGACGGCTACTATGGCTGGGCACCACTGGGGCCTAATTACGAATTTGCGGATAACTATGGCGATTACAACTGCCCTCACGACTGGTGGGTATTTATACCCCCGCAATATATATATTCGGGCAATTATTACCGCTATTGGTACGGCCCAAGAGGCAATTCACAGATCATTGCCAATACGATATTCATCAACAATACGTATTCCAATAACCATGTCACCTATGTATCGGGCCCACGAGCTCATGACATAGAGGAAAGGACTCATCAGCCGGTGCAGGTGTATAAGATCACCAATTCCAACAACCTGAATACCCGCGTGAAGCACAACATCGTAAAGATGTACCGCCCGGCGGAAATACGCCCCACCGCAAGCATAAATGGCACCAGGCCTACGCCACCAAATGTGGTAAGGGCGCCACAGGCAGTGAAAGCACCACAGCCGGTTAACAGCGGGCAAACAACCCCACCTCAATTCAGGAACCATCTGCCCGCCAACTGGCATACAGAAACACCGGGCACTAACTTTAACCAGACAGCCCAGCCACCAAGGCAGCATACACGCAATGACGCGAACACCTACCAGTGGGATGATAACAACCAGGGCAATCAACAGCGCAATCCCCAGCCACGGGCGCCACAGGCCGGGCCAGCACCTGCACCTGCTCCGGCCCCTACCCCTCAGCCCCGGCAGGCTCCGCAGCCAAGACAGGCCCCATCACCTAACCAGCAAAAACCAACTCCGGCACCCGCGCCCCAGCAACGCAGGGAAAGCGGAGGAAGAAGATAAACGCATATAAATAAGAAAGCCCCGGACCGGGGCTTTCTTATTTAAGGCAGTATGCAATCAGTGTGTAAATACTTTTTCGCCTGCTTTTACCGGTACACTGAGGTAATTTTCTTTTGGCGGTATGGGACAAGAATATCCATCGGCATAAGCGCAGTAGGGATTGTAGCACTTATTGAAGTCGAGCAATAAACGTCCGTCTTTAATATCACTGACGGAAAGATCTATGTACCTGCCGCCGGCATAAGTGGTTTCGTAATTAGTACGGTCGTTGAACATAATAAAGAGGTTGTCTTTATATTCAGCGTTCTTCAGCAAGTCCATGCTCTGGTAAATATGAAGCGTACACGGCTCATTCATCAGCACAAAAGATACAACTCCGTACTCTCTGAACGGCTTCTGCTTACCACTATGCGTCTGCACCATAAACGGAGTGCTGCCGGGAGTTTCGGTAAAATTGCCCCAGACACAATAGTCGTGGTCAGCAGGATAAAAATTTATATCCTTTACCTGCGCCGATTTTACCGGGGCACGCTTATCTGCCAGCAGGTCTTCAATGTACTTTTTACGGAACTGGGCTATCTCGTCTGCATAACTTTGTCCCTTTGCGACACAGCCAAACTGAAATACAAGTGCTATTAGAATAATAAAACGCATAATACCTTTAATATTTCTGAACCAAATGATCATTTTTCAGGTCTCATTTGCGGGAAGAAAAGAACGTCTTGTATAGACACCTGCCCAGTAAGCAGCATTGCCAACCGCTCAATGCCAAAACCGATACCAGCCGTAGGCGGCATACCATATTCGAGCGCGCGAAGGAAATCATAGTCTACGTACATAGCCTCCTCGTCGCCACGTTCCATCAGCTTTACCTGATCCTCAAAGCGTTCCCTCTGCTCTATAGGGTCATTCAACTCGCTATATGCATTGGCAATTTCTTTGCCATTTACTATCAGCTCAAAACGCTCTACCAGGCCTTCTTTCAACCTGTGCTTCTTGGTCAGCGGGCTCATTTCTACCGGGTAATCTATAATGAAAGTAGGCTGCACATAGTGCTTCTCGCACCTGCCGCCAAATATCTCATCAACCAGCTTACCTTTACCCATTGTGGGGTCTACATCTATTTTCAGTTGCTTACACACATCCCTCAGCCCTGCTTCGTCCATATTACTTATATCATGGCCGGTATGCTCTTTTATGGCATCATATATGCTGATGCGTTTATAAGGCGCTTTAAAGTCTACCTCTACCCCGTCGACCATGGTCTTAGAAGTGCCATTGGTGGCTATGGCCGTTTGCTCCAGCATCTGCTCAGTTGTTTCCATCATCCACAGATAATCTTTATAGGCTACATAGAACTCCAGTATCGTAAACTCGGGGTTGTGTGTACGATCCATGCCCTCATTTCTAAAGTCGCGGCTAAACTCATATACCCAGTCGAACCCGCCAACGATCAACCTTTTCAGATACAGCTCGTTAGCGATACGAAGGTACAGCGGTATATCCAGCGCATTGTGATGGGTAACGAACGGCCTTGCAGTCGCCCCGCCGGGAATGCTTTGCAGCACAGGAGTATCCACCTCAAGTGCTCCCCTTTCATTCAGAAAGTTGCGGATAGCGTTCTTCATTTTGGTTATCTTGAGGAAAGTGTCCTTTACGCCGGGATTTACAATGAGATCGGCATAGCGCTGGCGGTATTTAAATTCCAGGTCAGTTACTTCATCAAATACCTCACCGTCCTTCTCCTTTGTCACCGGCATCGGATGGAGCGATTTGGTAAGCAAGGTAAACTGCTCCACATGTATTGAAGTCTCTCCTGTTTTGGTAATGAATACATACCCTTTAACACCTATGATATCACCTATATCCAGCAGTTTTTTCCATACCGCATCAAACATTGATTTATCCTCACCGGGGCATATCTCATCGCGTTTAATATATAACTGAATCCTGCCCGTGCTATCCTGCAAGACGGCAAAATTTGCCTTACCCATGTCACGCACACTCATGATACGGCCTGCAACAGACACGGCCCTAAACTGATCTTTATTTTCTTCGCTATACTGCTCCTTTATTGCTTTTGCCGAATGAGTCACATCATAAAGCGGTGCGGGATATGGGTCTATGCCCATAGCCAATAGCTCCTTCAGCTTTTCACGGCGTACTATTTCCTGTTCATTAAGTGTTGCTTGCATGGGCGCAAAAATAGATGATTAGTTTAAAAAAACGTTTATGCAGTCTCTAAACGACAGAATGAAAGCCTCAAATCCACTAATAAATTTTACGAAATAAGAAACGCCACATCATGTTAAATATTTTAACAATGAATTAAATGCACAGTATGTGCATAAAATTTCACGGCGATGATTTGTGACACTGACTACGTTTTATAATTTTATGAAAAAGTAAATTTATGTCGCACCTGCTATTAACATCAGTTACCGGTTTTATCAGTGAGCACTCTGATATTTTTGTGGCAATAGTGGTTGGCGCTATAGGTGGATACATTGCCGAATTCATTGTACCTGGCAGGGGATATGGCTTCTTTACTACGGTAGGCATAGGTATTTTAGGTGGGTGGCTGGGACAACTGTTCTTCTCATTTATACATGTTAATACGGATATACCATATTTCAACGAGGTACTTCGTTCCATAGCGGGGTCTATTATCATTGTGGCCATCTTTAATCTGCTGACCAGGAGCCCGAAGATCAAACACAAGGAAAAAGACGTGTACGACTGGGAAAATGAATAGCCGCGACAAATCCTTTATTACACTACACCGTCTACACAACCAGCAGTTAGCGCAGCAGTCATTCGGTACGGCAAAAGACCTGGCAGCATGGATGGGCATAACCCAGGCACAAGACTACCAAGGGGCAAAGCTATCACTGGCCTTGAGGATACCTGCTGCCACGGACGCAACAATAGAGCAGGCAATCGCAGAAAAGCATATTGTGCGTAGCTGGTCATTCAGGGGTACACTTCATTTTATGTCGCCGGCAGACATCCGCTGGATGCTGCTAATTGCAGCCCAGCGGGTAAGGCCACTGCTCGGCGCCCATTTTCGCCGTTTTGAGATAGACAAAGTCACCCTATCCAAAACACGAAAAATAATAACCAACCTGTTAAGGGATGGCAGGCACATGACCCGAAAGGAAATAATGGCTGCAATTGAACAGAAAAATATATCCACCGCCGGACTGCGCTCTAACCTGTTCATGCTATCGGCGGCGATAGAAGGGCTTATATGCTGCGGCATACGAAGAGGCAAACAATTTACTTACACCCTTATAGACGAATGGCTGCCAGGGGCACCAAAAATGCAGCAGGATGAGGCACTGGGTACGCTAGCCCTGCGATACTTCAACAGTCATGGCCCGGCAACTATACAAGACCTCGCATGGTGGGCAGGCATAACGCTTACAGATGCCAGACGGGGACTGGAACTTATAAAGAGTCAGCTACAGCAGAAAACGATTGACGGGCAGCTATATTATATGCCGGATGCCGCAGCGCCTGAGCAGAAGAGCAGTAAAGCCTTCCTGCTGCCGGGTTTTGACGAATATATGCTGGGGTATAAAGACCGGAGTATAGTGATGGCACCCCAACACGCCAAAATAGTAGTGGGAGCAGGCAACGGATTATTCAGCCCAACTATTATCGTTGGCGGGCAAGTGGCCGGTACCTGGAAAAGAACACCGGGAAAGCATCCCGCACCACCCGACACCCTGCTTTTCGATACTGTATCGGCAACAGCAATGAAGCAAATCACAGTTGCGGCTCGGTCATATGGCAAGTACACAGGCTTTATGTAGCATTCAGAAAATATAATATAACGAAGCAACAGAACATAATGAGCGATAATTTTGAAAGAATGCTGGAACTGGTAAATGATGCCTTTAACACCCGCAATGACCCCGACCAGATAAGCGTAACCGAGGATGAACAGAAAAAACTGCATTTGATACATCCTGCCACACTGTCTGAGCTAGCAAATGAAGACGGCCCGATAGTATGGATATTAATTATCCCCACAACAAATGCGATAAAAAATAGTTTTATCAAAGGCGACATTACCGAACGGCAACTGCTTGAGGAGACAATGCCGGGAATACCTTTTGAAACCATCTACCTCTGCTCAGCAACAGTATTGCCTGAATTCAGAGGCAAGGGGCTTGCAAAACAAGTGACGATGGACGCTGTAAAACGCATTTGTGATATCCACCCCATAAGATCGCTTTTCTACTGGCCATTCAGTGAAGGGGGCAGAATGCTGGCCGAATCGATTGCCGCACTCACCGGGCTTCCGCTTGAGGAAAAGCCAGGCAACGGTTGAATACCTTGCATCACCCAGGCCGGACACCGTGGAGGATGGATCGGAAACTGCGCAAATACGCCAAAGAAAATATTCAATACAAGTTTAGTATTTTTAGCCCGTGAAAAAATATACGAATTACGGAAAAGCACTCTTAATACTGTTTGCGGTGGCACTATTTGCCGACTGTAAGAAAAAAGAACCAAAGGAAGATTTTTCCGATGTTAAGGGGAGTTACTTCTCTATCAATCAATTCATCCTTGACCAATGGAATAATTTTGTTGGGGCGCCGTTCATTATCACAAAAACCATACGTGTAAATGGTACAACTACCGACAGCAGCTATACCAATTCGGACACCCTGAACTGGGCGCCCATATTTAAGACCTTCTCAAAAACGGATATCAGCGACCGTAAAAACCTTGGGTTATATAATTTCAATCAATTTGATGATCCGCAGGATAATACCCATAATTTTTTCTACATGGCAAAAGACAATGACCTGTTCACGCAAAAGCTGCTCATAACCCTTGACCAGTCCAGCCTGCGAGTAAAGGGCATATATGTAGAGACCTATAAAAAATCTGTATGGACCGAGGTAACGGAAAAGCTATATTATGCCCCTGTAAAGCAGGTACAGATACAAACAGATGAAAAACCGCTGCTGGGATCCAGAAAGCATACTGTGACCGAATATACTTTCCTGCGGTAATGCATAAATATTGAGGTAAATATCCATCGTGAAACTTCCGGGGGTTCAATAAAATGACAAAGGATGAATTCAGTAAAATAGCGCAATCGATACCCCACCAGCCGGGTTGCTATAAATATTTTGACAAGCAGCATGAGCTCCTGTATGTGGGCAAAGCTAAAGACCTGAGAAAACGCGTAAGCTCATACTTCAATAAAAACATTGATAACTTCAAAACCCGCAAACTCGTATCGTTCATCAGCGCTATTGAATTTACGGTCACCGAGTCAGAGCATGACGCCTTCCTGCTGGAAAACTCGCTGATAAAACACTACCAGCCACGCTTTAACATAGTACTCAAGGATGATAAATCTTACCCATTCATAGTAATAAAGAAGGAACCCTTCCCCAGGGTATTTTTCACACGCAGGGTCATCAGGGACGGATCTGAATATATCGGCCCTTTCACCGGGCTGATAAGAGTAAGAGAATTGCTGGAACTGGTGAGGCAAAACATACCGCTGCGCACATGCAGCCTGAACCTTACAGAGGCAAACATAAAGAAAGGAAAATTCAAAGTATGCCTTGAATACCACCTGGGCAATTGTAAAGGGCCGTGCGAAGGCCTGCAGGACGAAACAGATTATAGAGAAAAATTACAACTGGTACGGCATGTGCTGAAAGGAAACATAGGTGATGTAATAAAAGACCTGAAGGCTGAAATGAACAGCCATGCTGCCATGCTGGAGTTTGAGAAAGCGCAGATATTAAAGAAGAAGATAGAATCTTTGCAAAGCTACCAAAGCAAATCGGTAGTGGTGAACCCCAAACTGGCCAATGTGGATGTGGCATGCGTATTGCATGACGACACCCATTTTTACGTAAACTATATGATGGTGACCAACGGCAGTGTAGTACACTCAAATACGCTGCAGATAGTCAAAAAACTGGATGAAGAAGACAGCGATGTACTATCACTGGCGCTGGACAACCTGATGGAAAAATACCAAAGCATTGCCAGGGAAGTGATAGTACCCATACCGGTAAATGTAGCAGACAGCATCATAAAAGTAACGGTACCAAAAGCAGGCGATAAAAAACACTTGCTGGAAATGGCCATTAAAAACGCGCAGATATTCATGCAGGAAATGCGCAAGAAAGCTACCCTGCTGCTGGGCGAGAAAGCAAAGGAAGCAAATATGCTGGTGCTGGAAGAATTGCAGGAAGCGTTGCAGCTTAGTGATATCCCCACACATATCGAGTGTTTCGACAACTCAAACTTCCAGGGGGCCTACCCCGTGGCCGCAATGGTTTGCTTTCGCAATGGGGTGCCATCTAACAAAGAATACCGCCACTACCATATAAAGACTGTAGAAGGCATTAATGACTTTGCAAGCATGAGCGAAGTAGTAATGCGCAGGTACAAGCGGATGATGGACGAAAAAGACCCGCTCCCCCAATTAGTGATCATAGACGGCGGCAAAGGGCAGCTGGGTGCGGCCCTGGAAAGCATTGAAAAGCTGGGGCTTACCGGCAGGATGACATTGGTTGGGCTCGCGAAAAAAGAAGAATCCATTTTCTTCCCCGGCGACAGCCAGCCGATACAACTCCCCTACGACTCCCCGGCCCACCTGCTTGTGCGCCGGATACGCGACGAGGTACACAGATTTGGTATCACCTTTCACCGCCAGATACGCAGCAAGGGCACTTTTAAAAACGAGCTGGAAGAAATTCCGGGGATAGGTGAAAGTACCGCTACTACTTTGTTAAAGGAGTTCCGCTCAGTAAAAAATATTAAAACATTAACTGAAAGGGAGTTGACAAGAGTGGTCGGCGCATCGAAGGCGCGAGTAATCTGGGAATACTTTCATCCAAAATCCTGACGATCAAAAGCCGCTGCCATCACCTGATGTTATTATATGTATAAATGTAGCTTATAGGTGATCCGGACGTATTTAGCTTAGCTAGCGTAAGTTGCATTTGTGTGCTGGTAACATCAAGTCCCATGGTATCCGGATTACTGTCTATTATTGCGATCTTAGTATTATTATCAAGCAAAAACCAAGTGGCTGTTGATGTCTGAGTTTTGCCAGGGCATACGTCGGCACCTTCATCGAGAGTTGCTATGCCATTGTTGGCAAACGTCATGATGTTATCTTTCTCACAAGCATCCATCGTTGCATAAACATCTATAGTGGTATCGTTACCCAAATAATTTGTAGTGGCGGTACAGGCCGTCAGCACCCATTTGCCTGCTACCAACAACTTCTGTTGGAGTGGCGTATTATCGTTCTTTTTACAAGCCGTAAAAAAAACGACGGTACAACAAACAGCTACAAAGAAGATAGTTAGCTTCATAACATGGTATTTTATATAAATATACAATATTGTTTGTAATAAAATTAGCCAAGCTCCGATCTGATATTTGAGTAAGTGGGGTACAAACGGTATGTTTTTAAAAGAAATGTATTTGTTAGCACTTTGGGGAAAAAAGCTCGTTCCGGGCTTAGGGTTTTTATTACCTTTGCCATCATTTCTTACACAATGAATGCATCAGTAAAGATCTTTGCGGGTAATGCGTCCACTTACCTGGCAGAAAAAATAGCAAAAAACTTCGGAAAGTCGCTCGGAGCTTTAACGATCCAGAAATTCAGTGATGGTGAATTTCAGCCGGTTTTTCAGGAGTCCATCCGTGGTGACTATGTTTTCCTTGTACAGGCTACTTACGCACCGTCAGATAACCTGATGGAACTGCTTATGATGATAGACGCGGCACGCAGGGCATCTGCCGGCTACATTACAGCTGTTATACCCTACTTCGGCTATGCCCGCCAGGACAGAAAGGACAAGCCCCGTGTAGCTATAGCCTCCAAACTGGTAGCCAATATACTGGCCAAGGCAGGTGCTAACCGTGTGATGACTATGGATCTCCATGCCCCTCAAATACAAGGTTTTTTTGATATACCGGTGGATCACCTGGATTCATCTGCAATTTTTATCCCGTATATTGAAAAACTTAAGATAGAAAACCTTACCTTTGCGGCCCCTGACGTGGGTAGTACCAACAGGGTACGTGAAGTTGCCAAGTATTTTGAGGCGGATATGGTGATTTGCGACAAGCAAAGAAAGCGTGCCAACGAAATAGCAGCAATGACCGTAATAGGTGACGTAACAGGCAGGAATATAGTATTAATAGACGATATATGCGATACTGCGGGGACTTTGTGCAAATCGGCGATGATATTGAAAGAAAAAGGCGCATTATCGGTTCGGGCTTTTTGCACACACCCGGTGTTAAGTGGTAATGCCTACGAGAACATACAGAATTCTGAGCTGGAAGAATTGGTAGTGTGCGATACCATCCCGCTCAAAAAGGAGTGCAGTAAAATAAAAGTATTACCAACCGGCGACCTGTTTGCGGTAGCGATTAGAAATACTTTTGAAAACAAATCAATAAGTTCTTTGTTTATTCATAGCAATAAAAAGTAATTGAAATAGTAACGACTGTTTATACAAAAAAATCCGCCCCCGCAAATGGGTAACCTTTATTATTAAAACGGATTTCAGTACGGATGTTTGGCGGAAAAGCGCCCGTGACTGGAAGAAAAAAACAAGTAAAATGAAAAGTGTAAAAATTGAAGGTAAAAAAAGAAGCGACCTTGGCAAAAAAGCTACACGCCATCTTCGTTCTGAAGACCACGTACCTGCCGTAATATACGGAGGTAAAGAAACGATCCATTTCAGCGCGCCTGTTATGGCTTTCCGCACGCTCGTCTACACTCCCGATTTCCAGCTTGCTGAGATATCTGTTGATGGTACTACCTACAGGGCTATTATGAAAGACCTGCAGTTTGATGTTGTGACTGATGAACTGAACCATATTGACTTCCTGGAACTTGTAGAAGACCGCAAGATCAATGCTACACTGCCTATTAAATTCCACGGGCAGGCACAGGGTGTGAAAGACGGTGGTCGCCTGGAACTGAAGATCAAATCGCTCAACGTGCGTACTTATCCAAAACACCTGACTGAAAATATCAGCGTGGATCTGACCAACCTGCAGCTTCACGGCAATATCCGCGTGGAAGATGTAAAGGCCGACAATATGGAAATACTCAACTCTCCCCGTATTCCTATAGCATCGGTAGTTACTACCCGTGCGCTGCGCCAGGAAGAGACTGCAGCAGCGGCAGCAGCACCGGCTGCGGGCGCCGCAGCTAAAGCAGCTCCGGCAGCAGCAGCAGCTAAACCTGCTGAAAAGAAAAAATAATTTTCTAAGCTTATATTATACAGCAAAAACCCGGCAATGCCGGGTTTTTGATTTTCAGTAGTTATCGTTATCGATCCATACAGAAGCTCTCACACCTAACTGAATACTCATGCCAACCATGATATAAATTATAAGGTTACGTATCAATTGAAAATAATTTTATAACATTTTTCAATAAAATTGATTTAAAAATCAATTTTATTGAAATTATTTTTATTTTTGTGAAACAATATGCAAAAAAAGTTACCACATACGTGCCCCAGTTGCGCTACCACGTTGAAGGTCAAGAGCCTTGTATGTGAACGATGCGATACCGAAGTATCCGGTATTTTCGATTTGCCACTGCTTGCAAGCCTTTCTGAGGAAGAGCAAAATTTTATTGTGGCATTTGTGAAAAGCAGCGGCAGCCTGAAGATCATGGCCCAGCAACTGGGCTTCAGCTACCCTACCGTGCGCAACCTGCTCGACGATATAATTCAAAAAATAGAATTGAATCAAAAAAACCTCAAAACTGCCTCAAAATGAAGAAATGGCTTTTCAATCCCTTTATATACCTGGCAGGTACGCGGGCGCTGGTAATAGGCCTCAATATGATGGTAATAACAGCTGTCGTCGGTTATTACAGCCGTACACATTTTGATGGCGTTATTGACGTACATAGTACGGCATTCATTTCTACGCTACCGGTACACCTTTTAGAACAAATCATTGATTGGGGTATTCCTACCGCCATCCTTTATTTCATGGGGCGTATCTTTTCGGTATCATCTGTACGACTGGCCGATGTTGCCGGCACTATAGCGTTAGCCAGGTGGGTGATGATCATCCCCGCCATCCTCGGATTCGGGATACATGCCCCGGCAACCATACCGCAAACACTGAACGAGATCATGCAAATGATCACACCCGCTATGATCATGATAGGGGTATTGACCATACTTATAGTAATATGGATGGTAGGGCTGCTTTATAATGCATATACTATCTCATGCAACCTGAAAGGCAGCAAAGCAATTATCACTTTTACCATCGGGCTGATACTGGCAGAAACGGCTTCGTTCTTTATCATGCACTATTATTTAAAACCACTTGAATAAAAAAACTCATGAAAAAATTAATTCTGGCAGCTACACTGGCGCTACCTTGCTCACATTTAATAGCACAAACAAGGGCTGACTATGAAAACGTACTTGGCAAATTCAGGAATTTCTACAACCATGTAGAAACAGACAGTATATATAGCTTGCTGTCTGAAAGAAGTAAGAGCCTGATGCCCCTGAGCCAGACACAGGAAACCTTCAAAAAACTATATACACAACTGGGCAACATCAAATCGTTTGAATTTTCAAAGGAGCAGGATGGCGTAAGTTTTTACAAAACAGATTTTGATAAGGCAACATTGTCACTGATACTATCGCTGAATAACGATCATAAACTGGAATCCTTCCGCTTTATGCCCTATATGCCGGCAACTGCGCCCGACGACAAATCGCAGGTAACCCTTAAAACACCCACAGGTGACATACACGGCACACTAACACTACCCGACATCACCAATAAACCTGTGCCTGTTGTACTCATCATCGCCGGGTCGGGCCCAACAGACAGGGATGGCAACAACATGCTTGGTGTAAAAGCCGCATCGTATAAAATGCTTGCAGACTCGTTTATGCATGCCGGAATAGCCACACTGAGATATGATAAAAGGGGTATTGGCGCAAGCGCCTCATCAATAAAAAGTGAGGCCAATATGAGTTTTGACGATTATGTTGAAGACGCGATAGGATTTATAAAAATGCTGAAAAATGACAGCCGTTTCTCAAAAGTTTTCGTGCTGGGCCATAGCGAGGGTTCGCTGATAGGTATTATAGCGGTGGGTAAGGAACCTGTAGCCGGACTTATATCCATGGCAGGCCTTGGTGAGCCTGCGGATATAATCATTGAGAAACAAATAAGCACAAAGTCAAAAGAACTTGCAGGCAAAGCCCATGTGATCTTAGATAGCCTTAAAAAAGGTTATGATGTAAAGAATATTGATCCCGACCTGAAAGATATTTTTCATGCCTCACTGCAACCATACATTCGCTCATGGATAAGATACAACCCCGGCAGTGAAATAAAAAAGATAACAGAGCCTATACTTGTAGTGCAAGGCACAACAGATATACAGGTGGGTACCGAAGAGGCCACACTGCTGAAGAATGCCAGCAGGTACGCATCGCTCAGAATAATAGAAGGCATGAACCATGTGCTGAAACAGGCACCTGCCGACCGGCAGAAAAATATGGAAACGTACGCTAATCCCGACTTACCATTATGCCCCGGGCTAATGCAGGCATTAGTACACTTTATCAAGACACCACCGCCTCCGGGCAAATAGCATATAAAACAAAGAAGGCAGCCTCCGGGGTCGCCTTCTTTGTTTATGCTACGTTCTATAATTTCACCCACTTCTTAGACACCACTTCTGCACCTGACCGCACAACTAAAGTATAGATGCCGGGTGCAAAGGTGGTAGCATCAAGCAAGTACTTGTTCTCACCTGCTTTTAACAGCTTTGTTACAGGGGCGAAGCTTTGCCCGGTCTGATTGACTATATACATAGTAACCTGGCCGGCATCGGTAGTTGTCACCGTCACATTAAGATCATTCAATGCCGGATTAGGAAATACATTTACACTAACCTCGGGGCTTACACCGGCAAGCACCTGCAGGGTAGAAGAAAGTATAGTGCCGGTATCGGTAATTCCCACACCAAGGTTGTAATACCCGCCGGATGGCGTGGATTGCAGTTTCACCGGGCGTACCATGTAGTATTTTAACCCGTTTGACGCAGAAAGATCATGATAAGTAAGCGCGGTTATCATTGTTGGGGTCAGTCTTGTGAAATAACCGTACTGACTGTCTGCACGATATACATAATATCCTATCACACCCGGATCAGGGGAAGCGGTCCAGTTAAGTATAGCGCCATTGTGGAAAGGTGTGGCAACAGTAAGATTCTGAACCGGCTTGATATAATCGGTTCTCAACGACAAATCACCCATTAAAGCTACATGCACCCACCCTGTACCATAGTTGGACGGTGCAGTATATAATGATACGGTATTGTTATGCGTGATCATAGCTGAGTATCCTATATTATCCCCAAGCGCCATGTGATGGAAATACCAGTTGGGGCGTCCTGCCCAGCAACTGGTAAGCGCGGGTGTGGAGGCGCACAAAGGAGCGCGGAGGAAATTGTTGGTCACATTCCAATCGCCAAAGTAACTACCAAAAAGCATTGTAAAAATAGCATTTACCGGGCCTGTAAAGCTAGAGGTACTGCCTATGCCGCTGGCACTGGTAAAGGAGCCGCCACCGCAGCCATAAGCCCACTGGTATGAAGATGATGAAAGTGTGGAAATAAAGGGTTGCGAACTCATACTATCCCTCCCAACCAGCGGCGGGAAGTTACGGAAACCATTAGCGGCAAACGCCTCGCCATAAAAGAAGCCGAAATGATCGTCTATCAATGCCCTGTGGATCACATTCAGGGAGTCCATTTTATAAACATGGTCTTTAGACAGGTAGCTATTCATCTTTTGCACCTCTGTTGTTCCAAATGCAGGCATATCATAAAAATCAATGCGGCTCACCTGCATCTGCACGCCCGATGGGATAGCTATCTGGTCCCACTTACCGTCGCCGGGGGTGTTACGGTTGGCTACATAACCTGCCGACACATCGTTTACAGATACATCAGACCAGAAACCGGTCATACTGGCATAGTACACATCTGAAGGCCAGGCCCCCAGGTGGTCAGGGTGCCCATCAGGATTCTGGTCGCCGCTATATGGCACGGCAATATGCCCCAACAACAAAACAGCCTTTACATTAGGATGAGCAGCGTAATCGTTTGATATGACGGATTTGATAGTAACGTCAGATGTTGTACGCAAAAAGTCATGGCGTATCACCTGCCAGCCATCACCGCTGAGATCATTCATGAGGCGGGTTATACTGGCACTACACGAATCAATGAACGTACTATCTACAATGAGCAGGATGGTACCCCTGTCGTGAATAGCAGGACATTTTATACCGGCATAGATATAGCCGGTAGAGGTAAAGGAATCGTTAGGAGCATAGACCGCATACTCATATGCAGAATCTACAATAACAGCATTATCTACATAACTACTGTCTGAGGTAGTAAGTGTGGCGATAGGAGCACCCCAGAACAACGCTGTCTTCGATTTCTTATACACCCGGTAGAATGGCGCCCCCCAGCTCACAAAAGATACTCGTTTCCAGTTGAGCGTTATACGGGGTGGTGACGTCTGAACTGATGCCGTGATCTCTACGGCTACATCTTCTGTAGACTGAGCGGCAGCAAGACCACATGCAAGCAATAACGTAAGTAATGTAAATATACGGCGCATATCGTTTATTGTTTTCGCTAAGATAACGATAAATACGATACTTAATATCTATAATCACAACAGGCTGACACATGCCGGATACAGGGATGTGCCTAATTTACTTCGCTGCTGCTAACAGGTGATATGTGCCGCTTTTCAAACATGGGGTTATTGTGGGTAGTAGGTAGTATAAATCCCACACTGAGGATCAGCTCGTAGGTACCGAAACTCTGCCGGGCATTACCACTGTATATTTTAAGGCCGCTGTACCGGGCATAATCTACTTTCTGGGAGAATTCAATATATCCATAACGCAGAAAGGTAGCACGGATCGCTGTTTCAATACCGGTATTCCAGCCGCCTATCTGGAAATGGGGATCATTGCGTCCGCCAAAAAAGCTGTTTTCAACATGTGGTATCACGGGGCCGATACCAAATTTACCGGTAGCGTCAAGATGAAAAGAATTTGTACGGGAGCTATAAAGGCCATATCGTTTTACGATATTGAACAATAAAAAATTCGCCCCGTTGTTCAGGTAATAATAAAAGCCGTTGCCCTCTGAAAATACAATATTCGTATCAACAGCCGAATTATTCAGAGTACCTTTTAAATGAACGGTCTGGCCATCACCTATGATATACTTGGTATGATCAAAGTTTATCTCAAACGCAAGATCCTGCTTCTCGTTAAAATAATACCCGAGCCTGTAATTGTACTGTGGTATGGTTAGCGCTTTATTAAAAATGCCCCCGCTTTCGTCCCATCCCCTGTGATCATGGCCTTTAACATGGATCAATTTGTAATTATTACCTATCTCGTTCTGCTTTACTTCTACGGTTGAGTTCGTGTACCATTCCATATTGTAACCCCAACTGAAATAGATAGACCCTGTTTTCTTCTTATGTTCTTTTTTTGACTGGGCAACAGAGGTTGCATACGAGAACAACAACACTGCAATAGCAACAAAAATTATGCGGATGGACTTTAAAAACATCTGGTCTATTTTGGCTGCAAAATTAGCGGAAATTTACACGCAACACATGACCATTATCAGTTTTACCGGCAGTATGCCATAATAGTATTTTAGCCGTCGAATTACACTATTTACACACATGTAAATAATCAAATAACTATAAGGCAATTCATTCACCGACAATATTGCCCCATTTACCGACATTCCTTATTTCCTCACCTAATACCATTTACTAACGGCAGCCCGCTAATATACTTTTGTTATATAATCAAAAGATATGCGCGACAGACACTTTTATCGAGGAGATTATAAGCAGTACCAGGAGCAGCGGCACCGCAGCCGTGTTTTCTTTGGCGTCACTATTGCTATAATAGGACTAATCCTGTTACTCACTACCATGCATGTGCTCCCCTGCATAGACCTTGAATTTTCATGGCCGGCTATATTGATCGTTATTGGCCTATTGATAGGGATCAAGAACGGATTCAGGAATAACGCCTGGTGGATACTCATAGTAATTGGTATCGCTAATTTCACCCCTCAATTTATGATCATGGGCCGCCCATCTAAGGATTTCGCATGGCCCGCAATTATTATTATAGTAGGGCTGGCTATCGCCTTAAAACCTAAAAGACACAAATTCCGGGAGCCGGGAGGTATCAGCTCATCAATAAACGCAGAAAGCACCCTGAATATAGATGTAACATTTGGTGGCAAAAAAGAAGTGGTAACATCAAAGGATTTCAGAGGCGGCAACGTAGCAGTAACTTTTGCCGGCTGCGAAATAAACCTTACACAGGCAGACATTACAGATCCTACAGCAGTACTGGACTGTAGGGTGTCATTCGGTGGAGTGGAGATCATATTACCGTCTAACTGGGAAGTACAAAATGAGATCAACCCGTCTTTTGGCAGCGTAGAAGATGTAAGAACAATACAGACAGGTACCGGCAACGAAACAAAAAGGATACTTATCCTCAGAGGTAGCTGCTCATTCGGAAGCATTGAAATAAAATCATACTAATATACCCAGGCACGCATTTAGCCAACGAATAAAAAGAGAACTTATGAAAGCATTTACAGCACAGATCATTTACCGTATAGAATGTGAAGGTCTCCCAACCGATCAGTATGAAGAGCAATGGAGGCTTGTATACGCAGACACCGTAGACCAGGCGCTTGCCGAAGCACGTGACGCGGGCAGAAATGAAGAGTCTACTTTTATAGACAGGCAAGGCCGCACAATGTGCTGGCGTATGCTGGCCGTAAAAGACCTTCAGCCGGTGGAACTGAAGAACGGAGGGTTACTGTTTTCCATGTTGCGTGAGGCGGAAATATTACCCGCTCCGCTGTGGATAAACGCAATGTAGCCCCGCAAATCAGCCTGCTTTTGTATGCCAATACCTATTGGCATTGCATTTCCATCTCCCTTATTTCCCTTGCCGGCAATTCATATGTTCCGGCGTTTTTCGCATTTGATTATTTACATTTGATACATCTTGTTTTCTGCAAAAAGAAATATACACATTAAAGTATGGATGCTGGTGCTGTTTGTGCTTGCACTGCATGTCTACATACTACACGTCGTATCCCACCTTGGCTGGCAGCTTACGATCTACGACGGATGCATCAGTACGGCCATATTGTCTTTGTCTGCATGGGGAATAGTACTGCTCATCCGCAACTACCCCACAACGGCTGTGATATACCCTTATGCATTGCTCATAGCGGTTATGATCAGCGTGGCGGCTATTGGAGCGGAATGGGAAATTCTGAAACGGTGGGTAGTAAAGGATAATCCCGACTACCGGATATGGTTATCGGGCTCTATACCAATTCGTTTTTTATTGGTATGGATTTTGAACAGCTGGATGGCAACCAACAGCGCTTTGCGCAAAAATATTGTGGCACTTGATACCCGTTTTCAGCAGCAGACAGATGCTTCGGTATTATTAAAAGAGGCCGAACTGTTCAAGCTCAGGCAGCAGCTTCAGCCGCATTTCCTGTATAATAGTCTTAATTCCATAAATGCCCTCATTGTCATCTCACCAGATAAAGCACAGGAAATGATAGGCAAACTTTCAGACTTCCTGAGAAGTTCGGTACAGCGCGAGTCGGAAGACACCTTGCCTGTGCATGAGGAGCTGGCGTATATACGATCATACCTTGCCATTGAGTCTGTAAGATTTGGCGACAGACTACAGGTGAGTATCATACAACAGTTCAGGGAAGGCGCTACCCTACCCCCGTTTCTGTTACAGCCCATACTTGAGAATGCGATAAAATTCGGGCTGTATGGCCGCACAGGCGAGGTAAACATTGATATCCACATAACGTCAGAGAACAATATGCTGGTCATTACGGTAACCAATCCGTTTGATGCCAACACACAGCCACCAAAGGGAACTGGATTTGGCCTTGAAGGCATAAGGCGCAGGCTATATCTTTTATATGCCCGCACCGATCTTCTTGAAACTAAAAAAGACAATGAAATATTCACTACCATATTAAAAATACCTCAGCCATATGTACAAAGTTATTCTGATAGATGATGAGCCGCTGGCAAGACAGTTGTTAAGAACAAGGATAGCCGCATACGAGCAGCTGACGGTGGTAGCAGAATGCGGTGACGGATTTGAAGGGTTTAAGGCTATACAGGAGTATGAACCGGACCTTATCTTCCTGGATATCCAGATGCCAAGGCTCAATGGTTTTGAGATGTTGGAATTGCTGGATAAGCCACCCGCGGTGATATTCACCACTGCTTTTGACGAATATGCTATGAAGGCCTTTGAAACACATGCGATAGACTACCTGCTTAAGCCAATAGTAAAAGAGCGTTTTGATAAAGCCGTACAAAAATGGCTGAGCAATGTTCCGGAAAAGCAAAGCACTGCCGTAAATACCATACTGGAGCAGAATATCTACGAAGGATACCAGCATAGAATAGTGGTAAAAGACAACGGACTGATAAGGATAATACCGGCGCAGGATATTTATTATATCGAAGCAAACGACGACTACATAAAAATTGTGACCGAGGGCGGCAGCTATCTCAAAAAAAGCACCCTTGCCCATATTGAACAAACACTGGATCCCCAGCATTTCGTTCGTGTTCATCGTTCTTACTTAGTTCCTGTAACACAGCTTAAGCGCATTGAGCCCTATGAAAAAGAAAGCCATGTAGCCCTGCTGCATTGTGGGGCAAAAGTAATGGTAAGCAAAAGCGGGATGGCAAAACTAAAAAGCCTGCTTGGCTGGTAAACCGGGCGAAAAATAAATATCCTGCCATAGGTACAGGCAGGATATCATCGCAAAAATGTCTTAGTATACCTTAAACCCTTTTCCGGGGTATATTCAGAATACTACTATTCTTGAAGTATTTACAGGGGCTGTCTTGTCCGGGCATATACCCTTCCAAATATATAGGCGTATAAAGAGGGCTAATTGTTAGGATGGATATTATATATTTTTATTTTAAATAAAATAAAACCTACTCAACTTATTGAAATTCAGCTAAAAACAAGCGTTTATTGTATAATCACCTTTGTAACTCCATAAGAATTACCATTACCGGCCTTAATAAAATACATGCCGGGTGCCAGGTTTAAATCATCGATGTTGTGTACTTCTGACCCTCCGTTAACATTCAATATTTCGTGATGCACTACCCTGCCCATTAGATCTGTAATGACCATATTGATATTGGCCCCCCCTCTGCTGCCTACAGACAATGCGATATGTGAAGGGCTACTTGCGCCCAACACAGTAAGCGGTAATATCTCTTTACCGGTACCCGGCACATTAAGGCGAACGGAGGAAATATTCACGTTATCGAGATACCAGGCACTACCGGATGTGGCCGGTGCTACATAACGAAAAGCAATATAAATTGGTTGGGCCCAAACACCACAATAAGAAGAAAGGTTGGCTTCATGCGTAACCCAGCCTACAGAGTCAGCAACGCTAAACGTAGGTGTGACAGAAGATGTGGAATCAACGTAAAAAAACGTTGACGGTGCGCCGGAGTCCGCCGTAATAAGCACATATAGTTTACCACCGGCGGTGATAGAATCCGCTTTGGTGTCAAAATGAAGGTATGCATTTGTGTAAGATGATAATAACAACTGCGGCGTGATTAGATAAGACGTATCCAGGTGAAAGCCCCCGCTCCATACATCAGTGCAGGTAATACCCGGCGTGGGGGAACCCAGGTTATCAGCGCGCCCATTAGTGGCTGTGCAGTGCCATGCGCCATCGGGAGTTGTAGTGCTAATGGGATTGTACAACAGCCAGCCGGATGGGAAGCCGGTAGGCGTAGCGCACGAAACATTAAAATTCTCATAAAGAGAAGATACCTGCGCACGTACAGTAACATTGGTGATGAGTAGTGCAATGACTAAAGCAAACAATCCACTTTTTTTCATAATGAGGCTTTTATTCATTAACTTGAATTAGTAAAACAAGAAGCAAAATAAACGAATTATCAGACCACAGAACTAACTTACATCATATTTTTTAGCGTCAAAAACAATGCCAAAAAAATACAAATATGACAAGGCACACTTTTGGCTGCGCATACTGACGAGCGAACTCCTATAAATGTTAGTAATTGCAAAAAATATTTTTTGTCGCCTAACATTTTAATAGTAGGTCTCGTCTATACAATTGCTGAAAACTAATACGTAACAAAAGGATAAACATCTGTAGTTGTCGGAAATTTTAAAAATAAGCGCCAGGTATTCGGCATCGGAGCAGCCATACTCAGCAACAAATGAGCTGAGCATACTGATACGGGAGAGTATTGCCGGGTCTCAGGGCGCTCAAAAAAAGCTGTATGACATCTACTCACCGGCTGCGTATGGAACAATAAGGCGGTACTTGTACAACAATGAAGAGCTGGCACAGGAAATATTGAATGACGCTTTTTTTAAAGTGCTGACCAAGCTGGATACATTCAGCTTCCAGGGGCCTTTTGAAGGCTGGATAAGGCGGATAGTGGTTAATACTGCAACAGACCACCTGAGAAAAACCATAAAAAATGAGCCGCACCGGGAAGTGCAGCCGGAGGACGCATACGTACCCAGCGAGTCAGTATCCAAGATAGCACATAAGGAATTGCTGAAACTGGTGCAGGAACTGCCAGATGCCCAGCGAACAGTCTTCAACCTGTATGTATTTGAGAACTACTCGCATAAAGAAATAGGAACGATATTGAATATTAACGATAATAATAGCCGATGGCACCTGAATGATGCCCGCAGGCGACTGAAAGAAAAAGTAACCGCATTAATGAAGTAATTCATAAACAATGGAAGAGAATCGAAAAAGTATTGATGACCTGTTCAGGGATGAGCTCAGCAACTATGCCGAGACTCCGCCACCCGCTGCGTGGCATGCCCTGGAACAAAAGCTTGCCGGCAAGGCCGGAGGCGCCGGGGCGCCGGGCAACGCGCTGAAATATATGACGCTGCTGTGCCTGTTGTTCCTGCTTGGCGTTACAGTGATGAAGAACTTTCCGGCGTCCACCTATTCCGGCAGCAGGAATATGGCATCTGCCGAAAATGGGCATTCCGGCTCACCAGCAGCAAATAACGTGAGCAATAATGCACCAAACCCGGGCGCAGGCAATATAAGTAGCAGCAACAATACCGATGCCCGTAACAATGAAGTTAATAATAACAGTAACCAAAACAATAATAATAACACATCATCAGCCACCACACCGAATACATTAACGAATGATGCCGCCGGGCACAGAGCAGACAACAGTAACAAAGAAGGAAATGCAGCCACGGGGACTAGTGAAAAGGCAAACCGGCAAGCAAGCGGTAACACTGGCAGAAAGCAACATATAGTATCAAAGCGGTATACCGGTATTAAAACGCATGGCAATAGCAAACAAGGAACAGCAGGCATGAACGATAATGACGCAGAAGACCGGGATCAAAAGCCACAACGACAGAATATATACAACAGCAGCCTCGCAAACCCCCAGCCTGCCGAAACAGAAAGCGATGACGCAACCGCGGATAAAAAGCCTTCAGAACAAACCAAAAAACCGCAGCCTGTCAGCAAGAACAACCAGATCGCCCCTTCAAAAAATGCTCCAAAGAAATCTGCAAAGCCTCATTTTAATAAATTTGAGCTGGGCATAAAGGGCGGTTATGAATCCGGATTTGATAATGACGGCGCTAGAAAATTCGTATTATCACCTTACCTGCAATTTAACCTTAGCCCTAAGTTCGCGATCATGACACAGCCTGCTGTGAAGTATGCCCATGCCGACAGCAGACGTATAGGCTCACCTGCATCATATTATAAAGCGAATGACGGCACAGTAACACAGTATACAGACAGTGTGCTGGTATTTGTGCCCCCCGTTGATTCGCTATGGCTCTGGCACAATGCTTATAGCCAGACCCACGACTCTATTGTAAAGACCTACTCCATTAACAATACCTACATGGAACTGGAAGTGCCGCTGCTGCTCAAATACAACATCAGCAAAACATTCTCTGTTTACGGTGGTGTAAACATAATATACAGTCAACTGGTATCTGTGGATGAAAAAACCACAACGCATACCGGCATATTGGTCAATGACACTACCTACAGCCTGGGACAGGTATATGGCCCAGCCCCCGCGCCCGGGCCTATTGACAATGTGATCAAGTATCATGGCACTCCGCTTGCCGACTATAACGGACCATTATATACCGGCAGCAAAGAAAGTACATGGCGTGTGGGTTATATGCTTGGCTTCAGCTACGAATTCAGGAACAGGTGGCTGATGGACGGGCTTATACAACAGGCCAGTGTAAAGCCAAATGTGCAGGCGGGTTACAATATCAATACAGCACTCTCAACTCCGTATTTCCGTTTTACAATTGGTTATAAGTTGGTTAAGTAACGCACTATAGACCCGGCAATTGCTATACACCCTACATCAGTTTCATGCACTAAGTCCCGGTTTTGCCCGGGACTTTTTTTATTGCCTGCTCACTTTCAGTTTACAGCCCTCCTTATTTGTTTGTTTATAGAACGTCTAAATGGCGCCCATCTAAACAATATAAATTGCAAAAGCCACCCTCGCGGATGGCTTCTGTAACTATCTTATATCGCTTATTATTAGAAACGCTCAAGGCCGCTAAAGAAGAAGTTGCCTTCTATTGCGGCATTCTCATCGCTGTCAGAGCCATGAACCGCATTCTCGCCTACTGAGGCAGCGTATTTTTTGCGTATGGTACCTTCTTCTGCCTGGGCAGGGTTGGTGGCACCTATCAACTTACGGAAATCGGCAACGGCATTGTCTTTTTCCAGTATTGCAGCTACTATAGGGCCGCTGCTCATAAAGTCGGTAAGCTCGCCATAAAACGGGCGTGCTGCATGCACCTCGTAAAACTGCTCAGCCTGTGCCTTGCTGATCTTCAGGTATTTCATGGCAACGATACGGAAACCCGCGGCGTTTATCATCTGTAAAATATTTCCAATATTGCCTGCTTTTACAGCGTCAGGCTTGATCATTGTGAATGTACGATTAGACATATAATAAGTGTTTTTTAACTAACGGCGCAAAGGTAATTGAAAAGCGATACTGCAAAAGTTAAAAAAGTATCAATACCGGCATTTAAAGTTTTGGTTAATAATTATCTATATGAAAATTTTAACGCCATAAACCATAAAAAAATTCGGTATTTGGCAAGAAAAAGTACCTTTGCAGGCCAAATTAAAAATGAACGCCCAAAAGGGGCAAGGAATATACAGATGCAGCCGATACAAGACGCTTTTCCCTTACTGCAATCACCCAGGAAGATATTTATCACTACCCATCATAAACCCGATGGTGATGCGATAGGCAGCATGCTGGGGCTGGCGCTGTACCTGAGAAAGAAAGGCCATACAGTGGCTGCTGTATCGCCTGGGTCTATTCCCGATTTCCTGGAGTGGATGCCCGGTGTGAGCACCATGCTGAATTATGAAGCACAAACTGACGCTGCAAAGGTGGCACTGGCCGATGCTGACATTATTTTTTGCGTAGACTTTAACGACTATAACCGTACCAAGCACCTGGAGCAGCCGCTGGCCGATGCCACGCATACCAAAATACTTATAGACCATCACCTGTTTCCGAAGCCGGTATGGGACTATGGCATGTCGCAGCCGGAAAAAAGCAGCACGTGCGAAATGGTCTATGACTTCATAAACTTATGCGGCGACAATGCACTTATAGACCTTGATATAGCAGCATGCCTGTACACAGGGGTACTGACGGATACGGGCTCTTTCAAATTCCCGATAACAACAGCATCTGTGCACCTGATGGCTGCCGACCTTATAGGCCGCGGCCTTGACCATACCCGCATACATGAGGCTGTATACGACTCGTGGAGCGAAGGCCGTATGCGTTTCCTGGGTTATGTACTCATAGAGCGCATGGAAGTATTCAGGAAATATAATTCGGCGCTTATATCGCTGTCTCGTAAAGACATGAACCTGTTTGGTGTGCAGAGCGGTGATACAGAGGGGTTAGTGAACTATCCACTGAGCATAACCGGTATAAAATTTGCCACCCTGATCACAGAGCGCAGCGATGAAGTAAAGCTGTCGTTCCGCAGCAAAGGCAACTTTGATGTAAGTAATGTGGCCCGGCTCTATTTTGATGGGGGCGGCCACTTCAACGCATCAGGCGGGCGCACCAAAACATCATTTAACGAAACTATTGTATATTTTAAGAAAATTTTGTCCGATATTCACCCAAAATAAAAAAACAGCAAGTAAAACCACAAAAATGACAACACGAATTCTAAGTATCGCCCTGATCAGCGCATCGCTCGCGGGCCTCACAGGTTGCAGCAGCAACAGCGATTTCAAAAAACTGAAAGGAATTGAGTACAAGATCATCAAAGACGCTCCCGGCAAAACAGCGCAGATAGGTGATATAATTGAAGTTCACATACTGGCGAAAGCCGATACAATGGTACTTGCCGACTCACGCGCCCAGCAGCAGGGCAAGCCTGTAGGTCTGCGTGTGGAAGAAGTAAAAAACAGCGGGCAGTTCCAGGCAGTTTTCACCAAGCTGTCTGCAGGTGACAGCGCAGTTGTAAGGATATCGTGCGATACCCTGCTGAAAGCTAACCCGCCACAGCCGGGACAGCAATTGCCACCATGGTTGAAGAAAGGTAAAATGATCACCGTATCACTGTCTGTTGCCGCCATAAAATCTATGGACGAATACAAGAAGGAAATGGAGGCAAAGCAGGCTGAGATGCAGAAAGAAATGGAGCAGAAGGCTGCAGTGCAGATGCCAATAGACGATAAAATACTGCAGGAGTACCTGGCTAAAAACAACATTAAAGCTACTAAAACCGCATCAGGCCTGTATTACACCATCAGCAAAGAAGGTACCGGCGCTACCGCAAAGGAAGGCCAGATGGTAACCATGAACTACATAGGCAAGACACTGGAAGGCAAACAATTTGACGCCAACGTAGACGAAAATTTCAAGAAACTGAAAGACAGGGAACCATTTACTTTCCCACTGGGCGCTCACCAGGTAATAAAAGGTTGGGACGAAGGTGTGGCCCTGCTGAAAAAAGGCAGCAAAGCTACTTTCTATATCCCGTCGCCACTGGCTTATGGCTCACAAAGCCCAAGCCCTGACATAGCACCTAACTCTATACTTGTATTTAATGTGGAAGTACTGGATATAAAAGACGGAACCCAGGGCAACCAGGCACCACCGGCGCCTGCACAGTAATACCTCAATTCTTTTATTAAACCCGGATTATTATTACTATAAAATACGTTTTAATGAACAAAAAACCTCAATCAACTTTATTACTCGGGATGCTGGCGCTGGGTTGTTGCTTATTCACAACCGCCTCGCACGCCCAGGAAAAGAAAAGCACCGCCGCACATACAGCAAAGGGTGATGGTTATACAAAACTGCCGAGCGGTATTGACTACAAAATAGCAAAACACGGTACAGGCAAGCAGAAACCCAAAATATCTGACCACCTGGAAATAAACCTGAGCTATAGCATAGGTGATAGCGTACTGTTCGACTCAAGGAAAATGAACGGCAATAAACCGGTTCCTTTTGTACTGGCAAAGCCGCGTGAGAATGGTGACCCTGTAGAGGTGTTCCCTTTCATGACGGTAGGCGACAGCGCGGTGATCAGGTTCCCGCTTGACTCCCTGAAAAAGAATAACAGGTACCAGGCATGGATGGATAACAAGGGCGGCTACCTCATATACAACGTAACCCTGGAATCATGCCTTACCGAAAAGCAAATGACCGAACAGGCAGAGAAACAAAAAGGCATAGATGACAAACTGCTGAAAGACTACTTCGCTAAAAATGACATCAAGGCAACCAAAACAGCATCGGGCCTTTATTATACAGTAGAAGAAGAAGGAAAGGGCGAGAAGGTAAAAGCCGGCGAGGCGGTAAACGTGAATTATACCGGTATGTTCATGGACGGGAAGAAGTTTGACTCTAACACGGATACCATGTTCCACCACGTTCAGCCATTTGTGCTGGAAGTAGGAAAGGGCCGCGTAATAAAAGGCTGGGATGAAGGTCTGCAACTGTTGAATATAGGATCGAAGGCTAAGTTCTTTATTCCTTCTTACCTTGCCTATGGCAGCCTGGAACGCAGCAACATCCCTGCCAATTCAATACTCATATTTGAAGTAGAAGTTTCGGAAGCCCCTGACCAGGCCAAAATAGATGATAAGCTGCTTCAGGATTACTTTAAAGCCAATGATATCCACCCTACAAAAACTGCATCGGGCCTGTATTACACAATATCACAGAAAGGGCTTGGCGACTTCGCAAAACCAGGCAAGAAAGTGACGATGAACTACACCGGCAAAACGCTGGACGGTAAAACGTTTGACTCAAATACCGACCCTCAGTTCAAGCATGTACAACCATTCACATTCGAATTGGGCAAGGGCATGGTGATCAAGGGCTGGGACGAAGGCGTGCAATTACTGAAACTTGGCAGCAAGGGCACCTTCTACATACCCTCGGGCCTCGCCTATGGGGCGCAGGGCGCGGGCGGACAGATACCGCCAAACACCGTGCTGATGTTTGACGTAGAAGTAACCGGTATTGATAAGTAATTAGTTGTATCCTATTATTAACTGTTAAACAACACCTAAAATGACAAAGAACATTATTACCGGTATCATGATCCTTGCTTCGGCTTTTTTCAGCAATATGCTTTTTGCCCAGGACCAGAAAGCGATAGACGACAAGCTGCTGCAAGACTACTTCACTGCCAACAAAATACAGCCGGAAAAAACTGCGTCAGGACTGTACTACAGGATAACAACGCCCGGTGAGGGCGCGCACCCGCAGGTAGGAAAAAAAGTAGTAATGAACTACAGGGGTAAATTACTGGACGGCAAACAGTTTGATGCCAACGTAGATGAAAACTACAAGCCTGTGAACGGCAGAGACCCATTTTCTTTTACACTTGGCATGGGCCGGGTGATCAAAGGCTGGGACGAAGGCGTGCAGTTGCTGCAAAAAGGAACAAGGGCTACTTTCTTTCTTCCTTCGGATCTGGCTTATGGCCCTCGCGCGGTTGGGGGGGTGATCCCTGCTAATTCTGTCCTTATCTTTGACGTAGAACTGGTCAGTTTTGAAAATTAAGTATAATGAAAATAATACGTAGTCTTTTTTTAGTGTGGTATTTGCTCCCGGCAAATACCACACTTGCTTTTACCCATGCCGATACGCTGCGTGGCAGCAATGGCAGTGGCCGCGCATGGTGGGATGTGGTACGGTATGACCTGCAGGTAGCATTTGATACCGCCAACAAAAGCATTGGCGGTACAAACCAGATACTGTTTAGGGTAACACAACAGCCGGGCGACAGCATGCAGATAGACCTGCAGGAGCCTATGATACTGGACAGCGTGATGCTGATGGCTGCAAATCTCAAAGATAAAAACAGGATGCTGCCTGTAGTGAAAGAAGGTAATGTGTGGTGGGTAAAATACGCTTTTAACAAAATGCATACCGGTGAGCTGCACCTTGTAACGCTGTATTACCATGGCGCGCCACGGGCTGCTGTAAACCCGCCCTGGGATGGTGGCTTCAGTTGGAAACATGACGACAATGGAAAGCTATGGGTATCTGTATCCTGCCAGGGACTGGGTGCCAGTGTATGGTGGCCATGCAAAGACGCGCAATGGGATGAACCGGATAGTGGCATGGCCATGCGATTTTTCGTGCCCGGATACTATGCTATAAGCAATGGGCGGGAACTAAATGTAGATTCATCAGCGGTACCGGGGCTCAAGCCAAGTATCTCCGGCTGGGAAGTAAAGAACCCCATCAACAATTATGACGTCACCTTCTATATTGGCGATTATGTGCACTGGCATGACACGCTGATGGGTGAGAAAGGTAAGCTGGACCTTGATTTCTACGCGCTGCGTGACAACGAGGATAAGGCCAGAAAACAGTTCGCGGTAGTAAAACAAATGATCCACTGTTTTGAATACTGGATGGGCCCCTACCCTTTTTATGAGGATGGTTATAAACTGGTAGAAGCACCCTATCTGGGTATGGAACACCAGGGAGCTATAGCCTATGGCAATAAGTACAAGATGGGCTACTTGGGTTTTGACCGCACAGCCACAGGCTACGGGCTTGAGTTTGATTATATCATTATCCACGAGAGCGGCCACGAATGGTTTGGTAACAACATAACTGGCAAAGACATGGCAGACAACTGGATACATGAGGGCATCACCTGCTATTCTGAAGCACTATTTACAGAATGCCTGCTGGGCAAAGAAAAGGCATTCAAGTATTGCCGCGGCGAGTGGCGTGGTATTAGGAACGACAAGCCTATGATAGGTGAATATGGAGTGAATGAAGAAGGATCGGGCGATATCTATGATAAGGGCGCCGCGATAATGCACATGATTCGCGTAATGACCAACGACGACGAAAAATTCAGGGCTATGATGCGTGGCCTGGGAAAAGATTTTTATCACCAGACGGTGACCACAAAACAGGTAGAAGAGTATATATCCGGGCATACAGGATTAGAACTGAAGGCCTTCTTTGACCAGTACCTGCGCCATGCGAATATACCGATACTGGAATACTCAATTAAAGACAATCAGCTCAGCTATAGGTTTTCACGTGTTGTAGCCGGTTTTTCTCTGCCCATTACTATAACCAATGATGAAATAACCGAGAAGATTAGTCCTACAGACGAATGGCAGCACATAAAATGGACTGGTGGGTATAACGTACACTTCTCTAATGATTTCCTGATGAAAGTGAGCAAGTAAACATAAAAGTAAGAACATAAAATGGGCGGAGTGATGACTCCGCCCATTTATTATTTATCGTACTTATTACATCTATTGTTCTATCACCAGGTGGAACACCTTTGTGTCGCCGCCCTTATGGATGCTCAGCAGGTACATGCCGTTGGCTATGTTGTCCATGCTCACCTGCTCATTCACTTCATTGCCCTTCGACATTCCTGCGCTGTGGTACACCACCTGGCCCAGCATGTTTGTTACTTCCACCGTCACTGCCTCATCCGTTGCGTTACCTGCCGTACCCCTCACCCGGAACGTGCCCTTGTTAGGGTTAGGTATCACCTGCAGGTCTGCACCGCCGCTCACCTGTGCCACACCTACACCATATACATGGATGGTCACTGACTTAGTGCCCAATACTCCCGCGCATACTCCCCCGCTGCGTACATTACACGTCACCACATCAAGGTCTGCGTATGTATTGTTCACAAAGTTGGCAAAGGTCGCACCTACTATATCCAGGCCATTCACCTGCCACTGGTAGCTCGGTGAGGGTACCCCGTTCGTTACCGCTGCCGTCAGTGTCGTCAGTTGCCCCGCGCTTATGTTCAGGCCGGGGGTAGCATCAATACTCACCACAGGGGTTACAGGCGTAGATACATGCATGGTATGGGCCGCACTTACTGCCGTGTCCGCAAGACGGCAACGGTAGTTGCTCCTCAGCTCACAGGTGATCACATCACCATCGGCAGGCACATAGCTGTAACTCAGCGACGAGTCCATAACGATATTGTTCTTCAGCCACAGGTATGTCGGGGCCGGGCCGCCATACGATGGTACCGCCGTGAACGTTGCCGATGTACCCTGGCACAGCGTAGTGCCGGGCATCGCAGTCACTGCCACAGACGGAAGTTCGGGGGTATTCACTCGCACGGTCATCACATGGCTCACCACCACAGGTGTAGCGCACGCGGCACTGCTGCTCAGCTGCACTCGCACCACATCGCCGTCCAGCGGGAAGTACGTATAGCTGCCCGAACTGCTGCCAACAGATATCCCGTTAACTGACCACTGGTAGCCGGGTGTAAGCCCGCCGTTAACAGCCA